>NZ_CM173518.1:0-1915130 GCF_057785995.1 Vibrio sp. QJM3NY_15
ATGGCAACAATGAAAGACGTCGCTCGGCTAGCAAAGGTTTCAACTTCAACCGTCAGCCATGTGATCAACAAGTCACGTTTTGTCAGTGAAGAGATTGCTGAGCGTGTTAACAGTGCGGCTAAAGAACTCAACTACGCACCGTCTGCATTGGCTCGTAGCTTGAAAATGAAGCAAACCAAAACCTTAGGCATGCTAGTTACTACCTCTACTAATCCATTCTTTGGTGAAGTGGTAAAAGGTGTTGAACGTCGTTGTTATGAGAAAGGCTACAACCTTATCTTGTGTAATACAGAAGGCGACAGCGAACGCATGAAATCATCTATCGATACCTTGCTGCAGAAGCGTGTCGATGGCCTAATGCTGATGTGTTCAACCCTTGAGGGCGAGCACATTGATGTATTTGAACGCTACCCAGAATTACCTATCGTTGTGATGGACTGGGGCCCAATGTTGTTCGCGAGCGACAAGATCCAAGATAACTCGCACCAAGGTGGTTACATGGCAACCAAGCACTTGATCGATAACGGTCATGCTCAGATTGGTTGTATCACCGGCCCACTTCACCGCAATCAAGCCTCTTCTCGTTATCAAGGCTTCAAGCAAGCGATGGAAGAAGCGAATCTAGAGATCAACCCTAAGTGGATTGTTGAATCAAACTTCGAATGCGATGGCGGTTTTGACTCTTACCAAACTTTAAAAGCGCGTGGTGAAATGCCATCAGCACTGTTTGTTAGCAATGACATGATGGCAATGGGTGTGATTCACGCTGCCGCTCAAGATGGCACATCAATTCCAAACGATCTTTCGATCATTGGCTACGATGACATCCACTTATCTAAATACATGACCCCAGCTTTGAGCACTATCCACCAGCCAAAACACCGTTTAGGTAAAGCGGCCGTAGATACTCTATTGAATCGACTCAAAACGCCTGATGCGTATCCGCAGGTTGTTGAGTTAGAGCCAACGTTAGTTGAACGAAGCAGCGTAAAAGCGATTTAGTGCTTCTTTCTACAAATCTACACAACTGTTCCAAACAACAGATTGAAGAAACAACCCAAACAACAAAGGGCAAGGTTATCTAACCTTGCCCTTTTCGACTCTATTGCGTTTCACTTGTCTTATTGACGGCTCAGCACAGAGTTTATCTGTTGTATTTCGTCTAACACATCAACACCATTGTATTGAGGCGCAATAGACAAGTCTTGAATATTGATCGTTTCAACAGACTGATGTTCACTGAGCTGAAGCATTAAGTCTCCCTTCGGTGAATAGGCTCTACTGCCACCACAATATGTTGCGGTAAAAGCATCAACCACATCTTGCCCAATGCGATTACAGGTCACGATATGGCACCCTTGTTCTAACGCTCTTGCTTGTGCAATGGCAAAGCTATGATGACCACCAAAATTCGCAGGATGGAGAATAACGTCTACCGACTGATACGCTCTCATGATCTCTGGAAACCAAATATCAAAGCAAATCGCGACACCAAACTTCAAGCCTTTGCATTCAAAAGTAAGGAGCTCACTTCCTCTAGAAAAGTACTCTTTGTCGAATTTAGTTTGACTGACTTTTCTATATTTATGAAGCAAACCTGAACCATCAACCACCACTACGCTGTTGTAATGCTGGCCATCGTCTTTCTCAGCGACACCCGCAACGATTAGCGTCTGATGCTTCGCGGCAAGCAGAGTTAACGAATCAATGGTCGAGCTGTTATTGAAGTCTTCACACAATTCATGAATTTCTGCGGCATCGTTAAAGATATACCCAGTGGAAAAGAGTTCAGGCAACAACGTTATATCACCCACTGCCGTCTCGGCTTCTAAAAGCTCAGAGACTCGCGAGAGGTTCATTTGTTTGTTTTTGTATTCAACTTCAAGCTGAACAAGGGTGACGCTAACACTATCCAAAATCGAATCCTTACTGGGTAACACTTCAAACTGATACTAAGAACGACAGGGTAAGATAATCCCCTATCGCTTGCTGACTCGAGCGCCAATGGTTGAAGCAAGCGCACACTCTCATAAGCACTCAGTTCATCTACTTCATCAGCTTGGGCTCTGGCAAAACTGGTGGTGTGCTGTCCATGTAGGTTAAGAAGTTTTCCCACACCTCATGCGTTCTTTGTTTAATCAGCTTAGTTTTGCAAGAAAGCGCCATAAGACCTCGAATTGAACCATCACGCCATTGGGTATACACCGAGTCACAATGTGCCGTCACGTAAGCTTGCCAACTGTCTTGAGCCATCTTGATTGAGCTAACCAACTCCGCATCATAAGCATTGTGTTCAAAGCTCGCTTCAAGGTATTGATCAAGTTCCACTTGCGCAGCTTCCAATTCGATCGATGCACAGTGATTGATCTCTATGGTATTCATTGCATTCTCGCAATCGACAACATCATCGGATGCTGATGCAAACAAAGGTAAACACGTTAATAACACGACCGTTAAAGCCTTTTTCATTATTTTTCCCTAATTCAAAAGCACATATATGCGCCCTATTAATGCCAAGCGTTACGAATCTTAACAACATAAGACGCCAATTGCTGGTAACTATGTTTAGGATTATGTCCAAAAACCACAAGAGCATACAACCACAGAACAAGAAGCATGGAAAACAAACCTGACTGGAAACCATCTAGGTACAGCTCAGGTAGCAAGTCGACTACCTTTTGATAGTTCACAATTGAAATTGTTGCTTTATTGCTAATCAACTCATACGTTACATTTATTGGGCTGACTATGGCCCAAACTAAAAACCACGACATGCCTGCGACAGGCACTAAACTCAGTAGCGGCTTAAGTTGCTTAATTGGAAAAATGAAATACAAAAGCATAATCAAATATAGAACGGCTAAAAATAAGCTCCATGCGTGAACACTGACTTCAAAAATCCGATAACGCTCATCGAGATACATGACTAACACTACCGCCCCCAATACACCAAGCGATAATAATTTTCCCACATACCTCGTTCTAGAAAATCTGATCAGTACATAACCAATCACAAGAAGGAAGCACGAAAGCCAAGCTAACACTTCTGGTTTGGTCTCAAAAAGACGAGGTGTTGCGGAATTAGACAAAATAAGGATCACGTAAGTAGGAGCAATCAACAAGTAGGCGATCAAAACACGCAGCAACATCCAAATCATATTTTTTATCATTATGCTCAAATCCACTCACTCGCATTACTTCAAAAATTACAGTTCTCTATTTGATGATAAAAAACCGACAACAATCCGCTTCATCAAAAAACGTAAAAGTACTGAACAAAAAAACGACACACTCAACCTTGGAAGCATATCTAACGTTCTGATTTTTATAGTAAGACGATAAAACACTCTATTTCAATAAATAACACGTGCGCACATTCACACTATTTATGCATTGCCTTGCATCGCTATCGTTAAATTTATAAATTAACTTGAATGCTCACCCAATCGGTAACGCTTCTCCAACTATGGATATCAAGTACCAACATTTTGCCAAGACTTCGTTCTACTTTGCCATTTCTTTCTTTTTTTCTATGGCATTGCTTATCCCTTTTACACCATCTCACTACCAGAATTTAACCGAAGACACATCAAGGCTCGTCGAAACAAGGCTTGAGAGCATCCAATCAAGGTTCGACCTTTTTTTATCAGGCATCACACCGAGCCATACTTGCGACTCAATGGTTAGACAGCTTCGCCAAACTGTTTTTGATGCCGATTGGGTGAAAGAAGCGGCGGTATTCAATAAAGACGACCGTTTTTACTGCTCGACTACCGATGGCGAAGTCTCGTTTCGCCTGTACAGCACCATCAGACAAAGACTCAATGACGACCCTAACTTAACAACCTTGTCGTATTCAAATTCAGCGATCACTCAAGTGCAATCCATCATGCTTATGTTCTCGAATAAGGACGATGCAGGAGTGAGCCTGATGATTCCGCCACACTTCATCTATGACACTGTAGAGACGAACCTTAACAACCATGGCATTCAGGCCAAAGTTGAGGTGATCAAGAGAGATATCCACCCATCTGATATCGATCCGTCCATCGCCAAAGTACGGATACAATCGAACATCTACCCACTCACCATCACGTCATACATTGGGTATCAGTATTATTGGAACTTCATGTTGAGCTATTTGTGGTTTGGCTTTTTGATGGCCGGAATTACGACCATTATTCTCCTTTCTATCAAACATAAAAAACAGAGCCAACGTAGCTTAGAGTACTCGCTGTCTAGCGCACTCAAAAACAAACACCTACATGTTCACATGCAACCTATCGTCAACCGAAACACAACCGAAATCGTAGGCTGTGAATCGCTGCTCAGGTGGAACGACCCAATTGAAGGCAATGTATCCCCTGCAATCTTCATTCCTTTGGCAGAAAGCTTGGGGTTGATTGAAGACCTAACCTACTTTGTGTTGCGTGAAGTGTTAGACACATTGAAAAATCATCGCGAACTGTTTGAGTCAAAATACATCAGCGTCAATATCAGCCGAAACGTTGTCTCCAACAGTAACTTCGCCAACAAAGTCATTAGCATCTATAAGAAGAATCCGGACATTCTTAAGCAAGTCGTTTTTGAAGTTACAGAAGATGGCGAGTGCTCTGATGCGGATATGGTCAAAATCAAAAACAACTTAACTAAGCTTGCCGATTTAGGTGTGAGAGTAGCGATTGATGATTTTGGTACTGGGTATGCGGGCTTGGATTTTGTGAGACAATTTCCGTTCAGCATTCTCAAAATCGATCGCGTGTTTGTGAAAAACATTTCGGACGAATCGAGCCTTGGTATCCCCTTACTCGAATCAATGCTTCAGTTGTCACGCACTCTAGGCATGCAGGTAATCGTTGAAGGGGTTGAGTACGAATCCCAAGTGAACATCTTGTCTAAACTGGGCGTTGACTATATCCAAGGCTTCTATTTTTATAAGCCAATGCCGATCAACCTGACGATAAGCTTGCTTAGGCAGCAGCATAGGCATGAACGATAATTATAGTCCAATGACCTATACTATAAAGTCCAAACATCACGCAATAAACCTAAACGCTTGCTTATGAACAATATGTGAACCAAACTCAGCCGGTTTCTTTATCAATGAAGAAACCGGGCCTTTTTTTCGATTCAATATAGGTTCGCCCTACATACTCTCCTATCACACCTAAACTCATTAACTGAACCCCACCAAGAAAATAAATAGAAGTGATCAAAGATGTCCAACCATCAATAGCTTCACCTGTAAATTTAATATAGAGAGAGTTTATTCCTGCAATAAAAGAAAAAAAAGAAATAACAAGCCCCAGACACGTAATTACACGCAAAGGGACAATTGAATGAGAAGTTATAGCATCAAGGGCTAAAGAGATCATTTTCTTTAAAGAATACTTACTTTTACCAAGACTACGTTCATTCCTTACATATTTTACTATGCTCGAACTAAAGCCAATTTGACGAATTAGTCCTCGTAAATATAGATTAGATTCTCTATGTTCCAGTAACGCACTAGTGACCTTGCGCGACATTAAACGAAAGTCTGCATGATTTTCAATATGATGAATTCTTAAAAATGAGATCAATTTATAAAACAACTTTGCAGAGGTCTTCTTAAGCCATCGATCTGAGTCTCGGGAGCTTCGCACACCAAATACGACATCAATACCTTGTCGATAACTTTCTAACATAGATCTAATTATGTAAATGTCATCTTGAAGATCTGCATCAAGGGTCACTGAAATATCACCATCTATGTATGAAAGTCCTGCAAAAAGGGCTTTTTGGTGTCCGACATTGCTTGCCAATTTAATCCCTTTCACCAAGAAATCATCTTTACTTGCTTCTAGTATTAACTCCCAAGTTCTATCTCTACTTCCATCATCTACAAATAAGATATAGCTTGAAGTAGAAATCATCTGGGATTCAATCAGCTCCAACATTAAATCACTAACACAATTCAATGTATAACTAAATATATCCTCTTCATTATAACAAGGAATCACGACACATAATTTAGGAATCAACAAAACCTTTCACCTCTAGTTATTAACTATAATTAGCAACCCACTTATTATTAATATTAAACCAAAAATATCGTACTTATTTACACTTTCTCCTAAAATAAAGTAACCAAAGAAATAAGTTATAAAGAACGTAAGTGCAGTAAAAGGAAATACCTTTATTAGTTCTTCTTGTGATAAAGCATAAACCCAAAGTATAGCACCAACAACATAACATATTATCCCAAAGCTTAGCCAAACATTGAGAAAGCACTTCGTGAAATTTATATTTATTGCGCCAATTTTTAGAAATAACTGTCCTAATGATGCAAAAGCCACACTGGTTAATACAACAAATAAATTAATATTAGACATTTAGATGCCTTTTTATTTTATAAATCATGACGACTGTATGTTTTTTAAAAATTGCTATAAATGTCATAATTCTAACTGGAAGGAGTCTTATAATAAACTTCATAGCCTTATTTATTAATGATGCATAGTCTTTAATGTCATGATCTGACTCTACTTTAAAAGTAGATAGAATATCGCTGTACTTCGTTCCCTTCTTTATAAAGATAAATATATTATTTTTATACCATACCTCAACTCCATTATGCTTAACCAACCTTGACCGAATCGGATCAAACATATCATAACCATGACTTTGGAACTTATTTTTCCAATATGAATATGGCTTTTCATTCACATGATTTTCTCCACCTTGCCCAACTGAAGCGGCAGAAAAAAACACAATATCTGAATGTATACATAAGTTTCTAACTAGAATATCCGAATTTTCTTCTTTAATATGCTCCGCAACTTCAAGGCACTGACACAGTGAAAATCTCTTATTAAGGTCAAATTCTTCAGAGACATCAATTGAAAAAAAATGTCTTTCATCAATCATCAGTCTTTCACTATTGATATAACCTCCATCCAAGCCAACAACTTCAATATCACCTTGGTCTTTCCAGATACTTAACCAAGCTCCTTGCCCACAACCAACATCAAGTACGCTGCTAACATCTATAATTTCGGAGATATAAGGAATGACAACTCTTGCCGATTTAACAGAACCAATATTTATATATTCATAAAAAACATCGTCGTAACTATGCATTAAACATTCCTTATTAAAAGAGTCCAACAACCTATTGTCTTACCGATAACAAAGTTTCCTTTAGGAATCTCCTTCGATATGTCAATCTCTAAGAATGAACAGTCTCTAATTAAAACATAGTCGTAATATGTATAATTTTCCCATTTTACTTCAGGATAATCATACCTTGTTCTGGATGAAAAATTCTTAACATTGTTATCAACCTCATTAGAAAATCGAACCATTTCAGGATGAAAGTATGCAAAGTTGAAGTCTATCTCTAGCTCTTTTTTAACCACTAACATCTGAGGGATCCACAAAAAATATGGCTCAGGAAGAATTTTATAATCACTTGATGAATAGTCATTATTGTTGGATAAAAATATTAACCTCGCCCTCTCATCGATAAATTCTTCAAACTTATAAACCACATTTAAGTTTTCGTTACTCTCAATAACACGATTAACTCTTGGTATTACACTTAGAGCAACAGCAATAGAGATCAGTAAGTAAAATTTTCCTTTAGATTTTATTTCAGATACAGAAAAGGCAAAAAACATAGGAAGCAATATCAATAATCTATCTGAAAAAAAAACCGTTGATACCAATCTATTCGGTAAAACTAAAAATATAACAATAGACAAACAGGATAATTTAGCATAAATGTTGCCTTTCAATTTAAATACAAAACACTCTCTTATTAGGTAGTAGACAATACAAAATTTAATAAATCCAAAAATTTTATCATTCCCCATGAGATTGGCGCCAATTAAGCTAAAAAATCTATAAATGATAGAATGGTATGTAAAAAGATCTTCATCCATGTTTAAACTTGCACTATTTTTTAATGAAATCAACCAGATTACAATGAATATTAGAGGGGATAATATTTTTAAAAATCCTTTAACTAGATACAAGTTAAACCCGTCTTTAAAGCAAATGAAAAATATATACACTATTATTAATCCCCACGCTATTGCATGAGAGTAAATAATAAAAAATGAAAAAACAACATTAACTAAACTGTTAGGATTGTTATCGCAGACTATAAAGTAGTACAACCATATTACACTAAAACCAACAGCTATTAAAAATGGTATAAACCCCCAGTTAAATGGAAGACAATAAAGAAATGGTATTGTTAAAATCCTAATATCTTCCTGTTTTCCTATTTTCTTAGCAATTAGCCCCGTAAATAGAGGGATGGATAGTAAGTAAAATGTAATACCTATCTTAAGAGCAATGACAGGAGATGAAATCAAAGTGAAAAACAACAAAAATAGATTGGTTATAATATAAGGAGTAAACCAATTTATTTCATATAAATCACCATAGAATTCATTACCAGAAACGAGCGATTTTAAGGCTGATAGCTGGGCTATATGTTGGGGAAAATCAACCATCGCGGGGGATTCATATAACCATACTGGTAATATAGTTAATATTATTAACACATAAAAAACAACATCCGATAACTTCACGTTAGGCAATACAGAAGTAATGTTCATATACGTCCTTGAAGTTATGAGTTTTTATTATCGGAATTGCTCTAGTAATTGAACGTTTATAATGTTGAATAGCTACAAGTATGGAACAGTGCTTAAAATATTCAAGAAACCTCAGCACATTCCTTAGAATCAGTAAGTATTTCGAACATCACCGCACCAACTTAACCAAACTGTCTGATTTAGGTGTGCGAGTGGCGATTGATGACTTTGGTACTGGCTATGCGGGCTTGGATTTTGTGAGACAGTTTCCGTTCAGCATTCTCAAGATCGATCGCGTGTTTGTGAAAAACATTTCGGACGAATCGAGCCTTGGTATCCCTTTACTCGAATCAATGCTTCAGTTGTCACGCACTCTAGGCATGCAGGTAATCGTTGAAGGGGTTGAGTACGAATCCCAAGTGAACATCTTGTCTAAACTGGGCGTCGACTATATCCAAGGCTTCTATTTTTATAAGCCAATGCCGATCAACCTGACGATAAGCTTACTCAGACAACAATATGTAGACTCTAGCCATCATCAAGAGTCATCGCCGTCTAAAACTGCATTAGAACAACCCTAAATCGAGTCTATTCCCTCAGTTACTCTTGATGTTTTCCAAACTCCTCAAGCAAATAGAGCTAGAGCACTGTTTTTAGTGCCCTAGCTCTACTTTTAGTTATCTACCTTACCCAACCGCACTCTATGCATTTGTACACCTAACAATCTAACCTACAATAACAATAGGCCCTTAGTGTATGGAATACGTGTCTCTATGTTTGCGAGTTGGTTTGATGATATATCCCTACAACGAAAGCTATTAGTCAGTTTTTTCACACCTATTGCGCTAATGGTTCTAGTTTCGTTCTCTGTCCATCAAAACACCCAATCAATGGTCGAAGATAACCACTGGGTAGTTCATACGCACAAAGCCATTGCACGAGCTCAAGAGCTTCTTAACCTAGCGATTGATATGGAAACAGGCCAACGTGGATACCTGATTACTGGTGATCCTGTGTTTTTGGAGCCTTACCACCTTGCGCTTGATGTTTGGAATCAGAAAGTGAATACACTGAGCAGTCAAATCAGTGATAACCCGAGCCAAGTTGAACGACTCAATCGCATCGATGCTCTTCACGAAGCGTGGTTAACAGAAGCCGGAGAAAAAGAAATCGCTCAACGCAGTCTCGTTGGTAATAGCAACACCACAATGCAGAATGTTATAGAGCTGACTCAGAAACAAACCGGAAAGAAAATCATTGATGAGATTCGTAGCGAGATAGCCGAATTCATAGAAATTGAACAGACACTCATTCAGGTTCGAGTCGAAAAATCGGACAAATCCGCCAATCAAACCACTTATGTGCTGATTCTAGGGACACTTTTTTCAACGTTTATTTCACTGATCGTAGCAGTATGGTCATCAAATCGCATTAAAAAACGTATTCACCTACTTCTTAACGCTGCGAATCAGGTAGCGGCAGGACATTTAAAACAAGTCGCCTCGACGCTTAACCAGAGCCCTATACAAACGGGGACGGACGAAGTTGCTCAACTAACCCAGAGTTTCCATAAGATGGCGACCAATCTGGTTAAAAGTGACAATCAGATGCAAGCGTCGAATCAAGCGCTGATCGCTGAACGTAAAAAAGCCGAAGCGGCAGCCAAAGCTAAAAGCGAATTCCTTTCAACCATGAGCCACGAAATACGAACGCCAATGAATGGCGTGCTGGGCATATCTCAAATCATCGCAGCGCAAACTAAAGAGCCATCGACCAAAGAGAACATCGATATCATCCTTGATTCTGGTCAGCATCTCATGACCATACTCAATGACATTCTCGACTTCTCCAAAGTCGAAGAGAATAAGCTCGAACTAGAAATCGCTCCGTTCAATTTTAATCAAGTCATTCACCCCGTCAGCGGTGCCATAAAACCCATGGCCGATGAAAAAAGTATCCGTTTGATCGTCGAAAACAAAATCCCTGAAAATATAGAGCTCATTGGTGATTGCGCGAGACTTCGCCAAATCTTGTTCAATCTAGGCGGTAACGCGACCAAGTTCACCAACGATGGGCATGTTCTGATTCAAGCGGCACTCAACAAACAAGAAAGCCGACTGCTTCTCACTGTTACCGATACCGGGATCGGCATCCCGAAAGATAAGCACCAACACGTCTTTAATTCTTTTGAACAAGCAGACACATCAACGACGAGGAAGTTTGGTGGTACAGGGCTCGGACTCGCTATCGTAAAGAACTTGGTGGAGTTGATGGACGGTCAAATCACCTTGAACAGCGCTGTAGGGCTTGGCACTAAATTCCAAGTGTCATTACCTATCAAGTGGCAGGAAAGCCAAGCAGCACACACTGCCCCGAACTTAATCAGCACAACAGAACCTTCCAAGAACCCACTGAATGTTCTACTTGTCGAAGACAACCGCATTAACGCCATTGTTGCCAAAGGATTCTGTGAAAACCTTGGATACAATGTGGAGCTGGCAGAAAATGGAAGAATCGCAACCGAATACCTAAAAACCGCTGTATATGACCTGATTTTGATGGATAACCACATGCCCGAAATGAATGGCGTGGAGGCAACTCAATATATCAGGCAACAGCTTGGTTTAGAGACTCTGATCTTTGCTTACACTGCCGATGTTTTCCGTGAAGCGCATGACAGTTTCATTGAAGCGGGTGCAGACCATATTTTAACCAAGCCCTTGCAACAAGAGAGCTTCTTCGATGCGTTGCAACAGTTTTCGACGCGCTTACCTCAACACCCCAAAAGCAACCAAACTGCTTGCCAAACAAGTAACGTCATAGAGCTACATCGAGAACCCATTGAAAAGCTTCGACTGACAGAAGAGGAGATAAGCCATTCTGATGTCATTCAGTCGTTCAAGGAGAGTCACGACCGTTTAATCATACTCTTAGAATCAACAACCGTAGAGTTTGAACAATCCATCGACCAACTTATCAAATTCTATATGACCAAAGATCTAGCCCTGTTGAGCCAAACTCTACACTCGATTAAAGGGATGGCACTCAACCTAGGGCTCAGCATCTTATCGAATCAAGCCCTGACTCTAGAAACACAAACGAAGAACCAACAACAGCCCGATATCGAGCAACTACAGAAGCTTATCAACCGCATCTTGGTCAACGAGCATCAAGCGCAGAGAATGATCATTGCCTACGCTCCGCAATTACCTAATCGAACAGGCTAAGTATGCGAGAGTAATCAACACCACCTTTCTGTTAACGGATAATCCTGCCCAAGTCACCATTAACGCTATCCAGTTAGTAGCCAATCAATCGGACATTCCTTGTTACATAAGGCACTAAAAAACAACGAAAGAAAATGTGAAGACGATGGGTCTCCTTGGAGGGACATTTAATTCATCGCATCGTTGAGTGCATAAAAGGAATATCATGGAAAAGACACTTCAAACCAAACTGGCGACAAGCCTACTGCTGCTGAGAGTCGGAATTTTTATCGTCTTCTTGTTCTGGGGCTTGGATAAGATTCTGGTACCAGAGCACGCTACAAAGGTGCTGTCTGGCTTTTACGGCATCGACATTTCGGATAACGCAATAATGGCCATGGGTGTCGCACAGCTCGGCTTTTTAGGCGCGTTCGTCGTCGGTATGCGGAAGAAGTACACCTATGGTGCCATTTTAGTCCTGCATGCAGGTTCCACCTTCGCCTCTTTTGGAAAATACATGGACCCGTTCAATAACCTACTATTCTTCGCCTCTTGGCCAATGCTCGCAGCGTGTGTCGCACTCTTCTTACTTCGCGACTACGACACTTACAGTGTTTCCAACTAATACAAAGGGCGCCTATTATTGGCGCCCTGTTTGGTTGTCTTGATTATTAAGCGTTTGTTATAGCTCTTTATCTTCGGGTGAAAGCTTTAAGAATGTTATCTGCAACAGAGTTACTTTCGAAGTAATACTCTAACGAAACGTATGGGGAGCTTTCATAAACTAAACATGAAGCACCGACTCGCAAATCTCCAACGGTTTTAGAGTAGCTCGATTTACCAGCTTCAAACTGAAATGCTGGATAATACTCCTGAAACTTGTCAACCAAATAGCCTAAAGCTGAAATGCATTCACTCTTACTGATAAAACCTCGCTCGACTTTAACTCGTCCCACCAATCCAGAGCCATTATCTATTGTAACTTCGTAGTCTGATACAAAACTAAGCTTTGAGTCAGTCTCTATCTCTAAAGGCACTCGAAAATTAGTAATTGGACTATCAGTGGCAATATTGAAGTTTTTCAAAGGTACGACTGGGAAAGGTTTAGCTACTTCAACTTCAAATATAGGGAAACCTTCACCTTGAGAGGTTGTGTGTTGTTCTACTGAACTAAAGCTACCCCCCATCATATAACCAAGGGTGGTCATGCAGGCCATAACTAAACCTATTTGCATTTTGTGCATCTGATTCCTTAGACTATCGATGAGCTATAACGAATGACAGGGATCCCCTTTCCGAGGATTTTCCACAATTGTGTAGTACCTAATTGCACCGAAGCTATCATTTGAACAAAATTTAAAGCCTTGTTAGATGACGATTACTCCGAACTTTTGAGTTCTTGCGGATTAAACTTGTAGTTATAACTATTCCACTTTGAAGCAATACCAATATCATAACCGTAGGTAAGAGTTACTTTAATCAAGTTTTTATTTAGTGACTCTGGGTAAGTATAAATTATAGTTTGGACTAGTTGCTTTGCGATCTCTGAATCTCGAACACTATCTTTATAAAGAAAAGCTTGAGCTTTCACATATGTCGTTGTTTTACTGCCAGAGTTTGATGAAGCAAAAGTTGTTGAACCTTCTGTGACCCCTGCATATTTTACTGACTCATTATCATTGATTGCTTTCTGTGTTACTAACAGTCCCTTGAACGATTCTGATTCAGTTAAGTCAGAAGTAAGAGCGGGGACAAGGACCGCAGTAACAAATAAGCCGGTAACCACCACTAAGTGAGGTCTCCAGACTGATGGCAACTCTTCAGAACTAGCCTCTGCATTTACGACATAAGTACCTACGGCAAGATCATGTAATGACTGTCGGGTTACGCGATTAAAAATATATAAGTAAGTAATTGAGCATAAGCCACCAAATACGATAAACGATAACAGGTACATTAAATATGGGATTACTGCTTCGTTAGTAATTTGTGCTCCATTCAAAGAAAATGGAACGGCAAGGAAGCTATACCTCAAAAAGGACTTCGGTAGGCTGATAGTTGAATTGCATGAGTCAACAACTCTTATATTTAGAAGCTTTTTTCCTATTGTCTGGCCATTTAATAAAGAGCTATTCATTACACCAAAATATGTAATTGACACAACAAAGCCAATCAACCTTCCCCACTCACCAAGCTGGACGAAAACATCTTCTAGAAATAAGCCGACAACATACCCCAATACACCTAAAAATATTGTGTCAATAAACAAGGCTCCGATTCTCGTCCAGAAACCACAAATCCATTTTTCTTGTACTTCTTCCAAAATATAATCCTTACTATGATGCTTGAAAGTAATCTAACGAATGACATGGATTCCCCCTACCGAGGGTCTGCCACACTTATGTGGTGCTCAATCACACCGGACACACCATGTCTACTTGAATTACTGATTAGGTTGTTGGTATCGCTCGCTTAATAGCTTCAGCTAGCCCATCGGCGTTTTCCCACGCCATTGAATGCCCAGCATCAGAAACAAGGCTGATCGCTATACCGTGGTTACTCAGTTCTTCGGTATCACTGTCTGGCAAAGATTCACTACCAAATATATAAGTTCTGTTTACGTTCAGAGAATACAACCTATCACGCCAACTCGGGCGCTGCCCTTCTATCAAGGACACGGCTTGCCTGTGCATACCTATCGCTGAATTCACGGCTAAACTGGCAGCCCATTGAGTATTTTGGTTATCGATGCTGTGTTGCCCTATCTGGGCGTGACCGTGATTGGCATATTCAAGCTCGGTGTAGCTCGCAATCTTCTTGCTAAAGAACCCGCCACCTGAATCAAGGTTAGCCTCACTTAACACCAAGGCCTGTAGTTGTGGTTGAACTTTTTCAGCCAACACAACCGACACAGCGCCACCCATGCTGTGACCATAGATAACAAACTTATCCAAACCCAAAGATTGAATAAACGCCTCAAGATAAGCCGCGTGGCTACCGATGGAATAATCGAAGTCCTCAGGTTTATCACTAAACCCAGAACCTAATAAATCAACAAGAATGCGCCGATGAGGAAGCAACCAATCACTAGCCGCAACGGCCGGATAATCAAACGAGGAAGCACAACCAATACCGTGTATAAAAATAATAGGCACTTCCGAACCGGGAAGATCATGATACCTGAGTATCACGTTGCTCCCCTTAACCTTAAACTCTTTCATTTATTCCTCTGAAACCAACTCAACACGACACTGAACTTATGCATGGTTAAAATGCCAAGTGTGTAGAATAATTACCTAAGCATTGTTATTTTTTCTCAACAGCCTTAGTCGCTAAAACAGCTAAACCACCTAAAGCTAAGGCACCACCAAGGAACTTAGCAAACTTAGGGTTTTCAGAGTATAAGCCAACTAAACTTACGCCTAAAACAGCACCTGTCGCGCCCGCAACAACTTGGGTCGAAGACATTTTTAACCCCGTTGCCCATTTAGCAAAATGCTCACAATTTCTGTCAGTCAAAGAATATTTCCACTTTCCAATTTGAGAACGCGCCAGCTCAAGTACCTCTGACACAGGTCGGTCGTATGTAACTTCCGTTAAGTAAGTATGCTCACCCTTAGTGACTATATCCCAGCTTTCTTCTTGGACTGTGCCGTTTCGCTGAGTTGCAGAAATGAGCATAGGCAGCCCTTTCTCACATAGTACGTCCGAGACCAAAGACCAGTGCTGATAAACACCAAAGTTGCTGACAACAATATCACCAGCCTTCAGATTTTTAATTGACATGTGTATCCCTACATCTAATTGATTGATGGTATCAATATGTAGGCATATTTTTAAATTTCAAGTGGTTGCATATCCCAATGCTTTATAAAAATAGCAACAACCCACATCGGCTCTACTAAAACCGCCTTAAACACTAGGCACTGCGGCCGTACCAACATTTCTAGCTTGACGCTTTACTTCAGGCTGGCTTGAATGATTAACAACTCAATGTCATTTTTTGATGTATTAGCCAAGCCATGGGTACCAAAACGTTTATTTACTATCATGTCTCCCGCTGTCACTTTTGTCTCGACACCTTCAATGATCATCGTGCCTTCACCTTTCAGAATAATATACATTTCTTCATCGTCTCCATGAGAATGCTCCCCCATAGAGCTTCCCGATGGCATGACAACACGGATGGCAAAATCCCAAGCACCATCAAAGTCTTTACGCCTGAACGCACGATAGATGTCTATCGCCCCCTCTCCATCATGACTGCTTTCATCTGTTTCTTTATCGCAAGTATAAAAATTACGTATCATAACTCTCTGAATCTCTCTAACTAGTTTCCGCTACTCTGTTAAACAATAAAACGCTACGGTAAGAAGTGGCGCTGCATGGTTGAATTCCACGTGTTTAGAATCACTCTGAGCCAGGGTAAATACCGTAATCTAGAGTCTTACAGGTTTACTTTTAGCGCGCCTGATGAATCCGCGATTAGCTTTATTGTTCTAACCACGGCTTGCTTAGAAAGTGGACTGTATAAATGTGGGTAAAGTGACCCATCATCTTCAGCCCCTACTGGAGGTTCATCTCTTAAGTCTTTGGCCACCGCGCTTTTGTCGATTTCTAAAAGATATACTTGCGCCACTCCCTCAAAGAAACAGTCTACAATTTTTTGCAGTTGCTGCTTATAAGCTAAATGAATAAAACCTTCGTCCTTAAAGGATTTTGGTTCATAGATTTCAGTGCTTTCGTATTCTCTGTAATCACTTTCGGTAAGTAAGTGGTATAGCATTTTATTTATCCTGTTTTATAAGCCTTGCGCAAGGAGAGAGACACAAAACCAAGCCGCATCAACTCATTTAAATTACAAACCAACGCAAAGTTTAAATGCCATGGATTGTGAATCGTAAATAATAGTATTTATTGGCTGAATTTTTTAAGAAATCCTTGCTTAACCTCTGGCCACTCCGAGTCAATAATTGAATACACAACCGTATCTCTTACAGAGCCATCCTTTAAGATTTGATGATTACGGAGGATACCATCGAGACTTGCACCAAGCCCTTCAATCGCTCTTCGAGAGATGGTATTCCCAACATGAGTGCGAAACTCGACGGCAATGGCTTCATAGCGCTCAAATAATTGTTTTAGAAGAAGGTATTTACACTCTTTATTTATCAGTGTTCCCCTAGCCACATTTGAATACCAAGTATAACCAATTAAAGCACGTCTATTTGGGCCATCAACACCATAGTAGCGGGGAGTCCCTACGACTTGATTAGTGGATTTAACTCGCACAGCATAAGCCACATTACCTAGATGCATTTGAGCAATAGCGTCACTAACGTATCGTTCCATTTTTTCTGGGCTCGGTACATTAGCGAACCATAGCTTCCAATGCTCTCCATCTTTCACTGCCTCAATTAATTCAGATACATGCCCTATAGTAAGAGGCTCAAGATCTACATGCTCGCCTTCAATCAGGCTCTGTTCTATCCACATAACTCTCAATTTTCCTTTTATCGCCAACACGGTGTTAAGTGTTGTGTAACGTATTCATCTGGCAAATCTTTGGCTATAGCGCTTTTCTAAATATCAAGAAGATATACCTCAAAGAGCAAACTCCGAATTACAAACTTTGAAAACATTGACCAAAGGCTCTTCCCAGCCGAGACAAACTCTAAGCTGATCAACGATTTGTTTCACTTGGCTCTTTGCCACATTGATTTCAACTTTTAATAACGGGTAGTTTTCGACTTTCCCGTTGCATCCAAACACAGGCGCAGAGCCATCAAGAGCTCGGTGAGAACCGATAACAGAACCAATAGCCCAACAGTGATCATAGTTTCCAATTCTATCGACACCCGACTCATGTAAGGTGCTCAAAACTAGATCTTGTTGCTCAGGCGTACAGAAAATCTCTAGTTTATACATCTAATTCAAACTCCTAAATGCCAAGCATTACGAATCATTTTAACTGCTTGTTATTGCGCTTATCCGTAGTTTTTCTTACACCAATTTTCCCAACTCTTTTCACCCAATTTTTTTCGTGCCTTGACGATTCTGAACACATTAACAAGTCCCATAAAGAAACCGAAAATAGCAGATGAAATAAGGTAAGTTTTCCAATGTTCGGGCTCTGAGTGCCAAGTAAACATCCACATCAAAGACCCCCAAATTACGGCCATCGATAATCCATAAATCAAGAATACTTTTTGAAGCGATTGAAACACCAGAGGCGTTTGAGACACGTTAGTGTATTTTGACCAAATAAAGGCATTTGGCCTCGTTAAGTCTGCAGGGACGCCCTTTTCAATAAGGTGCTGCTGAATGAATTTCGCCTTGTCCATCTTTACCTCACTATGTCTAAGTCACTTGAATTCTATGACTATGCGACGATTTATCGAGAAGTGTTACCCACTAAAGGACTAACTTGATTCAATGTGTGTGGGCTGATTGATACACATTGTTTTCTATCAACGCTCCAGAAAACTCAAAAGTCAGTAAACCTATTCGACTAAAACCTAAATGTTCATAAAAGCCATTCGATTCATTTTCTACCCACGTGTACAGCCAGTATTTATTACCAAACTGATTCTCTATTCCATTCAAAAGCTTTCGGCCTATCCCTTTACCTTTGAAAATGTTATCTACATAAAGTTTTTCTACTTCAAAGCCATTGCCAGGCGTTTGGTAGTGCGATTCAAGGTTAACCATTACGTAGCCTTGAATAACCTCATTTTCTTCACTTACAAACACACGATATTTAGTGGTATTCAATATTTCAAAGAAGTAGGCTGCCGTGAAAGTAGACAAGACATACTCAGCGTATTCAGTTTTGACCCCTTCTCTCGCATATGTGTCTAGCCAGACTTTAATGGACAATGCCGCTAATTTTACACAATCGTCTTTTGTCGCTTCCCTGACCATTTCCTCTCCAAGCACAGCAGTTATTAAACTGAATAATTATGAATTTTATCACTAGAGCATTTCTGTCTAGTAATTAAACCACCTCATACTTAGTTAAATAACTCATTTAATAACAGCACCTTACCAAGATAACCGCATCATACATGACGAAAAGCAGAAGTATTCCGTATAGCCAAAATTGAATGCAGAAATTATGTGAATGTGTGTATTGCTTATCATTTTCCTCATGTATTTCTTTACCCAAACAAAAATGGTTAGTTCTAGATTTGTATCAGGCGTGATGGTTAGTAAATTATGGATGACGTGATCGTTGATATAACCTCTACCGGATTTGCAAAAAAAAACCGACATGATTGTCGGCTTTTCGTTTGGATATAAGCTGCAAATAAAGTACTCAAAATGTTCCCGCTGAAGGTCACCTTTCCTGCTCCCTCTGAACTTCTAGCAGAGAAGCTAACCAACGCTTTGTAAAAACTCCCCAAAAGCTACGTTGAAGTGCAATGGTTTCTCAATGTGGGCATTGTGCGCACAATCGTTAATGATACACATAGAACTGTGCTCAATACCCTTCCACAATACTGATACCTGATCATCCCATGGATAAGTTTTATCTGAGTCCGCCCATATAATTAATACTGGCATTCTGTATTTAGAGACATAGGGTTCACCATTCCAACTGTTCATTGCGATAAGTCCGTTTAGATAGGACTGAAACGAAACCTTGTCTGCAAGTTGCATCGATTGCTTGAGTACCTGAGGCGCTAATTCATTTTTAAACCAACTAGACACTGCCCTCTGTTTGCTGTCGCCATAGGTAAAAGAGGATGCATTCTTGATACTCTCTTGTAATGGTTCAAACCTACCAGGCAAGTCGCCTTTCGGTCCTGTTCCATACAAGGTCAAACTGACGACTTGTTCAGCCCATTGATGCCCAATCTGCTGGGCGACCATTCCTCCCATTGAGTGCCCTATTAGGTGAAAACGCTTTATTCCAAGCAGTGCAAGTTGTGACATGACATCTTTGGCCATCTCTCGAATCGTTTCAAAAGCTGTCTCATCAGAACGATCACCAAAGCCTTTCAAACAAACAGGGACTACTTGCATGTTTTTCTCTAAAAACGGTACTTGAGCACTCCAATATTCTGGGCCACTTAAAAATCCGTGGATCATCACCAGTGGTACATTAACGTTCATTCACATTACCCCATAACATTTGGTAGCCACACTGCAAGCTGAGGAAAGATAACCATCAGTACAATCAAAAATATGAGAGCACCAATGAAAGGCAAGCAGCCTTTAATGACATCGACAATAGTCAGACGATCTTTCTCAATAGATTGAATAACATACAAATTTAGGCCAACAGGAGGAGTCAACACAGCGACTTCCATTGTTATGGTGTAAATGACACCGAACCAAATCAAGTCAAAGCCTGAAGCTTGAATCAGAGGAAACAAGGTTGGCAGAGTTATGAATGTCATCGAAACAGGCTCTAAGAACATGCCTAAAATAATGTAGAATAAAATAATCAGTGCAAGCGTCGTGTATGGCGATAGTTCCAGAGAAGTAAACAAGCTAGTGAACTCTTGTGGCACTTGATAGTAAGTCATCACAAAACCAAAAAGTACACCAGAAGAAAGTAATAGGCCCAAATAACCCATCGTCTTCATGGTCGCTTTGATTGATTCAAAGAACCCTTTGAGATCCATTCCCCCAACAGTCATAGCAAGTAGCAAGGTAATCACACAAGAGACACCCGCGGCTTCAGTAGGGGTCGCGATTCCCGCATAGATTGAGACTGTAATAATAAGACCGATAACCATCACTGGAATTATCGCGCTCAATGCTAGCCCCCAAGGAATGCTTTCACTGTCATCTGCCCCTGGTACGGATCCTTTTTGTAAGACACTCCACCCTTTAATGATAAGAAAGAAAAAGGAAACCAAAATTAAACCCGGTACAACGCCCGCAATAAACAGTTGTCCGATAGACTGATCGGTCACTATCCCGTAGAAAAGAAGAATCAAACTTGGTGGAAGAAGAACGCTGAGTGTTCCACCAGCAGCGAGCACCCCACTGGCGAGTTTTTTATCGTAGCCAAGGTCTAACATTGCTGGAAGCGCGACGCCGCCAATGGTCAATGAGCCAACCATACTCGATCCGCATACAGCGCCAAAGCCAGCACAAGCACCAACACTCCCGTATGCAGCAGAGCCTGTAATTGGCACCTTACTATGCATAAACCAATACAGATTGGGGCCTATGTTGGACCTGCCAATCAATTCCCCTAATAACACAAACAGCGGAACCGATAATAAAACGTAATCTACCCACACACCCCACATTTTAAGTTCGGCTGTAACAAGTGTTGTAGAAAAAGACTGAATTGAAAGAAGAAACGGAACGGATGCACCCGCCAGTGCAAATGGGATTGGTAAACCCATCACAATGAATAAAATTAATAGCCCCATTAAGCCGAGACCAACTTCATACCACTCAAGCATATATTATTCTCCAAGCTTTACTTGAGGCACAGAAGTCGTGCCACGAATTGACTCAAGTTTATGCATTATCGAGTCATAAAGTTTTAAAATAGAAACCAAAGATAAATTGAGTAATGAAACAAAAACTCCGGCCCAAAAATAATATTTAGGCCATAACAATATCTCTGAGGCAGCAAGCGACACATAGGACTTAGATAGCCCTTTAAAGGCGGCCAAAGCGAAAAAAACAGAGATAACCATCATCAGTGAGTTGTTCGCAATTTCCAGATAGTCTCTTTTCCCTTTAGAGAGTTGGTCGATAAAAATCGTTACCTTGGGAAAAGCATCTGCCTTAAGTGCGTATGAGAGGCCAACGAACGCTAATGGTACTAACATCAAAGCCGTTGCTTCTGTAACCATCCCATCAGGACTACCTATTACGTATCTCATGAATACGCCATAGGTAATCCAGAAAGCTTGGACAATAACGATTACACCACCACAATACAGCAGTACATTCGTTGAAATATCCAATGCTTTTTTGAATTTACCTTCCATAGTTTCTGTCCCTAGATTGAGTTTGCAGCAAAGAGGTCTTTCATCTTGACTGAAAGCTCTGTTCCACAATCATTCGTCAGCTCGTTTTCCCAAGATGTGGAAATATCGGAAACTAACTTAAGCTTTTGCTCTGAGGTCAGTTCAAGAACCGTACCGCCTTCTTTTTTAGCTTCTGCAATCCGCGCATCTACCCACTTTTCATATTGAGGTTTCAACCAAGCTTCAGTCTCTTTAGCTGCCTCTAGTAGCGCTTGCTGATCCGTTTCGGAAAGCGAGTCAAATCGCTCTTTATTCATCATGTACATGATGTTGCCGTAAAATATTCCAGCATCCACCATGTGTGGCATCACATTCCAAAGCTTCCATGAGCTATAAGTTGCTACGCCCATGTTGATGCCATCGACAACACCACGCTCCGCAGATTGAAACACTTCTTTAGGAGAGATAAAGACTGGCTTGCCGCCCCAACCTTCAATCATCTTGCTCACTAATGGCCCAACAGAACGAACTAGCTTGCCGTTTAAGTTGGAAAATTCTTCAACAGAATTGACCTGCTCGTTGAACCACCACTCTTGGTCATAAGAGTAATTAGAGTTCATGAGAGGAACCAAGCCGTTCTGATTAGCCTCCGGAGTAATGAGATCACGATATTGAGAATCCATGTCTAACTGCCCGTTCAAATCAACCGCTGACGGATATAATGAAGTTGTTCGATAACATGAAAGTCGATTATCAGCGCTGATCCAGCTGATATCTGCAACCCCGCCTTGTACAGCATCAACCCCTTCACTCCATCCGTGTAGCGTGGAGGATGGGTAAATTCTGACTTTCAGATTTCCGTTGGATTTTGCTTCTGCTATTTCCGCAAATTTTTTAAACCCTTCATACCTAATGTCCGATTCATTCACATAGGTAGAAAGCCTAATTACTTCTTTGCTCATTGCATTGAAAGACAGTAATCCACCAATAATTAAGCTGGCTAGTTTGATTGATTTTTTCATGTAATCTCCATTTACAACATTTCATTAAATCTTCTTACTATCAGTATTCAGTACTAACAGTCACGGTTAATAGATAAGGTCTGATTGAAAAGTATCACTCCTACCCATTACTCGTAATTAGGGAAGTCAAAGCTGTCACGATAGCCAAACAACGCTTGAGCGCCTCCGGTATGCACAAAGACAATGTTCTCGCCCTTCTTAAAGTGACCATTTCGAACGAGGTCGATAAGACCCGCGGCCCCTTTGCCCGAATACACGGGATCAAGCAAAATACCTTCAAAACGTGAGAACATGTTGATCGCTTCGATCGTTGAAGGTGCCGGTATCCCATAGCCTTCGCCAACATAGTCACAGTTCGCCACTACATCTTCGCGTTTTACTACGCCTGCCGCGCCCATGTGCTCAGCAGTACGTTGAGCCAATTTGAAGACATTGCCTTCTTGAGTTGGTTTATCAACGCGCACCCCGATACCAAGTACTGGAATTTGACTGTTCGTCATCGCAAAACCGGTGACCAGCCCTGCTTGAGTACCAGCACTCCCCGTAGCGTGTACTACGTGGTCAACCTTCAGGTTTCGGTCATTGCTTTGTTTTAAGATCTCTAATGCACAATCTACATATCCAAGAGCACCAATATGGTTGGAGCCACCGCCCGGTACGATGTAAGGCTTCTTGCCTTGAGCACGCAGTGTTGCTGCCACATCTTCCATCGCAGCGTTCATATCTGTACCGCCTGGATACTTAGAGAGTTGAGCATTGAATAGCTGGTCTAACATAACGTTACCGTTAAACTTATAATCAGGGTCATCACTTGCAGTACGATCTTCCAGTAAGACGATGCAATCCATATTCAGCTTGGTCGCTATCGCCGCCGTTTGACGTGCATGGTTCGACTGTGTTGCACCTTGAGTAATGATGGTATCAGCACCTTGTTCAACGGCATCAGCCATCAAAAATTCCAACTTTCGAGTTTTATTTCCGCCACCAGCAAGGCCAGTACAATCATCTCTCTTGATCCAGATGTTCGGGCCTCCTAACGCTTCACTCAGATTTTTCATTAGCTCTAAGGGTGTGTTCAAGTGGGCAAAATTTAAACGAGGATAACGCGATAAATGCATCTCTCTTCTCCAGTCAATGTTTAGTTAGTGGTTTGTTTAACACTGAATTACATTAGCTCGTGATATCGCTCGAAAGATAATGCTTTTTGCTAACAGGGGTGTTAACTTTTGTTTAACAAAAATATCGACATTCATAATTTTGGACAAGGATTCGCCACATGGATTTGAAGTGGATTGAGGACTTTTTACACCTTTCTCAATACGGAAGTTTTGCAAAAGCAGCCAAAGCAAGAAACATCACTCAACCTGCTTTTGGCCGAAGAATCAAGCTATTAGAAGAATGGGTGGGGACTGACCTGGTTAATAGGAACACTTACCCAGCGACATTCACTAAAGCGGGATTTCGGTTTCTAAAACATGCGAATGACCTCAAACAACAAATAGACTACGCTCGGCTAGAAACGGCTAGGGAAGTTAACAATAATGAAACAAAAGTCACATTTCATACTCAGCACTCGCTGTCTGAATATGTCGTTAATAAGATGATTAACGAATACACCGATGCGTTTAAAACGACCTTAGTTTATGTCAGCCCAAACAACTTACATGATTCAGTGCAAGCATTTATCGACAACCGATCTGATTTTCTTATCGGCTTATCTTTCAAGGGAAGTCGACTTTATGTACCCAATCCAGAAGTTGAATCCGTCACGATCGGGCATGAGTGCCTAATACCAGTTGTTGCCAGTAAAAGTGATGGTTCAGCACTCTACAAAGACTGCAAAAATTCAAGCGTCCCTCTGCTCAGTTATCCATCGAATACTTTTTTCGCACAAGTATTAGAAAAACATGGCTCAATAGCTCAAAGCCTTTGTAGTTTTGATATCGTGTACGAAAACGCCGTCACACATTCTCTCAAATCAATGGCGCTATCGGGGCACGGGGTGGCGTGGTTACCAGAAGGCTTTGTTCAAGAAGAGCTTGAACAAGGTTTATTGATGAGGTTTTCAGAAACCATTTCACCAATTAACGCTAAAATAAAACTCTACCGCTTCTCGACTGAAGAAATGACACCTGGAATGGGGAAATTGTGGCACCACTTCAAAGAGACTAGCGTTGAAACCAAAAGGCAAAAAAAACTGGTTACTGACCTTGCAAAGCCAATACATAGCTAACGTAAACGCAGCTATTCCTCTAAAGGTAAGAAGATAAAAGATAAGCCGATAAATACGGCTTATCTTTTAACAGGGTTGCCTAACTGGCCAAGGCACTCAAAAACTCGGCTTCAAACTCTTCATCAATAGGCTTAGAGAAACAGTCCACCAGCCAATCGATACTGCGTTGTTCCAGCTGTGTGTTGACGACAAAGGCTTGTTTAAGCCCAAACTCATCTAAGGTCGCTGAGCCATGGTTTTTGTAATGCTTATTGCCGTGGTAATGCAGTGATTTAACATTTTCTGAAGTCTTGAGAGGTTGTGATTCAATAGTATTAGAAAGTTGAATAACGAGTTCCATCGGATTTTTAAGAGAGCTGATTCGATACAGAAAACCTCCTTCCACACGCTGTCTTACCCAATAATCAAACTCATCACAGTCCACTACACTGTCACTGATCAGTACCGCTTCACTGCGATAGTCACACGGCTCTACGACAACGGGTGTGTGCTTGAATTCTGGCTGTCCTGAGTTGGAATCGGTATTGGGTAAGATAAGGTCGCATGGCTTACTGTTTTTGGCTGTGGTGCCGTTCCAATGGATTGGCATGAAGACCTGCTCTTTGCGCATCTCTTGCGTTAACACCAAGCGTGCTTGAGATTCCCCTTGGGCACTCTTCACTTTAACCACTTGGTTGGTTTGATTGGTACTGGTTGCAAAGCCGAACTTTTTGGCGGTTTCAGGGTGAATGGCTAAGAATGGCTCTGGCGTATGCTCACCAAGCGATGAAGCAAGCCCCGTTCGGCTCATGGTGTGCCATTGGTCTCGGATTCGGCCTGTGTTCATGATAAGCGGGAATTCAAGGCTGGTATCAGCAATGGGTTTGTCGTGCTCAACTGCAATAAACTGCGCTTTGCCAGATTCGGTAAAGAACTCGCCAGTGGTGAACATACGTTGCTCAATGATCTCTGTTTGATATTTTAGCACTGGCCATTGCTGTGGAGTGAGTTCGCCATAGCCTTTCTCATCCAGTTGCGTGAGTCCAATTAAACATAAGTCACGCGCTTTGCCTGTTTCATTGCCGAGCGCTGTCATCTCGCAATATTCTTTAAAGATCTCACCTTCGTGACGGTAATCAAACTGCTCTTTGAATCCCATTTTTTGCGCAACTTCTTTTAATATCCACCAATCAGGTTTGGCTTCCCCTGGGCTTGGTAATACGCGACGTTGGCGTGAGATTCGACGCTCAGAGTTGGTTACGGTGCCCGACTTCTCGCTCCACCCTTGCGCGGGCAGCACCACATCGGCCAAGCGAGTGGTTTCAGTGTCGGCAATGCAGTCCGACACCACCACAAATGGGCACTTATCTAATGCCGCTTTGATTTTTTCGCTATCTGGCAAACTCACGACTGGATTGGTTGCCATGATCCACACCGCTTTGATTTTGCCTTCATCCATGGCATCAAACAGGTCAATCGCTTTTAAACCTGCGTGTGTGGCTAAGCTGTCGGTTTGCCAGAACTCGCTCACCGTTTGGTGTGATCGCGGATCACCAAATTCGAAGTGCGCCGCTAAGGTATTGGCTAGTCCGCCTACCTCACGCCCGCCCATGGCGTTCGGCTGACCTGTTACTGAGAATGGCCCCATTCCCGGCTTGCCGATTTTTCCGGTGGCTAAATGGCAGTTAATAATGGCATTCACCTTGTCACACCCTTGTGTGGATTGGTTTACACCTTGGGAATAGATGGTGAGCACTTTCTCATTAGAAGCAAACAGCTTGTAGAACTGTTCGAGTTGCTGCTCTGTAAGCCCGGTTAGCTCGGGAACGCTTTTGTCGCCCCAACCTGACTCGGTATAACGGTAATGCGTTGCGGATCGAATGGCTTCGGTAAAACCTTGGGTGTGATGTTCAATGAAATCAGAATCGAGTTTGTCGTTATCATCTAAGTAAGCCAACAAACCATTGAACAGTGCGACATCAGAGCCGGATTCCAACGCCAAGTGAATGTCTGCAATTTCACAAGTGTCGGTATAACGCGGGTCGATAACGATCACTTTTAATGCAGGGTTGGCTTGTTTGGCGGCTCTTAACCTTTGGAATAACACAGGGTGACACCAAGCGAGGTTTGAGCCAGTAATCACGACTAGATCGGCTTGCTCGAGATCTTCATAACAAACAGGTACTGTGTCTGCGCCAAATGCTCGCTTATGCCCGACCACAGTTGAAGCCATGCAAAGGCGAGAATTACTGTCGATGTTGCCACTACCGATGAAGCCTTTCATCAATTTATTGGCAACGTAATAGTCTTCGGTAAGCAGCTGACCAGAAACATAAAACGCAACCGAATCGGCCCCAAATTCTTCAATCGTTTGATTGAATTTGTCTGCGACCAACTGAGTAGCACTGTTCCAATTCAGATCTTGTTTTTGCTCATTCTGAATATGAGCAGGCTGTGTTAGGCGTCCTAAAGGCGTGACAGTATCACCAAGCGCAATCCCTTTAGTACATAGCTTTCCATAGTTTGATGGATGATCTTTATCACCACGTACTTCTAGTTTTCCTAACGATGTCGGTCTCGCTTCTATTCCACACCCTACACCACAATAAGCACAGGTTGATTTTATCCAGCCGCTGTTTGAATCGGTCATCCGTTTCTCGCTCAATTATCCATAATTGTAATAACTCAAACCAAGCAAATAGCACGCCATTTAATACCAGTCGAGAAAAATGAAATATTTAGCATTAAAAACAATCACTTAATAAAAAACAAAATATCAATCCTGAATAAACTTCAACTTAACCAAGATAGAAACTTAGTTTTTGCACCATCTTGCGGAAAGTTGCACCACAAATGCTCATTTATATAAATCTAACAAAAAATTCACATACCACTTTAGGGGTAAATGCGTGCCACTCGTAAATTTTAAGACATTGAAAAATATAGATTAAATTTTATTTAAATGAACAACCTGCAATCTGGCACCCTCCTTGCTCCACTAGAAACCAAGACTTAGAAAAAACATTTTTGTTTTTCTTGATGATTATGAATTGAGTGGAATCTCAACCCGGTATTCATCTGCTAACGACTAAAAATTAGATGCTAGTGATGGTGACGCCGAGAATAAGGAATGGATTATGAGCAAGAAGAAAATCGTCGTTGTGGGTAACGGCATGGTTGGACACAAATTTATCGACAACATCCTGCAATCAGACAGTGATGAGTTTGATGTGATTACTTTTAGTGAAGAGCCAAGGTTGGCCTACGACAGAGTTCAGCTGACTGCTTACTTCAAGCGCGGAAATGCTGATGATTTGGCATTAACCAGCGAAGAGTATTACCAAAGCAATGGTGTCAATTACCTTCTCAACGCGAGAGTCGCTCAACTAGATACTAAAAATAAGTGCGTTGTGACTGAATCGGGACATACCGAGAGTTACGACACCTTGATTCTGGCGACCGGTTCATTCCCTTTTGTTCCCCCTATTCCCGGTAACGACCAAGAACACTGCCACGTTTATCGCACCATCGAAGATTTAGACGCCATTGAACTATCTAGCAAAGGCAGTAAATCTGGCGTCGTTATTGGTGGTGGTCTGCTTGGCTTAGAAGCCGCAAACGCAGTCAAAAACCTTGGCTTAGAAACCCATGTAGTGGAATTTGCACCTCGCCTTATGGCCGTACAATTAGATGACGGTGGCGGTGCGCTTTTACGCAGAAAGATTGAAGACCTTGGCGTGCAAGTTCACACCGAGAAGGCAACCTCAGAAATAGTCGCGGGTGAGAACGCTCGCTACAGAATGAACTTCGCCGACGGCACCCATCTTGAAACCGATATGATCGTGTTCTCTGCGGGTATTCGTCCTCAAGATGCCCTTGCTCGCAGCTCTGATATCGCCATTGGTGAACGTGGTGGCATCGTGATTGACGATCACTGCCAAACCAACATCGACAACGTGTACGCGATTGGTGAATGTGCGCTTTGGGACAACAAGATCTTCGGCTTAGTGGCACCCGGTTATTCCATGGCGAAAGTCGCGGCTTCGCATATTGTCTCCGACGGTGCGGACGATGCTGCATTTACTGGCGCTGACATGAGTACCAAACTCAAGCTATTGGGTGTAGACGTAGCAAGTATCGGTGAAGTACACGGCCAAACGGAAGGCGCTCAATCGTATACCTATAACGATGAAATCGAACAGGTTTACAAACGCCTGATCATATCGGCTGATGGTAAGAAGATTGTCGGTGCGGTATTGGTGGGTGATGCAGAGGCTTACGGTTCGCTACTGCAAATCAAACAAAATGACATGCCTCTTCCTGAAAACCCATCAGTACTGATTCTACCTAACGTCGCGGATGATTCTGGTTCGGCAATGGGTGTTGAAGCTCTGCCTGATAGCGCTGTGATTTGTTCATGTTTCGATGTGACCAAAGGTGACATTAAAGACGCGGTATCTGCTGGCTGCACCACCATGGCGGCACTGAAAGAAACCACCAACGCTTCAACTGGTTGTGGCGGTTGTTCTGCTCTTGCTAAACAGGTTCTTGATAGCGAACTGAGTAACTTAGGTGTCGAGGTATCTAACGATATCTGTGAGCACTTTGCCTATTCTCGCCAAGAGCTTACCGACATCATCCGCGTCAACACAATTAAGACCTTCGATGAGCTATTGGATTCTCACGGAAACGGATTAGGTTGTACCGTGTGTAAGCCAGCAGTCGGTTCAATTTTGGCTTCGTACTGGAACGATTACATCCTCGAAGATCAACACATCGAACTGCAAGACACCAACGACATTTACCTCGGCAACATGCAGAAAGACGGCACCTACTCGGTGGTTCCGCGTATTGCTGGCGGAGAAATCACACCCGACAAGCTGATCGTTTTAGGCGAAGTCGCAAAAGAGTTCGACCTTTACACCAAGATCACCGGTGGTCAGCGTGTCGATTTGTTTGGTGCGCAACTTAACGAATTGCCAATCATCTGGAAAAAGCTGATTGATGCGGGTTTTGAAACGGGCCACGCCTACGGAAAATCGGTTCGTACCGTGAAATCGTGTGTGGGTAGCACTTGGTGTCGATACGGTGTCGACGACAGTGTTGGCTTAGCGATTCGACTAGAGAACCGCTACAAAGGCTTACGCTCACCACACAAGATCAAGTTTGCGGTTTCTGGCTGTACTCGTGAATGTGCAGAAGCCCAATCAAAAGACTTTGGCATTATCGCCACCGACAAAGGTTGGAACCTCTACATCTGTGGTAACGGCGGTATGCGCCCTCGCCATGGTGACCTTTTCGCGACCGACCTTGATGAAACCACTCTGCTGCAATACATCGACCGCATTCTGATGTTCTACACACGTACCGCGGATCGCCTACAACGCACGTCGGTATGGATGGAAAACCTTGAAGGCGGCATTGAATACCTCAAACAAGTCGTGATTGAAGACAAGCTCAATGTTGCTGAAGAACTTGAAGCTGACATCGCCCTCAACATCGAAAAATACCAGTGTGAGTGGAAAACCACCATCGAAAATCCTGAAAAGATGAAACGCTTCCAGCACTACATCAACAGCGAAGAAATGGACACTAGCCTGTCATTCATCAAAGAACGAGAGCAGCGTTTTCCTAAGCCGAGCTTGAGCTCTTCTGCTGATTCACAACGCGATGAAAAGCTAGCTAAGGCAGACCAAATCGAAGTAACGGAAGTTTCGTAAGCCGAATTGCTGGTGAGTGAACCAGTAACAACTAAACCCAATATAGATAGTCGACAGTGGCCCAGCCCAAGAAAACTGCTGTCGGCTATCACCCTAATTGAATTGATTATTAGTTTTATTTTTTGACTAGGAGAAAGTCATGGAAAATTGGACAACCGTATGCAGCACACGCGACCTAACCCCAAACGGGGGTATTTGCGCCAAAGTAGACGATAACCAAGTGGCTATTTTTTACTGCAAGCGTAGTGACACGCTTTATGGGCTCTCTAATTACGACCCTGTTGGCAAGGCGAATGTGATGTCACGTGGTATCATTGGTTCATTAAGCGGAGAGCCTTACGTAGCCTCACCCTTATACAAGCAGCATTACCACTTAGAAACTGGCACGTGCCTTGAACAACCTGAACTCAAGCTCGTGAAATTTGAAGTTCGCAAGCAAGGAGAACAGGTTCAGGTTCTCGCACCGCTTGCTATCGCCAGTTAACTAAACGCCGACATCATCATGCGAACGCTTTATCAGCGTAAGCAATTTCGGCACAGGGTTTAGCCACATTAATGCGTTCGAATTTCGGAAGTAACGCACAAGCTAAAGCCGGGTAATCTTCCAGATTTAAAGGATTTAAACCATGGATAACACAAAATTTTCGCTGCTTTCATTTACGGGTAAGATGAAAACCTTACACCTAAGTTGGATGGCCTTTTTTATCACCTTTGTCGTGTGGTTCAACTTTGCCCCACTACTGCAAATGGTGAAAACCTCGCTTGGCCTTTCAACTGAGGAAATCAAAACACTCCTTATTCTCAACGTTGCATTGACCATTCCGGCGCGTGTCGCCATTGGTATGTTAACCGACCGATACGGCCCAAGATTGGTCTACTCTTCGCTACTCGCGATCTGCTCAATCCCTTGTTTTATGTTTGCTATGGCAGACTCTTTTATTCAAGCGGCGATTGCTCGTTTCCTATTAGGCTTCATCGGTGCAGGCTTCGTTGTCGGTATTCGCCTTGTGTCTGAGTGGTTCCCACATAATGAACTGGGTACAGCTGAAGGTATTTACGGCGGCTGGGGTAACTTCGGTTCAGCAGCGGCAGCATTCACGCTTCCAACTCTCGCTCTAGCATTTGGTGGTGAAGATGGTTGGCGTTATGCGGTCGGCATTACTGGCCTTATGAGCTTAGCGTTCTCGTTTATCTTCTACAAAAATGTAACGGATACACCAAAAGGTTCGACTTACTTCAAGCCTGCTCAAGTAACGGCAATGGAAGTGACATCAAAGGGTGACTTTTTCTTCCTACTCATTATGAAGATCCCGATGTATGCCGCTTTAGCGCTACTGACATGGAAGCTATCACCAAGCAACATCAACATGTTGTCTGACATGGCGGTTAACTCGGTTTACGCAGGTTTAGCCGCACTTTACGTGTACGAAGTGTCGCAAGTTTGGAAGGTAAATAAGAACGTATTCAAAGAAGAAGTGCCAGAGATTCACCAGTACAAATTCAAGCAAGTTGCGGTACTTAACGTATTGTACTTCGCGACATTTGGTTCTGAATTGGCTGTTGTTTCAATGCTGCCGTTGTTCTTCTCTGAAACCTTTGAATTAACGCCGGTTCTTGCGGGTATGGTTGCATCGGCTTATGCCTTTATGAACCTAATGTCTCGCCCAGGTGGTGGTTGGATTTCAGACAAATTCGGTCGTAAACCAACACTGCTTATTCTGACGATTGGCCTTGCTGTGGGTTACTTTGCAATGGGTCAAGTAGACAGTACATGGCCAGTATGGCTAGCGGTTGTTGCTGCAATGGCGTGTTCTTTCTTCGTACAAGCCGGTGAAGGTGCGGTGTTTGCAACAGTACCTCTGATTAAACGTCGTATGACAGGTCAAATTGCAGGTATGACGGGGGCTTACGGTAACGTGGGTGCAGTGGTTTACCTAACTGTGCTCTCATTCGTAAGTTACCAAACCTTCTTCTTAGTGATTGCAGGAACAGCGGTACTAGGCTTCGTTACTCTGATGTTCATGGAAGAGCCTAACGGCCAAATCGCCGAAGTGAATGACGACGGCAGTGTCACGCTGATTAATGTTTCAAATTAGTCTCAGTGCTATGAAGCATTGATATTATTGAATCGGGAGTGGTACCAAGGTGTGTTTCACCACTTTGGTACTGCGTTCAAAGGCTCTAGGTTCACTAGGGCTTTTGTTCTTCCTCAGATGTGCTCTCAAGCAAATGAGAAGACAGCCAGTTAAGAAGAAGACCAGTTATGACAATTTCATTCAGCCAAGGGCAAGTCGTCACGCCGGAATCAAACAATCAGCTAACACTTAAGTTTGGTGGTTATTCGAATAAAGGCATACGTGATGAAAACCAAGACGCCATCATTGTAAAACACCCGAAGACTCGTGCTGAGCAAGAGTTGAAAGGCAGTGTCGCCTGCATAGCAGACGGCGCGAGTTGCAGTGAACACGGCCAGAAAGCCAGTCACACCAGCGTGATGCAGTTTATCGACGACTATTACGCCACGCCAAATAGCTGGAGCATTCAACGCTCGGCGCAAAAAGTCTTAACGTCCCTCAACTCTTGGCTCTTCAACACGTCTGTTTCTAATATTCATCCCGCACAGCAAGTTAACCACAACGCCCTAGTTTCTACATTCAGCAGTGTGATATTGAAATCAAACACCGCGCATATATTCCATGTCGGTGACAGTCGAGTTTACCTATTAAGAGATGGAGAATTACGCCAACTGACCCGTGATCACACACGTAAGAATATGGGACAGAAACATTACTTAACCAGAGCCTTAGGCATGGATAACCAACTCAACGTTGACTACCAAACCCTGCCTATCAAGAAAGACGACTGCTTTATCCTGACCTCTGACGGCGTGCATGAATTTGTTGCTCCCAATACTTTCAAAGAACACATCAATAGACCTGGAGCGGATTTCGAATACGCCGCACAAACGATCTGTAACACCGCTTTAAGCCACAACAGTTCAGACAACGTAAGCTGCTTGATTGTGCAAGTCAGTCACCTACCTAAACCTTCGCTGATTGAATTCCATGAGAAGCTGGCTAAACGTGCTATCCCACCCGCTTTAAAGCTCGGGCAAAGTATCGACAACTTTATGGTCCTTGAGGTGCTGTATGCAGGTTCAAGAAGCCATGTGTATCGTGTGATGCAGAAAGAGACACAAACCGAGTTCGTGCTAAAAGTCCCTTCCGTTCAATATCACGATAGCCCGTCGCAACTACGAGCTTTCTTTAATGAACAATGGGCGGGGATCTTGCTGAACAATAATAAGGTAATGAAGGTTTACCCGACGCCAGAGCATTCGCAATTCTTATATCAAATCTGCGAATGGGTTGAAGGTATCACGCTAAGACAATGGATGTACGACAATCCAAAACCGTCACTCAATGAAGTGCGCGAAATATTAGAAAAGATCACGCAAGGCATTCGAGTATTACAACGTGCCGACATGGTGCACCGAGATTTAAAGCCCGAGAACATCATGCTTCAACGTGATGGTGAGATAAAAATCATCGACCTCGGCGCTGTATTAGTGAGAGGGCTTGAAGAGGGAGAGCTTGCAGACAAAGACGACACTCCATTAGGTGCGGTCAATTACATTGCACCAGAGACCATCAAGCACAATACCGCGACCACCAGCTCAGATTTGTTCTCTATTGCTGTGATCGGCTATGAGATGCTAACCGGTGAATTGCCCTACTCTGAAATGACCGCACAATCGCTTAAGCAATCTCGTCATCATCAGTGGGAATACCAACCCATCACTCAGAAACGAACTGACTTACCAAGCTGGGTGGATTTGGTGTTACAAAAAGCCTGCGCCGAATCGCCGAGCGAACGTCATCAAGTGTTGGGGGATTTTGTGGCAGACCTTTACACACCAAACCAAAGCTTGGTGAAAAGCAAAGCCAAGCAACCTTTGATAAACCGAAACCCAATCCAATTTTGGAAGGTGTTGGCCTTGTTGCTCGGCATTGTCGCGATTGTAGAGTTGGGCTTATTACTGAGTTCAAGCTAGGCGTCCAAGTTCGAGTTAATTCCAAGCTCGATCTAAGTGTCCAAGTCTAACCTAGCTTATATAAACTAACTGGAATTAGCCTCGTTTCACTAAGCTTCTTGGCACGAGTTCAATACCCGCTTGGTAACGCTTAGCCGATGCATTTAGCGCCAAAGCAAAAGCACTATCAGCAATCACTTCGAATTGCTGTGGCAGTGAATGGACTTTAAATGGTAAGAAGTCGAGCAGTCGGTTATCACCAAAGGTTGCCAATTTGACTTGATTGATCAGCTCTGGCTTTTCAACCATCACATCCAACACACCCTCTAACAAGGTGTAAGACATAGTCACAATCGCATCTGGAACGGTGCCTTTAGCTATCCACTCTTCAAAAACCTCGCGTCCAGATTCCCTATCAAAGTGTTCACCATAACCCACAACCATCGGCTTATTTTCTGCTAACCCTGTTTGTAGAGTATGCGCTTTATTCGCCGCTTCAAAACCCAACTGACGTTCACGCGAAATGTTCAGGTCAGGTAACGCGCCGATTAAACCAACACTGTGAATGCTGTCATCAAAAATCGAGTGCGTCAGTTCAAATGCCGCTTCGAAATCTTCACTAATCACACAAGCAAAATGCTCATCGTCTAACGGACGGTCAATTGCAATCACAGGCGTTCCTGAGTTTTGCAGTTTCAAGTAGAACTCATTGGCGTCTGGCATGGAACTCGCCACCAGCAAAGCATCGATACGACGACTTACCAAAGCTTCAGCAACCTTGCGTTCAGTTTCTGCATCATCATCAGAACAGCCAATCAAAATCTGATAGCCCACTTTACGCGAGTTCTGCTCGATCAATTTTGCCAAACGCGCGTAACTGCTGTTTTCCAGATCAGGGATAATCAAACCAAATGAACGGCTATTACCAGCACGCAGCGAAGAAGCAGCATGGTCTGGTCGGTAGTTATACTCTTCCACAACCGCCATCACTTTCTGCTGAGTCTTTTCACTGATTCTGTATTTCTGCGCCTTGCCGTTGATGACATAACTGGCCGTAGTTTTCGATACTCCAGCCAATTTAGCAATTTCATCAAGTGTCATATGGGTGACCTGTATTTTGTGCGTAGGATCATATAACCAATGATCTGATCCTCGGATTAGTTGAATTATATGCTGAATCGATTCAGTATAAAAGCTGAAAGGATTCAGCAAAATCTGAAAAGTGACTTCAATCATCCTTTTGTATGGATTGAGCGTCATTTGTTGTGATGCAACTTCTCGTTATTAACGAAACTGAAATTACGACACGCAGCAAAACTATTTTGAAAACCAAAATCGGCTTTGCTGAATTTTTTTACACTGAATGCTGAACCGATTCAGCTCATATAAAACAAAGAGTAAAGCAAAGAGTTAAGCTCCATAAATCTTGCTCTAGACTGAATCGTAGCGATACACAAATTCTCAAGCGATACGCTAAAGAGGCACCATGCTTAAATTATCAAAATCTGACATCACTCTTGGTCAAACGGCCGATGACAAATTCAAAGCTATCCAGAACATTGCTGGCGACCTAACCGCGAAAGGCTTAGTTGACTCTGGCTACGTTGAAGGAATGCTGAACCGTGAAAACCAGAACTCTACGTTCCTAGGTAACGGCATCGCGATTCCTCACGGCACCACTGACACTCGTGGCCTAGTGAAAGAGACAGGCGTTGCGGTACACCACTTCCCTGAAGGTATTGATTGGGCAGACGGCAACCGTGTTTACGTAGCAATTGGTATTGCGGCGAAATCAGACGAGCACTTAGGAATCCTTAAGCAGCTAACGAAGGTTCTAGCAGCAGACGGTGTTGAAGAGAAATTAAAGCAAGCGAAATCAGAAGACGAAATCATCGCCCTACTTAACGGCGAAGTTCAGCTAGAAGCCGACCTAGACGCTTCTTTAGTTCAGCTACTGTTCCCTGCGAGCGACATGGTTCAAATGTCTGCTGTTGCGGGCGGCCTACTTAAGAACACAGGTTGTACTGACAACGCGTTCGTTGCTGACCTAGTAACAAAAACACCAACTCACCTAGGCCAAGGCCTGTGGTTGTTGGGCAGCGACAAAGGTGTAACTCGCACTGGCGTATCGTTTGTATCAACAGCAAACCATTGTGAGTACGAAGGCACACCTGTTAAAGCATTGGTTGCATTCGCCGCTTGTAACAGCGCACACCAATCTATTCTGGCAAACCTAAGCAAGATGGTTTTCGAAGGTAAACAGCAACAACTGTTAACTGCTGATGCCGCACAAGTGATTGGCCTTCTAAAAGGTGAAGCGGTTTCTACAGCGTCTCAAGACGATGACAACTGCGCAGTATTCAAAATCAAAAACGCGCACGGCCTACACGCACGTCCGGGTGCAATGCTAGTGGCTGAAGCGAAGAAGTTCGAATCAACTATCCGCGTTTCAAACCTAGATGGCGACGGAAAAGAAGTGAACGCGAAGAGCTTGATGAAAGTAATCGCACTTGGCGTTAAACACGGCCACCAGCTTCAGTTTGTTGCTGAAGGTGAAGATGCAGCACAAGCACTTGAATCGATTGGTAAAGCTATCGCTTCAGGCCTTGGTGAAGGTTAAGGAATCGATATGTCTGATAAACAAATCAAAGCCGTTACCGTTACGCTAAACCCTGCTCTCGACCTAACTGGCGCTATCGATTCACTTAATGTGGGTTCAGTGAGCCTAGTTAGCAAAGGCTCTTTGCACGCGGCAGGCAAAGGCGTAAACGTAGCAAAAGTGCTTTCAGAGCTTGGCGCTAAAGTGACCGTGACAGGTTTCCTTGGTCGCAATAACGAAGAAGCGTTCTGCCAGCTGTTCGAACAGATGGGCGCAACTGACCGCTTTATCCGTGTAGATGGCGCAACTCGCATCAACGTAAAACTGGTAGAGAACTCAGGCCAAGTAAGCGACATCAACTTCCCAGGTGTTCCTGTTAATGCTGACGCGATTAAAGCGTTTGAAGAAACCTTGTTAGAGCTTGCTGAAACACACGATTACTTCGTAATTGCAGGCAGCTTGCCACAAGGCGTATCGCCAGAGCTTTGCGCATCTTGGGTACAACGCTTGCGTGACCTAGGTAAAAAGGTGCTGTTCGACAGCAGCCGTGACGCACTTAAAGCCGGTATCAATGCACAGCCTTGGTTGATCAAGCCAAACGATGAAGAGCTGTCTCAGCTATTCAATGCCGAACTGACAACACGTGACCAATGCCAACACGCAGGACAAGTTCTGAGTGAAAAAGGCATCGATAACATCGTGGTATCACTTGGCGCAGAAGGCGTGATGTGGCTTAACCAAGGTGAATGGTTACATGCTCAACCGCCGCGTATGCAAGTGGTAAGCACAGTAGGTGCAGGTGACACCTTAGTTGCTGGCCTATGTTGGGGTCACATGCAGCAGATGCCAAAACCAGAACTTATTAAATTCGCCACTGCCCTATCTGCTCTAGCAGTTTCACAGGTAGGCGTGGGCATCACCAGCCAACAAGAGCTGGAATCAGTACTACAAAATATCCAATTACAGTCGCTTAGTGCTCCAACTAGCCAGTTAGACACAAGCAAATAGGACAAAAGGTTTATTATGAATATTACCATTATCACAGCTTGCCCTAGTGGCGTAGCAAACAGCATCATCGCCGCAGGCTTGTTAGAGCAAGCGACAAAAGCACTGGGTTGGAACGCCGCTATTGAATGTCAATCAAGCGTGCTACCAGACTCAACCGTATCGCAAGACACTATCGACAGCAGCGACGTTGTGGTTATCGCAGCTAACACCAACGTTGATAAAGCGCGCTTTGTCGGTAAGAAAGTGTACCAAGCGGCTATCTCTGAATGCACTGCGGATGCAAAAGCATTTCTAGAGAAAGCGGTAGCAGAAGCAACAGTACTAGACGCTTCTCAAGTTGAAAGCACTGTTGAAGTAACCGGTACTTCTCCAGCAACGGGCAGCAAAAAAATCGTAGCGATTACGGCTTGCCCAACTGGCGTTGCACATACCTTTATGGCAGCTGAAGCGCTTGAAGCAGAAGGCAAACGCCTAGGTCACCAAATCAAAGTGGAAACTCGCGGCTCTGTAGGTGCGAAAAACCAACTGACAGACCAAGAAATCGCAGACGCTGATCTGGTTATCATCGCAGCCGACATCGACGTTCCTCTGGATCGTTTTAACGGCAAAGCGCTATACAAAACAACAACAAGTCCTGCTTTGAAGAAAACAAAGCAAGAGATGGAAAAAGCATTCGCAGAAGCTAAACCATACCAACACACAGCGTCTTCTAATTCAGCGCCTGCTGACGAGAAGAAAGGCGTGTACAAGCACCTAATGACAGGTGTATCGCACATGCTTCCTGTGGTTGTTGCGGGTGGTTTGATCATCGCACTCTCTTTCGTATTCGGTATCGAAGCGTTTAAAGAAGAAGGCACACTGGCAGCAGCATTGATGACTATCGGTGGTGGTTCTGCGTTCGCACTGATGATTCCTGTTCTTGCTGGTTTCATTGCATTCTCAATTGCTGACCGTCCGGGTCTGGCTCCCGGTCTCATCGGCGGTATGTTGGCTAGCTCAACAGGCGCAGGTTTCCTAGGTGGTATCGCAGCGGGTTTCATTGCCGGTTACGCAGCGAAATTCATTGCCGACAAAGTTCAACTTCCACAGTCTATGGAAGCCCTCAAGCCAATCCTGATCATTCCGTTTATCGCGAGTTTGTTCACTGGTCTTGTGATGGTTTACATCGTGGGTGGCCCTGTTTCTGGCGTGATGAGCGCAATGACCACTTTCCTAAACAACATGGGAACGTCTAACGCGATTCTTCTGGGTGTGATTCTAGGCGCAATGATGTGTTTCGACCTTGGTGGCCCTGTAAACAAAGCCGCTTACACGTTCGGTGTTGGTCTACTGGCTTCGCAAACTTACGCACCAATGGCAGCAATCATGGCAGCAGGTATGGTTCCAGCTCTAGGTATGGGCCTTGCGACTTTCCTAGTGAAAGACAAGTTTGAAGCAGGCGAGCGTGAAGCGGGTAAAGCATCATTCGTTCTTGGCTTATGCTTCATCTCTGAAGGTGCAATTCCATTCGCAGCGAAAGATCCAATGCGTGTTATCCCAGCTTGTATGGCAGGTGGTGCACTAACTGGTGCTCTATCAATGATGTTTGGTGCTCAGCTTATGGCTCCACACGGCGGCTTGTTCGTACTACTGATTCCTGGTGCTATCTCTCCAGTTCTTATGTACCTAGTGGCGATTGCAGCAGGTACAGCAGTAACAGGCTTTGGTTACGCAGCTCTTAAAAAGATGAGCAGCGATAAAGTGACAGCAGAGGCTTAATCCCCCTACTCTGTTTAACGGCTAACCCCGTCGAATAGAGGCTCTGATAAACTGCTCCTTGGTAAAACAGCTCCTTGAAATAAAACAAAGGCTCCTCATTTGAGGAGCCTTTTTATTATTCGCTGTCTTGCGTGGTTAAAATGGGTAACTGAAAAGAGAACGTTACGCCTTCGACATCATCCGTATCAATCTGACGAATCATCTCTACCAAATAACCTTGCACATCTAACTTCAAACCTTGTTGTTCAACCGCCTTAAACAGAGCTTCTAACGCAGTGCTGTAAGCCACATCCGAAACCAGATAAACGTCGCTGCATAAGTAGTAGCCTTCAGGAATGGTCATATCGTAACGATCTCTCGCGACTTGCCAATTTCCAATTTCAGCGTCGATGTCGTCCCATTTATTATTCATTTGCTTGATCGGTGTGGTGCCCATCAAGTGCGTCGATTTCTGACCATAGATTTCAAATACCGTGTCCCAATCAGGATCTTCCAATTTAAGCTTTTGCATGCCGCGTTCTGGGTACCAAACCAACTCGATCGGCATAGACTTAACTAGCTCTTTCTCCATCGAAGACTGCACACCTGGATGTGCCAATTTCTGGATGAAGTCTGCCGTTTCCTTAGGTGTCGCGTTATAACCCATTTCTCTAATATGTTTCGCAGTAACACCAAGCTCGCGCTTAAGCGCCTTACCTAATGACTGCGACGATGAGTAGCCACAATACTGAGCAATTTCAATCACGCTCCATGGCTCATCGTTGATCAACAAACCCACCGCGATTTGTAATCGAACACGACTCAGGTACTGACCCGGAGTTTCGTTAAACAGCTCGGTAAACTGACGATGAAAATGGTAGGGCGAAATTGCGCTTTCTGTTGCTATTTCTTCCCACGTGCGACGCTCACCCCACTCTTCATGCATCAAGGTCAATGCATGCGTAAAGCGTTTTTGAAGGTGCTCTGGCAAAGATTCAATCAATGTAATCTCAGGCACCAGTTTAAAAGCTGGTTCTAAATGCAAAGCAGGTTTGTTCTCTTGCGTCATACAGTCTTGGGTCTCAGGTACATTGGCTTTAGTCTTACTGTCGGTTAGCTTCGCCGAACTGGACAGCTTCATTGAACTGGATAGCTTGGTTTCACTATCGTCTTTGTCCTTTATAAAATCAATCACGAGCGCTCCAAAGTGAGTTCTTCTAATGAATCTTGCTCGTCCAGTTCTTTTTCAATTCGATTTTCAACTAGCGGCGGCTTGCGACAAAACAGACCAAGCAGCACCGGAATCAAAATCAGAGTCACCGCAGTAGCAAACAACTCACCAAACACCAAAGATACTGCTGCTGGTTTCAAGTATTGCGCCTGTTCTGCGGTTTCGCTTAGCAGTGGCAACAATCCACACACAGTGGTAATGGTCGTCAAGAAAATCGCCCTCAAGCGGCTAGTACCTGCAATGACTAACGCTTGCTGTAACGGTACGCCTTGGCGATATTCACTATTAAAGCGAGTGATCAACACTAACGAGTCGTTAATCACGATGCCTGTCATGGCCATCATACCGAACATAGAGAGAATGCTGATGGGCAAATCCATCAAGTAGTGACCAAAAATCGCGCCAGCAAAACCAAACGGTATCACTGCCATGATGATCATCGGCTGCCAATAGGACTTCAAAGGCACCGCCAACAAAATGTAGATCATGATGAGCGTTAGTATCATCGCTGATTTGAAGCCGTTCGACACCTCACCTATCTCTTCAAACTCACCGCCCGCTTTTATCGTTACACTTGGAAACTGTAAGTGCAGAGATTCAATCGTATCTTCAAGTTGCTCACGTGTTTTCTCCGGTGATTGCAGGTCTCGGTTCTGCTTCCAATACAGGTTAATCACTTGCTCTCGGTCACGGCGGTAAACCACTTGTGGCTCTTGCTCATGACGAAACTCAGCAATATCCCCCATCATCACACTACCACCGTTCGGCAACATAATGAGGGCTTGTTCTAGCTGAGCTAAGGTTCTGCGTTCATCTCTCGGATATTGCAGAAGCACCTTGGTCTCTTGCCCATTTTCTAATAAACGATGCACTTCTCTTTCACCAAACGCTTCGCCTGCTAGCTGAGCCAGTTTCGCTTGCGTTAACCCAAGTTGCTGACCATATTGATTCAATACCAATCGAACTTGCGGCAAACCATCCTGACCGTCGTCGTAGACATCCGATACGCCTTTCAACGATGCTAAGGTATCCGCTAACTCCTCACTAACTAGGGAAGCAAGCTCGCGATCATTGGAAGAGATCGTTAAGAATGTTCCACCAGCAGGCTCCTCTGCCGCGCTGAATTTAACCGAATAAGCGCCTTCGATTTGCCCTGTGTTTTCTCTCCATCGCTTCAGCAATAAATTACCCGGCAGTGAGCTTAAGGATTCGTTGGTGAGCTCGGCTGTGACTTCGATTTCTCCATAGCCATCAGACCAAGCAAGCAGGTTCACAACAGGCTTTTCTTGTAATGGATAATCGTCCATCAAGCCTTTTTCTACTTGTGTCATTGCTTGCTCTACTTGCAACAAGGCTTGGCGCTGTAAAGGCAGTGGCGCGCCATCTTCCAGTTCAATAACCGCGGTGATGTAACGCCCTGGGATTTCAGGAAACAACGCACTGCGAATCGCACCGTTAGACCACATACCATAAGCCAGTGAGATAACCGCCACAAACCCAAGCAGAAACGCGACTTTGTAACCAAGTGCAAACTCCAATACTGGTTTGTAGATGTTGAGATTAAACCACTGTAATCCACCTTGAGCAGCATTCTGAACCTTGGCGAACAAACCCGTTGATGGTTTTTTCACAGAAAGCTGAGCCAAGTGTGACGGCAAAATAAACTTGCTTTCGATAAGCGAGAATATCAGCGCAAAGATCACCACAGCTGAAAACCCAGCCAATACTTTGGCTAGCTCGTTATTAATCCATAACATTGGAGAAAACGCGGCGATGGTTGTCAGCACACCGAATACAGTTGCCACCGACACAGAATGAACGCCCTGCCAAGCGGCTGTCTTTCCGTTTAGATTTAAATTCCCGGAGCTAATGCCGTTACCCGTCCGTTTTTCATGTATCGCTTCACCCACGACAACCGCATCGTCCACCAGCACACCGAGTACCAAGATAAAACCAAACAAGGTGATGTCGTTGATGCTGTAGTTGAACAACTGCATTGCTGCTAAGGTTCCAGTCAGCGCAATTGGAATGCCCATCGCGACCCAAAAGGCGAGCCTAATCTCAAGAAAGATCCCAAGTAGAACTACGACGATCAATAATCCTTGCCATGCGTTTTCACTCAAACGAAATAGCTGGTCTTCAATGTAAGGCGCCATGTCGGCCATGGTATTCAACTCAATATCCGACGGCAAAATCGCGCGTTGGGCATCAAGCGTTTCACTGATAGCTTCACTGACTTTAAGCAGGTTGTCGGTTTGGCTCGTACTGACCAATAATGCGATGGCGTTAGAGCCGTTGTTACGCACGATAGAACCACTGTATTGGTAGCCACGACTTAACTTGGCGATATCACCCAGCAGTATTTTTCCGTTGCTCCCAGAAATCACAACAAGCTGATTCAACTTCTGTAAATCATCGGCGTATCCGTCACCACGAATCACCATTCGACCTTTGTCACTAATCAGTTCACCGCTTCGAGTCTCAAGCGAACGCTGCTCAACGAGCTCTGCGAGGTCTTCTAAGCTCAACCCCAACGCTTTCAGCTGGTCAGGATCTGGCTCGATAACAAGTTGAGATGTGCGAGTTCCCCAATTTGATACCTTCGAGATACGCGGATTCTTTTTCAGTGCTTGTTCAAGTTGCTTAGCGATAGGTTGCAACTCGTCATCGGTTCTGGCCCCGACACCACCACAAACGCCGCTAAATTGGTAAATTCGTTTCGCACAACTTGTGGCCTGTCCGCTTGCACGGGAAAACCATTGATCGCGTTGACTTGATTGCGAATGTCATCCAGAAGCTTGTCTAAATCTGTGCTGCTGGTTTTACGAACCATGACCTGAGAAATCCCAGCACTCGACTGACTGGTGATCTGTTTGATGCCTGCAATAGCACTGATTGACTCTTCGATTCGCTGGGTCACACTCTCATCAATCTGTTGCGCCGTGCCGCCAGGGTAAGTAACGCTGATACTGATGGAAGAGGGTGCGATTTGTGGAAACGACTCGACACGCAATTGTCCGAACGCAAGCACACCACTGATAACAATCGCCATCATCAATAAATTGGCAGCAACAGGGTTATTGATAAACCATTTGGTCATCCAACTCATTGGTTTGCCTCCTCAAGCTTCGCATCATCAGATTGGCTCGCGATCATGGATTCTGAACTATCATCTTGATAAAAGTTAGGTTCGACTTGCTTACCAATTAACATTGAAGAAAGCGGATATTGCACCACTCTGCGAACCTGTTCACTTTGCTGATTAAACCGAATATCAAGCACCTGGTTGCCTTGCCCAATCAAGGATACCGACTCTTTACGTAGACGATCATTGCTGTCTAACGTCCACACATATCCGTCTCGTGTCATCGCACTTAAAGGTACACTGACTACGTTATCCTTCAGCCCTAGGTTAACCACGGCTTGGACCTGCTGATTTGGAAACAATCTTGGCTTACTTTGATAAGGCGCCTCAACCGAAAGCACAACTTGTCTTTGACGGGTGACCGAATCAACTTGCGGAGACACATAGCGCACTTTGGCGGGCCACTGATTCCCAGAACGACTCACTACTGTGATACTCGGCTCAGTCAGAGCGGCTTGAACTTGTTGCCAATGCATTTCAGAAATCGGCAACTTGATATCAATCGAATCACTGGCAGCCAATTCAAAGGTCACTTGCCCCGCCTCTATCCACTCTCTTGGGCTAATATGGCGTTTCATGATCACCGCATCAAAAGGCGCGGTGATCACTGATTCTTCCAACAATTTCTGTGCGCTCAGGTAAGCCTGCTTTGCTTGTTTTAGATTAGCTTTCGCTGCAAGTAATTGAGGCTCTCTGCGAGCAAAAGACGAACTCGTTTTCGGGTTCAGCATTTTTAACGCGACCGTTTGCTCATGCTTAGCCTGCTTCAACTCCAATTCCGCTTGTTTCAATGAGCTCAACGCCTGAGCCAAGTTCGCATCAACTGCGCTAGTATCTAACCTTGCTAACACATCGCCTTTGTTAACCAAATTCCCCGGTTCAATGCTTTCATCTAGCCATTTCAACTGCGCGCTGCTCGACGCTTTCAGCTGTACTGGCCAACGCGCAGCCGTTATACCTAATACCGTTAACGTCGATTGATGCTGTGATGGTGTCACCTCTAACACTGAAACGGGGGCAAGGACGGCTTCTTTCTTCACTGGTTGGGTAGCTTCAGGTTCCAATTCATCAACGACAACCAACGCGATAAAGATGGCTGCGCAGCCGACTAATACAGAAAGTGGCTTTTTAAATTTCATGAGGTATCTCCTTGGTAACCTGTTGAATGGAGGTGTGATTAAGGCGCTGACTGATCTCAGTGAGACGAGAAAGGGTTTGTAGCGTGATTGGTAGCATCACTGCGGTTTCAACAAACTCAAGTGAATAGGTAACGATGGAGAACACTTGCCCCGCAGTCGACTCGATAAGCTGACTCACCATCCATAAATTGCCGATGACCGCGCCAAACAACACGATAAAAATCAGCCCATAGACAACAGCTTCGGTATCAGACAGTTTGATTTCACACTGTTTTAGGCGCTCAAAGTGCCAGCGGAGTGCAGATAAACGAACACCGCTCAGCAATTTCACCTGCTGTTCAACTTGATCGTTAAATTGGCCATTGAGTCGTGTAAATGTTCGGTGGAATACGCCGTAGATAACCAACATCGACAACCCTGCAAACAACATGCAAAGCGCCAATGAGAAGTGAAAGGTTGAGAGGATCACCACCGTCGCGACAAGTTGAACTACCGCCGTCATCAAAGTAGGCAAATCATCTTCTAGAAAATCAACCAGCTCGCGAGACATGGTTAGCCGAGCGTCTTTGGTCGAAATAGATAAACCGCGCAGATTACGCTCAACAAGGTTTGCCAGTTTTACGCGAATAGCACCATACACACGGGTATCGTAAAAACGACGAACAACACTGATGATCACCAGTACAAAAAGAATCAGTGCCAACATCATCAAAGGCTGAAAGCTTTGGTTTAGCACTCCGTCTATGGCGTAACCAATAAACAGCGGCAGCAGAATAAGCATCACGTTTTCAGCCAATACCATTAACCAAGTCACGGCGACCTTTAATGGATTAAGCCGAATAATCGTCAGCAGAGAGATGGGATGTTTGAATAGCATTATTGAGCCCAGAAATGAATATGGCGCCAGTATTACCAATCCGACATGGAAAAAAGTGTCCCAAATTGCTGTATTAACAAATTAGGCAATCGACGGATTCGCTGTTGACCACTAAAAAGCCCGCTCGGTTACCTTTTGTTTACCTCATATCCTTTACTGTCCTTGATAAGAAAAATGAACAACAAGGAAAGAGCATGAAATTATTCGCTTCACTACTCACGACAGTCGGTATTACTGGTGTTGTTTGGGGGCTATTGCATATTCAGCCAGCGATTGCAGATGCATCGACAGAGCAGCCAATAACTGTGTCATCAACGAACAAGTCATCAATCGACAAACAGCCAAAAAACAAGTCCGTAGAGGTCAAACAACAGGCGACTGCAAACACGACTTACCTGCAAGGTTTGAGTAAGACGATTCCTTTAGACGACGTGCCAGACCTATGGGTGGATTTCTATCAGCAACCCGGCACCAACGATAAAAACATTGAGCAACAGCAGAAAGTCATCGTTGTCTATCAAGACATCAGCTCTGATTTCAGCGAAGCGACGATCACGATTGGCTTCCCTACTCAGCAATCAAAATCAAATAAAAACAAACCCTTAATTAAGGTCCCAAGCAAAGCCAAAGGTACGCTTCTACTAGGTAAAGGCGAACATACTGAACAGGAATTAGCACATGCTTGGGAAGGTATCGCGATTCTAAAAGAAGTGGATATGGTTATAGAACATCACCAGCTGAATCAGCATGGGTTGCCAGATTCTAGTGAGTTATACGTCTATTATAAGAACAATCAGTAAAGGATTTAGTTATGGATTTCACTATGGATAGCATTGGGAATTTTCTCTCTCAAACATTCACAGAAACGAGCATCATCCTTACCGAAACTTGGGTAGATGACAACTTTCTACTGCTTGCTCTGGCTCTGTTTATCTTTGAGCTTATCCGCTATGCCTTTAAGAAAAAGCTCAGCTGGAATATGTTGGGAGACAGCGCAACTAACTTAGTCACCTTGTTCTTCTTATTGGTTACCGTTTTCTTTGTCGGATTAGCCTATGTGGGCGCGTTTGTTTACGCCTACGAGAATTTCAGCCTAACTCAGCTACCGATATCTGGTTGGACAATTCTGGGTTGCTTGATCTTGGCCGATCTCGCGTACTACTGGGAACACAGATTCTTGCACAGTAATGGTTTAGCTTGGGGAACACACTCAGTTCACCATAGCTCGCCTTACTTTAATATCTCTGTCGCTTACCGATTCGGGCCTTTAGATTGGTTCTTCCCGTTCTTCTTTTATTTGCCGTTAATCCTGCTCGGATTCAATCCGTTTGTGGTGCTGATGTGTGAAACCTTTGTGCAGCTTTATCAAACGCTATTGCACACCGAAACAGTTAAGCGCCTGCCCCGCCCTGTTGAAGCGGTGTTTAATACGCCTTCACACCACAGAGTGCATCACGCGACCAACAAGCAGTATCTTGATAAGAACTACGCTGGCATCTTCATCATTTGGGATCGTATGTTCGGCACCTTCGCCAAAGAAGAGGAAGAAGTCAGATATGGCGTGTTTCCGAGAATCAACTCTGTGAACCCATTTAAGGTATATTTCCACGGCTACGTTAAACTGTGCCAACAGTTATGGCACGCGCCAAATTGGAACTACCGATTACAACTTCTTATTCAGCCGCCTATCTGGGCTTGGAAAAGAGAACGAGAAACAAAGTAAGGACACTTATGAGCATTAACGCCCTGTTGATTGAAGACGACAGTGACTTGGCAGAAGCCATTGCAGACTATATGGAACTCGACGGTTTCGAATTCGATTTTGCCTACAATGGCAGCGCAGGACTCAATCTTGCGTTAGAGGGGCGTTATGACATCATCTTAACGGACATCAACATGCCCAAAATGGATGGGCTCGATGTCTGTCAATCTCTTCGCCAACAAGGCGTGACCACTCCGATTCTCATGTTAACGGCAAGGGACACGTTAGAAGACAAAATCGCCGGGTTCGAGGTGGGTTCAGATGACTATCTAGTGAAACCTTTTGCGATGGAAGAGCTGAAAGTACGGCTTATGGCGCTGATACGTCGCTCTCAAGGATCGGTGACGTCGCTGTCTGTCGCAGATCTCAAACTGGACTTAGACAAGCACCAAGCCCTTAGAGACGGCAAGCTATTGAAGCTGTCCCCTGTCTGTTGGCGAATGCTTGTGATGTTAGTGCGAAACAGCCCTAACGTGGTGAGCAAAGCCAAGCTTGAAGAAGCATGGGAAGATGAAATGCCAAGTTCGGATAGTATGAAAGCGCATTTGTTTAAGCTTCGACAAGTGGTTGATGCGCCCTATGACTCAAAACTAATTCACACGGTTCATGGTATTGGAGTGGTCTTGCATGAGGAGCCATCATGAAACACGCGAACATGAATCGAGTCAGTATTAAGCGCGACATCTACCTCTATTTATTTGGCATCGTCGTGCTACTGACTGCCATCTACAGTTTGATGGTTTCACAGAGCTACCACATCGGCCTCAATGAATCGGCAAAATATGGATTCTTGTATGAATTGGAAGTCGCAGAGCAGCAATACATCGAAACAGGGCAACTGCCAGACTACCAAAACCCGACATTCCAAGCCTTTCTAAGCTATTCTGAGCTGCCTGTTAAGTTTCAACAAACCTTTGATTGGAAAGCGTTTGATAACGATGCGATTTATGAACACTACGAGCAATCACCTAACAATGATTCAGGCCAATACCTCTATGCCGCTAAACATCAAATTTCCGGTAAAGACGAAGCTTTGTATATTATTTCTGAGTACGATGAAGCCATCTACTTGAATCTATTCGAGCTGAACCCACCTGATTCCGTCAACCAAATTAACAATGCCTTCATTGCCATCGGCCTCCTATTGCTCTTGGTGTTCTTGATCATTCGCCTTCTGATATATCGAGTTACTAAACCGATTATTACGCTATCAAAATGGTCTGAATCTCTGGATGTGGGCAACACTGAAGGGCTGACTCAGTTTCGATACAAAGAAATCGACCAGTTGGCTTCGCAGCTTGTTAAGAGCGTACAAGGTGAGCGTCAGGCCAATGAGCGTGAGAGCTTTTTCTTAAGAGCTGCTAGCCACGAGTTAAGAACACCGATTGCCACTATTTCAGCCAGTGGCGATATGCTGGTGCGGTTATCTGAAAGCATTCCTAACAGTGGTCAACGTGCCGTAGCCCGAATCCAACGCTCAGCCACCAACATGAAAGCCTTAGTGACAACTCTGCTGTGGATGAGTCGTAATAACGAGATAGAGACCAACTATGAGCAAATCAAGCTTACTCCTCTACTCAATAATATTATCGAAAGCCAACGTTATCTTCTCAAAAACAAAGAAGTAGAGATCCACACCAAGGTCGATCAAGGCCAACACTCCCTGCCCCGAGAGTTAACAGAGGTTGTGATCACCAACTTAGTCCGAAATGCATTTCAACATGGTGGCAGCGGAGATATCAACATCACACTGACAGAACATCAGTTTGAGGTGACCAACCGTTTGAATGATGAAAACCTAACAAACGACTCAGAACAGCAAACCTCTTTTGGTATCGGCCTAGAGCTCATTGATCGCGTTTGTCAGAACCAAGGTTGGCGTTTTACTCATGAAACCCACAACAATGAGTTCATCGTCAAAGTCATGCTTTAGCCATTTGCCCAAATGGTTATTTGATGGTGACCAAAAGTTTACCCATGCTTGGTTATGCTAGTCGCACAATCTAGTTAGGAGTAATGTTATGGGCACTTGGATTTTAGAAACACTGTTGTGGGCTGTGGTAACGGTGGCGGTTTGTGTCGCGATTTGGGGACTGTACTTACCTAATATATTAATCGCATTAGGTGTGTCGGTAGCGGTATCGTTGTTACTAGGTAATAGCTGGAGAAGCTAGAATTTAGGCAAGAAGACAATGAGCAAAACGAGGTGTGCACCGACACACCCGACAGCACCTAAGTTACTAAGTTCGATGATTAGGTACTCACTGTCGGGCGCAGAATTAAAATTAGCTAGTCAACGTATCTTCGAATACACCTAGCTCACGACCAAGCCAAATCGCGCGCACTGTGTGGTCTAGCGTTTCTTCGCCGCCCGTTACTGGGTGAATCAGCACCGACATATCACCGCGCTCTTGCTCAAGCCACTCAACAATGCCCGACTCTTTGTTTGCAAAGTGAATCTCAAACATTGGCATCTTATGTGGGCCAACCAAACGCTGTATTAATGGGAAAGTCTCTAACACATCTTTACGTTCCGATAGAATTTTCTGACGCAGTGTTTCTGCTTGCTCTGCAAAGCGCAGAGGGAAATAGATATGACCGTGGTACATGGCACCATCCTTTAGAATTATGATGTCGCAAGTTTATACCTAAACCGCCTTTAATAGCTAAATCTAAATAGGTAAAATTGCTTTCGGAAGGATCAATTTGAAATGGGAAAACTAGAGCTTGTTACTCGAACGAATCGAAAACAAGCTCTAGTGGTATTGATGTCGGTTATCGCTTTAAATCACTACGGGCGTAGCTTTAAAACTCGATCAATGTCTTCCGCGGAATGGCGCTCTGGTACTTGCTCCCACTCTTCGCCAAATGAACGGTTCACTACTCGGCCACGCTGAAAACCTTCACGCGCTTCTAATAGCTTCGCCCAGCGCACAACGTTGGTGTAAGACTCAACCTGCAGGAACTCGGCTGCATCGTAAATTTTGCCTAGCACAAGGTTGCCATACCAAGGCCAAATCGCGATATCTGCAATGCTTAGCTCTTCGCCCGCCACAAAAGTGCTATTTGCAAGTTGCTTGTCTAGCACGTCTAGTTGACGCTTCGCTTCCATCGCAAAACGGTTAATTGGGTACTCTTGCTTTTCATCAGCGTAAGCGTAGAAGTGGCCAAAACCACCACCTAAGAATGGTGCTGAACCTTGAGCCCAGAACAACCAGTTAATGGTTTGTGTTCTCGCTGCCCCTTCTTTTGGTAAGAAGTGACCAAATTTTTCAGCTAAGTGCATCAAGATAGATGCCGATTCGAAAACATTCACGTCTTCCGCACCAGACTTATCAACGAGTGCCGGTATTTTGGAATTTGGATTCACTCCAACAAAACCAGAAGAGAACTGTTCAGCTTCACCAATGTTAATCAAATACGCATCATATTCAGCTTCTTTAACACCTGCTGCTAACAACTCTTCCAGCAAGATAGTGACTTTTTGACCGTTAGGTGTACCAAGAGAATACAATTGAAAAGCATGGTCACCAACAGGAAGCTCTTTATCAAAGCGAGCGCCAGATTCAGGACTATTGATATTTGCCCACTTGTTACCACCACCAGTATCGTTAACCCAAACTTTTGGCGGTGTGTATTGTTCTGACATGATATTTCCTTATTAATATAGGGTAGCTTTAACTGATATTAGGTCACGCTCCCTTGGTTAAAACCCCTAAATACAATTTCTTTTCAAACTGTTAAGCATGGCTTATTCCAGAAAGACATAACCTGCTTTATGAGATAGCACACGTAAAAGATAAGTGCCCAATCAAACCTAAGCCACATAACGGCTAGTACGAAACATGATTTAGTCACGACATGCCTACAGGTTAAAGAAAGCTGTGATAAAATCGGGAGATTACAATTGATAAGGATTTGGCAATGTCTTCTGATTACACTGGCTCGAGTGCAGCGTACGCTCGCCAAGAGAAAGGCTACCGTGAAAAAGCACTAAAACTGTACCCATGGGTTTGTGGTAAGTGCGCGCGTGAATTTGTTTACTCGAACCTAAGAGAGCTGACCGTTCACCACGTCGATCACGACCATACAAACAACCCTGAAGATGGCAGTAACTGGGAACTGTTATGCCTGTACTGTCACGATCATGAACACTCAAAATACACAGACCATGACCGTTACGGTGTTGATGCCAAGGCTCGTTTAGACGACCACCAATCAGCGACGCACAACCCTTTCGCCGATCTAGCGAAGTTGATGAAGAAGTAAATGATTCCTTCTTTTTAAAAGCGAGTAGTTCGAATAACAAAGAAACCCCAGTATGTAGCCATACTGGGGTTTCTTTTATCTGCCGTCATAACCCAAAATAGAGTTCCGGTAGGCAGGATCAAAAAGAGCCTTCCGAAGAAAGCTCTTTTTAGAATTCTGTATTAGGTCTGCAATTAAGCTGCTGCTTCCTTGCGAGACTCTTCTACCTGCTTAGCGCGTTTTTTTAGAATCAACTTATCGCGGTACGTAAACCAAACGTAAGACACAACCACTAAGAAGAACAGGTATGACAATGAGAAAATGAACGGCGATTGAATAATATCGTTCGAGATACCCCAAGAAACACCGACAACCGTCACTGCAATTTTCGCGAAAAAGCCACACATCAATAGCATTAAAGCCAACTGTGGGAAACGCGTACTGCGGAAAGCTAACCAATAGCAACTACCTACTGCCAATGCCGCAATATAGAAGCCAAACAAGAAAGAGTGGATATGGTCAGCTGCCGCTAAACCACCAGAAATTGACATCAATAGAATTAAAAACAGTTTCATAATACTCGCCTCGCCATAAGTTGGAAACGCATCCTTTCAAATTTGGAATCTCAGTTTGCGTACTATTTTCCCACTTTTTCTCAACAACACAACCCCTCTAATCGAACAAAATGTAAGCAAAGGTACTACCAAAAACCAACCGTAACAACTGGTTAACATTTTGTTTTTAATAAAACTCCGTTACTCCTTGTCTCATATGGACAAAGCGGTATTTTGATTTATTTTGTTACACAAAATTAACCTTAGAAAATATTTAAAATAATTCGTAACTCTGTGATATCCGCACGGAATACGTGGCCATTCAGAAATACTTATCGAAGATCCCCTTAAAAAATAAGCCCGCCATGCGAAAAAGAACAAAATAGAAAGGTATTAAACACAATTGCAAAACCAATAAAAAACAACCCATTAACAAGTTTGAGTTTATTTACCAAAAATGGAAAAAGAGATTCCAATCACATTTTTATTGGTTATAATCCGCGCTCTTTTGCGCTGTCTGTTGATAAACGCAAACTAATTTTGAAGAAACAATCACAATAACCCGTCTTTAGTTGAGTGGCTCACCACTGACCAACGACAAAACTGAGAATAAAAATGAGCAAGATTGATAAAGCATCACGTATCCTGCTAGCAGGCTTCTGTATCAACCTTTGTCTTGGCATCCTGTATGCTTGGAGTGTATTTAACAAGGCGCTAGTGACTGAATCTGGTTGGAGTGCTGCTGAAGCATCTTCACCTTACGCTATTGCAACTATCACATTCTCTGTTTGTCTTCTTGTTGCAGGCATCCTTCAAGACCGTATGGGCCCACGTAAGATCCTTATTCTTGGTACAGCGCTTACTGGCCTAGGTATGATTGCTTCTGGTTTCGCTACGACTCCTATGATGCTAAACCTAACGTTTGGTGTGATGACAGGTGCTGGTATCGGCTTCGGTTACGCATGTCTTTCTCCATCAGCAATGAAATGGTTCCATTCTTCTAAGAAAGGTATGGTTAACGGTCTAATCGCTGCAGGTTTTGGTCTTGCTGCTATTTACCTAGCACCACTAACTTCTGCGCTGATCGATAGCATGGGTATCCAAACAAGCTTTATGATTCTTGGTGTTGGTGTACTTGCAATCGCAGTACCTCTAGCGGCAACGATCAACAACCCACCAGCGGATTACACGCCAGCTGAGCCTAAAGTAAAAGAAGGCCAAGCTCCTAAAGCGGTTAAGAAGACTGAAGACCTAACGTGGAAAGTAATGCTGAAGACTCCTCAGTTCTACTCTCTATGGATCATGTACGCATTTGCTGCTTCTGTTGGTCTTATGATCATCGGTAACATCACTACGATTGCTAGCGTTCAAGCGAACCTACCAAACGCGGTTTACCTAGCGTCTATCCTTGCTGTATTCAACTCAGGCGGCCGTGTTGCTGCGGGTATGCTTGCAGATAAAATCGGCGGCGTACGAACTCTACTTCTAGCGTTCATCCTTCAAGGCGCGAACATGGCTCTATTCGCTACGTTCAACTCTGAATTCACGCTAATCATTGGTACGGCTATCGCAGCTGTTGGTTACGGTACGCTTCTAGCAGTATTCCCAACACTAACTGCTGAATTCTACGGCCTGAAAAACTACGGTACTAACTACGGCGTGCTTTACACGGCATGGGGTATCGGTGGTGCTATCGGCGCAGCGGTTGTTGGTTACTCAATGACGAATGGCGAAGGTTACAGCCTAGCTTACACAATCTCTGCAGCTATGATGGCAGTGTGTATTGTTCTAGCAATCATCACGAAGCCTATCTCAGAAGCTAAAGTTTCTGAACTAAAAGCATCTCAAGCTTAATCGTCAGAAAAGATTGAATTTGTTACTGAAGAGCTTAACCTTAGGGTTAGGCTCTTTTTGTATCAAGCGACTAACCCATTGACGATAGAAACCACTCCTCAGCTCTCCCCTACTTATTATCTCGACAACTTCAATCGACTGATTGAACACGCTCAAACACTCTATCCCGATCTTCTGAGTGACGATGAATGCCGTTGGTTGTCTGAATACAAACGTCTTTCGGTTGCAAGCCAGTGTCTAATGGTTCGTTTACTTTCTCGCAAGGGTTGCTGGTTTCGAAGTGATAAGCTCGACTATGCTGAGATTCCAGATCTGAAAAGCGCCCTACAAGAGCTAAACGCATCGAACTTCATTACGTTAAGTCACCCAACTGAACAACATAACCTCGTCATTAGTGATCTCGAATTAGGGTTGCATCTACTGACTAAACCAGAGCTGTTCAGCGCATTCCCGTCTCTTAAGAACAATAAGACAGCGAAGAAAGACGAACTCTTGGCTTTGCTCGATCACCAGCCTTTTGATCAGTTCCGAAACTTGTCGTTCAATTGTATTTACGTTGTCGAATCTGAAGTTATTGATGTCTTGCTGCTGCTCTTCTTTGCCAATACTTATCAAGACCTAAGCCAATTCGTTCTGAGCGATCTTGGACTCAACACCTTCGAAAACTACCCATTAAGCAAACAGCGTCGTTTCTTCACCTCTAGAGAACAGCTCAATCAACTGCTCCAGATGCGTGATATTCAACGCTTGTATTCAGAAGGTGACCGCAAAGACGGTGAATTTCTGGAACTGCTTTTAAATTCGATTCCTGAAGAATCGGAGCACAAAGGCATAGCCAGAAAACGATCACGTTTGATCAACGACATCGCTCGGGATCTAGAAAGGCTCAACCAAAACGATCAAGCTGTCTTTTGGTTCAAACAATCCGTACTTCCTCCGAGCAGAGAACGACTTGCACGCATCTATGACAAGCAAGACGATCTAAACTTAATGTGTGACATTGTCACGCAAATAAAAACTGCTCCGTCGGATGTGTCAGAGTTGGAAGTCGCTATTAAGCTTGAAGACAGGCTACTACGGAAACAGGGGCACAAAGTTTCACGAACCATAAAACCGAGCTGCAAAGAGATAAAACTGGAGTTAGACCTAAGCCAAATGCGAGTCGAACTTGCGGTGAAGCAACATTTCGAAAACCAAGGTTGGGAAGTCTACTTTTCAGAGAACAGTTTTTTATGTGGGTTGTTTGGCTTAGCCTTTTGGAAAGTAATTTTCGCAGACGTTGAGGGCGCATTTATCAATCGCTACCAACATCGCCCCCTAGATCTGTACCATTCAGATTTCGTAGACAAGCGAGTTGAACAAATCGAGGCTGCGTTTCAAACCATATCCGAGCAAGGGCTAAACCAATTGCTTGATATCTACGACCAAAAACACAGTATTGCTAACCCTTTTGTTCATTGGAATCACTTTCCTAAAACGCTCATAGAACACAGCATCAATTCCATTCCCAACGCCTTAATCGTCGAGCTATTCAAAGTGATATTGAGTGACCTAAAGCTATTTAGAACTGGGATGCCGGATTTGATTGCGTTCAAGGACGATGAATTTCATTGGATTGAGGTCAAAGGGCCAGGCGATAAATTGCAAGATAACCAGTGGCGATGGATCAAAGAGTTTGAGCGATTGTCTGTTCCATTCTCGGTTTGCTACGTTAATCAGTAACGCTTTACTCGCCAGTATGGCAAGCGATTCGAAAGGTTACGTTATTCAATCCCATTAATATGTTATCTATAAAAACGTTAGAACATGAGCATTTTCAATCATTTTCGATATAATTAGAGAAAATGCCTAATCTTTAAATACGTATGAATCTGAAAAAACTCTTCATTTTAGCTTTTGTTAGCATCTTCTCAGGTTGTGCCGTTTACGCTGGTCTTAACTTCGATGAGCTATTCGGTAAACAAGAAGTGCGTGATCGTCAGGCTCCTATTCTCTCAGCCCAAGCACAGCATTTCATCGACGAAGTAAAGCCCATTATTGATAACCGCTGCGTAGTTTGTCACGCTTGCTACGACGCGCCCTGTCAGTTAAAGATGTCTTCAGTGGAAGGTATAGATCGAGGTGCAAGCAAAGCACTCGTCTACCAAGGCACACGTTTAACGGCGTCTGCGCCTACCCGTTTGTTTGAAGATGCAATCACGACGCAAGAGTGGCGTGACGCAGATTTCCACCCGGTATTGAATGAACGTATGCAGAATTCAACGGCAAACCTCGATGCTGGATTGGTTTCTAGGCTGCTAATCCAAAAAGAGAACCATCCTCTTCCCGATCAGGCGCAACTTGAGGGTTTCGACTTTTCAACCGATCGTGACCAACAGTGCCCGACCATTGAAGAATATGCTCAATACGAAAGTGATTACCCTACTTGGGGAATGCCTTATGGCATGCCGAACTTGGATAAAACGGAATACGCTACCTTAATGAGCTGGCTAGAAAATGGCGCGCTCATGAACGACCATATCCCTCTCAACGATGCCGAACAGGCACTGGTTTATGTTTATGAAAGCTTCCTAAATAAAAGTGACAACCGAAGCCAGCTTTCTGCTCGCTACATCTATGAACACCTGTTTTTGTCACACCTGTATTTCTCTGATTTAGCTCAGCCAACGCGCTTCTTCACCCTTGTTCGCTCAGCAACGCCTCCTGGAGAAGCGGTTCAGCGAATCAGCACACGACGCCCTTACGACGATCCAAACGTTGATCGAGTGTATTACCGTTTGATTCCAGAACAAGGCTCAACTGTCGATAAGACACACATGCCATTTGCCTTAAATGATGAGCGCCTGCAAAAGTGGAACACTTGGTTTGTAGATGCGAATTATAAGGTTCAAGCTTTGCCTAGCTACGACATTGATGTCGCCGCAAATCCGATGACGTCATTTGACTCACTGCCTGTGAATTCCCGTTTTAACTTCATGTTGGATAACGCGCAGAACACCATTATGGCTTTCATCAAAGGCCCTGTATGTAGAGGGCAACTGGCACTTAATGTGATCAATGATCGCTTCTGGATTGTCTTCATTGATCCGGACAAAGCAAACGTACCAGAGATCAACGCGTTTTATGCAAGCCAGAAAAAGAACTTAAAACTGCCTAGTGAGCTTAAAAGTAATACGGTTCCAGTGACGCATTGGGTGGGATACGCAAAACAGCAAGCACGGTACCTGAATGCGAAATCCGACTTTACCAATAAATGGTTTGAGAGTGGCGTAAACCTAGATACAGGCATCATCTGGGATGGCAACGGCACTAATGCTAACGCTGCGCTCACCATTTTCAGGCACTTTGACAGCGCCTCAGTTGTACAAGGTTTAGTTGGATCTCAGCCTAAAACCGCATGGATCTTAGACTACGCATTATTAGAACGTATTCACTATTTGCTTGTGGCAGGTTTTGACGTTTACGGCAATTTTGGCCACCAGCTGATGACTCGTATGTTTATGGATTTCTTGCGTCTTGAAGGTGAAAGTAATTTCTTAACCTTGCTGCCAAAAGACATCAGACACGTTGAACATTCTAGCTGGTACAAAAATCAAAGTGTTCAGCTGAGCGACTTCTTGCAACGCAACATTGCACCTTTCGCGCAACCGACCAACGTGGTTTACAAAACGGCGGATCCTAAGCGTGAACTGCTGAATATGATCAAAGATAAACTCGAGCCTGTCCTTAATGACCGTTTCGAGATAGTCGACACGGGTTTTAGTCAGAAAAATGAAGCACTGCTTCGACAAGTTAGCCTGGTGCGAGGCGAAGGTTTACGTCACTTCCCACCACTGATAATGATGATGATTGAAGGTAAAAACGGTCAAGATCAGCTGTTCACTGTTATCCACAACAACGCGCACACCAACATCTCAAGCCTGTTTGATGAAGAAGCGAACCGCGATTACGTCAATGATGATTTAACGATAGTGAGAGGCGTTGTCGGAAGCTATCCAGCGGCTTATTTGTCTTTAACTGAAGAACAAATACCGACTTTAGTATCAACACTGCAAGGACTTAAGTCTGAAGAAGATTACGTCGCAATGCTCGACAAGTTTGCAGTACGACGCAGCTCAAGTGAGTTCTGGCCTTTCAGTGATCGCGTACACCGCTTGTACAAGCAAGATCAGCCGATAGAATACGGCTTGTTAGATTACAACCGTTTCGAAAATAGATAGTCGCCTTATACGGAACAACAGCAACGTACATGTCATTGCTTGCTCAAATAAAACGCCTCTGAACGGATAACCCGTCAGAGGCGTTTTTTTGAAGTCAGAAAAAGCTCGATAGCATTAACTGGCGCTTTTCAAATAGGTTACTACTCAGTCAAGCTTGTTACTTGTTAAAGGTCATTCAAACATGCTGCTTGAGTGCAATTAATGAATCTTTCGTGAGTTCAGCTAGAGAGTCTGCATTCTCTCTGTACTGCTGTAACGGTTCTGAGCTTGCCTCTATGACTTGGCAAGCCGTGTAAAGTTGCAACAAACCTAAACTGCCCGCTGACCCTTTCAATTTATGGGCGAGAGACTTCACTTCACGCCCATTATCCGAATCACTCGCCTCGACCATTTCACGCAAAGTAACGTGGCTACTCTCTTCAAATAGCCCCACAATCTGCTTCATTTTTTCTAAGCCGAGAATGGACAAGTCACCTTTGATGACATTGGAATCAATCAATTTCACAGGAATCTCTCCTTGCTCTTCTGTTTGCGAAGCCTGGGTAGCTAGCTCAGAAACGACACTCGCCATTTGAGATGAATACAACTCGTTACCTTTATTCTTACGAGTATTGTTGTTTTTACTGCATATAGAATCGTCGGGATCGGGTTGTGGCAGTAGCAAAGTCTTGCCATCGAGTTGGTTCACAATAAGTTGAGCAAGCGCCTCTTTTTCCAACGGTTTAGGTAGAAACCCATCAAATCCAGACGCTAAATAGCTTTCAACTTCCTCGTTAAAGACATGAGCGGATACGGCAACCATAGGCGGTGCATACTGTTCTGAAACATCTTCTGAAATCACAACAATCTCTTTCAATTGTTGGATTAACTCAACGCCATCACAGTCAGGAAGATTAATATCGACTAAGGCAATATCGAAAGTTTGTTCACTAAAAATAGTCCGAGCTTCTTGGCCCGTTGTCGCGATAACAACCTCATGCCCTAGGTTATGTAAAAACCCTTCCGCAACAATGCAGTTAACCGGGTTATCCTCAATTAACAGTACCTTGGCGCGAATACAGGTTTCAACCGCCACAACTTTGGTTTCTATTTTTTCACCCACTTGCAAGGGTAGAGAGAACCAAAATTGACTGCCCTCACCTTCTTCGGAGTGAACACCAATATCACCATTCATAGCCAACATAACGCTTTTACTGATCGCGAGACCTAACCCAGTACCACCTGTTTTATTACGACCACTATCGGTTTGGCTAAATGCATCAAACAGGCACTTCTGTTCACTTTCGTGGATACCAACACCAGTGTCTGATACCTCAAACATAACTCGATTTTCGTCTTCGACATCCAAACTTATAAAGATATCAACGGCACCATTGTCTGTAAATTTGATCGCATTGCCGACAAGGTTGTTCAAAATTTGACTAATTCTTGTCACATCGCCACGCCAATAACGGTGGACATCGCTTTCGATATGGAAGTTAAAGTCTAGCTTCTTCTCACTTGCTCGACCTTCCATTAATTGGTAGGTATCTTGAACCATCTGATGCAAATCGAATGAAGCGACGCGAATCTCAAGGTGCCCAGCCTCAATTTTTGAGTAATCAAGAACATCATTCAAGATTGCCAGTAAGTTCTTACCACTGCGATTAATGATATCGGCATAACCCGACTGTAGAGGGTCTAGCCCCGTGTCTTTGAGCAGTCGCGCGGTACCCAGAACACCATTCATCGGCGTTCTAATTTCATGACTCATGGTAGCCAAGAAAGCAGATTTAGCTCGGCTTGCTTGTTCAGCAGCACTGCGAGCTTTAGCGTGGTTCCCGACTTCAACATTCAACTTCTCATTGGTTTCTTGTAGCTGATAAGTGCGCTCGGTGATCAATTCCTCAAGGTGTTCTTTATGCTCTTCGAGTTCTCGTTTTGCTTTCGCTTCACCTACCGCAACCACTTGCAAGGCTTGCGCGGTATTTCTCGCGGTAATAATGGCTTCACCCATGTGAGCAAGTTCATCGTTACCCTTAACTGAAATATCGATATTGAGGCGCCCTTGAGCAATCGACATCAGGGCTATCGAATATTCACCTAAGCGTTTAACCACGGAAATATAAACCACTCGCCACACAATAAACGCGACGATGATAAGACCCACGAGAGAGATAACCGACAACGACCATTGAGCCAGATTCAAGGTCGACGTTAGCTCATCAACCGCTTTTTTCGTACTCAAGTTGGAGTCATCTACAAGCTGATTGACGGTGGTGTTGAGTTCGGAGAACAACTGCAAAGTATTCTGCATTAAGAACTCAGACTTTTGCGTGTTTTCGTACTGCTCTAAAGAGATATCAAACACAACCTGACGTCGCTGTAACTCTTCAAGAAGCTGAGACATTTGAGCAGAGCGAGTTGGATCTTCGACCGCTTTAACACGGCGCGCCATGATTCTGAGGTTCGCTTCGAATTCCGTTTTAATCTGGTGAATACGTTCAACGTTAGTGACAGTCTGAGTTTCTTCGATTTGATTAAGCATTTTGAAAGCCAACAGGTGCAATTCGTGTAAGCGCTCAGATAAGTCGAGGTCGACTTCAACCAGCGCATCTAGTGCTTGATAAGCCTTGTCGGTTTCTTTGGTTTCCAGTAGGTCATAGATATGTGTGACATTAGCAACTGCAATGGTGGCCGTATTCAGAACTTGTGTACGAGTTAACTGTTCAAGTTCTTCAGCAAGCAAACGCATTTCTTCTACGCGTGACGAAAGCTCCTTGGTCAGCCATAGCTTTCGCTCGACGGAAACCCCTAACTCAGCCAGTGTATTGATGACGCTCTGAACGTTGTTTTCAAGTTTCTGCAGAAGTTTGGAGTCGAAGCTATCGACACCCAACTCTTTGATGTGCTGAAGAAGTGACTCTAGTTGGTCAAACAGTATCGTGCCCGCTTTTTTTCTTTCGGCTTCGCTTCTCGCACTAGAGAGTGTTTGCACAGACGATATAATACGATTACTCAATTCAGAAACCTGACGAGCTTCAATCATCGCGGGTAACGCTGAATCAACAACGTTTCTCTCTGTTTTTGCAACGAAACTGAACCCAGAAACACCAATCAATGCAGACAAAAGAACCAGTAATGCCATCACTAAAAATGAGGCGAGTAGCTTGCGTCCAATACTTGCTGTGGCTAACAACATATACCCTAAACCTTAAAAACGTTCTTCTTTACCCATGCAGAATACGCTATATTTTGCAGTGTTTCTTATCTAAAACCAATAAAACGGCAATTCATGCTATCTAAACCCTTTGCTTCTAAATGTCTTCTTTCGTTACTGGCTATCATGGCTTCTTCAGCACATGCCGATGACCCAATGAACTCAGAAAAAACGTCTGTCTCTAAACCTAACAAAGAGAAAATCTGCGCCATTTATCCACACCTAAAAGATTCATATTGGCTATCGGTCAATTACGGCATGGTCTCTGAGGCGGAAAAGCAGCAGGTTGAATTAAGAGTATTAGAAGCAGGCGGATACCCAAACATTGGTAAGCAAGCCTCTCAGCTTGTGCTTTGTACTAAATGGGGTGCTGACGCCATTATATTAGGCACTGTATCTCCTGATGCTTATCACGATAATCTCTCTGATTGGGTTGGGAATACACCCGTCTTCGCCACTGTCAATGAACTAACCGTCAGTAAAGAACAGCAAAAAGTTCTAAAAGGTACTGTCGGTGTTGATTGGTATGAGATGGGATTTCAAGTCGGTGAGTTTCTAGCTAAACGGCATCCAAAAGGTTCTGGGAAAACACCCATCGCCCTGCTTCTCGGCCCTCAGTCTAGTGGAGGCACAAAGCCTGTCGCATTAGGGTTCTATGACGCAATAAAGTCGAGCGACGTGGAGATTGAGGTCAGTTACTGGGCAGATAACGATAAAGAACTGCAAAGAAACCTTGTGCAACAAGTGATTGATGAGCCTGATATTCAATATATTGTTGGCAGTGCTGTCGCAATCGAAGCGGCGATTAGTGAATTGAGAGCGGCGGGAAAAACCGAAGAAATAGGTTTGATCTCAAGTTACTTGAGTCATGGAACTTATCGAGGGTTACTACGTAACAAGGTGTTGTTTGCGCCAACAGACAAAATGGTTGAACAAGGTCGATTATCCGTTAAACAAGCCGTCAGTTACTTACGAGCTCAACCATATGAGATACACAGTGCACCCACTATCGAAGCACTGACACCTGCAACGCTCAAAGATCAAATTATCGCCGACTCATTGTCACCTTCTGAGTTTCGTCCGGTATTCAGTGTGAATCCTTAGTGCTATATTGGCTGAAGAACTCAAAACAATAAAAACGAAACAATCATTTAGGGAACATTCATGCAAAAAACAACGCGTACTATGCCAACGCATAAGAATATCGCTTTGGTCGCTCATGACCATTTCAAACCTGAGCTACTAAGATGGGTCAAAGAGAACAAAGAAAAACTACAAAAGCACTTCCTTTATGCAACGGGCACGACGGGTTCTCTACTCAGTAAAGAAACAGGCTTAGCGATTAAGAGCATGATTAGCGGCCCTATGGGCGGTGACCAACAACTGGGTGCGCTTATCTCTGAAGGCAAAATCGATATGATGATTTTCTTCTGGGATCCATTGAATGCCGTACCACACGACCCGGACGTAAAAGCTTTGCTTCGTATCGCAAGTGTTTGGAACATCCCAGTAGCAACCAACCGCGCTACCGCTAACTTCTTATTTAACTCTTCACTGCTTGAAGAAGAAGTGGTCATCGAGATCCCAGACTACGAAGCGTATCTAGCAGAGCGCACGTAATCGCACGTTAAATGTGCTCTCTACTGAACAGACTAAAAAGCCTGCATTTTATCGCAGGCTTTTTTATGTCTCGTTTTTCAGACATTAAACAATTCAATCATAGACAGTGCAGTGGGTTCCTCTACTTGTCACTCCACACCGCCATCTCATTGCCACTTGGCTCTTTAAAATGGAAACGTCTGCCACCGGGAAAACTAAAGATCTCGCGGTTTATCTGACCACCAGCATCAATTACATCGCGCTCGGTTTGCTCAAGCTCTTGGCTATAGAAAACCATCAGCGCTGCACCACTTTCAGCACTAGACGCAAGATCCGCTAAATAGAAACCGCCCATTAAGCCTTTAGCTTCAAAAGCAGAATACTCAGGGCCATAGTCTTCAAAGATCCAACCAAACACTTGGCTGAAAAACGTCTTAGTTGCGGCGATATCTCGCGCTGCAAATTCAATGTAGTTAATAGAGCCGTGTTCCATAGCGGATTCCTTCTGCTGTATCGCTTTTTCCTAATGATAATAGCTTACGCCCTAATTAGAATAGGTAGCGGGCTTAAGATCTAACCTTAGACAGTTGCGTCAATTGATATCACTTTTTACGAACAACGGGGTAATTAGAACCATGCAGTTCTTGTACGAAGCCCGAGCCGTCACCACTATGGGTAATCCAAACCTTCTCTTTCGCACGCGTCATTGCCACGTAAAACAAACGTCGCTCTTCCGCATAAGGGAAAACATCTGACGATTCCGTCAAAGCACCATCAATATGAAGTTGCTTCTTCTTCGCAGGGAACTGTCCTTCGTCTACACAAAGTATAATCACAAAGTCGGCTTCTTTACCCTTACTCGCATGACAAGTCATGAATTTCAGGTCAATGGATGTGAAGATCTTTTTCCAGTCTTCCAGTAGCTCTGGCTTGTGATAGTGATTACGCCCAAGCAGCATGACAGACTTATTGGCTTTGCCTTTTGCTTGTCGGTTCAGCTGATCGAGGATCTTCTCAATATCTTTGCTTGAGGTACTGTAAACCGCCTTCTGTTTTTGTTGTTTGAAGCTGTTCAGTTCTTTTGGTAATTGAATCGGGTTTTCTTGCACAAAGCGATTCGCAACCGCACCTAACTGATTGTTAAATCGATAAGTGGTATCAAGGTGGTGGATCGTCGAACTTTCGAACCTGTCTTTAAAGCTGGTCGTTAAATCAACATCCGCTCCAGCAAATTGATAAATAGACTGCCAATCATCACCCACGGCAAAAATCGAAGCTTGATGCTCGGCTTTAGATTGATTACACAAGGCTTCAACCAAGGCTAAACGGTCTGGCGAGATATCTTGATATTCATCGATCATGATGAACTTCCAAGGAGAGACAAACTTGCCCTTCTCGACATACTGAGTCGCACGGCTGATCATGGTCGAGAAGTCGATATGATTCTCTTCTTTTAACGCTTTTTGCCACGCGGTCACACAAGGCCAACACAGTGATAATTCACTGTTAAGACGCGTGTAATCTCTATGATCGATAAGCTGCTGTTGCACTTCTTTCTTCGATAAACCCGATGCATTCAACTGCTCAAGCTGCTTCTCTAACCAACCTATAAGCTTCAGGTTTGAAACGTGGCTTCCGAGTTCATCATCACCCGTTAAATAGGCGATTGGCCATTTAGATAAGTGTTTTTGCCAACGCTTAAAGTTAGTCGGTGTCATCCAGTGCTTCTTCAACCAATCAATGCACCATGCTTGGCGTTGATTATCATCTAAGGCTAATGGAGAGATAACAACACGTTCGGTTTCAACCTGATTCAGGATCTTCAAACCTAACTGGTGGAAAGTATTAACTTGCACCTTCTCTGCTGACAAACCAATTTTACTGTCGAGGCGTTGTTTCATTTCTTGAGCCGCTTCGCGACCAAAAGCAAGCAACAATAACTCTTCAGCTTGCGCTTGATGGCTTTGCAACAAGTACGCGACACGCGCCGTCAGGACACTGGTTTTACCCGAACCAGCACCCGCAAGAATCAAGTTATGATCATCGTTCATCAAAACTGCGTATTGTTGCGACAAGTTCAACGGAGATGACTCACATTGAGCAAACAACACTTCCCAGTTCTTTCTTTCAGTCTCTAGCCATTGTTGGTTTCTGTCGGCTTGCTTAATCTCGGTTTCAGATAACCATGGTTGCATTCTCGCAACGCGTTTGGGCATGCGCTGAGCGGCTTCTTCTAAAGTCATATTCATGTTTTCTAGACCAGAATTGACCATATCGACCCAGACGTTCACTTTAGAGTGAGGAAGAAAGGCAGGAAGTTGCTCAAGACGTGTCAATTCAGCTTCCCATTGAGGAACGTGCTCAGCCAACTGTTCACATTGTGTGTCGTGCCATTTTTGATACGCGGCAACCGATGCTCGCGCAAATTGACGGCATTGCTCCCAAGGTAGACCTTGTACTAACCAGCTACGCTGTTTGCCATCTTGTTGATTGGCAAAAAACTGCAACGATCCCCAAAACAAGCCGCGCTTTATTGCGATCTTGCCACTCCAAATAGTAAACGGGATACGTTCTTCACTGCCAACTGAAGACAACAGTAGACGTGGACCATCAAGTTCTACCTGATGATATTCATTTTGGATAAAAAACTGTGCAGTCTTGTTAGCGCTTAGCTGCATTGGAGCGTGCTCTCTTATTGGGAATATTGAATTTATATCATGATGTTGTGAGAATTAATAATGTCTCTCATCTTATCGACGCTTTCATGACCACCTAAGGGCAATTATGGATAAGTATCAAATTCTTGTGCTTGATTTCTGTTAGGATTATGGTTTTAGTGTGTCAAGCGAGTGACTGTGGACTTTTCAGCCAGATTACGCCTCTATTGGGCGAATAAAACCATAAATTACAGTGTATTAATTCTCATCACTCTACTCGGTGTTGTGGTTCCTGCTTGGTATTATGGACAAAACACGCTGATCACACCGTTGATCTTAGGGGTTATTGCTGCGGCACTGGCTGAAAGTGACGACAGTTTTACAGGCCGCTTAAAAGCACTCACACTCACCTTCATCTGTTTTGCGATCGCCGCCTTTTCTATTGAGTTGCTGTTCGACACACCTTGGCTATTTGCATTAGGTCTTTTTGCCTCAACATTCTCGTTCATCATGCTTGGTGCGATTGGTCCTAAATACGCGAGTATCGCGTTTGGCTCATTACTTGTCGCCATTTATACCATGTTGGGTGCGCACGAAAGCACTAACCTTTGGTTTCAACCGCTTCTACTGTTAACTGGCGCTGCTTGGTACTATTTCATGTCGATGATTTGGCAGATAGTGTGGCCAATGCAACCTGTACAGCAAAACCTTGCAACCGTGTTTGACCAAATCGGCACCTACATGGGTTCTAAGGCTGAATTATTCTATCCGGTGTCTGACCTTGTTCCTCAGCCTCACCGCATCATTGAAGCGAAATTGAATGCCAGCACGGTTAATGCACTTAACATGTGTAAAGCGACTCTGCTTAACCGCTCTAAACGCGGGCACATCGACGGCCCGAGTGACCGATTCCTAAACACCTACTTCATCGCGCAAGATATTCATGAACGCGTGAGCTCTAGCCACTATCGCTACCAAGAGCTGGCAAAACACTTTGAACGTTCTGATGTGCTGTTCCGTTTTAAATATCTACTAGAAGCACAAGCAACCGCGTGTAAAGAAGTCGCAAGTTCACTTAAAGTCGGCGCTGAGTATCAACATGGTGATAAATCTGTACTCGCGCTGGATGAGTTAATGTCTTCGCTTAACCATCTTCAGGAACAGAACAAGCCGGAATGGAAACCACTGCTAAACCAATTGAATTATCTGTTCAATAACCTCGCCACCGTTGAAAAACAGCTATCGAATATCAGTAACCCTGATGCAGAGAAATTAGAAGAAGGTGTCTTAGACGATACCAACCCACATACTTTGACAGCAATGTGGCAAAAAATCAGAGCCAACCTTCACACCGATTCAATGCTATTTAGACATGCGATTCGTATGGCTATCACTTTGACGCTCGGTTACGGCATCATCCAAGGCTTTAACATTGAACGCGGTTATTGGATTTTGCTGACCACGCTATTTGTGTGTCAGCCGAACTACAGTGCCACTCGTCAAAAGCTCACTGCTCGTGTAATAGGTACTGTGGCAGGCTTATTGATTGGGGTTCCATTGCTCACTTTCTTCCCCTCGCAAGAGAGCCAACTAGTCTTCATCGTGATCAGTGGCGTGATGTTCTTTGCGTTCCGCATTAATAACTACGGCTTCGCTACCGGCTTTATCACCTTATTGGTACTGTTCTGCTTTAACCAACTCGGCGAAGGTTATGCCGTCGTCTTGCCAAGGCTCGCTGATACCTTTATTGGGTGTGCTCTCGCAGTACTTGCCGTGATCTACGTATTACCAGATTGGCAATCAAAACGATTGCACAAAGTCATGGCGGATGCACTCGATTCCAATAAGAACTATCTGGCTCAGATCATTGGCCAATATCGTGTGGGCAAAAAAGACAACCTCAACTACCGTATTGCTCGTCGAAGCGCACATAATAACGACGCCAATCTAACTGTCGCGATCAGTAGTATGCTAGTTGAACCCGGTAAGTATCGAACGTCTGAAGACGAAAGTTTCCGCTTTCTTACTCTAAACCACGCCTTGCTTAGCTATATCTCTGCACTTGGCGCTCACAGAACGCGTATTGATGATGAAGCGACACACAAACTGGTGTTGGACGCCCATAGAGTGATACACGAGCACTTGGATGCGCTCAACGACCAGCTGTATTCTCATTGTGAGCAATGCGAAGTCAAAAATGCTTACGATCCTGAGCTTGATAAACGTTTAAGTGAGTGGAGAGAGGAAGACGAGAACTCTGTAAGGATGGTCCTACAACAATTGCACTTGATCTATCGAATGCTTCCAGAACTGCACACTTTGGCCACCAAATTTGCCGTTAAAGTGAACATAGAAAAGCCTCTCGAAAAGTCAAATTCAACACTAGAAGATAAAGTACTGTAAAAACAGAAAGATACATAAGTTGAATGCATAATGATCAATAGCTATATGTATAGTTTATTATACCAATACCTATAATTAGGTATAGTAAACTAACTGCACGCCCCGACAGGTAAGGGATCAGAGAGTTTTTACTTTGTAGGAATTTTCTGACTCTGATTAACCAAGCGTTAACTTTGCCTGACAATTCTCGGACAAAAAACAACCAGAGCAATTTATAGTTGTCTTAGTTTCAAGAACCTTCAAACATCTTTTAATATTCATTTAATGTTGGTTGATTTCTTGTACCGGTAGTCTATGCTCAATAGAGCATATGGATTTGAACTAAGGTCACACTATGAATACACAACAATTTGAAGCATTTAAGCAACAGATACAGCTTCTTAGCCCTCAGCAATTGAAAGCACTACAGGGTGAAATAGACGGTAATGTCGAGACAGAACAGCCTTCTCTACTTACTGACGAAGAGTTAAACGCTCTAAACGATCTGTTTAATTAGTAGACAGAGATCACTATTTTAGCTTAAGTACACAGTTTCACCGTAAATTACACCACTTCACCATTGCGCTCAAAATATCGTCAACCTAGACTCATTCCATACGTCAATCAAAGGTTCTGACATGTCGATTTCGGGAATTCAATCAGGTTATGCCATTATTCAGCAGTCAACCAACATGGCTGAAGAAGCGGCAATTGAACTGAACCAAGCCGCTCAGCACACTGCCGAATCAAATGACTTCTCCCAATCTAGCGATCTTAGCTTTAACCAAATCGAACCTGAAAAATCTCTTGCTTTAAAAGACAAAGAACCAGAGCCTGTTTCATCTTCAACCGATTCACTAATAAAACTGACCCAAAGTGCCAGTTACAACCGCGTTGGCGCAAGTGTCGTTGATCGTCAAAACGAAGCCATCGGTAGCCTTCTCGATATCCATATCTGATCTATACTCACACTTAGTGCTTGTTTCCTATGCCCTGAATCCGTTTGATTCGACCACTTTTGATGCTTTTTGACTCTATAAGCACACAAACTGTAACTCATTATATCTGACGCTTGTTTCTGGTTTATTACTCGGTAGAATCAGCGCAAACTATTCTTGCAGCACAAACTTTACTTCGTACTACTTATGCCAAAACTAAATCTGCATCGCCGTGACTATGTTTCTATTTTAGGAGGCGACATCTCCGCAGACGAATTAGAAAAGAAGCTCGAACCTCATTTTGAGAAGCCAGTGAATAAACTGACTCCGAGCCCTTATCTGACTGAAAAAAACCTTACACGTCGTTGGACTGCTCTCGATAATGCAGACTCGCAGCAAGAACTGCTCGACCCTCATACACAAAGCCAGATCCAAGCTTATGAGAAAAACATCGAGCACTTTATTGGCACCGTTAAAGTCCCTGTTGGTATATCTGGCCCTTTAAGAGTCAATGGCCTGTTTGCTAAAGGCGATTACCTAGTACCGCTTGCAACGACAGAAGCGGCGCTTGTTGCGTCTTACAACCGAGGTTCCAAGCTGATCACAGCTTGTGGTGGCGCAAGTGCAATGTTGCTCAATGAAGGCGTAACACGAACGCCTGGTTTCGCATTCCAAGGGTTAGTTGAAGCAGGACAGTTTGTGGCATGGGCAGTGACCCAATATGACCAATTCAAAGCTTTAGCGGAATCAACAACGTCGCACGGCAAACTTACCGACATAAATATCAACATCGAAGGTAACCATGTTTACTTGGTGTTTGAATTTCTAACCGGAGACGCTTCTGGTCAGAATATGGTAACTATCGCAACCAACGCGGTATTTGAGTACATCATTGAACATACACCAGTGAAACCCGATCACGCCTTCCTTGATGGCAACTTATCGGGCGACAAAAAAGCCAACACCCAGACCTTGCGAAGTGTCCGTGGTAAAAAGGTTACAGCCGAGGTCAACATCTCTGCTGAGCTTGTCGCTAAGTACCTCCACACCACACCAGAGAAGATGGTGCAGTTCGGACAAATGACCACAGTCGGTGGCGCTCTAAGCGGTACGATTGGTATCAATGCTCATTATGCCAATGCACTTGCTGCCCTCTACATTGCTTGCGGCCAAGACGCGGCGTGTGTTGCTGAATCTGCGATTGGTATGACTCGTATGGAGCTCAACAAAGAAGGTGGTTTGTACGCGAGCGTAACGCTTCCTAACTTGATGTTAGGAACAGTCGGTGGCGGTACTGGCCTACCAAGCCAAAAAGCGTGTCTCGATTTACTAGGGCTACACGGCAATGGTAAATCACAAGCCTTGGCTGAGGTTTGTGCTGCTTTGTGTTTGGCGGGTGAACTATCGATTGTGGGTGCATTCTGTGCGGGTCACTTTTCGCGAGCTCATCACAAGTTAGCGCGCTAGTTTCTGTTATAAAACCTTAAACCGACCGTTGTCACATATTGAGTGAGTTGTGTATGGATTACTTACATTTATCGCGAGTGAGCCTTAAACACCTCACTGCGCTTCATATTATGCTGAACACCCATAGTGTCACTCAAACGTCAGAGCAACTCTTTGTCAGCCCTTCGAGTGTCAGTAAAACTCTATCTCAGCTACGTGACATCCTTAACGACGAGCTTTTCTATCGGGACGGCACCAAGCTGATCCCGACTCCCTTTGCCCTGAAAATAGCCCCCACTGTTCACGCGATTCTTTCCAGCATGAACGGGTTACTTCACCAAAAGAGTTTTACTCCTCAGGAGTATCAAGGCAGCTTTTCACTTTCGATGCGTGAAAGTACCTTCGAAGTGTTTGCCTCGAAGATCAGTAAAATCACCACGGAACTTGCACCAAAAGCCAAACTTAATATCTATTCGAAACAGGAACTTGGATTCGATGCTTTGCTCAGTGGTAAGGTCAACTTGATCCTGTTGCCACACGATATCTCTCAACCCCCAACGGATAATAAAGAGCTGGTGTGGGAAACGATTCTTCCTGATGAAATGATTTGTTTGATGGGCGCACACCACCCTCTCGCGCAGCAAGAACTAACGGTTGAAGGCTATTTAGATTACAAGCACATTGGAATCTTAGATAACGAACTGTCTAAGCCTTACTTTGAGCAAAACTTAGTGCAATGTCATAAACCTAGAGATATGGCGATATCGGTAGCGGACTTTGGCGCAGCGGCGGTGTTATGTCACCACACACCTTTCTTGTTCACTTGCTCAAAACAATGGGCTGAGCATGCCAAACAAGCACAAGGTTTAGTAAGTAAGCCGCTTCCTTTTGATTACGGAAAAGTGGCGTATAGCTTGGTGTGGAACAAGCCAAACATGAATGATCAAGCGATTAAATGGTTGTGTGACTTGTTTTTAGAAGCCTAACTCTTTTCGTCATTGTTGACCGAAAATATTAGGTATAAACCTCGGGCGTTTGCATTGGCCTTTGAACAATTGAGTAGAGCTTATCGTGAAAGCTCTGCATTTGTTGTTCGGTGCATTTAGGCCATTCTAAAGCTTCGCCAATTACCCCATGATGTTGAAACGCATTTAACCGAATTCGAACATAACTCGGTAAACCCTTTAAATAATAACCTACCTGCTCTACCTCGATATCTAGGTCACTTTTATTAGGAATATGCAGTAACCGAACTTCATGTAATTTGCCTTTATCAGCTAAGTAGTTAATGGTATCAAACACTCGATGGTTTCCTCTGCCCACCAGCCATTGGTGCGTTTCAGATTGCCATGATTTTAGATCGATCATCGCACCATCAAGGTAAGGTAATACCTTATCCCAACCTTGCTGTGTCAACGAGCCATTACTATCAATAAAACACGTTAAGTGTGCCAATTGCGGATCGCTTTTGATCGCTTGAAATAGCTCGATGATAAACGGCAATTGCATGGTCGCCTCGCCACCCGAAATGGTAATACCACTCAAGAAGAATTGGTTGTGCCTAACCAGTTCAAGCACATCTGATACCGTCATCGTGGTGATTTTAGGGCTCGACTTATGATCACAGATATCGATGCACTGATCGCAGTTGGTACACACTACTGGATCCCACTTCACTTTGCCTTCAATAAGACTCAGAGCACTGCTCGGGCAGCCACTCACGCAATCTCCACAATGGTTGCAGTGGTTGATGGTGTGTGGATTATGACAAGTGATGCAATCGAAATTACACCCCTGTAGGAACAGCACCAAGCGATTTCCTGGTCCATCAACACAAGAAAAGGTCAGCACACGGCTGACCTTCGCTTGTTTTTCTGTCTTATTATTTTTAACCCTAGCCATTTGAGTTGTTAGATCAGAAATTTTCATAATTCACATTGTTCGTATTCGAAATACACAACACACGTTAAAGCTATTCGTATGTCGGCGACATCTCTAAGCTTGCCACACGAGGCTTACGCTCTAGAATGCCCGTATTTTTTGCAGCCTCAGCGCCTAGGAAAGTGGTATTGGTACGTGAACCTTGCTCGTCGTATTTAGCAATATCAGACAGCTTAATCATGTAACCAGTAACACGAACCAAATCGTTCGATGCTACGTTAGCGGTGAACTCACGGTAACCCGCTTGAATCGCCCCTTTACACAGGTTGAACATCGCTTCTGGATTGGACTTCACCGTTTCGTCGATGGTCAGAATATCGCTGATGCCCGACGTGTAGAACTTGTGGTGACCCGCTGTCGCACGAACGTAAGAGACTGGATCAGGTTCTGTCCCATAAGGGATACGAACACCGGGTGTCACATTTTCATCTAGACTGATACCACCTTGAGCGTGTAACAGAGCCTTACCTTCCAGCCCATATTTCACTTCCGAGTTTTCAACAATCTCAGCCAGCTTTTCAGAAATACGATGGCCTAACTGATTTGCTTGTTCATCGTGACCATAGCGCCCTGCTTTGCCTTCTTTTTCCATTAAGATGTTAACCGCCTCAGCCATGCCATAAATACCAAACATTGGCGCAAAGCGATCTTCTTCAATTAAGCCTTCTTTGGTTAAGAAGCCTTCGAAGAAGTTAGACTCTTCATGTAAGAAGCGACTACGTGCATTCATCAATTCGATCATGATGCTGCTGTAGTTAGGTAGTACTTGCTGTAAGAAGTCTAGGCTGTCCTCAGATTTCAGAGCCACTTGCTTGAGGTTCATACGTACTAGCGTGTTTGAACCACCTGCCAGAGGCAAAGAGTTGTAGCAACTCACAATGCCAAAACGCTTGTCTCCGTAGGCAGCGGCGTGTGCAGGATAATTGGCAATGTGCGGCTTGCTGCATTCACAGATATTGCTCGCTGCATGACGAAGCAAATCATCAGACGTGATTGCAGGGTCATACATAAAAGTTAAGTTAGGTGCGATCTGCTTCAATTCAGCATCCACACGTAAAATAGTACGACATACAATGTTGTCGCTAGGGCCAATATTGACGTGCATGAAGGCATCTGGCAGCGTGCGATCCAGCATGATCCAGAACAGCTTCAGCTTTTGGTATACCTGCTCATCCGTCAAACCGCCAACAAAAGGCATCAACACATCGTCCAACTGGCCTAAATAAACCGGAATTGAAGTCACTGACGGAACGTGATGATAAAGGATCGTGAGCATGTTCAATGCTTCGTCGAAATTAGTTGCCGCGCTAAGCTCTAAATACTTGGAGCCTTGATGTAAGTATTTAGAATAATCAGGAAGCACATAGCGCGGCTTAAATGGGGCGTGACCTTCAAACATGTCACACAGCACACCTTGTTGTAAGGCTTGCTCTACTTCATTGCTTACCGACATATACGGCAGGCTGGCTTCAGCTTCTAAGGCAAGATAGCTCGACTTCTGTTTTGGGGACAGGTTGGCATCTGAAATGATATTGCTAAAGCGTTGTTGTTGATCTGAAAGTGATGAAGAAGTAGATGACGCAGATTGTTGGCTCATGATTAAACCCTTAATATTCTTATGGGCTTATTTTATATCTCACACTTACATTTCCACTAATGAAATGTATGCAAGGCTACATTTCCAAAATGGAAAATACCATTTGTAACTTAGTAATTTGTGAATAGACAGTTTGTAAATTGGCCATTTGAAAATTAACGATGGTTGTTTATCGATGATTGTCGTTGGGGAAGGGAAAGAGTAAGCAGAAGAGATTAGGCCCCTTGATTTAACCGTTTAGTTTAAAACGCAAGCGCGTAAAAATAGAAAACCCACATAACGGATCCAAAGATCGTTGATGTGGGTTTAATCAATTAAGCGTGAGTGCGGTTATCTGATCAGCTATCTATAGCGTCAACTACAGACAAGTGAACTATAGATGAGGAACCACTTGTTTACGGCCTACACCCATCAGAACCTTCAAAGTACCTTGTGGGGTGTCGATTGAAAACGGTGTTGAGACTTCAACAATCGAAAAACCTGCTGCGCTCAATACATTCTGGGAGCGCTGTTCGCTGACCCCAAAATCTTCGCTGTCGTTTTCTAAGTACCAATCCCAGTGTACAAAAACCCCATCGTTTTCTAACAGAGTATAAATAAGGCTGACCGTATCTTGTAGGTTCGGAATAAAGCCACATACCGAAGAGGCTACCACTAAGTCAAACTGGTTTCTGAATGCTGGGTGTTGGGCTGCAAGTCCGCGCGATAAGATATCAACGACAGGCTCTACATTAGACAGCTCTTTTTTATCTAACTCTTCAATCATCCCTTCTGAGATATCGAGAGCGATGATCTCTTTTGCAAAAGGAGATATTTTCTGGCTGAGTAATCCTGTACCACAACCAAAATCAAGGACACGGGTTCCGTTCAAATCAACGAGCTGTGTTAACTGGTCAAATGCGGACTGTGCGAATACAGCAGTAGCGGGATCGTTATCCCAATCAGGTGCGTACTCGTCCCATTGTTTCGCCATCATGGCCTCCATCTTTACTTCTTGTAGGTTCGGAACGCCCCCAGAATAAACCAAATTAGTCAATTCGTCATAGAGTTATCATGCAAAGATGGACTATTTCTAAGATAGTCAGCACAATATTCAGATAATATGCACCGCCACCCGCTCAATATGGAAATGAAATGAACCTTTCTCAAGTCCAAGCCTTTTGTTCTGTTGCTGATCTAGGATCCGTCTCTGAAGCTGCTCGACAGCTTGAATGTAACCGAACCAAACTGAGCATGTCGATCAAAGCCTTGGAAAAAGAGTTAGATGTCGAACTGTTTGTTCGAAGCGGTAACCATGTCGAGCTGTCTGAGGCAGGTAAGGCCATCTATAAAGACTGTGAAGGCATGTTGGTAACGGCAGCACGCATTAAGCAAACCTGCTTACATGTTTCGGGTGAATTCAACGCCGAGATTTGGATCGCTCGCGACGATTCCCTACCCGATGAAATGTGGCAAAGTTTATCGCACGCCCTAAACAACAAATACCCTTCCACTTCTTTCAACTTCGTTCTCGCGTCTAGTGGCGACTTGGCTAATCTTGTCGAAACTCAGCAAGTTGATTTTGCGTTTGGTGTCGATTACGAGCGTGTCGACGACCCAAGAATTATCTACAACCCACTCGGCAAGATCCGAATGATGTCGGTATGTAAGAAAGGGCATGATTTAAGTGCGATGCGAAGAGTGTCGGATGAAGTACTTAGAAATTCGATGCAAGCGACCATGGTTTATCTTAATGAAAAAGATAACCCTGAGCTTGAGCCCTTCTCTCGCCGATACATTGGTTTTTCTAGCTTCGATTTTATGTTGGATACGATTCTACGAGAAGATGCATGGGGCGTAATGCCTGAGCCATTGATACGCCATTTATTGCGTGAACAAGAACTGGCGGTGATCAAGCACACTTATGGCCTGACTCAAGAAGACTACTGTATGTTTACTGCGGCAGGTATGGCGGAACACCCTGGTATGAATTGGTTAGCGGATCAGATCAGCGATTACTTGTTTGATTTCTAAAGTGTCAGACAATGTTCTATCTCGACACTTAAAATCATCTAACAAATAGAAAGCCCTCTCTTTAGAAGACCATCACGTGATCCACTAAATAACGTCCGTCTTCTTCAACCAGCACCATTTCTGCCACAAACTCGCCTTTCGCAATGGTGTACGCTTGCTTCCAAACAAAGGCGATGGAATCGGAGCGTCTGAATAACGCCACAGGCTTACGTTCAGCAAAAAATCCGTTGCTGTGCTGATAATGATGACACACCTTCGCTAGATACTCAGGCGTCACAATATCCTTCATGCGCTGAGTAAAGTCTCGGCAGTGTTGAGCATGGTCAACCTTGGTTGAACCGTCCATCAAATTGTCCATGATCGGGTTAGCAATCGCCCACAACTCGCTATCGTTGAGATCATCAAATTTCATCTTCATCCATTCCTTTTCAAGTTCAACTCAGCTCTACGCCCAAGGTTCAAACCCAAGTTTAAGCTATAAGATTTCAGCGCGATTTCTGTAACCCTAACAGCCTGATCCTTTACACAGCTAGCTATGAGACCTTCACAACCTATGTGTTTTATTAATCATAAACCATTTAACGCCAGTTTCACATTTCCTGAAAAACAGTCATCGTCAATTTTACTGACACCAAAATTTACCTATAAGTCGTTGAATAGTAAGAACTTGAATATAAAACGAGTTACCGACATATAAACGTCATCAGATAAAGTTTGTAAAGATAGCTCAATATTAGAACAATGAAGTTATCAAAAACATCTGGAAAATATTATGTGTGACAGGAAAAGCCAAAACGAAAACCGAGTACTATTGTTCTCAGCCCTTTTAGCATCAGGCTTCGCTATTGGCGGATTGGTGTTGGGTCTTCTCGTTGGCTCTCTAGTCATAGTATTTGACGGTGTCTATTCTCTTATCAGTTTACTGTTAACTTTATTGTCACTAGCTGCTTCGAAATACATTAATCGCCCATCAGACAGGGAGTTCCCGTTCGGTCGAGCCATCATTGAGCCAATCGTAATCGCGATTAAAGCGATTGTGATTCTGCTTGTGGTCGGTTATTCGCTTTACTCTGCGATTGGTGCTTTGATGACAGGGGGTCGTGAAGTCGATGCTTCTATCGCAACTCTGTTTGGTATTTTCAACGTATTGGGTTGTGGTTACGCTTGGTGGTACATCGCTAACAAGAGCAAACGTATTTCTTCAGGTTTGATTCAAGCTGAGTCAAAACAGTGGCAAATGGATACGCTTTTGAGTGTGGCAGTTACGGCAGGTTTCGTTGTTGCTTGGTTGGTGGCTTACTCTCCGTTTGCTGAATACGCGGTATATGCCGACCCAATGATGATGTTACTGATGTCTTTCTACTTCATCAAAGTGCCGTTCGACATGCTACGTGAAGCAATGCGTGAGCTGCTAATGATGTCGGCAACCAAAGATATTTGTGACGCGGTAGATAAGAATGTTGTCGCTGTGGACAAAGATGCGGATCAAGATTTGGAGCTAATGGGTGTGACTAAGGTTGGCCCGGAGCTAAGAATCAATGTTGACATTCATACCAACGACCAACAAGCGATTGCGGTCGATGACATTGAACGCACGCGCCGCCAACTTAAGCGACGCCTATCTAAGATGCCTTATGAGCTTCAATTGAACCTCAATATCGCGAGCTAAGAGCATTCTCTCTTAAGTTCAACACTCAAGACTGAACCTCTTCAGAAGCCGACGCCTTAACCGTCGGCTTTTTGTCTCTGGTTACCCACCAGCAAGCCAATGAACCGATCGTCACCATACAAACGCCCTGCCAAAAACTCATGCTCAATGACAAACCTAGAATCATAGAAGACAGTAAGGTCGCGAAGATTGGCGTAAAGTAAGACATGGTTGCAAGAAACACCATATTCCCCCCAAGAATCGCCGTGTTCCAAAGCGCGTAACCAGCGCCCATACAAGCCCCAGCAAGCATTAAGTCAATCGCAGCACTTGAAGTCATCACCATACCGGTTTCATCACTCAATGCGTATTTAATCCACAGAGTGACCGCAGTAGCGATAAAGAAAAGCACAATCGCATTCTGTCCTTTAGCAACGCGTTGGGTGTAATTGCAATATACCGCCCAAATAATCGCGCCGAAGAATGCCATTGAATAGGTTTTAGGGTTGGTCGCAATATTAGCCGCGATTTGCTCGACAGAAAGCCCCTGATCGCCGCTGATACTCCAAGCCACGCCAAAAAACGCTAAGACGATACTTGGATAAACCAACCAGTTGATCTTTTTATCACTCAACAGCACCGCAAACAACACCGTTAGTGCAGGCCATAGATAGTTGATAACTGCCATTTCTAAGGCTTGATGTCGGCTATTTGCCATTCCTAAAGCCAGAGCCAAGAAGATTTCGTAGCAAACGAATAAGGCACCACCGATCATCAAATACGATTTAGAGAAGCGCGACAGCTTAGGTAACCCCATAACACAGACTAACAACAGTGAGCTCACTGTATAAAGACTGGCTGCACCACCAATTGGGCCCAGTTGTTCTGACACACTACGAGACAATGCAATTAAGCAGCTCCACAGTAAAATGGCAGCAATGCCGTAGCAGCTATGGCGATGAGATTTGAGCACGCCTCTTCCTTCTCTTTATTGTAATTAGGTAATCAAAGCGAGCTTAAGCAAAGGTAGGCTTAAACACCACTATCGATAAGTTGCAGTAAGTAAAAATAAGTAGCCGAGCACATAACTGTACTCGGCTATCAATCATTTACTCAAAAATCTAAAAGCAGTTAGCAGTTAGCAGTTATGCCAACAAAAGTGCTTGCAGGTCAGCCAGAGACTTAACCTGATAATGAGGGTTAATTCCTGCTGGCGTCGCTTTCTCTTGGCTGTTCAACCAACAGGTCTCAATACCAAAATCCAAGCCACCTAAAATATCAGAGTGTGGGTTGTCCCCGACCATCAATACTCTTTGCTTTGATGGCAATCCAATTAGCTTGTGTGCATGTTCAAAAATTTCCGCGTCTGGTTTAGCGACACCGACTTCCTCAGAAATGATCACATGGTCAAAGTAGTCTGTCATTCCTGTTCGTTCCAAACGGATTGACTGCAGCTCTGTGAAACCATTGGTGATGATGCCCATGTTCACTTTGCCTTTTAACGACTCCATCAACTCTTTTGCACCAGGAAGCAGAGAACAGATGTCTGCCATTGCGGCTAAAAATGCACTGTTTAGTGCAGCCGTTGTTGTCTCTAACTTTGTTGCCCAGCTTTCAAAACGCGCGTGCTTCAGTTGTGCCGCTGTAATACGGCCATCTTGGTAATCGACCCATAACGGCAAATTAACCTCTTGATAAACTGAATAATCCTGTTCGCTAAAGTCCACGCCAAAACGGGAGAACATCAGCTTCATTCCTTGAAAAGCATCAAAGTGGAACAAGGTTTCATCTGCATCAAAGAATATCCAATCGTACTTCATTTTATTTCCTATTATTCGCGCGGTTGAGCAGTGCTTGTATTTATTTTCTCATTGCCTCAAAGGCCAGATGTGCATTCTACTATCATTTTTGTGAGCCTGAATATAGTTCTAAGAATTTATAGAAAACAAGCAACAAGTCATGATGTATCGCAAATTTTGCCACATATTAAACCAATACCATACAAGAAATACACTTAAGTACCGGGAGGTACCATGAAGCACTTCTTACCGTCATCCGTCATGCTCACCCCATTCCTTGTTAAGTATTATGATGAAGAACCAGAAGACGCCTTAGATACCGAAGAGTCTCAACAACCACAAATTGAAGCTAACGATGACTCACGCAAACCATCGACACAAACTGAACTTGAACCGACGTTGAGTGAATAGCCTTTACTTTTCATGGTAATGGAACGCCATTCCGGTCTTAAATCAATCAATCGTTCTCTTTCCATTACTGACAATAAACACATAAGAAAACCATAAAAACGATTGCTATATGAGCCCTATCACAACGCATAATCACAAAGTGGTAGTTCGGAATCAAAGTTGTTCCAGATCAATGGTCGACCAGTTGATTGCCGACAACATGTAGGAAATTAAAAAATCATAATTAACGGAGTTTTCCAATGTCTACTGCATTTTACATCCCTACAATCAACTTCATGGGTACTGGCTGTTTGAAAGATGCTGCTGATAGCATTCAGTCTCAAGGCTTCAAAAAAGGTCTGATCGTAACGGATAAGATCCTTAACCAAATTGGCGTGGTTAAACAGGTACAAGACCTACTTAGCCAACGTGGCGTAGACGCAGTTGTATTCGACGGTACTCAACCAAACCCAACCATCACCAACGTGAACGATGGTCTTGAGTTACTGACTGACAACGATTGTGATTTCGTTGTTTCACTGGGTGGCGGTTCGCCACATGACTGTGCAAAAGGCATCGCTCTGGTTGCCTCTAACGGCGGCAAAATTGCAGATTACGAGGGCGTAGACCAATCTGAAAAGCCAATGATGCCATTGATTGCTATCAACACCACGGCTGGTACAGCTTCTGAAATGACGCGTTTCTGCATCATTACTGACGAAGCTCGTCACATTAAAATGGCTATCGTTGATAAGCACACAACACCACTTATCTCTGTAAACGATCCTGAGTTGATGCTTGCTAAACCTGCATCACTAACGGCAGCAACAGGCATGGATGCGTTGACACACGCAATCGAAGCTTACGTTTCTATCGCAGCAACGCCAATCACAGACGCTGTAGCGATTAAAGCGATTGAACTTGTGCAAGCACACCTAAGAACAGCCGTAGCGCACGGTGAAGACATTGAAGCTCGTGAGCAAATGGCTTACGCACAGTTCATGGCTGGCATGGCATTCAACAATGCTTCTCTTGGTTATGTTCATGCAATGGCGCACCAACTGGGTGGTTTCTACGACCTTCCACACGGTGTATGTAACGCTATCTTGCTACCACACGTTCAACGCTACAACGCGCAAGTTTGTCCAGAGCGTCTACGTGATGTTGCAAAAGCGATGGGTGTGAATGTTGAAGGTATGACAGCAGAGCAAGGCGCAGAAGCCGCTATCAATGCGATTGTTCAACTAGCAAATGACGTGAACATCCCAACAGGTATTGCGCAACTGGGTGCTAAATTGGAAGACATCCCGACTCTGTCTGACAACGCACTAAAAGACGCTTGTGGTTTCACTAACCCTAAACAAGCGACTCACGAAGAAATCTCAGCGATCTTCGAAGCGGCAATGTAATCTAGATACAAGTCACTTCTTATAGCTAACACAAACGGGCTCACCTTCTGAGCCCGTTTTCTTTTATCTGCCTGCCCCTTTCAATTCTTTATCTTTACACAAGCCAAGAACGACTACACACTCGCTACTCACCACGAAAAAGTCGCATTGTTGCGATCGCTTGGTTATAGTCAAACTATTGATATATAGAATGACAAACAGGTTCCATTGAGTCGTTGGATAGTTAGCACCTCATTATTAGCTTCACTCGTTGCCCACTCCGCTCAAGCAGAGGAACAAAATGAGTGCCACAGTCAGCCGCTAGAAGACGCCCCTGTCGAGAAAGCCTACCACTACCTAAACAGTAAATTTTGCCAACCCGCATTATGGTTTGACAGTTTCTTTGTCGATGACCGCATTACCGAAGATGCTCGAGCGGGCACGTCTGTGCGTTGGTACAACGACTTTATCTATTCAGAAGGTGGCGATGTAGATTACTCAACCAAGCTCAACGCGCGCTTACACCTACCCTTTGTCAGTAAGCGCTTGAAGTTAATCTATGAATCGGTTGGCGATGAAGAGTTCTTGGATTTCTTTCCGCAAGATTCAGAGGAATTAGAGAGCGCACTCGGCCTACGTTACGATGCTTATGCGAAGGGTTACAGTAGCTTCAATATTAAAGCGACACTGCGCCCGCGGATTGAAGCTCGCTACCGCTTTACCTACCCTCTCACCACCGATGCCGTATTCAGGCTGACCCAACGTGTGTATCAAGAAAAGCAAGAAACTGGCGAGATCACCGATATCGATTTTGATCTTTCTTTGAGTGATGACTTCTTAGCACGATGGTCGAACTTTGCAGGTTATAACGACGACCTTAAAGGCTGGGAGTACGGAACGGGACTGACTTTGTATCACTATCTTTCTCAAGACCAAGCTCTGCAATACAGCGCCACTATCACAGCAACCAGCGAGCCGTATAACCACTACGAATATTCACAAGTGTCGATAACCTACCGAGAAAACGTTTGGAAAGAGTGGCTGTTCTACGAATTGATTCCGCGTTATCAATGGGAACGAGAACCTTATGAAAAACACACCGAAGAAGCCAACATCACCCTTAGGCTTGAAGTCTTGTTCAACAATGTCTAGTAGAACAGTATCTAGTGAGTGTTTGTGAGATACGGGCATCGTGAGATAAAAAAATGGACACAAAAAAGCACATCAAGTGATGTGCTTTTTCAGTTCTATATAAGGCTTAAGTTGCAGTCTTAACCCTTGTAGTTTCTTACTCGTGCCGCTTCTGCTTCACGCTTGTCGACGACCGTTTTACCGATTGGCGCCAATGAGATAACCGCGAGCTTAAGGTGCTGAATCGCAAACGGAATACCGATGATAGTAATGAAACACGCTACTGCTGACATGATGTGACCAATCGCCAACCAGATTCCAGCAAATAAGAACCAAATGATGTTACCAATCAGACCAAGCGGGCTGGTACCGATGTCAGTTTCATTGGTCAATTCATCACGTGAAATCGCTTCTTGACCAAATGGGAAGAATGAGAAGTTACCCATTACAAAACACGCTCTACCCCATGGAATACCAACGATGGTGAGGAATGCGAGCAGTCCGAAGAACCACCATGCCAGTCCCATAAATACGCCACCAAACAGAAACCAAATGATGTTTCCTATTGTTCTCATGTTGTCTTCTCCAAATCTTTGAATGCTGTTAATTTCATATGCCGAGTAAGGCAATACTTGTTCTAATAGGTTCATTATTATTGAGTCTTTATGAACCGCTTATGAATCGCCTACATTTTCTGTGATTGATACACACCACGAAACGCCAAATCTGCATAGGGATCATCGATTTTATTTGATACCATGTTCGTAGATTTTTAGTATCACAAAGCTAAACAGCTACAACAACTAATTTAAGGCCGAACTTATGAACAACACTGAGCAACCTAAAAAGAAAATGAAAAACTGGGTGCCAATCGTCTTCTTCGGACTTCTCAGCACAGTGCCTGTATTCATGTTTTTAGTCGACGTGTACATCAACCAATACATGTAACCAGCCCCCGCCATCCTATCGGCGTTAAAATGAATACAGGAAACATGTCCTGTATTCATCTCAGTTAAATCACTTCTGCTGTAATCAGTTCAACTCTTCTGCGATCAAATCAACTCTTCGTTAATTAGATCAGCTCTTCGCTAATAAAGTCTAGAATGTCGATCAGCTCATGATCTGGCAAGTTTAGTAAGTTATCACCCACATACCATTCAATCTTACATTGGGTTGGCAGTTCGCTGATAGCTGGGTTTCCTATCCAAATCTTGTGCTTCTTAGCTATATTGTCGCGCAGGATAATGCCATCCTCAAAACCCACCGGTAAATAGAGGTGAAGCATGTTTACTTGGGGTTCCTGCGGGTTCACTTTGAACTGCGGGTAATCTTGTAAGATTTGATAGATTTGCTTAGTACGTTCATACAATGCTGGCATCAACTCAATCCGTTGATCAAACTGCATTGCTGCCGAAACCACGTAAGGCGTGCGATGATAAACATTTCCGCCCTGACGCTTCATCCATGCCGACGCTTTTGCTACGAAAGCCTTATCACCTAATAGGAGTGACCCACCAAGACCGTTTAACCCTTTGTAGAGCGAAACATAAGCCGTATCGAACCCCTTAGCAATCTCGCTATATGGCTTTTGATAATATGCGCCGCACTCCCACAAACGAGCACCATCCATATGCAGATGAATCGATTGTTCTTTGCAGTACTGCTTTATCGCTTCAAGCTCTTCCCACTCAGGCAGCTGACCACCAATCTCTCGCATCGGTAGTTCATACAATGCCGCGGCAATCTCATCAGGCCAAGACTTTAAGTCGTCGACATTCCAAGTGCGAAATACATTACCAACCGGAAGTACATTGAAACGGTTCTGGAGCTGATACCCTTGGCGTTCATGGCGCATAATATGGCTGGATTCGTGCATCGCCACCAAAGGGTTTCTTTTTTCTTGGCAAGCAATCTCTAACGCTGTCGGTTGGTTCATGGTGCCAGTAATCACAAACACAGCGGCTTCATAACCAAGCAGATCTGCGACCTTGTTTTCAAAGCTCTCGATAAACTCGCCATCACCATAGGTGTCGTGCGTCACATCATGTGTTTCGCACCATTCAGCCATTTGCGCGAAGGTTTGGGCTGGTGTTGGATCGAAGTGACCAGAAAGCAGCAAATTACATTGTTGACGCAAGTTCGTGCTCATACCTTTTCCTTTATTCATTGTCGTTCGATGTAGGGTGATTGAATTATTTACGTTAGCCTTCAACGGTGACATAAAGTGCACCTATTCGCTTTTATTATTAGCGAATAATTAGTTTTACTCAGTCATCGGCTGCGTGTGCCGGAAATACTCAAATGGACGGGTGTTTTATATAATTAAATCCCTAAAAACACGCGCATCTAACTAGATAAGTATGGGCTAATTCGTTGTTGTTCAACCATTCTTCTATTATTGTATATCTATAATTCCAATAAATATTATTCGTTAATGGACAAAGAGGGCTATATGTCGAAAAATCGAGTCTTGGTGCTATTCGCCCACCCTTCTCAGCATCGCTCTGAAGCTAACAAACCCTTATTTGAGCAAGCCAAACGTATTGAAGGCGTCACCTGTGTCGACCTTTATGCTGAATACCCAACCTTCAAGATCAATATCGATCGCGAACAGAAACGCCTGTTGGACCATGACATCATCATTTTTCAGTTCCCACTATATTGGTACTCAACACCCGCGATTCTTAAAGAATGGCAAGACCTCGTCCTAGAATACGGATTTGCTTACGGCACCGATGGCAATGAACTGCAAGGTAAAAGCTTGTTATGCAGTATCACCGCTGGCGGCAAAAAAGAGGCTTATCAGACTGACGGTTATAACCACTTCACCATCCGTGAACTGCTTCACCCAATTGAACAAACGGCGTCTTTGTGCGGCATGAACTACTTGGCTCCATTGGCTTTGTTTGGTTCACGTACTGCGTTAGAAGAAGGCCGAATTCAAGATCACGTAAATAGCTATAAATCGCTTTTAAAGGCTTTTGTTGCAGGCGAAGTCGACCTCAAAAAGGCAAGCAAGGTTGAAAAGCTAAACCATTACGTCGATGAAATGATGAGCAGAGGTTAGATCATGACAGGATATTTTCTACAAGCATTTATCTATTTGCTAGCAGCAGTCATCGCCGTCCCTATCGCTAAGAGGCTTGGCCTAGGTTCTGTGCTTGGTTACCTGATTGCCGGCGTTGTGATTGGTCCAATTATTGGATTAGTTGGCGAAGAGACCACGACCATTCAACACTTTGCCGAATTCGGTGTAGTAATGATGCTGTTCTTGGTCGGACTTGAGCTTGAGCCTAAGATGCTTTGGGCAATGAGAAACCGTCTTATGGGACTGGGTGGCTTGCAAGTTGGTGGCACTACCGCGATTGTAATGGGGATTGCTCTGTTCTTTGGACAACCTTGGACGATCGCGCTGACTATCGGTTTGATCTTCGCACTGTCATCTACCGCGATTGTTCTCCAAACCTTTAATGAGAAAGGACTCTCCAAGACAGAAGGCGGCAAGAATGCTTTCTCGGTCTTACTGTTCCAAGATATCGCCGTCATTCCGATGCTAGCATTTATCCCTCTATTAGCGTTGCCAGAATTAATCGAAGCTGCACAAAGCGCGGTCGCTTCGGCTTCTGATCACCATGAAGAGTTGAGTCTTGTTGCTGGCCTACCCGGCTGGGCTTATGGCCTTGTGATCACAGCATCTATTGCGATTGTTGTGGTCGGCGGACACTTCTTGAGTCGTCCACTGTTCCGCTTTGTTGCGAGCTCAGGCCTACGTGAAATCTTTACTGCAACCGCACTGATGTTGGTGATTGGTATTGCGGCACTGATGAGCCTTGTTGGCCTATCGCCCGCTTTAGGTACCTTCCTTGCGGGTGTGGTTTTAGCGAACAGTGAATTCCGCCACGAGCTTGAGTCTAATATCGACCCGTTTAAAGGGCTGCTACTTGGCTTGTTCTTCATCACCGTAGGTGCGGGCATCAACTTTGATGTTCTATTCAACGACTTTGGTTTGATCATTGGCCTCACTCTTGGCGTTATGCTACTTAAAGCCTTGGTGTTGTTTACATTGGCGTTAATCTTCAAAATTAAAAATAGCGACCGATGGTTGTTTACGTTGAGCTTGGCGCAAGCCGGTGAATTCGGTTTTGTACTACTTAGCTTCTCGGCTCAAAACCACGTATTGCCTGCTGATATAGTTCAAACTCTGTCGCTGGTTGTTGCCCTTTCAATGTTCCTAACACCAGGCTTATTCATTCTATTTGATAAAGTGATACTTCCTCGTTACGAACAAAAGTCTAACGACCGAGAAGCCGATACTATCGAAGAGAAAGGTACGGTGATCATTGCTGGTATTGGCCGATTCGGTCAAATCGTTAACCGTTTATTGGTGTCGAATGATGTCAATACTGTGGTTCTGGATCACCAAGCTAACCAAGTCGATTTGTTACGCTCCATCAATATCAAATCTTACTTTGGTGATGCAACTCGTCATGACTTATTGCATACCGCAGGAATCGAAGAAGCCGCAATGCTTGTCGTCGCTATCGATAACCAGGACTCAAGCGTTGAATTGGTGAAGTATGTTAAACACACCTACCCTAATGTGAAGATCTTGGCGCGAGCATTCGACCGTGGTCACAGTTACCGCCTACGAGAAGCTGGTGCAGATTCTGTAGTCTCAGAAACGTACCACTCGGCACTCGAAATGGGCGCAGAAGCTTTACGTTCTTTAGGGCACCACCCTTTCTTCGTCGAACAGCAAAAATCAACGTATCAACGTGTTGAAAGTCGTAAGTCTGAAAAGCTTTACCAAGCTTGGTCTGACGCTGAAGAGAACCCACGTTACGACAACAACTACCGACAAATTTTCATTCATCTAGAAGAAGCAATGAAAGAAGACATGAAAAAAGATCGTTCAGACAAGCACTCGCGCTCAGAACGAGGTTGGACACCACCGCCAAAAGGTTATGCCGACGGCTTTGAGGAAGAACAATCCTAAGCAGGGCTCTAAATACAAGGTCAAACACTATTCAAAAAGCGGCTTATAAGCCGCTTTTTCTTCACCTAACCCACGCGAAGTGCCCTATCAGTACGAAGAACGGATGCTGGAATCGGTAATCCACAACATTTATGTGATCTACCTATAATTTTTAATTTCTACTCACATAGCAAAAATGAATTCATTTTTTACATTATTGAAACATTCCACTCTTGCATAAACCACACTATAAACATGGCTATATATGCACTCCATCTAACCATTCGAACATCGAGTCGATTTATAGCGACCACTCTCTAAGGCTTGAATTACATTGCATATATCTAAACTCGCCTCACAAGCTGCCATTAAAACATTCACAAAACCAATAATTAATACTCTACATTCACAAATTCAAACCGTGAAAATTAACACAAACGTTTCAAAGTATGTCTATCGTTACAATTTGTAACGTATGCCAGTTGTCGGTATAGTCCTGCACTTCAAAAAGTGAGGCGGTTGCGCTCACCTTAAAGGAGATAATAATAATGATTACTAATGATGCTGTAATAATGGGCATGTTAGCTGTTATTCTTGGCGGTGTTTTTATCACGGAAAGTAGCCAAAATAGCGCACTGAAAAAATTCTACTCGTTCGTTCCGGGTCTATTGCTCTGTTACTTTGTTCCCTCATTGCTGAACAGCTTCGGCATCATCGATGCGTCAAACTCAAAGCTATACTTCGTTGCAAGTCGCTACCTATTACCGAGTGCACTCGTTCTTCTGATCATCTCAGCAGACCTTCGTAAAATATTTGGCCTTGGTTCTAAAGCCGTCATCATGTTCCTAACTGGTACTGTTGGCATTATCATTGGCGGGCCTTTAGCGATTCTAATCATCGACCAAGTTAATCCTGATCTTGTATCTGGTGATGTATGGCGTGGCCTTACAACTGTGGCAGGTTCTTGGATTGGCGGCGGTGCAAACCAAGCAGCAATGAAAGAAGTGTTCGAGGTTGATGACCAATTATTCTCTGCAATGATTACGGTTGATGTTATCTGTGCGAACATTTGGATGGCCGTGTTACTTATCATGGCAGGTCGTCAGAAGAAGATTGATGCATGGTTGAAAGCAGATACTTCATCTATTGAAGAGCTAAAAGAGACGGTTTCTAAATACCAAGAAGAGAACGCACGCCCAACAACCACAACAGATTTAATGAAGATCACGGGAATTGCGTTCGGTCTTACCGGCCTAGCTCACTTATTCAGTGACCTAATCGCACCTTGGATTTCGACCAACGCTCCAGAACTCGCAAAATACAGCCTTACATCAGGTTTCTTCTGGTTGATCGTAATGGTAACGACGTTCGCGCTCATCGCTTCATGCTTCAAATCAACACGCAGTCTTGAGCACAGTGGCGCATCAAAGGTAGGTTCAGCGTTCATATACATCCTAGTTGCAACCATCGGTATGCAAATGGATGTGACGGCTATCTTAGACAACCCAGGCTACTTCTTCATTGGTATCACATGGCTAACTATCCATGCCATTCTAATGATTGTGATGGCGAAGCTTATCCGTGCACCACTGTTCTTCATGGCTGTCGGTAGCCAAGCTAACGTTGGCGGCGCAGCATCGGCTCCTATCGTAGCTGCAGCGTTCCACCCAGCATTAGCTCCGGTAGGTATCCTAATGGCGGTACTTGGTTACGCTCTAGGCACATACGGCGCTTACATCTGTGGCCTCATCATGCAGGCTGCGGCGGGTTAATCGAAGCTTACTAGCCCAAAAACAGAAAGGCAGAACGATGATCGTTCTGCCTTTTTTATTTCTGCTCTTCCGCACTGAGATTAATCAAACAAAGACGCCAGCTTATTTTCCACCACAGGACTGATATTGAAGCTCAGCATAAAGTCCGGACGTGTCTTTTCATCTTTCTCAATATAATAGTTCGCCTCAATGCCAAACTTCCAAGGACGTCCATTCAACACAGTTGTCTTGCTTACGCTTATATTCAACGGAATTTCCGCCTGATCCTTATTCCAGTCATACGAGAATGTCGGCGTAGAGCCTACAGTCCAGCCTCCACCTAAGATCTCCACCCAAAACACTTGTGTCGATGTCTTGTTGATTCGAGTATCAGAATGGTCGGCCCCGTCTCCAGAAACACCATACAAGTGGTTGGGGAACACACCGACAACTCGTTCACTACTCGCCTTCCCGACCATAAACTCTGGTCCGACAGCAAATTGATCCGCCGTTAAGTCACTACTGCCCGTTGGCAAAGAAGCAAAGAGACCGAAAGCGACAATAGTCCCACCTTCCATTTTAGGCGCATAAGCTAAATCAAATGAGATGTCAGTAACGCCTGACTGATCCATATGTTGGGAACTTGTCGGCGTGTCCACATTGAAATCATTCTGAACATAAGAGATAGCCGGGCGGAAGATGACTTTGTCGCCATTATCCATTGGAAACGGCAATGTCGGCTGTAATACAGTCGCGAAAGCATCCCCTCCACCATCGTACCCACCTGAATACTGAAGCTTTAAATTAAGGCTAGCGTAAGCTGTGTTTGGGTTTGCAAGTTCCTTTGCTGCCTGTTCTGCTGCTTGAACGCTTTCAGATTTCGAAATGTCGGCCTTAGCGCTAGCAAAATTCGGCGTTAATAATATTCCAGTTATTATCAGTGCAAGTGGTTTACAAGCCATGAGCCCTCTCTTCAATAATAAAACAATAAGGTGTAACTGCTTATTGAGTATTTTAGAGATTACCGAAAGGGAAAATAGCCATTAAGTGACAGAGGTAGATTTCATGTAATTTGACTTCCCAATAACAGTCACAATTACACAACCGCCAACTCACAAATAGAACCATATTACACAGAGTTTATTGTATTTTTGCTTTTATTACATGAGCTTAGATAATATACATCGTCAAACTACTAATACAGGAGTATTCTTCAAAGGGCGTTTAATTGGAAGAAACGACTCTCAGAAACCATTAAAGACGTAACTCAATAACAACCAAACTTAGCTAGGTAAAACAAATGGAAACAAGTGTAATAGTCACTCTTACTATATTTTTCTTACCATTGATCCTATTGGTGATTTTACATTTAAGAAGTAAGAAAAAGCGTAAAGAGTTTGAAGAACAACTTTCGATAGCTAATCAAAAAATTAGCAACATAGAAAATGAAAAAGACACACTACTAAAAAAGTATGCCCCTGTAATTGATATGGAGTTACACGCTAACCGCCTGCTTGATGAAGCCACCGAAGAAGCTACTTCGATAAGGTTCCAAGCAGAAGGTGTTTTGTCTGAGACTGAAGAGCTGCGTAACGAAACACGTAAAAAGTTAAACGAAGCTAAAGAAAAAGCGGAGATTATCAAGAACGATGCACGCGAAGAATCTGCGAAAGTGCTTAGCTTCGCAGAAGCTCAAGCCAAAGAAATAGCAGGTAATGCTTACGAAGCAAGGGCCAAAGCTGATTCCTACGAAAAGGCGATTCGTGCGATGCGCAATACAATTGACGGCTATAAAGATGACTACATCATCCCAAATCAGTCTGTTCTTGATGACCTCGCAGAAGAGTACAGTTACAAAGAAGCAGGTGAAGAACTCAAAGTATCCCGTAAACGAGTAAAGGCAATGGTCAAAGAAGGTCATGCAGGGGCTTGTGATTATGTTGAAGCTCACCGTAAAACTTATGCAATTCATTTTGCCGTCGATGCTTTCAACGGAAAGGTCGATAGTGCTCTATCTAAAACAAAGCACGACAATTTTGGGAAAATCCAACAAGAAATTATTGATGCTTTTGCCTTAGTAAATCATAACGGTGCTCCATTCAGGAACGCTCGTATCAACCAAGAATACCTAGACGCACGTCTAACCGAGCTCAAATGGGCCGTTGCTGCATTTGAGCTAAGAAAGATCGAAAAAGAAGAACAAGCCGAAATTAAGGCTCAGATTCGCGAAGAAGAACGAGCTATCCGCGAAATGGAAAAGGCGCGTAAAGAAGCTGAAAAAGAAGAAAAGATGCTACAAAAAGCTCTAGAAAAAGCGCGATCTGAATTAGGCCAAGCAAGTGAAGAACAGAGAGCTGTATTTGAAGCACAACTTGCAGAATTAGAAAGCAAGCTACAAGAAGCTGAAGAAAAAGGTCAACGTGCGCTATCAATGGCTCAGCAAACTCGCCGAGGGCATGTTTACGTAATCAGCAACGTTGGTAGTTTTGGTGAAGAGGTGTTTAAGATTGGTATGACTCGTCGCTTAGAACCAATGGACAGAGTAAAAGAACTTGGTGATGCTTCTGTACCATTCTCATTTGATGTTCATGCAATGATTTATAGTGACGATGCTCCTTCTCTTGAGAAAGAGCTCCACAAGAAGTTCAACGAGCAGTCGGTTAACAAAATTAACCCAAGAAAAGAGTTCTTCAAGACCACAATAGCAGAGGTTAAACAAGCTGTTGAGCAACAAGGGTTACATGAAGTTCATTGGACTCTTAAGGCTGAAGCCGCTGAGTTCCGTGAGAGTTTAGCAATTGCGAAAGAACAGCAAGCAGTAGCGTAAAGGTAGCATTTATGAACGGGTAAACGATGACCTACTTCTGCTACGTAAAAAACAAAAAAGGCGACAGTAATAACTGTCGCCTTTCTAATATCTTGTTACTCAGTTAAAGCTTATTCCCAATCAAGAATTACTTTACCTGACATACCAGAGCGCATCATGTCGAAACCTTTCTGGAAATCGTCCACTTTGTAGTGGTGAGTAATGATTGGTGTTAGATCTAGGCCAGATTGAATCAAAGAAGCCATCTTGTACCAAGTTTCGAACATCTCACGACCGTAGATACCTTTGATAACCAAGCCTTTAAAGATTACTTGGTTCCAGTCTACTGCCATGTCTGATGGTGGAATACCTAGCAGAGAGATCTTACCGCCGTGGTTCATGTTAGTCAGCATGCTGTTGAACGCTGATGGGTTACCAGACATTTCTAGACCTACATCGAAGCCCTCAGTCATGCCAAGATCAGCCATTACATCTTCAAGCTTCTCTTCCATTACGTTTACTGCGCGAGTCACACCCATTTGACGAGCAAGGTCTAGGCGGTATTCGTTTACGTCAGTGATTACAACGTGACGAGCACCAACGTGCTTAGCAACAGCAGCAGCCATGATACCGATTGGACCAGCACCAGTAATTAGCACGTCTTCGCCTACTAGGTCGAAAGAAAGCGCTGTGTGTACTGCATTACCAAACGGGTCAAAGATTGATGCTAGATCGTCAGAGATTTCTGCAGGGATCTTAAATGCGTTGAACGCAGGGATCACAAGGAACTCAGAGAACGCACCAGTGCGGTTAACACCAACACCTGTTGTGTTACGACAAAGGTGAGTACGGCCGCCACGACAGTTACGACAGTGACCACATGTGATGTGACCTTCGCCAGATACACGGTCGCCGATTTCAAAACCACGAACTTCTTGGCCGATGCCAACAACTTCACCTACGTATTCGTGACCTACTACCATAGGTACTGGAATTGTGTTTTGTGACCATTCATCCCAGTTGTAGATATGTACGTCAGTACCACAAATTGCGGTTTTCTTAATACGAATAAGAAGATCATTATGACCCATTTCAGGTTTTTCAACCTCGGTCATCCAGATGCCTTCTTCAGGCTTAAGCTTAGAAAGTGCTTTAATTTTCATAATGTTATCCAGTTCATCTCGCCTAACTGTAAGGCGAGAATCAAAAATCTATTGTTCTATTGGGTGTTGTTCTATCTAATCAAAGGATGCATAAGGCATCCCTTTAAAATTAGATAATAGCCATGTCTTTACCAACTTGGATGAACGCATCAATTGCACGGTCTAGTTGCTCACGAGAGTGTGCAGCAGACATTTGCGTACGGATACGAGCTTGGCCTTTTGGTACTACAGGGAATGAGAAACCTACAACGTAGATGCCTTTCTCTAGTGCGCGCTCTGCGAATTCAGCTGCTACTTTTGCATCACCAAGCATGATTGGGATGATTGCGTGATCAGCACCGCCCATAGTGAAGCCCGCTGCTTCCATGCGAGTACGGAAGTGAGCAGAGTTTTCCCATAGTTGAGTACGTAGGTCGCCAGATTCCGCTAGAAGATCTAGAACGCGAATAGACGCAGATACGATTGCTGGTGCAACAGAGTTAGAGAATAGGTATGGACGAGAACGCTGACGTAACCAGTCGATCACTTCTTTCTTACCAGAAGTGTAACCGCCTGAAGCGCCACCCATTGCTTTACCAAGCGTACCTGTGATGATGTCGATACGGTCTACAACATTGTGGAACTCGTGAGTACCTGCGCCGTTTTCGCCCATGAAGCCAACTGCGTGAGAGTCATCAACCATCACTAGTGCGCCGTACTTGTCAGCAAGGTCACAGATAGCAGGAAGGTTAGCAACTACGCCGTCCATTGAGAACACACCGTCAGTTACGATAAGCGTGTGACGAGCGCCCGCTTCTTTAGCTGCAATAAGTTGTTGCTCTAGCTCTTCCATGTTGTTGTTCGAGTAACGGAAGCGCATTGCTTTACATAGACGAACACCATCAATGATAGATGCGTGGTTTAGAGCATCAGAAATGATTGCGTCTTCTTTGCCTAGGATCGTTTCGAATAGGCCAGCGTTTGCATCAAAACAAGATGTGTAAAGGATAGTGTCTTCTTTACCAAGGAACGTAGATAGCTTTTGCTCTAGTTCTTTGTGAGAGTCTTGAGTACCACAGATGAAACGAACAGAAGCCATACCAAAACCGTGTTGATCCATACCGTCTTTAGCAGCTTCGATAAGGTCAGGGTGGTTAGCAAGTCCTAAGTAGTTGTTTGCACAGAAGTTTAGTACTTCTTCACCAGTCGAGATAGAAACCGCTGCTTTTTGAGCAGAAGTAATAATGCGCTCAGACTTGTAAAGACCTTCTTCTTTAACTTCTTCGATTTGAGTTTGAATCTGTTGGTAAAATGCAGAAGACATTGTCTATTCCTTCCTAATTATTATTCAGCAGCATCGCGCGCCGCATTATGTAGGGGATGTAAACGATTTCAATTCGATCATTTACACTGTAAAACTTATACCTCTATTCTAGTTGAACATCCCCTTCTCGATTATCCCTTTAGTTGGAAAAACATTAATGAATCACAGGCACTAATAATAGTTCATCCCAGTGACACAGGGCACATAAACGCGTCTTACCTGTTCTTTTTAACGTCAAATCCCCTTCCGTTCCTGTCTAATTTCGCTTTCATATCGAATATCAATTTTTCATCTCAGAACGATATAGTGATGATTATCCGCTTCTCTCAGAATGTGCGACCGTTACGCCGCTATACAAATGAGACAAGATGAGAAACAAGCACATGACCCTATCCGATCACACCATTCAAGAAGCCTTCGAAAACGACTGGTACACCTGCTTTTATCAGCCAAAGGTGCAGCCTAGTGTCGAGAAGGTGACTGGAGTTGAAGCGCTGTTTCGTTTAGATATTCCAGAAGAAGGGATTTTCTCTCCGGGCGTGTTTATTGATCGCGCGTTTGCATTGGGTTATGAGGAAGAAATCTTTTTTAGTGTGCTTGAGCAATCTCTAACGGAGGTCAAATCGCTTTCCGTTCATCTAAGCTTGGCGGTAAACATCAGCAAGAAAGTACTAGCAAACCCTGATAATGTCGAAAAGGTTCGTGAATTACTTTGGAATGCATCTTTCAAAGCAGAACAGCTTACCTTTGAGCTAAGTGAAAATGATCAGTTAGATGAGCAGCTTTGTGAGCAGATAAAGCGCTTTAAGTCTCTGGGCGTCAGAATCTCTATCGACGATTTTGGTATCGGTTATTCAGACATGAATAAGGTGATTAGCCTTAATGTCGATGAAGTAAAGTTCGATAAATCGATTGTGAATAGTATTGAGCCCGCAAGCTCCGATTTAGTTAAGCGTACTTTGGCATACTGCAAAGAGTCTGGTATTGAAACCGTTGCGGAAGGCGTTGAAGACGCAGATACACGTCAAATGATCCACCAGCTAGGGTTTGATCGCTATCAAGGCTTCTTGTACTCAAAACCTCTGCCTTTAACCGACCTAAGATTGGTCATGTAAAGCGCCTTTACAGACTAGAGCTTAAAACAAACTCGACACTTCTCTTCTTCTGCTTAAGGTCGTGGTAACGGATATACTTAAAGTAAATATCGTGTTTATTTTGGATGTTCTGAGAAAAAGGATTTTTCACCACTTTCTTGATGTCTGCCTTGAAAAACGGCATGCCGAGCTTGCTCATATAAGGTTCTAAATACAGGTCATACAAGAACTGGCACATAGCAGGGTCAAGGGTCGGAAAGCGAAACTCAGTATCAGACAAATTATCCGCCATGTAATCGAAGATCTTACGACGAATCACAATGCTAACCGCGCCAACACTGCAAAGCATCTTACTTAAGCCGTCATACACCACATGACCAATAATGACCCCCTCGAAAAGAAAACAAAGCACCTGCATATCTTCTTTTTTCACACCCAGATGCTGAGAAACCTCGATAAAATCTTTGCCATAGGTTTTTAGATGCATTCCTTGAATCGACTTAAGCCTTTTCGCTGGAAGTGCTCCCATGTTATATGACTCAACACTCGTCACCTCATAGTCATAACCAATATCAATACTGAATGGACGCTCGACATTCTTAGTGGCGGCTTTCACCTGTACCATTTCTTCAACGGAAAAATCGTAATCGACCTGAAAGAAACTCGCGATACCAAGACGACGAACAAAACTCGGCAACGTCTTTGCCCTTTCCCACTGGCTGACCATCACCTGATTGACACCAAAAAACGCTCTATGAGAATTGGAAAGCAACTCTGCAAATTCTTCCTGTGAAATAGAGATTGATTCACGAAGTCGTTTTAACTCTATAGGGAAATTTTCTTTATTCATCTGTTACTTACCTAGCTTTTTTATCAGTGTAGTTCACTCAATATCGTCCGTACAAGGTCAGTGTTAGACACTTAAGAAAAAAGCCACTTCGTGATGAAGTGGCTCTAAGCGAAAGCTGCTAGGTTCTAGGTTCTAGGTTGAGCAATGTTGCCCTTGGCGATCAGACAATACTTTACCGTCTTTGATCGTCACTATGCGCTTAGTTCGTTCAGCAAGCGAGTTATCGTGCGTCACGATAATCAATGTTCGGCCCTCAGCATGAAGCTGATTAAACAAAGCCTCTATCTCAGCGCCAGACTTGGAATCCAGAGCCCCTGTAGGCTCATCAGCTAATATAATCTGAGGATCATTAACCAAAGCTCTAGCAATAGCGACACGCTGTTTCTGACCACCAGACAGCTGATTCGGTTTATGATCAAGTCTATCGCCCAACCCTACTTGTTCAAGTAATGCCGCCGCACGCTTACGACGCTCTTTGGCTTTGGTCCCTGAGTACACGAGAGGCAGAGCAACATTGTCCAATGCAGATGCATACTCAAGTAAATTAAAACTCTGGAATACAAAACCAATTTTTTGGTTCCGAATACCAGCAAGATCATTAGCACTCAACGCAGCAACATTTTTTCCATCTAGCTGATACTCCCCTTCCGTCGGCTTATCAAGGCAACCAAGCATATTCATCAGCGTTGATTTACCGGATCCTGACGGGCCTAAAATAGACAAAAACTCTCCCTTCTCAATCAAGAGATCGACACCGTCTAGTGCACGTATCTCAGTATCACCGTTTGAGTAGTGTTTACCGATATTTGAGAGTTCCACTAAGAATTTGTTAGACATGGTTTCTCCGCTGTCTTTGATCTCATCATTCACTTTGTAGTGCCTCCATCGGAGTCACTTTCGCCGCACGATTAGCCGGGAGCCAAGCCGCAGCGACACCAATAACCACCAGCGTCAAAACAACAATGGTGACAACCAACCATGAAAGCTCAGGAACAGGTTTACCAAGACGCTCATAAAACATATTGCCTTCAAGCTCTAACGAGCGAATCACAGCAATCAGTGTATAAGTGATCACTAAGCCCAATAAACCGCCCATCATCATAGTCATCAATGACTGAACCAGATAATGCATGCGAATCATCCCTGGAGTAGCACCGACCGCCATTCTCACGCCAATATCTCTTGTGGAGCGTTTCACCGTTGCATACATCACGTTAGCAATACCTATACCCGCTACTGCCAAAGTGATAAAACCAATCACACCAAGGAACCCCTGCAGACCAACTAAGAATTGTTGCATCGTTTTTTGTTTGAGAAACATATCCTCAACCTGAACAACCTGCTCATCACTGACACTGGCACCATGTTTACGCGCAATAACCTGACGAATCGTATCTGCAAGTTTGACTCTGTCGACACCATCATGAGGTTGAACGTTGATACCACTGATATCTCCGTTGATATTAAAACGCTGCCACGTAGAAAAAGGAACAAAGCTCGAATAATTGATGCTATCTCCCTGTTCAACCTTGGCACTGTTTTTCTCTAGTACACCAATCACCGTAAACTCTTGGCTGCCAATTTTTACTGTTTTCCCCACGGGATTGACCTCTAATTTGACAGTAGCAAACCAGCTAAAGCTTTCATTAGGGTTAAACAAATCGGCCGCTAAAAGGTAACCCAACACGATGACTTTGCGTTGTTGCGTTTGGTCTAGAGGATTAAACCAACGCCCTCCTGGACGCGTCTTGAGATTCGTCACCGACTGAAATTCAGTCGTTACCGCTAACGCTTTTTTCCAAGACCCTCGCTCCCCAACAGTAAGTGATTCATCCCACACAGCTGTCTGTACCGCAGCTTTGATGTTAGGCAGAGCCTCTACAACTTTCGTATCTTCTACTGTTAGAGTCAGCGGCTTGCCCTGATGAAAAGATCCATAATCAACCGTAGCCATCCCCCCTGATAGATAAATCAAATTACCATTGCCATTTTGTGCCGTTTTAAGCACGCCTTGCCTAATGCCTTCTCCCACCGATAGCATCGCTGAAATACACAAGGTTGCCCACGCAACAGCCAGAATCGTGAGCCCAAGTCGTAGCTTTTCTGCAGACATTTCCTGAAAGATTTGTCTCATCGGTAATAGCATGATTAAGCCCTCGCACTGAGTGCATCAACAGGAGTGAGACGAGACGCCCGCTTTGCAGGAAAGTAAGAGGCTAAGAACGCCAGAATCAGTGTCACCGTTAACGCCATTCCAATCGAGCTTAACGTGATAACAGGTGATCCAATCCATTCTGGTAACGCCATCGAGCCAAGTAAAAAAACCGTCCCAAAAGACGCCATTAATCCCACGATGGATCCTAAAGTAACTAAAATAAGCCCCTCAATAATAAACTGAGACATGATGGAACCCTGTGTTGCACCAATCGCCAGCCGAACGCCAATTTCTCGAGTTCTTTCCGTAACAGAGAGAAACATGATATTAGCCACACCCAAAGCGCCAACCGCCATAGTCATTGCGCCACTGGCCGTCAGGAATATTTGAATACCACGAAAGATACCGGTAATCACGTCTCCACCCTCACTAAAGTCGGGCAAATAGACCGCATCTTTATCAGTAGGATCAAAGTGCATCTGTTTAGCAAAAAAATTGACAATGTTACGTCTAAACGATGCGGAATCCATGGCTTCTACAGGCTTTAATAGCAGTTGCCATGGCTTATCTTTCCAGAGGTCAAGATAAGTAGTTTGGGGCACAAAAACTCGTCGACTCTCACCAAAAGAGATTCCTCCTTCATTATCAACCATCACGCCTATTACGTAGAATGGAATACCGTTGATCTTAATATGATCGCCAATGTCGACTCCGCCCATTTGAGCAATTCGATCACCCAATACAACCACCCGTGTGTGGTTTTCCATATCCGTCACCGAAATACTTCGTGAACCAGGCTGCAACTTATTTTGTGAGATAGGAAAATAAGAGGGAGCAACACCACTCACCATACTGCCAATATTATGCCCTTGAGTGTTCGTCACGCTGGTATCCCTTTTAAGGTAAACAGCAGACGCCTCTTTAACAAAACCAGCCTGCTGGATCAGCTCAATTTTATCTTGTTCAAGGTTTATTTCTCGCCTTGAAGGCATGCCCTGCCAAGGTTTACTCGTACTAGAGGGAAACACAACCTGAGTGTCATTGACCAAAAATGAGAAAGACTTCGTTTGATAACGATAGAAGCCTTCTCCTAACGCCATTAAAACAACAACAGACAGCACGCCCCATGAAATTGCGATAATAGCCAAGGCACTTTTCATCCGATGCGCCAATAACGTTTGCCAAGTCTGAAGGAAAAGATTAACCATGGTGCAGCGCCTGAGAGATCAGCGCCATCGCTTCATCATCTAATTTACCGGTTGTCTGAAGCAGGCCTATTCTCTGACGCCAATAATCATATAAGTTGGTCTGTAGAAGGAACCTTGAATCAAATAAGCTGTTATGTGCATTAATAACATCCGAGGCTTCTAGGAAACCCGCGTCGTATAACTTTTCTTTGCTACTCAACACCTCTGCGCGAGACGCTACAACATCATGCGCCATTAACACTCGTTCCCAGTTGAGTTTCACTTGAGTAAAGTTCTGATCAATTCGCTTCTTGATGTCTATTTCAACCTTTCGTAAATCCTGCTTAGCCGTCAACAAGTTAAGCGAAGTTTGATCCACTTTGGCGCGTGTTGAACCATTTAAATCAATAGGAACACTAAGAGTTAAACCCGCGTTAAACTCACCGTTGTCCAACCGATCATTGTCGTTATAGCCCACTTGCCCTTTAACTGTTGGATAATAACCTCCTTGGGCAGACTTTTTGTCTAGCTCGCGCGCTTCAACGCCTTTTATGGCAACCAGTAATTCAGGGCTATTATTTCTCGCTAGCTCAAGCCACTGCTGCTGAGAAGCCACCAGCATTGGAGGCTCAACCAAGTTCTCGGTACGAATTTGATCTACCGAATCAGGAGCTTGGTTTATCAGCGCTTCCAGCTCTGACTTTTTACTTTCTAACTCTGCCTTTGCTCGCAGAATATTGGCTTTGTCAGACAACTGATTAGCACGCATCTCTTCCACATCAATCGATTTCACTTTGCCTGCTAGATAGCGTTTTTCGAAGATTTTTAGCAGTTTGCTGCCTTCCTCTAACTTACTGTTGGTGAGCTGTAAGTTACCTTGAGCGCTGCCTATATCGAGATAAACCAGAAGTAACTTAGCCGCCAAATCATTATGTGCTTGAGCCAGTTCCAGCTGGGATTTCAGATAATCTGATTGTGCTTTATCTAATTCAGACCAAAGGCTACTGTCCCAAATAACCTGAGACAGCTCTGCACCATACCGATTTGAACTACTGCGGTCTTCGCTCCAGTCTGCTGAAGCGCTTGCGCTTAAAGCGGGTAATAAAGAGCTGCGACTTAAATCCACCGAACTCTCACCGAGTTGAACACCAATTCGGGCTTTCTCGTAATCAGGATCCGTCTGTTTGGCTCGCTGCCATGCTTGTTCAATGGAAATGGCATATGAAGGGCAACTAAGCACAATTGCTAATAGCAAGCTGCCTACACTCAACAGGGGCGATTTACGAGCTGACAGAGGTTTGTCTAATCGCTGTGAACAACTAAACAGCGCAGGCTTAACCATGTGATGCCCCCATCATACTGTTATCGATGACGGTTTCGTCTAACTCCACACCTTCGATGACTTCGACATTGATGCCATCGGATAGGCCCAGTTTTACCGCTTGTTTGTGGAAGCCTTGTTCTGAGCTGTCTGGAATTAATACGTTAGGGCTATCGCCTTCAAATTGCAGTGCGCGCTCTGGTAGAGTGAGTACATTTTCTGATTTAACTAGAATTATCTGAGCAGATGATGAGAACCCTGAACGTAATCGGACGTCTTGAGGTATTTTGAGCTCGCCAACTTCGACTTCAAAACCGTTATCAAAACTTTTGCCCGAACTACTATCAGCTGTTGCGTTAAGACTTTCAGACTGAATCGCAATCTTAGTCAGTATCCCTTCTATTTCGATATTTGGATAAGGTGCAACGGTCAGTGTTACTGGCATCCCCGGAGTAAGTTGTGCGGCATCATGCTCACTAACACTGCCCTTAAAAATCAGGCTGTTCATATCGGCCAATGACATCATTTCTGTTGCCGCTTGACTCGATTCAGTAGAAATAATCGGTTCTCCTACCTCGACTTTTCGATTCAACACCGTACCGTCTATCGGAGCGTAAATGGTTGAGGTTAGGCGAGAGTTACCAATTGTCGACTCCCCGCTTTGAATCAATTCTAGGTTCTGACGTTTTTGCATAACGTCAGCCTGTGCTGATTTCACATTGGAACGTGCAGTCACATATTCGTCGTAGTTCTTAGGAATGATTTCTTGTTCGACCAAACTCTGCAGATTAGCGAGTTGTTGCTTTGCTGACTCAATGTTCGCCTCACTTCGCATCAATTCGGTCGAGGCATCGGTAAGCGCTTTCGGGGTAGGGTTAGGGCGAACCTTAATAAGCGGCTGACCTTGCGTTACGTACTCACCAACACCAGCATAGATTTCACCAACGATCCCGTCGATTTGAGATTTGATAGACACAGAGTGAGCGGGAACGATATACCCCACCGCAACCGCTTGCTTTTCGATCGTCCCCGTGGATACCGTTAGGGTTGGAAAGGCTTCAGGAGGCGTTGAAGTTTGAAAATAGAAATACGCACCTCCACCTAGCAGCGTGGCACATGCCACAGACACTAACCCACGTTTAGTCATAATTTATCCAGCTCATTATTTTATATTTGTGAGCCCTATGACTACCGTGGATATGCGAAGTTCATAAATAGTATAAAATTTTATAATGCATAGCGTTAAAGCAAAATTAAACGACAGACTTTCTACGCCTCCTTTTAGCCTTATCATGACCATTTAAGTAGAAAGTTGTCTCCGTTTAACGCACTTTAAATCTCGTAGGCCCAGCACTCTTGTTGTATGTCGAGCAGTTCCGACTTACCGCTCTCTAGCTGATAGAGATGGAATTGGCTTAAAGGGGGCGAATACACATGTAACGTAATGAGCGGTTCATCTCCGGCCTGTAGATTCGATATCTGATGGATATCATTATCTTTACTAACGGTCACACTGCCCTCTTGGAAATGAGTCGACTGAGAAGCAAAAATATGACCATTAGCCGCCGTTTCAAACAGGGTTTCCGTTGCTTGCCCGTGTAAAACTTTTACGCCACAAGACGTATTCAAATGATCGTGTATTTTACTTCTTTGCCCATTTAGCCAACTCAAAATTAAAACTTCGCAGTGGTCATTCTTGAAAAGTCTTTGTCGGCAGTATGTTTCTTTATCAAAACTCGCCAACGACTTGATCTCTTCTTTACTCAGCTCGATGTTATCCAATATGAACCGAATGGAAGCCAGAGACATAGGTTTATTCGCCAGCTGTATTTGGTCCATAAACTCTTGGAAATTAAGCTCATAATCGTTATTAATTAACGCGGCTAACGCGGGAGATTGCGTTGGGGTGATATCAGTACGTTGCAAAATACTTACCTCTGACTATGTTTTTGCTCTTCCTAACTCGAAGTTAAAAGCTCTCTTCGAACAATGAAATATAGCTGATTCAATTCAGCACAAGTTGGGAGGATACTAACACCGTTTAAATGAAATTTAACAAGCAACCACAAGTATTTACATTTATATAACAAAAGCATCTAACAACCAATTTGAAGCAACGGAATCGCCATATTGACTTGAGATCTGAATAACTGAGTAATTTGAAATAGGAACAACAAAAAGAACGGCTTCCATCACGGTTACTATTGCGCGTATCAATTAATGAAATTGATTCACAAATCAGAAGAGATCAATCACAATCAAGGTTATGGTCACTGTTGAAATTAGTCTAACTGGATACTTATGATTAACCCAAAACTCATCGCCCTACTTCCCGATCTCGCCTCGTTTATCTTAGTTGTGAATGAGGGTAGCTTTACCGCCGCAGCAAAGCAGCTAGGCGTTACACCTTCAGCGTTGAGTAAATTGATCACACGTCTAGAAAAAGCACTCTCAGTAAAGCTGTTCGAGCGAACCACTCGTACATTGATCATCACGCAAGCAGGCCAGTTGGTATACGACCAAAGCGTGGTCATGATTAATGCGGCGCAACAAGCGGTTGAGCTTTCTACCTCTGACCATACTGAACCTGCAGGCTCTATAACGGTAGCGGCGCCAGAGGCGTTCTTGAACTCAGTGCTACAGCCTTTCGTTGTTCCATTCTTAAATCAGTACCCTGAGATTCAACTCAAGTTAAGAGCCGCCGATGGTGACATCGACATATTGCGCCAAGGCATCGATATTGCGTTTCGCCTTACCGACAAACCTGACGAGAGTTTGGTATTGAAAGAACTCGGAAAAACAAACCTCGTGTTATGTGCGAGCCCCGACTATTTAGATGCCAAAGGAATCCCTCACCACCCTACCGAGCTTTCTGAGCACGACTGCTTATACCTTGCAGAAACAGATAAAGACCACATTTGGGACTTCCTTAAAGATGATGAGTTTTACACAGTACCCGTCAGCGGACGTTACGCTGTGAACCACTCTCAGATGCGATTGAAAGGCGTTAAAGAAGGGCTTGGCGTGGGTATTTTCCATGACTTCGTGATTCAAGATGCATTGGCTGAAGGTTCTGTAGTGCAAGTACTGGAAGATTGGACCATCAAGAGTAATTACCATGGCGCTATCGCGATGCAGTTTGCTCAAACCAAGTATATGCCTGCTCGCCTACGTGTATTCATTGATTACGCGATGGAACACTTGGGTGACAAGCTGGCAGGAGAAATAAACTGATGCTGAAAGGAATACACCACGCCGCCATTATTTGCTCAAACTACGAAGTCTCTAAACGCTTTTATACGGAAGTTTTAAAGCTTGAAGTGATTGCGGAGAATTATCGTGAAGCACGTCAGTCGTATAAGCTCGACTTAGCACTGCCTAATGGCGCTCAAATAGAATTATTCAGCTTCCCTGACGCACCTGAAAGACCAAGCTTTCCGGAAGCTCAAGGGCTGAGACATTTGGCTTTTTGTGTTGATGACGTTCAACATGCCAAAAGCTATTTGGAAGAACAAGGCATTGAAGTCGAACCGATTCGAGTTGATGAATTTACGGGGAAATCATTTACGTTTTTCGCAGACCCAGACGGCCTGCCGCTAGAACTTTATCAGATCTAAAGCTTTATCAAATCTAGAGCTGAATCAAGTCTAAAGTCTTCCTCACAAAGGAATCACCCATCTGATGAATAAAACGGACTTTCTCAAGTCGAGAAAGTCCGTTTGCATGTCAATTAACTCAACGCGGTCTTGAATCTCTCAACGCGTGAAAACAGTAACCAATCCAATAGCATTGCAGTCACAATCGTTGCACCCGCGAGTGGAAACAGTACCGAAATAACAACCACAGTCACTAAACCCGCTTTCCATAAGCCTGCATCGCCAAACTTCGGTGGTGCTCCCAACTTTCTTTGGCCTGAAGGTCTGCGCATCCACCACATTACTCCACCAGTCACTGACACCAAAATGAATGCCAAACAGAACAATGCGTTTAGAAGCTTGTTGATGATACTGATGTCACCTTGGTGCAGAGAAATACCGACGGCTAAGGTTTTGGCGAATAAATTGTAATCTTTCCACGTCACCTCTCCAAGAATGCGCCCTGAATATTGGTCGAGGTGAGTCGTGCGATCTTGGGTTGGATCGATAATGTCACCGCCCATAGTATTGGCAGCCACGGTGTAAACGCCCGTTTCTGAGCGCGGGAAATTGACTTTATATTGCGTAAAACCAAGAGATTGAGCTTTTGCTATCACATCATCAATCGAGAAATTACTCGCAGATAAAACATGCTGAGAATGATCCTCGCCCATCTTAGAATGATCATGAGCTTCAGATGCTTCTTCTACTTGGTGGACGTGTTCTGCTGGCTTATCTTGAGACAAAGGCAGCGGAGTTTGCTCTAGGTTCCAAGGCATTTCCTCCTCAGACCCGTGATTTAAAGAAGCATGCGTTTCGTTAGACAGAGGAATGTCATCCCACATTTGAGCAGGAAAAGTACTCCATGCTTGCACTAACTTACCGCCCCAAAAACCTGTCCATGATAATCCCGATAGAATAAATAACAGAAGAATGAATGACAGTGTTCCACCGATGTTCGCATGCAGATCACGCATTAAAACACGCGTTCCTGAACCAAATCGAAGCTTAAGAAAACCAGCGCGGCTCGCGTTATCTCTCGGTAACCATAAGTAAATACCACTGATGAGCAACAGAATAGACAAGCTTATTGCGACTTCAATTAGGTAATCACCCCAATCACCAATCAACAAAGTGCCGTGAATGTCATTCGCCAGTTGGTACAGGCTATCGCTGCGCGGGATTTCTCCTACCACTTCGCCAGTGTATTGATTCACCGTGGCGAAAACGGAAGTGCCATCTTCAAGTGATACAGAAAATCGGTTCGCAAGATCAGGGACTTTGCTCGGTACAAACTGTGTCACCGTACCTTGTGGGTATTGATTTTGTACCGCAGCTAATTGTTGTGACACCTTGATCGGTTCGCCCGATGCCGCAATTTCAATCGCGTCTTGATGGAAAGCAAGTTCGATTTCATCGTCAAACAGCATCACCAAACCAGTAATACTCAACATCAACATAAATGGGATAACGAATAGCCCGGCATAGAAGTGCCAGCGCCAAGTGAGGAAGTAGAGAGTTTTATTGCGGTCTTTGCTTTTTATATTGGTTTCCGAACCAGTTGTTGCACTGCTTGTAGACTGCGAAGTTGCTTGTGCTTTCGCAGAGCTTTGAGATTCATTTCTCAACATTATTATTTCCTTTGACACACGCAAACATACCTTCTGAAAAATCAGAAAGTAATCTGAGCATGTTTAACTTTACTTAATACTTTATTTTTTAATTATTTTAGTGGGTTAGGTTTAAGCAATATCAAAGGGAGGGCCGCGCGGGGCTTGTCTCGTGTAGCGTTCGCTTAGAGCCAAAAAAGCGTAGCTGTCTGAGACAATAGAACTCAGTCGAGTTGTCAGTAGTGTAGTTGGAAGTTCGTCTTGGTGAAACGTGGAAAAATGGCTAAATGGACACGGCTTTCCTTTGTGAGTATTGGGCTCGCCTTCCTCAATTTGAACCAGTTCAAAGCCGTTGACCGTACATAACGACGCCCATACTCCCGCACTATTACCATGAGCATTGATAACAGGCATTAATGTCACTAGCACCCAGCTTAATGCTGTAGCAAGTAACATGGAGAAATTGAACGAAGTTCGGCGCATTATTCCTAATCTTTATAAATTTCCCTTATTATGAGGCACTTGTTATATAGGTAAACGTAAAGATTAACATCAGGTTAAAAAATTGAAGCTAACGCACACTCTTTTTAGTTAAAAACTGGTTACAACCAAAGAGCCAAAAGAATGTTACGCACCTATTAGCAGTAACATGTCTAGAAAATAGCAGTAAACTGTTCAGAAAAAAGACAATAAAAAACGCCGCCTTACATCTTCCTCTAATGAGAGTAATGTAAGACAGCGTTTTAGAAATCGAATCTTGAGGCTTTGCTCTTTGTTACGTATCTAGCAAACTCAATTGATTAGCAAATTAACCGAAGATCTTGCTCCAAATGCTTGGATTACGCTTCTCGTGATACTCTTCACGAAGGCCATCGATAGTACGAAGCTCTTGCTGTGCAGATTCAAATTCACCTTGGTCTAGCTTCTTCTCAATGCTATCAATCGATGCACTGATCTTTTTGAAACCTTCCATGAAGTGTTCTTCTTTCTCAATTGGGTAAACACCCGTTTTGAGCTCAGCAACTAGCGTGTCGATACGTACGATAGGCTTTTGCATCTCTTCAATGTTTTGAGCTTCTGCCGCTTGTTTGAATGCAAGCTTCATTTCTTGCATGTTTTTCTTAAGGTCAACATTAGCAAAAGCGTTGCCAGACAATAGCGAAGCAGCGATTAAGCCAGATAAAAGGATTGAGCGAGTTTTCATTGTTTCTCCAGGTGAAGCGATGTCTTTGAAGATAGCGCCATCGTTATTGTGGCACTTCGACTTTATTATTTTCGGCTAGTGTATACAAAAATCCGTCGGGTACAAAAATTGATTGTGTCGAAATGCAAACTAGCTAGCTAATTACTGACAAGTACTGGGCAAACCATCACTCAAATACCGAAAACTCGGCAATCGATTGACGACCACGCAATGCCAAAAAGGCTAAGAATTGCTGTGGTGAATGGGTAATAACCTTGCTCGAATCCACGCCCACCTCATCAAGTAGTGAAGACACGAGATCCAACCCGCCCACATCTACGCAGAAATGCGCATCGCTACCTGTCGTAATAAACGCACCTTTCGCTTTAGCAATTCTTGCGATCTCGTAACAACGATCAACACTGCCAACGCGACTATTGCCTTTAAGCGTGGTGTTATTAATTTCGATCGCAACGTTATGTTCCGCCGCACATTGAATCACAGCTTCAAAATCGAAATCAAAATTTGGGTTTCCTAAATGACCAAGTGCATCAATTCGGCCGCCTTTAATCACATTCAGGAGTGCTTCTGTATGGGTAGCAACATCCGATGGGCGAAATACTGGCTCATGAAAACTCGCGATCACCCAATCCAAGTTCTTATCCACACTCGGATGAATATCAATTTCACCCTGTGTGTTCATAATGTTGGACTCGACACCTCGAATAATAGCGACATCTTCAATAAAACGAGGGAGCACACGCTGGTTACTGAAAAACCAATAGTGTGGCGCGCCCGGCATAGACTCGGAATGGTCGGTCGTACAAAACATAGCTAAACCGTTTTGTTTTGCCGATTTTGCATTCTCGATCAACGTGCTGTAAGCATGACCACTTGCGTATGTGTGGGTGTGGGTATCTACTTTTAGTTCCATAAATCAAGGCCTTAACCGTGTGGTCTAGTCAATCAATTTCAAGTTGGGTTGGTCTAATACAGCTTCTTCAAAAATGCCCAACAGACACCTGCTTAATGTGATGCTGAGTGATTTGAAATTATATACTGTTCATCATTCAGTATTGTTAACATTAAATCAATCGACAATAACCTGATTTCTCCCGCTATTCTTTGCTTTGTAAAGGCGCTTATCAGCAAGCATAAACAGATCATTTGGTGATGTGCTTTTCGTCGGAACGCATTCCGCTACACCTAGGCTCATTGTTACATGAGAAGCAATGGGTGAGGAACGATGAGGAATCGGTTGACTGTGCAAAACCGTTAAGAATGAATTAAGGCGAGCTCTGCTTTGCTCTATAGATGTGCTTGGCAATATAATGGCAAACTCCTCGCCTCCGATGCGAGCAGCAAGGTCTGACGGACGATTAAAAATTTGCTTCCATAACTTTGCGACTTGTTTAAGGCAAACATCTCCTTGATGGTGGCCATATGCATCATTATATTGCTTGAAAAAATCAATATCACCGATCACTAAGGTTAAAGTTTGCCCTTCGCGTTCACATCTAGCCCATTCAGACTCAAACGTTTGATTAAATTTACGTCTATTGGGGAGTGAGGTTAGCTCATCAAAAAGTGCAATCTTTGTGAGATCTTGTTTTTCTCTCTGCAACTGCTCATCACGCAACTCATATTGATACAATGTTGCCAGCAACTCTTTTCTAGGAGCTTTAGTCAAATCCTTTATGGATAGCGGCGAACTAACAAACTTGGCAAAATCCCCCCTAAACAAAAAGTAGAAGATCAGCATTGGGACGCTATAGCAGGCCGCAATCAACAACTTACCCAGTATATTTCCGAATATGATAGGAACGATCTGCGGGCTTAGGCCAAAAGCTAAAAGAGGAAACAGTGCTCCATCCAAACAAAGGATAAAAACAAATGCTAGCGTATAGATGAATGCCAACGCTGGTAGGTTGGAAAGGAACTTACTCACCTGTGTAAAAATAAACATCAATAACAATATTTCGAGGAGAATCAAAACCCCGCCAAGAACAAGAACTTTCAACGACACGTCAAAGATACTGAAAGGGATAGCAAAAGGGTTCAACACATATTCCGATTCCAGCAACCAAGCCATAAAGTTAAAGCCAACAAAGGCAATTAAATCCACAACCACTACTAACCGAAACATGTGTTTAAAAGTGTTAAAATCTCGCTCAATAATAATGAGCATTATGGTGCTCATCATGAAGGCACCATAAGCAATATTTCCGCCTGAAATACTTAAAGCTTCGGATAAAGGAAAGGAATAAACGGCACCAGCAAGTCCTCCCACTAAAAGCACGATACTAAGATAGTTATAAAATGCAGCTGTACGCACACGGTTTTTTAACGTAGCAAAATATAATGGGAAAATTGAGTATATTCCTACATTGAGAATATAGGCTTCTAACGTCATTACTGTTCCTTCTAGGCTCAACACATACAGCACCTAGATGTTTTATAGATGTGCAAAATAACTGACAATATTAACATAATAATGTTTAATTGATAAAACACTCGGAATGCTTGTTTTTCTAATCAGGAATATTAATAACACTAGATATGAATTGCCCACACCGAGCCTGTCCAGCATCTCGGAGCAACCCTACCAACCACAAGTGACCATTAGCACTTAAAGATAAGGCTTTATTCTCATTTCACTTAGCTATCGGAAGCACGGCTTAGTCGTAACGCCGCCTTAATTACACCAATTTTTTGCAACCTACCCAAGTTCGTCAATACTTATACCAGTTAACAAGCTGGAGTGTTTGATGAGACGAAGACGATATCCGCTGAGTATCCACATCACTAGCCTTTTCCTAATTTTGACAACACTTGTTGGTGCCGTACTTATCTCAATAAGCTATCGCCATTCACAAGAGTTGTTGTTAGGGACGGTGAGCGAAATCAGTAATGAACATCGCGATAAACTGGAATCGGTATTTAAGCAAGCCATCGCACCCGTTATCACAACCTTGAATGTGATGGCTGTGAGCCCGTTTGTTTCTCATCAAACTTCGTCTACTGAGCAGGAATCTTGGATTGCCTCGATAGACATCATATTCAAACAAAATACCAATTTAGTTGCGCTGTTTTACGGGTCTGATGATGGAGAGTTTAGGATTTTCCGCCCACTGAGCACCAACAAGCAAAGACTTGAAAACAACGCACCAGCCAAAGCCACGATGATGGTCAGCACGATCAACCTCAAGGGCGAGAACCTTATCTCTTACCTTGATGGCGCACATAAGGTATTGAGCATTGTGCAACAAGAGAGTGAGTTTAATCCCACCACCCGACCTTGGTTCCGCAACGCTAAACCCGATGGAACAATCAAACTCTCTGAGCCTTACCTGTTTTACTTTCTTAAAAAGAACGGCATTACCCTATCAAGACGAACTTATGAAGGTAATCATGTGGTTGGCGCTGATTTCACTTTAGATTCTTTATCCTCTCAGATAAGCCAACTCGCTTATTCGCCACAGAGTCGCTTGGCTTTGTTTGACCAACATTTTAACCTGCTAGGTCAACATCAACTGGACTTAGCAATACCCAACTTAAGCCCCATAGCTGAAAACAACCGCACCAACGGAAACGTAGGGGACAATAAAGGGTCCGGTAGCGAGCAAAGCCAACAACTATTCAACATCCCTAAACGTGATCAAATGGCGGCCTTAAAGTCGTCTGTTTTAGCCCCTCTTATTTCTGATGAAGAGAAATTTAACCTCAACCTAAAGAACATTGAGTACAACCTAAATACTTGGGCATTAACATTAACGCCCGTTGAGCTGACTCAAGACGTCACCCTTTATCTCGCCGAAGCAACGCCACACAATGATCTGCTTTCTGATCTTATCTCGATGCGTGATAAGCAAGTTGCGGTCGCGATTGGTATGTTGTTTATCTGTTTTGGTATCGTGTGGTTAGTCGCCAACCGCTTATCCCAACCTCTCAATACACTCATGCAGCTAACTGACAACATCGCTCGATTCGATTTCAGAAGAACCCACTACCCTAAGAGCATGATAAAGGAAGTAGCTAACCTCGCCCATTCCATTGAGCTGATGGAGCACACGCTTCATGATCTGATTAATTTACTTCGGGACACAGCGGGTAATCAGGAGTTTTCGATATTAGCCAAAAACATTGCGCATCAAAGCTATCTAATCACCAAGGCCGAAACCATCGTGCTGTTTACTCAATCTGAAGAAAAGGATGTGTTTGATACGGCAGCGAATCTCGCCATTCTTCCTTTCAAGGCCGACATCAATGACTTCATCAAGCATACCCCTTGGCTATTGTGTCAGCTTAAATCTGGCGAGACCATCCACCTTAACCGAGAAAACAATGTTCTTAACTATTACCAAGATTCGATATTCAATTCTGACCTGTACCTTTTCCCACTATTGAACCGTGAGAAGTTGTTGGTGGGTATTGTTGCAATTGGCTATGAAAGACCAATCACCAAAATGCAGGCAGACAAACATGCATTTTTGAGGGAGCTACTGAGCTTTGCTGAAATCGCCAAAGACAACATTGACCAAATGCAGCAACAGAAAGACATGCTCAATGCCTTCATAGAACTTATTGCCTCTGCGATTGATACCAAATCACCTTACACGGGCGGTCATTGCCAACGAGTTCCTGAACTGACCAAATGGTTAACCCAGGCCACCATAGACGACGACCGTTACTACCCACAGTTCTCGCTTGATAATAAACAATGGGAAGAACTCATGCTGGCTGCTTGGTTGCACGATTGTGGCAAGGTGACGACACCAGAATATGTCGTGGATAAGGCAACAAAACTTGAAACCATTTACGACCGAATCCATGAAGTGCGAATGCGTTTCGAACTGTTAAAACAACAGGCTGAAACCGACTACTGGAAAGCCATAGCGAACGGAGCGCTTCAAGAAGAGCAGCTGAAAGTTCTCGAGCAAAGCCTGTCTGAATTGGATGAAGAGTTTGCCTTCGTAGCCGAGTGTAACCTCGGTGGAGAGTCGATGACGGATGAGCAACTAGAACGCTTAGACCGAATAGCCAAGCGCCAATGGAAACGAACACTCGACGATCAGCTAGGGTTATCTTGGTCTGAAAAAGAGAGATTTAACACGCAGCCGGATCCTGCTGAAAAAGATGAAATTGAGCCAACAAGCAAAGACCAAACGCTGCCAGTGATGGAGCCACTACTTGCTGATAAACCCGAACATAAAATACCTTGGGATAATGGCTTTAACCCAGCTGATGTGTGGCAAGAAGCGTTTGTACTCAAGCCAGGTGAAGTGAAGTACAACCAAGGTGAATTGCACAATTTGAAAGTACGTCGCGGTACCTTAAACGACGAAGAACGCTTCATGATAAACGACCATATCATTCAAACCTTCACCATGCTCAACAAGCTCCCTTACCCACCTTATCTCAAAAACATTCCTGACATTGCCAGCGGACACCACGAACGTATCGATGGTAAGGGCTACCCGAGAGGCTTAAACGAAGACCAGTTACCTTTACCGTCTAGAGCGATGGCCATTGCCGATGTATTCGAAGCTCTCACCTCCAGTGATCGCCCGTATAAAAAAGGTAAACTCCTAAGCGAATCACTCAATATCATGACCGACATGGCCACCAGCGGTCATATCGACCCAAAACTGTATTTGCTGTTTTTGGAAAACAAAATCTATGACAAATACGCTGAGCGATACCTTGAAGCGAACCAACGATGCGAGATTGATCAGAGCAAGCATATCGAACGAGTAAAAGAGTACATTCGCTCACTGTTCTAGGCTTTATGTATTACGTTTTAGACTTCTAACTCAATGCTTAACTTTTAACAGCAGAATCCAACACCGCAGCATCTGCTGCAGTCGCTAAAGCCACAGCGGTTTGCGGTGTTTGCTTGGCTTTTGCTTTGCTGTGTTTTTTAGCTAATACAGTATTGGTTATGCTCGCCACGACGATCAAATTGATGCCGATTAACTGCTGAGTTGAAAACACATCATCAAAGAACAAGCTCTGCCATAACGCACTGAACAGCATGTTAGTAAAAATTAGGGGAGCTAATTGAGAACCGCTGTCTGCCAACTTGTACGCTTTCGAGCGGAAGATTTGCGTGTTAATAGTAAATAGAGCCAATCCAAAAGCGCCAAGCCCAATCCAGCCTAAGCCTTCAAAAGATAGCAGAGCCGAAAAGGTTCCATTGCCCGCAGCACCCTCAAGCCCATCTGGAGCCGCAGAGACTGAAGTAAACACAACCATTGGTATCACAATGATTGCCGCGACCAAGAACGTCCACGCGTTGAGCTCTGCGGGTGTCAGGCTAGTCTTGGACGCTCGATACAAACTCACTTGTGAACCCGAATTAAATACACCCGCCAATAACCCCAGCAACAACGCTGGCCTAAAGAACTCTGAGCCAAATTCAAACTGCGACCAATCCCCAGCCATCATCACTACGCCGACAAAGGTGACAACTAAACAAATCACTGTGGTTGTATGAATTTTGGTTCCAAACATTAATTTTTCTAACAAAGGAATGAACAGAGGGCCAGTGCTGAACAACACCACACCTTCAACGAGTGTTAGGGTCTGTAAAGACGTAAGGAAACACCACTGGCATGCCACCATAAAAATCGCACGCATCACTAAAGGTTTCCACATATCGAGTGAAGGTTTCGTGATTTTGTAAAACATCAAAAATAAGAATAAAAACAGACTGGGTAACAAAAAACGCACGAAACTCAAAAATGAAACGGGCATTGATACCGATAGATACTTGGCCATTAAGCCACTTAAAGACAAACTGAACGTCGACAACAACATGAAAGCCGTCGCCTTGGTAATATCAGACATAATTATCACCTCCTATGACAGTTATTTTAGAGGCGTGACGTGATGAAAAATAGCGAGTAATATTAACCACAACTGTAAGGAAAACTTACCAATGAAGAAACTCGTTCCACTTAAATCCGTTTATGCTTTCATTGCTGTAGCCGAAACAGGCAGCATGACCGAAGCCGCTCGTGTGTTGTACGTCAGTCATTCAGCAGTAAGCCAAGCGATAAAATCATTAGAGCAACTGGTCAATAAGCCGCTGTTCCAACGTGTGGGTCGTCGTGTTGTTCTCAATGCCGCAGGTAAGCGATATTATCGAAAAGTCGCACCCGCACTGGAACAAGTAATAGAAGCCACAGAAGAACTCGCCAAAACGCCTAACGACCACCGCATCACCCTCAACATGGTGAACTCACTCGCCATGCACTGGTGGATCCCGCGAGTTTCGGAATTCCAAAGCTTTGCTCCCTCTCTTGATATTCGTATATCCACGTTAACGGGCACTTTCGACATAGAACAGGAAGGTGTGGACATCGCGCTCGTACACGGCAAACCGAGCGAGTGGGACCGATATTACAGCGAAAAGCTTGGTGACGATGATCTGGTATTGGTGTGCAGCCCGGCACTATTGAAAAACCAAATGGGATTGAGCGTTGAACAACTGGTGAAACAAAACCCAACCATTGGTGTCTTCAACCCAAGAAGACAGCATGACTGGCAGGTGTGGTGCGACCATTACCAAATACCCATGCCGACGTTCCACAGTAACTTGACGTTCGATGTCTCGATTCAAGCCGTACAAGCTGCCATTCGTTCGCTTGGTGTATTAGTCACTCACCGCTTGTTTGTGAAGGATGACATCAGCCATGGTATGTTGGTCGAAATTAGTGAGCCAGTGGCTAACCCCCATCAAGATTTCTATTTCGTTTGTCCAAAAAACAAATTAAAACAAGAAAGTGTGCTAAAACTGAGAACATGGTTGAGGCATGAATTCACTCGCTCAGAAACAAAACTCAGCGAGTAATCAGTCACCTAGTAACCAATCAACGAGTAACAACTCATCTAGTAACCAACCATCTAACTTACAGAGGCCACTATGATTATTACCACCACACAATCTGTCGAAGGCAAACGCATTGTCGATTACAAAGGAGTTATTGCCGGAGAAGCCATTCTCGGGGTTAACGTATTCAAGGATATGTTTTCAGGTATTCGCGACTTCGTCGGTGGACGTTCTGGCACCTATGAAAAGGAACTGGAGAAAGCACGTAACTACGCATTCAAAGAGCTAGAGCAGAAAGCGATTGAAGCGGGTGCAAACGCAGTGGTTGGTGTCGATATCGATTATGAAGTCTTAGGTACAGGTAATGGCATGTTGATGGTATCAGCCAGCGGCACAGCGGTTGTCGTCGCTTAATCGAATCTGAAATCATGTGATTCAATAAATGCTTATTCCAACCTTCGGTTTGTTTATCACCAGCAGGTTGGAATAACGATAAGCCGTGGCTGAAGCTAATTTAACTCGTTCTGCCTTCTTGCTCAGAGATGATCTCATCAAAAGAGGCAATTCGAGTAAGGAACGCCCCCTTGTCCTTCGGTAATATAGAGCTTGCCAAAGGCAGGTCTGCCTTCATCGCGTCGACCGCCCTTCCACGTACCAACACTTCAAAATGTAAGTGAGGCCCTGTCAAACGGCCTGTTGCACCCGACAACGCAATTTCCTGACCACGCTTAACCTGTTGCCCTTTCTTCACCAAAAAGCGGCTCAAGTGTAAATAACGTGTTTTGTAAACGCTGTTATGCTCTATCACCAGATACTTCCCTGCGTAAGGGTGGTCACGAAGCGCCACAACCCTACCGTCTCCAGTTGAATAAACGGGTGAACCCACAGGTGTTGCGAAATCAGTGCCATTATGTGGTGATATACGCCCTGTCACCGGATGTTTGCGGTACGGATTAAATGGTGAAGTGATTCTTCGGAACTGTTTGTCTATTGGGTATCGGTTAAAAGCTTGCTCAAGGCTATTCCCTTCTCGGTCATAGAAACGTCCATCCGCAGCAAGAAAAGCCGCCACTTCCCTGTTTCGTAACTTGATGGAGACCCCTTGTACTTCTGTCTTACCCGTTAAGTGATCTTCCGTGTATTGCTCTTTAACCAAAACATTAAAGCTGTCGCCAGCTCTGAGATCTTTGGAGAAGTTAATTTTATCTTTCAGCGTTCGAGTGATATTGGCTATCTGGGCACTGGTTAAACCCGCCTTGTAAGCTGACGTGGAAAAACTACCCTGCACCGCACCTGAGTACAGTTTTTCTTTCCATTCCCCTGGAGTCTCTATGAACTGATAACTAAAACTACCGTCATCATTTTCTGTGTAGACAGCCTGCTCAACCAAGCTCTCATGGTAAATCAATTCGACTAGCTGCTTAGATTCACTATCCAACAACAACTCTAGATGATCGCCAGGTTTGATCGTGTCCAGTTTCAGTGATTCTAGATCGGCCTCAAGTATCTTTTGAGCCGTTCCGTAAGGGAGTTTCCAAGAGGTAAATACATTGCTGAGTGTATCCCCAACTTTGACAAAATAATGAACTCTTACCAAAGAACTTGACTCAACGTCTGAACTCGATGGCTTCTCATCAGCCGAAACTGCACCTTGATAAGGTGTAATTTTGATAGCAATGTCTTCTGGTGGTTCAGGCGAAAGAGAAAGATATAAAGCAAGTAAAAATGCGCTGATAGCAGTCACTATCAGGCCAGTGCGGAGGAACTTCATAAAAATACTTAACGGTTATTACAATGAATTTTTAAGATGTTATAACATAACAATTGATTCAATAAAATAAGCGAAATGTAAGAAACCGTTCCGTAAAAACGATTAAAAGCATGGTGAGCGTGCGAAGCTCACCATGTCATTAAATAATTACTCTTCACATAGAGCTTCAAAGCGGTCTAAACCTCTCAACATCTCAAAATCAGGCTCTTCTGCCAGAAGTTCTCTCATTGAACCACTGGCTTCGATAGATCGCTCTAAGTCGTCTATCGCCTGACCTTCTGCACCTAACCTTGCGTAGGCACAAGCACGTTGATACAAAGCGTGAGCATTTTGGTCATCAACTTCTAATACACGGTTACATAAGCTCATTGCCCAGTGGTACTCTTGCATATCCATCGCCGCATCCGCTTTATAAGTGAGCGCCTCTAAGTCCCCCGGACGAACCTTTAAGATCTCATCGTAAATCTCAATTTTTTGCTCAGCCGTCTGTGCGTTTTGCGCTCTTAACCATAAATTATGAATCTCATTGATGATCTCAATCTCTCGATTATTTTCAGAGATGATTCGAGTTTTCCTTTTAAGATCCCTTTCAAGTACATTAAATTTCTTTTCGTACTCTTGAGCGATAGAATTTAATCGCTGGTCAGCCATTTCTTTGGTTGTGTGCTTGAGTTCTTTCAGTGATTGCCACCCGACCAATGCGATAAGTGAAGCAACGCCCGCAATAATGTAGAAGAAATAAGTTACCGTCACGTTGGCGTAGTTCAATGATTTATCCGCAACAGAGAGTTCACGATCAGTCATTTGGATCGTTAAACGTCTTTCGAGATCTTGCTGCTCCATACGTAATTGCTTCAACTCATCCAAGATATAACGTTCCATCAATGGTCTATCTAAATACTCTTGATCTGAGTACTTAACCTCTTCGTTTGCAAAACTCATGGTTGTGAACATTGAGATAACTGAAATCAATAAGATTCGAAGCATTATACATTCCTTATATATTTAGCTTTAAACTAACTGTATCTCGTTATAGGCATACAAGCTAGGAAGTCGGCAAGTTTGCCCTGTCTGTATTGGAATTAACACTCTAAAACATCATTGATAATTATAAAACACCTGAAGCAACATCATTAATTTATAATTAAGGAGAATACGGAGTATTACTGTTCGATATAATTAATTCGCGATGCAAATATACTAATAACTAGTTTTGGGCATCTATTTGAAAATTATTGTTATAACGATCAGAACGAGGTTAATTTGAATAATCCACGATACGATTTACTAAGCCGTGTGCTGCACTGGGTGATGGCTTCTGTGATCATCTATGCAACCGTCGCAGGCTATGTGATGCACTTTGTCACCAGTAAGCCCGAGCTATTTTCTTTCCTGTCAGTGCTCAACATGTCGTTGGCTACTGTCGCTACTCCTTTGTTAGCGATTCGATATATATGGAGTCATTTTAGAGCCACACCACCCATGCCTTCCTCTGTGGCTGCCGGTCAAATATGTCTTGCCAAACTCGCCCACTCACTCATGTATCTCGTTATGTTCATGGTTTTCAGCACCGGTTATTTAATGCTTAAAGAGCCCTATTCATTATTTTGGCTAACAACCGTCGACAACCTAATAACCGACCCTGCAATCAACAGCTTCTTTTTCTATTTACATCGTACCAGTTGTATTGCCCTTGCTTGTTTAATCTTATTGCATATTAGTGCAGCGCTTAAACATCACTTCGTCTCTAAGAATTACGTGTTGAAGATGATGATCTAGGTTTAATAACTCGAACTTTTGAGCACAAACAAAAAAGCCACAGCGTGTAAGCTATGGCTTTATTCAATCTACTTAATTGCTCAGTTTTTTTGAGTATCTAGCATCACTTGCCAATATTCACATTTGGCTAAGAACTCTTTTAAATAGAGCTCTGGATTCTCTAGTTTCTCGCCGCCTTTTACATCAGCGCCAGTCACACGCCAAAAGCCACGAGTGACCAAGTTTCGATGATAAATAAAATCGTTGAGTTCATTAGCCTTCATAGGAAGTTGCTCACCAAACGTATTTTCGTAGTGGCTCAGAGTCGAGGCTTGCTCACTTGGCTTCTCTCTTAAAAAGGTATCCAAGTCCAAGCCTAGTTGATGTTGCGCTTCCTTTGGTAAGGCTTTAGCTAACTTAGAGATCACACTAAACAGAGCCAACTCAACTTTTTGAGACGCTAATAACGCTGCACCGAGAAGCGCATGTTCATTGGAAATATGTTGCTCTGTTGATGAAACTGTTGCTGTTGTCACTGTGTTAACCTCAAATAATCATAACGGGTGTTACTGAACTGGATAGAGTCTTTTCATTACGCTGAATCTTATTCTTGGAATTAAAAAGAATCTTTTAGCTAAGCAGAGTCTTGCAGTTAAGCAGAGTCTTTTAGCAGAACACGTTCAGCATCAATAATGGTGAAGCCCGATGCGTCTTCATTCTTCTCGACTTGCACTAAACCTTTAAAACCGATTTGCGACAACTTCTTCGCAAGCTGATCCGGCGCGGTTTCAAACACTACATTCATAAAAGGCAAAGATTCAGCATCAACAAAACCATGCTCGTTAAACAGTTCCATTGCTTGAGATAAATGGTCTGAGTCGGTTAATTCAATAATTTCTACAACTTCTTCCAACAACATCTTCGATTCCATATTCGCCAGAAAGTGACTGACACAAGCAAGTTCGTCTTGCTCGCATACATTCCGATGCCCTAAGACACCCCTTTAGTAGTAAGGAGATCATAACATATTAATAATCGTAAAATATGTTTATTTTCCCTAAGCCACTGGGGATAACAGAAAAGAATAGAAACTGATTAAGCATAATCAGCAGCAATTTATCTCATCGAAAACGGTAAGTATGACTTGATATGATTAGGCTACCGTAGCTTGAGAATCGCTCGTTTCTACAATCGATTCTTGCAACAAACCGGCATAAATACCATTGTGTGCGACCAATTGTTGATGATTGCCTTGTTCAACGATTTCGCCCTTTTCCAGCACCAAAATAGTGTCAGAGTGACGGACGGTACTCAGACGGTGCGCTATCGCAATCACGGTTTTTTCTTTAAAAAGGCGCTGCATCGCTTTTTGGATAAGGTCTTCGGTGATTGAGTCTACTGAGCTAGTTGCCTCATCAAGCATCATCAGCTGCCCACCTTGTGCGACCGCTCTTGCAAACGAAATGAGCTGCGTTTGTCCCACAGATAAATTTGAGCCATTCTTTTCTAAATGGAAATCATAGCTTTGTGGCAATTGCTCAATAAACTTATCGGCGTACACATAGCGCGCTGCTTGTTCAACCTCAGCTCTAGTAAGATGCTCCTTACCCAAAGCAATATTGAACTGAATCGTCTCTTCAAATAAGTGCACATCTTGCATCATCATTGAGAACAAGTGAGCAGAGTCTTCGCTTGAGATTTGTGACAACTCAATGCCATTCAACAAAATGCTGCCTTCATAATCTTGATAAGTTTTAGAGATCAGACGCAGAATCGTCGACTTACCAGAACCCGTTGAACCGACAAGTGCGATTTGATGCCCTTTCCCCAGTACAAAAGAGACATTCTTTAGAACATATGGAGAGTCGTCTTTGTAGCGGAAACTCACATTTTTGAACTCAAGACTGACAAACTTTTCGAGCTGGCTTTTGACTTGATCAGATGGCAATAAGTTACGCCCTTCCTCTTCTGTCGGCTCGACAAAAAGCTCTTCAATATGATCAAAGGCCGCAAACGAGCTTTGAATAGAGGCAATCTGAGAAGTAAAGTCACGAATTGGCACAAACACCTTTTCGAGTGTGTTGATGAATGCGATCAGCACACCCAATGTCAACGCACCTTCAATGACTTGCTCTGAACCGTACCAGATCATAATCGCGATGGTGATTGAAGTGATGCCCGAGATAAACGAGAACAAAATCGCATCGTACTTATTGATCTTCTTTTGAGCTCGCAAAAACTCATCCGTGTAGCCTTGGTATCGTTGCTCGACTTGCTCCTCAGCGCGATACATCTGAACGGTTTTCATGCCAAATAGCACTTCTTGTAGGAAGCCAATACCACGCGCCAGTGTTGAGCGAGTAACCTTATACATCGCGCGGAGACGATTACGCACATAGACCGTCAAGTACATCACGGGAGGCATGATAATCAGCACAATCATAGTCAACTGCCAATCAATGAAGAGCATCATAATAAGCAGAGCAATGGTGTTGATGCTGTCTTTAACCAATCCAACGACAGATTGAATAAACGTCTCGCCTATCGTTTCTAGATCGCTGGTCAGGCGCGAAAGAGTCACACCAATCGGTGTATTATCGAAATAGCTACGAGGCAGTTTAAGCACACGCTCAAACAGTACTGAGCGCATGTCGGTAATTGTGTATTGGCCTGTTTTTCGCAGATTATACGAATAGGTAGTGTCGACCACATAACTGGCAATCAAGACAAGAACTAAATAAAAGACATACTCAAGTAACCCGTCCATATCACCCTTGCTCAAATGCACGTCTATCACTTGAATAATCAACCAAGGGAACAGCAGGCTTGTGATCACCGACAACGGAAGCATCGCAACACCCAGAATTGCTGAGCGTTTGTATTTCTTAGCAAACTTAAAAAAGTGCTTTAGATACTTAACATCAACACCCTTTAACATGCCGCTGCCTCCGTTTCATTCTGTTGTAATTGCCAAGTGTCGTAATAGTAAGCACAGGTTTTTAATAAGGTGTCATGGTCACCTTTCGCGATCACTTTCCCTTCGTTCAGAACAATGATGTCGTCCATATATTCAAGGGCATTAACACGATGCGAAACCACCAGCACAGATTGATTTTTCAATCGATTGAACAGGCCTTCTAAGATCTTTCTTTCCGTTTCATAATCGACTGCTGACAGAACGTTATCCATGATGATTAAATCTGTAGGCTCTAATAAAGCACGCGCAATACTTAGGCGTTGCTTCTGGCCACCCGATAACATGATCCCTTTTTCACCGACTAAGGTTTGATCGCCGTTTTCAAAACGAGTGACGTCATTCGCTAGTTGGCTCAACTCAAGAACTTCATCAACCTGACTCTTTGCGAGTTCAGTATCCAAACTGCCAAAACGAATGTTGTCTTCAATCGTTGCTGAAAACAAATAAGGATCCTGAGTAACCGTTTTGACATAACGGCGTAGATCACTGCGTGAAAAGCTTGTTACGTCTGTTTCCCCGAGAAAAACCGTTCCTTTAGGCACATCTAGATGGTGATTCAAGCAGTTAACCAACGTCGTTTTACCCGAGCCAATTCCTCCTAATACACCGATTTTCTTACCTGCTGGAATATCAAAACTGATGTTATCAAGAATGAGTCGCTCCTCACCTTCGTATTGAAAGCTCAGGTTGCGCACAGAAAATGCCTTTCCCTTGAGGGATTCAACGTCGACTTCAGACAACTTCGCGTCATCCAATTCTGGAACTTGCGCATTAAGAATAGTTTGTGCGCTTTGAATTCCCACTATGCCTCGCTGATAAATGGTCGCGATTCTACCGAGTTGCATCAAAGGCATAGCGAGTAGAACAGAATAAGTCAGGAAAGCGGTTATTTCGCCTAAAGTAAGCTCTTGCCGCATTAGCATAAAGCCACCAAGTCCCAGAATGATGATTTTCATTAAGTCGTTGGCATAATCGAGAACAGGCATGAAGAAGACTTGAATACGAGTGATCTTAAGGCGACATTCAAGCAGTCGCTGATTGAGCTTTTCGGTTTCGGCCTTCACCCAAGGCGACATCTGCTGACTCTTGATCAGATCAATCCCTGATAGGTAACTCATCAACTGAGCAGACAGATTCTGTAAACGCTTCATATGTTCTAAATGCAGTGTCTTCATTCGTTTAAAACCAACTCGGAAAATCACAAAAGCGATTGAGATAGGAATAATCGAATACATCGTAAGCTCTGGCGATATGCGCCACATGTAGAGCGGTGTTAATGACAGTGCCAACAGGGCATTAAAGAACTGCAGAAAGCCCACACCAAACAGCAAGCGAATGCCACTGAGGTCATTATTGATGATGGAGATCAGTCTGCCTGAAGCAAACCTCTGGTGAAAACTGTTAGGTAGACGGTTTAATTTTTGGAGAAGTGTCGTCTTAAGAGCCGCCTCTGTAATCCGCCCAGGGTTAAGCGCATAGATACGAGATAATATACGCACCACAACCATGGCGACCGACATGCCAACCACAATCCAAACATAGGTTTGAAGCTGCTGATGGCCACTTGAGGAAGCATCATCAATCAGATCTATCGCCAATTGGATATAGCGTGGTATTTCAACTTGAAGCCAATTTACGAGAAAAATGAAAACTATCGCCAACAAATAAGAAGTGCGATTCATACGCAAATAGTGGGCAATAAACTGTCTTTTATTCATGGAGTTCTTTCTTTGAGGACGGGTTCGCGGCTGTACCATGGATTCATCAGGAGCTTGGTACATTCTCAGGTTTAAAGGTACACCAAAAAGACATAGTTGACAATATCAACCAAATTTATATTTTAATCGTTCCGTTATTTTTCAAAGCTACAAAAAGAAAATTTGCCGCCAAAATGGCGGCAAATATTTAAGGTTTGTTAAATGATGAGATTTAAAGGACGACGTCTACCTGCCCGTTGTTGATGTCCACTAAACGCTTCACTTCACTTCCCATTGCTGATGGATACCATACTTCTACCCAAACCTTATCAACATGATTTGGAAGAAGCAGTGTCGTTGAAAAATCAATATCCTCATTGATCGGCGTTCTCAACACTTGAGAGGTGTAATCGACAACCTCTCCATTAAAATCAGTGTAGATGCTCATAAAGCCTCGGGAACTCTGTGAACTTGCCACATCAACGCTCACGGTAACTTCCCTTTCAGTCGAAAAATCAAAGCCTTCCGGGATAGAGAGCTCTACCGAACTCAAAGATTGTTGTGCAGGAGCAACGCTAGAGGTAACCGCGCTGCTGCCTCCAGCAGGTGCACTACTTGGTGGAGTCACAGAGCTTGGAGCTGAAGCGCTACTGCTACCACCACCTCCCCCGCCACCACAAGCTGAAAGGAAGACAAGAGACACGCTACTCAGTATTAGTTTGATTGTTTTCATAAATCCTCCTTGATTAGTCTTCTGTTGACCAAGTTTTGTCTGAAGTCGGGTTTTGGTACCAGGTTGGTTTCGCTGAACCTCCTGAGGTCGCCCATTCGGCAAAATCAGGATACGCCTCACTGATATCAATGTACTCTGCCGGGTGGTTCCAAGGAGATGAAATTAATATTCCCCAAGGCATATTTTGCGTAGTTCGATAATATTTATTGCTCGACGGGTCAGAGTCATCCTGCGCAATTCCGTAGAAATCACTAACTAACGTACCGCGAGTTGTCGGTGGGAAATCGGCAGTATGAATCTCTAAGTCTTTACCCGGAGAGCTAGTGAAGCTATCACCATGATACTGACCTTCACCCGGCCCAAAGATGAACGGGTCAAAGCCACTTAACGGCACCAGTGAACTCACTGTTGGCTCACTTCCAGAAGCAAATGGTAGAGAAATGCTGAACGTCATTTGTTCAGACTCCAACGACGGACTACAAGAAGGGTTGGTGCGGTGGAACATACACTCAGCATTGATAGGTAGATCATTTTTTAGATTTAAAGAAGCAACGACGACTAGGTCTCCTCCTGGCGATGCAACTTCTTTGTCTTCCCCAGTAAACGGAGAGATATCAGCGCGAGTTACACCGTTTCTTTGCACTCGAGCGGTTTGAAGATCAATATCTGACTCGTCAAAGCCATTAAGCTTCCAACCTAAACCGTTGCCGTAAGAGGCACCATAGGCCATTATCGTTCCTGTAATGTCCATTCGAAGAACCACATCGTCTTTACTTAGAATGGTCGTGCGGTAATAGACCACAACATCATTTAGATCAAAGTCGCCAACTTCTGGCCAATTATCTTCGAACGCCGCTGTGTAGTAATTTGAATGTTGGATAGTGGTTCCTGGGTCAGTTACATTGAAAACATAATCCTCTACTTCGCCATCGCCTACATAACCATCACTTGGAATGTTCGGGCTACTTGCTAGGCGGAAGCGAGTTTGAACGACACCAACAACTGCATCATCACCAACACGAATCGGAACAACTTGACTACCATCCACTACTGCATGATTTGTTAGTATTTGCTCGTCGTCAGCGAATGCCCCATCCATGTCCCAATCAGCCCACGCTTGAAGATAACCACTTCCCACAACATTTACGTTGATTAGGCTATCCAGCCCTATCTCTAGGTTAGATAACAAAGTAATACCGTCGTCATCATTCCCGCCAATATCCAAATCATCGCCATTTGATGACGTACCGGGTTGTCCATCGGTATCTGCATCAATACTCGCGCCTAGATATAGTATTGAAGAGACCGCGTGCTCAGCACCATTACTTGCCTGCAATGTGCCGTAACTATCAGGAGCGTCTCCGAAATCAGATTCATCGGAGCTTTCAATTGGAGTGGTGAATCCGGAGAGATCCCAGTTGCCATCGAAAGCGGAAAAGATGGGATTTGGGAAACTACTACCGCTTGTCGTCACCGTTTCAAATTGTAGGGTGACAATCGAGGTGTTTTTGAACGTAAATTTAACCGCCCCTGAAGTATCGGTTTCGGAGTAATTTGTACCCGGCCCACTGAACAAAACCGAATCTCCATCTTCGCTTTCCTCAGCGGTTAAGCTCGCGCCTGCAGAACCTGTTTGATAGCTGTAAAAACCTTCACTTTTAAACACACGAACTTGCTCTGATTGAACGGGTTCGCCATCAATGTCATAACCAATCATATCGAACTCTGGAACGGTATAAGGTTCTGAAAACGTGCCAGATAACCCGTCGGTTCCATCATAAAATTCGAACGTATAGATAAGACCCGCTGCGCCAGCAGAATTCGTTTGATAAAGGAAACCAATGTCTCCGTCTGGCTGATCCGGGCCTTCTTTATAATCGGGAGTGTGGAATAAAAACGTAGCATCACCAAAAACTTCACTGGTCACTTTCGCATCTATCGTTTTTCCATTGTGTGTGCCCACATTCAAAAAATGAATGACCGTGCCATCGTAAGAAGGGCCCGCCCAAGTACTCAAATTTGTTGATTCAATATGGTTAGAAAAGTCTAGATCAACGGACGTTGCATAGAGAGGGGCACTGACTGCCGCTGTGATAAGGGAAATAACCTGTCTGTATTTCATAATAAACCTCTACTTTATCTTCGCTAAGGCGAATTCCTTGAAAAGTACTTGAACTCAAAACGGCAGATTAAATAAACGTGATTCAAACAATTAAATGGTGGAACGAATCAAGTGCTGGTCTATTAGTGTTGATGCCGAGTAAACAAGCTGCATATTCAATAAAGCAAAAGGGAAGCCAAGTTTTCGAGCAAGTGAAAGATAAGGATAAGAACATGAAAATAAAGGTTAATTTGTTTTTCTAACTTTTAAAACAGAGGCTGATGAGTCATATGTTCAAAATAGGAATCAATTTGCTCAAATGTTTAGTCAATTTAAAAGCCAATGGTTTGATCTATTCTTTATGCCAACATAAATCGCACGAAACACGAACTAAACTGGGTTCGAAACAGCAACATTCAATTAGATGTATAGAGAGCTGATGGGCACCTAAGAATAAATTAAGCACATAAAAAAACCGCCTAAAAGCACACAGCTTTTAGGCGGTTAGATATCAACTAGATTAACTAGATAAGTTTGAGGTAGAGATGCTTAAAAAATCGAAAGTATCTGCGTCTAAAGCATCTCTTTGGCAATCAAATGCAGTAAGAAGGTTTCACGCTCAATGCTCATGCCCTTTTTAGGGCTCTCAGCCATGGTCTTCTCGTTATGAGCAATTGCGTCATGAATGTTAATCCAAACCGGTTTCATCCCATTTTTCACTTCATAATCTTCGTAAGCCGTTTCACCAAGCTCACGATCGATCTTGCATGAGTAGCAGTAAGAGATCATGTGCATCATATCTGCGTCGTCTTTATACCAAGGACGAAACTCTTCAAAAATGCCGAACGGCTTGATGCTATGAATGTTTTTTGCACCGGTTTCTTCTTCGAGTTCACGAACCATACCAGCAATCACATCTTCACCTTCATCCAAACCACCACCAGGAATGGTGTAATCGTGATAGCGCTCGGTGTACAGCATCAGAATGTTTTCACCATCTAAGACAATTGCACGGGCAGCGTTACGCTTGTATACGGTTTTATTGTCTAGGTGATCGATATCAGGGTGAATTGTGGTTTTTAGATGTCTCATGATTCTGACTGCTCAACTGAATTTGGGCGGCATCATATCATAATAGAGAATAGATTCGAGGCTAAGAACAAGTGACACAACATCAAACACCACGCTCTTTAACCCAGTTTATGCATTGCCTTGAAAGAGTCAGTTCCGCTTCAAAATCCTCAGCTGTCCGTGTACTAACCTCGTAATACCATGGCCTCTCTTAGCTTGATCTAACACCCAAAAAGCAGCTAAACATGAAGAAATATCAACCTATTTCAATATCTTGACCAAATTAGGACAACCTTTTCTGAAATCTAAAATATACTAATTTCATAGAGCTTCTCATTTGGTTCTGTAGAACTTAACGCATTCGATTATAGAGTTATCACGTAGGAGATAAACATGAAAAAAATTGGTTTGATGGCTGTATTTGCCGTTGTATTAGGCGGTTGTGCAAACGACTATGCAGAATATAGCGAAGGCCAACGTGTTTCAGTCGCTAACCCAGCTGCGGTTTATTGTGTTCAGCAAGATGGTGAATTAGATACGGTGACTGAAAACAATCAACGTACCACTTACTGTGTATTCGATGACGGTGAGCGCATTGAACAGTGGGAGTACTACCGCAATAACCACGAGCAAGAAGCTGAAAAGTAATCACTTCGACTGCGAGTTTCTAGCCTCACCGCTGTAAGACCCCGCCCCAAAAATTCTAGTACGTTACGTAAACTGCCTGCCTCAAGGCAGCGGTTTACCGTATACACACACCAATTGAACAGTGTTTTATTACTGACATTTCCATGACATTGTGGAGACACTCGAAACGATAGAATGCCAGCCTGTTACAAAATATTACAAGCCGTATTGATATGAAAAGCCAATCTAAAACCAAAGAACAAACTCATATGTCACTTGAGCTCCCAGAGTTCACGCTGTCGCAATCAACTTCTCAAGTGATCTATAAACGATGCCAGACAGCGTTAGTCGTATTGGCGATCAGCATCGTCGCAAACCTTGCACTTCGAATTGATTTTGTATTGCTAAATGGCAATGTTGGTGAGATCTCAGTAACTGAGATGCTTCAACAGATTCTGCTTGTCGTAGCGTCTGGGTCTTTTGCTTACCTAGCAAGAGAGAAGCGTGAAGTTAAACATGCGGCTCTGCTCATCAGCGCATTCTTCGCGGTGATGTTTATTCGTGAAATGGATTTTTGGTTCGACAAAATAGAGCACGGAGCATGGGTTGTCCCTGCTCTATTGATTGCAGGCAGTGCCATTTTTTACGCAATCAAGAATGGTAAACGAACCATTGATCAGCTTGCGCTTATTCTTGCCTCTCCACATATGAACCTTCTGGTTACTGGCGTGATGCTATTGTTGGTGTTCTCTCGCCTGTTCGGTATGGGCAGCTTTTGGCACAATGTTATGGGCGATGATTATGTTCGCGTGGTTAAAAACATCGCTGAAGAAGGCACAGAGCTTTTAGCTTATTGTTTAATTGCTTTCGCTAGTCTAAAGACAGTTCATGGCATCACGAAAAAGAAATAACCGTTTATCGCCACCAGCGCTGAGTCTTATCTTGCTCTGGGTCTAAATATCGATTTAAGAAAGTCAGGTTTGTGTCTAGTAAAGCTAGATACTCCCTGGCTTTTTCTATATCTGAACCAACTGGAGTTTGAAGAATACAACGCTCCAATACCGGAATGAGTGTATCCACAATATCAAAACGGGGAGATGATTCTATCCAACCTCTCGCTTTCACTAACGCTTCAATAGATAACCTTTCTGGTTCTTGCCTTACGGATTCTAGATCTCGCTCAAAAGACCCTGCCACGACACCTTCGAGATAAACTCGATAAGTGGTCAGTACATCCATGAGCAAAAACAATTGCCCTTGAGGGCCTTGATGAGGATATTGCACCGCCACATGAGCCTCTAACTTACGATCTATTTGCAAATCCACACCAAGCGTGGAACACCTGTCAACAAGCACTTTAAGCAGACCTTGCTCATCCATCAGCGATTGAATCTCGAAAATACGTTGTAAATGGTAGTCATTCGAAACGAAAGTTACTTTGACACTCTGCCCACGAGTAAACAGCCCACTTGCAATCATTTCTGAAGCCAAATTCTGGATGTTCTCGACCGTGTTTGTCGAAAGCTGCTCAAGTAAGATAGCACCTAACATAAACGGAGCTTCACGCTGACTTTCAAGCTTACGAAAATATTGGTGCATTGCATCAGCTTCGGAGGTGTTTTGCCCTTGCGTAACCCCACCACAAAATGCGACCGCAGTTTGCTGGTTCGCTCCCACCATTAAATACTCAACTAAAGCATCAACACGACTGATTCCCTCATCAGTCAATTTATTCTCATTAAGTCGCTTACCCAGCACAATAAGGAGGTGATTAATGCTCATTTTATGTTCAAGTCTCGTTTTAGTGATTAGATGAAGTGAATTATGTATACAATAGTTGTTAACAAAAGTATTTTGAAATTCTTATATGTTGCTCGCAATAATGCTCACTATTCATAGCGACACATAGGTAATGCAAGAATAGACGTGCCGCTTTTAAGCAAAAATAACACGCTCATGCATTTCATTGCTCTACGTTTGCTAACACAAGCCTCAATAAAAGAGACGTTTAAAACAAAGAGCAAGCTCAATCAAAACTGTTTCAACCAAGGTCTGTTTTCACTAAAAAGTGAAACGCACAAAATATAAATTTTATACAGAGTTCGTTCATCGAACCGTCTTCACAGGAAGTTACTATGCTGTCTATTTTTGACATTTACAAAATCGGGGTTGGGCCTTCCAGCTCCCATACAAATGGACCAATGATCGCTGGGTTTAATTTTACCCAAAGAATTGAATCGGTACTTGATAAAGTTACCCGCATTCAAATAGACCTATACGGCTCATTGTCACTAACAGGTATCGGTCATCACACCGATCGTGCAACCCTATTAGGTCTTCTTGGTAACCGCCCTGACACCATCAAAATCACCAGTGCAAATTTAGCAATGCGTAAAGCGATTGAAGACAAGTCGCTATTAGTGAGCGGTAACCATGAAATTCACTTCGACGTAGACAGCGACTTACTGTTTCATAAAACCAACCTACCACTTCACGAAAATGGCATGACTATCTCAGCCTTTAACGCGAATGGTGAACTGTTGGACATGGAAACATACTACTCTATCGGTGGTGGTTTCATTGCAACCGCTGATGAACTGCAAAATGGCAAGCAGGAAGCAGAAACACAAGTTGAATTCCCTTTTACTTCTGCCGACCAATTGCTTGAATTGTCTGAACAACAAGGGCTTAGCCTTGGTGGCTTAATTCTGCGTAATGAAGTGTCTTTCCAAGACATGGATGTAATTGACCAAAAAGCTGACCAAATTTGGAAGGTAATGTCTCTGTGTATGCAGCGTGGTTTTGATACTGAAGGTATTCTTGATGGCGGACTAGAAGTCACTCGTCGAGCGCCAGCTCTTTTGAAAAAGCTGGAAGCGAATGCTTCGATTGAAAATGATCCAATGGAGATCATGGATTGGATTAACCTGTTTGCCTTCGCCGTGAGTGAAGAAAACGCAGCGGGTGGTCAGGTTGTGACATCACCAACTAACGGTGCTGCTGGCGTTATTCCTGCAGTATTGATGTACTACCATCGCTTCATCAAAGAGCTAGACACCAAGCAGTTAAAAGACTTTTTAGCAGTATCTGGCGCTATTGGCATTTTATACAAAACCAACGCTTCAATTTCTGGTGCAGAAGTGGGTTGTCAGGGCGAAGTTGGCGTATCTTCTTCAATGGCAGCAGCTGGCCTAACCGCCCTACGCGGTGGCAGCAACGAGCAAATCTGTATTGCAGCTGAGATCGCAATGGAGCACTCACTTGGCATGACATGTGACCCAATCGGCGGGCTTGTTCAAGTACCGTGTATTGAACGTAATGCAATGGGCGCGATGAAAGCAATCAATGCATCACGTATGGCGCTGAAACGCACCAGCAAGTGCCTTATCTCGTTAGACAAGGTTATCGAAACCATGTACCAAACGGGTAAAGACATGAACAAGAAGTACCGTGAAACATCTTTAGGTGGCTTGGCCGTGATCCACATGGCGCCACCTTGTGAATAACAGACAAGAACACGAGTTCAGAAAGCCCCTGTAGAGATGGCATTCTTGCAAACTTAGTTTTCAACATCAAAACAAAGCCAGCCGCCAAACTGGCTTTTTTATTGGCTAAAACCCAACGGCCAATTGAAAATGGTATTCACTTGAAAAACTTTACAAGATGAGCGTCGATAACTTTCCCTTTATTTGTTCATTACTTAGCCACAAATAAAAATGGTTGAATTTCACACAGCCATGCATCCACTAGCAAAATCTAATATTGCAGATTTCATTCATGAGAAATATCAATGTACTCATAAGAAAAGGTATATCGAGTAAAGTTCTGTTTGGGACAGATGTTTCAGTTTATGTATTGCTATTAATGATATTATAATTGGGTAATTACACTACATATCAACACAAATGTGAGAATAAAATAATGTGGAATAGATTAAACAAATCAATGATGTTCTGCCAAATGATGTTCGGACTTTCGTTCTATGGCGTCATGGTGATCTTGACTCGTTTCTTCCTTGAAGATCTGAACTACAATGAAGCCGATACCATGATGGTTGTTGGTGCTTTCTCTGCAATCGGACCGCTGTTTGCTATCGCAGGTGGCTTCATCGCCGATAAATTTTTAGGCGCATACCGATCTTTGACTATTGCCTTTTTAGGCTTCGCAAGTGGTTATGTTTTACTGGTACTCGGTGCAGCTGCTACCAATGTACCGATGGCATTATGTGGTATCGCTTTAGCAAGTTATGCACGTGGTTTGATGTCCCCTTCTTACCCTAGTCTTTACAAACGCACGTTCAAAACTCAAGAAGATTTTGAAAACTGCTACCCGATTAACTACTCAGTAAACAACATTGGTGCGTTACTAGGCCAATACTTGTTCCCAATGCTAGTGCTTGTTGTTGGTTTCCACGGTGGTTTCCTTCTTTCAGCTGTTCTAGCGGGCGCAGCGCTGTTAATGATGATCTTTGTTCGCAAAGGCCTTGTTGAAGCCAGTGCTGAAATCGATCAACAACCAGTAAGCACTAAGAACTGGGCAGCCTTCCTTGGTCTTTCTGCAGCAATGATTGGCTTGGTATTCTTCATGTTCTCTAACATGGATATTGGCCAAAACATCGTATACGCAATTGGTGGTGCAGCGATCGTCTACTTTGTTTCTTTGATGCTGAAGTCGAAAAAATCAGACATGCTGAAAATGGGCACTATCCTAATCATCACATTCCTGACCACCTGTTTCTTCGTGTACTACGGTCAAATGATGACGTCGATGACAATGGTAGCGATCAACACAATGCGTGGCGACCTATTCGGCTTTATCCCCGTAGCACCTGAAGCTTCAATGGCAATGAACCCACTGTGGTGTATGGTTGCTGGCCCGATCATCGCAGGTATCTTCTCTAACCTAGAAAAGAAAAACATTAACTTCTCAACTGCAACGAAAGTAGGTTTCTCATTCATTCTAACGGCTATCGCTTTCGGTATCCTTACAATGGCCGTAACCACAGTTGGTGATGATGTTCTGATTCGCCCTGAAGTGTTCCTAGCGATTCACTTCTTCCTAGCGTTTGGTGAAGTGATTGTTGGTTCAATGGTTGTAGCCTTCATCCTGTCTGTCGCGCCTAAGCACATCGAGAACTTCTCTGTAAGCCTGTTCTCTGTTGCAATCGCACTGTCAGGTATTGTTGGCGCGGTATTCTCAACGTCTATTGCACTAGAGAAAGGTCAACAAATTACGCAAGAGATCGTACAAACGGTTTACGGCGATTACTTCCAAATGCTGACTGTTCTAGCGGTAGTAATGGTGGGTATCGCAATGGCTGCATCGTTCATTATTCGTAAGATGCTAGAAGCAGCGAAAGCCGCTGAAGAAACGATTGAACTAGAGCAAGCAAACAGCTAATTCTGCTCACGTTAAACAGTTCGAATACATCAGCCCTTTAGTTTTCTAAAGGGCTTTTTTGTCGATATTTTTATTTCTATTGATATCGAGTTCAAGTTACGTTGCGCTTGTGTAAATAAAAGTAAATGATAATTATTAGTATTGAGTGTTTTCTTGTTCACGATTATGATGTGGAAATCAAAATCTAAGAGAGCCTTATATGAGCAAGCCTAGCCCTATCACATTAACTGTTACTCAAACCTCAACTATCACACCACATATGCAACGTATAACGCTGAGTGGTGAAGGGTTAAGTAAATACCCAACTGAATGTGTCGGCGGCTACATCAAACTTTTATTCTCGCCATTGGGCACAACCGACTTAAGCCAACTGAATGACGGTGAGCGCCCAACCATGCGCACTTACACCATTCGTCAGTACAACCCTGCAGAAAACTGGATTGAGGTTGATTTCGTTCGCCACATCACCACAGATTTGCAATGTGGTTTCGCTGCAAGATGGGCAATGAACGCAGAAGTGGGTGACACAATTTCAGTGGCGGGACCTGGTTTGATTCAAGGGCTAAATCTGGAGTCTGATTGGTTCTTCTTAGTCGCAGACATGACCTCGCTCCCTGCGCTTTCTGCAAAAGTAAAATCACTTCCAGAGCACGCAACAGGTCACGCTGTCATTCAGATCAATTCAGCAGCAGACAAGCAAACACTTGAAGTACCTCAAGGGATCAAGGTCACTTGGTTAATTGAAGATGAAACCTCAGAATCCCTTTCACAAACGGTTCGCAATTCAGAATGGTTAGACGGTCAGGTTTCAATTTGGACAGCGTGTGAATTTGAAAGCATGCGCGAGCTGAGACAATACTTCCGAAACGAAAAAGAAGTCGCGAAAGAGAACATCTACATCAGCAGTTATTGGAAGCGTGGCGTCACTGAAGATGGCCACAAAGTATTGAAGCAACAAGATGCTCAAGCTTTAGCGGGTTAAGTCTGTTATTGAATACATCTTTTTGCTAGATAAATAGAAAACGCCCTTAGCGAAGTTCATCTCGTTAAGGGCGTTTTTTCATCTAGCTTAATAAATATGCCTCTGCACAACTCCCAATCGCTCAGGCGATCTTTTAAGTCAGTGAGATAACTAAGCCAGCAATGATAAACATGACGCCTACACCACGTGTAACGTACCACTTTTCCTTTAAAAAGTAGATCCCCATCACTACGCCGAAGATGATACTTACTTGCCTAAGTGCCACAACCAAGCTGACGTTCTCAGTCATGGTCATCGCAAACAACACCAAACCATAGGTCGAAGCCATCATGATGCCAGCAAGTGTTGCTCTTTTACGCAATAACCAAGCATTATGAAATTCGATTCTTTGGTTGGTTACGAATAACCAAACACTCAGCGGAATCACAATCGCCCAAAACTGAATGCCTAGGTAGAAAATCGCAGTGTGTTTGTTAGTAACGGTGGGGGTGCTTAGAGGCTCTAATAATAGAAGCGCCTCTTTATCAATGATGGAATAGCCCGTGGTACCAATAGCGGCAATTAACGCCCACAACACGCCGAGGTTGAGATACGCTTTTAACCTAAGATCTGAAAACTGCTTAAGTGGTACAAACAAGCAGCCTAAGGTTATTAAAGTGAACCCAATCCATTGATTCGGCGACAATTCATAGCCTATCAACACCGTGCCTAAACCCACCATCAACACAGGCAGTGCCCGTGCCATTGGGTAAATCACACCGATATCAGCTTGTTTATAGGCCGCGCCTAACCCAATCAAATAGATGATTTGACAGATCCCACTCAAGAAAACCAGTTGCCAGAATGGAAGTGAGATATTTGATAGTCCTACACTGTGAACATACCAGAGCAAGTAAGGCGTCAATATCGCTGCGGCGGCAAAGCCAGAGGCTAAGAAGAAAGACGAACCCGATCCTTGATTAGATTTACCTAGAACATTCCAACCCGCATGAAGCAAAGCCGAAATAATCACGATTACAATGGCAGAGAATTCCATTTCATTCCTAAATTATTGATGAATTAGCACAACGGCTGACAACAGGTGATAAAAAAGGCCTCCGAATAAGAGACCTTTGATCGTTTCAATTGGGCGAACCTACATAATTGCAGATATGCCAGCATTCTAAATGTATGACTAGCGCTCTAACTGCGCGATTGACTCAATGCTGATCGCATCATGACGCCAATACTCAATATCGCAGTCAATCAAATCACCGTTCTGATTGTAGTTAACACGCTCGACAACCATTGCAGGAGAACCCGAAGTCGCACGCAGTGCTTGCGCTGTTTCGCCCAGCAATGATGTTGTGCTCACACGATAACGTATCTTCTGATACACCACACCAAAGTGCTCTCGGTAGATGTCCGTCAACGATTTGGACAAGTCGTAGTCGAGTAAGTTAGGGAACAGCTCAGGTCGAATATAGTTGGTCACATACACAACAGGCCTGTCTTCAAGGTAACGAACTCTGTCTACTCGATAAACATCCGAAAAAGGTTGCAGCTCAAGAAGCTTAGTGGCCTCCTTGGTTGCTAGCATGCCTTTCGCTGCCACTAATTCTGTTTTCGGCTTACGATTCTGCGACAAAGCCATATTAGTGAAGTTCAGCGTTTGCGTTGGGTCGTAGCGCAGTGGAGCTGGCGATATAAACCAACCACGGCGGTCTTCTCGATAAATACGCCCTTCAGCTTCAAGTGAAGACAGCGCTTCACGCAACGTTACTCGTGTTGTATCAAACGATTCAGCCAGTTTGCGCTCCGCAGGCAGCTTCTGTCGTGGCGTTAACATCCCCGACTCTATCTGCTCTACGATGACGTCTTTGATTTTTACGTATTGCACTTCATTTCCTTTTATTCTTGTTCTTGTCGTCAGCCACTCCTTGGCCAACTGCAATATAAAATGGTTCGCTAGCGCTTGCGCCAAGCTTGGGTGCGCTTCTCAAATAACTTGTTGATTAACATATGAATCAACTTCGCACTTGCCGCCGATATCATGATCATGACGGCCATGGCTGCTGCTGCACCGGTTTGTCCCGCATCGTCCATATTCAGTACTGAAACTGACGCAGGTATCGTATCGGTAGAATACAAGAATACTACCGCAGATGTCGTGGTAAGTGCATTAATAAACAGGTATGTCGCAATATCTAAAATCGCAGGCAAACAAACTGGCACCGTCACCTTAAAGAACAGCTTGTATTGCGGTAGGTTAACCGAAGCCGCCGTCGCTTCTATCTCCTCAGGCAACTGTTTCAATGCGGTTAATGCCGTCATGTGCCCTACCGTGTAATAGTGAACCACGGTGTTGATCACCAAGAACGCCATCGTGCCATACAAGAAGTTGAGTGGATTACTCAAATCATTAAAGTAGAAGATGTACCCCAAACCCAACACCATACCCGGAACGGCCATCGGCACAACACTGAGCATTTGCATTGCTTGACGAACAGGACCAAATGCTCTGCCTTTCTCAATGCAATATGCACCAAGGAAAATCAGTACCGTACCGATAATAGCAGTCCAAGCTCCGAGCGTTAGAGAGTTGAAAAACGGAGTCCAACCATAAGTACTCATTTCTGCGAAGTTGTAGTTATTCAAGGTGAGTGCTTTGTTCCAAGGCCAGAACGTGACCATAGAACCGTATATCGCCATGCCTAGCACGATAACAACAGCAGCAGAGATGATGGTGCAATAGAGTAAACACACACCATCGCGTAGAGTGTTTGGTTCAGGTTGGTACGCGACGGATCGAGTATCAAACAAGCTCTTCTGTTTCTTCTGAACCCAGCGATCCACTGTAAACGCAAGCAATGCAGGCAACAGCAACAAAATACTGGTCACTGCACCCATAGAGAAATTCTGTTGCCCTACCACTTGTTTAAAGATGTCAGTCGATAGAACGTTATAACTGCCACCAATCACCTTTGGCACACCAAAGTCACAAACCACCAGCGTAAATACAACGATCAGAGTGCTGATCAAACCATACTTGGCTGCAGGTAGCGTCACCATGAAGAAGGTTTTAAGCGATGAAGTATTTAGAGCACGGGCCGCCTCATAAAGACGAGCATCAGAGGTTCTTAATGAAGTGGTTAGAATCATCAGGGCATGTGGAAAGGTCCAGAATATCAAGCCAAGTGAAATACCAATCAAGCCGTATACCGAACTTCCCCCTAACACTTCTTTGGCGAGACCTTGGTTGCCAAATAAGAAGATCAAACTGATCGCAGGAAGCAACGACGGAGCTAGAATCGGCGCTGAACCCAACACCTGAAAAAGCCCCTTGAAAGGCATACATGAACGAGTCAACGCATAGGCATAACCAAACGCTAATACACCCACGACAATCGTTACTAACAGCCCAAGCGTAAACGTGTTACCTACCGACTGCCAGAGGCTCTGCGAAGCAAAATACGTTGCGAAATTCTGTAATCCTACAAATTCACCGTCCGCGTTCTGAACACTTTTTTTCAACATTGCCCACAGTGGCATCAGAATGAATAGCGTCATGACCACTGACAAAAAAGCCAGAAGCCCGAATAGGATTACGTTGTCTTTACTTAACCGAGCAAGAAAAGGCGTTAATCGTCGTTGAATTAGCAGCTTAGATTGCATCATTTGAGTCGATTCCATGATTGTTACGCCGCCTCGTCTTTCATCACTTGCAGGCTTTCAGATGGGTAAGCTCTAAGACCTTCTTCATCAAACGCTACGTAACGAATATCACTGCGACGCAGTTTCAATCGATTAAACTCTTTGACTGGCACATCAACGATGATCTCTTTAGCCGTTGAGTCATGCTGCAGCTCGCACTCAACTCGATAGAACGCCCCGAGGAACTCGCTAGATATGATTCTGACGGGTAAAGACTCGTTAAAGCGATCAACAAACTGAATTTGCTCTGGACGCACCGCGATATCAAAACGATCGCCATGCTTTGGTGTCAAATTATCTAAAACTGGCAACGCTAGCATCGACTCTGCAATGCGCATTTTGCCTTTCGCAGCAACAGAAGCTTGAATAAAGTTCATGCTACCAACGAATTCAGCGACAAAGCGGCTGACTGGATTTTGATAGATTTCTTGCGGAGCTCCCACTTGCTCGATAACACCATGATTCATGACCACAATGCGATCGGCCATTGTTAAGGCTTCATCTTGATCATGGGTCACCATGATGGTGGTAATGCCCAGCTTACGCTGCAATTGGCAGATCTCATCGCGCAGGTGTGTCCTTACCTTCGCATCCAATGCAGAGAGCGGTTCATCGAGGAGTAACAAACCTGGAGACAAGGCCAATGCACGAGCGAGAGCCACGCGTTGCTGTTGTCCACCAGACAGTTGATTCGGGTATTTCTGGCCAGATGTTGGTAAACCAATGGTTTCTAACCAAGATTCTACCGCTTCCAGAGCTTCTTTGGTCGACATCCCTTGGTTCTTCAAACCAATTGCGATGTTCTCTTCCACAGTCAGGTTGGGAAATAGAGCATAAGATTGGAATACGATACCAAAATCGCGCTTCTCAGGAGGTAGGAACGTCGTATCCGCTCCATTCTGCTCAATTGAGCCTGAGGTCGGTAAATCCAGCCCTGCAATCGCACGTAGTAGTGTCGTTTTACCGCAGCCAGACGGGCCAAGGAAACAGACGAACTCACCTTTTTCGATCGATAGGGATATGTCTTTTAACGCTGTAAATTGGCCAAATTGCTTTACAACGTTTTCAATATTCAAATAAGTTTGGTTGCTCATACTACAGCACTCTTTAAATGGTATATACCAAATTTAAACTTTGAATATTGCAGTTGAGTGACAAATTTATAGAAGCTAAATGACAGTTATATTGCAGAAATAAAATTCATTTTAGCGGAAGACGATGCAAATTAAACAAATTAGCATTTTCAATAATTTACAGTAATGAGTTCGTCATCCAAAACGTATGTGACGATGAAAGCTAATGGACTTGTCACCGCCAAATATCAATTGATGCGTATGTTTGTATGACTGTTTCTAGTCGCGATTATTCCTAATAGAAATAGTTTCTAATAGCAATATTTTCTAGTAAACACTAAGCTCAGTTCACTGCGCACCAAGGCGTAGATTCGACACGAGTACTTAAACGTTGATGAGGATTAACTAAACGAGGGCGTTCGGCCAGTTCATAGTGTGGTAAATCGTTGATTGAATCACAACCTTGTTGTTGACCACACGCACTATGGTATTCCCTAATCCACTCTTTTAAGCCCACAAATTTTCCATATGGATGGTTAGGAAGACCTAAGATCTTAGCGGCATATTGACCAGACTCTTCCGTTAACTCGATGCCAACTGCATTCGGAATATGGAGTCTTTTCGCTACACATGCAGGAACGAATGAGACAACGGCAGATAGGATAACCATCGGCTGATCTTGTATTTTTTCCGACCAATTCCCCTGTATAACTTGAGGGAAGATTTTGCTCAGAACTTTGCGATCGATACACTCCTCTAATAAAGCACAAACCTCTCGGTGTGTTTTATTGTTAAGTGGACGAGTAGCAAATGTAAGATAAGCCTCTTCATTAAGAATCCCTTGAACATACAACGTCATTAACCGGCGTTCTTCGTTCAAAAAACTAGGATCATTAACCAAACCTTTCTCAACCAAAAATTCGTTCCAAATCATGGCGCTGTCACCATCCATGAGTGTTTCATCTAGATCAAATACATACAGAGGGGTCGTCATATCAATTCTCACTTCAAATCAAATTTAACTTCGAACTCAGCTCTTACTTAAAAACTAACCTTGTTTCAAACCGACTGTTACTTCAAAAAATTACGGCTACTTCCAAAACGACTGTTACTGCCAAACGACTTAGACTTAACTGGCAATGAGCAATCTAAACTACGTATTTACTCCACCTTGTCGGCTTTACCTGCCGCACCCGCGAGCTTTGCCAATTGCTTATCCAGCCACAATGGCGTGTTGCCAGAGTCTTCCGCGTTCTCTTTTCGTCGAACAGCATCTCTAACCATCATTGCCCCAACCCAACGGAATGGCTCTGGTGGGAAATAGCCTCGTGGACCGCTAGTTAAGCCACTACGTGTCCATTCGTTATCATCTCCTAACACCATTGAAGACAAAATTTTGCCTCCCATGCGAGTTTGAGCCACACCATTACCTGAGTAACCGAGGCCATAATAGATGTTGTTTTGGCCTTTTAGATTACCGAAAAATGGCAATCCTGTGACGGATCGGTCTGAACCGCCCGACCAGTTGTAATCGAATTCATTCTGTTCCAGTTTAGGGAACAATTTCTGGAAAGATTGATTGAGGATCGGTAGGTAGTTAGTCGTTTGGTTGAACATGCTTTCAACCTGATTTGCAAACGAGAATTTATTGCCGCCTTTGCCCAACATGAGTCGTCCATCTTCAGTGTCACGGTAGTAATGAACAAAGATGCGTGAGTCCACTACCGCCGCTCCTTTTTCGGGACCAAACTGCCTGAGTTTTTCTGGAATAGGCTTGGTCACTACCATGTCAGACGAGACAACCACAATGCTGCGTTTGAACTCTTTAAAGTGATCGAGCATCCATGCATTGAGCGCTAAGATCACTTTATCGGAAGTTATCGTCCCATCCTTAGTTTGGACGCGAGCTGGTGAGCCGTAATCAAGAGAAGTCATTTCTGTATTTTCGTAAATTTCGACACCCAATTCGATCGCAATGCGGCGCAAGCCTCTCGCCAATAACGCTGGCTGAACGCTACCAGCAGCTTCCGAGTAATAACCTTCAATATGACGATCCGACCCTGCTTTATCAGGCAATGACTGATCGCACTTCTTCCAGCTGTTGATACCCTGCTTGACCAACTCATTAACGACAGGCTCCATTCCGCCCTTTTGAGATTCGTTGGTTGCCGTGTAGTAAGTGCCACTTCTATAAAGATGCGCATCGATTTTATGCTCGTTACAGAAAGCTTCGATCTCGTAAATGACCTTTTCAGATTCCTTAACCAGCCATTTGGCTTGCTCTTTTCCATAGAGCTTTTTCAAGGTTGGATACTTGGTTGACCAAGTCAGCATACAGCCACCGTTCGCACCAGAAGCACCGCTACCACACAAGCCTTTTTCAATCACTACAACATGTTTTCCGGGCTGTTGTTGTTTGATTAAAATCGCCGTCCATAAACCAGTGTAACCACCGCCGACAATGGCGATATCACAGTTAACGTCTTTTTGAAGCGGTTTAGCGGATTCTAGCCCAGCATTGATGCTGCCAAATTCCTGTTCCAATGCTTGCTTGAACCAATATGAGTAGTGCTTTGTCATTTGTTGTACCTTACTTAAAACCTAAAGGTGTAAAACTAAAAAAGGAAGACCGAAGCCTTCCTTTACTGATTCCTAACTTCTAATGAGCTGCATATCTATTGGACTACGTGTCTAATAAACCATGTGTCGAATAAACTCTGTAATCTAATAAGCTCAGTAGATAATTAACTAAGTAGCCAATAAACTAACTAGCTCAGCAGATTAAGATTTTGGCTCTGATTTAGCGTCAAACTTCTCAGACCATGTTTTCAGAACATCTGCACGTTCACTGCCCATACGAGCGAAGTCCATTTTTGCCATGTTCTTCTCTACGTTCGGGAAGTTCTCTGCTTTACCTGTTACATCTTGGTGACCAACAACTGGGTACATTTCGATGTAAAGTTCATTCGCTGCTTTAGAGATAGACCAATCGATAACACGTTGTGCTGCATCTGAAGGCTTAACAAGACCTACCGCTTCAGATTCCCAACCGATACCTTCCGGTGTAATCACAGAAAGTGGCGCGCCTTGAGTCTTCAGCTTCGCGCCGCGGCTCGCCATAGAAATACCGATAGCCACTTCACCCATACCCGCTTGAACACATGGCTTCGAACCGGAGTGCGTGTAATGAGCAATGTTTTGATCTAGCTTCTGCATGTAGTTCCAACCTTGGTCTTCACCCATGTTTTGTAACCAAGCCGAAACCTGCATGTAGCCCGTACCAGAAGACGCTGGGTTTGGCATTGCAATGTGGCCTTTGTAGATAGGCTTCGTTAGGTCATCCCAAGATTTAGGTGCAGGTAGGTTCAATTGCTTAGCAACTACTTCGTTGAAACAAACCGCATTAAAGAATGCGTCATTGCCATACCAAGCTTGAGTAGATTGCGGATCGTTGAGGTTTGAACGCAGTGCTTCTACACCTTGAGGTGTGTAAGGCTTGAGAATGCCCTCTTCTTTAAGCAAAGCCATAGAAGAGCCCGCAAGACCCCATACTACTTCTGCGCGAGGGTTGTTTTTCTCGGCCAATAATTTTGCCGTCATGATCCCAGTTGAATCACGAACCCATTTGATGTTGATATCTGGGTTTTCACTTTCAAACGCGTTTTTGTATTTCGCTAAAATGTCAGTTTCAAAAGCGGTGTAAACCGTCACTTCCTGTGCTGCATAAGCATTACCAGCTAGTAGAGTAACTAATGCTGCAAGTGATCCTTTCATAAAACGGTTTTTCATCATTTTCTCCAGTCAGGCCCGATGCCAAGGTTAGGAATTCCAAGGTTAAAGTTGTTAATGCTAGAAGCTCCATCTAGAGGCTTCTATATCCATCAATTCATTTAGGTTGTTAGCACACATCTTTACATTGGTATGTACCAGATTTCGAGTATTAAGCTAACTGGCTTTTATGACGATTAAATGAACAAAAAATGGCAATTTCAAGATCGGAAAATTTCTAAACACACGTGACAAATTCGAATATGAAGCTTTTGTGAAAATAACGTTTGGGCTATTTACGACCGTTTAAATTGGTTGTTAAAGTAACCGCAAATATTGGTATAGTCCAAAATACAAATCACGAGAATTGAACATGAGAAACGAATACTTACTGCTGACACCGGGTCCTCTATCTACTTCTGAAACCGTTCGCCAAGCGATGCTAAAAGATTGGTGTACTTGGGATGATGAATACAACAAAGACGTTGTTGAAGTGATTCGTAGCAAGCTTGTGACTTTGGCGACTAAGCAGGCGGGATATACAAGTGTATTAATGCAAGGCAGCGGCACCGCTTCAGTTGAAGCAACAATCGGTAGCGTTATCTCTAACAGCGGTAAGCTTCTTGTGGTTGATAACGGTGCGTATGGTGCTCGTATTGCTCAAATCGCAGAATATTTAAACATTCCATGCCATGTCGTTTCCCCAGGTGAAACATCACAGCCTGACTTGAACGAAATGGAAACGGCATTGGCCATGGATTCAGACATTACTCACGTTGCGATTGTGCACTGTGAGACCACCACTGGCATGCTGAATCCAATTGAAGATATTGCCAAATTGGCAAAACAGCACAACAAAACCGTCATTCTTGATGCTATGTCTAGCTTTGGCGGCATCCCGATGGATATTGCTGACTTAGGCATCGACTACATGATCAGCTCGGCAAATAAATGTATTCAAGGCGTACCGGGGTTCGGCTTTGTTATCGCCAAGCAATCGGAACTGGATAAGTGCAAAGGCCAAGCTCGCTCATTGAGCCTTGACCTGTTTGACCAATGGCACTGCATGGAAAGCAACCACGGTAAATGGCGCTTCACGTCTCCGACTCACACGGTACGTGCTTTCTACCAAGCCCTGCTTGAACTGGAACAGGAAGGCGGCATCGAAGCTCGTCATAATCGTTACCAAACCAACCAAACTACATTGGTTGCCGGTATGCGCTCTCTTGGTTTTGAACCTCTGCTAAATGATGACCTTCACTCTCCTATCATCACCTCTTTCTATTCTCCAACTCATAGCGATTACCAATTCAAGGAATTCTATGACCGTTTGAAAGAACAAGGGTTTGTGATTTACCCGGGCAAGGTTTCAAACGCAGACTGCTTCCGAATCGGTAACATCGGTGAAGTTTACCCGTCAGACATTGAGGCTCTCATTGGCGCAGTAGAAAACGCTATGTACTGGGACATCAAATAATGACGACGACCAATCAAGAGCCAATTCTAAAGGCCACACACTTTCGAAGCGAAGGCGATGTGAACACCACGCCAGCGCGTGAGAAATGGAACGAATCGCTAAACGATGATGCGACTCAAGCGATGTTAAAGCGTGACTCTGACGTGTTTCTTCATCAAGCCATGTCTACACCTTGCCTAGACACGCTTGAAGCAGCTGAGGGCATCTACATTCAAGATGCGACTGGCAAGAAGTACATGGACTTTCATGGGAATAATGTTCATCAGCTTGGTTACGGCCACCCACACATCATCAATAAGGTGACTCAACAAATGGCGTCATTGCCGTTTTCACCACGTCGCTTTACCAATGAGACGGCCGTTCAGTGTGCTGAGAAACTCACACAGATCTGCGGTGGTGATTTGAATCGCGTGTTGTTTGCTCCGGGTGGTACATCGGTGATCGGCATGGCACTCAAACTTGCTCGACATGTCACCAACAACTTTAAAGTAGTGTCATTGTGGGACTCATTCCATGGCGCGTCACTGGATGCAATTTCAGTGGGTGGTGAAGCCTGTTTTCGTGAAGGCATGGGGCCGTTAATGGCAGGCGTAGAACGTATCCCACCAGCGGTCTCTTATCGTGGTGCTTTCCCGCTTAATGACTCTTTATCGCTTCGCGGGCAAAGCTCAGGCGATAACAATGAGACTGCATGTGATGTGCATTATGCAGATTACCTTGAGTATGTGATTGAAAAAGAAGGTGGTATTGGAGCCTTCATTGCAGAAGCTGTTCGTAACACCGATGTTCAAGTGCCAAGTAAGGCTTATTGGAAACGTATCCGTGAGATCTGTGACAAACACAACGTCATGTTGATCATTGATGACATCCCAAATGGCATGGGTCGTAGCGGCGAATGGTTTACTCACCAAGCGTTTGATATCGAACCTGACATCTTATGTATCGGTAAAGGCTTTGGCGGCGGCTTGGTTCCAATTGCCGCCATGGTCACCAAAGACAAATACAACACGGCAGCGCAAGTATCATTGGGTCATTACACCCATGAAAAAAGCCCTATCGGTTGCGCGGCAGCACTCGCTACCATGGAAGTGATTGAGCAAGAAAATCTACTTGAAAAAGTGCAAGCAGACAGCGTATTCGTACATGAACAACTGCTTCAAATGAAAGAGAAATACCCAGTCATTGGGGACGTTCGCGGCATCGGCCTGCTCTGGGGGGTGGAATTGGTCACTGACCATATCACCAAAACCCGAGCGTTCGATGAAGCGGAAGCAGTACTTTACCAATGTCTGAACAATGGCCTGAGCTTTAAGGTGTCACAAGGTAACGTGATTCAGTTGAGCCCACCATTGATCATCAGCCGCAGCGAACTAGAAGTCGCTCTGTCTGTATTAGAAAAAGCGATAGCAAAAGTCTGCAAAGACTTTGAGTACCTTTAAACCATCACCTAACCAATAACCTAAAACAATCATTCGTCCCCCAGTACTTTTGAACTGGGAGTGACACAAAAATAGGACATTATTATGAACACAACATCACCTATCCAAGCGGTTATCTTTGACTGGGCTGGCACTATCGTTGATTTTGGATCGTTTGCTCCAACCAGTATTTTTGTAGAAGCATTCAGACAAGGTTTTAACTTTGATATCGACCTAGCAGAAGCGCGTGAACCTATGGGTATCGGCAAATGGGACCACATCCAAGCGGTTGGTCGAATTCCAGCTGTTGACGCTCGTTGGAATGCTCAATTCGGACGCTCGATGACCAGTGAAGACGTTGATGCGATCTACGCGGCATTCATGCCTCTTCAGAAAGCAAAAGTAGCAGACCACGCAGCACCAATTTTAAACGCTATTGAAGTGGTAAATAACCTAAAAGAAAAGAACGTAAAAATAGGCTCTTGTTCTGGTTACCCACGTGAAGTAATGGATGTACTGATCCCAGCTGCAGCAGATTATGGTTATCTTCCTGACAACGTAGTAGCAACGGATGACTTACCGCAAGGCGGTCGCCCCGCTCCATTCATGGCGCTTAAAAACGTCATTGACCTAGGTGTGACGAACGTCGCCGCGTGTGTGAAAGTGGATGACGCTGCACCGGGTATAGATGAAGGCCACAACGCAGGCATGTGGACAGTAGGCCTTGTACTATCAGGCAACGAAGCAGGCTTAACGTATCAAGAATATCTAGATGCTGACGAAGCGACACTTGCAGCTGCGCGAGAAAAAGCAAGCGTGAAGCTAAACAAATCAAACCCGCATTACCTGATCGATACTATTGCCGACTTACCTAGAGTGATTGCAGATATCGAAAAGCGTTTACTTGAAGGTGAACGTCCATAACTCCTGTCACATCCGCAAATCAAGGTCTATAGTCCAATAATCCGTACAAATGAAAATGAAACCTCGTATCGCCTAAAAATGATACGAGGTTTCTTCGTTTCCAATATTTGAGACAACAATTAATTGACAAAAACCTCTGTAAATAGCACCTTAAATATATAATTTTTAACAATTTCATTGACTGCAATACGCAACTAAACTAACAATATAACAACAGTTCCAAGATAGGTTCGACCTGAATCGACGCCTGGAACGATTTACTGTTGCAGTGTCCCAATCAGTACGTCGTCGCTTTAAAGGCTCATTCAGATAACAATAAGAGTTAATCCAAGGATAAGATTATGAAAAAACTGTCAAAAATCATGTGTGCTGTGATAGCTGCTTCAGGTTTCGCTGCTGCTCCCTCAATTGCTTCAACCACGTATGTTGGTGCTAAAGTTGGCATGGGTTGGCTAGATAGCGCTTGTGTAAGCGGTGAGAAGTGTGAAGATGATTCTGTTGCGGGTGGTATTTACGGTGGTTACAACTTTACCGATAACATTGCTCTTGAATTGAATGCAGATTACTTAGGTGATTATGATACCAGCTTTAACAACAACGGAACGCCTAAAGCATACAGTGATTCGATCGTAGCCATTTCTTTAAGCCCAATGTATCGACTAGCGATTAAACAAGAGTTTGATATCTTCTTTAAAGCAGGTCCTGCTTACATCATGCACGATGACGAAGACGACGTTGTATTAGCACTAGGTATCGGTGCTGAGAAACAGCTATCCGACGACTGGGCTCTTCGAGTTGAATATCAATACTTCGATGATTTTGACGATAAGATTATCCAAGACCTTAACTCCAATCTTGTTACCGTTGGTCTAAGCTACAATTTCGGTACAGGTAACACGACAGCGTCAGCCGCAACAGTAGCTTCTGCGGCAGCCGTAACACAGGCTCCATCTGAACCAATTGCAGAACCTGAAGCCGTTGTTGTTGAAGAAGAGACTGTTGTAATTAAAGCGCAAACAGAGAGCTACTCTCAAGAAATGTTTGCAACTAACAGTACAGAGCTGTCTACCGATGGTAAGACTGCGCTAGAGCCATTAGTTGAAGTGCTTAAAACTTACCCTCAATCATCAGTTAATGTTGTTGGTCACACAGATTCAACAGGCGCTGCTGAATACAACATGATGATCTCTAAGAAACGTGCTGCCGCTGTAGCCGCATACATTGAAGAGCAAGGTATTGAAGCAGACCGTATTACGGCTACAGGTGAAGGTGAAGAAAACCCAGTAGCAACAAACGATACTGCTGAAGGTCGTGCACAGAACCGTCGTGTTGACGCAACAATCCCAAGCTTCGAATACCAAGAAGAAGCGCAAATGGAAGAAGTTATTGTAGAAACGGCTGAATAATAGCAGTCAACTCTAACTAAAATAATAAGGGCGGAGCACTTGAAAGTGCTCCGCCCTTTTCTTTATCTGGCTTTACTCATACGCCGTAAGCCGTAAGCCGTAAAAATTAGCCTATCGCCTAGGCACACAATCAAAAGACTAGATGATTTCCCAGCTGTGAGTCATCTCTACGCCAGCGCCTAGCATTAGACATACTGAACAGTATTTCTCTAACGAGTCAGCACATACTTTAGCAACAAGGTCAGGATCAAGATTGTCACCAGACACTTCAAAGTGAATATTAATCACAGTAAAGATTTTTGGTGCCGTTTCACGACGCGTTGTTTCAAGTTTTGCATTACAGCCTGTGATGCTCTGGCCTGCAGATTTCAAACCATCAACCACATCAACAGAGCTACAACCACCAGCGGCCATCAGCACCATCTCCATAGGGCTTGGCGCAGTAGCACCACCGCTTCCATCCATAACAATAGAATGGCCAGATTGAGATTGACCTAGGAATTTAAAGCCTTCGACCCATTTAACTTCTGCTTGCATGTTGTTCCTTAGATGTACGAAAAGCGTCATCATTAACTAGTATTTTATATCAATGCCTACACCCTACTACTGGCGGCATTTATGAGCAAGATTTCTGTTTGAGATATTTATTTCATGAATTGTGCAATTTTTTCCATCTAAAACCTGTCTCTATTCGTACATTCAAAATCGAATGAAAAGAACGTCAAGATGAGGTATCTATGAATAAATTATCTAAAATATTGGTATCACTCGTGGTTGCGCTACCACTGATTTCGCTGTTTGTGAGCCAGACTGGCACTGCCAATACAATGGATAAAACGGCTAACTCAGGTAAGAGCGAAATAGCGACACTGGCTGGTGGTTGTTTTTGGTGTACAGAATCCGATCTGGAGAAGCTGACAGGAGTCTCGGATGTTGTCTCAGGATATTCTGGTGGCGAATTAGAGAATCCAACCTATAAACAAGTTTCATCAGGTAAGTCTGGTCACATCGAAGTGATCAACGTGACTTACAACCCTGATGTGGTTAGCTACGAACAGGTGCTTGACCAATTCTTCAGACACATCGACCCAACTGATGACAAAGGTTCATTCGTTGACAGAGGTCCACAATATCGACCTGCTGTTTTCTATCATAACCAGGAGCAAAAAGACGTCGCTCAGAACTTCATGATGGAAATCGATAAGGCTCAAATCTTTGGTGAACCATTAAAAACAGAACTGATTAAGTTTGAAAAATTCTGGCCAGCAGAGGATTACCATCAAGATTATTACAAGAAGAGCAAGGTTCGTTATAACTACTACCGCTACGCTTCTGGTCGTGATCAGTACCTAGATAAAGTCTTCGGTGATGATAGAAAAGAAAATCCGAAAACGATCCGTCAGATCATCGATGGTAAGAATGCGACAGCCAATGCTAAGACATACAGCAAGCCATCTGATGCGGAGATCAAAGCGTCTCTAACTTCACTGCAATACGATGTTACACAAGACGACGCGACAGAGCGCCCATTTGACAACAAATACTGGGATAACAAGCAAGAAGGTATTTACGTTGATATCGTAACGGGTGAGCCTTTGTTCTCTTCAAAAGACAAATACAAATCAGGTACAGGTTGGCCGAGCTTTACACAGCCAATCAGCGAGGCTTATGTCGTAACGACTACTGACTACAAGCTGCTTTACCCAAGAACAGAGGTTCGCAGTAAATTTGGTGACTCACACCTAGGACATGTATTTAAAGATGGTCCAAAGCCAACAGGTTTACGCTACTGCATGAACTCAGCTGCTATGCGCTTTATCCCTGCAGATAAATTGGCTGAAGAAGGCTACGAAGAATATATTGAAATGTTCGAAGGCTAGATGCTAAGTGCTAAGAAATTAGAGCTACACCTATAACAACAAAGCCAGCATATCGCTTGCTTTGTTGTTACTGACAAAATGTGATTCATTAGCCTGGTAACGTTATTAACCCGTTAACACAGTATCTTCGGGGTATTTCAACAAGGAAGGTTCTGGGCGAGCTAGCATATAAGCCAAGGTCAAGGGACCGATACGTCCAATCACCATAACGACAATCATGATGTATTTACCCGGCTCAGTCAGGTTTGCAGTGAGTCCTGCTGTTAGGCCAACGGTTGCAAAGGCAGAAATCACCTCAAACATCACGCGATCAAACGCTGCCTTTTCAGTAAGCATTAACAAAAACATCGCAGTGGTTAATAACGCCCCACTAACCACAATAATAGCCAACGACTTTGTTACCGCTTGCCAAGTCACGGTGCGCTTAAACATCACGACATGCTTTTTCTGACGCAAGAATGTCCAAGTTGCGACAAACGCAACCGCAAAGGTCGAGACCTTAATACCACCACCAGTGGAAGTCGAACCAGCACCAATCAACATTAGTACTATCATCACCAATAATGCCGGTTGCGTATACTGAGACAAATCGACACTGTTGAAACCAGCGGTACGAGCACTCGCCGATTGGAAAAATGCCGCTAACCACTGACCTTGTATAGAGAGGCCTTCCATCGTTGCTGAGTTATTTCTCTCCAATAACCAAAACATCACCGTACCCACCAACAACAAAGTTGGAGTTGCGGTCAGCATGATCTTAGTGTGCAGATGCAAGTGCTGGAAGCCTTTACGCCAGTTACTCGATAAGTCCCCCACTACCGTGAAGCCTAATCCCCCAAAGATGAATAAACCCGCCAAAGTACAAATCACCAATGGATCATCAACAAAACTCATCATGCTGTCTGAGAACAGCGCGAAACCTGCGTTATTGAATGCAGATATAGCGTGAAAAAGTGCATAAAAGCTTCCCGTTGCCCATCCCATTTCTGGAACCCAACGGAAACAGAGCAATACAAACCCAACAAACTCCGCCACCAACGCAAAGATGATGATCTTCTTAACTAATTTACGGAGATTAATCTTACGATCTTGACCCAACGCTTCCTTCGCCAATGCTTGTTGCTTGAGACTTAATCGAACACCAAACATATAGAGCAGCACTGCAGACAGTGTCATCTGCCCTAAACCGCCGACTTGCATCAAAAACATCAGCAGTATTTTGCCCGCCAGAGTGAAATGTTCACCCGTATCGACAACACCCAAGCCTGTCACACTGATTGCGGATGTGGCAGTAAACAGCGCATCTGTAAAACTAAGTCCGGTTACAGAAAAGACTGGCAGCGTCAACAAGATTGCAGAAGGGATAAGAACACCTAAGAAACTCGTAAGGATAATCTTTGGCTCTGAGCCTTTACGCGGCTTTTTATCTGTCTTGAGCGTGTAGAAAGTACCTTTTCGTTTCAACGAATTCATACGGTTACCTTATTACCAATTACTTATTACCAGTTACCAATTGCGTAGCTTTCTAGACAAGGTCTCTTTCGGCCCAGCGATGATCACCACATCACCGATTTCTAAACTGACATCAAGCTCAGGTGCTTTGGTTAGATTCGGGCCGCGCTTGAAGCCAAGTACTTCAACCCCTACCTCTTTGCACAGCTTTAGGTCGCGAAGTTGCTTACCTAAAAACTTTGAGCCAATAACGATTTCTGTCATCGCTAAGCCACTGCCAAGGTCGATAAATTCGAGAACGCGTCTGTCCAGCATCTTACGAGCAACACGAATACCCATATCTCGCTCCGGCATGATGATATGGTCAGCACCAATCTTAGAGAGGATCTTGCCGTGGAACTTATCATTCGCCTTAACCCAAACTGCTTTTGCTCCAGATTCTTTCACCACCAAAGTCGTTAGAATGCTTGAGTTAACGTCAGAGCCTATCGATACCATCACCATATCGTAATCATCGAGTCTTAACTCTTTCACCGTCTCTTCGCTCGTGCAGTTCGCAACAATCGCTTGTGAAACAAAAGCCGCTGCTTCTTTCACCCGATCTTCATCAATATCGACGGCCAGTACCTGTGCCCCTGAACTTTGCAGCTCTTTGCAAACAGACAGACCAAATCGCCCTAAACCGATAACTGCATATTGTTTGTCGCTCATTTGAAATCCTGTTTAGAAATTTTAATTACACGGGATAGTCAAACCTACATTAGTTTCTATCTCAAAAAAAGTTAGTTCTGCAAGAATAAGGTTATACTATTGTCATAATCGCTTGATTTATAAAGGTAGAGAACAACTCGAGTTTCTGCTAATTTCCAATTCATAATTTCTGCGGCAGCACACACAATGAATGAATTCATAACCCAAGTACAAACCTACATCAACCAGAGCCATAGTGATTGGGCAAACAGCGTCCTATTCATCACTATTGCGAGTTTTCTCGCTTGGGTAGCTTGGCGAATTATCCATAATCGCTTAGAAATTCTGGTTCAGAAAACTCCATTCCACTGGGACGACCTACTGCTAGAGGCTCTAAAAACGCCTGTCAGCACGTTACTTTGGTGTTGGCCTGCTACTGTGTCTATCGGCCTGATCCTTCAAGGCCAGTTTGGCAATGAAATCAACTGGCTAAAAACGCTTAAGCACATACTGATCATCTGTACTTTTGTTTGGTTCACGTTGCGAATGATCAGCAACTCTGAAGCGTATGTCTTAGAACAGAAGACCAGGGACGAAACCACCGTTCAAGCTATCGCGAAAGTCGCTCGCTTGTTCTTTATGGTTATGGGCGGACTGACCATCATGCAAGCGTTTGGGCTCAGCCTTTCCGGCTTACTCACCTTTGGTGGTGTGGGTGGCTTGATCGTCGGTTTGGCAGCTAAAGATTTACTGTCGAATTTCTTTGGCGGAATGATGATTTACTTCGACCGCCCGTTTAAAGTTGGCGATTGGATACGCTCACCCGATCGCCAAATCGAAGGCACAGTAGAACGTATTGGCTGGCGCATGACCATCATTCGCACCTTTGATAAGCGCCCTTTGTACGTACCTAATTCTGTGTTCAGTAACATTGTGGTGGAGAACCCATCAAGAATGTTGAACCGCAGAATCAATGAAACGTTTGGGCTTCGCTATCAAGACGCAAATAAGCTTGCTCTGATTGTGGATGACGTAAAAACTATGCTCGAAACGCACCCAGATATTGATGCCAAGCAAACCTTGATTGTTAACTTTGATAAGTTCGGGCCATCAACGCTCAACTTCTTTATCTACACCTTCACCAAGACGGTTAATTGGGTGAGATACCACGAAGTGAAACAAGATGTTTTATTGCAGGTGTTAGCGATTATTCATAAGCACAATGCTGATATCGCCTTCCCAACACAAACACTCAAGATTGAAGCGCAAGACATCAACGATTCTCAAGGTGTAATGAATTCGAGCCCTGAAGCTCATCGATAAGCCATAAGCGTGGTAACATGGTGTTAGTAACCCTTTACGCCTAATTACCACTTTATGATTTTACCTGTCATTCTAGCTGGCGGCTCCGGAAGCCGCCTCTGGCCATTGTCTCGCGAGCTCTACCCTAAGCAATTCCTCAACATTGCTGGCGAACAATCAATGCTTCAGCAAACGCTTCAACGCTTGCAAGGTCTTGAGGACTATCTAACGGATAGCAAGTGCGCTGCTCCATTCATTATCTGTAATGAAGAACACCGCTTTATTGCCGCGGAACAAGCTCGATCGGCTAACATCCAACATAGTGGTATTCTGCTAGAGCCCGTCGGTCGAAACACGGCTCCAGCCATCGCATTAGCGGCATTACAAGCCTTAGCTAAATCAACCAATAATGCGCAGGATGCATCAGACCCGATCTTATTAGTACTGGCTGCTGATCATCACATCGCTAACACCTCTGAATTCCAACAAGTGATCAGTCGTGGCGTTAATTACGCGGAGCAAGGCAAACTGGTAACATTTGGAATAACCCCTAATGCGCCAGAAACAGGCTACGGTTATATCAAGCAGGGAGAACCTCTTTCCCCTCTCGTTCAAGCTGACTCACGTATTACAAAGCAATCACTCCATCACGCCTATGCCATTGATTGCTTCGTTGAAAAGCCTAATAAAACAACTGCGGAAGAATACATACGTTCAGAACAATACTTATGGAACAGTGGCATGTTCATGTTTAAAGCATCCCGCTACCTTGAAGAACTCTCTCAACACCACCCAGAAATATTAGCGGCTTGTCAGTTAGCTCTTTCAAAGCAAAATACCGACCTCGACTTTATTCGTATCGACGCAGAAGCATTCAAAAATAGCCCAAGTGACTCTATCGATTATGCCGTGATGGAAAAGACCTCACACGCCGCAGTGATCCCGATGGATGTTGGTTGGAATGATATTGGCTCATGGTCTGCTATCTGGGATGTTAGTGATAAGGATGAGCACAACAACGTCATTGAAGGCGATGTGTTAATCGTCGACTCTCAACACAACTACATTCATGCGGAGAATAAGCTTGTCGCGACGGTAGGTGTCGAAAACCTCATTATTGTCGAAACCAAAGATGCAATATTGGTTGCAAACAAAGACAAAGTTCAGGGTGTTAAGTCAATTGTTAGCCAACTGAATCAGGCTGAACGAACGGAGCATGTACATCATCGCGAGGTCTTTAGGCCTTGGGGTAAATACGATGTGATCGATCTAGGTAAGCGTGACAAAGTGAAGCGCATTACAGTCAACGCTGGCCATAGGCTTTCGTTGCAAATGCATCACCATAGAGCGGAACATTGGGTTGTAGTGGCAGGTACTGCGAAAGTAACCAACGATGAGAAAACGTATCTCGTCGAAGAAGATCAATCCACTTACATTCCGCTAGGTCACATCCACAGCCTAGAGAACCCTGGAGACTCACCTCTCGAAATGATCGAAGTACAAACCGGTAGTCATTTAAGTGAAGACGATATCATTCGATATCAAGACAGCTATGGGCGAGATGTTCGAAACCAACAAGCTGATTCATCTCAAAAAAACAAATCGAAATAAAGCGGCGACAATCAAGTGAAACCAACATTAGACCTTAGCTGCTTTAAGAACAACGATATTCGCGGCATCATTGGTGGCCAAATCAATGGCCACTTTGCCTACCTGCTCGGCAAGGCATTTGGAGAATACGTCCTATCTACGACACCTGAAGCCCCATTCGATGGCTTGGCTCATGTAGTGATTGGTCGTGATAACCGAGAGACGTCTCTTTCATTACAAGAAGCCATAACCAAAGGCTTAATCGAGTCTGGGATAGCAGTCATCGACCTAGGTATGACTGGCACTGAAGAGGTCTACTTTGCGACTCGCCACCTTAACGCCATTGGCGGAATCCAAATTACGGCAAGCCATAACCCAATCAATTACAACGGAATGAAATTAGTTGGTTTGGACGCTAGCCCGATAAGTAAAAACAGTGGTTTAGATGAAATCAAACTACGCATTAAAGTATTGAATCAAGAGGTGAACAGTGATTTATCTGTCGGTCATGTACAACCAAATCACTCTAGTCGATCGACCAGCATTCTCGCCCCTTACGTAGATCACCTGCTCACTTATATAAATCCATCCAAACTATCACCGATGAAGGTGGTGGTTAACGCAGGAAACGGGGTTGCAGGACATGTTATCGATGCTTTAGAGGAGCGTTTCAACAAACTCAATGTTCCTGCCACCTTCATCAAGGTACACCATGCCCCTGACGGAAAATTTCCTAATGGCATCCCAAACCCATTGATTAAAGAGAACCAAGTAGCAACTCGAAATGCAGTCTTAGAGCATTCCGCCGATCTAGGTATTGCGTGGGATGGCGATTTCGACCGTTGTTTTTTCTTTGACGAAAAAGGCAATTACATTGAGGGTTACTATATTGTTGGTTTGCTCGCTGAAGCTTTCTTGCTAAAAGAAACGGATGCAACCGTATTGCACGATATGCGTATGACATGGAACACGATTGAAGTCGCCAACAAGCTTGGTGGGAAGGCTATTGCGGTCAAAGCTGGGCATGCGCTCATCAAAGAGAAGATGCGAGAGTTAAACGCGGTGTACGGTGGTGAAATGAGTGCGCACCATTATTTTCGTGATTTTGGGTATTGCGATTCAGGAATGATTCCTTGGCTCTTAGTGATTGAACTAATCTGCGAGACTCAACAATCTCTTCATCAATTGACCAGTTCGAGTATGGGTAGATTCCCTTCTTCGGGAGAGATCAATCGTAAAGTTTCCGACCCAGAACAAGTCATGGCATATGTGTTGTCGCACTATCAAGATAACGCCGTTGAGATCGATCACACAGACGGGCTCAGCATGAATATGGGCACATGGCGCTTCAACTTAAGAAAGTCCAATACAGAGCCACTGATACGTCTCAACGTGGAAACCAAGCAAGATAGAGCTTTGCTGTCACTCAAAGTCGACGAGTTACTGTCTTTTCTCATTTAAGAGTACAAGGTACTTTCCGTTTACGACTAAGAGCCACAAAAAAGCCCTTACTAGCAACGGCTAATAAGGGCTTTGAATTTTCAGTCGCTTAGTCGCTGACTGTAATTAGTCTATTTGTTGCGGCGAGCTTCAACAGCGTCTGCCAACTGGCGAAGTACTGTTTCAGTATCTTCCCAACCAATACATGCATCAGTAACAGATTGGCCGTAAGTTGCAGCTTTACCATCAACAAGATCTTGGCGACCTTCAACAAGGTGAGATTCAATCATCACACCAAAGATAGCTTTATCACCGCCTGAGATTTGAGCACTAACGTCATCAGATACGTTCATTTGACGCTTAAACTGCTTAGAGCTGTTTGCGTGGCTGAAATCAATCATTACCTTTTGTGGAAGGCCTGACGCTGCTAGTTCTTCTTTGATTTTACCTACATGCTCAGCGCTGTAGTTTGGCTCTTTACCGCCACGTAAAATGATATGACAGTCAGGGTTACCCACTGTTTCAATAATTGCTGAGTGTCCGTACTTAGTTACAGATAAGAAGTGGTGCGAAGCACTTGCCGAACGAATAGCGTCTGTTGCGATCTTGATGTTGCCATCAGTACCATTCTTAAAGCCAACTGGGCAAGATAAGCCAGAAGCCAATTCACGGTGAACTTGAGATTCAGTAGTACGCGCGCCGATTGCACCCCAGCTGATTAGATCTGCTACGTATTGAGGTGTGATCATATCTAGGAATTCACTTGCCGTAGGCATTCCCATATCAGTTAGGTCAAGCAATAGCTTACGTCCAAGACGAAGACCATCATTTAGCTTGAACGTATCGTTCATGTACGGGTCATTGATTAGGCCTTTCCAACCAACAGTTGTACGTGGCTTTTCAAAGTAAACACGCATTACGATTTCTAGGTTATCGCCTAGTTCGTCGCGTAGCACTTTCAAACGTTTACCATACTCAAGCGCAGCTTCTGTGTCATGAATAGAACATGGGCCAACAATAACAAGCAAGCGGTCGTCGCTTTCTTCTAGAATATTGTGGATCGCTTTGCGGCTTTCAAAGGTTGTAGAAGAAGCAACTTCTGTCGCTGGAAACTTTTCTAAAACAGCAACAGGTGGTAATAACTCTTTTACTTTGTTAATTCTTACATCATCAGTCTGGAACATTGCTTACTTCTTCCTTTTTTCTATCCTTGAGCTGAATGTACGTTGTCTCACGTAACTTTCTATCAGCACTAATCTTCTTGTTCCCTGTAACTTAACTAGTAAAAACTCTAGTTTCAATCACTAATTGAAAATAAACGCAATTTTTTTTGTGTTTTATATTTAAAACACCCTGTATACCATTATTTACACGCTATCGATTGCGTAATTTATGACAGGTTAAGAACGGTTATACTTCAAGCGTCACCGTACATGTAAAATTATGCAGAACTTGAAAATAAAAAAGCTCACGTGATTAACGTGAGCTTTTAACTAATTACATTCTTTTCAATGGCTTGACAACGCTATCAAGCCCTTCAATTTTTAATGCCAAACACAGCTTGAGTAAGTCACCTAACTCACCAGAGGGAAAACCTTTTTTATCGAACCACAGTAAGTATTCCTCCGGCAGATCGATCAATATACGACCAGCGTATTTACCAAATGGCATTTGCATTCTAGCAAGTTTAATCAGGTTCTGTTTCTCTAGCATTACAGGCTCTTTCTAGGCTTTTTCTATTCTTTGTAGAGTATCACCTAAACGCTCAACCCAATAGTTGATTGCATCTTTGGCATCATCTAGTGAATCAATCATTGTCGAGAAATCTTTATTGCCTGCTTCACGGTCAATGGCTGCAAACAATGGTGTACCCTCTTGAGCATCACTTACCAAGAGCTCAACGCTGGCGCTTCCCACATTGGTGTGCTCTCCGGTCGTGACCTTAGATATGGTAGACATCGCAAGACCAAACGGCAGTACACTACTGGTCACAGCTAAGATGGGGTTGGGGGTTTCAACGTTACTCAAGGCAATGCTTAGGCGCAGCGTATTCCCGGTAGGCTCATCGACAATCGTTTTATGGGGCGATATTTTCTCTTCCAAACGCGCAACCATGTGATCAGTGAGCTCCTGAATGTCTTCCTGCTCTAACGATCCTTCTTTTGCCAGTACAAAAATTTGGTCGATCACCACAGAGTCGTACTCATCGAGTTTGGCTTTCAGGCGCTGTGAATCACGTAACCCTATCCTCGCCCATACAAGATCGACGCCTCCATCAGGTCCGACGCTAAAATCTTCATAGCTGGTGAATTTGGTTGCGGTTTTAATTGGGCCGCCTGCACAACCAAACAAAAAGATGCTGGTTGCAACAAGCAAGAGAAGTTTTAAAGGTGTCATAGCGCACTTCGGTTAAATTTATGAATCCAAACAAGTATGCCATACCCTATGTGAAAAGATTGTAGAAAAAGGGGTTAAAACTCAGAGCTATCTCTAAAATTAGTCATGTTGCACAGTGTGTGCATACTCGACAATCACTTGATTACCTTCAATGTAAGCATTTTGGATCTCGCCATCCACACTCATTCGGCTTTTCAAATACACCACTTTAGGCCCAGATTGGTTGCCTTCTTTGAGTGAAGGGAACACATTCCTAGGTTCTAAATGAAGTAAACGACAAAAGTGGCTAATAAAAGACATCGTTAATGGTGTCTCGCCTCTCAACACTCTAGAGAAATCAAGCTGGTTCATTCCTAGCTTTTTTGAAAACTCCATCTGCGTAATTCGCATTCTCGATTTTTGTGACATCCAAGTTTGATACAGCGCGTCTCTATCTTGTTCTGTGAATTCCATACTGCTTCCTTTATATAACTTATACCAATCAATTGTCCGGCTTTTCATACATGGCGTGTCAGGGTTTGGTTAGTGGAAACCAAAGGTTTGGTTTTGATATGCGCGCAATTGTTGTATAGAACGAAACACAATCACCAAAATCATTCACAAAAACGATTAGAGCAAATACTTTCTTCATTTATATCAATAATTTATACGTTAACGAACTAAACATATAGCAAGTTAATTTGTATTAAGAATTAAAAGTTCGAGATTAGCATTCCACATTTCAATCGATTGATTCGCATTTATAAAACGGGTTGGCTACATTCCGCTTGCTTAAACGCACTTCTGGCAAACTATTTGAAAGAATAGGACGCAAAGCCACCGGTCTGTCGACAAATATTCTGTCTATGATAGCGGGGCCGCCACTTAATAGGATTTAAGTGTCAATGCATGCCCGAGTGTTCTCTTTTTTTGTCGGCCAAATACAGTAAGGACAAATAATGAAACAACTCCCAAAAAAATCACTCATCGCGCTATCGCTACTTAGCGTAAGCGGTGCAAGCTTCGGTCACGGTTATGTTTCGGCATACGATAATGGCGTAGCAGAAAGCCGTGTCGCGCTATGTAAATTCCCAGCGAGTGATACACAAGAGAAAAACACCAACTGTGGTGGTATCCAATACGAGCCACAAAGTGTAGAAGGCCCTGAAGGCTTCCCTGAAGTCGGCCCTGCCGATGGAAAAATCGCCAGTGCGCAATCATCTTTAGCGGCAGCGCTAGACGAGCAGACTGCAGATCGCTGGGTTAAACGTCCTATCAAGTCGGGCTCTCAATATTTTGAGTGGACGTTCACTGCCAACCACGTGACTAACGACTGGAAATACTACATTACTCAACCAGACTGGAACCCAAACCAGCCTTTGGCGCGCAGCTCTTTTGACTTAACACCATTCTGTGTTGTTGAAGGCAATGGGCAACAACCACCTATGCAAGTAAGCCACTTGTGTAATGTTCCAGAGCGCGAAGGTTATCAAGTGATCCTTGCTGTATGGGACGTAGGTGATACTGCGATGGCTTTCTACAACGTTATCGATGTGAAATTTGATGGCGACGGCCCTATCATTCCTGATTGGGATCAAGGCGGTCAAATCAACCCAACTCAAGATCTAAACGTTGGTGATGCTGTCTACACTCGTGTCTTCGATCAATCGGGTGAGAACGGCTTCATACAGCACAGAGCTCGTCATTGAGAGCAACGAGCAAGGCAAAGCAAATAACTGGTCTTACGCGCTTGCCTCTAAGATCAACAAAGAACAAGCGCAAATCAAAGCAGGTCAGCTGAACGACCAAGGCGATTTTGCACCCGTGTACGGCACGAACCCTGTTTACCTAAAAGCCGGTTCAGGCTTTAAGAGCGTCGAGATCGGTTACAAGATTGATACTCCAGAGCCCGAGCATGAGCTAGCAGTGACAGGCCTAGAATCTGAGTACATTATTGATGAAAACCAGCCAACACAGCTTGATCTAACTTTAGAAGCAACTGGCGATGTTCAAGCAGAACTGACGGTGTACAACCATCACCGCGAAGCACTCGCTTCTCAAAAATCAGAACTGGCAGACGGACAAGTTGAAGATGTTCAACTCACTCTGTCTAAATCGGAGGCTGGCCACCACATGCTTGTGGTTGTGACTAAAGATGACCAAGGTAACTTAGTGGATCAAAACACGCTTGATTTCCACCTAATGGACGAGCAAACACCGCCACCCGCTGGCGATTACGACTTCGTATTTCCTGAGAGCATTGAGTCTTACACAGCAGGTACGAAAGTACTGAGCAGCGATGGTGGCGTTTATCAGTGTAAAGAGTTCCCATACTCTGGTTACTGTGTTCAATGGACTCCAACAGCAACTCAATACGAACCAGGTGTTGGTTCACACTGGCAAGATGCTTGGAACAAAGTGGACTAATTACTAGCCAGTCACTTACTTTCTAGTAGGTACGTGCTAGTAATCAGCAAAACAAAAAACGGATGCCTAGAGCATCCGTTTTTTTATTCAGTATAAGTAGAAACACCAGTTATCAAAGTAGAAATATCAGCTATCAAAGTAGAAATATCAGCTATCAAAGTAGATAGTGGTCCGCCAGCAAAGCGACAAACAAGATCATGAGATGATAAATGGAGAATTTAAAAGTCTTCATCGCCATATTAGGCTCATCACGATATTTAAGTACCCAAGCGTGATATACAAACCCGCCGTTTAGCACCAAAGAAGCGCTCAAATATATCCAGCTACTCATACCAACCAACACCGGCAATATACATACGATGCTTAGCAGCAAGGTATAGAGCAGAATCGATGTTTTGGTATAGGCAATACCATGGGTCACAGGCAACATCGGGATGTTCACCTTGGCATATTCGTCACGACGATGAATCGCCAACGCCCAAAAATGCGGAGGCGTCCAGATAAAGATGATCATCACCAACAACCAAGCGTTTGAATGCAGTTCATTGGTGACCGCCGTCCAGCCCAATAACGGCGGCATCGCACCTGCGATCCCTGCAATCACGATGTTTTGCGGCGTAGCCCGCTTCAAGTACATAGTATAAATCACCGCATAGCCTAATAAGCTCGCAAAGGTTAACCAAGCAGTGAGTTGATTAACCCACACCACTAATGTGACAAAGCCAAGCAAACCAATGCCAGCAGCAAAGCTGAACACACGCACACTGCTGAGTTCTCCTGACGGCAAAGGGCGTCGATTTGTGCGAGTCATTTGCCCATCGATCTTTTTGTCGATCAAATGGTTAAATGCCGCTGCCGAGCCTGCCATCAACCCTATTCCGATCATTCCAAACAGAGTTTGCTGTAAAGGTAATCCGTTAGGCACCGCTAAACACATACCAACCAGTGCCGTCAGCAACATCAAAGCCACTACCTTGGGTTTGGTCAGCGTTAAATAGACCTTCCAAGTCGCTTTGTTTTTCGAGGCCAGCTCATTTTTTGGAGCACTTTCTCCGTTGGCTGTTATCTCTTGACTGGCAGCGAGATCTTGACTTAAAGCTGCGCCTTGAACCACCACTCCATGTTGTGTTGATGTTCTAGTGACCATGATTACCTCCTTGTAATACATCGTTCTTCATCAAGTACTCACTCGGTTGACGTTGCCAAACCACAAAGTTTGTAACAACCATGGTGACAAGTAACAGAGCAGCCACCAAATTATGCAAAACGGCTACCGATATCGGTAGGTGAAACCATACATTGCTGATCCCCAAACTGACCTGTGCAAACAACACTATCGCCAAAGTGACAGCCAGCTGTCTTTGCGGTCCTTTTTCAAGCTTCCAAAGCTGATAAACAACCATCAACACCGTAAGTGTGGCAGCGATAGCCCCGAACCGGTGCATGACATGTATAGTTAATCGCGCAGGATATTCCAACACACCAAACTCATAGTTATCATGGCCGTGTTGAGCAAAATCGAAGGCATTCTTGAAATCTAAATAGCTTGTCCAGTTCCCTTCGCAGATAGGTAATTGGGTACACACCAGAGCGGCATAATTAGACGATGTCCATCCACCTAGCAATATCTGCCCAACCACAACGATTAACCCAAACAATGCCCAAGCTTTAAGAGGAGAATGGGAAACAGACTCACCAAAGTGATGTTGGACATTAGACAGACGACAATAGAGTAAACAGAGCAGCGACAGCAGCGTAAACCCGCCCATAAGGTGTGCCATCACCACAACAGGCATCAGCTTTAGAGTAACCGTCCACATACCTAACAGGGCCTGAAAAATCACAGTGGCGGAGATAAGTAGAGGAAGTCCAACGGAGGTAATGTTCTTTTTGATGCACCAAGCGACAACTACAAAGATAAGCAACCCGAGCGAGCCAGCAAAGTAACGATGTATCATCTCTATCCATGCTTTATCTGTTTCAAGAGCTCGTTCTGGGAATTGGAGATTAGCCTCACTGATTGCTGTGGCATTGGATGGCACGGCCAGATTACCATAACATCCTGGCCAATCAGGGCAGCCAAGACCAGCATCCGACAAACGAGTATAAGCACCGAGCACAATAACGGTGAGTGTCAGTAAAATAGTCAGCCTCATGATTACCATGAGTAATTTGGGCGCTCTATTTTGCATCGCTTATCTCCCTATATCGAATCGCTGACAACGCATCATCGCTTCTTCACTAATCCCAACATTTGTCTATTTACTAGGTATTACCACTGGTTAACCCACACGTGATAATTTGAGTAACTTCCTTAGATCGTGGATCATCCCTTTGGATTGGCTAACTAATTGAGACGGTTCAGAAACGCTCTTATACTCCATAACAAGCTGGCCCAGTGGGTCAATAATCACAATCGATGCCGGAGCAAATTCAGCTCTCAGTTGGTCTCCACCAGCAAGAAACTCTAAATCAGGCTTGTTAATGGTTCCCTTCAAAGAAACGCCCTCAGCCACAAACACCACCGCCGTGACTCGCTCTTTGTTCTTACCTAAAGCCAAGTAACTCTGATTAAGGTAGTGTAATTGTTGCTCACATAGGCTTTCGCATTCAGTCGGGGCGATATATCCGACCAACCAACCTTCTTCAGCCACAGGCAACGTGATACCAACATCTTCCAAGGTCACCCTTGGCTCAACGAGTTCTCCGGAATTGGTAACGCCTGCTGTGTACCAATGCTGCTCCAGCACGGTTTTAGCAATAATGGCAGGCAAAGCAAAAATCAGAATCAGCCCTATCAACATCAAACGACCTTTCGAGCGACGCTTCTGCAATAACCGCGTCTCTTCTTCTGTTTTGCTTAAAGCTTGAGGTTTATCCATGTTAGTCCCCTACCTTGGGTGTCCCTTTCATATACCGATAACCAATTAACACCATCAAAAACAGCAATACCCCAGCCATTACAAACCATTGAACTGAGTAACCAAAATGCTTTTCAGATTTCATTGCCGTTGGCCGCCATAGAAACTCATAAGGCCATGACTCTAAGCTCTGCGGTTGAAAAACAAAGGGCATCACCTCTTTCTTTGTGTATTGAGATAGCTCTTCGATATTAAGATTCTGAATGCGTTTCGGTGTCGTTTCTTCTAGACCCAATGTTTGACTCAGAGGGTTAATCGACCGTGTGTACAAACGCCCAGACATCGTGGTTGGTAATACAATGTCGCCTAACTTCGGTAGCTCTCTTCTGTCATTACTCGCCGCAACAAACCCAAGATCGATCAAAATCCGTTTCTCTACGCCTTGCGACTGAATATTGCCCAGCATGTAAATCACATAACCAACGACACCTTGATTGATCTGATTATCTAACAAGAGGACCAAACCGCTTTGTGCTGCCAGAGTGATGTTGACCTTTTGTCCGTTCCAAATCTGGCGGGTTAAGTCGACTTGAGTTTGAGTATTGCCACGTTGCCAGTCGCTGATCACTAACTCCAAATCCTTAGGTGACTTCAGAGCTCTTTCTAGCAATTGTTGTTCATAGCTTAGTTTCTCGTTACCTCGGTCTAACTGCCACAAACCTAACTTGATTAAAATGCCGACTGAAACCACAGTTAAAACAACCGCTACCCAAAAACCTTTACTGCGGAACTTGTGCGCATCATCAATTAATCGGTTTGGAATTATCACTATGGCGTCATCTACCTTTGTGTTGTTATTTAAAGTTGTATTGGTCGCTTTGCTGTTTTTCATCGCTTTCAACTTGATGAAAGGTCTAATCCAAATCGCCTCAGGTAAACACAACGGAAAAAGACTGAGTCACTTCTTGGGTCGTCGTGTAATGCTGTCTGCCATAGTGGTGCTGTTACTTCTGCTTGCTTTGGCTTCTGGAGTCATCACTCCTAACCCTCGTCCTTATTAATTCGGCTTACGCTCAGTGATTATCAGGTTCGTGTTCTCACTAGAGCACGTACACAAACACGAATAGACCCAACCAAACCACATCAACAAAGTGCCAATACCAACTGCCCGCTTGGAACGCAAAATGGTCTTTCGGTGAGAAGTGGTCTTTTGCAACCCTAGCCAGAAGCACAATCAAAAAGATCGTTCCCAAACAGACATGCAAGCCATGGAATCCAGTCAATAAGAAGAAGGTGTTGCCATAAATACCGGATTGAAGTGTAAGCCCCATCTCTTGATAAGCATGAACATACTCTTCCACTTGGAAGAACAGGAAGAACCCAGCCAGCACAATCGTGATTTCTAGCCATACGATCAATGCCATGCGTTTATTTTGTTCAAGACTGATATGTGCCATGTGCAGCGTCACAGAGGAAAGCAGCAGAATGATGGTGTTCTTGAGAGGGATACCTTGCCAAGGCATGGCTTGAGTCGTCACGCCATCAGGGGTGGTTGTTAGCGGCCAAATAGATTGGAACATCGGCCACAACACCTCATGGGTCATCTCGTTGTTTCCTGCCCCACCAATCCATGGCACAGAAATCATCCGAGCGTAGAAAAGCGCGCCAAAGAAAGCGCCGAAGAACATGATTTCAGAGAAAATAAACCAACTCATGCCCTGTCTAAAGGAACGAGATATCTGCTCAGAATAGAGCCCACTCAACGATTCCGTGATGACGTTACTAAACCAACCAGCAAGCATATACAGCAGCACACCAAAGCCAACGAACAGCACCGCTTTCCCAAACACACCACCAGCAGAGTCGGTCTCCATGTGTTGCACCGTTAAGCCCGCGCCAACCGCGACAAGAAACAGAGCAATAGCCCCGACCAGAGGCCAATGACTTTGATGTGGAACGAAATAAACTTCCTTTTTAGAACTCATCGCTCAACTCCTTATGTTGATACTGGTTCTGTAAATCCCTAATTACTTGCGAGTGTCTCAGCTTGAGGCTGACTCTTGTTCAAGCCAACATCACCCGTGATATTAAACAAGGTGTAAGAGAGAGTGAGCGTATGAATCGATTCAGGGATCTCAGGTTCAATGTAGAAAATCAGCCCCATCTCTGCGCTCTTGTGTCCGTCCAGCGGCTGCTGGTTAAAGCAGAAGCACTCCATTTTATTAAAATATGTCGCCCCATTTCCGGGAGACACCGATGGCACCGCTTGCCCAACTAACGAAAGACCCGATAAGTTTTTCGCAATGTAATTCGTTTGAACCACTTCCCCAGGGTGAACCTCTAACACTAGAGTTTCAGGCACAAACTGCCAAGGCATATCTGGCTTAATATGCGACATGAACTCTACTCGAACCGTACGAGAATAATCTGGTTGCATTCCTTGAGGCTGAACCGCTGAAACCGTGTTGGTTTTCCCGTTGATCCCTAAGGCTTCGCACATCACGTCATACAGAGGAACCAGAGCGAAACCAAAGCCAAACATGCCAATCACACTCAGCACCAAGTAGCCCGTCAATTTCTTTGTCGAGCGTTTAGGTAATGACTGGTTATTGCTGTCTTGTTGGTGGTTTTTGTTATCGCTCATACTCGTTACCCTTAATCAATTTTAGGTGGATGAGTAAACGTGTGATGAGGAGCTGGGCTTGGAACCGTCCACTCTAGGCCTTCCGCTCTGTCCCATGGCTTGCTTGGAGCAGGCTCTCCGCCTCTGACACATTTGATCGCCAACCATAGGAAAATCAATTGTGATAAACCAAAGGCGAAGCCACCAATCGAAACGACCTGATTAACATCAGCGAACTGAATCGCGTAGTCAGGGATTCGACGAGGCATGCCCGCTAAACCCAAAAAGTGCATAGGGAAGAAAAGTACATTGACCGATATGACTGATGTCCAGAAATGCCACAAGCTGAGTTTGTGGTCGTACATATGCCCAGTCCATTTCGGCAGCCAATAATAAGCTGCAGCCATGATGGAGAACACAGCCCCCGTCACCAGAACATAATGGAAGTGAGCCACCACAAAGTAAGTATCGTGATATTGGAAATCAGCAGGCACGATAGCGAGCATCAATCCAGATAGCCCACCAATTGTAAACAGAACAATAAAGGCAATCGCAAACAGCATTGGGGTTTCAAACGTCAAAGCCCCTCGCCACATCGTGGCCACCCAGTTGAATACTTTCACCCCAGTGGGCACTGCGATCAACATGGTGCAATACATGAAGAACAACTCTGCAAATACGGGCATCCCGGTGGTAAACATGTGATGCGCCCAAACCAAGAATGACAACAATGCGATACTACAGGTCGCATAAACCATCGAGTGATAACCAAACAGACGTTTGCCACTGAATGCAGGAATGATCGCAGAGATGATACCGAACGAGGGTAAAATCATGATGTACACTTCGGGGTGTCCAAAGAACCAGAATATGTGCTGGAACATCACCGGATCCCCACCACCCGCAGCATCAAAGAAGCTTGTTCCAAAGTATTTATCGGTCAATACCATAGTGACCGCGCCCGCCAGCACGGGCATGACGGCGATAAGCAAGAAAGCCGTAATCAACCAAGTCCACACGAACATAGGAAGCTTGAACCAAGTCATTCCCGGCGCGCGCATATTAACAATGGTGACGATTACGTTAATCGCCCCCATGATCGAACTGATCCCCATAATATGAACGGAGAAAACAAATAGAGCGGTGCTATCTGGGCCGTAAGTTGTAGAAAGCGGCGCGTAGAATGTCCAACCAAAGTTCGGCCCACCTCCTTCCGTAAACAAAGAGCCAATCAAGATCAAAAACGCAAAAGGCAGAATCCAAAAACTGAGGTTATTCATACGGGGTAACGCCATATCCGGCGCGCCAATCATCATCGGGATCATCCAGTTAGCCAAACCCGTAAATGCAGGCATCACGGCACCAAATACCATGATCAAACCGTGTACCGTGGTCATTTGGTTAAAGAAGTCTGGTTCAACGAGCTGCAATCCCGGTTGGAATAGCTCTGCGCGGATCACCATCGCCATCGCGCCGCCCGTTAAAAACATCGCAAAGCTAAACCAAAGGTAAAGGGTGCCTATGTCTTTATGGTTGGTTGAGTACAACCAGCGAGCCCAACCTTTTGGTGCCGCGTGAGAGTCATGATCATCAATGTTGGTATCGGTGTCACCTAAAACGCCTTCGCTTACATGGCTCAACGTTTGCTCGTCAGCGGGAGCCGATTTTACAGGTTTATCGATTGGTGAACTCATAACTGCTCCTTAGCATCACTTTGTGCTTCGTCCGTTGAGCTTTCTGATCCGCCTGATTGTTTAACCTTGTAAGCGTTAATATCTGAAGCCTGAACAACATCACCAGTATCATTACCCCAAGCGTTTCTTTGGTACGTTACAACCGCTGCAATTTCTTTCTCTGTTAACTGGTTATCGAATGCTTGCATCGCCGTGCCTCCACGACCATAGACGATGGTATCGATATGGACATCAACATCACCAAGCGCAACAGGGCTTCCTTTGATAGCTGGAAACGCTCCTGGGATACCTTCACCGTTCACTTGGTGACAAACCGCGCATCGAGTTTTATAAACCTCTTCACCTAATACATTCAACTCGTCTAAAGAAAGTGACGCGTCTAATGCATCTTTCGCCGCTTGCTGTGCGGTTAATTGCAACTCTTTCTGCTCAGCTAACCATGAATCGAATTCTTGCTCTTCCATTGCATGTACCACAATCGGCATGAATCCGTGCGCCCGACCACACAACTCCGCACACTGGCCTCTGTATACACCCGGTTCATCTATTTTGGTCCACGCCTCATTAATAAAGCCGGGAACCGTATCTTTCTTAACCGCAAACGCTGGCACCCACCACGAGTGAATAACATCGTCTGATGTCATCAAGAAGCGGACTTTGCGATTAATCGGCAATACCAATGGCTTGTCCACCTCAAGTAGATAATGAGCGCCTTTGGCCTCTATGCCTTCAATCTCTTTATCGCTGGTTGCAAGTAAGCTAAAGAACTCAACATCTTCACCAAAATAGCTGTAATGCCATTTCCATTGTGAGCCAGTGATTTTGATTGTTAGGTCTGATTGAGAGGTGTCTTCCATCGCTATCAAGGTTTTCGTTGCCGGAATGGCCATAGCGATAAGAATAATGATGGGGATGACGGTCCAAAGAATTTCTACTTTCGTACTTTCGTGGAAATGGGCAGCAACCGCGCCCTTCGACTTTCGATGCCTAAGAATGGAATAGAACATGACGCCAAATACAATGAACGCTATCGCGCAACAGATGTAGAAGATCAACATATGAAGTTCATACACCTGACCGCTAATATCTGTCACCCCACGCGTCATGTTGTATTCGCTACTTGCGCTGACTAGAGGGGAAACAAAAGCGACAACAAAACTATTCAACAGCAACGCTAGCCTGACCAGTAATCTCTTCAAAAGATCTCTCCTCATCCATCCTAATTGGATACTTGCGACCTATGTGTCGTTGTTTGCCTAACGACACTCATTGTTAATCCGACTACACATCAAAGGCTGAATCCCAAGCTACACATTACTTAGCGCTTTAACCTTAATTCGTCAGTTCGCATCACAAAACTATACGAACTTATACGGTTCAAAAACGTTCAAGGTTTTAACCAAAGATTCAAATACGACGAAATTGTTAGTTTTTGTTATATTTATGTAAAAGGCTAGTTAGTGATATCCAATTGTTCAAGGTAAGTTTACTTACTAAACAGTCAATTATTTGAAGTCGCTTGACCCATAAGCCCTTCCTCTTCCCTTGCTGTTGGAATTTATTTTAAATTGAGTTTTACGATTGCCTTAATAGAAATAATAATCAATATCATTTAATTTAAAGCAACAGTAAGTCATCCCGACATTAAAAGGTTTAGTGATTATGCAAGATGCTATGAACTGGTTAGCGAGAGACCCAGATCCAAGAACTCGTGAAGAGCTTCAACATCTCATCGATAAGAAAATGCACGCCGAGCTCGAAGATCGTTTTACACAACGATTAGAATTCGGTACTGCAGGCCTGCGCGGCAAAGTAGGATGCGGCCCAAATAGAATGAACCGTTTGGTGATACAAGAAACAGCGACAGGGCTTGGCCATTATTTAATTGAACATGTCGCTAATGCGGCGATTCGTGGTGTGGTTGTTGGGTATGACGGACGTTTAGATTCTAAACAATTCGCCATAGATACCGCTTCGGTACTGACTGCCTTGGGTATTAAGGTTTATTTGACTGCGAACGTCGCAGCGACACCCATTGTAGCCTTTGGTATTGAACACTTCAACGCAGCAGCCGCTGTCGTTGTGACAGCCAGCCACAACCCAACTGAATATAATGGGTTTAAAGTCTATTGGGAGAATGGTGCTCAAATCATTCCACCACACGATGCGGGCATCGCCGATCAGATTGACGTCGCCTCAACCAAACCAATCCCACTAATCAGCCTCAGTGACGCTGAAAAGCAAGGGAACTTAGTTTGGTTAACCGAGGGTTACTATCAAACCTATCGCGCTGCGATAAATCAAAGCCCTTATGTACGTAACGACATCGATTCAGCGCATACAACCGTGACCTACACGGCAATGCATGGTGTTGGAGCACAAATGGCAGAAGATCTTCTGCACGACGGTGGGTTCCATAAAGTATTCAGTGTGGCGGAACAAAGAGAGCCCGATGGTCACTTCCCGACGGTTAACTTCCCCAACCCAGAAGAAAAAGGCGCGATGGATCTCGTCGTCAATTTAGCGAAAAGTGTCGATGCCGACATCGCTTGCGCCAACGATCCGGATGCAGACCGATTTGCCGTTGCGGTTAGAACCGATGATACAGTTAGAACCGATGAAGCCTCATACAAGATGCTTACTGGCGATCAAGTCGGTGTGTTATTTGCTCATTATTTGCTATCGAAGCCTCATACCAAAAACCAATTAGTTGGCAACAGTATTGTCTCTTCAACCTTGCTCGAAAAAGTCGCCAACTCTCATGGTGCTACCTACTTCCAAACACTGACTGGCTTTAAATGGTTAGCGAATATTGGGATGCAACTGGAAGATGAGGATAATGAATTCTTGTTTGCCTATGAGGAAGCGCTGGGCTACACAATTGGCACTCAAGTGCGCGACAAAGACGGACTTTCTGCACTGGTAGTATTTGCTCAACTTGTTGAAGAGTTGAAGTCTCAAGGTCGAACCGTTTGGGATCTTCTGGCTCAAATTTCGTTGGAACATGGTGTCCATACCAATGCTCAACGCAGTATCGCTCTTGATCCGGATTCACCCTCGATAGGTTCAAAACTTAGATCGGCACAACCTAAAACCATTGGTGGTGTAGCTGTCTCAGTAATTGAAGATCTGCAATCTTCTCTGCGATACATCGTTGGTGGCGATACTGAAACCATTAACTTACCAACGAGTGACGTATTGATTTATCACTTGGAGGATGGCTCTCGAATTATCGTTCGACCTTCTGGCACAGAACCAAAAGTAAAAGTCTATTATGAGACGGTGACGAAGTTTGAGGGTTCAGAAACGTACGATGAAGCTCGTCAACGTGGAGAAGAGTATACAAATAGCTTGATTGAACAACACCAGCAAGAACTCAGTGCTTAAGCGTACAGTTCAGTGTGAGGCTTATATCTGCTGAAATAAACTAGCCGGTGAAACATACAAACCATCAAAACAAAAATGGACGCTCATTCGCGTCCATTTTTCGTTTTATTTACAATGCAACTAGCCGATAAAAGAAGACAGCATCCAAATAGCTAAAACGATGAATACAGCGCCCATCACCTTTTGTTGATACGTACGAAACTTTGCGTTTTCCACAAGAGATTTACCAACCGTACCCACTAAAGCAACCAACAAGAAATTGAATGTCAAACCAAGAACATTCAATAGCAAGCCCAGCATCAACATCTGCTCACCTGAAGTGGCTTCAATATTGGTAGACACAAACTGAGGTAAGAACATCACAAAGAAAATCAGAGCCTTAGGGTTAAGTAAGTTACTAATCAATGCTCTTTGGTAGTAGGTTTTCGCAGCGGAGTTATCACTGAGCTCAGGCGCATTCCCCTGTTCGGTTCGCAGGCAATCCCAACCCATCTTTAACAGATAAGCACCACCCAACAAGTTCAAGGCTTTTAAGGCAATAGGACTCATGGCGATCAACGCTGACACGCCCATAGCTGCCAATGCCGTCAGAATAATCCCTGAGGTTGCATTGCCTAGACTTGCAAACACACCGACTTTTCGGCCATAACTCATGCTAGAGCTGGCAATAAGCAGCATATCTGGGCCAGGTAAAAGAAGAAGTGCAACAACGGCAGTAAGGTAGACAGGTAATATTGCTAAATCGATCATGGGTTTCAGTATTGATAAAAACGGAGGCGGATTTTATATCAATTACCGACACCCTTCCAGATGCAATCAGTTGTCATGAGTTATTTATTTCGAATTAAACACCACCAATCAACAATAAAGCCAATTTATTAACTTTGGAAATTAGGCTAATTAGCTCGCTACCCACTCAATTTCAATCAATGTAACTTCACCGCACTTTAGGCGACCAAGGAATATATCACCTCGATGAACTTCACCAACGCCCTTAGGAGTGCCCGTCATCACTACATCACCGTCTAGCAGCGTAGTGTAAGAAGATAACTCTTCGAGGATAGTTTGAGGAGCATAAAGCATTTGTTCAACATGCCCTTTTTGCACACGGACACAGTTGATAAATAGCTCTAGATTTAAATCCGAGAGATCCAAGTTAGTGGTGGGAACAAAACGACTTAGAACAGCCGAACCGTCGAAGGCTTTGGCTCTCTCCCAAGGTAAACCTTTGGCTTTCAAAGTACTTTGCAGTTCACGCTTAGTCAGGTCTAAACCTAACCCTACTGCGGAGTATTCACCATTTTCAACAATGAAACAGATTTCCGCTTCGTAATGCAGAGCTTCTTGGTGGAAGGAACTTAGAGAGGAGGTGACGCTCGTACTCGGCTTGTTGAAAACAACCATAGCGTCAGGGATAGCATTGTTGAGTTCTTCAATATGATCCACGTAATTGCGCCCAACACATAATACTTTTGTTGGTACTGCCGTTCGTTTGGAGTTCATCAACTGTTCTTGATCTACAACGCTGCTCATAGTTTATCCCTGAACTATTTTTAGGAATTCAGAGTTTAGCGCATCATAAAATGAGAGTCTTCGACAAGATGGTTACCAATATCTAAATTCTGATCTTTAGCTCAATTAAATGATTTAAATACTTTTATCCGAAGATCGCGACATATATGAACTGATGACAAGAGCCATAGCTTCGTAGATCATAACTACGTAGATAAAATGAATAGCTGGGGAACATGAAGGAAAAGCTAAAACAGATGCGTATAGAACGAAAGAAGCCCTCTCAAACCAAAAGGCTGGAGAGGGCTTAGCATGGTGTCTAGGACAGTATCCGAAAAGGTAAATTTAAGGAGTAAACACTATGCTAAATAAGTCTGCGACTTATAGGTAGTAACGAGCACCCATTAACCATTGGTCGTCAGCTTTTTCTTTGTACACGCCAGAACCTTGTAGGTCGAACTGGTAACCAGCAAAGCCTACGAACTGAGATGTGAAGTTGTATTCAGCTTGTAGAGCAGTTGTAGCAAATACTGTTTCGCTCATCTTGTCGTCTTCTACAGCTTCGTAGTTAACGCTTAGGTTAAGGCTGTTTGAAAGTGCGTAAGAAGCTAGCAATTCAACTGCAACTGACTCTTCAAGAATCTGGCCTTTACCAGAGTTCATGTAGTTATTCATTGCGTATACACCAGCAAGGTAAAGACCTTCCGCGCCGTATGAACCGTAAGTTGCACTCAATACGTGAGAGTCAGCAGTTTGTGAGCCAGCACCAAAGTACTTAACATCACCGGTGTTGTAAGCGTAGTTTGCAGTAACGTCAGCAATCGCGTAGTTCAATGCAACTTGACCACGGTTACCGTATGTAGTTGCGCCATCAACCTTACGACCTTGCCAAGCAACAGCTGCGCTTAGAGAGCCTGCGTTACCGAAATCGATAGCGTTGCCGTAGCTCACCATCTCTTCACCACGACCAGTACCTAGGTTACCGTGATCTTCGTAGATGAAGTCATTCGCGAATGCGATTGGCATATCTGCTACGCCAGCAACGTTGTAGTAAGGTGCCCATTGAGTACCTACTGCTGCACGACCGTAATCGTCGTGAGAAAGACCAACGTAGCCAAGACGAGTTGTGAATGACTCTTCACCACCGTCAAGCATGTTTAGCGCCCATTCACCTTTAGCGTCAGCAGTAAAGCCGTTGCCAAGCTCGTGAGTTGCACCGAAGTTGATACGTGGAGAAACAGACTCTACACCGATGTCATCGCTGTTTTGACGCTCATCACTGTTTACGTCACCAACTGCAACTGAAACGTGGCCGCCAACTGAGAATGTTGTGCCGTCTTCGTTGTAAAGTTCTACTGCAACTGCCTGTGTACCAAATACTGCACCAGAAATTGCTAGCGCTAAAAGTTTCTTATTCATTGTCATATCCATTATGTAACTGGGTGAGTTATTCACTAACAACCTCGTGCTTACGGAGAAGTTGTTACCTGCATTTAACAAGTAGGCAAACCCTAATATACGAATGACAAGAAAGTTGCATTAAAATATATAAAATAAAAAAAATCGCACCATAAAAAACAAAAAATCATTTAAAAACAATGAAATAATACAGTAATCACTGGAAGTTCTTTTCATCTTTTGAGATAAGTGCTTTGATTATTTTTGATTTTATAGTCACTAAAAAAGCATTAAAAATCTAAAGACAAGATAACTCATCAGACCATCTAGAGGTAAGCTTTTAGTCCTGAAACATTTTGTAACATGCAGAACTCAACTGAAATATTTAGCTTTGTGAAACAAATCCCAGTTTGAGCTAGGAAAAATCGCTTAATTGAAAGTTCACTAGAGAAAAGACCAAAAAAGGGCAACCAATCAGCGACTGGTTGCCCTTCGGTTGCCCTTCATAACTCATCATTGGACTCTTATTTAAAGCAAACCTCGGCCCAACGTGCCAAACCTGCCGTTACCGAACCAAAATAGTTTCCACTTACGATTGGAACATTCGGCACCGCTTGCTCTACAGCTTCACGTAATATTGGAGAACGAGCAGACCCCCCCGTCATATAGATAACGTCTGGTTTTTTCTGACCTTGTTGGATTGCTTCTTTTACCAACTCAATCATTTTTGATTTCGGAGTTTCGATAGCATCCACCATCTGCTCAACTGAGATGTCGACTTCAACTAACTCAGAAGCGACATTAATCGCAGCTCGATACTGAGCACACTCCGCCAACGCAATCTTAGCTTCTTCCGCTCTGCGCACAATGCTATAGCCTAACGTGTCGTGATAAACCTTCATCAAGCGATCCAACTTTTGGGGCTCTGCCGCTTCCTTACGAAGTAGCTTCAAAGCTGCAAGGTTTTCTCGAGAATAGAAGTTCTTCTGAGCTTCAACGTTATTGATTGCGATCGGATTCCAGAACTGGGTCAACGGCATATCGATACCAGAAGTCCCTTTACTGCCAATGCCAAAAGGTGACATCAATTGTTTGAAAGCAAGATAGATATCGAGGTCATTACCACCAACTCGCTGGCCACTGTGTGCCAATAGACTCTGAGTTCGATCCGATTTACCCGACCACGTCGGTCCCATTTCAAGTAATGAGCAATCCGTCGTACCACCACCAATATCGACAACTAAGACGGTTTGGTCTTGAGTCAGTGTACTTTCATAATCAAGTCCCGCAGCAACCGGTTCAAACTGAAACGCGATATCTTGAAAGCCAGCACGCTTAGCTGCGCGAGACAAAATATGTTCAGCTTGTCTGTTTGCTTCTTCCCCGCCACGACCGTGGAAGTTGATTGGTCGGCCGATAACGGCTTGTTTGATTTGCTCTTGAGTCGTCAGCTCAGCCTGATTTTTAATATTCGCCATCATGGCACATACTAAATCTTCGAAGAAGCTCACCTGAACATCATGTAAGCCGCTAGCACCAAGGAAAGACTTAGGGGACTTAACGTAATAAACGTCACGTGGATCTTCTAAATAGAGGTTCAACGCTGCCTGACCAAATGCCATGTCTTCCGGCACCAAGTCGATACTCTCTTCACGGTTCAATGCAATCGCGCGACGCAACACTTGTTCACCAATAGCATCACTGGGCTTGATATTTAGATGACGAAATAGATGCTCAGAAACGCTTTCTCTAGTCGGTGCAAACACGGTTGAGGGAATATAATGACTCTTACCTTCTAGCGGTAACAAGCTAGGTTCTCCATTAACCATAGCTGCAACGGAACAGTTAGCTGTTCCATAATCAAATCCAATAAACATAATATCCCCCACTCAACAAAAGGGGCGAGATGCTACATGAAAAGCCTAAAAATTACGAGGTCATTTCTAAATTTAACTGAGTAATTTCTTAGCCTAACGGCTCTTCAAGAAGAAACAAATGTGCTACATTTCAGCACAAATGAATGACGGGTCTGATAGATGAAAACACCTTGCTTAGCGGCTTGTAAAAATAATGGTGGCATATGCAGCGGCTGCCACAGAACAATGGATGAGATTATAGGTTGGAAAGGCTTATCTGAAAGCGAAAGAGATTCAGTAATGGATAGCCTTAGCGGAGCGAGTTCAACTCACCAGTGTCCACAATGTAATGCGCCAGCTCAGTGTGATATCAGCGCGGGTAAAGAAACCTGTTGGTGCTTTGAGCTAGAAAAACGTGATACGAGTAGTATCCCTAAAGGCGATGTTTGCATGTGTCGCAAGTGCTTGTCTGCATTACCTATTCAGTAATGAGTAAACCTGTCTCAACATCTAAAACATCAAAAGAAGCGAGATATCACTTTCTCGCTTCAAATAGTAATGATTCCGAGTTCTAGTTCTAGTTCTAGTTCTAGTGCTTCAGAATACATATGTCAGTCTGGTCAGTGTTTACTTCGCTTTTGCAATCAGCGCCGGCTGAGAAAACTGTACACCACTCCAACCATGAACCATAAAGTTACGAATATTTTGATGGTCGGTATTCTCGGGAAAGCCTAATACATCATTGCGATAAAACTGACCAAAACAAGCCAGTGTTTGCTCGGGAGAAAGCTCTTGAGCTAAACCAAAAGCAAAAATCTTACACGAACCATTGTTCTGTCCCGCGACATTCACTACATCACCATTACGAAATTCACTCTCAGAAAAGTCATAGTTCGCCTCAATCACCTGCATTGTATCTTCAAATTGAATGCTTTCTGGGGCTTGAATCAGCGTATTTAGTAAAGTTTCCAGTTCCATTTAATATTTCTCCATCAGTACATGATTAACGACAGCAGTGTATCGTGTTTTGAGATAAGAGTAAGCTGAGTTTTGGTTTTGGAAAGCCATTCACTTTTTGACCCAACTTTTACAATTACTTAAATGAAACTAATGACATACATTTATCAGGACGTTATATTATTTGAACAGATGATTAACATTGTTCATTGAAGAATATGCATAAAGATAAAAACTTAGAACTGTTCAGATACCTGAAACCCGGTACAAGAACAGCAGGTGTGTTGGAATTTGGCCCAGATGACTCTATTCAGATAAGCACGCTGTATATCGGACACAAACAAGATCAGTACCTGATTCTGGAGCTTTCACAAAAAGCAACGGAAGCACTGACGCTAAGAAAGCTTAATAATGTCGACGTCATTATTCGAGCGATTACCGATACAGAGCTTGGTCACATTGTCGCGTTTAAAACCAATGTACTGGCTCACATCACCTCGCCTGCACATCTCATATTTCTTCGCCCACCCTCTAGCTTTGCGACAAAACCTATTCGCGAGCACGAAAGGTACAAAGTACGTCTCGAGTGTGAAGTCACCTTTGACACCTTGTCATTGGATGCAACCTTGGTGGACTTTTCTGCATCAGGTTGCGGCATCTATATTACCCAGCAATCGGATATCGATATCGGCTGGAAGATCAAGGTGGACTCGATGCTGACTGAGTATTTAGATAGCGAACTTGTCTACAAGGTTGTGAGTAAAAAAAGACAAGGCCAAGGTTGGTTGTTGGGGGTACAGTTCCCTAAACATATAGAGATGAATGACGAATTGAAAACGTTGCTGTTGGAGCAAGCCTTTACAGCGGGTTCTTTATAAAGACAAGAACGCTCTGTTAGCCCGGTTGCTCCATGTCGCCTGAGTAAACGTTTTTGAAATGCACAAAAGCTTGGTGCAACGATTCCTCTTTGATCGGCTTAACTATCACATAATTGGCTCCAGCGGCCATGAAGTTGTCTCGCGTCGACTGTTGTGCATCGGCTGTACAGGCATAAATCGGTGTTGATATTCCAATTTCACTTCTTAATTGCAGAGTCGTTTCTACGCCGCCTAAATTCGGGAGCTGGTTATCCATCAAAATAAGATCAAACGCCTCGGCTTTCGCCAACTCTATCGCTTCTAAGCCATCTTTAGCCCAAACGACAACCATCCCATACTTCTTACAAAAAGCTTGTGCGATAAACGCGTTCGTGTGGTTGTCTTCCACCAGCAATACTTTAAGGGAATGACTAAACAGCGCTTGAGGGTCAATCTGAGGTTGCAGAGGCGATCCTAATAATGGTTGTGAAGATAGCTCTACAGGGATCTCGATAACAAACTCAGATCCTTCACCTTTAGCGCTTCGCACTTGGATATCACCTTCCAGCATATCAACTAGGTTCTTAACGATGGTAAGTCCTAAACCGGTTCCGCCATACTCGCGAGTTGTGGTTTCTTCTTCTTGCACGAAAGGTTCAAACACGGCGTCTATCTTGCTCTCATCAATGCCGATACCGGTATCTTGAACTCGAATGATCAAACCAGCGTTGTCTGAATTAAAGATACTCTCCAATTCGAAACTTACTGAGATGCTGCCTTGATGAGTAAACTTGAGAGCATTACTCAGTAGGTTAAACATTATCTGGTTCAATCGAACTTGGTCTGTATAGAGTTCAATATCATTAACTAGATTGTTCACGATGCTAAAGTCGACCGATTTATCTTTACACAGCGGACGATAGATACTGTCGAGCGTATTGATAAGCTCGACTAAGCGAAAATCTTTCTTCTGAATGTTGAACTGTCCCTGCTCAATTTTAGAGAAGTCCAAAATATCGTTGAGTACCGCGAGTAGATGTTCGGCACTGTTACAAAGTACATCAACCTGCTCTCGGTTATCTTCGCTCTGAATCGAACGTTTAAGCAGCTGAGAAACGCCGAGAATGCCGTTTAGCGGAGTCCGAATCTCGTGGCTCATCTTTGCTAAGAAATCGGCGCGAACGTTAGCAAGATGCTCGGCTTCTTCACGAGCGCGATCGGCCTGTCGCTCAGCTTCAATGAGCTTCGTAATATCTTGACCTTGTACCACCACCCCTGTAATACCGTGTTCTACTCGGATTGCAGACATATTCCATCGAAATACCTTCTCTCCGATCGGCACATTGATACCCGTGAGCTTTGATCCTTGAACCACCATTTGAATATTAGGCAGCATTCGTTGTTCGAACTCCTGAGCTATCACACCATAGCTATCATCTTCATCATACAGCGCCATACGTGCAGCCGGATTCATCTGGATCAAGTCGCCTTTGTCAGACCAAACCAATATCGGTGAATGAGCAAAGTTAAACAGGTCTTGGAATTTTTGATTTTGTTCAGACAATCGTTCAAAAGTATCTTCTAACGTGCATCCAATATGATGAAATTCGAAGATATTAGAACCATCAAACTTGTTGTAGTCTTCATTATCGCCACTCGCAGAGCGAGTAAAGTCCATTAACTTATCGAGTTCAGCCGCGACCTTTCTCTGTATCCAAGCTTTAGCAAAGAAGGACATGAGTATGATCACGACAATCACAACAATGATTGCGCGTTCATAGTTTTCTTCTAACGCAATAAAGTTGGTGTTCTTTTGAACCGCTCGGATAATGAGTGGTGTATCGACCGCATTGATCTTAATCGTCGCGATAGTCACAAAATGACTGGGAAGTTGATCATGTTGTTTGTAGTTGAGGATATCCGTTATCGTATAACTTTCATCCCCACTGAATGTAGAAGTCACTGGCGTACCGTGAGCCTCTATAACAATGTTTTCGCAGTTACTGCCCTGTTGAATAGATTCAGCAAGAGAGAAGTTGTTATCCAAGACAATGGCGATGTATAACTGACCAAGCACCTCTCCAGTTTCATTATCAACAATCGGCGTACGTCGAGCTAATAAATGGCGATCTCCAATCTCCGTCACCAGCTTTAAAAAATGCCAGTTACTGCTGAATGCGACTTCACCAGAAATGTTTTCCAGATTGGACTGATCCAAACCGTAAAACCGACCATTACCATCATCCCAAACGACACCGTCATGAGTAGAAACGAAACGCAAGTCCGGTGCATGATCTGGCTCTCGCTGGTCAACACCAAAGAAAAAGTAACTCAGCGCTTCTTCATCATCATTGCTGTTAAAGTATTCTCTTAATACCGCACTGTGCGAACTGCTATCTTGGTGAATTTGTAACACCGACAAGCGGTAATCAAACATGTTCTGTATCAAGCTAGATGTCTGCTGAACCGTACGGTTCGTCTCTTGCTTTACAATGCTACTGCTGGTTTCATAATTATGAATAAGCACGCCAAGTGCCATAACCCCTATCACTAAAATAATGATACGGGTAATCAGTTTGGCTAAGGTGTTCCTAGGTGTACTGGCGTAGCTTTTCTTCATTATTGACCTGAGTACCTAAATGCTCGCTGTTTGAGTTCAGAAATTCGTTCGGGGGAATCTTCTTTGGTGACTAATTCAAAATCGCCAGAATATACGGTCGGTACAGCTAAACCCGTCAGATCCCATTTAATGGCTTCTGCCATGGCAATACCTGTGTCGTCATTCATCCGCATCACAGTCACGTCTAAATCACCTCTTTCGATGGCTTCAAGCTCGGCAGAACCGCCTCCCCAACCATTAAGAAGAATATCTCGCCCTGATTCACGAATGGCATCTGCGGCACCCAATGCCACATCAGTTGCACATGCATAAATAAAGTCTAGGTCTTTATCTTTCGCTATGCTGATTTTCGCCGCTTGATAACCGCTTTCTTTATCCGATTTAGTGTAAAAAGAAGACTTAAGTGCAAAGTTAGTATCGGTGTTCACGTCATGGATAAAAGTGTCTCCACGAGCATCACTGATATAGCCTTCTGAACGATACAAAACCGAATATTGGCTGTCTGATTTACTGTTACTTTTAAAGTACTCGGCCAGCTTCAAGCTGCCTGTCGCATGGTCGAAACCCACATACATAAATGGCTGTCTGTCAGCCCATGATCGAACTGGGGTAGTAATATTTTGGAGAATCAGCTTAGTATCCGTTGACGTCAAAACGTGTTCAATAAATTTACGATGACGAGTGGTGTCAAGAGTGAAAATTAAGTAGTCCGTTTTGTTTTCAATGGCTTCTTGTAGTGAAATACTTTGCTGGGCGATATCCGCGTTAACTCGCGTAAATACCTGATTTATCTGATAGTTAATTCTCAGCTTATCGAGCCTTTTTTCGAAAGCTTCGATATTGCGAACCCAATAGTCTGAGATCTGTTGTCCTGGATACACCACTGAGATTGTGATGGGTTCGTCTTGGATTTTTCTCAAGGGAACGGGGTGATTTTGCACAGCCTCGATCATTTTGTCGGTCAGTGCTTTTTGCTCTGGAAATTTAGAAAGGTAATCTTGGTATTCCCAATAACCATTGAGGACATGGGTACCATGGGAGAGAGCGGGCGCAGAAAATACGGCAAGTCCCAACAACATCAGTAAACGTTTCATATTTTTCTCGTTTCATATGAGCTACTTTGGCTCACTTTTTAACCTAGCATGACACCATATCTTTGTATGGCTACAAGATATTATGTAGGACAACGATGATAAATGATAGCGTCTAACGCTAATTAGAACGACATTCTAAATGTGCAATATGTCAATTTGGAAATGAGACTGTAATGAGTGAGTTCTATGATGAGATCGAGCCGATCAAATAAGATTAAATTACCCTTTACATTCAGTAATTTAAGTTATTTACATAGAGAGAATTGCATTATTAAGATTCAATCAATAACGAATATTTTAGCTATGAATTATGAGACTTCGATATATTGAATTTGGTCTTCTTGCCACTCAATAATTAGTTTGAGTGATACCAATTTTTCTTTGCGAGGCTTAGGTAATTGTTTGATAGCGTATTCGGTTTTCAATGCCTCACTTTTTGACCCAACATCAAAACTCCAAACTAGCTCAAGAGGGCCTTTGCCTTTAAGGGCTTTTGCACCTTTACCGGTTTGATGTTGCTCAAATCGGCGTTCTAAATTATTCGTTACACCGCAATAAAGAGCGTTGTGACGATTGCGGATCAAGTACACCACCCAACCCGCATTTTTATCTAACGTAGACATCTAAAGTAGTGATTCAACCATTTCTTTAAGCTCAGCAACTTCCGCCTTTAGGCTCGCCACTTCGGTTTCCAACTCTTCAAGTCTTCCGCTATTCGCAGTTGGTTGAGAAGCTCCTACAGACGCAGTTGCAAATGACTCAACATCCACTTCACCACTCAATAAATGTTGGTAACGCGATTCACGTTTACCCGCTTCACGTGGCAGCTTCACCACTAAAGCACCCGCTTCTCTTACGGCTAATTTGTCTAGCGTAGCTTCCACTTCCTTAACATCGCTGAAATTTGCAAGACGACCTGTTCTTGTGCGCAGTTCACCAGGCGTTTGTGCGCCACGAAGAAGCATACAGCAGATTATCGCACGCTCTTGCTCAGTAAATTGCAAATCACCAAATTCAGTATTACAGAAACGGTGCTGATACTTATTCACGCGACTATTGAAGCTGCTTTCGTCACTGACAAGACGACGCGCTATTAATCCATCAACAGCGTCTAATACTTCAGACTCAGAAAGAGAGAGCACAGGCTCACGGTTACTCTTTTGGTTACATGCAGTGGTTAAGCTGTTCAACGTTAACGGGTAATGATCAGGAGTGGTAACTTCTTTCTCGATCAAACAACCGATAATTCTCGCTTCAATTGGGGAAAGTACTGTGTTCATCATTTTTCCTTTTTATTATTTTGATTACTCCGTCTCAACACTGAAGAATGCAGCCAATGATGACTAGTGCTCAGACAAAATAGGTACTCTTTTCTTTCTGCCTTGTTCATCAATCATTATGATTTTAGAACGGTTCAGCTCTATTTCCACGACTTCCAGATAAGTACGCTCTTTGACATACGCCTCTCGAAGCTTGCTTTGTTCTGCTGAAGATTCGGTAACACCCTCTACCAGATCGTCTGTTTCTAATTGTTGTTGATTCATTTCACATTTCGTATCAATGAAGTATCTATACTGGATACTAACTTGAACTCTTAGATAAAAACAATCGCACTTGAGCGAGAGTGTCGAATAATTATACAACCTTACTTTTGCTTTGATCTAAAGACTGTTACAACACCAACTGATGTGCTTTAATCAGAACCAGACAACGTATTTGACGATTAGGAAAAGGAATCTATGAGCAGCGTATTTGAAATTGTTAACCAAGCACGACGTAAGAACAAACTTAAGCGTGAACTTTTAGACAACGAAAAGAAAGTTCGTGACAACCGTAAGCGTGTCGACCTTCTTGATAACCTACTTGACTACGTCAAGCCAGAAATGACTCATGACGAGATCCTAGGCATTATCAAAAACATGAAAGCTGACTACGAAGACCGCGTTGATGATCACATCATCAAAAGCGCTGAGATCTCAAAAGCTCGTCGCGACATCAGCCGCCGTATTCGTGAACTAACAGAAGAAGACAAGCAAATCCAAGGTAAGAAGTAATCTAACCTAGCGAATTTACTTGCAACAATGTTAGTAACCCACTCTTTGTAGTGGGTTTTTTTATACCCAAATACTACCGTCTATACTTAAGCGAACGTAAATAACTGAGTGAATATAAGTAGCTGAGTGAACCTAAGCAATGGAGTGACCTTATGTATGCGAGTATTCTGATTACCTTAGCGCTATCAACGGCACAACCCTACCCTGAAGAATTTGAGAAGCTTTATACCGAAGAACAAGAAATCACTTATGACGACCTCGTGGTCGATGTTCATGGTTACAAAGTTCCCACGAGATCAGCATTCCGAGGCTGGATGCTTCTTAATCATGCACAGGACAAAGTCAAAGCAGTCGGACAACAATTCAAAGACAACGGCATCACACAAAGCATGCCTCTGCACTTAGTTCTGTTGCAAGGAACCGACTGGGCGATGAGCAACACCACGCTGTTTACCCTTCCCAATAAAAAGCACGTTCCCAACATGATTAACACCCTCAAATACATCCAACAATATATTGAACCAGAAATCGGGGTTGTTATCCCTGTGTCAGGGGAGCGAACCGATATCTATAATCAACAAGCGGGGGGTGCGCTACGAAGTAAACACTTGGAATTTTGTGCCTTAGACTTAGTGCCCGCGAATGATATTACTCGCGAAGATCTCCACGTGAAGCTTAAAAAAATTCATGCTGAATTTGGGCAAAAGAATAACGTTGGACTGGGTTTATATTCTGGTGTTCGATTCCATATTGATACTTGTGGATTCAGACAATGGTAAATACACACAATAGAGTCAAAATGACAATAATAAACACCATGTCAATTTGACATTAAAATAAAAGATAAAACGATAACAAATTGATTTAAAACAATAAATAAAAATGGAACGCTAATTGCTATTGATAAGTATCATCATTATTAATAGCAATTAGGAATTCACATGAAGACGATGACTCAACGCTTTCAAACTCTACTTTCTGTTTCAAACTTCAGTTTAGCAATAACGGCTCTGCTTATGCTTCTTAGCATCATAGTGGCTTATCCTATGGCAGACCATTTCTCACTGCCAATTCAAGTCGTTGCGCACATCAGTACGATATTGGTGGCTGCCTTGCTAAAGATTAGTTATGTCGGTCGATGTCTTGCTCAATATAACCTAGGGCTAGAAGTTAGGTAGAAATAGAACAACCATTAATAACAGCACCATTTACATTCCACGCACCTCGGATCATTGAAGTACGCTCAACGTCTTCATCAAAGAGGTGTTCGTTGGCTTAAACGATATCTAAGTTGCTAAAAAGGTCATAAAGTTGGTGGGATTTATAAGGTTTAGGTAAGTAAGCATTCATACCGGCTTCAAAGCAATCTTTGATGTCCTCGTCCAGCACGCTGGCTGTAAGGGCAATGATCGGTAATGGCGTAACGCCCTGCTCTGTTTCCCAATCTCGGATCGCTCTAGTTGCGGTAATACCATCCATGACAGGCATCATACAGTCCATTAGAATCGCATCAAACTGAGCGCCTTGAGTAATCACATCTACCGCTTCTTGACCATTGCTGGCAATCAGATATTCATAGCCAGCTTTCTCAAGAAAGAAGCTCGCTATCTTTTGATTCATCAAGTTATCTTCGACAATCAATATACGTCGATTCAACGAGCGAATTTCTTCCGTCTCAAGTTCCTCTTGCTCAACTTCTTCTTCACCGATATCGAGCGACAATAAACTATTTAAAAATCGTTTACCTAAGAAAGGTAAAGTGTGAGAGGAGTGAACAGGTTCCGTGATCAAGTTCGTTTTAAATAGGTGATGTTGACACACGATCACACGAGAAAGAGGATAGAGCTCCTTCAGCACAGCAAGATCTTTGTCCATGGAGTGATGTAACGTATGGCAATAAAGTATCAAGTCACTCTCGGTAATACTTGCATCCAGTTCAGAGATCGATGGAACCACCTGCGCTCGGATATTAAAACGCTCACACTCTTTTACCATCTGATCTAAGTAATTAAAGGAATTTGAGATTATCGTTGCATGACTCAAATTTTCGAACGTTTGAACGTGGCTTTCTATAATATCAACATACAGACAAAACGAGAACGTGGAACCTTCGCCTTTCACCGATTGGGCGCTGATATACCCTCCCATCAAATCAACAAGCTGTCGACAAATCGCTAGCCCTAAACCTGTGCCTCCAAACTGTCGAGTGATACTGCCATCTTCTTGTGTGAAAGGTTCGAAGATCGACTCTAGTTTCTCTGGTTCAATCCCTATACCTGTGTCAGTCACAGTGCAATCCAGCTTACCTCGACCTAACGACATGGGCGTATAGGCAATATCTGTGGTGATTGATCCTTTAGACGTAAACTTAATCGCATTCGATAGTAAGTTGGTGAGCACCTGCCTAACACGATACTCATCAAAGAAGAGCTGTGGTGGCGTTTGGGGGTCAATATTAATGTCGAGTTCAATATCTTTACTCATCGCTTTCGACAGAATCACACTCACAGAGTCATAGACAGCCTCTCTCAAGTCGGCATTATGCGGCGACAACATCAAGTTACCCGACTCAATTTTTGAAAGATCGAGAATGTCATTGAGTAGAACCAGCAAGGAGTGGGAAGACGATTCGATATCCCCAAGCACTTCTTGCTGATTAGCGCTCAGTTGGCTCTGAGATAAAATCTCCGCCATACCAATAATTCCATTGAGCGGCGTACGTATTTCATGAGACATGTTTGCTAGAAAAGCACTTTTGGCTTTGTTTGCTGAAACCGCATCTTCTTTTGCTTCAATCAACTCTTGGTTGTGATGATAATTACGCTCCATCACACGGTTTAGCGTTTCAGTGAATTCAGAAAGCTCGTCGCTCCCTTGAGTGTGAATCATCTTAGGCTTGCCATAGCTATCTGCGCACTCCGACACCCCTTTTAGAATCAGCGATAAGTTTCGATTCAAACGCAAAGAAGTAGCGATACCGAGCCACAGCAAAACACCTGAAGCAACCAAAATCAGCAGCGTCATGACCAAGGTCTGCCGTTTTTGCAATGCGATGTTCTTTGTCAGATCTGATTGCAATTGCTTGGTGTAAGCACCAATCGCTTGTGAAATAGCCCTTTTTTTCAGCTCTAAACCTTTCAAATGGTCATAGATTTCGGGTGACGAGAAGTCCCCTTTGAGGATTCGTGAGGTGAAGTTGTCTTGAAGTTTATCTTTGGCGACAGTGTTTAACAGTTGTCTAATATTTGAAGAGCGAGTGCCCGAACGAAAAAACGTGTCTAATAACTGTTGTTGTCTTTCCAAAGCACCAACATAACTCAGTAGATATTGGTCTTTCAATTCTGGAGAGCGATACAAACTGTAGCTTAACCACGCCTCTCTCTGAGTCCAGAACACGTAATTAGTCAAATGGACAAACATCGCCTCTGCTTGGCCGATATCTTGATCTACCAAGGTCATTTGATATTCAGACAGCTCCATCAACACGGCTTTTAGCAAATCGAAGGCGCGTTCTGTGAGCTGTGTGTTGTCGGTGCTTTCTGTCGCTTGAGCAAGGCTCATCAAAACTTTTTTAAGTTCGACCAACTGTGGTTCTACACTCCAGTTAGTATCGAACTGTTGAAGTCTTATCTCATACTGAGTGAGCCGATCCAGTTCTGATTGCAACTTTAAAAGCAGCTGACCTTTCTCAGGAGAGTCATTAGACAGAACCAACCATCGATAGGCATTACTTGAAATAGTATTGAAAGATTGAAGCGCTTCGACCTTAATACGTGTTGTTTCAAGGTAGTTCATCTTCTTATCGTTCTTTAGCACTTCATTGACTGTAAACCCAAACATAATGAATACAGAAACCGTGGAAAGAAAAATAAGACGCCATCTAATTGACATGTTTATCATTTTTATAACGACTCCCTTCCCGACAGTAATTTTACCTAGCCCACGTTAAGGATAGGACATTAACAGAGGTTATTGATCAAATTGGATATGAACTGACGATACTCTGAGCCCAGAATAGACATTTATATCAACTGGCATCGCTTTCGGTGATCCAAGAGTGGGAGGTATTTATTTGAGTCAGTGAGGTGTAAACCCATGAGGTCTACTCAAGAGAGGTACAAACAAGTTAAGTGAAGCTAGATTTATCTAGTTATTATCACTCGCATAACAAGTGAAAAAGAAAGCCTATCGGTCCCACAAGGCAGTGAGTAACAACTCTAGACATTAATAAAGTCGACAATTAGGTGAAATTTGTGAGATCTAATCGTTTGCGTCATGCACTTTTCGCACTCTACCTAAGCTTATGCCAAGGTCGAACAGGAAAAACGGTCGGTTTGCTTATCTGTTGTTTACCATTTACGTGTAACTTGAGTTAATGATCACATCTTTAATGATCACTATGACCTTTATTACATATCATATTTTGATTTGAGTATTTTTTGGCGAAAATTAAGTGCTACAGATTGTTAAAGTCAATAGCCTTTATTAACGCTAAAAGCTTGATTTATGACTAATATAAAGCCAGGTTTCAGATAATTTATCTGCATTTATTTTTCCTAGCAGAATAACCCGTCGTACCTTACAATCCTGCCACATAAAAATTACAAGTTACACACAAGGCATATCAAGCGCATTTAAAGTGGCGTTAAAGACCACAAAAGCTTAGATAGCTCAACTCCCCCATGCACTCATGGCTACCCTACATTCGCTATGATTGCAGAAATTAACGTGAAAGGTCCCGAGTAAAGATGAGTCCCGAAAAGCACCTCCTAGACTGGCAAACTAGTCAAACTATTGCTGAATCAATCGCTCCTACTTTAGGTCAGTTGTACCGCCAAAAAGGCGTTGAAGTTATCCTGTTCGGTAAAACACTGGTTAACGCAACAACTATCGACATCATCAAAGCTCACCGCATCGCAAAACGTTACACAGGTTCTCCGCTTACCGCAGAACAGACTCAACCAATCATTCAACACCTTCTCTCTATGGACTTATCTCCATGTCGTATCGATGTTGGTCGCCTTGCTCATACATTCTGGCAAGATCGCGAAGACACACACGGGTTGGATGATTTCCTACAAACTGCGCTTTTAGAATCGCTTGAAGGCGATGCGATGACAGAACCTCGCGATGTTGTCTTGTACGGTTTTGGTCGTATTGGCCGTTTGCTCACTCGTCTATTGATCGAGAAAAGTGGCCCAGGTTACCCACTGCGTTTACGTGCAATTGTTGTTCGTGGCGGCAAAGACGGTGACTTAGAAAAACGTGCAAGCTTGCTACGTCGTGACTCTGTTCATGGCCAATTCAACGGCAGCATCGTTGTAGACCAAGAACGTAAAGCGATCATCGTTAACGGTAACTTCATCCAAGTTATCTACGCAAACAAGCCAGCAGAAGTGGATTACACATCTTACGGTATCGAGAATGCACTTGTGGTTGATAACACAGGTGTGTGGCGTGACGCTGAAGGCCTGAGCCAGCACGTTGCGTGTAATGGTGCGAAGAAGGCTCTACTGACTGCGCCAGGCAAAGGTGAAATCAAGAACGTTGTATTTGGTGTAAACCAAAATGACATTCAACCAGAAGATACGATCATCTCTGCTGCAAGCTGTACAACCAACGCCATTACGCCAGTATTAAAAGCGGTTCACGACAAGTTTGGTGTCCTATCAGGTCACATCGAAACGGTTCACTCATTTACCAATGACCAAAACCTAATCGACAACTTCCACTCAGGTGATCGTCGTGGTCGTGCTGCATCATTGAACATGGTACTGACATCGACTGGCGCTGCTAAAGCGGTATCAAAAGCGATGCCAGAAATGGAAGGTAAGCTAACAGGTAATGCGATTCGCGTACCTACGCCAAACGTTTCAATGGCAGTAGCAAACCTAAACCTTGAGAAAGGCACAAACAAAGAAGAGTTGAACGAATACCTGCGTGAGATGGCGCTATCTTCGGCTTTATCTGCACAGATTGATTACACCGACTCAACCGAGATTGTATCTACCGATTTGGTTGGTTCTCGCCACCCAGGTGTGGTTGACGGTGTTGCAACTATCGCGCAAGACAACCGTGCTGTTCTGTACATTTGGTACGACAACGAGTTTGGCTACAGCTGTCAGGTTGTTCACTGTATGGAACAGATGATGGGCGTACGCTACAAGACTTACCCTGAAGTTTAAACGATTTCAATCTTGTAACTAACTCAGCGCAAACGGCTCCACAACATAATAATTATATCTGCGAAGTCTGTAATGGGCTTTGCAACCCTTCTTGTTTTACTCCCCCGTATAAACAGGAAGGTTGCCACTTAGATCTGCTCTCTCTATCTGATCTAAGTGGCCTTTTTACATCTGTTACTTTAATTTTGGTCTCTATTACGCCAACTTTGTTTTTACCGTTCTAACAAAGCTCGACTTCACATCTGTTACAGCTCAACCTCAACATCCGACTGAATCGTACTCGAACACGCAAGGACATAACCTTGCTCAATCTGTTCTGGCGTCAATGTTTCTTGGCTGCTTGATTCCACTGAACCTTTGGTTACTTTGCACTTGCATGAACCACAAATCCCACTGCGACAGGCAATAATAATCGGAACACCAGCTTTCTCTAATGAATCAGCCAGTGGTGTACCCGCTTCCGCTTCTACTTCTGCGCCAAATGCAGGTACAAACACCTTAACGGCACCATTTGAATCTGCAGACGCTTCCGCTTGTGACTCTTCTGAAGCTGTATTGCTATTGGCTAGTGAATCCGTGTTTGGGTTCGCTGGCGTGAAACTTTCTTGATAGAAATTTTCCATGTTGAATTCTAGTTCTTTCAGGTAGCTTTCTATGTTTTGCATAAAGCCAACTGGGCCGCACAGATAAACAGTTCGGTCTAAAATATCTGGGCTTAGTTTTACTAACCAATTCTTATCTAATCGACCTTGAGGAGCTAATGTTCCTTCACTGTCTTTTAGCAGCAATTTAAGATTGAAGTTGCTGTGCGCCTCATCTAATTGATGCAGTTCTTGAAAGTAAATGGTCTCACGCTTATTGCGTGCCATGTGGACGAAGTCGATCTCAATATCACTGCCTTGAGCCAGCCAATATTTTGCCATCGCCATCACAGGTGTAATACCACAACCTGCACTCACTAGCGTCACTTTTTTCGTTGCTGTCGGCATGCAATCAATACAGTTAAACGCGCCAGCAGGCTTCAATACTGAAACCTCATCACCTTCATCAAGCTCATCAACAATAAAGTTCGAAACCAAGCCACCTTCCACACGTTTCACCGTGAGCTTCAGGCGATTATCTTCAGGACAAGAAGCCACAGAATAGGCGCGATAATCGGTTTTCGTCGGCATATCTAAACCCAGAGTAATGAATTGCCCTGGCTTAAAATTGAAATGTAAGTCTTGTGGAATACTGCCAAGCTCAAAACTGACCGTATCTGGCGTCTCGTGCCATTTCTTTAAACACACTAAATTGATTGAATCGCTATCCGACCATGCATACATAGTTCACGCACCTTACTGATGATTAAATGACTAAAGATTTAAATCTAAAAAGCCCCGCAGCTGTTTGTTTTATTAAAACGTCACAACAACGAGGCTTCAGGTTGGCTTAAATTAAGCCGCTAAGATTGTTTTAAGATCTTGTTCTGGCGTTGAAATAGAACGCATATCGAACTCGTCTTGCATAATCTTAAGTAGATTTTCAGTTAGGAACGCAGGTGCTGTAGGGCCTGTGTAAATACCTTTCACACCTAGAGCGAACAGAGTAAGCAAGATAACGATCGCTTTTTGCTCGAACCAAGATAGAACCAGCGTTAACGGAAGTTCGTTGATACCACAATCAAACTCTTGAGACAGTGCGATAGCAAGTTGAATCGCAGAGTAAGCATCGTTACATTGGCCAACATCTAACAGACGTGGGATACCGTTAATGTCACCAAATTGGTTTTTGTTGAAACGGAATTTACCACATGCCAATGTCAGGATTACTGAATCTTCTGGCGCTTGAGCTGTGAAATCTGTGTAGTAGCTACGTTCAGATTTGTCACCGTCACAACCACCCACTAGGAAGAAGTGTTTGATGTTACCTTCTTTAACTTGCTCAACAACTGCAGGTGCCGCTTCCATCAAGGCGTTACGACCAAAACCGACAGTGATCATTTGCTCGATCTCGTCGTGTTTGAAACCTTCTTGCGCTAGTGCACAATCAATTACTGCGCTGAAATCGTCGCCTTCAAGGTGATCAACACCCGGCCAGCCTACGATGCTGCGCGTAAATAGACGGTCTGCGTAAGAACCTACATCAGGGTTAAGCAGGCAGTTAGACGTCATTACAATTGCGCCAGGGAAGTTAGCGAATTCTTTTTGCTGGTTCTGCCAAGCGCTGCCGTAGTTACCCGCAAGGTGTGGGTACTTGTTCAGTTCTGGGTAACCGTGTGCTGGTAGCATCTCACCGTTAGTGTAAACGTTGATGCCCTTGCCTTCAGTTTGTTGAAGAATCTTTTCTAGATCATGCAAGTCGTGACCAGAAACAAGAATACAGTGACCTTTTTTAGTCTTCACATTCACGGTTGTTGGTTGCGGGTGACCGAAGGTATCTGTCTCGCCTTTGTCTAGCATTTCCATTACTTTGTAGTTCATCAAGCCAATCTGCATTGATGTATCAAGTAACTGTTTTAGATCTGATGGATCTGTACCTAGGAACGCCATGATTTCATGGTATTCAGCAAAAATAGCGTCATCAGTTTGACCAAGAACACGAGCGTGCTCCATGTAGGCTGCCGCACCTTTTAAGCCGTATAGGCAAAGAAGACGAAGACCAATCACATCTTCGTGTTGAGAGTCGTGACCACGGTTTACAGCAGCTTGAGGCGCAAGTGCCAATAGCTCTGAAGAATCTGTTGGAAGATCGAACTGTGCTGCTGCAGAAAGCTCTGGAATTTCAAAACCAATCAATGTTGCTGCTGCACGAACTTTTTGCTCTAAACGCTGCTTGAATTCATGAGACTGTTGTGCGAATTCGATAATACGAGCAGGGTCGAAGTTAACGTTAGTCAGTGTTGCGAAGAACGCTTTTGGCGCCCACTCATCAACTTCTGTATCAATAACATCGCAAGCGCGACCTAGGCTTGCCCAAAAAGAAACACCTTGAAGAGAATGCACCAACACGTCTTGAAGGTCGGATACTTCCGAGGTTTTTCCACACATGCCTTGTGCGAAAGAACAGCCTTTTACGGTTGGGGTTTGAATCGTTTGTTCACATTGAATACAGAACATAAAGGGGCTCCAGTAATTTTTTATTAGCTGTAAGTGCTTTGCTTACAGTGACTTATTCCAAACCCTATACAGCATCAAGCGTGCCAACTTTTAAGTTATTGATTTTTATAAACTTAAGTAAATTCCATATTTTTAGTGCGTGAATATGACTACATATAAACCCGAAAACCACACACACCTGTGTCATAGTGACTCTTGAAGAATATTTTACGGTGTTCATGTTTCGTTCAGAATAGAAGCGATAAAGTAACAACATAGAAAGAGAGGAATGAATATGAAAAATATATTAGTTACGATTGTTGCATTGTTTACCGGCCTTTTGGCACTATTCACAAGCTTGATTCTTGCTATTCCTTTGGCTATCGCAGCTTTAATTACTGGCAAGCGCATTCAGAATCAAATGAAGAAACAAGGTTTCGCAGCTCATATGCACACTCGTCAGTCATCAACCAATGATGCCGGTGTTATTGAAGGTGAATACGAAGACCTTTCGAGCAGAAAGTAATCTAAACTTTAGTTTCAGACATAGTGAAAGCACAACAGAGACAACATTACATAATGCAAAGAAAACCCCTCCTAGCACTGCTAGCCTTAACGACTTTAAGTCTCGTTGGTTGCTCCAACGAGACCATCGCTCCCGCTTACGAAACGTCTCCTAACTTGCCTGAATATCAGCAAGACAGCTTTGATGCTTACGTCAACGATACTCAAGATTGGTTACTGAAAAACCGTGTGTTCATGACCAAAGACAAGCAGCTAGAGATTCAACTCAATTCACCTACCGAATATCAACCTGCGAAACCTAACGGTAAGGCAGTTTTATTGGTTCATGGGTTAGGTGATTCACCCTACTCGTTTAAAGACATCGCAACGCACTTAGCAGAACAAGGCTACCTAGTGAGAACGGTATTGCTACCGGGCCACGGCAGTCGTGTTGGCGACTTAATGCAGCCAAACTTAGAAGATTGGCAGGGCGTGGTGGCTCATCATACGAAGCTATTGGAGCAAGAGTATGATTCTGTTTGGCTTGGCGGTTATTCAACAGGTGCGAACCTCGTGACTTCACAGGCGATGAACGATCCTAAGATCTCTGGGTTGCTGTTGTTCTCTCCTGCGTTCCAACCGAGTTCGTCTGCGGTTCAATATGCAGGGCTAGCAAGCTACTTCGTTACGTGGGCGGATCAAGATCCTGAAGACAATGTATTGCGTTACAACTCGTTGCCAATGAACGGCGCCTCTGTTTACTACGAGACATCAGAAGTGGTTCGCGAAGACTTACAAGATAAACACTTCGATAAGCCCGTATTTATTATGATGAGTGAAGGCGACAGTGTGATTGACACCAACTTCGTTCAGCAGGCATTTACTGAGTCTATGCCAAACCCAAACAATGTCTTAGTTTGGCAAGGGGAAACCACACTTGACGATCCTCGCGCTGTTCAATACAGCATGAAGATCCCAGAGCAACGTATCTCGAACGGCTCTCATATGGGCTTACTGTTCTCACCAAGCAATCCTTACTACGGGATCAATGGGAGCGAGAAGATCTGCTCCAATGGTCAAGAGGAAGGTTTAGAAGCACAGTGCAACGCAACAAGTGAAGTGTGGTACTCAGCGTGGGGATATCGTGAAGAAGGTAAAAACCATGCGCGTTTGACCTACAACCCGTACTTTTCAGACTCGATGGAAAAGCTCGATGCGGTTCTGAATTCAGAAGGCTAACAAGCTCAAGACTGTCGAAGCCAATCCATAGAAGTCAAAAAGGCTCAATAGATAACGTCTAGTGAGCCTTTTTAATGGATGTCGTTTCTGGCCAGTATATGAACTGCCGCTATATCGTCCACACCACACGCACAGCAAGCAGAATCAACACCACGCCAGACAATCGATCGATCAACTGCGCTTTTGCTCGAATGCGCTCTACAATCAAGGGGCTGGAGAGCACCAAAGTAATAAAGGTATACCAAAGGCCGTCAACAATCAGTGGCGTTGAGACAATAATCACTTGATTGCTCAGTTCGTTACCTAACGCCACAAATTGGCTAAATAGAGCGATAAAAAACAGCGCGATCTTTGGGCTCAAGATAGAGATCAAGAAAGCCTCGCGAGCAGACTGCATGTAGCTCATCTGTTCGCCCGCTTCCAATTTCGCGGCAACTCCACCTTTTGAGCGTAAGGCATTCACGCCAAGGTAAAGTAGATAAGCTGCACCCGCCAAGCTGATGCCTTTAAATATCATTGGCGATTGCTCAAGTAACACCGCTAAACCGACAATGGTTGCGAACGCGTAAATACCTATGCCCGCCGCGTGTGACCAAGCTGCGATAAGTCCGTTCATACGGCCACCAGCCAAACTGTGCTTAGCGATCATCGCCAAGCTTGGGCCCGGAGACATTGCACCCAACAAGCAGATAGCTAATAAAGAAAACCAAATTGTTACTGTCATCATTCCATTCCTAGTAAAACAAAGCGTTCCAGCTGAACACTCTACAATTAATACTCAATACTTAGCGCTTACAATAAGCCGCAGTAGGTATTATTTGAAATCAAAGATTATCATCACTGGTATGATTTGAAATCATACTGATATTATAACTCGACTTTTGGATGGCTTTAAACGCTTTCTCTCGAGCCCATTTATGGGCAGAGTCGTTGTCATACTTAGGATGCCACATAAGCCAATAGGTATGCATTTCTGTCTCAAACGGCAGCGAAAAGTAAGCGACATCGAGATGTCGACCCAAGTTGTAAGCAATATGCTCCGGTACAATCATCAAGTAATCGTCTTGCATTAACACGTTTCCCGCCGATGAAAAGAACGGTACCTGCAATGCGATTCTGCGTTTGTGTCCCTGTTTCTTTAACGCAATATCCGAATAGCTGTCTTTGTCTCCCCCACCCGTTACTTTGATATGTGAGTAACTCACGATGTCTTCCGCGCTTATGGCTGATTGCTTAGCCAACGGATGAGAGGCTCTCATCAAACACACGGACTTATCCTCTCCGAGCTTGATACTTGAGACATGATCCGGCTTTTTGGGGAACATACTCGACGCCAAGTGAATACCTGATTCATTGAGCGTTTCAAGGAAGTTAGGCTGCCATAAACGATAAGCCAAGTTGATATGAGGCGCGTCCTTCGACACCTCGGACACAACAATGGGCAAGATATACTGAGCAACATAATCACTCGAAGCCAACACCAATTCACCTTGCCAGTCTTGTGGATCAAATGGCTTATCATCTAAGAGGTGGTCAAACTCGCCCAGCAAGTCATCGAGCTTGCCTTTAAGCAACAAAGCACGGTTGGTTGGAACCAGTTTGTTCCCATCACGAACCAGAAGAGGATCACCACATAGATCTCTAAGCTGAGCCAGTTGACGGCTCACCGCCGACTGCGTGATGTGCAGACGCTGAGCGGCTCGGCTTACATGGCACTCTTCAAGAAGCACATGCAGCGACCGCAGTAAATTTAAATTGATATTACCTAACATCAGCAACCTTAGAGTGAATAAGAATAAGTTGAGTAATTACGGACAAATGACGACACAGTGAAGGTAAGCGGCACTCACTCAAGACATATTAAAAGACGAAGTTTGCTTGTTGAAGAATTCCGTTAAGACAGTATGAGTCATAAGATGTCGAAGTTCAGGATAGCCTTGCAGCTGGTCGCGAATTTGGTTCAAACGCTCCATGCTTTCAACTTCAACATAAAGCATCATGTCGGTCTCACCGCTAATAGAGTGGCACCACTGCACACCATCAATGGCGTAGATATTTTTAGCGTAAGACTCACAATTATGATTGCTGCTCGACATGTCAAACTTCAAAGAGATATAAGCGCCAACGTTCTTCGGTAAATCAGGCTCGGTCACCTGTGCACAATATCCTGTAATGATCTTATCGTTTTCCAGCTTCTTGATCCTGGCGTTCACCGCAGAGCGAGACAGGCTGACATCTCTGGCGATATCGCTCACTGAGCATCGAGCGTTAATTTTTAGAATATCTAAAATTTGGCGATCAAATTTATCCATACTTCTGATTCTTTCCAGTTATTGTTCTATTTATAACACCTAATTTGACACAACTTTCTTACTTATAACAGCCATTATGACAGCCGACACTTTCACGCTTAATCAAATTAATACCGTTAAATTGACGGTGTCTTAAGACGTTTCGCTAGCTGTATTATTGATGTCGACAATGTATGCTTTCAATCTCAGCCTCACAAGACTGCACCATAAAGCCGATATCAAAGCCAATAGCAAGGACAGCGAATGACACAACTCAAACAAGAAATCACGCTTATTTCAGGAATCGGACAACTCTCTACGACCTTGCTTGGCACAGGATTGTTTATGATCCCAGCTATCGCGGCAGGCATTGCAGGACAGTTATCGCTACTAGCATGGTTAATCCTGTTTATTGCTATTTGCCCGATTGCACTAACCTTTGCTGCATTAGGGAAACGCTACCCCAATGCAGGGGGCACGGCCTATTTTGTGCGCCAAGCATTCAGCGAGCGATTAGAAACCAGTGTGGCTTGGTTGTTTGTGAGTGTTATTCCTGTCGGTATTCCGGCGGCGATTGCATTGGCAGGTGGCTTTGCTCAACAACTGTTACCCGCACCACTCGACACACCATTAGGTGCTCAGTCCTTTACCGTCGCTCTGCTTATTGCCGTCAATTTGATGGGCAGTAAGTCTTCAGGCCGCTTGCAAACCGTGATTGCATTATCGATTTTTGCTTTAGTCAGCGCCTTTGTCTGGAAAGCCGACATCACTGCTGCTGACATCGCAGTTCCGACTATGACATCCGATTCAATGTGGTCTATTGGTGCTGCACTGGCGGTTATGTTTTGGTGCTTTGTAGGAATCGAAGCCTTTGCTCACATGGGAGAGGAATTTAAGAATCCACAGCGTGACTTCCCCATCGCCATCATTGCCGGGTGTTTTGTCGCAGGCCTAGTGTATTGGGCTTGTTCAGTGGTTATTATCAAGCTAGGCGCTTATGGTTCACCAGAATTTGATGCTGCCTCTATCCCGTGGGTGACAGAGCAGCTGTTTGGCAATGGCTTTAAAACCGTCATCAGTGTACTTGGCTTCTTTGCTTGCTTTGCTAGCCTAAACCTTTACACCCAAAGCTTGTCTCGCATGATTTGGGCTCAAGCTCGCCAACACACTCCGACCAGTAAAATGGCGCAGCTTAATAGCCGTGGCGTACCACTTTATCCAACCTTAGCAATTGGCTTTATTGCGCTTATTTCGTGTGTAATCGGCGAGTTGTCTAATTTGGATCTCGAATTCTTTCTTAAACTCGCCAATGGCATTTTTGTTCTAGTTTATCTGCTTGCGATGTTAGCGGCCTGCCGATTACTGACTGGCGCATCGAGATACACAGCCATGATTTCACTGGTCATCTGTACCTTGGTGTTTATCTGCCTAAGTTGGTCTATGCTCTATGCTGTGACTGTTTTTGTGACATTGTCACTCCCTTGGCGCAAGTGGCTGGGCAAACCCACCGTCTCTATCGACAAGTTGTAATCCAGCCCATAAATATTATTGATAAAAAAGCCGAGCGATCTGTTTGATCTTCGGCTTTATGTCAGCCAGTCGGATATTACCAAACCCCAAAACTGCACCACTCCAATCACGAGCATCACTTGATCCATATTCATAAAAGTCAAAAGGACGAATGATGATATTTTCAAGCTCTGCTCTACGGCTCCACTCATGTTCAGATATACCTTGATACCACTTCACTGTCACATGTAGCCCAGCAGCCTGACTGATCACTTCAAGATCGCCATGAAACTCACTTTTAATCGCTTCTATCATCGCTTCATGCTTGAGTTTGTATGAACGACGCATCTTTCTGATATGACGCAATAAATCGCCTTCGCGAACAAAATCCGCCAGCGCTTCTTGTGTATGTGACGCCGTGTCTCCAGTGAGCGCATCTTTAATCTCAAGACACTTCGCCACCAGACTTTCTGGCACCACCAAATAACCTAGTCGCAAGCCATTGAACATCACCTTACTCAGGGATCCGACATAGATGATGCGATCATCGAACCCTAACTTTCCCGCTAACCCTTGCATGCTGGTATAAGGACGATGAGCAAACTGGAACTCACTGTCGTAGTCATCTTCAATGATCCATGACTGATGTTTGTTAGCCCAATCGATCAACTTGAGGCGTTGCTCAGTATTGAGGGTCGTGCCCATTGGGTATTGATTGCTTGGGGTGACGTACAATGCCTTAGCATTACTGGACAACACTTTTTCAATATCTAACCCAACCTTTTCACGCACACTCACACCGTCTAACTCTAACCTCAACAGATCGATAATTTTATGCACTTGTCGATAGCCGGGCTCTTCCACAAGGATTTTGTCGCCCATAGCTAACGTCGCCATCAAACCAATTGAGATGGCTTGCTGCGCACCTGCGGTGATGATGATTCTATCGGCACTGCAGTGAACCGAGCGACTACTCGCAAGATACCCGCTCAATGCTTCCCTCAAGGCCAAGCTTCCCTGAACCTCTTGATTACCCGCAATGTTCTGACGTGTAGAGTGGCGTTGCAGCAGCCTCTGCCATTTCGCAAAAGGGAACGCTTCTAAGTCAGGAACTCCAGGGGCAAAGCTACGGTTAATGCCGTTAGGTTTCGCTATGTTTGCACTCGGTTTACTGACGGTTTGTTGAATCTTCGCATCCTGAACACACTTCGGTTGAGACAAACTTAGAAAGTGTTCTGGTTGTTCAACCGAGACATAAAACCCTGAGCCTTGCTTGCTCTCGATATAGCCTTCGGTGACCAGTTGCTCGTACGCATAAATCACTGTATTTCGACTCACCGATAACTCGACGGCTAGCTTACGTGTTGAAGGTAACTTACTGCCCTTACTCCATAAATCTTGAACAATCTTTTCTCTGATCGCGTGAAACAAGGCGGTTTGGCGCGTGTCGTGTTGTTCATCTAACCGTAGGTCACCGACATCAATAGGCTGCATAACTGGATCCAAGTAGCGTTTAAAAGTGGCTCTATTTAGTAGACCAGTTAATCGCTACATTAATCAAAAGGCAATGATTAAGGAGCGATTATGTTATCTAACACGAAAAGAACCACGATTAAAAAAGGGGCTCACAAAGCCGTATTTGAACAAGAGAAACTTCATCAAATCATAGATGAGAGCTTAATCGCACACATTGCATTACAAGGCGAACATGGACCAATGGTTATTCCAATGCTCGCGTGGCGAGTGGATGACAAGGTCTACATTCATGGCGCTAAAAACAGCCGCTTATTGAAAGGCTTAAAAAAAGGAGAGCCAACCTGTTTAACGTTCACTTTGTTTGATGGTTGGGTGTTAGCTCGCTCTGCATTTCATCACAGCGCGCATTATCGTTCTGCTGTGGTGTTGGGGTCATTTTCAGTCATCGATGACAACCAAGAAAAGGATCGTTTGTTGAATATCTTTATTGAGCAAATCGCGCCGGGCAGAACCGACGAAGTCAGGCTCAGTAATGAAAAAGAACTCACCGCGACCGAGTTATTGGCGATACCTTTAACGGAAGCATCCGTGAAGATTGGTAAGCATGGCGTGAATGATGATAAAACTGATATGGATATTCCAGTATGGGCTGGCGTATTACCTTATCGAACGGTCGTAGGGCCATTAGAAACGGTGCCAGAGCAAGAAGGCGTTATCGATAAGCCTGATTATCAAGCAGCCTATGGCGAACGTTGGTATCAGAATTAGCACGACAAGGTGGTCAGTAAAGGATAATTGTATACAATCTGGTTTATCAAATTTTTAACATAACTAAATAGTTAATCAGACAATGCAGAAGAATAAGGAAACTCTCCCACTTCAAGGCTTGCTCAATGGTATTGGGCAAGTCTATTTCACGTCATCTGTCATGACGTCCTTTCTGCTATTGCTCGCCATTTCAATTGAGTCACTGTCACTGGCTTTTCTTACCTTATTCGGTGCGAGTTGCAGCTACGGATTTGCCTTACTGACCAATAAACCGTCTCATGATATTGAGAATGGCATGTATGCGCTAAATGGCGCACTGATTGCTTTGTTCATCGGGAATTTTTTTGAAGTAAATGGGTGGCTGATTATAGTAGTAGCCCTCGGCTCGCTGATAACCGTACCCATCGCCAAGATCGTGTTTAGCTTTAAGAAGTATCGCGGTTACACAAGTGCCTTTATTGTCACCTCTTGGTTTATCTACATGCTTCAATCAGGCTTGAACCTCCCTTTTTTCACACCCTCAAACACTACGCTACAGTCGACAGCGTTTTTAACATTCAACGATTGGTTGAACCTACCAAGCATGGCCATAACGTTGTTAAAAGGCATCAGCCAAGTCAGCTTCATCAACAATGAGTTATCGGGGTTAGTTATCTTGGCTGCGATTGCGTTCAACAATATCAAGCATGCGCTATGGGTCGTGCTTGCGGTGACCGTCGGTACCGCTTTCAGCTATTTAATCGGTGTCTCCGACGAACTGATCAAACAAGGCCTGTATGGTTACAATGCTGTGCTTGCGACCTTAGCACTTGTGCTATATCAACGCGTCCCTTGGCCACTGATTATTCTATCCATGCTTCTAACCTGCTTGGTCACTTTGGGCTTTCACAAATTACAGCTCGTTCCCCTTACCGCACCATTCATTTTAAGCACGTGGGGCATGGTTTATTTTGCCAGTCTGCTTAGAAAGAAAGGTTCGAACAGTACAAACTCTACTCCAGCTAAATAATCATGGTTATGGTTATGGTTAACGATGCTTATTACTGATAACGAAGCTAACTATCCAACTGAAAGCGCTCTGTATATTGCTTAGGCGTCAAACCTCGATGCTTTTTGAACATACAATTGAAGCTCGCCACGTTGGTATAGCCTAAACGTTTTGCTACCTCTTCAATGGGCAATGAATACCTCAACAACTCAACCGCGATATTGCTGAGCACGTAACCAGTGATGGTTGAAAAGTTAACGCCGAGATCGTGTAACCGACGCTGAAACTGCTGCTCAGACAACCCCAATAAGCTGGATACCTTATTTAAAGTGGGCAAGCCAAAGTGGCGGCTGTAATTAATCATTTCATAGGTGACTTTATGGTCATCGGCGGCATCAGGCATATTTAGATAGTTATCCAAATCATGAAAATTCATGGCCAGGCTCATTTTACTGACGGACGGAGATTGGTTAGTAGAGAGCCTTAACTTACTTGGTAACCACACCTCGGTTCTCGGTTTGTCCCACTGGATATTGCAACCAAAGTACTCATGATAAAGTGCAACATTCTCTCGACGCCCCGCAATTGTCACGGCTGCAGGCTTAAAGTCCTCGCCTAGGTAACAACGCAATATCTTCATCATAAAGATAGCGACTCGAACCGAGTCATGAACCTTCCCCGCCTCGGAGTAAGATGGGTTGTGATAACACCACTTGATAAGGTTCCCCACTTGAGCCCCATACAGGTAAGCCCCAGACTGTAAGCAGTGTAGCCCGGTGTTCACTCGACGGATCGTCGAGGCCAAATCGTGACCAGAGAAAATCCAATTCGATAGTGGGCCAAGCTTCTCAATTTCTACACGGTCAGCAAGCTTTAATATGATGTCAGGATCGTTGGTTTGTTGCTCAAGGCCCACAAACCAACGGTCTACTTCACGTACAGGAATGAGGTTCATCGGGTTCTTAAATACCGAGCTTGGAATACCCAATTGTTCGGCATCAACACCATCGTAAGCAACTGCGTACTGGTATATTCCCCAAATACCTAATGCTCTCAGGAAGTTAGAATTATTCATATGAGCGTCTTTCCTTACATATCAAATACTAATCACGTCATTTAATATCGATTATTAACGTAATCTGTGAAATTACAACCTGTAAATTTGCATTCCATCACACTCGGCGTTCAAATTTTACTTAGGGTTGATCAATGAGTTTACTAAGTGTCCCATTCGTTGGAACAGGCGCAGATACCGCATTACACGTTGTAGCAGGCGTTGTGTTGGTCGCAACAATCGCAGCAGCCTGTTACGGCTTTTGGCGTATTCATGAATTACCAATCAATAAAGCTCACAGTAAAGAGCACCACCAGCTCGGTTTAATCACCGCTTTAACGTGGATTGGCTTCATATGGCACTGGGTATGGGTACTCGCAGTAATCGTGTCGTTTGTTGATATGGAAAAAGCCATTATCAACCTTAGAGATACATGGCGTGCGCCAAGCAACAGCAGCGCAGAAAGTACGAGTAATAACAATGCGAATACTGTCGGCAACGTAAACAGCACTCAATCGGTTGATAATAAGGAGAACCCAGCATGTTAGAAGGTTTGGCTGTATGGGCACTCTTTATTTATTTGCTGCGCTTAGTGGGCATGCCGTGGAACAAAGGTACTAAGGCGTTTGCTTACTTAGGTGGCACGTCTTGGTTACTGTTCGTCTGGGTTGGATTGGTCAACTTTACCCCTATGGATCTGTCTGGCGGGTCGGTTGTTCAGTCTCCCCATATTCAGCTGCGTCCAGACTCAACATCGGTCAGCGGCAAAACCACCAAGGTTCACATCAGTCCAAACCAAGACGTGACGAAAGGTGAGTTAATCTACGAGATTGATGACACCAAATATGTCATCGCGAGAGACAAAGCGAGCGTTCAACTTGAATCTGCTCACGTAGCCTTAGATACCGCTCGACAAGAAGTCAGCATCGCAGAGATCAGTCATCAGTCTGCGCTTGAAGACATCAAAGCGTCTATCGCACAAATTGAATCAGCAAAAACAGACTTAGTCCTTCAATCGAAGACTCTCTCTCGTTACCAGCGACAAAACAATGTTGTTGAACATACGATTACTGAGACCGACATAGACCAGCAAACGGCCAAGGTAGACTTAGCAACACATAACGTCACCACTTTGGAATCTCAACTGAGTAAAAAAGAAGTCGACGCCGAGAACGCGAAGTTAAACATCCACAAAGCAGAAACGAACGTCAGTAAAAAGCAAACTGAAGTCGACTCTGCAAAGGCAACCTTAGCCCAAGCGCAATGGGACCTTAACAGCACCAAAGTCACTGCCCCGACAGATGGTTTTGTGACTAACTTTATTCTTCGTGAAGGGCAACGAGTCTCAATGATGCCTCGTATCCAGATGTATACAGAAGAGAAGTACGTGCTAATGCGGGTTAATCACCAAGCGATTCGTAACGTAAAAGTGGGCCAACCTGCTGAATTTGCGACACCGGTTTATCCAGGAAAGGTTTTCTCTGCAACCGTCGAAGGCATTGTTGAAGCGACAGGTGAAGCACAAGCCAGTTTACTTGGTATTGATGAACAGGTCCGAGTCACAACCGGACGGAATCTTCAAAACAAACACCACTTCGTGAGACTGAAGATCGAAGAAACAGAAGGCTATGATATCCCAGTAGGCTCTGTTGGACTGGCATGGGTGAGTGGCGAAAAGCCAATCAGCTTTATGGCATTCTTAGATGTTATCCGTGGAATCATTATCAGAATGAAGTCGCAACTGTACTTCTTCTATTCGATATAACACGACTTCAATAGATTAGAACCAATAGTAAGCCCACATAGACTGATGTCATGTGGGCTTTTTTTAGTGCTTACGTTGGCTTTAGTCTCTGTCTTGGTTTGAGTATCAGCTGGCTTCTTGTCTTTATCGCCTACTTACCACACTTGAAAATACTCAAATTCCCTTACTGATAAAATGTAAAATTGGTTGCAGAGCATCAACAATTAGCAAAATGCATTTTCATAATGCAAAAACACCATTCAAATACGCACCAAATTGCTGTAAAACAGCCCAATTCGTAGGTTTAAAAGTTGGCACGCTATCTGCAATGTATATATTGACCCTTCTTAAGCCGAGGGTCACCTAGCCAACTGACGTTGTTAGTGAACCTTTCTTGTTCACGATATATATAGGCCAATTGCGAATATTGCGATTGGCCATTTTTTTGCCTGCAATTTAAGAAATATCGCCCGCCCAATATACAGACACCCATTCACAGCTATAATCGCTAGCATTCATAGTGAAGTTCAATCCTGACTCATCATCTACGTCATAGAAAACGTTTTCTAATTATTTTTAAAAAATAAATTTAAAAAGTAACCTTATGTTTTAAATATCTATTTTTAACAAAGCTGCTTCAATAGCTGACTTATTGACAAAACCAGCATTGACTATGTGATTTATATCACCATAATGCGCTCGTTTGCCTGCAATACGGCGACCGTTATTTTTAATTTTGATCAATTGCGGAGGTAAAAAATGGCTGCGGATAATAACTACAGTCTTGGGCCGGTTCCAACATCGGCTAGGAAAGGAGTTGCTTCACTCACCATGGTAATGCTTGGACTCACTTTCTTCTCTGCAAGTATGTGGACAGGTGGTTCACTCGGGACAGGTCTTTCTTTCAACGATTTCTTCCTCGCCGTTCTCATCGGCAACCTAATTCTTGGTATTTACACTTCTTTTCTTGGCTACATCGGCTCATCTACTGGCCTCTCTACTCACCTCCTTGCTCGTTTCTCTTTCGGTACTAAAGGCTCATGGCTTCCTTCTGCTCTACTTGGTGGTACACAAGTCGGTTGGTTTGGTGTGGGCGTTGCCATGTTTGCGATTCCGGTACAGAAAGCCACGGGCATTGATACCAACACCTTGATTGTTGTATCAGGCTTATTGATGACAGGTACGGTGTACTTCGGTATTAAAGCGCTAATGGTACTCTCAGCAGTTGCCGTTCCTGCGATTGCCATTCTAGGTGGTTACTCAGTGCTGACCGCGGTAGACAGTGTTGGCGGGCTAGAACAGCTACAACTCATCGAGCCGGAAACACCAATGGACTTCTCAATGGCGTTAGCAATGGTTGTCGGTTCATTCGTGAGTGCAGGTACTTTAACTGCCGATTTCGTTCGCTTTGGTAAAAAGCCAGCGAGCGCAGTATTAATTACAATGGTCGCGTTCTTCATCGGTAACTCACTGATGTTTATCTTTGGCGCAGCCGGTGCAGCAGCAACGGGTCTCTCTGACATTTCAGATGTGATGATTGCGCAAGGACTACTTCTTCCTGCCATCATCGTTCTAGGCTTGAACATCTGGACAACCAATGAAAACGCACTTTATGCGTCAGGTCTTGGTTTATCCAACATCACTGGTCGCTCAAGTACTACAATGTCTATCATTAACGGCATCGTAGGTACGATTTTCGCGCTTTGGTTATACAACAACTTCGTCGGCTGGTTAACCTTCCTTTCGCTGGCAATTCCACCGATTGGTGGCGTAATCATCGCCGACTTCTTTGCGAACCGTAAACGTTACAAAGATTTTGCAAAAGCAGAGTTCCAAACCGTTAACTGGGCTGGCATTATCGCGGTAGCAACAGGCGTAGCCGCTGGTCACTTCCTTCCTGGCATCGTTCCTTTAAACGCCGTGTTTGGTGGTGCGATCAGTTACCTCGTGCTTAACCCTCTATTGAATAAAAACGCTCTGAAATCTCAGGCCGCTTAAGGACACACTATGACAACCTTATTAATCAAGAACGCGAAGCTTCAAGACCAAGATGGCTTGAAACAAATCCTGATTGAAAATGGTCAATTTTCTCGCATTCTCGATAATGACGCGCCAATCAATCATCAAGGTGAGATCCTTGATGCTGAAGGTGGCATTGCAGTTTCTCCTTTCTGTGAACCGCATATTCACCTAGATACTACACAAACCGCTGGTGAGCCTAACTGGAACATCTCTGGCACTTTGTTTGAAGGTATTGAGCGTTGGGCTGAGCGTAAAGAATTGTTATCAATCGAAGACGTAAAGTCTCGTGCGAAACAAACACTAAAATGGCAGATTGCTAACGGTGTTCAACACGTGCGTACTCACGTTGATGTATCGGATCCAACGTTAGTTGCGTTACGAGCAATGGTTGAAGTTCGTGAAGAGATGAAAGAGTGGGTCGACATCCAGATCGTAGCATTTCCTCAAGAAGGCATTCTTTCATACCCTAACGGCAAAGAATTGCTTGAAGAAGCCGTGAAGATCGGTGCTGACGTTATTGGTGCTATCCCTCACTTCGAATTTACTCGTGAGTACGGTATTGAATCTCTGCACTATGCGTTCGAGCTTGCACGCAAGTACGACTGCCTGATCGACGTTCACTGTGATGAAATCGATGACGAGCAATCTCGCTTTGTTGAAACACTGGCGGCTCTTGCTCATAAATTCGACATGGGTGAAAAAGTAACGGCAAGCCATACTACAGCAATGGGCTCTTACAATGGTGCTTACGCATCTCGCCTATTCCGCTTGCTAAAAATGTCGGGGATTAACTTCGTCGCGAACCCGTTAGTAAACATTCACTTACAAGGTCGTTTCGATGACTATCCGAAGCGCCGTGGCGTGACTCGCGTTAAAGAGATGCTAGCGGCTAATATCAATGTGTGTTTCGGCCATGATGATGTGTTTGACCCATGGTACCCACTAGGTACAGCGAATATGCTGCAAGTTCTGCACATGGGACTGCACGTAACACAAGTTATGGGCTACGACCAAATCAACACCTCACTTGATTTGATCAGCAAGAACTCAGCTCGTACTTTGAACATTCAAGACAACTACGGTATTGAAGAAGGTAAGCCTGGTAGCCTACTGATCTTACCTGCGGACAATGGTTTTGATGCTGTTCGTCGCCAAGTGCCAGTTCAATACTCGGTACGACACGGTAAGGTGATCGCTGAAACGCAACCTGCGAAAACAAAAATTAACTTAGATCAGACAGAAGATATCAACTTCAAGCGTTAATATCGTCTATACTGATGAAGAAAAGGAAGCTACAGGCTTCCTTTTTACTTTGTCATAACGTGTAACTTTATAAAACTATCAACTATTAAGGGTGGTTTTGTTAACGAGCACAACATGACAAAAAAACTCGCTGATTTCTCAATCAATGAGTGTACAACCGGAAAGACTGTGTTAACATGCACTCGCTCTGTTAGCCGGAGTTATTTAAGTTAGATAAATAGTAAAAAATGACATGTAAAATCGTTACCCGTTTTTGTAAGTAGTTTTTCCTTATTTCTTAGCAATATTAAATAATTCAATTATCAGCGCATTGCAGTAATGCAATCAACAATTAAAAAATTTATGAATAAGGGACAAATTATGTCTAACACAAATACTGGCACTGTAAAATGGTTTAACGAAGAGAAAGGTTTCGGTTTCATTTCTCAAGACAACGGCGGTGCTGACGTATTCGTACACTTCCGTGCAATCGCTTCAGAAGGTTTCAAAACTCTGAAAGAAGGCCAAAAGGTTTCTTTCGAAGTTGAAAACGGTCAAAAAGGCCTACAAGCAGCAAACGTTGTTGCTCAATAATTAGCTTTTAGCTAAAAAGAATTTTAAAGCGCTGATTTTTATCGGCGCTTTTTTATGCCTGCAGCAAAACTTATTACCTGAAATAAAGCCTCTGTCCCCGTTATCATCACCTCCACACTGCGTCATATTACCTACTTTTCAGCTACCTGCTTTCCCCAAACTCTCTCGACTCAACCTACCTATCTAAGCTCATCTTCTATTGATTCTCAAAGCACGTAGAAGACAGCCAATCAATCTATCAAAAACATAGCGATTCTTCTTAGCAGTTACCAACTTTATGCTAAACCCTCATCAATCGACTTAGTGAAACTCCAAATCTAACCTTCTCCTCTTTGGTCAAAGAACAATCGATTTAATGTTCTATATAAATATGCAATCGATTTCCATAATAAAAATGATTGATTTATCCAACCCTTATCCATTAATTATATAATTTTTAAAGCAAATACACGTAAAATCCGCTAACCTAGCGACAAGTGGCTTTAGTTGGTTTGGTATCTGTAGTAAAAATAATGAACAAAGATGAATTTCAGAAATCCACCGCTAATTTGAAAAAAGCGGTGCCTCTTATGATGAAGAATAGAGTGTCGACAACACCTGCAAATTACGCACTTTGGTACACCTATGTCGACAACGCTATCCCGCAGCTCACCAAAGATATGGATGGTGTGTTAGAGCACTACGGTATCTGCCCTCCTGCGGTAGGTGAACAGCTCTACAACAACTACGTTGCTAGCAAATCCGAAACGAATATCAATGACTTACGAGCAAACCTAGAACTGTTAGTTTCTGAGGTTTCTAACTCAATGAACGATACTCTCACCGACACTTCAGCTTTCTCTGAGATGATCGATAAGAGCTTCGAAGACTTATCTCGCGTCGACAATGAGAGTTTGTCTATCGATGAAGTGATGTCGTTGGTTCGTCAGCTGGTTTCAGAATCTCGCAACATTCGACACTCGACTCAGTTCTTAAGCTCTCAACTGAACTCTGCAACGTCAGAAATCAGCAAACTCAAGACACAACTTGTCGAAGTACAGAAAGACGCGCTATTTGATAGCACGACCACGCTTTATAACCGACGCTCTCTGGATCGTGATTTAGAGACGTTGTGCGAAGCTAAGCAGTCGTTATGCCTCATTCTTCTCGATATCGACCATTTTAAAAACTTCAACGACACCTATGGCCACTTGTTTGGCGATATGGTTCTTAAGGGCATTGCTCGTAAGTTAAAGCAAATGTGTCGCGAAGGGATTTCCGCTTACCGATTCGGTGGCGAAGAGTTCGCTCTCATTGTACCGAACAAATCATTACGCATTGCACGTCAACTTGCTGATACTAATAGACGATCTCTGGAAAAACTGTCGATCAAAGATCGCCGCAGTGGACAACAGGTCGGTAGCATCACCGCATCGTTTGGCGTTGCTGAACTTGAACCTGGTGAATCAGCGGAATCACTGATCGAGCGTGCTGATAAGCTACTTTACGAAGCAAAATCTCTCGGCCGCAATAGAGTGATGCCGCTGTAGTCTGCAGTCACCTAAACAAATTTACAGTTAAACGGCGTACTTACTAAGCCCTGAGCTCTAGGCTCTAGGCTCTAGGCTCTAGGCTCTAGGCTCTAAAATAGACTCGCAGTTAACATCGAAAAGCAAAAAGCCCCAATCAATAACCAGTAGGTTAATCATTGGGGCTTTGTCGTTTAAGCACAGTCGTAAAGACAACCAAAATCGCTAACTCATGACTCAGCATCTTTCATGAGTACGAAAGACTAAAGTGCGTAGCAGTAATTAAGGCAATAATCTTCACCGCTCTTAGCTCTGAACTCTTTGTCTTCGCTGCATGCTTTTGGTTTACCTTTCTCATCACCTTGAACTAGGCTGATCCAGTGACGTATTGCTGTCGTGATTCCTTGACGCTCAGTATTCGCTTGTACCGATTCCATTGGTGACTGGCCAAAAGTAGTGCATGACTCTAGCTGAATATCATCGATATCAACCAGTTCAATACAACCTGTCCCTTTATGACAACCAAACATCACTTCTAAATGGCTTCCACTGCTATCTCGGAACAAGATTGAGTCTGGGTCACACTTCTCACCCATGTAAGCCACAAACTGCTTAGGATGCTTTAGACCGCTGTGTTGGCCATCTTTGAAATAAGCCATGATATGGCGGTAATCAACTACGTAGCTCGTTACATCTTGATGTGAACCGTTCTCTAGTGGGAATAATCGGTCTAGCAGTTGCTTCGCTTTTAGTTGCTTCTCAGTTTGCTGTTTGGCACTGATAGTCTCCACGGCAAAGACAGCTTCAGCGATAAATGGTTTTGTTTGTTTTTGGATTTCTGTTTTATCGAATGTAAGCATATTCATAGTCTTTCCCTCTTGACTAACCCGGTGAACATTCACCGATTTTTAAAGCAAAAATGTGTCCTAGAGCAATTATTCCAAACTAACGTTTAACTTATTTGTCATTTTGTGAATTGCTTAGTTTGTAGATTAGCGCTTTTTTACATACAATTTCACAACAAAAATTTTACAATGTGAATTTTACAAATATGGCCTTGTCAAAAAGTTTAGTTCGTCAGTCACATTTCCTAGGTACTAAGATCCGTAACCTAAGGAAGCGTAACCATTTAACCATGGAAGATCTGTCTGCGCGTTGTATAAGAATCAACCCAGAATACGCACCTTCCGTTTCTTACCTTTCAATGATTGAACGTGGAAAGCGAGTTCCAAGCATCGATATGCTGGAAGTCATTGCGCAGGTCTTTCAGAAGAACCCCACGTGGTTTCTTGACGATGAATCAGAACAACAAGCCATTGCGCCTGACAAAGGGAATCGTGGCGGGATAAGTGGCATGGCACTCGAGCCGAGCTTTCTTTTCTCTAACGACATCCTGCAAATTGCGATACCAGAGATGTTGTCGCAAACCGGTATCTCTGGTCGTCAATTTGCCCACCTCTTGATTCGAGCTCACCAAGAGAGCAATCAAAACCACTTCCCTGATCTAGAACGAGCAGCAGAAGAAGTTGGCTTGAAACGCCTTAACCTTGGCGTCGAAGACCTTATCGACATCGCGAGAAACTTAGGTATTCAAATTCGCTGGGTAACACGCACGCCTCAAGACGTGGTGGATGAGCTTGGAATCAATGCTAAGCAATTGGTGACTTCGTTCTTCGAACCACCCGGTACGATTTTCTTGAACGAAATCCTCAAAGAGTACCCGACTCGACTGAAATACGATTTGTCGGTTTATATCGGCCATTGCATTTTGCACAGCAAGGAAGGGCTTAAGAGTGTGTTGTCGGTTGGGAACAACAACACATGGGACGATAACCAGATATCGGGATCTTCTCAGCTCAACTCTCAAGACATTCTTCAAGCATGGCGAGACTTCGAATCTAGCTTCTTTGCTGGCGCATTGCTGTGTCCAAAAGTTCCATTTAGACAACTGCTAGATCGTACTGGTTACGAAATCGACGTTCATAAAAGAGCGGGGGTTTCCCCCTCTGTTGCGATGCGCCGAATGACGGTAGTATCGCCCTACCCTCACTGGCATTACTTTGATGCTTATGGGCCGGGGAAACTCAAGGCGGTATACCGCGGGAACGGGATTCCACTGCCTTGGGGGAATATGAGAACGGTCGCCGACCCATGTCAACATTGGGCTGTGTTCCGTCGATTATCTGAACCTAGAGCAGGTAGCTCAGCTCAAATATCTATTTTGAATGTGGGCGATGAGCCAAGAATCTACTGCTGTGAATCCATCAATATGACGGATCCTGCGGGTAACAATCGTGTGTTGTGTGCTGGTATAGATTTAAACCCGGCGATTGATGCCCAAGGTGGTAATTCAAGAGATATCGCAGAGCAGCTTAAGGCTTCATGTGTCAGCAATGGTGGCTCGGTAGCAATACCACGTAACATCAAGAAAGATCTCACGACAGTAGCCAAGATTCTAAATATAAATTGGATTGAACGCGGGATCGAAACAGAGGCGAGGCTTATCTGCTCCAGAGGAGGAGAATGCCCACGCCAACCAAGCTGCTATTCAAAGTGTGGTGGGGATTAGCGACCTTTTAGCGAGTCTAATGCAGCAAAGCAACAATATGCTCTCAAATAAGAACACGCTCTCAGATAAAAACATAGTGAATTCGTTTGCTATGTTCGATTCACGAGCTTAGTAAAAATAACCAATAGAACTCAAAATTCAGGCAAAAAAAAACCAATCACAATAAAGGTGATTGGTCATATATTTTGTGTGAACAATATGGGTTCACTAACAACGTCAGTTGGCTAGGTGACCCTCGGCTTAAGAAGGGTCACCATTACTAATGCAGTATGCGTGCCAACTTTTCACCTACGTATTTACTACGCATCTGGACACGTATTAGACACGCATTGCTGTTTATTTTGCAAAGTGGAATTGCAAATTGCAAATTAAAACAAAAACGCTAGTGATTATGTTGTTATTAAATAATAATTAACGTTTGATTAATCCTCTCAGAGCCTGCCATCTTCCATTTCCTCAGCCTATTTTTAAACTAACTACCCATAAAAATTCCATATAACACGCATAAAAAAACGCGAACATTGAATATCAACATTCGCGTTTCATTGGGTTCGACTCAAAGCTTCTAACGTATCGCTTCTAGTTTCTAACTGCTAATTGCTAATTGCAGAAGGTAGCTTTCTAAAAAAGCGACCTTCGCAGTAATCAACTTAAACTGAACTCGTCTTTATTTTTGAGCAGCAGGCTTAGAGCGATTTCTAGATGGCTTGTTACCAGACGGTTTGTTAGACGCCGATTGGTTTGATGAACGGCCAGGGCCATAGCTACCACCGTAACCTGATTTCTTCGGCTTACCAGCACCGTTTTGGCCGCCTGAATTGGTGTTCTTCTCAGCGCCTCCAGCAGAATTACCGCGCTTGTAGTTGCTACCATTGTTTCTTACAGACTTATCATCACCAGCAACTGCAGAGTTGCTGTCAGAGCCTTTGTTACCTGAATTAGGCTTGTTCGTATTTGGCTTACGCTTAGGAGCAGAGCCTGAACCAGAAACATGACGCTTGTTCTTGCCTGCTGGTTTGTGCCCGCGAGCATTCTCACCAGAACGTTGACCATCAGAGTGTTCACGTGTCTTTTTCGGCTTCTTAGGCTTAATCGGACGCGAATCCAAACGAGATTCAGGCAGTTTGTTTACAGGTGCAAAACCTTCAAGTTCACGGCGCTCCAGCACTTGCTGAATAAGGCGCTCGATACCAAATAGCTCACCCACTTCATCAGCACATACCAATGAAATTGCTTTACCCACTTCACCAGCACGGCCAGTACGACCAATACGGTGAACGTAATCTTCTGATACGTTTGGAAGATCGAAGTTCACTACTTGAGGCAGTTGCGGAATATCGATACCACGCGCTGCAATATCTGTTGCCACTAATACTCGTACTTTACCCGTTTTGAAGTTCTCTAGGGCTTTAGTACGCGCGCCTTGGCTCTTGTTGCCATGAATAGGTGCCGCAGAGATGCCTTGCTCATCAAGGAAGTGAGAAAGCTTGTTCGCACCGTGTTTCGTTTTGCTGAACACGAGCACTTGTCGCCAATCATTATCTTTGATCAGCTTAGCGAGCATTGGTGCTTTTTTCTTTTTATCTACTGGATAAATGCTCTGTTCAACGGTTGGTGCCGTTGAGTTTGCAGGGCTTACCGAGATTTCAACTGGGTTGTTTACTAAGCCTTTAGCCAAGCCACGAATATCATCAGAAAACGTTGCCGAGAACAGTAGGTTCTGACGTTTCTTAGGCAAGAAAGCCAAGATCTTACGGATGTCGCGAATGAAACCCATGTCTAGCATGCGGTCGGCTTCATCTAACACAAGGATCTCTAGCTGATCAAAACGCACTGCATTTTGATTGTATAGGTCAAGTAGGCGACCCGGTGTTGCCACCAGTACATCACTACCTTTACGCAGTTTTTGCATCTGAGGATTAATTTTCACGCCACCAAATACAACCGTAGAAGTCAAAGGTAGATTGATACCATACTTAACTACGCTGCCATTCACTTGCGCAGCAAGCTCACGAGTCGGTGTTAGTACTAACGCACGAACTTGATTCTGACGTACGCGAGGACCTTTTGATAACATTTCAAGAATAGGTAGCGTGAAGCCAGCAGTTTTACCTGTACCTGTTTGAGCAGCGGCCATTACATCTTTGCCCGTTAGGACAGCTGGTACGGCTTTCTCTTGGATTGGTGATGGCTTATCGTAACCTTGTGCTTCAATAGCTTTAAGGATCGGTTCAGAAAGGCCAAGGGAGGTAAAACTCATAGATTATTTTCTCAGTTGAATAACATTTAGTATGAGCAACGCGCAGAAAGAAGTCGTTGCTACAGCTTTCGCTCATCAATAGAATTGATAAGGAGCAAAGCGCGGTATTCTGAGGCTTTTCCCCACATTCAGCAACTAAATTCTAATCACAGTTCTAATTCAACCTACATAACTTGTCGCTTCTGTTCGTACATTTTTTCATCAGCCGCTTTCAAGAGCGCATCGACATCATCGTAGTTATTGTCATGAATAACCCAACCAACACTAATTCTAAGGTAAATTGAGTGTGTCTCGTAGACAACTGGCGTCGTACATATCGCCTTTCGAAGTTTAGCCACAATCGACGATACATGTTGATCATCGATGATGCGTGGCAACAAGACTAAGAACTCGTCCCCTCCTATCCTTGCGACGATATCTGAACCGCGCAATTCACTCTTTATACGCTTAGCACATTCAACTAACACCTGATCGCCAGCCGCATGACCAAACGTGTCGTTAATTGCTTTAAACCCATCGAGATCGATATTTACAACCGCAAAAGTTCTCGCTCTCTGCTTTTGAGTGGTGGTAAATGCCTGCCTAAGGCTGTACATGAAGTATCGACGATTCGGTAGCATGGTTAGCTCATCATGCATAGAACGGCTGTCTGCAATGCGGTACAGACGATAAATAGTAAAGAATGCAATCGCTAACACAAGCATGATGGAATAACCCACCAGCCTAACCCCGTGTATTCGATACCAAGGCACGTCCATCAACACATGTTCGTTCCCGGATAGCGCCAAGAACCACCCTCCATAAGGGAAGTTAACTTGCTCAGTGGCAAACGCATTGGCAAATACGTGTTGTTCACCATAGAAGATAGGGCCATCTTTGCCTGAACTATTCGCACCCCGAATCGCGAGTTCGTACTTGTTCTCGATTTTCCCAATTCCGACATCTTCAAACAGTTCAGCTAAGTCAATAACAGCGCTAGATACACCCCAATAGTCCTGATTAAAAGGCGGATCTCGAAAGATAGGAGTGCGCGTGATGAGGGCTTGGCCACCTTGAAGCAATTCAAAAGGCCCAGCAATAAAGGTGTTGCCAATATTTCGAGCTATCTCAACAGATTCCCATTGGTTGGGATAATCACGATAATTAATACCGAGAATCTGCTCATTACCTTCCATTGGGTAAACGAAATTAAGGATGTCATCTTTGGCGAGTCCGATAATGCGAATGTGGAATCCATCTCGAATGATGTTTTCGGCTATCTTGTCCCAGCTTTTCATATCGCTTTCCGGGTTTATCGTCACAAGCGTGGAGAAATTATTGAGGATATACATATCCGATACGATCGCGGCTTCTATACGAGATCGAATGATGGAAAGCTGCTTTTTTGCCTCAGAATATGATTCATTTTTGAGGAAAGTTAATTGCTTGGCGTGAAAAACCTCTATGGCTGTCACGACAACCAAGAACAACAACAAAGATAATAATTTGGCAGGCCACTGCTTACTCGAACCACTTGGCATTTACGAACCTCTAACACATTTGTTCTGTTTACTGCCTTGAATCGGCTCATTTCTGGCTAATTCTTTCAGTATGCCGACAAGCTATTAAAAATCCACACTTTGCGTCGGGTCTCATTTCATTATTGAGCGATTCATCACTTCATAGTTAGTTAACTACACTGATTATTAAATCAAAAAACCTTAATGAACCTTATAAAGCTTACATTGTATTGACCCAAACCTTACACTGAAGGATTCATCAGTGTTATTTTATACTTACGATCAATCAGCTTGGTACCTTACGAACATGAAGCTAAAAACGCTAACTCTGTGCACATTGTTATCAGCCTCCGCTACAGTTGCGGTTCACGCACAAGCGACTTCTGATACGCAAACGGCTTTTGACACACAACAGACTGTTAACATACAAGAGAACAAACAAGCAACAAGCGTACCAAGTGTTCAATCACAAGCTGATGACCTCTACTCTCAAGAACAATCTTTTAAACAGTCTGCCGATCTGATACGCACAACCTACGAAAGCCAACTTTACACTCTGGCTGCATTCAAAGAGGGTCACTATGGTTTACGTATGTATCGACAAACATTAGACGATAAGTATTCCGCCGCCGTATGGAGCGACATGGCACGTGTTGCTAGTAAGCTTAGCGGCCTGTCGAATGACGTTCAAACCATGGAACAAATCGTACTCTACTCAGAAAAGCGCGTAGCTTCGTATGTGGGCGACAACGATGAACGCAGTGTGCGCCGTTACAACATCACTAAACATATGCCTGAATACCTTTATCTCGGTGTTGACCTACTCGGCTCTATGGCACGAGCCAATGAATACGGTTTAGAGCACAAGAACGATGCCAAGCTTCGTGAGATTATTCGTCGTTACGACTTTTCACGATACGTGACCAATGAAGATATGGTGAAAGCGTGGGCAGCCCAACTCGCTAATCAAGTTTACTGGCTACGCCAATTGGGTGAGCAAGATGTGGTTGATGAGTTTGTCGAAACCTTCAAAAAAGCCTACCCAGATTTGCAAGACAGGAAGCTTTCAAGCCAGCAATACGGCAATAAGATCTATGGTATGACACATGTAATCTTTGGTGATTCAGAATATTACCAACATCAAGTAAGTGAGCAAGAACACCAATGGATCTACGATTACTTCAGAGAAAACATTGATACCATTCTGCTGCGCGCTAAAGAAGATGTGATTGCAGAGGTTGGATTAACCTTCTTATTGGCTGGCTTAGAAGATGACCCTGTTGTCGAAAAAACACGACTCGCTATCCAAGCTTCTATCGACAAAGACCACGGCATGATCCCTTCTATCACAGGCGATTTTGACCTTGAGTACGGCGAACATCGCAACGTGTTGGCGATCATGTTACTCGATTGGCAACAAGTGAACGAAGCACCGACGTTAAAAGGTAACCCTAAGGTGTTTACTACGATTCCGTATGGGCTAATTGAAAACCAGCCATTGAGTAAATAGAAACTCCGGAGTTCATCTATAAAACCTAAAAAGCCGCAAACCTCTCAAGGTCTGCGGCTTTTTAATTCTTACCACACCAACACTTCATTCTGGCTTAGGTTTAAGTTCAGGGGCAAACTTTGTTCATCACTATCGTGAAATCCCCTTCTGCATATCCTTCTATCAAGGAAACATCGTCACAGAGTGTTTTACAGAATCGATATACGCCTTGAGGGTGATAACTCATCAAGGTATTGCGTGATGGATAATAACTTGAGTTCAACAGGTTGAAGATCACCGTATGATTCGCAAGATCAAACATGCGGGTGATCATATCAGTAAGGTAATCTGAATCGCGTGAGTTGTAATTGAGCGAACCACTGGCGATGACTACATCGTGTGCTTCGAGGCTCATCTTACTCATGTCACCCGATAAAAACTGGCAGCGTTGTTCTGTGTAGTTTTGCTTGGCGTTTTTGAGGAAGTCTGCGTGTTGATCAACGCCGGTGTACGATTGAATTCGATAGATGCTGTCGAGCAGTTCAAACAGCTCGCCATAGCCACAACCCAAATCTAAGACACTCTTCCTTTCGAAATCAGCCGAACGAGCGATCACTTCAAAGCGACACAATTGACTCTCTTCGCTCGTCCAACCTAGAGCTTTAGCCTTGTCACCATTAGAGCGGCTAGTCTGTTTTCGATGATACCAGTACACCTTAAAACGATCACGCCAGTGCATTACGTAAAGTCCACCTGAACTTTTCGACCACCAGCCTGTTCTTGATTGTGGTATTGCCAATCATATTGTGCGAGTAGCCTTTCTGTTAATTCTAAGCCGAGGCCAAAACCTAATTCATTATCTTCGATTGAGCCATCCGTATTGCAATTAACAATAACGACTCTTGAACCCTTTTGGACAATATACACAGTACCATTCCCTGTGTGCTGATAGGCGTTCCGAATCAAATTGGTCAGCACAATGCGTGTTAGGCCGGCTGGTAGCTGATATTGTGATTCATCACTCACTAAGCTAACCGTAACTGGTTTCCCATTGAGTAAGTAGGTTAAGTCGTGGTTTATCTGTTGCAACATATCGCCAAGATGAATGTTATCAAGAGGCAGGTCTTTGTCTTGTTGTCGAGTGAGCCATAATAAGGTTTCCGTCAAATCTGTCATGGTAAAGCCCGCACGCTTGATTCGGTCGACAACTTCTAATTGCTTTTCCGGACTCTTACCCTTTTGAATCAGCTTCTCTAACAGTTCACTATTGGTTCTTGTGACTGCAATGGGCGTTCGTAGCTCATGGCTCGCGTAACCCAGAAATTTCTGCTCTCGCTCTAAGCTGCTTTGAACCGAACTCAAGCTATCACGAATGATACTAGCCAAGGTGTTCAACTCACTAAAATGAAAATCTGGAGTGGGTTCATTGAGGTTATCTTTATCTAACGACTTAGCCCAATTCTTTAACTGTTCAACAGGCGATGCCACTTTACGTAATATCAAAACTAAAATAGCGAAAAACAGAACAATCGCGGCTAATGCCGTCAGAAAAATTGTCACAAAATGAGGCAGTGCTTTGTCTTCTAAGAAGTGGTCTTGTGTTTGGTCAAACACAGCCGAAACGTAACGCACTTCATCTCCTTTCATCACTTTCATGACAAAGTAACCTTCTTTTGGCGGAGCAAAGATTGACTTACCAAGAACCTTTTTTGAGATGACATTTAACTCAACGTTACTCTGTTCAATATAAGTTTGAATGCCTTGTGGTAAATCGCCCCATTGCGTTGCAACCGTAAACTCTTGATTGGTCACAGGCTTGCCCGGCTTGACAACATCTTGTTGAGCTTGAGCAATCATAGAGCCACGCATAGCTACGTCCATACCTGAAATAAAGTAATTTATACTCAATGCTGATAGAACCAAAATCGTCGTTACGCCCGTAACCAGAATCGCCAACAAAACATAGATTCTTAAACTTGGTCTAATCTTCATCCTTCTGGTAACTCCTTAATCGCAAACCCTTTGCCCGCAATGGTATGCAGCAGTTTGTTGGCTTGTTCTGCATCCACTTGTTTACGTAGATTGAAGATATGCACTTTTAAGCTATTGCTGTCTGGTTGATCATCGCCCCACACTCCCTGCATGATGGTTTCTCGTGATACCGGATTGGGACTAGAACGCATCAGGATTTCTAATATTTTCAGAGCCGTAGGTGAAAGTTTTAGGGGAGTATTCGCTCGAGACGCTTGATGTTGCTTCAGGTCGATTTCTAGATCGCTCACCGATAAGCGGCTCACTTGACCACTGCGACGTTTTGCCAGAACTTGAGAGCGAACAATAAGCTCTTCCATTGCAAAGGGCTTCACCAAATAATCATCAGCCCCTTTTGAAAAACCGGTCAGCTTATCATCGAGGGTGTCTCGTGCTGTGAGCATCAATACTGGCGTATCAATACCTTGCGCTCTGAGATTCTCGCACACCTGCAATCCGTTCATTTTAGGTAAGTTAAGATCGAGGATCACTGCGTCATATCGATTACTCTCGATTAAGTTGAGCCCTGCTAATCCATTAGCAGCATGATCACATTGGATGTCTTCTAAATCGAGGTAATCAATAACAGCAGTGGCTAAATCAAGGTCGTCTTCAACCAAAAGTAATTGAAGCTTGTCTGTGAGTTTATTGGTGACGGATTCTGCCATCATGACGACCTCTATTTTTAGTTAAATTGTGGCTTGTACTGCGCGCTTCTGTAATGCGCTAGCCTATAGAGCCTTAACTGTAATGAACCTAGACCGAGGTTGCTGAGCCTCACTCAGCAATCATCAACCTAGATATCATTAGCTTAGCCATTATTAAGCCGTTTGCTCAACGCCTTTGACTCGATTCGATACTTTAAGGATAAGCGACTTAATCTCACACTGAATCATCAATAACGATGGAGTAAGAATCAGCGTAATGAAGGTCGCAAACAAAATACCGTAGCCTAGCGCTGCTGCCGCTGGAATCAGGAACTGAGCCTGCAAAGACGTTTCACTTAATAGTGGCGTCAAACCTGCGAACGTTGTTACCGATGTGAGTAGTACGGCTCTTAGTCGACCAGAACACGCTTCAACAATCGCATCGTGAACCGACTTACCCTGCTCTTTGATTAGCTCGTTAAAACGAGAAACCAACAACAAGCTGTCATTCACTACCACACCGCTCAACGCTAGAATACCGTTTAACGATAGGATACTGATTGTTAAGTCATTCCACCAGTGCCCTAAGATTGCGCCAACAATACCAAATGGAATCGCCGTCATGATGATCATTGGCTGTATGTAAGACTTCAGCGGGATAGCAAGCAGTGTGTAAATAGCGATCATCGCAAGCACAAACATACTCATCATGGAACTGGCCGTCTCTTCTTGCTCTTCCGTTTCGCCTGCAAAGTCGACCGTTAACCCTGGGTATTGCGCTTCTAAATTAGGTACTAAATCCTGTTGTAATTGATGCACAAGTTCAGCAGGAGCCACTAAGTCTTTATCTAATACCGCGCTGATGTAAACCGCGCGCTGACTATCAATACGAGTAATCTCTGATACTTGGTAATCTGAATGTACTTCGGCAACCGAACTCAAAGGCACAACCGTACCATCGTTGGTTCTCACGCTCGATTGCTTAATATCCGCAATGGTTTGACGATCGGACTCTGGGTATCGAACTCGAACTTTCACCTCATCTTTACCGCGTTGGAACTGCTGAACAATGTCGCCACCAAACGCTTGTAACACTTGTTGTGAAAGGCTTGCCGTGTCAAAACCTAATGCGCGACCCTGTTGTGTTAATTCAAAGCGATACTGAGGTTCACCGAGGTCCAAGTTGTGATCAATGCCACTCACACCATCAATGGTTTGCAGTTTTGCTAAGAACTCATTGCCCGCAGCCGTTACTGATTCTTCATTCCACGCTTTCAGTTCAACTTTGAAGTTGTCGACCATCTCCATTTTAGACAAGACTTTAAGCTTCTTAACGCCCTCCATTTGGCCAACGGTTTCTTCCCACAAATCTGCAAATTCATTGGATGTGTAAACACTGTTGCTATCGAGCTCAATTCTTACCTGACCCGTATCATCGGCATCAGCGATAACTTGAAGGCTAAGCAGTTCAGATGGTTCAGCTTGAGCACCGTATTGCGCTCTCAGAGTTTCATCCGTTTTTGCTGCCGCTGCTTCAAGCACCAACAAGTTTTGTTGTGTTTGACCAAAGCTCGCGTCGTTTTGCATCGACATGTCGGCAGTTACCGTATCGCCCGGCATATCAGGGAAGAAAGCCACACGAACCGCGCCTGTCATTGGTAATCCAGCTACTAAGATTAGTAGTGACAAGAAAACCATCACCACGGCATAACGCAGTTTCAGCGCCCATTCGATCACAGGGCAGTAGATGCGCTTATTGAACCAACCTAATCCTGTATCGGCAGCATGTTGAACACGAGCCCACAGCCCCTTCTTATCACTACGCTTGGTATTAATGTGTGCGAGGTGCGATGGCAGAATGAACTTAGATTCAACTAAAGACAGCAACAAACAGATAGTCACAACCGTTCCGAATTGAGCATAAATCTGCCCCATTTTGCCTTCAACATTAGCGAGTGCTAAGAAGGCAACAACCGTCGTTAACACACCAAATATGGTCGGTGATGCCACCTTCATGGTGCCTCGAACCGTACTGCCTATCGAATCCCCTTCTTCCTTACGCGTGGAGTAAATGCTTTCCCCGACGACCACCGCATCATCAACGACTATTCCGAGCGCCATAATGAAACCAAAGGTGGTCATTTCATTAATGGTTAACCCCATAAAGGTGTCGGTCATGAAAAACATGGTGCCAAAAAAGACAAACGGTAAGCCCGCAGCTACCCAGAAAGCGACGCGCACGTTTAAGAATACCGCTAACACGATGAATACCAGAGCAATACCCGTTAACGCATTCTTTACCAATAGGCTCAAGCGATCTTTGATCATGGTACTTTTATCGTACCAAGTTTCGATTTCGACATCGCTAGGCAGCATGTTGCTATTTTCCCAGCGATCTACCACTTGTTGAGCCTGTTCAACGATGCTGACGACGTCTCCGTATTCATCCATCACGATCTGAATCGCCATCGCATTCTGTTGGTTATAACGAGAAAGCATGAAGGTATCATCGGCAAACATGTCTTCAACGTTGGCAATGTCACCCAGTGTAATTTGCGTACCATCAGTCGTCGTCATCACCGGAATCGCGTTGAAATCTTGGATCTCGTACGCCTGCTCAGACACCTTCAAACGAACCGTTTTTTCGCCATTACGAAGGCTCGTCGAAATAGCCGCAGAAGATTCCGCATTGATCGCTTCAGAGACGTCAGTCAGGGTTAATCCATAAGCTTGAAGTTTATTCTCATCAACCTCGACCGAGATCATAGGATCGGCTTTAGCCTTAATCTCTAAGTCACGAATCGCCGATTGGCTCAGTAAATCCGACTTAAGTTGCTCGGCTAAGCTCTGTAACGTTGCTCGATCTGCATCCCCATAAAGCTGCACCCATAAGGCGTGGTCTTGCATGCGAGCCTTATCAATCACAGGATTGTCAGCGCCCGCAGGCAAGTTATTGATCGCATCAACCTTAGTTTTAACGTCGGTTAACAGGGTATCAAGGTCATAGGTGCTCGTTTTCTCAATCGAGACGTGGCTGCCGTTCGCATCAGAAGTAGACGTAATACGCTTAATGCCCGGCACAGTTTCTAACGCGTCTTCGATCTTGATTGCTAACCCTTCTTCCGCTTGAACTGGGTCACCACTGTCATAAGTGACTGAAACTGAGACAACATCGGGTTCAAGACTTGGGAAGGCCTCTTTTCGTAACGTGTTAAGCGATAACATGCCAATAATAATCACACCCACTAACAATAAGTTCGCTGCCACAGAGTTGTTAGCAAACCATGCAATAGCGCCTGTATGCTGCTTGTTTGACATGATTAACCCTCCACCTTAGCCAGAACGACCATGCCCGCTTTAAAGCTGCTTAACGGACGCTTTACCACTTGCACACTGTCGCCAAGTTCCACGTTCAGTTTGGTAGGATCGATGTAAATCAAACCGCCCTTTTCAAATTCAACATCCGCGTTGGATTTAGAGAGCTGACTGTTGTTATCTACGAACCACAGGTCGCCTTGCTGAGAAAGAGCTGAAGCCGGAAGCTCCCACAATTGAGTGAGTTGCTTGCCCGAAATAGTGGCTTGCACGAAAGTGCCAGGATAAAGATCTTTCTCTTGCTCCAAAGGGCTATCGACTTTCACGATCAATGAGCGCTGACGCGTGTCTTGTTGTAAGTGCTGCTCTACTCGCTCGACATAGCCTTGCCACTGGTATTGGCCATCAGAACTCGACAGAGTTACTGGCCACGGCTGCTCTTTCAATTGCGTGTTATCGCTGTTGGGTAGGCTCAACCATTGGTTTTCAGACAGGGGAACAGAAACTTCAACCTCATCAACGCTGTATAACGTGGCTATCTGAGCGCCCGTTTGTGCGTAGCTTCCCGGCTGAACATCACGGCTCACGACCAACGAATCAAAAGGGGCAACCAAGGTTGTTTTTTCGAGGTCTTGCTGAGCCTTGACCAATTCAAGCTTGGCGTTCTCTAAGGCTGCTGTTACTTGTGCCAGTTGTGGTTCGCGTAATACTAAAGGTGAATCCGGCTCTCCAGACAAACCCGAACGCTGCCACTCAGACTTAGCTTGCTCGCCTTGTCTCTGCTCTTCCAATAAATCCAGTTGAGCTTGAGCAACATTCGCCTTTGCTTGCGTCACCGCTTGTTGGTAACTGGTCGAATCGATATTGGCGATCACTTCACCTTGGCTTATCACTTGCCCTGTTTCAAACTGCGAGCTTATTGTTTCTACTCGGCCGCCAACTTCCGTCGAAAACATCAATTCATAACGTGACTTCGCTTCCCCGTAACCCACAACCTCTGCTTGGTAGTCACCAAGAGTGGCAAGTACCACTGACACTTGTTGCTGTTGCGATGCAGCAGGCAAAGTTGTCGTTTCAATAGAATTAGTGTCAACAACCTTAGCTTGAGGTTCTGAAACCGTGAGTTCATTGGCTTTTTCTGGAGCAGGAGCCACCTGAGAACCGTTGTAAGCTAGGGCTGCAAAGATGCTTGAACCAGCCACTAGAGTGATGGCGATTGTGATGGTATTCAGTTTCATGAAGATACTCCCAAGCCCAGAGCTAGGCCTAAATCAATTCGGTTTACGAGACGGTTATAAATGGTTTGTGTTAGCTGCGCTTCAAGGTCATAGGTTTGTTGCTGAACAGAAAGTAGATCAAAAATGTCGACCAAACCCTGACGGTATTTCTCTTCATAACTGGTGAAGCTGCGTTGTGCGCTCACCAAGGCGTTCGTTAGGTGTTGCTGTTGAAGTGTTAGTGACGACTCTTGTCCCATCGCGTTTTCCACTTCATTCACCGCATTGAGCAGTGTTTCTTGGTAAGCCCAGTAGCTGGTTTCTGTGGTTAGGTCAGCAATCTCTGCTTGAGCTTTCAGCTTGCCACCTTGAAACAATGGTGCCGACACTTGGCCAAGTGCGCTCCACAGAGGCCCAGTCAGCAAGGCTTCACTTGGTGAGTCCGCCATGTCAATTAGGCTCGCTGATAAGCTGATAGACGGTAGCATCGCCTTATATGCAGCATCAGTGCGCAAAGTTTCCGCTTCGATATTGAAGAAAGCCGCTTGAAGATCGGGACGACCTGCCAGATCTTGTGTCGGCATGTTATCTAGCGGGTTAATGATGGTTGGGAAAGAACCAAGTTCAGTAAGCGATAACTCGTCAGATTCGCCACTCCACTGCCCGGTTAACAAAACCAACTCACGTCGACTTTGTGCAAGCTGCTCGCGGTAATCGGCTAAGGTTGCTTGAGTCGATGCACTGCTGGTTTTTGCATTATCTAAATCTTCAAGGCTACCTAGCCCTGCTCGGTATCGTTCTAGAACAAGTTCTTCGTTGTTTTCTAGAATCACTAAGCGCTGCGATTCGATATCGACAAGCTGCTGCTTCAAGCTGATATCAAGCCAACCTCTCATCACACTCGCGGCCAAAAGATCTTGAGCGCCCTGAAGGTTAGCTTGAGATGTCGCAATGTCTTTTAAAGCGGCGTTGTTTGTGTCTGCTAGTTTCTGCCATAAATCCAACTCCCAACCAACCGTCACATCTGTGGTGTAGGTTTCAGTGGTGCTTGAACCGTTGGTACCTTCGTCAGCTTTTCCTGAAAAGCTCGCATCGACGGTTGGTAAGCGATCGCCAGACGTCACACCTTGCTGTGCATAGGCTATTTTGAGTGCTGTGATGCTTTGTTGGAGGCTTGGACTGTTCTGCAGAGCGCGCTCGATATAGAGGTCAAGCTCCGGCGCATTCACTAAATCGGTGAGTTGCAGGCTCTCAGCGTCTGAGTTCTTGTTGAGTAGACGCTTGATCACTAGAAGCCTGTTGGATCAGATCTGAGAGTAAGCTTTGCTGTGTCTGATTAGTATTTTGTTCGGCTAGCGATACGTAATCAGCCTGACTGGTTGAAGTACAACCGATCAAACCAATTAGAGCGAGCGCGATAACGGAATGTTTTAAAGGAAGATTCAATTTCATCTTCTTGTCTCCTGTAAGAATGGAGACAAGATAACGAGCTGGAGGTTAAGAGAGGGTTAAGGCGAACGTTAACCTAAAAGAAAATGCAAAGAGCTTATGTTAGTACTTCTGATTTACGCTTGTGACTTGCTAGAAAAGAGCCCACCGATTTTATAACCGATCGCATAGCTAACCACCGCGACAGTCACAAACACCAAAGCTGAGAAGACATAAGCCACCGATGCTGCGACGCCAGCGCCCCATACTACGCTAAACACCAAACCGAGATACGCTTCTTGCGGCCACTGATAGATAGGAAACTGAGTACCACCAGCAATAAGATAAACCATCGCAAACAAGCCAATGAAGGTAGCAATAAGACCGATGAGAACGCGCATGTTCATGGAGAGACCCTTGGTTAATTTAATCTTGGTTGCCGTACTATTAGTCGGAACGGAATATTCTTAATCGAAACCGAGTGTTCTTAATAGAAACCGGATTTTCTTAATTGAAGCCGAATGCTATTAATCGCAACCTAATGATATTCAAGTATATCGGATAAAAGGCACTGGCTCTATTACTCTTCAGAGTGAGCCTGAAACGTAATAGAAATAATGAGAGAAGTGGTTAAGTCCGAATAAGCTTAACGAGTAGGCACAAAAAAGCGGACACCCTTCTTACGTAAACTCCGTAAGTAAGGTGCCCGCTTTTAGTGAATCTAACTGTTTTTGCTAAATCTAGATTAAAGCAGGATGAAGATACCCGCTAAACATGCACTCATTAGGTTTGCAAGCGTACCAGCAGCGACTGCTTTCAAGCCTAAGTTTGCCACTTCAGCACGACGCTCTGGTGCCATAACACCGATTGAACCCAGCTGAATTGCGATAGAGCCAATGTTAGCAAAGCCACATAGAGCAAACGTCACGATGACTTGGCTGTGTTCAGATAGCAGCGCTTTGTTCTCAACGAAATCGATGAAAGCAACAAACTCGTTCATTACGATCTTCTGACCAATGTAAGAACCCGCCATTAATACTTCATCACTCGGGATACCAATCAGCCATGCTAAAGGCGAGAACAAGTAACCGAAGATAGCTTGTAGCGTGATACCCGCAAAACCGAACGTCTCACCTAAACTTTCTAGGCCAGTGTTGACCATTGCAATCACACTCACAAATGCAATCAACATAGTACCAACTGCTACCGCTACCTTCATACCGTTCATCGCGCCACTTGCCAGTGCATCGATCACGTTGCTTTGGTCAGCTTTATCGAGTTCGATATGGTCGTAGTCACTTGGTGTGCTGCGCTCAGGAACGATGATTTTCGCCATTAACAGACTACCCGGAGCAGCCATGAAGCTTGCTGCGATAAGGTATTTAAGTTCAACACCTAAACCAGCATAACCACCAAGCACACTGCCCGCTACCGACGCCATACCGCCCGCCATTACAGCAAACAATTCAGAACGAGTCATAGACTTTAAAAATGGACGAATAAGAAGAGGAGACTCACCCTGAGAAAGGAAGATATTACCTGTCGCAACCAAAGATTCAGCTTTACTGGTGCCCAGCAGTTTTTGCACCGCCCCACCAAGAACTTGAATCACTTTCTGCATGATGCCTAAGTAATAAAGTGCCGAGATCAAAGCGCTAAAGAAGATGATAATAGGAAGTACGCGAATCGCGAAAATGAAACCATCAGTAGCAAGGTCACCGAAAAGGAAAGCGATACCAGCGTCCGCAAAACCAAGCAGGCTTGAAACACCATTGCTCATGCTCGTTAGTGCCAATTGTCCCCATGGGAAATACAACACTAAGGCTGCAAAACCAATTTGAAGTAACAATGCACGAGACACGGTTTTCCAGTTAATAGAAGAGCGACTCTCAGATAACAGACATGCGCAAGCAATCAGTGCAATAACACCGACAAGACCAAATAGAATATTCATAATGTGTCCTAGTAATCCTTAAAGAGTGAACATGAGCCAAACAAATGACATCAAAGGAATAGGACAAAGAACCGCAAGCAAAACGCTACGCGATGAAGGAGCTAACAAGGTTAGCGAGTGTGACAACGAGTTGTTCATGTAAAAATCACCTTATACAAGCAGTGGAACGTAGCTGGTCCGGTCCGTGGGGTCATTCACATATCCATGTGACGGCTTGTATTGGCTAAGCACCGGCTTAAAACCGGAAAAGAAGTATAAACAGTTAAGTGAGACTTTCATCACATTTCTTAACGCAAACGTTCGCGCGGTCAAGGATTAAACAAAACGCGGTGTTTATCATCATCTACGTGCTTCAAAAGCTGTAAACAATCTGTATGAGATTGATTTTGGAATGTTAAATCTTTAAGAGTAATCGAGTAATCACTCGGTTAATTCTGTGTCATTCTTTAAGCTTTTCTGTGCTCTACCTCATTTCCGAACACTTCAATATTCATCTTGAGTTTAGATACGTATATACTTTGTTTGATCTCACAAAATAATTATCTATAAAATTCCAATAGAGCTGATTAGATATAACGGCCTTCGAGACTAAGAGAGGAAACACGTGAAGAAAATGGACGCTCCACACGACATGACGAACGGAGCTAAATTCAAAACAAATAGACATGGCTATGTGACAGTAGTTGAATATTATAATACCCATACTGTTATTGTCGCGTTTGAAAACACCGGAAATATCCGCGCTATCAGTGCGGCGAAATTACGTACAGGTCAACTTACCGATCGTTCTATTGCGCCTGAATCAATTATGATTGGTGAAAAAGTTGAATCCGTTAAACATGGCATTCTTACAATCACTCAAGTTGAATCTGAAAATATTGTCGTACTCACAAATGCTAATAACGAAGAAATTAGAATGTTATTACCCGCTGTGCAAAAAATGAAAGATAAAGTAGAAGAAATCGACAATGAGAAAACCGAGACGCCAAAACCAACCTCTCTGAGTCAATTAACCAAAAGAAATAAAAAGACCAAAGACGTTAATAATATGCTTAAGAAGATGCTTACCGACTATGGTCGATACGATTAGTGCATTAATTCCGCTATAAACTCCACAATATTCACATTCCGATAGACAAATAAAATAAGCCCTGCCTTTCTCAATAAAATACGTTGCATATTCGAGTGAAAAGTTAAATTTGATCAAAGTCTCACTCTGGATCTTTGCTGCAAATTAACGAGACTTGCATCACAATCTCATTTTGACTTTGTGATGCAAGTCTTATTGGAATCTCAATATTTCCATTACTATGCTCTCACACAATAAGAGAACGAAGCTTCTCAACCCTTAAAATCCAATTGAGACAAATATTATGAAAAAGATTCTTGTAGTTTGCGGTAACGGCCTTGGTACTTCACTTATGATGGAAATGGCAGTAAAAGAAGTAGCTAAAAAAATCGGTTTCGAAGCAGAAGTTGATCACGAAGATCTATCATCTGCAGCATCAAGCAATGCTGATATTTGGGTAGCAGCAACAGACGTTGCAAACCAACTAAAAGAAGGCGGAAAAGAGAACATCATCAGCCTTAAAAATATTTTTGACAAAGCATCAATCGAAGAACAACTAAAAACTTTCATGTAAGGTCAAAATTATGCAAAACTTTTTCGAGTTCATGCTCGGCTTATTAAAAGAGCCAGCGATCATGGTAGGTTTAATTGCTTTCATTGGTCTTGTTGCACAGAAAGCAGATATTTCTACCATTCTAAAAGGCACAATTAAAACCGTAATGGGTTTCCTAATTTTAGGTTTTGGTGCTGGCGCTCTTGTTGGCGCTCTAAATAACTTCTCAGTTGTATTTACAGAAGCATTCGGTGTACATGGTGTTATTCCAAATAACGAAGCGATTGTGGCATTAGCACAAGAAGCATTCGGTTATGAAATGGCTCTAATCATGTTCTTTGCATTCGTTGTGAATATTTTATTGGCTCGTTTAACTCCTTTAAAATATATTTTCTTAACGGGTCATCACACCATGTTTATGTCGATGCTAGTGGCAGTTATTCTGTCTTCAGCTGGCATCGAAGGAACCGTCTTAGTCGCTATTGGTGCAATTCTTGTCGGCACACTGATGGTTGTGATGCCTGCACTGGGCCAGAAGTACACTGAAAAAGTAATGGGTACAGACCAACTGGCTATCGGTCACTTCTCTACCCTTTCTTACATCGTGTCTGGTTTCATTGGTAGCAAGTTCGGTGACACATCGAAAACAACGGAAGACATTCAAGTTCCTAAAAGCCTGATGTTCCTACGTGACACGCCAGTTGCAGTGGCAACAACCATGGCTATCTTCTTCATGCTTGCGTCTATTATTGCTGGCGGTGAGTTTGTAGAAACAGTATCAAGCGGTCAAAACTGGGTTGTATTTACCTTCATGCAATCTCTCATCTTTGCGGGTGGTGTTTACATCGTACTGCAAGGTGTGAAGATGCTAATTGCTGAAATCGTTCCTGCATTTAAAGGTATTTCGGACAAACTAGTACCGGGTGCAAAACCTGCTCTTGATTGCCCTATGGTATTCCCAGTAGCGCCAAACGCAGTACTTATTGGCTTCTTATGTTCTTTCGGTGCTGGTCTACTCGCAATGGCAGTACAAGGCGCACTTGGTTGGACAATCATTGTAGCGGGCGTGGTTCCTCACTTCTTCGTTGGTGGCGCGGCTGGTGTTTACGGTAACGCAACAGGCGGTTTACGCGGTGCAATCCTAGGTTCATTTACGCAAGGTCTGTGTATCTCTTTCCTACCGATGCTGCTACTTCCAGTACTGGGTGGCCTTGGCCTTGAAGCAACAACGTTTGCTGACTTCGACTTCGGTGTGGTTGGTCTGATTCTAGGGTGGATTGTTTCATGAGCCTGTTTGATTTAGTGGGTAACCAAGGCGTTATCATCAACTCTGAAGAAAACCTAACGGTTGATGCGGCTATTGATGTGACATGTTCAACACTGCTAGCGAGCAAGAAAATCGAAGCAAGCTATGTTGAAGCTATCAAGCAAAAGCATAAGGATATTGGCGCGTACTATGTTCTTGCACCAAAGATTGCGATGCCTCATGCTCGCCCTGAAGATGGTGTAAACGAAGCATCACTGCAAGTAACAGTATTTAAGAAGGGTGTTGATTTAGAGTCGGAAGACAACGGTGACGTTTATCTTTCAATCACTCTGGCGGCCATGGATTCAGATAGCCATATTCATACCATTATGGCGCTGTCTGAATTGTTCCAAAATGATGATGACATCGATGCCATTATCGCAGCGGAAACAGAGCAAGCGATCATCGAGATCTTAAAGCGATACTAGCTTCAATTTTTAGGTCTTAACCTTTAGCTCCTGCTGATGTTTATCTCCTAAAAGCCCCATTAAAAAAGCGATAGCCTCGGCTATCGCTTTTCTGGTTCTGGTGCTTAGTCATTTATCTTCTAACATGACTTGCCAATACGTGGTTTACAAAAATACATGGTTTACAATTACACGACTAACAAGTGCATCACAGCAACGCTTCACAACCAATAAGCATTCACTAGCGTTAAAACGCAAACATTCTTTTATCGGTCGATAATTCAAAGCAGTATTGCGCGTGTTTTTCAAGGCATTCAAACACTTCTCTATCTAACTTATAGTTTTCAACATGGTCTCTCAAAATCGCCATCGTCTGTTCTAACGTCATACCAGCACGATACGGACGTGACTGAGATAATGCTTGGAATACATCTACCACAGCGACGATCCGACTCGGTTGATCCAACTCTTCTGCCGTTTTGCCCATCGGATAACCTGAACCATCTAATCTTTCATGATGATTGGATGCCCACTGGCACACCTGAGGAGAACTAAACAACTCTTGCAGTGCAAATCGAGTATCCGTTGCATGTCGCTTAATACAACAGTACTCCTCTTCGGTCAGCAAATCCGGCTTATGAAGAATGTCATTAGGTGTTTGCAGTTTGCCGATGTCATGAACTAGCCCTGCTAAATAGAGTTTGCGCTGAGTTGTGTATGAATAACCCAACTGCTTGGCGAGATATTCTGAAAGTTGCCCAACCTTCAAAGAGTGCTTAAAGGTAAATGAACTCTTGGTATCAACCACATTGGCAATGAATTCGGCAAAAGCCACGGTTTCATCCAGAGACATTTGTTGAGAGAAGAACGGCACAGGCTCAAAGTTATCTCTCATGTTTTCAATGTAAGGGATCTCCATCGAAAACCAGAAATCGTCCAGATCGACCAACTCACACATATGTTGCACGAGATTGGTTTCGAACATCTCGTCCGCTTGTTCAGTTAAACGTTCAATAATGCTCGCTTTACCATCCGGTGTTAGGTTTCCATACCGATCTGAAGAAGTGATGCCGTAAAGGTAGTCCACTCGATCTGCGAGCATGACAATCGCAGCCAACTCTTTTTCTAACTCACTGATCGGCATCGCTTTTAATTCAACCCAAGGGGTATGGTGATAAAGCACCGGCTTAGCGAATATAGAAAGAACTGGGCACTCTTTTAGGATTTGGTAGCCCTTTTGACAATGGTGATAGCTCGCATCAGGAACAAACCCAGAAGTCAGGCTGAGCTGCTCATCAATTTGCGATACGCCACAGTCGTGAATTAACCCCAATGAGAACGCAAGTTGCGCCTGCTCTTCTTCCCACCCGACACTCAGAGCACATCGATACGCGATGTAACCCACCCTCTGTCCATGATTCTTGCTTTCAAAACCGACGTTATCAAGCGCCTTCGCAATACCAAATAGAGCCTTTCTAAGGTCTACGGTTACATTCTGGCAATGTTGATTCATTATTTAAGCCTAGCATTTTTATAGTTTTTATATATTTAGGTTGCCAATACTAATGCATAGTTAATGATTATATACACAACTATTGTAAGGTTTAATGAGTTTCGTGATAGAACTAACGTATCACGTAATATTCGTGCTACAAGTTGTTGCATATTGTTTATTATGCGACATTATATCCTGCTGTTAATCGTACATTTTCAAACCAACCGAGGACAAAAACACGTATGTTCGAAACTGTTATAGACGAAGAACTCTCCATCGCATTGGTCGAAGAAAGCTTCGCTACCCATTACGCTGACTATTCACAAAGCCAAAATGAGTATCTTAGCCAGTGGTTAGCATGGCCACCGCACTGTAAAACAGAGCAAGATTTTAGGATTTTCATCCAACGCTCATTACACGATTATGCTGAAGGGAAAAGCATGACATGTGCCATCGTGTATCAAGGAAAGATCGTCGGTAACTGCAGTTTCAATACCATCGACCACAATACCAAAAAGGTAACGATTGGTTATTGGTTGTCACAGTCTCAACAAGGCAAAGGCATCGTCACTCGCGTGGTTCAAAAACTGATTGATATTGCTTTCAATGAGTTAGATATGGAAAAGATTGAAATATCAGCCGCTACTGAGAACATGAGTAGTCGTAAAGTTTGTGAGCGCTTACATTTAACATTGGAAGGCATCATCACTTGTAACGAGAACTTGAATGGTCGCATCATCGACCACGCTATTTATGGCCTGCATCGTTCAAAAAGATAAACGATAGCTATTTGAAAGTTCTAGAGAGTCGCTAGCAAGTTCACGACAAACACCTGTAGATTAAAAATAACAAAGCCACGGCATTCGACAGTGGCTTTGTTATTTTACGAGCCTAAGTAGAGCTTAGAGTACCCAGTTATACGACCTTAGGAATCACGATACTAAATTTAGCGCCACCGTGATTGCTGTCATCGATCTTGATATCCCAAGCAAGCTTCTTAGCCGCCGAAATGGCAATCGCAAGGCCTAACCCCGAGCCTCCCGTACTCGACGTTCTGCTTGAATCTAGGCGAGAAAATGGCAGAAAGACTTCATCGCGTCTATCTTCTGGAATCCCAGAACCGTTGTCTTCAATAACCACCAGCCAACTCTCCGAGTTTTCATCCAGAGTCATCCAGATTTTATCTTGTGTGTAGTTACCCGCGTTCTTGAGAATGTTATCGAACACCAAACGAGCCATCATGCAATCGCACTTAATATTGAAGTCTCGCGTTATCTTAGATTCAAAGATGATGTTGTCTAATTCCGAGTAACGAATCCTATCCAAGCAATACTCAGCAAGATCCGCTCTCACTTTCACCAACTCAAAGAAAGAGTTATCCATCACGTTCAACTTCGACAGCATGATAATTTCTGAGGTCAGCTCGTTGATATCTTCAATATAACCATCAATGTCATCAAACAAGGCTTGATGATGACTTGGTGCCCCTCTCCTCAATAGGTCCGTTGCTAGTTGTATACGGCTCAACGGCGTACGAACTTCATGTGGGATGGCTTGGGCGAAGATATGACTTTGCTTAACTTTACTTTCGATCTCTTCAGCCATGACGTTAAAGCTGCAAGCAAGATCAGACACTGGATGTATCTCATCCATACTAGAACGGGTACTCAACTTACCTCGACCAAACTGCTTCTGCTTCTCAACGAGTAACTCGATTCTTTCCTGAAAGCGTCTCACAGGTAAGTAAACACTTGCACCAATTGCCACGATAACCGCCAGCAGTAGCCCTAATAGGAAATGCCTTTCAGAATCCTCATACCATTCAATATCAGGCGAGAAGAAATCCCCTACCTCACTGAATGCAAAGCTAAATTTAGAGTTCGGTAGTTGAAATACAGCCGAATAGAGATTGTTCTCGCTGAGGTAAATCGGAACACCATTTAACCTTGTATATAACTCGCATTTTTGGCAAGGAGCCTCTCCCGACCAATTTTCTAACAGGCGTAAATTGAAGATATAAAATTGTTGGTAGCCTGTTTTATCGAGTTCTTGGTATAGCGAGTTCTCTTGATTGCGCTGGCGGATATATTGTTCAACAAAGTAAGAACCATCGTTAAGAAACGTTTCTATCTCGGTTCTTCGCATGTGCCCTTCACCAAGATTTAAGAACAAGAAGATCGTCGCCGACATCCCAATGACTATACCGAGGTATAAACGAGCGAACATAGAAACCGAACGAAACTTGGTAACAATAAACTTACGCAACCAGCATGTACCCCTTGTTACGAACCGTACGAATCAACTGTTTGTCTTTTGCATGTATACGAAGCTTGCGACGTAATCCTGAAACTCGCATATCAATCGAACGGTCATTAAACGCGTAATCAATCCCTCTGAATAGCTGACAGCACTGATCGCGAGTCACGACCTGACAGATGTTATTGACAAGAAGGTTGAGAATTTCAAATTCAGCAGAGGTTAACTTGAGATTTTGACCATATAACGTGGCACTTTGAGCCGTATTATTAATGACAATATCACACTGTTTTTCAGTACCGGTATCCATTGTTTCAACCGCAGGTGAAGCTCTACGCAACAAAGCTTCAATGCGAGCTAACAGCGCGTGTCCACGAATAGGCTTAGTCACGTAATCGTCTGCGCCAAATTTAAATAAGCTAACTTCACTCATCTCATCTGCTGAAGCGGTAAGCACCAAAATGATTCCGTTGTAAAATTCACGAGCCTGGCGGCAAATTTGAGCACCACTCAAGCCTGGTAACATCAGATCCAACAGAACAAGATCAGGTTCAGTATTACGAATCGCTTCAAGTGCTAAATTCCCATCATGAACAACGCTGACATTGTAACCTTCCGCTTCGAGATAAAGCGTCGTTAAACGAGCGATCTCTTGGTCATCTTCGACAATGAGCACTTTGGTTTTCGACATTCCTATCACCAGTATTTATTAAAAGCGAAGGCAGTATATATACTGGTCATATATCATCAATGTTGTTATTAGAGCCTTGAGTTTACCGTACGCAAAATATTGTAATCACTTTTGTACATACACGTTTACAAAACACGTCGTTCAACAACCCGTACGCCTGAGTTTATGAAGGCTCAGTTCAACTGGAAGAATCACTCTTAGAGTTTTACATACTCATCCAATGCTTACATTTGCTTTATTTTCTTACGCGTACTTACATTTAAGGCATTTACAAATCACAATCAAATCAACCATCTGCGCGCTTCCCACCCATCAGTTGATATTACTGGTAATGAACCAAAAAGCAGCCTAAAAAACCACTACATCAATAATTAATTCAAAAGAAATCGATTACCTTTTCGGGTCACCAGTACTTTCCATTTTTAAACACATGACAAATCCTGTTAAGCGACGGGCTCTTAACGTAACATTCACCCAACTAATAATTCGAACCGATATTAGCCATTAATCACTTCTTCACAGGGCTCACGTTAAGATGAATAAATCGCTTTCACTGTTACTTACAACCACAGCATTAATGTCAACACCGCTTATGGCTGATGCCAATAAACATGAAATGGTAACTAAAATTCAAGAACAGGTAAGCGCTTGGATAGATATTCAAGTCACACCACAAAACAGCATTATTCAGAAGATGGTTTTTAACTGTGAGTTTTACAGTGCCACCCCTTACATCAAATCGCCAGACGGCAATGAGAGCAGCAGTGGCTCATACCTCTTTTACTCACACAAAGGCGTATTAGGAACCGTGACAGAACCTTATACCACTCAACCTTTGCCTGAGTTGACCATGTGCCTTAAAGAAGACTTCGTCATCACCAACCAAGATGAAGCGCAACTGTTGTTCGAAGCCATCGAAACTGTCTATCCAAATTATTCGATGTTCGATGATAATTTCCCTAAAGAGATCACCAAGACGACCAATGGATGGCAATTAATTGATGGTGAGATATTTGATGATAAAAAAGGTTATGTCATCGAAACAACACCGCAAGGTAAAGTGACAAAGATCATCCGCTCACTGAACCTGTAACACGTTGTTTTCACTTTAATGCATCGCTTCTTCTTTAACACAGTCTTTTACTGACTGTTAAAAGCCAGATTCCAATTTGATCAGCGGTCTACTGAATGCATGAGTTCAGTAGGCATCGATCGCCCCAAATATCAGTTCACCGAGTTCAATATGATGACAAGTTATCAACCTTTCGAGTATCTCCAGTGTCCAATTTGGATATATGACATTGATAATAAGAGAATAACTTGGGCAAATAGCAGCGCCCTCCCTCTCTGGGAGTCTGAGTCCTTATTTGAACTGACATCGCGCGATTTTAGTGTCGAGATGTCCAAGGCGATAGAAGCCACTCTTGAAGAGTATCAAAGACAGTTTTTACGAGATGAAAGCATCAAGACATGGTGGAACTTCACACCCAAGTACATTGCTAAGCGGGCACTGTGTTTGTTCTCTGGGATCCCATTGCCAGACGGCCGTACCGGAATGCTGGTACAGGTCATCGCTGAAGAAGGCAGCCTAAAGCACGATCTCGCTTGCTCTGATGGCTCAAACCTCTCCCTTCTATTTGATAGATCGGGAGCGGTAGTGAGTGCTAACTCTGCATTTTGCCAAAACTATGGTTCACCGTTTACCACCCTCTCCGATTTCGTTTCAAGTGAAGAAATAGCCGACCAATGGTTATTCTCAGCACGTAAAGGCCGGGAGATTTTAGAAGAAGTTAGCTGTCAGATTGGTGATAAAGCTCATCATTTTGATGTACAGGGAAAGTGGTTATTTGATAAGAGTGAACTGCTGTTAGAGCTGACTTGCACAACCAAACAAAAAGAGAAGCTGATAAAGGCCAGATACAACGCGGAGCACGACTGCTTAACTGAGCTTTATAACCGTCGTGGCATCACCAACCTTCTGGAAACCAGTATCGCCTATCGCTCCCCCTTTGAGTTGATGTTCGTTGACCTTGATGGCTTCAAACTGGTTAACGACACGTATGGACACAATGTCGGCGACCAACTACTCAAACAAGTGGGTGAACGTCTCAAACAGCTCGTTGATGAAACCTGCATGATTGGTCGATTTGGCGGCGACGAATTCATCGTGATCGCCCACACCTGTCGAAACCACAACATCCCGTTACTTTGCTCGCGTATTATCGATGCCTTAAACCGCAGTTTCCATATTAGAGGGATTGGCACCTTGTCTGTGGGTTGCAGCATTGGTACGGCACACTTCCCAGACAATGCCGTCGATCAAGAGTCATTGCTGAAACAAGCAGGGATGGCAATGCACATTGCCAAAGCGAATGGTCGAAATCGTTTCCAAACTTTCACCCCTAACTTAGCTCAGATCCTTCATCGGAAAGTAGAAATCCGCCATCGATTGACTCAAGCCTTAGAAAACGACGATCTTAATCTGCATTATCAACCGATCATGAATATCAACAATGACAAGGTGAAAGGGTTTGAAGCGCTACTCCGATGGTCAGACAAAGAGCTGGGTAACATTGGCCCTGATGAATTCATCACATTAGCGGAAGAAACGGGTCAAATCGTACCGCTAGGAAAATGGGTGCTCAATTCAGCACTCAAGCAGTTATCGATATGGCATCGGGAGTTTGATAGTGAATTGATGATGAGTATAAATATCTCGAGTATTCAGATGCATGCAACCTTTGCTGAACAGCTGTCTGCAATGCTTAACTTCTACAATATCAACCCTCAAAGCATTGCCCTTGAAATCACGGAATCTTCAATGATTTTCAAACACGGTGAAGTTAGGCAAGCGCTGAACGATATATCGAAACTGGGTGTTGAGCTTCACCTCGACGATTTCGGGACCGGCTATTCTTCTCTCTCTATGTTGCACGACCTGCCAATTAGCACTGTTAAGCTCGATAAAAGCTTTGTCCACGGTTCACACAAAGGGAGTAAAGCGATCGTCCGAGCAGCTCATGCGATCTGTGACAAATTGGGGTTAAAAGTGGTGGCAGAAGGCGTCGAGACAGAACAACAAAAAGCGTTCCTTATCGACTGTGGCTACCGCTACCTTCAAGGTTTTTTGTTCAGTAAGCCTATTCCCTCAAATGAAGTCGAAAGTCGATTTTTATCCGCTTGATAAATAGACAACTAAAGATTTATTTATCAATACGTTAGATCTTTGGTTGCTTAGTGAACAACATAGCGCTGTCTTTGTTAACGCTTACGCAAGCTTACATTGCACCAACCAAGAAAGGAAACAATATAACCTATTGTTTATTATGAACTTAAATAACATCACCCGTTAATATAGTAGTACGCACTTATACCTACTAACTGTAATGATATCAGTATTTCGTTTACCCTACGCCAACACTTGCATAAGGCTCTAAAGCTACCAATATGAGAACACAACGCGGCTTTACTATTTTGGAACTGATCACTTGTTTAGTTATTCTAGGACTGGTTTCTGCTACCGCAATGGTAAAGTTCTTAGATGTTCAAGGAAACGCACGAGCAAGTAAAATACACGACGTGGCAGGTAACCTTCGTACTGGTATAGACATGATCTACGCTAAATCAGCAATCGCGGGCGTCGAGGGTGAATGTAACTACGTGGAAAAAACTGAAATCGAGACCTACTACGTGTGCCATGGTTACCCAATCGCTTATGTCGATTCGTTAAGGCGCTTGCTTAGCATTGACCCAACGGAGCTATACGTAAACAACAAAGAAGTCGAGGATGGCAGCAATGCAGAAAGGGTCGCCGTTATCTCTTTTGATACGGAAAGTTACACCTATTCACCTATAGGGGACTTTTGTCAGGTGCTGTATCAACCAGAAAAAGAACCACAAATCGTCGTGCTTGATGGCGCATGTTAATCACCATTCACAGCTTTCTGCCTAGCCATAAAACTTGGCCTTAATCGCCATTTTTGGGTGAGTATTGTTCGCTTTATGTCAGTTCTTCTTTAGCTCATTCTTGACTCTGTCACGACTCATATTTGAGTCTCGTTCTTTTGTAAACTTTTTCCATCTTAACCAAATGAGAAAGAGAATCATGAAAAAGAACACCTTCGTTTTACCAGCCATCGTAATTTCAACGGTATGTATGTCATTGTCTGCATTCGCAAATAGCCGTGACAACTCTATCGAAGCTGGTGTGACCTTCATCGGAAATCAAGAACTGGCAAGCTTCGGCTATAGTAAAGAGTTGTCGAACAACATCGTTGTCGGTGGCGGTTTCTCATTAGGAACGGAAGCGGTAGATTTAGATGAGCCAAACTCACAAGATGCATGGGGCTTATACTCCAACATTGGCTACAAATTTGAAATCGCTGAGTTCGATATTATCCCTAAGATCGGTATTAACTATCTGAATGCGGATGTGAGATTTGACGACTCAGCATCTAACGACATCAATATCGACAATGTCTATGGCTCAATAGGCACAACGGTTAACTGGCGCATGATAGGCTTAACGGTGGATTACGGTAAGATCAATGATTCGGCAATGGTGCCAATGGGTACAAGCCCTAACTCTAGCACAACACCATTTGAAGAAGACGTAGTACGTGTTACCGCAAGCTTCAATTTTTAGCCTTTAGCTTTCTACCTCTCACCAATAGAAAGCAATCGAGAGCTCCTATTAGTCACTAATTAGGAGCTTTATTTTTAACCTTATACGGAAATCTACGTCTTTTCCCCTAGGGGGATTTATGATGGTGTTTGTTAAATAATCAAAAGCCAATTTCACTTCTAATTATAACTGACTAAAAAGTAACACTAATTGAGTCAAGTCGTTAATATATCTACGTTTAATTAGAGATCTAAGCATTTAACCAACCTAACTCATATCAAATCACAATATTCATCAACAAAATAGAGTTCAAACACTAACCAAAAACAGGTTAACTATGGAATAAAAATCACAATTAAAACAACGTATCGCTTTAGATTTAATCCTTCCAGGTAAAATAAATCGATTAGGTTCTTATCCGAACAGGTTAATTTATAAACCCAAATTAAAAACCTTTTTAAAATCCCACTATTGATGATTTAATTAATTTAAATTCATATTCAATAATAAAAAATAGTATCTATATTAAATGATATTAATATCACCTAAGTTCTTGTAATTAAATTTCATCCTGAAAAATCCTGATAAATCTGCCTCATCAATAGCTACCACAAATACTACGACCATCTACATTAGCAACTGCTAAACTTACGATTAAAACCGCTAGTATAGAAGCTTATAATTGGATAAATACCAAAACAAATGGATAAATCCCCCTTCTCTCTTGTAAAAAATCGCCTTTCATTTATAAATTCAAGTTTTGGGTGAACATCTCGATAACCTTTCATTACAGCCCAGATTCTGCGATTAGTATCAATATCTTGAGAGGAAATGGTGACATTTTAGTTATGTTATTTTGAAAGGACTCTTGGGTTGAATGACAATCTCAGCCACCACATATCAATTACACGAATATAATAACTATCGCTTAGGAGTTGAGCTATGCACTGTTCTTTCAATATAAATAACAATAATGAGAGCTTGCAACTTATTTATAATGAAGAAAAAATATACATCAAAAGAAACAGTAATAAAATATCAGAGGAAAGTCTAAATAGTAAAGAGAGTTTTGTACTTAAATATCTTGTTGAGCACTCTTCAATATCGAACCCTCAATCAGCACGAGACGTTGAAGAATCGTTTAAATTACACTTTGATGAAGAGTTTAGTTTGTACGCATTAAAAAACATTATCGCTTCGATAAGAAAGAAGTATCGAAGTTTATGTAAAAAAGCAAAGATTGATAATAATAACGAGCTGATCACCAACTTATATAAGGTCGGCTACTTTATTGATTTAGATAAAAGTCCGACAGATCGCATCAAACCTAAGCACAACATCAACCAATTCAAGCCCAGCCATATCGATGTGCTAAAGCTGATGTACCGCTCTTACCACAAAGAACTGATACGCTCTTTCATACTCATGCTGACTGTTTCTTCGTTTATCTTATTCGTTATCTACTTTTCCCAAATCTTTTACACAACGAAGATTGCCGATGAATACAGCCTCAACACTAAGCAGGTCGCAGAAGAAGTGATGAGTGATGGTTGTTACAGCGACGTCGCTGTCTACGCGCTAAGGCACTCTCTAAACTTTGACTCCGTCATCATGACAACACCAGATGGCTCATGTTACATATCCAAGAGCCGCTCCAAGTTCATAGAGCCAAACCAAGTTGATGAGTTCTACGACAGCCTAGATTTTGCTTACTCACGTTTTACGTTGCCTGAAAACGGCGTTTACCTTACCGCTCGCATTTCCAAGAACTCAATAGAAGCTCGCTATAGAAACTCATTATTACCGCTGTTCATAGATTCAGTCTCGATACAAAAAAATGGCTATTACATTCTGAATCTCGGAGAGCAAAGCCAGCCCATTTACCAACACTCACTGCCAAGCGGTGCGACTATCACTTTTTATAGTCACAATATAATCGCATTCTGGATCGGGTTAACTTTACTGTTAACTCTAATATTTTATCGTTCTTACCTGTTGGGCTTTGTCGTTTATCTGTTTCGCTGGAAGAACATCTCCTTTGAAGAAGAGCCTATCATCAACACGGAAGACAGCAGCGTCTTGTACTATGAACTGTTGTCCAGAGTGCGCAATGTCGGCGTGCTAGATTTCATCAATGCCATGAGACGCACCAACCTATTGACCTTCCATACCATTTTGCTGATTGAGACGGTTAAAAACGCCAAATCAAACAATAGCCATGAGATCTATGGCGTCAACGTATGCCCGAGTGCGTTAGTGGGTACTAACTTTGCTAAAATTCAGTACCATTTAGCGGCAATGGAAGCGAACGAATTTGTTGTCGAGATCACCGAATACTCGAACATCGGGTATGGGTGTGAGGTGATTGATAACATCAAAGAAATTAAAAAGTTGGGGATTACTATCGCGCTGGATGACTTCGGTACCGGGAACAATAATATCGAAATTATTAGCGTTATTTCTCCGACGTACCTGAAGTTAGATCGCTGCTTTGTCAAAGACATTGAATCAGGAGAACATCATCAAGGAGTGTTGCTCAACATATCCGAAATTGGACGCTTATCTAACATCACTATGATTTACGAAGGTGTCGAAACTCGCCGACAACAATACATCTTGTGTCAACTCGGCTACAACCTGCAACAAGGCTACTTGTACAGCAGGCCTCAAAGCACCACGACTTGATCACCCTATAGACATTTAACTACCTGTGAGCTCATTTATCCTGAATGACATTAGGCTCAAAAAGACAATCATGTCAGAGCTCACAGGGAAAAGATTACCTACCCTAAAATCAAACAGACAACAGCTTATCGAAGTAATCACCAAGTGATCAGCCGAAGTGAAATAACCACTATTTCAGTACCTTATCTATGTTTCACGCCTCTACCTTAAAGCACTTCTATTCCGTCGATAATAATTATTTCCAATAAAAACCTTGCCAATCTGAATAAAAAGGTTAGTGTTATACATATGTATATCACCATGCAGTTTTAATTATGACCGAATGGAAAGACGACCAACCGATCTTTAGGCAGCTAGCTGCAAAGATCAGTGACCAAATTCTTCAAGGTGTTTGGTTAGAACAACAAGCATTGCCCTCAGTGCGTGCTGTTGCCGCCGATCTTAAAATCAACCACCTTACTGTCATGAAAAGCTATCAGTTACTGGTTGATGAAGACCTAGTCGAGAAAAAACGCGGCCAAGGTATGTATGTCGCAGAAGGGGCTCTTCAAAAATTGAAAGAGTCCGCACATCAATCATTCATCAACACACAGATCCCAGCCATCGCTGAGACGCTAGGCATCATTGATATGAGTGTCGAAGAACTCGTGAAACAGCTAGAACAACATATAAAGGACAAGTCATGAGTACTTTACTTTCAGTGAAAAACGTAACCAAAACCTATTCAAATCAAGTGGGTGTCGAGAACATCAGCTTTGAGTTAAAGCCGGGGCAAGTGCTTGGGCTGCTAGGTCACAATGGCGCAGGTAAATCGACCTTGATCAAATCACTGCTTGGTGGGCACAACTATCAAGGTGAGATTGAAGTAAATGGCTACCACCCTATCCACCAGCACGCTGAACTCATGCTGCACTTATCGTACATTTCAGATGTGAACGTATTGCCTGAGTGGATGACAGTAAAGCAACTGCTTCGATACACACAAGGCGTTCACCCAAGCTTCAATAAGCAAAAAGCAGAACAGACGTTAAGTAGCACCAACATTAAGCTATCTTCAACGATCAAACAGCTTTCTAAAGGGATGAAGGTACAGCTTCACCTTGCAATCATTATCGCGACTGACACTCAAGTGTTGATCTTAGATGAGCCAACGCTAGGTCTAGATCTGCTCTACCGCGATACTTTTTATCGCCACCTCCTAGAGTGGTTCCACGATGGCAAACGCGCGATGATCATTGCTAGCCACGAGGTTTCAGAGATTGAACACCTATTAACGGATGTACTGATTTTAAAGCAAGGCCATTGTGTACTGCAAAAGAGCATGGAAGACATCGAGAACGACTATTTCATTATCGATGTCGCAAACAACCACTCAAACGAAATCCAGAAACTCAATCCACTGACCTCACAGCCTGGGCTAGGAACCACTAAGTGGTTATTGGAAGGCCAATATAAAGCGCAAGTTGAATCATTGGGTAACATCTACAACGTTGGTCTCGCAGACCTATTCCTTGCAACACAGACGGAGAAGGCATAATGCACCCAACTTTTTATATGCTAGAAAAAGAACTGATCGAGCACAAAATTAACACTCGATTACCTCTATTTATCGCGTTATGTGGTTTCTTGCTGTTCGTTAGTTTGTTTTTCAATGGCGCAGCGCAGCATGAGTTTTTCTTCCAAATGGAAGTCAACGGCGACGTGAGTGACATCCACAGAGAGTTCGCACAAGACCTCAACTCAGTGATCTACTTTGGCGCTGGCCTTATTTCACTCATACTTTCGACGCTTTACATCCCTAAAACACTGCGTAAAGAGCGCCAAGAAGGCAGTTCGATGTTTTGGAGAAGTATGCCAGTATCCAATGCCATGACTCACAGCGTGAAGCTAGGCTTCGGTCTAGTGGTTATTCCGGCTATCTGCGCGCTATTAGTTCTATTCGCTGACTTCTTGTTTTGGGTACTGAACGTTTCAAGCGAACAACAATTGGCATTGATAGTAGAGCAGCAATCACTGTTTTATGTGCTGAGCAATTGGTTGGTGTTCTTTGGACGAATGATGTTAATTGCGTTAGTTCTGCTGCCATTAGCAACGGTTACTCTGGCGATTTCACAGCTGGTGAACTCTCCATTACTTGTCATTTTCATCTCAAGCTATGCGATTAAGTTTCTGTCTGTCGCCGTGTTTGGATTTTATGGCATCAATGACTTCTTCTCTCTCATCGCTTCACTGCCGATGAATCTACTCACAGCAAGCAATCCATTCAGCGTGATTGCAGAAGCGCCGGTTTTGTCTTTGGGTATTTATGTACTGATTGGTGTTGGCGGCTATCTGCTGAGCCTAAAGCTAAATAGAACGGACGATGTGAGCTTGAAGACGCTGTTCCAACGATAGAGTCACTTATTCTGAGGCCTCAACGGGTAACCAAATCAGATATCTAAATCAAAGCTTCTGAGAAATCAGGAGCTTTTTTATTGGCTGCTGTTTTATTGTTAGGTGCTTTGAATTCTAACAACGGTTTTCGTGATAGAGGCAAAGATACGGATTGGTGGTTGGTTTTGGTTTTGCTTCAGGGAGCTGAGTACTGAGTGAGGTAAGGATAATCTAGGAGGTATTAATGAGCTGACATTGAATTGCATTATTGTTAATGCCTGCCAGCTCTTTGGGGGATGATTTCTTTAGTCGCTGACCAGATGAAGGTCCTTGAGAGCGCTATTGAAATCGGTTTGTTGCGTTTTACATTTGATTAAGCTGTTCAGCTTTTTTAAAGCTTTACGATTTAAAGCTTATTTCTTTGAAGCTTCTTTCGCTGTGTCTTTCCAGTATTGGATGCGAACGCGATGAAGCTGTGCTCTTCTCATTTTTTTCATAAGGGATATTTCCTTTTCTTTAACTGCTCTTCATGAGCTATTTTTATTGCCAACTATTCGAATCTAACGGTGTTTGACGGCCAGATCAATGATACAAATCACAAAATATATAGAGTTTTGAGTACCATTTACATCAAAGTATGACCTAGTTATCAACTATGGCTCAATTCAATCTCTTAAGCCGTTGTTCGAAATTTAGATTAGTTATCTCAGATGACAAATTCATTTCAGTATCAATACAGTTCAGTGATACGTATGTAATAGACCGGACTAACACAGATTTAGTTCCCAATAATTTGCCTTTCCTACTCCTGCCATTAACTGGCCTTTCTCGCGTAATACTTGTTTTCCTCCCGACCTGAGTTACAGTGTAACTAGCGTGCTTTTTGTATTGACTATTTTTTATTCACATAAGCCTATACGACACAAACTCAAAATGGGATTATGTTTGTAACGGAAGAGCTTTTAATAGAAAAAGACAGTAATGGATAAAATCAAATGGACGTGATCATGAGTAAAGTCATTCTACAAGGGCATATTCTTGTGCCAGACAACGACCTAGAAGCCGTCACACAAGCACTGGTTGTTCATAAGGAACTCACACTCTCAGAGCCCGGTTGTATCGTGTTTCGAGTCAGTCAAAGCTCACTTCAACCTAATCGTTTTGAAGTTTATGAAGAATTCACTAGCCGTGAGGCGTTTGAAGCGCACCAACAGCGAGTAAAAACTTCTGAGTGGGGTGAAACCTCCAAGAACGTGACACGTCATTACCAAATCACCGATATTCCGACACCATAATGATTGACCCGCTAGCCAACCGTATCATCACATTGATCAAACAAGATCCCTTGCGAATGAGGGTTTTAGACTGTGTCGCTCAACTGAATTTACCGCAGTGCTATGTTTCTGCGGGCTTTGTGCGAAATCTCGTTTGGGATCAAATACATAACTATGCCTCCCCGACTCCACTTAATGATATTGATGTGATCTACTTTGATCCCAACGATACCTCTTACGAATCGGATCTTCGATACGAGGCTCAGCTTCAAGAGTGGTTACCTGAATTGAATTGGCAAGTTCGCAATCAAGCCAGCATGCATGCTCGAAATGGGGATGAGCCTTACCAAGGTTCATTGGATGCGATGAGTTACTGGCCAGAGAAAGAAACCGCCGTCGCCGTAAAGCAAAGCCCGACAGGAGAAATCGAGTGTATTTCCGCTTTTGGTTTAGAGAGTTTGTTTGATTTGAAGATCACACCGAACCCCAATCGCAGCAAAGACGTGTTTGACCAACGAGTTCAGTCTAAGAACTGGTTAACTCATTGGCCCAAATTAACGATTGATCACAGTTAACGATTAGCCACAGTGAGTTAATGAGCGGCTACAGTCAACTAGCGGCCAGATTCAAAATGAAAACCATTGACTAAAAGCCCAATCAGATCGAACATGCCCCCACTTGCTTAGCTTATTAATTTATTAGCCTAGTAAGTTTGTAACTAACTCATCAACCGCGCCTGGCGACTAACTGCTGCGCTCTCTCGTCATACTGAGTAACGACTATGAACCAACAATACATGCTGCAAGCTCTTGAAGCTTCGCGCCAAGCCCTACCCAATTGCCAACCAAACCCACCAGTGGGCTGTGTTTTGGTTAGGAACGATAAAGTGGTGTCTGTTGGATATACGCAAAAGGTCGGTGGAAACCACGCCGAGATTGAAGCACTGAATGGCTATGACAGCGAAACGGACGGAGAAATGGAAGGCGTTACCGCTTACGTAACTTTAGAGCCATGTTCATTTGTTGGCAGAACACCCGCTTGTGCCAATACATTGGTTAAAGCAGGTGTAAAACACGTAGTAGTGGCGATGCTAGACCCAGACCCTCGCAATAATGGTCGTGGTGTGGCGATACTCGAGTCGCACGGCGTGAAAGTCGATGTAGGGCTATGCCAAGAACAAGTGAGCGCTTTTCTAACCCCGTATCTTGGTAAATCTTAGTTCTTAAACAGCCAACGCTAGCTCAATTTGACTCGATAAAGCGGATTGACTGACTTATCGACAAAATACGACCAAATATGATCGTAGACGGCATGTTGGTTGGGGAACGGTGCAAGTGCTTTCGCTTCCTCTAAATCGCACCAGCGGTACTCTGTATGTTCGTCATTCAGTTCAATCGTTTGGTTGGGCGAGCATAGCACCGCAAACACTGGGATTAGCTGAATCACATTAACGTGAGCCTCGTAAAACTGCTCCAGAAACTGCGCGTTATACAAAGCTTCCACTTTAATTTGGGTCTCTTCTTCAAACTCGCGCACGATAGCCTGCCAACCTGTTTCACCCGCTTCAATCGAGCCTGCGACATGGCACCAAAACTCGCCTTTCACACGTTTCATTAATAGCATTTTCGTTTGTCCGTCGATCTCAGAAATTGCGACACCGGATACAATCGAAGTATTGAGTGGAATCATAACGTTACCTTAGATTGAGCAAGAGGGCGGCAAGGCTACCACCCTTCGTTTGTGAAGTTGTCTTCTTTGATTAAAAACGAGAGGCCACTCATCAATTTGTAAACATCAAGCGCAACTCTTGAGGTTTGTATATCTAATAACAACCTTTGTACCCAGTCATTGAGCGATTCTTATTTGAGGCGTATTTCGATAAAGAGTAGAATCGCCGCCTTGTACTGTGTTTCTTCACTTTTGTTTTTAGCGCATCAGTTTTTAGACTCTCACACAGTAGACTCACAACCATTTATCACCACGATATAAGTATTAATACGACTATGCACTCATCAAAATCAACGCACGACTCAGAAAACAGCCATACTCCTGAGCATTGCTTCACTCGTTTTCAACAGCCGATCGAGTCATATTCGTTGCCTGAGCGTTTCACATTCCCGTTCTACTACGAACCGCACCCACTGTGTGAAATCGCCTCTCATCAGCTTCAACAATATCTAGAAACTCAAACCGACTGGCAGCATGACTTCGGACTGGATTCTGACGCTGGCCGCGGCAAAATGTTTGGTGTGTTACTGGTGAAAAGCCCAGAAAGTGAGCTTGGTTACTTCTCTGCTTTCTCTGGAAAAATCGCCGACCAAAACCTACTGCCTCACTTTGTGCCACCCGTATTCGACATGTTGAGCAGCGACAGCTTTTTCCATCAAGACACAGCCGACATGATGGCTGTGAATGCGAAATTTAAAGCGCTGCAAGCAAACGCTGATTACCTTGAACTGTGCGAGCAACTGGCACAACAAAAAGCACAAGCTGAACAAGAGATTGAAGCTCAGCGTTTATTAATTATAGAAGGCCGAAAAACACGTAAAGAACAGCGTGAACAAGGTAAAGAAAAACTTGATGAGCAAGCCTTCGAACAGCTAAATAACGAGTTAAACAAGGCCAGTGTTGCCGACAAAAATCAGCACAAATATCTTAAGCTCAACTGGGAACAGATCCTAAACGAGTTACAAATCAAAGTTGATGTGTTCACTAATCAATTAGCTGAACTAAAAGAGCAAAGAGCGCACCTTTCTCATCAGCTTCAGCACAAACTGTTTTCACAATACGCTTTCCAGAATGCGGAAGGTAACATTGAGGATCTCAACCAGATCTTTGAAGACACGCCAAACAAGATACCACCAGCAGGTTCTGGCGAGTGTGCCGCACCCAAACTTCTGCAATACGCGTATTTAAACGGTTACACACCATTGGCACTGGCTGAATTTTGGTGGGGTCGTTCACCGAAATCGGAGATCCGTAAACACAAAAAATACTACGCCTCTTGCCAAAGTAAGTGTGTACCGATTTTAGGCCACATGATGAAAGGCTTAGAAGTCGATCCCAACCCATTGCTAGAGAACCCAGCAGAAGGCAAAGAGCTGGATATCTTATTCCAAGACGATCACATCGTTGTGGTACACAAACCAGCAGGTTTTCTATCCGTTCCGGGTAAAACCATAAAAGATTCGGCCTACACTCGCGTTCAAGAAATGCATCCCGATGTTGAAGGGCCATTTGTTATCCACCGCTTGGATATGGCGACCTCTGGCATTCTAATATTTGCGCTTACACGACGTGCGAACAAAAGCTTACAGAAGCAGTTCATTACTCGTGAAGTTGAGAAGCGTTACGTGGCAATGATAGAAGGCGTTTTAGAGCAAGATGAAGGCTATGTTCGCTTACCACTGCGTGGAGACTTATACGATCGTCCTCGTCAGATTGTCTGCTTCGAACACGGCAAGCCTGCTGAAACGAAATGGGAAGTGATTGAGCGAAACCAAGACACCACTAAGGTTTATCTGCACCCTAAAACAGGCCGCACACACCAATTACGTGTTCACTGTTCACATGAAGAAGGGCTTAACATGCCTATCGTGGGTGATGGCTTATACGGCAACAAAGCCGACCGACTACACCTACACGCAGAAAGGCTAGCACTGCACCACCCAGTCACCAAAGAGTGGATGGAGTTCCAGTTCGACGCTGAATTCTAAGCGTTAAGCCTATTTTCTACGTTAAGATTATTTTCTGCGTTAAGCCTAAGAGATAAACCAGAGTCACAAACCATTTGTGACTCTGCCTCCCTCTTTCTACTACCCCTTTCGGATAATTCTCCACGCTTATTGCACTACATCAAGGTTCACTTTCTTGTGACGAGTAGCATTCGCCTCTTCTTCTTTCCTTGAGGCCTTTGATATGTCATCAGCTGCTTTGAATATACAACCCAACACAACGACTTCTTCCGTGATCGCTTCGCAAGCACTAAGCTTGAAACCACTCACAGACAAAAAGCCAGACTTAAACTCGGCAATGCTCAATCTGATTGAAGAAGTTAAAAACGAACTCCCTCTTTATGAGTCGGAGACGTTTATCTGTGGACCGAAAGGAAACTGCTCTGGTTGCTCTAAGAAATTATTGGAGATGGTCGACAGTGAATTGATGTACTGGGAACACAGTATTTCAATCGGCCAAGGCCCTAACTTCGAAGAATTACGCCGTTTTGGTAAGCTATGCAGTAGTGTTAGACGCGGCCTAGAACGCAACGGCTTGGTAGAAAAGCGCCCAAAGAAAAGATAACCAGCTAGCTCACAGCCACTACAAGCTTTCGATAAGCATTACAAACTATCGATCCGCATTACAACCTATCAATCATCATTGCAATCCAGCCTAGCCACTAACAGGTTGAACTCGTTCACTATAAGAGTGATAATGTTTTGTAATACAATAAGTACCAAGACAAACCATTAGAGATTTTCCGCCAAGTTCTTGAGCGAATCCATCCTTCATGTCTAGCGTGTCTTAAACCTTCTGAAAGCCAACATCACATCCATTAAGAACCTTTATTGGATAGCGGGGAAATACCTTGAAGAAACCACAACCAATACTGGGTAAGACCGGTATGCTATTTTTCCTCGTCATCATCAGTGCGTTTCCTCCATTGACCATCGACTTGTATTTGCCAGCCCTTCCACAAATGGTCGAGGTGTTCAATACCGACCAATCGATGGTCAACCTAACCCTGAGCAGCTACTTCGTGACCTATGCGGTTGGCCTGTTGTTCTGGGGACCACTCAGCGAAAAGTTCGGGCGTAAGCCGATTCTACTCATTGGCATCGCGAGCTATATGGTGGCGAGCATCTTATGTGCTATGACCAATAGCATCGAGCAGTTGATTGGTGCCCGTATATTTCAAGCCTTTGCGGGCAGTGCTATCACCGTTATCGCAACCGCCATTGTGAAAGACCTTTATGACGGCCGAGAACGTGAAAAGATCATGGCAACTATCATGTCGTTGGTGATCATCGCACCGATGGTCGCGCCTGTATTTGGTGCTTTCCTGCTGAAAATAGCGTCTTGGCGAATGATGTTCGTCACTCTCGCTATTTTTGGCTCATTCGCATCAGTATTGGCGCTTTGCTACCGAGAGACGCTTGAAAGCAAATACCAAGGCTCCATTTTCCGCTCATGGGGAAGACTGGCCGTGGTCATGAAAAACCGCTCATTCATAAAACTGCTGGTTATTTTTTCTATCACACCAATGGCGCTAATGGGCTTTCTTGCCGCAGGTTCTTATATCTACATCAATGACTTCGGGTTGACCGAGCAGCAATTCAGTTACGCTTTCGCGTTCAATGCATTATGTGCCTCATTTGGGCCAACGCTTTATATGAAGTTGTCCTACCGAGTGTCGGTTCAAAAAGTGATTTCAGCGTGTTTTGCTCTACTGGCGATTGCCGGAATCTTTACGCTGACAGTCGGTGGTTTGTCACCTTGGTTCTTTATGTTTATCGCAGCACCAGCGACGCTGATGGTTATCATCATGCGAGTACCGGGCACCAACTTAATGTTGAACCAGCAAGATCATGACACAGGATCTGCCGTCGCATTGATTCAGTTCTTCAGCATGATTTGTGGTTCACTTGGTATGGTTTTGGTTTCAATCCGCCCAGATTCGTTAATTGAAAACCTAGGCTTTATCCAATTATCGGTGGGAATCCTAGGCGGCTTGATGTGGCTGATGGTCAGAAACAAAGAGTGCGTGACTAAGAAACTGAATTAGGCACATCCAAAATAGCTAAGTTTTGTACTCAAACACGATTTAGGGCGTCCTCGATCGTGTTTGAGGTCTCGCCCTCACTGGCTTTAGCGCATATTGGCTCCAATTCCCTCAATTAGAGTAAACCTCATGAAATGGGCACATTTACTGTTCGCATCCCTGCTTTCCTTTTGTACTTCTGCCATCGCTTCCGATGTCGGATTCACTCAAGTCACCCTAACTGACGATCCTAACCGCCCGCTAAACACTTCCATTTGGTATCCCACACAAGATGCATCAGACACAACCTTGATTGGCGATAACCCAGCCTTCATCGGTACGCAAGTCATCAAAGATGGAGAGATTCAATCCGGCACTTTTCCAATAGTACTGTTATCACACGGTTACCGAGGAAACTGGCGAAACCAAAACTGGTTGGCGACCGAACTTGCGAGTCGTGGCTACATCGTAGCGGCCACTGACCATCTGGGAAGCACTTCTTTCGACCAATCTCCAGAGCAAGCGGCGAAATGGTGGGAAAGGCCAAGAGATGTGTCACGAATTCTGGACTACTTGTTATCCGAAACCCCGTGGAAGCAATTTGCTAACGCTGAAAATGTTACCGCAATCGGACACTCTCTAGGTGGCTGGACCGTAATGCAATTAGCTGGCGCTAAATTGGATAGACCAACCTTTGAAGCTAATTGTTTGGTATACCCGAACCCACGAACTTGTGGACTATCTGATGAATTAGGGCTATCACAAGTCCAACCCTCAGAACCAAGCAATAAAGACCTTTCAGACCCTCGAATTCAACGTGTAGTTAGCCTTGATCTAGGGCTTGCACGGAGCTTCTCAGTCGGCAGCTTAAATGACATTACAGTGCCAATCTTAATATTGGCGGCTGGGATTGATATTGGAGACCTACCTCAGGCATTAGAATCTGGCTACATGGCGGAGCATATACCTATTAGTTCGAGACAATACAAAGTCTACGAAAACGCCACTCACTTCAGTTTCATTCAACAATGCAAACCTGGGGCAGTACCGATGCTTGAAGAGGAAGTGCCGGGTGATGGCATTATTTGTAAAGATGGCGTTGGCACATCACGCGACCAGCTGCATCAATTGATCTTAAACGACATCGTTAGCTTTCTGAATTGATAAACGGAAAGCAAACACACTCAATCTAACACTTGTGGCGAACTTCGATACTCACTCGGAGTTTGCCCAGTTATCCTTGAAAACTCGCGATTGAAATTGGACTTGGTCTGAAAGCCGGAACTAAGGAAGATATCAGTTACCGCTTCATCACTTTGCATCAGGAGAGTCTTAGCGTGCTCTATTCGATAGGCGTTAATCACCTTTGAAATGTTCTGGTGGTGAGTTTGATTAACCGCAGACGATATTTTTCGAGCTGGGATACCTAGCTTTCTCGCCACTCGATTCAGGGACAAATCTGGATCTTTAAACACCTGATGATCCTTCATTAATGCATCAAACTTAGCGACTATCTGCGTGACTTCTTCATCTACTTTTTGGCTTGTCGACGATATCGCAGATACATCAATTACTTCAGGATAATGGTTTGGCGCTGTCAGTTCACTCTGCTGTTGGGTTTGTTCCTGAATTGGTGCCGAGCTAGTACTCACAACGACTACAGCCCCAACAATTGCGGGAATAAGAACTAGGTAACCAATAGACAGAATTAAGTCGGTGTGTTGTGCGTTAAGCAGCAAAATATCATACGAGATAATACCGTCCACGAGAGCTGAAAACAGCAAAGCAAAACCAGCAACACGTTCAGCAAGCAAAACATTCGATACATCACTCAGCCTGACGTGCTCTGGGAAGTTAAACGATGATTTCAACAACAAGCAGCCATAGCCGAGATATAGCGAGATCAACAATAGATCAATCGTTCCCCCCCAAATATACGAATAAGAAAAGGAGCTAACCAGAACAACCACTGGGCCTAAGCAATGCAAAAGAGACAAAGGTTTACTTCGATGAGCTCCCGTAAAGCAGAGCCATGCAGCCACCGGTACACTTGCCCCTAGAACCGGTTGTAAGAAACGGAACAGTGCAATATCAAACGTCCAACGTAACCCAACAACAGTAATCATCAACGCACACAACATAATAAACCAAAACGGTTTTTGGCTTGTTTGTGGGTAACGATATCGAAGCAAAACAGCCGTGATAAATAACAACAGCGCAGCAACAAATGGCAAGGGAATGGCAAGCATCAAAATTCCATTTATGTTCGAGAAAAGATCATTTCAATATCACGTCACCTATTCCGTAAGTAAACCATTGAATCAATGCGAGTGATAAGTAATGAATATCAATCTATGGTAAATCATTCCTCAGAGAGAAATCTAGAACGAAATCTTGATGGTGTTAAGCCAATGATTTTCATGAAGACCTTACGAAAGCTATTTACGTCCTCATAACCAACTAGGTAGCTGATCTGCTCAACCGATTTATGGGAGCTTTCCAATAACTCACATGCACTTTGAATACGTACGTGTTGGATATAGTTAATCGGCGTAAAACTGGTCGCCTTGGTAAATTGACGAATAAAGGTTCTTCGAGTCATAAACGCTTCTTCAGCCAATTGATCAAGAGACAACGAAAGGTGATGGTTCTTTTGAATAAAACGCTGCACCGAGACAATCTTATCATTGCCGTGAGCATAGTTCGGCACAAAGCTCTGATAGTAACGTTGCTCTCTCAACCCCGTATCAAGCACCAAATATTTACCTAGATTACGAGTGTTGGTCGGTGTCGTGTATTTGGTCAGGATAAACAAAGCGAGATCCATCCACGACATCAAACCACCAGCGGTCATCACATCCGTATCATCAATCAAGATTTTGTCGATATCGACTGCGATCTGTGGGTAAAGCTCCGTAAACTTCTGCTGCGCTTGCCAGTGTGTGGTCACGGTTCGCCCTTCTAACAAACCTGTTTTTGCCAAAATGAACACGCCTGCACAAGCTGAACAAAGTATCGCCCCCCTTTGGTGAGACTCAATCAGGTACTCAAGCAAGGTGTCACTCGGCTCTAGATAGTAACAACCATCTAAATTCGGTGGGAGTATGATGATATCGGCGTTCGACACGCTAACACTGTCATGCGCTTGGATCTGAACGTTGAATTGAGTCTTCTTAGCCGAAGGTTCAAGAGAATTTGCCATCTGCAGAAACTCTTTCACGCCAAACACGGCACTTTGCAGAGAGCCTGGATAGTCGATGATTTCGACCATTACTGATTTTGTCACTATTGCCATAGAGTCTGTCATTTTTGACGTGCGATAAAAACTACAGAGTATTCATAATATCCCTACACCGCAACACACTAAATACAAAGGTATAGACTATGAAGAACACAGCCCTGCTACTTATCGACTTTCAAAATGACTATTTCCCTTCATACGAAGGTGCAAAATGGGCGCTGTCTAAAACAGAGAAAGCAGCCGAAAAAGGTGCACAGTTATTATCCGCTTTCAGAGACAAGCAATTTCCTGTGGTTCATGTACGTCATGAGTTTCCGACGAATGATGCTCCTTTCTTCTTGCCAGAATCAGACGGTGCTCAAATCCACAGCAGCGTGACTCCGCTAGAAAGCGAGCCAGTCATCGTAAAGCATCAAATCAATAGCTTTAGAGACACCGAACTGAACAAGGTGCTAAAAGAGCAAGGCGTTGAAAAGCTGATCATCGTTGGCGCAATGAGCCACATGTGTATCGATGCTGTAACTCGTGCAGCAACCGACTTAGGCTATGAATGCCACGTAGCGCATGACGCTTGCACAACCTTAGACATGGAGTTCAATGGCGTTAAGGTTCCAGCAGCGCATGTCCATGCCGCATTCATGGCAGCGCTTAGCTTTGGTTACTGCAATGTCGCAACGGCCAGTGAGCTTGAAAGTATTCTTTAACAAGTACGCCGAAATTTTCAATCTGTTCATTACAAACACAAAAAAGGCTCCTATTAAGGAGCCTTCTTATCGAAGCCAGTTACGACTGAGTTTGGACAATTACAACTAAGCGTTAGCCACTTGGCGTGCCGGGTGTTTGATAAACACAGCAACCACAGCCACGATTGCAAGAGCAAAACAGTAGTACGAGTTAGCTACAATATCCAAAGGCGATAGGTTAAATACCGAACCTAATAGCAATACCTGCGCACCGTAAGGCAACACGCCTTGAATCACACAAGAGAAGATATCCAACAAACTTGCAGAACGACGTGGAGACACATTGTTCTCTTCAGCCAACTGACGAGCCACACTACCAGACACAATAATCGCTACTGTGTTGTTTGCAGTACACACGTTAACCATAGATACCAAGCCAGCAATGCCTAGCTCACTCGCACGGCCATTCGCTTGCTTAGAGTGTGAAGAGCCAAACGCACGAATCACACCGCTTACCAAGTTAGTCAGAAACGCCAATCCACCTTGACGACGCATTAGCTCACTCAAACCACCAATTAGCATCGACAGTAGGAAGATTTCCTGCATATTACCGAAGCCTGCATAGATATCTTGAGCGTAATCAGTCATACCGTAGTTCTCAACAGAACCTAGGCTCACACCACCCGCCAGCAAGATACCAATCGTCAGCACAACGAACACATTCATGCCCGATACCGCAAGAATCAGGATGGTGATGTACGGCAGTACTTTTAGCCACTCAATTGGACCCGTTTCAGGCACTTGAGTTGCCGTGCTGTTGAAAGCAAAGATAACGATCGCGATAAGAGCAGCAGGCAGTGCAATGCGGATGTTCTCTTTAAACTTGTCTCTCATCTCACAGCCTTGCGAACGGGTCGCGGCAATCGTGGTATCAGAGATAATAGACAGGTTGTCACCAAACATCGCGCCACTTAAAACAACACCAGCCGTCAGTGGAATGCTCATGCCTGCTGAATCTGCAATGCCTAACGCAACAGGGGCAACCGCAGCGATAGTACCCATCGACGTACCCATTGCTGTCGCGATGAAAGCTGAAATTAGGAAGATACCCGGTAGAATCATGCTTGTCGGAATCGCCGATAGACCTAGGTTTACGGTCGCGTCAACGCCACCAGACGCTTTAGCCACAGCCGCAAAAGCACCCGCCAATAGGTAGATCATACACATTGCGATAATGTCTTTGTGACCTACTCCACCTAAGAACTGTTCGATAGCACGGTTCAATTTATCTTTGCTTAGCAACAACGCTAGCATCACTGCAGGCAAAGCCGCAATCGGAGCTGGAAGCTGATAGAAAGCAAAATCGACGCCTTGCAGTGACAAGTACGTACCTACACCAATAAACAGCGCTAGGAACACGATCAGAGGGATAAGCGCAACTGCCGAAGGGGCAATTACCGCATTAGAATTTTTCGAATTGGACATGGAACATCAACGCAATAGAACAGGAAGGTGAGCAGACTAATGTCACACTTAGAGCTTGTCAACGTCTAGACGTCTAAACGCCCAATTTAATGCAAAGTAATAAGCACGCCATTGAACATCACATAATAGAAAAGGCTACTTACTAACCAAGTAAGCAGCCTTTAGATAACAGATCATGTAGATAACAAGCTTTACAACTTTTGCTTGAACGTCACTTGGTATTCACCAATGCCTTCGTAATGGAAGGTCGTTGGCTTATCGAATCCCATCTCTACGATACCGCAGTAAGAACCCGTTATGATTGCTTCACCTGCTTGGAAATCTACGCCACGACGAGTCATATAGTTAATCAGCCAGTAAATTGGGCTTGGCGGTAATGTATTTGGGTGCTTACCTGCGAACGCTTGAACTTGTTCGCCTTGGGTCACTTCAATGTTGATCTCAGCAGAAGTGAACGCTTTTTCACGGTCAATCTCTGGGCCAATGAACAGACCTTGGTTTACTAGGCCATCGGCAAGCTTTTCGTAGAACTCAGCACCGCTGTCATCAGCAAAGCGAGACTGCATCAGCTCAAGTGCCATATGGCAAGAACCAATAGCGTCATTGATTTGCGCTTCGCTGTAACCTTCTTGGTTTGCTGGTAGGCTCTTAGCAAGCGTAAATGCAATTTCAGGCTCAACACGTACTACGTCGTTGTCTGCAAACAGTTCACAAACTTCGCCTTGTTGAACGCTGCCCGAGAAGATTGGCGCAACAATGAACTTGTCTTCAGCTAAAGGAAGCAAACACTTCCAACCACCGACCTTGTCGCTCTTGAGATCGATCATTGATGATTGGATCTTTAGCGCATCTTCCAAGTTATTCGGACGGTACTGTTCGTCCAATCTTGGTGCTTTGGTTCCCGCAACGCGGCGACTTAGCAGTTCTTCAGCTGCTTGCCTAAATACATTTGTCATATAATACCACCTTTATTTTTATGACCAGTATAGTATCGGATTTCTTGAAGCTTGAATAGACAATTAAGCAACGAAGCAACACCGCAAATTCAGCCATTAATTTCCGCATATTCTAGACGCAAACAACTGAAACTATGTTGATTTAAGCCAGTAAATTCATTACTGGTTTTTCGGTGTGTTACTGATGATTAGGCTTTACTGCCCTTTCAACGTCTTCTTGAGGTTTTGCATGAAGTTTCTAAAGTGAGGCATGAAATCAACAAACAGAGGGTGCTTTCTATCTTGCATCATCATTGGGCCAAGTAAGCGAATGCTCACCCCTAATCGCGCTGCAGATTGCTCGTCTAAACCGCTGTCTTGTTTGATCTTCTCAACAATCGCGAACATGTTTTCTCTGTCTTCAACTTCAAACTGCATGGTTTGCAGTTCACGATCTTCTTTGATGTTCACTTCTTCGATAGTGATGCGGTAGTTGTTATGTTTGCCTGTGAATGCTGTCATGTGGATCTCCTACAATGCTTAAAAAGTGTGTTGGCTAGCTCTTCATGAATCGTTCGAGCTTAGGTTTAACCGTCATCGACATCACGACCATGATCGTAAGGCCAATAGGAAGCGCTGCAATAAATCCATTAAACCATCCACTGGTAAACGCCGATGTATCCGAAAATCCAATGTTATTTGCCGCTGTTACAAATGCCATGATGGACTCCATGATAAAAGCCATAATCAATCCCACGATTAGGTTGCGAGCTTTCTCACCATAATTGGGTAATACCTTGGCGACCAACTTAGTCACCAAAGTCATCATCACCATGCCAATTGGCATCATAATCACGACAACTAGGGCTAACGAAGAGAGCCATTTGCCGATGAATGCCTCACCGAATCCGACATTCATGTAGGTCATCACGGCCGTTAAGCTGCCGCCAATGGTTAGCATTAAGCTCATCATGACCATAATTTTGTATAAAACGGGTGTGCCTTTTTGCTCAGGAAGAGTTGGCGTTAGTGTTGCTTGAATCGTCATATCTATTTCCTGCCTTGAATTTACGAACAATTAAGTTGATAATGTCAACTATAAATATAGTGGTTGATAATGTCAACTACTTTCCTGAGGATCGTTTATGTCTGATAACACATCACTAGAGTCTATCTTTCGCTTAGTGCACTCTTTGAAACGTCAAATGAGCGAGCAGATTGAGAGCTTGGACTCTGAGATCGCACCAATGAACATTCGCGTCATGAAGATCATTACCAAGAAGTCTCCATGTACGGCTATCGATATCGCACACTTCCTAAATCGCGATAAAGCACAGGTCACTCGATTGATTAACGCTTTGATCAGTCAGGAACTTGTGAAGAAATCTCCGAACCCAGAAGACAAGCGCAGCCAGTTATTGGTTCTGACCGATAAGGGTCAAGAGATCATGAGTAAGGTATCGAATATTGATCGAGAGATGCTGCAGAGAATGACCAAAGGCATGGCCGACGATGAGTTAGAACAGTTCCGAAAAATCGCGAACAAAATGGCTAAGAATCTCGAAAGTTGCTCTAAGTAGAAGAAGCCCTTTCGAATAAGCCACTCGTGTCAAAAAGCAAAAACGCCACCGAATCGTAAGACGGTGGCGTTTTGTGTATAAGCTGGGTTTGTCCAGCTTAACGGTTTAGCTATGTCTATCTGGATACAAGCTTTAATTCGATGCTAGTTTCCACCATGCTTGAACAGGTACTGGTTCTGAAATCACCAAACGCTCACCCATCACAGGGCTCACCATCTGCACATCTCGCTCTTTGCTTATCGCGAGAGCTTGTTCCATTGGGTCTTGCCAATCGTGCATAGAAAGATCAAACGTACTGTTGTGAATTGGCATCATCACCTTACCTTGCAGGTCGATGTGTGCTTGAACGCTCTGTTCTGGGAACATATGAATATCCGCCCAAAGTGAATTGTATGCGCCCGTTTCGACCATGGTTAAATCAAACGGCCCGTAGCGCTCACCAATCTCTTTGAAGCCATTGAAGTAACCAGAGTCACCACTAAAGAATACTTTCTTATCTGAAGCCTTGATAACCCAACTCCCCCACAGTGTTTGGTCACGATCAAGTAAGCCACGACCAGAGAAGTGCTGTGTCGGCGTCAAAGTAAACTCGATATCGGCGGCTGTTGCTGATTCCCACCAGTTCAACTCAATGATCTTTGCTTTATCCACGCCCCACTTTTCAAGTAGCGCACCGACTCTGAGTGGCACCAAAAACGTACCTACTTTATCGGCTAATACCTTAACCGCGCCTTTGTCTAAATGGTCGTAGTGATCATGGCTGATCACCACCACATCAATATCAGGCAGTTCTTGCAGTGAGATTGGTGTTGGATGGAAGCGCTTTGGCCCCATCCATTGCACTGGCGATGCGCGATCACTGAACACAGGATCGGTCATCACTAGCTTGCCATCCAGCTTCATCATCACACTTGAGTGACCCAAGCGGTAAGCAACGTCGTCTTGTTCTTCGATCAGTTGCTCGGCTGTCATCGGTATCAGAGGCAATGCAGCACGCGGCACCGGCTCATTCCTTTCCACTGTCACATAAGCTTTCAGGATTGAAAAAATATCAGACATACCCGATTTGTATTCCAGCTCACTGTTAACAAATTTCTTCGGAAGCTTATCTAGATTGTCGTTTGATTGTGAACCTGTGCTTACGATAGCGACCACGGCAAGTACTCCTAAAATCGGTAATAGATATTTTTTCATTGGTATCTCTTTAATCATTGGGTCTATCCCAACGCAAAAACTACACTGTATAGTTTACATATCAAAATTAAAAAGTAAACCAATGAGTGTAATTTTTAATTTGCGAGACGAGAATGTATAGAACTCGGCTTCGAAAGTACGAATAAGAATGATCTTCCATATTTGTACAAATATCGTTCAACTCTCACTTCTATAATTCGTTTATTGACCAAAGAGTCAGGTTTTATTTAACATTATATTTACAAATGAACATTAAACGTTTTTAGAAGGGACTCTAAATTGCAATTTACTATACGAACTAAGGCAATATTGGCGACGATCATCGCAGCTCTCGCCATTATCAGCGTGATGGGGATTTATTCTTTTCAATCGAGCCGAGCCATTTTAATTGATAGAACCTTTGAAAGAGAGCTACCTGCTTCGCTTGGCGAGGTGAGTAATGAAATCAACCTTAAGTTAGAAACCCCTATTCTTGCATCAAAGATGATGACGCTGTCTCCTTTGATGAAGCAAGCCTCACTCTCAGAGAAAAACCTCCGCGCCTATCTTGAGTCGGTCAAAAACGAATTCAATGCCATCAGTGCCTATTACGTATCAAACGAAGCAAGTACTTACTACACACACAATGGCGTTCTAAAAACTATCTCAGCCAACGAACAAAGTGACCAATGGTTCTACCGTTTCATCCAGTCAGATAAAGCGTTTGAGCTCTCTTTAGATATTGATGCCGGCACTGGAATCCCAGCGCTATTTGTCAACTATGTGGTTACTCGAAACGGCGAGCGTATCGGTGTAACTGGCATCGGCTTGACCTTGGAAAGTATTACCCAATTGATCAGCAACTACAGTGTGGGTAAAAGCGGTATTGTTTTACTAGTCGATAAACAAGGGACCATCAAGGTTCACCCTGACAAAAACCTAATTGGTCAGTCACTGAACTCTGTCGGGATTGAAAGTAGCCTGCTACTCGGTAGTCAGCAAACCATTGTTCATGAGGGTATTGTTGACGGGCAGCCTCAAATTCTAGGCTCCAAAGCGATGCCGGGGATTGGTTGGACTCTGATTACTCAGATCCCCAAGCAAGATGTATTAAGTGAATTAAACGGCTTCAGTCAAACCATTATCTTTATGGCTTTACTCATCGCTGCAATCTACACACCAATCGCAGCGTGGGCGACCAACAAACTGTTGCTGCCTTTCGTTGAAGTTGCTGAACTATTGCAGCAGATAGGAAAAGGCGGTGGCGATCTAACACTTCGCTTGGATGACTCCCGTCATGATGAAATAGGCCAGATTGCGAAAGGATATAACCAATTTGTTCAATACCTTAGCGACCTGCTTAAAGACGTGTCGAATACGGGTCAGCAAATATCAGAATCCATTCAGAGCGTGGATCGAATGGCTCAATCGATGGAACAAGACATCAAACAACAAACTAGCCAAATAGAACAAGTCGCCACAGCCATTCACGAGATGGGAGCCAGCTCTGACGAAATCGCCCAAAACGCTAACGGTGCAGCCGATAGTGCGAGCAGAGCTTCAGGTGCAATAAACATCGGCCAAAAATCGGTTACTGTCACCTCAGAAAGTATCGAACACATGAACCAACAACTCGACGACACCACGGCCATCGTTAATCAACTCGCTCAAGATGCTAACTCTATCGACACTGTGTTGGATGTGATCAGCGGTGTTTCTGAACAAACGAACTTATTAGCACTGAATGCCGCAATCGAAGCCGCTCGGGCAGGAGAACAGGGCCGAGGGTTTGCGGTGGTTGCAGATGAAGTAAGAACACTCGCCTCACGAAGCCAAGCATCAACTGAAGAGATACGCGGCATCATCGAGCAACTTCAACAACGCACGCAACAAGCTGTGGCAGCGATAGAAACGAGCACCACATTAGGAACTAACTGCCGAGTAGAGGCTTCCAATTCAGAGCAACAGCTATCGAGCATTTCTCATAGCGTCGATGAGATGAATGCTATGAACATGCAGATTGCCTCTGCGACAGGGCAACAATCTAATGTGATCAACGAGATATCACCGCACATCTCCGGTATTTCTGAAATAGCCAGAGAGAGCGATAACATGATTGAGCGAACGGCGCAGGAGTGTCAGCACTTACGCACCAAAGCGATGCATTTAACGAATCTGGTTTCTCAGTTCAAATGCTGATCTCACAATTTAAGACTTCCTAGAAAAACTAGTGATCTAAGCTTTGTCAGTAAAACTTAAAGCTAATCAGCAGACCATACATTCTTGAAATCTGGCCATCCCCAGTTGGTGATGGCTACGTTTTTCAAAATGCCTTGGAAACGCACGGTTTGTAGGTGATGGAACATGGGCACTAACCAATAATCAGAAATCAACGTCGATGCAACGGGCTCCAACTCTGCCAAGTAATTCGGCAGTTCAACCGAAGCTTTGTGATGATCTAAGCGCTGTTTGAGCCAATCACTGTTCATCTCACCTAGTGCCGAGTGTAAAACAGGATCGTTCATCATCCACGAAAACAGTGAAGAAGGGGCATTGTCATCGAGATTGAGGTTGCACAACACCAAGTCTTCTTTTAAATCACCACTCTGAGAAAGTTGTGCCAGTTCTCGGAAGCTGTAGGTATTCACCTCCACTTCAACACCATACCGTTTGAGTATGTCTGATACGCAAATAGCACATCTATAGAGCGCATAGTAATTGTAAACGGCGATGCTCATCTTTTTCGGCAATTGTGTTTCTTTCGAAGGCGTTCGATACAATTTCTGCCAACTTGGCAGTATATTTTGAGCAAAAGAGACGCTGAACAACCCCTTGTTATGTTCCAATTGAGACAAGATATCTTGTGGATTAGCAAGCCCTGAAACGTACTTGCGTTGTTCGTCGCTTAACGGGTTCGCCGCAGAGTTTTGATTGAAAAGGATAAACAGACACCCATCCTCGACTCGGCTACGAAGGCCATCAGTTTCAGCCGACACCAGCTTCGCGTCGCTTTTTCCGAGTTGATGAAAACAAGACGAATCTTCATAAGGTGACACCTGCATTTGGCTGTCATCAAAGCGAGCATTGCCCGTCATCGACTCTTCGAATTGCCAAATCGTCACTTCATCCGTCAGGGAACGACAACCGTAATAATGTTCGAATGCGGTAAGTTTAATACGTTCGTTATTAGTCTCAACCACTTTGAAAGGGCCTGTTCCAATCACGGCATGAGACACCGAGTTTAATGGCGATGGCTCACGAGTCACTTGCGCAGCAGGTTGAATCGAATACTTAACGCCTGCCAATAAGCCCGCAAAGCCGGTGTCTGCTTTGGTCAATTGGAAGCTGATCCTTAACGGCTGTTCACTGTAAACCGAAGCAACATGGGCTAACTCTGTCTGATAGAAAGGTAGCGGTTGTAAGGCGGTAAATAACGACACGAGTTGCTTGGCGTCGACGGGTTGACCATCGTGGAAGGTTAAGCCAGGGCGCAAATAGAAAGTCCAAACTAATTTTTCAGCATCATATTCCCAATGGTGCGCCAGTTCAGGCTTCAACTTGCCCTTGCCATTACAAGTGACTAAGCAACTGAACACTTGCCTGATCAAAAATCGTTCGCTACTGCGGTGAATATGATGCGGAAATAGGTCTTCAAACTTACGTTTATAGGTTAATTGAACGTGCAGCAGCCCTTCACGCATCGTCGCACCAGAGGTTTCTTGGAGGAGAGAGCCAAATATCGCGCGGTCGTTGTCTAGAATTGAGAGTGCTTTTTCGTATTTGCCCTGCTCTATCAGTTTACTAGCAACATGTTGAGTCAACTCTTGATTGCTAAAACGTAAAGTCAGATTAGAACGTTGATTCCTGCCGACTTTTGGCTCCCACACCAACCATTCAGCCTGATGCATCTTGCCTAACAAGGTTCGTGCATGGCGCAAGCTGGTGAACAGCTTGTCTGCCACCTCAGTTAAGGTAACTGAATGTGAGAGGTTAGGCTCAAACGAATCTAGCCTTGTGTAGTAACGCATCATGTTTAGATCAGACAAATAATGAACCTTTTTAGAAACAACCCTTCCTGATTAAGCCCATTATAAAACACATCAGCCCAAAAGTAGCGCTAAAAGACAAAAACAGGAACAACTTAGTAAAAACCCATCTGTTTATTACTTCCTATTAATTAACCATAATTAATGGGTCAACAAGGAACTTTGAGTTCCCACCAAAGCCTAATACAAGAGAAGTAATCATCATGAGAAAATACTATCTTAATAAGCTTAAAAGCACCTGTAGCAAGCTCGAAAGAGAAGCACTACGAACACTTATAGAGCTATGTAACTGGCGTTATTAGTACACTTTTAAGCACCGAGTTAACGCGAGTTGAGTACTACCTAATATGCTCCTACCCCCAATATGAGTTAGGTCTCAACTCGCTTTTCCATTCAAAACGTCTTCTAAACCCTGCTGTACCAATCACTCACACATACGATAAATTTCTGTTGTCGACTCGACAAATTTAATTCGTTTTCTTAGTTAAACGAAAAGCCTTAAGGTTCGCCCCGAAGCAAGCAAGGAGCCTCAGAAAAACTGAAAGCTCAGCTAACAACTAATTTATTTGCAGTTACCAATCAGGTATTAACTAAGGAAACGCCATGCGTATCGCAATTCTTTCTCGCAACGAAAATCTATACTCTACTTCTCGCTTAAAAGCGGCAGGAGAAGCTCGTGGTCACCAGGTCGATGTTATCGACACGCTGCACTGTGATATAGATATCGCGAGTAACAATCCGAAGATTCGCTACATGGGTGAAGAGCTACCTCAATACGATGCTGTTATTCCACGTATTGGCGCTTCCATTACCTTTTACGGCACTGCGGTTGTTCGCCAATTCGAAATGATGGGCACTTTTTGTATCAATGAGTCAGTAGCAATCAGTCGTTCTCGCGACAAACTGCGCTCACTACAATTGTTGTCTCGTAAAGGTATTGGCTTACCAAAAACAGGTTTCGCTAGCCGCCCAGACAAAATTCAAGACTTGATCAAAAACGTAGGTGGTGCGCCACTGGTTATCAAGCTTCTTGAAGGTACTCAAGGTATCGGCGTGGTTCTAGCAGAAACAAACAAAGCAGCTGAAAGCGTTATCGAAGCATTCATGGGCCTAAAAGCGAACATCTTGGTTCAAGAGTTCATTGAAGAAGCTAATGGCGCAGACATCCGTTGTTTTGTTGTGGGTAACAAAGTTATTGCAGCAATGAAACGCCAAGCTGGTGAGGGTGAATTCCGCTCTAACCTACACCGTGGCGGTACAGCTCAATTGGTTAAACTAACCAAAGAAGAGCGCGCTACAGCGATCAATGCAGCTAAAATCATGGGTTTAAACCTATGTGGTGTCGATATTCTACAATCTAAGAATGGCCCTGTTGTAATGGAAGTGAACTCTTCTCCAGGCCTAGAAGGTATCGAGAAATCAACAGGCAAAGATGTGGCAGACATGATTTTCGAGTTCATCGAAAAAAATGCAAAACCAAACGCTAACCGTACTCGTGGCAAAGGCTGATTAAACGCCGTTTACTCATGATTGGAAAAAACATGAACAATAAAATGATCATAGGGAATACAGAAGCACTTTGCTTACCAGAGTTAGGGATAACTGGACTACATACGCGTGTTGATACAGGGGCTCAAACCTCTTCTCTACACGTAGACAATCTACTATGTGTAAAAACAGATGGTGAAAACTTCGTTGAGTTCGATCTTCACCCAGACGTTTACCACTTAGAAGAGACAGTGCGCTGCAAGGCGAAACTGAAAACGAGTAAAAGAATCAAATCATCGAACGGCGAAGTTGAACACCGTTGTGTGATTGAAACCATGCTAAAAATTGGTGGTCAGGAATGGCCTATCGATATCACACTAAGCAACCGTCAGGATATGACTTATATGATGCTGCTTGGTCGTCAAGGCATGAGTGACAAAGTGATTGTTGACCCTGCGGGCGAATTTCTAATTTCTCACTAATTGAACTGCTCCACAGCTCAAATAGTGAGTCAACAACACGTATTAATTAAGGCCAGTCTTTGAGACTGGCCTTTATTATTTATGGCGATTTTTTTTATCTTTAAACCCAAATCGCCAAACAGATTTAACCAAACCTTTGAGTTTGATTTTAGTCACTCGCCAATGTGTCACTGGTCTTCTTGGCGCACTCATCAACAGATGTTCAAAGGCTTGCTCACTCAAATTCACTTGTCCCCCATGCGCCACCAGCAAGGTGTCAAGCTGCATGTCATAGATACGAGATACCGACTCTCAGTACTTGTTAGGATGAAAGATAGGGAAAGGCGGGATCAGCTTCTTTTTCACTTCTACCATTAGGTCTGCCACATAGGCGACACTGTGTGATGGGCAATAGACGGAAAGATCTCTGTCAGTGTGACCTGGTGTTTCTAGAACTAACCAGTCATCAAAGCCAGGAATGCTATCACCATCAGACAACTTGTAGTCCGGCTTTAATTTTCTTGAATACCATAGGTTTGCTTTGGGCTTGCCCAATCGATTTGCCATCCATCGTGCCAATGCCAGATCGGTCAAGTGCATCAATATGCCATCGATGCCGTGATACCAGTCTTTGTCTCGGTTTGCTGCAACCAAATTACAATTTGTCAGCTTTCTGAGCTTGTGCGCTGCCCCTGCGTGATCTGGATGCATGTGCGTAACCACAACCGTATGTAGATCAGCAAAATCACGCATAAGCTCTGTTTCGATGAAATCTTTCAAATGCGGGATGTCGGCTCGACACGCACCATCAAGCAAGAGCAACCTGTCAGGGTACTCTACGAGATACATGTCTTGGATATAGCCTTTGATGGTATGCAGCTGCAAACCCACTCCTTGTGATAAACCAACTGGTCAGACCTATACCATAGCAAACTCACCATCAATTGTGATCATTTTGTTAAAAGCAACAATCTAAAACCAGATAGATAGCTCGAATCAAGATTTCCATTGGTATCTACTAAGATTACTCAAATCCAACGTTACTCAAAATCAATGTTACTCAAGTCCAATTTAACTCAGAATAATGAGGGCACATTCCAAAGATGATCATCAATTTCATCCGATATTTTTCAGCATTATCGAATGCTCACATAACCGAAAACCTTGCTCAACAAGCCTTGCGCTTTAAGCACTGAGCATCATTTGTCGTGACGACAAAATACGTGATTTGGTGACTTGAGTTATTCGGACTATATATGCGCCTCTAATTTATTGTCTGAGTGCTATACATGAACCAACTTATCGATGCTCTTTCTACCCAAGGTTACTTTGTTTGGGATGACTTCTTAACTCACGAAGAAGTAGTGGCATTGAGGGATTGCATTCCAGAGAACTGGAAAAAGGCTAGGATCGGCCGTAACGATGACGTAGCACGAGAAGCAACGATTCGTAGTGACAAAATTCAGTGGGTACGCCGTGATATGGGCGAACCAGCATCTCTGTTCCTAGACAAAATGGAACAAATTCGTTTAGAAGCAAACCAAGCATTCTTTTTAGGTCTATTCGAATACGAAGCGCACTTTGCAAAATACGAAAAAGGCGACTTCTACCAGAAGCACTTAGACTGCTTCAAAGGCAACGAGAATCGCCGCCTGACCACCGTATTCTACATGAATGACGAATGGTCTGAGGAAGACGCTGGTGAGCTTGTGGTTTACGATCTAAAAGACAATCACATCGCAACCATTCCGCCAAAGGGTGGTCGACTGTTGGTATTCTTGTCTGAACAGTTCCCACACGAGGTTCTGCCAACCAACACAGAGCGATTCAGTATCGCAGGTTGGTTCCGTATTAACGGCGTGAAAGATAACCAATTGGACATCGCGCACTAAGCTAAACCAATCTTTATCTTATCTAGAGCCTATTTCATCGAAAGCCTCTCCATCGAGAGGCTTTTTCGTAGATGAGAATCACTAGACGTGACAAGTCTAATCGACCGCTTTCATTAGCAGAGTCACAACACGGCTATTTGGCTTCACGATTGCTCTGGCGTAATAGAGAAAACTGATATTTAATAAATATTTACGATGCGTCTTAAAGAAGGATTAATTATGTCGTCTATCATCGTAGGTCATCGTGGTGTAGCGGGTACTCACCCAGAAAACACCAAAGTAAGCATTGAACAAGCCGCTAATCTTGGCTTGAAGTGGGTCGAAGTCGATATTCAAGTGACTCTCGACGACCAACTTGTCGTTTGTCACGATCACACACTAGAACGCTGTAGTGATGGTAAAGGCCGTGTTGATGAACACACCTTGGCAGAGCTGCGCCTGTTAGATTTTGGTCGCTGGAAATCAGAACAGTTCACCGGTGAAAAAATACTGACTCTCACTGAGTTGTTGAGCTTGGTTGAAGCCCATGATCTGAGTGTTAATCTGGAAATTAAAGTCGATAGCAAACACCAAGCGCCTCATGTGGTCGATCTTCTGCACACTGAACTGATCCGCTCAACGCTGGATACCGACAGGATCTTACTTTCAAGCTTCAGTCACCAAGTCGTTGCTGAAATGGCTCACCACTTACCGAGATACCGAGTTGGTGTGATAACAGAGCAACTGACCCAAGCCGATCTTATGCTTATTAATGAGGTAAAAGCGTTCAGTTGTCACATGAACTATGAACATGTCGATCAGAACGATCTCGACACGTTAAAAGAAGCGAATATTCAAACGTGGTGCTACACCGTCAATGATCCGTCTCAGTTCAAATTTCTCTCAAAAGTAGACGCTGTATTCACTGATTTTCCGAATCAATTTAGCTCTATAAATTGACCGGGCGAATACCGAAAAAGCACGCCTCAAGAGACATTAAAATTAACCCCAATAAACCTGAAAATTAGGTAGCAAACACAAGTGAGTAGGAGTACATTCCGCTACTCACTTGGTTTCATTAGCTCGCTCTATACAGACAGCTTCATTGGTTACTTAATTTATGGATCTCATTTTTAGTCCAACTTACCCAATTTTGGGTGCAATCTTCATTTTCGCCGCTATTGTTCGTGGTTTTTCAGGTTTCGGTTTCACCTTAGTGGCATTGCCGTTAAGCGCGCTATTCGTGCCTGTTATCGAACTGGTTCCTGTTTTCATGTTGATCGACCTACTCGGCAATATTCAATTGCTGCCTAAAGTTCGAAAGCACGTTAACTGGCGCTGGGTTTCAAAGGTGTTTATCCCTTGTTTGGCCTTCACTCCAGTCGGCTTACTCTTACTCAAATCGGTTAGCCAAGACACGATCATCTTGATCATCAGCGCTTTTATCTTTGCGTCTGCACTTATGATCTACAAAGGCTTTCAATATCGAAGTGAACCTAGATTTGCGCCTTATATTCTCGGCAGCCTTGCTGGGGTAATGAATGGTGCGGCTTCAATGTCTGGGCCTCCAGTTGGCACGCATGCATTAGCAAGCCCAGTCGAACCTCACATTGCCAGAGCGGGTCTTATCGCGTTCTTTGTGTTGGCTGATTCCAGTGCGTTTGTCTCGGCATCGATAGCGGGATTAGTCGACCGTGATGTGGTCTGGCTTACAATTATACTTTTACCAAGCAGCATGTTTGGTGGCTATGTCGGGTCTAAATTGTTCGAGAGATTTGGCGGAGAGAAATTCAAGCCAGTCACTATTGCCCTGCTGGTAGTGATAGCCATATTCAGTGCAGGGCGAGTACTCGTCTAAATTGGGTAAGTGAACACCTAAACTCGGTAAGTGAAACATAATCTGGGTAAGTAAAAATCTAAACTGAACGAGTAAAAACAATCTGGGGGCTACCATTCGATATGGATAGGAGTGCCCATTTTAACTAGTTCAATAAACGCATCCATATCTTGATTCGTTAAAGCAATACAACCATCCGTCCAATCAAAACTTTGAATAAAACTAGGTGAACGACGCTCACCATTTTTGATGCCGTGGATTTTGATATTTCCTCCCGGACTCAGATCATGTTTTTCGGCCCACTCTCTGTCGGCGGATTGTGGGTAGTTGATATGTACTGAACGATAAAAATCAGACTCTTCCATAATATAATCGAGCTTGTATTGCCCTTCTGGGGTTCGATTATCCCCTTCAAATCGCTTATGCCCTTTGGGCTGCTTACCCAAGGCTATCCGAAACTCTTGTACGACCTCATCGTCTTTAAATAAGTACATTCGACGTTTCGATTTATCGACCTTAACCAAAGTGACTACTTGAAGTAGCGGGTCTATCTCTGAAGCAATATTAGGTACGTTGTAAAACTGTTGAGATGAGCTTTGAGGTGGGCGCTTCGATGAACCTTGAGAAAGCTGAGCAACCTTATTCTTATTGTCGTTAGAATTGTCGTCAGAGCCACTTTCAAGAACGTCACCCACAACAACCACATTGTTTGAGTTCGCGCTCGTAGGAGACGTTGAGAGAGCTTGGGAATGAGAAGGAGCCGACTCAAACACGATGGTTTCTATCGCCGTTGCATCGGAAACGATTTTCTCGACTACAAGCTTCTGTGCTTCTGATTTCGGTACTACTGGCGGCTTTACATATTGCGGCGTATCAGTAGCAAAGGAAGTCGCTGAATAGACTAGAGAACTAGCAAAGAGTAAGTACAGTGATAAAGGCAAAAACAACCGCACTCCTAAATCCCCTCTAAGCTCATAGACATGGTTCGAGACTGAGTTTCCATTCCTAACGATTCATAGAAACTCTGAGCTTGCTGGTTAAACTCCATCACTTCCAAACGAAGCTCTATCGCTCCTCTGGCCTGCGACCATTGGTTGAATGATTTCATCAACGCCTTACCGACACCTTGGCTTTGAATCTGATCGTTGACCACAATCGTATTCACCCGCGCGACTTTATGCGGTTGAATAAAGCTCACCCCTTTGTTCTGCGTCACTTTGCCGGCAAGAAAGCCAACGACCTGTTCGTCTTGAACCGCAACAAAGAAGGAACCGAGCGGGTCTATCATCAACCCTAACCAATACTCTTCGCTGTCGCCAAGGCTTCGTGACGGTGGTGCAAACACCATAGGTGCACCAAGATGATGTTGACGGTTTATCTGCTCAGAAAGCGCTAAAATAGAGCGGATGTCAGTTACCTTTGCGGTACGAATTTGCATATCATCACCTTGTTTGAATTCCATAATACCTTAGCAAAAATGACTTACTTGTGCACCGTTGTCCTAGCCAACTCAGGTATGTTTTTGACGGCGAAAATGGATATTAGGCTGCATTTAAACGGGAATTGTTCCGCAAATCTAAGGCACATTAGCGACCTTTGAATGCTACTATCTCTGCAGAATCAATACACTAACGACTGGATACCTATATGATTAAGTTTGCTGTAATTGGAACCAATTGGATTACACAAAAGTTTGTTCAAGCTGCCCATGAAACTCAATCGATGCAACTTGCTGCGGTTTATTCACGAAACTTAGATAGCGCGGCACAGTTCGCCCAAGAATTTGACGTTGAAACGACTTATGACTCTCTCGAAGCATTAGCCAGTGACAGTACAATAACAGCGGTTTACATCGCATCTCCAAACTCAATGCACTGTGAGCAATCGATCTTGATGATGAAGCACGGCAAGCATGTAATTTGTGAAAAGCCTGTCGCGTCAAATATTGATGAAGCCATTCGAATGTTTGAAGTCGCAAAACAAAACGGCGTGGTGTTGTTTGAAGCGTACAAATCCCAGTTCCTACCGAACTTTAAACAAATCCAACTTGGGTTAGAAAAGATTGGCAAGGTACATAAAGCACACATCAACTACTGCCAGTATTCATCGCGCTACCAAAAGTACCTCAACGGTGAAAATCCAAATACGTTCAACCCTGCCTTCTCAAACGGCTCAATGGTCGACATTGGTTTCTATTGTGTCGCCGCTTCCGTGGCACTGTTTGGCAAGCCTCAAGCAGCTCACGCTTCTGCTAAATTGCTTGATTCTGGCGTGGATGCTCATGGCTGTGCGATCTTCCAGTACCCTGAGTTCGATGCCACTCTCGCGCACTCTAAGGTCAGTGATTCCTATGCGCCTAGTGAGATCCAAGGTGAACAAGGGGCGATCATTATCGATCACATCGCTGAATGTACGGATGTTAAGATCCGCTATCGCGATGGTTCGGTAGAAAGCCTCACGCAACATCAAAGTGAGAACTCAATGAGTTATGAAGCGCAAGCCTTTGCCGATTGTATTCATGGCGATCAAGCAACCAAAGCTCAAACAACACAGCGCGCTTTAACCGTTTGCAAGCTAATTACAGAGATGCGTCAGCAAGTTGGTGTCGTTTACCCTGCAGACAAATAGGCACCACAAATACGCTAATGGTCTGATAACTAAGAAATAGTCATTTATACATAACCAAATTTAATCTTTACGACAAACAACTGGATTAGTTGATTAGAGAGTCATCTGTTTAAATCCGCGTTCGATATCTATCGTACTTATTTAATTTATTGAAGGTGTGTAAAGTGTTTTCAGTTGATGATCGCGTTGTAGCAACAAAAGGTGTTGAACTTGGTGAAATGGTAGTGACTGGCCTAAGCGCTGGTGGCGGCTACGTTCACGTTACAACTGTAGAAGGCGCAATGACGCTTACTTACCCAGTGCAAGATCTTAAAAAAGCATAGTTTAACCACTTTGCTCTTTTAGTAGACCATCTGCTAAAGGTAACAAAATACAGGCTTTGGCTGATCTCACTCTTCTGCATTAGAGGGGATTGCCAGAGCCTTTTTTGTACCTGCTATTTCCCAGTAACCTTCCCATTAGTTTACTCATTGCAGTAAAGCCGAATCCAACAGACAATAGAACTAATAAAATAGTATTAATACCAAGTGCTTATTGTCGGTTGATGCTCACTATTTTGAATCTTAGGGTTTATTGACACTTAACGTTATCGACGCTTAATGTTCGCAATACTTTCTGATATATTAGCATTAACTTATATTTATAATGACCTGAACTAAGGGAAGCTATGAAGCTTTACATTTACGACCACTGCCCTTTCTGTGCAAGAGTGGCCTACATCGCTCAATCTCTAGGCTTGAACATCGAACTTGTTTCTGTGGATTATGATGATGCCCAAACCCTTATCGATTTGATCGGTAAAAAGATGGTACCAGTCTTACAGAAAGACGACGGTTCTATCATGGCTGAAAGCTTAGATATCATCGCTTACTTCATGGACTTGAAATCAAGTGATGAACAACGTGTACCATCAGAACAAGTTACTCTGTTCCAAAGCCGCGCATTCCCGCTAAGCCAACGCATTGGTCTGCCGCGTTGGTCGAAACTGGACCTTGCTGAATACCAATCAGAAGCCAGTAAAGCAGCATGGCGCGCAGCCAAAGAAACCGAAGAGCTCAACTTCGACAAACTGATTGAGCAAACGCCGCAGTTCGTTGAACAGATTAATCCGCTATTGAAAGACGCCGAGCTTCTACTGAACCTAGAAAATGGTGAGTCGGCACTGCCGCTTATCGATCAAGCGGTGTACTTCTCTATGTTGCGCGGTTTCTGTGTTGAACCAAGCATCACATGGCCACCAGCGCTTGAACGTTGGTTAGAGAAGCAAAGTGAAACGCTAAAGCTGTCTTTACTTCGTTAGAAAGCCGCCTCAATTTCGCTAAAACGCTTTTCCTAAAAGAAGCTAGGAGCTGTGACCAGCTTTTAGCTTCTATTTCGTTCTATTCTCTATCTTAATCAATTCCAACAATACCATTCACAATTCATTCATACTGACACCCGTACGATATATGCAATCCTGTATTGTTAGAGCCCTGTATGAGCACATTAAAAACCACACTGCTAACCCTATTCGTATCACTATCTATCTGGTTCATATTGCCTGTTGAGCTCGAACTAGCACGAAAAGTCCCTGCATTTTTTGCCGCAGTCTCAATGTTAAGTATGGCGATGGCAATGCTCATTAGCTGTCGAACTAAATGGCTAGACCGCCTGATTGGTGGGATAGATAAGGCTTATGTTTGGCACAAATGGCTAGGCATTTCAGGTGTACTTGGTGCTAGCTTCCACTGGTTATTGGTTCCAGGCCCCGCAGGTAATGGTATTGATCCAACCTTTGCTGATTTTGGAGAAGAAGTGGGACAGTGGGCGATGTATGGCCTCATTTTATTAGGAGCTATTAGCATGGTCCGTCAGATCCCATACCGAATTTGGTATTACACCCATATGCTAATGGGGCCGATTTTTATGATCTCGGTTTATCATACTTTCTTCTCAGACGTGCCGTTTAGCCTAACCAGCGTAACTGGTATCACTCTGCTAATGGTTTCCGCTATCGGCATTGTAAGTTGGGTCTACAAAATCATCTTTAAGAAGCGAAATTTCTGCGCCTACACGGTTAGCGATATTAAACAGATAGACAACGCTGTTGAGGTAACCCTTGAAGCTGAATCCAAAACAATTGATTACCAAGTAGGACAATTTGCTTACCTCGACTTTAATTTGGATAAAGTATCCCACTTTCATCCTTTTACTATTACGTCTCATCCCAGTGAGCAACAATTGAGCTTTATTATTAGAAACTTAGGCAAGCATACTCAGGCGCTACAAACACAGCTAGCCATAGGCCAAAAGGTAACCGTTGATGGTGGTTATGGACAACTCATGCGTAAAAAGAAGGCAAGTCAGCCACAAGTATGGTTAGCAGGAGGTATAGGCATCACACCTTTTATTTCTTGGATAAAGGCAACGGCTAGTCCAGAGCAAGAGGTTCACCTATTTTTTGTTGGCCGAGGAAAGTTTTACCGCTTAATGGTTCAAAAGGTGACGGAGATAATTGGAACTAAGAACATTCAATTACACATACAAGATAGTGAACAAGAGCGCCTGACTGCTGATGGTATTAGTGAGAAACTATCTTTGCCACTGTCCATGTATCAAGTGTTCGGTTGTGGGCCGACCCCAATGCTCAGCTCATTAAAAAAGCAACTGGTAAGTAAAGGATTAAAGCCTAGCCATTGGCACAATGAAAACTTTGTTATGAGATGATAAGACGCCAATCAACAAGGCTCGTTGTTGGTCACAAGTGGTAAAACCAACAACGAGTAGCTCTCGGCAGTTAGAATCAAAGCAAGCGGCGTCGCAACCCTGTACGTTCCAAGATTCGTGTCGAAATCTCTTCAACAGACAGTGACGAGGTGTTGATGTATGGAATGGCTTCACGTCTGAACAAACCTTCTACCGTTTGCAGCTCATACAAACATTGTGAGTCACTTGCGTACTCACTGCCTGCCAATCGATTTTCACGGATCTCGGTCAGCCTTTCCGCATCAATCGTCAAACCAAACAGCTTATGACGATATATCTCAAATTCCGGTAGCAACCTTAAGCGAGCAATATCATCATGGATAAACGGATAGTTTGCGACGCGTAAACCAAACTGCATTGCCATGTACAAGCTCGTTGGCGTTTTACCGCTGCGAGAGACTCCCAACAAGATAATGTCTGCCTCTTCCAAGCCTTTTAAAGTAATGCCGTCGTCGTGCGCTAACGTGTATTCGATAGCAGCAATACGGTCGAAGTATTTGTCCGAGTCTTTATTAACGCTACGAGAACGCTGCAGCTTCGGCTTAGGCGCCATTTTCGTATCATCTTGCACTTTCTGCACGATACTCTCTAACACGTCATAACAATGCGCAGGCGCATCTAACAGCTTGAGTTTTATCTCCGGAATCACAATCGAGAAAAAGACCAAAGGTTCATGACCTGTTGCTCGATATGAAATCTCGATCTCTTTCAATAAATCAGAAAGTTTGTCTTCACTTTCGACAAACGGGAAGGTTTTTTCATTAGCTTCGAATGGGAATTGACCTAGAACAACATGCCCTAAAGTCTCACATGTTATGGCCGTTCCATCAGAAACATAGAATACATCACGACTTTGGATATCAATTTGCATTTTTTATTTAATGTTTAAAATTATTTTGAGTAGGATGGGAACCATAATATATATAACGAAACCCTGCTGACTATTACGTCCCCCACAGCTTTAGAAAATAATTTACATTTTTTTAAACTGATACGTAATCGTTTGCCTTTAAATCCCTACAATGCTTGCTATGTTTCTGGAGAAATAAATGCAAAATAACACCCTATGGTTCAATGGCCTTTCCATGGAAGATGTCGACAAAGTCGGCGGTAAGAATGCTTCACTTGGCGAGATGGTTTCTAACCTAGCCAACGCTGGCGTATCAGTACCTAATGGTTTTGCTACCACATCTTATGCGTTTAACAACTTTCTTGACTACAAAGGTCTTGATGAGCGCATTCACCAACTCCTTGATGAACTTGATGTTGAAGACGTTGACGCACTGCGTAAGACAGGTGCAACAATTCGACAATGGGTTCTAGACGCACCCTTCCCAGAATCACTAGAGCAAGATATCCGTGATAACTACCGCGAACTGATTGAAGGCAACGAAGAATTGTCTGTTGCGGTTCGCTCATCGGCAACAGCTGAAGACCTTCCAGATGCTTCTTTTGCAGGCCAACAAGAAACCTTCCTTAATGTGAAAGGTATCGATGCGGTTATCGAAGCAACGAAACACGTATTCGCTTCACTGTTTAACGATCGCGCTATCTCTTACCGAGTACACCAAGGCTTTGATCACCGTGGCATTTCATTGTCTGCGGGCATCCAGCGTATGGTTCGCTCAGACAAAGCTTCTTCAGGTGTGATGTTCACGCTTGATACTGAATCAGGCTTCGACCAAGTGGTATTCATCACCTCTTCTTGGGGCTTAGGTGAAATGGTCGTACAAGGCGCGGTGAACCCAGATGAGTTCTACGTTCATAAGCCAATGCTAGAAGCAGATCACTACCCAGTAGTTAAAAAGACGTTTGGTTCTAAGTTGATCAAGATGATCTACTCAACCAACCAAGAGATCGGCAAGCAAGTTGATATCATCGATACGGATACTCAAGAGCGTAACGAGTTCTCACTGAACGATGAAGAGATCAAAGAATTAGCAAAACAAGCGATGATCATCGAGAAGCACTACCAACGTCCGATGGACATTGAGTGGGCAAAAGATGGCATCGACGGCAAGCTTTACATCGTTCAAGCTCGCCCTGAAACAGTATGTTCTCAAAGCGACCAAAACGTTATCGAACGTTACGAACTAAACAACAAGGCAGATGTCTTAGTTGAAGGCCGTGCTATCGGTCAACGTATCGGTTCTGGCCCGGTTCGTTTGGTTGACTCTCTAGACCAAATGTCACTGGTTCAAGAAGGCGACGTGCTGGTAACTGACATGACAGACCCGGACTGGGAACCTGTGATGAAGAAAGCCTCTGCGATTGTTACTAACCGTGGCGGCCGTACTTGTCACGCAGCAATCATTGCTCGTGAACTAGGCATTCCTGCCATTGTTGGTTGTGGTACCGCGACAAGCAGCCTAAATGACGGCGACACCGTAACAGTGTCATGTTCAGAAGGCGAAACAGGCTACGTTTACAACGGCGAACTCGACTTTGAGATCAAACGTTCTGAAGTTGATGAGCTACCAATGCTGCCAACTAAAGTAATGATGAACGTGGGTAACCCAGATCGTGCCTTCGACTTTGCTCAAATCCCGAATGAAGGTGTTGGCCTTGCTCGTCTTGAATTCATCATCAACAAGATGATTGGTATTCACCCTAAAGCTCTGTTGAACTTCGATGAGCAAACGGATGAGATCAAAGCAGAAATCAACCAGCGTATTCGTGGCTACAAAGATCCTATCGATTTCTACGTAAGCAAGCTAACAGAAGGCATTGCTACAATCGCTTCTGCATTCTGGCCTAAACGTGTGATCGTACGTATGTCTGACTTCAAGTCGAACGAGTACAGCAACCTTGTTGGCGGTAAAACGTTTGAACCACATGAAGAGAACCCAATGCTGGGCTTCCGTGGTGCATCTCGTTACATCTCTCCAGTATTTGAAGACTGCTTCGAGCTTGAAACTCAAGCGCTAAAACGTGTTCGTAACGAGATGGGACTGAAGAACGTTGAAATCATGATCCCATTCGTTCGTACTCCGAGCGAAGCAGCATCGGTTATCGATATTCTGGCTAAGTTTAACCTACGCCGTGGCGACCAAGGTCTGAAAGTCATCATGATGTGTGAGCTTCCATCGAATGCGATTTTGGCTGAGGAATTCTTGAAGTACTTCGATGGCTTCTCTATCGGTTCAAACGACATGACACAGCTGACACTTGGCCTAGACCGGGATTCAGGTGACGTTGCTCACTTATTCGACGAGCGTAACCCAGCGGTTAAAGCGATGCTGAAAATGGCTATCGATGCAGCGGCTAAAGCCGGTAAATACGTGGGTATCTGTGGCCAAGGCCCATCTGACCATGACGACCTAGCGGAGTGGTTAATGGAGCAAGGCATCAGCTCTGTTTCACTAAACCCAGATACGGTTATCGACACGTGGTTGAAGCTTGGTAACGTTACGAATAAGTAACGGTTAGCGTCAACAAGTAGATATAGAGTCAACAAAGCCAGTCATCGCGACTGGCTTTTTATTTACTGCATTTTAGGACGAGACATCGAACACTTTAGAAGTAGTATCTAACGCCTACCCAAGCTTCGGTCTGCCACTCACTTGGCATAGATAAACCGTTCACATCGATATCGCCTTTGGTGATGTCGTAACGAGTATTCAACCACCAAGTACGCGCACTGTTCATTGGTACATTCAAAGATGTTTTCAATGAGAAGTTTTGCATGTTGATATCGCTACCAGATAAGTCTTGCCACTCAGGAACCAAAGAAACATAAGCGCCTGAATCACCCAAGTGTTTTGCCGTGATAAGCCCAAGTGAATATCCCGTTAAGTCGTCTTTAGACGAGCTGACACCTGAAATTTCCATGCTTCCTGTCATCAGCCCAGCTCTTGGAAAGACTAAGAATCCTCCTGTGTAAGCCGGATTGATGGCAACAACACCACCGACCGAGAGCAAATCATTCTTAATGTTGGTGCGAGTATTAATATAATCTAGCGACACGCCAATTTTTGGAGTCGCCTCTAGCCCCGGCTCAAAAACATGAAAATACTGGAGTCGGGAGTTACTGTAATCCGAACCAAATTTATTTGGGTCACGTTGTGTCACATCATTATCATCAACAAAGGTCGCCTCTGCGAGTAACGCAAACTGCTGACCATTGTCCATCCCACCAGAAACCTGTCCCTGAAATTGAATATCGGAGCTACCGCTGAACATCAGTGCGGATTGTGTGTACACCTTGGTTACGTCTGCAGGATCGATAACACGTTCTGATTCGGCATGCACAGGGATCGACAAACCTAAGCTCAATGGAATAATAAGGGCAAACTTTTTCATTGTATCTCTCGAAAGTAGTTTGCTTCTTCCTTGAAGCGAGAAAGTCCTTCTGTCTCAAACGGGCTGTTATTTATCAGCAAGTAATTTTGCAGCTGAACGCATCAACGCAGGGCCTTTGTTTTCACCAAAACCAGAGTGGTAAGGGTTGTTCGAGAACATCACGCCAACAAAATCACGCTCTGGGTCGATGTAAATGAATTGACCAAGGTTGCCACTTTTCGACATTGCACCGTCATTGAAGATGAAGTCGAATTGATATGCGTTGTAATCCGCTTTTTCATTGTATGCATGCAATGAACTGCTCTCCTTGCTCGTGCCGACAAAGGCTTTTGGATCGCCGCCATTGCGAATACGATCAATCACGGCTTGAGAGATAACAGGTTCATCCGCTACCGCTTTCCAGCTTGGCGTAAACAGAGTGCCCCAGCGTGCCATGTCTTCGACTGTTGTAGACACCAAACCAACGGCGATCGCCATGCCATCAGGCGTTAGGTTAAATTCCATCGATTGGCGAGCATGTACTTTCGACCAAACACGATCTTCAAACACTTGAGTCCATGTTTTGTTTTCGATGTTCTCAACCATTTTGGTTAGTACCATAGTGTTGATAGAGGCATAACGGAAATGGTCGCCCGCTTTCTCGCCATCTAGCTTCTGAGCGCCTTTAGCCACATTCATCCATGTTTCCATTTCACCGGTTTTGGCTCTTGGCGAGTTAAATGATGCAGCAAAGAAACGTACAACGTCAGAGTCTGGGTTCAGGATCGATTTAAGCGTCTCTTCGTTATCTAACGCCGTAGACATATTGAGCACCTGATGCACAGTAATGCCTTCCCAGTTGGTTCCTTTGAGTTCTGGAACATAGTGAGTAATGCCTTTCTCTGGGTCGACTTTGCCCTCTTCGACCAGCATTGCCACAACTGTACCGACGGTAGTTTTGGCCGTTGAAGCCCATACATGACTGTCTGTCGGGCTCATGCCTGGATACGCTTCGTAAACAATCTCGCCTTTATGAATCAGCATAAAGCCTTGAGTTCTAAATTGTTCATCAGCAAGGTACGCTGCCATTGTCATTTCACCCTTGCTTTCCGTCTCAACCTTCAACTTCGTAAGGCGTGGATCAAGGTTTTTAACCAGTGGCTTGTAGTCCTCATTCGGTGCAGCAAAAGCCGTTGGCATAAACTCACTCATATGCAGGTTGTAGTAAACGCTGTGGTCACCACCCATTTGCCAATGGAAGTTATTGAAGTTTTCTCGCGCTGAAGCAACAAACGAGGGAGTAAAAGATTGTTGAGCATCTTTCACGGTCAGTGTTACCTGAGCGCCTTCTACTTGAAGTGCAGCCTCTACTGGGTTTTCTGCAAAAGCCATCGATGAAATGGTAAGTGATGAAATCGTGAGTGATGAAATAATTAGAGCAAGGGGTTTAAGTTTCATGTTCTTCTCCTCATTTGGGTTGGAAGAAGTATATGAAGTTGCGCTACACTTAATTAGGTCATTTGGTGACATTTAAAGGCAGACTCATAGAACTATGAAAGCATCATCGAACACCACCAACATACTGCTCAGCTCTACCAGTAACATTGCACCGTATATTCAATATTGCCAAACACGTTCTTTAGACTGGCGTTCGGTGGCCATCGAATGTGGGTTGCCAATTGAGCTGACACACTCTAACCAGTGGCTTCCTACTCAGGATTTGGTTCGCTTTATTCATAGCTTGGAGCGTAAATTTGGTTATTCAATTGGGATTGAGGTTGGACGAAAAGCATCTCTAGAACAACTGTCGCCAGAGCTAAGTCGAAAGATCGACCAATGCACATCACTTGAGCAAGCAATCCGTTGTTTAACTGTTGAGATATCAACCTTGAGCAATCACGTCACCATGTGGACAGAAAACCGCGATGGAATGTGGTGGCTATGTCATCGCAGCTGCTATCACCCATCGACATCGGGTTTTGAGCAATCTGAGTGGTTTCGCACACTGACCGTAATTAGCTTGTGTCGTAAATTCATAGAAAGCACATGGCAACCATCACACGCTAAGCTAATCTCGGCAAACAACCGTGAGCGTAAGTTACCCAAACACTTCTTCAATTCTGATATTCAGTTTGAGCAACAATATGGCGCGATCGCCATTCCCTTGCCGGGTGACTATCGCGCAATCTCCGAACAAGACACAACCCAAGATTGGCATCAAGCTGTTGAGGTACTCATAAGCACTTACTCGACCTTGCCTTGGTTCAATATTGAATGGTTCGCTACCATGCTCGGCATGACAAAGCGAACGCTGCAACGAAATCTGAAGAGTAACGGGATCCTCTTTAAGCAGGCCAAAGAACAAGTTAGGAAGAGTAAAGCCAAGCAGTTACTCGATGAGACCGATCTTTCAGTGCAAGAGATCAGCTGGCAAGTGGGTTACAGTGATTTGAGTAACTTTAACCGCGCCTTTAAGGGTTGGACTGGCACTACAGCGCCAAGTTATCGAAATACGAGCAAAGAAACAAAAAGGTAGTTATCAAAATAAAAAGTCCGGTCAAATAACCGGACTTAATCGAAGATGTTGATATCAGTTCACTACTCTAATAAAGCTCTCGCGTTATCACCCTGCTCGTAAATATAGAGGCTGACACGAGACAGTATGGTTATCTCTTCTAAGCTGACTTGGAGCGAGTTTTGCCCTCTTCCTAGATTAGCTCTCAAGCGATCGACTAGCTGTTGAACTGCCTGCAAATCATCTCTCGCTTTAGGAACACGAGTATTCATAAAGGTGAACCACTTTTCACTCATGTTACGGCTTATCTTGGCAAGTACTTCGGTATTGGTAATGGTAAATGCCTTATCAAGATTGCCTCCGTCTCGGAGGATGTCATAAATGATGTGACCGTTCTTTTTCGCCACCATCATGTTCTTGGTATTGAGCTGCAATTCACCAATATGTCCATTAGCCATTTTTAAGAAGAACTTAATGTCTTTGTAGCCAGCGTCTGTTGCGCCACAGTTGAATTTGGCGTTGTCGCCTTGGCTGGTGCCATAGCGATCTTTCATCGCAGATTGATGGTGTTTCAGCTCGACAAACTCTTTAGTCAAAATGATCATCGCTTTGGCCACGATCATATCGTCCATACTCTCAAACACGATGGTCATGCGGGCTGCATCTTTAAGGTCGCCAATATCATAATGACGTTTTCGATTGGTGATTTTATCCAACGCACCATGAAAATCTTTTACGCCCAAATAAGCACCGGGAGGCTGTTTGAGCGTTCCGTTACACACTGAAGCGACTTGCACAGCGAACTCTCTAAGCGCCTCTTGAGCCTCGACCGTCTCCATAAACATCATGAACAGCTGCTTTTTCTTTAGCGTGGCATTCGCGACCTGATTTCGAGAACCAAAATCTAGATTGCTATTCGCCAACTTCTGACTTGATGATTCATCCAGATAGTTATGAATCTTTTCTTTCTGAGTCATGATGTCGAGAATGACCTGATCTTGCTGCTTGTTAGCGGCATTCATGTAATCGAAATTTTCGACCTTTTGTTTCAATGCTTGCAACTTCTGTTGGTAATCTTTGACGTTAACCAAACGAAAGCCCTGAGACATGATGCCTTGTTGGTTTATCTTAGCGAGTACCTTCGCCTTGTTCTTTCTAACCTGTTCTTGGCTGATCTGAATTTCTTCTGTCGTCGGCATATTTAGGTTCCCTCTCCAATATGCAGTTAAAACGGTGCTTGCTGACTCGCAATTCCTTTCCCTTTGACGATATTAGTTTATGGATTTGATAATTACATTAGCCAACAACGATAACCCTATAAAATAAATAAGGTTTGAGAGGTACTTCCATAAAGCCACAGGACAGAGTGCAACAACTACTCTGAACTCAAAGTTAGGGAATATGCCGAGATCTGTTAACAGTTATTGGTATCGGGCTGACCTTACGTTATCCTTTACGCAATTCTTCATTGAGAGGTTTGTCACCAATACAAACCTAACTTCAAGACCGATAAGAGCGTTATGAATTCTACTACCGCAACTCCCTCGCCTTCTCTTGGCCGACAACTCTATACAATGACATGGCCAATGCTGTTTGGGGTGCTTTCCCTAATGAGCTTCCAGCTTGTAGACAGTGCTTTTATTGGCCAACTGGGCGTGCTGCCGCTCGCTGTTCAAGGTTTCACGCTTCCAATACAGATGATCATCATTGGTATTCAGGTCGGGTTAGGTATCGCGACAACCGCGGTAATCGCTAGAGCCATTGGCGCGAATGAAACGCGCTACGCCAAGCAACTAGGTGGATTAGTGATTGCGATGGGCAGCGTGAGTGTTGCGCTTTTCTCCGTCATCATCTACCTATTGCGTGGGCCAATTTTACAGTTGTTGGATGCGCCACCGACGGTATTGCCAATCATTGATTCTTATTGGATCTATTGGCTAGTCAGCTCTTGGACAGGTGCGCTGCTCTACTTCTTCTACAGTGTGTGTCGTGCCAATGGTAATACCATGCTACCCGGTTCAATGATGATCGCGACCAGTATCATCAACTTGATATTGGACCCGATTTTCATCTTTACGCTCGACATGGGTATCAATGGAGCCGCCATTGCGACCATCTTAGCGTTCGGTGCGGGTATATTTTTCGTTGCTCCTAAGGTGACTAAGAAGCATTGGATGACGTTCGACTGGCACGATCTCGACATTGGTAAGAGTGTTCGCTCCATTGGTAACATTATGGGGCCTGCGATGATCAGTCAGCTGCTGCCACCTGTTTCATCCATGTTCGCCACTAAGCTGCTTGCTGGCTATGGCACTGCTGCCGTTGCAGCTTGGGCGCTGGGTTCACGTTTTGAATTCTTCTCGATTGTCGCTGTACTGGCATTAACGATGTCGATGCCTCCAATGATTGGTCGCATGTTGGGAGAGAACAACCTCGAAAACATACGTAAGCTCGTTAAGATTGCGGTGATGTTCGTATTGGGTTTCCAGTTGGTGATTGCACTGGTGACATGGTTATTCTCAGGCGGACTGGCAAACCTAATGACTAGTGAAAGCGAAGTCTCAACGATTTTAAACTACCACCTACTGATCGTGCCTATTAGCTTAGGGCCATTGGGAATCTGTATGCTGATGGTTTCTATCTCTAACGCATTAGGCAAGTCTTACACCGCATTGACGATTTCAGCGCTGCGCCTGTTCGCCTTCTTCTTGCCTTGCTTATGGGTTGGCTCTCAACTTGCGGGTATTGAAGGCCTATTCTGGGGCGCAATGGTAGGTAATGTGCTTGCCGGAACCTGTGCATGGTTTATGTATCAACGCGCACTCGGGCAAGTCGAGGCTAAGTTTGCTAATTAACTAGCGAGAAAGTTATTAAATACAAAAAAGCAGCCACTTGGGCTGCTTTTTTTGGACTTCTGTTATGCCCCACCATTGGCAAGAACTTGGGACATATTAAACGTGGCAGGCAATGTAGCGAAATAAGCAATTAGAAGTCGCAAAGACATCTAGTTAAAACGCCAAAGCAGAACATAAACACTCTGCCTTTTATTACCTCAGATCGACTTACCCTCTCACTAAAATAAATAATGATGTATCCAAGATATTTCAGTTTTATTTTTGCAAATTCAAAACGAAAAAAGCCTCGTGCGAGTAACAAGAGGCTTTAATTATTAGTGAATTCTAGGTTAGTAGAACAGCACCATGAACATACCGATAAGTGTCAGTAGTGTGTTTGATACAGCGTAAGGTACGGTGTAACCAAGCATTGGGATATTACTTTTCGCTTTTTCTCCAACCATTGCAACCGAAGCTGTACTGGTACGAGCGCCACCACAAATACCTAGGTTCAGTGCTGGATGGAACTTAAAGATGTATTTACCAATCAATGGTGCCAGTAGCATTGGGATTGCTGTCGCTGCAGCACCAATTACGAATAGACCTGCGCCAGCGTTTTTAAGGCCTGCAACAAAGCCAGGACCGGCAGAAATACCAACAATAGCAATGAAGATGTTTAGGCCGACAGAGTTCATAAACCATTGTGTCGGTTGTGGCAGACGAGCAAACGTTGGGTGTACCGAGCGCAACCAACCTAATATCAGACCACCGATTAACACACCACCTGATACTGACAAGGTCACAGGTGCGCCGTCAACATTAACCACCAATGCGCCAAGCAGACCAAAGATAACGATGAATAAACCAACCCATACCATATCTGTTTCTGTCGTTGTTCTATCAACGTGACCTACCGCTTTTTCCATACGCTCGGTATGAAGAGTGGTACCAGTCACTGACAGTACATCGCCACGATGAATATCCGTTTGAGCAAGCATCGGGATTTCTTGACTCGCCGCGCCACGAGTAATTTTGTTTAGGTAAACACCACGAGTGTAATCTTCTTTTGCTAGTTCAACCAAAGTGCGGTTAGCAAATTTTTTGTTGGTGACAACAATATCGACCGTTTCAAGAGGCAGATTATCTAGCTCATCATCAACGACTTCTGTCAAATACTGCTGAGCATGAACCAATGCGTCTGTGTGACCAGTTAATGCAATCACATCTTTTGCCATCAGTGGGCTGGCTGCATCAAACTCAATCATCTGACCATTGCGTTTAATTTTCTCTATGAACAAACGTTCTTCTTGGTGCTGAGCTTCAAAGTCAGCTACCGTTTTGTTGTTGATGTTGTCTTGAACTTCATAAGTACGAGACTCTGTGCGATGCCAAACTCGTGCAATACCTTCTTCAGGTGTGCCTTCTGACATTTTTTGTTCGTAATCTTTGCAGGCTTCTTCTAGATCAACGCCCAACAGTTTTGGCCCCACGTACGCTAGAATCATACCAGTACCAATAGTACCGAACAGGTAACAAATTGCGTAAGCCACCGGAATTTGATCGAGTAACTCTTGAGTATTAGTAGCGCCAGATGAGTTAATCGCATCGGTTGCAAGACCAATTGAAGCTGAAATCGTTTGTGCGCCAGCCCAAAGACCAGCGGCCAGACCTACGTCGTAACCGGCCATTTTTGCGCCAGCATAAGTTACAGCAAAGCACAGAAGTGAAATAACCACGGCAAAGATAGCTTGTGGAGCACCATTTTTTGCGACACCTCGAACAAACTGTGGACCAACGCCATAGCCGACAGCAAACAAAAAGAGCGTGAAGAAAATTGATTTAACTTGCGATGATATCGAAATATCAAGCTGACCAATTAATACGCCAGCAATCAAAGTGCCTGTTACTGCACCAAGACTAAAGTGACCAAATTTGATAGCTCCTATCCAGTAACCCACTGCGAGAGTCAGGAAAATAGCCAGTGCTTGGTGCTCTCGGAATACTTTCACAATCCACATTGGTTCTGCTTTTACAGATGCTTTCACAGCGGATTTTACAGCAGTGGTATCTGTTTTTTGCGTAGATGCTTGTTCTTGTGCTTGCGCCGAATTAATGAGATTGAAAGAAGGCGTCGCTTGCGTCGCATCAATATTAATGGTGCCAGCGAGCATGAATATGGCAAGCAAGCTTAGAAATACATGTCTGACAAATTTTGTCGGGCACAGTTTGGATAAGAATGTCATGAAAACCTCAAAGATGTTGATGGTAATTTAGTTTGTTATTAATTAAGTGATGACTGGGGCTAAGTGAATAGCCCCAAATTGCGTTCGGATTAACCGTGGTTGAATGAGCTTGCGCTGTCTTCATCAACAGAGTTCACAACAGGGAATTTGTTGAACTTTTCAATCGTACGCTTAAGGTCTTGAACCAATAGATCAACCATGTCACGACTCACACCGTGGCGAATAAGTACACGCATGATGACCAAGTCTTCACGGTTAGAAGGCATTGAGTATGCTGCGATCTGCCAGCCGCGAGCACGAATTGCATCGCTTAAGTCAAACAGGTTGAAGCCTGCATCAACGTCGTTTTTCAAGCTAAAGCTCATTGCAGGGATACCGCCACGACCATCATAAATAATGTCAAATAACCCTAATTTCGCGACTTCGTCCGATAGATATTGTGCTGAGTGGTAACAAGCATCGTGGATGCGTTTGTAGCCTTCTTTACCTAGGCGTAGGAAGTTGTAGTACTGAGCTACGATCTGGCCGCCAGGACGAGAGAAGTTGAGAGCAAACGTTGGCATGTCGCCGCCAAGATAGTTCACACGGAAAATCAAATCTTCCGGAAGGTCACTTGCTTCACGGAAAACAACCCAGCCCACACCAAGAGGTGCTAGACCGTATTTATGGCCAGATGCATTGATAGATTTCACTCGAGGAATACGGAAATCCCACTCCAGCTCTGGGTCACAGAATGGTGCGATGAATGCGCCACTTGCGCCATCGACATGCATCGGAATATCAAGACCTGTTTCTGCTTCTAGTTTGTCTAGGGCATCTGCGATCGCTTTTACAGGTTCGTACTGACAAGTGAATGTCACGCCCAGTGTCGGTACCACACCAATGGTATTTTCATCAGCAAGAGCTAGAACTTCTTCAGGTGTCATCAGAAGGCGGTCACCTTCCATAGGGATTTCACGAAGCTCAACATCCCAGTATTTTGCAAATTTATGCCAGCACACTTGAACAGGACCACAAATCAGGTTTGGTTTATCTGTTGATTTACCTTCTTTGCGACGCTTTTCACGCCAGCGCCATTTCATAGCCATGCCACCTAACATTGCAGCTTCACTTGAACCTGTTGTTGAACAGCCCATCGTGTTTTCTGCATCGGGTGAGTTCCAAAGGTCAGCTAGCATGCGAACACAACGGTCTTCAATTTCTGCAGTTTGTGGGTACTCGTCTTTATCAATCATGTTTTTGTCGATGCACTCATCCATGATCTTATGGATATTGCCATCCACCCAGGTTTGACAAAAAGTCGCTAGGTTCTGACGAGAGTTTCCATCTAGGATTAATTCATCAGAAACCAATTGATAAGCAGCGTCTGGATTTGATTCATCACTTGGAAAAACGTGATTGTTAATAGTGCTATCAAGTAATTGATCCGCAAATACGTCATCAGCAGCTTGGTTGTTTTGTTTGTTGTTTAGCATGTTTTTCTCCGTTACATAATTAATAATCAATGACAGGTTTGTTTACTATTTAAAACCAGTCTTGGTTGGGACGAGATGAATTATTACCGAATCGGAATATAAAACCATCAATTAAAAATAAAAGAGTCATAATTAAAGAATCAGGAAAAACATAATGGAGGAAAAATGATAAAGAAATAATTACTTGAGTTATTTCTTTGAAATGACAATTTTTCAATTTTTAGGGAAATAGTCATGGAGGTACTATTTAAAAGTCGCGCCAGAACCAAAAACACAGTTCCCTCCTTTGCCTACTAAAGTTAAAGAAGCTCTTAAAAATCAACATCAAGAAAATATAATACATATAAATCAACAATTTAATGTTTTTGTGCATGTTAAAATTATGAATTAATGATGTAAGTGTAATTATTTAATCTTTCCGAATAGATATACTTCTTGGCAACTTATCGAGAGTGGTCAGCAGAGTTATCTAATATTTAATATCAGTAACAAGTATTAATTACGTTTGTCCGCTCAATATCAAAACCATTATTAATGGGTGTTAAAATGAAAGACCAACTATTATTTGGCAACGTTTATATACCGAGTTTTATGATACTTGTTATTGTTAGCTTGTTTGCTCTAATGTTAGTTAAGTACTTTCTTGGCAATGTACTAAGAAAGAATAAAATCATGAACCCTTCTTTATGTGAACTATGCCTAGTAATCATTGTTGCTGGGCAGTTTTTATTATTACAGGTAAAATAAAATGAATGTATTTAAAGTATTATTGCCCACAGCTCTTGTTATTGGTGCCGGCTTGACTTGTTATACCTCTTGGGTGGCATACACAGATTCTTTGTGGACTCGTGATGCCAAAATACACGTGGAGATTGCGCAAATCTCGCCGAAGGTATCTGGGGAAATTACTCGCATCGCGGTGACAGACAATCAGTTTGTCCATGCAGGTGACTTGCTATTTACCATTGACGATACGGATTATAACAATAACGTCTCTGATGCCACGTTCTCAATGCTAAAAGCAGAATCTGAGCTCAATCAAGCGAAGAATGTGTATCGTCGTGACTCGAAATTATTGTCTGCACGATTGATTTCACCTGAGCAGGTAATGTCAGAAAAATTGCAAGTTGATGCCAACAGAGCTGAGTATAAAAAGGCAAAACTAGACCTAGCTAAAGCGCAGTTGGACTTGAGTCGTACCCAAGTGGTTGCACCGCAAGATGGTTATGTCACTAACCTTCAACAACGCCAAGGTAACTTTATTAATACTGGCGAAACCTTTGTAGCATTGGTGGAAAGCAACACTTATTACATTCAAGCTTATTTTACCGAAAACAAAATCAAAGAAATTAAAGAAGGGGCGATTGCAACCATCACACCTTACTCCTCTGGGGACACCTTTGAAGGTACAGTGGACGGAATTGGACGTGCTATCACCGACCAAAGTGCCGACAGCTCTGGCTTGGTATCAAATGTAGATCCCACCGTCCCTTGGGTGCGTTTAGCGCAACGTGTGCCTGTTCGTATTAGCATTCCACATGAAGTCATCGTAAATGAGAGACTGATTGCGGGCACCACTGTCTCGGTTACGATTCAATGATGTTACTTAATTGGGCACGGCAGTGGCTCGATCCTGACTCTGCCATTTTTGGTTTTCGTTTTGCTGTTGCCGTAGTGTTGACTTGGGTTTTGTCACAGCTGTTTGATTCCGACTCCACTGGAACGGCAATGATGACGACAGCCATTATTCAAATCACAGGTACTCGGGGAGCTAGCATCCGAAAAGCCATGGCGCGTCTTGCAGGCACTTTTATGGGGGGCGCTTATGTGTTGCTCATCGCAAGTGTGACTTTGATTGATGCATGGCTTTTTAACAGCTTCATTATTTTGGGCATTGTAGTTAGTCTTGGCATCGCTTCTTATTTTCATCACCGAGTTTCTTACATGTTTGCCATTGTGGGCGTAACGTTATCATTGGTTGGATTTCCAGTGGCAGCGGATCCGAATATGGCAAACCTCTTCGACCACGTCCAACTACGATGTGTCGGTATCTCGTTTGGGATCGTGATGTCTATGGTAGCGAGTCTCATGATCCCGTATCCGGATGATAAGCGTGAGCTAACGTTTGTCAAAAAACAGACAATTCATTTTATCAAGACACTTTTTCAATCGGATGCGTCCTCTGTCACTAAATCAATCCGAATTTTTTTGACTATGATTGGCCGAAAATGGCTGGCAGTGGATGATGAAATCTTTGGTAGTCAAAGCGATATGGCTGCCAAAATATCAAGCCGTACAAGTTTTTACGATTGTATCAACATTGCCATAATGGGTATTGAACTGCGTAACATGGGTGATTCTGCTGGTATGACCCAAGATGCATGGCAAGCATTACAAGAGAATGACTTCATACTTGAAGCAAGTTTTGCACAAGAGTGGTCACTGACAGAAAGTGACTTTTTCTCACTTTTTCACTTTCAAGTTAAGCAATTTGCCGCCCAACTTGACAACTTTTCGCAGCAAAACGGCCTAGAAAAAACTAGCGAGACACAATTTGTAGATAAAATTAGCGATTTTACCGATGGTTATTTGGTGCTAATCAATATGTTCAGAGCTGCACTAGCACTTTTTCTATTGTCATTTATGTGGATTGAACTGCAGTGGCAAGATGGAATGGGTGCAATGATCATGGCTGGTATGGTGGTATCGGTCTTTGCGGCAAACCCTGGTGCAGAAAAAGCATTTAGTCCAAACATTTATGCCCAGTTTTTGGCCGGAGGATTTGCCTTCTTAGTCAACTTTATTGTCATGCCCATAGGCTCACCAATCATTGTTTATACAGTGGGGTTTGTGGGGATTTACATCATGGCGTATTGGTTTAACCAAAGTAAATCGCTATTAAAAATCATCATGATGGTCTCGTTGTTCTCTTGGAGTAATCTTGTACCGACAACCAGTATACCTACTTTTGATTTTGCTCATTTCTTAAATACATTGGTGGCGAATATGGTGGGATTAATTGTGCTTTGGCTTTCTTACCAATTAATACCTTCTAGAACGGCAGTAGATATTGTTAAACGTCGTGTTGAACAACTGGTGCGTAAGGTCAAATACAAGCATAAGAGTGCCATTAACCAATTGAATTTGAACAATCTGTTTTTATCATTTTATCCTCACGTATTAGGTGAGAATGAAGATGATACGGTATTTCGGTTGCTCTACACCAAGTCCATTGTTCGTGTGCTAACAAACGAAATGCTTGATAGCGTGGAGCGCGACGTGCTCCTTTCTTCTTTGGACAGTGATAAAGAGCAACTCCTGAAAAACCAAGCGTTGCTGAAGCTTGTGAGTAGCAGGGTTAGTGATCAAGCACAGTTAAATTACAATTGGTTTGCGCTAATGAAGTTATGCAATAGCACACCTTAACCGTGGCAACCTATATAGAGATTGGTTCGCCAATCTCTATATAGGGTAGGAGTAGCTCGCAATGTAAAGGCGCTGACCATTCACATTGGTTCGATAATCGTATTTGCTTCTTATAAAGAGTCACACACCGAAGCAAACTAACCTGCCATGACTGTTTTATCTCCATTTTATTTTTTCGGCCAAACTGTTCGACTCAATATAGCACCCATCATAAGCGTCTGATTTTATTTGCTTAAAATGTATATTTTATATTTTTGATAGGTTTTATTTTTGTATAGCGAAGAGAAAATCATCAATGATTTAAAGGTTACGAGAAAATGAAATTTACTTTATTTATTCGCTGACGGTATCGCGCATTATTCATATCGAAACTTACTTAACGATATGAAAGGTAGCGAACGATGAACACTTACATAAACCGTATTAATCAACCTTCTCCGCAGTCTAAAGCTTTACTGCTACTTCTTTCCTTAGCTGCGTCACCGGTTATGGCTGATGATACCCGTACCAACTCTGAACAAACGTTTGATAATTGTGTATTACGTCAAATCCATATGGATGTTGAGCAAGACAGCCTAGAAAAAATCAAAGCTCAGTGTGAGCAAGAAAAAACAGCGGGCCATGCTAAAACCACAACCCGACATGAACTAGAAAAAGAAACGGCAGAGAACCCTTTTGTTATTACGCCTTATCGTCAGAACTACCTACTACCGATCACTCATATGAAATCGGTCAATAAGAATCCATACAATTCTGAGGTATTCGGCGATGCAGCCGATGGTTTGAGCGATGAAGAAATCAAATTCCAGATAAGCTTTAAAGTGCCTTTGATTACCGACGATATCTTCAATGAAAGTGACGAGTTGTACTTTGGTTTTACATTGAAATCATTTTGGCAGGCGTACTCGTCTGATATCTCAGCGCCCTTTCGTGATACGAATTATCGCCCAGAAGTGTTTTATGAAACTAAATTACCTATCGAAGCGGGTGATGGTGTGTGGTTTTCTCGAGTTGGTTATGAGCACGAATCAAACGGTCGTACTGATGAGTTAAGCCGAAGCTGGAACCGAATTTATGCGGGTGTGGGTTACGAGGAAGATAATTTTATGATGTACGTTGAACCTTGGTACAACCTGGGCGGAATGGACAGTGATAACACCGATATTGAAGACTACCTTGGTCACTATGAAGTGACGACAGCGTACAAATATGACGTACTAGAGTTCACTGGCGTGGGTCACTACAACTTCAGAACAGGCTACGGCGGTCTTGAAGCGGGCGTCAGCTTCCCACTCTTAGAACACGTGCGTGGGTACGTGCAGTATTTTAATGGTTACGGTGAAAGCTTGATTGATTATGACTATCACAACCAACGTATTGGTGTCGGCATCTTGTTGACTGATATTATCTAATAAACTGAATTTAAAAGAGAAGCTTTCGATGACAAATATTATATCAATTCAATCACACGTTGTTTTTGGTCATGCCGGTAACAGCTCCGCCGTTTTTCCAATGCAAAGAATGGGCGTTGAAGTTTTGCCGATTCATACCGTTCAGTATTCTAACCATACTCAATATCAGCAAGGTTGGACGGGGCGAGCGTTTGACGCCTCAGACATTGACCAATTGATTTCGGGCTTAAACAATATCGGGCAGCTTGATCAGTGTTTTGCCTTAGTCTCAGGCTATCAAGGAAGTGCAGCTCAATGTGATTCCGTTGTAACGGCGGTGAACACCCTTAAAACGCGTAACTCACAAGCTTTGTATGTATGCGACCCTGTAATGGGTGACCCTGAGAAAGGGTGTATAGTACCGGATGAAGTCACCGATAAACTGGTCAACAATCTGATGCCGATCGCTGATGTGATTGTTCCTAATCAATTTGAACTGACTCAATTTACTGGGATGAAAATTGAATCACTTGATGATGCAGTGAAGGCGTGCACATTGGCCTTGAGTAAAGGTCCGAAAGTGGTGTTAGTGAAACACTTGCATAGCTTGTCAGATGAAAATTTCTCGATGATGTTAGCAACATCGGAAGGCACTTACTTAGCTCAGCGCCCTAAATTAGAGTTTGCCAAGCAACCGGTAGGCGTTGGTGATTTGATCACGGGCTTGTTTTCTGCTGGCCTATCAAAAGGTTTATCGGCAGTCGATGCTTTTGGGCATGCTCACAACGCAGCGTTTGGGGTATTAAAAGAGACTCAAGATCGCGGGGAATGGGAGTTGCAAACCATTAAAGCGCAAAATGAATTTGTCCAGCCTACTTACGATTATCCTGTACAAAAAGTAGGTTAACACTCTAAAAATCCAGTGGCGGTGAGTACGCAAATCAATGGCGGATATTACCAATGAAACGCGAGACAAATTGGGTGCTCTCACTACCACACTTCGATGAAAAGAGGCTAACACAACCAATTGTGAGTGAAGACGTTAGAAGGTTACTCCGAAGCGTATTTAAGCGCAAAATAAGCTATTGATTCTAAAGAGCCTCGATAATGAAAATTATCGAGGTTTTTTTGTTTTTTGTACAATTCTATCCTATAGTTTTTAACTAAATACAATAAGTTATAAAGAGTCTCGATAGAATTTATGAAGAATCAAAAAGTGCAGTATAAGTTCGACGAATGGTTGTTTGTTCCCTACGAGGATAAGTTTATCCTAGATGGAGAGACCATTGTTATTGATAATAGACTTTCCAAACTATTTCATTTCCTTTGTGAATACCCAGATACTGTCTTTTCAAGAGACGAGCTGATTGACGAAGTGTGGAATGGTTCGATTCTTTCTGATCAAGTTATCACACAGGCTATTTTTGAGCTTCGTAAAATTCTCAAACAGCATGGGAATCACCCTCATGGATATATTGTTACGGTACCCAAACGAGGTTATAAATTAGACGCTACTGTTGATCGGACAATCGAAGCTCCGAAAGTATTGATTGATAGTGTTTTTAGAAGTGAATCGCTAGAAACTGAAACATCGGACTATTCAAATGAAGGCGAAGTGCAACCTGAAACCGAATCTACAGAGTCTGTTATCGCAGAGACTAAAGAAGTTGAACAATCTGAGGCTTTCAATGAAGACCCGGTTGCTGAAGAGCAGGCGCAGACGTCAACACCTTTAGTCGAGCCTACTAAACCCAGTCATCCGCCAGTACAGCCACCAAAGACACAGACAAAGGAGCCCAAATCAACTAACGTAAAAAAAGCACCTTTGTTGATTATCGTTGCTGTGCTCTTTGCCGTGATAGTCTCTTGGTTTTTTATTAATCAGAACCAAGCCCCAAGCACACATGTAGCGACAAAAAATATCGCTGAAACACCAAGTTATTTATCTCTTGAGCCTAGATACATTCATGTGATTATTGATGATGAGATAAGAAAAGATGATTTGAAAGTCGGAGTCATCAAAACGTTATTAGACTTTTTAAAAACATATCAAGATTTTCGGATTATCTATGATGGCCCCGCTGCCAAGTTAGCGGCAAATGAGATTCACTTTAAAAGCAGTACAAATCAAAGTAAAGAACGGTTAGAGATAGAGTATTTCAATCGTATATCGAAACATAAGCATTTAGATCGCAATTATGACGTATCTAATCAAGCATTGAAAAGATCGATAAAATCGTCGTTAGATGATTTACTGGATTCATTCAATCTTGATATCGATAAACAACAGATAGCGAAATTAGTTAATGAATTACCTGATGATAGCGTCGCATTAAATTCAATCTTGACCGCCCACTCAGCTACCTACCATGGTACTTCAGAGCTAGAAGCTCTTGAACTGATAAAACAAGCCGAGATTTACGCACCAGAAAATCCTTACATTGTGGCTTCGGGTTATATCTATAACCTTTCTTATCTGTATTTGAATCCCAAGCAAGATAATACAACGTTAATTGCAGAGCAAAATGAAAGAGCACTAAGGAAATTTTCGTCATTCTCCGAAGAAGGACGTAATACTCCAAGAGTAATAGAGGCTATGGTAATGATGGCCTTATCACAGGATGATACTGTAGCAGCCAATTCATTACTTAATGCGATACCTCCAAATCGCCGTTCGGTTCTTTTTTATATTCTAAGTGCTAAAAAAGCAGAGTTAACGGGTAATCGAGATGCAGCAGAAGAGCTTTATTACTATGCGGTATTAGAGGCTTCGACCACTTTAGTACTCGATCTATCTGAAGTCTTATTTTTCAACAGTGATTTATCGGATATAAAGACCAAAATAGAACTGAGCTCTCGTTAGAAACTAGCAACCAGATACACAAAAGGCACGGTAACTGAGGTTACCGTGCCTTTTGTGTTTGAGTTCATTCACCTTGTGTTCGCTTTACCTTAGTTAAGGATGGTATAACCACGTTCAGTCATACAGTTTCTCATCACTTTGTCTTTTTCTCCTGAATATTGCATAGAAGCTTGTTCTTTTTGCGCTGAACCGCCTAAAAACCCCGTCACCAGTCCAATGCCCGCGCCTATCTCTGCGCCTGTTGAACCTGAGCCACCGCCGATTGCAGCTGCGCCAGCACCTAGAGCCGCTCCTCTGCCAACATGCCTAATTGTCGTTCTGCCTGTGCTCTGTGTTTGTTGCAACTGCACCTGGCCACTCAATTGTTCACATTGATACATATCAGCACTGTATTTTTCCTGATCTAAACCTTTGGTGTCGATGATTAAGTTTTGAGAGAAAGCTTGCGGGGCAACCGCAATTGCCATTAGTGATAGTAAAAGTAGTTTTTTCATTTTCTTATCCGTTAGTTGATTAATTAAGATGATCATAACGGATGACAAATCTGAATAAATAAAGGCCGTATAAACCATATCTAATAATCTTCTACTGCAAAGCCACCATCAGATTATTATTAATTTCAGGATAAAAACCAGATAAAAACCAGATAAAAACCCAATAAAAATTAATTCTAAATTGTTGTTTTAAATGGATTATATAAAAAATAGCATAGTGTAATTAATTGATGATAACAAAGCTTGCTTAGTACCTTAATATTCTCACCACGTTAACCACACCCTATCTAGGAGAGAATATGCCAACTCCAACAAAACTATACCATTCAGACACATTGAATAAGCTTCGTGATCTGATCACTCCAGCCGCTTTAGTTACTTTTTAATGAAAAACTTCATATTTAATACGGTATCAAAATGAAAAATAAGACAAAAATTACTCCTCTGATCTTGTTGGCGATGAGTGGAGCGGTAAAAGCGGATTCACTGAGTGAAATCTATGGTTTAGCCAAACAACATGATCCTGAACTGCTTGAAGCGGCTGCTCAACGTGACAGCGCATTTGAGGCGATCAACTCAACAAGAAGTGACTTGTTACCACAAATTGACCTAACTGCAGGGTACGTCTATCAAGATACAGATCGTCATGAGGCTGACGGTAGTTCTGGGAACGTTAATCTTGGATTAGTCCAGTCGATATACGATCGCGGCAGTTGGATATCTCTCAGTATTTCTGAAAAAACGGCACGTGAAGCAGATGCTCGTTATGCGGTTACTCAGCAATCTGTTATTTACAATATAACAGAAGCTTATTTTGATGTTTTATCTGCAAAAGATAATCTTCGTTTTGTGCAGTCAGAGAGAGAGGCTCTAGCTAAACAACTCAATCAAACGGAACAACGTTTTGCCGTGGGCAGTGCTCCCATCACGGATGTTCAGGATGCACAAGCGCAATATGACAATGTTGTAGCGCAAGAAATACAGGCTCAAAACTCGGTAGAAAATGCCTTGGAAGAATTACGCGCGATTACCGGACAGCCCGCTTCAAACCTTTCTGTTCTTGATATCAATCGATTCTCGACTTCAATGCCTGAACTCTCTGCAAATGATCTTGTTCAAAAGGCAAGTAATGAGAACCTACAAATTTTAGCCGGACGTATTCAAAAGGATATTGCTAAAGAGCAAATCTCACTTGCAGGTTCTGGCCATTTACCGACAATTTCATTGACGACTGGTTATGAATACACAAAGAATTTTGATGAACCGAACAACCCAGTAACAGGTTATCCGCAAGATGACGATGAGAACCTATTCAACATTGGAGTATCTATCGATCTGCCAGTGTATTCCGGCGGACGTGTCACTTCAGAGGGTAAACAAGCTCAATATCAATATGTTGCTGCAAGCCAGGATCTAGAGAGTACTTATCGCGACGTAGAGAAGAATATTAGAGCAATCAATAACAACATTCGCTCAGCGATTGGGTCGATAAAGGCTTATGAACAATCATTGGTGTCCGCAAAGTCAGCATTAGAGGCGACAGAGCAAGGCTTTATGGTGGGAACACGAACCATGGTAGATGTTTTGGATAGTACGCAAAACGTATATCAAGCACAAAAGAACCTATCGGATGCTCGTTATCAATACATTTTATCAAGAGTTCAGCTGAAACAGGCTACTGGTTCATTAAGTGAACAAGACATTTTTGATGTGGACGCTGGATTAACTCGAATCTATTAATTGCGCTTTAAGAATACTATCCATGAGCTCCCAAAGCTTGGGAGCAATACAAATTACTATGGTGCAAGTGCCATTGAATAGGCAAACAAAATGAAAAATTTAACTCGAAATGTAGTTATCACGCCACAAACGCAATCAATGATTAATGAACAGTTATCAACTTTAATGCAGTTAACCGAAGGCGCTTTACACGTTGAGTATGAAGCTAAATTCAATATTGTATTCCAAGATTATGAAATTAAAGTATCTGCGTTCCTGCCAAGCCAAACCTTTTATCTAAACAGCACTGATTGTGATTTGGGCAAGGGACTAGAAGATGCATTTCTTGGACTCCAACATAAACTACAGAAATATGATGATAAAAAGGCAGTTAAACAAGCCATAGCAACTAAGATAAGTCAGGTGGTTCATGCTCTGAATGGTAATAGACAAGCTTTGCTTGCCAAGATTCGTTAACCCAAATCAAAAGCATCATTGCGACAGAATTAAATTTACTTACGTCCAATCTACATTACGAATAAGAGCTGTTTGAAACTTTCTTTCGAGAGTTTTATGCGGCTCTTTTTACGTCTGTATTTATGTTATGGCATGAGTTCGTTGTCGTGCTCTCAGCCTCTTAGATACCACTAAAATTCTGAACAGCACAGTGGCTCTATGGTACGTAGGAGACCACTTTATGACAACGCAGAGCATTCTTAAGTCTATTACTTCGGCTAGCCTAAGGGGACTTTATGATGGCTGATTATTAGAGCTAATAAGAACACAACTCTCTACTGAAGCGGAATATACTTCCGTGCGAAATAGACGCTGGCTTACCTCTTTGTTTCTAAGCAAGTTTCAAGTGCTACATATGCAAAAAAGCCCGCTGATTTCTCAGCGGGCTTTTCAATGGTGGTGGAGGGATAGGGATTTGAACCCTAGAAACTCCGATATTCATTCATTCATTAAATAACCTGATATCAATAACTTAATCATAACGCAGACTAAATTTGCTAATTATTGACTTACTAAATTGACTATAGTTTGTTATTCGTAAGTCCGTCAAGAAACGCTTCTAAAATATCCTATATTTGTTCACTTTAGACTAAAGATCACTCTCCCTCACAGGCCGCGTTTACACTAAATCATCTATAGTTGAAACTTGGTCAAACAGACACTTACTGAAATTACATATCCAATCGGCGCACTGCGCCGATTATTAAGCATAAATATATTTTGGTTAGAGCTTAATGTCTTCTTACTACTTCAATAATAACTGTATACGACATTAACTATCAAAGATCGATAAACTGGGAGTAGTTTCATTTTGTATCCCGACTCTGTAAGACAAGAGTCCCAAGATAAATACCCACAATGATACTCAACACAGAAAAAACGCCCGCCAGAGAAAGTACTGGCATCGCCACTAACAGCTGAGTATCGTTCCCTCCACCAGCCATCACAGCGCCAAGCCCCATAAGCACACCAGCAACCAAATGTTTACCCAATCGACGTATAGAGCTTAACCTCAGTGAAAACGACCCAGTAAATAACGCGGCGCTAACCATTCCAACTATCAGAGAAATCATTAAGATAAAACGCTCGCTGCTTGGCCAATCTTCAGCTCTTCCATGCCAGAGTGAAGTACCCATAGATTTCAATAAACCACTTGGCGTCCAGTGTTGTTCATAAAGGAATACAAAACCTGCCGTTAAGCCAATTCCCAGCATTGATAACCATAACTTACGATTTACCGCATTCATGAAATAGCAACTCACCACAATAATGAACGAAATGCTCCCAAGGAATGCATAGCGAGAAAAATCAGACAATACCAACTTATCTCCCTTTAACTCGTTAGGTAAAACGGGAGCAAATAACAACCAAGCAACGAACCACCCTAATATCGTCGCCAGCATCACAACTTCACCACGAGCTAAACGGCTAACCGTCGATACCCCGCAACCACTATTAATTGCCGCTCCAATACCAAACAGAAAACCACCAAACAGAGAAAACAGACTCGGCCAAAAAGCGGTGGATAAAAGCCGCCCTTCTACGACAGAGCCTAGAGCCATAGAAACCCAAGCCAGCGAACCACTAAACACAATCGCAACGATGAACATCGGTGATCCGTTTATTGCCTCCTTCACTCCTCTCACCATACAAAGGCCCGTAGTTTGTGCAAGATACCCCAACAAGAAGATGCAGAGTAAAGCGAGAATAAACAACATACATAGCCCCCGAATTGCATTGATTTTACTGCTGTCGTTCGTTAAATATAGTAGCAACCTAGAACCCTAAGGACAGAATATGCACCACAAGCTTATTGATTGGCATAAGTCTCGACACCCTAATTACTTAGGAGACAACAAGGTTAATAAACTTTCTGCCACTGAGCTTCAGTGTTTAACGGTTCAAATTTTACAGCCTATCGAACACTCACTAGGGGAGGTAACAGTGACCTATGGTTATACAAGCCATCCTCTTTTAAGGTGGATATTGAAAAATAGCCCTGGAGATATGGCGCCCGATATTGACCAACATGCCTCTATGGAACTCAACACCCGGGATAGTCGTATCTGTAAGCGCAGTGGGGCTGCGTGTGATATTTATGTTGAAGGGTATGAGCAACGTATGAATGAGGTCGCTCGATTTATCTGCACGCATTTAGAGTTCGACCGCCTCTATTTTTATGGCAAAGATAAACCTCTGCATATTAGCGTTGGGGCTGATAATTCAAAATACGCCCTTATCCGACAATGCCGAAGTGACGGGCTTCGCGTAAACACAAAAAGTGCAAAAGGTAGCGCCACACAGGCATTGTTTGATGATTTATAATCTTCAAAAACACCTAAGGAATAGGAATGAACGAAGAGCTATTTGCTGAACTGACCTCTCAAATAAAAGTTGGAAAACAACTTCCCGATGCCATTTATCTTCATAAAGACGCATTCAGCGCATTGCCTAAAGTATTAACACAGTTCATTCCTGCCGTAGCAAAAGCCGTTAACTTAGATGAAGAAGAGTGGAACCTCGTTAAGCTGTTTAAAAAAGAGTTCCGTTTATCTCTTCTTCATTACCCTGATTTTTATACTGATTCCTATCCCGCATTAGAACAAAGCCTCAATGTCGACCTCTCTAAACTAAGCCACAAAATTACAGGCTATCGCGAATCTGAAAACCCGCCGATCTTACATCGAAAAGAAGCCATGGTTTTGCCAACGAGTGAATATTACGAGCACTTCATTTCACTCACACAAGAAGGCGAGAATGCAGGACTATACGAAAACAGCCGTTTGATTGGTTTTAAACGTTCTTGGGAAAACCTAATAGCACGCCATGGTTACGAGCTTGTCGATGGTCGACTATTCCGATGCTCCTCTGTGACAACGCAAGAAGAGGCTGGGATTGATAGGCACAGAACAGCCATCGTGCGTCATGAACTCTCCGCACCAATGAAGACTCTCGTTAAACATGGTTACTTAAAAGGCGAGCACTCAATTTTCGATTACGGCTGCGGCCGCGGAGACGATTTAAGAGAGCTCGAAGCACATGGCCTCGACGCTCTGGGTTGGGATCCGAACTTTCAACCCGACAACGACAAATCCAATTCTGATATCGTAAACATAGGGTTTGTTCTTAACGTAATAGAAGATCAAGATGAAAGACTCGATGCCCTACTAGGCGCATGGGAGCTAGCAGATAAATTTCTGGTGGTTTCTGTCATGCTGGCCAACGAAAACTACATTGCTCAGTTCAAACCTTATAAAGATGGGGTGATTACCTCTCGTAACACCTTCCAAAAATACTATGCGCAATCAGAAATCAAAGCGTACATAGAGAGAAGCCTACAAGAAGACGCCATTACCGTCGCACCCGGTATTTTCTATATTTTCAAAGACAAACTCGAAGAGCAGCAATACCTTCAAAGTAAATACAAACGACACCATAAATGGAAACAACTGACTTCACCAGAACCTATTGAAGCCAAAGACAAAGCCAAACTGCTTATCACTCGGCATCAAGACTTGTTTAATGACTTTTGGAACACCTGCTTAGAACTCGGCCGCATTCCTGCCAACGATGAATTTGAACAATCAGACAAAATAAGAGAGCTGGTTGGCTCACACAGAAAAATCTTTAACTTACTGCAAGAGATGTTTGATACCCAAGAGTTTGAACAAGCAGAAAAAAGCCGAAAAGAAGATCTTCTCCTCTACTTTGCTATGGGACTGTTTGAGAAAAGAAAACCCTATACGCAGCAACCAGAGCCCCTAAAGCGCGACATCAAAGTCTTGTTTGATGATTACAAAACCGCAATCAACCTGGCTGCGGAATTACTGTTCGCAATTGCAGACACCGACTTAATTCATCAGCAATGCGAGAAAGCACATTGCCTGTTACCAGCAAGCCTTCTTAATAAAGGGCATTCATTGATTCTACATCGAGACTTTATCGATGATTTACCGCTACTGCTACGAGTATACGTGGGTGCTGGGTTACAAATGTACGGCGAACTGGATGAAGAAATAGACCTAATTAAAATTCATATCACATCAGGAAAACTCACCGTCACCGCCTATGATGACTTTGAAAAATCGGTGCCTTTCTTAGTAGAGCGCATAAAAATCAAGATGGCAGAACAAGACGTCGACTTCTTCGATTACGTTAATGAAGATCGCAGGCCACCACTGCTTAATAAGCACCTTTACATGCCAACCGAGCACGAGAACTACAAGAAACAACAGAGCTTTGATAAACGATTAGCAAAGCTTATGGAGTTTGAAGCAAGTGAAGAAACACAGATGATCAGAACAGAATTTGAGGTTCTATTAGAGAAGGAACATAAAGAGATCAAAGGGTTTACGCTAAGTTCAAAATAACGCTTTTTTAGTACTATAAAAACCTATGGTTACCATAGATATCTGGCCTACATACCTGTAAAATATTCAGCCTATTTTGGCATACCTATGTGATAATTCACATAGATTAGACTAAAGCATAACAAACTAAAAGCTTAGTTTGTCAAAATATGACATACCAACTATGGTTTATGTCATAGACAAATAACATAACTTAGAGTTCACTATGCAAAATCAAGATTCAGGCTATTGCTATTCATTTCCAGCTGTCAGAGGTATTCAAGCAGGACGTCCATTTTACATTGCGACATGTCCTCTTCGAATCATCCCTAAGATTTTCAGTTATAACGAAGATGATGTTCCACCAGAGCTTAGAGCTCAAAGAACATTAAACAAGACTCGTATACCTGAAATGGTCAAATACCTACTCGACAACCCTAAAGAGTACGTATTCTCAGCATTAACAGCATCGGTTGGAGTTGATATATCTTTCCACGATCATGAAGGTGCGCCTAATTTAGGTACGCTTCAAATCCCGATGGATGCGCAGATTCTAATTAACGATGGCCAACACCGTCGTAAAGCGATAGAAGAAGCACTAAGAGAAAATCCAGACCTTGGGCAAGACAACATTCCAGTATTGTTCTTCATCGATGAAGGTTTAGGGAGAAGCCAACAAATGTTTGCTGACTTAAACAAGTACGCAGTAAAACCTAGTCCATCTCTTGGCACTCTCTACGATCACCGAGACGAAAGCTCTGAATTAGCGCGTGAATTAGCAGCTAAAGTGAAACCATTCATTGGAATGACTGAAATGGAAAAATCCAACATCAGTCCAAAGTCGAATAAGCTATTTACTTTAAGCAGCATTAAACAATCAACACGAGCACTTTTAAGTAAAGGGCCAAAAGATGGTTTCACTGAAGAAGAGAAGCAGTTAGCGTCTGAGTTTTGGGAAGAGGTCACTCGCCATATTAAAGATTGGCAAATGGTGATCGACAAACAGATATCCCCTGCACAGCTTCGACAAGAATACATTCACGCACATGGTGTCGGGCTGCATGCGATTGGCGTCTTGGGTAAACACCTGTTGTGCCAAGAACCAAAACAATGGAAAGAAAAGCTTCAGTTACTAGGGAAGGTTAATTGGTTGAAAACCAACCCTGAATGGATAAAGCGCAGCATGAACCACGGCAAGTTGAGTAAATCGAATATCAATATTCAGCTCACAGCAAACGCACTTAAAATTGAACTTGGGTTACCACTAACCCCAGAAGAAAAAGCTCTAGAGAAGCAGTTATCATGATACACGAGCTAAAATTGGCAGAAGATCTCGCCGAAGAATACCAAGAATTCATCAACGCTGAAGAGTTCGCAAATAACAAACTCAGCTACTATGTTGCTGACGTTCAACGCGTCTATTGTGCAGACAACCGCCCATGGGTGATTGGCTACAGTGGTGGTAAAGACTCCTCCGCTATCATGTCTTTAATCTATATGGCACTACTTGGCTTAGAAAAAGAACAACGCCACAAACCCGTATTTGTCGTTTCATCAGACACACTGGTCGAGACACCTGTTGTTGTTAACCACATTAAAGACTCCTTAGCTGCGATACAAAAAGGCGCCAAGCGCGACGACTTGCCAATCAGCTGTCACAAAGTTGTACCAGAGTCAGACCAAACGTTCTGGTCAAGTCTTCTTGGTAAAGGCTACCCAGCACCGACACGTTCATTTCGCTGGTGTACAGAGCGAATGAAGATCGATCCGGTTAGTGACTTCATCAAAAGCAAGGTATCTCAATTTGATGAGGTGATTGTTGTATTGGGCTCACGTAGCCAAGAAAGTGCCTCGCGTGCTCAGGTTATCGCTAAACACAAAATTGATGGCTCTCGTCTAGCTCGCCATACAACGCTAGCCAATGCATTCATTTACACCCCTATTGATACATGGGCTGTTGATGATGTTTGGAAGATCTTGCGTTTATGTCACCTAGAGACAAAAGAAACGCCACTAGGTATTAGAAACATCTGGAAAGATGACTATGACCTAGAATGGGAAAACCCTTGGGGCGGTAAAAACCTAGTACTTTGGAATCTATATAAAGACTCTTCAGGCCAAGGTGAATGCCCAATGGTGATTGACGAAACTACCCCCTCTTGTGGTAATTCTCGTTTTGGTTGCTGGACATGTACCGTAGTAACCAAAGACCGTGCGATGGAAAGCCTTATCCAAAACGGTGAAGAGTGGATGGCACCTCTTCTTGAGTTCCGTAATAAGTTAGCAATGACGACAGACCCAGCTAACAAAGCAGAATTCAGAAACCATAAACGTCGTACAGGTCGCGTGAGCTACCAATACGCGAAAGAAGGCGAAGATATTGCTAGCGAGCGTAAACACGTCCCGGGCCCTTACTGGCTTAAATACCGCCGCCAATGGCTTCGTGAATTACTAGAGCTAGATAATAAATTTAAAGCTGAAGGCCGAGAGATTGAGTTAATCACAGTGCCAGAGCTGCATGCTATTCGCCAAGAGTGGATCCATGATCCAAACGAGCCAGATTGGGATGATTCTCTACCAACTATTTTTAAAGATGTTTATGGCTACGACCTTGATTGGGTGTATGACGATAACGCAAGTTTTGGTAAAGATGACGCACAGCTAATCCATGAGCTTTGCAATAATTTCGATGTCGAACCTGAAATGATCATGAAGCTCATCGAGCTAGAGGTCTCTATGGAAGGTTTAAGCCGTCGTAGTGGTATCTCGAACAAAATCGCATCGCTATTGAAACGAGACTGGGGAAGCTTGGAAGAGATCAAACAAAAGCATGCTTCACTGCAAAGCAAAGCCGAGTTTGATATTCACCAACAAGAAATTGAGCGCTATAACGAACAGCTTGCTGACCTAGATAAACAGCTTCAAAAAGAGTTTTAAATACTGAAATGTTGATTACAAAACTAACTTTAAACAACTTTCGCGTGTTTCGCGGTGTGCATGAAATTGACTTGCGCCCTGCTCCAGCTCGTTTAAGTAAAAGTGGCCCTATCGAAGGGACCGAACGACCTATTATTTTATTTGGCGGCTTAAATGGTGCCGGTAAAACATCAATACTGACAGCCGTTCGCTTAGCGCTTTTCGGGCGTCAATCATTTAGTCAATTACTTTCAAATGGTGACTACGTTGACGCTTTATCGGAACTGATTCACAAAGGTGTCGGCCATGGTGGTGTTCAAGATAATGCATCGATCGAGCTTGAGTTTAAATACAGCCAGAACGGCGAAGAAAACACCTATAAAGTAATTCGCGGCTGGAAACGAGGCAAGAAAGACAACCTTTGCCTTGAGAAAGATGGTATCCAAATTCCAGAGCTCAATTACGAACAGTGCCAAGGTTTTCTTAATGAACTGATTCCAACAGGCATCGCTGACTTATTCTTCTTTGACGGTGAGAAAATCGCAGAGCTAGCTGAAGACGAATCTGGAACAGTTTTAAAAACCGCGGTTCGCCGACTACTAGGGTTAGATGTCATAGCTAAGCTTAAGAGCGACCTAAACATCTTCCTAAAAAAGCAAGGGGCTGCAGCTTTAAATCAATCCCTGAAAGAAGAAATGGATAACCTCGAGAACACTCGAATTAAACATGAAAGAGAATCAGAAAAACTCCGCTTTGAAGCTGACCATGAAGTCTACAAACAGATTGTTAGCATTAATTCTGATATCCAAGTTTTAGAAAACAAACTTGCGCAAAACGGCGGTGCTTGGGCAAAAACCAGAGAAGATGAACAACAAAAAGCTGAAAGCTTGCTGAAAGAGAAAGTGGAGCTTGAGAAGCAGATTCGTATGGAAATGGAAACCAGCCTTTCATTTTCACTTGCTCCGAAAGCAATGCAAAGGCTTCAAACTCAGATCAAACAAGAGCAACAAGTTAAGAAGAAGCAGAACTTTGGTAATGAGCTAGATTCATTCTTAGAAACACTATGCTCAAAATATCCAAGCTTTGATACCGAGATGGCGCAAACCGCAATCGCAGACAGTTTTAAAGCACACGTCGGTGAATTCGATTCAACCGAACTTCTTTTGGATATCTCTGATCGCCAAGCGAACACTATCGATTACCAGTTATCCAACCTATCGCAAGATTCTTTCTCTCGCTTTGACAAAGCACGAGTACGCCTCCAAAAAGTCGAAGAAGAGATCGACAACGCTTCAAATAATATCGCGCGAGCCCCTGAGCAGGAGCAAGTACAGGAGCTATTTGCAGATGTTCGTGCTTTAGATAAGAAGAAAGAAACACTGATAATCGAATATCATAAGTTACTAGAAAAGGCGAAACGAGAACTTCGATTAGCACTGGAAACAGCTCGTCAAATTCAAAAGCTACACGATAAGCACAAAGATCAGTCCAACAAAGATCAAAGCGTTAGCAACGCCCAAAACTCTATCTTATTGCTAGAGAAATTTGGTGAACAGTTAACCAAAGCGCGTGTAAATCAGTTAGAAAATGAGTTCGTACAATCATACAAAAAGCTAGCTCGTAAAGAGGATTTACAACTAACAGCTTCAATTAACTCTACGTCATTTGATGTAGAGTTAATTGATGAACACGGTATTAAGATAAACCGCAAAGCAATGTCTGCTGGTGAAAAGCAGATCTACGCTATATCAATTCTAGAAGCACTTGGTCGTACATCTGGTCGTAAGCTACCAATTATCATTGATACTCCACTTGGTCGATTAGATTCGCACCATCGTGACAAGCTGGTAGAAAGTTACTTTCCTTTCGCAAGTCACCAAGTAGTCATATTGTCTACTGATACAGAAATCGATAAAAAATATTTTATGGGTAGACTTCAAGATGATTTGGCTCGTACTTACGAAATCTGTTTTGACGGTACAACTAAGTCTTCAACGTTGAAGGAAGGTTACTTCTGGAAAGAATCGATTAAGGAGGCTGTGTAATGCTACCTAACCGTATGAACTTAACCCGCTCGACTGAAGAGCAGCTTAAAAAGCTGAAGGGGTACACAGGTATCACTCCAAACGTATCGGCTCGTATCGCTTTCTTCCGCTCTATTGAAAGTGACTTTCGATACCAAGGTCAAGAAGCGAAGTTAGATGGTTCACTTGTACTAGATAAGTACACTTGGCTTGGTGAAACTAGTGATGTGACTGAGCTAATGCTGAAGATGTACTACCCAGCACTTGATATTAAAGAGTACCAACAAGCTTGGGCAGCACACGTTGAAGATGGGATTGCTTCAATTCGAAACCATTCGAGCTTAACAAAGTTATCAAATAATATTTAATTAGATCCGCCTGCAGTGGCAGGCGGACGCTCTAATCAATCATTCTATAAAAAATGCTTCTTATATTTATCGTGTAAACCATCGAAATTATATTTAATATTAGATTTGTAGTTATGATTTCTTTCAAACGCTAACAATAAAACATTTCTCAAAGTACTCTTAGATTTTGTTACCTTTTCATTTGGCAAAGAATTAAAGTTAACTAATTTGAGAGAATCATTCATATTTATTTCGATACCTTCGAACGCTTCCCCAGACTCTAGTAATACCCTGAGAGCATCTAAAGCTGCGGTGATACCAATACTAGAGTGAAAGGCAGAATCAGCAGGTAATCTATTAAAAAGGCACTTCATAAAATTCGTAAGATTTTGGTAAACCTCTCTATCCTTGTTGGTTAAATATAAATTTCGCCAAGCAGACCCATCCTCACTCAGATCCGTCCTTTGTTTCACTTCCATTTTCTTCGAATAAAAAACATCTCTATCATTAATTGGTTTCTTAGATATTAGTTTTAGTATCCCCTCGACTAAAGAAGATAAGGAAACACTCCAATCACGTGAAGCTGGAATAGTAGTGTCGTCTTTGTCTATAGCTAACACTACTCTTCCATGAAGTGGCGAATTTTTATCCAAACCAAAAGCTCTAGACAAATACACAGAGAGTACTTCTGGGCTCCAGTATTTAGGTTTACTTTCATCCATATCTATTTGATATAATTGATATATAAGATTTTTAGGAACCTTTCTCTGCGTCGAGTTAATAGTAGAAAATAATTGCGCGTGATATGTTATAGGTAAATTTAAATAAACAGAACACACCAGTTCATCTTCTAATGAGGCTCCGCCTTCTTCTTGAATAAGCTTATACCCCTCAAGTCTATGCTGCCCATCAATTATAGCGGCTACCAGAGAATTATCCTTAATTTTCAAATGGCCGTCTTCGAAAGTCCACTGCTGATCGTCGCCTTCAAGCAAGTAGCCTTCCTCAGATATATTAGCACCAATAATAATAGAGTTTGGAAATGCTGCAACACCAGTTTTTATATACTGAGCAATTTGTTCTGGCCTTTTATTACCTATTGTTCTCTGATGACCTAATGGCTTATTTAAACCAATATCTAATGGATCATTTTCTATTTCACCATCGAGAACTTCAGCACGTACAGGCTGACAAATATTAAGCAAATCTTTAGCCTTGATAGCACAAACATAGAACTCACCAAAGCCTTGTGTAACTTTAATTGATGGAACCGGCTTAAAGCTATTAATGCGATTTCTATTCATGATTCACCTGTTTGGAAAAAGTTTGCATCTAGTTCAGCACCTTGGTCATTATCATTAGGGATGATCGGTTCAGCTTCCTGTTTATCTTTTACGTCTTCAATCTTAGTTTTATCTTGCACATCTGATACTGAACTTACAAAATAAAGACATAGTGCCATTAAGAAACCTAGCCAACCAATCCAAGAATCTTCATTATAAAAGTAAGAATAAGAAAACGAAACAAGAAGTAGAATAGTGGCACCGACCATTATTCCCCATGCTGATAATACAGAATGCTTTTCAAATTCTACGAAAATATTATCAATATCTTCTGGCGCGCGCTTTTCGCTAATCATCTGTTTTACTTCCCTTAATTGAGACGTATAGAAGTACAACCTATTGCACATCATTGTTCCCAGTAAAGCAAAGACATAAGTAAAAACAGTACTGCCGGGTAACCATGCACTAAAGCCAGTTGACCTAACCCAAGGCATCCAAACACCTGCACCACCAATAAGCAACACTGAAACAAATAGATAAGAGACCACTTTTATATTAAATAAAGCAGGTTTTACGCTCTTGGATAGGTACTCAATAAGTACATTGTAGTGGTCACTCTTCATTGACATATACTCGTTCCATGTTTTAACAAATCTTCTGTTCTCATAAATTAACCAGCAAAAATAGACAACTATAACCAAGCTTTTCTTTCCTTTATCAACAAGAGCACTATTGACACAACTACTCTACCAATGGAGTAACAAATCATTCTATAAACTCTTACAGACCTCTCTAAAGTGCCATTCAAGAAACAACTCAGCTGGATATAAAAGAGGGTCTCTTGGTAACGCAATCTTCTTGCTTTCATAGCCCCAAATCAAAACCACATACAGCACATCGATAGTTGTAAGCACGTAGAACATTCTTACGGAAACTGGGATCTCGTAGCTTAGTCGACGTATCCACTTCAAAGCCAAAACGAACAAACAACTCTTCTTGTAATGTACCAGGGAAGTTGTCTTGGCTTAACTTAGAAGCTATCTTTTCTGTCAATGTGGGATTAGAAATTAAGCTCTGATTTTTTTCGGGTCTGTATTACTCTTACGGGGAATACACTCTTCACTATTCTTTAATTCCCAAAATGGATATTTCTCATTGGCTAACCGCCAAAATGGAACAAGCGCTCATGACCTTGTTTATATTGAGATAAAGCATATAGCAACATTAGGGTTTATGTGGAGCGCGTTGATCTCCACGTCGCCATCGAGAAATCATTTGAATTTTGTCGAGTAGATCCATCAATAGCTTCCACAATAATAGCCCAACACGATTATACATACTGAATCATATATTAGTATTGATGAGATCAAAAAAACGCCCTTAAAGGGCGTTTAAAATCATATGTTTATTGTAAAAGTTCCCAGAATGCCTTGTCTCTCATTGGGAGTATCTTCTTTGCCCCATCAATGTATAAGCTGTAGTGCTTCTCTAGCTTATTGATGGTTTCCATTAGCTTTTCTTGTTCTGCTTTTTCGTTGACACCAAACATGGCTTTCAGCTCTTGTGGGCGAATCTTCGCTACGCGATGAATTACCCAAGTAAGTACATAGCTTGAGTAGTCATTCTCACCAGTTTGGAAATGGGTAATGTCTTGTGTAGAAAGAATCACACCCACGCCGTATTCACGGCCTTCCTTCAAGATCTTACGTAAACTTGGGAAGTTCTGAGACATGAAGTTATCGGCTTCATCTACCAAAATCATCTTAGTAATTTGGCGGAAGTCGCCTTGGACTTCTGGCTTACCTTTCTTCTGCATCTGCGAGTAGAAAAGATCTAACGTCAGTGCCACAACAAGGTTTTGGATCTCTGATGGGTAACCCGCCAGTTCAACCACCGTGATGCCATCAACCAAGTCATAAAGGCTCATGCACTTAGTGTTGTCGTCTTCAAAGATCTCTAGTTCATATAAGCTTTCAAGTGCCGCATATAGTGAATCTTCATCTGGCTCTGTTTCAATGAACAAGTCCCACACCTGTGAGATTGTCGGCGCTGCTTTTGACCAAGTACTTGGGTCCGCTTTGCGAATACCTGCTAACTCATACGCTTCACCCACAAGCTTACGCAAACGCAGTTGTTGTTTTTGCCCTAAGCCAAACGCTTTACCCATGGTTTCAGAGAAACCACGTGCGGTATGCACTGGCAACATTGGCGTATCACCAAACAAGCTCAGTGGGTTGTACGGCAGTTTATGAAGGTTAAACTTCTTACCCGCAGTCGCTTGTTGGAACTTATCGTCTACATAATCGGATTTGTAGTCAAAAATAAGCATGCCAATAGGTGCGCCGTTTACGTTGTCTACTTGATTGCGGTAAAGCTGAGTGATCACCGACTTGGTAAACTGAGTTTTTCCTGTACCCATGGTTCCAATAATACCGGTATTGGTATTCATGAATTTGGCGGTATTCGTTGGCTCCCAGTTCAGTGGTGCTTGTGTTAGAGCATTGTGGCCAAATAGCACGTTTAGGTTGCTGTTAGACTCGACCTTCAGAGGCTCAACGACAGGCTGTTCAGGCTGCACTAATTCTGTAGTTTCAACCTCATCAGATACCACCACTGTTGGCTGTGATTCAGCTTCAGGGAGTTTTTCTAATCGAGTTTCACCATTCAGCACATACTCACTTGGTACATGGCAAAGTTTCACTACATCTAATTCGTTCAACACTTCTTGCAGCGGAGTTTCCACCAAGCCAGGAAGCAACCCCATTGGTAGATCGACTTTTAACACCCCTTCCATCATTTGGTAGTCGGGTTGTAAACAGCCAGCCCCTTCAAGGTGGCTAACCACAAAGCCTTCTGGGTAGTCTGCGATTTGACCAAGTGAATAGTCACCTCTTAGCCACTCTTCTTTGTTAGCAAGTAAGCTATCGAAGTAATCATCAGCGAACACCTTGTATAAGCGATATTTATCAACTTGCATCAAAACTTGGCGCATGAACAAACCACGGTATAACTTGCTCGCCAAGTCTTTGTTGCCTAGTAAGTCTTGGCTTAAGTAACGCAATAGCTCTTTCGATTGTTTAACGGCTTTATTGTAATTCGGCACCGAGCCCGTTTTCACTTCAACAGGTAATAAATACATGTCTTGGTCTTTGAAACCAACCAGCAATACATCGTCAGAAATTTCGCCTTTTTTGTAACCTTGGACATTACGAGAAAACTCGCTGTCAGACATCTTCAGGCCAATATTACCCGATACTCGAATCATCTCGGCGACAGACAGGGGAACCCATGTAATGTCTGAATCATGCACTAGGCTAGTCACAAATTTGTAGGCACCAATCACGCCTTTACGTTCTTTATTGATGGTCGGCGCGCAGGTCATCATTTTCAACAGCCAATCACCGTTGAACGCGTTGAATTCATTGATTTGGCCACCATCACCTTGCTTAATAACCTTTTCAAACAAACCGCGCTGCGCAGTAACCGTGATTGCATCGTAGCTTGATGAGCTGGTGTACTGATCTGAATAGTGAATCAATACTACGTCTTCATTACTGTGGAAGAAGTCCAACGTAACCTTAGGATCAATAATGGTCGTCCAGATAGAACTCTCGTACGAACGTTCTAGTAAACCTTTAAAGTCTTCACTGACTGCTAAAGCAACCGCGTTTGCACCGTGATATTGAGTATTCGGCTTGAGCGCAGGTTTTAACAAAGCACCGACGTATTTAGCCATCATCAAATGTGGGTAGTCTTGGAAATCCGTTCCCTTCAAGCCAAAACCCGTAAAGTATGAGCCAGATTTACTTTCAGAAGCATCACCCGTTAGTAGGCCGTCACAAGCTATGCCTGATGCCATATCTTCAATCGCAATGTCTGAGCAATCGACTTTGTCGTTATTACGGAAAAAGGAAAGATGCGCATAAGACTGACCATCTTTTTCAACTTGGGCATTAGTGAACTTACTGTAAGTTAGACGCGTGCGAAGAATATCGATAATAGTATCGGCAACCTCACGCACTTTACCTTTGTTTAGCTCTAGCCACTCTTTCAGCTCATCGTAGTTCGCCGTTTCTGCGAATCGGTCAAACGCATTAAACGCTAACTTGTCATCATACAGATTGATATGAATCGACGCAGCCTGATCTTGGTTACTGCGGACATAATCCACCAGCCCCATAAATAACTCTTCAGCGCTGTCTTGGTTCACCGCATTAACGATAATGCTCCTCTCAGAGCCTGTGAACAGTTGGCTGAATGCCGTTTGGAACTCATCGATTTTCTCTTTTACTAACTTGCGAACGAACGTAAGAGAGCTTTTCTCTTGAGGTACACTCTTGATCCAGAACGCGTTCTCTTTGACCTGTTGGTTATAAGAGAACTCATGTTTTGGATGGTAAACGTATGGCAATAAACCTTTTGGCGACAAGCGTTCAAACGTAACATCAGGAAGCTGAGTAAAGCTCTTGTCATTACGAATCGAATTTCTTAGGTTGAGGTAATAAGCCAAAATCAGCGGGTGGAAGGGTGAGTAGTACTCTTCACCTTCAGATTGTACCAAACCGATTTTCAACGCTGATTTTTGCTCTTTGGTCAGCATGCTACCCGTTGGGATCGCTGCAAAATACGCTAAGCAAGCATCAACTGTGTTTTGGACAAGTGTTGTAAACTCATCGCCCCAAGATGCCAATGATGGCGTACTACGGCGTTGTTCTAGGTAATCAAAAAGCTCAACGTAAGATCCATGAATAGCATCATCAATCACTTGTAGGTCATCGAGCTTGATCGCCCCTGAATCAGCAATAGACACTACTTTGTTGTTAATGAACTCTTCTTCCCAACGCAGTAGCTTTAAACGAACACCCGGAACAACGAACTCACTGTTATCGATGCCTACTTTGCCTTTTTGAGAATAAAACTCGCCGTTATATTCATCTTTGAAAAGCTTGTGATAACGGCCTCTATTAAGCAGTAAAGGCAAACTCAATGAATCAGTCGCTACCGCACCTTCAACATTAAACTTAAGCTGGTTATCACCTGATTTAACGGCAAAATCTATTTCATCAGCTTCATTGGCTAACGCTTCAAAATCCACGACGGCGTAATCTGCTGCATCGACAATCTGTTTAGCATCAAGTAGTGAACATGCGCTGCCTTCGTTAGCTCTGATTTGCAGTTTGTTCTCTTCCATGTTCAAGGTTAAGCGCTGCTTCGCTGGTGCAGGTTCTACCAAGAAGATGTTCTTGAACGGTTCAATATAGAACTCGCCTTTACGAACCACTAAACAACGGAAGTTATAAACTTCAGATTTGTTTTCACGCTTTAGAGCCAAGTTAAAAAACAGTGGCTCATGCTTGTACGTACCTTTCAAGCTAGCTCGTGTCGTTTTTAGACCATTCAGTGTGGTAATCACTTCTTCATTATTGAACGCTTTTGCTGGCTGGATTTTGAATTGGCTTTTATCAAGATTGCTCGCACCTTGGAAGATCAGCTTCAGTTCAAACTCATTTACATCTTCATCTAATTCGATGATTAAGTGGCGATCACGCATGCCAGCTTTGGTCTCAGCACGGTTACGAGCCGTGATGGTCATACCGTCACTAGCTTGCTCCTCTTCAAGAACAAGCTGCTGCTGAGCATTGCGCTTTTTCTCTTGTAGGAATGCTTCAAACTCAACGTCTTTCCATGCATCCGTTTCTGAGAAGTTCTCTTTAACAAACTTCTCGCCGAATGACTTTAAGCGATCTTGAAGCTGCCCGCCAAAGTGTTCAACTTCGAAAGTGAGCTCTTCGTATAACGCGCGGTTGTCTTCTAGACGCTTTTTGATTTGCTTAGGGTTACCACTCATTTCAGCTACAAGCGGATCTTCAAACATGCCCAACTCATTGAAGCGCAAGTCACCGTCTTCAACGGCCTTGTATAGAGACTCAAAACCAAACATGGTTGCGCCATCTTCTAAAATGGCATCAAATTGATCATCAAGCAGGCAGTTTGACACATCGCGCCCTTTGTCTTGCTGATCGATTAACCCTTTCATTGCCGCTTTGATCTTTGATGCGCTCCAAACTTGTCCCACTTGAGCCAAGTCTTCTGCAGAATTAATCAAGGTATCAAGCAAGCTGTTGTGGATCACCACTAGTGCGCAACCTTTTAAGTAGCCTGATTGACTCGCCACTTCGTCACGCAGATGAGAGATGTAGTTTTCAGTGAAACCATCAAACTCTGCTGGGTTTTCGCTATGAATCATAGGAACGATTTTACAGCCTGACAGTTCAATGAATGGCAACTTGATATCGTTAGTTGCATCAATAATATTTTCAGAATGAGCCGTCATCGCCTGATACAAGCGCATGCTATTTTCATTGTCTGGCGACTTAAACTGATAGCGGAAACCTGCCTTAATATGTGTTTCAGCATCCGCTAAAAACTGTTCTACTAGAAAGGTCTCAAATTGTTTTACGGACATATACTGCGTCTCCACTATCACTCATGCGCTCTACGTTACCAATGCGCTCATAGAATTTAATTAGTTCTTGTTCTGTTTGTTTATCAACGAAAATGCCACGTTGCTCAAAGGCTGTGATCAGTTCGTGGAAACGGAGTTTATCCTTTTCTCCAACAACAAGGTTGGTCAATAAGATGATGTAGTCTTGGTTGAGCACTAATACTCGACCACTGCGGCCTCGACTTTGAATGAAGTGAGACGCTAAGTACTTTTCTACTTCTGACACATACTTCTTGTTGATATTGAAACGTTCGCCGACGCTAAACTGTGCGGATGCGAGCTTCATTATGTTACCGAGCCAGTCGAGCGCCAGTTCAGATTCATCTAGAGCTGTGTCGAGATTACGCTGTGACTTAAACGCTCTGGCAAAGTTTTCTAGTTGTTCTTTTAAATGCGTCGATTTCGACTCTTGAATACCCTTCGATATCTCCCACAGGGGTACTTTTATCGCGCTCTTATCTCCAACACCCGGCTGAATTAGCTCAAGCATAGTCAGCATAGGGAACAGTCGAGTGGCTGACTCATTAAACAACTTATAGCCATGATTCTTAATATGAGTACGCTCATTACTGGCACGCTCATGATCCATAATGAAATAGAGAGGCTTAGCCACTGGCTCTTGACCACTGCGCCAATCTGTTAGTGCTAAACTCAGCTGCGCAGTGTATGCGAAACCATAAAAAGACAGGAACGACTCTATTTCACTAAGCAGATACTTAGGGCGACTTGCCAAGAATTTCAGGTCGTCACGGAATGCTTTCGAAAGATAAGGTAGATACGGTTTCTCGCTCGCTTGCAATGACGAGTCAGACTTCATTTTTCCACGAAGCGTAGAAAGCATTTCACGTTCAATAAAGTTTAATTTGGCATCAAACTCTTCTACACGCATGTTCTGAAGTAAATTGGTGTACATAGAAGCAACACGTGAATCACCTGCTGCAAATTCACCTTTTTGAGCACGGAACAGAAGGAGCTCAGGGCTCACAGTAAAGATGTCTTTGTTTTCAAAATACATCTCTTTTAGCACTTGCCAAAACTCTTCTTCACCAAGCTTTTCTTCAAACGCACTTTGGCAATCGGCCACAAACTGTTCGTAGCTATAACCTTCTACCTTTTTACGCAGAAGCCCACGTAGAACCAAGCCGATGACAGCATCAAAATCAAAGTCATTACCCTTGGTTCGAATAGGTAAATAGCTGCTTAGGCTGTTTTTATTCGGCACGCCTTCCGCAGTTTGTGGCAACGATTGATTAAATGGTTGGGTGTAATTATCCATTGTCATTTTATAAGCCACTCACTTCGAAATATTCATCATCTTCATTCACGATCTTGTAGCGTTTGTCGTTTTTCAGAATAAACAGAGTATTCTTTTCGTTCGCTACCGTGATGATCTGCTCTATTACTTCATCCAACAAAAGCACCGCATTTTTGTCATGCTTATTCGGACGGTACCCTTGGTTGATTTTTTCCAATAACTCCAACAAGTTAATACTTATCGGCATTGGCAGAAGCGAATGATCGTCGACTCGAATATGAGCGTTAAATGAGCCTATCTTGCTCACCGCTTGTGTTTTAATCGATGAAAAATCAGGTTTCACTTCTAGTTCAGCCGCTGTTTTAAAGCCGTTGTATTCAGAGACAAAGAATTGGTCTTTATCGAGTGATGGCGAATTGCGATTACAATAGCGATGTACAGCTGCAATGAGAGTGTCTTTATAAAACTTATTCAGTTCTTTTTTCTGCTTTCCAGAAAACTCGCTATGAAGTATCCAGATGTTTGCGTATTGCTCAACCAAAGAGTTATCAAAGTCTGCTTTCAGCTCATTGATGTAATCATTCGCAAATTGCTCTTCGTCTTTTAACAGATAAACCATGCGCAAGTATGAAGCAGCAGTGAGCACATCAAATACACCCTGTGCTTTCACCTGATCTTTAAGTTGTGTAAAGCCTTCATCTTCAATTCCCAAACCAAACTGAAGAACAAACTCATCTACTTTGCGAGTGTGGATGTTGCTTGGATCAAAACTTTGAATATGCTCTAAAAGCTCGTTATCTGAGCCAGAGAATAGGTTATCGAACAGGTAGTCATCGCCCGCTAAGATCTGGTACACAAAGTCCAGTAGCGCTCGTGCGGTTAGGAATTGATCTTTGATTAAGCGAGCTTTCAGAAGCAAGGAAATAATATTCTTCTGCACAGATTCAAGCCCTAGCAAAGCATAGTTTGCCGTGAGCTTGCTGTGACCTAACTTTTGCACTTCACTGTCATACAGTGCGTAAAACGGATTATCTAGCGTTGGCTCAGTTAAGCGAGCGAGAAACTTAGCAGCAAAGTCGGATGTGCTAACTTCATGGCCCAGAGTAAATTTAGGGTATTGCTCGAAATCTAAGAAAATATGGTTCGTTGGAATATCGTCCGTTTTGTTTTCCAAAAACGCTTTTATCGAAGCTTTAATATCGTCGTGTTGTTCAGCACCTTCCTCAGCATAGTTGCCTAACATTCCGATATTAATGCCAACAACAAGTGGCTTATCATTTCCTTTGAACTGTGAGAATCGTTCATCCAACGCATTGATTGCCGTCTGATTTGGGTTAAAGCTGTGTGTCGCATCCAGATGAAATTCATGTGTCGCTTTATGCTTCTGGCTGTACTGAGTCAGAATCTCAGATTTACCATCACCACTACTGCCACACAAAAAAATGATGTCACTTTTCTTAGAAGACAAAAGCGACTTTTTAAAGTCCACTTCGATGTTTGTAGTGATGTACACATGGCTTTTATAATCAGCCAGAAGATCTTGATTTTGCTCTCTTTCTGTACTTACCGCGTAGGGCGATGATTTAGAAAGTATGCTGAGGGCTTTTTCTAAGTTCAAAGGAATCTCTTCAAAATTTGATTAAACGGACTTTTTTTGTGGAGATAAATAGTATCAAACACGGAAAAGTAACGGTACTTATAACCATAAAAAAATGGAATGAGTGGATGAGCTAACATCGCCATATGCAAATTGTTTATCTTACTCGCTTTACTAACAAATATTGTGTTTAGTATTAGAAAAGTATGATTTAGCTTACATTGCGTTACGTAACACTCCGCAATTTTAACCGTTGAGTGTGTACTATACCCATGTAAAAAATGTACGTATATTCTGTACACATCAACATGTATCATTTTCAGGCATTAGATAATTGTTATGACAATAAAGTGGGATCAGTTACTGCGCTTCAAATTAATCGAAGTTGTTGCATTGTGGGAGGGTCGCGTTACGACTAATCACCTATGTAACTCTTTCAACATTAAGCGACAGCAAGCCTCTAGAGACATCAAAGCTTATCAAGAGCACTTTTCTGCTCCACCACTTGTTCATGATCGTAGTATTAAAGGCTACCGACTTACTGATCATTTTGCGCCAAAGTTTACAAAAGGCACTCCGAATGAGTATTTGTCACTACTACACAAATACAACAGTGACCATGTAGACGGCTTTGATTTAAAAGATCTGGGGTTCGCAGACTCTATCGTCCTCTCGGTACCTGACAGGCAGATAGCCCCCATAATCGTTCGTAGACTCCTTCAAGCAGCACGAGAAAGACGCAGAGTTGATATAGAGTATGTATCAATGGATAACCCTGAAGGGCGAGGTAGAAATATTGTCCCGCACACTATCGTATTTGATGGGTTTCGCTGGCACGTGAGAGCATATTGCGAAGAAAGAAAGATGTTCTTAGACTTTGTATTGAGCCGATTTAGAGGTGAGCCTGAGCTGCTCAACCAATCGGAGATTAACATCGAAGACGATGAAGATTGGGCAACAGAAGAAATAATCGAAATCATCCCAAATCCACATCTTTCACCAGCACAACAGCAAATAGTGAAAGTCGACTACGGGATGCATGATGCGCCATTTACAATTGACTGTCGACGAGCATTGATTAAGTATTTGCTCAAACGTTTGGATGTCTGCGTAGATACTAAGAAGCTCTCTTCAGCTCCCAAAAAGTACCAATTAACCCTAGCGAATCCAAAGAATATAAAACGTTGGTTGCTATAGTGGTATAACAAGACATTCCCCATAGGTAAATACTCACTACCTTTACCTCGATAATTCAGAAATGGTTCAAAATTGACAGTTAACACATACTCACACATAGATACCCCATTCAACCTGCGCCACACCTGTTGGTTTTGTGGTGAACCTTCCAGTAACCTTGTTGAATTTCCTAAGACAGCGCAGGCAGTTGCCAAGATTGGCTATTCACCGATAGCACTGCCGGCTTGTAATGAGTGTGCGAGAATTAACTATTCAAAGAATCTGACCTCAATTTGGTCTGTATGCGATCAGATAAAACACACTCTGATAGACAAGTACGCTAAGCACATTGGCATCGGTGAGAACTGGACGGAGCAAGAACTTATTGATTCTGATTTCTCGGGTTCGACGCTTGGTGGGTTTGGGCGCAGCGCTTTCTACAATATGATCGATGTTCAATCTCGCACTCTATAAAACAAGGTAACAACGTGTTAGAAGTAAGTGACTAACCATTGTAGTTTATTATCTCCATATAGGGCATCATTACATTTGTCATTCTGTAATGCTTTACATACTCCCAGAGCTTCCCTTGATCTAATCTGTTAGCTCTTTTTGCCTCTGTAAGTGCTTCAATAGCAACATCAATCCCGATCTTGTTGCGGAACTTAAAGCAATCAACAATCGTCCGTTCAACGTCGGTTACTAAAACAGGGATGCCATCAACTTGTGTTGAGATCACCCCCAAATCCGTCACGTCCCTGGTACGAACAATCTTAATGCTTGGGTACTCAATATTGGGAGCTCTATCATTTTTTTTAATGCTGAGCCATATCTGAAAAGGTGCTTGGGTAGTGAGATTGTGGTAACTGAGTGCTGATAGAAGGCAGATAACCCCTTTTTTCGCTCTGACACTGACCTCAGCAAAAGAGTGCATCTCCGATTCTTCTCTACCTATATACCCGTAGAGTCCTCGCTGTAGTTTTTCTATGTCACCTTTTTCCACAGCGCGAGAAAGAGCGGCACGAGTTACATTGAATTTTGCAGCGTCTGAGGTGGTGAATATGGATAGCTTTTTAAGCTTATCGAGTTGTGATGGATTCATTTTTAATGATACGTTTTGTCATACTTAATTTGTACTATATGCCAAAACGTAACATTTTTCTTTCATTCCTTAGATGGTGCAAACAACACTGCTATTGAGCGGAAATAGCTAAACCCATTAAAAATAGCCAACTTCCTATATATCAAAGTGATTCAGATAAACAAAAAATTATGAATTTCATATTTCAATAGATCATGTTTAAAAAGATAACCAATTCAACATCATTAACTAATTAGAGTGGTTAATGATGGTGGTTTTTGCTGATTCAAATTCACTAATAAGTTAAATAGATTGGTTGGTTATATTGTGCGATATCGCTTAATTACTTTTTTAAGCGATTGTTATTTAAGCAATAATGTTGGGGTGTGTATTTATTTTATAGTAAAATCATGCACTTATGATTTACCAATGTTATTGACGGTTTTTTTTTAAATCTGTAGCGTAGATCTCAAATAAAAATGAGGTTTGCATCATGAAATGCAGAGATAAGTTTTTGTTTCGCACGGTAGCAGAAACAATGTTCGAACTTGAAAAAGGAACTTACGCTAACTCAACAATAAAAGCATGGAGATCTAAGTTAAAACGTATCGTAACGTTTTTCGGAGAACTCGACATACGAGATATCGTACGAAGCTGTATTCTTCGCTACTTACATGTACACAATGATCTTACAAACAAAACACTAAATGAAGACCTGACACTTATCCGAAAAGTATTCACGTTTGCAGTTGGGGATCGGCTTATTACACAATCTCCAGTTGATGGTATCCATAACTTACAAAATGCTCCCATTAGCTGTAATCCATTCACACTGAATGATATAACCCGTTTAACTCACCAAGCAGCAGCTTGCTCAAGTGTTAAAAATGGGGTCCTTCTGGCTTGCCATACAGGGCTTCGAAGAAGTGAGTGGTTGGCACTAGTTGTTGATGATTATGACCCAGTAAAAAGAGAGCTTAAAGTCGAGAGAGCTTGCGTAGTTAATCACTTTAAAAGGCCAAAAACTACGGGATCAAAGCGTAGGATTCAATTGTCTAAGACAGCCCAAAAGATAATTGAAAACCAGTTAAGTTTAATCTTTGGCTTAGCGGCTCAAGAAATCCATATCACCGAAAATGATCAAAAGACCCGAACCAAACTTACCGCAAAACCTCTATTCCCTAATCTTGATACAGGGAAATTTTACCAAAAAGATAAAGCAATAGATCGCACCTTTAAAAACTGGCTCGTTACAGCCAACGTAGCTCATCGAGGTGCGAGTCAGGCCCGTCATACATTCGCATCTCAAGCTATTTTGAGTGGGGCAAATCTTTATTGGATAAGGTCTCAACTAGGGCACAACACTCTAGATATGCTTTATAAGCATTACTCAAAGTGGATTGAAGAAGACGCAAAAGACTACCCCAACCTGATTGATTTGCACTTTCAGAAAGCTGCAAATTCGGTCGACAAACCCATCCTTTAATTTGCCTCATTCCGGTGTCTCGACACCGGCTTTCAAAAAGATAACGACATCGTAACCAAGGACACTTTCGCAACACTTTTACTGCGTAAAAGATGAACGAAAGCTTCTTGGTGGGGGCTACGCCCCTCAACCCCAACAACACACAAACCGAGGACTACACAATGAAAAATAAAGCCATCACATGTTTTTTCTCTACGCTTCCGTATTCCGGCACAGCAGAAAAACAGGCCAAGCTTAAGAAGTCAGCAGGACATAGTATCCGAGATGAAAATTCGAAATCTGAAACCATTGAATGGAATCCGGACCTAAGTCATCTAAACCAAGTGTATATCAATAACCAATGGACGAAGCTTGATAATTTAAACAATGACGATAAGTCTGAGTTTATCGATTCTCTAAGGCTGCCTCAAAAGCCCAGCGAAGGGCTGACCAAATGTAAACAAAAAAAGAGAGCATACAAGAAAAAGCTAAAAGACGCTCTGCAATCAGAAAAGGGAAATACCGAGGGGTCTAATTTTATCGCTAAGATTTTAGGCACACCTGAACATGTCCCGCTTAAACTTGACTCTTTGCTCGACGAAGCTAGGAATATTGATTTCTCTCGCAAGAAGCAAAGACTGAACGCTTTTGAGAGGTATATTTCAGTTCATAACAAACTGGTTTCGTTCCCTAAAAATTTGAACTCAAACTTGGTAGAAGAGTCGATTTTTGTCATTCCACACCGAAATGAAGTTTCTCAGGACCTTGTTTGCGGCCGTGAAATGGCTGAAGCACTGATGAACTACTACCGCAACTACTTCAAAGATTATGAAATAGCCGCCGTGTTTGTTCATAGTGATGAGAGAGGTCTTGATGAAGATACTGGGGAGCATGTCCACCTCTTCCTTAACGCGCAAAATAGCCGAACTAATGAATGGGATCTTAGAGTCGCCAAAGCAAATCTAGCTCAAAGGATGAAGGGCGCCTTGAACCGTTCATACTCGCCAATTAAATACAGCAGAGGAGCATGCTTTACGAGAAAGGAACAATCAGAGCATGGAGAACTATTGCAGGAACTTTTCCGTCAATTTATGAATAGAGACCTCTTCAGGCCAAAAGGACTGAGCATGGAGTTCAATCAAGAACTTCAGAAAGATAAACAAAAAGTAAAAGAAATGCGTCGGCAAGCACAACGACCTAAAAATGAAAGGGAGTTCAATTACTACACTAGAGAGCTTGAAAAAGAACTGCAAGAGGCCAAGCTGCAACTCTCATCGAAGGGTGAAGAGTTGAACCAACTGAATCAACACCTCAACAACATTAGGAATACAGAAAAAGAGAAGCAAGACAAAATCAAAAGATTACATGTAGATATAGACTTACTACGATCGACCACAAGCACTGCTACCAATCAACTGGAGACAACCTTAACCGCTCTATCAACAGTTAAAGAACAGCTCAAAACGACAGAATCAAAAGTTCTACACAATGAAGAAAAAAATGAACAGTTAGAGAAATCGAACTCATATCTAAAAAAGGTGATCGCTAAACTGACTCATACCGTGGTTGATACGTTAGCTCCCATCTTTCAAGATCTAATGAAATCATTTGTCTTTGAACAAAGGGATGAGAAAGAACTACTGACTTTATTAGAAAGAAGGATGTCAGCTCACATGACAAAATTGGATGGAAACCCAATACAGCAGGCACTTGTATGTGGGATGAAAGACGCCCTCCTAGATAATAGGGAAAACCTGAACACTGCTTCCCCCAAAAAACGGAGAATGAGTGCCGACCGAGAGTTCGATTGATAAGGTCTTCATAATAATATAAAAGGTAAATCTCGTGAGCTCTAAGGTGTTCACGAGATTTGGTTTTTCAAAATGACATTGAGATTCAGCGCTTTATATTAACTTGAATTTCTACTCCTGACACACGATGTACGAAAGTAAAATGCTCTTGGCTTCTAGTACTAATAAGAACAATCCCTTTCTTTGACATAATGGTCCAATAAGGTAGAACAAAGGCATCAAAACACTCTACGTGTGACATGGGTGGAGGGCTTACGAGGCCTGCAATTTCTCTCAGTGTTTCAAAGTCACCAAACAGTGCCTGCTGTGTTTGCCAATCTATTCCTAATGCCATTAATGACATAGATGTTGTGCTTGGTTTATCTTCGAGGCGCTCAAAAAGCTGATAGAGGCAGTGGATATCTTGATAGTTATACTGTTTCGATAAAGCAAGCAACGAGGTTTCATCCCCTTCAAAATAGCTTTGCTTGAACGCCTTATAAACAGTGTGCAACTCATCATAGTTGAACTTACTCATGTGAGCCTCCCAGTTGAAGTGAGAACTGGTTAACCGCACTAAGCATAAGTTTCAGTTTTGTTTGCTTACCATATCGGCCAAATGTCATTGAGGGGTGATGATGGCCAACGATATCAGCGACTGTAGACTCAGCCACTTCCTTTTGCTTAAGAACATCAATGAAAGTGTGACGGAGGGAGTACGCAGTAGGGCGTTGCCCTGCTTTCAATCCGATCTTAGATAGGAGTCTGCCGAATTGTTGGCAATATTGTTGGCTCCAGTCCTTGTTGAGACCCAGTGGCTTGTAATCGAATAGACCGGTTTTGCTATTGTTCTTACGAAGCTCAACATACTCAAGAAAGCCATGTTTGATTAGACTCTGATGAATGGGGACTTGTCGCAGAGCATAACGATTCTTGATCCGCTGTCCGTGACCTCCATCTGTTACGTTTAAGTAAGGGACTGGACCGCTAACGACCACGTCTTCTGTACGTAGCTGACACACTTCATTCGGCCTCATACCCATATACGTGAGCAATAAAGTAACCCAGTAGAAACCATTATCCACTTGCTGAAACTGCTCAGATGAGAAGAGTGTTGAAAGCTGACTCTCTGACCACCTTGAGCGCTGCTTATCAGCTTTTATAGACTTCTTGAAAGTCGCTTTGATATCTGCAGACACGTTTCTTTCAATCAAAGACATGGTCGCACACCAACGTATAAATTGACTTAACGCCGCGTAATAATCTTTACAGCTTTTCGCTGAAAGACTAGAGCTATTGAGAGTCTTAATGTACTCCATCAGTGTCATCGCAGTTATTGTTGATAAACCAGATAGCGCTGTGCTCTCAAAGAAAAAGGTAATGCGCTGTTTCAACTGATGGACAGTCAATGCACTGACCCCTTGAACCTCTTTGAACTCTAGAAAGTGTTCTAACGCTTCACTCCAATGCTTTTCTTCACTCAAACGCTTAGAAGTATGACTTATGGAAGGTATACAACCTAAATGTAAGCGATCATCCTGCTTCTGTGATTGTAAGTTCAGATGGTGGGACAAGATGCCTTTTAGATGCAACTGAAACTCTGAAAAGCACAGAGAATCTGTAGTACGAAAGGCCTCTTTGACAGCACTGACAAGGCTTAAGCCAATGACTTTAGCTAGCTTAGGGTCTTTTGTTCGAAGGCTGATTTTTAGATCGAATGGGAATCCCAACGCTTTCAACTGTGCTGGAGTACAAATCCGTGCGTAATAGACGCCGTGGGGAGATTTTTGTATATACATTGACTTACCTCGTTGTTTCGAAGCAAATTCAAGTCTTACAGATACAAAAAAAGCCTTTGATAATCAAAGGCTTTTTTTGATGAATAGTGGTGGAGGGATAGGGATTTGAACCCTAGAACCGCTATTAACGGTTGCCGGTTTTCAAGACCGGTGCTTTCGACCACTCAGCCATCCCTCCAACAAATTGTCATCAATAGATTAGTACACTAATGATGCTGTTAATTGCTAATGCAAGTAACGATATTTAAAGCCTGGCGATGTCCTACTCTCACATGGGGAAACCCCACACTACCATCGGCGCTATTGTGTTTCACTTCTGAGTTCGGCATGGAATCAGGTGGGTCCACAATGCTATGGTCGCCAAGCAAATTTTGCTTTTACTTTCAGTTTTTTAAAAACTGAAGGCAAAATAATCTGGAAAACTGATTTAAAAGTCTCTTTCAAACTCATTCAAGCGTTTGGTATTTCTATTGAGTCCACAAAACCCCTTGGGTGTTGTATGGTTAAGCCTCACGGGCAATTAGTACAGGTTAGCTCAATGCCTCGCAGCACTTACACACCCTGCCTATCAACGTCGTAGTCTACGACAACCCTTTAGGACGCTTATAGCGCCAGGGAAAACTCATCTCAAGGCTCGCTTCCCGCTTAGATGCTTTCAGCGGTTATCGATTCCGAACTTAGCTACCGGGCAATGCCATTGGCATGACAACCCGAACACCAGAGGTTCGTCCACTCCGGTCCTCTCGTACTAGGAGCAGCCCCTTTCAATTTTCCAACGCCCACGGCAGATAGGGACCGAACTGTCTCACGACGTTCTAAACCCAGCTCGCGTACCACTTTAAATGGCGAACAGCCATACCCTTGGGACCGACTTCAGCCCCAGGATGTGATGAGCCGACATCGAGGTGCCAAACACCGCCGTCGATATGAACTCTTGGGCGGTATCAGCCTGTTATCCCCGGAGTACCTTTTATCCGTTGAGCGATGGCCCTTCCATTCAGAACCACCGGATCACTATGACCTGCTTTCGCACCTGCTCGAATTGTCATTCTCGCAGTCAAGCGGGCTTATGCCATTGCACTAACCACACGATGTCCAACCGTGTTTAGCCCACCTTCGTGCTCCTCCGTTACTCTTTGGGAGGAGACCGCCCCAGTCAAACTACCCACCAGGCACTGTCCGTAATCCCGATTCAGGGACCGACGTTAGAACATCAAAACTACAAGGGTGGTATTTCAAGGACGACTCCACCACATCTAGCGACGCGGTTTCATAGTCTCCCACCTATCCTACACATGTAGGTTCAATGTTCAGTGCCAAGCTGTAGTAAAGGTTCACGGGGTCTTTCCGTCTAGCCGCGGGTACACTGCATCTTCACAGCGATTTCAATTTCACTGAGTCTCGGGTGGAGACAGCGTGGCCATCATTACGCCATTCGTGCAGGTCGGAACTTACCCGACAAGGAATTTCGCTACCTTAGGACCGTTATAGTTACGGCCGCCGTTTACCGGGGCTTCGATCAAGAGCTTCGACCGAAGTCTAACCCCATCAATTAACCTTCCGGCACCGGGCAGGCGTCACACCGTATACGTCATCTTACGATTTTGCACAGTGCTGTGTTTTTAATAAACAGTTGCAGCCACCTGGTATCTGCGACTCTCGTCTGCTCCATCCGCAAGGGACTTCACTGATAAGAGCGTACCTTCTCCCGAAGTTACGGTACCATTTTGCCTAGTTCCTTCACCCGAGTTCTCTCAAGCGCCTTGGTATTCTCTACCCGACCACCTGTGTCGGTTTGGGGTACGATTCCTTACAATCTGAAGCTTAGAGGCTTTTCCTGGAAGCATGGCATCAATGACTTCACTACCGTAGTAGCTCGACATCGTATCTCAGCGTTAATGAAAGTCCGGATTTACCTAAACTTTCCGCCTACGTACTTGAACCTGGACAACCGTCGCCAGGCCCACCTAGCCTTCTCCGTCCCCCCATCGCAATTGTAAGAAGTACGGGAATATTAACCCGTTTCCCATCGACTACGCCTTTCGGCCTCGCCTTAGGAGTCGACTTACCCTGCCCCGATTAACGTTGGACAGGAACCCTTGGTCTTCCGGCGAGGGAGTTTTTCACTCCCTTTATCGTTACTCATGTCAGCATTCGCACTTCTGATACCTCCAGCAGCCCTTACAGACCACCTTCAACGGCTTACAGAACGCTCCCCTACCCCACATACCCTAAGGTACGTAGCCGCAGCTTCGGTGTATAGCTTAGCCCCGTTACATCTTCCGCGCAGGCCGACTCGACCAGTGAGCTATTACGCTTTCTTTAAATGATGGCTGCTTCTAAGCCAACATCCTGGCTGTCTGAGCCTTCCCACATCGTTTCCCACTTAGCTATACTTTGGGACCTTAGCTGGCGGTCTGGGTTGTTTCCCTCTCCACGACGGACGTTAGCACCCGCCGTGTGTCTCCCGGATAGTACTTACTGGTATTCGGAGTTTGCAAAGGGTTGGTAAGTCGGGATGACCCCCTAGCCTTAACAGTGCTCTACCCCCAGTAGTATTCGTCCGAGGCGCTACCTAAATAGCTTTCGGGGAGAACCAGCTATCTCCAGGTTTGATTGGCCTTTCACCCCTAGCCACAAGTCATCCGCTAATTTTTCAACATTAGTCGGTTCGGTCCTCCAGTTGATGTTACTCAACCTTCAACCTGCCCATGGCTAGATCACCTGGTTTCGGGTCTAATCCTAGCAACTGTACGCCCAGTTAAGACTCGGTTTCCCTACGGCTCCCCTAAACGGTTAACCTTGCTACTAAAATTAAGTCGCTGACCCATTATACAAAAGGTACGCAGTCACACCACGAAGGTGCTCCTACTGCTTGTACGTACACGGTTTCAGGTTCTATTTCACTCCCCTCACAGGGGTTCTTTTCGCCTTTCCCTCACGGTACTGGTTCACTATCGGTCAGTCAGTAGTATTTAGCCTTGGAGGATGGTCCCCCCATATTCAGACAGGATATCACGTGTCCCGCCCTACTCGATTTCACTGATTATGATGTGTCGGTTACGGGGCTATCACCCTTTATTGCGAGACTTTCCAGACTCTTCACCTGCATCATTAAAAGCTTAAGGGCTAATCCAATTTCGCTCGCCGCTACTTTCGGAATCTCGGTTGATTTCTCTTCCTCGGGGTACTTAGATGTTTCAGTTCCCCCGGTTTGCCTCCTGTTGCTATGTATTCACAACAGGATACGTGCTTATGCACGTGGGTTTCCCCATTCAGAAATCCCAGACTCAAAAGGTTATTACTACCTAATCTGGGCTTATCGCAAGTTATTACGTCTTTCATCGCCTCTGACTGCCAAGGCATCCACCGTGTACGCTTAGTCACTTAACCATACAACCCGAAAGGGTCTCTGTTTTACTTTCACTTTTGAAAAGTGAAAACAAACTAGTATGGCAACTAACCAAGGTTTTTGGTTGTCATCAAGAAGGGTTAATTCTTGATAACTGTTTGCCGGACTCAATTGTGATTCAAACAAGTTTGAATCGAATACAAGACACTTGAATGTGTTTGTTGTGTTTATCTAATGAAAGATAAACATTGAGAACTTTTAAATTTGATTAACATGACTCGTAAGTCAGTTAATCAGTCAGCTTTCCAAATTGTTAAAGAGCAAGAGTTTTTAAAGTGTTAAACTTTCAAAACCATTTTTAAATACACTCAGCTTTCTATTACTAAGAAAAGTGTGCTTAAAGATGGTGGGCGATACCGGGCTCGAACCAGTGCCCCCCTGCTTGTAAGGCAGGTGCTCTCCCAACTGAGCTAATCGCCCACGAAAGTTTTAATTCCTTCGTGAGAAAGAATGGTGGAGCTATGCGGGATCGAACCGCAGACCTCCTGCGTGCAAGGCAGGCGCTCTCCCAGCTGAGCTATAGCCCCATATTTTTATTTCCTTGGGAGGAAATGGTGGGCGATACCGGGCTCGAACCAGTGACCCCCTGCTTGTAAGGCAGGTGCTCTCCCAACTGAGCTAATCGCCCCAAATTTTTATTTCCTTGGGAGGAAATGGTGGGTCGTGCAGGATTCGAACCTGCGACCAATTGATTAAAAGTCAACTGCTCTACCAACTGAGCTAACGACCCAATGGTATCCCGTAGGGGAGTCGAACCCCTGTTACCGCCGTGAAAGGGCGGTGTCCTAGGCCTCTAGACGAACGGGACACTGCTAATTCATCTCCACTTTAAAAGTAGAAACAAACTTCGAAGAACCTTGGGAGTTCTTCTTCTCTTTGCTTTTCTAAACCTAATCAATCTGTGTGGACACTCATCGTAAGTATCTTCGTATAAGGAGGTGATCCAGCCCCAGGTTCCCCTAGGGCTACCTTGTTACGACTTCACCCCAGTCATGAACCACAAAGTGGTGAGCGTCCTCCCCGAAAGGTTAAACTACCCACTTCTTTTGCAGCCCACTCCCATGGTGTGACGGGCGGTGTGTACAAGGCCCGGGAACGTATTCACCGTGACATTCTGATTCACGATTACTAGCGATTCCGACTTCATGGAGTCGAGTTGCAGACTCCAATCCGGACTACGACGCACTTTTTGGGATTCGCTCACTATCGCTAGCTTGCTGCCCTCTGTATGCGCCATTGTAGCACGTGTGTAGCCCTACTCGTAAGGGCCATGATGACTTGACGTCGTCCCCACCTTCCTCCGGTTTATCACCGGCAGTCTCCCTGGAGTTCCCGACATTACTCGCTGGCAAACAAGGATAAGGGTTGCGCTCGTTGCGGGACTTAACCCAACATTTCACAACACGAGCTGACGACAGCCATGCAGCACCTGTCTCAGAGTTCCCGAAGGCACACCTGCGTCTCCGCTGGCTTCTCTGGATGTCAAGAGTAGGTAAGGTTCTTCGCGTTGCATCGAATTAAACCACATGCTCCACCGCTTGTGCGGGCCCCCGTCAATTCATTTGAGTTTTAATCTTGCGACCGTACTCCCCAGGCGGTCTACTTAACGCGTTAGCTCCGAAAGCCACGGCTCAAGGCCACAACCTCCAAGTAGACATCGTTTACGGCGTGGACTACCAGGGTATCTAATCCTGTTTGCTCCCCACGCTTTCGCATCTGAGTGTCAGTGTCTGTCCAGGGGGCCGCCTTCGCCACTGGTATTCCTTCAGATCTCTACGCATTTCACCGCTACACCTGAAATTCTACCCCCCTCTACAGCACTCTAGTTCACCAGTTTCAAATGCAGTTCCGAGGTTGAGCCCCGGGCTTTCACATCTGACTTAATGAACCACCTGCATGCGCTTTACGCCCAGTAATTCCGATTAACGCTCGCACCCTCCGTATTACCGCGGCTGCTGGCACGGAGTTAGCCGGTGCTTCTTCTGTTGCTAACGTCAAGATGTGCAGCTATTAACTACACACCCTTCCTCACAACTGAAAGTACTTTACAACCCGAAGGCCTTCTTCATACACGCGGCATGGCTGCATCAGGCTTTCGCCCATTGTGCAATATTCCCCACTGCTGCCTCCCGTAGGAGTCTGGACCGTGTCTCAGTTCCAGTGTGGCTGATCATCCTCTCAGACCAGCTAGGGATCGTCGCCTTGGTGAGCCATTACCTCACCAACTAGCTAATCCCACCTAGGCATATCTTGACGCGAGAGGTCCGAAGATCCCCCTCTTTGGCCCGTAGGTATTATGCGGTATTAGCCATCGTTTCCAATGGTTATCCCCCACATCAAGGCAATTTCCTAGGCATTACTCACCCGTCCGCCGCTCGACGCCCATTAAATCCTCCGAAGATTCAATAATGTCGTTTCCGCTCGACTTGCATGTGTTAGGCCTGCCGCCAGCGTTCAATCTGAGCCATGATCAAACTCTTCAATTTAAGATTTTGTGACTCAACGAATACTGACTTCAAAACTACTATGTAATTTTAAAGCTATTACCATTCCAACAGAATGGTAATGAATTGACTGTGCCGAATAATTTCTTTCTACAAGAGAAAGTCGTTAAACGTATTGGTCACTCAGTTCATTGAAATCAAGTTTGTTACCGAAGTAACTGTCATTACCTAAGTAATAACGTTTTGATATTCATCAACGAGTGCCCACACAGATTGATAGGTTTAAATTGTTAAAGAGCTTTGCTTATCGAAACTTTCTTTTTACAAAGAAACCTTTGAAAGCGGACGTGAATTCTAGCGATTTAATTTTAAGTGTCAAACACTTTTTAAAATTAATTCCTTTCGAACTTTCCGTCTTACTGATTACCGCTGAAGCCTTGTAGCCTCTGCCGTGTCAGTGAGGCGGCATTATAGAGATCATCGAAAACATGGCAACCCCTTTTTTGATAAAAATTCAAAAAAGTTGCTTAAGCGTCTACTTTTACGTCAAAACCCTCTTTCATAGGCCAAAGCTCATACAATCAAGAGCATACAACTTAGAATTTCGCGACTAGATCTTTCGAGAATGTCTCTATATCCAGTTCTATACTCCACTTTTCACTCAGCTCCACTATGTTATCTAGCGATTTCTGAACCGTTTTTATCGTCAATGTATTGTTATCTAGGTCGTATACCTGTTTTTGCGTAGTGTAATAGAAGTAAAGGATACTTAATGCTTCTCGATCGCCTTGCTCAGCTTTTGGTTGAATACGTTTAAGCTTACGATAGATTTGATTGTGAATTTGTTTCAGGTTCCACACATAAAGCGCTTCTTTAAAGTAATTATACCCTTTCACACGGCTCGCAATAAACGCATTCAAGGCGACTGACAAAATCACCCCGAGTACATTCAAATGGAAATTACCCGTCGCTTCCCCAGTAACGGAGCCAACTGAACCAAAAAGCTCAATCAGAATGCTACCGAATACGATAGCAAACAAGGCGAGTGACCCAACCAATGAAACCAACAGTAGGTTCATCTTCTTTCTATATTCTTCTTTATTAATCTTCTGTAACTTCATCGACTACTTCCTTATGTAAGTCACCTAATAATTTGCGCATACTATCTATGTAAACCTTGGGTCACTTCAACCTTTACCATCTTGTAATGTGGTCACTCTCTATTTAATACATAGAGTTCTTCTGGTCAGTACTATACATAACTCCATTTGACTTCATTAATAGAAAAGAGTTACATACCGCCATAATTTTGGTTATTCATCAATTCATGTTGATAACGTCTGTTTCGTTTTATCACATACTGACAAGGTACATTCCATGCGTTCATTTGTATTACGCGCTCGCGCAGCCCCTACAGAGAGCAAACTTATCTTAGAAGGTGTTGGGCAAGACGCTCATACTGAGATTCTGGCTCATACTCTGATGAACACGATCTTCGTTGCTCAATCTCACCGTGAGAATGTCACCGTGCACCTTGTGTTAGAAAGTACTAAAGACTTTTCACGTACCATTACATTCAATTCAAACGAGATCACTAACATTGGGGGCTTCCATGAGTCTGCATTGTTATCTGCGGTAGTAAGAGCGGTTGACGCTTCTCAAGGCATGACAAAAGAACAGACACGTCAGGTTGAACCGGGCATCACTGTTCGTACTATGAGCTTTGAAAAGTTGGTTAAGGAACTGGCAGAAGACCACCAGCTTTACATGATGGATAAGAAAGGCGACTTTATCCGTGATGCAGAGATTGCAGAAAACCCATGTTTCCTTCTAACTGACCATATCCCTATGCCGAAGAAAAGCTACAACAGCTTGAAGCGTTTAGGGACGGAGAAAATCAGCTTAGGTCCAAACATGTTGTTTGCTTCTCAGTGTGTTGTGTTGATCAACAATGAGCTTGATCTAAGAGATTTCTGATTCTCTGACACCAACTTATTAAGTGACATCCCTTAAAACCCAGCCTTCCGTTGGGTTTTTTATTGTATTACCTTCCGTACGCCAGCCCTTTCGTTACTACTTCTTTACTACATAGTGACCTGTAATCATTTCGCTATTTTCAGCTTTGTTGCATTAAACCTCGGAGCAATGCCTCTCTCTAACTCATTCAATCTTATAAATTTCTCATATCACTTCTATACTGATTCCAATCTTAATTAATCGTGTTAAAGGCAAAGGATGAGCGTATTAACCGTATTCTTCTGTGGTACAGGCTCAAACTCAGAAGACAACAACCACAAAAACTATGTTTCTGGCGAATTGATTTCGACGCTAGCAAAGAACACAACCGGCAGAGACATGATTGACTACATTCAAGTGGATGGAGTTGGTAGTGGGAATCAGAACGAGTGGTTGAAGCAAGGCAAAGATGACACGTACTCTGGTGTTAAGGGAACATTGTTAGGTAAAGGTATCGATAGCAACATGCGTCATGTATTGAATATCTTGCGCGGAAGCCAACAAGATCAGAATGACTACATGAAGCGAGCCAAAGGACTGCTCAGTGAATCGCGTCCAGCAAAATCAGCTTGGCCTTTCGCAACCAACCAGAGATATCAAGATTGGTTGAAAGATTCGCAAGCACTCGCTGCAGATTTAAAACAAGGAATCGCCGCTCGCCAGCAAAACATCGCGATTGAACGCCAAACTAAACCGATTAGCCAAGTTAACATCGTAGGCTGGAGCCGAGGTGGTGTCAGTTGCTTTGAATTGGCGAACCGAATGCTCAAAGATCCCAAGCTAAGCCATATTCCTGTCAACATTTTTGCGTGTGACCCCGTTCCCGGTGGGATGAACGCATTCAAGGATTACAAATTACTGGGCAAAAACGTCAAACAGATCGTGTGTGTTTTTGCTGAAGACGAACGTTCATTGGCTTTCAAAGCGAGAATGCCACGCTTGTCCCCTTCCACTAAATATTACACTACCTACATGCCAGGCCGACACGGTACTTTGGTGGGTAATGCCAATACCTCAGGCGGAAGTAAAGGTGCAGGTTTACTTACTGGCCCCGGGCTCGTTACCCGTGATTTCATGGAAAAGGTATTAATGGGTTGGGGAACGCAACTTAAGGCGAACTCGACGTTGAACTTTTCTAGGCAGCGCATCATCGAGTTATACGAGCAAATGCGCAGTAATGAAGAGCACTTCAATAAAATGCACGGCATGACTTACACGGCAAAGAACCGACTGTTATGGACAAGTAAAGATCGAATCGGTCAGCAGAGGGAGCGTCGTTATGGGATTCCGATGTATCGCTTTCAGTTCCCCGGAATCACTAACAACTACGGCGATGCCATTAATCGTCATCACTGTGATGTGTTAGCCACCAATGCTTTCGCTGCATACGGAACTTCGGCTGCGCTGCCAAACCCAGTCTGATACGTATGGTTTGTTAAACTCATTTTAGGACGGACAATCTAAGCAAAAAAAAGAGCTCAACTAAGTGAGCTCTTTTTTATTATCTATATCTTGCTATCAATGGAGTTATCTAGGAATCAGACCTGATTAACCAAAGATAAAGCTGTATAGGAAGCCTGCACCCATCGCCATGCTTAGGATAACGAATAGGAATGCTGCAATCATTTGGTTCTTGAAGATTGATTTAAGCAGGATAACTTCTGTCAAACTTGCACCTGCACTACCAATGATCAATGCCATTACCGAACCTAGCGCCATACCTTTTTGTACCAGAGCTGCACTTAATGGGATTACCGCTTCAGCACGAATGTACAATGGGATACCAATCACAGCTGCTACTGGAATCGCATACCACATACCTTCGCCAGCATACTGTGCAATTAGGTCTGTAGGAATGAAGCCGTAGATGAATGAACCAATCGCAATACCCATCATTAGGTAAGGGAAAACTTGTTTGAAGTCTTTCCAAGTTGAGAACCAAATTCTCATCCAACGGCTAGGCTCTTTCTTCTCTACGATTTCAGCCGTTGCGCTTCCATCCGCTGAACAGCATGAAACCGTTACTTGTGGCTCTTCATTTTTCGAATCACAGCAAGATGTTTCTTTTGCCATTACTGGTGCAGGTTCACCACATGCACTTGTACCACATGAAGATTCTGTTTTAGCAGGTGCTGCTTTCTTAGGAGCAGAATCACCACAGCTAGTGCCACAGTTTGAAGCAGAACCTGTCGATTCATACGCTTCAGGTTTTACGTAACGCTCAAAGCCAAGCTTCTCAAGTGCGTAACCTGCTACTACCGATACTGTCATTGCGACTAAGAAGTAGAACACAGCCACTTGCCAACCAAACGTAATCACGAACAAACCAATGATCACTGGGTTTAATAGTGGGCTACCAAATAGGAACACCATCATTGGACCGAAACCCGCTCGTGCACGCAGCAATCCTTTTAAGAAAGGAATGGTCGAACATGAACAGAAAGGCGTAATCGCACCCAGTAGCGCAGCAACCACATAGCCCTTACCGTTACGCGAGCTCAGAATCGATTGAATCTTTTCTGGCGTAAGAAACTCTTGCAGAATCCCAACAATGTAGCTGATCGCCAAGAAAAGGATGATTAGCTCTACTGCTAAGAAGGCGAACATATCAAGTGCGTCTTTTAGCATTGTTAACATTTCATTGCTCATAATTAACTCCAAACTGGATTGAAGGCCGGACTCTATGAGAAAAGTAACCAACCCTTAATTTCGAATATTCTCGAATTATAGAAATATCTCGTAACAGATCAAGTTTTATTTCGATGAAAATCGAAATAATTTTCAAAAAGTTTATTTTTCAATGACTTAATAAATTACGGTCTTTACATTTGTATTTAGACTACATTTCGACTAATATCGAAATTAAATCTTGAGGAGTTAATATGAACTTAGAAGTCGTAGCGAAAGCACTTAAAGAGTTGGGACACCCTATTCGCCTAACTATTTATAAGAGTGTCGTTAAAGCTGGCTACCAAGGCATTGCAGTTGGCGGCCTACAAGAAGAGCTAGGTATCCCTGGTTCCACCTTGTCTCACCACATTTCAAGCCTAGCGTCTGCTGGCCTCATCAGCCAAAGACGAGAAGGAAGAACCCTATTCTGTGTAGCAGAGTATGAGTGCCTAGAAGGTGTGATTGATTTCTTACAAGACGAGTGTTGCGTAAATGAACAGTGTAACTGATGCACCTTTGAACGAGGCTCCTTTGAATAAGGCATCTTTGAACTTAGAACAGGTTTGGGCTGAGTATCAGCAAGCGTTAAAGTCATTCTTGCATTCTAAGGTCAACAACACCGCCGATGTAGACGACTTGCTTCAAGAGATCTTGATTAAAACTTATCAAAACTTAGATAAGGTACAAGATGCGAGCAGCGTAAAGTCGTGGCTATTCCAATTAGCCAATCACACGATCATCGACTTTTACCGTAAGCACGCTCGACAACAACGTGATAGCCAAATTGATGCTGAAGATCTTTGGTTTACCGATTTAGACCACAATTCTGAGTTCAAGCAGAAGCTTTCATTATGTATTGAACCCTTTATTCAGGCGTTACCAGAACAAAGTTCATCATTACTGCTTGCTGTCGACATCAAAGGCCAAAGCCAGAAAGAGATCGCAGAGGCGCAAAACATCAGCTACTCAACGGTTAAGTCTCGTGTTCAGAAAAGCCGCGGGGATCTTAAGAACTTGTTTGAAGAGTGCTGTAACTTGTCACTTGATAAACAAGGCAATGTGATTGACTGCGAGCTCAAACCAAACAACGATTGCAATAAGTGCTAATAGCCATCCAAAAAATAGAACAAAGCCAGCAATTAATGCTGGCTTTGTTGTTTTCATAATCTGCAAATCACTTTGATTAAGTGAACCTAACTACTCTGCTTCCACTTACTACGCCGCTTCCGCTTTTACGACCGGTTGATAGCGTCCCGGTTTATGGTTCATCGCCAGAATCAAGTTGGTGACTATCGCACCAAGTACAGACAGAAGAACCAGTGACACATCAACGATAAACAGTGAAAGCACAACAATCGTACAATCTAGTGCCATCTGAACCTTGCCCGCACGAATCCCAAAACGTTCTTGTAAGAACAGCGCCAGAATGTTGAAGCCACCTAAGCTCATCTTATGACGGAAGATCACCAACATGCCGGTGCCAATTAAGCCACCACCAAGTAAGGCTGCATACAATGCATGAATTTCAGCAATCTGAATCACGTGATACAAATGATCCACTGCGAACGAAACAATCGAAACTGCAATAAAGGTGTTGATGGTGAAGCGCCAGCCCATACGAGCGACCGACAAAATATAGAAAGGTAAGTTAAGTGCGAAGAACACTTGGCCAAAGCTCAAATCTGTCACTTTGGTAATGAAGATCGCTAGACCAGCCGTGCCCCCAGTGAGCAAACCGACTTGATTGAAAAAGATAACGCCGAGTGACACTAGCGCACTACCTAAGATCAGTGCCAGTAAGTTTTCGCGAAGGTTATGATCTTTATCCATGTGAATGACTCTCCCTGAATCTTTTAACATCGCGTTTCAGTAGTTTTGAAACGATTTACGCCCAAATTTACGATGTTTGACAGATAAGTCGAGTGAACGAGCAATGTTGCTTAGTGATTAGTTTGTATATTAGTTTTTACAGTTTTGTGAATTCGTCAATTAAACAGATAGTTAAAAACCTGTAGTTAGGCTTTCATTATTAACTGCATGCTTCTATCACAGAATGAGTGAACTTCGAGTTTTCCTATTTATTGGTCACATTTCGCCCTGATTATAGCGATGCTTAAATCTATGCATAAAACGCATAGACTAAATCACAAAAGGTCATTTGATACATACCCTACTCGTCATTATGATGCGCGACTTCTTACAACATTGAGCGCATGTAAACACCTTATGTTTTCACAATCTCTTTTTGCCCAATTGGCCAGAATGACGCTATTCCTCGTCATTAGTTTGGTTATTGTGCATCACAGTCAGCCATTGATTGATCTCTTGGCTCAGCATGCCGTAAGCAGTGGTTGCCACCAGCAGTCAGGGCATGATCATTCTGGGCACGAACACCACCATGAGATGACTGACCAACACATGTCAGCGCAAGACCACTCACATCACCACCATTAATTTAAGAGTATTAGAATGAGCATTTTCCGTTTTCCTTTACTGGTATGGCTTGGGATCGGCACACTTATTATCAGTCTAGGGATCAGACAATCATTCGGCATTTTCATGATGCCAATTTCAGAGCATTTCGGCACTGGCCGTGAGTTTTTCAGCTTCGCTATTGCTCTACAAAACCTGCTGTTCGGTGTGTTCCAACCTTTTGTGGGCATGGCCGCTGACAAATGGGGAGCAAGACGCATAATTATTGCAGGCGCGTGTGCTTACGGTTTGGGTTTACTTCTTACCTCTATTTCTACCGAATCAAGCATGCTTTACGTTTCACTAGGCGCATTAGTTGGCCTTGGATTGAGTGCGACGAGCTATGTGATCGTGTTGGGCGCGGTAGCAAAAGTAGTACCTGCAGAGCACGCGGCGAAGGCATTTGGTTTAACCACAGCAGCAGGTTCATTTGGTATGTTCGCGGTGATTCCGGGCGCGCAATACATGTTGAACGAATTTGATTGGCAAAGTGCAATGCAAGTCTTTGGCGTGCTTTGTTGTTTGATGATCTCATTTGCACTGTTTATGCGAGCACCGAAGTCAGCAACCAATAAACAAGTAGAAGACACCCAGACACTGAAAGAAGCACTGTCTGAAGCGTTTTCGAACAAAAGTTATTGGTTGATTCACGCGGGCTTCTTCGTGTGCGGTTTCCACGTGATGTTCATTGCGACGCACTTACCAAGTTACTTAGCAGACAAAAACTTACCTGCGAGTAGTGCAGCGATGGCACTGGCTTATGTGGGTATCTTCAATATCTTCGGATCTTACTTCTGGGGTGTGATGGGCGATAAGTTCAGCAAACGTCATGTAATGTCGGCACTGTATTTAGTACGTACTGTGGTTATTGGTGCGTTTGTGACTTTGCCAGTGACTGAGTCAACCGCGGCTATCTTCGGTGCGGCGATTGGTTTCTGCTGGTTGGGTACGGTTCCGCTAACGTCTGGTTTAGTTCGTCAGATCTTCGGTGCTCGTTACCTGTCGACGTTGTACGGCTTGGTATTCTTTACTCACCAAGTGGGTAGCTTTTTAGGCGCTTGGGTTGGTGGTCGTATTTACGATTACTACGGATCTTACGAGCCAATCTGGTGGTCAACGGTGGTACTGGCATTTGCAGCAGCGCTTATCCATTTGCCTATCAATGACAAGCCGATTGAGCGACTGAAATTGGCAATGGCTTAACGTTTTATGCTGACTCCCCCACTAGCGTAAGCAACAAGTCGTTCCAATAAGCGAGTGAGTATTGAAAGGAAGTATCCTGATATGCTCACTCGCTTTTTTGTTGGTCGTTATTATCTAAATGTTAACTAACGAAACTTGCATAAACCTCACTGAATAATAAGACTATTCTTTTCGTTTTAATTTATAGTATCCACTCGCTCCTTTAAAACTAATTCGCAGGCTTATGGAATACCTAGATCAGACCGCCCTTATCGCGATGGCACTCATTTTTGTCGGCTCGTTTGTACAAACAGCAATCGGCTTTGGCTTGGCTATTGTGGCAGCCCCATTGTTGTTTTTAGTCTCACCCGATTATGTACCCGCGCCTATCTGTCTCGTTGGCCTGTTCATTTCTATATTCAATGCGTTTAAACACCGAGCAAACATTTCTATCGGCGGATTAAAAATCGCACTGCTTGGCCGTATTCCAGGTTCGATTGCAGGTGGTGCTTTATTAGTGATGGTTTCAACGAGCGTATTATCACTGTGGTTAGGTTTATTGGTGGTGTTTGCGGTGATTGTCAGCTTGCTTCCGTTTAGGTTAGAGCCGACACCTGCGAAAATGGGCATCGCAGGCTTCTTCTCAGGATTCTTTGGCACCAGTTCCGGTATTGGGGGTCCACCGATGGCACTGCTGCTGCAACACCAAGATGCCAATCAGCTTCGTGGTAACCTTTCTGCGTTTTTCGTGTTTAGTTCTATCATTTCATTACTGGTACAGATCCCAATTGGCTTCTTCACGATGCACCATTTGATCATCACAATCCCGTTACTGCCTGCGGCTTGGTTGGGTTACAAAGTGGCGTTAATGACCACGCAAAGCATTCCTAAAGAGAAAATACGCATTGGTTCTTTGTTGCTATGTTCTATCAGTGGCTTTACGGCAATCTGGCAGGGTTTAGCTGGCTAGTTATTGGCGATAAAGACGAGAAGAAGAAAGACATCTTAGAAAACCAACACAAACACCCAATCGATAAAAGGACATTCTATGACTTACGACGAATTCAATGCCTTCTGCGAGTCACAACCTGCCACCAGCTATGTAATGCAGTGGAATAACTCTCACGTTTGGAAAGTGGGTGGGAAAGTGTTTGCGATTGGTGGTTGGGGGCCGAACGACGAGCCTGCATTTATCTTCAAGGCGTCCGATCAGAATTTCGATTTTCTCAAAGAAGAGCCAGGCTATAAACCTGCGCCCTACTTTGCTTCGCGTGGTATGAAGTGGATTCAACTTTTTGAAAGCACATCAGAAAGGGATGAGGAGCTGAGATACTACCTCACTGAATCACATCGAATAGTGTCTTTAGGGCTAACCAAAAAGAAACAAGCAGAACTCGGGCTCAATCAGTAGCCAGAATTTCTGCTTGTTAAAGGCTTACTTCAGATTCAAATGCAGCTTAAGAGCTAGGCAGATATTAAAACTAGTACTGCTCTTTGAAACTTAGGTCGATCTTAAGAACTCAGGCAGTAAAGGCTCTATTTTTTGCGTTGGAACCACAGGCACCAATAGATAGATAAGACCTGCAAAGGCGATAGACGCCGCCAAGTCTTCAGGTCGATGCATGCCAAGCCAAACTCGGCTATAAGCAACGCCACCAGCCCAAACCAGCAAACCGCCCACTAAGTAAAAACGTTTCGCTTCTAGGAACAAGCCGCCAAAGAACGCCAGACACACGCCAACGAAAATCATGTGCCCAGATGGGAAAGAATAGTCAGTTTCACCCAACCAGTGACGCGTTCGCCACTCACTCACCTTGTCTTGCACAGATGCAATCGCTGCGTTCTTTTCTACCAATGGCAGTTCGTAAAACAGCTCTGGCATTTCAACCACTTCTTGCGTCACCAAATACTCAGAATAAGGACGGGGGCTTTCTGTAGAATGCTTCAAGAAGGTTTTTGCTGCAAAGCTAAGAACCAACAGCAAGCCGAGCTGCAAACAAAGGCTGACCAGCTTAGCTTTGGAAAATTTCATCATGAGTAAAACTAAAGACAAAACAGCGAGCGTTACCAAGAAACCTTGATTACCAGCTGAGTAAGTCACGAACGTCATAAAGGCGCCATAGAAAGGCAAAACCGCACTTCCTAGGTCGAAGTCGGATCCAAAGATCAAAAATGGTACGAGGGAATACAAGCTTAGAACAAGCAGTAATAAGCCTTTGGATTTGTTAGAGAACAGAGAAGTCATGGCTAAAATCTTTTAGATGAAGTGGTCGGATGCTATCGTAGCTTAGCATCACCAATATCAATTTTATGTCAAAACGGTCAGTCAGCCGTCATGGTGTAACAATATTCGATTGATGGACCTCTTGAGTATTGATTAGCTGAACAGGCGCGCTAACACCAATAACATTCAACATCCACTTATGTTCATAGAGAAAGCAAAGGCCACTGAAAACAGACGAGACAAAAGCATCACCCCACTAAAGACTGTCTGACACGTTCTGCTGATAAAATGAACACTTACCGAGTTATACGGCCAGAATCTTAAAAACTTTGCTGTCAGTCCTTTAAATCCACTATTGAAAGGATTACCATCTGGTCTGCTTTCAAAAGCAAAACAGATTATTAATTTTTATTCTCAGGGCGGGGCGAAATTCCCCACCGGCGGTATGTCCTTAGCAAAATCTAAAGATAAGCCCGCGAGCGCTCGATTCGTCGAGGTCAGCAGATCTGGTGAGATGCCAGAGCCGACGGTCATAGTCCGGATGAGAGAGAATGAAAACACACTCGTTTAAGTTGGAAAGGCGTGCCCATTTATTGGGTTCATGCCTCCAACTTAGACGGGTGCATTTCGTTTTGGATAAAACCATAATGAGCTAATACCAATCACAGTAAATAAATGATCAGAGATAGCGCAGGAAAAACGCTTGAGAACAAGGCAAAATTTTTCGATAAGTAGTTATTCTACAGTCAAAAATTCTAACGCCGTTATCAAGGGTTTTAACCAGCTAAAATGACCAGTTGTTTACTACGATTGGTACAAGTTACTTGTAATGAGTAGGCTTTGTTGTGCTCGGTTGAGATCCCTCATACAGCCCTGATTCTGGTGATATTTTAGGAGTTTAACCATGAATCAGTCTTCACTACTTGCCGAATTTGGCGAACCAATCACTCGCGTTGAAAACGCACTGCAAGCTCTACGCGAAGGTCGTGGCGTGCTTCTACTTGACGATGAAGATCGCGAGAACGAAGGCGACATCATCTACTCAGTAGAACACCTAACGAATGCTCAAATGGCGCTTATGATCCGCGAATGCAGCGGCATTGTGTGCCTGTGTCTAACCGACGAGCAAGCAAACCAACTTGAACTTCCACCTATGGTTGTTGATAACAACAGCGCAAACCAAACTGCGTTTACCGTAACTATCGAAGCAAAAGTTGGCGTAACAACAGGTGTTTCTGCCGCTGACCGTGTAACAACGATCAAGACAGCTGCAAACCCAACAGCTAAGCCTACTGACCTTGCGCGCCCTGGCCACGTATTCCCACTACGCGCTCGTAAAGGTGGCGTACTTGCTCGCCGCGGCCACACAGAAGGCACTGTGGATCTTATGCAAATGGCAGGTCTACAATCAGCAGGCGTACTATGTGAAGTAACCAACCCAGACGGCACGATGGCAAAAGCGCCAGAGATCGTGGCTTTCGGTAAAATGCACAACATGCCAGTACTGACCATTGAAGATATGGTGATGTACCGCACTGAGTTCGACCTTAAGCTTGCTTAACGTTTAATCTTCAATGCTAAACACTTAGCACTGAAGGTAAAGAAACTCAGAAATGAATATTGAAAGGCTTCATTCTTACTGCTTTTTCTAGTTAAAAGCATAAAGGGTGAGGCCTTTTTCATTTCCGTATTTTGAGACGAGTCAGCGATGGCTATCTCTACTTATCGAAACCTTCCCAGCTTAATCACTTAGAAAAGCGTAACCTCTCAAAAAATCCTGCAAAATATGAGAGACATTCACTCAAATGGTGAAGTCATGCACCATTATTGGTCATTCATAATTACACTAAAAACATAACCCATTGAAATATAACACCTATCCATTTTGGCACGGTGCCTGCACTACCACTAAGTAGGTGTGCGGGTATTAGGAGTTGAATATGTTTGTAGTTATTTCAGTGGGTTTATCGATTGCAGTGCTTACTGCACTGTTTCACTTTTCAAAAAAGAGACAAACAGCGCTATCACATAGGTTTGAAACCTTGGTTCTGCTCAGAGAGTTATTGTTGTTATCACGCAAACACCGTGCAGCAACGCATTATGCTCTGGCCTATAAATTGTCTAGCGACTCGATTCGTAAAGTGAATAAGATTTACGACAACATACTTGAGGTGTCTGAATTGCTTCAATCCCATGTGTCGTTCGATAGCCGCCCTATGTATCGCATCTATCACCTCAAGCTCATCGCCATGCACAGCGACTGGCAAAACCGTAGCTTGGTACGTAACCAATCAATTCATGGCAAAACGATTCGTCACAGCATGTTTTTGATGGATGAGGTGATGATCATTTGGTTGATTCAGTCTGAACGAGAAGACATGAGCCGTGAGTACCACATGAACTGGCAACAGATCTTAGACTGCATGGATATTCTGACCAAGCTTAGAATGTCTATCCCTGGAATAGAAAAGGCAGATATGGAGAAACCAGAGGAGTATTTGAGATTCAAATTCTACGCCTCTCAGACACACAGAAAACTCAACCAATTATCGATTATCTGCCCGATTAGCAGTGGCTCACCGATTTGTACACGTGCGATGCATGCACTCACAGAGATCGCATCAAGCAACGAAGCGACCCAACCGGCAGATAGTATGTACGAGTTAACCAGTGATATCTCTAGCGTCGTATCGCAAGTCTACGACCAAGTATTATCCGACATTACTAGAAGCTTGTATCAGCCTTTACCAGACACCAACGAAAAGGTGATAAATACCCGATTATCCGTACATCATTACATTTAAAGACTTCGTGAGAGGAGAGCGTGCTGGAACTCTAAATTATTGAGTTCAAATCCGATATCACCTTTGATATCGGATTTTTGTATTTATATGTTTATGCCTTGTGTACTTAAGATATATAAACTCAGACATCACCAGACTTAATATTGCTAGACCAAGCTTCTGCCGCAAAATCAATGAACTGACGAACAATAGGAAGCTGATAACTGCGAGATAAATACACAGCCCAAAGCACGCTACTTGGTGAAACAAAATCATCCAAAACTCTTTTCAATTTACCATCCGCTATCAATGGATTCGCTAAGTCACAAGGTAAGCGAACAATCCCTTTTCCATTCTGTGCAGCGCGAGTTAATACCCCAACATCGTTAGCCTTAATGGTGCCAGACACCTCAACCGAATAGTGCTGGTTATCCTTAACGAAATCCCACTTAGAAACACTCAAATGGCGAAAGCAGTTATGTTGTCGAAGTGCTTCGACCGTTTCAGGTTCTCCGTGCTTGTCTAGGTAGACTTGAGAGGCACACACCACTGAATCAATTTCCATTAGCTTTCGAGCAATCAAGCTATCGTCAGGTTGGTCAGTATAGCGAAGGGCAATATCGATTCTTTCATCTACCAGCTGCGCAAAACGGTCTGAGGCAAACAACTCGACCGTGATATTAGGATGACGCTCAGTAAACTGTTCAACCACATCCAACAACATGTTTTGAGTTAAGCCAATCGGCGCTGCAATTCGAATTACCCCTGAAAGATCGTCGGTTTGATTGAGTGAAGTGACTTCTAGCTCTGCGGTTTCATGGAGAATTTTTTCGCAACGTTGTAACGCAATCTCTCCTGCCGCAGTCAAACTTACCTTACGAGTGGTCCTGTGCAGTAGCCTTTGTTTTAGCCACCCTTCGATCTCTTGAACATGACGTGAAACCTGTAATCGGCTCATGTCCAAATGCTCTGCTGCTTGAGTGAAACTGGCACAATTTGCGACTTCAACAAAACTGCGCATCGCCGTCAATCTATCCATCACACTTTCCCTTATCCACTGAACCAAGCCTATTAGTTAACTATATAGATACAATCTACATCATTTTGCGATATTTATCGCAACCTAGTGAGCTATTAGACTGCAATGGCTGTCGAGAAAACGACTCAATAAATTAGATAATTGGAGAGACATTATGAAAATTGCAGTATTAGGCGCATCAGGTTGGATTGGTAATCACATTGCTCAAGAAGCTCAATTTCGCGGTCACGACGTGGTTGCTGTCGTAAGAGATGCAAGCCGTGTAGAAATCAACAATGTTGAGGTTCGTTCATTTGATTTACAAGATGAAACAGCAAGCCTTGCAACCGCACTATCCGGCGTTGATGCAGTAATCACTTCGATTGGCGGACGTGCTTTGGGTAATCACGACATCGTAAAAAACACAGCAACTAAGCTGCTTGAGACACTACCAAGCATTGGTATCGAGCGCCTACTTTGGGTAGGTGGTGCGGGTTCATTGGAGGTAGCGCCAAACGTACCGTTAGTTACCGTTCCGGACTTCCCAGCAGATTACAAAAACGAAGCGCTAGCACAGGGTGAAGCTCTTGAAGTGTTCAAGCAATCGAACAGCGAGGTTAACTGGACGTTTGTTAGCCCTGCAGCAGAAATTTTCCCGGGTGATAAGCTATCAACCTACCGCACAGGTGGTGATCAACTGCTCACCGACGAAGATGGCAACAGCAAAATATCAGTCAGCGACTACGCGATTGCGATGATTGATGAGCTCGAAGCTAGTAAGTTCCCACGTCAACGTATTGGTGTCGCTTACTAGTCAATTCATATACAAAAACTAAAAAAGCCGCTTGTTCACAACAATGCGGCTTTCTCATCTTTATATTGCGCATTCCTTTAATCCAATGGCAAGTGACCCGTTTTCACTAGGATAACCGTCTCTTCTTCCACATAAGGGAAATGCTCACTCATATGAGGGCTACGCATCCAAGTATGTTTTGGATACTCGCCATGTTCATCTTTAAAAGTGCCTGACAACACAAAGATCTCTTCACCACCAAAATGACGGTGTGGCTGAAAGCGCTCACCAACGGGCCATTTCACCAAGGCCACATTTTCGTGCTCAAAACCATGCAGCGGCATCACTTGTAAGCCACCGATGCCCGGAAGCCATTCCGTTTCTAGAGTATTGATACGAACTTGAGTTAAGTCTCTCGCATCAAACTGGTTGAGCTTCACCAAGATCGTGCAGCCATCTTTGCTTGATGGAGAATGCGCACTGCCCGGAGGATTACGGATATAAGTGCCTGCAGGGAAATCTCCAGTTTCATCAGAGAACACACCCTCTAATACGAAGATCTCTTCGCCTTGCGGATGCGGGTGCTCAGAAAACGAAGATTCAGGATCGTACTTCACCACGCTGGTTGTGTGACCCGATTCCTTCTCTTCTCTTTCTAGCGGCTTACGCCACACCCCTTTAGCAGGGCTTGCAATCCAATCTAATGATTCGGTTTCAATAACCAGCTTTTTTGAAAAGTCCATGTTGAACATAATGGCGACCTTACTCTTGTTATCGTTTTAATTATTCTTATTATCTTTCTAGCTTTTATTCTACGCGAATACTCATCAAGGAGGGCATCTCGCTGCTATTTTTCCTACGCGACAGCCACCTAAAAGAATCCTAATTAATTGCGGCCAGCAATCACACCGCCATCAACATCCCAGATTGCGCCCGTTACCCAATCTGCACTGTCTGACAGTAAGAAAGAGATGCTATTGGCGATGTCTTTCGGCAAACCTACGCGACCAATTGGGTGGAACGCATTGAAACCTTCTAGCGCTTGATCCACTTCTTCCGGTTTAATGAAAGATTCGTAAATCGGCGTTTTAACCACAGCCGGAGACACCGCATTTACACGAATGTTATGTTCAGCCAATTCCATTGCCATGTGCTGTGTTAATGCGTGCAAGCCAGCTTTAGCCATTGAATAGGCAGAAGATGGCGTCGCTTTGATTGCTTGCTTACCCCACATAGAACCAACGTTAACCACACTGCCGCCGCTGTTCTTGATCATCAACTTACTTATCGCTTGAGTGATGAAGAATGTTGCTTTATTGAGCTGCATGTATTGCTCGTAATCAGATTCTTGATGCTCGATAAACGCTTTAGGGTTGAAGTAGCCAGCCGCATTAACAAGGTAACCAATACCCTCTTCAAGCGACTCTAGATGCGCAATAAGATTAGCTACACTCGCATCATCATAAAGGTTAGCTTGCCAGCCTGAAGCGTGACCTAACGATTGCAGTTCTGACACCGCTTTATCTAACTTAGTTGGGTTATTGCCGACAACCAACACATGGATGTTTTGAGCGACTAACTGCTTCGCTGTTTCAAATCCCATACCACTTGTGCCACCGATTACTACTGCAATACCATTTTTAGTGAAGTTCATTTTGTTATCTCCTAAGTCATGTGAACGTGGTAATCTTAGGCTTTGAACTAACACTATGAATAGTAAGTACAAATCGGTTAGGTAGGTACTTATTGGTACATCTTTATGAAAAATCAGGAAAACTTTTTTTCAAGAAAATCAGCACCCGAGCGTTCCGCTCGCATGGTCGAAACCATCTACGGCTGTAAATGGTCGCTAACGGTTTACCAATTATTGGCAAATGGCATTAATCGCCCCGGTGAAATGGTGCGCTCAGTAGAAGGGCTATCGACCAAGGTGTTGAATGAATGTTTGAAGCGAAATATAGAATTCGGGATTTTAGATAAGCAAATGTTCAACGAACTGCCACCAAGAGTTGAGTACCAAGTGACACCGTTCGGTGAGAAGTTCTTGTTGATTCTAGACCAGCTGGAAAACCTACAAAACGAAATCGACGAGATGTAGCCCAAACAAGTCAAACGAATAGCAGAGACAACAAGCACGCTTAGCTCACTGGCATTTGCTCAAAGCGACCTTTTACGAAATCAATGAAGGTTCGAATTCGGCTTGGTTGATAGCGGTCTCGATGGTAGATCGCTGAAAAATCGACTTTAGGCACCACCCACTCATCAAACACTTGCAGCAATTGCCCGTCGTTCAGTTCTTGTAAGCAATAGATGGTTGGAACACGAATAATCCCATTACCCGACTTCGCGCCTTGCACCAACACTCGGCCATTTTTACATTGCAGTCTGCCCGTCACATGCACATCGACGGTTTTCTTGGTGTCATCTAGCGCTTGAAAGCTCCACTTACGCACCGAGCCGGTTAAGCAATCATGATGGATGAGGTCTTTGGGGTGACTAGGCTTTCCTTTACGAGCAAAGTACTCTGGGCTCGCGAGTGTTCCCATTTCAATATCCAATAGTTTTCTTGCGATAAAACCAGCATCTTCAAGGCTCCCCATACGAAAAGCGATATCAAACGCGTCTTCAATCAAGTCGACTCGGTTACTACTGAAATCAAGGCTAATACTGATGTCTGGGTAGAGCTGCATAAACTCATTCACCAAATCCGCTATGATCACTTCACCAAGATAACCACCGACACAGTTTACTTTTATGTCGCCACGTACTTCTTCGACATCATCCACAGCAGCAATCAGAGCTTGGTCTATATTATCTAAGGCTTGTTCACATCTCGCGTACAGATCTTGCCCTGCGTGCGTCAGTCTTAAGGTTCGAGTGGTGCGGATAAACAACGTCACGCCCATCTGCTTTTCTAAACTACTCACTTGGCGCGATACGTGGGAGCGCGACACATCAAGCTCCTCTGCCGCTTTAGTGAAGTTACCTAAACGCGCGATAAGTACGAAGGAGCGAATATCAGACAGGTTAATTTGATTGAGCATGGTCGCCAGCTTACTTGTGAAATTTAAAAAGTGATGAAGTAATAAAGTGAACACCTTTATTGTTGCACCACGGCAACAGTGTTTCAAGTAAAGCGCTATATATCAACAATGCTGTTTTCCTTAATATACCTCCATCGCAACGAAGCAAGGCAACAAGCACTTGATTCGAATGCACTTAAACAATACGTCGTAGCCAACCGACGCAATAAAAGTACAGAGGAAATAAAATGAAAAAACTAATCGTAATTACAGGTGCAAGCTCTGGTATTGGTGAAGCAATCGCTCGTCGTCTAAGCGATGAAGGCCACCCTCTGCTACTTTTAGCTCGTCGTGTTGACCGCCTTAAAGCTCTTAACCTACCAAACTCACTATCAGTGAAAGTAGACGTAACAGACAAAGCGTCTTTTGATGCAGCAATCGCACAAGGTGAAGAGAAATTTGGCCCTGTAGATGCGCTTATCAACAACGCTGGTGCAATGCTTCTTGGTCAAATCGATACTCAAGACGCTCAAGAGTGGAAGACAATGTTCGATGTGAACGTGATTGGCCTTCTAAACGGCATGCAATCTGTTCTTGCTCCTATGATGGAGCGCAACACAGGTACTATCATCAACATCAGCTCAATCGCGGGTAAGAAAACTTTCCCAAGCCACGCAGCTTACTGTGGTACTAAGTTCGCGGTACACGCTATTTCTGAAAACGTTCGTGAAGAAGTTGCTGCTTCAAATGTTCGTGTTACGACTATCGCACCGGGTGCTGTAGAAACAGAACTTCTGTCTCACACTACATCTCAAGAGATCAAAGACGGTTACGATTCTTGGAAAGAAGACATGGGCGGCGTATTGGCAGCTGACGATATCGCTCGCGCTGTATCATTCGCTTACCAACAACCACAGAACGTATGTATCCGTGAGATTGCTCTAGCACCAACTAAGCAACAACCATAGAAGTTAATTATCACGCATACCTTTGTGATGCATAAATAGAAAGCGTCACTACTTATTCAGTAGTGGCGCTTTTGTTTGTATTGAGTCTAGCTACAAGCAGTAACCGTGATTAAAACTCAACCCGGTAAACTGATGTGCTACCACTTACTTCGTTACCAACCGCAATAAAGTAGTTGCCAGAACGAGTGAAATACTTGATTGACTCTGGGCCTAGGTCACCCGCTTTCGAGTTGTACGTATCGTTGTCGCAATCACCATCTTCATCAACCTTGCTACACACTGGCTGAGTAAAGTCGCGGTTGTTTAGATAGCTGATGAAACTTGCACTCTTAGGCTGCGTTACGTCGTAAACCATAATGCCACCTTGGCGCTCAAGTCCAATAAAGGCATACTGCTTGCCGTTAATCTCAGCCACTTCGATAGCCTCAGGTTCTACACCTTTGTCATCGCTACGATCGTCACCACTTTGGTTGTTATCATTGGTGCTGTTGAAATTTTCAGGATCTTGATCAAGAACGATTCGAGCAAAGTCATCACCACTATCAAACACTAACTCGCCTGACTCATCCCAGATAGAGAAAGAGCGGCTACCGAATGCTTGAACCTTTTGGTCGGCGGCAAGTGTCCCTTGTGGCTTAATCACCTTAAGGCGAGCCAATTGATTATTGTCTTTCAATGCACCCGCCAATGGGTGGTTAGCATCAACGTCTAACTTCTTGCCGCGCACTTCATCGACATAAGCGATACAAAAGTCTTTTTCTGTTGTGTAGTGCTCGGTGCCTTTATAGTCATCACCATCCCACTCAAAGCCTTTGTCGTCACACATTTTTTGCGTCGTCTTGATGCCATACTCACGGCCGTCACCTTCATTCGCAGTCACGATGTAAGTGTTGCCATCAACACTGTAACTGGTAATGCTATCTGGCATATAAAGGCCTTCTAACATTGCGTAGCTTTGTAGGTTACCGATGTTTTTGTCTTTATTTGACGCATCCAACTGAGCGGTATCCCAAGGCTTCCCGCCTAGTCCCAGAATCGCATCGACTTCTGCACTCGCCACGTCAATCGCAGCTAATGCATTGTTCTCTTGAAGGGCTACGTAGAGTTTTCCGTTATCAGCAAACGTTAGATATTCAGGTTCTAGATCTTGAGCAACCGTTGCATTAGGCGCCGAGATTCGAACCTTATCGGTCAGTTCTGCATGGCGACGCTCACCTTGATTGAATGCCTTGAAATCAATTTGATTGATTGTCGCTTGCAAAGGACCATTGGTTAAATCCACCAGCGTGACTGAACCTTCAGGGTCAATGCTGTAATCCGCATTCGGCTCACCTTCGTTTGCTGATGCAATGTAACGGCCATCCTTAGAAAAGCTCACCATGTCTGGCAGTGCACCAGCTGTGTAAGTGGTGACCAACTCTAGTGTGTCTGAACGATAAAGAGCAATGATGCCGTTTTGTTGTTTGTCGGCGTTTTCGATCGCGACCGCAACTAAGCCTTGATGAGTAGACACACTGTTTGCTGCACCTATATCAATACCAGAAGCTACGGCTGCTGATTGAAGATCGATAGAGCCCTCAGATGTGGGTGCGCTGTCAGAGTTCATCGATAGCACATCAACTTTCTGTGCTTGAGCGTTAACCACATAAAGCTTGTCGGTACATGAATCGTAGCTGACGATTTCGGCTGCAGAAGTATCAAACGGGGCGTCAGCAATAGCACGACCAACCAGACTAATCCCAGTAACAGTGGCATCTGTCTTGTTCGGTTGCTGGATGGATTGGCATTGAAGGCTAAAAGCATCAAGTGATGTTTGAGATGATGCTGCAGTCGTTGAAGTTGACTGAGAACACCCAACCAGAGCAGAACTTACCGCGATAGGCACTAATAAAGTCAGCTTATTAAATTTACGATTCATATATCCTCCATAATTAGAACCGCGATCATAGAGGGCTGTTATGACAGTTATCTTTCTCTTTTATTAACAATAAATGACGACAATCAGTTCGCTTTACCTATAACAACAGTAAGTTGGATTAAGTATTTCATTAACAAGCAAGCAAAAAAAAGCGCTCAAGCTGGCTGGTGCTTGAGCGCCTTTAGTAAATGAATAAAGAGGGTTAGAAGTTGTAACCACCACCGATCATGAATACCCATGGGTCAATATCAACGTCTGTTGAGTACTGTGTTGTCGTCCCATTAACAGTCTGCTTGTACTTAGCTGTAGTACCAATATCTGCATACCAAACTGATGCGTTTAGGAACCAATCTTCATTGATCATGTAATCAATACCGATGTTAGCCGCCAAGCCCCAAGAATCGTCAAGAGATAGGTCACTTAAACCTGCACTTTTACCCGTGCCATTCAAACTTTCATCGAAAAATACCGTGTAGTTGATACCCGCACCCACATAAGGACGGAAGTCGCTGTTCGCTTGACCGAAGTAGTACTGAACCATAAATGTTGGTGGAAGGTGCTTAGTGTCAGCAACTTTACCTAAGCCATTTACAGAAATATTGTGTGAGAATGGGCTCGCTGCTAATACTTCAAAACTGATGTTGTCAGTGAACATGTAGCCGAAAGTAAGACCAAGTTGAGTATTTGAATCTACTGAAAACCCAAGGTCTGAGTTGTCTAGAACAGCGCCACTGCTGTCGTTTGGAGACACTGTTGCTGCACCTGCACGGATGATGAAATCACCTTCTTTATGAGCAAGAACATTGGTTGACATAAGAGCCGCAATAACCGCAATACCACATACTGTTTTTTTCATTATAATTTCCTTTTGAGGGCTTCATTTCATTGGTGAATGAGTAATCATTTCTTATTTTGCGTGCAAGGTAGCATAGAATAACCCTACTTTATTGATGGAAATCAATTTGTGAAAAGTTGTGATTATTTATGTAAATTTATATCGACCTGATCACTTTATTCCTTCATTTTATTGACAGTTTTGTAATGCAGCTTTTCCGTGCATCATTTTGTTAAGCTAAGCCCCTCCACTTTGAACCGATCTCTTTGGATCAAAATAGAGCAAGCCAATATCCCGTACGCATCAATTTGGTGCATTCCCACAATAATCACCCTCTCCTCGTTTAATATTCAATGAGTTACATTTGGCTTAGTGCTTGCAAGTCTCTGTTCATAATCATAAATACATTGAGGTTCTGACTATGCAAGACACTCTAACAATCGTTCTGGCCGGCGGTGTTGGCTCTCGGCTTTCTCCTCTCACCGATAACCGCGCAAAACCTGCGGTACCTTTTGGTGGCAAATATCGAATCATCGATTTCACTCTCGCGAACTGCCTGCACTCTGAGCTTCGCCAGATTTTGGTACTGACTCAGTACAAGTCGCACTCTTTGCAAAAACATTTAAGGGATGGTTGGTCAGTGCTTAACCCCGAGCTCGGCGAATACATCACCAATGTTCCCCCACAAATGCGCACCGGTGATAGCTGGTATAGCGGTACAGCCGATGCGATTTATCAAAACTTGTATTTACTGTCTCGTAGTGAAGCTAAGCATGTGGTGGTGTTGTCTGGCGACCATATCTATCGCATGGATTACGCCCCAATGCTCAAGCAACACAAACAGAATGAAGCCCACTTAACGGTAGCGTGTATGGAGGTTTCGATTGATGAAGCCAAAGAGTTTGGTGTGATGGAGATAGACGAATCTCTGCAGATCAATAACTTTACCGAGAAGCCACGTTACCCTGCGTGTGTACCTGGTAGGCCGACTCGAAGCATGGCTTCAATGGGGATTTACATCTTTGATAAAGAAATACTTACACAGGCATTATTGGCAGACGCAGAAGATCCAGATTCAAGCCACGATTTTGGTAAAGACATCATTCCGAAGTTGGTCGGTAACAACAGTGTTTACGCGTATAAGTTTGGTGATGAAGAAGGACGCGTAACACAAGATGCTTACTGGAGAGATGTGGGTACGATCGACTCATATTACCAATCGAATATGGACTTGTTGAAACCAGCCTCGCCTATCGATTTATACCAACCGGATTGGGCGATTCGCACCTATGATCCGCAACTGCCACCAGCACGAACCATCGCTTCGGTAGAAGGTAACCAAGGGATATTCATCAACTCGATGATCGCGAATGGGGTGGTAATTGAAGGCGGTTCAGCGCAAAACTCTATCTTCTTCCCTAAGGTCAAAGTCAGCAATGCCGCGATTGTGATTGATAGTATTCTGTTTGAGGACGTTGAGATTGGGCGAAACTGCCATATTCAGAACTGCATCATCGATAAGAACGTTAAGGTGCCTGATGGAACCCAAATCGGCATTGATAGTCTTGCCGATGCCAAACGCTTCCACATATCAAAACAAGGCGTGATTGTAGTGCCGTCTTCTTACGAGTTTAATGATTCTTAACCTCGAATACTGGTCACTCAGTATTCATCAGTAACACCCTCTTTACTCACAAAAAAGCGCCCCATAAAAACAGGGCGCTTTTCTAAAATTGAATCGAACTACTTAGGTGCTAATTCGTAGTTCTCTTGCATCTCGTGAGGGGCGATTCCGTATTCATAATCCGCTAAGTAACCATCCTTATAAACCTTCATCCCCTTCTCATCCCAGCTAACTTTGATCATCGCTGTGTTGCCATCTTCACTGCCTAACAGCTTAAGCATTTCTGTATCAATCTTAATGGCTTTGATGGTTTTAATGCGCTTAAACGGCTTAAATTCGGTGGTCGAGGTTGGCAAAGATCCGTAGCTGCTGATCCATGTCTCATTAGGTACTAGCCATTGGTTGAAAACATCATCAACAATCGCTTTCGGCATGCTCGCAATAACCACATCGCCCGTCATTACGTTGTTTGTTTCTAAGCTGTAACCGCCCTGACCGTCTGAAACATAAGTAGGGAAATCAATGCCAATCTCAGACTCTGCTGGTAAACGACCTAGAGTGACTGACTTTTTAATGTACAGTTCTGCAGTTTCAAATTGCTGCATGATCTCAGGGATCTTCTGAAATTCAACAGGGCCTGCAAAGGCATTAAAAGCAAAAGAAAGGGAAGCTGCAATTGCAGCGAATTTAACAGGCATTTTCATGATAACGGTCCAAATAGAAGATAGCTGTTAGAGTATCCCGTACTAGACCGTATCTCAATCAGTCATTGTTCTTTATATCAGTAATTGTGATAGCGAGGTAAAGATTGGAATTTGCAGGGAATAACAGGCGATTTATAAATTCAAGACTAGAATAAGTCATTGAGGTGCAGCTTGATTAAGGCGATAAAATCTAAGTGAGCGAAGTCAACTGGAGCAATATTTCGAGAATGAGGTTTTTTTAAACACGTTTGAAATTCACGAAACATAATATGCGATCAGTTCATCGGACTTTCAAGGGAGTAACAAGAGAATATTTGATAACACTGAAGTGAATCACACATGTGCTAATTCTCAGTTGGTTAATCTATGCGATGTTTGCTACGTTTAAATGACACAGTCATTGGAAAGGTATGATTTATGAAAATAAATGTTCAAACACATCATGTATCAATTAACGACGAGTCACGCAAAGACATCGAAGGTAAATTCGAGAAGATATCTAACCATTTCCCATCACTGATTAGCTGCGACATCATCATTACTAAAGAACACGGTCAACATCAGGTTGAAGTATTCACAAACTACGAAGGTGTACGAGTAACAGCAAAATCTACAGACGATGTTATGTACCCAGCTATCGCTGCAGCGCTTAAGAAACTTGAAGCAGGCCTAAGTAACCGTAAGGGACAATTGAAATCGGATCTACACGAGAAGCCAACCAGTACGAAGCCAGAAATCGCTTCAGATATCATCCAAGAGATGAAGTTGGTATAACTCCACAGTAGAAGCGCGCTAACGAATAGCAGCGCACAAGAATTGCAAAGCCAGCACATGTTGCTGGCTTTTTCGATCTTTAAACGGAGCAATCCCCTCTCGCTATCAAACCTCAGATTCGGCTCAAATTCATGTCTTCTTTAAATACCTTAAGTATCTGGTTGCTATAACAATCACAGATAGTATTTGGTACAGTTATACCCAGAAACTTAGACCAAAACGGAATATTTGTTATGAAGAAAGTCGCGTTGATACTTTTCCTAGCCACTCAATTAATGGCTTGTACCGAGGTTGGTAGTGAAGCTTGGTGTGCGGATATAAAAGAGAAGCCTAAAGGTGACTGGACCGCTAATGAAGCCGGTGATTTTGCCAAGCATTGTATTTTCTAAAAAAGCACTCACCACTCCAACCATTTGCTTTATAGATAAAAAAACGACCGCTAGGTAGACCGAAGTACCTAGGGTCGTTTGAGCTTCAAAATGCTAGATAAGCTCTTAACTTTCACACAACACATTGTCTATATGAGTTTATTACGGATGTGGATCACCACCGCCTCTGCAACGATAACCACTGCAAAAATACTCACCAACACCATTGATACTTTTTGCCACTCAAAAAGGTTCTGCGCATCGTTGAGCACCACGCCAATACCACCAGCGCCCACTAATCCCAATACCGCAGATTCACGTACATTGATGTCCCAACGGAACAACACAATGGAATAGAACGCTGGCATAACTTGTGGCCAATAACCTTTAAGTAAAATGCTCATCCAAGAAGCGCCTGTCGCGCGTAAAGCTTCAATAGGCCCCATGTTCACTTCAGCAATTGCTTCCGCCAACAGCTTCCCTACAAAGCCGATACTACGAATAGCAATTGCCATAATGCCTGCGAGAACACCGGGGCCAAACAGTGCGATGAACAACAATGCCCAAACCAATGAGTTCACAGAACGTGAAGACACGAGAAAGAATTGAGCAATCCAATTCAAAGCTTTATTCGGAGTGATATTTGGCGCGTTCATCAGCGCCAAAGGGATAGCAAATACCAAGGTAAACAAGGTACCTAACGTCGCGATGTGCAGTGTCTCAATCATCGCTGCGTGAATCGACTCAGGATAGAACGCGTAATCCATTGGCACCATTCGTTCGAACATGTCAGCAAACTGGGCTGGCGCGTCGTATAGGAACTCAGGAATCACTTCAACGGTTTGCCAAGACCAAACAATCGCACACACTAAGCTCAGGTAAACGGCAAATCGAGCCACGCGTTCGTTGGGTGTAAAGCGCTGCCACTCTCTATCGATAGATGCAGTTGTCATTAGAAGATTCTCCTAACAATATTGGAAAGAAATTCACCGACAAGAATCAGTGCGATAATGGTGATTAAAATAGCGGCAACGAAGTCGTAATCGAAGCGTTGGAATGCAGAGAAAAGCGTACCGCCAAGGCCACCAGCACCCACGATGCCAACCATGGTTGAGTTACGTAAGTTTGAGTCCAATTGGTAGCTTGCAAAGCCTATGAAACGCGTGAATACCTGTGGCATCACCGCGTATAGAATGACACTGACAAAGCTCGCCCCCGTCGCTTTAATCGCTTCAACCGGTTTAAAAGAAATCTCTTCAATCGCTTCTGCAAAAAGCTTGGCAATAAAACCAATCGATGCGAAGACCAAAGTCAGAATCCCCGCCAGAGCACCGAAGCCCACCGCTTTCACGAATAGAATTGCGATGATCACTGGATGAAAAGAACGACACAGTGCGATGAAGCCACGAATCGGTGTCGATACAATCGAAGGCATCATGTTTCTTGCAGCAAGTAAGCCAAGAAACAGTGAGATGACGATGCCGAAGAAACTCGAAATGATCGCTATCTGTAAGCTCTCCGCTAAGCCACTTAGCAATAGATTAGTACGCGAGAAATCTGGCGGGAACATTCTTGATAGTAACCGCTCACTTTCACCAAAACCGATGACTAAACGATCAAAGGTCAGTCCTAACGTCGCAAAACTGTAAAACAGGTAGCCAATGATTGCAGCGATAATTGCACGGTTAGTCCATGAGGTTTTGAACGGATTTTCATGCTTCGCTGGCGATGTGCTTGATGGAACGCTTGGCGACGAGCTTGGATTTAATCCAGCCATGACTCACCCCCGTAAATGATTCTTAGGTCTTCTTCTGAAATACCTTCAGGGCTGCCATCGTAATGCACCTTGCCATTACACATACCGATGATGCGCTTGGCATAACGCTTGGCTAAGTTCACATCGTGGATATTCACCAACACTGGGATGTTTTTCTGTTCTGCGAATGTCTCCATCAACTCCATGATCTCAACCGCGGTTTTCGGGTCGAGTGATGACGTTGGTTCATCCGCCAATAAGATATATGGGTCTTGCATGACTGCGCGAGCGATACCGACACGCTGTCTTTGGCCGCCCGATAAACTATCGGCACGTTGGTTTGCAAAGTCTTGTAAGCCTACAAATTCAAGTAGCTCGAACGCTTTTGCTAAGTCTTCAGCTGAGTAGTTACGACGCCACGCATTCCAAGCCGTCATGTAACCCAAACGGCCACTCAACACGTTCTCGATAACCGTTAAACGTTCGACGAGGTTATATTCTTGGAACACCATGCCGATGTGTCGACGCTGTTTACGTAGCGCTTGGCCTTTTAGTTGAGTCAGGTCTGCGCCATCAAAAATGATTTCACCTTGGCTTGGGTCGTTGAGGCGGTTGATACAGCGCAGAAGCGTACTTTTACCGGTACCAGATGGACCAATGATCGCGATGATGCCTGGCTCATCGATATCAATATTAATGCCTTTAAGGATTGGCTTGCCTGCCACGTATTCGTGGAAAAGGTTGTTTATCTTTATTCCTTCATAGCTTGCTACGGCCATACTGCATTTCCTTGTGCGAATTTTCGAATGATCTATGCCCTACCCGCGAGGGCATAGATATTTAGTTGAAGTAGGTGTTTTTAAAGGGCTAAGTCTTTCTAAAACTTAGCCTTCCAACAGAACTAAGAACTAGCCGTTGTTTGCTTGTTTTGCTAGCTCAGCGGCTTTTTTCTTTGCGCGTTTAGCCGCATCTTTCTCAGCTAACTTCTTAAGGCCAGTTTTGGTGTAAGCCGTACCTGTCGCATGAGCAATATCACGAATCACATCCCACTCTTCTTTGTAGCTGATTGGCGAGAAACGGTCGGCACCTTTGAATGATGCGCTCATCTCTGGTGTAAAACGGTAGCTAAAGAAAGCTTCGTTGATCTTCTCAACCAGTTCTGGTTTTAGGTTGTAAGCATACCCAAATGCAGACGTTGGGAAACGTGGGCTACGGTAAATGATCTTCAGTTCAGAATCGTCGACACGACCTGCAGCGACCATGCGGTCATAAACGTCAGATGCCACAGGTGCCGCATCATAGTCTCCGTTGAACACTCCAAGAATCGATTGGTCATGCTTACCTGAGTAAAGCACTTTGTAATCTTCATCTGGCACTAGGCCTTTCGCTGGGAATAACGCACGTGGAGCTAGGTTGCCAGAGTTGGAAGATGCAGAAGTGTGTGCAACCTTTTTGCCTTTCAGATCAGACATTTTGTTAATGCCGCTGTCTTTACGCACAATCGTGATTAGGTTGTAGCCTTGGAAGCCAGACTCATCGCCCTTCACCGCAATTGGAACGTAACCTGCTAAGTTAACTGCGTAGCCTGTTGGGCCCGTAGAGAAACCTGCAACGTGCAATCGACCAGAACGCATCGCTTCTACTTGTGCAGAGTTTGAGTGCACCGTGTAGTAAATCACTCGCTTACCTGTAATTTTACTTAGGTGAGCTTGGAAGTCGGCGAAAGCATCTTTGTATAGCGCAGGGTCTTCTACCGGAGTATAAGTAAACACAAGCGTACTTGGGTCATTCCACTCGTCTGGGTTCTTTGGTGAATCGGCCACCAAATCTTGGTTTTCATCACAGTATCGATCGTCTAACACACCACGGCTAGAGCAGTCGCTTGCCATAGCCATTGAAGGAAGTAGTAATGAGCTAGCGATTAACAGTCCTTTAACACTGATTTTCATATTCAAACCTTACTTTTACTTATTGTTGAAAGTCACCTTCGCTATTGCAGCCTTTGTGCCACCTTTTAATTTATTTAATTTCAAAAACTTAAATGAAAGCCTAAATTGGAAAATTACTTTTGTGTCATTACTGTCCAACCGAGAAGTCTCTATTTGGGTCATTTATGCCCCACCAATTTCGGTGGTAAAAAAAGAGCCCGAAGGCTCTTTGGTTCACTGCTTTTTCTCTTATTATTCTTTGGCTAAGTGCTCTCTATACAAACGCTATGATTAGCGATGTAACAGCGCTCTCAGAATCGCCTATGCGTCACTGTCCATGCAGTTAGCGTAATAAGTTACCGTTGCTGGCCAGTCGCTGAATACACCCATAACACCAACATCTTGCGCCAGTACATCAAGCATTTTCATCATGTCGCCATCATTGTTGATACCATCTTTCACGCTTTGGTAATACCAACCGCCGCCTTGCGCTAGCGGTCCTGAACGCTCAAGCGTCCATGCAATAATCTCAAGATCAGCGTCTTTTGCCAGTTTTGCGTAGTTAGACGCAACCAATTCGTTGTTCTCACCTAGCTCAACCAAAGCAAACAGAGGTGGTGCGATGATATTCACGCCCGCATCATGAAGCTCCTTCATGTTTTCAACAGACGCGACAAAGTCCGCTTGCTCATAGACACGATCGTCAAGATAAACGGCTTGCTTGCCGAACTTAGGTGTCTCATTAACCCAATACTTCACATCATCCAAATTGAATGACTGTAGGTAAGTCTCTGAAGGCTCAAAGCCCGCCTCTTTCAGCTCGTCCACTAACTTCTGTGCGTACATCTCTTGACTAAAACCATTGAAAGGCATTTCTACCGCCGCTGATTTCAGCTCAGGAGTCACCTTCACGCCGTGCTCTTTAAACAATGCCGCACTTTCGGCGTGTGTCATCAGTGTGCCACTTTGGCTGTAAAGATCGGTTCTCCAACCGGGCGTGCCATTCATGTACTCTTCGACAGTGGTTGCTTTTGGATTCGCACCATCCATTTTCCCTTTCAGGGTCTTAAACTCCGCCAACGTGAAATCAGAGGTACGACACTCAACCTGTGCATCTTCGCCTGTCGCGGGGTTTGCTGGCGTAAACGATGTCGAACACTTCTTAGCAAGATCGGGATGCGCTAAAACATCGGTTGTGGTGTGCAGATCACTTTGCGAGTGACGACATACCAACGCCTTATCTTTAGTGAAAGTCACATCTCACTCGACAACACCTGCGCCCATTTGAATCGCCGCTAAATAAGATTCCTTAGTGTGCTCAGGAAACTGCATCGCAGCTCCGCGATGTCCAATAGAAAAATCACTACGATGAAAAGGTCCTTCACTGCAACTCACAGCTTGGTTTTCAAAGGGCTCTCATCCATATTGTTCACTAAAAAGAGGGGACGAGGACCTAAGTCGGCTGATTCTGCTGCGGCCCATGCCGTCATCGAGCTCACGCCTAGTATCAGAGCAATCGAACCTTTCAGTATTTGCTTCATGTTTGTATCTCCTTGCAACAAGCAATTATTTTTCTAACTTCCTTTATTCGATCATTCGGTGTTGGATAGCTGTCATATATAGATAGCTGTCATATGTATTTTGACTCAGCACCGAATAACCTCATGTGAACGTATGCCACAATGTAGTGATTGCACGCATTGTGCCAAATGTTAAAGCCCTTTTATTACAATTACTTGAAACGGTTAACCATTCGACTAAAAGTTAAATGGGTCATTGTTGTCTTGTGCTTTTATTGAGCGAATGAATGAACCAGTTAGGCCTTGAAGCTCTCTTTGTCCAATTGGTGTTTCTTCATTTTTCGATAAAGCGTTTTGCGTGGCAGGTTCAGCTTGCTTGAGACCTCATTGATGTTGCCTGCGCTTTCTATTAGCGCTTCCGTCAGTACATTCCTTTCGTACTGTTCCATCTGTTTTTCAAAGGCGAAATCTTCTCCGGACGCTTCACAAATTGGTGATTGAAGATCAAAGCCATCACCGACAATACCCAATACAAAACGATCAGCGACATTACGCAGTTCGCGCACGTTACCCGGCCATTCGTATCGACATAATTGCTGAATTTGCTCAGGATAAATCGTTGATGGACGCGTCTTGTATTTGTGGCTCGCTTGAATCACAAAGTGACGGAACAGCACCTGAATGTCCTCTTTGCGTTGACGCAATGCGGGAAGGTTTAAGCTAGCAATATTAAGACGATAGAAGAGATCGGCTCTGAACTCCCCCTTTTCACTCAAGCTCGCAAGATCGGCTTTGCTGGCGGCTACCACCACAATATCGACCGGGATTAACTCGTTACCACCAACACGCTCAATCACTCGTTCTTGAATGACGCGCAGCAGTTTAATTTGCACCGCAATTGGCATACTTTCTATTTCATCAAGAAACAGAGTACCGCCATTGGCTTGTTCTATTTTGCCAATGCGCTTCTTGTTGGCATTAGTAAACGAGCCCGCTTCATGACCAAACAACTCACTTTCGATAATGCTTTCTGTCATACCGCCACAGTTGATCGCGACAAAGGGCTTCGCCTTACGACGGCTAAATTGATGCAACGCGCGAGCAATGACTTCTTTGCCCGTTCCTGTTTCGCCGTTGATGATGGTATCAACACCAGTATGAGACAGCGCAAGCACTTGCTTACGTATCGTATCCATAGCTTTTGATTGGCCAATAACCACCGTTTCAATCGGTAACTCCGTTTCCTCCTCGCCGCCTATAATTGCTGGGCAGTTGTGCTGAGATTGAGCCAACGCCAAGTCGAGCTTCTCTACCAGCTCACTCGCATTCAGTGGCTTTTCTAAAAAGTCGAACGCCCCTAGCTTCATTGCCTCTATCGCCATGGGAATATCGCCATGGCCACTCATCAACAATACAGGGACGTTAGCGGCTCTATGTTGAATTGAACTCAGTAACGTAAGCCCATCCACCTGTGGCATTCGTACATCACACAATACAACCGACTGGCTGTTTGCTTTGAGCGATTTAAGGCCAAGGTTAGGGTCGGTAAAAGTGGTAACGCTAAACCCTTCTAGCTCCAACATTTCACTCACGGCTTCAACGACATCGATTTCATCATCGATAAGAACTATGTGTTTTTCTGCAGTCATGAGGCTATGCCTTTTGGTAGAGTGACGATAAAAGTAGTGCCATGGTGTTCAACTGATTCCACGTGAATCGAGCCGCCAAAGTCTTTTATGATGTTGTATGCGATAGACAAACCGAGCCCAAGCCCCTTACCTGTTGTCTTGCGGGTATAGAATGGATCAAACAGATGCGGAATATCCTCTTCAGGTATCCCTAACCCGTTGTCCATCACCAAAATCTGAATGGTATTCGAATGCTCTTGAGTAGAGATGCTGAGCTCTGGTTGCTCTCTGTGTTCGATGGCATCCAGAGCATTGCTGATCAAATTCACCAGTACCTGTTCTAAGCGAATGTTGTTAGCTCGAACCATCTGGTCGCTTTGTGGTGAATACTGAATCGAGACAGCGCTCTGTCGGGTTTCAAACAGATCAATCGCATCACCAATCACCTTATTCAATTCAACGTTATCAATCTTGCCATCACTCTTACGTGAGAAGGCCTTTAGGTGACGAGTAATCGCAGCGACTTTATCTAACAAGACCTCGATTTTTTTCAGATTCTCTTCTGCCCTGTCAGGCCTTTGCTTGCCTAACCATAATTGAGCACTTCGAACGTGACTGTTTACTGCGGTCAGAGGTTGATTGATCTCGTGCGTGATCCCAACACTGAGTTGCCCCAATGCAGCCAGTTTTCCTGCTTGGATCAACTCGTCTTGAGTCACTCGTAATTTGGCTTCGGCTAAGGTGCGCTCTTCAACCTCTGCCTCTAATTTACGATTGGTTTGCTTAACAACTTTGGCCGTGGTCTGGAACACCTTTAGGTACTTAGCCATTTGTGTCACTTCGTCTCTACCCCGAATAGAAACCTCGGTATCTAAATGGCCAGTAGAAATCGCGAACATGTTGTCTTTGAGCTGTAGAAGCCTTTCTAAAATACTCTTACGTACGTAGAACCATGAAATGGCAGCGGCAGCCAACACGCTAAACAAGGAAAGAAAAAGAGAGAGTTGCTGATTCGATTGTAAAGACAACTGCGCTTGCTGAATCGATTGATCAATATTGCTATTCACCTTGCTGGTGTTGCTTTCGATCTGCACGGTTAATTGGTTCAAATGCTCGCGGCTGTTTTGCAGAAAGTATTGCTCTTGATAAAGATGATCGAGCGCTTTGTTTTTCATCCCATACAGGCTGCTATCGCTTGAGGCAAGGTTATAAATCACAGTGAGTTGATGATCTAATTGAGGAAAATCACTTCTTAAATCACCACTGACCCAAAGTTTCCACCACTCTTCCCCTACCTGCTCTAATCGCAAACTGGTGTAATCCAGTTCATTAAAGCTTGAGTCGTTATACAGCTTTTCGACCAAGCCTAATTGGTAATAAAGCAGAGATTTCAACTGAGTATATTGGATTTGATCTTTAGCTGATTCAGGTAAACTATCGAGAGAATCACTGGCTTGTTGCAATAGAGGATAAAAGCCCTCAAGTAAATTACGAAGTTCTTGATTGAGTTGTTCTGACTCAATCTCACTTTGATATAACAGGCTCAGACTATTATTAACTTGGGCGATAAGATCTTTAAAATAGGCGTGATAATCAGGAAACTGAACCATAACGCTATTCATCACTGAAATGGCCTCTTCAATTTTAAGCATCGCCTGTTTACGCTCTATATTCGATTCAGCATCACTGAGTTGAGATGAAGTCGTGATAATCACACGCACCATATCATTGAGGCGTGCAGCGTTATCTAAGGCGGGGATTTCACTCTCTTTTAATTCGACAAGGCGTTGGTTTAAATCGTCAAAGGTGAAGCTAGAGACAACTGAGAGGAAGATGGTTGTCATCGATAACATAGCCAATGCCAACACCAAGCGCAGTTCAATACCTTTCCAACCAAACCACTTGCGACGCGGGATTTTGATCGTAAACGGACGTTCAAAACTGTCTTTGTTTTCTATCACCTCGGAGACATGACTACTCACTCGCTCCACCTTCTTCTCATCATAAAATCAACAGGATCCGTCAATGATTCAATCAGTTAGGTGGTTTACCTATTTAATCTTACCTCTAATAGCTTTAGTGAAACTATTAAATGAAGAGTAATCATTAACATTTCACATAAGATATCATAACAATTATTTTATAAAGCTTAAGCTGTCTGTTTTGCGATAATAGAAAGTGACCTCACCGACAGAAACGTGATTACTTTATCAATACCAGTCGAGTAAAGTGAATTCATCAGTCTCAATTAAGCAGTAAAACTCACGTAATATTAATCAGTTAAGGTTTATTGATACCAACAAAAAATCGCACAAGCTTTCACTCATGCGATTTCATTGATGTCATGTCAAACTACTAGCTGAGACTAAAGGATCTTAGATAATGATCATTCCATCTCGATAAGTCAGTGCTGGCGAAACATCTTGCCCAAGTAATACAGGGCCATCAAGGTCGACTATTTCAGATTGAACCGCAATAGGCAGCGCCGCTCGCATCGCCAATGAGGTGCCTAGCATACAACCAGACATCAGAGTAAATCCTAGCCTTTGAGCTTCTTCAGCAAGTACCAATGCTTCGGTCAAACCGCCCGTTTTATCGAGCTTGATGTTGACCATTTCATACTTGCCTAACAAAGATGAAAGTTGCGAAGTGGTATGACAGCTTTCATCCGCACACAGTGGGATCGGGTGATTGATGTGTGCCAGTGACGCATCATGTTGCTGGGGCAACGGCTGTTCGATCATCGCGATATCAAACTCAGTAAGTTGATTGAACAACTCTTCGAGATTCAACCCTGTCCAGGCTTCATTGGCATCCAGCACAATCTGAACATCCTGCGCCGCTTCTCGCACTGCACGAACGCGCTCTACTACCTGCTCGCCATCAAGCTTCACTTTTAGAAGTTTCGCCCCATTCGCCACATAATCTCGAGCTTGTGTCGCCATCGCTTCCGGTGTGCCAATGGAGACTGTCATTGCAGTAACGATTTGAGCAGGTAACTCAAACAAGCTATTTGGAAACGTCTGTTCGTTCTGCTGCGCTTCAAAATCCCAAAGCGCACAATCGATCGCATTTCGCGCTGCTCCTCCAGTCAATAAAGACTGAAGATGATCTCTTAGCTCTGCGGGATCGGTAACGCCTCGTTCAAACATAGCTTCAAGGGCACTAGACGCTTGTTGAATTTGCGCTAACACAGACTCCGATGACTCGCCGTATCGTGGGTAAGGCGTACATTCGCCCTGAGCTTGTTTGCCACCATGTTCAATGTAAACACGAACAACGTGACACTCAGTTCGGCTGCCACGAGAGATGCGAAAAGGCGTTTGCATCGCGATAGTAATGGGTTCTGCTGTAATCTTCATAATTTCACTCGGTTGATGTTCGCTTTAACAAATGGAAACGTAGAAATGATGAAGTCGTTAAAGTGAATGTCGCAAATGATCAGTAATGTGTTGTACACCAAAGCGCACCGGGTCCGTCACTGGTACTTGATAAAGTGTGGTCCATTCTTGGCACAATGTCTCAGCATCTTCAATGCTAATCGCCGATGTGTTTAAACAGATACCGACCAGTTTCACGTCTGGATTCGTCAATCGCGCGGCTTGCAAGTTAGCTTCAATGGTCTGTTCTATGCTTGGCAATCGCGCATGAGGAAGGTTGCGGATATGTGGTCGCCCGACTTCATGACACAACACCAAAGCGTCAGCTTGTGCGCCATGCAATAACCCTAAACTCACGCCTGCAAAAGACGGATTGAACAACGAACCTTGGCCTTCAATGATGTCCCAATCGTGGTCAGTAAAATCTGGGCTAATCGCTTCAACCGCGCCGGAAATGAAATCCGCCACCACAGCATCAATCGAAATCCCGCTACCTTCAATCAAGATACCCGTCTGCCCTGTCGCTTTAAACTGAACTGACGTCCCCGCTTGTTTGAGGGATTTCTCTAACGCCAGTGCCGAGAACATTTTGCCTACTGAGCAATCGGTTCCGACCGTAAGAAGGCGCTTACCCTGACGAGGCTTACCATTACCAACGTTTAGATCACCATCAAAATGGCGTACATCATGAAGCTTAGTCAATCCTCGCTGCTGCATGTCAGCAAGCGGTGAAAATTCATTCATGCGCTGGTGCATACCCGATGCAATCTCAAATCCCATTTCTGCAGCCGCCATTATGGTTGACTGCCAAGAGTCCGGGATAACGCCACCTGGGTTTGCTGTGCCAATCACTAGTGTTTTCGCACCCTCTGCATGCGCCTCTTGCAAGGTCATGTCCGTTAAGCCAAGTGAAACAGTATCGTCTGTTAAACGAAGCTGACCTAGGCAAATTTCTGGTCGCCATTGATGAATACCACGAGCTGTTTTTGCTGCAAGTGGGTCGGTAACATCCCCAAGAAAAAGAAGGTAAGGTTGAGCGATAGACATGAGCATTCCTAATTAATAAGTCCTTGTATGGATTTACTTTAATTAAGAACTTAGAAGCTGCCGAATACCTATTTATGGCGAGCCTATAACCTTAAGTTATAGCGTGAGTATGGCTCTTCAATGAAGCTATAAATAGCTTAACGGAAATCGACTGAGGGGTGTGCTCTGCACAAAGCGTCGATACCGAGAATTGGATATCCGGCTGCAGTGAAAGCACACAAACCGAGTCGTCATGTTGATACTGCTCTGCCGTCCACGGATCGACAATCGCAAACCCCGCTTGGTGCTTCACCAGTTCCGCCGCCGCGCTATATCCACGCACAGATATCGGATGGTGATAATGCTCATCTCGCGCAATCAAGCTTTGATGTAACAGGAGGCCTAATGGATCGCGGCTATCAAGCCCGATGATTGGTAATGGATAATTGATCAGGTCATCAAGGGTTAATTCCGTCGGTAACTGTTCAACGGTGTGAGATGGAACCAGAACCTTGAGTGATTCAGTTAAGAGTGTTTCACTTAATATGGCAGGCGGCGTTTCATCGCCAAACGCGATAGCAATATCAAGCTCATGCTTTAACAGCCCAGCACACAGCTCATCACGGTTTGCAGTCAGCAACTCAAAAGAAAGCTCTTGTTCGCGAGACATTTGGGCTATCACCGGAGTCAGCAACTTGGTCGCCAGAATCGGTGGTGCACCAATACGTAAATGCTGATGGCCTTGCTTCACTTTGTTGGTCAGAGATCGAAATTGACCCAGCTGTTGATAGACCTTTTCTGCTTCTGGTAATAAGGTTTTTGCTTCGACCGTTGGCACTAATCGACCTTTGACACGCTCGAACAATCCAAACCCAAGTTGTTGCTCTGTATGCGCCAAAATACGAGTCACATTAGGTTGTGACACATGCAGATTACGAGCGGCTCCAGATACGGTTCCGGTCTGCATAATGGCGTAGAAGACTTCCAACTGTCTTAGGTTCAAATTGATGTCCTTATGGTTCGCGAAACAAATCTAGGGTTTGGCTTTTCTTGTATTAGTTAAGCTGCTTATCGGTCTAGCTATCTATTTAGCTTTTTTCGTGAGTCTATTTCAGTAGCTCAGTTACCGTAGGTTGAAGAACCTCAGCCCAAGCTTGGTAAGCCTTCGCATTCAAGTGCAAATCATCACACGAGTACTCATTCGACAAAAGTTGATTTGGTGACAAGACTGAATTCACATCTAAGAACGCAATGCCTTGTTGGGAACAGTATTCACTTATTTTTCTATTAAGCAGTTCCACCGAAGGGTTTAAGCCTTGCAGTTTAGAGCCAACATAAAGCGTTGATTGCACCAAGATTCGGATATCATTTCCTTGCCACACCTTAAGCATATCAATGTAGTTCTGGTAGATATGTTCGACATCATAACCTTGCGCTAAATCGTTTATCCCTGCCATAAAGCACACCAGCTTTGGCTTCACATTCAACGTGGTATCAATGCGGCGCAACATGCCAGTTGTGGTGTCACCCGCTAAGCCACGGTTGACCATCGAAACATCCCGAAAAATATCCGCCCAAGGTGCCCACTCGGTGATCGAATCACCAAACATGACTAAGTCTGCATTTGGAGAGAAATGGCGATGATTGTCCGATGTCATGATGTAACGACTCATACTGTGACCTCGCTGTTGAATCTCAGACTGAATAGCGACCGCTTTGAGGATCTCGTCATTCTGTGTGGTGCTATCGAATTGAGAAAGTACACCTTCGATATGCGGTCTTAATGGGCTAAGGCTAGTGCTCAGTTGGTGATGCTCTTTCAGGGAAGATAACCTCTCTAATAGAGTATACAGAGAGCGATTTTGACCAACTTCTTGGAATAACTGATATAAATCGAGGACAGGGTGCTGTTGCAGCGCCGCAAGTAATTGCTTGTCTTCCATGGTGTTATCTAGCCCTTCAATTCTCTGATGATGAGCTCAGATAATATCCGATTGCTTACGGGATAGATAACACTATAAATCGAGAATTACTTTTCTTTAATCAACAAATGATTACGGTTATCACGGCTTTTCTTAATCAACTCGTTGCTCTCGTCCATTTCATCTGACTTTGCAAGGCGATCGTAAAGCAGCACGTTAACGGTCGCGGCTAAATTCATGCAACCAACCGTTGGTACGTACACAACGTGATCCGCTCTATCTGCAACATCTTGAGAAATAGAACCGTCTTCAGGGCCAAAGATATAGATAGCGTTTTCTGGGTGTTTAAAACGCGGCAGCGGTGTTGCACCTTCTGCTAGTTCCACACAAACGATCTTGGTTTCTGAATCAAGGTTATCCAAAAACGACTCAACACCCGTTAGTGGGATGGTGCGCGTTGCACTCTTGGTATCGGTATGGAATTTAGCCGCTTTTTCGTAGCGTTGCCCTGTGTATTTAACTTCGTCGACTTGGTAACAGCCAGCCGCGCGCATAACAGCACCAACGTTAGTAGGGCTCTTTGGGTTAGTTAAACCAATAGTCACATGGCTTTTGTTCATGAATCTTTCTCACTTAACGAATAGACATAGCAGGGTGCTACAAAGCGTCGCATTCTAACAAAGCAGCGCCGAATTCAAAAGCATCGAAGTAATCTCACTTTTTCTTTCTTAAGCCCCTAGTTGCAAGGCATCTCTCATTAAAAACCTAACCACTATCATATTTATAAAACAAAAACATTCTAGGGTAACAATTAGACAACAAGTCCATTTACATTTTTAAATCACATTAATAATGTGGTCAAAACCGCATTGAACAATTGCACAGGAAGCGCTAAATGACCCTAACCATCAAGAACCGCCTTTATATTCTCTCTTTTATTCCCCTGCTACTAATGGCAATTGGGATGATGAGCGTGACGTATATGAAGAGCACCGAGCTAACCGCACAACAAGTAGAATCGACGCGTAGCAATATGATGGCGATGAAAGAAAAGGAACTCAAAGCGTACCTACAAATGGCCTACTCCTCGATCAGTCCATTTTTAGATAAAGGAGCGACACTGGAAGAAGCTCTGCCTACATTACGAACGTTAGAATATGGCGAGTCTGGTTATATTTTCGGTTATAACTCAAAAGGCGTTCGAGTTGTTGTTGGCCAAAACAGTGATGGTATTGGTAAAAACTACTACGACCTTCAAGATAAAAAAGGCAACTATCTAATCCGCGACCTTATCAAGAACTCAAAGCTTGGTGAATTCACTACCTACTACTTTCCAAAACTTGGCCAATCGGAAGCTCTACCTAAGCTTAGCTACTCGATATTCATTCCGCAGTGGGACTTAATGCTCGGCACGGGTTTTTATACCGATGATATCGACGCGGTGATTGCTGAAATGAAAGAGAGTTCAAATGTCGCACTGCAAAGCTCACTCACTGCCATCGCAATTTTCTGTGGTTTGATTGCACTTGTAGTGGCGGTTTTCGCTGTCGCCGTGAACCGTACCATCATGCAACCACTCGAACAATTTGATCGCTCGATTAGCGCTTTTGCTAGCGGTGAGGCCGATTTAACGGCTCGTATGGAACATTTCAAAGCGCCAGAGTTCACCAAACTGAGTGAGAACTTCAATGCCTTTGTTGCCAGCCTGCAAACCATCATTCGAAGTGTTAGTGATGTTGGCCAGCAAGTTGTATCCGAGACCACCAGCATGTCTTCTCGTGCCGCACAAGTTGATGAAATTGCGACAGGTCAGCGCGAAGAAACGGAGCAAGTGGCAACCGCTATGACGGAGATGACCACGACAGCGCAAGAGATCTCAAGCAATGCTAGCCAAGCAGCTGATTCAGCTAAACAGGCAGAAACTAACGCTAAAGAAGCTCAACAGATTGTTAATGCTGCTGCAAACTCGGTTGCAGGCCTTGCTAGTGAAGTATCAGAAGCAAACACCGTGGTATCAAGACTCGAAGGTGATGTACAAAATATCTCGTCTTCACTGACAGTCATTCAAGACATTGCAGAACAAACGAACTTATTGGCACTGAATGCTGCAATTGAAGCCGCACGTGCAGGTGAACAAGGGCGTGGATTTGCGGTGGTAGCCGATGAGGTTCGTAAGCTGGCAAGCCGTACTCAAGAAAGTACGGGTGACATTCACAAGATGATTCAGCAGTTAAAAGCCGCTTCAGATGCCGCCGTAAAAGCCATGGATTCGAGCCAAAATCGAAGTGCTCAAACCGTGGAAGAAGCGAATGCCGCAGCTGCAGCACTGGCGAAGATCCAAGCATCAATTGATACCATCATGGACATGAACTCGTTAATTGCTACTGCGACGGAGCAACAAAATATTGTTGGGCAAGAGATCTCGCAGCGCATTGTAGTTATATCCGATCAAAGCTCGCAATCGGCATCACTCGCAAATCAGAACCGTACAGGCAGCCAAAACCTAAACAGCCGCGCCAATGAGCTATACCACTTGGTAGATCGCTTCACGGTTTAGTGCAATTGCGGTCGATTAAATAGCAAGTAAACGCTAAAAAACGTTCAAAACTTTTCGAATCAAATGCAATAGGGCTTCAGAATCATCATTCTGAAGCCCGATTTTTTATCTAAGGGTGTTTGAGTAAAAAGGAATCACGCTAAGTAGAACCTAAGGCCCAACCCCAGCCTTAACGCAATCTTGATTCAGTGGGCAATGTTCACACTTTGGTTTAGGGTTACAAAACTGCTGGCCATGTTCGACGAGTAAGCCATGATAATAACCGTACCTTTTTGTATCCAGAGGAATCACGTTTTCCATTAAAACTCGAAATTTTTCATACGATTTAGGGACATCCAACCCATTGCGAATGAAGATCCTTCTTGCGTACGCATCAATCACAAAAGATGGCTTACCTATCGCATACACCAGAATCGCGTCAGCCGTTTCGCCACCAATTCCTTTGACTTCCAGTAGCTCTTTACGCAGTTGATCCTTATCCTGAGCGCGAACGGCAGAAATATCGTAGTGGTATTTTGCAAACCATTCAGTCACGGCCTTAAGCTTAATGGCTTTCTGATTGTAGTAACCACTGGAGCGAATCTTTTGAGCAAGGTCATCGATCTCCATATCTGCAACTGATCTTGGATTACACTTATCGCCTAAGTTAATCAGTGCTTTCTCCGCATTCTTCCAATTAGTGTTCTGAACTAGAATAGCGCCTAGAACTATCTCGTAAGGGTCATTCCTTCGCCACCAATCAAAATAGCCAAAGTGCTGCTCAAGTGTATCGAACACACGGAGTATCAGTTCATTTTGGCTGACTAAATTATGATGATTTGGCGTCATAGAACTAATCCAATTGCTCAGATAGAAAATCGACTAACAAACGAACCTTTGAAGACAAGTTACGGTTCTGCGGATATAGCGCCCAGATCCCTTCTTTATCATCTCGGTAATCAGACAACACCTCAACCAACTCTCCCGAATCAAGATCTTCGCTTACGTAGTATTCAGGTAATTGAACCAAGCCTATGCTCTGCTTAGCCGCATCCAATAAAGCTAGACCACTATTACACTTGATTCGACCATTAACACGAACCGAGCGAGGGCGACCATTTTCTTTAAAACGCCAATGCTCAAAACCACCCACTAAACATTGGTGATTAGTCAGCTCAGACAGCGTATGCGGCTCGCCATAACGTTCAATATATTCAGGGCTAGCACATACATAGAGTTGGCGTTGAGAGAGCTTCTTAGCCACAAGGCTTGAGTCTTCTAGACGACCAAGACGAATCGCCACATCAACACCGGAATCAATAAGGTCGAGCTTTTGGTTAGTCAGCATCAGCTCTAACTCTACTTGTGGGTGAAGCTTTAAGAACTGGTGAAGTATCGGTGCAAGTTGGCGCTCTCCATAAGTCACGGGGGCCGTCACTTTCAACAAGCCTTTCGGTGTGGATTGCATCTGCGTGACTGCAAGCTCAGCAATTTCTAAGCCCTCAACCAGCAACTTACACTGTTGATAATAGAGTTGCCCCGCCTCTGTTAGAGAAACCTTACGAGTCGTTCGATTGAGTAGCTTCACTGCGAGGCGCTCTTCGAGGTTTGCGACTCTGCGACTGATTTGAGCCACCGACGTAGCGAGCTTCTGCGCGGCACCAGTAAAGCTTTCACGCTCTGCCACTGCAACAAACTCACTTACCCCTTCCCAATTGGCCATGCCTTTACCTTATGCTGAACTTTGGTTACCCATACAGTGTATTGAAGATAGATATCAGTGTCACCTTGCTTGATATGCGCTGCTCATAAATATTCGCCACCTACAATCGGCCAAAATCATTCCAACCAACTGCTGACATTTCTCATTATTCCTTACCGAACACTAACAAAATCGTCGTTTCCCCTGACACTCCTCCTACCACTTCATTGATATGTTGGTTCTGTACCGGAACACAGGTACTTTAACAAAGTAAGGTACTCCTATGAAAAAATTAATCATACTTGCATCAACTCTTGTACTCAGCACCACGGCGTTTGCAGCAACCAAAACAACGATTCAAGAAACAACGCTAAAATCTGATACATTTGTTACTGAAGCGGAAGCATACGATGCAGGAACAAACCTTATGGATGAGCTAAGCGCAAAGACACCTTTTGAGCTTTCTAGAGAACTGCCACAGTTCCAACAAACAACAAAATACGATTCGTTTAAGATTGATGACGCGAATATGGAAGTGAAAAAAATCACTAACATGAGCGGCGACATCCATTACCAAGCGAACGTAAAAGTTGACTACCGTTACACATACAAAGACGGTCGTAGCAGCTAACACCGAATGATTGATCAGTTCTAAAAACCGATCGCGCATCCAAAAAGAAAGCCCGTACTCATTGAGTACGGGCTTTTTTGTTCAGTGCTAGTTAATAGAATCCAGAACGAGCAACCATTAGCAGATCATGTTTATCTGCTTATTTTAAAGATTAAACTTCAAATTGAGAAACAAGGCTATCAAGCGCTTCACATTGCTCCGCCAGTGCCATGCAAGCATTCTCAGCGCTGCTCGCCATTTCAACCATTTGCATCGTGCTTTCTGCTATGCGTTGAACATTCTTATTCACTTCTTCAGACACTTGGGACTGTTGAGAAGCCGCAGTCGCGATTTGAGTGTTCATTTCGTTCATCATGCCAATAGAATTACGAATCTCGCTCAAAGAAGACGCCGCAGTACCCGCTTGAACAATGGTTTTCTCGCCGCTAACTTTGCTTTCGTTCATCACGCCAACCGCTTGCTTTGCGCCCACTTCAAGACGCTCGATCATCGATTGAATTTCACCCGTACTGTCTTGCGTTTTACTTGCTAAGGCTCTTACTTCATCCGCAACAACCGCAAAGCCACGGCCTTGTTCGCCCGCACGTGCAGCTTCAATAGCCGCATTCAATGCCAATAAGTTAGTTTGCTCGGCAATACCTCGGATTACGCCTAAGATTGACGCTATATTCTTCACATCACTATCGAGTTCATGAACCACACCACTCGCGTTTTCAATGTCATGTGCTAGACGTTCAATTGAGCTCACTGTTAAGCCCAAGGTTTTATCCGCTGATTCCACTTCACGATTAGCCGTGTTGCTCGCTGAAGCCGCTTCTAATGCATTGCCACTTACCGCTTCACTGGTCGCTTGCATTTCATGAACAGCCGCAGCCACCACCTCGCTCTCTTTCTGTTGGTTCGATGAGAACTCAGCAACGCCTTGTGTTAGAGATTTGATGTTTTCCATCTCTGCACGTACAGCATTAGAGGTGATAATAACCTGCTCGATTGTCACATGGATTTTGCCAACGAATTGGTTAAATGCAGAGCTAAGACGCGCAATTTCATCACTGCCTTCCACGTTCATACGCTGAGAAAGGTCGCCATCACCGGATGCAATTTCAGCCATGGCTTTTTCTACATTTTGAATCGGCTTAACGATAAAACGATTCGACAACCACAGCGCAAAAATAGCCGCTAAGATCGCAACACCCATGCCTATTTCGATGATCATCTTGCTTGATTCAATCGACTCGTTGGCTTGCTTGCGTAGCTCAATTTGCTTAGCTTCAATCAAGCTACGTACTGAACGAAGCTGTTCACGAATGATCGCAAATTCTGCATCCAAAGCTGGCGAATAGTCGATATTGTATTGGTGAGCATTCTCTGGGTCAGCAAACAGCGGTTCGTGTAACGCAACCCATTTGCTCATCGCATCCACTAACTTAGTAACCTCTCCTCGTGAAGAAGGATCGAGCACTCCTGCAGAATAAAGCGTTAACACACTTTCAAAACGAGGAACGGCCTTGTAAGCGTTGTCTTTAAACTCAAACTTTTGGTAATCAATCGCGGCTTGGTCTTTTGCCAACAACAGGCCTTGAGCAGACGAAATGACTTGGTAGATATCGCGATAACCATCTTCCAGATTATCCAATACCGGCTGAACCACATTATTCAACTCGTGGTTAATAGCAGCTTGAGCGTTAGATTTGATAACGTTCAAAACCGTAACTGTAGAAAACACAATAACAATCACCATTAGCGGGATCGCAATTTTACTCTTAATAGAAAGGTTGTTGATACTCATAGGGGTTAATAACCACACAATAGATAGGGACTCCCGCATAATATACCGTACAAATATTAAGACACGCTATGAATTTGTGAAGCCTCTCTCAAAGCAAACGATGTCGCCCAATTGGTTGACGTTTACTTAACGAACAACCAACGATGTGGATACAGTACACGCGTTTTTTATGTACTTATTTGCTACTTAGGAACGCTATTACTGGAGAAGTGTGAGAAATAGCACCATAATGTACGGCTCAAAAGTAAATAGGTATAAACATGAAAATTTGTGGCGTTGAAATCAAAGGTAATGATGCAATCATTTGTCTACTTTCTCTTTCTGATGGCGTATTTAACATTCCTGATTGTCGCGTTTCAAAAGTCGCAATTGGCGATGCAAACGACACGCAAAACATGAAAGATTTTCAATTCTCTTTCGCAAAACTGATGGAAGATTACCAAGTAGATAAAGTGGTTATTCGTCAGCGCCAAACTAAAGGCAAATTTGCTGGCGGCGGCTTCGGCTTCAAACTAGAAGCAGCAATTCAGTTGATCGATGGCCTAGACGTAACGGTTGTGTCACCAGCTGACATCAAAGAAAGCCTTAAGCGCAACCCTCTAATGATGAAGTTCAAAGAGACTGGCCTTAAGCAATACCAAGAAGCACCGTTTACAACGGCATACGCTTGCTTAATGCAACGCTAATCCATAGTCGCTAAAACGCTATTGATAGAGAAAGAGCCTGTTATTACAGGCTCTTTTTTATATTCTGTTTCGGTAAGCGTTACACAATGATAACCGTAATTAAGGTGCCTAAAGCCGCTAGGCTAAACGAAGTCAGAGCCACTCCACCACCTATCACGGTACCGATGACAGGAATGACGCTAGCTACTACAATAATGGGGCGCAGTAATAGAAAAAAGCCCGCCCACATAAACACAAACCCTCCCAAACGCAGAGCCCAAGTCGCAAACGTGTTTTCGCTATGAGCCTTTTCAAACATCTCATCTTTAGTTTTCACACCATATTGCAGCAAACTCAATGGGCCATTTTTAGTATTCCAAGCACGAAACCCGTCCTCAATCTGCTGAGCCACAATGGAGACGACTGCAGGCTCAACAATATGAAAAGTGACCTTCATATCTCCGATATTTGGTGCATCCGGATCACTACCTATGTAGTACCCTTGTTTATCTTTAGTTACTTGACCATATACTTGCTCACCAACCAACAAGTCTGAATCAGCCTTAATTTCCACGTATCGACTCATCATACGAGAGAGCTCATACGGAAATTCGAAACCACCAAAACGCATATTCTCAGCATTATAAATTGTGGTTTTGAAAGCCACTGATTCAGGATTACGATACTGTTTTTGCTTAAAAACCGTCGAGTCTCGCAAACGTTCTGACCAAACTTTGCGATAAGTGTAAGTTGTAACCTCTTTCTCTGTCCCATCAGACAATTTTTGCATGTAATTTCGACGAGACTCTTTCCATTGATACACCTGAACTCTTCGTTTTAAATGGATACCAACGGCTTTAATACCGAATTCGGGGTCCACCAAGGTGTCCTTTGTAGTAGCTAAACCATGAGTATGAACCAAGTTCTGATTGTTGTTCCAATCACGCTGATCAGATGCAATAGAAATAGCGGCTTTCTCTCCTTGCTTAAGCACTTTTTCACGATGGTCAGAACGATGCTCATTGGCATATAGAATAAATAGAGCAAAAGAAATCAGAAATACACCAAAACCCAAATCACTAATAGAAGCCTTCACTCTTTGGCTCCAGGTTCGTTCTTTGATTACCGAATACTCTTGTCCATCACCGTCATAGCATTGTGATTCGGAATACATATCCTCATTAGTGTCAAAGCTTGGCTCTTCGCTATTGGAGCTATCATGGTCAGTCATTGGTTCCCCTAGTCATTAATGCAACACACTATTGAGTACTAGTACTCAATAGTGTCAAAAAAATGCCCATATCAACATCCTGGATATGGGCACCCATTCGCATTATAGAGTATTAACACATAAGAACAAGGTTAAATAACGAACAAACTATTACTATAACTTATTGTTCATATACGAAATAAGACTACGACCTAAGGCTAGATCCACCGTATCTTGTGCTTCCACTTTACCGATATTATTCGCGAGTACACCAGTTAAACGAGTCACCGCTTTTGTAGTCGCTTCGGCAGAAACAGGTGCTAATGCATTGGTCATAATAATATGCAGGCATTCACGGAAAATCTGATTATCATTCAGCGACTGCTTCCATGAATCGAGAAAAGAACCCCTGTCAGTAAAGTCCAACAACTTAGTTGCCTGCTGGAATACTTGCCCTTCTAACGCATAGGCAAATTGCATCTTATTAGCGTAATAACGTTGCAGAGATGACTTGGTTATCCCCATTTCTTTGGCAATTCGATCATAGGTCACTGCATTCCAACCTTCTGTCAAAAACAGGTTGAGGATGCATTCATCGTACATCTTTCGCTTACGTTGTATCTCTTCAGCACTGACCCTTGCCATATGTCCTCTTGATATTAATTAGCTCGCTAGCGCTACTTTACACCGGATCTTATCCACACTGTTAACCTTGGTGATTAGCGCGATCTATTTAAAGCCGCTTGTCGTCGAAACTTAATCAGTTCAGGTTTCTTCACCACCAGGTAAACCGCAGCGGCTGATAATGCGAAACCCATTGCACCATAGATATCGAACGACTCTCCGAAGATAAGCCAAGCTTGAATTGCAGTCGTCGGGGGAACCAAGTAAAACACCGATGCCACACTTGAAGATGCGCCGTGCTCTACCATGTAAAGCAGCAATAAGATGGCGATACACGATAGAACAATCACTAACCAAGCAAGGGTTAACGTGAATTCGAGAGTCCAGTTCACTTGCATGGTTTCGTAACGCATAGCAAAAGGAAGGAACAATGCCGCCGATGCTAAATATTGAACCATCGCGCCACCTACCATATCTGTGCCTTTACAAAAGCGCTTCTGATACAAAGTACCGACCGTAATACCCACCAAAGAAACCAAACACAATAACGTTGCCAAGCCTTTTTGGTCGTCAGACTGCCATTCAATATTGCCCATCAATACCAAGCTAATTCCAGCAAAACCAAGCGCTAAGCCCAGCCATTGTGCGAAGTTAAAACGCTGTGAAGTACAGCTAATCATAATCAAGGCCGTCAGAATCGGTTGTAAGCCAACAAGTAACGAACTCAATCCGGCAGGCATACCCATATCAATCGCCAGATAAGTGCCACCAAGGTAGAAACCATGAATCAAAATTCCGACCACACAAGCATGAAAGAATGCGCGACCACGAGGGATACGACGTTTAAGAATGGTAATTAAAACTAAGAACAGCGCCACGTTGGCCACCATCCTAAGTGAAAGCAATGTTGCGGGTTCGGCGTATTCCACGCCAAGACGTGCGCCAACAAAGCCTGACGACCACAATATTACAAACACGAACGGAATCATTTTAATCAGCATTACAAACCTCTGGTCAACTCTTCATCAATGCTGTTACCTTAGTTGGGTACAGATAACTAATAAAGATACAGATATAACACTTTAAATGGTTACAGATTAAAAATGAGCAACGAGGGAAAACAACGTGGAAGCAGAACTCAGCGGCAATAAATATCTCGCCACAGAGCAACATATTAAGGCTCAGATCGATAAAGGACTCTTTCATCCAGACGATCGCCTTCCCTCAATTCGTCAATTGAGCGAACAGCTTGGCGTGAGCAAGAACACCGTGATTCGCGCCTATCAAGAATTGGAAGCGACAGGTTGGGTGTACTCAGTTCCCAAGTCGGGTTATCGTGTTAAAGCACCCAACACTACAAGTTGGGATGCGCCCAGCCAGCCTCAAAAAGTCGACCTCTTGTCTGTCACCAAATCTGTACTCTCTCGTCCGAAAGGTCGCTTGAAGCTGCTTGCTGGTTCTGCACACCCGAACATCAACAATCCTGCGATTCGTAGCTTGTACGCTGAAATCGGTCGCCATAGCCGTTTGCAAACTCAACTTCCGGGCTACTATCAACTCCCTCCCGGTGACGAGCAATTAGTAAAGCAATTGTTAAAGATCACCCATGATCTAGGTGTTCCCGCGGGATCGAAAGAGATTGCGATTACTCACGGTGCTCAACAGGCGATCAGTTTGGCTTTACGTGCACTCACCAAACCGGGTGACATCGTGGCGGTAGAGTCACCGTGTTACTTCGGCAATTTATTGTTACTCGAATCACTTGGTTTGCAAGCCCTAGAAATACCAAGCAGTGTTAGTCACGGAATCGATATTCCATCACTACAGAGTGCGTTGGACAAATGGGAAGTGAAGACTCTACTTCTGACGCCAAACTTTACCAATCCAACCGGCTCACGGATGCCATTGGCTAATCGAAAGGCGTTACTGGAGATCACAGGATCTTTGCCGATTATCGAAGACGATGTATTCGGTAGCTTGGCATTCGATACACCAATCGCGAGCCTCAAAGAGCTTGATAACCAAGATCGCGTCATCTACGTGAACTCGCTATCTAAGACTTTAGACTCACGCTTGCGAATCGGTTGGTTACTGTCAGGGCGCTATCAGCCCTTAGTCGAGAAGTATCTACTTTGCGACAACATGGGCAGTTCTAACCTTATGCAATCAGCGGTCGGACAGTTTCTCACGACAGGTAAATACCGCAGCCATTTATCTAAGATGAAACGACTCTATCAAACCAATCAAAAACAATTCCAAAGTCTATTAATACAAGCTCTGGATAGCTACCCACACCTTGTTGGGCGCTACCACTTGTCAAAACCGGAGGGCTCATTTCTCAACTGGATAACACTGCCAGAATCGGTCGACAGCTATGCCGTCTATCAAGATTGTTTGAAGCATAAGCTCGGGATCTTACCCGGCACCGTGTTTGGGACGAATGACCAATATAAAAATTGTTTGCGTTTCACCGTAGCAAACATAGAAGAGAGCAAAGAGTGGAAAGAAGGCGTGGTGACACTAGCGAAGATAATCGCTAAACATACACATTAACCAGATTAGACCCACATAACCCAAACAACAAAGCCCCACCAAACCAAGCGGGGCTTTCATAATTATCAGGTTTTGATTTGCTTAACGGTAATTAACCTTGCCAAGCGAACTGTTCAAATACTTTGTCTACTGGTGTTTTGGCAACGTGGTTTACGTAGTTACTGATCACTTTCTGAGACAAACCAAGAATCACTTCTAACACCTGTTGCTGACCATAGCCCGCTTCGAAAAATGCTGCCATTTCACTTTCAGGTACATTACCGCGGTTGCGTACCATGCTCAGCGTAAAGTCATGCAGTGCTTGCAGCTTTTCAGTGGGTAGAGCCGTGCGATTGCGAAGTGCTTCGGTGATTGCAGGATCAACCTTCATTGAATGTGCAATGCCAGTGTGTGCAGGAACACAGTAATGACATTCGTGTTCAACGTTGATGGTTTGCCAAACAACCGTCAGCTCTTCAGCATCGAAAGATGAGTCACTAAACGCCTGATGAAGCTGAGTGTAAGCCTTAAGTGTGTTTGGAGATTCAGCCAACACACCGAAAAGACCCGGTACTCTGCCCATCTGCTTTTTAGCCCCTTCAAGAATAGGTTGGCTTTGCTCTGGCGCTGATTCTACTGAATGAATTTTGAAGTTGCTCATTGTTTTATCCCTATCAATTTATGATTCTAAAGTTATTCAATCACGGAGCAATTAGTGACTGTTCTCCGTTTGTGTGAAAACAATATAGATCAAATTAGAACGATCGTTCAAGTTTTATTTTGAACACTCGTTCAGCACCATTTTATTTATCGAATCAAAAATTAAGAAAAAACCGCCAGATAACACCTGACTGGCTCGCTTATAAGTCAGTATTCTTATTCCAATCAACGATCAATATTAACGGTACAAGCCTTCAGAACATCGAATCTCATCACAAGGTTAGATGCTTTTCCCTTCAAATTGGTAAAGCTCTCTGAGCGTGTCTTTTAACCATAGAACGATTGGGTTGTAGGCATTGCGTTTGTGCCAAATCATGGTGAACGGGATCAGCAGTTTTTTGATATGTTCTTCATCTAAAGGGATGGGTAAACAGGTAAGATTAGGGTGAAGTTGTTCTACGTAACGTCGGCAGTAATTCGGCGCAACCGTAGTCATGGTGTGATTTGACTGGGCAGTCATAAATAACGATTGTTCGAAGCCCGCTAATGTCAGTGCTATGTTTCGGTCGAGCTGCAAGTCGGTAAGCACTTCATCTAATGCCCATGTTTCGCTTTTCTCCCACACAATATTGATGTGAGGATATTGAAGGAAAGCCTCAAGATTCCACTCTTCTTGTAACGCTGGGTGGTCTTTTCTCAGGTACACCACAGGCAAGTCGTGAAACAGAACCTCAAAATCGATGAAGTATGGCAGCGCGTCTAAGGACTCTTTCGAACGCGGGTGGCTTTCTCGCCCAGAAAACCCAATGTCAGATTCCCCACGAACAATGGCATCAATCGAATCATAATCCCAATTACGCATTTTGATTTTTGCATCTGGGTAGCGTTGATACACGCTTTGTGTCAGCTCATTGAGCATAATTAGCGACAGAGGAGATTCTGCTTCTAGATTCAAACGCAGATCTTTTGGGGCATCGTCGCCACGAGTCGTCAATATTTGGCTACCGATCTGCAGCCAGTCTTGAAGATCTTTCGCCATGCTCAGCGCAAGTGGTGTTGGCGTTAAACCTCTTGGTGTCTTTACAAATAGAGGATCATCGAACCAGTCTCGAAGTTTAGTAAGTGATTTGCTTACCGTTGAAGGCGTGACGTTGAGCTTTTTGGCAGCTTTCGAAACACTCTGCTCTTGCAGCAGCAATTGCAGAGTGAACAACAGATTCAGATCAAGACGGGCTAGTGGCTTCTTCATAATCACTTTTAACTTGGGAAGGACCTACCCATAGTATTAGAGCAATACTGATAACTCCACCAGCAGCCAATATAAATACCAACATATTCAATGCACTTAGCCCGATAACACCCATCAACCAGATAAACAGTGCCGAAGTACACACCTGAGAAACGCCCAGTATCGAACTTGCTACGCCTGCTCGCTGTGAGTAACAGCTCAATGCTTGGCTCATCGCAACACCAAAACCCAGTGAGAAACCGCCGCACACGAAAGCAAAACCCAACAACGTGACGTAATGGCCTAAGCCGCCATCAATCGACGCAAGCAACAAAATAGCGGCAATAACGAAGCACGCTTGTGAAGTCAGCATCAGGTTCTTTTGTTTAAACACATTCAAAGCAAACGGGGCTAAGAAGGAAACCAACATGCTCACCAAAGCGGTGAGTGCCATGATGTAAGAATACTGACCTCGGTCGAAACCAAGCTCTGTCATGATCAGCATTGGAGACACATTCACGTAAGTCAGAATAGCCGTCACGCCTAAGCTGGTCATGATCACACGACTGATAAACAACGGGTCTCTAAACGTTTCGGTTGAAGTTGATTGAGATGTCTCAGATAAGGAAGCTTTTGCTAACACCGACTCTGTAACCTTCGGTTTAGTCTCTTTTAGCATGAGCACCGACAACAAACACACCACCACTCCCATGCTCGCCATTGTCGTGAACAAAGTGGGCCACGGGTAAACCGTCATGATTAAGTGGCCAATCACAGGCGCAAGTACTGGTACGATGCAGGTAATGCCATTCATCATCGACAACACCTTAGCGCGTTTTTGATCGTCTAACACATCTCGCAGTATGGCGAATGCCACCACATAACAAGACCCCGCGCCAACACCTTGGAAAAAACGTACCGCAAGAAACGGTTCCGCACTGGTCACGATTCCGCCTAACATCGAAGAGATCGCAAAGACAATTGCACCGAAAATCGCGACAGGTTTTCTGCCTACACTGTCGGCAAATTTACCCGCAAACAACATCGTAGCTGCCATGCCCGCGAGATAGATGGAGAACGCGACATGAAGCTGCGCCTCAGAGGCATTTAAGTCCGCTGCGATTTGAGGTAAGCCAACCAGATACAAATCAATGGCTGTTGGATACAAGAGAACAAGCGCAAAACTACAAAACAGAAAACGATACATAAAATCCTCACATAATTGGTGTGAGGATAATAAGAGCGAAACGCCAAACTACCGAGTGGCTTCTGCGACAACGGATATTTCCATTTACGACAAACCATCAGTATTTGGATAAAGCGACAGCCAAGAATTAACGAAATAGCAAGGTTTTGACTCAATTCGGCTGAAATTAAGACACCGATTTATCAGCTATAAACCGCAGACTATTAAGCAGCGAACAATTTCTAAAAGTTATCAGAACGATAAATTAAATCATCGCATAAATACTTAAATTGACCACTCATATCCACCACAAATCCATACTTAAATTTTTTAGAAAAATTCAAAAATTATTAGAATTTAACCCCTAACTTTGCTGAGTAATTTGTTAGTCTTGGCAACAAATATTTACAATCCAACTAAAAATTAATTGGATACCTCGAGGTTGTTTTCTTGAATATGAAATTATTCGGCAGTTCTTTGATTCTTTCAGGAACTGCATTAGGGGCTGGTATGCTTGCCATTCCCATGGTGTTGGCCCAATTTGGCTTCATGATCAGCTCAGTGCTGATGCTACTTATCTTTATCGGCACCACTTACTCTGCACTCCTACTGGCAGAAGCGTGTACCAAAACTAAAGACAACAGTGGCATGAGCAGTGTTGCTTACCTAACTCTAGGCAGCAAAGGTAAACACTTTATCAATGCACTCTTTTACCTGCTGCTGGTCTGCATGCTCATCGCTTATATCTTGGGTGTTGGCGACATCATTCATAAGCTATTGCTCGATGTGGGCGTAGACATCTCTGCATCCGCTGCTTATACCGTTTTCAGCCTATTGATGGGTGTGATTGTGGTGGCGGGTAAGTCGTATATCGACAAATTAAATCGCGGTTTATTCATCATGATGGTGGTGATGCTGTTTATTGTTATCGCCTCTTTGTTTAGTAATATTCGCCTTGATTACCTGACTCAAGCCAGCAAGTACACGGCTAATGACGTAGTACAATACAGCGCGGTTATCTTTACCAGTTTTGCCTCTATGGTAGTTATCCCGTCACTGGTTATCTACAACCGAGAAGCGACTCAAAAGCAGATCCGCAATATGATTCTGCTGGGCTCGGTGATTCCACTAATCTGCTACCTAACTTGGTTGTTCGCGATTATCGGTAACCTTGGCACAGACGCTATCAGCCAGTTCCATAACATTTCAGAACTGATCTCAGCGTTTAGCGGCCAATCTTCCTGGTTAAAGGTAGTTATTGCGCTGTTCTCAGCATTGGCATTGGTAACCTCTTTCCTTGGTGTGTCCATGGCGCTGTATGACCAAAATAAAGACGCAGTCACCAACAACAAAGCATTAGCTTACGCTCTGACCTTTGTTTTGCCTTTGGTACTCGCTGAACTGTTCGCGAGCCAGTTTGTGAGCATGCTGGATTATGCGGGCATGGTATTGGTGTTCTTAGCTATCTGGGGGCCTCTGGCGATGGTAGTTAAGGTTCGTAGACCTGATTTCCCTCACCTACAAACCGAAGGCAGCTACACAGCAGCTGGTGGCGATACGGCACTGATGGCAACATTCGGTTTTGGCGCGTTGATTTTTATCTCTTGGTTTATGGGGTAGAGCCCAATTGAGTAGACTATCTGTTGCCATTTAGAAGGCAGCAGATACAAGAAGCCCGTTAGTCCGATTATTAGCAGCCGGACTAACGGGCTTTTTTATTTTCTGATTACCATGGCCAAAACTAAAGTGCTTACTTGGTCAAATTGCCAAGCAACTGCTCACACTGTGCTTTTAGCGATTTAAGCTCATCTTCATTCATCTTAGAAAGACACAGCATTTCTACTGGCACGGTCTGCGCTTGCTCTTTGAGCTCTACCCCTGCAGGCGTCAGTGTAATAACTCGAACTCGTTCATCTTCAGCACTGCGAGTTCTAAGCACGTAACCTTTCGTTTCCAAACGCTTGAGTAATGGCGTCAACGTACCTGAATCTAAATGCGTTTTTGCGCCTAGGGCTTTGACATTTATCTCTTTTTCGTCCCACAGCACCATCATCACAATGTACTGCAAGTAAGTAAGGTCAAGCGCTTTCAGTAAAGGTTGATACGCTCTACTCATTGCATTCGATGCACTATACAGCGCAAAACACACCTGATTATCCAGTTTTAGATAGTCATCTTGGTCGCTCATGATCACCTCACCAATAAATTAAATTGTGCACAATATACTTGCGCGCTCGAATTTTATCAATTAAGCTAGCTTTAAAATTAAGTTGCACGCAATCTAATTTTGCACAATTCAAATAAGGACTAAGACAATGACAACACTCTACACAACTTCTGCTACAGCTACTGCAGGTCGTAACGGCCAAGTTTCTACTGATGACAACCTGCTTTCAGTGGCGTTGAGCTACCCTAAAGAGATGGGCGGAACAGGTGAAGCGACCAACCCTGAGCAACTGTTTGCTGCGGGCTATTCTGCGTGTTTCTCAAATGCGCTGCTTCACGTTGCAAAAGAGATGAAAATCAAAATCGCATCGGCGCCAACGACTGCAACAGTGGGTATCGGACCAAATGAAAACGGTGGCTTTGCTTTAACTGTTGCTCTATCGATTGAACTGGATCTAGAGCAAGAACAAGCTGTGACGCTTGTGAAAACGGCGCACCAAGTTTGCCCTTACTCAAACGCGGTTCGTGGCAACATTGATGTGAAATTGTCGGTTAACGGACAAGCGCTTTAGTCTCAAGTCAAAGCCTGAAAGATACGCCAATAGAGATGTCTGTAGACGCCTAAAATTGAGCCTTATCCCTAAGTTACTTTGCTTTGAGCGAGTAACTTGGGGATTGTTCATTAGTTAATAGCGAATAAGCTTTACCAAAACAAATCGATACTCAGATACCGTAACGCCGGATTGGCAGACACCGAAAATAGACATCGACATATTGCGATATCCTAATTTCGAGGGTATATTTCACTTAAATCAGAAATAGCAGTCAAACACCATGTCAGACGTGAACGAAATTTTAAAATCCATCAACAACCCTGTACGCCGAGATATTCTTCATTGGCTTAAGTCGCCTCAAGAGCACTTTAACCTAGAGAAGCAACTCGTTGATACCGATGTTGAGGGGGTATGCGTTAGCATTATTCAGGAGAAGAGTGGCTTATCTCAATCTACCGTTTCTTCTTACCTCTCGAACCTACAGCGTGCAAAGTTAGTGACATCAAAACGCATTGGCTCGTGGACTTACTACAAGCGTAATGACGAATACATCGAGAAATTCCTAAAAGCGCTGTCTGATTCCCTATAGTTGAAAAGAACAAAAATCAACAGAACAACAGAACAACAGTTAGATAGCACGATGAAAACTGGATGGATTCACGCCATCCTTTATAACGAATATCATTTATTAAAAACCAACATATCGAGATTTTTAGATATCTAGTTATCGAACTATTCAATAATAATGCAGATACTAAAAATGCAGCGGAGCCGACAAACATGAGCAAGTCCATTCAATCCTTTGACCCAAGTAACGGTGAACTCCTTGGCGAGGTAAACCAAACTTCAGCTGAAGAAGTCACTCAAACCATTCACAAAGCAAAAGCTGCGCAAAAAGCATGGCGTCAACTCTCAATGAACGAGCGAGTGCGGATAATTATCAAAGCCTATCAACAACTTGATAAGTACGAAGAGTCCCTCTCACAGTTACTTGCTCGTGAAATGGGTAAAGACATTCGTCGCGCGACCGGAGAAGCAACCGGTGCGATCTACATGGGTCAGCACTATGCAGAGGATGCTCAACGTGCACTCAACACACGAAAATTGTCCGGTTCAACAGAACTTCAATACCGCCCACTTGGCGTTGTCGGAGTTATATCTCCTTGGAACTACCCTGTGATGATGGCAAACAACCTCATTGTGCCAGCACTGGTCGCGGGCAATAGCGTGATTCTAAAACCTTCAGAAGAGACACCTCTCATCGCTGAAGCATTCTTTGGTGAACTGCAAAAGCACTTACCAGAGAATGTCTTGACCGTGATGCAAGGCGATGGTGAAACAGGCAAGGCATTAGTCGAAGGCGACATCCAAATGATCGCGTTCACTGGCTCAAAAGCAACAGGCCAAGACATCATGAGACGTGCCGCGAGCAAGGTAAAACGCTTGGTCATGGAGCTAGGTGGCAAAGACCCAATGATTGTGATGCGTGATGCCAACCTAGAACAGGCCGCTCGCTTTGCCGTCGCGGGCAGCTTTGAGAACTCAGGGCAAATGTGTACTTCGATTGAACGTATTTATGTTGATGATCGTATCGCTGAAAAATTTGAACAACGTGTCACCGAGATCGCTAACATGTACCAAATTGGCCCGTGGGATATGCCGAACGTCAATATCGGACCAATCATCAACGCGACACAACACGCTAAGATTGTCGACCAGCTAAAAGACGCGCAACAGAAAGGAGCCACTTTCCTTTTAGGCAGCTCCGAACAACCCGAGCGTTATATCCGCCCTACGGTTATCACCGGAATGACTCCAGAAATGAAACTGGAAACAGAAGAAACCTTTGGTCCGGTTGTTGCTATCAGTCGTTACTCAAACATTGATGATGCCATTGAGCGCGCTAATGACAGCGAGTATGGGTTGGGTGCCGTGGTGTTCGGAAATCAAGGCGTCAATGACGTAGCTGACGAACTTGATGCTGGCATGGTTGGCATTAATCAAGGACAAGGCGGCAGTGGCGATGCTCCATGGGTTGGTGCGAAACAGAGTGGCCTTGGTTACCACGGCTCGGTTGACGGGCACCGTCAGTTTGCACAAGTAAAAGTGGTTTCAAGATAGAGGTTGATGATGAATAACAAAGAAAACTTTTATGTCGTTCGACGCGAGTCAGGTACTCAGCGCAGTGACCTTCCCGTTTGGGCACCAAAGTCTGCAAACCCATTTGCACTTGATAAGAACGTTAACGCGGTATCCCGCGCTGAAGTAAACAATGTACCGGGAGCTTTTCAGTTACTAGATGTGCTACTCCCTGAAGAAGTTCAGCGCATACTAAATGGAGCCAATCAACTTGGCTTTACGGAAGATGCGGCCGTATCTCTACCAAGAGAAGTTCGCCACAATCAGAATCTCAACTTGATCGCTGATACTGAAACGCTCGACGTAATTTGGAAACGTTGCCAAGATCATTTCGTCGATAAGTACAATCACTTTGCTGGTGTAAAGCCTCTAGGCATTAATGGTCGTTTTCGCTTTTATCGTTACGATGAAGGGGATTTCTTTAAGATGCACACTGATGGGTCGTGGCCCGGCAGTCAGGTGGTTAATGAACAGCTGGTCGATGACGCGTATGGTGACCGTTGGAGCATGTATACCTTCTTGATTCTGTTGAGTGATGACTTTGTTGGCGGCGAAACTCAATTTATGGTTAACCGTAATGACCCGAGTAAACCTGCTCGTCGTCAAGGGCATCATCAGGAGAACGCGAATATAGAATCGGTTAAAACACCAAGTGGCAGCGTGCTTTGTTTTCCTCACGGTACGCACCCCGCCCATTGTATTCACGGTTCTGCGCCGATACTTTCTGGGACGAAATACATTATTCGCACAGATGTACTATTCGAGCTCTAAGCGACTCTACTGATCGTTTCACTCCAAAAAAATGTCCCGCGCTAGGCGGGACATTTTTTATATAAGATAGAAAGCTTCTAGCTCTGAGATGCTAACTCTTAAACGTATTCGAGAGCTCTTTCAGCGATGTTGCCAATTCAGCTTGTTCTTTCGCTGTCGCCGCAATTTGCGTTGCACCGGTCGTAGACTCTGTCGACTTCTGCTCGACCGCCATAACGTTTTGAGCAATGTCTTGAGTGACCACTGCTTGCTCTTCCGTTGCGGTTGCGATCTGCTCTGTCATGCTGAATATCTCGCTCACCGCACCTGAAATATCTTGCAGCGTCTGCTCTACTCCTCGTGAATCTTCAACCGCTCTTGAAGACATCTTCTTGCTGTTATCAATCACATTGAACGCGGTTTGCACATCTGATTGTAGAGAGCTAATGAAGCCTTCAATTTCCAAAGTAGACTCTTGAGTACGTTGTGCCAGAGTACGAACTTCATCGGCAACGACGGCAAAACCACGACCTTGTTCACCTGCACGAGCCGCCTCGATCGCCGCATTCAATGCCAACAAGTTGGTTTGGTCAGCAACCGACTTAATCACATCAATCACGCTGTTAATGTTATTGCTGCTTTCGTGTAAATGAGTGATTTTCTCGGCAAGGCCGTTAATCTCAGATGCCAAAGTTTCAATCGATTGGTAAGAGTGCTGAACGGTATTCAAGCCGGCTTGTGATTGCTCATCAGCCAACTTAGCTGAACTTGCTGTTTGCTGTGTTTTAGCCGCGACTTCGCTCACCGTTGCCGATAGCTCTTCTGTTGCCGTAGCAATCAAGCCGATTTGGTCTTGTTGCTCGACCAAGGTGTTAGAGTTGTATTGGCAAGTTTGCGCCGTCTCTTCTGCTGCTGAGGCAAGTGTCAGGCTAGATTGAGATAAACTATCAATAACCCCAGAGAACTTCTCTAGTGTTTCATTAAGCGATGAAGATATCTGACCCAATTCACTGTTGCCTGCATAAGTCGCACGAACGGTTAAGTCATTGTCATTACGAACTTTAGATAGCACTCGCGTTAGATCTTTAACCCTCGTCGTTAGGTCAGTGATCGCTTTAAAGCTCACAAACGTGGCAAACAGGGTGATCACCACAAACATCGCAATGCTGCCCATCATCGCTGATTGAGCGTCCTGAGTTTTTTGCTCAGTCAGAGCAATCAATGAGTCCGCAAGTTGATTCTCTGTTTTCTTTAACTGAACAATTCGAGCCGTTGATTGAGAGAACCAGTAAACAGGGTCCACATCAAAACCACTCATTTTCGATTCAGCGAGATCACGAAGTTTTTCCACTTCTGCCACCGAGCGATCATTCAGTTGCTGTTTAAAGAAATCAACATTGGCTTGGTTACTAAGCACTTCAAAGTTGGCGAAATACGTGTTTTGCTCGGTTACCAAAGAGATGAATTTCACCAACATACCTGGGCCAAACTCGTTTTTGGAAAAGGTATTGTTTAACACTGCACGTTCGATACCTGCGCGTTCCTTTCCTTGCAAGAAGTTGTAGTAAGCGATGGTTTCTGTGGTGATGGCGGCATCAGAACTCAGCTCTGCAATAAGTGCAGAGACACTGAGCAGCTTGGCGTTAAGTTTTGTGTAATAGCCTAGCGCTTCAGAAAGCGGAATCGATTGAGAATCCACTCGATTACGAATAGAAGTGATTTGATTTAAGCTTTGGCTTATTTCATTATTCAAGCGATTGATCTGAGGTAGTTCGATCTCAGCAGACTGCCAGTATTCTGTTCTCTGAGTGCGTCTTTTATCTGCGCTAACTCGTTGTGATCTCAATTCACTCACAAACTTTGTACCCTGTGAGCCAATAAAGCCAGCCGTCATACCACGTTCTTTTTGCAACTCATGCACAAGTTCACTGTACACAACCGACAAACGCGTAAGTTGGTTTAATGACGACATTTCACTGGTGGTTTCTACGCCTTTCGAAATAGCAGAAACACTAAGCCATAGAAAACCTAAGATCGGTAAAATAAGCAAAGCGATGATTTTTTGCTTAAAAGACATATCGGTTAAATTCATTATTATTTCCCTAGCAGCTAACAAGTCTTTCTCAGCCATCGAACTCGGCACACTTCTAGTGGGCGCGCCTTAGTGGTGACTGGATAATTATTCAACTTAATCAATGGAGTTCAATTACCGATCCACACAAATCGGTAGCCGGTGAAAATAACATTTAACCTTATAAAATACATTGGATTATCGACAAAACTGTTAGCTAACCGACTTAACTGTGCGAAAAGTACGTGCAACAACATTTTATTGACGTAAGCGTCTGAAAATTGACATCTTTTTTATAATCCAAAAGGGGTAGGATTGCACCAATTATGTGCTCACGGCTAACACATATTCGTCAATAATTGTTCGTTCAGTGCTAAAACGGTATCTATTTCTGCGTTAACTGGCTGTCTATTCCTTGCTAACGATTTGTCTACTCTATACGGACTAACTATCTACTCCTTACTCACTAAATATGTATAATGCCGAACTTGTTAAATTGAGACTCGCAGCAAATATGCGACAACAACTGAGAGATATTTTATGAATTGTCCCGCTTGCGAAGAGCAAATCGGTTGGGAATGGGTAGAAGAGGCAGCAATCGAACCGAATGAGGAATTCGATTGCCCAGAGTGTGAAGAAACCTTGATGTATACCATCGATGAAGGCACCTATTATGGCGCGCAACACAAGACAGTAGAAGTGGTCGATCACTAACCTTTATTAGACTCCTTATTAAGCTGGGAAAAGTGATCACTTAAGTGATACTTTCCTACACAAGGTGCAATGGCATCCACTTCCATTGCACTCAAGAAAAACTCCGCAGGCCCAACTCGATTTTCCGGTAGTCTTCGTATCACGCTCAAAGCCAACTTTCTCACCCAATCGGGAATGTAAGTGATCCGCGCCATTTTACCCTGAGATTGAAAAGCAAACTCTGCTATTTGGGTTGCACTGAGGATCTCAGGGCCGCCCACATCCAATTCTTTTTCGTCATTAGGCAATGAAGCCAAGATAAAGCCTGCCAAATCTGCACCATGAATCGGATTCAAACGCACATCACCCGAACCAAACAAGTACACCCTTCCCGACTGAGCCATGTTGTAGAACTCTTCGATGTCGGCAAAAAATCCATTCGGACGAATCACACAAGGTGCTAAATATTCAGATGCCAATAAGCGGTATGCAAACCGTTCTTTGGCCTCAAGTAAGCGAACGCGTTTGATGACATTAGCTCTAAACGCCGAGACATAGACAAACTTTTTAACGCCAGCTCGTTCAGCTTCTTCCAATAGGTTTAGATTGGCTTGATAGTCGACATCTATGTAACTCAGTCCCTCTTTTTGACGTGTGATACCAACACAAGAGATGACGATATCCACTCCATCGCAGCAACCTTTTAGGCTATCGGCATCGGTCACTTGTGCGATCTGAATTTGAGAATCGTTTAGGCTGAGATCCTTCAATTTATCAGCACTGCGAGCCTGCGCTTTGAAATCAGCATCACACGCTTGGAGCGCTTCGATAAGATGACGACCTAAGTATCCTGTCGCGCCTGCTACCAAAACTCGGTTTTTGAGCTCATTCGTTACGTTCATTTATATACAGCCTCATTTATTAAAAAGCCTCATTGGATTAAACAGCCTCATTTTCCGGACGGTAAGGTTCTTCTCTTAGAATATGGCTGATCAATAACTTCAAATAAAACACAGGTAAGAACCACTCTAAGCCAGTAGGTGATTCGACGACATAAAGCGATATGATTAAGCTCACTGTATACAGGATCAAAGCAACTGGACGTTGTAGATAGAGTGCAGTTTTCAGTACCAAGGCACACGCCAACATCATGTAGCCACCCGTCACTGCTACCCACATCAGATTCAAATCCAAGAACAGCCAACTGAATACCGTCAACTGAATGAAGTGAATAGCGATAAAGGTCATGTGTTGCTTAAAGCCTTCCCCTTCTCTGTGAAACCAACGCTTAGCGCTTGATGTCGCATTGGTGATCACGCCACCCAACATGTCGATGGTCAACAAAACCGCCGCTAAGTACTGCCCCCAAGACCAGCCCAACTCTGCGTGATTAGCATAAGCTGCAATAAGCACACCCGCTATGAATGGAACGTACAGTTGCAAGTTCTTCTCTGCTGATGTGGCGCCGGGGCCAATAAACTTATCAAGTCCACCTAAGAAGCCTGCTCTGAATGGGGGTAGGTTCCAATCAATTCTCATAGTTACCTCGAATAATCGTCGTTTAATTTTTATTTAGAACACTTGGTCTTTTTAAATTAGATCGAACTTTAACCACTGTAAAGAATTATTTTGACCACTTGGACTAATTTAAACTAAGATGACACTCATCAGTTGCATTAAGCTATTGCTTCAGTTGCCTAAATTGACTGAACCTACAACTATTGAATTCCGAGGAAGACTCATGCCAAAGATCGTCGATCATGACAAAAGACGCGAAGAGATCGCACTGAAAGCTGCTGGTGTGTTTTTGGAGTTTGGTTATAAAGAATTGGGAATGAGACAACTCTGCTCACACCTCAACATGAGCAAAAGCGCGGTTTATCACTACTACAAAAGTAAAGACGAACTATTTAAGGCAGCAACCGAAGCCATTGTGAGACACGATGACGGAAACCTCGCAGAACTGCCACTTGCAGTTGAGGCAACTAAAGAACAGAAAATTGAAAACTTCGTTCAGATCTTTCAAGCGATAGAGTCGCGTCACTTCCAAGAAATGAAATTGGTCTTTGATTACATTGATGTGATTGGTCAGGACGCTGTCGCCCAAGATCCGAGCATGGCCATTGCCAACGAAAAGTATCAGCAATTGATTGCTCGATACGTTGATGAAAAGAACGCACTACCGCTGTTCTCTGTTCTTATCGGACTACTCACTCACCAAGCCCTGTGTGGAGGTACATTGGAAACCGATCACGTTCGCTCTGTGGTGAGCAAGCAAATAGACAAATAAGAACTTGAGCACAAAGCCATTTAATCAATGGGTTTCAACCAATTAATGCGAATTTCATTCATATTGGTTTACCTTGGTTTGAGCGACAATAAACACCCCTTTACTAGAACGAACGTTCAGCATAAAATATTAAATATATATTCAGACCGATGAAGTAGATGTTATGGCCAAAACCGCAAAGTTCGATAGACAAGATGTTGTAGACAGAGCCACCAACCTGTATTGGGAAAAAGGTTTTCACGCAACTTCTATGCGCAACTTACAGGACGTAATTGATATGCGTCCGGGCAGCATTTACGCGACTTTTGGTAGCAAAGAAGGCTTGTTTAAAGAGACATTGGCTCGCTATACCGAACTCGGCATTCTCAATCTGAACCGCTTCCGCAGTGAGACAGGCTCTCCGATTAAAGCGCTTGAAAGCTTTATCAAACGCGCAGTAGTTGAATCTAAACAGAGTGCGCCTAACGGCATGTGTATGCTGGCTAAAACCGTAGCTGAACTGACGGATGAACACGCGGAATTATTGGGCGAAGCAAAGAAATCACTCAAAATCATGGAAGGCGAGTTCGCCAAACTGATTGCCGAAGCGCAAGATTTAGGTGAGATAAGTAAAGATCGAGAACCCACTCAACTTGCTCGCCACGTTCAGGTTCAAATTGCAGGGCTACGCACTTATGCAAAAACCTGCGATGACACAGAACTACTCAACTCAATGGTTGAAGACATCTTCAAGTACCACCCTTTTTAGCAGCTGAGCTTATATAAGCTCAGACCTACAAAAAGACGCCCAAGTATTACTACCAATACTTGGGCGTCTTTTTATTTATCGCTTTTCAGCCAATCTTAAAGCCGATTACTTTTATACTTTCCTCATAATCAACGCCTGCGCATTGAGCATGGCTTCTTTGGTGCTGACATCTAAGGTTTTGACGTTCGCAAAACGTTCTACTTCTTTAATCGCCACGTCGTGAGCGAAGATCACCAACCTCGCCCGTTCAATATCTTTTTGTGTGATGCGATTGCCTATCCCGCTGGCGCCCTGCGTTTCAACTTTTATTCTAACCCCGAGATGATGAGCTGCCTTTTCCAAAGACTTCGCTGCTAGAAACGTATGGGCAACACCAGATGGACAAGAAGTAACAGCCAGCACATCAGCTAATCCTTCTTCCGTGACTGAACCACCTGTCGTTCGATTCAATCGCGACTCGTCTTCAACGACATTCTTTTTCAGTAGTATCACAATAAGGGCTGTTGTCAGCGCGCCCGCTAATGTTCCAACAATGTAGCCAATTTTGCCATCAACCACAGGCAGCACGATCCAACCGCCCCATGGTGCATGGTTGATAACATGGAACATAAAGCCAACTACATTACCGACAATGCCACCAGCAACAACCGCAGGCAGAACACGTGCAGGGTCTGCGGCTGCAAAAGGAATAGCACCTTCACTGATGCCGATCATTCCCATAATACCCGCTGCTTTTCCGGCTTCGCGTTCGTCTCGTTTGAATTTCTTAGGTGATATGAAAGTGGCAAGAGCCATGCCTAATGGTGGCGTACAAATGGCAATACCGACGCCCCCCATCAGCCAAGGTTGAGTGTTCACCTGCGTTTGAGCAAACAGCGTCGCCACTTTGTTGATTGGGCCGCCCATATCAAAGGCCGTCATCGCCCCTAAAATACTGCCCAACACCACTTTCCCTGAGCCCGCCATGCCAGTGAGCATTTGGTTCATCTCAAGCATCACATACGCGATAGGAGAGCCAATCACCCACATCACAGCGCCACAGGTAATGAAGGTGCCTACTAAGGGATAGATAAAGATAGAGCTCAGCGAGATCATGCTGTCTGGTAACTTGATCTTCTTAAGTAGATTAACCACAAAGCCTGCGAAAAAGCCGACCACAATCGCACCAAGGAAACCAGTGTTGTATTGATTGACCGCCACCCAAGAACCAATCATGCCCGGTGCTAAACCCGGCTTATCTGCCATCGAGTAAGCGATGTAGCCACCAAGTACTGCTGTAAACAGGGTTAAGCCCGCGATGCCCATCTGTGCGATATCAGCAAGCACACCACTTTCTGGTACTGCGCCGTGGCCAGACATCATCACAGACAAAGACAAGAGCACACCGCCTGCGACCACGAATGGGATCATGTGCGAAGTGCCGTACAACAAGTGTTCTTTGAGACGATTAAGAGATTGTGCCCAAGGGCTTAATGGTTCGCTGTGCACTTCATGATGACTAGAAGCGTAGCTATCGAAAGATTCAGAATTCGCTTCAATGAACAGTTGTTGCGCTTCTTCAACTGACTCAGCCGCCTTCAATTTTGTAACAAAGCCATCTTCAATCAATCGAGTCGAGATCTGAGCCAACACCTCAATATGATGGTCATCGCTATTGTCTGGCGATGCGAGCATGAAAAACACATCCGACAGTTCACCGCCGTCTGCGCCATAATCAATACCCGACCGGCTAACTCCCACCGCCACTGCTGGTTTAGCGACAGCAGAACTTTTCGCATGTGGTATCGCAATACCATCATCAAAGCCTGTATTACCTATGGTTTCTCGCTTCCACAAATCAACAAGGAAATCACTTTTACTGGAGAGCTTTCCCGCTGAATCAAGCATCTCAGCAAGCTCTTCAAATACCGCTTGCTTAGAGTCTGCCTTCAAATCTAAGCAGATAATCTCAGGCTCTATGATGTTAGTGATGTCCATGTGCTGCCTCGTCCGAGTACCAATTTGAGTAAATGAGATAAAGAGGTTAATGATATGAAAAGATTAACGATGCAAGCCCGCTCAATATATAGGACGAAAGGTGCATTAACTGGATTATTGTAACCAAGAATCTAGAGTGTGACGTCCACCTTTGAATTAAAAACGGGAATCCATAAAATTCACAGATTCAGATAGCCCTATCGATCCAAGTAAACTGTCGATCTAAGTACACCGAGAATAATAATGAGAATTGTAGCGGTAACTGCGTGCCCTACAGGCATTGCGCATACATACATGGCAGCTGATGCACTAAATAAAACAGCCCCTAAGTTCAACGTTTCAATCAAGGTTGAAACGCAAGGTGCTATGGGTATTGAAAATTTACTAACAGCCCAAGATATTACCCTCGCGGACAAAGTGTTGATCGTCTCAGATATCGACATCGAACAACCAAGCCGATTCGACCCAACTAAAATCGTATTCATTCCTATGGAAGAAGTGTTGTTGAGTGTGGATAAAGTCTTTATCAAGCATTGTCGGGCTTGATCCTTTCATGAACGAATACCAGATCACCTTCTTCGTTGACGATCCTGCCGCGAACTCACACGTCGCGCAGCCGCTTACTCGCTTAGCGAAGAAGTTCAAAAGTACCATCCGCATTATCAACATCACTCAAAACCGAACGGCTGATCTCTCCAAATCTGTTGCGATGTTGCAAGTGGGTTTACTTCGTGGTGATTTATGTCAGATCACCGCGGTCGGTATTGATGCAGAGCTGGCCTGTTTCGTTCTCAAAGACGTAATTGCCGAGCATTACGCCATGGTTGGCTCGCAAGTAAACCATGAATTCTCTAGAGATTTAGTCCAACGCATGCCGCAGATATGTCCACCGTGTGACATCAAATGGCACCATGCCAAAGCACAAACTCAGCTAACCAAATTTGAGTGCTTGAAAGGGCTCGCTCACCTCGTTTATCCTGAAGATCCAGATGAGCTGATTCTGGCGTTTATTAAGCGAGAAGAGCGCTCTTCGACCTGCGTGTCACCGGGCATCGCACTGCCTCATGTGATGTTTGAATCGACTCAAGATCTCTCAATTGCGGTGATCGTCAGCGACGAAGCGATTGACTGGGCATCTCAAATTGGCCAAGTACACGTTGCCATCGCACTCGTTCTGCCAACTAAACCACAACGAGAACATATTGTGGCAGCCACCAATTTAACGCGAAACCTGCTCCACGATCAGGTCAATGAACGTCTGCAAAAAACCAGAAGCAGTGTCGATCTGCAAGCACTGTTGATGTACATATCATCTCGCCTGCTTTAAGGCTACTCACTCCAAAATACGGCTCAACAAAAAAATACGCTCCGACTTTAAAAGACGGCTTAATTAAATAGAGCCTCGATATTCAGTCGGCGTTCTTCCTGTACGATTCTTAAATACTCGACAGAAGTAGTTCACATCCTTAAAGCCACAACGTACAGCCACTTCATTGAGCTTGAAGTTGTACTTCTTGAGCATGAACTTGGCTCGGTCGACACGAACTCGGGTAATGTATTCTGCTAGCGTCATGTGGCCTTGTTGACGGAACATTCGCGACAAGTGATTGGATGAAATGCTAAAGCGCGAGGCAATGCTGTCTCGGGTGATTTGGCGGTGGAAGTTCTCTTGAATGTAGATACAAATCCCCTGATACACATCCTGTACTCGGCTATGAGATTTTTCTACGGGCGCTTCCAGCATGGTTTTACTGTATTGCAGTAGAGCTTGCAGCAATAACTCATCCATCGGCTGCTTGTTACTCTCTCTCGCTAACGAACTTAGCGCCTCCAAAATGTTATCAATCGCAAACCCAGAACGAGTCTGAATACTGTGCTTTTGAATATCGTAAAAGCTCTCCTCGCCTTTGCGCTTACTCACCAAACTTAAACCCAACTGACGACGACCAAACAACATGCTCAGCACCGAACAGTCGGTGTCCCAATTAGGCTTATTCCAACAGTTCGGTGGGATGAAAATTGCGTCTCCGGCTTTGGCGATAACGTTGGTGATCTTGCGATCATGACTCTCCATTTCATTAATATACTCTCCGTCTAGTACCAACTCTAAACGGGGAAAGTTCACCTGATAACTACACGCTGAAGGTGTATGAAAATCTCCAGCAAACCAGATGTTATGAAACGGTTCTCGCTCATTTAATACAGACGAGATTAAGTCATGAAATATCATTATTCGAACTCTAGTGGGCAGCAATAAGGCTACGGGAATAGATATACCCCTTAGTGAAACATAGCGCTATTGAGCAAAATCACAATTTGAGATCTAGGTTACAAAAATCCAGTCACGGAAATAAATCTCCAGTACCGAAACTGACATAGCACGTTCCCACCATGATAAACAAATACGCTACACCCCTTATAAATAAAAGCCTCAACACATCTTAAACTCTGTCAACACCGCCCTAAAAACGACCACTCGACCGATCAAAATCACACTCCATTTATAACGCAACAATCATCCAGTAAATGCATTTTTTCTTCACTACAGAAGGTAAGCCGTAGATTCCAGAATACCCCTAACAAAATAAAAACAGAGTAGGGGTTCATTATGATCACGACATTGATCAATCAAGATTTGATTAAGCTTTCGCTTAGCGCTAATTCAAAAGAAGACGTATTTAAAGAGCTAATAGACGTGCTTTACGCACAAGGCAGAATCTCAGACAGAGCACAGTTTCTTGCCGACATTAAGGCTCGTGAAGAACAAGGTAATACCGGATTTGAAGAAGGTATTGCTCTGCCACATGCGAAAAGCGCTGCGGTGATCAAACCCGCGGTTGTTATCGGTGTCCATCAACAGGGTATCGAGTACGGCGCCGATGACGGTCAGCCATCAAAACTGTTCTTCATGATTGCCTCTCCTGATGGCGGTGATAATCACCATATCGAAGTACTAGCAGAGCTTTCTTCAAAACTGATTGAAGAAGGCTTTATCGAAAGCTTCATGAATGCTCAATCTGAACAAGAAGCATTAGATCTACTGCTTAGCAAACCTGAGCCTTCAGAAGCGGAAAACAACGTTGAGAAACAAGGCTTCATCATTGGTGTGACCGGCTGCCCAGCTGGCGTTGCACACACATATTTGGCCGCTGAAGCGCTAGAGAAAGGCGCGGCTGCTCTTGGCTACGACATCAAGGTCGAAACTAACGGTTCTATTGGTGTTAAAAACAGCCCGACTCAAGAAGAGATCGAACGTGCAGACGCGATTGTCGTGGCTTGTGACAAGCAAGTAGACATGGCTCGCTTTGCGGGAAAACGCGTCATCAGCACCAACGTAAAAGCACCAATCAAAGACGCGCAAGGCTTGATTAAGCAAGCGCTCAATGCACCGAGTTACCAAGCTGAACAAGCACCTACCAACCAATCTGTTGTAGAAAAAGCCTCACAAGCGCGTTCAGACCTTTATCGTTACTTGATGAATGGCGTATCACACATGATCCCATTCGTAGTCACTGGCGGCCTATTGATTGCCCTTGCACTGGCGATTGGCGGCGAGCCAAGTGAATCAGGCATGGCGATTCCTGCTGGCAGCATGTGGAACCAAATTCTAGAAGTCGGTGTGGTTGCGTTCACCCTGATGATCCCAATCTTGGCTGGCTACATTGCTTACGCGATTGCTGACCGCCCTGCCCTAACCCCTGGCCTTATCGGTGGTTGGATTGCTAACAACGGCTCTTTCTATGGCGCTGACGCGGGTACTGGCTTCATTGGCGCAATCATCGCAGGCCTATTAGTGGGTTACTTCGTTAAATGGATCACCTCGTTTAACTACCACAAATTCGTGCAACCGCTTGTGCCTATCATGATCGCTCCGATCACTGGCTCTTTGTTCATCGCAGGCCTGTTCATTTTTGTTATCGGCGCACCTATCGCTGGGCTGATGGATGCTCTTACTGCACTACTAACGAGCATGAGCACAGGCAACGTGGTTCTGCTTGGCATAGTCCTTGGTGGCATGGCCGGTTTCGATATGGGCGGCCCATTCAACAAGGTGGCGTTCCTATTCTCAGTCGGCATGATTGCCAGCGGTCAAACTCAATTCATGGGTGCAATGGCATGTGCAATTCCTGTCGCTCCACTGGGTATGGCTATCGCAACCAGACTTGGCCGTAAGTTCGACCTATTCGAATCTTCTGAAATTGAAGCGGGTAAAGCCGCTGGTGCGATGGGCTTGGTGGGCATCTCTGAAGGTGCGATTCCTTTCGCAGCTCAAGACCCTATGTCGGTTATCCCTGCCAACGTGCTTGGTTCAATGACTGCAGCGGTTATGGCGTTCTCATTTGGTATCACCAACAGCGTTGCGCACGGTGGTCCAGTTGTCGCTCTGCTTGGCGCAATGAACTACCCAATGCTGGCACTTCTGTGTATGGCATCTGGTGCGGGTGTGACGGCGGTTACATGTATCGCGCTTAAAAATCTACGCAAAGCCAAGCTAACGACAGCAGCGGCTTAAGCCATTTCAACTCCAATGGCTTGAGCCCTTCGACCCTACTGTTTTTAGTAACTAATACTTTTAGCAACGAGTAAGTCGATTACAGCTCAAGCCATGTTTCCCTTCATGGTGATTTCGATGTCTGATTTTTCTTTAGCGAACGACTCGTTCGTACAACGCTTTTTCTACCCTATGACCAACGTGATTCAAAACTACGCATGGGGTAGCCCTTCTTCGTTCAGCCAACTGTTTGGTATTGATAACCAATCTGGTGAGCCGCAAGCGGAGATCTGGATGGGGGCTCACCCTAATGGTTGTTCGATGGTGACTGATAACGGGCAACAGACCACATTATCGAGCTTGATTTCTAAGAACCTAAACCTATTTCTAAGTGAGAAAGTCGCGAGTCGCTTTGGCGAACTGCCGTATCTGTTCAAGGTGTTGGCGGCAGAGAAAGCACTGTCTGTTCAAGTTCACCCGAACAAGCAGCAAGCCGAGTCTGGCTATGCACTAGAAGAGCAACAAGGCATTCCGATGACCGCTGGCAACCGCAACTACAAGGATCCCAACCACAAGCCAGAACTGGTTTATGCCCTAACTGACTACACGGCGATGAACGGTTTTAGGTCAATCAGCGAGATCCTTGAGCACTTCCATTACCTTGATATTCCAGAGCTGCATTCGATGGTTAACGACCTCGCGGGCGATCAAACGCCTAATGGATTAGCGGTCTTCTTCGCGAGTTTATTGTCTTTGCAAGGTGAACAAAAAGGCATGGCGCTGACCATGTTGCTGGTAAAGGCGAAGCTTTCAGATACACCTGTATTTCAGTTGATTTCAGAACTGGAAGATCAATACCCGGGTGATGTCGGCTTGTTCGCTCCGCTGCTATTGAACGTGATCACCTTAAAGCCGGGGCAAGCCATGTATCTGGATGCCGAAACACCCCACGCTTACATAAAAGGGACAGGCTTAGAGATCATGGCGAACTCAGACAATGTGCTGCGTGCCGGGTTAACGCCTAAGTACATGGACGTGAACGAACTGGTTTCTTGTACTCGATTTAATGAAAAGCCTGCAGATAGGTTACTGCTCAGCCCGATTGAGCAAGGTGATGTGATGGAATACCAAATTCCAGTCGAGGATTTTAAATTCTCTATCGTGCAAAACTCACATCAAAGAAAGATCACAACCGAAGGTGCAGAAATCCTACTGCCACTCGATGAATCTATGGTGCTAACCCATCAATGTGGCGAAACCTGCGTGATAGAGAAAGGCCAGTCGGTATTCATTCCTGCTTATGCTGAGAGCTACAAACTGGACTGCGTTGGACGCGTAGCGCGTGCTTACAGCTAGCTCCCTTAGAACTCAGTACAAAGTCTTACTGCCCTGCTCATGCGGGGCATTTTTGTTTCTGAGGAGGTCAGCTCGGCGTGTCAAAAACCTAATCAAAAACGCCATCAAATATGACTCATCTCACACTGCATTAATGATGCAAATCACACTTAATTTTGCTGGATACAAATGTACAGTGAAGAGCTTTTATTTGCTATTTCGCGAATCGGGTTAATCCATTAATTTTAATTCAAGAACTTCAATAGTGAATGAGTTAATAAATGATCACACAGCTAACTAACGTCAACTTAATTAATAACAACCTTCAAGCGAATAATAAAAAAGAACTGTTTGAAGAATTGGCAGGAATGTTATTTGAGAACAACCGAATCAGTAATAAAGAAGCCTTCTTGGCAGACATCGAAATTCGTGAATCTCAAAGCATCACCTCAATGGACGGCATCGCTTACCCACACTCAAAAAGCAAGGCTGTCACTGAGCCGGCAATCGCTGTCGGTGTTAAGCGTGAAGGCATTGAGTATGGCGATGAAGACGGCATCAATCCAACCGTATTTTTTATGATCGCATCACCAGACAACGGTGCTGACCATCATATTTATGTACTACAAGAACTGTTTGGAAAATTCAGCGATGAATTTATTCAAGATATCCATAACGCAAAAGATAAACATCAAATCCTTAATATTTTAATTAATTCATAAGGCGTAGAAAATTATGAGCACCCTAGCAAACCAAGCTACGAATACCAGTAGCAATTCTAATAATAGAAATAGTAGTAGCGACTATAAAAAAATCCTAAGTACCATGAAAGGTCACCTGCTTTTTGGAACTTCACACATGCTACCTTTCATCGTAGCCGGTGGTGTTCTGTTGGCTTTAGCGGTCATGGCATCAGGCAAAGGTGCAGTTCCAGCCGACGGTTTGCTGGCAGACATCTCTAATATCGGTATCAAAGGCCTTGTTCTTTTCCCAATCATTCTTGGCGGCTTTATTGGTTACTCAATTGCAGACAAACCAGCACTTGCTCCTGCGATGATCTCTTCTGGCATCATGGCTGACATGGGCGGCGGCTTCCTTGGTTGTATCGTGGCAGGCTTTATCGCCGGTGGCGTGGTGTTCCAACTTAAGAAGATCCCGCTTTCTGCAAACATGACGGCGCTGGGTGCTTACTTCATCTACCCGCTTCTAGGTACGTTAATCTCTGCAGGTATCGTACTGTGGGGCATCGGTGAGCCAATCAAACTGTTCATGTCGTCTATGAACGAGTTCCTAGCTTCAATGGCTGGCGCATCTAAGATGGTTCTGGGCACAATCCTTGGTGGTATGACGGCGTTTGATATGGGCGGCCCTATCAACAAAGTAGCGACCCTATTTGCTCAAACTCAAGTAGACACGCAACCTTGGCTAATGGGCGGCGTAGGCATCGCGATTTGTACACCACCTCTAGGCATGGCACTGGCGACGTTCCTATTCAAAAACAAGTTCTCTAAACAAGAGCAAGAAGCAGGTAAAGCAGCGGCAATCATGGGTTCTATCGGTATCTCTGAAGGTGCTATCCCGTTCGCAGCAAACGACCCAATGCGCGTTCTTCCTTCAATCGTTGCTGGTGGTATCGTGGGTTGTGTATTCGGCTTTATGACAGACGTTCTACTACACGCACCGTGGGGCGGCCTAATCACTGCACCTGTATCAAGCAACATTCCAATGTACGTGGTCGGTATTGCGCTTGGCTCACTAACCACAGCGGTTATCGTTGGCTTCTGGAAACCAGTCGCAGTAGAAACGGAAGAAGACATGGTTGAAGCGCCAGTACAAGCTCAAACAGCACCTGTAGCAGGCGAAGGCGAGTACGACATCGTAGCCGTAACATGTTGCCCTTCAGGTGTTGCACACACCTTCATGGCAGCGAAAGCACTAGAGAAAGCAGGCTTAGCAGCAGGCCTTAAGATTAAGGTAGAAACTCAAGGTCAAAACGGTATTCAGAACCGCATCAGCGACCTAGATGTAGCGAACGCGAAGCTAGTTATCTTGGCTCACGATATTCAAGTGAAAGACGCTCACCGCTTTGCCAATGCGAATGTGATTGAGTGTTCAACCAAAGAAGCGATGAAGAAAGCCGCAACACTGGTCGTCGCATAACCCAACGTCAAGTTAGCTCCTAACTCTAGAGCCCTACCCCCTAAGGGCTCTATTTTTCTCTTCTCTATGAGCTCGTTACATGCTCTTCAATCCCCACTTCTCAGCGGTTTGCTTGAAGAAACCTTGCGTCTTTTTCAATTCAACCCAGTGGTTAATGTAGTTAATCCAAACCTGATCATCTTGTGGTAGTAGCATCGCAATTGGAGTTGGTTTACGTGGCTCTTTCACCGGAACTATCGCGAGTTGTTTAAACTTCTCTACTAAGGTTGCAGCCTCTACGTTTGAAGTCACGGAGACATCAGCGCGGCGAGCTAAAAGCTCTTGGAAATCCCGCGCCGGCGCTTCAATCACGATGTGTTGTGCCGATGGGAAGAAGTCCTTCACCATTTTTTCTTGTACTGTGCCGAGCGTGGCGGCAACTTTGATTTCTGCTTTGTCAAAGTCACTCCAATCAGAGAACTTCTCTATGTCTTTCTTTTGCACAACAGGGACAAAAGCCAGATAGAAATAGGGTTGGCTGTACCCAGCGACTTTGGCTCGAGACATGTTGAGCGATGCGCTGCCAGTCACGTCGTATTTGTTGGCTGTGATGCCATTCACCAAGGTTTTCCAGTCTGTTGCGACGTATTCCACTTTAACGCCTAGGTCCTTAGCCAACTCAGTCGTGACATCGATATCAAAGCCGCGGTAGCTATTGGTCGCTGGATCCTTCATTGTCATTGGGTTCCAATCCCCCGTTGTACCAACGCGAAGAACTCCGGCATCCAGTATCTCCTGCAAACGACTTTGTGCATGTGCAATTTGTGCAAAAGCAAGCAAGCACATTCCTAATGCAATTAAGCTTTTCTTCATTTTTTATTCCTTCAAAGAATGCTGATTTCTAAGTGATGAATGTAGATATTCTTCTTAATTATTAACCATTAAACAGATTTGGTTGTTAACATGGCAATAACAAATGGAGTTTTTGGGAGTAAATGTGAACTATCGTCACTTATCGCTAGTTTCTCTGCTGTTTCTGACAGGATGTTCAGACTACCAATGGGGATGGTATGTACTCGACCCGTCGACGGAGCAGGGGCGAACTAACATTCAGTTTTTGATAGCTGGTTTTAGCGAGACTATTCAGGTTTCGTTGCTAAGTATGTTTTTTGCTACGGCTCTGGGTCTATTGGTCGCCTTTCCAGCGCTTTCCAGTTCTCCAATACTCAAGGGGATTAATCGACTTTACGTAGAGGTGATGCGTTCTATCCCTGTATTGGTATTGCTATTGTGGGTGTATTACGGAATGCCGACATTACTCGATGTCTCTTTGAACCACTTCTGGGCAGGGGTAATCGCATTGACCATTGCCGAGAGCGCCTTTATGGCAGAAGTGTTCCGTGGGGGGATTCAAGCGATTAATCGTGGCCAACATGAAGCGGCCGAATCCTTGGGATTGACCTATTGGCAAAAAATGCGATTGGTTATCCTACCGCAGGCATTCCGTCAGATACTGCCGCCCTTGGGCAATCAGTTTGTTTATATCCTCAAAATGAGTTCGCTAGTGAGTGTGATTGGTTTGAGTGATTTAACAAGGCGAGCAAATGAGCTGGTGGTTAACGAATATTTACCTTTAGAGATCTATACGTTTCTGGTTTTGGAGTACCTTGTTCTTATTTTGGTCGTATCGCAAGCGGTTCGTTGGCTAGAAAAAAGGATTGCGATTCCGAGCCATTAAATGGTTCTAACCCTCAAGAGTGTTTAGCTATCTCCAACAAAAAAGCCTCGAGCACAAAACCGAGCTCCTGTTGATACTCCCCCTAAGAAAAATCCCCACTCATCTGAGCGGGGATTTCTTTATTTTGACTCTTCGACACATCGACTTATTCAGTCAATGCTTCTTCTGTCTCTAGGTCGAACAGATGGCACTGTGAGGTATTGAAATGAAGCATCGTCTCTTCGCCACTGTTTGCCGTGCGATCTGCATCAAAAGGCACGCGAGCCACCAGCTTATCAGCACCCAATTTGAAGTAGAGATACAGCTCGTTACCCATCGACTCAACCACATCAAGCCTGTGCGTTTGGGTATTCACTTCAGACAACGGCGCATCGTGATTAGCCAGTTGAATATGTTCTGGGCGAACACCAAACCACACCCACTCTCCCGATTTTTCACGAGCAATAGCCTGCTTATCTTGTGGCAGTGTCCAACGAGTACCACTTTCAGAGACCACGTTCATCACACCATCAACCTCATCCAGTCTCACCTTGAGAAGATTCATCGCTGGCGAACCAATAAAGCCCGCAACAAACTTGTTTGCTGGGTACTGATATAGATTCATCGGCGTGTCGACTTGCATGATCTCACCTTGATTCAACACACAGATACGGTCACCAAGAGTCATGGCTTCCACCTGATCGTGTGTCACGTAGATCATAGTGGCGTTCTGCCCTTCTTGCTTCAGGTTATTGTGCAGCTGCGCAATGCTGACTCGCGTTGAAACACGCAGTTTCGCATCCAAGTTAGACAAAGGCTCATCAAACAAGAACACATCTGGCTTACGAACCATCGCACGACCAAGAGCCACACGCTGCCTTTGACCACCAGACATTTCACCCGGCTTATTATTTAGCAGGTGTTCGATATCGAGAGTCTTGGCTGCATCTTCAATTCGCTCATTGATTTCATGCTTTGGCAGCTTCTGTTGCTTCAGACCAAAAGCCATGTTTTCGTACACCGACATGTGCGGATATAGCGCGTAGTTCTGAAACACCATCGAGATACCACGATCTTTAGGTGGCAATTCGTTTACACGCTTATCGCCAATGTAGACATCGCCTTCTGAGATATCTTCAAGGCCTGCGATCATGCGAAGTGTGGTGGATTTTGCGCAGCCAGACGGCCCAACAAACACCATAAACTCACCTTCGCGAATATTCAGATCGACACCATGCACGGCCTTAAAACCATTTGGGTAGGTTTTCTCTACCCCTCTCAGTGTGACTTCAGCCATAACCTGTCCTTAAATCAATTCGTTAAATACTATCTTTGCAATCTGTCGTGAAACGTTTTAGCCACGTTCTTGCAGTTGATTGAGCTCAAAATGAGCAACTGATGCGATAACCAGATCCGCCACTGGCTCTAACTCGCTGTGATGAGCTGTGCCCGTCAACACACCGACATTGCTTGCGCCTGCGTTACGGCCAAACTCCATATCCGAAACCGTGTCACCAAACATGATCACTTCATGTGGCTCAATACCGCACTTTTCACAGAACGCATTGAGTAGAGCTGGTGCGGGTTTAGGTTCGATATCGCCATCGGAGTAACCGACATAATCGAACATCTCGCTTAAACCCGATTGCTCTAGTGTGTAGATGGTTGAGTCTTTGGTATCCGCAGTCGCGATGCCTAAAATCATGCCCTGCTGTTTAAACACACCCAGCTTTTCAGCCACACCTGGTAGTGCTTCAATCCAGCTTGGGTTTTCTTCCACTTCGTCATTGAAAGCGGCTTTGGTCACCTTAGTGAACTCAGCGAGTGAGACATTAGGTCGCAGCATGTTGAACCACGCTGTCGCGGTATCTTCCACTGGGTTTGAGGCTAGTAGTCCATAGTTATCAACCACATCACCTTCAACACCGATGGCCAAGAGTAACTCAGCAGGTGTGACAGTTTGATTACCTTGGTGTTGGTCACTGTAAGATTTAACACGCTCACAAGCACCACGAGAAACGTTAAGCCACATCTTGTGGAACTCTAACAATGTGCCGTCTTTATCAAATAACATCGCCTTAAACTTCATCACGGCTCATTTGCTCCATTAGTTCTCCCCAAGTACGCACTAAGGGTTGGTTAAATTCTGGTTGTTTGCCGTCGAATACGGCGTTGATGCAGCCTTCAAACTCACGTTCGTCAGATACGGGTTCAGGGCTGTTGATTAGTACTGAAGAAAGCTCTCCGCGACGAATATCCACTCGGCACCAACGGTAGCCCTCATCAATATGGAGACTTTGCAGCTCATCATTCAGAGCGATTCGTTCGACAATCTCACCATCCACTACGCACTCAGCGTAGTAAGCGTTTTCTGCGTCAGAGACGGCAATTCGATATGTTAGTGGTTGGCCTTGAGAGTCGTTGCCCGGTAGCAAGTCACCTAAGTTGATATCAAACTTCAAGCCGCAACGTCGCTCTAAATACACTTGCCCATTACGCAAACCAGACAAGATCCCTTCGCCGTTCAAGCCATGGCTGTATACGAAAGTTGATGGGTCACCGTAGATAGAAGGCTCATCCGATTTAGGATTACGCTCATGAGGTTCAAGGTGTGAATCGCTGCCACCAATCGCGGTAATGCGCTGGCCACAATTCCACATTTCATTGAGAACCAATAACGCCTCTTCGGTCGCTTTCGGTGAAGTCGACCAAGTTGGGTCACAACACACTTCAAACGTAGACACTTGGCTGAGATCGACTTGATCGAAATGCCAGTGCCACGGCTTCATCATCGGGTGATTAATGCCAAGGGAACTGTGTCCACTTTTAGCTAAGTTCAATCCGGCTTCCATCGTCGCTTGGCTGCTATGTTCAACGTCTCTAAGGTCTAATGACTTAACCGGGCCATGCACATTGAAGTGCCCGAGATCGGTCGTGACCTCTAACGCTGGTAAAAACAAACATTGGTTTGATACAGGCAACTTAGGCTGACAGATGTTGTGCTCGGTAAAGAAGAAAAAATCGAGCCCTTGTGATTCAACAATCTCTTTAGCCGCGGCCAAGGTATTGTGACCATCAGAAAGCTGAGTATGGGCGTGTAAATCACCACGATACCAACGAGAATCAGAGCTCAGCATGTGGCTGTAATCAAACTCGATATCGTGATCCGTTGTGACTGTTGGGTTCAGTTCTAGCTCATTCTCAATTCCGTCAGTACCTAGCTCATTATAATGATTAACTAAGTCATCAGAGCAAAGCACATCGACTTGATACTGCATCGCACGCTCGGTGCGAAACTCACCTTCAAGGTTGTAAAGTTCCAAGAACCACTCGCCCGAAGGAATCGCGCCGTCAATCGCGCCTAGACCAGAGTTTTTCGGTTGAATAGTGAGTGACTTGTGCGCTTTTTCAAACAACACCTTGCCACGAAATTCTTGGTTGGCATCGTAGGCCGCTGCGTATAAGAATCCTTTTTTCACCGTCGTACCAGTAATGGTTACGCAGTGAGAACCTGCTGGCACATCAAAGGGGATACGTACTCTGCCAAACGGCAGCTCACCTTGAAATTGGGTCATTGTCTTCACCAAATTCGTCCTAATTGAAGGACTGGGTCAAAAGAGGCCCACCCGAATAGATGGGCCTTTATGTATGCAAAGATAGTTTTAACCACTTTACAGTTTAAGAACGATTCGCTCGGTCTAGTGCACGTTGTGCTTTCTTAGCTGCTTGTTTTAGCGCTTGGTCAGCTGGCACGTTTTGGATTTGAATCTGATCCGCTGCCACTTTCAGAGCGTCCATGATCTTACCGTTAGTAGGGTCTAGGAAGTCTTTGGTCGCCGTGTTCGCTTGCTTCAAAGGAATCAGAGCTTGCGGGTTATCTTTAGTGAACGCTTGGTATTCTGGTACTTCAGAAACGCTGTTACGCACTGGGATGTAACCCGTGAACATTGACCATGCCGCCGTGTTCTTCGCATTGGTGTAGAACTCAACGAACTCGAATGCACCTTTTGCTGCTGCTCCGTCTGTGCCTTTTGGCATCACGTAAACCAGCGCACCCGCTTGTGGCGCAGAAGGGTTTGCCCCCCAACCTGGCTGTGTGGTTGCCGAAAGCTTAGTGAAGTCCAAGTCACCTTGGTCACCCGATGAACCGGTGTAACCAAGCGCGTTGTCTTTCATCACATCATCAATGGTTTTGTACCAGTACTCCCAACCTTGACCACCGTAGTGAATACGCATAATTTGATCATCGTGGATCCACTTACGGAAGCTATCCCACACCTCAACCCATTCAGCCGAGTCGATGAGCACTGTTTTGCCGTCATCACTAATGATCTGCGCGCCGTTAGAGAAAGCAGCGTCAATCATGTTGTCTTGACCCCACATCGGCTCCCAGCCGTAAAAGGTCACGTTACCTTTCTCGTCACGCTGTGTAACTTTCTCTGCGACCTTAGCCACACCTTGCCATGTGTTTAGGTCTTGCTCTGTAAAGCCGTTATCTGCCAACACCTGCTTGTTGTAGTAGAACACTTGAGTTGTACCGTAAGCAGGTAGGCCGATGATGGTGCCATCGTCTGCGGTCACTTGGTCTTTAAACGCGCCAATGAAATCAGAGAAGTTGAACTCTTCATCCATGAACGGCGTTAAATCACGGCTCAAACCACGCCCGTGCATCGCTTCCGCACGCCCTGAATCTAACAGCACAAGTTCAGGTGCAGTTCTAGACGCTAGGCCTGCTTGCAGCTTCTGGTAGGTTTCCGTGTAGTTACCTTGCAACGCAGGCTTCACCACATACTCATCTTGGCTCGCGTTGAACTCTTCGATGAGCTTAGTCATCATTTGCTGTGGCTTAGTACCACCGGAATACCAAAAGTTAACTTCGGTTGCGGCAAGAACACTGCTAGAGAACATAGACGCGCTTGCTGCGCCAGCACACACTAGTGCGAGAGTTTTTAGTTTCATTTCCGTTTTACTCTTTTACGCCGTTATCGGCGATACCTGAAAGAATCGTCTTTTGACAAATGACGAATAGAATTAACAAAGGCAATACTGCAATGGTGCTCGCCGCCATGATTTGCGACCAGTTCAACCCATAGTTACCTTCGGCAATAAAGTAGTGACGAATCCCGGTCGCAATCAGGTTAAGATCCTGAGTGGTGATAACCAAGCTAGGCCACATGTAGCTGTTGTAATTGGTAATAAAAGTGATGAGGAACAGTGTTGCGACTGCTGCTCGGCATTGCGGTAAGATGATTGCCCATAAGATCTTGAGCTCACCTGCACCATCAATTCGTGCCGCTTCAATCAGCGACGGATGCACCTTGATAAACACTTGGCGTAGATAGAACACACCGAAAACCGACGCCGCGTTCGACGCCACCAATCCCATGTGTGAATCCAACAAACCCAGTTTTGCCAAGGTGATGTAAGACGGAATGTAAGTCACTGCACCCGGCAGCATGTAACAGCCCATCACGATGAAATAGAGCACCGTCTTCGAGCGAAATTTCAGCTGAGTCAGCGCATATGCAAACATCGCGGAATTCACAATCACCAACAAGGTAGTGAACAAAGCCACGCTAAAACTGTTGAAGATGTACAAGCCAAACGGCGCGCTGTGAAAGGTTTCGACAAAGGTTTCCCAACGAAATTGCTCTGGAATCAAGTCCAGCGGGTTAGCAAAGATCTCATCGTTGCTTTTCAGCGAACCAGACAGCATCCATAAGAACGGAAACACCATAATGGTTCCACAGGTCGCTAAGAAAAGGTGCTTCGCCAGTGCGATAAACGAACGGCGATCCACTGAGCTTTTCTTTGACGCAATCTCTGATTTGGTCGTTTTGGTTTGGGCTCTAACTTTAGCTTTCACTGCACTCTGATTTAATACTTGATTGGCATCCAATACTTGCGTGGTCATAATTCTGTCCTTTCAAAAATCGACTAGTAGTACACCCAGCGCTTGCCGATGTAGGTATTAATAAGTGCCAACAATCCAGTAATCAGGAATATCACTAACGATGTCGCGGCCGCGGGTCCCATTTCGTAACGTTCAAATGCTTGTTGGTAGAACAAGTACAACAAGGTACGTGTCTCACCGCCCGGCCCGCCCTGCGTTAAGATCTGGAACTGATCGAACGCCTGCATTGCCGTGATAATGTTGACCACCACCAAGAAAAATGTGGTGGGTGAAATCAGTGGTAGTGTTATCTTCAAAAAGCGCGTTAAGCTGCTGCAACCATCAATCAAAGAAGCTTCGTACAAAGACTCTGGAATCTTATTAAGCGCACTGATGTAAAACAGCATCGTCCAACCAATCGCCTGCCAAACCGTCACGATAATCACCGCAATCAAGGCTGTGTTTCCGTTCTCTAACCATGGAATCGCGCTAAACCCTGCCGACTCCAATAGATGATTAGCCAGGCCCGATTTGGTCTCGAATACCCAAGACCAAACAATCGACACCGCGACCGTTGGCGTGATCCAAGGGGAGAAGATCACCGCACGATAGAACTGGCTACCCTTGAAGTTTTTGTGCAGCAACATGGCAAACACAAGACCAAGAATGATGGTGGGAATCACCACACCAACCGAGAACCAAAACGTATTGAGCACCGCTTGAGTGAACTCGTAGTCCTCAACCATATACTCGTAATTTTCTAAACCGATAAACGAATAATCTGGCGAGATGTAATCCCAATCGGTGAAGCTGATGTAAATCGAATAACCAAATGGTACGAGCCAAAAAGTAAACAGTGGCACCAACAACGGTGCAGTAAATAGCAGTACCTTTAAGCGGTTTTTCATTGGTTCTGAGAAAGCACTCATGGTGACCTCGTCCTTATTTGTATGCGGTTAAACTAAGTGTTTTTTATGACAAGTTAGTAAGAGCGCCCTTCATTTTTTTTATGGCTACCCATAAGAAAATCTTTACTCCAGTTCACCGTCTTCCATCTGGTGATAGAGCCAATCGCAGAAGAAATTCACCTTGGCGCTGCGACTGTGTTTAGTAATCAGATAGTGGGCAGATTCGGCAGGCATCGAGGATTCGCTTGCTAGTACAAGATCTTCTTTCTTGAGTAATTCAGACACTGCGAGCGAACGCACTAGCAACATTCCAATGCCATGTTTAACCGCTTCTAAGGCATGCAGAGAGTTACTCACTTCGAGCAGAACCTTAGGTAATGTCATTTCGAATTGGTTGTGGCCAAGCCATTGCAGCCAGTTCTCGGTAACCTTTCACCTGAACCGTCGGCAGCGCAGCAAAGTCGGGCTTGCTGAGTAACTCTTGATGTTCGGATTTGAATTGAGGGCTGCAAACTAACTGCCAGTGTTCTTGAAACAGTCGCTCACAATGGGTGTCTTCGCTTTCGACTTTGCCGTTGGTCAGCTCGATATCGACATTCTGACAAGGGTTAGTTGATGGCCAGTCCACCAGCTGAATATCAAGCCTGATAAAAGGGTATTTTTTATAGAAGGCAGGCAGACGAGGTAACAGCCAGTTATGACAAAAGGTGTGGTTTACGCGCAGACTCAACACGTCGGTTTCTTTTTCCCCGAACAGGATTTGAGTCTGCAATTTTAGGTGAGCGAGTGAACCTGCCACAATTGGTTGGTAATGCTGAGCCGAAGAGGTCAACTTCACGCCTTTAGAGCTACGTTCAAACAGGGTGGTATCGAGAAAGGCTTCTAAACTTTTGAGCTGCTGACTCACCGCAGCTTGAGTGACACAAAGCTCTCGAGCAGCGGCGCCAATGGAACCAAGACGAGCAACAGCTTCGAACGCAACAAGGGCGCGTAGAGGGGGTAACATGGCTTCACCTGATTGAAATAAAAGTGAAAAATACTTCAATCAGGTTTCAGTTTTTTGCGGTTCCAGTTACAGATTAATGACGAAGGGACATTGATCAAATATTTATGATCAACGTCCCTTTTCTTCTATTTCATGTTTTTAGCGGTGTGTCGTCGCGTGAATCAAACGCAATTACTCAGTGATGTAGAGATCCTTAGAGTAGATTTACTATTTAACCTCAAGGGTATGATTATTTGTATGCCCTGCTGTACCTATAGCATCTACGGTACTAATGAAGCTTTCGAATCCAGATGGGGAATCCATATAGTCAAAATATTTCTGAGCTCCTAACTCAATAAACATCTTACAAGAGTCATTCTCCTCTATACCTCTAGCTTCTGCCTCTTCCATAATATGAGCTAAGGCTTCTGTATTTTTACTCGCATAAGCCACACCAAAAGCCTCACATAATTGACTATCTGTGATGCTCACAAGATCTTGAGGTATTTTAGGTTGAGGCACTGAAGAACAACCAAACAATGTTCCAAGCGTAACTAGCAATAAGGATTTTTTCACAACAACCTCAGTCAGTAGATATAGATTATATTGAATATTTTCGTGTAACTATGGGCTAGGAAGAATGCCATACAAAAACAAGCCAATCGGTTATACACAAAATAACCCTTAGTTATATACGATAATAATCAACCTCCTACTGTTAATTCATCTTCGTGCAACCTAAGGTTGTACATATTGAAATATTCACAGAGCTTAGTGTTACGTAATCAAACATTAATCCTATTAAAATAACGACGAAGGGACGTTGATCAGATATTTATGATCAACGTCCCTTTTCTCTATTTCATGTTTTTAGCGGTGTGTCGCTGCGTGAATCAAACGCAATTACTCTGTGATATAAAGATCCTTAGAATAGATGCGCCCTTCCACGTTGTTCTTCGCAAAGCCACCGACACTTGGTCGCACTAGGCGAGCCTGCATGTAGTAGTAGATTGGCGCGATAGGCATATCTTCAGCCAGTAACTGCTCGGCTTGGTCATAGAAGCCTTGGCGATCTTGTTCGCTGGTTGCGGCCAATGCACTGTCCATCGCAGAGTCGTACTTGTCGTTGTTGTAACGAGCAAAATTACCCGAAGACTCAGAGCGCAATAAGCTCAAGAAGGTAGATGCTTCATTGTAGTCACCACACCAAGACGCCCGCATCACATCAAAATCACCTTGGCGACGTGATACTAGGTAAGACTTCCATTCTTGATTTTCGAGTTCAACTTGCGCGCCTAGATTGCCTTTCAGCATTGACGCAATAGCCACTGCAATCGACTTGTTCGACTCACTGGTATTGTAGAGCAATTTGAAATCTAACGGGTTAGACTCATCGTAGCCCGCTTCTTTCAACAGCTCCTTCGCCTTTTGGTCACGCTCCTTTTGAGTCCATGAGCTGTATTCAGGCTGAGTGGCATCAAAGCCTGCCGTGTACTCATGAGCAAAAGTATAAGCCGGAAGGTTGCCCACCTGAGTGACACCATTGGTGATCACATCACGCATCATGGAATACGACACCGCTTTACGCACTCGCGCATCATCAAACGGAGGTCGCGTGGTATTAAACGCGTAGTAATAGGTACACAGCAAAGGCACCGCAGTAAACGCATCTTGGTATTTGATTTTAAGCTGCTGCGCCATGTGTGTCGGCACATCAGACGTGATATCGACCTCGCCCACCGCATAACGGTTAATCGAGGCATTCTGGTTCTCGAACGGAATGTAAGTCACTTCGGTTAAGTGCGTATCTGCGTTGTCCCAATATTTCGGGTTCTTCTTCAGTTCAATGCGCTCGTTAACCACCCACTCGTCCAGTACAAACGCGCCGTTACCGATAAATTGCTTAGGATCACTCCACGGCTTGTCGCTGTTTTCTAGCGTTGCCTTGTGAACTGGCATCATTGAGGTATGGCCCGTCATCGCCACAAAATAAGGCACTTTACTATCAAGCTCGAACTTCACCGTGTGTTTATCGACAGCAGAGATACCTAACTCTTCAACGGGCTTCTTGCCTTCGGCTACGTCTGCAATGTTGTTGATTTGAGTAAGTTTAAGATACCACACATTTGGCGAAGCGAGTTTCGGGTCAACCGCGCGTCTTATCGCATACACGAAATCATCGGCCGTCACCGGATCGCCATTCGACCATTTAGCATCTTTACGCAAATGGAATACAAACATCTGGTTGTCTTCGGTTTCCCAAGATTCCGCAACACCTGGAGTGATATTGCCATCGCGATCTTGAATCACTAAACCTTCAAATAGGTCGCGTAGAATGTGCATCTCAGGCAGGCCTTCTGCCTTCGCCGGATCGAGTGTCGCAGCTTCTGCATCATTAGCGCGCACCAAGTGTTGCTCTTTCGCCAGAGAAGTTCCGGCAGGCAATGTGTCAGCAACGGCAGTCACTGAGATAAAAGGGGTCAATAAAGATGAAATGATTAAAGCCGTTGAATGTTTCTTAAAATCCATGTTTTTTTGCTCTCCTAGCCTATCTTTGAAGCAAAGTAATAAAATTAACAATGCGACGGTTGACGAGTTTTGACGCTATGGTTTATTTAATAGAGGTCATCTAAATAGTAGTGACTATTTGATAGTACTTGATCAATCAGGAGATTAAGGTGAGTTTAATTCCAAGAACGGAAAGAGCTGCGTTTTCGATAAAGCCGCTGTCATATGGAAGGTCAGTATTGGCCGCACCTTTGCTCTATTTCCCCGCGCAAATAGAAAGCGAATCTCGCGGGCTGATTTTAGCCGGCACACACGGCGATGAAACCGCATCTATCGCAGGTTTGTCTTGCGCGCTAAGAAGCTTGCCTGCCGCCAACTTACGACACGATGTGATCTTATCGATGAACCCAGACGGCAACCAGTTAGGTACTCGTGCCAACGCCAATCAAGTTGATTTAAACCGCGCTTTTCCGACCCAAAACTGGAAAGAAAACGGCACCGTCTATCGCTGGAGTTCTCACACCCCAGTCAGAGATGTAAAAGTAAAAACGGGACAAGCCGACCAACTTGAACCTGAAGTGCAGTCACTCATCAACCTCATTGAGCAGCGCCAACCCAAATTCGTCATCTCGTTCCACGAACCTCTCGCTATGGTCGACGACCCAGCCCAATCGGAACTCGCTATTTGGCTAGGCAAACAGTTCAACCTACCACTCGTTGAAGATGTGGATTACGAAACCCCAGGTTCATTCGGCACTTGGTGCCAAGAAAGAAATCTACCGTGTATTACCGTGGAGCTACCACCTGTTTCTTCGGATCTGACTATCGAGAAATATTTGGATGCGTTTGTGGCGGTGTTGGGGTGTTTTTAAAATTCAATAACATAAGAATAAGTAAGCAAAGAACTAACAAGCCTGAAGAATAAGTTTTAATGCTTAATCAATTCGCTTAACTGCCTACTTAAACCATAATTTAATGGACTTTTTAAAGTTAAGCTGTTGAACTGACGACCAAAGAATCCTCTATCAGCTTTAAGTGAATACAATGGGTCGATTAACAGAAAAAGAAGAGCATGAATATCATAAAAAAACAGCTCTATTTATGTCCTCTTATCGAAAGTCTAGAGGTCAATATTCTTTTCGATCAAAAGAAATTTTGGAACTTGCTAGTATTAATGGCCTATCGAATAATAATACTGGAGGGAAAGTTTGTACCAAAGTATTATCAGCCTTATTAAAAAGACAGCACCCACGAGTCATTTCTGCCGAAGAATGGCGTCGAAAGCGTACCTTACGTTTTTATGACTATTTGTTAACTAAGAATATGACACCTAGGGACGCTAAAAAGTATCTTTCTGAGCGCTTCTCTACTCCTAATTGTCACGTAACAATATCTTCGATTACCAAGGTATTAAATAAGAATGGACGCGGAGTTTACTTTCCTAAGCTCAAAGCAATCGAAGCTACTTTAAATGCAAAAGAAGTATTTGATTCTGGTCAAACTATACACGAACTAATTAAAGCTACAGGTAGTACAGTTCAAGAGCTTAAAAAGCACATAAAAAGTGTTGATCCCAAACTTTTTAACAGAATGACAGATACTTGGTTTGATACTACTCGTACTGTGTATTTTCGCGACTTAGAAAAGCTCTCTATTGAAAACTGTCATCTATGGGGGCTAATTTGGGCTGATGGCTCAATTTCTGATAATTCCCACTGTGCTATCAGATTAATCATAAACGATAGAGAGTATTTAGAAGAAATTGCTAAATCGTTAGTTCTGAAAGGTAAGCCTCCAGGTGTCATCGAAATTGATCGCTCTAAGAGTCCAGGGTACTCAGAAACTAATCAAGTTGAAGTTAATATAACCAGCCAAAAGTTTTGTACTTTTTTACGTCGCATGGGCAAGTCAGCAAGTTCTTTAGTGACAGAGAACACTCTTCCTAAAGAGTTTGAAAACTGGCCGAAGCTTTGTCAATTTGCATTCTTACGGGGATTATTTGAAGGCGACGGTACTATTACTTTCAACAAAGGAAATAGTAATTACGAAATCGGTTATAGCGTTGATAGCATCATGGCGACTCAACTTAAAAGTTGGCTTGATAAAAACCTCAAGACCAATGTCCATATTCGTAATGATAAGTCTATAAAAAGAGCAACGGTCGCTACTACCCGATATGTCGTCGCTTTATCTTTATTGATGGAGCGAGCAACTAAAGTTAACTTAAAAAGAAAAACAGCTCGCATGAGGAATGCATACCATCATATATGTGGCAAATATAATTTACCTTATGATGGATTTGACCAAATACAAGAAGTTTCAGAGACTCAGTTCAACGAAATGATCTATGTATTAACAAACTAACTTAATCACATAAGTCGTGTTCCCATTGATTAGATTGAATACAACTGTGGTAAACCTTATTGCGATCCGACAATAAGAACATCGGCAAATAAATGGTCTGAGTTAGATAGGCAGTCAACCCAACACTGTAGATAAAAACAACTTAATGACTCACCGACGTCGAAAACAAGTTAATAATCACCACGCTAGATAGAATCAAAGCGATGCCAATTATCGAGAAAATATCGAGTTTTTGCCCGTAGACCAACCAAGACAGAGCTGCGACTAGCACTATCCCTGCCCCACACCAAATCGCATACGCCACACCTAAAGACATAGTTTGAACCGTGAGAGACAACAGATAGAAAGCAAAGCCATAACCAACTAGCACTGCGGCAGTCGCGGGCAAAGAAGTAAATTGCTGCGTTTTAGGCAATAGAGAAGTCGCGACAACTTCAAGCACAATGGCAAGTGACAGCATCACAGGAGGCGGGAGAGATAAAAGCATGTTTAAGTCCACAACAATAAAATACGGCGCTCAGAATATTGTAGTTTTATTTCCGATTCATGCTATTTTCAGCAAGTAATTATTATGATGCACCTTAAAAATTCTTAGGTGTAATTCTCGATTAAACCTACGCTTAGACAAAAAAAGAGCCCACTAATTCGTGGCTAGCAGACCCTTCATCAATCTAATCATCTAATCGGCAAAAGCGCTTAATTTTCAGACGTTGAGCCTCTTAGGATATCGCGCTTCACTTCACCTTTAAGATCGGTCAGGGTTTGCTGGTCGATATCAATCAAGAAGTGGTCACTTGCTTGGCCTGTTGCGAATTTTTCAAGAATCACGAACAAGCTACCGAAACGAGAGCGGAATACCTCTCCCACTGTATATTGGCCAAGATCACCTAGCTCTGAATCTACCGTGCCATCAAACTCGGCAAGCTCGCGGCTTAGCAGTTCGTATTGGCGCAGTTGTGTTTCACCGATGTCACGGAACGCCAGTTCGTCTGCATTACGTAGTCTGTAGAAATCCGTCGCTAATAGCTCACCGCTCCACTCTGCAAAGTCAGCTAAGCTTAACCCCTCAGTAGATGCCAAAACCTCAGCTTCTACTTTGGCAGCCTGCCAATCTTGTTGGAATTGCTCGTAGTCATCAACACCATTTTCAACGCAAGTTCCTACGTCATAGCCCAGTTCATTTGCTAGCTGGCAAACCGTAAAATTGGTTTCTAGCTGAGACATGATCATCATCTCTTCACCGTTCATGTGCATGATCATTTCACGCATTTCGATTGGCCAATCACTAGGAAGGAAACGCAGACGCGTTAATTCACGGATATGCCAGTCAGTCAGTTCGTAGTAGCTCTCTGAATCCAGAATATCTTTGTTCCAGATCTTAGCTTCTGCATCAGGATCTCCATTCGCAGCTTGAGTAAGGTATGCATGCTCTTCTTCGTAGTGACTAAACAGTTCGTTGTAACGTTCAACTTGATCGATAACCACAGTCTCGACCTCAATTTGGTTATCAGGGCGAATGTTCAGCAGCTTGTAAGCTGGGATGTAACCCGCTAACGATGGCGCTTGGATATTAAAGAGCGTGTGCTGAACACCATCGATATTGAAGCTTTTCTTACCAGTATCGTTAAAGTGCATGTGACCGCCAACGTGGATATTTAAGCCCGTTGCAGCCAATGCACGGCTGGTATTGTCATCCGGTTCACGAGCCAATTGATGGCTTCCTTCACCAAACAGATCTTCAATCTCTTCAGAAGCGCCGTTGTAGAAGTCAGTCATAGGGAAGTGCGAGAAAGAGACAAGCGTTTTATTCTGCTCTTTCGCTGCTTTTACAACATCAGAGATCCAATCGATCACGTGTTCTTTGTGAGTCAGCATCATGTTATAGCCTGCGCTGCTTGAACCATCAAACGTGTCGCCATCGACAGAGTTATCAGACGAGTTTTCTTTAGGGCGATAGACATTCGCGTCAATGGCCAATAACCACAGCCCTTTAACTGGCTCAACTAAGTAGCTAGTATCAGGCACTTCAGAACAACTTGTGTAGCCATTCTCTTTATAACTACCACCTGTGCCTTCATAACAGATCTCGTACATACGTTGGTCAAAAGCCGCTTCTTCTTTGGCTAAATCATAGCTGTAGTTAGCACGAGCTTGGTCACTACTGTAAGGCGTTTCAAAGTAGAGATAATCTCGCTGAGGATAGAAACCGTGAGTGCCTAAGATACCCATGATCTCTTCATAGCCCCATTCGCGAACTTCTTCAGTACAAATGGTTGCTAGGTTATCGCCGTCACCGGGAATGGTTGTCCACTCATCCTCATAGCCAACACACTCTTCCTTACCCCGACTATAAATACGTTGGTTCTTACCCCCTTCTCCCAAAAAGTCCGACTTACCCGCAGGGATAGTAAAAGGACGAACGGGATCGTGGTTGCCAGGCGCCGCAAAAAACTCAAGGCCGTACGTGTCACGATAGTGGTCAAAAATGCTCACTAATCCACGCATATGTACTGGCTGACCGTCGTCACTGAAGTCCCCCGGCAGTGCTACGTACTTCACACCGCGCTCAACCACATCATCAAGCGCTGCGATCATCGCAAAATAGTTTTCGTTGAATAGACGGGTAGAGTTCATCTGAGACTCCATCGTTCTGATCGTTGCATTCTTACCACTGATTGCATTCGGCAACCCTGCGAACGAGCCGTCCTGAAAATCACCGTAAACATCATGGAAATGGATATCAGGCATGAACGCCACTTGCACTGCGCTATCCATATTGCCGCTGTCATCACTTGGCGAACTTGAATTGCAACCGACCAAAGCTGTTGCTATCAAACCTGACAGTATGGTCAATGTACTCTTTTTCATTTTCTCTTCCCAAAAAGTTAGAACTCAAAATTTGGCGAGGAGATTAGGTGAGAAAAATGACACTATTGTTTCTGATATCTTACAAAACGTCGCATACAGAGTGCTTATGCGACATTGCTTCAATCCTTACAATTCAATTGGTTAGTAACGATCATGAGTATTGATGACTCTACCGTACGAATCAGTTATTAATATATAAGCCGCCATAAGACAACCACCCAAACATCAATGGTAGCTATGCATTCAGACTATTTGGATAAGTAGCCCTCCATCCAAAACCGACTCGATCCGAATAAAGTAATCACTGGGAAAACAGATCAGCTTTCTATACCAATTATTACACATACGTAATAATAATTTTCTATTTAAGGGGATTATCAAAACACGCACTCACACCTATACTAGCTCCAACAAAACGAGAGAGCGGAAACAATTAAGCTCAACTACGCTTAACGGGTTGAATTTAATTGCACGGTTATCCGCTGTACTGACATATATAGGAAACATCCAATGACAATCGAAATTAAACCTGGTCAAACTCATATCAAATCAAAAGCAATGGTTGCATGGGCAGCTGGCGAGCCACTAAAAATGGAAGAAGTTGATGTACAACTTCCTAAAGCTGGTGAGGTTCTAGTTCGCATCGTTGCTACTGGTGTTTGTCACACTGACGCATTCACATTATCAGGTGACGATCCAGAAGGTATCTTCCCTTCAATCCTTGGTCACGAAGGTGGCGGTATCGTTGAGATGATCGGTGAAGGCGTTACAAGTGTTGAGATTGGCGACCACGTTATCCCACTTTACACAGCTGAATGTGGCGAATGTAAATTCTGTAAATCTGGTAAAACTAACCTATGCCAAGCCGTTCGTGAAACGCAAGGTAAAGGCCTAATGCCAGACGGTACAAGCCGCTTCTCTATCAATGGCGAAACAATTTTCCATTACATGGGTTGCTCTACTTTCTCTGAGTACACAGTACTTCCAGAAATCTCTCTAGCGAAAGTAAGCAAAGAAGCCCCTCTTGAAGAAGTTTGTCTTCTAGGTTGTGGTGTAACTACGGGTATGGGCGCGGTACTTAACACAGCTAAAGTTGAAAAAGGCGACAACGTTGCTGTATTCGGCCTAGGCGGTATCGGTCTATCTGCAATCATTGGTGCTCGCATGGCTGGTGCTGACCGCATCATCGGTGTTGATATCAACGAGAGCAAATTCGAGCTAGCAAAACAGCTTGGCGCGACTGACTGCATCAACCCAACTAAATTCGACAAGCCAATCCAAGACGTTATCGTTGAGATGACAGACGGCGGTGTTGAGTACTCTTTCGAGTGTATCGGCAACGTAAACGTGATGCGTCAAGCACTTGAGTGCTGCCACAAAGGTTGGGGCGAATCGGTAATCATTGGTGTTGCGGGTGCAGGCCAAGAGATCGCAACTCGTCCATTCCAACTAGTGACTGGTCGTGTATGGCGTGGTTCTGCTTTCGGTGGTGTTAAAGGCCGCTCTGAGCTTCCAGAAATCGTTAATCGCTACATGGCGGGTGAGTTTGGTCTTCAAGAGTTCATCACTCACACTATGGGTCTGCAAGACGTAAACGAAGCATTCGACCTAATGCACAAAGGTGAATCTATCCGTACTGTTCTACACATGGATAAATAATTATCCTTGGTCTCGATACCTCGGTATCGAGACCACAGTTCTGACTTAAACATCAGAGCGAAACTGTCTTCACCACCTCCTGCCCGGTGGGTGGTGAAACTTTAAGTGATATAGACAAATTTACTCCCAAAACCATCAACCTAACGGAGCACAATAGATGACAATCGAAAACATTAGCCAAGCAAAGGTTGCTGGTGGTTGGCACAAACAATACACCCACTTTTCTGCAACGCTTGACTGCAACATGCGTTTTGCGATTTTCTTGCCACCTAACGCAAGCAAAGAAAACCCAGTTCCTGTTTTGTATTGGTTATCAGGCTTAACCTGTACCGATGAAAACTTCATGCAAAAAGCCGGCGCGTTCAAAGCTGCGGCTGAGCAAGGCATCGCTATTGTTGCCCCAGATACAAGCCCGCGTGGCGAAGGCGTTGCCGACAATGAAAGCTACGATCTCGGCCAAGGTGCAGGCTTCTATCTGAATGCCACTCAAGCACCATGGGACAGCCATTACCACATGTACGATTACGTGGTAACAGAGCTCCCAGCTTTGATTGAATCTTTCTTCCCAGTAACGTCTGTGAAATCCATTTCAGGTCACAGCATGGGCGGGCACGGTGCCCTAACGATTGGTATCAAAAACGAAGATAGCTACCGTTCTATCTCCGCATTCAGCCCAATCACCAACCCAATGCAATGCCCTTGGGGACAAAAAGCATTCAACCAATATCTAGGCTTAGATATTGAAGAGTGGAAGCACTACGATGCCTCTGAGCTTCTAAAAACCAAAGGCACCAAGCTGCCAATGTTGGTTGACCAAGGTGAAGCCGATAACTTCTTGATTGAGCAGCTTAAGCCTGAGCAATTAGTCGAAGCGGCTAAGGTAACCAATGCCGATTTAGAGCTACGTATGCAGCCAGGTTACGACCATAGCTACTTCTTCATCTCTAGCTTTATTGATGAGCACATTGAGTTCCACGCAGCTTACCTAAACAAGTAGTCACACCGATTTAGCCCACACCTTGCAAAAGCGTGAGGTGTGGGCTTTTTTGTGCCTGCTGTTTGGGCAAATACGCTGTGACTAAAGAGCTGCAACAACGATTAACACTTTCAAATACCCCGCTATACCAACAAAAAACAATACAACTAAAAGGTACGACTATGAGCTGGTTTTTCTTAATGATGGGCGTGATGGCGGAAGCACTTTCTCACGTAGCACTTAAAGCAACCGACGGTTTCAGTTTGTCTAAACCCATCCCTGCTCTATTAGTGATTTCAGGACATTTGGCGGCATTTCTATTTTTGAGCCAAGCCATGAAAGGGATGCCTGTAGGTGTGGTTCACTCTTTATGGGCGGGCTTGGCTATCGTAACCGTGAGCTTGATTTCTACGTTTGTTTACCGCCAGCACCTCGATACTATGGTGTGGGTTGGTATGTTATTTGTGGCAGCAGGTGTTGTGATGATCAACCTATCTCAAGGCCACTCGCACTAGTGTAGATGGTGACTTATTAACAGTGTGTCAATTCATTCAAACTTCCTAACAGACAGGTGTCGCCTTCACTTATTCATACTCTTACAATCAGCAAATCAAACCTGTTACCATAGCGCCTTCAACATCACCTATTTTGAAGGTTGCTATGAAAGCAATTAAGACTCTTTTCTTCCTGATGGTTTTACTGAGCGGTCTGTTTACCGCTTGGCTGTTTATCCCAATTCCCGCGACCATGGACAAGCAAACGCTCGATGTTCCATTAACGGAACCGTTCAAGCTTGTAGCGTACCGCAGCAACCCGAATGATGCGAGCAAGCCGCTGACTTACCACTACTATGTGATTTCAGATGTGGTTGGCGTGGACGACATGGACCCGTTTCTGATTACCACAGACCAATTCGTGAAACTTGGCGAATTCGACGAGAACACGTTCAATTTAACGGTTAACGGCAAAATCGAGAGCTACACCAACGATTTGTGGATCAAAAAATCTGACGGCAAGCTTCAGCACTGGTACGTGAGTATTGATGCAAACTATGTTCGTTAGCGTCGAACCCAAATAGACCCGATTTAAAACTGCGCTTTGGCTTCCAAGCGCAGTTTTTGTTTCTAGCGCAATTTTTGTTTCAAGCCGCCCGCCTTAAACTCTCCCTCACTTTTTACCCACCACTGCCGTGCTCTTAAAAACGCTACAAGCAGAGCAGGTTTTATAAGCCCTTAAGATGTTATAAGCTCCACCTATGCTCGACTCCCTATAAATCAAAAATAATAAAGGAACACCCGTGGAATTTACGCTCGACAAATTTAACGGCATCATCATCGACCCAGCAACAACCCCTCACGATGCTGACTCTTTCAATGCCGAACTCAGCGAGATCACCGAATTTTCAAAGCAGAATAACAAAGGCATCATTTGGGTTAGCTTGCCTATTTCACTCTCGCACCTTATTCCGGTGGCGACTGAACTTGGCTTTGTGTTTCACAACTGTCTAGAAGACGAAATTACGCTGATCCACAAATCCGAGATGGTAGAGTTTGTGCCTTTCATCCCGACCCACACCTTGGGTGCTGGCGCGTTGATCACCAACGAACACAACCAAGTGCTGATGATCAAAGAGCATGGTATGACTGGCTACAAATTACCGGGCGGCCATATTGAGTTGGGTGAAGGCATTGAAGAATCGGTAGTTCGAGAAACCTTGGAAGAGACAGGTATCGAGGCAACGTTCGTTTCTGTGGTTGGCATGGCGACGAGACACCCGTATCAGTTTGGCAAATCGAATCTCTACTTTATTTGTCACCTTATCGCTAAAACTCAAGAGATCGCGATTCAAGACACTGATGAAATTGCAGAAGCCAAATGGATTGATGTTGAAGAGTATATTAACAACCCCGACAGCTACCCGTTTAACCGCCAATTGGTCGGTTCTCTGATAGGAAAGCAAGGTTTGGAACTCACTCAGTTAGAAGGCAACTATGGCCCTGTCCACAAGCCAGAGATCTTCTTTTCGAAAAGCTAGAGCGATTCAGATATAAAAACGCCCAATTCGAATGAATCGGGCGTTTTGGTTTTACTTTTTGTTTTTCTTAATTAAGCCAACTGCGTTGTTAGTTATTCTTTGTACCCATGATTCATTCTCATACTTTTAGAACGAACCTGTATTAGAAGAAGCCCAACGGATTAGTATCGTAGCTGATCAACAGGTTCTTCGTATTTTGGTAGTGATCGAGCATCATCTTGTGTGTCTCACGGCCAATGCCCGATTTCTTGTAACCACCAAACGCGGCATGAGCTGGGTAAGCGTGGTAACAGTTCACCCAAATACGCCCCGCTTCGATGTTACGACCCATGCGATACGCTAGGTTTGCATCACGCGTCCACACGCCAGCACCTAAGCCATACTCGGTGTCATTGGCGATCTCTAACGCTTCCGCTTCATCTTTAAACGTCGTTACTGCGATAACAGGGCCAAAGATCTCTTCTTGGAATACACGCATCTTGTTGTGTCCTTCCAGCATGGTTGGCTGAATGTAGTAACCGTTGCCGAGATCATCTGGTTGCTGCGCGATTTCACCACCGGTTAGCACTTTCGCCCCTTCTTGACGACCGATTTCTAGGTAGCTCAAGATCTTATCGAACTGTTCTTTAGAAGCTTGTGCGCCCACCTGAGTATCGGTATCTAGCGGGTTACCTTGTTTAATAGTTTGAGCACGCTCGACCACCTTGGCGATGAACTTGTCATACACCGATTCATGGATCAACACACGTGATGGACAGGTACACACTTCACCTTGGTTGAAGAACGCAAGCAGCATGCCTTCGACACACTTATCAAGGTATTCGTCTTCATGGTTAAAGATATCTGGGAAGTAGATGTTTGGAGACTTACCGCCAAGCTCAACCGTTGATGGAATCAAACTTTCAGCCGCACATTTCAGGATATGATGGCCGACCTCTGTTGAACCAGTAAACGCCAGCTTCGCCAAACGATCGCTGGTTGCTAACGCTTGACCCGCTTCGCTACCAAAACCATTCACGATGTTGACCACGCCTGCAGGTAGAAGATCAGCGATCTTCTCCATCATCACCAAAATCGATGTCGGTGTTTGCTCGGCGGGTTTCATCACCACACAACAGCCCGCAGCCAGTGCGGGTGCCAATTTCCAAGCCGCCATTAAAATCGGGAAGTTCCAAGGAATGATCTGCCCCACCACACCAATAGGTTCTGGGAAATGATAACTTGCGGTGTTTGAATCTAGCTCTGCTGCGCTGCCTTCTTGCGCTCGAATACAACCCGCAAAGTAGCGGAAGTGATCGACAACCAAAGGAATGTCTGCTGCCAAAGTTTCACGCACAGGCTTGCCGTTTTCCCACGTCTCAGCGACTGCGATTTCTTCTAGGTTCGCTTCAATGCGGTCGGCAATTTTAAGCAGGATGTTCGAGCGCTCAGTCACGCTAGTCGCCGCCCAACTTGCACGAGCAGCATGCGCGGCATCGAGTGCCAAGCTGATATCCGCCTCGGTTGAGCGTGCCACTTGGCAATACACCTGACCATTCACTGGGGAAGTGTTATCAAAATACTCGCCGCTGACAGGCTTCACCCACTCGCCACCGATAAAGTTATCGTATTGCGCTTTAAAGTTAACCACTGCGTTATCACTACCCGGCTGTGCGTAAATCATAGTTAGATCCTTCTTAGATTTTTAGTCGTTGTTCATTCGTTATTGAGCTTATGTTGTCGAGCTAGCATGGCGGCTTCTCTTGAGAAGAGGTCTCGTGAGAAGAAAGCTCGTAAGAAGAGAGCCACCATGTTTATGCTTTCTGTTTAAAACACTGATACTTCGTGTTTTCTTCACAACAGTAACAACGCAAATCACACGCCAGAACTTCAAAACTTGTTGTTAATAAATTGTAAAACTATGATTACCAAACGTTTACAACCCAAAGTGAGTTGGCATTGAACGGACGTATGGAAACCACTCCAGTGTTCAACTGTTCCAAATTGGTACACCCTCACTGTTACGACATGGAACAGTCATGCACCTTCAACAAGCAAACACCTCAGATTGGCTTTCATCCTCTTGGCACCGCAGCACAGAAGCGGGTCTAAAACAGAGACGACTTCCCGAAGACATTCGCCTGCCACAATCGATTCTTAAACAGCGACGTCACCAATCTTCGAGCTTAATTCAAATAGTCGAACGTAATGCTCTACCTCTGTTTAATCAGATGTTTGCACGCACTGACAGTCGTTTGATTTTGACCGATATTGAAGGCGTCATTCTGGCGAGTTGGGGACAGGAGCGGTTTAAGGAGAAGCTGACGTCAATTGCACTCAGCTCTGGTGCGTGTTGGCAGGAACAACTTAAGGGCACCAACGCGATTGGCACAGCGATTGTTGAAGCGAAACCAGTATCCATCATTGGCGAACAACACTTCATCCACCAGCATCGATTTATCAGCTGTTCAGCAAGCCCAGTGTTCGATCATCAAGGGCAGATGGTTGGTGTGTTAGACATCACCAGTGAGCAGCAACAACACGACAGTTCCGTCCAATTACTGGTTCAAAATATGGTTCAGCTTGTTGAGAACCAGCTACTGAGTCACATCCCGCAAGGCACCACTCGTATTGACCTCGCGTGTGAGAAATCACTACTGCACAGTGGTTGGCAAGGGATAGTAATAGCCAATGAGGCTGGCGAGGTAGTAGCGCACAACCAGGTCGCCTCTCAACTGCTGGATCAAACCTCGATCGTTGGCGAATGCATAGATACCCTCTTCAATCGAACTTCATTAGATACACCTTTTGTGTTTGAGAAACAGCATCTCAAACAAACAACCACCAAACGCACGCGCTCCATTTCAGAATCGTGTGATCTGCACCATGGCGAACAACAAATTGAACACGCTTGGCAGCAAGCCAACAAGGTTATCGACAAAGGGATCAGTTTGTTGATCTTAGGAGAAACAGGGGTTGGTAAGGGCGAATTTGTTAAAGCATTACACAAACAGAGCCAGCGTAAATCGTCACCGTTAGTTGCGGTGAATTGTGGCGCGCTACCGAAAGATCTTATCGAATCAGAGCTGTTTGGTTACGCGCCGGGGGCTTTTACTGGCGCAAGCCATAAAGGTTTCCAAGGTAAGATCCGCCAAGCAGACAAGGGAATTCTGTTTCTCGATGAAATTGCCGACATGCCATTGGAGGCTCAATGTCGATTGCTGCATGTTCTGCAAGACAAATCCGTAGTGCCTGTTGGCTCAAATCAGAGCTACCAAGTCGATTGTCAGATCATCGCCGCGACGCATAAAAACCTAGAACAGTTAGTTGCAACCGGAGAGTTTCGACAAGATCTCTTTTACCGCCTAAACGGCTTGGCCTTTACTCTGCCAAGCTTGCAACACCGACAAGACAAGCACGCCTTAATCGAGCACATTCATCGTAAATACGCAGAAGACGAACAGACAATCTGCCCGCACTTAATGAGCTTACTGTGCGCCTATTCTTGGCCAGGCAATATTCGTGAGTTAGATAATTTACTTAAGGTCGCCGCCCTACTCGCGAGTGATGAAGCACAGCTCACCTTAGAGCACGTGCCTAGCCACCTTGCTCAACATCTCACGTCATTAGCGCAAGATGATCATCATAAGTTCATCACAACCAATGCCACCAAAGGTACAGCGAATTCCGATTTAAGAAGTACCGTTGAAGAAACCTTGTTGCAAACCTATCAAGCTAACCAAGGCAATATCAGTAAGACATCTCGAATACTGGGCATCAGCCGTAATACCATTTATCGAAAACTGAAAAGCTTAGGCATTCTTCAATAAAACATGAACCATGATTTGGCTGCTCTAATTGAGCATCCAAAGTAGAAACACACACTTTATAAGTGGACATACTGTGCTTCGGACTAAATTAAAGTGTGAGTAAAGTCACGTAATAAGTAATCCATATTCAGGGCACCCTCAAACTACAACCTCTTGATTTACCGACAAATAAATATCATTAATAAATTTAAAAGATCAATGAATACAAATAGCTAATGAAATACTAACGGCCATTTCCCTACCTTATAGAACCCACCTACAAGATATAAATCTGAGCACTATGCAATCCTATTTATAATTTTGATCACCCTATTCTTTTTGTGTTCATTATTTTGAATTTTCCATTCACTTATCTTGTTTAAAATCTCTGGGAAATTACCAATATTTGGCTATAGGGATCATATGTTTAACAGTATACGAACGCGAATTGCGGTGAGTGCAGGTGGAGCAATGGCTTTCACTCTGTTGATCGCAATGGGCATGACCACCAGCGCATTTACCGATGTGAACAAACAAGTCACTGAAAAAGTAAAGACGCAGCTGACAGACGCCACAACGACAGATTTGCAAAACACAGCCATTCAACAAGGTTTGAACATTGCTAACCAACTTGATCCTGTCCTAGCAAACCTTAAGCAAGCACGATCCATTATTGAGTTAAGTTCAGAAACCAACGCAAGCGCAGACCTTATCGTTAAACAGTTTACTGCCGCCTTGGAAGCACAAAACAAAGCTGTATTTGCTGGCTACATGGTGTGGGAGAACAAGACTTGGCCACAACAAACCGATCTGAATAACGAGATCAGCTTGGACACCGAATTAGGTTTTAACAGTCAGGGCTACCTTGCGCCTTTCTTCTCTCCAAATGATCAGAACAGCTTTGATGCCGTCGCAATGGAGAGCTTTAGCAATACCGAGCTAAACAGCAACGGTGAGCGCAAAGACGACTGGCACTTAATGCCATACCAAACCGGTAAGACATTTGTGATGGAACCCTATTTCTATCCAGTTCGCGGTAAGCAAGAGCTCATTACTACCATCAGCCAACCAATCAAACAAGACGGGAAAATCATTGGCTCAATTGGTTTTGATTTGTCTTTGTTTGAGCTTCAAAGCCAAAGCGAATTGCTTGCACGTAACTTGTTTGATGGCGAAGGAAAAATCCTTATCACATCATGGAAAGGCATAACGCTGGCTAACAGTCGTACTGGAAACATGGTGGGTAAAAGAGTCTCTTCTGAATTGGAATCAGAATGGTCGACAATTCAATCTATCGCTAAACGAGAAGGGGCTGGTCTTGTTAATTTCGGCGGCGATGAGTACGCAATTACCGCAATTAACACCAGTGATGCTCCTTGGGTAGTCATGGTATCCGTTCCCAGTAGTCACCTTACAAAAAGCGTCGACGATTACACGCAATGGAGTGATGCACAGAATTCAAAAGCACTTGAAAAAGGTGTGTGGGCGGGGATCATCGCAGCTCTTCTAGGCATAGCTTCAATGGCATTCATTGCCAATTCTCTGGGCAAAGTGCTGAACAATTTAGTGGATCGCTTTAAAGATGCAGCACAAGGCGAAGGTGACTTAACTTACCGTATTGAAGTGAAAGGAAAAGATGAAACTGCTCAGCTTGCACACTGGTTCAATACCTTCCTATCTCGTATGCAAGAGATGCTACTTACCGTGATGGTAACAGCCGACCAAGTAGATAAAAACGCAACAGAAGGTCAAGCTCGTGCTGAAGTTTCACGTGACCAGTTGAACTCTCAGGTTAACGAGGTGAACTCACTTGCGACCGCGATCAATGAAATGAGTGCAACTGCGCAAGAAGTGGCAAGTTCAGCGGTTCAAGCAGCCGCAGCCGCAAGCCAAGTACAAAGTAATAGTCTCAATGGCATGACACGCATGGACAATGCCGCCAGCGCTGTAGACAGCTTGGCTGTGCAGGTTAACGATGCGCAGCAACAAACACAGAACCTAGTCGATTCGAGCACCGCTATTCAAGGTATCTTGAGCGAGATTGGTGGTATTGCAGAACAAACAAACCTACTAGCGCTTAACGCTGCGATTGAGGCTGCACGTGCGGGTGAAGCAGGACGAGGCTTTGCTGTCGTGGCAGATGAAGTACGTAACCTCGCAAATCGCACTCAAGGCTCGACAGAAGAGATTCGCTCGATGCTGGCTCGCCTAGAGCAAGAGACCCAATCTATCGTGATATTGATGGAGCAAAGCCAGAAGCAAGCGAACGATACCAAAGGCGAAACTCAAGCTGCACACCTCGCCTTGTCTGAAATCAACCAAGCAATTGAAGTGATTAACGACATGAACAATCAGATTGCTTCGGCTGCTGAAGAGCAAAGCTCAGTGTCAGAAGAGATTAACCGCAATGTAGTGATCATCAATGACACCGCTGTGGAAGTGATGGACACCATGACATCATCAGTAGCAATCAGTAACGAACTGACCGTAAAAGCTGGAGATTTACACGGAGAATTGAGTAAGTTTAAGCTCTCTTAACGCACGTTCAGTCTTCCATAAAAATAAGGCCGAGAAACGCAATGTTCTCGGCCTCTTCATTTCTTAATTCCCGCTCAGCTTCAAACTCATCGATTACAGTTCATCTATTAGATTTTACGGAACCAAGCTCGCCTAACAAAGCTACTCAGAATCCAACTCCACAAGTTGATTAAGCACTTCTTTATCTAACACTGGGTGATGTTTGCTCGCTAGGATCAGCACAATATCCACCGAAGGCAGTGGCGGCATATCCTCAAGAATTTTCAAATCCGGAGTCACGCTGAGCTTACCCATTGCACCAATCGCTAAACCCGCTTTGACGATGGCTCGCTGCGCCGAAGCCGTATTACTGCACGCTAACAACTGATAAGGCGTAACTTGCTTAGTTAAACCATTCACTGCTGCAGCATGATATTTGCAGTCCGTTTGAAACAAGGCCAATGGAACAGGCTTGGAACCATCAAACGCATAATCAGGGCTACTAATCCAAACCCCAGTATCACTGGTGAGCCAATGTCCCTCTTCGCTGTCGGGCGCTCGAGTGACAATTGCGGCATCGAGTCGACCATCATCCAACCACTCTCTCAGCGTAATGCTGGGCAGGCTAAATATTTGGATTGAGCACGTAGGCTCTGCTTGCTGTAACAGGCGAATCACTTTCGGCAGAATGGTGTCGTTATAGTCTTCCGGACACCCTAACCTAAGTGGCTTTTTGTCTTCATAACGCTTTACTTGCTTTAGCGCGGTATTGTGGAGGGCGACCAACTGTTCGGCATGAGAACGTAGCGCTAAGCCCGCTTCAGTCAGTATTAAATTACGTCCTTCTTTCTGGAAAAGAGTCACGTTGAGTTCTTCTTCCAATTTGCGCATCTGCGCACTGAATGCCGATTGGGTGCGGTTGATCTGTTTCGCGGCACGCGTAAAGCTACTGGTTTCTACAAACGCGAGAAAGCCTCGCAACGCATCAATGTCCATATTAAAATCACCACCCATCGTTTTTATTAATGTATTGCATCAAAATTATCCGTTAGTGCCTCGCAATACAATCCCCTAAGCTCAAATGCATGCCCCTAGGCTCAATACATACCCACTAAACGCAAGGAAGCAACTATGCAGCTTTATATTGGAAACCAGAACTACTCAACTTGGTCACTGCGCGCATGGCTGATATTCGACAACTACAACCTCAACGCAGAAGTCATTAAGCTCAAGCTTTTCACCTCTGATTTCTATGACACTCTGGAGAAAGTGACACCAACGGCAAAGGTTCCAACCCTAGTTGATGGTAACGTTGCGGTGTGGGATTCATTGGCCATTCTCGAATACGTTAACGACGCCCACTTGAACGGTGCAGCGTGGCCCAACTCAGTGAACGAACGCGCCCATGCCCGAGCAATTTCCGCCGAGATGCACTCTGGATTTTTTGCCGTCAGAAATGAAATGCCGATGAACTGCCGCGCACAACGAAAGCTCACACTCAGTCAAGAAACACTAAAAGACATCGCTCGTATCGATGCAATTTGGTCAGCGCAAATGGAGCAACATCCAGAAGGCTGGTTGTTTGGTGATTGGTCGATTGCCGATGCGATGTTTGCACCTGTGGCATTACGCGTAGAAACCTATGGTATCCAACTGTCAGAGAAGGCATCACAGTATCAACAACGTGTGCTTAACAGCCCATCGATACAAAAATGGTTGGCAGAGGCAAGCTTAGAAACCGATGTGGTTGAAGAGGACGAGGCAGGCGAGTCTATATAAATAGTTAGCAATGAGTCTCGATAAGGGCATCGAGACTCGTTCAATATTAGATGATTAGAAAGCGATTTCCTTACCGGCTATTCTTCAGCAACGCTGCCTTGATGATCATTCGGTTCAAACTCCAAAATATCACCAGGTTGGCACTCTAAAACTTCACACAGCTTATCGAGTGTCGATAGCCTTACCGCTTTGGCTTTACCATTTTTTAATACTGATAAGTTGGCTTCAGTAATCCCAACTTCTTTTGCCAATGTCTTCAATCGCATTTTTCGTTTGGCCATCATAATGTCTAAATTAATGCGGATAGTCATGACAAGTCCTTTAAATGGTTTGGCTATGTTCGTCAGCCAGAATATAACCTTCTTTCATCACCCATGAGATGATCAAAATAATTATACCCAATATCAGTGTTAAAAAGTCCATACCAACAAAACTAATCTCAAAGATACGTTCACCTGGTGGATTATTGAACGACAGAATCACTGACATCAATGAACCATAGATAACTGAACCTAATACCCAATAAAACAGGCTATATCCGAGCTTCTGGTAAGACATTGCGTTTTCTAAAGAGAAGATTTCACCTCGCTCATAGTTACGGAATAAACGTATCAGAACCATCAGTGCGTACATAAGGATGCTCGACATCAATAAGCTTGTGAACGCAGCAACGATTCTTGTTGTCATAGTAAGCGGTAACATCGTGAAATACCCGATGTCGTAGGTAAGATAAAAAATGCCCGTCGCACTAATAAAGTCATAGGGAGTCTCAACTGTTAGCCAGAAGTAGCACACCATTATAGGGGTAAGTACAAAAAGGGATTGCAATAGCATACGTACACGTCGGCTTTGTTTTTGGATGTTGGACATACTTAGATTCCTGTTGAATTGACGAAGGGGATATTAAGATCAAAACAAATGATGATCAACAAAAAATTATCGATAAACGATAATTTTATATCGATTTAAGTTTAGTGACATAAGGCTAATCTAGTGCGTATTCTGTCAATAAATTGAGATAACAACCGCCGGGTTCTAAAGCTTCAACCCAATAATCCATTTTCATCAGACTTCCATTTACTTCCTAATAATTTGATCGATTGTGATCACCGAATCACAATGTGCAGATGTGATTGTTTATATTCAACGAAACTCAAATCATTAAGATAAACATCATGTTACGAGCAACGATCGCATTACTCAGCGTGGCCAGTTTCACTGTATCTGCCAATGTCACCCTTCCCTCCGGAGAAGACTGGATCAATCATGCCTCTGAAGGACTGGCACCTTACTGGCTAATGCCTAGTGCTCAGGGAGAACCGATAGGCAACTTCCCGACATTTCGTTGTGATGATGGCACCTTGCTCGATGTGTCTGATGTGTGTCCTGAATTAGACAGAGGCTGGATCATTCCCCACTTCGGCAAAGAATTTACGCGCATGAAATCACGTCAAACTTATGCCTATGGCGTGCTCTACCATCTTACCGGAGACAAACAGGCTTTAGCGCTTGCCAAACAAGGCGCCTACTACCTCATTGATCAACTAGAAGATAAGAAAAATGGTGGCTTTATTGGCTACACAAAAGAGGGCAAAGCTGGTCAGAATTGGCAGCAACGTACCTCTCAAGATCAAGCGTATGCACTAGTAGGCCTCGCAATGTATTACTACCTGACGCAAGACAAAAAGGTGGAAGAAGCTCTCATCGCCCAACAAGCGTTTATCTTTGATAAGTATCGACTTAGCGACAACAGTGGTCTTGCTTGGGTACTTACTGACGGTGAAGATGGAAAAGCCACACGACGTGAATTAGTCGCGCAACTTGATCAAATTAACGGTTACATGCTGTTAGTCGCCCCTTTGCTGAAAGAGCCCACCAAATCAAAATGGCTTGATGACCTAAATTGGCTAACACAAGCTATGATCGACCACTATCACTCTGAAGATGAACAACGCTACTACGGGGCTATTCACGATAAATCTGCGATGATGCCCAATGCCAATCACAATGATTTTGGACACACCATTAAAGCGTATTGGATGACTTATCTGACAGGCCAAACATTGGATAACTCTGAATGGAAAGAGTTTGGCATCAAAGGGATGAAGCACACCTTAGAGCAAGCTCAATACCAGAAAGAGTTCGTGAGCGTGTCCCAATATTTTGGCGAGGAACTTCAGAATGCGTGGAAAGGACAAGAGATTACAGGTTGGCAAAGCAGGCCAAACACGAATTGGGCATCATCATGGGAATGGGCAGAGCTCGATCAAGCAGCCATGACGGTATCGCTTGTCGATGGTTCAATGAAAGACGTCCTGCAATACACGCTACCGACCTTTCATGATGTGTGGGTAGATCATAAGTACGGTGGCGTAGGGCTTGAACCTAAACGCACTAAGGCTTTCCATTGGGGTAATGGCTATCATCAATTTGAACATGCGTTAATTGGTTATTTGTATGCTCAGCAAGTTGACGCTAAACCCGCGGTCTTGCATTACGCAAGGCCAACCAACAGCAAGATGCCAATGGAACCTTACTATTATCAAGGTGATGTGGTTAAGCTGGAGAGTCAAGTTGATGGAACGCAGAAGGTCAGCTTCAATAACATTCGACCTTAGCGTCTGATACTCACTCGTCGATACTTTTAGCAGAGGTTAACCGTTAAGACGGAAGATATGAGTGACTAGCCGTTAGCAAAGCCTGAGAAGAAAATATGCTTTTCAGGCTTTTGAAATACAGTCGAACGCATTTATTGGTAGGGTTTAAAATTGATATTTGAGCAATGGAACCCTATTGGGTCTCAGTTCAGAAAGCATAAGGCCTTGCGAAAAATCACTTCTTCTTGTTCTGCTCAACCAGCTTTTCATTCCACGCTACGTTGCCGTCTCGCTTGCTAACATCATACTCAGAACAAAACTGCGATATGGTCATGTTGTTGTCACCAGTTGCTAGCTTTAGCGCTAACTGCACTTGCTGGAGCTTGCTTTGCAGACGAAGGTTTTGGCCTGCCTTTGGGCTTTTTTCTTTGGCGAACTTTAAGGCGGCATGTTTACGCTCGGCAGCCCCCGCTCGGCGATCGGCTTCTGATAATAGATATTTTAGCTGCGCGACACTTTTCCCTTTTTTGAAAGCAGGTTCAAGCAGTTCGACACACTCATCAAATGATGGATTTATAACATACGGATCAATTTTGTGCGCTTGTTGGCGCATCCACTCTAACGCGAGCTTTTCATCTGACATTTTGCAATCTTTACCAATAAAACAGCCGTACATGGTATCGCTCAATAGCAAACCGCTGCAATAAAAAGTTGAGCAAGTTTTGCCTTTTTAACGAGTACTTGTAGTCAGGTATCAATAACGACAAATCGGACAGCGACTCCAGCCCCGCTACAAAGAGCCAAACTTGACGCTATTGATACCTCTTTCGGCCTTTTTAACGCATCACAAACAGCTCTTCGTGATAGTTCTGCTCAACATTAAACTTGCACGTATCCAGTTCTTTTTTAAGCGATATTGAGAACCGCTCTGGCCCGCAGAAATACAGCTCATAATCGTTTAAATCACCACACTGGTGAGCAATGCGTTCAGCGTTTAATCGAGGTGAGTGCAAGGTGTCTATCACGGTTAACTTCACACCAACCTCGTGTGCCAGGTGCCACAACTCATCGATTAATTGCTTATCAACACCACGAGTACAGTAAAACAGTTCGATACGGGGGTGATCTTGCTCTGTTTTGAGCGCTTCAAGCATAGCAAAGAAAGAAGCAATCCCGACACCACCCGCAATCCAAATTTGTGGCTTACTTAGGTCAAACTCAAGTCGCCCATAAGGCCCTTCCACCGTAACCGCATCGCCCGCATTTACTCGTTCATAAAGACCATTCGTAAAGTCACCCAATTCTTTAATCAAGAAGCGCAGTTCTGAGTCTTCGCTACCTGACACAATGGTAAACGGGTGTGGGTCTTCATTACCAAAACGCAAGTACGCAAACTGCCCTGCTTTATGGCCTCGCCAAGATGTACTTGGCTTTAACACTAACTCCATCACTTCAGCTTTTGGAAAATAGCGAGTGGAAGAAACAGCAGCAGAGTGACGATTACGACGCCCAACCAAACCCAACAAACTGTAAATCGCCGCGATAGATCCAATCAAAGCGAAGGCCACCGTTAGGTAATAAATAGGTTCGCCCCAATAGGCATGTTTGAGCAGTAATACCGAGTGAAAGGCGATCAACAGATACGCGACCGACATCAAGCGATGCGACAATTTAAACGGTTTGTATTTCACTGCCGCCCACAACGACGCCACCAGTAAAACGAGTAATAAGTAAAAACCCCATTCTCCAATGTTTTCAGCAAAACCATGTAGTCCATTGACCCACGCTTCCCAACCAGACAAAGTTCTTGCAGGGCCGGAACCGTCATGACGAACAGGTTTCGCCAACACACCTGACATCACTAGCCACTTAGGGATCTGGTACCACAACCAGTGCGTCACACCCAATGCAACGCCACCGATACCCAACCATTTGTGGACTCGATACGCTTTATCCATACCTTTGAGCCAATTCTCAACCATAGGTAAACGCATCGCCAAGATCATGGTGATGGACATTAACATCAGAGACAAAATACCCGAGTACTGAATCATGGCCGAGCGCCATTCAAATACGTTGCTTGAAGCGAAGAGTTGCGGTTCCATCGCAAACCAAAAGGCTGACATTGTGGCAATCATTGCCCAGATGATATTGCGGACTGTTTTCATTTTTTAACACTCATAAAGACGACATCATTACTTTAGCGTGCGTGATGTAAAGCGACGTCAACATGCGTAAATCTATGCAAAGGCACATACTCAATTGATCGATAGCGGATGCTTCTGCGTAAATATGGTTTGGCTAATGAACACGTTTGTCGATAACAATGGGAAGCAAAAAAGACATGAAGGACATGAACCTTTCAAGACAAGATATTCAAACAATGGATCAGCGAGAACGCGCTCGCTTAATCAACTCCTTATCAGGATTCAAAAGCGCCAACCTAATTGGTACGTGTGATAAACAAGGACTAGAAAACCTTGCTGTGGTGAGCTCTGTGGTTCATTTAGGGTCGAATCCACCTTTATTTGGCTTCATAGTTCGACCAGCAGAAAGTCGTCGCCATACATTAGAGAATATCCTAGAAACTCGACACTTCACCATCAACAGCATCGGTGCTGATTTTGTTCAGAAAGCGCATCAAACCTCGGCTCGTTATCCAAAGACGGCATCCGAATTCAAAGCCGTCGGCCTCACGGCTTACTATGACGACATGTTCCCCGCGCCATTTGTTTTAGAAAGCAGTCTCAAAATAGGGTTAGTTTTGAAAGAACAGATATCGATTGAGAGCAATCAAACGCAAATGTTGATTGGAGAGGTCATTACGATTCAAGCACCCAAACGTGCCGTGATGCCGGATGGCTACCTTGATTTAGAAGCGCTAGATTTAGTCACGATTTCAGGGTTAGACAGCTACCATGTCACTCAAAGGCTTCACCGCTTAAGTTATGCCAAGCCAGACAAATCTCTGTTTCCGCTGACTCGTGAAGGAAACCCAACATCATGGGAAGCTCGTGAGCTCAATTTAAGCTAATTTTGTTCGGTAATTTAGTCACAAAGGTGTTAACTTTCTCAGCTTAACTCAGTGCGCACACAACGATCTGAGCTACATCTACCGCCATTTCCAAGGACTCTTTTGAAGTTAACTCACTTTAAGTACAAGACTCGCAAAGGCCCAGATTATCGGCATGGCGATCAGGTGTCATTCATGGACATCAAACAGACCTTCGGTATGGGCAGCATTCGTGTGGGTGCTTGGGTGACGAAAGAAGAAAAAGAACTCGCTGCGAATCTGATATTCGACTCGTTAGCAGACTTGGCTTACATCCTGGCTTTGCCACCAGAAGCAATTGGCTTGCGTGGCACATTAGGCTTAGCGTTCGGCAGTGGCGGCAGAAAGGGTGTACAAGCACACTACGCGCCAAACCAAAGAGAATTAGCCCTCGCTAAAAACGCAGGGGCAGGTGCGTTAGCGCATGAGTTCTGGCATGCATTTGACCACTACATTGCCGAAAAAGCGTTTGAGATTGGTGATACCTCAGGCCCTCGCAAGCAAATCTTGTTCGCCAGTGACTGTTGGCTACACGATAGAAAGGTGCGACCTCATCCATTAAACGAGAGTTTGATGTCTGTATTCGATGCCACACTACTCAGTGACAACAACCTAGATAAACACGACTACGTTGCACGCAGTGTCATTGCAGACAAGGCAACGTCAGCTCGTTACTTCTCACTACCAACAGAAATGATGGCGCGAGCCTTTGAAGCTACGATTGAGTCCTGCTCAGATATCGAGAATTCTTACTTAGTCGATGGCACGACCAAACCGGATATGTTCCCTCTCTATCCAGACCTCAAGCACCGCAAAGAGATTTATCAAGCGCTTCAAGGTTATTTCGCGCCGTTGGGTCGATCTCTAAGTAAGTAACCTTCGAGTCGTTAGAGGTAAGAGATGATCCATCAGCGAAAAGTGTTTATAGTCCAGACATACACTTCAACATCCATGATTTAGAGGCAGTAATGATCAGTTGGCCATCTTTGGTAAAACTCGACGGTGATGATGAGCTTATTTACGTCGCATCCGAACCCGAATTTCAAGCAGAATGCTCAGATATGATCTTGGGCGAAGATGATTACCTCATCGATTCTGAAGGCGACAGCTATTCGCTTCAATCGAGTTCAAATCAACTGTCTCTAGCTAAACGAGCTGAGCAGTATTCAGTTGAAAACGTGACTAAGCTGATTCGAAATCACGAGTTCCAGAAAGCCGAAGTGTGCCTAATGAAAATCCACTTCCTGACTATCGAAGAAGCGATTCAGTCTTTGGCTTTTGAGCCACGTTAATATTGGTTTAGATTCGAAACCCAACTTCGAAACACAGTAGTGAATTAATACAGTACAAACAAAAACAGCGCCCAAATAGGCGCTGTTTTTCGTTTTACTTAGTTAACAGGTTAAGCGATAAAAATCTGAGCCAGTGCGTAGCCTAAACAACATGCACCGACCACACCGATTAAACCAACCGACATGAATGAGTGGTTGAAATACCACTTACCAATCTTGGTGGTACCAGAGACATCGAAGTTAACCGTAGCGATGTCTGATGGGTAGTTCGGGATGAAGAAGTAACCGTATACAGCTGGCATCAAGCCGATAAGCAGTGCTGGGTCTAATCCTAAGCCAAGGCCAACCGGTAGCATCATACGTGCAGTGGCGGCTTGAGAGTTCACGACAACCGATACAATGAATAGCGCTAGTGCAAACGTCCATGGGTAGTTAGTCACCATTTCCACGATGCCAGACTTGAACTGAGGCATTGCGTATTGGAAATAGGTATCCGACATCCAAGCGATACCGAAGATAGCAATCGCTGCCACCATACCTGATTTAAATACCACGCCATTTGGCACGTCACGTGGGTCGGTTTTGGTTGCAAGCAAGATGATACCGCCGAAACAGAGCATCATCATTTGGATGATCACCGACATCTTGATTGGCTTGTCGCCGTCTACGATGGTTCTGATCTCTGGCACCATCGCTACGATAACAATCACCACAATCGACAATAGGAAAATCAATACCGCATTACGAGCCGAAGTTGGCAGCACTTCATCCAAAGAGGTCGCTGTGGTGCTTTCGATGCGCTTTTTCCACTCAGGATCTTTTAGACGCGCTTGGTATTCAGGATCGTCGTTCAGTTCTTTACCACGTTTCAAGCTATACAGAGAAAGTAAAAGTGTGCCGAAAAGCGTTGCAGGAACCGTCACCATCAAAATCGAAAGCAGAGTAATAGAGTGTTGGATATCAGAAAGTTGTGCGAGGTAATAAACCACTGCTGCCGAGATTGGAGATGCAGTAATCGCCAGTTGAGAGGCAACAGACGCAGCCGCCATTGGGCGCTCAGGACGAATACCATTCTTCAACGCAACATCGCCGATGATTGGCATAATTGAGTAAACCGCGTGGCCAGTACCCAATAGGAATGTCATCGAGTAAGTCACGAACGGTGCTATCAAGGTGACGCGTTTCGGGTTCTTTCTCAGCACCCTTTCCGCAACTTGCAGCATGTATTTCAAGCCACCCGCCGCTTCGAGGATCGAGGCACAAGTAACAACAGCGAGGATGATCAGCATTACGGTGACAGGTGGAGACGTTGGTGGCATCTTGAAAACAAACACCTCGATAACCAAGCCAATCCCAGAAACAACACCTAAGCCGATACCGCCATACCGAGACCCGATATAAAGTACGACTAATAAAAATAGAAACTCAAAATACAACATAAGCAACCTTGCTAAAAATGTGGACTAATTCTATTTTGTCCGTAAGTTCCACCATTTACTTTTTGCTTGGTCACACTATGATTGCAGGCTTCCGCAAATTGTTTTTTATAAGATTATGGTCACGTTAACACGCCTGTAAGTTTATGAATTGTAATAATAAGCCAGACCCGAAACCTAGATTTGTTATGTATGATAACCATTCTTGTGTCTGTTAGAACGGTATGGCCTATAAAATATCAAGCTCATAACTGAACGATATCATTCCAAACTGAATCAATTAGATTACAGCTCATCCATAGGCATATTACTGAGCCAGTTCTGCATATTCTTACGCAACACTGACTCGCCTATCTCCAGACACTATGTCAAAATACTCGCCCTCACCACGACAACACAGAAAGAACCACGGATATGAATTTCCAAGCTGCTATTTTTGATATGGATGGACTGTTGCTCGACACCGAGCGACTTTGTATGCAGGTTTTTGAAGAAGCATGTCACGCGCAAGGTGTTCCGTTTTTGCAGGATGTTTACCTAGGCATCATTGGCTGTAACGCAAAAACCATCGAACAGATCTTTAGAAATGGCTACGGCGAAGGGTTAGATTACCCAGCATTGAACCATGAATGGCGCACTCGCTACAGTGCGATTGTTAAGCACCAGGCTATCCCAGTTAAAGATGGCGTGATTGAACTTCTTGAATGGCTGAAATCAAACGACATTCCAATCGCGGTTGCGACCTCAACTCAGCTTGATATCGCTAAAAAGAAGCTTGAGCTGGCTGGCCTAGATTCTTACTTCACCTCACTAAGCACAGGCTGCGAAGTGACCAATGGTAAACCTCACCCAGAGATCTACTTACTAGCGGCAGAACGCCTAGGTGTTGCCCCTGAAACCTGCCTAGCGTTTGAAGACTCAAACAACGGTATTCGCGCATCAATGGCAGCCAACATGATCAGCTTCCAAATCCCTGATTTAGTAGAGCCATGTGACGAAATAAAAGCGCTTGGTCACACGATTAGCCCTTCCCTGCATGATGTGTTAGCACAGCTTCAACAAGCTGCAGCTTAGGCTCTGATTACCGTTGATAACGCTTTAATCAACACAGAATAACCTTTCTATTAAGCCGACTCACAGAGTCGGTTTTTTTGTGGGTATTCCTTTTATAAAAGATAAAAACTCGCGCTTGAAACTGTTAAAGTCGATATGAAACGACACTGATCGATAAGCAACATTGATAACGTCTAAAAATGGAGAAAGGGACGCGTGATAGAAAAATTAGAAAGCCAACTGCTTGATTTTGCACAACAAGAAATGACACAAGATGCAGCGCACGACATCAGCCACATCAAACGCGTAGTCAAAACCGCCAAGGTTTTGTGTGCTCAAGAACAAGCTAAGCTTGAAGTCGTGCTGCCCGCCGCTTACCTTCATGATTGCTTCACCTTTCCGAAGAACCACCCAGACAGAGCCCAAAGCTCTCAAATGGCAGCAGACAAGGCGATCTCTTTCCTCAAATCTATCGAGTATCCTGCGCCCTACCTTGATGAGATCCATCATGCCATTGTTACTCACAGCTACAGCGCAAACATCACACCAGAAACCTTAGAAGCTCAGATCGTCCAAGATGCGGATCGCCTTGATTCGCTCGGAGCAATTGGCATCGCTCGCTGCTTGTATGTGGGTCAGAGCTTTAACGCCGAGCTGTATAACCACGAAGACCCGTTCGCTGAACATCGTGACTTAGATGACAAGCATTACAGCGTCGACCACTTCTACGTGAAGCTGTTTAAGCTAGCAGAAACCATGAATACAGAATCAGCCAAGTTAGAAGCCAACAAGCGCACCGATTACATGCGTGGCTTTCTTGAGCAGTTGGGCACGGAAGTTTAGCGGTTTAGAAAAAGAGACACGCGATAAGGAAGAGACAAGGATATGGAAATAAACCGCTTTAAAGCATCCGACGCCAACGAGATCGTCACTTGGTTCACATCACTCGAAGACTACGTACTATGGGGCGGACGAACCTTTGGTTGGCCGTTAGAAGCCGCCTCCATCATTGAACGTTCTCAAGAGCCCCATGTCGAGCTTTACACATTCTCCACATCTAGCACTAACTCGAATGCTAATGACTTGCTCGGTTTTATGGAGTTTCAGCGTATGTCAGACAGTGAGCTTCGCTTTTGCCGAGTCGCGATTCGCCCAAGCCAACGTGGTAAAGGGCTTGGGCAATCCATGATAGAAAGTGCATTAGAAGCGGCGAAAGAAATACCAGATGTCACCACCATCACCTTAGCGGTATTTAAGCAAAACCACGGCGCAAAACGCTGCTACGACAAAGCCGGCTTTCAAGTGGTAGACAAAGAGCCGAGCGTAAAAGAGTTCAATGGTAAAACATGGCCCTTGTATCAGATGGAATTAAAGCTCGGCTAGTTTGTTTTGATCAACAAACTGGTTTTAATTGCTAGATTCAACCCCATATCATTAAGCATTGGCTATACAGATGTAATTTGGAACCTTCATGACCCAAGAAAAATTCGACACCATTTATCAACGTGCCGCTCACCGCAAAGGCGGCTCAGCAGAGCTCGAAAAAATTGTTCGTGCGCCTCTTTCACAAGCCGAGTTATCACAAATCACCGACGACCGTTGGCTTGCAGCCTTTACCGAGAAGGTATTCCAGTGTGGTATTTCGTGGAATGTGGTGAGGAAGAAATGGCCGCAATTTGAAGAAGTGTTCTTTGAATTCAATATCGAAAAAATGCTGATGCTGCCGAATGAAATGTGGGAACAGAAAGCGCAAGACCCGCGCATTATTCGTCACCTTACTAAGGTGATGACCATCCCTGCCAATGCTACCATGATCCACAACGCCAAGCGTGAAGCCGATTCATTCTCGCAAATGGTTGCCGATTGGCCATCAGAACGCGTCACCGAACTTTGGGATTACCTGAAAAAACACGGCAAGCGATTAGGTGGTAATACTGGTGCCTACACTCTGCGCCAAATGGGTAAAGACACGTTCATCTTGTCATCAGATGTTGAAGCACACCTACGCAGCACAGACGTGGTTGATAGCGGTCGTAACACCAAGCGAGCACAACTGGCAGCGGGTAAAGCCTTCAACGAATGGCAGCAACAGTCAGGTCGCAGCTTGAGCGAAATCAGCCAAATTATTGCCTACAGCTGCGGTGATAATCGAGTTTAGTTGGATTAAAAATGGCTTAATGCTAAAGATTGCACACAGTTCCCTGCAAACAAAATGTTATAAGTCATTAACAAATAAGCGTGCATCGCACTTTCATCCGGTGGCATTGTATAGATAAGTGTATACAATATAGAGTAATACTCATGAATTATTCTCGACCAACCCAACTCGACTAAACAAAGGGTCCTTATCTCTATGACAGTTCTCAAAAACTCTGTCTCCAAAGGTGTAAAAACGAAAGTAACAGGCCAGACTCAAGACGATGTTGTTTACTGCCATATCTTCGACGCGATACTAGAACAAAGGCTGCCACCAGCCACCAAATTAAGCGAAGAAGCGTTAGCAGAAATCTTTAGCGTTAGCCGCACCATTATCCGCCGTGCCTTACTGCGTCTCTCTTTAGAACAAGTTGTGGTGATCCGTCCTAACCGAGGAGCCGTGATTGCTGCGCCAACGGTTGACGAAGCCAAACAGATCTTTAAAGCACGTGAAGTGATGGAAATTGCTATCACTGAGCTGGCGGTGAAAAACGCAACCAAAGCTCAAATAGAAGAATGCAGAAAATTAGTCGCGAAAGAGAACTGTGCTTTCGACCAAGGTGATTACGGCTCTGGCCTACGTTTGTCTGGTGAGTTCCACATCAAATTGGCTGAAATGGCAGAGAACACGCCACTGCTGGCTTTCCAACGCAGCTTGGTATCGCAAACTTCACTGCTGATCGCTCAGTACGAAACGGGCAACCACTCGAACTGTTCTCTAGACGAACACTCAGGCTTACTGGATGCGATAGAGTCAGGCAATGAACAACAAGCCGTAGAGTTGATGCAAGAACACCTAAGCCATATTCGTTCGAAGCTCAACCTAGACAGCAGCACAGCTTCTAGTGATCTGCATGTCGTGTTCTCAGATCTGCTCAAGAGTAAGTCATAGAAGATTCGACAAGCGATTAATAACCATCCGTTAATAACTTTTTGTTAACAAAACAGGAGAGAAGTAAGCCTCTGCGTTTACTTCTCTTTTTTATGCCCTCTCCCCTAAAAATAAAGACGACGATCGGCTCACATCCATCTAAAAATACTGTCTACTCTTGCCTCAACAGCGATCTTAGCCTCTACAGAATCACTTCTAACAGTGCCATGAATCTTGTCTTTATCTTGTATACATAGCTATCCATTCATTCACACCATAAAACTGTTCACACTCAATCCAAACCCTTATAAAACAGACGACTACGACCAAAATTAAATTGTATACAATTCACAGCAAGCCCTCCTTGTTGCATTTTTGTAAATAAATAGTTGACCACAGGGTCAGGATGGATAATTATTGACCTAGAAGTCAAAAAGAATACACATGGAAATATGTCGATTTACAAGGAGGTCTCTTGATTACTTTTTTGCTCAATCAGGAAATAAGACGTGAAGATAATCTGTCGCCAAATATGACAGTGCTCAACTACCTTCGTGCCAAAGTTAATAAAACGGGTACAAAAGAAGGTTGTGGGTCGGGTGACTGTGGTGCATGTACGGTAGTTCTGGGTGAAGTGGTTGATGGACAGCTGCAATACCGCTCGGTGAACTCTTGCCTGACGTTCGTTTCAGCGCTGCATGGCAAGCAACTGATCACAGTAGAAGATCTACAAAACCGAGATCGCTCTTTGCACCCCGTCCAGAAAGCGGTGGTGGATTTTCACGGTTCACAGTGTGGTTACTGCACGCCGGGCTTCATCATGTCGATGTTTGCCCTAGGCAAGAACAAACCCGATGCGAGCAAAGAAGACGTCATGGAATCACTGGCGGGTAACCTATGTCGCTGTACTGGTTACCGACCAATCGTTGATGCTGCGATGTCACTTTCAACAGACCAACCTTTGATCGACCAATTCGCTGAGCTTGAACGCATCACGATTAAGAAGCTAGAAGGTATTCAAGACACCGAAGCCAATTTACGCCTTGGTCACCTCACCGCTTTTTCCCCGAAAAGCACTGATGAGCTGGCCAAGCTTTTTCAAGCACATCCGAACGCTAAGCTGGTTGCTGGCGGCACGGATTTAGCACTGGAAGTCACACAATTCCATCGCGAGATTGAAACACTGATCAGCGTAAACCTTGTGGAAGACATGAAGGTATGCGAAGAAACCGACACCGATTTAATCATTGGTGCCAACCTGCCTATCAGTGACTCTTACGCACTACTGAAAAAACACTACCCAGATTTTGGTGAACTGCTACACCGCTTTGCATCACTGCAAGTGCGTAACCAAGGCACCATCGGCGGCAATGTAGCCAATGCCTCACCTATCGGTGATACCCCTCCTCTGCTGATTGCTTTGGACGCGAAAATCAAACTTCGTTGTGGCGACGAATCTCGCACCATGCCGATTCAAGATTACTTCATCAGCTACAAAGTGACGGCGCAGAAAGAGAGTGAATTCATTGAACAGATCATCATTCCTAAGCCAAGCAACGACAGTTTCCGAGCTTACAAACTATCTAAACGTTTAGACGATGACATCTCCGCGGTGTGTGGTGCGTTTGATATTCAAATCGAAGATGGCAAGGTTTCTTACGCTCGTATCGCTTTCGGCGGTATGGCTGCAACACCTAAGCGCGCGGCGCGTTGTGAAAATACGTTATTAGGCAAACCGTGGACAGACGCTAATATTAAGTTAGCGATGCAGGAACTGTATAACGACTTTGAGCCGCTATCTGATTTCCGTGCAAGCCAAGAATACCGTTCATTGTCGGCGGCCAACATGCTGCGTCGCTACTTCATTGAACGACAGAACAAAAACAACCAAATCGAAACAAGGGTAACGTCTTATGTCTAAATCAAATTCCTCTGTTCACAAGAGCAATGCGATGACCCACGAAGAGATGGTTACCATTGCAAAACAAGACCTTAAAACTGGCGTAGGTAAAAGCGTTAAACACGACAGTGCAGCCAAGCAAGTAACGGGCGAAGCGGTATACATTGACGACCGTCTAGAGTTCCCAAATCAGCTGCACGTATACGCACGCCTGAGCACTCAAGCACACGCGAACATCACCAAGATAGATTTATCACCGTGTTACGAATTCGAAGGCGTGGCGATTGCCATTCAAGCGAAAGACGTACCGGGTGAGCTAGATATCGGCGCCATCCTACCGGGTGACCCACTGCTTGCAGACGGAAAAGTGGAATACTACGGCCAACCTGTGATTGCCGTGGCTGCCAACGATTTAGAAACCGCACGTAAAGCCGCACAAGCTGCAATCATTGAATACGAAGAACTCCCTGCGATTCTTGATGTAAAAGAAGCACTAGAGAAAGAACACTTCGTGACAGAGAGCCACACTCAACAACGTGGTGACTCAAAAGCAGCACTGGCAAAAGCAAAACACGTGATCTCTGGCGATCTAGAGATCGGCGGCCAAGAGCACTTCTACCTAGAAACCCAAATCAGTAGCGTTATGCCAACCGAAGATGGCGGCATGATCGTTTACACCTCGACCCAAAACCCGACCGAAGTTCAAAAACTGGTTGCGGAAGTGATTGGCGTACCGATGCACAAAGTCGTGATTGATATGCGTCGTATGGGCGGTGGTTTCGGTGGTAAAGAGACTCAAGCGGCCTCTCCAGCATGTATGGCTGCGGTGATTGCCCACCTTACAGGCCGACCTACAAAAATGCGTTTGCTACGCAGTGAAGACATGCAGCAAACCGGTAAACGCCACCCGTTCTACAATCAATACACAGTCGGTTTTGACGACAATGGTGTGATTCAAGGTGCCGACATTACCGTTGCAGGTAACTGTGGTTACTCGCCAGACTTATCAAGTTCTATCGTCGACCGAGCGATGTTCCACTCAGACAACGCCTATTATCTAGGTGATGCAACTGTGGTTGGTCATCGATGCAAAACCAACACCGCATCGAACACCGCTTACCGTGGCTTTGGTGGCCCGCAAGGCATGATGACCATTGAACACATCATGGACGAGATTGCGCGTTACCTGAAAAAAGATCCTTTGGAAGTACGTAAAGCGAACTACTACGGCGAAGAAGGCCGTAACGTGACCCATTACTACCAAACCGTTGAAGACAACTTTTTACCTGAGATAACCGAACAGCTTGAACGCAGCAGTGACTACCACGCACGTCGTAAAGAAATCGCTGAGTTCAACAAGCAAAGCCCTATCTTGAAGAAAGGCCTTGCGATCACACCCGTGAAATTCGGCATCTCGTTTACTGCGACTTTCTTGAACCAAGCAGGTGCGCTCATCCATATCTACACCGATGGCAGTATTCATTTGAATCACGGTGGTACGGAAATGGGGCAAGGCTTGAACATCAAAGTGGCACAAATCGTTGCACAGGAGTTCCAAGTCGATGTCGAACGTATCCAGATCACCGCTACAAACACAGACAAAGTTCCGAACACATCACCAACCGCAGCCTCATCGGGCACCGACCTCAACGGTAAGGCCGCGCAAAACGCCGCAATGACCATTAAGCAGCGCCTGATCGACTTCGCTTCTTCGCACTTCAAAGTGTGGCCTGAAGAGGTGGTATTTAAGAACGGCATGGTGCAGATCCGCGATGAGATCATGACCTTCAACTCATTTGTTGAACTGGCTTGGTTTAACCAAATCTCGCTATCGAGCACTGGCTTCTACCGCACTCCGAAGATCTATTACGATCACGAGAAAGCGCGCGGTCGCCCATTCTACTACTACGCATACGGAGCATCTTGTTCAGAGGTTATCGTCGATACCTTAACCGGCGAGAACAAGATTCTGCGTGTCGATATTCTGCATGACGTGGGCGCTTCATTGAACCCAGCGATTGATATCGGCCAAGTTGAAGGTGGCTTTGTGCAAGGTGTCGGTTGGTTAACCACGGAAGAGTTGGTTTGGAACCAGCAAGGCCGCTTGATGACCAATGGCCCTGCAAGTTACAAAATTCCAGCGATAGCTGATATGCCAATTGATTTCAGAACGCACCTTTTAGAAAACCGCAACAACCCAGAAGACACCGTATTCAACTCGAAAGCCGTGGGTGAACCGCCTTTCATGTTGGGTATGTCGGTATGGAGCGCACTGAAAGACGCCATTAGCTATGTAGCCGTCGATGGCGCGATTCCTAAGCTCAACACACCTGCAACGCCAGAACGTATTCTGATGGCGATTCAGGAAGTCACTGAAACCGCTCCGACTTCGGTCGATGCTCAATCAGAAACGGCTTAGGACTCATATCGATCGATTAGCTTGGGAAGCATAAAAAGGGATTTAGGAGGACATATGTTTAAGGATAATTGGATTCACGAACTGGCAAAACTGGAAGAGAACTACGAGCCATGTGTAATGGTGACGGTGCTCGAAGACAGAGGTTCCGTTCCACGCGATGCGGGCACCAAAATGCTTATCACTCGTGACCGAATCATCGCTACGATTGGTGGTGGTCACCTTGAACATGTGGCCACTAAAATGGCTCGCGAAATGCTGATTGCCAGTGAAAAGTCACTCAAGGTGGAACGCTTCAACCTCGGTGCTCGCTTAGGCCAATGCTGTGGCGGAATGGCAACGTTAAGCTTTGAGCCGATTGGCACTCAGCAGAACCACCTCGTGTTGTTTGGCGCTGGCCACGTTGCCAAAGCGCTGCTGCACATTGTCGCAACCCTACCCTTCCGCGTGACTTGGATTGATGAGCGTGAAGAAGTATTCCCTGAAACATTGCCACACGGTGTGAAAAAGCTTGTCTCAGATGATCCGGTTGGCGAAGTGAAACACATGCCACCGAACAGCTATTACCTTGTGATGACCCACAACCACCAGCTTGATTTCGATTTAACCAAAGCCATCATCGACCGTGAAGACAGCCGTTACTTCGGCATGATTGGATCACTCACTAAGCGCAAGAAGTTCGACTTCCGCTTAGAGCAACGCGGCTATAGCCAAGAGCAAATCGAAACTATGCTTTGCCCGATTGGCATTAGTGCAGTGAATGGCAAACACCCTGCCGAAATTGCGGTGTCGGTTGCGGGTGAACTGATCGCACACTATCAAGGCCAAGCGCTTGAACAAAAGCGCCCAACCAAACAATATCGAAATCAGGATTTGACCGATCAACACAGTCAACCAAGCGACGTAGGCGAACCACCATTGGAAGAGAAGATCGCCTAATAAAAGTCGCAAAGCTTCAGTGGCCATAACGTCTCTGAAGTCATTAAAAGGAAGTAAACATGACAACGCAACGCAAAGCTTATCGCGCCAGTATTTTACACAGCGTAGCCGACCCAAAAGACGTCGGTATCGATGAGTCTTACGACTATTTTGAAGACGGTGTTTTAGTGGTTGAGAACGGCCATGTCGTCGACTTAGGCCATGCCGACGAAATATTGGCTCGCCAACCTAAAACACTCGAAGTAAAACAATACAAAGACAAGCTGATCACCTCTGGCTTTATTGATACGCACATCCACTACCCTCAGACAGGGATGATCGCGTCTTACGGTGAGCAGCTTCTTGATTGGTTAGAGAACTACACCTTCCCAGAAGAAAAGCGCTTCAAAAACCCAGTTTACGCACACAAAGTGGCGAAGCTATTCCTAGACGAATTGGCAAGCAACGGCACCACCACTGCACTCGTATTTGGCACGGTACACAAAGAGTCGGTTAACGTATTCTTTGAAGAAGCCGAGAAGCGTAACTTACGTATGATCGCGGGTAAGGTTCTGATGGATCGCAACGCGCCTGATTACCTCACCGACACACCAGAATCTGGCTATGCAGACTCAAAAGAGTTAATCGAAAAGTGGCACAAGCGTGGTCGTTTGCACTATGCCGTAACGCCTCGCTTCGCGCCAACCAGTACACCAGAACAACTTGCTACTGTAGGTAAACTGCTAGAAGAATACCCAGACGTGTACATGCACACTCACCTTTCAGAAAATGAAAAAGAGATCGAGTGGGTGAAATCGCTGTTCCCAGAGCGCGACAGTTACCTAGATGTATATGACCACTATGGTCTGCTGCACAAGCGCTCGGTATTCGCGCACGGCATTCACTTATCAGACTGCGAGTGTAAGCGCCTCGCGGATACCGATTCTGCCATCGCCTTCTGCCCAACTTCAAACCTATTTCTGGGTTCTGGCTTGTTCAAGTTACCGAAAATGGAAGAGCACGGTATTCGTGTCGGCATGGGTACCGATGTAGGCGCAGGCACCAGCTTTTCAATTCTGCAAACCATGAGCGAAGCCTACAAAATCATGCAGCTTCAACAAGAGAAACTGCACCCAGCCAAATCACTGTTCTTGGCAACTCTAGGCGGCGCACGCTCGCTGCATTTAGAAGACAAGATCGGTAACCTAGAAGTCGGTAAAGAAGCGGATTTCGTGGTGTTGGATCTACACGCTACACAGCTGATGCGCTTTAGAATGGAACAAGCTACCAAGCTTGAAGAGAAGCTGTTTGTATTAATGAGCTTGGGTGACGACAGAACCGTTAGCGAGACTTACATCTATGGCGAAAAAGCTTACGATGTGAACTTCAAAGATTACAAAAAGCTCGTTAGTTAGGCTTAAAACCGAGTAACAATCGCTAGACAACGACAGCCGTCGTTAATTAAAAATCCGTCCAGATTTATCTAGCCTTTAAAGACCAGTTGCTGATGCCACTGGTCTTTTTTGTGCTTCATTCAAAGAAATATAAATTAACCGCTCACAGACAACGATCTTCGGTGACGCCAAGTCATTATATTGATAGGTTAATGTTTATACATCTCGACTTCATACTTCACTTTAGCGTCTCTCTAAGACATTCGTTTCTCAGCTAAATGGAAGCACCCAATCTAGAAAGGAATTCTATGTTCGAACAGGTCGTCAGCATTCTGTTTCCCGTTTTTGCTTTAGCCAGTGCTGGCTTTGCGGTCGGTCGTTGGCTCAAGCCCGATTTCAAACCGATCAATCGCATCAACATGGATGTGTGTATCCCTGCGCTGGTGTTTGCATCGCTGACCACCATGCCTCTCGACACAGAACAACTGCCACTCATCACAGCTTCTTTGGTCGCGGTGTTGGTACCTGCTTTATTGATGATTCCAATCTGTAAAATCTTTAAGCTCAACTTCAAAGCTTGGGCTCCGCCACACATGTTTCGCAACAGTGGCAACCTCGCGATTCCTCTGTTCACGTATACCTTTGGCGAGAGCGCATTAGCCCCTGCTGTACTGCTGTTTGTGGTGTCGGCTTGCGTGCACATTAGTGTTGGCTTGGCGCTATTGAGCGACGGTAATCCGATTAAACAGATCCTCAAGATGCCGATATTCTTGGCCGCTGCATTGGCGATGACGTTGAACTTATCTGGCATTGCAGTGTGGAATCCAATCTATGAAGCGACATCGCTACTCGGCCAAGCTGCCGTGCCTATCATGCTGTTGTCGTTGGGCTCGCAAATGGTCAACTTGAGACTGAGCGGATTAAAAGTCGGCTTGTTGTGTACCGCTCAATCGCTGTTTACCGGAGCCATAGCCTTTACCATCATCTACTTCTTTATCCCACTGCCAACGCTGCATTTACAAATGATGGTGCTGTTCACCATGCTGCCACCCGCCGTGATGAACTACCTGTTTGCAGAACGCTTCAATGTCGAGCCGCCTAAAGTCGCGTCCATGGTGTTGTTCGGCAACTTCCTGAGTGTGGTCACCTTGCCTATTTTGTTGTCGTTCGCGCTGTCTATGTCGTCTTAAAGAACCGCGAACCTTCAGGTTTACGAGCTTTAAAACTCAGACAATCAATAAAAAAGGAGCGCAACTTAGTAAAGTTGACGCTCCCTTTTCAGACTATATTTTCTATTTACCTTAGGCTGTGTTTCTCTCCGCAAGCACCTCTTTAAATGCGAACATGCCATTTAGTGCCGAAGGGAATCCCGCATACACCGACATCTGCAGTATCACTTCTTTGATCTCCTCTTCGCTGCATCCTACATTGAGTGCCGCATTCAAATGCACCTTAAGCTGAGGGGCACAATTTCCGAGTGCGGTAAGGGCAGCGACGGTCGCGATCTCTCGTGATTTCAAATCCAAACCGGGACGCGAATAGATGTCACCAAAGGGATACTCGATAGTATATTTGGCAAGATCAGGGCAAATGTCTTGCAGGCTTTCGATAGTCTGTTTCCCTGCTTCTCCATCGATATAATTCAGTCTTTCTAAGCCAGTTTCAAAACGTGATTGATTCATGAGTCTGTTCCTGTATTTATAGTTCACAGGAACACCTTACAAGTTAGAGTCGACTCTAAGTCAACGGACTTTTCCATCTCGATACAAACTAATTTTTCGCTCTAGAGCCGCCAGATGCTTTTGTTGCTCTTCGATATGGGCTCGCAAATTCTGTTGATGTTGTTCGAGTAACACTTGGCGCTGCGAAACAGATTCTGGCCCTAACTCCCTTAGCTTTGCGTATTCTAAAATCTCATCCAGTGGCATTGCGGTGTCTTTCAGCCGCTTCACAAACTCAATCCAGGTAACGTCCTTCGATGTATAGACTCGATGGCCGCTACTGTTCCGCTGAACATTTTTCAACAAGCCGATTTTTTCATAGTAGCGAAGCGTATGGGCGGACAAACCCACCAACCGAGAGAACTCACTCACATTCATTACTTCACCTTTTCTGCTAGTTACTAGGAACTCAAGTTATGCGCACTTATCTAATTTGAGCTCTGCGGTCACTTTCGTCAAACGCAAAGCAATAGCGAAGCAAACTAAGTAAGGACTCACATACCAGAAGATGCTTTCTAATGGCTGCTTCACCTGCGCTTCTCTGGTTTTAATGTATTGGTTTTTCTGCTTCTCATACTGACTCAACATACCATCCACCCACACGGCATCACTTTCCACCAGCGACACGCTCGGCGCAGGAACCGTAAAATCCGATGCGTTGGGTAACAAGGTGAAATCAACATCTTTGAACGTAATCGCCGTATTCAAATACCACAAACACGCTTCATGGTGCTGAGCGTGATTATCCAAAGATGGTTGACCGGTGCAGGTATCACTTCTCAGCTTATCCAAAGAAAACTGCTGAACCGATTCTAAAATCGCCACCGCTCTGGTTTGTTCTGTTTCAACCCAATCACCCGCTACTTTCGCACGAATCTCAGACACTGCACCCAGCATCCCGATACCCGCCAGAAACGGCCATAAATAATCCATAAGTTTCCACTTGCGTCGGCTCAAGTTGAACCCACACCAAATCGGAAGATGAAAAAGGAGCGTTAGCCCAAGCGATAGAAAAACGAAATTCAAGGAGCTAGAGAGCATGAGTTCGCTATCAAAGAAGTTCTTCATAATGAGAGACTTGCCTGTATAACAAAGAGAAATTTGATACTAGGTTCGATGTTAGAAAAGAGTGTAAGGGGAAAGTAAAAACAGCACCAACAATTGGAGTTAGTGCTGTTTATTTAAGCAACCACCGGCTTTTCCATAGGGATGCAATCGAGGCTAATACCTCTAGGCGAGTGATAAGTGGAAAGTTCATCGCCAATAAAGCCACACGAACGATAAAACGTAGCGGCATTCAGGGTCGATTCTAACTTCATTAAGGGCAAGTTGTGTTGAATCGCGAGCTCCTCTAAGAACTGCAACATCTGCTTCGCTGCGCCTTTTCCCGCAAAGTCAGGGTCAACAAAAATAGCATCAACCATACCGGTTTCGATGTTGATCTTACCGCTGCCAATCACTCGACCATCAACTTCTGAAACGTGGAAGGTTTCAACTACATCACTGATGAATCCATCAGACATTCCACCCTGCGTCCATATTGACAGCTGTTCTTCTGAGTAATAAGCCGAGCACTTCTCGACAATGGCACGGCTTCGAATATCGAAAATATCCTGAGCATCAGACTCTGCCGCTTTTCTAATTGTAATCATAAGCCTACCTCTGGTGACTAAAAGATACTACTTGCTAGTAAATCGAATAACTACTCGGTGACTAACGCTGGAGATTGCTTCCCCTTAGCTGACATAAGATAAAAACCAACGGCACCAACCACTGAAATTAATATCACACTAAACCAAGTGAAAGTGTACCCATAATCATCGATAAAGTAGCCAATCACGATAAAACTAGGCATGACGAAAACCGTTCGCAAGGTAATGAGCACGCCTTGAATGCGTCCACGATGACTCGACGGGGAGTTGTTTGCTAAATATATGCCCTCTTTTGTCAAAAGAAGAACCTCGCCCGCAGATAGAAATAGCCAAGCAAAGAAATGAACAGGAATGTTGGGAAACAACATGACGAGCATATAACCAAAGGCAAACACAAAGCCTGCATAAGCAAGGCTTACGGTTTCAGCCTTACCTGACGTGAATTTCATTAAGATTGGCGTAATCAGCACCACTACAACACAAGCGTAAGTCATAAGTTGCCCGAAAATAATTGGACCTTGCTCTCCAAACACATGGCTCAAATACAGTGGGCTCGCCATTGTCATTTGATTTAGCGAATACCACAGTAATCCACATAGAAAAGTGAATAACAAAAGCCGTGGCCTTGATTTTAAAACTGACCAAACCGAACCAGAAACGGGCTGTTCCAGCCCACTCTCGCTGGTCGATCCCATACCAGGTTGCAACTTCACAAACGCAGCCACAATAAAAACACAAAAAAGAGCAGCAAAACCGTTACCGAAAAATATCCAGTCAGTGTGATTCCAGAACAAGTACCCGGCCATAACAGGACCAAGAGCTGAACCAAAGTTATAGGCTAGATAACTCAGTGAGATGACTGCATCACGATTCTGAGGGGTAGAAAGGTCGGCAACTAAAGCATTACTCGCGGGCAACGCTAAACCGCCAAAGAAATAGGCACAAAACAAAAACACAGGTACGACGACCGGAGCATCGGCAAAGAAACCACAAATAATCAATAATACAGCACACATAAACTCGCCAAACACCATGACCCGTTTATGTCCCAACCTATCCGCTAATCTCCCACCTAAAAAGCTCCCTAAAAGGTAAGAGCCCGTCACACCCATGGCAAGGGAACCTGCGACTGTTGCGGAATAACCCAACTTACCGGTTAACAGTAAGACTAAAAATGGAACAATAAAGTTACCCATCCCCAGAATCATTCTAGCCAGTGCTAAATAATAGATATTATTCGGTAAATACCTGTAAATAGAAATGGCTGAGAAAAGCTTATGAATCATGAAATGCCTAAAGTATGTAAGTGCTTAATTATGAATCTCTATTCGATAGTGCTGAAATCTAGGTTTCTAGGTACCGCAACACTAACAACCTGACTTCCCGCGATTAAGTCATGCAAGCAGCGTCTGTTTTTTCGTAAAGCAAATAGATAGTTTAGCAACGCAATAAATTGACCAATAACAGGAATATAAACAAAGATGTTCATAGGTAAAATTCGTTTGATCATTATGTCGAATAACCCTAGTTGCTTGCCATCCATATCGACAATCGCGATTTCCATTATATTTTTGCCTATAGTCTGCCCTTTCTTATGCAGCAAATAGCCATTCAACAAAAGGAACACGAACCAACCGTAAGCAGTGACTGCGATTAGCTCTGTTGTATCAGCTGTCCCTGTTTCAAATGTTTTGTGGAAATAATCGGTATAAAGATAAATTGGCATGACAATAGCCACAGCAATTAAGACGTCAATAAAAACGGCCCAAAAGCGTAGCCATCTAGACGCGAGTTTTACTTCAGGTATATTTTCAACTGTTGGGTTTTCTAATGATTCGTGCTCATTTTTTTCTAAATTGTTGGCCGACACACTAACAACTTGAGTGCCTGCGATTAAGTCATGCAAGCAACGTCTGTTTTTTCGGAAAATGAAAAGAGAGTCCAACATGGATATTAAATGGCCAGTGATAGGTATAATAGTAAAGGTAATCATAGGTATCATTCGTTTACCTACTATTTTATATAACCCTATAGGTTTACCTTCCATATCGACAATCGCAATTTCCATTAGATGTTTGCCAATCGTCTGTCCTTTCTTATTCAGTAAGTATCCGTGTACCAACAAAAACATCAGCCCTAAATAGGCATAGACAGCAGCGACTTCTCTAAAGTCTATCACCCCTGTATCGAGTGTTTTTTGGAAACAATCTGTATACATAAAGATTGGCGCAATGATGACAGCAGTAATTACACCATCAATAAAAAACGCTAAAAAACGAGGCCATCGAGATGCAGGGATAACTTCGGTTGTATTTACACCAATTTCAGGGTTGTCGCTATCTGAACTTTTCTTTGAAACAATGACAACTTGAGTGCCAGCGATTAAGTCATGTAAGCAGCGTTTGTCTTTGCGAAAAACAAACAGATAATCAAACGTTGATATAAATGGACCAATAAAAGGTATGTAAGCTACAGCCACCATAGGAATGATTCGTTTGCCCACTATGTTTGGCAAACCTATTTGTTTACCTTCCATATCGACAATCGCAAGATCCATTAGATTTTTACCAATTGTCTGCCCCTTCTTGTGAAGTAAGTACCCTTGGCACAAAAAGTAAAACACCCAACCGTAAACAGTCAGAGCAACTTGTTCTGTTAGCTCAATGGTTTCATTGGAAAGCAATTTATCGTACAAACCGCCATATAGGAAAACAGGAACAATAAAAATCGCATACACGAAAGCATCAATGATAGATGCCCATAAGCGAGACCATCGAGACGCGAGTACAATTGTAGGGGTGTTTACTATTACTTCAGACATGTCCTTTCCTAACGTCAAAGTACCTATAAATTAAAAAACGTCAGAAACTCGAAGCTCTGACGTCATCTTGAATTAGATTGAATCACTATATAGAAGGGCAGTTACCACTTTCAGCCATTGCGACTTTGCGTACTTCAGCTTTCCCTACTTCTTCATCGACTAACTCAACACCTGCACCACCGACAAAAGTATCTTCACGATAGATATAGATGCCTGTATTACCTTCTTTAGGAGCAGGGAACGTTTTCGCTTGATCAGAAACTGAAGAATCAACTGTTGGCACAGAAGCACAACCAGATAATGCGAGAAGAAGAGCAGAGCAAAGAAATACCTTATTTTTCATGTAATAACCTAGACTTTATAAAAATGCGAGAAACATAACATATGCAAATGGTTTGATTTTAAACTTACATGCAGATGTGTGAGCCAAGTTGCATAACGGGTGGTTAAAATTCAGAAAATTAGTTAAATAGAACTAAACCATTGTTCTGTATAAACTTAATCGCTTACATGCAACTTTAATCAAATGGTTAGAGGATCTATTTTTTGTAATCACCTCTAATGAACAGGAGACGTTACGAGGTGAAAGCCTTTAGATAGTGAGAACTAGAAAACGTACGTCTAGTGGTTTAACTAGGGTTTATAGATTGGAGACAAAGGGGGTAGGACTGCTGACTATTTCAGAGCCAACACATGCTCGATAAAAGTCGACTTCTTTTCGCGGTATTCATCTTGTGGCCAACCTTCACAAGACATTTTGAGGGTGTTGTATTGCTCCACTAATACCGGATTCGCACGTAGCTTGTCACGAAACCTTAGAAAGCATTCGAACTCAGAACCGTTAGCGACCACTTGCAACGCCACATCATCAGAAGATGTAGATTCCAACATACACAGTTCAGGCGTCCTTAACGTATCGAGTTTCTCTGTAAAGGCGAGTGTTGTGAGTCTCTCTATTACATCCTCAAGTTTGCCAAGATCAACACCTACGAAGATATCCAAATCGCCCTTAGACACAGCAAAAGGAATAGAAGATGCGCCTACATGCTCAACTCTCGCATTAGGGGTTAGCTTTTTGATCTCACGTTCGTATCGGCCAAACAGCTCGTTGCAAACCGCTTGATATTGCTCCGCGGGGTAAAATTTCATATATCCTCACTCCGAATCACAAACTATTGAACACACCAATTGCTAACAGAAGCAACACGATGCTAATAGCTCCGATATAAGAGATTCTGGTTCGCTCTTTTTCAGTTGGAATCAATGGGGGGAAGCGCCCTAATGTGAATACTTTACAAACTATCCAGCCAGCTCCGTAACCAATGAACTCAATCAAGAACGACTGAAACAGATACCTAAAGAATGAGCTCAATGCCCTAAAATACGCGACTATTAAGTCTTCCATTTTTTGTCCTAATAAAGTCAATTTAGAACAGAACGTGCCATGGGTAGAGATTCAGATCAAGTGACTTATACGGAACTATCTACGAAATAAGGACTGAAGTAAGACTTCATTCGACCCTCGATTGCGAGAGAAAGGAAAGAGACTCAATCGGAAATAAAACCTACGGTATGTCATCTATTTAAATTGATTCGCAATTTGAAAGTGAAAAATTGATTTAAAATATAAGATCGATATAACAACAAGATAGGTTCAATAAACAAATGGCACTCCCCTTGCTACCTATACAATGAAGGCCGAAACATTCGGAGGAAGACAACGAGCAACAAGGGGATATAATCACATGGAGAACAGAATTCCATCTCTAGACGGATTGCGTGCTGCATCTATATTGCTAGTCTGTTTGGGGCACTTGTGCGGTACCGTTAACTTTCCCCAGATCTTTATGCCACTCAATAGCTTGGGTAACTTCGGCGTAAAAGTATTTTTTGTGATTTCTGGATTCCTAATAACCACGCTATTGCTCAGTGAACTCAAGCTGACCAATAAGATCAACCTGCCTCAATTCTTCATCCGACGCATGTTCCGTTTATTCCCTGCTTTTTATTTCTACATTCTTTGTATCGCTATCGCAGAATACGCAGGCATCATCTCTTTACTACCGGGCGACCTATTCCACGCGGTCACCTACACGATGAATTATCACCACGAGCGCGAATGGTGGCTCAACCATACTTGGTCACTTGCGGTCGAAGAACAATTCTACCTACTGTGGCCGCTTTTACTCACCACATTGGGACGACAACACGCTAAGTCGTTGCTCCTATTAGCGGTTTTATTTGTCCCCTGTATTCGCTATTGGATGTGGTTTGAAGCTGGCAGCTCACCCTCTGCGATGACCCGAGAGTTTCAGGCAATTGCAGACGCACTAGCAATGGGCTGTGTTATTGCCTACATGAAAGAGGCAGGGTTCACACTCCCCAGTTACTTTGGTTCTAGGTGGTTCATAGTCGTGCCTGTGGCGATGATTTTAGTTCCCAGCGCACTCTATAAGCTCAGCCCCGCTTGGTTCTACGTGCTTGGTCAAACGTTAATCAATGTTTGTGCTGCACTTATGATTCTTCGCTATAGCCAGTTTAATCACGGTCTAAGCTTCACCATTTTAAATAGTAAACTTGCAGTGTGGTTAGGTGTATTAAGTTACTCGCTGTATCTGTGGCAAGAACCCTTCTTAAATTCTTGGACTCGCGAGTGGTATGCCACCTGGCCTATTAATATTGTTCTAGTATTGATATTTGCGCTCATTTCATATTTCTTAATTGAGCGGCCAGGGCTTAAATTAAGGAAGAAACTCGCAGCAAGACGTAAGAAGGCAAAACCGGTAAACGGACGTAAATCCAAGGTGTAATATCTAATCCTCTTTACTTTAACTATAGTTTCTCGAAGTACATATAAGATATCTAAAACAAAAAGCCCCGGTTATAGGAACCGGGGAAACAGGGTGGGATGAGTTTGGCGCGTGCCCGAAACCAAACTCTCCCCAAGCCTCACCTAAGACTCATGCTCTTAGGTAAAGGATTCACATCATTATTGAAGCGTAGCGCCTTGCTCTACCCAAGTGCCGATGAGTGCGCGTTCTTCATCAGTCATTTGAGTCATGTTACCAAGCGGCATCACCTTGGTTGTTACCGTTTGAGCAACAATCCTTGGGACGTTGGCTTTAATTTCTTCTGGGGTATCAAACATCACACCGGCTGGCGCAGCAGCAAAAGCAGCGTGGCTCGGGGTTGATGAATGACACACAGAACAGCGCTCTTGAATGACTTTGTTGATGGTTTCAAAGCTTACGCCTGCGCTAGCCGTTTGCATTGCGTGGTCTGCTGGTACAGCTTGAGAACTAGCCGTAGTTGAAGCTGTGCCGTTTTCAGCAAGCTCTTCTGTCGCCGATTCCGTCGCGCTGACTTGCACTTCTTGAACCACTGGCGCTTGTACAACCGGAGTCATCTGCTTTTTCGCATAAGGTGAGGTCACAAACGCAAGCGTGATCATACCCAATGCCGCTACAGGTACTGTCCATGCAAACTTCTGACTTCCGTGACGCGTGTTGAAGTAGTGACGCACCAAGATACTGAAGATCGCTAGCCCAGCAAGGATCAGCCAGTTGTATTCCGAGCCATAAGTGCTTGGGAAGTGGTTACTGATCATGATGAACAGCACTGGCAGTGTCATGTAGTTGTTGTGACGAGAACGCAGTAGACCTTTCGCTGGCAATGCAGGATCCGGTTCGCGCTTCTCTTCAATCGCTTTCACCAAGTTGCGCTGTGCAGGCATGATAACGCGGAATACGTTACCCACCATAATGGTACCAATAATCGCCCCTACGTGGATGTAAGCACCACGGCCACTGAACACTTGAGTTAGGCCATATGTTGCAGCGACTAGTAGTACAAACAGCACAACGCCAAGCAACATGGGGGTTTTACCTAATGGCGAGTCACACAGTAAGTCGTAGATAAACCAACCGGCAACGAATGAACCAATACCAATCGCGATTGCCGTTGTTGAATCAAGGCCAGAGCCCGGTGCAATCAGGTAGATTTCAGCGTTGAGGTAGTAAACCACACCCAGTAAACACACACCGGTGATCCACGTGAAATAAGCTTCCCATTTGAACCAGTGCAGGTGCTCTGGCATCTCTGGTGGCGCAAGTTTGTACTTCTCTAGGTGATAAATACCACCACCGTGAATCGCCCATAAGTCGCCTGAAAGGCCCGTTTTTGGGTTTACTCGGTTAAGGTTGTTCTCTAACCAAACAAAGTAAAATGATGCGCCTATCCACGCAACACCAACAATCATGTGAGCCCAGCGTATTGCTAAATTCAACCATTCTGTAATATGCGGATCCATAATAAACTCCTGTATCACAACGCTTTAGCTAAGCGTTGTTCTTCCTTATTGTCGTCCGTTGGCAAGTCGTCCAAATGCAATGCCACTCGGTCGCTGTCGAAATAAACTTCATCACAGTTATGCCCTTCGCCGCCTCTATCGACGATCAAGAACTGGTCTTGATCGGAGAGGGCGAGAACTGGGTGATGCCACACCCCTTTGTGATAGTTCACTCCTTGACGGCCGTTGCTCAAGAAAGCTCGGCTATTGGCTAATGTTGGATCGTCGCCTTTTGGCGCAACAACAATTAAATAGGGTTGACCAAGTAATGGAATGAATGCCTGAGAGCCAAGTGGATGACGCTCTAACATTTTGATGGTCAGTGGGTAGCTCAACGGTGTGGCTTGGAAGATGCTGATGATCGCTTCTCCGTCTTGGTCTTGCACATCCGTTGTCGCTAGCTTGTGGTAGCGACGTGTTGATCCACTGTTGATCATGAAGAAATCACTATTATCGGACTCGATAACATCGCCAAACTCTGCAAAAGCCTGCTTGGTTAACGGTTCGATGGATAAACGACGTATTCCATTACTCATACTCATTTCCTTACCTATTTCGCCTTCGTACCAAATAGACGCAAACGGCTGATACCACCATCTGGGAATATGTTTGCACGTACGTGGGTAATCGCACCAAGGTCGTTTACCTCAGAAATGAATTCGTGAATCTCGTGCGCTTGCAGCTTTTGTGCAGGCAACAGTTCACGCCAGAATAGGCTTTGTGTTTCTACTTGGTCGTCGGTACCGCCTTTCACGTAAGCCGCTTGAATTGAGCAGCTGTCTGGGTAGTTACCTTTGAAGTGGGCCGTATCCACTACGATACGTTCGATGTTGCCTGGGTGGCCTAGTGCCACGATAACCCAGTCGTTACCCGGTGTACGACGACGCGCGGTTTCCCAACCGTCACCCATGTTTTCACCGCGGCCAGGGCCTAAAATATTGGCTTTGTTGCCGTAGTGCTCGTCGCTACATGCTAGCGCTCGGCCACCGTGTTCAACCGATGCTAGGTCAACTTGTTGCTGAGAATCTATTGCTTCCCAATCCACACTTGGTCGGCCATAAACACGTAAGCGCGCGACACCGCCGTCTGGGTAGATGTTCAAACGTAGGTGCGTAAATACTTGGTCACTTTCGATTGCTTCAAGATGATGATGATCACCTTGTAGTGCCATTGAAGGCAGAATTTCTTGCCACTCTGTTGAATCAGTTGGCTCGCCTTGTGGTGAATAACACGCGTCAATTGATGCCGAAGGTGGGAAGTTACCTGTGAAGAATGAGGTATCAATATCAACGCCAGCAATGGTGCCAGCTAGGCCAAGGCGAACGACACAGTAGTCGTAACCTTCACCGCGTTTACGTCTGCTTTCCCAACCGTCCATCCACTTGCCGTTATCGTCGTATAAGTCGTCTTTCCACTCTGGCGCTGCGTGGCTGAGTAGACGGCTTTTATCGGCGAAAAAATCGTCTGTTGCGAAGATAGCTTCTGCGCCGAGTTTTTCGTCTGCAAGGTTTATGAATTGTTCAAATGTTTGGGTCATGTCCGTGTAATCCTATCCAATTAATCAAGTAATAATAAAATGAGAACTTAGTGGCTTATGCTTTATTCAATAAGGCTTTGATAAATAAGCCTTCGATAAATCAAGCTCTAATAAGCAGCGCTCTGATAAACAAAGCTCTTGGCTCACTAAGACTGGGCTGAGATAGCTGTTAACTCCGTTAACTTACATATCCCAGAGACGAAACATCGCGATCTTGTTGATCTCTTGAATCGCCGTAGCAAACTCAGTTTCACTATCATTTCCTAATCGCATCTCGAACGACTCAAGAATTTGGTAACGATTGGCTCCCTTCACCGCCATGATAAAAGGGAAATTGAAGCGACTTTTGTAGCTGTTGTTGTAAGAAGTGAATTTTTCAAATTCTTCGGCGTTGCACTGGTCGATGCCCGCCCCCGCTTGTTCTTTGGTCGACGACTCGGTGAGTTCGCCGTTTACTGCTGCTCGACCGGCTAAATCTGGGTGAGCATTGATCAAAGCCAACTGTTTGCCTTGGTCTGCACTTAACAAGGTCGATGCCATTTTCAGATGAAGATTCTCGATATGGTCGTCTTCGGCATTCAAACCTTGGTCATACACCACTTCTGCAACCCACGGGCTGTGCTCGTAAACATCAGCAAAGTGAGCGACAAAGGTATCGCGGTCCATGGTTGTTGGTTGGCATGATCGAAATTCAGTCACGTTAAGCCTCCTTGCTTCACTGCTACTTTTGCTGTTGATGAATAGCGTTATTTGGTTGATATGGATGATGTTGGTGCCAGTGGTTAGCGATATCGATTCGACGACATAACCACACGCTGTCGTGCTGTTTTACGTAGTCTAAGAAACGTCTTAATGCAGCAATACGACCGGGGCGACCAATCAGACGACAATGCAGCCCAACCGACATCATTTTCGGTGCGGTTTCGCCTTCCATATAAAGGGTGTCAAACGTGTCTTTTAGGTATTGGAAGAACTGTTCACCAGAGTTGAAGCCTTGCGCGGTTGAAAAACGCATGTCGTTCACATCGAGTGTGTAAGGGATCACCAGTTGTGGATGACCGGTTTCGGTATGCCAATAAGGCAGGTCATCGTCATAGGCATCCGAGTCGTAAAGAAAACCGCCCTCTTCTGCAACCAAGCGACGCGTATTTGGACCCGTTCGACCTGTGTACCAACCTTGTGGGCGTTGACCCGTCACTTGTTGGATGATCTCAATCGCTTTGGTCATGTGGTCGCGCTCTTCTGACTCATCAATGTATTGATAGTCGATCCAACGATAACCGTGGCTACAGATTTCGTGGCCCGCTTCGACCATAGCTTTAGCAACGTCTGGGTGACGCTCAATCGCCATTGCGACAGCAAATACGGTCAGTGGGATTTCATATTCATCGAACAAGCGAAGAACACGCCACACACCTACACGGCTACCATATTCATAAATGGATTCCATGCTGATGTGACGTTCGCCTTTGATCGGTTGTGCTGACGGGATCTCTGAGAGAAAGGCTTCAGACTCGTCGTCTCCATGTAACAAACAACGCTCACCGCCCTCTTCATAGTTCAATACAAAAGAAACCGCGACGCGCGCATTACCTGGCCATTGAGGGTTTGGAGGGTTAGCTCCGTAACCGATCAAATTTCTTGAATAATCCTTATTCATCCAAGTACTCCTAACATAAGTGGTTGGCTTAGCCGCTCTTTAAGTGAGTCACCAAATGGATTCTCGATAAACAAAGCAACCTTACCCCTGTACATTTATTGTATACAATTATTTATCTCAATGTAAAGATTTTGTTATTCAAGTTAAATTTACGCACACCATTCATTTAAAAACAACAACTTAACAAAACACAAGTTCACCAAAAAACGATAATCAAGATCTATAAAGTCAGAAAAAACGACACGATGGTTAACATTTTTCCAACAATTCGCTTTACTAATTGTGTACAGTTCGTACATAGTTAGTGATAACAAAGTGACCAGTTGCATTCTTTGCAAGGTCGAAGCAGACAGATAAACCACGGAACAGAGGAGCGCCAAAAGCGCTATTAAAGGACTATGGGAAGACTAACAACACACGTATTAGACACGACTCACGGCTTACCGGGTGCAGAGATCAAGGTAGAGCTTTATAAGGTCAATGAAGACTCAACAGAAAAGTTGGCGACGGTAATCACGAACTCCGATGGCCGAACCGATGCGCCTATTCTGGCAGGGAATGATTTCCGACCAGGGAAATATCAATTGGTGTTCTACGTTGCGGATTACTACAAAAGCAAAGGTGTGGAATTGGATGGTGTGCCTTTCCTAGACGATGTGGTTATTCGTTTCGGCTTAGATGATCCAGAAGCGCATTATCACGTTCCTCTTCTCGTCTCGCCTTACAGTTTCTCAACCTATCGGGGCAGTTAGTCCCGTGTCCTAGAACTTCGAACTAGGCTCAATCACCAAATCATAAACAAATTCACGTGTACACCCCAAAAGGTGTGCACTCACTAAACACGCTCATATAAAAATACTAACAACGTTAATAGTTAGAGAGTTGATGACTAAACAACAGATAACTAAAGAAATAGCGGCTAGGAAAAACCTTAAAACTTAATATTGAAATCTCGCTGTATTCAATAAATGGATCACAACATAAAAGGACTTGCTGACATGAGTGAGAGTAAAACAGAAATACTCAACCAAGATGCGAATAACGGATTTTTAGAGAAACTCTTTAAAATTAAGGCCCACGGAAGCAGCGTAAAAAATGAGTTAGTCGGTGGTGTCACCACCTTCGCTACCATGGCTTACATTATCTTCGTTAACCCACAAATAATGGCTGCTTCTGGCATGGATGCAGGCGCGGTATTCGTCGCAACCTGTATTGGTGCTGCGATCGGTTGTTTGTTAATGGGACTATTTGCGAACTGGCCTGTCGGCCTTGCACCGGGCATGGGCTTGAACGCCTTCTTCTCGTTCACGGTAGTAAGCGAAATGGGTTATAGCTGGGAGGTCGCACTGGGTGCAGTGTTTATCTCCGGTATCTTGTTCGTTGGGATGAGTTTCTACAAAGTCCGCCAATGGATCATTGAAAGTATCCCAGTGAGTCTGCGTTACTCCATGACTGCGGGTGTTGGTTTGTTCTTAGGCCTAATTGGTCTTAAAACAGCGGGCATCGTCGTCGAAAACCCAGCGACTTTGGTTTCTCTAGGTGACTTCACCAAACCAGAAGCGCTACTGGCCGCTATCGCTTTCCTTATCATCGCTGTTCTGAGTGAGCGCAAGGTTTTTGGTGCGGTTCTGATCGGCATTTTGAGTGTGACTCTTGTCGGTATGATGCTGGGTTTAGTGCATTACAACGGCTTCTTCGCGGCTCCACCAAGCTTAGCGCCTACGTTCCTAAAAATGGACATTATGGGCGCGCTTGATGTTTCAATGATCAGCGTTATCTTGGCTTTCCTTTTTGTAAACATGTTCGATACCGCGGGTACTTTGATGGGTGTGGCTGAGCGTGCAAACCTGACTAACCCTGAAACAGGCAAGATCGAAGGCCTAAGCAAAGCGCTTAAAGCCGACAGTATTTCAAGTGTGGCGGGTGCGTGTGTGGGTTGTCCGCCAGTAACCAGTTATGTAGAAAGTGCAGCGGGCGTTGCAGCAGGCGCACGAACTGGCCTATCAGCGATTGTGGTTGGTGTGTTGTTCTTAGCGGCAATTTTCCTATCTCCACTTGCAGGCATGATCCCCGCTTACGCAACCTCTGGCGCGTTGATTTATGTGGCGTTCGTGATGATGAGCAGCATGCAACACGTTGATTGGAAAGACTTCACCAACGGCGCACCCGCAGCTATTACTGCGTTAATGATGCCCCTGACATTCTCTATCGCGAATGGTATCGCACTGGGTTTCATTACCTACACCGTGTTGAAACTGGCGACAGGTAAAACAAAAGATGTATCAATTTCGATGTACTTCTTAGCCGCGATTTTTGTCGCGAAGCTAGTGTTCATCGGTTAATCACCAAACGTAACTATCGCTTGGCTTGTTCGCAGGCCAAGCAATCAATACACATGCTACCGACAACATTTTTAAGAAAAAGCTAATTGTGCTAATCAGCGGAGCGCAGACGCATTCCGCTCGGTTAGTGCACCTTTTTTATGACCCTACGCAGTTTGTAGAAGTCATTATTTGACCGCCAATCGTCTGTAAACGGAAACGCAGGCAGAGGAATATCAAATGAAACTTCTGTACACCCTAAATGAAAGACCGCCTCACGGCTTAACCCTTCTACTCGCATTGCAACACATGCTCGCCTCAATTGGTGGCATCGTTGCTGTTCCCCTTATTGTTGGTGCTTCAATTGGCCTGCCTAACACAGAGATCGTCTCGCTGATCAATGCGGCGCTATTGGCGTCAGGTATTGTGACTGTCGCTCAATGTCTTGGCTTTGGTCCTATTGGTATTCGACTGCCCGTTGTGATGGGGTCGAGCTTTGCCTTTTTGGGCGTCGCCATTTCAATCGGCAATGAAGGCGGTGTCGCCGCGATCATGGGCTCAGCGCTGATCGGCTCATTTGTAGTAATTGGTGCCAGCTTCTATATGGACAAGGTTCGGAAGCTGTTCCCAACCGTGGTAAGTGGTGTAGTGGTTACCCTAATAGGATTAACCATTTTACCGGTTGCCATGAATTGGGTCGGAGACTCCCCTGCCAACACGGAACAATTCGCCACACTACCAAAGCTGTTTCTAGCACTGATCTCTTTGGGGATTGTGGTTGGCGTATCGGTTTATTGTAAAGGCGCTGTTGCCGCTTCAGCCATCGTGATTGGTTTAGCGGGCGGCTACATTGTGGCGCTATCACTCGGCATGGTCGACCTTGAGCAAATCAGCTCTGCAGCTTGGATCGGTGGACCTGAGCCCTTCAAATATGGCTTTACCTTTTCTGCGAGTGCCATCATCAGTATGAGCTTGGTGTACATCGTAGTTATCGCTGAAGCAACAGGTGACTTCATGGCACTAGGCAACAACTGCCAAACCCAAGTCAGCGGTAAAGACTTAAAACGTGGTCTATTGGGCGATGGACTTGGTAGTACCTTATCTTCGATTTTAACGGCAATGCCATTAGCGTCGTTCAGCCAAAACGTCGGCATTGTAGGTATCACAGGTGTAGCAAGTCGCTATGTAGTGGCTGCAACCGGTGGTTTACTAATTTTAGGTGGTTTATTCCCGAAATTAGCCGCTATTGCCGTCACAATTCCGAAACCTGTTTTGGGTGGTGTGGGTTTCGTGATGTTCGGTATGATCGCTTACGCAGGTATCCGCATGTTGATCAAAGCCGCAGACACTAAGCGAAATGCCTTGGTAATCTGTGTCGGTTTGGCGTCTGGTTTGGCCGTCACTTTCGAACCAAGATTGCTGCAACACTTGCCACATGATTTGGCGAATTTCCTTCACTCTGGCATTACAACAGGCACCATCATGACGGTTCTGCTAAACCTTGTGTTGCCGAAATCTTCACGAGCAGAAGAGCAAGAAGCGTTGGCCGAGAGCCAAGCGCAAGTTGAGCTAGAAATGAAAGAACAGGCTGAAGAAGAACGACACTCAGACGAGCAATTAGAGATTCAACAAGCAAATACAGAAGCAGACGTTCAATCGGCTTCAGAAAACCCTGAGCCCAAAGCGAACTAACTGGTTCACTGACTAACGTAAAACCGATTTTCACAGAATCAGGGAATGATTAGAACATTGAACGTTTTAACGCCCCTGATTCGAATTTATCTATCAACAGCAAATACCAACAAAGACCCTCTTCCCTGAAAAGGCTGAGATGGCTAAGGACTACTATGAATGGAAACCATCTGGATTAAGAATCCTCTCGCAATCTACACTGGCTCACTAGCTGATGCAGAAGGCGGTATTGTCATTAAAGGTAATAAAATCATTGAGTTGGTTGGCAAACACAAAGAGCCAACCTTACCCGTAGATTACAGCGTCGACGCCTCTCGTCATGTTGTGACCCCGGGGCTTATCAATGCGCACCACCACTTCTATCAAACCCTAACGCGTGCCTACCCCGGCGCACTGAATAAAGAACTCTTCCATTGGCTACAAAGCCTCTACCCTGTTTGGGCCAATCTCGACTCGGAGATGATGAGCCTTGCTACAGAGTTAGCTCTGGTCGAGTTAATGATGTCGGGTTGTACCACAGCGTCAGACCATCATTACTTGCTGCCAAACGGACTAGAACACGCCATTGATTTACAAGTCGAGGCCGCAGAGAAATTAGGCGTAAGGGCGATATTCACTCGCGGTTCCATGAGCCTTGGGGAAGATGAAGGTGGGCTGCCTCCACGACACACCATTCAAACCGAACAGACCATCATTGATGACAGCCAACGCTTGATTCGTGACTACCACCAGCGTGATGAAGGCGCGATGATCCAAATCGCACTCGCGCCTTGTTCGCCGTTCTCGGTCACTACCGACCTGATGAAAGAGACCGCCAAGATCAGTGAGCGTGAAAACGTAATGATGCACACGCACTTATGTGAAACGCTCGATGAGGAGGACTTCTGTATCGAGAAGTTTGGCCTGCGCCCAGTTGATTACCTAGAAGATGTGGGTTGGCTGAATGAACGAACTTGGCTCGCTCATGGTATTCACTTCAATCCAGAAGAGATCAAGCGCTTGGGTAAAGCGGGAATTGGTATCAGCCACTGTCCGACGTCCAATATGATGCTGGCTTCTGGTATTTGTAAGAACAACGACCTCGAAGCCGCTGGCGTGAAAGTCGGCCTAGGTGTCGATGGTTCCGCTTCGAATGACGGCTCCAATATGATTGCTGAAGTGCGCATGGCGATGTATCTACAGCGCCTGCAATATGGCTCGGCAAACGTATCTCACTTCGACGCACTGCGCTGGGCAACATCAGGCTCCGCACGAGCGATGGGCAGAACCGACATTGGAACGCTAGAGGTCGGTAAACAAGCCGACATCGCGATGTTCAAACTCGATGATATTCGTTTCTCTGGTAGCCACGATCCACTGGCTGCATTACTACTTTGTGGTGCTCAACAAGCGGATAAGGTGATGGTAGCCGGAAAATGGCGAGTTAATGATGGTGCCGTTATTGGCGTAGACATGGAACAGTTGATGCACCGTCACCATGCTGCCGCGATGAAGCTCGGTAAGCTGGCGATGAATAACAACTAACTAAGATATTTGCCCGTCAAACACTGCAAGCCAAAGCGCGTGGCTTTGATGGGCAAACATCTCTAAGTATCCGAAACATTCGAAAACACGCGCAAACATGATTGCCTCTCAGTCTATGTATCAATCTATTTCCTAAAATAGTTCCAGCCTTAATAAACCAACAACATAATCCGCCAATAATTAAAGATAAACTAATTTAACGCCATCTAATATAAAGTTACCTAATAAAACATTCGCTAATAAAACCTTCAATTAATATAAATTCGCCCATACATTATTTGGCACAGATCAAATTTAAAACGTTCGTTCTATTTATATATTCATCAAATTAATCAACAGATTTAGTAATAATAGAAATAATGACAGTAATTATACTTCTATCACTTATCACCTTTATGAATAGAATAAAAACCTCTCGAGACCTTTTCGTGTCTAGCCTGACAAAAGAAACAAAACTAATGATTCAAATATCATTAGATTCAATAGATCAACAAACGATCAATATGAATCCAAATATGTGATCTAAATAGAACTTTTCATTATAAATCTGCTATAGATTGGCCAAATCTTATAAAAACAAAAAACACATTAAAGGGGTCGATTTTAAAAACCATAAGATAACTACAAGAATAACAATATAAAACTATTCAATAACCCTTCATAAATATTTAAAAATTACATCTAAATGGTAGGGGGATTATTGTCTTTGCAAAAAGCTAATAACAAATCTAACAGGGCTAAACAATGAAAAAAATAACTAAAACACTCGTACTATCTTCGATTTCAATTGGGCTACTTTCTTCTTTTGCTTTCACTTCTCAAGCAGCGCCAGTTCAAGTTAACCAAGCGTCAGCTGAACAAAACATACCTCAAGTCACCTACGATACGATAATCGGTGAGAATGGCGTCTTTATTGATTTAGATACCGACAACTTTATTCTCAAACAGCAAGAGTGGTATCAGATCCAAGCCTATGTAGAAGGTGCCTTGGCTCTACCCGTGACAGAAGCCAGTATGAAGTCGACTTTAAGTATTCCTAACGACATTCCTTTCTCTAATTTCCAAGCACTGGTCGAGCAATACTCAAATATTCACGATACTGCCTTTTATTGGAAAAAAGACCTTTACCCGAGCATTGTTGGCCTTTCATTGAGCTTGGCCAATTACGCACAAATCAAAGACTACATGCTCAACCCTTTGAGTGACGCCTTAAATGAAATGTTGGCCAAAGCTTTCTCGCCACTACCGGAAGATATTGAAGCGGTAGAACGCAACAGAAAAATGGCGATTGCTTACCTAAAAAGCTTGCAGAACTTTTCCATGAGATACCAACAAGAAGTGTCTGACGTTGGCGGCAATCTATTGGAATTCTCAGCCACACTGGACACGCAAAAATTACAGCTAGATGTGTTGGAAGGCACACACAACGGCTATTTAAGCGATGATGGTAGTGCACTTCAGCAACGAGTGAACGACATTAATGCGCGTATTACTCAACTCAACAAAGATTACACTCACTACGTTACGGTCGCCTCTACTGCAGTGACTTATGCATGGTTCCCTCTGGTTGCAGGACCAATCATGGGCGTCTATGGCGACAAAGCTGAAAAAGCACGTAAACTTCGTAACGAATTACAAAGCGAAGTAAAAGAACTTCAAGAACAGTTAACTTACACGCAAAAGATATATAACTCTTATCATCGCTCTTCAGAGAGTATCGAGATAATTTCTCAGCAAATTGAAAATGCGATTCCACATATTGATAAGCTGAAACTGAATTGGCAGAAAATGAATGCTGACTTCACTTCGTTACTCGTTGCACTAGAACAAGCTCAGGATAATGCAGATATCATGAAAGACGATGCCATGCTTGGTGCGATAGGCGCTCTTGCGAATACAACAGTTGCGGAAAGTAACTGGAGCAATATTAGTGAGAAAGCAAAAGCGTTCGCAAACAATGCATATATTCAAAAAATGGATTAGTCCTATATCTCTCGAAAAATAGCGCGACAGATAAATACGACGCTATATACAGAAACGCTATACACAGCAACGAAACTGCTAAAAATATAACAAGATAGCCAAATTACCTTCCGAATAAGAAGCCGCACCTTAAGCAAATTAAGGTGGCGGCTTCTGCTACCCAAAATTTGGTGACTACTAATTTCGACAGGACATAAATATGAGACTTCTACCTATTATTATTTCTCTTTCATTTTCTCCACAGGCTTTTTCTAGCGACTGGCTTGAACTGAACAATTTACCCAATTCAACCGAATACCCAACCTGGGTTCAATCTGCCTATTCCGATGTTGGCGTCTTATCGCGTTCAACATCCGATTTACACATCAACCTAAGTGACTGGATTGCTGAGCAGAACCTTTATGTTACTAAGCCTTCAAAAATCGTCGTTTTTGCAGATACGATTGAGGTTCCAGAGAACTTCAACTTGCTCGTAAATAATCAAAATATCCTGATTTTTGCACGTAAAATTGTTGGCCAAGGCACGCCGACATTTGTGCTCGGACAACAAGGCTCTGCTGCCTCAATTTCTGTGATTGCGGGCGAGATAGAAACACCGATTAATGTGCTCGCTTTCCAAAGCGATGGCAGCATTACGCGAGACGCTCTAACAGGGAAAATCGGTGATGGTGAATCCGTTGTCTTAGCAGGAGAGCACTACCGAAGAACCACCATCGACTCAAACATTACCGGACAAATGAAACTGGCTACCGAACCTTTTACAGACATTATTAATCGCTCTTTTGATATGGCAGCGAGCTTATACGACACGAACCCAGAGCTTAGCCTCGACCTCATCAACTGGATTGAGCAGAGCTTACGCTATTCAGGTTCAGTGGTGGAAGATGACCCTATTCTTTCGGATCTTTACCTGCAAACGGTCGCGTTCAAGCAGTTTATTAGCTTCAGTACCAAAGAGAGCCACTACGTCCCTTACCTCGACAAAGTGCTGTATCAAGATAAGTACGAGGCGTATCTGAAGGCGATGATCGCCTACCAAGCTCAATGGGACATTATTCAAGACAGAAACACCGTCATTGAAGACAAAATCGAAGCCGCTAAGTTAGCACTCGCTAACATCGAAGACGTTCTTCGCGCTCAGAGTTCGATCATCACACAAACTCAATCCAACATAGATAAGATAGGGGACAGCCTTACTGAGGTAGATAGCCAATACAAAGCACAAGAGTTAGTGACCCTTGATGCGAGAACGACTTATTTAGTTGGCGTAGAGAATTGGAAAACCCAACAACAACTCAATGCTGCGCTTGCGATATTCAAAGCAATCGCTGAGATTGGAAGTGCAGTGAGTGGCGTGTTCACAGGTAACCTTTCAGGCGTCAACGATCTAACCGAGCAATTAGCTAAAACCCCAGAAGCATTAGAGAAAGCGAAAAACCTCGTCACCAATATCAAGTCGGTCACGGGCATTATTGATAGCGTGACCAAAACGATTTCTGGTATTTCTCAGTTAACCGCAGATATTAAATCAACCATCAAGCTCCAGAAGATATCTGAAGCGATGGATGGTTTTAACTTCAACATCCCAACCATCAATGAAAGTAACCTGGCGTGGGATCTGATGATCACCGAGATCCGCAGCAACTTAAGATATGCTGATAGCTTAGGTATCAAAGGATCAAGACAATACTTACTCGAACTTGAAAAGCAGGTTCTGCTCGGTAAGGCAATTAACATCACGCAGCTTAACTTTGCTCAGGAGCAAGCAAAGCTGGTCGACTTGCTGTTAACCAATAACGTAACCATCAACCAACAGCAAAGGCTGAATGATGCTATTGAAGGTTATCAAGTAGATACCGACAGCTTCGATTCGATTGAACGTGAACTATCAAGAGTGTTGATGCACTTCAAACGCCCGATGTTCGTTGCTTTGTCTAACTATGTTCAGGCATACGAATACTGGGCATTGAAGCCAAGCGAAATCACACCTTCTCTGAATAAAAGTTACTTGGACTACCAGTTTGATTTAGCGTCCATCGAAAGTGAGTATGTGAATGCCCTGTCTTCTTTCCAACCCGCACCACAAGATTTCACCATCGATAACTACACCATTTCTAGCCCAGAGCAACTAGAGAGCTTTGCAACGACAGGACAACTCAACTTCTCTATTCCATTAGAGCAAGTCCAACTCTGTTCATTTGACCGCGTTAGGCTGTCCACGGTACGAGTATTCTTAGAAGGTGAAAACTTACCTTATGGCAAGCAACTCAACCTGCGAGTCTCCAGTTCAGGCAACTATGCCGATCGATATGAAAATCAAGATTACCAGTTCAGCTCAAACCCCGTGTCACGCGCGTTCTACTATCGCCTGGATGATCCAACCACCAACGACGTTAGCATCATCACCGATGGCGCTGTAGCGAATAAATTCGAATACGCCTACTTCCAACCCACTCCATTTACCTCATGGAATGTCACGCTCAACAACTTTGATAAAACCGAGCAAGCGAACAACCAGTACCTAAAAGATATCGAACAGATTCGCGTCGAATTCTTAGGCAGCGGTATTCCTAACGGCAACAGTTGCTCTAATTAGCTAAGTGCTATTTAGTTAACCGAAGCGTTGCTTTAATCAAAAGAACCGAGGTTAAGGGGATAAGCCAGCAACAAAAAGGCCGACATTACGTCGGCCTTGTTCATTCTTTTCGATTTTAAGAACTAGGTTTGCGTCCTAATCCATCAAGCTCTTCGACTTGATCGCCTTCTTAGAAAGTTCTTTGGCAAAGGTTTTAATATCAGCTTCAAATTCATCGACGCTTTGGCGGATTTCATCCAGTTGAACCGTCTGCATCACACGGTTTTCCATTATGATTTGACCATTAACAATGGTGGTGTCGATGTTGCTTGGGTTCGCTTGATAAACCAATGTCGCGTATGGGTCGTAGTTTGGCATCATGTTCGCCGATTGTGTCTCTACAATCACGATATCCGCTTTTTTACCGGCTTCAAGAGAACCGATTTGGTCTTCCATGTGTAGAGCTTTTGCGCCACCTAATGTCGCCATCTCAATCACTTGCTCAGGAATCATGATGGTACGGTCAGAATGCTTTAAACGTTGCATGTTTGCGGCGTAACTTAGGGTACGCATGATATCGACTTGGTTCGAGCTCATAGGGCCATCTGTGCCTAAACCAATTCGCATATCAGCACGGTACATATCCCACGCAGGTGCAATTCCCGTCGCGCCTTTAGCATTGGCCATTGGGTTATATGATATACCTGCATCGGCTTGTTTCAGTAACTTTTGGTCATTCTCTGACAGGTGGATACCGTGAGCAATCACTACGCGCTCGTCCAGCACACCAATTTCATCCATGTATTCAACTGGCGATGTCGCTTTGGTTTCATCTTTGATGCGCTTTTCTTCATTCGGGAATTCAGCAACGTGAATCAACACGGGTACATCGTATTGAGCCGACAGTTTATTGATTTCTTGTAGCTTATCTTTGCTCACGGTGTACACCGCGTGTGGTGCATAAGCGGGAGTGATTAACTCATCGTTTTTGTACTGCTCGATAAAACCTTTGGCATATTCAATTCCGCCATAAGGTTCTTTGGCATCGACCACAGGGAACTTAATCACCGTCTCGCCAAGCACTGCACGCAGGCCAACTTCTTTGGTCGCCTTGGCCATTTCATCCATGTGGTAATACATGTCGGCATAAGTAGTTACACCGCTTTGTGCCAATTCGATAGAGCCAAGCTTAGTCGCGTTGTAAATCAGTTCACGGCTTAGCTTTTCGGCTTCGAGTGGAAAGAAGTAAGCGAACAAGCGGTTCGAAATGCCCTCTTCGCCTAAGCCACGAAACGCAATCATAGGTAGGTGGTTGTGCGCGTTCACCATGCCCGGCATGACAATTCCATCTTGAGCATCAACCACCTTTTCAGCACGGTACTGAGTCATCAAGTCCTCATTGCCCACTGCGATGATCTGGTCGTCTTTTACCACTACCACACCATCTTCAATCACATCCATTTCAGAGTTGATTGTTAGAACCTGTCCATTGGTGATGATCAGATCGGCGTTGTATGTTTGCGTCGCGACCGTCGAACCACAGCCTGCCAGTAGAACTGCGCTGATGGTGCATGCCAAGCTTTTAAGCGTCATTGCTAAACCTATATGTTGTGCGTGTAATATTGTTAGAAGCTTCACTTTAGTGTTCTGAGCTATTCACCTCTAAGAACAATAAGTGCCGCTAATTTTTGCGACACTATAACCTGTTATTTAAATGAAATGGCATACCTAATCGAACCGATTTCAAGTTAAATGAGTTATTGCACAACGGGTCACAAAACCACGCTTCAGGAGTCCTTAGCGTTTAACGTGTTCTCGACATGCAAACCGTCCTTAGTTCTCGAAACCGAGCCTTTAGAAAAGAACAACGCATACATTGCAGGGATCACCAACAGTACGACTGGCAACGAGAACAGCAGACCATAGCCCAGCGTAAGCGACATTGGCCCCATAAACACGTCCGTTCCGCCTAACCCATAAGCAAGAGGAAGCAAACCAGCCACCGTGGTCAGTGATGTCATCACAATCGGACGCAGACGACTGACCGCAGCTTGAGTCACGGCATCAATCGCATTCAAACCTTCGATTCTTAACTCGTTGATTCGATTAATCAGCACCAAGGAATTATTGACCACAACCCCCGTCATCCCAAGTACGCCAATCAATCCAAACAAAGACATCGGCTGCATGTGAACCACAAGCGCCATTAGTGAAGCCATAATCGCGAACGGGATAACCGCCATAATGAGCAGTGGTTGCAATAATGAATTGAACATCACCGCCAATACAAAGTAGATCGCTACCATTGCAGCAGGGAACACAACCATAAAGCCACTCATGGTTTCGTTAGTGCTTTCCGCTTCGCCGCCAACGCTAATGGTCACGCTTGATGGGTATTGACCGGTAAGCGCTGTGATTAGCTCATCAGATAATGCGACAGGGCTAATGCTCTCGTCAGACAAAGCGGCAGACACCGTCACTTCTCGCTCACCGTTGTAATGCTTAATAAGGCGAGGGATTTCTATCTGTTCAACCGTTGCTAATCGACTCAGTGGTACTTGCTGTCCGTCTGTCGTGTAGATTTTGGTGGTTTTCAGTTTCTCTATATCGCGGAACTGCTCGTCCAATACCACACGGATATCGACTTCTTGATCACCAAGCCAAGTAGAGGTCACGCTATTACCATCAAACCCGACACGCAGCGCATTCGATAAATCACTCACGGTTAGGTTGTATTTCGCCAACCAGTGATACTGAGGCACAATGTTCAACTGAGGATCTTTTAATGCCTCACTGTGATTAATACTGGTCACGCCTTGGTAGTCTTCTAACCAAGCCATCACCAAATCAACGGTTTGATTACGTTCACTCTCTGTTCCACCCAGCACACGGACTTCGACTGGGTCACCTGGAGGCGGACCACCAGCATCAATCGAGAACTTAATGAACATGTCATCAGACAGCGCTGCCAACTCTTCATTGAGCGCCGTGATAATCTGTTCGGCTGAACGGGTGCGTTGGTCAAAGTTCGTTAGGTTGATGATGCCTTGCGATACCGGTGACGAGTAAATCAACTCATAACTAACTAGCTCCGTTTCTGGCAAAGATTCTATCGCTTGTTCGATAGACTGATGGGCGTCTCGCACTTTAGATAATGGAGTCCCCGCCTTTACTTCGGTGTAAACCTCAATGTATTTACCCGCTTCTGTTGGGAAGATATCCACTTTCAACGAAGACACTAAATAGCCAGATACCGCGAACCCAACGATGGCTAATGCGATCACCGATTTTTTGTAGTTCAGAGCCAGATTCAGCAGAGAGCAGTAACGGTTTGAGATCCATTCAAATCGATCCTTTTCTTGTGTCTTTGAGTTGCTCTCTTTCGCCGATGACAAATGCGCTGGCAGCGTCAAGGTACATTCAATGAATGAGAACACGAGCGCAGCAATAACGGTAATTGGAATCACCGCAACCGCCTTACCCATGGTGCCTGGGATAAACATCATCGGGATAAACACCAAAGCCGTTGTCACTAGGCTAGCCATCAATGGCTTGATCACCTTTAAAGTACCCGACACCGCAGCATCGACGCCTTTTTTACCCGCTTCCTTCTCTTGAAAAATACTCTCGGCAATGATCACTGAATCATCAACGATAATACCGATCACCAACAGCAATGCTGCCAATGTGATGCTGTCTAAGTTCAGCCCCATGATTGGCAGAACCATCATCACACCGAAAACACAAAACGGAATCGAAACCGATACCCAGAAAGCGACACGACGTTGCAGGATCATGCTCAGAATCAGTAAAACTAGCACCAAACCGATCGCACCATTGGTTGCCACAATTGAGAATTTCTCCCCCATGTCTTTGCCAAGATCGAGGCTGGTCTGAAAAATAAACTGGTCGCCAATACGCTCACTTTCTCTGTCTAACAAAGCTTTAATACTGTCGATGGTGGTAATGACATCCGCGCTACCGCTATTTGTGATTGAGAAAACCACCGCTGGTTTCCCGCTCAGAACGGGGTCTTCGGTTGCTCGTGCGAAGGTATCAATCACCGTTGCTACATCTGACACGCGAACGACTTGGCCAGAATCCAGCGCCTTAATCACAATGTTAGACACATCACTGGTCGACGCCACTTTAGTCATGGTGACGATCTTCTGCTCTTGGCTCCATGACTCTACAAAACCACCCGATTGCGATAGGTTGTGTTGCTCTATTGCAGTGCTGACATCATTGAACGCAACTTGATAGCGGCGTGCTTTTTCAGGATCAACTTCAACCCAAAACTCACGTTCGTTAAAACCAGAAAGCTTGATAGAACCTACGCCTCCAAGGTTGTTGATTCTCTTTTCTAGCTGATACGCGTAGTGCTGTAATGAAGCGGGATCGGGGTTGCTGTCTGATAAACTCACGCCAAAATGGTACACATCCAACGAAGAGGTTTTTTGTTGAGTCACAACCGGTGGCGAGTCTATATCTTTCGGCAGGTTACCGACTCGGTCGACGGCTTGCTGAATATCTCGTAAGATCACCGCAGCGTCTTCACCAGGTAGATATTCGACCTCAATAAAAGAACGTCCTTCTGAAGATTCTGACGAAAAATAGGCAATACCATCCACAGAACGAAGCTCTTTCTCTATAGGGTTGGTTATGTTGAGTTCAATGTCTTGGGCTGTTGCGCCGGGATAACTGGTTTCGATTTCCGCGGTGTCCATCGCAACATCTGGGTACTCTTGCAAGTTGAGTTGCATTAACGACATAGCGCCCGTTAGCAACACCATGACCGTGATGATACGAGCCAAAAACTGACGATTGGCGAAGTATGCTAAAAAGTTCATCTCTACTGCCCTTTACCTTGGTTCGAGTTCGATATTGCTTGATTCGATGCTGTTTGAGCGGGTGTCATATTTTTCACCGCAAGATCTGTCGAGGCGTACACCGACATACCCGGCTTAAATTGATGCCCTTGGTTAGTAATCTCGACCAATACTGGGTAGGTTAAATTTTGCATCTCGACACCAATGCGCTGTACGCTCGCTTCCATTTTTATCTCTGGGTTGGTTTCAGACCACACCACCACGTCTTGGCCAACAGTAAAGTGCTTTAAGTCATACTCACTCGCCATGAATGACAAGGTGACTTTATCGATGTTGACCACTTCATAGAGCAAATCGCCTTCACTCACCCAAGCACCCGATTGCGCCGGTTTGTTAGAGATGTAGCCCGAGATAAGAGATTCAATTTGCGTGTTTTCGAGATCGACTTGAGATTGTTGATAGTCAATTTGAGCGACAGAAACCGCCGCTTTGGCACTGAGAAACTCGGCACGTGCTGTATCTAACTCTCCCATTGAGAGGCTGTTTTTTTTGATGAGTGCTTTATAGCGGTTATAGGTTGCTTTTCGTAGCGCAAGATCAGCCTCTGCAAGCGCAAGATTTGCCTTGGCTTTATTAACACTAAACTTAAAATCATCGGCTTTAATCTGAGCAAGGATTTGCTTTCGGTTTACAGCATCCCCCACTTCAAGATTATTCATCTCAACAACACCGGGCACCTCTGCCACAACACTGTGTTTGTTTAAGCCTTGAACGTGGCCGATTAGCTCGGTTGCTTGAGCTAGTGATACTTGAGTCGTTGAGACACCGAGAAGTGCTGCCAGCGCGATAATTTTAGTTTTCATAATTCAACCCTCACCTATTGATGTGAACTATTGTTGAACTGGCTTTGTCGAATTAAAGTCGAAGTCGATTCGATATTAAAAAAGAATTTGATGAAGTTTCATTTTTTTGATCAACGCTATCCATTAGACATAAATTCGACATAATTTTAGGTAGGCTACATTTTTGATTGGAGCAGATCTTTAGGTGGAACAGATGCTTGAACGCAGTCGTATTTTGGTTGTTGAAGACAATATCGAACTACAAGGCATTATTGCCGACTTCTTAGAGGTTAAAGAGGCAATCGCAGACTTCGCTTCCGATGGCGAGCAAGGCTTTGAACTCGCCATGCACAATGATTTCGATGCGATTGTCCTAGATGTCATGCTGCCCAAGCTCGACGGTATGCAAGTGGCGACCAAATTACGACGCAATGGCGTAACGACACCGATATTGATGCTAACAGCTTTAAATGGCCAAGAAGATCTACTGAACAGCTTCGATTCCGGCGCGGATGACTTTGTCACTAAGCCGTTTAAGTTTCCAGAACTGGAAGCTCGTCTTTACGCGCTTATCAAACGCCATAAAGGCTTGGTTGCTCAAAAGATTTTAAGCTATGGCAAGGTCACGATTGATGAGAAATCGCACACAGCGTCAAGAGACAAACAAACCCTAACCCTGACACCTATCTTGTTTCAGATTCTAAGAGAATTAGTGAAAGCCCAAGGCGGCGTCGTATCTCGTGAAAGCTTGATATACATGCTGTGGGGCGATGATATTCCAGACAAAGATGTACTCCGCTGCCATATCTACCTGCTGCGAAACGTACTCGATAAACCATTCGACTTTCCAATGTTGAAGACAATTCCTAAGCATGGGTTTCAGTTGATATTGTCTGCTAGTGAGCCTCAATAAGTATGAAAATTCGAACCAAACTAGGCAACTCAATCGAAGATGTCAGAATCCGTACCATGCGCACCTTTTCTGTCATCGCTCTGGTCTCTTCATGCGTTGTGTTTTTTGTATTCTCACTTCGTCTAGTTTGGCAGGAAGAAGCTCAAATAGAGAATCACCTGAAATCATTCAAAGGGGTAGCAGAGCAATTCTACAAACGTCTTTCTCCCGATGGCAGCCTAAAGCTATCGGAGAACGTAACGGTTTACTATGGTGAAGAGGACTTTTCCGACCAACTCAAAAAGATTCCACCCATGGCATTGGATACCGTGGTTCGCCAACGTTTTGAAATAAGGCTCTCTGAAGAACACATTCTTATACCCGGTGTAGTCGTCTATCACTTTGCCTTCGAAGACCAGAACAAAACTATCCCTGCTTACATCGCCATCAGCTCTTTTGATATGGATCTGTGGGACGACAGTTGGGGCGTATTGATGGCAATCTCGACCCTACTGATGCTCGGGTTGATCATTGTGCTACGGATTACCCTCAAGCGAGTGTTTGACCAGCTTATGGCACCCATTGGAGAACTCAGTACGCAGCTCAGCAAGCATGAGTCTGATAACTTCCATGTTCCGACTCACACTGTTGATGAGTTGCAGATGCTTACTTCACACCTAAACAGCTACTCCAAGATGAAAGACCGACTTGCCAAGCAAGAAATGATGTTTGCGAAATATGCCAGTCACGAATTAAAAACACCGATAGCGATTGTTCTTGGCGCTGCCGAATTGCAAGCTATGAAGCCTAACGACCCAGCATTCCAAACCAAGCAACGCGAGCGCATTCTTAGGGCGGCCAATGGCATGAGTTCCACCGTCGAGGTGTTATTGAACATTGTGAAACAAGAGAACTCTTCAACTGAGAAAACTCTCACCGTTATCGACAATGCCACTCTCGATTTATCGAAGTACAACAAGATGTTAGCTTCTGGCGTTACGTTAGAGCTAAACGTTGAACCAAACACCACGCTCAACATGCCGTTGCCACTGGTGAATATGGTGTTGAAGAACTACATTGAAAACGCAATCCGATTTACCACGCAAGGTGAGATAACGGTGACCATCAACTCCAACACGATTTCGGTTACTGATACTGGCACAGGGTTAAGTGATGATACTAAAACTGAACACGGCCTTGGCCTAATCATCGTAAAACGCATCGGAGACAGTTATGGCTGGACATCAACTCTAACTGATAACGCGCATTCAGACTCGACAACAAAAACTTGTGGCTGCACTGCGACCTTTGCTCGAAACGATGTATAAAAACGGCGTCTATTCAAAAGCGACTCTTACAATAAACAGCGTATACAAAAAAAGGACATCGAGTGATGTCCTTTTTTAATGAATCTAGGGAATGAACTATTCCACCTTTCCTTTTACACCACACCCTTTAATCACTAGCTGGGTGATGAACTCAGCGGCATCTTCATAGTCTCTGTCATCGAGCTGATCTTTCTGCATTACGCTGCAAATCTGCCAGCCAAAATCGGCGTAGGTTTGGGTGGCTGCCCAGATGGTAAACATTAGGTGGTGTGCGGGAACGTCATCCATTAAGCCTTGTGCTGACCACGTTGAGAACTTATCAAGAATCATCTGGGATTGCTTATACAGCTCATCACCGATCTCTTTCGGCAGCACTTTCGCGCCCGACATCACTTCATTGGCAAATACTTTAGAGGCATGTGGATGGTCGCGAGAAATAATCAGTTTGGTTTGAATATATTGAGACAAGGCTTCAACAGGATCGCTCAGCTCTTCAATCGGACGAGATGCTTCTAGCAAGGGCTGAGTGACGGTTTCAAGCACAGCGTTGTAGAGCTTATCTTTAGAGCTGAAATAATAGAATACGTTAGGTTTGGGAATGTCGGCCGCTTTTGCGATGTCAGCCATTTTTGTTGCGGCATAACCATGAGTGGCGAATTGTTCACACGCGACTTCGATGATTAAATCTTGATTCTTTTGTCTGATCCTAGACATATTGCATCCTTTACAGCTCGTTACTAAAATCATAGTAATCAACGTGCTTCATTAGTCCAGAAGATAATCTCAGAACTCAAGGTCACCGCATTGATAACAATAAAATGGCCGCTCTATTTGTTAAGAAGCGACCATTCCATACCGTGTTTTTGAACTGTTCAAGTTAAAGAATCAATATTGCGCGAAAGTCATTCACATTGGTCAGCGTCGGCCCCGTGGTAAGAAGCACATCGACTTGCTTGAAGAAATCGTAGCTGTTGTTGGCATCGAGGTAGTCTTGCGCTTTAAGCGACAAGCTCGAACCTTGTTGCCATGTTTGTGGGGTAATCCACGCGCCCGCATTGTCTTCCACCCCATCAATCCCGTCGGTATCAGCAGCCAATGCAAATATGTTGTCTTGGCCTTTAAGCTCATTATACAAGCTCAATAAGAACTCACAGTTACGCCCACCACGACCATTGCCTTTAACGGTTACTGTGGTTTCGCCACCAGAAAGTATCACGCAAGGCGTCGCAAATGGGTGCTTGTGATTGGCCACTTGCTTAGCCAGCGCAGCGTGAACCTTGGCGACATCTCGCGCTTCTCCCTCTATACAATCACTCAACACATAAGCCGGAATGCCCAAACCTTCAGCTTCTGCAGCAGCGGATTCCAATGCCGACATCGGGGTGGCGATAATATGGTGCTCTGCATTTTTCCAACAGACGTCATCTGGCTTAACGGTTTCTGACTCTGGATTATTTAACCATTCAAATGCCGAACGTGGTGTTTCTATTTGGTAACGTTCTAAAATTGCCATCGCATCAAAACGCGTGGTGGTGTCGGATACGGTTGGGCCAGAGGCAATCACACTAATGTCATCGCCCGGCACATCTGAAATCGCCAGTGACACTACCCTTGCAGGATACGCCGCTTTAGCGAGTCGACCGCCTTTTATCGAAGATAGATGTTTGCGAACACAATTCATCTCATCAATGGCGGCGCCTGATTTAAGCAACGCCTTATTGATTTGTTGCTTCTCTGCCAAGCTGATGTCGCCACCGGGCAGACTTAACAAAGCGGAACCACCACCCGACAGTAGGCAAATCACCGTGTCGTCGGCACTCAAGCCACTCACCAATTGCAGCATACGTTGGCTCACTTCTAAGCCCATCGCATCTGGCACGGGGTGCGCCGCTTCAATCACTTCGATATGTTCGCAAGGGGCGGTGTGTTCATAACGAGTCACCACCAAGCCTTCAAGGTCACGCAACGCAAGGTCTTGTTGTTTCTTTACCTGCCAAACCGCTTCAAGCTCTGCTGCCATTGATGCGGCCGCTTTTCCTGCCCCTATCACCACAGTACGCCCGGCTTGATTAGCAGAGCGATAAAAAATGTCTTGAGGAAGAAAAGGTTCGATGTGATTTTTGGGTAGCGCCTGATTAACAGCACTTGAGAAAAGGGTTTGCAGAAACTGTTTAGCATCAATGTCCATCAGCCACTCCTTAGTTGACGGAGAAAAAAAGAACCCCAATACAAGGCCAAAGGGTGCCTGCTAAGATCAAGTTGGAAAGGAACAACTTCAACCTCTGCCTCGTATCAGGAACGCGTATAAAAGGAGACGAAACTACGCGATTTATAAACAAACTGTTGGGCTACGAATCGATAGCAGCCCTAATTAATTAACGAATCGAGTGGTCAGAACGTTTCTCAATCGCTTGGATAAGCGCAGAGTGGTCCCAACCTTCACCGCCCATTTCGGCACACTCGCCAAACAGCTCTTGTGCATTTGCCGTGTTCGGTAGTGCGACACCTAATTCTTGTGCGCCCGTTAGCGCTAAGTTCAGGTCTTTCTGGTGAAGCGAGATTCTAAAGCCAGGATCAAATGTGCCTTCAACCATGCGCTCGCCGTGTACTTCCAATATCTTAGAGTTGGCAAAGCCACCTAATAGCGCCTGACGTACGCGTGCTGGATCAGCGCCTGCTTTCGAAGCAAATACTAACGCCTCAGACACGGCTTCGATATTCAGCGCCACAATGATTTGGTTTGCGACCTTACAAGTTTGACCTGCGCCGTTATCACCCACTAGCGTGATGTTCTTACCCATGATTTCGAATAGAGGACGGGCTTTATCAAAGGCGTCTTGCTCACCGCCCACCATGATAGTCAGCGCTGCATTGATTGCGCCCACTTCACCACCTGAAACCGGAGCATCAAGGTATGACGCCCCGCCTTCGTTGATTCGCGCTGCGATTGCTTTGGTCGCGATTGGCGAGATCGAACTCATGTCGATAACCAGTTTCCCCGTTGCGCCACCCGCCGTTAGGCCTTTCTCGACGCCGTTGTCACCAAACAGGACATCTTCAACTTGTGGTGTATTCGGCACCATTAAGATAACGATATCTGCTGCTTCAGCCGCTTCCGCTGGTGAATGACAGACCGTTGCGCCCGCTGCCACAAGGTCGGCAGGTGCTGCATTAAAGTGATCCGACAGAATCAAATCGTGACCTGCTTTTTGAAGGTTACTCGCCATAGGTTTACCCATGATGCCAGTTCCGATAAATGCAATTTTAGACATGTTGTTCTCCTTAACGTTTGAGAGTTACCAGACGCAATTAACGGTACTGGTGTAGCCAACCAAGGCCTTCTGTCGTCGTTGTTTTTGGCTTATATTCGCAGCCAACCCAGCCTTGATAGCCAAGCTCATCAAGATAATTGAGCACAAATGGGTAATTGATTTCTCCGGTACCCGGTTCGTGTCGGCCTGGATTATCCGCCAGTTGCACGTGTGCGATTTGGCCAATGTTTTGTTGCATGGTCGGCGTAAGATCGCCTTCCATAATTTGCATGTGATAAATATCGTATTGGATAGAAAGGTTATCGCTCCCTACCTCTTTGATGATCGCTTTGGCTTGCTCAGTCGTGTTCAAGAAGAAGCCCGGAATATCACGGGTATTGATTGCTTCTATCACTAAGCTAATGCCTTCTGCTGCTAGCGCGTTCGCCGCGTAATGCAGGTTAATCACAAACGCCGATTGCGCATCTTGTTGGGTCACACCTTGCGGAACAATCCCGGCCAAGCAATTCACTTGAGTACAACCGAGCGCTTTTGCGTAAGCGATGGCTTTAGGTACACCCGCTTGAAACTCTTCAACTCTTGCTGGGTCTACCGCGATACCACGGTCGCCAGCCTCCCAATCACCCGCGGGCAAATTAAATAGCACTTGCTTTAGGTTATTAGCGTCGAGCTTTGCTTTGATCGCCTGAGCATCAAAGGCGTAAGGGAAAAGGTATTCCACACCTTGAAAGCCCGCTTCTGCGGCGGCCTCAAAGCGATCCATAAAATCAACTTCCGTGAATAACATTGACAAGTTTGCTGCAAATTTTGCCATGACTCTGTCCTTATTCTTTATCTGTAAAAATCTGGTTGTTTGTAGTAAAGCCTCGCTCTATTGGAGACTTTCCGTAGAGCTAAACCTCAGCTCTACGGATACACATTACTTAATGATTACTTGTACGCCAGCGCCGTTGGAGCATCGCCGCGGCTTTCGGCAAGTGGCTCAAATTCGTTGATGGCGTTGATCTCTACGCCCATCGCAATATTAGTCACTCGCTCAAGAATTAGCTCAACAACAACCAGCACTTTATGCTTATTCATCAACTCTTTGGCTTGTTCAAACGCAGCGGCAATTTGCTCTGGTTCACGAACTCGAATCGCTTTACAGCCTAAACCCTCAACAACCGCTACATGGTCAACACCGTAGCCTTCAAGCTCTGGCGCATTCTGGTTATCAAATGCCAGTTGTACACAATAATCGATATCAAATTGGCGCTGAGCTTGGCGAATCAAGCCTAGATACGAGTTGTTCACCAACACATGAATGTATGGCAGATTGAATTGAGCACCTACTGCCAGCTCTTCGATCATAAATTGGAAATCGTAATCACCAGAGATAGCAACGATATCGCGATTTGGATCAGCCGCTCGTACGCCTAATGCGGCTGGTGTTGTCCAACCTAGTGGGCCAGCTTGACCACAGTTGATCCAGTTACGCGGCTTATAAACATGCAGGAACTGAGCGGCAGCGATTTGCGACAAACCAATGGTGCTCACATAACAAGTGTCACGACCAAATGCCTTGTTCATCTCTTCATAAACACGCATAGGCTTCATTGGCGCTTCATCGAAATTGGTTTTACGCAGCATGGTCGATTTGCGTTCCTGACACTCACTTGCCCAAGCATTTCGGTTTGGTAGCTTGCCAGCGTCACGCCACTCTTGCGCCACTTCAACCATTAGCTCTAGCGCAGCTTTCGCATCAGAGACTATGCCTAAATCTGGGCAGAACACGCGGCCGATTTGAGTTGGTTCAATGTCCACATGTACAAACTTACGACCTTCGGTGTAAACATCCACGGACCCGGTATGACGGTTGGCCCAACGGTTACCGACACCAAACACGAAGTCAGAGTTGAGCATGGTTTCGTTACCGTAACGGTGAGAAGTCTGTAGCCCCACCATACCCGCCATTAAATCATGATCATCTGGGATAGAGCCCCAGCCCATCAAGGTTGGGATCACTGGCACACCGGTGATTTCGGCGAACTGTTGTAGCAATTCAGATGCGCCAGCGTTAATCACGCCACCACCAGATACAATCAGCGGTTTTTCCGATTGAGACATCATAGTTAATGCTTTCTCAACCTGCGCGCGAGTTGCTTGCGGTTTGTAAGGCTCTAGTGGTTCATAGGTATCGATATCAAACTCAATCTCAGCCAGTTGAACATCAATCGGTAGATCAATCAGAATTGGCCCCGGGCGACCCGAACGCATCAAATGAAAGGCTTTTTGGAATGCGCGTGGCACTTGTGCAGGTTCCAGCACCGTGGTTGCCCACTTAGTGACTGGCTTAGCGATAGATTCAATGTCGACCGCTTGAAAATCTTCTTTATGAAGACGAGCACGGGGCGCTTGGCCTGTGATGCATAGAATTGGGATCGAATCTGCAGACGCCGAATAAAGCCCCGTGATCATGTCCGTTCCCGCAGGGCCAGAGGTACCAATACACACACCGATATTGTCTTGATTGGTACGTGTGTACCCTTCAGCCATATGAGATGCACCCTCTACGTGGCGAGCTAAGACGTGGTCGATTCCTCCGAGCTTTTTCATAGCCGCATACATAGGGTTTATTGCTGCGCCGGGAACACCAAATGCGATGTCTACACCTTCACGTTTAAGCACTTCTACCGCTGCTTCAATCGCTTTCATAATTGCCATTCGAACCTCCAGTTCAGATTGTATACAATTAAACTAACTTTTGTGTACTATGAACCATCCTCGCTATTTATCAACCCAAGAATGAAACAATTTTGTTACATAACCCCGTCCCATTAAGTACGCACTCACCCTGAAAAGCTTACAATTCATTGCTTTACATAAAATATCTTTACGTAAAAATAAATTACAAAAAGATCAAATGATAAATAAATGTTAAATACCGTTTGCTTGTTTACAATTTCTACAATATAAATATCCTTAAAAAGAGCATTTTGTATACAAAATGACATCGTATTGTTTAAAGGAGACAACAATGATGAATGACGTAAAAGAGAGAGAAGAAGTACAATGTATGCAGGTACTTGGGAAGATGGACAACTCCGAGTACAAAGAGATCTTGTCTAAAGATGCATTAAAATTCTTAGAAGCTCTCGTCAATAAGTTTGGAGATCGCCGTCATGCCCTGCTAAGTGACCGCGACGTAAAACAAGCTCAATATGACGAGGGTGAGTTACCCAACTTTAGAAAAGACACCATTTCCATTCGCCAGAATAAAGAGTGGAAAGTGGCGACACCGCCACCAGAGCTACTGGATCGCCGAGTAGAGATCACCGGACCTATCGAAAGAAAGATGGTGATCAACGCGCTAAACTCAGGCGCGAAAGTCTTCATGTGCTGCTTTGAAGATGCGTCTTCTCCTACTTGGGCAAATATGGTCGAAGGGCAAATCAACCTTAGAGACGCCAACCTTGGCACCATTAGCTATTTCGATGAGAAGAAGCAGAAGCGTTACCAATTAAACGACGATTCTGCACTGCTGATCGCACGCCCACGAGGGATCCACCTTCCTGAGCAATCTATCCAATTCAACAATCAGCCTATCGGCGGTTGCTTGATGGACTTCGCCTTGTACTTTTTCCACAACTATCAATCACGTGCACAACAAGGCTTAGGCGTTTACTACTACATTCCAAAGCTAGAAAGCATGGAAGAAGCACAATGGTGGGACGATATTTTCAGCTTCACCGAAAACTATTTCCATGTACCCAAAGGCACCATTCGCGCGACAGTATTGATCGAAACGCTACCAGCCGTATTCCAAATGGAAGAGATCTTGTACGCCATGCGTGATCACATCGTTGCGATGAACTGTGGCCGTTGGGATTACATCTTCAGCTATATCAAAACGCTGAAGAACCATAAAGACCGCATCCTGCCAGATCGTCATGGAATCGGCATGGATCAAGAATTCCTTAACGCCTACAGCCAACTGTTGGTACGCACTTGTCACGCTCGCGGCGCACTGGCGATGGGTGGTATGTCTGCCTTTATTCCAGCAAAAGATCCGCAAGAAATGGCGCGTGTAACCGCCAAGGTTATCGAAGACAAACAGAGAGAATCTCAAAATGGACACGATGGCACATGGGTCGCGCACCCGGCACTGGTTGATTTGGCAATGTCGATCTTTGATAAGCACCTCGATGGCAAAGTAAACCAAATGGATTTCCAAAGCCCAGAGCATGTGATCAATGCAGACTCGTTGCTAAAACCTTGTGAGGGCTGTCGCGACGAAGCAGGAGTACGTAAGAATATACGCATCGCGCTGTATTACATCGAAGCTTGGATTCAAGGCTACGGCTGTGTGCCTATTTACGGCCTTATGGAAGATGCCGCCACCGCTGAGATCTCGAGAGCTAATATTTGGCAGTGGATCCACCACGGTGTCACGCTTGATGACGGCCAAACCTTTACCAAATCACTATTCCACTCTTGGCTTTACCAAGAGCTAGACACGATAAAACATGAAGTCGGAGACTCGCGCTATACAGCAGGTCGATTTGAAGAGACAGCCGATCTTTTCTATCAACTTTCTACAGCCGATGAGTTCGCTGCCTTCCTAACTTTACCCAGCTATGGGCTATTACAAGAGTCCAGTTAGGACTCTTGTACCGAGCTGAATCAGTCGATGATATTCACAACAAGAGTAATGATTGGCTGACTTAGCTTGGTACACGGCCCCTTGAAAAACTAGGAGATAACATGGGAAGTTTGACTCTACAACAAGCGTTAACCATCATTGATGGCACCTTACAAGCGGGAAACAAGATCCACACAGAACCTTTGACGGTCGCCGTCTTAGACAGCGGTGGCAAGCTGATTTCTCTGCAACGTCAAGACGGCTCTAGCATGATGCGACCAGACATCGCGATTGCTAAAGCGTGGGGGGCACTCGCACTGGGTTGTTCCTCTAGAAAACTCGCCCAAGATGCTGACAACCGACCAGCATTCATCTCCGCCGTAAACGTGCTGGCACACGGAAACATGGTGCCAGTTCCAGGGGGGCTACTGATTCGAGACAAGGATAAAACGGTATTGGGTGCAATTGGGGTCAGCGGTGACATCTCAGACATCGACGAGAGCTGCGCCATTAATGGTATTGGCTGCGCAGAGCTGTTCAGTGATGAGATGCTGCAAGCTTAATCCGTCACTTAGCACCGTATTCAAAACAAACCATACTGAAACATTACTTTAAATTCTGATTCAGAAACAAAAAACCGAAGCCTTAAGCTTCGGTTTTTTTATTCATAAGTTGCACCAACAACACTAACGAATAAGGTGTGGTTAGACAAAGAACGCTAACGTACAAGAACCATTAAGCGCGTCCATTTAGTCCCTTGCTTAAACTTATTAGACAGCCAGTAATCAACACTAAACGATCCCGCACCAAGTACCGCTAACGCCAGATATCCACCAGCAACTGAGACATTTTTGTAGAAATGAATCATTTGACCCGACGAACTTGGGTCGAAGTGAAACATAACACCGGAAACCAAAGAGAAAAACGCAATCGACAACGCAGTAAAGCGAGTCATAAATCCAGCTAGAATCGCAAGTCCGCCACCGAGTTCAAGCAAGATAACCAAAGGCAACAAGTGAGCGCTGACTCCTTGAGAAGCCATGTACCCCGCCGTTCCTTCATAGCTAAATAGCTTCCCCCAACCCGCTTGAATAAACAAGTAAGCCAATAAAATACGCGCGAAAAAAGTCAGTGTGTCGTTCAATCGGGTGTTCATAATTCTAAGCCTTAATAAGTTTCATTGCCGATAGGTTATTCGACTTAGCATTAAGATGATAACGAGAAAAATAGAACAACTTGTTTGAAATTTTAGTAGACATACTCGCATACAAATTACTGACTAATTCCGAAGATTGAACAGCCTCAATGCTGTTACCATTGCCTGAAATTCATTGAACACTTGCCCCACTTTTATTGATTTTATGAAGACTCTGAAGAAAACACTGCCGCTCGACACCTTACAAATATTGGATGTTCTACAACGTGAAGGGACTTACTCATCAGCCTCTGTGCATCTCAATCGATCCGTTTCTGCATTGAGTTATCAGATTCAAAAGTTGGAAGACGAACTCGGCATCTTGATCTTAGATCGATCAGGACACAGAGCCGTGTTTACTCAGGTAGGAGAAATGTTGGTGGAAAATGGTCGCCAGTTGCTAGCGGGATCCGATGAACTGATAAACCAGATACAACGTTTCTCCAGTGGTTGGGAAAGCGAACTGTTTGTTTCCTATGATGGCATTATCGGACAAGACATTGCGTTGTCATTAATCGCTGATATGGCAACAGAATGCGGCACGCAACTGTATGTTCAAGAGGATATTTTGTCGGGAGGCTGGGAGGCATTAATCTCAGGAAAAGCAGATATTCTGATCTCATCGATGCCCAATATCGAGCTACCAAATACCGTGAACAGTAAAACTATCGGCAGTGTAGAAATGATCTGGGTGGCTGCGAAAAATGCCTCCATCTTAAACGAGCCAAATCCGCTCAGTGAATCCACACGACGTGAACACACGATCATCGCAGTGGCCGATACCGCTAAGTCTGCGCCTAAAATTACCAAAAACATCTTACTGAACCAAAAAACCAGTACGGTCAGTTCAATGAGCAGTAAGTTGGCGGCAATTCAACGTAACCTCGGTATCGGTACTCTACCCAAGCAATTAATCACATCCGAGTTAGAAGTTGGAAGTCTAGTGGAAATTGGCCACGCAAGAACCGTTGATATCGTACTGGCGTGGCAAATCGGCAACATGGAAAAAGCCAAAACACTCGCTTTGAAAAAGTTAGAAAAGTGCTGGAGAGCATCGGCTCAAACTCACTAGTTCGATTCTATTCATGCACTCCTAAAATCTATTTATCTCGTCCAATGAATCGACTTTGTTGGACACTCTCGCCTTGAGGTGTGGTTGCTTCAAACCGGTATACCCTCGGGATATTTCCCTTATAGAAAAAGGCTTGCCCTCTGTCTGATGTTTCTGTCACTTGTTGCCCGCGAATATTGGTGGTGACCTGCGCATTAGGGAAGCGTTCTCCATCTTGATAAACGGTGACGACGACGCCATTGGTTTGTTCGTTGATCGACATTTTCAACTCTGCATGGGATGCAAATGACGTTGCAAGTAGTGCTGCGCTAAGGGCTATTTTAAGTTTCATTTTAGTGATCTCTGTATCGTGGGAATACGAGAAATATACGGATGGGAACTCTCTATTGATAACGGGAAGTCTTAAATAGGATGTCCTAAAATATTGAATTACATCAATGGAACTTGTTCGGTTTTCTGGCTCAGTTCTGGTCCCAAATTAACCGAGACTAAGTCGCGCGACACCAAATAGAAGACACAAAAAAACCGAAGCTCATCACTTCGGTTTTCAAATCAGTTTGAGTTAACTCACGTCGATTACTCGTACGCACTCAACCATGTTTTCAGAAGTTGGTTGGTGTTTTTCTTCTGGCTCGCAGACAGAGATTTAACCAGCTTTTTCTGCATTTCAACATGCTCAGTCATCATTTGGTCAATCAGAATAAGACCATCTTTGGTTAACTGAACACTCACGCTGCGTCTGTCTTCTTTGCTGTGCTCACGACTGATCAGCCCTTTAGCTTCCAATTTATCAAGGCGATTGGTCATCGCGCCTGATGTTAGCATCATCGACCCAATCAATTCTGATGGCGTGAGTCGGTAAGGCTTTCCAGAACGTCGCAACGTAGCCAGCACATCAAACTCACCGAGTTTCATGTCGTATTTTTTATGAAGCTCGGCAACTTGAGTCTCCATATACTTGGCAATACGCATAATCCGGCCCATCATTGCCATAGGCTCAGTTTCTAGCTCAGGCTTTTCCTTTGCCCATTGCTCTACTACGCGGTCGATAGCATCCATTTGCAATCTCGCTCCGTTATTAGTCTTGATTACTTCAAACTAGTTTAACATAAAGATACTTTACAACCACATGATCTAAGTATACAGTTCACACAATTAGTTATCTTAACGTAAAGATATTTCATATGAACATATTACTCGCGATGATCCCCGCGTTCTTTTGGGGAACAACTTATGCAGTGACGCAGTTTACTCTTCAGGAATGGCCTCCTCTGCTACTTGGTGCTTTACGCGCCTTGCCTGCTGGCTTATTGCTGCTTGCAGTAAAACCTAGCCTGCCAAAAAAAGGCGAGTGGCAGATCATTTTCACCTTAGGTCTGATTAACATCGCAACCTTCTTTGGCCTGATCTTTGTGATGGCACTAACGCTGCCTTCGGCGATTTCAGGTGTGGGTATGATCTCCGTACCTGTGTTCGCGATGATCTTCCACTGGGTGGTTAAGAAACAGCGTCCGCACTTGATTCAAGCCTTGTCTGGTATTGGCTTAATCACCTTAGCGTGGATACTGTTCGACCCAAGTCAGATCGCCTTGAGCCCAATCGGTTTAGGTGCAATGTTTGCTGCAATCATGTGTATCGTCATCGGCAGCAGTCTGACTAAGTCTCTCGGTAACCGCATGCATTGGTGGAAGGTGTTAACGTGGCAGCTGATTCTGGGTGGTACGATTTTGTCTGTCGCTTCAAGCGTTCATGCGTTCATCGACCCGCAACCTTATGTTAACGCTGTCACTCATTTCGATACTCGTAATGCGATGGGTCTATTGTGGGTGATTGGGCTAAACACTGCGCTAGGTTACGGCATGTATGTGTGGTTGCTACAACGTATGTCAGTAGTTGATTTTACTTTTGGCGGTATCGCTAACCCTGTTGCGGGCATCGTGACAGGCATGGTGTTAATGGGCGAATCGTTTACTCCCACTCAATACTCATTAATGACAGGCATGATCGTAATGTCGTTGCTACCGCAACTTATCCTCGCAGTAAGACAAACCAAAACGGTCAAACCCGTTACGCAAAGCAAAGTGCAGCAATAAGCTCGCACCGTAATAACCGAACTCAACAAGCCCGCCCAGTGCGGGTTTTGTTTTATCTGACCAATCTAAAGCCTATTTTGGCAACCTACTTAGTAACTACACCTTAAGCCTTCGATTCAAAGCTCATTTTTGAGCCTGCAACGTATCAGATATGTTTTTTCAACTAACATAAAGTAAGCGCATCGAAACAAAACTTAAAGGTGACACCATGATTACATCGAAGTTGAAAGCACTTGTGTTAGCGAGCAGTATCTTCATATCACACCAAGTACTTGCTACGGAAAACTACAATACTGAGATTCCTCCAAGCATCATGACTCCAGATACCGTGCAAACCAGCATCGGTGAATTGAATTTTAAAGATGGTGCACCAACGGCGGAAACCGCACAAAAGCTTTATGACAACCTCGATACACTTCGCTCAACAGAGGTGTTTCTCAACGCGATTCCTATGGCATCTGTAGAAGCGCTGCGCCTTGGGCACGTTGAATTAGGTTCAAAGTCATCAAATCAAGTCGTTGTGTTCGATAAACTGATGGATTCCAACCCACTATTCTTAACGGGCAATACCGATACCGTTTATGCCTCTGTCTTCCTCGATTTAGAGAAAGATGGACCAACAGTCATTGAGGTTCCTGAAGGCATGGGCCCAACGACCGTTAATGATGCATTCTTTCGCTTTGTCACCGACTTAGGCATTGTCGGACCCGATAAAGGCAAAGGCGGTAAATACCTAATTCTGCCTCCTGGCTATGAAGGTGAAGTGCCGGAAGGCTACTTTGTTTCGCAGTCCACCAGCTACACTAACTGGTTTATTGCTCGCGGCTTCTTGAAAGACGGTAAAACCGATGCGGCGATGAAAGCCTACAAAGAGAAACTAAAAATCTACCCGTTAGCGAAGAAAGATGATCAACCAAAAATGGAGTTCATCTCAGGTAGTGGCAAACCGTTCAATACCATTCATGCGAACGACGAGCATTTCTACAAAGAGATAAAAACGGTATTGGATAAAGAGCCAATCTCGTTTATCGACCCAGAACTGCGCGGCTTACTATCGAGCATTGGTATTCAAAAGAACAAGCCTTTTGCTCCTGACGAACGCATGCAGAAGCTGATGAAAGATGGGGTAGCGATTGGCAACGCAACGGCTAGATCTCTGTACTTCCAACCACGAGATGAAAAAGCCTACATCTATGATGATCGCCTATGGAAAACTGCATTTATTGGTAAAGATTACCAATGGTTAGTCGACAAAGGTGAAGGTGGACGCAACCTAGATGCTCGAACTTATTTCTTCTATGTTGCAACAGTAAACACACCTGCGATGGCACTTAAGCTTATCGACAAAGGTTCACAATACGCGCTGATTGATCAGGCGAAAGACGGTGAGTATTTCGATGGTAGCCAAAACTACAAAGTGAATATTCCTGCGAATGTTCCTGCGAAAAACTTCTGGTCCGTGGTGGCTTACGACACGCAAACTCGCTCAGAGCTGCAAACGAGCCAACCATTGCCAAGTAAGAATAACCAGCGTGATGACTTTGTCGAAAACAAAGATGGTTCAGTCGATTTGTACTTTGGCCCGAAACCACCAAAAGGAAAAGAAGCAAACTGGATTGAAACCGTACCGGGTAAAGGCTGGTTTGCGATTCTGAGATTATATGGACCACAAGAAGCATGGTATGACAAAACATGGAAACCAGGAGATGTGGAACACGTTGAGTAATCTACTTCGCTCTCAAATAATCTATTTCCCGTAAACTAAAAAACGCGCCTTCATTAGGCGCGTTTTTTGATTCTCTTTAATTGGTTTTCTATCTGACTCTTAGTTGATAGTTGATAGTTGATAAGTTTTTAACGCTCAGCTACCAAAAGATACAATATCGATTCACCTTTCCAGTTCAATTAAATCGCCTTTAAGCAAGTCGACAACAGTCCTTCAATACGTTTAACAACCGGGTGTTGGTAGCAAGCACGATGGTATTGAATCCCCACATCAAAGAAGATTTCCTCACCTTGGAACACTACGGGGATTTTAGTAAGCCCACTAAGTATCGATGCATCATTCATATTGAATCCAATAAACACATATTGGCTCACTTGAGCACACTCTAATGCTGAAAATACCGAAGCAACAGTAAGCTTTTGTTCTAGCTTGATACCAGTCCGTTTTCGTAGACGCTCATAGTAAGAGTTGCCATCTAGAGTCCCCATCGATACACGAACCGTATCAAAGTTCTCTAGTTGAGTGAGGTCTATGTTTTTATTGTCAGCGAGTGGATGTGAGTCCGCCACATAAGCAAACAGGGCAAGCGACCCCACTTTCCGTTCTACAAGATTATCATTAAGATCATTCGGGTATCCTGATATTCCAACAGCAAGAGTGCCTGCTTGGGGATACTCAACCCCTTCTAACGACCAGTCCATCATGGATATTTTAGGATGGTAGTCTGTGTTGGATAACCCTTTAAGCAGCGGTACCGTCAATAGAGTGCTAAGAGGATTGGCAGCATGGAACACATACTCGATATTGGCATCCGTTCCCTCAAACGACTGAGAGATTTGCTGCGCTTGCTCTAACTGCTCAAGTGGCTCTTTCACCACCAGCATCAACTGAGTGGTAAACAAAGTCGGAGCATAATTTCCCTTTGTCGCAATAAACAATTCATTGGCAAACAAATCACGGCAATCGGCTAAATGTCGGTTGAACGTCGCACGGCTAATATCTAAGGTATGACAAACCTTAGCCTGAGATTGCTGATCATAAAGCAGGTCCAAAAAGCGATATAAGTTTAAGTCGATGGTGTTCTTCAAACATCCTCCTAGTACCACGCTCTGCGTATTCAATCAGTATGGCGCTGAACAAAGTAAACTTTCAATACTCAATGCTATAACTTTGCTGCCAGTAGCATTTTTCACGCAAGTGTTCTCCAAATGAAAATGTCAGCACGCTAAGGAATATGTCGCACATTGGTCATGATGAGCCCCTTTATGGTCTAATCGAATAAAGGGGCTTTTTCTCCATGTCATGATATTTCGTATCAATTGAGCACACGGTTAGCTACTTAAATCAATTTTGCTGCTTCGGCTTCAATTTCAACTTTCCATCGCTCATCAAAGAGTCCCTGAACAAACAGTAATGTTGTTGGAAGCCCGCCAACATCGAAAGGCAATCGCTGCTTTGCGGCTTGATAGTCAGACATATCATTCCGATCAACCAAATAGAGCCTTACACTGATTAGATCTTCCACATCCATTTGGTTTGCCTGAAGCACTCCTCTCAAATTTGTCCAAGCCAATACAATCTGCTCTTCCGCACTTTCAGCCACCATACCTTCATTATCTATCCCTAGTTGCCCAGCAATGTGCAACCGCATTGAACCAGCGGGGATCAACGCACATTGATGATAATTAGCGGCTGGAGCTGGAACGGTAGAAGGGCTCCATATTTTATTCATCATTCCACCTCAGGTGTAGTGACGATTTTAGACATGACGGTGATAGCTGGCATATCCGTAAGCATCGCGCCTAAACGGTCAAAATCACCGATGTTTTTGCGCCAAGCAATGTATTCATTGAAATGAGCCGTACTTTCCCATTCTTCGAATAAAACCAAGGAATTTTCAGACAAATCTTTTTGATAAAGCTCCGCAGATAAGTTGCCGTTAAAAGTACAAGTATCTGGCAATATTTCGTTAAAAAACTCAACGATTTCTGCCGTTTTATCTTCAGTATGGCTCAAGGTAAATTGCACTAAAATAGTCATCATTCTCTCCATTATCTTATTTTTGTAAGGTACGAGGAGAATCTTACTTGTTTGTTAAAATAGATAAATACCGTAGAATTTCAAACATAGTTCGATTTAGTGAGACAATAACCACCATGAAAAACGAATTACATCGCATGCAAGTATTCGCCCAAATTGTAGAATCGGGCTCCATAACGAAAGCGGCTGATAAGCTAGGCCTCTCAAAATCTGTTGTTAGTCATCATTTACAAGGGCTTGAGCAACACCTTGGTGTGAAATTAATCACTCGAACAACACGTCGCCAATCCTTAACCGACGCTGGACAACGTTTTTATCAACGATGCTTGGAAATGCGAAAATTAATGTCGCTTGCGGAAGAAGAAGTGCGCGAGTCCTGTTCTGATTTTGCTGGCACTATCACCATCACTTCTCCACACACACTAATGACAAACCTTGTTGGCCCAGCAATGTGCGAATTTATGAAGAGCCACCCTCGTATAGAGCCTCAACTATTGGCCAGCGACATGCGCTTAAATCTTATCGACAAATACATAGACCTATCGGTCACAGTTGGAGATCTTCCTGATTCAACATCTCGAGCCATCAAGCTCGGAGATCTTCAGCAAGTTTTATGTTGCCATCCTGATTACCTGACCAAGGCACAAATTCAGTTGCCCATCACATCAAGTGATCTTGCCGAATACGACTACATTGCCAATCAATGGGAAGGTATCAACAGTCAACGAAGCTTTGAAACCCATAGAGGCAAAGTAAATACCTACCAATTCAGAGCAAACAGAGTTGGAGATAGTGTCCCAACCATACGAATGATGGCTTTATCGGGGTTAGGGATTGCCTGTTTACCTAAACAAGCAATTGAAGAAGACTTGAGAAAAGGGACATTGGTAAATACCTTACCTAAAGATCAGGTTCTTGAAGCCCCTTTCTATATCGTACACAACTATGGATTACAGGTGCCAACCAGAATTCGAGCCTTTATTGAACACCTAAAAAAACACGCTGAATCTTATTCTTAATCTCTTTCAACCACATAATCATAATCCGCTGAACTGACGATTTATCGTTCTGCATTAGACCTTACAAAGAATAATGCCTTTAACAAAACTCATTTTCATGGAAAAATTTTATACGTAAAGATTATATTATAGATTTAATTTCCACAAAAACCTTCAATTAGAGACAAAAAGACAAAATTTTTCTCCGACTACCTACTTATACTGTGCCACGTCATTAAGGCGCTACAAGCCTATGATTTAAAATAATTATTAAAGAGTAGTCACCATGAATTCGAAGTCGCTAACTATCTTGCTTTTTGTCTCTGTTTGCTTAATTTGGGGAACCACTTGGTTCGCTATGGAAGTGGCATTGCATTCTATCCCACCTATTTTTGCCACTGCTTTACGCTTTCTACTCGCAGCACCTCTGCTTGCGGTATTAGCGAAAGTCTTTAAACAACCTTTGCTATTTCCGAAGGGTAAGCGTCAATGGCTGCTCATTGTCGCGCTGATGTACTTCGCTATTCCGTTTACTTTAATGATCTACGGTGAGCAATACATCTCTTCTGGTTTGGCATCGATCATTTTCGCGAACATGCCGGTTGCTGTCATGCTGATGTCTGGCTTATTCCTAGGCCTGCGCTTGGCGAAGCATCAAATCTTCGGCTTGATCACCGCGGTTGTCAGCCTATGTTTAATCCTTGGCACCGAAATGCAAATGGGTGGCGATGACTACCTGATTGGCACGATTTGTTTAGGCCTTGCTGTTGCCATTCATGCAGTGATGTATGTGCTGGTTCAAAAGCACTGCAAAGGGATTGAAGTTCTAACCTACAACGCCGTACCAAGTTTGATTGCTGCTCTATTCTTATTCGCCGTTTCAGCGATGGGTGAAAACGTGAATGTTGAGTCTTTCACTTGGGATTCAATCTCAGCCGTGGTTTACCTAGGCTTTGTAGCAAGTGTTGGCGGCATTGTGGCTTACTTTAAATTAGGTCAGGTTTCGACACCGTTCCAAGCGTCTATCTGCTTCCTCATCTTCCCAGTTGTTGCTCTACTGATCTCTTGCTACGTCAATGGTGAAGTTCTATCTGAACAGTCTCTGCTTATGATGATCCCTCTGCTTTGTGGCATCTTGCTAACCAAGGCACCGAAGAGCATCTTCAAACTGCGTTCTTCGCTAAAAACGGCAAGCTGCAACTAAGCGCTATTTAGCTGATATATTAATTCACCCTAGAAACTCGCAATGAGCTTCTAGGGTTTTGCTTAGAGAACGAATTGCACTCGCAATGTTGATCACATACTCCTTTCCACTCCCCCAGTTTGTTTCACCACTATCACGGCTCACCAAGTGAATGACTTAACCGTCGCTATCGACTACATTAGAACCAGCTAGAACAGTCGGCTATTGCCTTCCCTGCAAAGCGCAGGTCTTCAGCATAGGAATACCATGAGAACTCCCATTAAACACGTTCGCCTAATCAAAGGTCAGCCTTGTCGTGCGACTGAGCTGTCTAAAAATGATGACGACGCGTTCTTAGAACCACACAGGCATGAGTATTGGGAGTTGGTGTGGTGCGTGGATAATCTGGGTAGCCAAAGTATTGATTTCGTCGACTACGACAACAAAGTCGGACGTATTTTTACCATTGCTCCCGGCCAGGTTCACCGTTCTGAACTAGTGGGAGAAAATGCTCGTTTACTGGTATTTACTCCTGGCTTTGTCAAAACCAATCATCGCAACACACAGCTGGTCGATACCGTTTTTGCAATGCATCAAAGTCGTCCTCCCTATTTGGACTGCAACGAAGAAGGCAACCGCTACCTGCTGCCTATTTTCACCATGATCAAAGAAGAGTGTGATCGAGAGGACAACGACTGGGATTTAGTAGAATCTCTCGTTAATAGTTTTTTGCGCTACATACTACGCTTCGCAACCCAGTCCTCATTGAAAGGCGAAGTGCGCGACAGCCGAGTAAACAAGGTTGTTGACTTGATTGAACAACATTACACAACGCACAAACATTGCGAGTTTTATGCGCAAGCACTGTCGATAACTAACAAGCGCATCAACGAAATAGTCAAAGCGGAACGAGGTAAAACGGTCACTCAGTTAATCCATGATCGAACCATCTTGGAAGCGAACCGAGAATTGATCTTTTCGACCAAGACAATTAAAACCATCGCCTTTGAACTCGGCTTCGAAGACCCCGCTTATTTCAGTCGTTTTTATCGTGGGCAGATGAAAGAGTCTCCTGCAGAGTTTCGAGCTCGATGTGCAGATAGTGCAACATAACACGCAGATAATCCCTTTTTAGAATCCAATTAAGTTCGGATAATTCTCCCTCTTTATTTCATCCAATTTGTTGGGAGCTTTCTGGAATGGGCATCAACCTCAAAACCGATCCGATCTCAAAATCCTTTTATCAATACCTTTGGCCCGCACTAACGGGCATGGTGATCAAGTCTCTTTTTATCATGGGAGATGCTTGGTTCGTCGGACGCGGTGTTGGCCCTGATGGGCTTGGTGCTATCGCTCTAACCATCCCTGCTTTCTCAATATTTACCGCTATCGCGATGATGGTAGGTATTGGCGGTGCGGCTCTTATGTCTATTGAAGTCGGTAAAGGAAATACAACGTCGGGTCAAACCCTTTTTAGCCAATCAATGCTCAGTACCGCTGTGCTTAGCACCATTTCAGTCAGCATCGCTCTGTATTTTCTAAACGACATGATTGCATTAATGGGCGCTTCTGGTTACATGGCTGAACTGACTCACGATTACCTGTCTGTGATGCTGCCATTCTTTGTGTTGTACTCATTAGCTTGGGTCATGTCGTGCTTTGTTCGGAACGATACCAACCCAAAACTGGCGACTTACGCGATGTCGATAGGTGCTGTCGTTAACCTAGTTTTGGACTACTTCTTCGTCTTAGAATTTGGCTGGGGCATGAAAGGGGCAGCCTACGGTACGGCAATCGCACAAGGTGTTATCGCTTGTATTCTATTAAGCCACTTTGTACGTAAACAAGGCACCTTGGAACTGAGCTTAAAAGGGATTGGTTTGGGCAAACTGCCAAGCATCCTAAAAATAGGTACGCCGACATTCTTCATTGAAGTAACCGCAGCGATGACAATCTTATTGTTTAACTACGTGTTGCTGCATCAGTTTGGTGAGAATCATATTATCGCCTATGGCTTAACAGCAAACATCGGGGTATTCGCCCTGTTTGTGATGGTCGGAATCGCTCAAGCCTGCCAGCCAATCATCAGCTTTAATCATGGTGCCAACCAGCCAAGTCGTATCGAAGCGATTTTTCGCTTAGGTTTAAAAAGTGCAATTGGCAGCGGTTTAGTGTTTATGGTTATTGTGTACCTGTTTGCTCCTCAAATCGCAGCCCTCTATTTGGGTGAATCAAGTGATTTGATTGCACTGTCATCAACCGCATTGACGTTCTTCTTCTTTGCTGTGCCGCTGATGGGCATCAACTTAGTGATCGCCAACCTATTTCAGGCAACAGCTAAACCTAAACAAGCAACACTAATATCCCTTGGGCGCGGCTTTGTGTTTGTCGCCTTGGGCATCATGATTTTGCCAAAGCTATTCCCAGAACAAGGAATTTGGGCGAGTATCCTGTTCGCGGAAACCGTAACAGCCATATTCAGCCTGAGCATGTTACGCAGCTACAAGAAACGTTTTTCAGGCTCATTAGAAAAGCAGGTGGCACAGGACATAGGACATAATCCGTTTAGAGCATAACGCTTCTTGATCATCAAACAGCGCATACAAAAAAGCTCCAATATCGCTATTGGAGCTTTTTGTTTATCTCATCAAATTGAAAACAACTTAGCGCCAGCTAAACATCCGGACTTCGTTACCCTCTTCAGGCTTCTTAGGAATGTTTAAAGACAGCGCCAGAGAAACCACTGCCATTGCTGCACCAATGTAAAAAACTGTCGCAGGGGAAGACAACCAAATCACACCAAACGCGACTGGAATAACAACCGCTGCAATATGGTTGATGGTGAAAGAGACACCCGCGGTTGAAGCCATATCAGCAGGGTCTGCTATTTTCTGGAAGTAGGTTTTGATCGCCAATGCCAACGCAAAGAACAGATGATCGACAACATACAGCGCGGCTGCCCACTCCGCCGTTTGTACTAAAGCATACCCAACGAACACACCAATCAAACCAACATACTCAAAAATCAGCGCCTTCCGCTCACCCACCACACCAATAAATTTACCAATGCGTTTTGCGAACAAGAAGTTAAATAAGTAGTTGATTAAGAACAATAGCGTTATGTCAGCGGCTGAGTAACCGAACTTCTCTACCATCAAGAAGCCTGCGAACACCGTGAAGATTTGTCTTCTTGCGCCACTCATAAACGTTAGCGCGTAGTAGAGCCAGTAACGCTTCCTCAACACCAGTTTTTTATTTTGCTGGGTCTTGGTTTGAAATTCAGGAAAACCAAAGGTCATCACCAATACTAAAATGAAACCGATGCCCCCAGTGATGCCATAAACCCATGCAAAATCAAGCTTGAGCTGTTCTAGCATAACCCAAATTGAGCCATAAGTGATTAACGAGGCCAACGCGCCAACAGAGATCATCTTACCTAACATCTCTGGCGCTTCTTCTTTACTCAGCCATTGCAGTGACAAAGACTGCTTCAGCGTTTCAAAATCACAATATGGATAGCACTTTCACTTAAAATTGAGCGAGTGAGTGAGTGCAATGTGCCGTATTGCCGCCGCTGCACCCATAGAGCTATGCAGAACAAGCTTTACACAAAATGTAACTATCGTAAAGGTTGCTCAAATTACAGTTGAATAGGAGTCAAAATATGCGTTTCGTAAAGGTTAGTGGCTTTGCTGACGTCAACGATAAGTCGAAAAGATCTACAAGATAACGGTTACGCTTGTGCGAGTTACTTAGTTGGCAAGTTACGGCTTTAAAACCTTCTCTGCTACCAACGATATGGCAATCACTCTCTGCTCTTGTGATTGCCGTATACAACCACACTCTATCAACTATTTGTTCTTTTTTGGTGCGATATGGGAAGGAAAACTCACTTAGGGTCTATTAGTGGCAAATGTTAACTAAATAACCTGCTTTTCCGACCACAACTCTTGTTTTTCCTGTACCTGCTCCAGCGAGTAGAAGGTTATTGTCGTTATCAGTCACACAAGCAATTCTCTACTTGTTTGTAAGAGGGTTCGATTCAACTGTCGGAAGGCAATATATTTTGCTCGATTCCAATAAGCTTGTCACATAACCTCTGCTAGTGCACTCGGCAGAGGTTATGTGAACCGACTATAGCAAACACGTCTTTGCCCCATTTCTTTTCAGCGTGAAAGTTCACTCACAATCTGTGATTGTACGTTTTCCTTACCTGTAGTTATCCGAGGGAGTGTCGAAGTAAGCTTTTTAAAAATCATGCGTCATTTTGCAATCTAACACCCAACACCTCTCATTAACCTATTGATTATCAATTGAACTGTGATTGGGAAGGCTGCATGATAGGAGTATTAAAAAGCGGCTAAAAGCCGTATAAAAAGCGTTATACCCTCCGGAGGAAAAATGGACTTTAATGAATCAAATAATCCTAGCGTAGATAGGTTGGTTACTATGTACGATACATTAAAAAGTCTAGGGATATTACCTACAGAGCTTGAACGAGATGCGTCTGTATTGTCTGTGATCAAAAGTTTTAATTCATTATTTAAAGATCAGGCTTGGGTGCTAAATAATTACTTACCGCTAGCGTGTTGCGAAGAGGCTGTGATGTTAGCTCTGAGCGAAAAGTTTTCTCAAGCTGAGGATGTATTGATTAAAGGGGTTGATGAGGGACTTTCCCTTTTTATGCAACATTTATCAACGGCTAAAGAATTTGAAAAACGTTCAAATATTCTGAGCAATGCAAAAGAACTGCAGTTGCAGAAAAATTATGGTGCAGTTGTCCCTCTCTTGTTAATCGCTATTGATGGTATCTCCAATGATATTAGCAATCTTGGGCTATTCGCCCAAGAATCGAACATAGGCGTGTGGGATTCTATATGTCAATATGATGATGCTTTTACGTATTTACAAAAAAACTTTCTGACCAAAAGTCGAACAAAAACAAATTTCGATGAAATATTCGTTCCTTTCAGGAATGGAATCTTACATGGCAGAGATGTGAATTATGCCAATGCGAGTGTGTCAGCTAAATGTTGGAATATATTGTTTGTATTACGTACTTGGTACCGTGATAAAAAAGATGAGTCTTACAAAAGGCGTAAGCTCGATGCTGAGCAACATGTTTCGAAAGAAAATGAAGAGTTGACGAACTACTTACAGAAGTTTGATAAGCGTGAGAATGATCTTTTATTTATTGAAAGAACAGGCGCATCAGAAGTCGCCAATACTTTTTTTGACAGTTGGCAGCAAAAACAATGGGGTAAGATAGTTCCCCATATGTACCATCTAGTGGGGAAGCACCGAGGTAAATCAGCGAAAGAAGTCAAAGAAACATTCGATAATTTTGAGTTGCTTGAATTTAAGTGTTTAGGGGGACGCTGTGATACACCTAGTAGTGTGGTTTTAGATGTATATGTGGCTATTTCTGTGAGAGCGGAAAGAGAGGAGCATCAGATTGAACTTTGGTTAAACTATTCATCTGACGATCTTCTACCTTTACCTATAAATCATCCTGATGGTAGTTGGGGTATCCTACAAAATTCACTGTCAAAAATACTGTTTGGACGGGTATAACAAACGTTTAAGGTTTCAAGATACTTTTTCTAATCCAAATCTCGCACGTTAGAACCCATACTCTAACGTGCTTTTGTCCAAAATCCTTCCAACTACAATCGTGATGACCAATCAAAAAGGAGGTCATCATGGTGGTTTTCAACAAAACGAAGCGTAGTGGCGTCAAAAAACCTTTTCGGCTTGAGGAAATTTGGCGGATCAGAACCAGATTAGAAATTGAAAATAATTTGATGCAACTTGCGTTGCTCAACTTAGCAATTGATAGCAAGCTTAGAGCGAGTGACTTACTCGCTCTCAGAATTTGCGATGTATCTTCGCAAGATAGGATATTTAATCGCGTTAAGCATATCCAACGAAAAACAGACATTGAAGTTCAATTTGAGATAACGTCAAGAACTCAACAAAGCCTAATGAAATGGATTTTGATTGCTTCACTAAGCAGCCGAGATTTTCTTTTTCCAAGCCAAAGACGTGAGCATAAAGCTATAAGCTATTCGTACTATCGCTCTCTAGTTAGGAAATGGGCGTCAAACCTTGGATTAGATCCGAACCTGTATGGCACTCATTCGATGAGACGAACGAAAGCGACACTGGTCTATGCAAAAACTAAAAATATTCGAGCAGTGCAGCTTTTACTGGGACATACAAAGGTAGACAACACGATCCGCTACCTTGGTGTTGAATTAGAAGATGCATTGCTACTTTCAGAAGGCACTGATTGTTAGTCGAAATGAACCCTATTTAATAGGGTTCACATTGTCATCGACAAAGTTATGTCCGAAACCTTCATAGGATGAATTTTTACACGTGGCACTTACTAACTCAAAAGTGCCCGTGCGACCTGAAGTCGTATGAAGCGTTGTTCACCACGATAAGAGTGAACCTCCTGTATCACCAGGTGACCCTAGGATCCTGAATAAAGTAGCGGATCCGACAATGTAACGAAACTCGGTCGTTAGGCTGAGTGGGAACAGAATCGCGAGAAGACGTTCCTCCTGATAACCACAAATCGGGTAAGTGCTAGGGCGTCAGTATGATGAACATATGTGAATCCATATAAGGTGCGTTATGTGATGAAGCAGCGGAAGTGGTTAATACGCTGTGGCCAAAATGGCAATGAGAGTCGGAAAGGAGTTGGGCAGTGCCCTTTCGTGATTGTTGTACTCTTCGCACTAGAGTGGGCATCTAACCTGACATTTTACGCGACATACGGAACAGGGTAAGCCTGTATCACTCCTCCTTGGAGGAAAGCTGTCTGCGAAGGCAGCCGATAGTGGTGCAGGTAGAGGATGCTGGAGAAAGCTAACGCTGTATTGTAATGATGCAGATACAGACTGATGTCTGACACGAAAGTGAGCCCACTTCCAGCGGGTCTCCCGTTGCAAGATGATTTGAGGAACTTTATTAAAGGAGAAACGCAAATGATGACTTTATTTAAGGTTAGTGCCTCTCCTTGCCACTATCAATCGTTATCCTTTAACTGTTTGATAGTAAGTATTGAAGCCTCAAATGTGCATTGCAAAATCTGCCTTAATGGCAGGTGGGTAACGTAGTATGCCTTAGTGGAGGCTTGAGCCCAGTGCAGTGAAAGTTGCACGCTGGGTTCTAAGGAGAGCGGCACTCGGTAACGGGTGTCGCCTATCCGACCCAAACGTGTCAGCACCAACCCTACCCAGATTTGATAGTGCTATTTTTGAAATACTTGAACTAATGGCAGGCAAAAGGCAAAACCTGACCTTTCACTCCTCTAAAACCTACAAAGTAATACGGGGCAAAATTATCATAAAAGAAAACATATTATGGTTGGTCTTGTCTGAGGAACTCTATAAGTAGTTCAGTACCTAATTCTGCTTTGTGCTGTTTGTTGCTTTTATCTAAGGGGGGTGTACTGGGAAGCCACAGGGTGTAATTATTCTTTATTGCTACGTAGCGCCATGGGTAGATGGCAGATATCTAACGTCAAAATGGTTAGAACCGCTTCCTCAGATCTGTCTGCTACAATTTGGCTTAGTTACTCATAATCGTTTTTCTTCTACTCTTGAGCTGGGCATATTTAATGTATCATTACGAATGAGAATGCTGGGTGGCTAATGTTTTTACAGAACTTACTAGGAAACACAAAAATCAGAAGCATAAACCCCAAAACTACTAGTATCTTATTTAATAACAATGAGTTAGCATGGTGCATCTTGTTTTACATGTGGATTTTTAAATGCGATTAGGTCATCACAGTTTTAATAAAACCATCGATGAGTATCACAAAGAGATAGCTGATGAAATCTCAAACGAAAAAACTCTAATTCTTATCGACACAAATATTCTATCTTATCTATTTAAACTTCACGCAAATGCACGAAACGAGTTCTTTACGTGGGCTAAATCTGTTATTACGCAAAAGCGTTTATTTATCCCTGAATGGGCTGCTAATGAGTATTTAAACCGGGTTACAACTAACAGGTTAAATGATTACAGTCACAAAAGCGTTAATCCAAAAACAGCAAAAAAAGCCTATGATGCACTTTATGAGATGGCTTCATTATTCGTAGATGATAAGTTGTTGAAGGAGTCTGGGCACACTGAAGACCGAGAAAAATATTTAGAAGATTTTAAGAAGACTATCGAGTCTTTAGATAAATACACAAAACCGTTTAATGCACAGTTTAATACCGGTAATGTACACAATGAAATCGTAGAACACTTTTCGGATTCAGTCTTAAAGTCGGACATTGCAAGCATATGTGCAAGAGCCTCAGATGAAGGAGATGCTCGGTATGAACATCGCTTACCTCCAGGGTTTAAAGATAGCCACAAAGGTGAAAACCGCTTCGGTGATCTCATTATTTGGTTTGAGATTCTTGAAAAATCCAAAGAACCCAATACCGACTTCGACTCGGTTCTTTTTTTAACAAACGATGAAAAGTCAGACTGGGTATATGCTCCTAGAGAAATAGTGAAGTCTATTGGCGGTGAGCGGAAAAATATACCAAATAAAAATCCTCAGATTCGAATTGCTGACCCAAGACTTGTATCTGAGTTTGAACAAAATACAGGACATTCAAAATTAATCATTTGTAACCTAGCAACATTAATTGAAAGTCTTTCGAAGAATGGAGATTCTAAAAAATTCAAGAATATTGCTGGTGCTATTCAGATAAACATACAAGAATCTACCTTCGAACCTAATGATGTACCAGACAGTGACCCTGATAAACCAGAAGGCGGTCTTGATACTGCAGAAGGCGGCCTTGATACTCCAGAAGGCGACCTTGATATTCCAGAAGATGCTCTTGACGTACCAGAGGATTCTGCAGAGCCGGTGTATTCTTGTGAATACGATATAGAAGCCCTACATGATCGTGATTACCAAACTGATGCACCTGGTATAATCAACGAAATAATTCAAGATCTAAAGAGTTACAACTGGTATACACAAAATCCGGCAATTTTACGAATTAGCTCTCTTGTCGGCGACCAAGTCACGCCATCTTCTTACTTTGTTTTAGGTAGAAATATCTATCAAGCTGCGTGTGGCAATTCGGTTAAAGCGATGGAATACATTTCATCATTATCCAGTCGATTAGATAAGTTTAACAACGAAAACGCCAATCACATTCTTTCTGGAATGCTGTTTGAGATCTATTTCGATTCACAAGGGAATTACCGAATTGACAGCAAGTTTGAGTCTGCCGATAAGGTCTTAAGTTTAGTCGTCAATGATAAGTACCAGAACGCAAAGGAATTTATTAGAACTAAGCTAGAAGAGGAAAATCGAGTTCAGCCATTTTATCTTCCAGGTGATATCGAGAAGATGACTCTTAGTATCAGCTTTGTAGACGGCGATTCTGTAGGTGAAAGCCTTATTACTTCAATAAAACTAGACAATATTGAACTGGTGAAGGATGCAGTAAAACCTGTATTTCATTGGGGGTATAGCAACGCAATAGAACTTAAACAAGATGTTGCTGAAAATTTTGCAATACCACTATGGATATTAAAACTCGCAACAGACGTAGAGTGGCCAACTGGCAGTATCGATATTGCACAAGGTAAAAAACTAGCATCTATTGAAGATCTTATGGGTAGTTAGGTTTGAATAACTCAAGGCCAAGAAAATTCTTGGCCTTTTGTATGTATAAAAATCATAAGTTAGTTAGCTCACTACTTCCAAAACGAATGAGTTAAAGAGAGCGCACTGTGATAACAAGCTAATTGAGCGGGGGTTGCCTTACAAAAAGTTATTCATAGATGGTTAATTTAGCAAAGTAGCTGACACACTTTTGTCCATAAATGAGTTTCAGGAATTCTAATATTAATGATTCATGAATAACTTTTTATAAGGCAAGTTTGCCAATTAATACGCCTTTGTACAGTGCGCACTTTGTCTGATTATGTTTAATTGTGTATATCCGATGAAATAAATACAACCTATTGCATATATAATTTTTTATCATTGAAGTATCGCGAAATGAGTAAGAATTACATTTTTCGAGAGTTAGAGTGTCAAATGACTAAGGAAGAGGTTGCTGAACTGTGTTTTAAATCTGTGAGAACTGTCATAGGTTGGGATGAGGGAAATCAAATACCGCCAGAATGCAAAAGACTCATGCGTACGGCCAAAGGTCGGGAACTAAGCAATAGTAAAGACTGGGAACAGTTCAAAATGTTATATGACCGAATGGAGCTGCCGACTGGCCAAGTAGTGAGACCTCAACAAATATTGGCCGGAATTGCTCTATTGGGAATTCAGTCTGAATTAGAAATCAAGACTTCAACTCACTTACTTGGGTTAGCTAGATCGTTAGCTAACATTAAGAAAAGGGATTAGAAAAGTATGGGGTTATCAATGCGAATTCAAACTCTAAGCCATATTCGATAACACGGTAGCCTTTTGCTGATAAGGTTAACTTGACTGGCGCAAAGATAGACCTTGTTTAGTGAATTAGCCAGTCCTCCTTTTGGGTCATATCAAGGGGAAGGAAGCCGAACCTTTATCAAGAGGGTTCGGCTTTTTATTTGATTAGTGATATTTAATGAAAGGATTTTCTCAAGTTTTTATTACGTTAGTAATTTGAGTATCAATATCGATGATATTTTGAATTTCGTTATAAATAGCAAGATTATTTTCTGGTGTTTCTATTGATACCACCAAACTATACTTAGCCACACTTGATTGTCGATTTTCAGATTTTAGTTCTTTCCACCAACCAGAAACAGGGAAGATAGCTAAATATTTCTTCTCAGATAGTTCCCTAGCGGTTCCAGACCAAGTATCTGAGTGAATTGAGCCATTGCTTCTTAACCTCTGACCTAACATCCATTGAGATGAATCACTTTCAGTTTTATCTATGTGAGGGTTGTCATCTCGGTACTGTTTGTTAATACGTGATGCAAATTCTTCTTGATTTTCTTCAGCTGAGTTAAGTTCAAACCTTAAACCATGAGAACAATATTTATACTTGTTAGCCCATCCTCTTTCGCCGGGGTTTGGTTCGATAAAATAAGATAAAGTTACTTTTAACTTTACAGCCTCATCATCAAGTTTTGCTAGTTCATTCGATGGCCATGGTAACGAATACAATGCCATTTCATTCATCTTTCCATCTGATGTATAAGGTTGAATTGTGTCCTCTATAATCAGATTCACATTGCGGTCACCACTACGTAGAGCCTTGGTTAAATTTGGATACCCATACCCACCGAGCCTTAGAAGTGATTCGACATCGGATTTATTTTTAAATGGACTAAATCGTGATTTTAATTTTTCGGGCCATTCCGCACTGTGGACAACTAACGCACGTATTGTTTCAGGCCAATAGTCAGGATATTGCGACCAGACCTTTGAAGTAAAGTGAGTCGCTAAAGCTGTTGCGGCACTAGTTTCTCCAAAATAGCTAAAATATTCACCACTAGAGAAGTCATGTGATATCGCTAAAATACTTAAATCTTCGAACTCGGAGCTGAAATCAGAAATCGGATCATACCCAAAATTTCCCCCTTCAAATACAACCTCTGGCTTTAGTGGTGATGACTTATGCCAAGAATGACTTGATGTTGACGTAGGCCCAATATCTGACAGTTCACTAAACAGCTCATAACCAGATTCATGTAATAATGCCTCACTCGACCAATAACCAACAGTCAAAGCGTTATAAGCGTTAGCTGGTTCTTGGATGGTTGCATTTTGGTTGGTTGTAGGAATGTCTCTTGGTGAATTCAACAATAAGTTGCCAGCAGATACAACGAATAGCCTCCTTATAGGGTCATCAGGACTTTCTGAAGCTAATTCATCTACTTTTGCGGACCAACTCGAAGGGGCTCCCAACAATGAATAATCCGCGGATGTTGTCGCCAACGTGTAAATACGATTGTTGGAGGGGTTAATTGAATCAATATTATAGACAACATCGCTTGTAATTAACCCATACAAATCTGGGTCGTTCTGGCTAAACCCGGAGATGATCTTTCCTGACTCAATTTTCCCAGTGATCTCTATAGTAGAATTGTTTAGTTGATGCTTCAAATCCCCAAGTACCGAAGCGCCAGCCATCCATGTCCCATGTCCAAATTGATCGCCCGCGGGCCAATTTGGGTCGTATAAGACCTGTGAGCTAGATTCGGAAATTGAAACTAACAAAGGATGTTGAATGTTAACGCCACTATCTAAAATACAAATTGGTACCGCGTTTGGAGATACTTCATATGACAAATTGCTTTGCCAATCCAACTGTTCTGTCACTGGTGCGGATAAATAATCTGAGCAAACAGTTGCCGCAGGTCTAACTTCAACTATCAAATTGCTTAGCCGATGAAATAGCTCAAGTTGTGTAATAGTACCAGTTACGATCTTAACTACTCGGTCTTTAAAAGTAATACAGCCATTACCGATGGATAGAGAAGCAGCTCTGTTCGCGATCTCAATTTTCCTTTCAATTTCGTTGGTATTGGATTCTTTTGAGCTAAACCAGAGTTCAAAGTTAAGTATTGAGTTGGCGTCAGTAGGTAAGGGCTTAGTACTAAACCAAAGTTCTTTAATAGATGTTGAGGAGATCTCTGAAATAGATTCAATTAAAGGTTGGTTCTTAGGGCGGTTAGATGCTGATTCCTCGTGACCATATTGCGTTATTTTTTCAGAGAACTTCTCGAGGTTCTTGAGTGGCAAAGATATGTTTGCAGTACATACACCATCGATGGTGTTTACAGATAATAGTTCGATAGTTTTGTTGTCTAACGACTCAATCTTCAGCCGACTTGGATTACGTACATTTTCCTTAACAGAAAGCAACACATTATCAGGTGTGTTCTCCTTACCAACGATAACCGCAGCTTTTGCTAATAAATCTTTGCTAGAAACAACGGCATTGTCGAACGAACTTCTGATTTGTTGATAATGTAAAGCTCTGTTAGTTCTAAAAGGTTTGTTAGGAATTACGGGGGATACAGCTCTATAATCTAACAGAGATTTGGATGGATTTAACTTTATGTGTTTTTTCATTTAACCTAGCCTAGGTATATATCAATTTTGATATGATTTTCTTTCATTTAGTAATGATATTAGGTCGCTTTGTTCTACTTTTTGTATGTTATTAATCAAAGCGGATTTCACTGCATCATCACAGCTTTTCTTTATCTCTGCATAACTTAAACCATTAGCTGCTGACACTAGCTTATCAGGATCATTTAAGTTCAAGTCAAAAGCGATAAATCGCGATGAGATAAGGTCCATTATTGAGTCGTTGGTCGGGCGAGCGTACTCAATAACGTCATCAAACCTGCGGTATAGCGCATGATCGAGTATGTCTTTATGATTCGTAGCTGAAATGATCAAACTATCAGATTGGTGTTCGTCCAATAATTGAAGAAATGTGTTTAAAACACGTCTAACTTCTCCAACATCATTAGTTACACTTCTCTTTGTGCCTATAGAGTCAAATTCATCAAATAGGTAGACACCTTTATGAGTTCCTATGTACTCAAAAATACTTCTTAATTTGGCAGAAGTTTCCCCCATGAACTTAGTCATTAATGAATCCATTCTTACTGTAAATAATGGTAAATGCAGTTCATGAGCTATTACACTAGCAGACATAGTTTTTCCGGTACCAGGAGGTCCGAAAAGTAGGAGGTGTCTTCGAGGAACAAGACCGTATTGTCTGATTTTGGTTGAGTTTCTATTTTCATCTAGAAATCTCACTAGCTTAGCTTCAATATCTTGAGACAAGATAATGTTCTTAAATGTAAGCGTTGGATGACTTACAGTAAAAAGGTCATTAGCGTGCGAGATGTCAATTCTGGATGAGTTCGAAGAAACAACCTCAGGGGCAATTGACTTAGGGGAATTGAGTGCAAGCTTGGCGTTTTCTACAAGGTTACGTAATTCTTCAGCAAACTTAGTATGACCAATTTTCGACTCATGCGCTGAAATTTGTAAGACAACGGACAAGAATCGCTTCTCATCTTTTTTAATGAAGTGTCTTACTAACTGTTTTATCTGGTTTGCGCTTGCCATGGTACATCTCAATATCACCGTAATAAACTGTATTATAAGCAACTATCAACAATTTCTCTCCCTTTAAAAGTATAATTTTTTGAAATCGACTGGATTCTTTTACTATCTAAGATCGAAAGTACGTAAGAGCTTATAGGCGCTATAACGTTTGTTGTTAAAAGAATAGAGAGAAAGTGCAACGCAGCCTATACGTTAGGTTGAATTTACCCCCGTGATACAACACGGGGATTAACAACTAACAGTATTAGAAGAATTGATAACTTTTAGTAAGGTAAAACCAATAAACAGGATATGAATGAGTATTTACTCTGTCTGATAATGGGGCAAAGACGATTTACGAAACAACTTGTTTCGCATTTTTGCAAGACCCTCTTACAAAATTTAGGTATTAAAATTTGTCCAACAGGCTGTTTGGACAATTCGGGCATGTAAGGGTTGTTGCAAACTCTGCAACTACTAAGGATTCTTCGGTAGTTGGTCACTAGCTAATCCTATGGGTTTTACTGTGGCCCCTGAAACGCTTTAGGGCAAAAGTTTGTAGCAACAAAGCTCACGAAAACACTCCATGCTCTAAACGGCCAATCAAATTGAGTACAGCCTTGGTATCTTCGGCTGTCGAAAGCATATCAATTGGTCGTTTGTTACCAAGTCCTCGAACTGGGTGCTTAAGCCAGTGATTAGCAGCTTCTTCACTACCAAACAGTGCTAACGCAGCCTGAAATACTTTATCAAAATTCTTTTTGGTCTCTTTATTCACCTTAAACTCCGCCCAAATTTATATGATAAGTCCTATACACCATACCTACATCAGGAAAAGTTGGTCAAATAATGATTAGCGAGCGGATAGATAGTAATGAACTCAGCAATAATTGGGCAAAGACGAATTACGAAACAACTTGTTTCGCATTTTTTCAAGATCCTCTTGCAAAATTTAGGTATTAAAATTTATCCAACAGGCTGTTGGATAATTGGGGGTTGTTGCAAACTTTGCAACTACTGAGGATTCCTCAGTAGTTGTTCATTAGCTAATCCAATGGGTTTAACTGTGGCACCTGAAACGTTTTGGGGTATTTTTGAGCTAGCAGGATTTACTAACTCTTTCGAGCCAGAAGCAATACAGAATCGAAATGCTGAATTGATATTGAATCAAACGAGTTGGTAAAGCAATAGGCCTACTCAAGAAGCCAAAAATGCCGATATTACCCGCTGTCTAAAAGTTCCAAGCCGAAGCTCATCAAACGCGCCAAATGCGACATCAATATTCTCAGTGTTCCTTGTCGTGCTATTCCATACAAGCTTAGAGCTAAGTCCTCCTCGCTCTTCTAGCAGCCCCTTTTCGCTCAGACGGTTGCGCTTAGTATCTGGCTCGGCTTCTACAAACTTTTCCCACTTTGCATATATACACGACTCAGGAATATCTTGTTCAATCCTTTCTGCATAGTCAATCAAGCTTTGTTCAGCAAAGGTGAATAACCACGCTTGTTGATTTGTTGCGCCGTTCACACGAAGAATTCGCCCGAGCACCTGTCTGAAGTACAATTCGGTTTTGACTGAACTCATGTGACAACACACTTGAAGGCGCGGAATATCGGTCCCCTCACTAATCATTCCAACGCTAACAATCCATTGAGTATAGCTTCGTCTATAACGTTCAATCTCTGCTAAAGGCTCTTCATGCCGATAGGTCACTATTGAGACCGATTGAGCATACTTTTCAAAAAGTACCTTTTTAATTGTTTGTGCGTGCTGAACGGATGCAGCAACAATTAACCCTCCAGCCGTCGGGGATCGTGAACGGATTTCTTCAAGCTTTTTGCAACCCAATCCAAGTAAGTACTCCATTGCATCTTCATTATGAATGATGCTTTGATATGAGGCCTTAGTTTGCTTAATCATTTCCAATATTGAAGAAAAAGACTCCACTTTCTCATCGTTCGTCACGGTCAAATGTTCATTATCAACCAAAACAATCTTAGGGGCTCTGCAAACCTTATCGCCGATTGCTTGTTTTAACGTGTATTGATAATCAACCAAAAGTATTCCGTCAGGATCGCCGTACTGTCCCAATACTATCGGCAAAGAGTCTGAACGCCACGGAGTCCCTGAAAGAGCAAGGGTATACGTTGCGAGCCCTTGAATCTTTGCAAGGACTTGTTGCCCCCAAACATTCGCATTTTCAATCTCTGTACCAGAGCAGTGGTGTATCTCATCAAAGACCACAAAAACTCGATGATTTCTTAGCGTCAGCCAAAACTCCTCATTTAGAAATTGAATCGACTGATAAGTGAGAGATCGTCCAATAGAACCTAACCCTCCATTAAAGGTACAATTAAGAATCTGTGAAAAGGTTTTCTTTATTCCGCTTGAAACCGTTAAAGAAGGTGAGAAACATAATACAAGGTCGATCTTGCCCTCTTGCATCAACCTTGAAGCAACCGTCGCAGCCAGTACCGTTTTTCCAGCCCCTGGAGTTGCTTGGCAGAAGAAGTGCTGCTGGTTTGAGCTGTATTTCTGTAATGCCTTCTCTGAGCATTCTGCCTGCCATGGCCTTAGCACGATTGGTTGTCCTCACAAAGTGTTTTGAGAACACTGGTGAGTACATTCACTCTTCCTAACAACTGCGCTGAATGCTCTCTTGCTTGCTCAAGAAGTGGAAGCAACCTCGGCTCGAGTTCAGGAAAGCGGCTACAGAGAGATTGATACTCATTAATCTCCCCAAAAACAATCTCTAGCTCACCTTTGTACTGATTGCGTTCGAGCCTTAATACCGAGTAATCCGACAAGGTGGAAAAAGTAACCTTAGTGTTGTCTGATGCAGTATCGATTTGAAGACCTTTAAATAAGTCTGTTTGAAAGTATCGTTTCTGCTGCCCCGTCCCTTCAACTCGAAGGCAATTGTTCTTCACCAAACGAAGGAGCTGTCGATAAACCTTACGACGAGCATCATCCAGATCAACATAGGAGTCATAAATCGAAACAAATGCATCTCTTAGCTCAACAACTAAAAAACCATCCATCTCTTTTTCAATCAATAGGTTGTGCATTTCATCACTGATTTTCAATGAACGCTTCATGTACCGCATACACCACTAAAATACTAAGGATTGCTTAGTATACAGAAATCAGTAAAACTAAGAAAATCTTAGTTACCGTGAGATCAGAGAAATGAAACTTAAGTGCCATTCGAAAACCCAATTCCAAGGCGGCTCAAAGAAGCCCGCAAAAAAGCAAACCTCTCTCAAAAAGCATTGGGAGCACGTATAGGTATGGATGAAAGCTCTGCTAGCCCAAGAATGAATCAATACGAGAAGGGTAAACACACCCCAGACGTACAAACCTTAAAGCTATTGGCCGATGAACTAGGTGTGCCTTTAAGTTACTTTTTCTGTGAAGATGCAAGCGCCGCAGAACTAGCATGTATTGTTTCTCAAATGACAGAGAGTGAGAGGAAAGAATTAATTTCATCATTGCTAGCCAAAAGTAAACGTGAAGTCTAGTTGCATATTCAGACTTAGATTTGGTCTGCGGAGTGACTAAATAGGTACTATTTAGAATCTTCCTTTACTGTTTCTTGTTGGCAGAATTCAAAGTCGCTTGGTGATCACACATGTATGATAATTCACTGGTTTCTATTGGCGCTAGAACGTTTCTGGACAGAAACGTTTTAGAACTGATGCTCTAAAAAGTTTCTGTCAGATTAGGAAAAGTATGTTGAGGCCTTAGGCTCTTTGTTATAGCGCAGAGCCATTAACCAAAGACCAATGATGCGGTATGAGATCTCGAAAAGTTTCAAAAACTAATTTATTCCCTTCTGTGGTTATTGCCGCTTTTACGTCACCGCCCCAGTGAACTAAACGTTCTTGGCAAATACCACAAGGTGATAAAACCAAAAACTCACCATTTTCGTCTTCGCGGCATAGACACAACGAATGCGTTACTGCTTCATTTAATTTGTGAGCTTCCAGATAAGCCCCAGCTTCCATGCAAAGTGATAAAGCATCTTTTTTTACATCTGAGGCAACACTAGTTAAAATTTTTCCGCATGCAGCAACTTGTTATATGACGCCTTTTAAATGCTTACCCTCATACTAATAAAGCCCAAGTCCATGCTCTTCATCTCGCTTCGACTCTTCAATTATTTGGCGGTTTATATATGCAATATGATCTTTAACCCAGAGCCTTACATTATAATTTTCATGTGCCATCAAGGGGCTTAGTGCAACTTTATCTGATTCTAAGTAGGGAACTAGAGAGCCTGACCAACCACGGGTTCCCATATTAGCGCTCAGTTCACTCGCTACCCGTTGGTCATTTCCAAAGTTCTCAAGCAAGGCGATAAACAAAGCCGAAGGCTGTTGCATCTCATCAACTGTTTCGATGACATTTAAACAACGGGCAACAAAAACTGGACCAATATCTGGTTGCTTTAAGCACCATTCCATAACGCTTTCAACTGGAATAACAGAAAATACACTTGGCACATTTCCTACCAAACTTGTTTCCCTATCTAAGAGCTGCTGTAACCAATACTTATCCATCCCTTCTGCTCGAACGATAGCCTCACCAAATATCGGCCAGATTACGTCACCATAGTCGCTCATTAGGCTTAACATTAAAGGTTTGGTATAAGACCAGATATCACCATGATTTAAGCCGAATTTACTCGCCGCAATTAACTGATTAGTTAGCGCAACAGCAAGCTCTTCATCTCGCTCTTTTAATAGCTTTTTAGCCATGTCATGCCAATGGTGTGTATCTGTTGCGCTGTTCTCTTGCCCTTTATGTAAAGGTACGGCTGTGACTAAATACTTAAGCTGATCTCTTAGCTCGTTGATGCTGTCTTTATTGCTAAAACAATACATATAAATCACATTGAGCGCAGACCAGCTTGCCTGTTCGCCCAGATCAGCTAACGGTAAGCAAAAACCGGCCATCACATCCGGTTCAATGCTGTCAGTCACACTGCCATAACTCAATTCATTCGCACTATTTGGCGATAACACACCTCGCTGAATGAGCTCCAGCAGATTATCTAAATGTGCCTTTTTAATATCACCCGTCCGTATAAAATCTGGATAAAGATGAACCAATTTCTCATCCGCAACTAACCGATCGATATTCTCTTGCCAAAGATCTTGCGACTGCTCAAACAAACCTCGATATAAACCTAAAACTAACCGATAGTTAGGCTTTTCAATGGCCGCTAAGCGCTCTAGAGCCAAACCAAGTATCGGCACAACATCAGTTAAGTCATGAGCCAATTGGTGGCCAAAAGCATAGGACTGCTTTTGCTCCCCCTGTAACAATAAGCCGAGGTGAGGGAGTAGCTCTTCAATATTATGGGAGAGTTCTGTCGCAAGTGCTTTCGCATTCTCTGCTGCCACATCAACGTAGTGACCATCCTCACCTTTATGGTGTTCCCAGGGAGGATTGGTTACCAAAATCTTTAACTTCTCGGGCAGTTCAGCTTCATCGGGGCTTAGCAGCTCTAACCAGTTATTCAGCGCATCAGTCGCTTCTTGCTTGATATCTTCTGAATCATACTCAAAAGTTTTTTTGATACTGTCTAGAGCTTCTGGCCAATAGCAGCCATTGATACTTACAACCTTCCTAATCGCCGAATCCAACATTTCAATACGGCCACGAGCAACAAAACCTCGAATTGAATGACCTATATCTGGCAGGACTTTTTCTTTTTGCACATCGCCCCGTTCAAAAAGAACCAACATTAAATCAAAAGCTTGTTGCCAGAAATCAAAAATATCTTGCCATAGCTCTGGCCGCCACTCTTCAAGCGGTGCTTTAGTCCCCTGAAACTCGGCCCCAACAGTTCGCGAGCCTCCATAAGTACTGATTGCTTGACCTAAAGCCTCAAGAACCACAATATCCATATCGGTCTGATTAACTGCAATAGCCCGCTTTAAGATATCAAAGCGAATATTAGGCTTCGCTTGCGTTCCAGATAGATGCACTCGAAACAACTGAGAAAACATACCCGTTGCATTGTTGCTCCAACTTTCATTTTCAGCTGAGGCCAGCAACAGCATACACCATGCTGATTTTTCAAATACATCCGCATGAAAACATAGCTTTTCTAATGCCCATACTAGGTTTCTTCGCGTATCACCACCTATAGCCTGAAGTTGTTCATGACTGTACTCAGACAAAACTCGGTATAAAGCATCGCTCGTTGACTCGGGGTTCACCTCAACAAATGCGCGGAAGAGTTTCGAACCCCTTTCTGTAAGCAGCTCCTCCGCTTGGACAAAAGGGCTTTGCCCCCCAAATAGCCGATCTGAAAATCTTTGAACACTCGGCTGGTCATCAAGATATGAAGCCTGAGTACAAAAACTCTGCATTAAGGAATCGGGAAGGGTATCAATTAGCTGCTTTTGACGATCATATGACGTCTCCTCCCACCATTCTGACGCCAATGTCAGTGCCAGCGGCTTAGGCACCAGTCTTGCGTACCGCCCCGCGCGATTTATGATTTGCCGACTGGTAAATATTTTTAATACTCTGTCAAATGTTTTTAGGTCAGACCCTGCAACATCTTCCGCAATATATTTAGCCTCTTCGCCGGCTGTCCCTTCGTCCGTACCAAAGACATCGAACAAGGAACAAGCAGATAACATTCCCTTCTCAACATCTGTTATACCGCCGTCACCATCTATTAATTTTCTTACGACAGAGCTACTTTCTATCGAACCAAGCAACCGACCCTCTTTCTGATACTGCCCCGCGATTAGAGTAGCCATAAGAGGATAACCTTGAGCAAACCGAGCTACACGATCAACGTCACTCGAATCCATTCCAACTAATATTGGGGATAGGACCTGCTTTATGCCCTCATCTGACAATGGGGAAAGTTGAATATGAATAGACTCATCAACTTGTTCATCTGAATAGCCAACTGTAACAAGTTTTAGTAAGCAATCTGTTTTATTGATCTCCTTGGCCAAATGGTTGTGCAAATCAATATTACAATTTTCAATTACTACTAGGCCATGAACACGATCTTCAACCATTGCCCGAATACTTTCTTTAATGGTGGTGTCGTAACCAGGTGCATTAAAAATAAGAACACAGGAATCATCAATAGAAGTAGATGCATCAATAGCTTCTAATAATAAGCGTGTCTTACCTAACCCAGATGCTCCTGTTAGCCTAATCACAGCTCGTTCTAAATTCATAGCAGCAACAAACGACTCAAAATCTTTTGTTCGATTTTCATCAGTCGCATAATGGTAACTATGATTTCTTTCTACACTTTTCCAGTCTTCAAGGTCTCGTGAGGCAGTATTTTTATACCTATTTACGGTATGTTCTTCCAAAATAAATTTTTTAAAAACAATATATGAAGATGATTCAAGACTTTCCGGTTTAACAATTGAGCTGTGATCAACATCGTTAATTGTTTCAACCTGATGATGCCTGAAGATACTCTTGGAACTAGAAGAAGATACAATGTCGTCATTTGCAGCGACAATGCTCATAATCTCCAGAGCATTGTCCAGCTCACTATCTACCCACTGATCATTTAAATCATCGAGTTCGCTGGAGTCACGACACAGACTTTTAAGATGCTGATTTCTAAATGAAATATACTTGCCAACATTTGCGAACCCTGACCCATCATGTGGAACGTCAAAAAAGCATACTTTTTTGATTTTATGGTTTATTTTTTTATCCTTCATGCGAAGGAGAAGTTTTTTCACCACTAAGCCACCCAAACTATGGCCAGCAAGAATAATTTCATCGTTATCCAAGTCGCACCGAGCTTTTATATCGGTGAGTAAGCCATTTGCTATATTCAGAATACTGGGGCCACGCTGATAAAATTGTTTAATTATATGGGGCGACTGATAGCCATATGAAACAATGCTGTAATCAAGGTCTGCATCCTGCTCAAGGAACTCTGGAAATCTTCCCCATGTTCCGTCGGAGGTACCGCCCAGCCCGTGGACGAGTATTATTTTTTTTCCCATTTTTAAACTCTAATCTAGTGAACTCTTAGGAAACGATAAAACAATATCGCTCTTCGTTTTCCAGCACACATACTTGGCTGCCACCGCCGATATCCATGGTGCTAAAGGCATATGACAGTGTCTTTTCAGCAGACATTGTCTTTATGATATTTTTAGAAAATACAGACACTATATCAACAACATACTGTCCTATAGGTCTTATCCTTTCTTCCACTCATAAATTGCAGAACATGTCTGTTTAATCATAAGTAATCAACAAGGCTCATAATCTGCTATTAGTATATGTAGGTCAAGAATTGACATGAGAAAGTGGTCAGGAATTGAATGTTAGATGATTTAGGGGCAAAGACGTGTTTGCCGAGATCGGCGTCAACACGTCTTTGGACAAAAGAATCTTAGAGTATTGGTTCTCACATGCGAGATTTAGATGAGACAATGTATTTTGAAGCCTTCAACGTTTGTTATGATTACGATTTAACCAAAATCACGTGTTACTTTTTCAAACTGACGCATGACAGGTGTTGGCTGAAAACCAAGCTTCCGATAATTCTCCAAACATGACTTTAGAACAATGAAGCTTTGGAATTGAAGATCAATATCGATCATTGTCTCCTCACCCTTGTCGTGGTGTTTGATTATGTTCCTAGACCAATTCCTTTCTCGAAGAATGATATTCGTTTTAGGGGTATCCTCTTTACGCCATTCTGCTTTGAAACGCTTAAACATAACAAAGAAAGCACTATAAGGCTCTGAGTTTATTGCTTCCACTAGCCCCTCACTCAAACTTTCAGCACTACCAGCTAAAGTAAGAGAACATATGTATTCTTTTTTCAGGTATAGCGAGCATGCCTTGTTTATCTGAATAAGCAATATTGTATTTTTATCGATTTTCTCTTTCATATACCGTTCTAAAAAAGTAGTTATAGCGCTTTGCTAAGGGGCGATTGACTGTTGGCTAAACTTGCGCGAAGCCAACAGTCAATTGTTTTTTGAAGTAGATTCAAGTGCAAATGTCTTATTGTGCTTTCTGCCGTCCGTTTGCCATTGAGCTAATCCACCTCTTCGAATAAACATGAGACATTCAAGTTTGGAAAACTGGAGGCATTTACAATAACTCTTTCGATCATCTCTTGCGCTAATTCATAATCACTTTTATAGATATCTCGCTCTGCGCGGCATCGAGCAAGTTCCTCACGAAGCTTTTTCACCTCATTGATGTCCTTTGATGTAATCGATGAGTCATCAGTTAGAATCACTCCTCGAATTTGATTTTTCTTAAATCTAAAATCTGAATAAATTGATGGGTATGTATTGATAATGGTGGTTTTTGTTACTTTAATACCCAAATCATTAAAAATCGCTTCAAGTAACGCATTCCAGGTAAACTTTGCGCCAGTCCAGTTGTGAATAAGAGTTCTCACCTTCATCACTTCATCTTTATTTAAGGCTTTAGCACTCATGTAGATATACCTTTGCTTTTCAGAAAGTCAGTCAAAACGCTCTTCGGTTTGCTCTCTATCTTAGACAATTCATCAATCTTATCGCTAAGCTCCTGTTTGAAATCAGGTAATTTTCTAATTATCTCACCAAGGCTAATCCGTTTAGTGATGTCATATAATTCAAAACGGATATTGGTCTTTCTAAACCCCATAAAGCGAATTAAAGCTCCATCTTCAATCTCGGGAGACATCATTAGTCCAAGTAATTCATGATAAAATGCAAGGCTTTCGGTCTTTTCCATAAATTGAAGCTTAGATAACTCACTCTTATGAAGGTTCTTTTTTTCAATAACCTGTTCTAACCACATCTCTTGTTGAGCTATATCACTTTTCATAGCAGTAATGGCAGCTTTGCTACCTTTGCAAAACGCTGCTTTTGTACAGTCAGCGCAATGATATTTGAAGTCCGATAAATGGGTGCAAGGTGATTCGGATAAGTCCTGCAAACAAAGCCCAACTCCCGTATCTGTTGCAGCCCTTTTTGTAAGTTCTTGGTACGCATTGGCTGTGATCACATTTGAGTGTATGTAGGAATAATCCTTATCTTGGTCGGTATGCCTCGACATTCTAAATGCGATTTCGTCATTAGTTAAGTGATCATAGTCAGCGTTAGTTCTTATATCTACGCGCCCAGAAGCAATTGCGATATGCTCGTCACTAACTTCAGACTCTTGATAAATCGTATTGCTATAGTGCCGGATCATATGAGGGGTTATCCCATATACTTCTGCGGAATAGCCATTGGATGTAAAAAATAGTCCAGCATTACAATGATTACATGGAGATATAGCGGTTCTAAACACTCCAGCATATTCAGTAGAGTCAATTGCAAAAATCGATGTGGAGAGCGGCCACGAACCTTTAGAGTTCAATTGGCGGCCAGTAAATATAGTAAGCGCATCCTTTAGTAAGACTAGGTTGCCGTTAGCATGAAGCCGGTAGGGGAAATTAGGGCGCATCTTCTTTAAATGAGCTATAAACTCTTGTTCAAGTTGTTTGGGGGTTTCAGCAGCAGTGATGCGTTTAATTCGTGGATTTTTATAATCACCAATAGTAAGCCCCAGTAAAGCAAATTTTTGTGACAGACTTTGGAAAGGGGCTTTAGAGTCCACACTGAATGGGTATCCTTTTATCTTTTTTAAATGAGAAGTGACGCTTTCAGGAAGCTCTTCGTATAGTCCCAATAAACTGCCCAACGTCCATAAGTCAAGAGGTTTTTCAGGATCAACGCCTTTCCAATCGTCTATTTTAATCCCAAATAAAATATTGTTCGCGGGTAAGTCTTGGTTTTCATAATAACGGGTCAAAGCTCTAGCTGGTGCGCCAGATTGGATTAGAAAATGAATAGCTTTTTCAACAAATGGAATTAGAGGACCATGAACATGCTTCTTATTTACACCAAAACCTTTTGATCCAGGGAAGGTTAAATTATAAACCTCTTGACCATCACTAGACTCTCTGCTGGATAGTGAATGCATAGTAAGGTAGGGATTTTCCGCAGCAAATCGCTGTGTGGCCGCAAGACTAAGCATATAAGCACTAGCAACATATCTATTTCTGGTATTTTCATAAATATCTATTTCTTGATCGGTTTCTGGCATGATTTTATGAAAAATAGATAGTGCTACAGCAATATCTTCGTCGGAGGGCATTTTTTTATTTAACCTCCTCGACACTTTTGCAAGGGTGCGATCTGGTGCGACTGAAGCTAAAGGCTTGAACAGTAAAAGGTCATCAATTGCACCGACAGACTGCAATGTTTTTATTGCCGCCAGAATTTTGCTCTCTTCGACATATTCTGAATTAGGTTTTAATGAGCCATCCATAAGCCAACTCATAAAATCACGATGCTTAGATGGCGTATATTGATAAATTTTTAAACTCTTTTCCTGCATCCACCCAATCCATTTTTGGAAATAGTGGCAATGCTCTTTAGGCACGAAGTGATAACCCGCTTTCTTCCTCTTCTCCTCGATAAATACGGTCAAAGCTTTACAAATATCATGATAATAAGAATGAAAAAGAGCATTTTCTTTTTCAGTAAGCCGAGCGAACTGCTTGTGTGTCTTAATCATTTCGTTTGGATATAAGTATCTATTGAAAATAGATACGCTGTGTCTCTTGAGGTTTCCAGCTTCATGGAAGAAGAACATATCGCTCCACGTTGCTTGAGTAGAATCCTCAGCATCCTTTACGGCAAAAAAATGAGACGGTTTGTTTTTTTGTTCTTCTATGAATTTTTGAAGCGCTGACTCATAGTGATTTATCATTTACAATACACCTATTCGTTGTTGCTAAGAGCCTTTAAAGCCAGATCGCAATAATGTATTGTTGCCGCTATTTTATGCATCTGATGCTCTAGCATCGCTAACTGGAGACCAGTATAACCAGCCTTTTTTTTGGCCTTATGCTTAGCCTTTACTATCGTGTAAAAATGTCGGTGATTGCCTGTTGCTAAAGGCTTAAAGCTATGGCATCCATAACACGATATAGGTTTAGTTTGAGAGCACCCTTTGCACATAGGTAGCGAGGCTGATTTTCCTAACTCCCCAGCATCTAGGTCTTCAATTGCTGCCTCATTCTCTTCAATACTGTTAGATATACGCTTTCTTAGTTCTTCGGCAAATACGCCAGTTGCAGCAGCCACAAGAAAGCCTGAGTCTGTTCGCTTGTTATCTATTTCAGCCTGTACGTCTGGGGGGATATCTATATAACTTTGTTTCACAGCATCTAAAGTGGAGTGCGTTAAGGATGCGGCAATCTGTTCTACGGGCACTCCTGCGGCACTTTGAACAGTACCAGCGTAATGCCTTAGCCTTCTTGAGTTTACGGTATATTCACTATCAGGGAGTCTGTCAGAACACGGTCTGAGAGTGGCTATTGTTCCAGCAATCAACCTCATTGCGTATGATTGACTCATAAACCAAGATGTATTTTTAACAGATTTAACAAATGCATGCTTGCATTCGTATTTCTTTGCTTCATTGAATAGCACTTCATTAATAACGAGCGGAAGTTCAATCATTAATGCGATTATTTCATCATCACTCATGTCAAAAGATGACTCGTGGACACTCTGCTTTAATAGGGCGAAATATTTTTCATAAAAGACTTTTAACTCCTGAGAAAACTCAAGAGAGACCGGAAATGGGCTGGCTACAGGCCTTACTAGTTCATCATCTTTTTGCTTAACGTAGCGAGGAAAGAAATAACCTTCTCCATTGAAAAGGAACGGCGCAGATTCGAAGTTATTCTGGGTGAAGTGAGACCATTTGATTATGCGTATTTGTTCTGGTCTCAGGTGGTAATTTATTGCAAGCCTCAATCCCACAAATTGATTTAACTTACCTATGTAAGTAATGCTCCCAGCTCCTTTTCCAAAACCGCTTCGCCAGTTTTGAAAGCGACTCTCATCAAGAACTACGGATGCCCAATCATTAAGCTTTATGACTAAATCAGTCATTTCGTAGCTGCTTAATGAGCCTGTTCGAATATCCCAAGGATCTCTTTTGGGACGCTTAAGGCTGTATTCTTTCAAGGCGTTGTTTACGTCAGTATACTTTCGGGGGTTTAGACGCGCCAGTGAAGAAAAAAATGCTCTAAGGTGGATTTTTTTTGAAAGAGCAGAAGAGCCTTCAACTGCCGAAGTTACACCTTCAATATCGAGGCTCTTAAGCGGGATGAGAACTATGGCATAAAGCATGTTTAACACATACATTCCTTTACTAGCCAACATTGATAATGTTTCTCTAACGACTAGTTGTTCATCGAATGTAAGATCGCTTTCATCAAGTATAGAGATAGGCACGAAGTCTTTAGCGCTATATCCGCTTCCTGTTTTCCATTTATCTGCATAAATATTATTTTCAAAACAATGCCCGGTATTTTTATCCATTGTGGTAAAAATTGCTTCATTGCCTTTTCGAGCGATTTCTTCATTGAGGCGCTGACTAATCGAAATTGATTGTCTACTTCTTGGCATCGTACATTTCCTTCTGGTGCTGCAAATTCACCTCTCCCATTCTCTTAACTGTTTCAAGTCTCGCGTACAATTGTCCCATTTGACTATTCCGTGACCAGCCCATGCCCTCCTTTCGCATCTTTTCTTTTTCATCAGCATTGAGGTTGTTGGCTTTTGCAATATCGTCGAGGTCCTTATTCCAGTGATGGCGAAGGCGGTGAGGGTGGATATGGAACCCAAGAACCTCTGTCAGCTTTTCAAAAATTTTGTTGTACGAGTTAAGTGATAAAGGAACTCCAGCGCTGTGATTGCGGCCACTTTTTTCCGCTACAAAAACAAACTCATGCTCACCTGCTGCCTCAAATCTCAATCTTGAGTTGTCGTAATGCTTTTTAATATCAAGCACTAGTTCAGATGGAAGAACCGCTATGTGCTCACGAGTTTTATGTGCTGCGCTGCGCTTACGAGAATCACTAGGGTCATTAGGAGTACGTTTCATGTACAATTTATTGCAATCGCCGCTAAAGTCGAAATCGCCTATCTTTATTTTAGCGACACCAGAACGCCGGAGTCCTGTTGCAATAATTACCCAAATAATAAGAAAATTCCTCAGCTTACTTTTTTGGAAAGGGTTGTTTGGGTTGTCAGGTTTGATTATTTCGACAAGTTGATCAAATTGGTTGTCTGTAAGCGGTTGTTTCAGGACGCTTGCATGAGCATGCGCTTTTGAGCGTCTACGCTTAGAATTACGCAATTTGTTAAGGATATCCTCTAGGTTGTACTGTTGCTCAATAGTTGGTTTTTTGATGTGATATTTAAAAACGAATTGTAAGTATTGATAAGCGATATCAATACGCCGATTGAAAGCTTCAGAACCTATCGGCTTCAAGCTCTTATTGCTTCCGCTATACATAACCTGATGAAGTTGCTTTTCGCTAAAATCTAAAGATCGCACACTGCCTTGCGAGTTACTTCGGCTAACCACGTAATGTCCAGCATCGACAGCTCTAAGTTTAGATGCCGATATATACAAGTTTATTTGCCATAATGACGGTAACTGACCGCACGAAACAAGCCGCTCTACATCAACATTCATTAGTGACATCAATTTAAGAAAATGGGAAAGAGCATACACTCTGGCTTCGTTAGATGCGTCCGATCCACTTTTAATAGAGTGGATGAATAGAGTCCGCTCAACTCCAGGGAAATGGGAGTCGTCCAAAAGAGCAAACATAGTCTTGCCGTTTGACTTCTTTGAGCGGAAAAACTTTAAATTTGTCATGCAACCAACATTTACGATTATTTTTTATGACATATCAATAACATTAGTAAGGGGAAGAATGGCCGTCAAGGTATGTGTGTCGTTTAAATCTTGGTTTTTATGGTTTTTTTCTGAATTGACATTTACGTTTTTAGTTGCGGTTTAGTTATAGTGAAAGCCCGTCGACATCAAAATCGTAGTCAGCAACAAGCCTGTGAGTGTAGGAAATAAACCGGTTATCGCCGTGCCCACGGTTAACATCGCCAGCGATATCAACATAAAGCGTTGCTCTCGAATGAAGGCCAACACAAACACCACGGTAAACGCTAAGAAGCCAGGGATCTCACGAACACTTTGCAACAAGCCAATATCGGCACCATCAAAGTTCGCTTTCTCAATCACGAAGTTATTCAACAGAGCCATCCAGCTCGAAAACGCGATAGGGACAACAATCGAAATCAGTAATAAGAAGTTTTGCGGCGTTTTCCAGCTCGCTGTTGATGCACTCATGACAGCCAAATCCTAAATAGTAATCCAGTATCATACTCCGGTTTTATGGCGATTAACAAATGATTAACTTTTGTTTTTCTAGTGTTTATACAGGGCATAAATGCATGGTGCAAAAAGAAATAAACAAGAGGTTCTATCGAGCATTGACGGACTTCTGTTCGTCTAATTGTTTAAGTACTCTTAAGGTCAATTGATCTGTGTAAGGATTAATCTTCCAGTGCTCTGGGCTCCAACCTTTTACGAAACGTTGAAAATCAGCCCACGCCACGTAAAACATAGGTCGCCACGCAGCTTCGATTTCATCAAACGAAAGCTGTGGCTGATAATATGCCAATGCCTCTTCCAAGTGTTGGAAGTAAGTCTCTAACATATATGACTCAAGTTCAGCGCAATCTTGCGACCTCACCGCACTGCTCATAAACAGAGCCACGTCTTTCATCGCACAACCATGACCCACATATTGAAAATCGACCGCAGCAGCGTTTTGGCTTTCTGAATCAAAACAGAAGTTAGCGAGCTTGGCGTCACCATGCACCAAAGTTGGATACGGACACTCTCTGAGTAAACGATCGATGTGTTGCGCTTGATTCTTCAATCGTAAATCAACCAAGGCATTGAACTCATCAGGACGAGTGTCTAAATGCCAGTAAGTACCTATTTCCCATAATGATGCAGACTTTTCTTGGTCTATATGGATATGCTTCGCATGAAAATTAGCAAGCCACTTTAGGCAGGCATCACGTTGTTTTTGCTCTTCTAGAGTGTAACCAAACGCCAGTTCAGACTGAGTATGTTTGGTCGCCAGATCGTCAGAAACAGTAAGCACATCAAACTGAGAAGTTAACGGAAAGCCGATCTCCGCTAAGTCTTGCATCACAATCAGCCACTCGTTCTCTTGTAACTCACATTGCAGCCCAACAGGCACAGGGCAGCGCTCATCCCATTGCTGAGTGAACGATTGATACCAAGCCGTTTCCACTTGATAAGAGTGCACCTTTCGCTGATGAGATAATTTGGTGTTCCAGCCTTTAGGGTGTTCGGCTTTATCTGGCAGTGCGACATGCTTAACGATCACACTCTTCAGTTCAGTCTGGCCTTTTTGAAAAAAGACTAAGCGAACTAACTCGCCATATCCGCCCCATAGGCGTTGAATCACTTGGATATCAAACCCTTGATGGCAACCCAGTGACGTCGCTATTTTTTGATAAAGCTCATTTTGATAAAGCTCGGGTTGATTTTGACTTGTACTCACTTTTGATTGAGCAAGATTGTTTGACGGTATTGATTGAGACATATAACTCGTTGCTATGCTTTATCGGATAGAAGATGCGACCATTGTTTTTGCCTGTTCATGTAGTGCACGACGTAACTGCACACTGGAACAATTTTAAAACCCGCCTGTTCAATTTCAGGTAATACCGATTCCATCATCACCTTGCCAAAACCTTTGCCTTGCAGTTCATCAGGGATACGAGTCGAAGTAATATGTAGCACGTCTCCATCCTTCTGATACTTAACAACCGCAAACTGATTTGGTTCTAGCTCAACCGTGATCTGGCTAGCTTGTTGGTCCCATTTTATGGCCTTCATTCTCAACTCCCGCAAATAATTGGTACGCCAAACAATAAAAGTTTGAAGTATCAGTTCCTTGTAATAGACTAACGCAAGTGCATATAAATAAAACTAAGTACTTACAAACACAATAAATAATTTAGAGTTACCTGCTTCATATAAAACTAGCAAATAAAAACATCACTCTATAAATTAATATAAAGTACTTCTGTTAAACCTAGCACGTAATAACACCTTGTTAGCAAGTTACCAATATAACTAACAGACGCATGTTGGCGCATGGAGAAACATAATGAACGCACCACTGAAGAAGCCTTTGGAGCATAATCAGGCACTTCAAGATCCTCGAAATCGCACTATTTCCACGATTAATAGTACCGATGCCCTTGCCATGATTGAACACGGCAGTGAACTGACGTTAAACGTATCGACTCCAGTCGGCACTAAATTTCTAGCGACCACGAAGTTTATCGGCACACACAGTGAGAACTGTATCTTGGTTGAAGTCCCTGAGGTTTCAAGCGATGACTTACGCTTTTTCTTCCAAGAAGGTTTTTGGATGACGGCCAGAGCTTATTCCTTAAGAGGAGAAGGCGCGCTTATCCACTTTAGATGTCAGATTCATCATAATATTGGCGAACCTTTCCCAATTTTGGTGTTATCGACCCCAAGTACGATGCAAGTGACTCAACTTCGTAAAGAAACTCGTTATGAAGTGAATTTAGACTCCAGAATCATCTTTAATGATCAGCGAATGAATTGTGAGATACGAGACCTTTCGAAAAGTGGCTGTCGCTTTGTCACATCACCAACCTCACGACCAATTCAGATCGCCGATAGAGTATCTATCGAAATCACCCCTGGAAACTACAACGGTCCGTTTATTCCTCCGCTACGAGGCATAGTGTGTAACTTACAAAAATCGACACACTACGCACGTTACGGCGTCGAATTTGATGATATCGGCCGTGCCAATGCGAAGAATCTACTGGGTAAACTCAAATTCGATGGCACTAAGCTTCGTTTACGTAATGCTTAAGTGTTCGTCAGTTCCGATTTAACATCTTTCTGAACGCCTCTCTAAACGTCGGAAGATTAAAGAGCCCAAACAAAAAAACAGCCATCGATAATATCGATGGCTGTTTCGTTTTAGCTAAATCAAAGGATAACGGTTATTTATCCGGTCTTATTTAGCTAACGCGTTGAGCTGTTTATAACGCGTATTCAGCTACTTACGTAAAGCATTGAGCTTAGCTTGAGCGATACCAAAGATAGTATCGATAGGATAACTCCCCTCATCGCTCGCCTCACCTGCCGCTTTACCTGTGAACAGCTCAATCGCTTCAGTCACATGGTCAATCGCCCAGATGTTGAACTCGCCCTTTTCAACCGCTTTGACGATGTCGCTGCGCAGCATCAGGTTGTGAACGTTAGAGCGCGGAATAATTACCCCTTGCTCATTTGAACGTCCTTTGATTTCACACACATCAAAGAAGCCTTCAATTTTCTCGTTCACGCCACCAATTGGCTGAGATTCACCAAACTGGTTCATCGAGCCAGTAATCGCGATGTCTTGACGGTTCGGCTGTTTAGAAAAAGCAGACACTACCGCACAGAACTCGGCCATACTCGCACTATCCCCATCCACGCCACCATACGATTGCTCGAAGGTAATATTGGTCGTAAGCGGGACTTTCGCTGTTTTACCAAATACCGAAGAAAGATAAGCCGATAAGATCATCACCCCTTTCGAGTGAATGCTGCCACCTAAGTCTACGTTTCTTTCAATATCAATCACCTCACCATCGCCGTAAGCTGTGGTGGCAGTAATTCGGTTTGGCGCACCGAACATGTGATCGGTGGTGCTGAGTACTGACAGAGCATTAACCTGCCCGACAGCCTGACCATCAACATGTATCAAAGTCGTACCGTTGGTAAACGTCTCCATTACGCTGTCTTGCAGTCGCCCTACACGCATCTGTTGGTTAGACAGTGCTTGGTCAACGTGGGTAGAACGAATCAGGTTCGACTTCGCCCCTCTCGCGACGTAGTTAGACTCACGAAGCAGGTTCGCAATGTGTGCAGAATGCAGCGATAACTTGCCTTGGTCACCGGCCTGACGTGAGCTGTGCTCAATGATGCGAGCAATCGCTTTACGATCACAATGCAGCATATTGTTGTCGTGCACGATGCTAGAAATGAAGCGTGCGTAATGCATCTCAGAATCCGCAGTACGCTTCATCTCATCTTCAAAATCGGCCGTCACACGGAACAGTTCACCAAACTCCGCATCGTAATGCTGCAGCAGTTGGTAAGTGCGATAATCACCAAACAAAATGATTTTCACATCCAATGGAATCGGTTCTGGATCAAGCGATACTGCACCCGTTAAGGTCACCTCTTTCTCCAGTGAAGCGAAGCTCAGTTGACGTGAACGAAGCGCACGTTTAAGCCCTTCCCATACATACGGTTGCTCTAACACTTTCACCGCGTCCATCAGCAATACGCCGCCATTAGCTCGGTGTAAGCTGCCCGCACGAATCAAAGAAAAATCGGTAAATACCGTGCCTTTGAATGTCGCCGTTTCGACATAACCAAACAGCGAGTGATAGTTCGGATTCTCTTCGACCACAATCGGCAGAGACTGCTCTTTTTGGCTAACAATGACGTTAACTTTGTAACGACGTGGCATTTTCTTATCAAGAGAAGCCGTCGCGATTTCAGCTTGCTCAGTGCTCTCTTCTAAGAAAATATCCGCGTTTTCGACAATATCCTTACGCAGTGCCGTGAGGTACTTTTTGATCTCTGGATATTGGCTGTAATCTTGCTTCAACTGCTTAACAAAGTGGGTAATCACATCCCTTGCTGTATCATCATTCAGCTTTTGAATTTTCTCTGTGTACGTCTCTTCAAGCTCAGTCAGCTCGCGAGAAATCGTTCGTAACCCCACCTCTAATCCATCAATGGTTTTATCGAACTGATCTTGTTCTTCCGGCGAAAGCAAATCAAAGCTCTCTTCGGTATGAAGCTCCTCGCCGTTCATTGCAACAAACTGGTAGTCGCCCTGAGTGGTAATCGTTAGGTTAATACCCTTTTCTTTCGCTTCTTGGCTAATGCTTTCTAGCGCTGCTTGCTGTTTGGCTGCCAGCTGGTTTTTAAGCCTGTCTGCACGGCTAAAGTACATCTCGTTATCAAACGCAAGAGGCATACCTTTAAGCAATTTGCGCATCAATTTTTCGATATCTTGCTTTAAGTTGCTGCCAACGCCGCTCGGTAACTTGAGCACTTTAGGTGTACGAATGTCTTCAAAATTCGCGATGTAACACCAATCAAAAAGCTCCTCGACTTCTTGAGGATGACGGTTGAGATAACGCAAGATCATGGTTCGTTTACCGAGACCATTGCGTCCTATCGCGTAAATGTTGTAACCCTTTTCCTTAATTGACATCGCGAACTCAACGGCTTTTTGCGCCCGTTCTTGCCCGACGATCTCGTCAATTGGAGCCAGTTCTTTGGTCGACTTGCAGGGTAGCTTCTCTAGCTCTGCTACCTGATACAGCTGTTCTGTATTGAGTCTTTGAATCGCCATGGCCGCCTCCTTAGTCCTTTATTACTTGGGTGTAGATAAAATCAGTGTAGATGTAATTTCCTATAAATTTAGTGACTTACGCAACATCGCTGTTCAACTGAACAAATAACACACAATTTGAGCCGATTATTAAGAATAAAGGGTTATTTTATTTACCAACCTAACATGTAAATGATTTTAATTTGCAATTGATAATAAATATCATTAACATTTCCTGGTATTATAAATTGAGGATGTGGATATGGAAATTGAACGATGCTGGATGCACTACCTAAAAGCTGAACAGTTAATGGAACAAGGTCACTGGCCTGAAGCACAACGCCTTTATGGTGATGTTCTCAATTCTCTTCCTCATCACATCCAAGACGCGGCGTACCAAAGCGACATCAAACCCTGTCAGTTTGCTTGTCTATTGGCAGGGCTAAGAGACGCAAGCGTAGCTCAATCAGAAATTCTTAACCGTCAGGGGCTGCAACAGCAAGCCTTCGACACATTGAATCAGTCTTACGCACTGATGCAGTTTATCTCTCTAGAAAGCACTGAACTGATTCAACGTACTTATTCACTATTGGAAAAGCAAAGTGAAGACCTACTCAATCACTTGATCGCTTTTTGCAGTGCTCAGCGCAGCTCACATTGGATGCTTGAGCTAGAACAAATTCAGCGTGCTCATCACCATTTTGGGCAGCTAAAAACAACGTCAGAAGTTCAATCTTCACCTAATGTCTTAAATTGATAAGGATATATCATGTCGGACCGGGCCATTCTCAAAGTCAATAACCTCTCCGTTAGCTTCACAACCAATGATGGAATCATTGATGCGGTTAAAAAGGTTAACTTTACCCTTAACTCCAGCGAAACCTTGGCCATTGTTGGTGAATCGGGTTCAGGTAAATCAGTTTCTTCCAACGCACTGATGCGTTTGCTCCCTGATAACGCCATTATTGACCCTCAATCTCAAATAGAGTTTGAAGGACAATCGATACTCGAAAAAACCGAACGCCAAATGCAGTCAATTCGGGGCGATAGAATCGGTATGATCTTTCAAGAGCCGATGACCTCTTTGAACCCATATCTGCGTGTAGGCATTCAAGTGGCAGAAGCCATCATGTGTCACCGTAAGGTATCGAAGTCAAAGGCCAAGCAGCGCGTACTTGAGCTGTTTGAGCTTGTTCATTTGCCAATGCCAGAGCAAGCCTACACTAAGTATCCTCACGAGTTTTCTGGTGGTCAGCTGCAACGCATCATGATCGCAATGGCCCTGATTAATGAGCCCGACATTTTGATTGCCGACGAACCAACGACGGCATTAGATGTGACGGTTCAGGCGGAAGTGCTTTCTTTGATCAAAGAGATTCAAAGCAAGATGGGCATGGCGATTTTATTTATCACCCATGACCTTGGCGTAGTAAAACACTTTGCAGACCGTGTTCTGGTGATGTGTAAAGGTGAGCTCGTTGATGAAGGGATGACCCAAGCTTTATTCGAAAACCCAAGACACGATTACACACGCATGCTAATTAACTCAATTCCGAAAGGCGCTAAGGTTCCTGTTGAGGCATCAGCCCCAGAGCTATTATCTGCCGACGACATCCGAGTTCAATTCTTGGTTAAATCACACTTCATCAAGAGCAAAAATCAGTATTTCGAAGCCGTAAAAGGCATTTCGTTGAACCTTAAACAAGGCGAAACGCTAGGCATTGTGGGTGAATCCGGTTCAGGAAAATCAACACTGGGACGAGCGTTAATCGGCTTGCTGCCAAGTACCGGACGTATTGTTTATAAAGGCCAAGATGTCAGTTTATTAACCGACAAAGAACGCCATAAACTCAAGAAAGATGTACAAATGGTGTTCCAAGACCCTTATGGTTCTTTGTCACCACGTATGACAGTTGGGGAGATCATCACCGAAGGCTTAACGGTGCATCAACCTCAACTCTCTAAGAAAGAACGATTGGAACGAGCACGCAAAGCGCTGATTGAAGTACGTCTAGAACCGAATTCAATTAACCGCTATCCACATGAGTTCTCGGGCGGGCAAAGACAACGTATCGCGATTGCTCGTGCGCTGATTCTTGAACCTTCTTTTATCTTGCTGGATGAACCAACTTCGGCACTCGATCGCTCAGTACAACTGACCGTGATTGATCTGTTGAAAGACATTCAAACCAAGCACAACATCGGTTTCCTTTTCATCAGCCATGACCTCTCGGTAGTGAAAGCACTTTCGGATCGTGTTTTAGTAATGCAGAAAGGGGAAGTGATGGAAGAGGGCTCTGCGGAAGAGATTTTCAATGCACCGAAAAATGACTACACCAAGAAATTGATTGAGGCGTCATTCGACTTAGAAAATAAATCGAAAAAAAATGCCGCTTAAATTGAACTAATTAACATTAACAGCGTCTTATAAGTACATTCTGAATAATCTCCTAATGGATTGAAATCTAGAATGGATATAGCAAAACTGGTTTGGCCGCCAAAAGAGAAATGTCGCATGGATGCGACATTTTTCGTTTCTGGAAGGAAATAATCGCCCAAAGGCCTTAGTCACTTCACTAAATCGGACTGTTCTCTTCTAACGATACAGAGACTTGGTCGACTCTCTGACGATTAAATCAATCGGTGGTAATCGCGCTTCATGCCTCTCGCCAGATAACAAATTCAAGATCGACTGAGCACACACTCCACCAATCTCTTCAATCGGCTGTCTTAATGTCGTTAAAGCTGGCGTGAAATACTTAGACGTAGGCAAGTCATCAAAGCCAATCACCGACACATCTTCTGGCACTTTATAACCGTGATCATGCAATGCCTTAATCGCGCCGTAAGCGGTTTGGTCATTAGCAGCAAACAAGGCTGAGAAGTGAACCTTAGATTCAATCAACTCTACCGTTTTCTCATAACCAGCCTCACTGCTGAAATCGCCCTGTTTGACGAGTTTTGGCATCACTTTAATCCCCGCCTCTTGAAGTGCTTTCTTATAGCCTTCAAAGCGATCTCCCGAATCAGGTTGGCTTGAAAGACCCTTGATATGAGCAATGTTCACATGCCCTTGTTGCAGTAAGTGAAGGGTCGCCATGTAGCCGCCCAGCACATTATCAATGTTGATCGTGCGGATGTTGTCATCAATGATGTCATACCCCACCGCCACGACAGGGATGTCTTGTGCATATTTGGCGATATCTTCTTTACTCACGCTTCCGGTCACAATGATCATGCCATCAACATTACTTTTCGCCAGATACTCCAGTGCATGTAATTCCAGTTTTTTCTGCCAATGCCCTGTCGCAATCACCAAAGAATAACCTTGAGCTATCAGAGTTTTCTCCATGTCGTTGAGGATACGACTGGTGTAGGGGCTATCAGGGTGTTGTACCAATACACCAATAGTAAGCGAGCGTCGGTTGGTGTTTTCTTGCATTTGGAAGTTAGGTTTGTAGCCCGTGTCTTTAATGGCTTGCTCAATGTTTTGGCTTTTATCATCCGACACATAAGTGGTTCGATTAAGGAAGCGAGACACCGTGCTGGGAGAAACACCAGCCAGTCTTGCTACATCGTATACTGTTGTTTTTTTTGTTTTAGTGCGCATCTCGATACCCTAATCAAGTGACATTTGGGGAGCTTTAAGCTCCCCATCAGTTTCAACCTGCATACCACTGCTTTCGTTGAAAATCGTGTCATTAAGTTAATACAAGTAGGCGAAGATCATCCCCGGTCTAAAGTAACGACCAGCCGTGTATTTCAAGCCAGTACTCAGTAGCCATTTGTGCAAGCCAGCCAGCTTTTCTAGCGGGATTTCACCGCTCAACATTTTAACAAAATTATCAGTATCTTTCGTCAATGTTGGGTTGATACGACCGTCAGACAGCACACAGTTTTGATATTTAAGTACACTTAGCCAGTTTTTCGCATCATTTTGCGACAATTTAAATGCTTCTATAAGATCGTTCTCATTGACAGACACAGAGCAATTGAACCCCTCTGGCGCTGCAAATGGGATTTTCGAATAGTCATAGAGTGCGGTATACACGGTATCCATCAATGTTTCTGCTTGCTGCGATTTACCCGCTAAATTCAACGCTGTTGCCACACTAAACTGAACACCAATCCACACATCTTGTGCCTGAAATGCTTCATGTGGTGAGCCATCGGCTAACGTCATATTCGCAACACCCAACTCAGGACTGTTAATTTCGAAGTTATGCTTATAAACATAGTCCAATGCGCGTTGGATATTCTCTTGCGGGAAAATACCGTCTAAACCGATGAGCTTTAGGTAGCTGTCGGCCAACAAGGCATCGCCAAAGCTGTTGTCGGAATCTGGCACTAAATCTAAGTATTCTTGTGTAAAGGCTTGATGCGCGGTCTCACTCAGCAAGCGTTTCTTAGAGACTCTCTGAGACACTTTACTGATGTTGATGGAGGTATCCGTTTCATTGAGATAGGTATTGAGTGTGCTCTTGTCAGCAATCGCATCGCCCGTCAAAGTCAGGCCTAAGATTTCCAGTGCTTGGTAGCCTTCACCTGTTAAATGCTTGGCTTGAACGGGAGTGACGAAGAAATGGTAGTAGCCTTCTTTTTCATCCCACAAGCTTTGCTCAACTGTCGCCAGCGCCTTTTTAGAACGCGTTAAGTAACCCGCAGCTAACTCGCTTTCATTCATCAATTTTGCAAGTTCGCTTGCTGCTTGCAAGCCAGCAACCCAAAGGCTCGCGCAGTAAATAGAGATGCCGTGAGACGCAAGGTTATCAAAGGTATCGTCTGTGCCACGGGTTAGCGGTAAATCATCGCCCTCAGCGATCAAGTTCGATAAAAAATCGATACTCTCAGTCACAGCCTGCCAGCACTCTTTAACCACAGAGAGATCTTGGGTGTTTTGATAATGACGGAACACCATCAAGATGTATTTCGGCGCTAGGTCCTTCCATTCTTTCACGTTGTGCCAACTGTAAGCGTCTGGCTGGATGTCGAATGGGCTGCCCAAGTCGTGGATTACCGCACCTCGAATGGCGCGCACGCCTTGGTACTTGTCATCAATCAATTCGGCATTAGGCGTCGCTTCGTATTCCCAGTATCGGCGCTCGGTAAAGTCTTCCGCCAAAATGGCTTTCGAGAACTCTTTCATCACACAGCCATCAAGCTCAGGCAACAAATATAGCAGTGAGAATGAGCCGTAGAAATACACGTCCAGCGAGTTAAAGAATGGGTAGTCGACACACTCTTTCACCAAGAACTTATCTTCTTTATCCCATACCGTTGATTCGGCTAGGAAGGACAATGAGTTCATTGCCATCGTCGCATAACGCAATGCCGATTCTGGCTGCGATATCTTGCTTTGAGCTTGCTCTAAGAAGGACGTTTGTTGCTCGACGATCTGTTGCTCAATCGCTTCTAGCCCTGGTAATACATCTTCTAACATCGGCAGAGCCGGCTTCGCTTGCGGGTAAAACTGCGTGTAAGCCTTATCTGAATACCAGCCATTAAGCATGACTTTGCTGTGCGCCATTACCTGTGCAAAACGCAGATCAACAGACTCACCCGCTTCCAATTCAACCTGAACCACCACCAATGCGCTCAGAGCCTCACGCCCAGTGTAGATGCCGGTCTGGAACTCAGTGTTTGTGCGGCCTGTTTTCAGTGCGAACTCTGTTTGTTGAGCACTCTTAGAGGTGTAAAGCGTTGGCTTAACAGAAATCGAGACCTTGCCAGATTTCGTCAAATGGTTATCCGCTTGAACACCAAACACCACTTCGCCTTCAATATCGCTCTGATAAGGCGATTGGCTCGACAGCTGAACACCCGTAAAACTGTGACTTTCGCCTTTTAAGTTAACCACTTCATGCTGCTGAGCGATCGGATTTTGAGATAAGGTACACGCCGAATCTTGAATGCCATCGCGACCTTTTTGATAGGTTGAACCAATCAAGTTTTGTAGCGGTTGAGCAAGCGTAATCACGCGCGTTTGCGCTGAATTATTGGTTAATTCGAAGTGATTCCAGTGCATCGGTAAAGAACAAAGGCGCTTGTTCTCTTTAACGATCGGAGAGACTACCTTACGCTTTATATTAATATCTTCGAAGCTACTGTATTTATATTCAGCCAATGGATATAAAGCTTGATATTCTATATCACTGCCATTAACACTATCTATATCATTATTATCACCCGCGGTAAGCGATAATAACTTCGTTGTATCATTTGTTAATAAACCATTAAAGAAATCTAAGGCTACATATAATTGACAAATTGTTGAAGCTGAATCTTCTTCAATCAATAACTGAGTCTTATTTGAAAATTCAACGTTCCACTTTGTAAAGTTAGCTTTATTTTCTTGGTAGAAGCGACCATTTTGTAATGCTGCTCGAATCAGGTTAATCGCATTCGATATGTTTTTGCTTTCGATCTTGTTGCCATCAAACAAGGCAGGATAAAAGTTTAGGTGAACACTCAGCTCTTGTTCATTAAGGACTTGCAGCGTATCGATAGTCGGCACATTCATCATCGACGCATAAAAATCATTAAAATTAATAACTTGCTCTGAACAATCAACAAATATTCCCGGAATAAAGCTGAAATTTGGTGTTTTGCCGTTTGGCGTCAGTGTAAATGTGTTGCCAATTCCGCCCACCGCCATACCGGTATTTTCTGGTGTCGTAGAAATTGGCGTGTACCAAGGTTGAATAAATTCAACTGCATCACCTTTTTTACATAAGTGTTCCGAATTTCCTGAGTAGCTCGTATATGGAATTTTATTATTCATTTTAAAACCGCCATTGAATATTTTTTTCTTCTTGTTAATATCTTTTTAAAATGGAGACATCAACATGTTTAAAATTATAAATGAAAAATTTGGAAATATTGACTCAGTCACATTAATAAACCACCAACATGGTATAGAACTTCAAATAATCAATGGATTTGGTGCTGTTATTAATAAATATACCGTAAATAACAGTCCATTCTCTTTTATTTGTGGTTATCAGAATTATGATGAACTGATCAACCAACATCCGTTCTTTTCCCGCAGTGCTAAATTATTCCCTTTTCCAAACCGTTTAAACTTAGGTCGTTACAGTTTCGAAAACCAAAACCATCAACTCCCAGCTAACTTTCCATGGTCTGATCACGCCGTACACGGCCTGCTCTACAACCAACCTTTTTCAATCACAAACAGCGTAGCCACTGAAGAATCCGCCAGTGTGACGTTGCAATATCAAACGTCATCTTTGCATCCTGCTTTCCCGTTTGCGTTCAACCTTGCAGTCACCTTCACTATCGATATCACGGGTAAACTCACTTCCTCAACGACCGTCTCTAATCTTGGTGATTCTGCATTCCCATTCGGTGATGCTTGGCACCCTTATTTCTCACTCGGCACTGAGCTAGCGCAATGTGGACTCGCTATGTCACCTTGCTCTGAGGTCATTCACGAAAATGACCTACCCAATGGTGAAAAACTGGCTTTTGACTGTTTGTCTTTGGGTGATTCACTCGCCAATCAAAGCTTAAATCACTGCTTTGAATTTGATTCCAAGACAACCAACCAACTTGCGTTTACGCGCTCAGATTCGTCAGCCGCTATTCGCTATCAACAAGATGCAAGCTACCCATTCGTTCAGCTATACACGCCGACTAGCGAACAAAGTATTGCAATAGAACCAATGACTTGCCCAGCTGATGCATTCAATAACCAGATTGGCTTATTGACGCTTAGCCCGGACCAATCTCAGACCTTTACTTGGCAATGCCAAGCCAGCTATCAACCACAGTGATGCAACCAAAATAAAGCGATACTAAAGAGAAACCAAAAAGCAATAAAGGGCGCATAAAGCGCCCTTCTCTTTGTTAACCTAAAATCACCTCGATGGTGTGCTCACCAGAGGTAAACACTGGCGCTTTATTACCTGAAATCAGGTCACCATTTACCTTCATTTCAACCACACCCTTACACACGTTATTCGGGTTAGTGACATGAATATGGTATGTCGCACCACGGAACTGACGGCGGACTTTGAATTCAGGCCATTCTGCCGGAATACATGGGTCCACCAGCAAGCCATCCACTTCAGGGCGAACACCCAGAATCCATTGCGTACCCGCAACGTATGTCCAAGATGAAGTACCTGAAAGCCATGCATTTCGGCCTAAACCAAACTGCTTATGTTCATCACCCAAAATGTTTTGTGGGTAGCAATAAGGCTCAGATTCGAAGGTATCGATGTCATCGTTCTTAGAAGCTGGGTTGATTTGACGGTAGTACTCATAAGCACGCTCACCGTTGCCCATTTTCGCTTCTGCGATCATCACCCAAGGGTTAGAGTGCAGGAAGATACCGCCGTTCTCTTTCGCACCTGGTGGGTAAGTTGAAACACCACCTAACTGTGGATCAAATCCGTTGTAACCAGGAGTTGAAAGCTTAATGCCATTCGCTGTATTCAGCTTGTTGTAAACCGAGTCTAGGGCTTGCGTTGCACGCTCTTGAGTCGCGAAACCAGAGATCACAGGCCAGCTTTGACCGTTAGTGTAGATCTGCCCTTGCTCATTTTTATGAGAGCCGATTGGCAAACCTTGCTCATCAAAGTAACGAACAAACCATTCGCCATCCCAACCGCACTCATTCACCGTACTCTGCATCTGTTGGTACTGATCTTTAAACTTAGCCGTCAGTTGCGCTTCGCCACGCAGCTCACACAAGTCCAACATGTCGAGCAATGCTTTGCCGTACATGTTCGCCACCATCATCGACTCAGCACCCGTTGGCAGGTTCACCGTGTCGTTCCAGTCAGCAAAACCTAACAGCGGTAGGCCGTGCTCGCCAGTATTGGTGTAGGTAAATTCAATCGCGCGGCACAGGTGGTTCCAAACCGTTCCCGTTTCGATTGGGTTGCCCGCTTTGTCTTTTTGATAGAACGGGATCTCTTTATTCAAGAAGTCTGCATTGCCCGTTTCTTTCACATATTGCGTCACCGCGTAGATGATCCACAAGTGATCATCACCGTAGTAATCCGGGCGATCTTCCTCTTCACGAGAGTCACCCGCGTTCGCTTCCATGGTTGATGGAAAGAACTGATGCATCGCAGAACCGTTGGTGTTCTGAACAGACAGCAGACGCTCGATGAACTCACGCGCCTCTTCCGGCATGTGAGTAATTACGCCTAACGTATCTTGAGAAGAATCACGGAAACCGATGCCACGAGCCCCATAACCAAGCTGATACAGAGACAAGTAACGAGACCAGTTTTTGGTTGTGTGACACTGACGTGGGTTATGTACGTTCAGCATTGAATTCATTGCCGGATCTGGCGTTTCAACCTGAACCGCTTGTAGGTAACCATCCCAATGTTCAGCCAGTTCAGCGAAAGCAGAATCGACCACTTGATGGTCACGATATTTAGCCAATAGAGGCAATGCTGCTTCTAGGCTCTGTTCTTGCGCGATTTGTACAATCGTACGTTCGGTCTGCTCTGGAGATAACCAACCTAGGCGCAGGTTCAGTGCGCCAATGTTGTCGCCACGCAAACACTCGGTGTTGCCTAATTCATCATTGTTTAGTGCTTCTGGCGCAGCCCATGTACCGTAGCCCAAATTACCTAGGAACGATTGGCGATCACCATCAAAAGACGTCGCAGGGCGATCCGCTGTCATCAGGTTCACCGCGTAGTCACGCTTCATGAAGGCATACTGCTCAAGCACGGTATGACCCAACTCTTGCTGGTGCGCTTTTAGCGTCATGGTTTGTGGAACCCAGTCCGCATTGAGTAGCTGTTTAAGCGCATCGAAGTGCGTGAATTCGTAAACAGGCACCACATCAACATGCAGTGCTTTGTCTGAAATGTTGGTGACTTTGATGTCTTGTAGCAGTACTTGGTCAGCTTTTGGTACAAAGAACGTAGCTTCACAACGCACACCAAAGGCTTCTGCAATGATGGTGGTGTATGACAAACCGGTGTGGTTTTCAAACTTATCTAACGGCTTCAAGGTTGGCGTGTAGAAAGGTGAGAACACCTCTACGTTGCCCTCTTCATCACGTACCTTGAGGTACATGGTCGAGCCTTTGAAATCTGAGTTTGGCAGTTGAGCAATGTACTTAGTGATACGGTTAAGCGCCGGATCGCCCTTACACAACAACACGCCACCGTTGCTATCAACAATGCCACCGAAATCTAATGTACCTACATAGTTACACCATTTGATCGGCGTACATGGTGTGGTTGCTACGTATTCTTTGTTTTTATCGTCAAAATATCCGAATTTCATCATCACTATCCCTAGCCCCTCCCAAATCAGGAGGAGCCAAAACAATTTGTCGTAAGTTGGTTGGTGTCAGCTCATGGCTGATTTAAATTGACTGGCTAGCTCGTAATTGACTAGCTCGCTAGCGAGTTCTCACTCAGAGCATCGAACAAGTGGAAAGCATCCAAATCCAAATAAAGCGTCAGATCTTTTACATCCACTTCAGCCGCTTGAGTTTCAACCATCAACGGCTGACCGCCAATTTCTGTTTTCAGAAGAATGCTTGCGCCTAGTAATTCCTTGTCTTTGATTTTCACAGGGAATGGCAGCACGCGGTCGTGGTCAACTTGCTCGGCACGTAGGTGAATGTCTGTTGGACGAACACCAAAATGCAGCGCTAGGTTTTTAGATGCCAGAGACTTAAAGCGCTCAGGCAGTGGGATATGAACATCACCGATTTCAACGAAGTACTCGCCTTCTTTTTCAATCAGTTTTGCTTCCAACATGTTCATTGACGGGTTACCAATGAATTGCGCGACAAACTTGTTTGCAGGACGCTGGAACACCTCGGTTGGTGTACCAACTTGAGCAACATAACCGTCTTTCAGGATCACGATGCGATCCGCCAGTGTCATCGCTTCGATCTGATCGTGGGTTACGTAGATCGTAGTGGTTTTAAGCTCGCGGTGTAGATGTTTGATCTCTTCACGCATCACGCCACGAAGTTTTGCATCTAGGTTAGATAACGGCTCATCAAACAAGAAAACCTTAGGTGTACGAACCATTGCACGACCCATTGCCACTCGTTGACGTTGACCACCAGAAAGCTCTTTTGGCTTACGGTTCAGTAGCGGGTCAAGCTCTAGCATTTTCGCCGCTTTTAGCACTTCTACGTCGATTTCAGCTTTAGGCATGCCTTTCAGTTTCAGAGCAAAGGCGATGTTCTCGTACACGGTCATATGCGGATACAGTGCGTAGCTTTGGAATACCATCGCCAAGTCACGGTCTTTCGCGTCGACTTTGTTCATCAGCTTGCCGCCAACCACGATGTCACCAGAACTGATGCTTTCAAGGCCAGCAAGCATGCGTAGCGTTGTCGATTTACCACAGCCAGATGGGCCAAGGAAAACCACGAACTCACCGTCTTCAACCGTAAAATCAAACTCTTTGACGACTTCAACATCACCGAATGATTTTTTGATGTTCTTAAATTCTACTTTAGCCATTATCTGTTCTCCTCAGCGCGCTCTAGCAGCATATTTCGGTACGCAATTGCGCTCTGTTTCAATGTTCGTTCTTGGGTGGTGTAGTCAACATGGACAATGCCAAAACGCTGGCAGTAGCCGAATGCCCACTCAAAGTTATCCATCAGGCTCCAAGCGAAGTAACCGTCGACTTTCACACCCGCTTCAACCGCGTTGTGAACCGCTTCGATGTGACCTTGGAAATAACGAACTCGTTGGTCGTCCATCACTTGTCCGTTTACACGTTCATCATTGCCCGCTGCACCATTTTCAGTAATGTAGATAGGTGGCATATTTTCGTAACGAGCATCCAGTCTTACCAATAAATCAGTTAAACCTTGTGGGTTGATCTCCCAGCCAATGTAAGTGTGTTCAGCTTCAGTTTGTTTCACCGATTCGATGTCGCCATTCTCGTTGAAGCGAGCGACATTGCGTGTGTAGTAGTTGATGCCGATGTAATCAACCGGAGCGCTGATGATGTCTAAGTCACCTTCAAGGATCATCGGCATGTTCATCGCTTGGCGTTCAACCACCAATTGTGGGTACTCGCCTTTTAATACTGGGTCGATGAACCAGTGGTAGTTTTCCGCTTCGCAGTAGTCTGCTGCCGCTTGGTCTTGTGGCGTCAGCGGGTAAGCAGGAGTCGCGTTGAATACCACACCATGCTTAGCATGAGGGGCATTGTTACGAAGGATCGGCATTGCCAAACCGTGTGCCAGCATTAGGTGGTGAGATGCTAGGTAGCCTTCTTTCTCACCTTTGATACCTGGCGCGTGTTCGCCCCAGCGGTAGCCAAGGAATGCAGACACAAACGGTTCATTAAGCGTGGTGTACACATCTATGTTGTCACCAAAGTATTTACTCACCACTTCTGCGTATTCTGCGAATTTGTAAGACGTTTCGCGGTTTAACCAGCCGCCTTTATCTTCAAGGTATTGCGGAAGATCCCAGTGATACAGCGTCACATATACCTTCATGCCACGAGCATGACACTCATCGATGATCTGACCGTAAAACTCTAGGCCTTGCTGGTTCACGACACCGTCTTGTGGAAGGATGCGCGGCCATGCAATAGATAGACGGTAAGCATCAACGCCTAAGCCTTGAATCATCTCAATATCTTGTTGCCATAAGTGGTAGTGGTCACACGCCACATCACCATTGTCGCCGTTATCGACCTTGCCCGGCGTCTTACAGAAAGTGTCCCAGATAGACGGTGTACGACCGCCTTCTTCAACGCCGCCTTCAATTTGGTATGAAGATGTCGCGACACCGAATACAAATTCCTTACTGCGTAACTTTGAATCACTTGGAAGTTGATATTTATTCATTGTTATAACCCTTAAACCTAACCTTTGACTGCGCCGGACGTTAAACCACTGATCATCTGTTTCGATGCGAACAAGTAAGTAATCACGAGTGGTAAAATAGAAATTGTGGTGCCTAGCATTACCGCGCCCCATGGCGTATTCGGAATACCTTGAACACTTCGAAGTGCTTGCGTAATAACATAGTTATCTGGGTTGTTTAGCACCACGAGAGGCTGCATGAACATGTTCCAGAAGAAAACGAACTGAACGATAGCCAATGTTGCGAGTGCAGGCTTCATAAGTGGCAATACCACACTCCAGTACGTTCTGAACTCGCCTGCACCATCCAATTTCGCTGCTTCAAGTAGCTCTTTTGGAATCGATGCAATCACGTGCTGACGCATCAAGAAGATACCAAATGGTGTCGTAGTGAACGGTAGCCATACCGCCATGTGGTTATCCAACAAGCCTAAGAATTTCACGATCATGAAGTAAGGGATCAAGCTAAGCACAGGCGGAATCGCCATTGAGCCAACCAGCATGCCGAACAACACGTTCTTACCACGGAACTTAAACACAGCAAACGCGTAGCCACCCATGCTACAAAACAGCAGCGAGATGGTGGTGCCTAAGAAAGCCACGTAAATCGAGTTAAACATCGCTTTCCAAAACGGCATGATTTCAAGCAATTTGGCGTAGTTAATCGCCAGGCTATCGCCAATCGCAAAGCTAATGCCCGTGCCGAAAATTTCAGAACGGTCACGCGTTGATAGCAGTGCCGACCATACAAATGGAAAGACTGTAATTAGCGCTGAAACAACCAGTAAGATACCTAGCATGACCATCAAGATCTTAGTCAGAATGAACATGCTGCGTTCGCTTGGCATCAGTCCACTTAGTGGTGAGGTATTTGTCTTAATTGATGTCGACATCTTAATGTTCCCCTAAGCCTTTCTTACCGAAGAGTAAAAATTGAACCAATGTACAAGTCGCGATGAGTGCAAACAGTAACCACGAGATAGCAGATGCTGTACCCATTTCTAGCCATTCCCAACCCACTTTGTAGAGGTACATCGAGATAGTTAAACCAGATTGGCCAGTACCACCTGTACCACGTGTTAGTACGAACGGTTCTTCAAACATTTGCAGGTTACCGATGATGGTCATCGTGATAGCAAAGAAGATGAATGGGCGAATCATTGGTAGTGAAATGTTCCAGAAGCGGCGGAAGGCATTAGCACCATCCATACGTGCAGCTTCTAAGATGTCTTTAGGAATCGTCATTAAACCCGTGGTGTAAAGGACGATGTTAAAACCGGTGTATTTCCAGAAAACCATGATTGCAATAGACGGCTTCACCATAGTGGCATCGTCTAACCAACGGATTGGTTGAAAATCGTTAACCCAAGCGAATGCCCAACCAAACAGCGTGCTATCGGCCAGAGCCATTAGCGTTTGGTTAATAATTCCTGAGTTAGGAGAATACATATTGAAGAAAATCAGTGACGCTGCGACCGTTGATGTAATGAACGGTAGAAAGTACGCCGATGTTAACCAGTGACGCATACGGTCACCCATTGAAACCAACATGTAAGCCACTGGAATAGCGACTAAGTGCTGAGCCACGCCTGAAGTGATTGCTAGCCAAAGCGTGTTCTTCAATGAACGCCATAGCCATGGGTCCGTTAAAGCAATGTGATAGTTCTCAAAACCAACGAACTCCATCGCATCCATGCCTCTTACTGGGTTCCACTCGTGGAACGACAGGTAAACAGAGAACAACAGCGGGAAGATCCCAAATACAGAAAAAATGATCAGAAACGGCAGAAGAAATCCATACGGTGTAAGCGCTTTCAAATTTAGACGAGAAAAAAGGCTTTTGTCCGCAGGTTCTATCGTTGTGCTCGCTGTATGATTCATAGTAACGACCTCTTAAAAAGGAAGCGCGTTATCCACGCTTCCTCACTTACTTAAAGTAAAAACAAATTAAAGATTACGCGTGCGACGCTTGATTAGACGCTCTGCCTCTTTAAGCGCAGTCTTGATGTCTTTGCCTTCATCAAGTACTTCCATCAATGCGTTCTCTAAGATAATAGAACGTGCAACGTGGTCGCCTTGTGCTGGAGATACTGGTTTGATGTTCTGTGCCACTTCAGCAAACAGTAGACGAGCTTTTTGCCCACCTAGGAATTCCATCTCTTCTTGGAAAAGCTCATCGTCATACGTGGTGATGTTCGCAGGGAAAGCAGCAATCGTTTCGAAGTGTTTAAGCTGTACTTCACGATCCGTCGTCATGTATTCAATAAGCGCCCAAGCTTCATCTGGGTTTTCTGATTGAGTTGGAATAGAAAGGAATGAACCACCCCAGCTGCCGTAGATGCCATCAGGTAGGTTTTCTACTGCCCACTTACCTTTAGTTTCAGGAGCAATCCAGTTATTTAGGTGACCAAGAAGCCAAGCGCCAGAAAGTTGAGTTGCAAATGTGCCGTTGCGGAAGCCTTCGTACCATTCGTTAGACCAAGCCAGAATGCGGCCGTCTAAGCCTTTGTCGCGAATCTCTTTTGCTACTTCAAAAGCGTGTACAAAACGCTCTGATGTCACAACTGGGTTGCCATCTTTATCGAAGTACAAACCTTCACCTTCAGGAACCGTCGTGAAGATAATCGCTTGTGCCACGTCGGCTGCCGAAGCGATAAGTTGTACGTTTTGCTCTTTCAGTTTTTCACCAGCAGCGATGTATGAGTCCCAATCTTTGATTGCGTCTTCTACATTAATGCCTGCTTTTTCGAATACGTCAGTGCGGTAGTACATAACGCCAGGACCAAGGTCGACAGGGATGCCGTACATATCGCCATCAGCGCCTTTGCCCTGTGCCCATGCGTAAGGTGCGAATCGTTCTTCGTACTTATCTGCACCGTAGTTTTCAGACAAGTTAACTAGGCCACCAGAACCCACGAATGGACCAATTTTCTCAACGTCCACAACAATCACATCACCCGCACCAGAACCTGTTGCAAGGTTCGTTGTCAGTTTCGTGTGGTGGTCACCGTGGTTGTTCATAAGGTAATCAACTTTGATACCCGTTTCCTTTTCGAAATCAGGCAGTAATACCTTTAGGCTGCTATCGAAATCAGGGAAACCGTCGAAACGAATTTCTTTGTCTGCTGCATTTGCAGCTGTTGTACCTAATCCTAAAGCAACCGCGCATGAAAGCGCTAAGGTCTTAAATTTCATGTTCTATCCTTAATATTTTTATAGGGTAACTGGTAAATCCGATACCGAGTTTCTAGTGACCAACGTCGGCAGCAATTTAAAGTTCACGTCATGTTTTATTTTCTTTAGCTTTTGCAGAGTGAGCTGCACAGCTTCAATGCTCATCTCTTCAATTGGGAAATTAATGGTGGTCAAACTAGGGGTCAGATAGCGCGCGAAGATGGTGTTATCGAAGCCCACCAGTGATACATCTTTCGGAACTGACAGCCCCTCTTGATGCAGCACCTCAAAGGCGCCAAATGCCATGTGATCATTCGAAGCAAATACTGCGGTGAAATGACACTTACGATTCATCAGCTTCTTCATAGCACTGATGCCCGTCTCTTCAGTAAAGCCCGCTTCCGAGACTAAGGCTTCATCGTATGGCACACCCGCTTCTTCCAAGGCCTTTCGATACCCCTGCAAACGCCCCCTAGCGTCTGCTTTATCTAAAGGCCCGGTAATACACGCGATATCTGTATGTCCCTTTTGCAAAAGATATTGAGTAGCGAGTAGCCCCCCGACTTCGTTATCAATATCAATGCAACTCATCGCCATTTCTGGGATGAAGCGGTTAATCAAAACCACAGGGGTCCCCTGTTCTTCCAATTCAATTAAATAATCATCACTGAGCAATTGAGTATGAAGAATCAAAGCATCAACACGACGCCCCAACAGAAACTCCACAGACTCGCGCTGCCCTTGTTCGGTGTTCGAACCCGCTGTAACGACAGCGTGGTAACCAAAGCGGCGTAGGTTTTCTTCTATGCAATGCAAGATGCCTGAATAGAAAGAACCGCCAAGTTCTGGAACAACAACACCAACACTACCGGTACGACTTGACGCCAAAGCTTGAGCGATAGAGTTCGGGCGATAACCCAACTCTTTGATCGCTTTTTCAACCTTTAGCTTCTTGTCATGACTGACTCTGCTAGTGCCATTAATAACTCTAGACACTGTCGCCTGAGACACACCTGCATGTTCTGATACGTGTTTAATTGTCGCCACTCGAACCTCGATACTTCATTAGCTTGTAACCGCTTACAAAACGATTATTAAAGAAAGGCGTCTTGGTTGAAGTGAGTGTCATCACACTAAAGTTGGAGGTAAAAATGCCAGTTGTGGAAATCATGAAAGCGCTTACAGATTAACTTCACGCCATGAAACTATTTCATGAGATTATTGTTTATATTATCAAGATGACGTTCGATTACTTGCTCGCCAGATCAAAAAAGTACACCAAAATCCATTTTTTTGAAGCGTAATTTGTTGATGAATCCGCAGCTGAAGGCAATATACACGGGGAAAGTGGCCTTGTTGTTTCAATGGCCTTTCGAAATTGTATGAGAACATTTCATCTCATGAACACTCACATTAATGCTCCGCTGACCCGACACAAAAATGCCCAGCAAAAAGCTGGGCATGCAATCATTAAGACTCAGATAGATGTCTAATCCTTATTTTCAGATGGCTTCGGTAACTTAAACTCTTGAGTCAGTGAGAATTGCTGTTGCGACATGATTTCTAATTGCTGACCGTGGGAAAAGAGGACCTGTGAACGCTGGGAGTTTTCTTCTGCCAATTCATGTATCTGGCTGATACTTTGCGTCACTTGGGACGCGACAACTTGATGTTCTGTGGTCGCCGTTGCGATCTGATGGCTTCTTTGTTCGACTTCATTGAGCAAGCCATACACGGTCGATATGGATTGATTCACTTCACCCGTTTGCTCAACACATTGCGCCATATCTGCAACGCACTGATTGATTTGTTCAACAGCCAATTTAGAACTGTTTTGAAGCCGTTCAATTTTATGGTGAATCTCTTGCGTTGATGCATTGGTTTTTGCGGCTAACACTCTCACTTCGTCGGCGACCACAGAGAACCCTCGACCTTGCTCGCCAGCACGAGCAGCTTCAATGGCTGCGTTCAATGCCAACAAGTTAGTTTGTTCTGAAATACCGGAGATCACATCAAGAATAGAACCAATGCTGGCACTCTCTTTCTCAAGTTTGTCGATTGTGCTTGTTGATTCTGCCAACTTACTTTCCAAAACGCCCATTAGGTCAACATTCTTACCCATGGTTTGTTGCCCTGCGCTTGAACTGGTGACAGCCGATGTCACCAGTGTCAGTGTTTGGTTGGCTGCTTGAGTTATTTCAGTCACGGAACATTCGATCTGTTCCATCGCCGTTGCCACCATTACTGTTTGATTGCTTTGGTCTAACATCGCCTCACGCAATGAACCACTGGTACTTTGATTATCTAGAGACGCTTCCTTTAAATGCAGCGATGATTGGCGCATGTTTTCAATCACGTGTGTTAAGTGGCTGATCACCAAATTGACCTTGTCGCTCACTAAACCAAATTCATTATTGGCTTGATATTGAACCTGAGAGCTCAGGTCTTTGTTGGCGACTTGGTCTAACGCACCTTGTACCAACTTGCTTGGCTTACGGATGCTTTTTGCGATATTAACGCCGATCAAAAGCGCTATCAGAACCGATACAATCGAAATAATTACCTGCATAAAAAGGGCTTGATTGGATGATTCCATCGACTCTTGATACAGGTTTGTTGCGGTGTGTTCGGCGTACGTAGAAAGTTCATCGAAGTACCCTAGCTGCACATCAATCATCTGTTCAATCTCAACTCTTTGTTCAGCTATCGACTCATGCAACTTAACGGTTTCCATGTGCGTAGACACTGATCCTTGCGCTGAAAAGGCATGGGAAGCGAGCAGTGACAAAGACTGCTTGCTCCGTCGCACTAAAGCCGGATCCTGCGCCTCCAAATTGGCAATGGCTTCTTCAAATCGCTCGTGACGACTTTGTAGGCGACGCTCTACTCCACGAACTTCCGATGATGCTTGCAGTGAAAACGCCTCATTGGCTTCTGCCGCAATCAAGCTCAATTGAACCAGTAATGCTTCTACTGCTTTTTGCGTTGCATCTGAGCTCGCGCTCGCCAGTTGATTCACCAAGGTATTATTGAGTTGACCCACTACCGATTGAAATTGTGCCTGCTCCATCGAACCGAGGTCTTTCGTATCCAAATAAGAAACGTATAAGTTTAAGGTCTGGTCTATCTTATCGATGGTAGCAACGCCCGTTTCATCAATATTCTGGAGTATGGATTCAAGAGACGACCCTGCCGTGCTCTTGCCTTCAAACCAATTCAATTGCTCCTGATAATGCTCGATGTTATTCACAACGACTTGTTTGAGTGGCTCTAACTCATCAACATAATCCGCTGATAAATAAGGAATGGAGCTTCGATTAATATCCAAAAAACGAATAGTAAGCGTGGAAGATTGGAGCATTAAAGGGGTGGCTTGTTGAGTGATGGTCTCGATGTGTGAGGTTATGTTCTTATTGCTGCTAATACTCAACCATGCGCTACCCAGCATGATCACGATCAGCGTGAAGAAACCTAAATAAACTCGAGACACAATGGAAGAAAGTCTCATCGTTATTCCTTGAACTAGTGGCGAAAAAAAAGGGCACATAAAATGTGCCCAAGAATGGAGTTATTTAACGTGCCCTAATCAATCTGCCTTTAGGGCTAAAATGGACAGTATGTACTTACTATTTGTAACGTATGGCTATTTCAACATGAACGCTTTGAAAATATGCCTAATTCAAAGCGTTGCTCTTTCTATCTGTTGATTACCACCAAGCTTCAAACATTGCGCCGAACGACAATGTATCAACATTGGTTGTCTTCACTGTGTTGCCTTTGGTTTCTACATCACCCACGGTTGTGTAGAAGCGAAGCATTGGACGGCTCCAAGGTAAGCCACCCAAAGAAACGTTTTGAGACAGCGTTACTTTCCACGCATTCTCTTCACCGTCGTCATCGTAATCAACCATGCCGTAGCCCGCTTCTAACCAAGTAGAATGAACGTCATCCCATTGGTACTGTGGACGAACGATACCCGCGTATTCAGTATTCTCACGATCTAAGTCTGAGCCAGAATTGTCTTTGTAAGACACTAAGTAATCGATGATGAACTGTTCAGATGCCGCGTAGCTACCCTCAACACTTGCATACAAAGTCTGGTAATCACCTTTAAGGTCATATACCGATGAATCTGCACCGTCACCGTACTTAACAACTAACTTGTTAGACGCACCCAAGCCTAATGTTGCACCTACTAGGTATGCCGTTTCATCACTAACTTTTGGATCACCCGCTACGTCTGAGTCTGCTTCATCTGAAGCAAAACCATAGTTAGCATAGAGGTCTAGTTGACCGATACCCGCGTTAATTGAGTGAAGTTTAGAAGTAATTGCGTATCGGCCGTTGTCATTCACTAGGCCGCCTTTCACTTGGCCTACAAAGCCCATATCTAGCTTCGCGCCGCCGAAATCTAGGTTGTTAAAGCCAGCACCTTGACCATCGTGTGTCATCCAGAAGTAATCGTTCAAACCTTGTTGCGGACGTTGATGGAAGTCGCGACCAGCCCACATGTAAAGTTCTGGTTGGCTTTCAAATACATTGGTTACACCAGCGTACATTTTTTTCATGCTCAAGCCGCCGTCGTCAGCCCAAGCGTCAGCTTCCCAGTGGTCAGCCATGAATACGATGTCCCAGATAGCGCCATTGTCAGCTTCAAATAGCTTAGCTAGCTGAACCTCGCCACCATTAGCTTCGTTACCTAAACGACCGACAGAACGACCTGTTGTACCGATGTCTACGTAACGTTCATCACCGCTCTTGTAGTGAGCGCCGTAACGAGCATAACCAGAGAAGACAATGCCATCTGGTACATTCGTTTCTGAAGTTAGAACCGCTTGTTGTTGGTCATCAGTGTACTTGATGTCTCCAACCTGAGATTCCAACTCTTGGATTCGTTGTTCTAGAGCAGCAAGATCCGTTTCTGCAGCGAAAGAAGAGAGTGAAGCAAGCGAAGCCGCCACTGCGACCGTTATTGGCAATAAGCTTAAATTTTTGCATTGTAATTCCCTATTATTTTTTTGAGTTTTCATCGAACAGGGAAATATTAAGCAATGAAAGAGTTGAAAAGTTGGTCACTGTTCACACTGATAAATCAGCTTAAATGTCATGAAACTTTTAGAAAATTCACGGGGAAAACTACTACATTTAGATCAATAAGTTATGAACAAACATGCGTGATATTTCAGCTTGAAATCGCTTTCATTTCATCAGTAATGGTGGCGGCTATCACGGAAAAGGGTGTAGAAAAACAAAGAGAATTGGATGTGAATTTGATTGATTTTCATCTATATGAAAAGCCTCAAAATCTAAGGCAGATTTTGAGGCTTTTTGGACTGAGTCAAATACCCAGTTATCTAAAATTAAGTATTTTCTAGATTGAACCTAGGGACTCTATTCCCATATTGAACAGGGTAAATGCGTAGATATCAGCAGTGAGATCGATCGCTTTACTCAGCGGCATTCCAGCACCATGGCCCGCATTAACATCGATACGAATCATCACGGCCGCACCACCTTCATGCTTATCTTGCAGCTCTGAGATGAACTTGTAAGAGTGAGCCGGTACCACGCGGTCATCGTGATCAGCGGTGGTAACCAATGTCGCAGGATAGTCCGTGCCACGCACCACATTATGAACCGGAGAATAGCCAAGCAGATATTCGAACATCTCTTTGTTTTGCGCGGATGTGCCATAGTCGTACGCCCAACCTTCGCCAGACGTAAAGGTGTGGTAACGCAACATGTCCAACACCCCAACCGCAGGCAGAGCCACTTGGAACAGCTCAGGCTTTTGAGTGATACAAGCGCCTACCAACAAGCCTCCGTTAGAACCGCCGCGAATCGCCAACTTATCGCTACTGGTATAGTTTTCTTCAATTAAGAACTCGGCAGCAGCAATGAAGTCGTCAAAGACATTCTGCTTTTTCTGCTGAGTTCCGGCTTTGTGCCACGCCTTACCATACTCACCACCGCCACGCAGGTTTGGCACCGCATATACGCCACCCAGTTCTAGCCAACTACCAACCGTGCCCGAGAAAGAAGGCGTTAGGCTAACGTTAAAGCCACCATAGGCGTACAACATGGTTGGATTATTGCCATCTAACACTAATCCCTTCTTATAAGAGATAAGCATCGGAACCTTGGTGCCATCCTTCGAGGTATAGAAGACCTGTTTAGACTCAAATTGATCCGACTCAAACGGAGACTCAGAGCGTTGGTAGATTTCAGAATTGCCTGATTCGACATCGAAAGAGAAAATCGTTGGCGGCGTTACATAGTTGGTAAAGGTGTAATAAAGCTGAGTTTGCTCTTTTTTACCACCTAAGCCACTGGCCGTTCCCAGCCCAGGCAAATGAATTTCACGAACTCGATTACCTTGGTAATCCAACTGCTCAATCTTAGACACCACATCGACCATGTAGTGGGCAAACAAGTAGCCACCGCCCGTACTGATATCCAATGGCTGTGGCTTTTCAGGGATGATTTCGAGCCATTTACCATCGCGAGTATCAAAGCTCACCACCTTGCCATTAGGCGCATCAAGATTGGTGTATAGAATGAAGGTCTCATCTTGGTTATCGATGAGATAAGTGTCGCTATCCACATGATCAATCAGCGTATTCAGCTTTTGTTCTGGTGAGTTTAAATCGATATAGAACAGTCTGTTACCCGATGTCGACTCTCGCCCTAGAATGATCAAGTAACGGTCATCTTCGGTGGTATAGCCTGATACATAGCGGTGCTGATCGGCGTTGTTCTCACCAAAGATAACCTTGTCGCTAGCTTGCTCTGTACCCAACTCATGGAAGTAAAGTTTGTGCTGTTCGGTACGTGCTGAAAGCTGGCTGCCGTCTGGCTTGTCGTAGCTTGAGTAATAAAATCCTCGATTACCTAACCAAGAGATACCGGTAAACTTCGCATCGGTAATTTCGGCTTCAAGCTTCTGCTTAGTCTCAGTATCAATCACAAAGATCTTACGCCAGTCGCTTCCACCCTCTGAAATGCTGTACGCCACTAGGCTGTAATCTTTCGAAAACGACACCGAACCTAATGATGTGGTGCCATCTTCCGAGAAGGTATTCGGATCTAGGAATACTTCAATCGACTGACCTTCTTTCTGACGATAAAGAATACTGTGATTCTGCAGTCCATCATTCTTATAGAAATAGGTGTAATCCCCTCGCACAAACGGTTGTGAGCTCTTTTTGTAGTCTTGCGCTTTCGCTAATCGCTCTCGCAGTTCTGCGCGATACGGGATTTGAGCAAGGTAATCGAATGTGACTTCATTTTGACTCGCCACCCATTGCGCGGTTTCGTCACTTCTGTCGTCTTCTAACCAGCGATATGGGTCTTCGATTATCTGACCGAAATAGTCATCGCTGACGATCTGTTTGTTGGTGACTGGATATTGATACTCTTTTAAATAGCTCATCGTGATCCTTATTAAAAATAATGTGAAATCGTCAGATAACGCGTTCTGATGTGTTCAATCAATAACTTAATCTTGTTCGGTGGCTGGCGCGTAAACGGGTACACCGCATAAATACCCAGCTTTTTACCGACTAAATCAGGGAAGATGTCCACCAGCTGGCCGTTTCGAATATCGTGATACACCAGACAACGTGGCACGTACGCCACACCATGACCGCCCAAAGCGGCCTTTCTTAATGCCGTCGCGTTATCGGTAGAGAAAGAGCCAGAAACGCGCACGATGTATTTGTCGTTGTCGGTACAGCCATCCTTACTGTGTAAGAACTGCCACTCACTGGCGCCTGTCGTTTGATAAGCGTATTGCAAGCAATTGTGCTCGACCAAATCCTTGGGCTGCATCGGCTTACCGTTCTTAGCGATATAAGACGGCGAGGCACACACCACCCATTGTGAATCCAATATATGACGGGCAATTAAGCTGGAGTCTTCCAAGTAACCAGTTCGAATGACCAAGTCGAGACCATCCTCAACCAAATCAACAAATCGATTGTTAAGAGACATATCGACCGTTAAACCTGGGTGCATATTACAAAACTCGGCAACAGCGTCTGCGAGAATCAAATCTCCGGAGATAGTAGGCACTGACATTTTGATATGACCACTGACATTTTCACCAAAGCCTGAAACTGCGTCCATAGCCTCTTGAGCCGCCTGCTTCACATTTTTGGCTCCGTGTAACATTGCCTTACCCGCCTCGGTCAGGGTCAATTTACGCGTGGTTCGATATAATAGCTGCACGCCAATCTCTTCTTCCAAACGCGCAATTCTCTTGCTAACTACCGAATTTGTAAGGTTATTTTGTTCTGCCACCTTACTAAAACTACCCAGCTCTACTACCTGTGAAAACAGGATCAAATCGTCTGCTCGCATTTGATTATGCCAATTTTGGAATTAATTATTTTCATTATTTCCCTATATCAATAAAAAATAAAGGGGTAAATTCACGCCAAATTAACAAAACAATTACAAAAACAGCTTTTGCAATCACATCGGTTACAAATAAAGCGACTCTAATTACAACAATTGAATCCATGAGATTCAGATTACACCTACAAAACTAATGACGTGTTATTCACTTCAAACATGAACGTTTGAAAACAAGTACGAGGAAGTACCCATGAGTGAAACTCTACTAGCTTTATTGGCCTTTTCGCCAATAGTTGTTGCAGCGATTCTGCTGGTTGGCCTTAACTGGCCTGCAAAAAAAGCGATGCCCGTGGCATTTGCATTAACCGTTGCTATCGCCCTATTCGCATGGGATATGTCTAGCACTCGCGTGCTTGCTTCAGTATTCCAAGGCTTCGGCATTACCGTGTCGGTTCTCTGGATTGTGTTTGGCGCCATCTTCTTATTAAACACTTTGAAACACACCGGAGCTATCACCACCATCCGCAACGGATTTACTGACATATCAGCAGACCGTCGTGTACAAGCGATCATCATTGCTTGGTGTTTTGGTTCATTCATTGAAGGGGCATCTGGCTTCGGCACACCCGCTGCAATCGCCGCTCCGTTATTGGTTGCAATTGGCTTCCCAGCGTTAGCTGCGGTACTGATGGGCATGATGATTCAATCTACGCCGGTATCGTTTGGCGCGGTGGGTACACCTATCATCGTTGGCGTAAACAAAGGTTTGGATACGCACAACATCGGTGAAAGCCTGATTGCCAATGGTTCAACATGGGATGCTTACCTACAACAAATCACATCAAGTGTTGCGATCATCCATGCCTGCGTTGGTGTGATGATTCCTGTATTGATGGCAATGATGCTGACTCGCTTCTTCGGCAAGAACAAAAGCTGGACTGAAGGTCTTGATATCCTGCCATTCGCACTGTTCGCAGGTGCCGCTTTCACCATTCCTTACGCACTAACGGGTGTTTTCCTCGGAGCTGAGTTCCCATCACTGATTGGTGGTTTGGTTGGCCTTGCTATTGTTGTAACAGCAGCAAAACGTGGCTTCCTAGTACCTAAATCAAAATGGGATTTCGAAAGCGAAGACAAGTGGCCAGCAGAATGGCTAGGTTCTTTGAAAATCGATCTAGATGACGATAAAGGTCATAAGAAAATGAGCATGGCGATGGCATGGGCACCTTACGTGCTGCTCGCTGTCACTCTAGTTGCTAGCCGTGTGAGCCCTGAGTTCAAAGGCCTGCTTAAGAGCGTTAGCCTTTCTTTCAGCAACATCCTTGGCGAGACAGGCGTAAGCACAGCGATTCAACCTCTGTATCTACCAGGTGGTATCTTGGTCTTCGTCGCACTGGTTGCTGTTCTAATGCAATCACGCAGCGCAACACCACTGGCTAAAGCTTTTGGTGAGTCGAGCAAAACTCTAATAGGCGCTGGCTTTGTGTTGGTGTTCACTATCCCAATGGTTCGTATCTTCATTAACTCAGGTGTGAACGGCGCTGATTTAGCAAGTATGCCAGTAACCACTGCCAACTTTGCAGCTGACCTAGTCGGCAGCGCATTCCCAGCGTTAAGTGCCACGGTTGGTGCGTTAGGTGCCTTCATTGCAGGTTCAAACACCGTTTCAAACATGATGTTCAGCCAGTTCCAATTCGAAGTAGCACAAACTCTGTCTATCTCTAGTGCTGTGGTTGTTGCTCTGCAAGCCGTTGGTGCTGCAGCAGGTAACATGATTGCGATTCACAACGTGGTAGCCGCATCGGCGACCGTAGGCTTGTTAGGACGCGAAGGCGCAACACTACGTAAGACTATCATCCCAACGTTCTACTACTTGGTGATGACAGGAATCATCGGCCTCGTGGTTATCTACGGCTTCAAAATGACAGACGCACTTATGTAAAGCATAAGTCGTTACAAAAGCACTTGGCGTTAATACTCAATTCCCCCGACTGCAACACCGTCTAATAAGACAGTTGATGAGTTTCGGAATGGATACTAAAACACATCAACACCCTCGGGTATTAACGCCATTTTATTGCTTCACCGATTAATTGCTTAACTGGTTAATCGCTTCACTGTTTAAGAAAGAACAAACACTTACTTTTCAAGAATTAAAGCAGCCCAAGCCAAGCTCTCATAGAAGGGCAACATCCCAAGAATTTAGGACTGAAATTATGATCATATCCGCATCGACTGATTACCGCGCCGCAGCAAAAGCGAAATTACCACCGTTTCTTTTCCACTACATTGACGGCGGTTCTTACGGAGAACATACCCTACGCCGCAACACGGCCGATCTTGCAGAGATCGCACTCAAGCAGCGTGTACTTAATGACATGTCAGATCTGAATTTGGAAACTGAGCTGTTTGGCGAAAAGCTCGCGATGCCGATTGCCTTAGCACCCGTTGGTCTAACAGGCATGTACGCACGACGTGGCGAAGTACAAGCTGCAAAAGCCGCAGACAATAAAGGCATCCCTTTTACGATGTCGACCGTATCGATATGCCCGATTGAAGAAGTCGCACCTAAGATTGAGCGCCCAATGTGGTTCCAACTTTACGTACTAAAAGATCGTGGCTTCATGAAGAACGTATTGGAACGTGCAAAAGCGGCAGGCGTGACGACACTGGTCTTCACCGTTGATATGCCAGTACCCGGCGCTCGTTACCGTGATATGCACTCAGGAATGAGCGGTCCAAATGCAGCAATTCGTCGTGTATTTCAATCTATGCGTCATCCTAGTTGGGCTGTTGATGTTGGCCTACTAGGCAAGCCACACGATCTTGGCAATATCTCTACTTACCGCGGCTCTCCAACCAAACTGGAAGACTACATCGGTTGGTTGGGTGACAACTTCGACCCGTCGATTTCATGGAAAGACCTAGAGTGGATCCGTGACTTCTGGGACGGCCCGATGGTCATCAAAGGTATTCTTGATGAAGAAGATGCAAAAGACGCCGTGAGATTTGGCGCAGACGGTATCGTAGTTTCAAACCACGGCGGTCGTCAGCTAGATGGTGTTTTATCAAGTGCTAAAGCACTGCCTGCAATTGCAGACTCAGTAAAAGGCGACACTAAGATTCTGGTCGACTCTGGCATTCGTACTGGCTTAGATGTAGTTCGCATGATGGCGATGGGCGCAGACTGCACCTTGCTTGGTCGCTCTTTTGTCTACGCGTTAGCAGCGCAAGGACAAGCAGGTGTTGAGAACCTACTCGACCTTTACGACAAAGAAATGCGCGTTGCGATGACTCTAACTGGCGCCAAGACAATCAAAGACTTAACTCGTGATTCTCTGGTAGGGCTAGATTAAACCTCAACGATTTAGGTTCGGATTCGGACTAACGCTTTGGTCTACTTAGACTGAAGTTCAATCGGTGTCACAGCAATTCCACTGCCGTTGTGACACCGTTTAAGCACTGGAAAATAAAATAAAAAGCTAGGGCGTGTTGATCTTTCGAGCTGATTTTTGCAGCGAGTTGCTGGGTATTTATACAAGGCAGAGGCGTCGATGTGTAGCTAGCCTACATGAGAAGCCGATAACGTAGTAGAAATGGCCAGCAAACGCTGCCCGAAGGGTTCGGCTAAAAGCGTTTTACTCTTTGTTGAGGGGGATTTGCTTAGAGTGACTAGGCTACTTCCCCTCGCCGCGATTAAAACGCTTTTATCTCGAACAAAATTTAATCACGAAAGGTCAACACGCCCTGAACAGTGCCAAATAAGAAGCACAAGGAAGCAAAGATGGAGACAACCACACCCCATGAGCGAGTAATAGACGCACAAGCTTATCAGCAGCTTGAAGCGATACTGGCTCAAAAAATAGAAACAGAACGCATTGTCACTCAAGAGGCAAAGCGATTGGCTTACGGCACCGATGCGAGTTTCTATCGCTTGGTGCCGAAAATGGTTCTAAGGCTCAAAAACTTAGACGAAGTCATATTCACCATTCAAAGCTGTCGCGAACTCGGTATTCATTTTACCTTTCGCGCCGCGGGCACCAGCCTTTCAGGACAAGCGGTTTCAGACTCGGTACTCATCACACTGACCGATGACTGGCGTGGTCATGAAATCGTAGATAACGGCAATCAGATCATCCTTCAACCGGGTGTGATTGGCGCTGATGCCAACAAATACCTTGCCCCTTTCCAACGTAAAATCGGCCCAGATCCAGCCTCTATCAATACCTGTAAAATCGGTGGTATTGCCGCGAATAACGCCAGTGGTATGTGCTGTGGTACCGCGCAAAACTCGTATCGCACCGTCGAGAGCATGAAAATCGTATTGAGTGATGGCTCCCTGCTTGATACGGCTGATAACGCAAGTGTTGAGGCATTCAAGCAATCACACAAAGAACTGTTTGAAGGCATTGTTGAATTACATCAACAGACAGCTTCAAACCAAGAACTTGCAGACAGAATCCGCCACAAATACCGCCTCAAAAACACCACTGGCTACGCTCTGAATGCTTTGGTTGATTACCACGATCCAATTGAGATCATCAAACACCTGATGATTGGCTCAGAAGGCACACTAGGCTTCATCGCTGAGATTACCTACAACACGGTGATCGAACACCCAAACAAAGCCTCGGCTCTGTTGGTGTTTGCCGACATCGAACAAGCCAGTAAAGCCGTTACTACGCTATCAAAAACACCGGTTGCTGCCGTTGAATTGATGGACGGCAGAGCGCTGCGCTCAGTGGCGGATAAACCAGGTATGCCTGCGTTTATGCCAAGCTTGGACTTAGAAGCCGCGGCTATTTTGGTGGAATCACACGCCAGCTCCCAGCAGGACTTAGATTTACAATGTAAATCAATTTTGGATGCATTAGCTGATTACACGATTGTTGAATCGGTACCTTTCACTTCCGATCCAAAGACAGTCGCGACTCTGTGGGGCATTCGAAAAGGCATGTTCCCTGCGGTAGGCGCTGTGCGTGAAGTCGGCACGACCGTTATCATTGAAGACGTGGCTTTCCCTGTCGAAAACCTCGCTAACGGCATTCGGGAGCTGCAAGAGCTGTTCGATAAATACGACTACAGCGAAGCGATTATTTTCGGCCATGCCCTCGAAGGCAACCTGCATTTTGTGTTTACTCAAGGCTTTGATAGCCAAGAAGAGATCGACCGCTACGGCGGTTTCATGGATGACGTTGCCGAACTGGTCGCGGTGAAATACCAAGGTTCACTGAAAGCAGAACATGGCACTGGCCGTAACATGGCGCCTTATGTCGAATTAGAATGGGGCAAAGATGGCTACGCCTTGATGCAACAAATCAAAGCCTTGTTTGATCCAGAAAGACTGCTCAACCCCGGCGTTATTATTAACGACAATCCAAATTCACACATCACCAATTTGAAGCCAATGCCTGCTGCTGACGACCTTGTCGACCGCTGTATTGAATGTGGCTTCTGCGAGCCTGTTTGTCCGTCTCGTACCTTAACCCTATCGCCACGCCAACGTATCGTGTTGTACCGCGAGCTACAACGCCGCCGTGCTGCAGGTGAAGAAATAGAAGCAAGCGAACTAGAAAAAACCTTCGAATATCAAGGCATTGATACCTGCGCCGCAACCGGCCTGTGTGCTGAACGTTGCCCTGTGGGAATCAACACCGGCGATTTGATTAAGAAGCTTCGTATTGCCAAGTACGAGAAATTTACGCCAATCGCTAAGTGGACAGCGGATCATTTCTCGACCACCACTAAACTGACTAAGGCCGGCCTCAAAACCAACCAAGTGGCGAGCAAAGTATTAGGCGCAAACACAGTCGGCAAGCTAACCAACGGCTTGCGCTCAATAACTAAAGGCGCGACACCGGTTTGGATGCCGGAGATGCCGCAATCCAACAGTCATTCGCTAACCTCATCACCAGTGACGGCGGAAAACTCAAACAACCATAAGAAGGTGGTTTACCTGCCTTCGTGTGCGAGTCGAACCATGGGACAGCAGAGTGATGCGGGCGACCAACGCCCTCTAACTGAAGTGACCATGTCTTTGCTTAACAAAGCCGGATTTGAGGTTATTCTTCCGAAGAAGCTAGATGACCAATGTTGTGGCATGCCTTACGACAGCAAAGGAATGACCGATTTAGCCCAATCTAAAGCGCAACAGCTCGAAGAAGTGTTGTGGCAAGCCAGTCGTCAGGGTGAATACCCAGTCTTAATGGATACCAGCCCATGTGCTAAACGCAGTATTGAACAGTTCACCAAACCGTTAGAGGTATTAGAGCCGACAGGGTTTGTGAACCAGTACCTGCTTGAGCACCTGACACTTGAGCCGCTGCAAGAAACCGTGATGCTACATGTAACTTGTAGTTCTCGTCGAATGGGTTTAGAAGGCGCGATGTTGAGCCTTGCCAAAGCCTGTACCGAAGAGGTCATCGTTCCTGAGCATATTCAATGCTGTGGTTGGGCGGGTGATAAAGGTTTTACCACTCCAGAGCTGAATGAGGCGGCGGTGCACCCACTCAAAGAACAAGTACCGAGCAACTGCACTCGCGGATTTAGCAACAGCCGAACCTGTGAGATCGGTTTATCACATCACAGTGGCATTCCGTATCAATCAATCTTGTACTTGGTGGACGAAGTCGCGCAATAGCTCCATTTCATCACTCAAGATGTCGAGCAAATAACTTAAACCTAAAACGAAAAATGGCAGCCCAATCAGGCTGCCATTTCTTTATTCGATTTTAAACGTGCTACTGAGTTAACGCTTAGAGAACTAACGGTTGGAGAGCTAACGGTTAGAGAGCTAGGCGCATCAACTCTTCTGGCGAGTAGTGTTCTGCTTCTGCGCCTTTGGCGATCAAGTCGATCACTTTGAATTCATTCATGTCACCAAACTCTTTGGTTAAGTAATCACGAAACGCTTTCTCATTCGGCCACTTACCTCGCACGATATAGCCCTCTTCTTTGTCAAAATCTTCTGTTTCAAAGAATGAAAAATCGGTCATACCAATATTGTGGCAATACAAAACAAGATACATGTTGAATCCTTAACACTTAACTAGGGTCGGTTTAGCTTTTGAGCCGATCAAAAAGCTTCTCTACAAAGCAGGGCTCAAGGTTACAACATAAATGCTAAATCGAATACCCAATCGAATCGTCAATTTAGAAACCTCAGCAACCGACTCTTTTCGTTAATCATCAAACATCATGTTAATTGCAGAACCTAACAAAATCAGACCAATAATTGGCCCCATGACAGCGATTGGCGCGCGTTCAATGTAGGGCAAGTTTTCAGCAATCATCAAACCCCATTCAGGTGCAGGCGGCTTCGCTCCCAAGCCGATGAAGCTCAGCGAGGTCAGGCTCAGAGTGATGACGGGTAGCCTCAACAACGCGTGTCTTAGCAATGGCGGCATCACATAAGGAAGCAGATAGAAGCGGAAGATTCTAAGCTTGCTGGTGCCCCATAATGGCGCGAGATGCGTATAAGGCTGAGCCTTCGCTTCCACGATCAAGCTTGAGCAATGCGCCGCTAATGGCGCCCAAGATACCAATACAATAGCGATTAATGCACTGTTCGGATTCATCCCCGTTAAGCCCGCAACCAACAGGCCTGCAATAATGTAAGGAATGCCCTTAGTGATCTCGATAAGACCTTGGCTAAAACGTGTATTGAAGCCCATGATGATGCCCGTCACCAAACTCAAAAACGTTGCCAATATACCCGCTTGAAAGGTCGATACCATGCCCGAGCCGATTCTCGCCAGTAAGTCTCGGCCAATGCCATCCGCACCCAAAGGTGCTTGCCAACTGGGATCAGCTAAACGTGAAAACTGACTGGTGTATGGGTCACGAAATGCCGCCCAAACCACAATAGCAATTAGGAATGAGAATATTGAAAAGGCAACAGCACGCTTGGTGCGGCTTTGCGTAAAACGAAACGAAGAGTGGCTACTAATAAGCTTACCGCTTTTCAGGCTGTGACCCAGAATCAACTGCTGAACAAACAGGCTCATGCTGCTAACGGCAATTGAAAACAGCAGCAATACCAACAGGCCGCCTTGCAACATTGGTAAATCTTGCGCCTTAGCTGCGCCTAAAATCATGCGCCCGATACCCGGAATCGAGAAGATAAGCTCAACCGCGACCGCGCCGCCAGTCAAGCCAATCACGATCATCGCGATTTGTGGGATCAGGCTGCTCAGCGCTCTTTTCAGCGCAAAGCGAATAATTTGGTTGGAGTGAACGTTGGCACTGAGCCAAGTGATCACCCAAGGTTCATTTAAAACGCGTTGTAAACTGTCTCTAAGTAGGCGACTAAATAGGCCACTAGCGGGCAATGCGAGCGCTAAACTCGGTAGCCATATGTCTTGCCAACTTTGCCAACCATACGGCGGCAGCCAACCTAACCAGATAGAGAACACCAGTATCAATACCGAGGCCACCACGTACTCTGGCAAGGATATTAATACGGTGCTTAAACTGCTGTAACTCTGCCCTAATTTGCCCTTCTTCCAACTGCGCAAGGTGGCAAGCAAGCCTGCACCGCACAGCACGAAAGTCATCACAAGTGCACTCGACATCAGAAACAGAGACGTCGACGCTGTCTTTTGAATGCCTAGTGCAACCGAAGAACCATCAATCCATGATTTCCCTAGGTCACCCGAAAAGGCACTTCCTATCCAGTCGATCAGGCGTTCGCTTGCCGAACGGTCAAGCTGAAGGTCAGCTCTCACCGCAGCTAAAGCTTCAGGCGTAAGCAAATGTTGTTGCCCCGCCCTCGCACGCAGAATGGATTGGCTTGGATCGATACCCGCAATGTCAGGCATCAAGCCAACAAGAATCACCACCACAATCAGTGAGGCGATTCTTGATAACCAAGGCGTCAAGAGAAATAAGGTTCGACGCAGAGTCTCAGCAGATAGCATCTATTTAGTTAGCCTGTTTCACTTGTTTGATCTGTGTAGTTTGGTCAACTAAACGGCGCTCACTTGGGTCACGAACCACATTGCTTACGCGCTCGCTTTCACCTTGAATCACACGTTCGTGAAGCAATGGAATCGCAGCAAAGTCATTCAAGATTTTTTGCTCAGCTTCGATGATCGCTTGCTGGCGCTGCGCACCTAGCGGTTGTAGGTCAGCGTGAGCCAGTGCTTTATCTACCTCTTGAGAACAGAATTGACCAAGGTTGAATGAACCCTTACAGCCAAAGTCACTCATCATGTAAGCCACCGGATCACCCGAATCTAGAACCGTTGCGCGAGAAAGGATAAACGCATCAAACTTTCCTGATAGCGCATCGTTTTCTATCTGAGCGTATTCACGGATATCCAGCTCAACCTTAAAACCTACCGCTTCAAGTTGTTGTTTAAGTAGTGCTGCCACTTCTGGAAGCTCAGCTCGGTCAGTAAAGGTACCGATAACAATGCCTTCACCGTTCGCTTTTAGCGTTTTATCAACGGCCTGACCTTCAGGTCGAATTGGCTCAGCCCAAGCAAGCGCAGGGCCTAATAAACCTTGTGCGATATCCGCGTGGTTTTCATATACAGTGCTAACGATCTGTTCTCTGTCTACCGCACCTGCTGCAACCTTACGTAAGTTGATATCGCTGAACACGCCTGACTTGTTGTTCAGGTAAAGCGTATTAGTACGAGGCATCGCTACTTCGTAAAGCAGATCAGGATCAATGGTCGCTATTTGTGAAACAGGTACCGCTTCTACGATGTCTGCCGTACCGGTTCTTAGAGCCGCAGCGCGCGCAAAACCATTCGGAACGTATTCTGCAATCACAGATTCAACCTGTGCTTTTTGACCCCAGTAGCCATCAAAACGTTTCAGTTTCGCGCTTGTTGTGCCGTTAATTTCAGTCAATTCAAATGGACCAGTACCCGCGCCTGTTGGGATAACACGACCATCTTCTTGGTACGCACTTGCTGCAAGAATCGCTAATTGAGGGCTTGATAAACGACTTGGTAGAAGAGGGTCATCAAAGCTGGTTTTGATCTCTACGCGGTAGTTGTCCATCGCTTTCACTTCTAGATCTACACCATCTAGAATGCGTGGCTTAGGTGCTGCTTCAAGCGCTTTTTGTAGAGAGTTCACCACAGAGTTTGCCGTTAACGTCGAACCATCGTGGAATTTAACGCCTTTGCGAACCGTAAATTGCCAAGTCAATGGATCAACCTGTTTCCAGTCCGTTGCCAGCATCGGCTGTGCTACCGAAGTAGGACTCAAGTTAACCAGTGTTTCAGCCGTGCTCCAACGAGATAACTTAAAAGCGTCATCGGAAAGTGGTGACAAGCCGGTTCTTGGCGGTTGCATCATCGCAACACGGATTTCAGATTTGACGGCGGCATCGCTCGACTCTGGTTGAGAGTCAAAACACCCCGTTAAAGGCAGAGCCAGCGCTAGAGCACAAGCCAGTTTGATTGAATTAAAACGCATAGTTATTTTTCTCTGTAAGCTGTATTTCGTAATAAATAAGGTTGTGTTAACAAGTAGATTTCGACAGTGGCTGAGATTCGATCAGCAACTGAGTCGCAGGATGAGCAGGTGTACCCATCACTTGTTCGGTCGGTCCAAACTCCACCATTTCGCCATGGTCAAGAACCAAAACTTCTTCACAAAGCGCTTTTGCTGCGCCTAGGTCGTGTGTCACCAAAATAAGGCGCATATCGCGCTTTTTTTTCAATGAATTCAATAAGTCCAATAACCTTTGACGATTCACCGGATCAAGGCTGCTGGTTGGCTCATCGGCGACTAAAACTGCGGGTCTAACGACAAGAGCCCGAGCAATGGCCACACGTTGAGCTTGGCCTGTAGAGAGCTGATTAGATTTCAGTGATAACAAAGTGGCTGGCAAGCCAACGTCCGATAGACTCTCTTCAATGATGCTTTCATGATTACCAGAAACATCTAGGTTGCTTAGCGGCTCGGCTAAGATCTGTCGAACGGTATAGTAAGGATTGAGGCTGGTGTGGGGTTCTTGAGGCACCAATTGAATCAAGCGACACACCGCGGCTTGTACTTTGCTATTACGAATTGGCAGCGAATGACCAAACAAGCTGATTCGCCCCACCGTCGGCTCTTTAAGGCCAAACAGCAGTTCAATCAGCGTAGATTTACCGGCACCAGAACGCCCAACAATGGCTAAACTTTTCTCTTCAACATTGAGGTCGATGTTTTGCAGCGCTTTGAACGCCTTGCCACCCAACCAACTTGGGATTGAGTAATAGTGAACACCGACATTCTCGAACTTAATCTCGATCGGAGTTTGTGTTTCTAAATCAATCACTGGCATTAACGGCGAGACTTCTGAATTTAATAATAAGGTCGATCTCATGCGATTAGGTCTCTCAATGAACAGCAGAAAGCGTGAGAGCTTGATTCAAGCGCGTGTTTTGGTGCGCCATAAGCCACCACTCCGCCATCATCGATCACCAACAACTTGTCACACGCGAGTGCGCTGTGCAGGTCATGAGTAATAAGCAGACCACCGATTTGTCGCTGCTTAACATTGTCGCGAATCAGCTTGAGTATCTCTTGCTCTGTCACCGGATCTAACGCACTGGTTGGTTCATCTGCAATGATGAGGTCGGCATTACTCAACAAGCCAATCGCAATACACACTCGTTGGCGTTGCCCTCCAGAAATTTGGCTCGGGTATAACGGCAAGATAGTTTCAGGATTAGGGAAACCAAGTTGTACTAGCAATTCGATGAGCTTGATTTTGTCTTGTGATTTGGGCTTAGTGCGAGTCCCCGTCAATGCCAAACTAAGTTGACCTTCGATTGAAACCAGAGGGTTTAAGGCTTGAAGGGCATCTTGGAAGATGACCGTAGGTCGTTGTGCTGCGGTTCTTTGCAGCATAGGCAAACCACATACGATCTCACCAGACAGAGAAATATGACCTTCAACCTCAACCGTTTCTGGCAGAAAACCCGCAATCGCGCGTGAAAGCATCGACTTACCAATACCTGATGGGCCCATGACCGCCAACAGCTCACCTCGATACACATCGAAGTGGATATCTTGGAAAAGTGTTCTCGAAGAGGTTTTGATCGTTAATTGGTCAACAGACAAAAGTGGGGCATTCACACAGGTACTCATAAGTAGATGTTATAACATAACAACTCTATCATTAAGCCTGTATGATGAAAAGCGGACATTGAGCCGGATCGCAAAAAATTTGCCTATGAAACCATCTATGGTCACAATCCGTTAGATACAAAAAAGCGCCTAACTACAAGAAACAGTCAGGCGCTTTCGTAATGATTCTATATGCCCTCAGCTTTGTGGTCGCTGTTATTACTTATGTCATTGGAAGGCATTTCCGCTTAACTTGAGCGATGAACGGATACAAGAATGCAATACGCCCAAGATAGAACAAAGTAAACGCCAACCACAGACCATGATTGCCCCACAAATCGACCGAAAACGCCTGTACAGCCAAGAATACCGCCAAGGTAGCGATGCTAGAGTCTCGAACCGGACGTGTAGTTCCTGTTCCAGTAAAGATGCCGTAAACCGTTAAACCAAAGCCAGCCACCAGCGGGAACACAATCAACCACGGTGCCATCTCTTGGTATAGCGCAACAAGCGTTGGGATATCGGTAAACAAGAAAACAATGTTGTCTTTAAATACCAAGGTCAATAACGTTAACGCAGCAATAAAACCGGCTGTCCATTGGAAATTGAGCCTTAACACACAGTCCAACATTGAAGGATTCTTCTGTCCTACCGCTTTGCCCGCGAACACACTCGATGCATTGGCAATACCATCAAACATGTAACTCACAATAAAGGTTACTTGCATTAAGATTGCGTTAGCAGCCAGAACATCGGTACCCAGTTTAGAGCCAGTACGCGCCATCATGTTGAAGAACACCAAGATACAAATTGTACGTAACAATAAGTCGGTATTCGAAGAGATGATTGTCGCCAGGTCTTTCTTGGTCATCTTCGAGCCTTGCAGGAACTCAGAGATCGAGATGTTGCTGGTCTTCATCACCAGCGTCATACCAATTGCAAAAGTAGTGATTTGTGCAATCAAGCTTGCGTAAGCGACACCAGCCACACCCAAGTCGAAATAGAGTACGAACACCGCATCCAAAACAATATTCAACACGTTACCAAACACTTGTGTGTATAAGACTTCTTTAGCTTTCGCTTGCCCCATCAACCAACCGATAATGGTGTAGTTGAGCAGCACAAAAGGCGCGCCATAAATCAAAATACTGAAGTAGATGCGCGCGTGCTCAGCCACGTTCGCTTCAGGTTCTATCACCCACATCGCACCTTGCCAGATGAGCGGTTGTATCAAAATGAAGATCAAGCCCACCAAACCAGATAGTACAAATGGACGCATCAAGCTGCCCGCTAACTCAGAGCGATTGCCCTTACCCAAGGCCATCGCACTTTGCCCTGTCGTACTTACACGGAAAAAGCCAAACAACCAATACATGGTGTTCATAATGATGGTGCCGATCGCCACACCACCGATCAGTTCAGCAATGCCAAGCTGTCCAATCACGGCGGTATCTACGGCACCAAGCAGAGGCTGAGTCACCGTTGAGATGATGAAAGGGAAAGCGATTTTTAGATAATCTTTGTGGGTAGTGGTCATATTCTAACGAGTGATATTAAGAACTATTTGCAATTAGAAGGGGATGCTATCGTTTAATCCGTACGTTGTCATCATCTACTGGGGTAAATTATCAACAAAGCGCTTTTCTGTTAATTCACCTACATAGAAATGCTTGTTGTCATTGGCACTGCTAATTCGTCTCAACAAAAGAGCAAAGCTTAATTCAAGAAAACACCACAACCATCGATTAAGTGAATTTGCGCTAGCGAGCCAAATAGGTAACTTTAGGTCGGTTAGTAGAAACTCACCGGAAGATAAAAATCGAGTTCAAACACTTCATCACTGTTGAGAAAATGATTCTGATGATAATGCACATACGCAGGAGTTGAGCGCTGTTTAAAGCCAGACGTAGGTAGCCACTTTTCTAACACCATACTGATCTGTGGTAGCAGCTCACCATAACGGCCATTGAGTCGAAACACCGCATGTAAACCACCCGGAATCACCATCTGGTTCACAACACTGCGATACTTAATCGGCTCATCAATCGCGATACACGCCACATAGCGACACTGATCCATTTCAACCCAAGCAGGGTTTGAGTGATGCAAACCAAATTGACTCGAAAAGTCGCGCTGTTCTGAGTTCGCCCACGCTTTCAATATCAGCCACGCGTTGCGAATAGAGCGGTTATAGCCCGTATGTCGAACATAAGCCGCCATGCGCTCCGGTGTTTCAACGATCTTCGGTTCGGGAAACACTCGCTGCGCCACGTTCAAATAGCCCGCCGCGACTTCGGGATCTTTCAAATAGGGTTTTTCTGCTATCTGTAAGTCGTGTTTACGCCATTCTCCCGGTGACATGTTAAAGGTCGCTTTGAATGCTCGGCTGAAAGATGACACCGAACTAAAGCCACATTTGCTAGCAATCTCTACCACTGACGACGTGGTATCGAACATCAATTGATTGGCCGCATACTCCATTCGAGTGCGTCGAATGTACTGATGTAGTGACTCCCCAACCACGCTTTTAAAGGTGCGGTGGAAGTGTTGCTCTGAATAAGCCGCGATCTCAGAAAGCGCTTTTGCCGACAAAGGCTGACTGATGTCTTGGTGAATATGGAACAAAACATCATTGATTCGGGATATGTGTTGTCGTGACATTTTTCAAATAGCATAAATGGACATGTTTATGAGCATAAACGGACACGCTTGTTTTTACAATTGCCGTGTAATATCAAGCGATAGAATAAAAACGAAAAACGACGAGACACAACACATGGAAATCGCACAGTCATTACAACAGATTCAATCTTCATACATTCGAGAAATCCTCGCAGCCGCAAGCGATCCAAATGTCATTTCATTAGCCGGTGGTTTACCGGATGAGAAAACATTTCCTATCGATTTGATGAAGCCAACGCTAGAAAACCTAGCGAACATGCCTGAAGTTTTCCAATACGGTTCGACCGCGGGTTACGGCCCGTTGCTTGATCACCTTACGCAAAGCTACCAATTGCCAGAGACTCACACAGCAATGATCTGTACCGGTTCTCAGCAAGGTTTGGATTTGATTGCACGAGCGTATGTTGATCCGAATGATGTGGTTGTGATGGAAGCACCAAGCTACTTGGGTGCGATGCAAGTATTTGGCTTAGTTCAAGCAAACATTGTGACTGTGTCTCAAACAGAATTTGGCCCAAACCTAGATGAACTAGAGACGTGCTTTGCAGAGCAATCACCGAAAATGTTCTACGCCGTACCAGATTTCCATAACCCAACAGGTGTGTGCTGGGCAACAGAAACTCGTCAAAAAGTGGCTGAACTGTGTATCAAATACAACGTGGCATTCATTGAAGATGCACCATACCGAGAGCTACGCTTTACAGGCACTGAGCTGCCAATGGTTTCTTCGTTCTGCCCTGATAACTCTATCGTTCTTCGTTCATTCTCTAAGATTGCATCGCCAGGTCTACGTATTGGCGCGGTAACAGGCAAACGCAGCTACCTTGAGCCACTGATCAAAGTGAAACAAGGCGCGGACTTACACTCAAGTGTACCGATGCAAGCGCTGCTTGTTGGTCTTCTAAAACATGAAGATTTCAACCTGCACATGGAAAACATTCGCACCCTTTACAAGTCTCGTTATGAAGTGCTGTTTTCAGAACTAGAAAAACAATTGCCTGCTGACTGTGTATTAAAATCCGTTGATGGCGGAATGTTCATTTGGGTAGAAATCCCAGAGTGCGACACCTTCGAGCTGGCTAAGACTCTGCTATCGAATGGCGTAGCGGTAGTACCAAGCCCAGTATTCTATCCAAAGGCTGATGAAGCGAAAGCTGCACTGCGCTTAAACTTCACCAACGCCAACCCAGAAGAATTAACAGAAGCGGTAAAACGTTTAGCGGAAGTACTTAACCAAGCGTAATCACCGATTAAGCAAAACGGACTAGATACCAAGGCCCTGCTGTATTTTTACAGCTGGGCCTTTTTGGTTTGGGAATACGTGTTGTAATTCGAAGTAGATAAACGGTTTCATTGCATTTCCTAGCCCATAAACCACACAAATAGAAATGATAAATAGCCCTACTTTTGGTTGGTTTTTGTCCATCCTTGGCTTGGTTATACTGCGGCGGATTTTAATAAGCCAATATGAGCAAACCTGAGTGAATCAAACTCAGTCTGTATCATAAAAGGCAACGCTCTGGATTTACGTTCCAGCTCGCAGAAAGGAAAAACCATGTCTCAATATGTTGTATGTGCTTTGTATAAATTCGTAGCACTTGATGATTACCAAGAAATTCGCCAGCCACTCACTGACGTGTTAGAAGCTAACCAAATCCGCGGTACTTTGCTACTTGCAAGCGAAGGTATCAACGGTACTGTTGCAGGTAAGCGCGAATCTATCGACGCTCTTCTTAAATGGTTCAAACAAGATTCTCGTTTGGCTGATGTTGTTTACAAAGAGTCGTTCAACGAAGAACAACCATTCAACCGCACCAAGGTTAAGCTTAAGAAAGAGATCGTAACCATGGGCGTTGAGGGTATCGACCCACGCCACGTTGTCGGCACTTACGTGAAACCAAACGAGTGGAACGCTCTGATTTCTGATCCTGATGTAATTCTGGTTGATACCCGTAACGACTACGAAGTGGACATCGGCACATTCAAAAATGCTGTAAACCCAAACACAGAAACCTTCCGTGAATTCCCTCAATACGTTGAAGAAAATCTCGATCCTAAGAAGCACAAGAAAGTCGCAATGTTCTGTACTGGCGGTATTCGTTGCGAAAAATCAACAGCCTACATGAAAGAGCAAGGCTTTGATGAGGTTTACCACCTTGAAGGCGGCATTCTTAAGTACCTAGAAGAAGTACCAGAAGAAGAGAGCATGTGGGAAGGCGACTGCTACGTATTTGATGGTCGTGTTGCAGTTAACCACCAGCTAGAGAAGAGCGGCTACGATGTGTGTAATGCTTGTCGCCTGCCAATCACAGACGAAGACAAAGCGTCTGAGCACTTTGAGAAAGGCGTAAGCTGCCCTAAGTGTGTTGATAAGCACAGCGACGAGCAGAAAGCGCGTTTCCGCGAACGTGAAAAGCAAGTTCAACTGTCGAATGCTCGTGGCGAAACCCACGTAGGCGGCGATGCTGCTCACCTTATCGATCAACGTAAGAAAGAGAAGCTTGCACACAAAGAGCAGCAACGTTCTGGTAAGAAAGCGAAGTAAGCTTTCTACTTTCAACACGCATAGTTCCAAACATATAACTATAAATAGTTAGCTATATACACAAAAAAGGGCGCAAGTTCGAAGATGATTCCTCGAGTTTGTGCCCTTTTTTGATCGCTTTACGGCTTTGTGTTTTGAACCACATTTCTTTCGATAAATTGCTTCTATACTGTTAATAATTCGACTAGAGAGGAAGTGCCAATGCTCAATGAAAACCATGCCTTTATCTTAGATTTCCCAGATCTTAAATTAGACATTGTTCAGCTCAACCACGACGACGAAAAATTCAAAGCAGACATGCAGAAATACCACCAACTCGACTACGACATCCGTCAGCTAGAAATCTCTGGCAGCCCTATCGATGACGACAGCATGCACAACCTCAAAGTAGAACGCATGGAGCTAAAAGACTCGCTACACAAACAGCTCACGCGCCATCACGCGCTTAAGATCGTATAACAACTCATTATGCTAGTGTGGCTGACTTGGCCACACTACTCACCTTCTCATCGGTTTCTTTTATAATGAAACTACCGGTTACCCTGCTTGCTTATCCGCTGAGAAATCCAAGTAAGTACTGAATCGAAGCCCATCATCTTGAGTTTCAAAACTCCAACCCATTCGCTCACAAATTCGTTGCACAATCACTAGGCCACAACCATAGCCAGCATTGTAAGTCTCATTGCCATCATGACGGTTAGTGATCACTAATTGAGAACCTGTCACCACAATTCCAACATCGCCAACACTGTAGCTAAACGCATTTTTGATTAAGTTATTTAATACAATAGTAATAAAGCTCTCTGGCGCATACACAGTGACAGTCCCTTTTACGTCTAGGTTATAACTCGCATCCTGCTTGGCAAACAAAGGCGCCATTTCAAGCAGCTGATTCCGAACTTCGACTTCCAGGTCATAGTGACCGAAATGGTGCTCATCGATACTCTCTTTACCAAGCAGCAAAAACATTTCAGTCAGCACTCGCATCTGTTCACTCGCTTCTTGCAGGCGATTAATCGCTTTTAACGCAACAGGAGGTTGATTGGGTACCTTAGTTAGCAGATCAGCCGATCCTTTTATCACCATTATCGGGGTTCTAAGTTCATGAGAGGCAAATCGATTGAACTCCTCTTCCCGCTGAAAAAATCCTGAAATGTGATTCTTTGAATCTAAAAGCGTTTGCTCAATGTGTCGTGTTTCAGAGTAAGACGTCTCGACTTCAAAACTTGGCTGCTCAGGGTGCATTTGCCCAATTTTCTTTTCTATCTGATTGAGTGGCTTCGACAGCGATCGCACAACATAGATTCCATACAAAACCATAAAAATGGACGTTAAACCGCCAAGTATGAGGGTGTAATTGTGGAGACTCCATTCATACTCGTCGAGGTAGTCGTCGGCGTCATCTTGAAACAAGATATACATTAACCCTTCGCCTGATGGGTGCTCAAAGACATAAAAGTGTTTATCTTCCGTACCTAGCAAGTGTTCATAGAAACCGGGCTCTTTGTAGCGAGCTAACCAAATGGGCAATTCACTTTCACTCCAATAGGTTGAAAACTCATTTTCATTCGGCAACAACGCATCTTCGCCAAGCAACTGATATTCAGACGTATAACGATTAGCTTCGGTGTCTAGCCAGTGGTGCAGGCTGATCACTTCCATCTGGTTTTCAGCGATATAAATAACTGTCCAGAAAAGGCCAAACATGACCAAAGTCATCAAACCAAAGCTGCGACGGATTTTTCGGTAGATGCTCGGGTAATCGCCGTGGCTTAAACCGTTATGCTTTGAGTCGGTAACCTTGTCCATGAATAGTCTCTAATCGTGAATGTTCAAACCCTTTATCGAGCGCGTTACGCAGGCCATAGATATGACTTCGAAGTGCATCACTGCTTGGCGATTCATCACCCCAAACGGAATCAATAACTTCAGTTCTTGAAACAATTGATGGCGCATGACGCATAAGGACTTTTAGTATTTTTAACTGGATTCGACTCAACTTAATAAGCCTCCCTTCTCGATAAACCTCGTCGGTCTGCGAGTTGAGAGTAATATCAGCAAAACTCAGCTTTCCGATATCTTGGCGTGGTCCTCGGCTTGCCAATGCGTTGAGCCTTAAACTGAGCTCTTGCATGGCGAAAGGCTTAACCAAGTAATCATCTCCGCCCGCTTGAAAAGCCGCAATTTTGTCGTCCAACCTATCTTTAGCGGTTAAAAATAGAATTGGCGTAGGGCACTGCACCTCTTCTCTTAACTTTCTAACTGCGGAGATGCCGTCTAATTTAGGCATCATGATATCCATGATAATCACGTCATAATAATTATCAGATGCTAACTTCAACGCCGCTTCACCATGATAAGCACAATCGATCACCATCCCTTCTAACTCTAGGTAATCGGCAATGGTTTCTGCAACATTGTGGCTGTCATCAACGATCAAAACTTTCATCGATTTATTTCACCTTTCTTCACGAGTGCTTCACGTTTGAGTTTATAAGATACACCCTCAATAAACTAAATAAAGAGTATATAGATGAAAAAGTTAGCGCTGATTTCGGTTGTCGGTTTAATTCTAACTGGCTGTGGCGGTAGTGACAGTAATAGCAATGGAAGCAACGATAACAACACGCAAGCTCCATCAGCAGTTCAAGGTACTATTGACTCTGTTTCTAGCAACACCATTGTTGTAAATGGCTATAGCTATCAAGTAGACAGTGCGAACTATGCAGGCGAAGACGTGGCAATTGCAGACCTAGAAAAAAACATGATGGTCTCTATTTCATCTATTGCTCGTAGCGCTTCAACTCACACTGGCGGGACTCAAGTTGGTCTTGAGCCGACCATCGTTGGTCTTATTTCAGACACCAACCACAATAATGGCACATTTAAAGTCAATGGCATCGAATTGACCTTTACAGATCTGTCACGTGAAATTGAAAATGGTGATTGGGTGATGGTTTCTTCTTTACCGACAGCGAATGCAGGTTACAAAGTATTGTCTGTAGTGAAATTCGAGCACTCTAACTTAACAGCGTCGGTTGAAGTTGAAGGTTTGATTAGCGAGTTAGACAGCAACGCGAAAACATTCAAACTTGGCGCAAACTTAAGCGTTGATTATTCAAATGCCCACATCGATAACGATGGGAGCAACAATGGATTATCTAATGGCCTATGGGTTGAAGTGACAGGCTCAATGGCAGACTCTGTACTAACGGCCAATGAAGTGGAAGTCGAAGACTTTAACGAAGTAAGCAATGACACGGAAATAGAAGGCATTATTACTTGGGTGGCCAATGACAAATTATCATTTGATTTAAGCTACAAAGGTCGCTTTCTTGTCAATGACAATACTCGTTACGAAGATGGTAACCAATCAAGTTTGACCGTAGGTACAGAAGTCGAAGTAACAACGAAACAAGCTAACGGCGAAAATGTCGCTACCGAAATCGAATTTGAACACGACGATGATTCACAAGATTGGAATGATAATGACGTTGATTTTGAGGGTGAAGTTCAGAGTACAGATGATGAAACATTGAGCTTTACCATTAAGACAACCTCAGGCAATGAAACCGTCTACGTTAACCAAAACACTCGTTATGAAGATGGCCTAAGTTTCGATACTTTACATGGTCAACGTATTGAGGCTGAAGCTTACAAGGTTAATAACCAGTACATCGCAAGCGAAATCGAAGCAGAAGACAACGACTAACGCATAGAATATCCTTGCTATTAAGTTAAAAAGCCATGCACTACACATGGCTTTTTGATTTAAAGACAATTGAACTTCTAAGCTGATTCGGCTTCTTCAATTATGTTACTGTTTGCTTATTCAAAAGCGTTTAATAAGGAAGCTGAGTGACAATAAAAGAAGAGGATATACAATTCCAGCTCGTTTCAAATTCTGAATTCGAAGAACTGTTTGCGTTTGTTAAACAAGGGCTTTTCATACACGTCGATAGCGTTTTCGGCTGGGATGACGACTTCCAACGTAAGCGACTTTTAAACGACTACCATCCCTCTTGGTTTCATTGGGTATACCGAGGAAAAGAGAGGATTGGACTTGTGTGTTTTAAGCCTTATGACAACGCATACCATATTCATCTGCTGATCATTTCCCCTCAATACCAAGGTCATTCGCTAGGTAAACAAGTCATGTGCCTCATACATAAGAGAGCCACGGAAGAGCGACGTGAGCAAGTCACCTTGTCGAGCTTTAGAAGTAACACTCGCGCCATTAGCTTTTATCGTTCACTTGGCTACCGAGTTGTTGATGAAGGAGATGATGATTTTGTGGGATTGGCTCTCAACCTAGCTAACTCTCAGCCTCGCTAACCATAGAGAAAATACAGATAGCGAGTAGGTAGAGAGCGTTTACGTTAGCGCGCGCTTGAAATATCTAATTTCTCAATCAACGACGGGAAACCCCAACCGTTCTCGCCTTCGACCACAGGTTCTCCGGTCAAATACTCAAACAGCGTTGGCGCTAAAGATCCGTTGGCTTCGATTTTCAATTGCTGAGAGTTATCGCCAATTGGCGATCCCCAGAATCCGATAAAGGCATCTTTCTCTAAGTAATCCTCACCAGCATGACGCCCCGGTACCTTGGTGTTGTAGCCAATTCCCGCTTTAGGGAACAAGTTAACCGTGCCAGCCCTATCTTCAAGGTAGATATTAGCCAGTTGATTTACTGAATCTGGTCGAGGTGTTGGTTGCGTCAATGAAGTCCACTCAGCACTGCTACACCACGTTGTCACATCCGCCTTAACCGCTCGGTTAATACACTTTTCTACTAATTGAGAGTACTGTGAAAAATCAGCTTCGCTTGGTGATGCTAGGTATGGATTTAACCTTTGTGTATTAAGCAAAATCGGCGCTCGGTTGTCTTCCAATGACTCATAGAAAAGCTTGTCACCTTCACGTGTGATCAATTCATCGACCCGTTTTAAATCACGATTGCCAATCACACGAACAGCGCAGCGTTGTTGATCACATGTACTTTCTCTTACGACCATATAATCAAGACTTTCAGGCAAGCGTTGCGCTATCTGATTGATGATGTCGATATTCTGACCAGCTGTCGCCGCAATCGGAGACCACTGCGTGAGTTCTTGGTAAACCGGCTGAACCTGCCACCCGTGAGCCGAATTAAAGAAGTCCATCATGAAATTACCACCAGCAGTCGAGGCAACCACCACATCCAATGCCTTCGAGCTTGGGTAGCTTAGCGCATTGGTGATTTTAGGCCCTTCACCCTCGTCTGAAGATATCTTCTTAACCACAATTGGATACTCTAGCTCTGCTTGTAAGCCTTCAAATACCTGCTTTTCTGGGTTGAGCGCGTAGAACACGGGCGTTAAACCATGATCCCCAGCCATGCCCCATAGCGTTTTATCGTAAACGCCGGCACTGCGGTAGGTCGCTTCAATCTGGCGAATCCAATAGTCCAGTCGGTTGAGCTCTCCAGTAGGCATCAGAATTTCGTCACTAAAAGGACCGGTAAAGTGTGCGAAGTGATCCGGCCATGGGTTATACACCAAGGTGTAGTCTGGCATCCCTTTGCCATCTAACTCGGCAAACTGAGTAATCGACTGTTTAACCTGAGCCTTCTTTGAAAACTTAGTGAAAAAATCAAAGCCAGATATAGTCTGATACGCTTCAATATCTTCAATCAAGGCTTGACGCTTTTCTTGCAAAACCACTTCGACTTCTGAACGTTCTTGAAGCTCTTTCACGCAGCGTTTCTCACCATAATCACGCAGTGACTCACCCAATCCTAGATTTACTAACCCATCGTAAGTGGTGTGAGTATTCCAATCATATTGAGCGTTACAGTTCAGCGTTTTAAGGTAATCAAGGCGATCAAACATGGTTTGCACCTTGTTGTCTGCCATCAACACATCCAACTGAAGGGCATCATTGCCGAAGAAGTAATAAGCTCGGTCGATCTCTCGGTCAACAAAGTGGAAATTAGGGATACCCGTACCACCATTACCAGACACTTTTGCGCCCGTTTTAATAATCGGTAGGTTACGTACGCTGATTGTGGGAGTTGAAGAGATACCCACTCGGCTAATATTGTCTCGATGCTCTTGATAGAGTTTTTTGAAGAACGGAAGATAATTCGGATCACGGTAGGTTTGTTCAGACAGAACTTCCATGAACCTCACTTGTTGTTGATGCTCAGGCTCAATCACCGTTTCTAACTGAGGTTTGTATTGCGTTCGGTTTTTATGATTTTGGTAAGCCACTGAAATGAAAGGCGCATTCTCATCGACCAAACCTTCGATCAATCCTTGCTGTAAACCATCGACCGTCACTTGAACCGCAAAACGTTTGTGCTGTTGGGAATCTAAGAACTGAATGAGCGCATCAGGCTGGTCACTGAACGCTTGCTGCATCCAATCATCGAGCGCTGCTGCGCGTTCTTCTTTAAACACAAACTGTCGGTAAGCTTTAAGCAAGTTTAAGCGCACAAAATCAATAAGCGTGATGGTAAGTGCTTGTGCTTTGTTATTCGGCTTATCAGCATTTTCTGGTTTACCATCTTCTGCAATCGCCAACATTGCAGACTTCATGTCGCCGTCATCCATTCCCAATGCCGCTTTACCGATCAAATCAACGATGATCGGTTGAATCTGAGCGATGATCGCTAGATCTTCAGGGCTATTGGTTAAGTATGTGTAATTCGCAGGGAGCGTGTCCATATCCTGCCAGACACCAATTTCGAATAACGCATCGTAGATAACCACCATGTTGGCAATGAACTGTTCATCGATACGAATACCTTCATGATGTCCCGTTGCTTCAGTCGAGGTATCTGGCTCGTGATGCTCTGAGGTTGGCTTATCTCCAACATGATAGAGACTATGTTCAAAGCCCTTTAGCGCCTGCTTATCATAAACCGTCGACAAGTAAGATTTGAACACATCTTCACTGCCCAAGCCTGAATAGCGGTCGTAATAACTATAGAGAAAATAACCCAAAGGAATTGAGTACATCGGGTTAGATAACTGAGCAACGACTCTGGCTTTTGTTTTGACATCTAAAGGAAGTGCGAGAATATACGCATCTAATGTAACGCCACCAATGGTGAAAAGTGCTGCATCGCGAGTGAGTTTGGCAGAATAACTTAGGCTTGAAAGCACCTGATTTTTCAACACTTCACTGGAGCTAAACACGCCACCAATGACGGGCGTTGTTGATATATCAGCCGCACTCGGAGCTGACGCAAGCGCCAACGATAAGGCACTGAATAAACTAGCGTAACTGCGAACGTGAGAATAAGAGCTCATCAAATTTCCTTTAGATCAACACACTTCTATAAATGCAGCGTATTGTTTCAGTTTGCATTTATTAGTCAACCTATGAAAACGTTTGTTTTCTGATTCGAAGAGCTCTTATTGTTATGAAATGTTCATTCTTGCTAATATCTCTAAGACTTTACCGCATACCCAAAGCCCGAAAGCTTTCTAGTGTAATACGACAGTTATTCCCCTAGTTAAACGCTCTGGCCACTCTGCCGTTGCTACTCAATTCGTAATGACCAATATAGGCTGGGATAAACACCGATTGCCCTTTAGTAAGTGTTAAGTGCTCGCCTTTCTGACTCACTAGCGTTAGATCAGCGTCTATTGCCATTAATATTTCAGCGCCGCTTGTGATGACTTCTTCTTGATGAGGGCGATGAAAGATATTGAAATCAAAATCACTGACCGGGATATCATAGCTATCACATTGACCCAGTTTTGAGGGTGCTAATAATAAGCGTTCGAACGGGATTGGCGTAAACTCTGTACACGCAACTAACTCAGCGACATCAATGTGTTTTGGTGTTAAACCTGCTCTCAGCACGTTGTCTGAATTTGCCATGATCTCGAGCCCGGTTCCCTTGATGTAAGCATGCGGAGTGTTCGCATTCAAATACATCGCTTCACCTGGCTTTAGTGTGATCAAATTAAGCAGCAGAACACAAAATAGTCCGATATCGTTCGGGTACTGATGGCTAAGCTCAGTAACCAAAGCAAACTCAGCTTGGTCTCGATGAGACTCTGCGTAAGTCAGAAGTTGCTCTAATGCTCGGTGTTTACGTTGGTCATCTAGCGTTAGCAGATCGCGGAAAAACACTTCTAAGCCTAGAGAATCAAGGTTGTTGCCAAACTCTTCAACTAAACCAGCCAGCTCGCTCAAATCCAACTTTCTGAACAAAACTAATATTTCATTGAATTCTCGAAAGCCATTCATTGCTTGATATTCAGTGATCGCGTAAACCAATTCTGGTTTATGGTTCGAATCCTTGTAATTACGGTGTCCTGCGGTCAAAGGAATGCTGGCTTGCTCTTCTCTCGCAAAGCCAATTTCAGCTTGGCGCTTGTTTGGGTGGACCTGAACCGATAGTGCCTTTTCTGCTGCCAAGATCTTAAACAAGAACGGCAGTTCACCGAACTCCTGCGCAATATCAGTAGATAGATAGGCCGGTTTATTCTTGTTAATCAGCTCAGAGAGAGGCACCAAATGTTGGTCTAGCTTGACCATTGAACAACCTTTCGGATGCGCTCCCATCCAAACTTCCGCTTGCGGCTCTTGTGACTCATTCTTAAAGCCAAACAGTTCACGTATCGAAGAAATACTCCCCCATGCATAATTTTGGATGGTGTTTTCCATTGGGAAAAATGAGTGTTCTGAGAAGTGGCTGAGTGACATGGCGTTTTCCGTAGTGAGCCCTTTGAACACAATTCAGAGAGCTGATTTCTAATAACGTAAATAATTAGAAAGACTACAGAGAGCAGCTAGAACCCACATGAGATGAGGTCTTAGACGCAATAGGAAAAATTCTTAGAAACAGGTGAGAACCATGAAAAGCGTGAAAAGAGTCACATTTGAATGCTACGTATAAAAAACGCTGAATATAAGATAGCTGCCCAATAACCAGAGGACTATTAGCAGCTATCTTATTGACGAAGAAACCCCTTAAAAACCAGAGCGAGCCTCTGCACTTTTCTGAGGTGATTGAGCTTGTAGGAAAGGCAGTAGCAGTAACCCGATGACCGCAGCACAAGTAGAGATGGTAATGAAGAACCCACTCCAGCCATAAGTTTCTAGAACGAGCGCTAATGGGTAACCAGAGAGAGCTGCACCCATGTAAGCAAACAAGCCAACAAAGCCGGTTGCCGCCCCGGCAGAGTCTTTATGTGAGCATTCCGCGGCAGCCATGCCTATTAGCATTTGAGGGCCAAAAACAAAGAAGCCAACACAAAATAGCCCTGCAGCTTGAAACACAAAATTAGTTAATGGCATAAGCCATAAAGCAGATACCGAGAGGAAAATACCAATCGCAAACAGGATGTTCATCGGGCCACGGTTACCACCAAACAGTCTATCCGATCCCCACCCTGCAACAAGTGAACCAACGAAGCCACCAATCTCAAACAGAGATAAAGCAGCATTTGCGTTGATCAAACTGTAATGGTGTTCTTCGGTGAGATATAAATTCCCCCAATCGTTGACGGCCGTTCTTACGATGTAAACCAACACATAACTAAAAGCGAGCAACCAAATGTACTTGTTGCTGAACACGTAAGTTTTCAAGATCTCTCGATAACTTAACCCTTGCCCATGGCTCTCTTGCGCCAATTCTAGATGGTCATTGCGCCACTTCCCTACCGTCGGAAGCCCCATGGTGGTGGGCTTATCACGTAAGCGCCAACAGACGATAAGACCAATAAAAACACCAATCACACCCGGCCATATAAACCCTGATCGCCAACTGTATTGGAGAGTTAGATAGCCCACGAGAATAGGAATCAATGCCCCACCAACGTTATGTGCTGTATTCCAGATTGCCCAACGGAATCCTCTTTCAGAGCGAGAATACCAAGTAGTGAGTAGTTTAGAACATGAAGGCCAACCCCAGCCTTGGAACCATGCATTGAGCACCCAAAGTGAAATGAAAGCCGTCAACGAGCTTGAAAAGCCAAACGCGATATTGATCAAGCCTGTCGCGATTAGGCCAAGACCCATAAAGTAGCGCGGGTTTGAACGATCCGATATTGTCCCTGAGATAAATTTCGATAAGCCATAAGAAAGATAAAAGAGCGTACCAATTAAGCCGATATCGCCTTTGTCCAAACCAAGATCGGTGATCATTGCAGGCGCCGCGTAATTAAAGGTTTTACGAGTGAAGTAAAAACCGGCATAACCAACATACATACCTATCATGATGTGAAGGCGCCAGTAGCGGTAACTCTGATTGACCTCATCATCACTTAGAGTATGACGATTTGACGTTGTTGAGCGCAGAAATCCAAACATACTCGTTCTCACACTTTAGGTAATGTAACGCTGATATTGGTGCCCGAAGAGGAACCATTAGCATTGATTATCATCTTGCCACCGAGCGCCTGAACACGCTCTTGCATACCACGAACCCCCATCCCCTTGAGAAGATCTTGCGCTGTAAAACCAACGCCATTATCTGATATCTGAAGATAAGCCTGATCATCCAAAATCAGTTCAATTTTAATCTCGCTCGCACCGGCGTATTTATGGGCATTGTTTAAGGATTCTTGGCACAGTCGGAAGAGAGTGACCTTAAGCGTGTCACTCAAACATGAATAATCACCTTGCCAATTTAGCTGGATATCAACGCCGTGATCTGAAAACTCCATTTCCCGTATGAGCTGTTCAACGGAGTCCTTTAGGTCAAGGTCATCCAACATTTTAGGTCTTAGTTTTGTGAGTAGACGTTTAGTGGTGTCATAAACATTCAAAGACAATGACTCAATCGTGCCCGCACAACGAACACTCATTTCAGCGGCATCAACACGCTTAATAATGTTTGCTTGAGTGCGAATCGCCGTGATGTTCTGGCCGATTTCATCGTGTAGCTCACGAGCAATGTCACGACGAACCGATTCTTCAGCCGTGATTAACTGACGTGAAAGATTTTGATTTCTGGAGAGCTCACTGCGCAATTTCGAATTGAGATCTTTTTGCTTTTGAACCGCAAGACCCAGCAATATGCCAGTGATGGTTTGAGCAGAAAGAGATAAGAGTAAATCGGTAATTTCGAGTTTGGACGTTCCACTGTGGGCAGCTATCAGCGCAACACTGTTTAATAGAGTCGCCAGTAATGCGCCCTGCCACCCGTAGCGAACCGCCAACAAGATAATAGGAATCGCCATACAAAATGGGGCGAAGCGTCTGAGTTCATCTGGCAGGCTAGTCTGTATCAAGATACTGGCCACCAGCAATACGCTGTATAAGGCAATATGCCGAATTTTAAACTCAACAGCATTGTGAATTAAGTAAGAGCTCAACGGTGCCCACTTATTTTGAAATAGATAGTTCCAAACTAGATAACACATAGGAACGAGCATTAACCCGCCTGTGATGCTCACCAACCACACCATATAAGTTGCAGGCACATGAGAACCGACGACAGCAACATTGATCAGTGAGGTCACCATTATAATGCTGGCCATGACCAATAAGTGCCGATTTTGGTCACCGTAGTAATACCGTTTGGCAAATAGAGTAGCTGGAATGCTTAATCCGCTGGCGATTAAAACGGTTAACCATTGGGGTTCATCCAGTAATAGAGCCAAAGCGATCGCGAGCCCCCACTCTGCAACGTAAATGGCAGGCCAATATTGTGTACGAGTGTGCAGCGTCATTCCCAATCGAAGCGAGAATGGGAAAAGCAGAATGGCTAACTCAGGGTCATTAATAAAATAGAAAGCGATAACCCACAAACAAAACCATGCGCAACCCGCCATAAAAACCCCGCACAAGGAGGTGGCTAGGTAAGAGCGCATTAGTACTGTTCTTGAGTGAATAGTTTGGCTAGCTCAACGTTGTTTTTAACATTAAGTTTGTCCATGGCATTGGCACGGTGCACATGTACCGTTTTATGGCTAACCCCTAACTCGACAGCAATAGACTTTACATCGAGCCCTGTCGCCAATAATTGGCACACTTCGCTTTCTCTGCGGGTTAACTGATTTAAAGAGGCCTTATTCTTTAGTGGTGTCGCAAGCTTTATTGCGATATCTGGCGTAAGGTAACAGCCGCCATTTGCGCTCGTGTGTACGGCTTGAATTAACTCATCAGGACTGCAGCGCTTGCTCAGATAACCTTTAGCTCCTAACTCTAACGACTTTTCAACCATCGCTGGAGAGTCATGTACGCTCAACATGATGCTGGCAATGCCTGATGGAATCTCTTCCAACAAACTCAGGCCACTTTCATCTTGCATTGAAATATCCAAGATAACGACATCTGGGTGACAACTTGGTAGTCCGAGGCGCGCTTCTGCCGCAGAGCTGAATTCACCCACGACCGTAATATCAGTTTCAAGACTGAGTAATTGAGCAAAGCCAGATCGAACAATGACGTGGTCATCAACAAGCGCAACATTAATCATGATATCAACCAAAATTAAGAGTAAGAAAGAAAAATAGCCCCGATAGGAGCTATACAAAATTAAGTTTATTGATAGAGATGATACTGAATCGAACTAACGATTGGTATGATCTCACGTGCCTTAATCAAATAAAGCACGCGAGACTAATTACGCGTTTTGAGCCGCTAGGTGCATCTTCTTCGCGTGACGAATTTTCTTCTCTTCCGCAACCGCAACGAATAGCAATAACACGATACAAATGGCAGCTGACGTATCGAGTGCTGCGAATGTCCCCTTCCAACCCGTTAAGCCGAAAATTGGCGTTCCGTCTGCAATCATACCTAGACCAAGTTTGGCAAAGCTGTCACCAATTAGGTAAGCAAATGTGCCTTTCACGCCGTCAGCAACACTGATTGCTTTCTTGGGTACAAAACCTACCGCAGCAACACCAATCAGCAGTTGAGGACCGAACACTAGGAAGCCAAGTATGAACAGTGACGCTAGGTACATGAACTCGCTCGTTGCATTTTGGTAGAACTCTAGAGAGACAATAATCAATCCAAGCGATACACAAGCAACTAAAGCACGACGTCCGTTCGCAAGGTCTGATAAATAACCCCACATCAATGTGCCAACCAGAGCACCGACTTCAAACAGAGTAAAGCCTGAAATAGCCGTTTCTTTTGATAGGCCGAGCTCTTGATACGCGTAAACGGTAGACCATTGATCGATACCGATACGAACAATGTATAAAAAGATATTCGCGAAGCAGAGCAACCAGATCACTTTGTTTTTAAGAATGTACTCAACAAAGATCTCTTTTTTGGTCATTTGATTCTCTTCAGCAGCTGTATCTTCTTCGCTGATTTCTTCATCAAATAACTCTTCAACTGTACCTAAGCCGTATGCTTCTGGAGAGTCGTTACCAAAGCGCATACCAATAAAACCAACCACAATCGCGATGATAGATGGGAAAACAAACATACCAATTACGTTGCCATCAAATAGGTAGTTTGCGCCAAACAGAGCAACACCAGCTGCACCCGCACCACCCACGTTATGTGACATATTCCAAAGACCTAAATATGAACCACGCTTATTGCGAGGCGTCCATTTAGTGATCGTTGAGTAACTTGAAGGGCCACCCGTACTTTGGAAAAAACCACTCAGTGCGTAGAAGGCAACCATCATGAATAAGCTAGCGCTGCCGCCACCCATACTGAAGCTGAAGCCCAACATGGCAATACCCGAAAGGACAAGCATGAATGGCAGGAACTGCTTGGTGTTTTTACCATCGGCGTAATAGGAAACGACGGTTTTACCAATACCATAAGTAATTGAGAAACCAAGACCGATAAGACCTAGATCGGTCATTGATAACCCATAAGTAGAAATCATGTCGTTTTGCGCGACATTGAAGTTCTTACGGATTAAATACATGGTTAGATAACCAATGAACACGACTAGGTACGATTGCAGGAATGGTTTAAACCACATTTTTCTTCTAGTTTCGACCGGAAGATCCAGCGTCGGTTTTCTAACCTGATCTAGGAACTTTAACATTGTGAACTCTCTTATTTTTTGTGAGGTCTGCACGGCATAATTGCGACCATGCATTCTTTGTTAGTTGACCGTGAAATAATAAGGAGTCTAAAAATCGACCGCATGAGAGAGGGTCTTAGAATAACTAGGAAAAATTCTTAGTTCGGAATTGGGAGTCAAGAAACCGTGAACAGCATCACTTTGTTTACGGTGTGTTATCTATTGATATTACGATAACAAAAGTCGCTCATTTCAAGGCTGACGAACCTTGTAAATAAACAGAAACAAGTGAAACACTTCGCCTAAATAAAACGCCAGTATCGGTTCATCGCCATCAAACTCCATGGCGTGCCCGATACTGGCTCAACATTCATTCCTATTAAAATAGATTCGATAGGCTTGTTACGTTTTGCGCGAATCGAACTACAGTCGTTTACCGCTGCCGTCTTCCCACATTACTTCGCACTCTTCTTTGATAGCGGCTTTCAACAGTTCAACCAACGGAAAAGCTCGGCTACCGATATTGACAGGCACTTCAACAACTTCTTCTTCATTGTCGTCATCAGCATTTTCTTGCTCGACTGGTTTGCTCTGCTCTGCAGCGATCGCAGTACGTAAATTATCCAGAGCTTGAGGAACGTCTGGAGCATCAATGGCTCCCGGGATCGCACCACTATGCCCAAGCATCTTAATGAACTGAAGACCGACCTCACCAAACATCGTGACGCTAGCATGAGCCTTGCAACTAAAAGTAATTAACATAATGAGCCTCTATCAAATTTAGGTATCTACAAACTATGTTGAGTAAATCATTGGAAAGCAAGTACATAATAATCAAATCATCCCTACCAAGCTGATCTTTGAGTACCACACTCTAGAGGCGACCTGCACCGTCGGTGACGTACATCACTATTTATAATGATTTGAATATTCTTTCATATGAAAGATTGATTACAGTCACACTAAATAGCTATCTAAGTCTCCGCGTAGCTTATTATTTAATCTACTATTAATACCATTATCAAAATCTTTGGCACAAATCACATGAAAAGGCTCGTCGGCAGACACCTAGAAGAAATGGCGGACATACGATCCACCCGCAAGCAAAAAATCGTTCACTCCTTTTCACTGACTGCCGCGGCGCTATTCATTTTTTACACTTGGGCTTATTTCCAAGGCCAACATTACACGCTGTCGGTTTTCGAACTGTGTTTTGCACTTATCGCTATCTCCAATGCATTTTACGTAAGAAAAGTCATTAACCCTGAGTATTCAGAATTGATCCTGAGCGGTGTTTTGCTGGTTCAAGGGGTCATCCTATTTTTGTACAGTCACGCCATTCCTGACCGAATTCTTTGGCTCTACCCTATTCTGGCGGCGGTGATTTTTATCAATGACTTCAGAATTGGAATCATCTTTAGTACCTCATTTTGTTTGTTTATCAGCACCCTGATTACGGCAATGCCCAATAACTTTTCTTTGCCATTTAACAGCACACATCGGTTTATTCTTAGCCTGTTTACCATGAGTTTGGTGTGTCATACATCGGCCTATTACTACACAAAAGCCGTTAGCTATATTCAACGCCTCTACAAAGAAGGCATTGAAGATCTGGCCTATCGAGACCAACTTACAGGCTTGGCCAATCGTTGGAGTTTTGAACGTTGGGCGGTCGAGAAGTTAGCCACCGTGGATAGCAAACGCTCCCTCACCGCATTGGTGTTTCTGGATATCGATGATTTCAAAAGTATCAATGACAGCTATGGCCATGATGTGGGCGATAGTGTCTTGCAGCATTTTGCCAATCGCTTGAGTAACAACATTCGAACTAGAGATCGAAAGAATCATGAATACGATTATTCCATCGCACGCTTTGCTGGAGATGAGTTCGTTCTGATGCTTTATGACATTCCAACTCGAAAAGACCTCGATGGTATTCTCGATAGAATATGTGGTTTATTTGAGAGCGGCTGTCAGACTAACGAAAGAATCAAAGAGCTGACGCTCAGTGTTGGGGTTTCTTTGTATCCGCAAGATGCGACGGAATTGCATGAGTTAACAAGATGCGCTGATAAAGCGATGTATGTGGCGAAACATTCAGGAAAAAACCGATACGCTTATTATCACGACAACCCAGTATCGACCTTGATAGAAGAATTACCTGCAAACCTCTCCTGTTCAGAATCTGATTCTTCTGAACTTGAAGATTGTCTTGAAGCGAAGGTGGAAGGGAATAATGTTACGCTATTAAAAACGCGTCAACGCTAGCCATTAATATCGCTTACAATTAAGCGTACTAACCAGCCATATACATAAGCCAAAGGCTCACTAACCCGATAACAATGATCCATACAACTTGTCGTGTTCGGTTTGGGTTATTGCCTCTAGGTCTCACTACCGTTTTAAAAGCGGCTTGCTTGGCCGACTGAAGAAACGGGGCTTCAATCTCACGTTTTTTTACGCGACGTTTAACAGCGCTATTCGCAACCTCGGTAAAACGTTGGCTTTGCTCCGTTGTAAAGTCGTTATCAAAGCCCATCCGACCATGCCTTTCGCCATGTTTTTGCTGAACTGCCATAGCGTCCTCCTTGGCGGTCTACTCTATATTCAAGTATAGACATAATTTCATATTCTTACCTGTTCAAGATTTTCGAATAAGACACTCAACGCTATGCCATCTTCTTTTGAAATCAAATTACATAAACTACAGCTATTCCAGTTTATGAGGGTTTCAAAATGACGAATGTAAGAGCAGTAGATCATGTGATTGCAGCACATGCCACTTCCGATGGTGATGGCGTCAAAATCCAAAGACTCGCTGGTTTCAATAACACGCGTTTCTCTCCATTTTTGATGGTCGACGAACTTAAATCGGATGAAAGCAAGGACTATGTTGGTGGCTTTCCTCCTCACCCTCACCGTGGGATAGAAACGCTGACTTACATGCTTAAAGGTCACTTCCAACACAAGGACCACATGGGGAATGTCGGTGAACTTCGCAGCGGTGGCGCACAATGGATGGCCGCGGGTCGTGGTGTGATTCACAGTGAGATGCCGATGATGGAAGAAGGCGCATTGCACGGTTTTCAGATTTGGATAAACCAACCAGCAACACACAAAATGCAACCAGCGCAATACCATGATTTCCAGAGTGAAAGCATTGCAGAACATCAAGATGAACAAAGCGGTTTATTACGAGTGATTGCAGGTGGATTTGAGCTGTATAACCAAACTGACGATGATTCAGAGGCTTTGCGAGCGCAGGGTCCATTACAAACAACAGGTGTGCCGTTAAGCGTTGCGGATTGGCGAGCGAATTCAGGGCAAAAAGTGACGTTAGGGACTAATGTTAATCACAATGCCATGACTTACGTGTACCGAGGCAGTATTAAGATCGGCGACAAAGTCATCAACCAAGGTCAACTTGCCCTACTTACCAAGGCTGAATTGTTGTCTTTAGAAAGCCTAGAAGATTCAGGTGTACTGATTTTTTCTGGTCAGCCGATTAATGAACCTGTCGTGCACTATGGTCCGTTTGTCATGAACTCGATGGAAGAGATTGAACAGACGATTCAGGATTACAACAACGGCGTATTTGAGACTTACTGATTTACAGATGTCTGTCTTTAAGCTTTGAGATTTGAGAATTGAAGATTGAAGATATTTTGCAACGAACAACGAATTTTGGTCGTCCATTTGATGACTGTAAAAACAAGTGACACTATCCACTGCCGGTTACTATCACTTATTTAACCACGCTCTTAGAGCGTGGTTTTTTCTTATTAGTCAGAAACTAAAACACAACTTCTTATAAGTACTCACACAAATAAGCCGTTGCTTCTTTTACCTGTAGGTCGAAAGAAGAATCGCCCGCAACGTCAAAAGACTCACCAGATTGATATGTTGTCCAATCTTCATCACCAACACGCTTCACAATTAGAGCACCCTTTACAACGGTCATCTTTTCTGGAGCTGCAGTACCGAATGTGTATTCACCAGCAGCCATCACACCAACACTCACATCAGCACCTGACTGATTAAACGCTAACGACTTAACGCCACCATCAAAGTATGTATTCTCTTTAATCATTGTACTTCCTTGTTATCTTCAAATTGCAATTATTGGGCTTCAATGAATCAGCCTATGCGTAAATTCACGTGATAATTGTTTTAACCAATTCACGACATTCCTACAAGAAATAAATACGCATAGCTTAAGTCTTTTCTACAATAGAGATGCATTGACTGAACGAATGTCATCAGAAAAACTTAAAATTCGTCAAAGCAACCCATTTCTCTAGAACATTCGATCCTGCTTCTAACTCTCGCAACTATCTTTGCAAACTAAGGTTTTAATTTATAGTATTTAAGGCAGTATGAGTAAGGAAAAGACGAGAACATGGCGAAAAAGAGCACCAAAATAGCAGATCTATTTGCTAACTCGTTACGTTACATTTTCTTATTGGTTGCCGCTATTATTGCTCTCTCCGCAGGGTATTTCGCCTATCAAACCCACCAGCAATCCGTCAGTCCAAGTAATGTGTACGGCACATGGATAGAGATTGGCGCTCCACCTTACAAAACCGACATCCTGACTCTTTCCGACAATGGTGTGATGATGAACCATCGCTTCATCAGTACTTCATTTGATTTTGATGGCAAAGTTGTCACCATCAATACAGGTTCTGGGTCAACGGTTTATACGATAAGTGGTACCTACGATTCCCCTCGTTTAAAACGACTCGTTCCGAGCGTCCCTTCACAACAGTTCATTAAAGAGGGCTATGAAGACACAGCCGCGGGTGATACCCACAGTGTTATGCAGCAACGACGCGCTTCATTAGCGGAGCAATTCAAACGATAAACCCCTTATTTTTTTGAATAAGCACCGTATTTATCACGCAACCTATCTCAGCTCCATACATCCAACTCTGTGACTCCCCTTCAAATGACGATATTTTCTTATAGTTTGTCGCATCTTTTCATAACTTCATGTCGCGTAATTTCACTTATGAGATTTTCATTCTGAAGGATGTTTTATTTTATAAAACATGGACTCAGCCTCTCACTCATTAAGCAACAGAATTGTAACGAAACAATATTTTTTAGTTGTCCATCGAAAACGGATTTATTTTCAGTTATAAAATTAAAACTCTCTCGAATACTGACTGGGAAGCTCCTTCAAAACTGATTGGAGCCGTTTATGGGGCCATTTGGTTCTCGTAACCTTCAAGGAATGAGAGAAATAGTATGATTCGTATTAATACCTGTGCGGCAAGCATTGCTCTAGCGCTATCAGGTACAGCATTAGCTGCACCAACAGCACCTAGCATCGACATGTACGGTTCCAACAACCTACAGTTTTCTAAAATTGAACTCGCGATGGAAACGACTTCTGGCTATAACCAGATGGTTAAATATCACGACAAAGCAAAGGTCGACGTTAAATTCAACCAATGGAGCGGAACGTCAGGAAACACTTACAACATCTACTTTGATGGCGTTAAAGTGGCCACTGGCCCTATAACTGGCAGCCAAACGACAGCTTCATTCGAATACGGCCAAGGCGGCTTATTTCAGATGGAAATCGAAGCGTGTGACGAAACAGGCTGTGCCAAGAGTGCACCCGCTCAGATCACAATCGCAGATACCGATGGCTCACACTTAGCGCCACTTGCGATGAATGTGGACCCGAACAACAAGTCATACAACACAGATCCAAACACGGTAGTAGGTACTTACTTTGTTGAGTGGGGCATCTATGGCCGTGATTACACAGTCGATAACCTACCCGCTGACAACTTGACCCATATCCTTTACGGCTTCATCCCAATTTGTGGTCCTAATGAATCAGTAAAATCAGTAGGCGGTAACAGCTACAACGCACTCATGACAGCGTGTCAGGGCGTTAACGATTACGAAGTGGTGATTCATGACCCTTGGGCTGCTTTCCAGAAGAGTTTCCCTCAAGCAGGACACGAATACAGCTCACCTATCAAGGGTAACTACGCGATGATGATGGCGCTAAAACAGCGCAATCCAGACTTAAAAATCATTCCATCGATTGGTGGTTGGACGCTATCTGACCCGTTCTTCGATTTCACAACCAAAGCGAACCGCGACACGTTCGTCGCATCGGTTAAGAAATTCCTTAACACATGGAAATTCTACGACGGTGTAGATATCGATTGGGAATTCCCTGGTGGCGGCGGTGCTGCTCCCGATCTTGGTGACCCTGTGAATGACGGCCCTGCTTACATTGCATTGATGGCAGAACTGCGCGTTATGTTGGATGAGCTAGAAGCTGAGAACAGCCGTACTTACGAGCTAACATCAGCGATCGGTGTTGGTCACGATAAGATTGAAGACGTGAACTACGGCGATGCTATCCAATACATGGATTACATCTTCGCAATGACTTACGACTTCTACGGCGGTTGGAACAACGTGTTAGGTCACCAAACAGCACTCAACTGCGGTAACTTCATGCGCCCTGGTCAATGTGATGGCACAGGCCTTGATGAAAATGGCGAACAGTACACTGGCCCAGCTTACACCACTGACAACGGCATCCAATTGCTGCTTGAGCAAGGTGTTCCAGCGAACAAACTTGTGGTTGGTACAGCGATGTACGGTCGTGGTTGGGAAGGCGTATTACCATCATCACTTTCAGATCCAAGCGACCCGATGACTGGCGTAGGTAATGGCAAACTGACCGGCAGCTCTGCTCAGGGTGTATGGGAAGATGGCGTTATCGATTACAAAGGCATTAAAGCGAACATGCTTGGTGCAAACAACCAAGGCATCAACGGCTTTGAGTATGGCTACGACGAAATGGCAGAAGCGCCTTACGTTTGGAACCGTACTTCAGGTCAGCTAATCACATTTGATGATGACCGCTCAGTAAAAGCAAAAGGCGCATACGTTCGTAGCCTTGGCCTTGCGGGTCTATTCTCTTGGGAAATTGATGCGGATAACGGCGATATCCTGAACGCGATGCATGAAGGTCTTGCAGGTGGAACTACTGATCCTGTAAACCGTAAACCAACCGCAGCAGCGGGCGCAGACCTCTCGGTTGAAGGCCCAGCTTCTGTTTCTCTAGACGGTAGCGCTTCAAAAGACAGCGACGGTACGATTGCGAGCTATGCTTGGTCACAAGTAAGCGGAACAGCCGTAACTCTGGCCAACGCGAATGCGGCTGTTGCAAGCTTCGATGTGGTTGAAGTCGCTCAACAAGAAGTACTCACGTTCAGCCTAACGGTAACTGATAACGAAGGTGCTACTGCAACTGACACCGTTGTTGTAACGGTAACTCCTAAAGACACAGGCCCAGTCAATACAGCACCAGTTGCTGTGGTTACGGCTCCGGCTGAAGTGAATGCGGGTGATGTAGTCGTGGTTGATGCTTCGGCTTCGAGCGATGCTGACCAAGACACATTGACCTTCACGTGGGATGTACCTGCTGGTATTGATGCAACGGTTCAAGGTTCTTCAGTAAGCTTTGTGGCGGCGGAATACACGCAAGATACAACGCTGAACTTCTCTGTAACAGTCAGCGATGGCACAGAGACATCAGTCGCGGCTACTTCAATAAAAGTGCTTAAGAAAACTACTGGCGGCGGTACGTGTACTAACGCTTGGGATTCAAGTGCAGTCTACACTGGCGGCGACCAAGTGACTCAAGGCGGTAAGGTTTGGGAAGCGAAATGGTGGACAACAGGTGAAGATCCAACAACGACAGGCCAATGGGGTGTGTGGAAAGAGATCGGTCCTGCAAGCTGCTAACTAAAAATAGTGCTTAGTTAAATACTGACTAAGCATCAACTAAATCCCTAAAGCAAAGGCCAACCAGAGAATGTCTGGTTGGCCTTTTTATTATTTATTTTCTTAACTGGCGTTCTACTGACTACGCTCGTTAGGCTTAGCTAATCAAGTTATCAAAGCTCTCGAATACTTGTGGGCACTTCATTACTCGCCCATGGCCTTGGCCTTGAGTGGCAATCAAGGTAACGCGACCCATTTCATTAGCGGCACGCTGAGACACACCAAACTTAGTAAACTTGTCTTGCTCATCATGAACAATGATCGTCTGAGACTCACGAAGCGCTAGCTTTCCATAGGGATCAACAGACTGAATTGGGTAGTTAAACTGCTCTTCCACTTCACCCACGACCGCCTCAAACAACTTCATTGAGTAACCAGAACGAGCCACGCTACCAAATAGGTTTTCTAGATAATCCAACACAGGTGCAATGAGCAACAAAGGTCTGTTTTCTAATTTAACGTGCTTACACTCCAACGCAGAAGCCGTGCCCATACTGTGACCGACCAAACCTGCTACCTCACCCACTGAATCGAGAATGGCTTCAAGGCCGTTCACAAACGCAGGGATATGACCATGTACGCCATCGCTGCCACCATGAGCAGGATGATCGTAAGCCAAGGCCGTAAATCCTTTCGCGGCGATGTGTTCCATTAAAGGAAAGAACTGACTCGCGGTGCCTGACCAACCGTGGGTAAGCACCCAAACTGGACCAGTACCCAAAGAATACGTTTTTAAGACGCCATCACGACCTTTGATTTCACTCTTGATAAGCCCTTGGGGATCGGCATTTTTCTGCTCAGTACGCATTGGAGTGAGCAGCAGTTTACGTGCCGTTTTCTTTGCGTGGCTCGGCGCTAAGATGTAATGCAGATTGGTTGTAGCCCCAATTAGACTGCGCTTGAAGCTGAACTTGTTCGATGTATTAAAATAGATTTTGTCACTCATGACCGTTCCTTGTATCGCCATCATAATCTGGCGGATCGAGCTCGGCCCTAAAATCGAACGACCGTGCTATTTGTTGATATAAAAAATGGCGCTGCTGCTACTTATAGAAGTTTATCGTAGCTTTCCGCCATTTCTCTTAAAATTATTTGTCACTGTCACCTAGCTAAACTTACCTAAGCAATGCTCCGCTTAAAAACGAATTAAGCGACTTTCCAACTGGCGATTAAGCGTTGTACACCACTCCAAAAGTGGGTGTGGCTCGCTTGTTGGCCTCGTAACGAGTAGAACAAGTTCGCACTCAAATAAAGGCCATATAATTCAAAGGTTGCCTGTTTTGGATCTAAATCGGCCCTGAACTGTTTGCTCTCAACCGCTTTTGCTACCTGAATCGTCAAGTAATCAATCCACACTGAAATGGTTTTCTGCAGTGCCTTCTGAATCACAGAGGTTTCACTGCCAGCGTCTTTCCAAGCATCAATAAACATGCAGCTGCCTTGGAATGAATGATTCCAACCCAGCCAGTTATCGAGCAGTTGTTTAAGCTTGGCTTCAATATCACCGTCGCCCAACTCTCTCGCCGGAATGATGACTCTTTCAGTGAATATGGCGTTGGAATATTCGAGTACAGAGAGTTGCAGGTTCTCTTTAGAGTTGAAGTGCGCAAACAATCCACTCTTAGACATACCACACTGCTTGGCTAATTCGCCAATCGTCAAACTCTCGAGACCATTCTCACTCGCAAGCGCAAATGCATGGCTCAAAATATACTCTTTGGTTATCTTTCCTTTGCTCATTATTCACCAATAATAAATATGATGCTTTATTTTTAGCACGTTCGTACTTTTTTTCAAGTTTTTTACTTAACCCTTGGTATTCATTTTGTCTTATCTAGGGCGTGTTGACCTTTCGCGGTAAAATTTTGTTCGAGATAAAAGCGTTTTAATCGCGGCGAGGGGGAAGTAGCCTAGTCATTCTAAGCAAATCCCCCTCAACAAAGAGTAAAACGCTTTTAGCCGAACCCTTCGGGCAGCGTTTGCTGGTCATTTCTACTGCGTTATCGGCCTTTCATGTAGGCTAGCTACACATCAAAGCCTCTGCCTTGTAGACATACCCAGCAATTCGCTGCAAAAATTAGCTCGAAAGGTCCACATGCCCTAATAACTGTGGAAAAATGCGACAGTATTCAAAGGAAATTGAAATCGACTAACAAAGGAAAAACAATGAACACACTTTGGGAACAGTTTGCGTTTTCGGCGTCAGTAACAGGCCCTATCTGTTTAATGCTGTTTCTTGGTGTGATGCTCAAGCGAATTGGCTTAATCAATGACAACTTCATCGATGTCGCATCCAAGGTGGTGTTTCAAGTCACCCTACCCGCGATGCTATTTCTGAGTATTGTTCAATCGAATCACAACTTTTCAGCCAGTAGCGCGTTAGTTGCGTTTGGCGTCATCGCTAACTTTGTCTTTTTCTTGTTTACTATTTTCTCGACCAAATTGGTATTCAAAGGTTCGAAAGATCAAGGTGTGATTGTCCAAGGTGGATTCCGCGCTAATACCGCGATCATCGGCCTCGCCTATGTGGCCAATATCTATGGCAACCAAGGCGTAGCATTGGCGGCTATCTATGTCGCATCCCTAACCGTGCTGTATAACATTCAAGCCGTGATTGCACTAACACCCAAAGGCAAAGACACCGGCGCTAAAGCCATTAAAGTGATCGCCAAGTCCATCACCAAAAACCCGTTAATCATCGCTATCTTCTTAGCGGTCGTCTTCTATGCACTTTCAATTCCCATTCCAAAAATGGTGACTGACGCTGGGCAATACTTTGCCAATATGACTTTGCCTTTGGCTCTGCTCTGTACTGGTGGCTCTCTAGATATTAGTTCGCTAAAACAAGAAAAGTTGTCTACGTGGTTCGCCTCTAGCTACAAGTTAATTGCCTCACCGCTACTAATTACATTGGCTGCTTGGTACATAGGGTTTGAAGGGCTCGATCTAGGGCTTATCTTCTTGATGAGCGCAGCACCAACGGCAGCGGCAAGCTATGTTATGGCGCGTGCGATGGGCGGAAACTCAACGTTAGCAGCCAATATAATCGCGCTAACCACTGTCGTTTCACTTATCACTTGCACGCTTGGTATATTTGCATTGACTGCAATGGATTTAATATAGCTGCGACAGGCTTCAAAAAATCAATATAAGCCTTAAATCAAAGGCCTTCAGCTTTGATTTAGGACTAACTGATTCCACATAAAGACTGTTAGATTTTACGAAATTTTTCTTAGAGATCTGATATGTCTTCCGTTCAACATACGCCTTCACAACGCATCGCCAGTATCGAGTTGGGTCGAGTGATTGCTATCTTGGCGATCATTGGCTTACACGGCCAGATGGCACTTACTTATTGGCAAATCGATGAAGTGCCATGGATTGGTTATGTGCTCAACCAAACCGCTCGCTTCGCCGTGCCTCTGTTCTTCCTTATTTCCGGCTATCTGATTCAACCTAAGCTCACAGCGTCGCCTTGGACAACCTTCATTAACTACTCCAAACCACTACTTAAAGTTTGGTTAGCGTGGAGCATCATTTGTCTAGTCATGCCATTCAACCTCGCTAAGGTTGAAGAATTGGGTTACTTGGGCGAACGACAGGGTTACTGGGGCTTCCTAATGAATACCCCGCTCAACTCTTTCTTAGAGGGTGGACTGGTTCACTTATGGTTCATTCCCGCTTTGGTGTGCGCGGTTTTGATCATCGCCTTAATGGTCGAGATGAAACTCGATAAGCTTCTACTTCCAGCGGCCATTCTGCTTTACGTCTATGGTGTATTGGCGGGCAGCTACACAAGCTTAACCGACCTTAGTGCCCCTTTCTTCACACGTAACGGTCCGTTCTTCAGCACGTTAATGGTGACCTTAGGTTTCCTCATTCGTCAGCATCAATGGAAAGTGTCCTCAGCTAAGGCATTAGGGTTATTGGCGTTAGGCATGTTGATCCACTTTGCTGAGGCAGCATGGCTAACCACCTTTGACATCGCATTCAACATGAATGATTTCTTATTTGGTACAGCGTTATGGGGAATGGGCGTGTTTATGTGGCTTCTAGCTAATCCAAACATCGGTGATTACGCGTGGGTTCGTGCTATTTCGAATCGCATGCTAGGTATCTACGTTTGCCATCTGCTGATCATTATCGTGCTGTTCAATGTTTGCGGAGTCTTGGGCATTACGGAATTGGCAAAAGACGTTACAGTATTTTTTGGCACTGTATTATTGAGCTTCGGGTTGGTTGTTGGGATCGAGAAAACGCCACTACGACGCGTGCTACTGCGTTAGTGTTTGTGTTTGTGTTTGTGTTTGTGCCTAAAACTATCCGCTAAATCAGTTTTAAAAAGCCACAAAAAAGAAAGGCAAGATAACTTAATATCTTGCCTTTCTTTCATAATATTGGAACTGAGGTTATCTCACTCGTGAGGTGTTATAAGAACGCCATCGCGCCTTTACCTACCCCTTCATAAGCCACGATTTGTAATGACTGGTTTTCTGCCAAGCTTGGAGCCACTTGATCCGCGATATAGCCCGCAAGTAATTCTACCGTGGTATCGGTTGGTAAGATTTCCGTTTCGCTCTTAGCAATCGCTAGCTCAAATTCGCCTTGAGGTGCGGTGTAGCGGAAACCATAGTGGCTTTCATCATTAACGCTTTGCGCGTGTTCACTCAGGTTAAGTGATGAAACTGAAACTTGGTCTTCTTTAGAACCTAAGTAAATGTCTTCCCAACGCTGAGCAAATGCTTGTTCGCGTTGCTCGTCGCGCTGACCATCAACCACGATTTCTACTGGAGAACGATGACCATGGGCGATGCGTTGGCAGTTGCCATCATGCTTTTTCAAACCATGGGTGTAGTGGTAAAACGCGCCATTAATATTCTCATGACGAAGGGTGATTTCTAACCCTGTGACGTTACATGGTAGGTGATCGCGCAGAATATGATAAACGTGTGCGGTCACGCTCTCGATGGTGATCGCTTCTGCATCAATCAAGCAATATGCTTCGTCAGGGCAATGTAGGTGAAGACTCTTGTCACCACGCAATACATCAACCTTAGAGTAGCCCGCTTTGCTAGCTTGAAGAACAATTGCAGCGCTTTGCATTGGCAGCAGCAAACGGTGATCAACGTGCTGATCGACAAGCTGTTTGATCTGCTTTTTGACCTTGCTAAAATCCAGCACCATGCTCATTTCATTCAGTTCACCAGACATGGTGACATCTAAAATCCAACTATCTCCTACGACCCCTCTGTGTTCACAGATATATGAAGAATCGATAACGGTAAGGTCTCTTACAAATAGGTTCAAGTTAAACTCCTTAGTGCTTTAATGAGATACGGGAGGCTGAATAATGTTCAGCAGGCACTTCGTCTCATTGATGTCTGATAAAATAGGACGGGCAGAATGTTACAACGCGCTTATAAAGTCCACCTTTTTACACCGTCAGTTGAGAATTGAACAAACTACGCTCAATTTCCGCTAAAACATAGACTAGCCTCATGCTAATAGCCACATTTCAGTTAGGGTTGCCCAGCGATTCACGACACATTTTGCTTTAGCCACAAACGCGGCGACATTCCCGTAACGTGCTGAAAAGCTCGAGAGAAGCCAGAATAGCTGTTGTACCCCACTTCATCCGCCACCCAATTGATCGGCTTATTTTGTAGCAGCAACGACTGAGCAACAGACACCCGCCACTTTTGTACATAGTCACCTGGGGTTTCACCGACTTCACGCTTGAACGCTTCTATAAACTGAGTTCGAGACATCGCTGCCAATGAAGCCATTTGCTCTATCGAAAAGTGGCGAGCAGGCATTAGGTGAATCGCAGTAACGACCGGAGCAAGCCGCGGATGAGCAAGCGCAGAAAATACGCCTTGATCGATCTGCTGTTGTTCAATGAGGTGGCGGAAAATCAAAGCCATCAAGGCGTCACTCAACTTGTCCATTAGATATTGTTGCCCCGATGAATCTTGGCTCGACTCTCGAAATAGCACCTCTATCACTGGCATTAAGTTAGGTGCATCCGCAAACGGAATGACTATCACGTCAGGCAAAGCAGACAATAAAGGATTCATCTGCCCTGAACGATATTCGACATTCGCACACACGACCTCAGCACCTTCTCCCACGCCTTCAATCACATGTGGTGTGCTGTTCGGAAGGTAAATAATGCAGGGCTGTGACAGTTGCCTGTACTCCGTGTGCGCACTAGACAAAGTCAATTCACCCGCGCTCAATACATGAAGGTGCCCTTCTTTACCTTGTTGCGGCTTAAATGACGACACTCCACACAAATTGCCAGAATAGAAAACACCGGTACGTATCGAGAAGTGTTCCATTAGTTGTGAAAGCAGATCCATGTATCCTCCGAACGATTCGCTTACTTTTAAGTTCTTTTGTCCCTCTATAGACCGGACGAGTGGGCTAAATTACTTCAAACAAGATAACCAACACTGACAAGGAACTTGATATGTCACACATGAAATCGACCAGTCAAAAAATCACTCTATTGGCCGCGTTACTAGGAACCAGCTTTTCGTTAATGGCAGCAGACCTTGATATGAGTGTCGACAAAAATGATCTCGCCATTAAAGGTTATGACCCTGTCGCCTACTTTGCCAATCAAGGGCCAGTTAAAGGCACCTCTGAATTCACGGCGACTTATAAGAATGCGATTTATAACTTTGCGAGCAGTGAAAACAGAGATGAATTTCGAGCTAACCCAGCAGCCTATGCACCTCAGTATGGCGGTTACTGCGCCTTCGGTGTAGCAATGGGTAAGAAATTTGAAACTGACCCTCTCGCTTGGAAAGTAGAAGATGGGAAGTTGTACTTGAACTTAGACAAGTCAGTTCAAAAACGTTGGTTGGAGAACACACAAGAGTTCATCCAAGATGCCAACAGCAACTGGACGACGATAAAAACCGTCGAAGCCTACAAGCTCTAGGTTCTAAGTTCTAAGTTCTAGCATTCAACGTTTATCCATTGCCCACTAACAAAACGGAAGCGACCGAACGCTTCCGTTTTTCTTTATGACCTCCCAACTAGAGATAAACCTAAAGTTATTTGTCTCACCACAATAAACAACGATATGTCGCTCAAGCTTATGAAAAATCAATAAGTCCTCAGTACGAATCAAATCCATTTTTATTCTATACTCCTAAAAGATAAGCTTTTCTTTTCATGGAAGAATAATGATATTACCTAGGATTTTTGCACTCGGACTTTGCGCCTTATCAACACTGACTTATGCCAACCCGTGGCAGTTCGTCAAAAGTGAAGATGGCATCATCATTGATAAGAGACCTCACACTGAAGGCTTGGTAGAGATACGAGCACAAATGCAAACGCCCACCACTTATTCTGGTTTTTTGCTGTTATTGGAAGACAGTGAGAACGTGCCAAACTGGATAGATAACGTATCGGAAAGTCGTGTCTTGATGCAGATATCTGAGGATGAAAATATCGTCTATACCCAATTCAAAGCGCCATGGCCTGCTAGAGATCGCGATATGGTGACCTACTCAAAATACAGCATTGAGGATGGCCAGTTTGTCTTGTCGATTAAAGATGCATCTAACTATTTGGCGAAAGAGTCGGGGTATATTCGAATTTACGATGTAGACGCACTTTGGACGCTGCAACCGCTCACCAATGGCAATACTTACATTACCTACACCGCGTATGCGAACGCAGGTGGGATCTTGCCAAATTGGTTGATGAATAAGTTATCGATTGGCAGTGCACTGAGCACGTTTAAAGGATTGAAAGAACAACTACCAAAGTACCAAGACCAACAGCACCCTAACCTGCCAAGCGAATCTCGTTAGCTATACAGATAATTCCAGTCGCAAGCCGAAAAAGCCAGAGAAGCTATGGTCTTCTGGCTAGATCGCGAGCTAAGATAAGTGCTAAACCAAACACCTGAAGAAACAGGGCAATATTCTTGTAGAAAGCCATTTTCTCATCGAGCCTTTGGATTAATTCAACCAAGGTCAGATTATCCAAATAGTAGTCATCGATTCGTGCTCGTTGCGACTCTTGGGCACTGTTTATCAGCATCATAAGCTTGGGTAAATTAGCCAACGAGATGGCCGGCACCTCATCGCTCACCCAACTCCGGAGTTGGCCGCGGAGCGCTTCATCGAGGATGGTGGCAGGTTGAGCGGTTTCTGTTGAGGGTTTATCTAGGTGGATCAGAATGGCTTCACGCTTGCGCTCTAAGGTTTCGATCGTGTTCCAGGCCAGTTGTATTGAGTACACATTGCCGTATTTACGATCGTTGTATTCCGCTTTCTCCGCTTCAATTTTGTCTAACACCAAACTCGACATGACAATCGCCATGACGTTCAGTATGAGACCTGCAAGGACAATCGCCCAAGCAGGAGGAAGGCGCAATGCCATAATGCTCCCTAGAACATTTTATCAAAAGGTAGGTAAGCTAAGTTTAGGACAATCAAAGAGATCATGCAGATAAGCGTTAACACCATCCCCACTTTGCGGCCTTTAAAGTTTTTCGCCAAGATCCCTTTTGCATGAATCACTCGCCCCAGAATGAACGCCACACCAATGACATGAATAAGCCAAACACCAGCCCCATTCATCTCTAACAACCCCATCAAAATCACTGTGATTGGGATGTAGTCCATAGCGTTACTTTGTGCCGAACGTGCTATCTGTAACGACTCAACACCGCCATCGGCATGAGCAACAAGATTGATTCGCCTCTGTTTAATCACCTCAATCGCCAACCAAATCATTACGACTGTCAGCAAAGCTGCGTAAAGTGCTGTTACCATTATTTTTCCCTATTGCTTGGAGTTTGTTGGGCATGTTTTACCTCTAGACTAACGGATGAAGTCAACATAGAAGGATATTCACGCCCGAACACTTGTAAGAGATCTCTCACACCGAACGTAAGAGATCACAATCAAGCTTCGCAGAAAATTCCTAAAACACAAACTCAACCCCTTGTTTTATATGAATCCGCGCATATTTCTTTCGGTTAGCGAGTGCATTTATTTTTTCAGGTGGATTGTGAGTAAAGCCTCTGCAGTGTTTAATACACATGTCGACAGGGAGTTGGCAGGAACAGGAAAAAGCCTAACGGATTAGGTATCTTCAGGATGAAGATTTGATGGCTTAGGATGAGTTATCAGCAAGGAAGTTATGCTCTAGGATAGAGTCACTTATCAGGATGATGAGTTAGCAAGGACACCGCTAGGACGGCGACGAATTGGATAGGTTAAAGGATTTAGCCACGTCAAGGAACGATGCAGGGAGCACCAGTTACCTATTGAAAGATAAGTAACGCGCAGTAGCAGGATGGCTACGAAAAGAATAGACCCCGTTTGGTGAAAGCCAAACGGGGTTTCCTTTTTTGTAACGTCTAAAAGCTGTTAGCAGCTAACCGTTAAAAGTCACGTTACAAAATAATGTTCATCAAGAACATTGCACCAAAGGCATTCAACACTGAAATCGCGATCATCACCGGGATGTAACGGCCTTCAGTACCAATCGGGCCCATGATACGCCCCATGTATTGCACCTGAGAGCCCATCAAGTAGATAGCTGGCGCCAAAATAGCAATATGAGTGCCATTCAGAATACCTTGGTCAAACAGCGTGATAACCACGCCCACTGCACCGCCCATCGACATCCACGCGCCAATCAATACCGCTGCCGCTTCGCCAGGTAAACCAAACACCGCCATGATAGGTGCAAACACACTGCCCATCAGATCCAGCGCACCCGTGATTTGTAATGCTTTGATGATGACGAATGCCATTAGAACATTCGGTACCGTAGAGGTAGTCGCAATGACCCAGCCTTTCTTAGCACCTTCAACGAAAATATCAGTAACCATTGGTTTCTTTGCTTTAACTTCGCTCATTATGCTACTTCCTCTTCCAGTTTTTGTTCTTTATCTGCTTTTGGTTTGTCTTCTTTGCCTTCAGTAATATTGAGGTAGATACGGAATAGGTTCGCACCGACAAATTTGAAAACAAACATCACCGCAACCGCTAAGCCAATAGACGAAGTCACAGCAAGAGAACCGTCCATCGCCGTCAACGTGAACAGCACCGCACCTGAAGAGAAGAAATTAACGATAGCCGCACCCGCCGTGAACTGGAACATGGTGAAAACATCGGTTTCACGCTTAGTCAGATGTCCTTCATCTTTGAGCTGACGTGTCATTGCGGCACCCGCATCGGTACTTTGCAGAGAAGCGATCAGTGCCAAGCCTGAGTTGCCCGGAATACCCATCAAAGGACGAAGTAGTGGAGTGAGTAGTTTACGAGCTGCATCCAATGCGCCGTAATGCTCAAGAACGTTGATCATACCTAGCGCAAACATCACGGTCGGAATAAGTGTCAAAGCAAAAATGAAACCGTCGCGAGCACCGCTACCGCCTTTACCTCGCAATGAAGTAGTAGCAGCTTGGATACCATCGGCAGTTTCACTCACATCGTAAGCGACCTTGCCAAATGAACCATTAAGCGTCGTAAAATCTAATACGCCATACCATTCGTTGGACTGCATTAAACCTGAAAAGAACACAACCGCGAAAGCGAGTGCGATGTAACTGCCGATCGTGACTTTACGATCGGTTTTGGTTGGATTAGTCATAAGGACCTCTATACATCTCGTTTATGTGGAACAGAACACGTATAGATAGTGCAAACTAATGAGCAAAAGGTTACTGACCAAAATCAAATAGCGTATCGGTTTGAATAAAAGAACAACAGCAACATATAAAACTGTGATTTGGATTTAAAACTAGAAGCTATTGCTAAAAAGTTTAGAATATTTCACATACAAAACTAATCCAAATTCGCTTCAACAACGCAACCGAAAACACACACAGTCGCCACACAAATCAAGCTTCAGGCAAGAATCCCACACACAAGCCGATCTCTGATAATCTCGTGAGAGATCTCTTACAAGGCTTTTTGTGCTCAATTTGAATTTTATTATAATACAAATACTTAAAAAGTGATTTCGCTTCTAGAATACAACCGTTTGCCTCCAGTTGATTGGATTTTAAGCCGAGCGGAAACGATGAGCTATTTTATAAAGGATTTGAGCTAAATTCGAAATTCCAGCAAATAGAGGTGCTATAGACTTCGCGCTGCCAATATTGAAGGAGAGCAGTGGTTAATATGGAAATGAAAACACTTAAGTATCAAGTAATGGGTAAAGGTATGTGGATCACAGCAACGGTTTCTCGCGCGGTTGCGGACCAACTTGCGATGGAATACCAATCCTACGGCTGGCCTGTTGAGGTATGTGCTGTAGAGCAAACAATGACGTTTACTCAGAATGCAGCATAATGTTGGCGATTTAGAAGAAGCTCTATCGGCATAGTGTTCGATAGAGCTTTTTCACTTCATCTCTATTTTCCAATGATCTAAGCTTTCCATCATAGTTTCTGGTTTTCAACATAATCTATTGAATTATTAAGATATCTATCACGCTCCACATGGTTATTTAGGTCTACGCTTTTACCCGTGTTAATGACTTATTAACTTCGGAGCGTAATCCATGCTAGGTATCCAGCTTTCAGTTGTTCTCTCTTTTTTGTTTTTTTCTACTACGGCAGGCGCTGCTACTGCTCAGTTGGGAGAACCTCTCAAACTCACCAACTCATTTGTTGGCTACCTATCCCTAACCATTTTCGTTGTCGCGTACATCGTTGTGATGATGGAAGAGTATTTAAAGCTGCGGAAATCGAAGCCAGTTTTACTTGCTGCAGGCCTTATCTGGATCATCATTGGCTTCACCTACCAAGAACACAACCTCACTGAGGTAGCGAAACAAGCACTCGAACACAACCTACTCGAATACGCCGAATTACTGCTTTTCCTATTGGTCGCGATGACGTACATCAGCGCTATGGAAGAAAGAAGACTGTTTGATGCGCTTCAGGCTTGGATGGTGGGTAAAGGCTTTAACTTCCGTTCTCTGTTCTGGTTAACCGGTATTCTGGCCTTCTTTATCTCTCCGATTGCCGACAACCTCACCACCGCTTTATTAATGTGTGCAGTGGTCCTCAAGGTAGCAGGATCAAACCCAAAATTCGTAAACCTTGCTTGTGTGAATATCGTAATTGCAGCTAATGCTGGCGGCGCATTCAGTCCATTCGGGGACATCACAACGCTGATGGTATGGCAGGCTGGCTACGTAAGTTTTAGCGAGTTTCTTCCCCTATTTATCCCTTCAGTCATGAACTACATTGTTCCAGCCCTGATCATGTCTTACTTTGTCCCGACGACTCAACCCGACACGGTGCATCAACATATTGAACTTAAACGAGGCGCAAGACGCATCGTATTTTTGTTCATCATGACGATTGCCACAGCTGTCGCTTTCCACGCCGTGATTCACTTCCCTCCTGTAATGGGCATGATGATGGGGCTCGCCTATCTGCAGTTCTTTGGTTATTACTTGCGTAAGACCTTACCCAACTCACTCGCTAAGAAAAAAGCGGTGGCGATTGCCAATAACGATGAGGGCGCATTGAAGCGACTCGGCTCAGTCGTACCCTTTGATGTATTTCGAAGAGTTTCGCATGCCGAGTGGGACACACTGCTGTTCTTCTATGGTGTTGTAATGTGCGTCGGTGGTTTGAGTCTGCTTGGGTATTTGGAACTTGCGTCTGGGGTGATGTACAGCCAATGGGATCCAATTTGGGCCAACATCATGGTGGGGATCTTGTCTGCAATTGTCGATAACATCCCGGTTATGTTTGCGGTGTTATCGATGGAGCCTCAAATGTCGATTGGTAACTGGTTGTTGATTACCTTAACGGCAGGTGTGGGCGGTAGCTTATTGTCGATTGGTAGCGCAGCAGGTGTGGCATTAATGGGGGCGGCACACGGCAAATATACTTTCTTTGGTCACCTGAAATGGATGCCGGTGATCATGATTGGTTACGTGGTGAGTATCGCTGCCCACCTTTGGTTGAACGGTGACCTTTTTTAATAAGACTCTGTTTTGATAGAGTCTTATTCTAGAGAGTAGAATCATCTAATGGTTTTTCGACTCGTGTCCAGATATTGCTTAACTGCATAGCTGGACACTGATTGCACGTTAGCATGGCACCTTCATGATGAATTCGCATTACCAACCCAGGCCCCTCGCGGCTATTCCCTGAATTCAGCTCAATGTTGATCAGGTCATCTTCGACATGATAACTGCGGGTAACACTGCTGTTTGCTGATTGATAAATGACTTGTCCTGACTCGAATTCGAGATAACTTTCATTATCTGCGTTCTCGTACATACCACTGAATAAAACAAGCCGAGGGACTTCGAAGGGACGGGTGGTATCCGTTAAGCATCCTGTTAGTAACAGTGCGCTACTGCAGCCAATTATTAGAGAGTGATGGCTATTCATTTGGGCATCCTTGCCTAGAGAACATGGTTAAAGGATATGCAACCAAATAAATATTTTCCAGAAAGCAGCCACTTTTATTGCGAAGTCACACTTTAGAAATCTCAACGTTCATCGGTAATCAATACGTAATCTTCAACAGAAAACCGGCAGAAAGACTCTCTACTCCTCGATTCTGCCCTCAATCGCTAACAAGCGCTGTTTGCGTTCTACACCGCCCGCATACCCGGTCAGCTTGCCATTTTTACCAATCACACGGTGACATGGCACAATCACTGACACCGGATTTTTTCCATTCGCTAAACCCACTGCACGCACCGCCTTTGGGTTACCAATCGCATCAGCCAGTTGTGCATAGCTCCATGTTTCCCCGTAAGGAATCGTTGTGAGTGCTTGCCAAACCGATTGCTGAAATGGCGTGCCCTTTGCCGCGATTGGCACAGAAAACTGGATAACCTCACCAGAAAAGTAGAGATTGAGTTGGTCAGTGACCAATTCAAAGATCGGAAAGCCATCATCTCGAACACCTAATTCTTCAGGCTTGGTGGTGTATATTTCAAACCATAGACCTAACAGCCCTTCATCGTTCGCCTGTAAAGTCACTGTGCCCAGAGGGCTCTCGTAGTAAGTAAAACGGTTAGCCATAATATCTCCTAGCTTAGTATTCCGATTAAGATTGATTCCAACAATGGAATGTGGCGTAGCTTCCCCAAGGTGAAACGCTCTCTGCATTAATAGCAGGACGATGCTCGATGAACTTCTTCACCACCAAATCGCCTACGAGCAAATGGTTAGGTTCACTTAGCCCACGCAGCAGCGCATATTGGATCGTCCAAGGACCAATACCTTTGAGGTCAATCCACTTAGAAGGATGCTCAGCTTCGTTATCGACCATGTATTGGGCAAAACGCTTTAAGGTTTCCTTGCGACTTCCTGGCATTCTCAAGAAGCTAACATCCGCCTCAGCTATCTGTTTAGGCGTTGGGAAGCTGGCTTTCTCATGCTCACCAGAAAGCTCTTTGACCAATAAGTTGAGCTGACCAATCGCCGCCGTTACCGAAACTTGTTGGCCCAGAATCGCTCTTACTCCGGCTTCCCAAGCACTCCACACACCAGGGATGCGAATACCACTCTTAGCAACCAAGTTGGGATCAATGGTGGTAAAGAAATCTTCAACTTTGCTGATATCAACATCAAGGTCGAACATACGTCTAATATTGGCGATCAAGCTTCTTAATTGGCTCATATCATCCAACTCAAACTCAATATCCAAGCTGCTCTCTTTGGCTAAAGTCGCCTTGAACCAGCCTTTCGAACCATTCACGTTCACTGTGCGTTGGTAGTAGCCGTCGCCCACCTCTTCTAAGCCTTCAATCATTCGTCGTCGATAAAAGGCCAGCAAGTGATCCCAGTCCAACGGACCATGGAAACTGAGTTGGATATGATTACTTAGGTTGTTACTTGGCTTAGCTCTTCGGATTTGACTTGGCGAAAGCTGCAGCTCTTTTTGAAAGGCATCATTGAAACGGCGCGTGCTGTTAAAACCACTCGCAAAGCCTACGTCTGTAATACTCATGCTGCTGGTATGCAGTAACTGCTTGGCAAACATCAACTGGCTATAAAGGCTATATTGCTTCGGTGACACCCCGATGTAATTGTCGAACAAGGTTCGTAAATAACGATCTGAGATGCCTAGTCGGGTCGCAAGGTCGACAATCGAACCCGAATTCAGCGCGCCGTTATCGATTAATTGCATAGCTCGCAGAAAGGTAGTTTCAACCCCTTTCCAAGCTGGAGAGAAAGGCGCGCTGTCTGGACGACAACGTAAACAAGGGCGATAACCCGCTTTCAAAGCCTGAGCTTGATGAGAAAAGTATTCGACATTTTCTTCTTTGGGTGGGCTCGCTGGGCAAATAGGTCGACAAAAAATGCCCGTCGTTTTCACCGCAGTAAAAAACATCCCATCAAAACGAGCATCTCGTGCATAACGAGCTAAATGGCACTGCTCACTCGTCAACGTACTGTTGTGATGAATACTTTTCGACATGTCGTGCTCTTCCCTTTGATCATAACCTTCATTCTGATAACTAAAAGTTTACCGTTAACTTCCATTGTCGCTAGCCATTTTCGGAAGCGAAGGTCAGATAAATCACAAAAAAGGTGTTAATTTTACTCAATTCGGCTAAATTTAACCTAGAGAAGGTGCTCTTCTCACAACGTCAACGATAGGTACTTAGCACGCCAAGATGCAGAGACCTATTGAATAATAAGGAAAAAGGCTATGGTTTTACACACGTGTCGTATTGTTTTATCAAACCAACAAGTTCTCACCAGTCAATCAGTCGAACAATCTCTCAGCTTTCTTGAAGATAAAGCGAGCAACGGGATTTCTAAGATTGAAATAGACGCAACCGATGGGCATCAGATCCATTCATATCTATCTCACTCTCTTGAAGAGTCCATTGAGAACTTAATGAACCTATAACTCTTTCAAAAATAACACTTTGAAAATCGGTTACAGATACCAGGCTTAAACTGGTTTAAAAACAAAAATGGCTCCCTTGGGAGCCATTTTTTATCGAATCAACTTTTTACTTCATCAGCACCATAGTGATAACGAATACCACTATTCTGGTGCTTGCTCAGCGGCTTGTTGCAACGTGTAAGCAGTCGATGGGTCAATCTCGTTAACCAACTTCTCAACTTGAATAATCGCGTCAACCGAGGTGCTGCTTTTACGGTAGCTGAGGTAAATAGGGCGATACCAATCTTCAACACCTTTCACCTTATGAAGCTGACCTGAGTCGATAAAAGGCTCAACCATAGAAACAGGTAAATACGCACTGCCACCTTTCTCTAAGATAAAATCTAAAGCGATACGAGCCGTTGAGGTACGTAGATACGGCGCGGGCACTTTTGGGTGACGCTCGGCATGTTCAGAACCAAAACGCGTTCCCCAATCGACATAAACGTATTTATGTTGGAATACAGATTCCAGATCATCTTGTTGCGTTGATACCAACACCAAAACCAAATCAGCGACTTTTTTACAGTTCAGCTCTTCCGCTTTGATCTGATCGAACGCAAAAGCCATATCTAAGGTTCGTTCTAACAAATTACGGTTCAGTTGCTCGCGCCCCATCACCTCTGCCATGAAGCCGTAGCCGCCGAAAGAATCGGTCACTACGCTCAAACAGTTTTGCAGATACGCATCCCAAATATTCGGGGTGCCACCCAGTGTTAACTGCAGGGCTTTGCCACTTTCCAACGACAGCTCAAATTTGGCTTGTTGTAAGGTAGACACCATCACTTCAGCATAACCAATCAAACGTTCACCGGAAGAGGTGAGCTTGATGTTATTGCGGTCACGAATGAAGAGCTGAGTATCAAAATAGCCTTCAAGCTGTTTGATTCGCGCACTCACCGCCGCTTGTGTTAAATACAAGTTTTCAGCTGCACGCCCAAAATGGCGCACCCTTGCAACCTCAAGAAAGGTTCTAAATACTTTCACATCCATCAAATACATCTCTGTAATAAATCTGCTAACTAGCCGATCTAGGATTGTTTATCGTAAAGGCAAAAACGTTTTGTTTCCTATTTTAGCCTTTTAACAATATTTTCGCGTGAGCAATAAACACTAATTTCTATCTAACCACATTACTGAGGCTGATATGTCTGAGACCGAATTCCGACACGGAAAAAAACGTTTTTATGACACCATTAAATTCCCACGAGGGTTCGCTAAGTCAGGTAATTTTACTCTGTCAGAAGAGGAAATCCTAACCTTGTTTGGTGACACTATGCTTGCACTTGAGACTGGTGAACTAACACCAATCAATGCAGAAGAAAAACACTTCATCAAAGTGTTGTCTCACCCTCATAAGGCAAAGTCCAAGTTAGACCTTGTCTGGTTGAAATACATTCAACTAGCTCGTGGACGCCGCCGCTTTCATACCCTAAACGGCTGCAAACGCGGTGAAGTGCCAAGGGAAGAATACGAAAGTGAGTTAGTGTTAGAAGATTAGTAAAATAGCTCAAAGTGATACATCATCGCTTTGGGCTTTTTTTTGCTTCAAATACACTTTTACGTCGTAAGTTATAAGTCTAGCTAAAGTACACCTTTTTACCAATATGTATATAAAATTCATAATGATAGAATGGCTAATCGTGACTAAAATGTGATTATCTTACACTGTACTTATTCACTAATTCCGTTCCACTTATCATCATAGGCTTAAGCCCCCTTCATCACCTTTCCTTTCAGCTATACTCATTTATCCGTAATCACGAGACCAGAACCTCCTAACCTAAACATAGCTCTATTGTGATAAATACCTCGTTATCACGACTGACCTAGACTCGAATAAGCTAACGCAATTTTCAGGGCAGGATTGATGTCTTCAGCGACTGTATTAGATTGACGTGACGATATATGACAAACGTATTAATCTTGTTTAACGACACCAAATATCCATACAAAAAATGTGCAATTTTGAGAGTTCTAGTCACAGATACCATTAAAAAAGTAAAAACTTGACCTAAAACAATAGCGGAAGTGGATAACTTATTTTATAATGCGAATTAATGTTTCAGAACACTATAAAATTTAATTTCTAGGGGCAAAATCAATGAGACTTATTCCTTTAAGCAACAAAGCAAAAGTAGGTAAATGGGCTGCTCGTCACATCGCAGATTCTATCAAAAAATTCGCTCCAACGGCTGAGCGTCCATTTGTTCTAGGTCTTCCTACTGGTAGCACACCTCTAACTACTTATGCTGAGCTAATTGAACTTTACAAAGCGGGCGAAGTGAGCTTCAAGCACGTTGTAACATTCAACATGGATGAGTACGTTGGTATCGAACCTAACCACCCAGAGTCTTACCGCACATTCATGCACGAGAACTTCTTCAACCACGTTGATATTCAAGCAGAAAACATCAACCTGCTAGACGGCAAAGCTGAAGACATCGATGCTCACTGTGCAGCATACGAAGAGAAAATCCGTTCATACGGTAAAATCAACCTGTTCATGGGCGGCGTAGGCATCGACGGTCACATCGCATTCAACGAACCAGGTTCTTCTCTATCTTCACGCACTCGTATCAAAACGTTGACTGAAGACACTCGTATCGCGAACTCTCGTTTCTTCGATGGCGACATCAACCAAGTTCCTAAATACGCACTAACTATCGGTGTTGCTACTCTTCTAGATTCTGAAGAAGTAATGATCCTTTCTCTAGGCCACAACAAAGCGCAAGCGCTTCAAATGGCTATCGAAGGTTCTGTAAACCACATGTGGACTGTTACAGCTCTACAGATGCACCGTAAAGCTATCATCGTTGCTGATGAGCCAGCTCAACAAGAGCTAAAAGTTAAGACTCTACGCTACTTCCAAGAGCTAGAAGCTGAGAACATCCAAGACCTATAATCCCCATAGTCTTGGATAGAAGGGCGTTTTTAATAAAGAGAGCGTCTTGAATAGAAAAAGCCACTGAATGTGGCTTTTTTTGTGTCTGCTGCTTTTGTGTTTAATGGGAAAAGAGGTTTCGGGTATTTTTTATAGGCACAAAAACAACAAAGCGATTTCTCCAACGAGAGAAACCGCCATCATTTTAAACTTTGTATTGATACGAACGAACAGCTACAAGATATGTAGGATGCGAAACAAGTTAAGCAGGGCTGTAAACTAAAGCTAAGAGCTCAGCGCGTTATCTCGGCATAAGGTCGTAATAATGTCAGTGATAGCCAATATGATCGTCGACTTCACCTTTTGATTATGTCGCCCCAAGAACATTTCAAGCATTGGGCCAGACATAGTTTCCACCATCTCTGCGTCATATTCGATCGGCATAATACGCTGAATCGCGTGCACCTTGTTGAGCTCAAATATCACATCAACTTCTGTAAAGCTGGTGTCTTCGCCCTGTATTTTCGCCCACTCTTTCAAGGTAACGAAAACCTCTAGATCGTCGTAGAGTTCTTTACTGATCACACCAAGCCCGAGTAGCAACTTAGCACGAATCATGATCTCGCCTAACGGCCCACCACTGTTGAGAAGTGGTTCTACAACGAACTTAATTGCCGTGTCGTCTTTCTTAAAGATGTTTTTTAATACGGCATCTACTGTGTCATCCAATGCATCGTAAGCAGCCATTAGGCAGGCGCTAGCACTCTCAGCTTCCGAAAGGGCTTCGAGTAATTCAGTTTCATGGCTAGTTTGTATTGGCATAACGGCTCGACAATAAGAAAGTGCCACTGGTGTGGCACTTTGATGGTTTATCATTTCAATGCTAGATAAGCTTCTTCCGCTAGTTTAACAACTTCTGAGTCACTATTCAGCTCAGAATAATGCGCTAATGTCTCAGCAAAACCTTTTTCTGCGAACATTGCCTGAAGTTCAACCGCTTGAGGGTCATCTTCATTTTTGTAATGGAACGCAGCTGCGATCGCTTTTACTAGATTAGCATTTGGTAGTCCGTATTCTAGCGTACCGTTCAATGGCTTGACTAGGCGATCTTGAGGGCTCAGCTTACGAATAGGTTGACGACCAACACGATCCACTTCATCACGTAGGAACGGGTTAGCAAAACGACCAAGAATTTTTTGGATGTATGCCGCGTGCGCTTCTGGATCAAAGCCGTAACGCTTAATTAGAACAGCGCCACTTTCTTCCATCGTTGCTGTTACTTCAGCACGGATTACGTCATCTTCGATAGAGTCTTTAATTGTCTCGTGACCAGCAAGTACACCAAGGTATGCCGTTACCAAGTGACCCGTGTTTAGCGTGAACAATTTACGCTCAACGAAAGCCATTAGGTTATCAGTGCATTCCATTCCTGGGATGTTTGGAATCTCACCCTTAAATTGTGTTTGGTCTACGATCCACTCGCTGAACGTTTCAACCGTTACCGCTAGAGGGTCTGTTTCACCTGCTTCTGCCGGTGGAACAATACGGTCGACCGCTGAATCAACAAAACCAATGTGCTCTTCAGTGAACGCCTTCATTTCATCAGAAAGGTGCTCTAAAACTGCTGCTTTTAATTGGCTAGTACCGCGAACCATGTTCTCAGCCGCGATGATGTTCATTGGTGCCGTGTTGTTTGCTGCTGCACGCTTTTCAATGCCTTGAGCAATAGACTTAGAGATGATTTTTAGAACTGTAGGTCCTACCGCTGTTGTCACAATATCAGACTCAGCAATGCAATCTACTACAGCACCTGTTGCTGAATTTACCGCTGTCACATTCTTAACAACTTCAACAACACACTCTTCGCCAACAATCTTAACTGGGTATTCTTGACGTTCAATTAACGCATTTACAACCGTTTCATTTACGTCAGCAAACGTAACCTTCATACCAGCGTCAGAAAGAAGCTTACCAATGAAACCACGACCGATATTACCTGCACCAAAATGTAACGCTTTCATAATTTTGACCTTATCAATATTTAAATCTAGATAGCTAACCACTCAACAACATGCCTTGACGATGTGTCCTAGGCATCAAGCAGTAAGCTATTCAGACTGAATCTTCTTAGAGGAGATTAGACCGAAAATGAGGCCAGTAGGGGGATACTGGCCTCCTTCACTCAGGAGCTTGACTAGAGCTTGTTAGTTTCCGTTGAGAATACGTAGAACATCAGCAGGGTTTGTTGTGTTCTGTAGGCATTCCACAGCTTCTTCATCGTCGAGTGAATTGGTAATAGCCATTAGCACCATGTTGTGCTCATCGCCTTGTGCGGCAATACCGATAACCATCTTAGCGATATCATCTTCATCTTCGCCCCACTGAATACCTTCAGGGTACTGACAGAAAACGATGCCAGTTTTTTGTACGTATTTTTTCGCTTCGATTGTGCCGTGTGGTACTGCGATAGACTCACCTAGGTACGTAGAGACAAGCTCTTCACGAGCAAACATGCCTTCTACATATTCTGGTGATACGTTGCCCAATTTGACCAGTTTCTCACCAGCGAACCTGATAGCGTCTTCTTTTTGAGTCGCTTTAAGGCCAAGGAAGATGCTGTCATCAGTCAGTGCAAGCTTGTTACCTTCTTGTGCTGGAGCTGCTGCAGGAGCCGGAGCTTCTACTTTCGCTTCACCACTTTGAGCATTCGTAGTCTGAGCTTCTGTTAACTCAGCAACTAGCTGGTCGTAGACACCGCCGTCTAGGAAGTTGCTTAGAGACATGTGCATTGCACCTGGTACGGTGTTACGAGCACGGTCTGTTAAGTCTTTATGCGTGATAACAATTTGCGAATCAGCCGGTAGGTTGTTGATTGCGTAGTTTGTTACCTCAATATCTAGGCCTGCTGCTGCTACCTTTTTACGAAGTAGACCAGCACCCATTGCACTCGAACCCATACCTGCATCACAAGCCACATAGACAGCTTTAACATCCGCTAGGTTTACGCCAGCTTCTGAAGCTGCACCTTTAGAAGACGCTTTCATGTCTTTCATTTGAGCCGATGCTTTTTCTAGTGAATCTTCGTCATCACCTTGAGCTGAAGTCTTAAGTAGGATTGAAGCTACGATGAAAGACACAGCCGTTGCAGCGATTACAGAAAGTACAACACCGATGTAAGAGCCTTTTGGCGTCATCAATAAGATAGCGAAGATAGAACCTGGTGATGCTGGAGAGATAAGGCCAGAATCGAACACTACGTTAGTGAATACACCCGCCATACCACCCGCGATTACAGCAAGGATTAGACGTGGGTTCATTAGAACGTAAGGGAAGTAAATTTCGTGGATACCACCTAGGAAGTGGATGATAGATGCACCAGCCGCAGACTGCTTCGCGCTACCTTTACCAAACACCATGTAAGCAAGTAGAAGACCAAGACCTGGACCTGGGTTCGCTTCGATTAGGAAGAAGATTGAACGACCAATTTCTTCAGATTGCTGGATACCGAGTGGAGAGAAGATGCCGTGGTTGATTGCGTTATTTAAGAATAGGATTTTCGCAGGTTCAACAAAGATAGAGGCAAGAGGCAATGCACCCGCTTCAACCATTACGTTAACACCAGCCGCTAAACCAGAAGACAGAACTTTAACCGCAGGGCCAATCACGATGAACGCGATGATCGCGCAGATCATGCCGATGATGCCCGCAGAGAAGTTGTTCACTAGCATTTCGAAACCACTCTTCACTTTACCGTGAACAGCTTCATCGAATTTCTTAATTGCGATACCACCCAGTGGACCTACAATCATTGCACCCATGAACATTGGGATATCAGTACCAACGATAACACCCATTGTTGTGATAGCACCCACTACGGCACCGCGGTCGCCACCAACCATTTTACCACCGGTATAACCGATCAATAGTGGTAGTAGGTATGTGATCATTGGACCAACCATTGATGCTAACGTTTCGTTAGGCCACCAACCCGTTGGAATGAATAGTGCAGTAATGAAACCCCACGCAATGAATGCGCCGATGTTTGGCATTACCATATTGGATAAGAAACGACCAAAGTTTTGAACCTTAATCTTTGCTTCTGGTGATAACATAGGTAGAACCCCGTAATGTATTGGTTGGTCAAATGACCGAAAGTGTGTACTCAAAAGTCGATTAAAATGTATCACAACATTTTCAAAATGCACCTCAGCCCAACTTTCGTGATAACCATCACGCGCAAAAAACACTTTCGGGTTAACGAGTACACCTTAGATCACAAAAACATCATGAATTTAAATTACAAAGCCAAATTAATGAGAATAGATATCATTAACGTAAGATCTAGATCACATTTTATTTTGTAATACTTAAAAATAAATAGTGATACAAATCACACTTAATAAAATATAGCATCTGAGATCTATATAACCCGTATAAAAGAACATCGTGTCACGAATAATAAATATGCACCAAGATGGGTAAAAGCCCTAAAACTGTAATTTAATTACAAATTAGACGATATTTTGCTTAACATTCAAAATGAGAGCGAATACTCACTAAAAACATGGACCAGTGAACTGCAGTTAGTATCAACAGTTGTGTTATTGTATTTCCCTATTCTATACAACAGCCCCTCAACATTAATCAGCAGTTCTACTGCTAATTGAGAAACAGACTATGCCAGACAAGATTTCCACATCAGCACTAGCCAAACAAAAAGGGATAGAAGCAAAGGCTCTATTCAGTGATTTGAAAACAGCTGGCTATATCGTGCGTTCACAGGAGCGTTGGGTACTCACAGAACGAGGCGAAAGCTTTGGTGGGGAGTATGTCGAACACAAGAAGTTTGGTGTCTTTATTGTCTGGCCAGAAAAACTACTCATCGACCTAGATTCTTTCTCTGGAAAAACGCTAACGGCAACTCAACTAGGCAGTGCCTTTCAACTTAGCGCAAAAAAAATTAACCTGTTGCTCAGCGAGCTTGGTTGGATAACACGTGAAGAAGATGGTTGGCATGTCACCTCAACAGGCTTAAAAGCAGGCGGTGAGCAAAGGGAAGATAAAGCGACTCAAAACCTATTTGTGGTGTGGCACGATTCGTTGGTTCGCAACAAACGTTTGAAGCAGTCTGTTATCGAATTTCTAGGGCATGATGCTGAAAGCCACTCTACCGATGTCTCGTTTTCTAGCTTTCGTCAGAAATTTGAGGCGAAACATCGAACCTTAGACGGACATTATGTACGTTCAAAGGGAGAGCTGATCATCGATAACTGGCTTTATATGGCGGGAGTGGTTCATGCCTATGAACGTCCGCTCCCAATATCAAAAGAAGTAATGAGCGATTTCTACCTGCCAAGCGGCAAGGTATACATTCAGTTCTGGGGAACAGATTCAGGCCCTATAGAAGAAGACAAACGAAATGCGACCAAGAAAGTTTACCAAGAGCACGGTTTTAGCTTGATTGAACTTAACCCTGAAGATATCCCAAACCTCGACAGCGTACTTCCCTCTTTGTTACGCCAATATGGAATCAAAGCCTACTAACTGGCTGATTTTCGAAAACCAACACACATCCAGATCACACTAATCAAATCATTATGGACATTATTAACCATAGTGATTTGATGTGTTCGCTATTTTTCCCAAGCCAATCTTCTATTATCTTACACCCATCGACTTGAGCTACCGCAGATACTCGATTTATTGGGGCATGTTCGATAGCCATTTAAGCGTTCAGTCTTTTAGAGGCTGGCTGTTCTAGATACGACTTCTATAGAGATATAGCCTAAATGCGTTATCCGTTTATTGTTGACGTTACCGAACATAAAACCCTACAACATTTATATTGATAGATATTAGGATTCAACATGACTCATCCAATCATTTCAGATCTAAACACTCGCTACACAGCTAAAAAATACGATGCAGAAAAGCGCATCTCTGCGGAAGACATGGAAGTAATCAAAGAAGCACTTCGTTTGTCAGCTTCTTCTATCAACTCTCAGCCTTGGAAATTCATCATCATTGAGAGTGACGCAGCAAAACAACGCTTCCACAATACTTTCGAGAACATGTTCCAGTTTAACCAACCGCATGCGAAAGAAGCGTCACATACGATCCTGTTTGCTCACGATCCTAAGTACACTAAAGAGAAATTCGCAAAGCGTGCTGACACAGAAGTAAGCTCTGGTCACCTACCCGCTGAAATGTACGAGCAGTTCTTAGGGGCTTACGCATTCGCAGAAATGAACACAGACGAAACAGGTTTCAACGGTAACTGGACTAAGTCTCAAGTGTACATCGCGCTAGGTAACACAATGCACACACTGGCTCGTCTTGGTATTGCTTCAACACCGATGGAAGGCGTAGATGCCGCTATGATCGGTGAAGAGTTTGCTGACGAACTAGACGGTCACGTTGTTGATGTAGCGCTAGCAATCGGCTACCACAAAGACGGCGAAGACTATAACCACGGTAAACCAAAAGCACGTCTAGCTCTTGATGAAATCGTGACGACGCTTTAACTCGTTAATTAAGATGACGAATGAATCAACAGCTATAACACGTTAAACAGTTACAACGCTTAACTGCTACAACGCTTTAATTTTTAAAACGCTTTTTCGTTTTACAAAATATAGTTTCAACAGCACTTCAGACTGTTAAATTACACTGCCTTGTTTTGGCCAGACACTCGTCTGGCCTTTTTCATGTCTGTATTTCGCATCCATCCTTTCTATCTCAGCTTTAGCCATTCCAGCCGCTTTTTAGATCACCAATACTTGATCAATCCACGTGTTCTAATTCGCGAAGCGCAGGAGTTACGCTATAATCCCCTTTGTTGAAACATGTTCCTCACCCTGCTCTTTCTGAGCAAACATCATTAATTTTCTTGCCAAACCGCTACAAAGTCATAAAGACATCTAAGATTCATTTTAACCATAAAACTCAGCACGTCAAAATGACTCACCAGACAGCATAAACTCCAAACAAACATATTGAAAACAGGCACTTAAAAACATGGCACAACTAGTGCAATGATGACCTTAGATATTTAAATAAGGTATTATCATTATGACTATTCACGTTAAATCAAATGTTCACTGGGTTGGCGTCCACGATTGGGAAACAGAACACTTCCATGGTAAGGAATACCACATGAACAAAGGTACCAGCTATAACTCGTACCTGATTCGTGAAGAGAAAACGGTGCTTGTTGATACCGTTGATCATCGCTTTACTGAACAATTCCTTGCAAACCTTGAGATGGAAATCGACATCAATGAGATCGACTACATCATTTGTCAGCATGCTGAAGAAGACCACTCAGGTGCCCTTTCGGCACTATTAGCCAAAATTCCAAACACACCCGTCTACTGCACAGAAGCTGGCGTTAACTCTATTGTTGGCCATCACCATCAGCCTGACTGGAACTTCCGAACCGTTAAAACAGGCGACACGCTCGATGTCGGTAACGGTAAGCAACTCATCTTTGTTGAGATGAAAATGCTGCACTGGCCAGACTCAATGGCAACATACCTCACTGGTGACGAGATCCTGTTCAGTAACGATGCGTTCGGTCAGCACTATTGTGATGAAAACCTATTCAACGATCAGCTAGACCAAGTCGAGCTTCATGATCAATGTCTGCGTTACTTCTCGAACATCCTCACACCTTTCGCGCCTTTGGTGAAAGCGAAGATAGAAGAAGTGCTCAGCTTAGGTGTGCCTATCGATGTTATCGCCACCTCTCATGGTTGTATTTGGCGCGACAACGCGACGCAAATTGTTGAGCAATACTACGAGTGGTCTAAAGCCTACAAAGAAGATCGTATCACCATTGTTTACGACACCATGTCGAACAACACTCGCATGATGGCTGACGCAATCGCAAAAGGTATCCGTAAAGGCAGCCCAGAAACAGCAATCAAAGTCTTTAATATCTCTAAGCACGATAAGAATGACATCCTTGCCAATATCTTCCGTTCAAAGGGTGTGCTTGTTGGTTCATCGACCATGAACAATGTGATGATGCCGCAAATCGCTGCACTACTAGAAGAGATCCACGGCTTACGTTTTGCAGGTAAAAGAGCCGCGGCATTTGGTTCTTCAGGTTGGACAGGTGGCGCAGTAAAACGTATCGACGCTCGCCTACGTGAAGCAAACTTCGAGGTGAGTGCTCCGCAACACATTCATTGGAAACCAGACACAGACGCGCTTCGCCAATGTATCGATTACGGCATGACACTGGCCGAGGTTTGGCGTGTAGAAGCAGATGAAGTGAGCACACCGAAACAAGTATCACGAAATGTAACACCGCTTGAAGCCACACCAGCACCGGCAAACACCAATGCCGAGCTCAAAGACACAACAGAGCAGAAGCCAGAAGAAGCGCAAGATAAGCCAGTACACAGTGCAGACTGCACTTGCTGGCGTTGCACAGTGTGTGAATGGGTGTACGACCCACAAATGGGCGAACCCTACCAAGGCGTCGAACCTGGAACTCCTTGGGCGCAAGTACCTGATGATTTCCTTTGCCCTGAATGCCATTTAGGCAAAGAAGTGTTTGTGGAGAAGTAGCATGTCGAACATTGTAATTGTGGGTGGCGGTTTCGCTGCCCTACAAACCATCAAAATGGTACGTAAGCTTGACCAAGATATCGCGATTACTATGATCACCGCCGATGCCGGGGTTGAGTACAGTAAGCCGAATCTTTCGCACGCGTTCAGTCAGGAACAAACGCCGGAAACACTGGCTGTACATAACGCTCAACAATTGGCAGAGCAGTACAACGTGGTCATCAAAACCAAAGCACTTGTGAGCGAGATAGATACTGAGCAGCAGTGTGTTCATGTTGATGGCCAATCTATCCACTATTCAAAGTTGATATTAGCGACGGGCGCGACGCCTTTTATACCACCAGCGGAAGGGCTTAAACGCAGCGCAACCATTACGTTAAATAGTTTGGAAGAGTTCGATAAACACAAAGCTCAGATCGATCGCGCTCAACGCATCACTGTGATGGGTGGAGGCTTGATTGGGGTCGAGCTCGCATTCGACCTTCAAACTGCGGGTAAAGATGTCACGATTATCGAACCCGCAAGTTATCTATTGAATAACCTAGTGCCACCTTTCGTTTCGCTAGAATTGGAAAGGGAACTAACAAAAGCAGGCGTTACCGTCGAAACCGATTCTGCAGTGTGTCGCGCAACGTATCTCCCCGATGGAGTGAGGTTGCAAACCACTTCTTCTCGATTGATACGAACCGATATCGTGATTGCCGCAGCAGGGCTAAGACCAAACACACAGTTAGCCACACAAGCGGGAATAGAAGTAAACAAAGGGATTGTGGTCGATACCATCATGAGAACCAGTGTCGAAAATGTGTATGCGATTGGTGACTGCGCCGAAATAGAGGGGCGTGTGATGGCTTATCTTCAGCCCGCTATTTTGTCTGCAAACGTGTTGGCTAAGCAGCTGGCTCTGGGTAACGGAGAGAGCAAAGTGGGCGAAGGAAAGCTCAGCTTGCCTCACATCATCACTAAGGTGAAAACACCGAGTTACCCGATTCAACTCGCAGGGCGCGATATTCAAACCGCTCAGAGTTGGGAAACGCGATTCGATCCTAAAGGCATTGTCGCTAAGGGCTTTAATGAAGATAACCAGTTGGTTGGATTCATTGTCACGGGAGAACACACCAAAGCGGCTTTCCCTCTGCTCAAAGAGCTACAGGCAAGCTCACACGCATAGGCTCAATGACATACGCTCAATAATATACGTTGAATAAAATAAGCGGCATTCGCTAAAACAAAAAAAGCCAGTCAATCGACTGGCTTTCTTGTATCTGCATACTTCGTTATTGGTGCGTTCGCACTATCCAATAAACGAGATGTAACCTTGTAGGATAATCAGGTTAACGATATCGATAAAGAAGGCACCAACAATTGGCACAACCATGAAGGCTTGTGGCGACGGACCGAATCGGTTCACCAAAGAACCCATGTTCATTACCGCTGTTGGGGTTGCACCTAGGCCGAAACCACAGTGACCACCCGCCATAACCGCTGCGTCGTAGTTAGAACCCATTACTTTGAACGTCACAAAGTAAGAGAAGATACCCAACACCACAGCCTGAACCGCAAGGATAACCAAGAACGGAATCGCAAGGTCAAAGATGTTCCAAAGCTTAAGGCTCATTAGCGCCATCGCAAGGAACAGCGACAATGACACCGTACCAAGAATATCGACCGTTTCACTGTCGGTTTTATGCAGCTTAGTCACTTCAAAAACGTTAGTGATGAACACACCGATAAACAACGCGTAAACGAAGTCAGGAATCATCAACCAAGAAATTTCAAAAGTCGCCACCCACTCTTCTAGGTATTTCGCCCCCGAGATACAGATAAGAAGAATGAACAATACTTCAATCACCTTCTTCGCTGTTACTTTGTCTTCTTCATACTCGTTGTAAGTAACAAGCTCAGGAAAACGCTCGTGGGTTTGTGTGCCAGTGCCGTACTCAGATTCAAGCTGGTTTTTATCAATCAACTTTTGAGCGACTGGGCTACCGATAATACCACCGATAATCAAACCAAACGTCGCTGAAGCCATCGCGATTTCTAGAGTATTGGCAATGCCAAACGTGTCTGAAAAAGTTTGAGACCAAGCTGCACCCGTACCGTGACCACCCGAAAGCGTGATAGATCCAGCAATCAAACCCATCAAGGGTTCAAGGCCTAATGCCGTCGCAAGTGTTACACCCACACCGTTTTGGATAATGATGTAAACCGAAGCCACCCCTAAGAATAGGAATACCTTAGCACCACCTTTTATCAGTTGCGTGTAGTTCGCCGCAAGGCCGACCGTTGCAAAGAACATCAACATAAACGTGTTCTGCAGGGGCAAGGAAAACTCAAGATCAAGGCCGTTAAAGTGCAGGGCTGTAATAGCAAAAGCGACAATCAAGCCGCCGACAATGGGCTCTGGAATATTGTACTTTTTGAGAACCGGAAGCTTTGCATTGACGAAATGACCTAGAAACAAAACACTAATCGCGATTAGGAAGGATTCTAGTGGTCCAATTGAAATTAATTGATTCATATAACCTCTATTTTTTTACGTTCTCATCTTCCTTAATGAGTCTAGTTTTATCTGTAATTATTTGTGGTGCTCTACCTATATTTATACAAACTGGAGAGAAATTGTAGATTCGAAAAGCGAACACATTACTGCGCTCACTTGGTGTCATGTTAGTGACACGTTAACTTTTATAGGAGATAAAAGGATTTGTGACAACAATCACCTCCAAAAAGTTGATAACGGCGCGAGTATCCTTGCCGCTGACTCTGCTTTTTTAATACCTAAAAAAGCAAAAAGGAGCTATTGCTAGCTCCTCTTTCATCACCATCACTGGTAATTAGAATTTTTTCGGTGCGTAACCCGTCATAACTTCAATGCGAAGCTCTTTACCAATCTTGGTCATCGGGTGAACAATCACGAGCCCTTTTACAGACTTCTTAAGTTTACCCATATCCGCTTGCTCAGCTTTTGTGATTTCACGGCTAAATGGCATATCAATCAGCGATTTACGCTCTTGATTCACATCAAAGCTTTCTTTGTGTTTAAGCTGTGCAATTTTCTTAGTTAGCTTCTTAATCTCGTCTTCAAATTGACGAACAACAGGACGGTCATTACGAGTTTTAGCAGCCGCTAACTTGTTGCGACACTTGTCTAGACGGTTGTTAATTTGTTGAAGTTCGTTTTTAACACTCATAATAATTTCCTAAGATTAAGCAAGCCAATTCGGATTGGGGCGCGGAGTATAGCACAAGGGTTTACTTGAACCGAAATTTATCTGACAAATAGCCCTTAGAATGAAACATGATCTAAACTGACAATCAATCGCTCACCACTCAAGAGCTATTCATTCTAGGAAATATGGTTCACCATGAGATGGCTATTCACCCGATTATAAGGACATACGATGACATTATTGAAACAAACACTGACCTACAGCCTAGCCCTTGGTTCTGTGTTTGCCACGACTTATGCGTCCAGTGAAACATCCATTGATAATACGCTGCCCAACAACCTTATTGTCGAGTACGCACCACCTCAAACTGAACAAGAAAAACAGCTCAAGCGAGAGATTGAACTCAGTGGCATCAACGACACCGTCATTGACCTCTCCAACCAACTGTTCATGTTTAACCAGCCTTTGGTGATTCAATACGGCGGTGATGAAGGCCCACTCTACGATCCGCAAACACATCACGTACTTATCCCATACAGTTTTTACGCTGAATCACTCGCTTACTTCGAGAAGAACCAATACGAAAAAGAGTACGGAAAATCGGCACAAACGGGTGCCATCGATACCTTGCTTCATACGCTGCTACACGAAGCGGGGCACGGCTATATCGAAGATCAAAAGATCGCCATTCTCGGTAAAGAAGAAGATGCCGTAGATAACCTCGCAACAGTCTTGCTGCTCAACTACGTGGAACATGGCGGTGATGCCGCAATAAGTGCAGCCGATATGTTTGCTTTTGAGTCAGAAGACCGCCCGGAGTATTACGACTTGGGGGAATACATTGATGAACACAGCTTCGATCTCCAACGCTACTTCTCAACCCTTTGCCTTGTGTACGGCAGCGACCCTGAAGCTTATAAAAACTTGCTTGATGAAGTGGAAAACGACTATTTAAAAGATAGGAAAGAGTTCTGTATTGAGCACTTTGATGTGATCACTGGGAATTGGCACCAATACTTAAAAGAGAGTGATGAAGGTTAGTAGAATAGAGCGATATAAGAGGTCTCTATAACGGAATTACTCAACAACAGAATAGGATCAAGTTAGCGGCTCAAACACCTAGCTCTGAAGCCGCTATCACGCGATTTACCTAAACTTTGACTTTATACTTAAGATCTTGGGCTTCATCACCAGTCATGCCTCGAAAGCCCCAGCAATGCGATGGCTGCTCCTTGATGGTGATCTCGATATCAATGGGAGAGATAGACAGCTGCTTTTCTATTTCAGAAAATATCTTCTTAATCAGGCGCTTTTTGGTATTCACCGCTCGCCCTTCCATCATATTGATTTCTATGACGGTATAAGCTTCTGTTCGCCCTTCGGGATAAAAGAAATCATCTCTTTCTAATGGTACAAACCGATGCGCTCGTTTGTCATCAGGTAACCCCATCTCACTGTTCAAACATTGTTGTAAGACATTAGAAAGCTGTAACTTAATCGGATTTAAGCACTCTTTGATACCATAAATAACGATCATGACCATTCCTTTGATGTGATGTCAGGTAAAGAAGAACTAAGAGATAAGCAACGTAAGATAAGCGTGTCACTTGTTATCTACCCATTGACTAATTCTTAACCCATATTACCTAATGACGTAAGTTAAAAAAGGTTAAACCGATTAAAATGCGAATAAACGCGACAAAAAACCATGTCTCCCTCTCTCTAACTTCCTGTTCAATACATCACCCCACATTGATCGAACTTCAACGAGCACGCGTATACATCTCTGAATTACGTACGAATCAAATCAGTACAGACTCAATCATGTATGAACTAAGGAGTGCTATGTGCCGAATTCAGCTGAGAAGATCACACGGATAGAAACCGAATCAGAAACACCCGTAGAGACTTCTCAAGAGCTTGCGGTGTTTCCTCTCCCGTTATTCATTTTGCCAAGGGGCAGACAAAGACTGCGTATTTTCGAACCCAAGTATTTGAAAATGGTCGCTCATGCAGCCCAGGGAGACGGATTCATCATTGCGACTCAGGACAACACCAACTCCGAACGTCTGAGTTCTTGGGGGACAAAAGTGTCTATTGTCGATTTCAATATGTCCGATGACCAAATTCTGGAAATCGATGTTGAAGGCGAACAGTTGGTTCAGCTTCATTCGTCCTTCCGCGACACAGATGATTTAATCAAAAGTGATTTCCGCCCTTTACCTCACTGGCCACAACACAGCTATAAGGTGCCGAACGTGGTGACTGCATTTCTTGTCGAGTTGTTTCGAGAACACGATTCGATCAGAGCACTTTATCCCACTCCTGACTTTGAAAGCCCTCAATGGATCTGTGCTCGACTCCTCGAAATGATGCCTATCCCATTGGAAAAGAAAACCAAATTCACAGAACCCGCTAGTTTTCCGTCTTTAGTTCCCTTTTTGAATCAAATCATTACAGGGCAATAAGCACTTTTATTCACTATAATTTTGTATAGTAGAAATTAATTTAAAATAAAGTGATCCCTACTCTCACTCTTCACGTAGTGTCTATCAAATTCGCATGATGGTTAATTACTATGCAAGTGGAAAGCAGAAGAACAGGGAACGGCAAGGAGCATGTCATTATCCCCGACAACAAACTACCTACCGAAAGTAAGGTACCTACAGAGCTCTCAAGCTGGCTGATTTTGGTTGGTTCAGACAGAGATAAGCAGGCATTTACTTGTTTGTTTAAATTCTTTGCTCCCAAAATCAAGCGTTTTGGCATCAGTAAGTTGGGCGGTGAAGCCGCTGCCAACGAGCTAGTCCAAGACACGATGACCAACGTATGGAAGAAAGCGCATCTCTACAATGAAGAGAAAGGCGCAGCGACCACTTGGGTTTATACCGTTATGCGAAACGCCGCCTTTGATATGTTAAGAAAGGTGAAGGCGAAAGCAGAGCAAACCATCGCTGACGACATTTGGCCAATTGACGCCATGGTAGCCGAATCACAAAGTGATCAGCTTCAGTTTGGCGACCATCTAATGAGCCGTCATGTAATGACTCAAATCGAAAAGCTGCCTCTCGCTCAAAAAACCATTGTGAAAGGTGTCTACTTCCAAGAGTTATCGCAAGAGCAACTCGCCCAACAACTCGATGTCCCGCTTGGAACTGTTAAATCACGTCTAAGACTCGCACTCGCCAAACTAAAAGTTCACATGGGGGAACAAGACCATGATTAAACATCACCCAAATGCGGCAATCTTGAAAGATTTTGTCGATGGCAATCTAGCGGATTCGGTATCTTTGATTGTTTCTAGCCATGTTGAGCTTTGCGAACACTGTCAAAAACAAGTAAGCATGCTGACAGCGCAAGCCGCTGACTCAGTCTTTGAAAGCGATACATCTGCCTTTGAAAATGACACAACAGGGCTAAAACTGTCTGACAGCGAAATGGATGCGTTCCTATCTGACGATGGGGAGTTTGACTTTGATGCTATTGACCAGATTACAGCTGATTTATCACAGGCTGTCGAAGTCGTTGTTGAAGCGCAACAAGAGACAGTGTCTAACACAACCTTCACGATTCCTCGCGCACTCAATTCAGTCGCAAGAAAAGACTGGTTGAACTTGGGCAAGATTTCCCGCGCACGTCTCGATTTTGATGACGAATCACACCACACCAGCTTGCTACATATAGATAAAGACGGACAGGTGCCTTGTCACACTCATAAAGGCTTCGAGATCACGCTTCTTTTAGAAGGCAGCTTCGAAGATGAAATGGGCGTCTACAACAAAGGTGACTTCATCTGGTTAGATGGAGAACACACCCACCAACCTGCGACTAAAGAAGGCTGTGTGTGTTTAACCGTTTCAAGTGATGCCTTGTATTTCACTAAAGGGGTGAGCCAATTGTTCAACCCACTGGGTAAATACATTTATTAGTTTTAAAAGATTCACCGGATACGTCACAAGACTCATAGAGTTGGCTAGTAAGAGAAGTAAAAACCGAACTAAAGTAATGTTTAATAAGCAACAAAACACACAATATAAGAATAACAACGAGCAATGAGCGTAAGGAATTGACCAATGGATAAAAAAATAAAAATAGGCATTAGTGCATGTGTCGCCGGTCATAAAGTTCGGTTCGATACTGGCCATAAGCGTTCTCGTTTTTGCACAGACGATCTTGCAGACTACGTAGAACTTGAGCCAGTTTGCCCAGAGATGGGCGTTGGACTTCCAACGCCTCGTCCTACGATCCGTCAAACAAGAATGTTAGACGACATTATTCATGTTTCTCGACCTGATGGTTCTGGCGATGTCACCGATGAACTGATCGAGTTTGGGCAAAACTATTCAAAGAACAACCAACATATCGCAGGATTCATTGTGTGCCAGAAAAGCCCAACCTGTGGCATGGAGCGAGTAAAGGTTTACCACCACCACGGGCGTGGTTCTGAATCGACAGGCGTTGGCTTGTTTACTCAACAGGTTATGCAAGGCAATCCCCTCCTTCCAGTAGAAGAGAATGGTCGCCTCAACGATCCAATTCTGCGTGAAAACTTTATGACTCGTGTTTTCACATATCAAAAGTGGCTCGATCTTGTCGATGAAGGCGTCACCAAACACAAACTGATTCAATTCCACAGCGCTCACAAATATCTAGTGATGTGCCACCACATTGAAGGCTACAAGAGCCTGGGCAAACTTTTAGCGAGTAACGATTTAGAGATCGATGAGTTGGCTGAAAAGTACATCGAAGGTCTGATGACGGCGCTAATGCATCATGCAAACCGCGGCAGTCATGCTAATACTCTGCATCACTTGCAAGGTTACTTTAAGAAACAACTGAGCAGCGCTCACAAACAAGAGCTCACCAATCAGATTTCATCATTCAGAGAAGGCCTAGTTCCTCTGTTAGTCCCACTAACGCTGATCAACCACTATCTGATGGAATACCCAAACGAGTACCTAGAATCACAAGTTTATCTAAACCCGCACCCACAAGAACTTAAGCTGAGATACGGATATTGAGCGACATTCTATGGATAAGACGAGACCTGAGGATTCACGATAACCCAGCGCTCGTCTCTGCAGTTGAAAACGGCGTCTCTATCGCCGTTTTTATTTCAACTCCGCAGCAATGGCAACAACATCACCTTTCACCGATAAAAGCGGACTTCATTTATCGCCACCTGAAACAGTTTGAGTCACAACTCGCTGAATTCGGTATCACTCTGCTGCACCTCAAAGCCACAGACTTTAACGATCAAGCTACTCAACTCATCAACTTGTGCAAACAGGTCGATGCGACATGTGTGTATGCCAATTCAGAGCCGGAAGTGGATGAGCAGTTAAGAGACAAACGCCTAATCGCTACTGGTATAAAGCTGAAAATAACCGACTGCGATACGATTCTGCCATTAGGTAGCGTACTGAATAAACAAGGTGAGATGTTCAAGGTTTTCACACCTTTCAAAAACGCATGGTTAAAAGAAGTGCAAGCGAAAGGCATCATTTGCAGCCACGCTCCTGTGCATTCAAAAGGATCAGCGCAAGCAGGTTCATCTGAAACGGATTCGCTTCAGAATCCATCACAACTGAAACAATCGTTAAGTGGTTTTTCTGGCGAGTACGATTTCGACTTTCCGCGTACCGATTCGGAGCGTTGGCCACTAAGCCAAGACGTCCTTGAGAGCGTGATCCCCAATTTCTTAGCCAATAAAGTTAACGATTATTCTCGCCTTAGAGATATTCCATCGGTAAAAGGCACGTCTGGCCTTTCCCCTTACTTAACCATTGGCGCTGTGAGCCCACGATGGTTAGCGATTCAATTGATTCAACAACAGCCTGACTTGTTATTTGATACTCAGTTGCCAGCCTTTTCTTGGCTTAATGAATTGATTTGGCGAGATTTTTATAAGCATTTGATGTTCCACCATCCTAAACTGGTTAAAGGTGCGAACTTTCAGCAGAAATACAACGGCTTAGATTGGTATCACGATCACCCGAGCTTTAAGGCTTGGTGTGAGGGTAAGACAGGCTACCCATTAGTTGATGCAGCGATGCGTCAATTGGTTGAGACAGGCTGGATGCACAACAGGCTCAGAATGGTGGTGGCAAGCTTCCTAACCAAACACCTACTGATTGACTGGCGTTGGGGCGAGCGATTCTTTATGTCGCACCTTATCGATGGTGATTTCAGCGCGAATAATGGCGGTTGGCAGTGGGCTTCGAGTACTGGTTGTGATGCTCAACCTTACTTCCGAATTTTCAATCCAATCACCCAGAGTGAAAAGTTTGATCCGAAAGGAATTTTTATTCGTAAGTACATTCCAGAGCTGCAAAATATTCCTGATAAGCATGTGCATTTTCCACATGATTACATTGCAAAAAACGGAATTAACAGCGAATACTGGCAACCCATCGTTGAACACAAAGAAGCACGATTGAGAGCCTTAGCCTTTTTCAAATAATTAGAGTGAATATTATGGATAACTCTCTATGGCTTGATAACTTTCTCAACATGTATCGAGAACTCGGAACCGACAATTTCGACGTGCTAAAGACGGTTTATCACCCTGATATCGAATTCCAAGACCCACTGCATCATGTCAGTGGGATTGTCGCGTTAACTCATTACTTCGAGAACCTCTACACACAAGTCACTAGCTGTTACTTCCACATCGAACACACCTTTGAAGTGAAAGATGAAGCATCCGTTTATTGGACAATGCAATTCGCTCACAAACAACTCAACGGACAAAAGCCGATTGAAGTTCAAGGGCACAGTCATATTAAAATGTTGAACAACCAAGTGGTTTATCATCGCGATTATCTGGATGTGGGTTCTATGCTGTACGAACACATTCCAGTACTAGGTTGCGCGATCAAATCCATCAAAAAAAGAGCGAGCCGATAATGCGTATTATGATCACAGGCGCGACCTCAGGTATCGGCCAATCACTCGCTATAGATTATGCTCAACAAGGGCATCAGGTGATTGCTTGTGGCCGTAATCAAGACAAACTGCAAGCCTTAGTTGATTCTCACGAGACAGACTTATCGCACTCGTCAATTGACCCACTTTGTTTTGATTTGACCGATTACCACAATTTCCCAGCACTCGACCAAGATAAGCCGCTCGACCTACTGATCTTGAACGCGGGTGATTGTGAGTACATCGATGATCCTGTCAATTTCAACGCAGAGTTGTTCGAGCGCGTCATCAACATCAACCTAATTTCAATTGGCTACGCCCTTAAAGCTTGGCTAAAAAACATCAAGCCCGGCGGCCGCTTGGTTTTGGTCAGTTCAAGCGCGAGCTTTCTACCATTGCCAAGAGCCGAAGCTTATGGCGCTTCAAAGGCCGCTCTCACCTACTTAGGTAGAACACTCTCAGTTGATCTCGCCGAGCACAACATTCATGTCTCAATTGTGCACCCAGGCTTTGTTGAAACACCATTAACCGAGCGAAACTCCTTCGCTATGCCTATGATTATTAGTAGCGAGGCAGCCACTCAACGAATCGTAAATGGTATTGCTCAAGGAAAGAGCGAGATCGATTTCCCAAGACGATTCATATTGATAATGAAATTACTAAGAATGCTACCGACTTCAGTTTGGCAAAAACTCGCTTCAAGGATGGTATAACAATGAAAAAAATCGCCATTATAGGTTCAGGTATCTCTGGACTGACTTGCGCACATGTATTAGATAAGCACCACGACGTTACGGTGTTCGAGAAAAATGACTACGTCGGCGGGCACACTGCTACGGTTGATATTGAACACCGAGGCAAGGCGTTTTCAATTGATACTGGCTTCATCGTATTCAACGACAGAACTTACCCAAACTTCAACCAACTGCTTGAGCAACTCGCTGTCGAAAGGCAACCGACCGAAATGAGCTTCAGCGTACACAACACAACGACTAAGTTTGAATACAACGGCCACAGCATCAATTCGTTATTCGCTCAGAGGAGTAATATTTTCAAGCCTCAATTCTGGTCATTAGTGTCTGATATCCTCAAGTTCAATAAGCTGTGTAAAGCCCAGTTCGAAAGCAACCAATTCACGCCAGATGTTACCCTTGGCAACTTCCTGCGCGAGAATCAATTTTCCGACTTTTTTAGTCAGCACTACATCTTACCGATGGGTGCGGCTATTTGGTCGACAAGCTTAGAAGAGATGGAAGAATTCGAACTCAAGTTCTTTATCCAGTTCTTCTACAATCACGGCCTGTTAGACATTGCCAATCGTCCTCAATGGTATGTGATTCCCAAAGGTTCGCGTTCTTACGTCGAGATCATCCTTTCACGCTTGAATAAACCGGTCGCGTTAAACACCTCGATTAAGCAAGTCATTCGCCAACAGTCAGGGGTTACCATTGAATTCGAAGATGGCAGCACACAAGACTTCGACGAGGTAATATTTACGTGTCACTCAGACCAAGCCCTACGTTTGCTGGGCGACGCGACTGAACAAGAACAACAGGTACTAGGGGAGATCCCTTACAGCCGAAATGAGGTGGTGCTGCACACGGATACCAACCTGTTGCCCGACCGTAAACTGGCGTGGGCAAGCTGGAACTATATGCTAGATGGCAACAGCCAAAGACCTGCCTGTGTGACTTACAACATGAACATTCTGCAGGGCATTGAAAGCCAAGACACCTTCTGTGTAACCCTAAACCAAAGTGACGCAATAGCGCCTGATAAAATCATTCGTAGCTTTGTTTACCATCATCCGGTACTTAATTCGAACACGGTAGAAGCCCAACATAAGCGCGAGCAGATCTGCGGTAAAAACAACACCCACTTTGCAGGCGCTTATTGGTACAACGGATTCCATGAAGACGGGGTTCACAGTGCACTCGATGTGACTAAGCGCTTTGGTCTAGATTTGAGCACGAGCTCAGTACGATGAACACTCACACCATCACATCCGACATGGGGATCGCACCCGAAAAGAGTGAAGAGCTCAGCGGCATTTACTGGGGTAACGTACGCCATCGCCGCTTTGGCGATATTACTCATGAATTTAGCTACCAGTTGTACATGATGGGATTAGATCTCGATGAAATCCCTCAAACAACCACTCGCAGTCGCTTATTCGGTACTCAATGGTACAACCCGATTCGCTTTGTCGAATCGGATTATCTCGCTGAAAAAAAAGAAAATGTCACGACTGATGAACCTAAATCACTTAAGCAACGTATAGCATCCAAAGTACAACAACTTGGTGGGGTTTGGTCTGTATCAAACCGTGTGACAATGCTGGCTCAGTGCCGTTGTTTAGGGATTTATTTCAGCCCAATCAACTGTTTTTTCTGTTACGACGAAACTGGTGATTGTCGCTATATGTTAGCCGAAGTGAGCAATACGCCTTGGCGAGAAAGACACTATTATCTCATCGACATGCACAAAGAATTGAAAGTAAAAAAAGAGTTTCACGTTTCGCCGTTCATGGATTTAGACATGAACTATTTGTGGAAAATAAAACCACCAACGAAACGGACGTTAGTACACATCGAGAGTCATCGTAGCGACAAAATTTTTGATGCCACACTAGCACTCTCAAAGCAGTCGGTAACAAAAGCAAACATTAGGAAAACGGTACTGAAGATCCCAGCAATGACAATTAAGGTTGTAATGGGTATCTATTTTCAGGCTCTCAAATTATTTCTGAAAAAAGTACCGTTTGTGGCGCATCCAGACTCAGCGTCTAAAACGCCATAAAGACGTCTAAATTGAAGGCTTGGGTTGGCTTAACGAGACCAACAGTTCTAACCCTCAGCCAGTAAAACTAAATTTAAAACAATTTCTCAGCGAGGTTTCCATGGAACAGCTTGCAAAACAAAACAACAACGTAGAACAACAAGCTAAAGCCGTTGCTGTTTCAAGCAACTGCAAATATCGAGCTCTGATTTTCAAGGTTCTAGAACGTCTGCAATTCGCAAAACTCGAAGTAATAGAACGAGACAAGCATTCGGTGTTCGGAGACAGAGAAGCGACCTTAAGCGCTCAAATTGTTATCCATGATGCGAGCTTTTATCGAGATGTAGTAATGAGCGGCAGTATTGGTGCATCTGAGGCCTACATTGATGGAAAATGGACCAGCCCAGATCTCACCAAAGTGATTCAAATCATGGCTCGAAATCAAGCACAGTTAGACGAGCTTGATGACAAGACGCAATGGATTTCACGAATCAAAAATTTACTGCTACGCCGTAAGAACGCCAACACCGAGCAAGGCTCCAAACGTAATATTCTCGCCCACTACGACATTGGTAACGAGCTATATGAGCGCTTCCTAGACAGTTCAATGCAATACTCTTCTGCTATCTACAGCGAAGATGCGTTAACCCTGTCGAAAGCACAACAGAACAAAATGAAAACCATCTGTGAGCGTTTAGAACTGTCTGAATCAGATAACGTGGTTGAGATAGGCACTGGCTGGGGCGGATTGGCTATATTTATGGCTCAGCACTACGGCTGCCACGTTACGACCACGACCATTTCAGATGCTCAGCACGAGCTGGCAGAACAGCGAGTCAAAGCGCTCGGCTTAACCAACAAAATCACCCTACTCAAAGAGGATTATCGCAACCTCACTGGTGAGTATGACAAGTTGGTCTCTATCGAGATGATAGAAGCGGTCGGACATGAATATCTACAAACCTTCTTTGAAAAGTGCTCTTCTCTGTTGAAGCCTTCAGGGAAAATGCTGATTCAAGCTATCACCATTGCCGACAGTCGTTATGATAAATATCGTAAAGGCGTCGACTTTATTCAGAAGTACATCTTCCCCGGTGGTTGTTTACCTTCGGTTGCCGTGATGACTCAGCATCTTGCGACCAGCACCGACCTTGTCGTCCAAGAAATTGATGACATTGGTCTGCACTACGCTCGAACACTCAACGACTGGAACGTTGCCTTTGAAAACAGCTGGGAAGAGCTCGAATCATTAGGCTATTCAGAAGAGTTTAAACGCCTTTGGGTCTTCTACTTCTGTTACTGCGAAGGGGCATTCCTAGAGCGCGTGATCAGCACTCATCACCTTGTCGCAAGAAAACCTCGTTACTTTGGAGCAAAAGATGAAACGGTTTTGGATTATTAATCTCGTTCTGTTTCAAGCGACCTGGGTTTGCAGCGCCTTCTTTACCGCGCAAGCCCCGTTCGTCACGCCATTGATCGTGGTGGTTCACTTCCTTCTCTCTCCAACTCGCAGTAGCGACTTGAAAATACTCGTCTTATTACCATTGGGGCTATTGCTTGATAGCCTCATGCTCCACTTCGGTATTTTCGCCGTCGACTCTGAAATTGCTAATCAATCTTGGTTCCCAGTTTGGCTCATTTGCCTGTGGATCATGTTCTTAATCAGTTTTAATCACAGCCTGAATTGGCTTTTAAAGTGCTCAAAAGTGATCTTGTTTGTCATAGGGTTCGTAGCAGGTACTAGTAGTTATTGGGGAGGCATCAAAGCAGGCGCCCTTCTTACTACTTGGCCAGATGCATCGGTGCTCGCTGCCCTTGCAATAAGTTGGGGGATTTTGTTGCCCTTACTGGTGGCCGTTTACTCCAACTTAGTACAACCCAAAATGGCAACAACGAGGTGACTTATGGCTTTTCCACGCAACCCTACGCAAGCGTTCAAATCTGAGAGCGATAACAGTCGCGTTCGCACACAAGCAAGCGAGCAATCAAGAAATCGACTGTTTAGCTTAGTCACCTTAACCCTCATTTGCGCGGCACTCCTGTTCACCGGAAGCGCCAAAGCTTCCGCTGTAGACAATCTAAGCAAACGCGGCCAAGGTGAGATGAGCTATCTGTTTTGGACACTCTACTCAGCTGAATTCTACACGACCCCAACCAATTCTGAACGCGCTTTAAAGCTTGAATATTACCGCGCGATTGACAGCAAAGACCTCGTTGATGCCACCCAAGATCAATGGAGCAAACTTGGTTACTCCAACAACAATATCCAACGTTGGTTGAAGCCTTTATACGAGATGTGGCCTAACGTAGAAGCAGGAAGCACACTCACTATCCGCGTAACCGAAGACAACGTGAGTCGTTTTTACTTCGATGAACAGCCTATCGGTATCATCCAAGACAAGCAGTTTGGTGACGCTTTCTTAGCGATTTGGTTATCTGAAAACACCTCTGAGCCCGGTCTACGCAAACAACTTTTAGGTTTAAATAAATGAGTCCAAGAACAAAAATAATCAAACTCGCCCTGGCAATATTGTCTCTCGCTTGGCTAACAGGTTGTGGCTCTGCAAGTTTAGAGAACCACGCAGACACCACCCCAGAGCTCAAGCTGGAAACCTTCTTTGACGGTGAGCTGATGGCCTACGGCATCGTGCTTGACCGCTCTGGTAACTTACTGCGCCGCTTTGACGCCAAGCTCATCGCTACTTGGGACGGAGACAACGGAGAAATCAAAGAGTGGTTCTCCTTTGCTGATGGTGAGCGTTCAACTCGCGTTTGGAACCTCATCAAAACCGGTGACAACACTTACACAGGCACCGCCAACGATGTCGTGGGCACGGCATATGGAGAGACCCAAGGTTCAGCGCTTTATTGGAAATACGATTTAGAAATCGAAGTAGACGGTAGCACTTATGAAGTAGTGCTTGATGATTGGATGTTCTTGATGGACGACAAACGCCTGTTCAACAAAACCGAGATGTCTAAATTCGGCTTTAAAGTCGGTGAAGTGATTTTGTATATCGAAAAACTTTAATTAACTGGCGTTTCTGATTAGCAGTTCCATCAGCGATAACCTCGCCCCCAAAAGACAATCTCAGCCCGCAATGCAATCTCAACCCACAACAGAAAATTGTGGGTTGTTCTGTTTAATCCCTCGAATAGCATACCTGTATGCTCAAGCCTTTGTGCTAAGATGCGCCACCAGCATACAAATGGGCTAAACTCAGTTGAGCGAACGTGATACACAGTTCCACCAATTATGAGCACTTCCCCATTGGTTTCGCTAAGCGTAGATTCCCTACCATGAATAATTGAAAAGGCTTTAAAGCATGAGCAAGTTGACCTCAGCGGAGCGTAAAGCTCGCGACAATGAACGTTTCTCACAACGTGTAAACGACCGCAGAGAAAAAGGCGAAGACGTAGTTGCTTACGCACTGACCAACAAGAAAGCTGTAAAATTCCTGACTAAGTCGGAAAAGAAACGCTTCAATGAAGCAAAAGTCATTCGCCAAGAAGAACAGCGAGTGAAAGATCAAGAAGAGCTCAACAGAATCGAAGACTCATTCACGACCAAACAGTTCGACGACGAGTAATCTGATTTTCAAAAGCGCTGGCCCTATGCCGGCGTTTTTACTTTTTAGTGCTCCTTCTTTTTTCCTTCCTGGCTTACATCACTTTCTCAAACCTCAATTCTATCGAGCAATCTTAGTCATGAGCCTCAGCATCTTGGTCTTAGATCTCAGAAAACAAGCTTTCAAAGCCTTACTATCTCGATTCCATTCAACAATCCCGAGTCCCCATGATTTTAATCACCGGATCAAGCAGCGGTTTAGGCGCAGCTTTAGCTAAGCAATATGCGAGCGCATCAAACAGCCGTCAGCGCTTAATGATCACTGGCCGCAGCTCACAGCGTTTAGCTGAATTAGCGAAAAACCTGCCAGCAGATACCGTCAGCCAAACCTGTGATCTATGTGACCCGAACTCCGTGAGCGAACTGCTTGATGCCTTGCCAGAAACACCAAAACTGGTGGTTCACAGCGCTGGCAGTGGATACTTCGGTAAGATAGAACAGCAAGATCCAGCGGCGATCAGTGACATGCTAAAAAACAATATCGAGTCCTCGATATTTCTGATTCGCGAGCTGGTTCAGCGTTACAAAGATCAACCCGTCACCATTGCTGTCGTGATGTCGACCGCGGCTCAAGGCGCTAAAGCAGAAGAGTCCACCTACTGCGCAGCAAAATGGGCAGTAAAAGGCTTTATCGAATCGGTAAGGTTGGAGCTCAAAGGTCACCCGATGAAAATCGTTGCGGTTTATCCCGGTGGAATGGCGACAGAGTTTTGGGGAACCAGCGGCAAAGCAATGGATACTTCAAGCTTTATGACAGCTCAAGAAGCTGCTCAAATGCTGCAACAGGCGTTAACCAGCACTGAGCATGGATTTGTATCAGATATCACGATAAACCGCGGTTAACGGCTAATGAGAGCATCGAACAGGTAAACAGAGCTATTCGAGCTAATTATTTGTGAGGGTGAGCATGAAAGTGTGCGACAATGCTCGGCGTAAATTCATATTCAAGGTTTATTATGAAACTTCTAGTTCGTAACCTATCGCGCTCTACTGCTGAGCAAGACATCCGTGTTCTATTTTCTGAGTTCGGCTCAGTAAAAGAGTGCAGCCTAGTCTTAGACCAAAACACTGGCGAATCTAAAGGCTTTGCTTTTGTTGAAATGCCAGAGCATGAAGAAGCTAAAGCGGCACTAAACAAGCTGAACATGTCAAAGCTTGGCAGCAACACGATTCGTGTAAAAGTCGCTAACTCTTAATCGAGTAAACGCTTTATAAGCCGCATGGCTTAGCTTAACAGCAGCACAAGCACAGATGATAAAGCCCGTAACGATATGACGTTTTTCAGCGCAATATCGTTACGGGCTTTTTGCTGCTCGCGATTCTCTTTTCCCACAATTCGAATACGCCTACAACCCTTCATGCTCATCAATCGCACGCCTTGCTTCTGCCATTGAACATCCTGATTCCATCACTAACTGCGCGACCGTCATCGAGGGCGTAGCGGCTAACAACGATGCCAAACACACCACAGGCTTAGGCAGCACTTTGTCTATAGCAGTTGCTATCCAATCGTCTTTTTCATGAGTTAACATGGTTTTAAATTCAATGAGTTGATGATCTTGAGCCACCAACAGCCAGTTGCGTGAACGTCGAACTCGCTTCAACTGGCATCCACACTCAGTCGCATTCGCCATCACTTGGCTTTTATCACTCACACGATGTACAAAACTATTCAGTGGGACACTAAACATAACTCTCTGCCAACCAATCTCTACCAATCATTCAAGTGCTCTCGAACTACCACTCAACACTTCAATTCCATCTCAATAAAATCATGCTTAGAATTACACAGACACAAAAAAACCGCCAGTGATGCGCGAAGCAGCCTCGCGGTTTTTCGTACTTTACAGCCTAATGATCAGCATCAGCGGCTAAGCATTTTCAATTCAACATGGATAATCAGCAGCAGCTTTTTGAATCGCCTTTATCGCAGCAGTTTGAACTATCCTGACTTCCTCGCTCAAAACCCTCAATCGCATCAGCCAACGCAGTAAATGATTGCTCAATATTGTCACGCGAGGTGGCGATGTTCATTCGCATAAAATGATAACTCTCAGCGCCAAACCAACCGCCCGGCGTTAACCCCATTTTAGCTTGTTCAAACACCACACTTTTCAATTCATCTTCCGAAAAGCCTAAGCCTGAAAAATCAAACCACACTTGGTAAGTGCCTTGCGGTTGGAAGACTTTTAACTGAGGAATTCGCTGCTCTGCAAATTCGGTAATCCACTTAACTGTGCCTTGCAGATACGCCAACATACCATCTAACCACTCTTCACCCTTTTCGAAGGCAGCAATCGTCGCAAACGTCGTCAAGGCATTACCATGGTCAAGATACATCGCCGCGACATTGGTTTTGAACGCTTCAAATAGCTCATTGTTGTTGGTGTACACATAGCCGTTTGAGATGCTGTGCATGCCGAAGGTTTTCGCCGGAGAGCCAATCAAGGTGATGACCTTGTCGTAATCAAAGCTGGTCAAGCTCGTGAAAGCGTGACCTTCAAAGATAATGTCTGAGTGGATTTCATCGCTGATGATCAGCACATCATGGCGCTTGGCAATCTCGATGACGTGTTCAATTTCTTGCTGCGTCCACACACGACCCGTTGGGTTGTGCGGGTTGCAGAAAATCATCGTTTTTACTTTGTGTTCGATTATCTGCTGTTCCATACCATCGAAATCAATGCGGTAACCTTGCTCATCATTAATCAGTGGGCTGTTCACCATCTGACGATTAGCCTTGTTCACCAAGTTAGAAAACTGGTGATACGCTGGCGTATGGATTAGCACACCATCACCTTCATTGGTGAACTGGCGCAGTAACAACGCAATACCAGAAAGCACACCCGGCACCTGAACGAACTTATCAGCAGATAGGTTCAAACCATGACGCTTTGAATACCATTGCGACAGCGCTTCAAACACCGCTTGCTCATGAAATTCATAAGAGTACACACCACGTTCAACCAAACGATTCAGCTCTTGAGTGATCGGTTCTGCTACCTGAAAATCCATATCAGCCACCCAATATGGGAAGACATCAGTGGTGTTGTAGATACCTTGTAGCATCTGCGGTTTACTTTTAATAAACGCATTTTCGCCGTAGTTAGATGCACTGTTAAAGCTGGTCATATAGATTTCCCAAAGTTTACATTCGATAATTTGTAATCAAATCGATCACACTCATATCAGTAAGACGTTTTCTTTTTTGAAAAAGACGAAAAAGGCACAAAAAAACGTCATTAAAAACACGATTTATATCTTAAAGTGAGTGGGCGTTTGCTGATCGCCCCTAAGAATATCTATAAAGGCTCTGATTTTCTTCAAGTTATACATATCGCGGTGCACCAAAGCCCAAACAGGCATCGGCCAAACCAAACTGGAAGAAACTGAGATCAAATCCTCATCTCTCTCCACAAATTCCCTAGGCATAACCGCAATACCACACCCCGACTCCAAAGCTCGTGCGGCTACCTGAACACTCGAACACAGAAATACAACCTGCGTTTCTGGCACCGTGTCGTATATCCACTCATTCCACAGCAGATGTTGTGGCCTCTCTTTCATGGCGATAAAACGATGCTGCTGCCAGTTATTGTCTTGCGGTAATCCATACTGCTCGATATAGCTTTTGTGCGCGCACAACACCATCTCCACACTAGCGATTGGGAACACGATATTGTCTGGCGTCGTGGGTTTATCGCCACTACGAATCGCAATATCTGCCTCACCATATTCAAGGTTAAACTTCCTCAAATCACCAATAAAATCAACACGCATATTGGGATAACAACGCTGATATTGTTGGATAACAGGCATCAGCATACTTGCCATATCGTTTATTGCAGTAACGGTTAACGTGCCAGAAAGTGCCTGTTCTTTACTTTTGATTTGTGCGCCCAATTGCGAGAAGTGATTCTCTGTCACCTCACCTAAGCGCATGATCTCTAGCCCAGCTTCGGTCGGTAAATAACCTTTGTCATTTCGTTGGAACAACAACACACCAAGCTCAGCTTCGAGAGTGTCGATATGCCTCATCACGGTTGAACGGTGCACGCCCATTTCTTGAGCGGTCGCACTCAGTGTTTGGTGTTGAGCCAGCTTGTAGGCTGTTCTTATCTCATTCCACTTATCCATTTTCTCGCCTTTTCATTTAGCTGCCTCTCGAAGTTATACGTTGCAAAAATGCACACCTCCGTTTTATTTTCGCTCATTTATTACAAATATGAAACGCACTAAGCTATTTCCCCATAGATAAGTGGCTTCCGTGGTCGACAAAAGGCCTGCCGCAAAAAGACAAAGTATGAATAAAGGACAAAATATGAAAAAGGTAGACGTACTCATTATTGGTGGTGGTTTCGCAGGCGTAGCAGCCGCGCAAGAGCTTGAGAAAAAAGGCGTGAGTACGTTATTGGTTGATAAAAAAAACTACTTTGAAGTGACCTACGCGACTCTTCGTAATGTTGCAGCACCAGCGGTGACCAAAGACGATGCGAGAAAGCCCTACCAATCTTTCTTGAAAGGCGCTTTTCTTCAAAGTGGTGTCAGCGAATTAACACGTAACCAAGCCACATTGGATAACGGAAGTACCATTGACTTTAAGATGGCGATCATTGCTTCAGGTACTCGCTACCCGAGCATGCCAATCGCGAAATCGAGCTCTGCGTTCAACCTAACCGATCGCAACAACGAACTATTACAGCACAATCAAAACATCCAAAATGCAGAGAACATATTAATCATTGGTGGCGGGGTCGTGGGTGTGGAACTGGCAGGAGAAATCGCACACGCCTTCCCTAACAAAAAATTGGTTCTCGCACATAGAGGTGAAGCATTGCTTGATGGCTTCAAGAGCAAAACCAGAAGAGTCGCATTTCAGCAGTTAACAGCACTAGGTGTCGAAGTAGAATTTAACACGGGTTACCAAAACATCTCGGGAAGCTATATCGACCAACGAAGCGGTAAAACGGCAACCGCAGACATCGTATTCGAGGCGGTTGGCACCTTACCCAATAGTGAGTTCCTGCAAGCTCAGTTACCACACGTGTTAAATAACAAAGGCTTCGTCAAAGTGAATAGCCAGCTAGAGGTGTCAGGAGAAGACAACCTATACGCACTCGGTGATGTCGCCGATGTGGGCGAAGCAAAGCTGGGGTATCTTGCTCAGCAACAAGGGGAGTTCCTCGCTCGCCTGATCAGCAACAAGCTAAAGAGCAAATCGACAAAAGGTTACAAACGAAACCCATTAATGGCACTGATTCCAACAGGGCCAAAAAGCGGCGTTGCCGAGATGCCTTTTGCTGTTACAACCTTTAAACCTTTGCTCAATATGAAGCAAAAGGATTTGTTCATTAAGAAGGTTTACAGTGCCTTTGAAAGCTAAGCGCGTACTGCCAATTGGTTTTGACAGCGTTACGCATGCTTTATGACGCTACTTATGATTGGGTAGCGTTGCTTAGGCTTTAGCTTCTACCACAATTTCTGTTTTTACCGAGTTGGCAATAAAACAGTTTTTGTGCGCCAAATGATGCAGTTTGTCGAGTTGTTTGGCAGTCGGTACCTTAGAACCTGAGAACACAATGTCAGGTCGCAGAGTCACCTTAGTGACCGATGAGCAGCCTGATTCGTCTTCTTCCAACACACCAACGGCATCATCCACATAAGAGTCGATTACATACTTCTGCTTTGCAGCAATGCCCAAAAACGTCAGCATATGGCAACTAGACAGTGCCGCAATAAAGGCTTCTTCTGGATCAACGTTGGCCTCAACTGAAAACGGCAGTGGCACAACATGAGGTGACGACGAGGCAGGCACAGTGACACCGCCATCGAACTCCCACATATGCCCTCGGCTGTATTGGTTATCACTAAAGGCTTCATCGTCACCACGAGCCCAACGAATCACCGCACTATATTCAGACATAATCCCTTCCTCTATCCATTAGTTATCAAATAATTGGTTCTCAAACGACGAGTTATTTAGCGATCAGCAGGGTGATTGACACCATCATTAGTCACCACATCGCCAATATCAAAAGGGTTCACCCCTTCCAAACAACCGATGTTAAATCCATATTCATTAGGGCTTGAACGGCGTTGATGATGGGTATAGATACCGCAGTTTAAACAGAAGTAATGTTTCGCAGTGTTGGTATTGAATTGATAAAGCTTAAGATGCTCAGCGCCTTTCAAAATCTTAATACCATCCAACGCCACAGAACCCACAATCGCCCCTCTACGACGGCAGATAGAACAATCACAACGACGTGGCTTTTCTATCCCGTTAGGTAGGCTGAGCTCCAATTCGACAGCACCACAATGGCAGGTTGCCTTGTGAAAAGGTTGGATAACCGTGTTACCGACTACTTTCATTTCTCTCTCCAATCACGTCCCTGTATTGCTCGCATCATAACCAGTTCAAAGAACTCTGTCCTTAGGCTGACGTTGAGTTCGAGATATACGTCATGGGTTGAGAGGTGCCTCGGAATGGCGTGGAGAGTTTGAGGCAAGTTAAACACCCACGTCATTCCATATTGAAAAACGGAACCAAGTTACATAAAGAAAATTCCGAGATAAGTGATAACAACGACACCCAGAATCAGTCCAGAGAGCGTCTTACTAATTATTGGCAATTGAATAAAGCGGCTTAATCGATTTGATACAGCAAAGTCCTTCCCTCCCCAATCTAAACGCTTAAAATCGAAACATAAGCTGAGAAATAGAAGGTGGCAGGCTGTCACGATACGAGCATGGAAAAAATCCTCCGCACCAATCGCTATCATAAAGGATGCAATATGGCAGATAGCGAGAGTAAGTTTCGGCAAAACTGAGCGATACTCCACCAACAGCAATTGAATTAACCAAAAGCCATAAATCACTTTTAATTGCCAAGGAACCACTTCACCAAATAAGAGAATCTTGCCCTCTCCTAACAGCAAGGTTTGTTCACCCGTATATACCCAATAGGCAATTGTCGCCGCGAGCACCATCGAGATAAACATCGACAGGTAGGCCTGTTTTTTGAGTTGCACCAATACAAAACCAACAGACTGGAGGACAAAAAACACGACCAAACCTTTATCGACATACTCGACACTCAACCACTGACTCACTGCCATAAAACACAGTAGGTTAAACCCCATTTCGAGACCAAGGATTCGCTTTATCTCACTGGCGTTTTCGACTGGTTTTGTCAACGGCCAGAACAACACAGGCAAAACTAAAGTCAGAGCTAGTGCAAGCCAAATCGAGCTTTGCACAAGTAGATAGAAGCCACTGCCGTACACTAGGCAAAGAAGTAAAAATAGCCCGGATGATAAAGGAGAGTAGACACTTGATTTCATCGACGCTCCTCGCGTTCAGAAGAGACACGATCAACCAGATCTGCAGCACATAGATTGGCAGTTTCAATGCATCGTTCCAGCGTAACGGGGACTCGCCAAGTTTGTCTTGGATCAGACAGGTACTCACCGCTAAAAAAGACGTTAGAAAAGTTATTCATCGTTGTTGATAGCGAATTCTGAGCTGTCGGCTGAGTTAGTGCATGTTGCAGAACCCAATAACGGGATTGCCCACGCTCATTGGTCACCACGTCGCCACAAAAGTAATCGGAATATAAGGTTTCCAATTCTTGAGGTGTCACCATTTTCGCACCAAGACCAACTCTGAAACCTTGATAAGCAGAATGGTCGAGCAAATTTAATTGCCCAAAAAGCTGGAACAGTAATTCATCCTTTACCTGCTTCTCTGTACAAGACAACATCGGCTTTTGGTAAAGGAGGCCGAGCGCCTTATCAAGATCTGTCGCTGTTACCGATAGACATGTCACCTCTCCTTCAGACGTACTTCGAGTCGTCACGTGATAACTCAAGCCCCAAGGAGAATCGAGAACTAATCCCACCGTCCTATTCTTCAATATCGAAGGGACTTGAGAGAAATAGAACTGAAACCCGTGGCTCAGTACATACTCATAATTTAATACTGAACTGATCTCTGAGAATAAAGATTTGATAACGTGAGCGGGAAGCGCGAAGACGTAATAATCAGCTAAGACACGACAATCATTATGTAGCTGCACACTATCAATCCGAGTTCGTTTTTTATTGGGATAAATGGCTTTGGCTTTGTAGCCTAAGTGAAATTTAACGCCTTGCTTTTTAAGATGGTGAGTCAACGGATTAATAAGCGCATCACTAATCGGTTCTTTCATTCCCAAACTGTACGCGTCGGGAGCAGAGGCATGCAGTTCTCCATCTTTATTGTTGAGCAAATCCAAAATGGCCAACGCTGGCGTATCATCCGTTGCTCCAATCCAACCTAATAAGACCGAACGAAGGAAGCCAGCAAGTCCAGGCCTAGACTCATAAGAAAAAAACTCACTAACAGGAACCCCAAGCAGTTCCTCCATCGAATACGGTTTCTGTAACCTTTGCTTAAACCAAAGCGTGTCCTTTATGGGAACTTGAGCATAAAGCATTGAATACGCAGACTTTGCGTCGTCCCATAGCTTTTCAAAGCGGGAAAAATACCCGCGTTGAAACTGTATCGTCTTATTTTTTTGCGCCCAAGAAAACTGAACCATATTCTGGGGATACAGTGAATCTAAACAATTACCAGACTCACGAGGAACCTCTTTAAGGAAATTTATCAAGTTGTAGTTTTTGGCGAAAAACTGTCGATGAGTAAGCTCATGAACCAAGCCTCCCTCATCCACCGTTCCAACACATTTTCCTCCGGTGTAGAGCTCCTTATCGTAAACAGCCACATCGAAGCCTTGTTTTACACAATTATGAGCCACTGCTAAGCCAGAAATCCCAGCACCGAAAATGGCAACTTTGGGCCGCGTAGGGCCGGTGCTAACACCGACCTCACTTTCACTCTCATTGACATAATGACAGGTCATGTTTTCTCCTTAAACTATCGGTTCAAGATGACATGATTCGCGAGCTCTAAACGATATAGGTCGTGATTCGGAAGCTGATTCAATACTGGGTTGATGTCTAATTCAAACGGACTATTAGCCAGTGAACGACACATAATTAGGTCATCCCCAACAATCATCACTTTCGGTGTCGCACCCTCCCAGACAAGTTGTGCCGATAGGTTTAGATCACTGATATTAATTCCGCAATCGTAAGTGCGAGAATGCAAAATACCATTTTCTATTTCGTATCCACCAACTAACGCGATTGGATGCTGAACGGTCGGAAAGACTATCGACTCATTCACCTCAGTAGCTTGTTGAGTTGGGAAAGTTATAGCGTCTTCGGCGTGAACAAAAGAAGCAGCAAGAAGGGTCACGAAGCCAAGAACGTTTTTCATTATATTTCTCCATTATTATATTTATTAGCGGGAATGTTCCCAAATGAGAATCTATATCAAATTCAACATCACAACTATTGGCTTATGTATTTTAATTCTGTGAGAGATACACCATTGATAGGAAAGGCGCCGAGAAAGAAAAAACTGATAAATATTAGATGGTTAAATAGATAAAAAAGACAACAAATGACCAAATGGGTAGAAAAATAGCTCTACGAGAGTTTCTTTGACGTTGTGATTTATTCAGGCTCTGGATGAGGAAATTAATAAACCTGAATAATTACATGAGCTTTAAATCATAAAAAACTCAAATAACAACTCAAAGGCTTCCTTACTAACACATTGATTATTAAGATTTTATAAAACAGGGCAATCTCTCACCTAAACTTGCGAGAAGACAGCTTGATCTTTCCTTCCGACCTCTATTTTTAGCGGCAAAAGGGGATTACCTAGGAGGATATATTTCAATAAGGGTGAAGTACGAACGTGTGACGAACAGAGGGGATTGGTGTCATTTTCGATGAAGAGATCTTTTCACTGACAGACCTCTCATCATAAACATTTGCCGCCAGACAAAGCTGGCCAGCATTGAAGCTTCACTATTGATAAATTAACAATAATTGTTCTCAGCCTGACCTCTCGACCAAACCAGTAAAGTTCTCAAGAAGATAATCCAAAAACAGCCGAATACGTTTCGGCTGATATTTCTTGCTGATGTACACCACATTCAAGTCGGCACTCGATACTGAAGTCGAGGTGTTGAAGTTCTTCATGTAGCCATTAAGTAGCGTCACAAGGCGTTGGTTATTGATGTCATCTTGCACATCGAGTACCGACTTCAACGCTATCCCTTCTCCTTGCAATGCCCAGTATCGAATCACTTCACCATCGTCTGAAAAGCGCTTCGGCACAACCGTCACAGCCTTCTTCATATCATGATCTTGAAAGTGCCATGTCTTGAGCTCTTCATTGCTACGCAGCATAGCCAAACAGTCGTGCTCGACCAAATCTTGTGGTGTTAACGGCGTTCCATGCTTGGCAAGATATTCTGGTGAAGCACACAGCACTCGTCGGCTTGGTGATAAGCGTCTTGAGATCAAGCTACTGTCGACCAATTCCCCATAACGGATCACGATGTCCATGCCTGATTCAGCGATATTCGATAGGTGATCGTTCAAATACAGGTAGGGAATAACGTCTGGATGCTGCTGACAAAATTCCGACAAAATAGGAAGGATGTACTGCTTTCCGATGTCTTTAGGTGCTGCAATCTTTAGTGGGCCTTTAACCTCTTTGACGCCATTTTGAATCAGGTTTTCAGCCTCGCTAACGTTATCCAATATATCCAGACACGCCTTGTGATACAGCTCCCCAGAGTCAGTTAAAGACACATGTCTTGTGCTTCGGTTCAGCAGCTTCACACCATAACGCTCTTCCAACGCCTGAAGCCTTGCTGTCATGGTCGCAGGAGAAAGCCCTAACTCTCGCCCCGCCGCTGCTAACCCGTGATGCTTAACAATGCTCACGAACATCGCCATATCTGAAAACTTGTCCATTCACCTCTCCTACTATTCAGTTAATCCGAATAATGATTTTATATTTTAGCCAATTATCAAATTTAGTCGAATAAATATAATGACAACCATCAGCAGAACACGTAGGAATTCAGAACATGAACAACGAACTTACAAATCAAGAAAAGCACACATTCGTCATCATTGGTGGAACATCAGGTATCGGCAAAGCATTAGCAATGCAATTGAGAAACGAAGACAACACAGTACACATTGCCAGCCGACACACCGGCGTTGATATCAGCGATGAGAAATCGGTTTGTGAATACTTCGAATCGATCGGTGCATTTGATCACTTGGTGATAACCGCGGGGTCATACGCTCCCGCAGGAAAAGTGACAGACGTTGCTATCGCAGACGCAAAAGCAGCATTTGATACCAAGTTTTGGGGAAGCTTAAACGTAGCCAAGCACGCCGCACGTTACATGACTCCAAACGGCTCAATCACACTAACCACGGGCATGCTGTCACGCAAAGTAGTTGCTGGTACTTACGTAAAAACCGCGATTAATGCCGCACTAGAGAGCGTAACTAAAGTGCTTGCCAAAGAGCTATCACCGATTCGAGTCAACGCGGTCAGCCCCGGCCTTACCATGACTGAAGCCTACAAAAATATGGATGACTCAGCTCGTTCAACCATGTACGACAACGCGAAAAACAACTTACCAGCAGGCAAAGTCGGAGAGGCTAAAGATATCGCAATGGGCTATCTATTCGCGATTAACAACCCATACGTAACGGGGTCAATCATCGACATCGATGGCGGTGCTCTACTCGGCTAGCACTCCGCAAAGAAACAAAGAAGCAAAGAACAATCGTTAGGGCGTGTATCTAAACGTCCTAACAAACGAGAATTAACACAGGTACTTCACTATGAAACCAGAAGCGATCCATAAAGAAAAGATCCCATTCCAAGTTTGGATACTGACACTCGCAGCTTTTGCCATCGGCACCGCTGAGTTTGTTATTGCAGGCATCCTTCCACAAATTGCCACATCCCTTTCGATCACCGAAGGTCAAGCCGGATACCTAATCAGTGCTTACGCATTGGCTATCGTTATTGGTGGCCCGATCTTAACCATCTACCTCGCACGTTTTAACAAGAAGATGGTACTGATTGGCTTAATGGCTTTGTTCATCATCGGCAATATCTTGTCAGCCTTAGCTCCTAGTTACCCACTTCTACTTGCAAGCCGCGTTATCGCAGGCTTAGTGCAAGGTCCTTTCTATGGCATAGGTGCAGTTGTCGCGACCAATTTAGTGTCTGAGAAAATGGCAGGTCGTGCTGTTGGTCAAATGTTTGCTGGCTTAACACTCGCTAACGTTCTTGGGGTTCCCGCAGGAACTTGGGTGAGCTTGCAATTCGGTTGGCACACCACTTTCTTTACCGTAGCAGCACTTGGCACCATCGCCATGATTTCAATCTTAACGTCAATAAAATCTTCAGGTCACAGCGAAGCGAAAGACATCAAAACTCAGCTGTTGGCATTCAAAAATCCAATGCTTCTCATCAGCTTGGCGATCACCGCTTTTGCTTGGTCTGGCTTCATGACGCTTTACGGCTACCTTGCGCCTATCGCCATGCACATCACGGGTTACGGTCAAGAATCAGTAACTTGGATCTTAGTAATTGTTGGTGTCGGCTTAATCATAGGTAACACCTTGGGCGGACGCTCTTCTGACAAAGATTTAGGCAAAGCATCGATGTTTTGGGCTATCGCGATGATCGTTTCATTGGTAGTGGTTGGCCTTGTTGTAGACAACAAAATCCTATTCGTTGCAGCTGCATTTGTCTTTGGTATTGCATCATTTGCGAACGTTCCTGCTATGCAGCTTCGAGTAATGAACCACGGTGGCGAAGGCCAAGAACTAGCAGCAACCGCGAATATCTCAGCCTTTAACTTAGCCAATGCCTTCGGTGGCTTCCTAGGCGGCATGATACTCGACAGCCAACTAGGCGCAGGAATGATTCCATTCGCAGCCGTTGTTGTCCCAGTGATTGGTTTGTTGCTTATTGCAAAAGCCAACCGATCTGAAAAGCCACAAAACGACTCTATCTTCAGCCCTGCGGAATCGAAATAGTGACCACCGCACGCTAAATCAATCAACACATGACCGACACAAGGTAAATACCATGAGCAAATTATTCGAAACAGCAGAACTCAAAGATCTAGAACTACAAAACCGTGTGGTTATGGCGCCCATGACACGCGCTCGTACAAGCCAACCTGGAAACGTGCCAAACGACATGATGGCTACATACTACCAACAACGTGCCAGTGCAGGGCTAATCATCACTGAAGCGACACAAATCTCAGATGACTCTCAAGGGTACTCATTCACTCCCGGCGTTTACACAAGCGAACAAGTAAAAGGCTGGCAAAGTGTCACCTCTGCTGCTAAAGAACAAGGCGCAGCGATATTCTGCCAACTATGGCATGTGGGGCGCGTGTCTCATCCAACCTTTCAAAAAGGTGAACTGCCAATCGCGCCTTCGGCACTGGCTCCGGTAGAAACTCAGGTTTGGATTTCTGATGAGAATGGAAACGGCAACATGGTGGATTGCATTCAACCAAGAGAAATGACCCAAGCCGATATCGATCGTGTGGTTCAAAATTTTGCTGAATCAGCAAAAAAAGCGGTCGAGGCAGGCTTCAATGGCGTGGAAATCCACGGAGGTAATGGCTACCTCATCGATCAATTTCTAAGAACCAATTCGAACAAGCGTACCGACAACTATGGTGGCAGTCGCGAGAACCGACTTCGTTTTCTAATCGAAGTAGTGGATGCAGTGATTGATGCGATTGGTGCCGATAAGGTGGGCGTGCGTTTAGCCCCGTTCATCACCTTCAAAGACATGAACTGCCCAGACATCGTGCCAACGATTTTAGAAGCTTCAAAGGCGCTACAAGCACGTGACATCGCTTACCTGCATCTATCAGAAGCAGATTGGGATGACGCTCCAGTTATCCCTGAAAGCTTCCGTGTAGAGCTAAGAGAACTGTTTTCCAACACCATCATCGTCGCTGGCAGTTACACACCAGAACGCGCCGAAGAAGTGTTAAGCAAAGGCTACGCTGACCTTGTCGCATTTGGTCGCCCATTTGTAGCAAACCCAGATCTCGTATCACGCCTACAAAACGGCAGTGAACTATCCGATCTTGACGGCGCCACTCTGTTCGGCGGCAACGAAAAAGGCTATACCGATTATCCAGCGTTGTAGTTGGTTTTGAAGTGCTAACAATGCCTTAAGTTTTCCTTCAGGCAAAAGAAAGGCTCGCATGACTAGTGCGAGCCTTATGCAGTTTAGGGGGTAAACCACAATCTGATATTAATTAGGGGTAATTATTTAACTTATGAGCCAGTATGCACCTGTGCGCATTGATATTCTATTTTTAAATGATTCACAGCCATTAATCAATCGATAAAAGTTAGCGTTTGGTCAATTTAAACCACAATAGTTACAGTGATTTAGTGAACAGCGTCTAGAAATTCACCACAAACCCCATATAAATCAGATTTATAGACTTCTCATTTGCCAATAACTCTCACCATTAGTTGCGAGCTGACTGTGTAAATAATCAAGCGTATCAGCAACCTGTCCGGCAATGCCTTGGGGTGGGTTAAATAACAACAAACCACTTCCGATCAGGCGATCGTCACCCTTGGGATCTCGAAGACGAAGCTCCGATTTAATCGGACTTGGCAGCAAGCCATCTTTTACCGCTGTTACACAGTGGTTCAGAATCAGTGAGCTCTTGTCGTCCGTATAAAGTGGGTACCAAATCAAGGCAGATACCTTCTCAGATTGTTGATACGCCTTAACCAAGGCATCAATCACCGCAAGATATTCAGAATCGGTTTCATAGGGTGGGTCGATAACGATCAGGTGATGATTATCGTGCTTAGCTACATCATCAGGCAGCGCTTTAAGCCCATCGCCTGCGGTAATAGTGAGCTTGCTTGAGACATCAAGATCGCGTTGCAGCTTCTCAATGTTGGTTTGCAATAGGTCGGCTTCGTCTTGCTGGATGTCTGAAAAATAGAAGCTGTCTTGGCTGCGACCTTGTTGATATGCGATGGCAGCAGAACCGGGATACAAAGAGATAAGCTGATTCGGATTGTAGTATTCCAGCACCGACATAAAAGAGCTGAATGCCGACGGAAGATAAGCCTTGTTGTGCCACAAGTACCCGACCCCTTCCGCAAACTCGCCCGCGTGATTGCTTGGTGCTGTTGTGAGGTCGTAACATCCTGTACCTGAGTGCGTGTCGATAACATTGAGGCGTGAGTGTTGCTGCATTAATGATTTAACCAGTGCACTTAAAACTGGATGCTTGAGTGCATCCCCATGGTCGCCTACATGACATTGATGTCGATATTCCATTCCCTTACCTCATTTCTACTGACGTCATCTAAACATACTTCATATCATTGGGGCTTGCCTATTCAATCCATCATTTTTTGAAATAGCTTCTCTTTTCGCTAACTGTCTGACTCTTATAAAAAATAAAGCCCCTCGTTTTGTTATAAACGAAGGGCTTTATTGAAGTTACTGACTAAATCGTCTTGTGAACGAATAGATAACCTAAGGGTACTCACCCTCAACTTCTACTGGCGCTTTCACTTGGTAGTGACAAGGCTGTAGACCAAGTAGCTTAGGCAGTGTGATGCCGACAGAAACAGAAGACCACGTACCGCTGACAATGCCGACAACCAATGCAATAGCAAAACCTTGCAGCGCAGCGCCACCAAGTAGCCAAAGCGCAGATACGGTGATTAAAGTTGTTCCTGAAGTCACCATAGTGCGTGAGAAGGTCGCTTTAACCGATTCATTGAGCAGGTTATCCGTATCGCCGTTTGGATTGCCGCGCAGCATTTCACGCACACGGTCGGCAATGATGATCGAGTCATTCAATGAATAACCGAGAATCGCTAGCACGGCCGCCAATACAGTCAGGTTGAACTCAAACTGAGTAAAAGCGAACAAACCTAAGATAAGCGTCACGTCGTAAATGATTGCAGCAAGAGCACCAAGTGCCAAACGCCATTCAAATCGTACACTCAGGTACAGCATGATCATTAGGAAACACACCAATACCGCCAAGCCACCTTGGTCAACCATGTCTTGACCCACTTGAGGGCCAACTACACTGCTGTTAAGCACTTTTACTTGATCACTCACCGATGACAAAGCATCCACTAAGTTTGGCTGTGGCGCGTCTGTCAGTTGGCTGTAACGAATCGTCCAGCGATCTTGTTCTGCCATACCAACCACTTGAACGTCTTGTTGGAAAGCCGTATCAAGTTTGGTTTTTAACGCATCTTTGGTTACTTGATCAGAGAGCTGAACCTCGGCAACCACACCGCCAGTAAAGTCCAAGCCCCAGTTAAAACCTTTCACTGCCACCAGCATCACAGAGCTCATGAACAGCACAATAGAAATCACAGACATCACCTTACGAAGGCGAGTCATGCTGCTGTTTGAAATAGTCATATTTGAAATACTCATGCTTAAATTCTTACATCGTGGCGTTGGTCACGCCCCCAAACCAAATTGATGATCGCTCGTGAAGCAAATATGCCCGTGAACATACTGGTTAGAAGACCTAAGCCCAGTGTCAGAGCGAAGCCCTGAATCGGTCCATTACCAATGGTGTATAGCGCCACAGCAACAATCATGGTGGTGACGTTGGCATCGAAAATAGAAGAGAACGCACTGTCAAAACCACGGTCGATGGAGCTAGCAAAGCTGCGGCCTTCTTTCATCTTGTCTCGAATACGTTCGAAGATAAGCACGTTAGTATCCACCGCCATACCGACGGTCAGTACCAAACCTGCAATACCTGGCAGAGTTAAGACGGCACCCGGTAGCAAGGCAATCAAACCAAACAATGTGGTCATGTTAACCACCAATGCAGCGTTCGCAACCCAACCAAGGCGGCGATACCACAGCGCCATAAACGTTAGAGTCAGACCAAGGCCAAGCGCCAAAGCAGCAAAACCGTTGGTTACGTTTTCCGCACCCAAAGACGGGCCAATGGTACGTTCTTCAATGATGGTCACAGGCGCAGTCAATGAACCCGCACGCAGTAGCAACGCAAGCTCTTGCGCTTCAGCCAAGCTGCCTGCGCCAGTAATTCTGAAGCGGCTACCCAGTTGAGACTGGATGTTTGCCACACTGATCACTTCACTGTCTTGCTTGCTGTTGCCCGCTCTGTCACGACTGTACTCGCTGTACACAGTTGCCATTGGCTTACCGATGTTATGACGTGAGAACTCAGACATTTTCTTACCACCAGAAGAATCTAGGGTAATGTTTACTTCTGCACTGCCCATCTCACCAATGCCACTACGAGCATCGATAATGTGTTCACCGCTCAGTACTGCTTTGCGAGCGACAACGACACGGTTGCCATCTGTATCTTTTAGCGTTTGAGTATTGCGCGTTGCATTGTCGTACACCGAATAGAACGCCAATGAAGCCGTAGCGCCGATAACATCTTTCGCGGCTGCTGGGTCTTGTACACCCGGCAATTCAATACGAATACGGCTTTCGCCTTGGCGTTGAATCGATGCTTCTGTGATGCCTAATTCTTCAATACGGCTGCGCATTATTTGCAGGTTTTGTTGAACTGTTAGGTTGCGTAGCGTTCTTTGCTCTTCTTCAGACTGAGTTAACGTCAGTGACTTATCTGAACGATCACGTAGCCAATGTGGGAATTCTTCACGAATCAGCTTTTGTGCTTTTTCGAAATCGGCGTCGGTACGGAAATCAAACTGAACTTGGTTGTTCACCACTTTACCGCGTGCATAACGCACCTGACTGGTCACCTCGTCGACCATCGCTTGAGCTTGTGCGTGGTAAACCGGTTCCATGTCCACTTCTAATAAGAACTGCACACCACCACGTAAATCAAGACCTAACTGAATCGGTGCAAAGCCCATGTCAGTCAGCCATTTAGGTGCTGCTGGCTCCATCGCTAGCGCAACCGTCGCGTTGTCGAGGAAGCGCTCATTAAGTACTTCTTTGGCTTTCGCTTGTTGCTCAGCGTCTTCTAAAATGACCACTAAACGTTTGTCTTTTTGAAAGGCTGATTTGGCTTGAATGCCTTCGCTAGCAAGATATTGCGTCACTTGAGTGGCGTCGATCGTCTGCTCAGAACGGTTACTGATTTGAACCGAGGCGTCTTCGCCAAACCAAGAAGGTAGAGCGCTTAGAATCATGATGATGATGGTGGCAATAAGCACCACGTATTTCCACTTTGAGTAGTGGTTAATTTGTTTTCTTGGAATGCGTTTTTTCACAGTCAAGATCTCTCCTTTTTACCAATCACCGTAAACACGTGCTCAAAAATAGCGCCGGGAAAAAGCAGTGATCGAGCGTTTTAACCAGCTAGGATGGCCAGTTATTTACTGCGATTGGTATAACTAATGTTTTGCGAACACGAACGACAACTAGTCACAACCAAAACAAGCTGATTGAGTCATAGTGAGGCTAATAATTGTGTGTCGCTATATTGGGTTAATTGGCAAGTTCAACGGGCACGAGGCGACCATCGATACGACCAATTGAGGGTCAAACGATTAGCTAAGAAGTTCTCGGAAATGCGAGTATTGAATGTTGCCCTCTTTCCACCCAGAAAGCCGGGAAGACGGAGAACTCACAATGCTGGTCCAGTGCTGCTTGGAATCCAACAACGGCGTGTTGAAAAGCAGAGAAGCCAGTATTGAAGGGGGAGAGAAGTCGATCAGTAGATGATACGCAGGCTCAAGGTCGGCCACGCTTTCTTGCTCATTGCTGAGCATACGTCGAAAGGCTGTCGCTTGAAGACTCGATTCAGTGTCGTGATAGTTGGAACTATCATCTAATGACGTGGTGCCAAACTGAACCTTATCGCACTCTAAATAGGCCGACGGATTATCCGCAGTTGCCTGTTTACAAAGATTAGTCTGCGAAGATTGCTCTTGAGCCGAATGAATTTGAAATGGCTTAGAAGGAAACGAATAGCCGTTAGAATTCACTAAGCCAAAGCTCAGTAAAAACAACATTAAGACTAATCGGGTACCCAGTTTAAGCAATCTAATATCCAAACAACATTCTCGTAGATCGTCAATCTACAATACAAATGAAACGCTGTCTTGATTTAAAACATTTTTTTAGAAAATGATTCGATGCAACCGATTAAGCACCCTCGCAATTTAGATTTACATAGATCTAAAACGGCTTCACAACAGGTAATGGATAGATGTTATGAATGGTGGAAAAACAAGAAAGCCAAGCGGTGCTCGCTTGGCTTTGGGTTAAGTGTTTTTTTTTAGCTTTAGGCTTTAGGACGCATGATGTTCTTAACCTTACGGCTATTTTCACCAAAGATACTTTGCACTAGCGCATTCATCTCTTCTACAGAGACCGATCTCGCCACTCGTTCTACTTGAGACAAAGCTTCGATACCGTAGCCATGGAGCAGATAACGAGACACATACCACGCTTGGTCGATAGAGCTCTTCTCTAGAGGCGCGAAATCAGCTTCGAACTGTTTCACTACCGCTCGCATTTCCTCTTCAGAGACACCTTGCAGAAGGTCAGTAATCACCTTATCGATCGCCACTTCGACTTGATCAACGTTCTCCGGCGCTACCATCGCCCCGATAACCCACTCATAACTCGGTTCGCTATCTAACAACTTTGCATACGTATATGGCGAGTAATCTAAGCTCAACTCTTCACGAATATAAGTGTCTAAACGAGCCGCCAGCAAACGTTGCAGTAAGTCTTCCATGAAAACATCTTTTGCCGACATTTTAACTTCAATACTAGGCTCAGAGATAACTCTTAGGACGTACTCTGCGCTATTCACATTGTTGATCGCCAAATCAATGCGTGATTCAGTTGGCTGCTTGTAAGCCACCTTAAAGTCAGGAACCTCGGCTTTTTCTAATGGAATCGAAGCCAAGTATTGCTGAACCAAAGGCTTTAATTCACTTGGGTCGATATCACCCACAATCACCAATTGGTTATGTCTCAATTGACCAAACAGTTGCTGATGAAGATGACTAAGATCTTCCACAGAAACCGCTTCAACACGCTCTTTATCAACAAGATGATGACCACTTTCCTGACGATAAATATTGTGGTTTACCGCTCGTTCAAATTGGCCAACAGGGCTGCTCAAGAAAGATTCTCGACCTTGTACAAACTCCTGCTTCACTGCCTCTAATTGCTCGGGAACAATTTTAGGCGCAGTGATGAAGGTATACAGCGCAGCAAACGTATCTTTAAGCCCATCTTTATTAATATTAAATTCAATCCCATGGCGGGTGTTGCCAATAAAGGAATCGGCTCGAATATCTTCACGGTCAAAATACGCTAAAAGCTCAGAACCCGTAAATTCACCAACACCACTTCGAGCGAAGGTAGGTAACGCAACCTCAACGGCTGGGTATAAGCTTGGATCCAAAGCGGCTCTTCCACCGAGGCTCATGTACATCACACCAACATCATCACCTGCAAGATAATCGCGCAGATACCACATGTCGATACCATTGCTTAGCGTCCACTTTTGGATGTATGGGTCTACGGACATTTGTTCAGCAAGCACAACCTCGCCTTGCGAACTAGGTACAGCAAAGGCACTTGCTGTTCCAATCGTAAGCGGTGGAACTCCCGCCTCGCTATACGTGGCTTTTAAACTATCTAGAGAGTTGATGATCGCTGTTCTGTCTTCGGAGTCATCCATACCAATAACAAGGAAGTAATCATCAGAAAGTAGATTTTTGATGTTGTCGTTAATCACTTCAAGGCTCAAGTTAGCAATGAAGGCTTCCAAACTGACTTGGTAGTCTTTCTGTGATTGGACAATTCGATCAGTGACTAACGCTCTCGCTTTGTAGCTCGCATGTTCAACGCTGTCCATTTTATCCCAGTCATGCTCGATGTTATCCAGCAAGTCTTGGTAGTAGTGCTGCTCGCCAACAATATCCGTTTCCGAAACGCCAAAATCACGCAATGATGCCAATGTAGAAAGCAGATCTTGTTGGATCACTTCACGACCGCCAGCCGGAAACCCAACACTTATTGATGAATAATTCAGAGAGCCCATTTGATAGTTATCAGACGCTATCCATTGAGTTGGTAGTGCTGCATCATTGAATACAGCTTCTAATCGTTGTCGAATCAATTGTTGAGCGGTTTCATCCAACCAGCGTTGATGTTGCTGAGCATGATTTTCAACTCGATTTAAACCTCGGTTAAACGTCAGAGTGATGCTTGGCGCTTCTCTTCCTGCGTACTCAACATAATCATCTTCATTGAACGAGGTCACTTTCTGTTTTTCTGGTCTCGGCGTGTCGCCACGCTCCCAGTTCGAAAACTTTTCTTCAATGAGTGGAATCACGGTTTTGATATCCACATCACCAGAAACGACCAGTTCAACTATTTGAGGTTGATACCAAGTCTGATAAAAGTTGCTAATGCCTTGAGGAGTAGCATTCACAATCGACGATTTAGTGCCTAATGCATCCTGCGATTCATACGGGCCGCCTTCAATGAAGTGGTCAAAGAATTTCTCTCCGAATGACTTATCATCGAGGCGAGCCATACGAAACTCGCCAAGAACCACGCCTTTTTCTTTTTCAACTTCTGAACTTGATAGATCCAGACCGTCACCAATGTCTCGCATCCACGTCAGGGCAGACTGCAATTGGATGTTATCTGGCAAATCTAACTGGTATACCGTCTCTTCATAAGAGGTGTAAGCATTAATATCAGCACCAAAGCTAGCGCCTGCATCTTCAAATAAGCGAATCACGTCATTTTCAGAGAAATTTTTACTGCCATTGAATGCCATGTGCTCCAAAAAGTGCGCATAACCTTCTTGTTGGTCAGTCTCTTGGAACGAACCCGCGTGCACAACTAAACGAACAGATACGGATTCTTCATGATCTGGATAAACATGGTAGGTAAGGCCATTTTCTAGCTGGCCTGATGTCCATGCCGGATCCGGCTGGATTGGAGTTTCGGTGGTTTTTGATGTTGAGCTACAGCCAACTAAGGTGAGGCATACTGCCGCCGCTAAATAATATGTTTTCATAACAACCTCTTAATGTCATTCACCGACAATATACAGATTGAGTTAATGATTATTATTTAATATTTAACTCGATGAATACCTTTGTGATCTAGATCTTCATTTTATAAATCACCATGCGATATGTAAGATCGGCTGTGTTCATTTAAAGTGGCGTTTTAATAAGCGCCTAATGCATCCCTTTAAGCTTGTTTGCTACATACCTTTAAATAGCGCTTGCGAGGCGCGGCTGATAGGTAGTTTCTCGCCGGAAACATAAGCCGACATCTGACCTGAGAGCCCTTTCTTCACCTTATCAATGGCCGAGACTTTCACCACCACTGAGCGGTGGATCTGCCAAAACTCATCAGGATTGAGTTGGGCGATCAGCTCTTTTAATGATACGCGAAGAATGAACTCTTCTAGCGAACCTCCTTGACCCTTCTTAAATATAGACACGTACTTGTCTTCTGCTTTGAAGTAAGCCACATCATCGACGGCGATTAGGTGAATGTCTTCCCCAACACTGGCTTTGAGCCACGTGAGATATTGAGCTTGAACTTGCTGTGACGTCGATTGTGATAACTGCTGAAGTTGACTCATTAACGCCGTGATATCGGGCTGTTCTGGCGTAATACCTGATTGTGTTTGATTGCTCGACAGACGCGCTTGAACCTTCTGACATGTGGCGAGTAGACGCTCTTCGTTGATGGGTTTCAGCAGGTAATCCATCGCATTGTGTTCAAAGGCTTTAACTGCGTATTCGTCATAAGCCGTAATGAACACAATCAATGGCGGCGAATCTAGCTTGTTGAGTTGTTTCGCAAGCGAGATCCCATCCAGCTCCGGCATACGAATATCAAGAAAGACCACATCAGGTTCAAGCTGCTGAATACTCTGCATCGCCTCCAAACCGTTTTGTGCCTTACCTACGATCTCTAGCTCCGGCCAAACCTCAGCCAAGCTCTTGTCTAAGTGATGCCTTAACAGTGCTTCATCGTCTGCGATAATCGCCGTTACGCTCGGCTGTATTGCTGGGTTGTTCATGGTTAATCCTTTAAATTCACACTGTAAATCGTCTATTTTTCGTCACTGTTCTGTACTTTCTGGTGTGTCGTTCTAGACAACTGCGTCAGTCAGCGGTAACAAGATCGTCGAGACTACCCCGCCCTCAGTTTGTTCAGTAATCGTTAGGCTCGCCTTATCACCATAAAGGGTTTCGATTCTTTGACGGATATTGCTTAACCCAACACCATGCCCCGTATTCGCAGAGGGTGTCTTCAACCCAGCACCACTGTCTGACACTTCAATCTTCAACTGCTCTGCTTGTTGAGTAATACGAACATTCACTTGGCCACCAGCGGCTTTAGGCTCAATACCGTGCGTGAGTGCATTCTCGACCAAAGGTTGAATCAAGAAGGGCGGAATCACCTGTAAATCGCTAATCTCGTGTGTTTCAATCGAGAACGCTAAGCGCTCACCCAGACGTATCTTTTGAATATTAAGATAAGCGTCTAACAAGTCGACCTCTTGTGCGATGGTCGATTGCTCGGTGCGGCTGTTTTTCAAAGTCACACGTAACAAGTCGGTGAGTTTTTCGAGCATCAACTTAGCTTTCTCGCTATCACTCTCAATCAACACATTGATGGTCGCAAGTGTGTTGAACAAGAAGTGCGGTTCAATTTGGCTTTGCAGTTGCTTAAGCTGACTCAGCACCACCACCTTCTCTTGATCGGCCTGACGACGCTTGGCCACCTCCAATTCGTTATCAGCGCGTAGTTGTTGCTCTCGGGTATAGAAATAGTAATAACAAACCGAACAGAAGATCACACCGAGCAAGACTACGGATTTAAGGTCAGAGATATTGGCTCCAAAATATCCGTTCAACCAATAGTGCGCGTTCAAGGTACCAAAGGTCATCGCGATCACCATTGAGATACCCACTTCAAGCGTTCGGGATGTCCTCTTGAACAACTTCACTAAGATGAAAGAAGAACCCACTGCGCTGTAACCAAAGCCAAAACTGATCGCGAGGTTAACCACAAGGTCTCCGCCCCAAATCGTTTGAGTGGTGATGGCAATGACGAAACAAAACAGAGTGGTCAGCGTGAAGCTCTTAATCCATGAAAACTGACTGTTTGAAGAAGTGCTCATTAAAATCGTCCTTTGATATTTAAAAGAATCATATGACTATCGGGTAAGTTGGCGTAAGCAGAATCACTTTTACCGCCTAGAAAGCGTGCAGCAAGTTCCAAATCCAACGATGAATGGCCATTATCTAAAGCCTGATAGTTGAGCCACTGGGTAGCAATAAAGCCGCCGTCTTGAGGAGACAACATGACGTCGAATGTCGGCGTGATATCTTCGAGCCAGCCATGTGTCGAATCCAAAGACCAGTGAAACATGATGTTGTGTTGAACCAAATTAGCGTGTTGATAACCTTGAGCGTAAGAACCAGCCAGTGAAGCTTTCATCGGATTAACCGACAAAGACTCGGCACTTTCTATGGCACTTTGCCACTCAGAATTGCTCCAAGCGCGGCTATCAAACCAGTATTCCAAGACTACATTGTGCCCCGTGTCATTGGCCCATGTTAATCCGGCTAACGCTTGATAAGCTTCGCCCTGCTCTTCAAGATAAACCGGTTTAAGCATTGAATCAGGCTGACTGTAGCCAAGGCTTTGTCGCTGATAAACCATCGAACCATGAAACTCCCAAGCGAGGTTTAATACCGAAACTAAACTCGCCCCAAGCAAGCCGTGACGTACATCGTCGTAATAAGCGACCCACTGATACTCGTGATCACCTACAAGATTGTAACGACGTACCCCAAAGCCTTGTTGCTGATTCTGCTTTTCGAATTCATTCACGTCTTGGGAAGTCCATGATGAGTCGCTGTAAAGCAGTGTCCATTCGCCCGTCATATCGAACAGTGACGCCGATGCCACACCCGCGCCCTCTTCTGCCACAATACCCACAGGATTTTGGCGATAAGGTTTGATGATGTCTAACGGTCGGTAGCCATAACCCACGCCCCAATCCAAACGAACCTTGCCAAGTGTGACATCGAGGTAATGGTCACCTATTACTGAATTCGACAGCTCAACACCACCTTGCCAAAACAACTCACGCACAATGAATTCAGACTCAAAGCTCGCGTCTTGTTGTGGAGGATTGTTGCTCAGAATATCGTTGGCTTTCACTGCGAACAGACCAAGCCAATTACCATATCCAACCTCTAGATCCAGCAAGCCATTTAAAGACTGACGATTATCAGACGCTAAAGGGCTGAATGGCGACTCTCTCGATTCAACCGACTCAGCGCTAAGTTGCCAGTCCCACGCCAAGCTCAGATCGTCCGCCTCAACCGTGTTACTCACACAAGACAAGGCAAGCAAAGTAGCGATTGAAGACTTGATGTGGAATCGGCGATTGGAAGCTTTCATGACGTCCACCTACAGACCAGATACGCTGTTACGCGATAAATAAGCAGGGTTGTAATATTTGTCTTCCAAGCTTTTCTCAATCACTTCGCGGTACTCAATCACGGTTTTCTTGCTTGGTTGAATCTTATCGAGCAAGGTCATCGACACAACGGTTGGTAATCCATCTCGCACGCCTTCGGTAAACCACGCTTGCTTCGCCAGTTTACCTGAACGCAGATACATATCCGCTTTAACTGGAAACGCTCGGTCTACCGTTAACCACAGATCAATCGATTGATAGCTGGCACCCTTGGTTTTCGCCGCGAGCTTTAAGTGATGGGTATCGAGTGTCTCGCCAGTCGGCATCTCAACCTGTTGCTCAGCAACCCACTCACCTTGATAATCTTCACTCCACGTCAGCGTCGAGATATCCCCTACCGAGGCTTCACCTAATAGCTTTTGCATCGGTGTGATACGAATTGGTCGGCGAGATTTCGGCATCAACAACCAATAGTTATCTTCTATCATCAGCATCTTTTGACCTGCCTCAACGGCTGATTTAAAGACCACTAATGACTCTCGATTTGGTCTTGTGTAGACGTTGTATTCGCGGGTTTTGTCCAGTTGCTCGTCTTGATATAGCGCCACCAGAGAAACCACTTTAGACGCCTGTTCGCTGTTCAAGCGATAGCTATCCGCCTTCGCGATCATCTCCGTGACTTGTTGTGAATCGACTGCCCAACTTGGTGTCGATACTAGACCCAAAGCCAACACAGAACCTAAAATAGTGAGTGAACGAGTAAATTTATACATAAACCAGCGCCTCCGTGATTGGCTTATTCACGCCTTTGCGAGCAGAGAAATAAGCTGCCAGCAAACATATCGTCAGCACACCTAAAGTAGCGTAACCAACCAATTCTAATGAGAAGTAAATGTTGAGAGGGTAACCTTCGGTTCGACCCGGAGGTGGTGGCATTTGTATATCAACCACCAGCAATAACACCGACACTAAGCCACTCACTAACGCGCCAATCGCACTGCCAATCACAGCCAGCAATCCCGCCTCTTTTAAGAAGCCTGCCACGATTTCAGAAGGGTAACTGCCGAGTGCTGACAATGTGCCGATTTCACGAGTGCGTTCGGTCACCGACATGGTCATGGTGTTAAACAGCGACACGAACACCACCAATGCCATCACAGCACCCATGATGCCGAAGATCCGGTCGTAAAGGTCTTTAACCTTGGTGTAGAAAAACGCGCGATCTTGCCATGGGGTGATCTCTATCTTTGTGCCTTGTTCGCTTTGGCTCGCGCTATTTCGATCTAAAGCAGTTTGGATACGCTGTTGTACGGTCGAAGTCTTGCTTGTTTCAAATAGGAACACCGATAAAGTGCTGACTTTTTCTGAGGCCAAAAGCTCTTGCGCGGTCGTAATATGAACATACAGCTGACGCTTATCCAGCTCAGGCACGCCCGTCGAGTAGATGCCCTGCACCTTAAAATCAAAGGCATTCAAAGCGCCATCACTGGTGGTGGCAAGCAGTGTCACCCAATCACCAACGGCAACTTTGAGGTTACGAGCAAGGTCGGTTCCCAGCATCACTTGTGGCTCTTGGCTGTCGTATCTTGGGGATTTCACATCCGACAGGGTTTGACCGCTGCGCACATCAAGGAATGGTCCTTTCATATCGAACTCACGCTCATTGACGCCCGTTCCCATAAAAATAGTCGACTTGCTGCCGTTAGACACCAAGCCGCTGAAGTAGACTCGTGGTTGAACGCCACGCACATCACTGTCACCAATAATGCTCTTGGTTAGGGCTTGAACGTTGTCCAGACCATTGCTCAGCGGCATGTCTTCGTCTTGTTCAAAGTAACCCGGCGTACTCAAAGTAAGATGACCAGTATCTCGAGCGGTCGATTCTCTCAAAGATTCGTAGGTGTAAAGCCCGTAGCCTCCTGCCGACGTCAGCGCAAATACAGCAATCGCGATGATCAATACCGAAAGTAGACTGCGTCGACCATTTCTTAATAAGTTAAGCCACGCCAAACGCACCGAGGTTGGAAGTAAAAACGTGCTCATTCTTTGTGTTAACTTGCCCATGAGATCGCCTCCGTGGTTGCATCTTGTGACGCCAGTTGACCGTCTATAAGTTCAATGACTCGATCGCAGCGCTGTGCCATTCTCGGGTCGTGCGTTGCGACAAGAAAAGTCGTGCCCATTTCGTGGCCGAGCTCTTTCATAATGTCGATCACTAGGTTAGCGGTGTGACTGTCTAGGCTTGCGGTCGGCTCATCGGCAATCACTAGGCTTGGGTTGTGAATCAACGCTCTGGCTATCGCGACACGTTGTTGCTGGCCGCCTGAAAGATTGTCTGGGCGATGATGTACATATTCACCTAGCCCAACACGCTCTAACATATGTTGTGCTCTGCTCTGCTGTTCTTGTTTCGAGCATTGGTTCAACATCAATGGATAAGCGACGTTCTCAAGCGCCGTCATCACAGGAACCAGATTGAAACGCTGAAATACAAAACCCAACGACTGACGACGAAAACGTGCAGCAGCGATTTGCTCTGTTGGATACGGCTGGCCATCAATATTGATCTGCCCTCGATAGTCCATATCCAACAAACCAAGAACATTCAAAAGTGTACTTTTTCCAGACCCAGACGGCCCACACAAGGCCACCATTTCACCGCGTTGGATGTGTCCATCGACCCCGTTTAATGCATCAACACGTTGACCGCCAGTCACATACGCTTTGCCGATACCTTTAAATTCAATCATTTCGTTGTCCTCTGATTACCCATCATTCTTAAGCGTTCGCAGTTGTTAATGAGCTTTAGTAAACCGCTATTTAGCATTCGCAACGGTTAGTTGGCTTTCGCTATTAGGGCCTTCGCAGTCATAGTTTCGATATTGCCAGCATCGGCAGTTTCCATTTGTTCTAGCCACGCTTGTGCTTGCTTAAGATCTTCAGCACGAATCGACGCCGTGATTGCGTAACGGTAAATCCACGAGGTCGCAGCGAAGTGTTGTTGCTGGAAATCATCTTCCGCAAGTAACGAGAGGAACAGGTCATAACCACGATCGAAATGGTTAAACATGTCTGGCAGAGAGGTGTAAGTCACCGCAGCCATGGCGCGAGTTAGGTAAGAATCTGGCAGCCCTTGAACACGGGGTTGCTCATGAATCGGTTGGTCTTCGTCTTTAAGCAACACCAGTGATTTATCAATGGTCGACAAACCCTTTTCGACATACTTCATCTTGTTCCAAGGCAAGAACGCATCACGCCCCATCAGGGTTTCGGTGCTGCCTAGGTAAACCAAAGTCAGCGGTGTCGCGCCGTCTTGTTGCAACGTGTCGTTAAGGCGTTCGTAAGCCACTTCAACCAAATCTTCATTACCTTGCGCGGCTTGGTTGTAGATATCGAGCACGTCTGAACTTGGGTTCGCCAAAGCTAACGACGGTGCAAACGAAACAAGCGCAATCAGTAATGAACGCTTAAGCAGAGAAGTGGTAGAGCCTAAATTAAATGAGTGTGAAGTAGTCATGATTTCTAATCCCTTTCAAATGTTGACGTTGAAAGATTAACTAGAATTTGTCATGTAGTTTTACCAATGCGACGAATGGTAATTACGAGGAGTGAATGGTTTAGAGAGGGTGTGAGTGGAAAATTCGAAAAGAAAGAATAAAACAGATGGGTCAAACATAATCTGATATTGCCCACTTCAGGCCTTAATCAGAGCTGACTCATTTCTGCCCCATTGCGGGTTAGAGCTACAACTATTTCATGTCATCGTCATTTACAATTTCTGACAAGTTTCTTGCTCACGTACAATACACCCCCAATTTTTAGTCGCTTATAATATCGATCCATTAAATAGAATTAAGTATTTTCAGTTAAAATGTTCAGTTTTTTCAAAAAAGTCAAAAAGTCATACCGTGTCCACAAAACTTTAGGAATATACGGCGTAGACCCCGAATATGCTAGTAAGGTTATTACAGGTTTTGATTTTCACACATTAGACTCCAAGTACAGTGAATTCCGAGATGCCACTGACCTTGAGTATACTCTAATCTGTTTAGTTGAATTGTTCACACAAAAAGAAAAAGATCCAACGTCCAATGCCAGAGATATCGTCTGGTTAGCCGAATGGATTGAGCTACTACTTAACGATGAGTACATGATCCGACAACCTATCTTACAAATAGCGAATGAAGAGCTTCTTCTCGAAGAAAAACATGAGCCTAGAAACATTAATAACGGTTGTTCTAAGTTAAATTCATCAGAGTCTAGTGAAAATCATAAAAGTCCATTATATACCAGTAGAAAAGCATATTGTTGGAATTGCTTTAAGCCGTTGGATTCTTCAACAAACTCTGAGTGTAACTGCTGCGGGTGGCTTATATGCCACAAGTGTGGTTCGTGTACAAAAGAGAAGATTTGCTCGGGTTCACCAGTAAAGAAAAAAAGAAACTCACTCCATTTAAGTAAAGATGAGTCTATTCCTTTTATTCGTTCTGAGTCGCAATTGTTAGTTGATGCTAATGCACTTTTTAACAGTTTTTATAAAAGAGTAAATTCAGGAAGTAAGCTTACCTCTTTTGACATTCAATTCTTGAATATAGTACTCCAAGATGAACGAGTAGGATTAGACCAAATCCATAAAGAATTGATTTTCGGTAACCTTTCTATAGCTAGTATTGATTTGATAAAAAATAATTTGAGAGAATATCATCGTGATAGCATTGTGGCCAAACTAATCCATGAAGATCAAATAGTTAAGGAGAGTTATGAGAAGTCAAATCTTGATGAGTTCGGTGAATATGATAATTCTGAAGAGACCATTTATGGTACAAGTGGGCTTGAAGATAGTAATTGATCTGCACCATCAACACTGGACATCACGTTAAGTGATTCTCCATACCTGAAGTTATTAATAAATTGATAATATTCGACTTTACGAAAATGTTTTTTGTCCAATAGTGAGTTTCAGTACCAACGCTTTCAGTGCATTCCTAAGTTCATACAAACAAAAATAGCCGCTAATCAGCGGCTATTTTTAGCTATCTAAACGAAGCTTCTATTACTTCTAACTTCTACTTCTTCGTCTCTTCAATCACAGCTTTCATCAATACCGATGTATCCATGCGGCCTTGTCCTTCAGCAGACAGTGCCTTATAGGCGTTGTTGGTCTTTTCCGTCAATGGAAGTTGGATGCCTTGGCGCTCAGCTTCATCTAAGCAGAAACCTAAGTCTTTGATCATCCAATCAATGGCGAAGCCGAAATCGAACTTGTCTTGCGCCATTGTGGTGGCGCGGTTTTCCATCTGCCATGAACCTGCTGCGCCGTTTTTAAGACAATCAACCAGAGTTGGGATATCCAAACCTGATTTTTCAGCAAGTACCAAACCTTCAGATAAACCGTTCAATACACCCGCGATGCAGATCTGATTAACCATTTTTGCGCGTTGGCCTTGGCCGACTTTACCCATCAGAACCGACGATTTTCCGTAAGCTTCGAATACAGGTTGAAGGTCGTTGAAAAGCGCTTGTTCGCCGCCACACATGATGGTTAACACGCCGTTTTCTGCGCCCGCTTGACCACCAGATACAGGTGCATCCATAAAGCGAATACCTGCTTGCTTCGCAGCCACTTCAAGCTCTTCAGACAGAACTGCCGACGTTGTGGTGTGATCGACAAGAATTGCGTTTGGCTTCATTGCTGCCAATGCGCCTGTTTCGCTGGTTGTCATGCTGCGCACGTCGTCATCGTTGCCCACACAAACCAATACAACGTCAGCTTCCGCTACACATTCAGCCACAGATTCTGCCGCTTTACCTTGGTGTTTATCAGCCCAGTCTAGCGCTTTGCTGTGAGTGCGGTTAAATACCGTTACTTCAAAACCGGCTTTGACTAGGTGGCCTGCCATTGGGAAGCCCATAACGCCTAGCCCGATAAAACTTACTTTCATTTCTTTCTCCTTTTATTTGACCAAGTCATCGCTATGAAAAGATCGAACACTCTCAATCAATGCATCAATAAGCAGGGTCAAAGCCTTTGGCTGATATTTTCTTTCTTTGTACACTAAATACGCTTGGCGATCACCCCGATGGTACTCAGGGAGCACTTGAATCAGATTCATCTCAGGGGATACATGACGAAAAGGCAATGAAGCAAGCCCCAAGCCTTTTTGCGCCGCGGCCGCCACCGCATGAATATCGTTGACGATGAACTTGGGTTTAATCGTGATCATCTGCTCTAAGCGGTCGGATTTATAGAGCGGCATATCAAACACATCATCGACATTAATCCAATCTTGCAGCTCCAAATCGTCCGGCTTTTCTATTGTTTCACGCGAATCCAAATATTCTTGGCTCGCGAAAAATCCGTGTTTGGCCTTGAAAAGCGGACGAGCAATCATGCCTTCCATGTCTGAGATTTTAAACGTGATCAATAAGTCACGGTCGGTCTGTGGAATGAGCTGCTGCTGGCTCAGGGTCAGGTCGAGCTGAACGTTCGGATATTGAGTGAGGAATTGCTCTACTGTCGACCCTAGAAAGCCACTATAGAAGTTATGAGGCACTGCGAGCTTAATCTTGCCTTGGATAGCATCACGCTCTTCCAGCAAGCTATTAAAGCCTTGATGGATAGATTCCATGCCACTGCTCAGTGCAGCAAAGGCCGCTTCACCGTCTTTGGTGGCCACCAGCTCACGACCTTTCTTTTCTAAAAGTCGGATATTAAGACGCTCTTCCAATGCGGTTAATCGACGCGACATAGTCGACACAGGCAGTTGCAGCCGTTTCGAGGCCGATAGCAAAGAGCCCTCTTCAACCACAGCACAGAATAAGAACAGATCATCAATGTTTCCAAATATGGAATTCATACTTCTATATGTGCCTATTTTTCTCATTAATGGATAGGAGTAACCTTATCTCATCAACAACAGAAAATCACGGGAGAAACATAATATGAACAACAAACAATTTTGGGTAACCGCGATTTTATCCTCCCTAACCATGGCGACTATCATGTCTGGGTTAATTTCTGGCTACAAAATGGGATTCAGCCACGAATGGCCGCCAATCTGGATGCAAAGCTTTTTCATCGCTTGGCCTTGTGCCATCGTGCTCAACCTCACCGTGCTCCCTTTGATCAGAAAACTATCAGCATGGATTTGTCGCCCGAGAACGCTTTGCGTACCTGAAATTACGGAACGATGATCAAGGGTTATGTTCAAGGGTTATGTTCAAGGGTTATGTTCAAGGGTTATGTTCAAGGAGCTATGATCTAGAAGCTGCCATCAAAGAACTAAGTTCAAAAAGCTATTTCTATGGATAAACGCCTGAATTACGCCCATAAAAAAACCGAGCACTAGGCTCGGTTTTTTGTATTCTATATTCTACTCACAAGAGCAAAGCTATCAATTATAGATTGATATTACAGCTCTGCGTTGTGGTAAACCTGCTGAACGTCATCACAGTCGTCAAGCATGTCTAAGAACTTCTGGAACTTCTCAGAATCTTCTTCAGCTACTGGCGTAGTTGTTTGAGGAACGAAAGTGATTTCCTCAACGTCTAGCGTTAGATCAGGGAACGCAGTGTGTAGTGCTGTCTTCGTTTTGAAGAACTCAGTCGTTGGAGCGAATACAGTGATAACACCGTCTTCTAGCTCAACGTCAGTCACGTCTACGTCTTCCATCATTAGCGTTTCTAGGATGATCTCGTCATCTTCGCCTGCAAACTGGAATACAGCTTGGTGAGCGAACATATGAGAAACAGTACCTTCAACACCGATTTTCGCGCCAGTTTTAACGAAACATTGGCGAACGTCTTGGAAAGTACGGTTACCGTTGTCAGTTAGACAGTCAACGATTACGCTTGTGCCACCTGGGCCAAAACCTTCGTAACGAGCTGGTTGGAAGTCTTCACCGCCGCCGCCGTTCGCTTTATCGATCGCTTTGTCGATAACGTGAGCGGGTACTTGGTCTTTCTTCGCTTTAGCAATCAGGTGCTTAAGAGGTAAGTTCATGTCTGGGTCAGAGCTGCCGTTCTTAGCCAGTACGTAAATCTCTTTACCGTATTTAGAATAAACTTTAATTTTTGCGCCTGCAGTTTTCGCCATTGAGGCCTTGCGCACTTCAAAACTTCTTCCCATCGGGATCTTCTCTCTGATTCAATTAACGGTGCAAATTCTAGCAAATTACTGTGTCATTTCAATTCAACAGCTTTGCTGGGTAAGGTTTATCTGCGTTTATGCGACACCCATTACCCGTTTGTATTTTTCAACAGACTGATCAAACCAAGCCTTTTCTTCTGGATCACCTAGCTTCATTGCTTCTTCAACAATGGCTTCAGGGCCACATTTCGCTTGCTTCAGTTTCCATACAAGAAACGATGCTTGCTTATCCAGTTCGATTTTATTTTTCTCACTGGGTGGAAGGAGTGAAAGGTTGATAGACATTATTAGCCTTCGTCTGTAATACGCTTGGCCGAGAAATATATCATAGAGCAGCCTCATAAAACCAATACTATGAGCAATAGTGGGGGTTGTAGGACGAGAAAGCAGCAAGTCGCTGATGCAGGTCAAGCTAGTTTGGGAAAGAGTGTTTGGCTGAAGAGTGACTGTAATCGAAAAACAAAGGCTTTAAAGGTTAGCTTGTTGTGTTTGCTAGTTGGCATCTCACAAACGAATTGCGGATAGTGCCAAAATTTAGATTTGTGTGATGGTACCACTGAGATATTAAAAAAGTTGAATATCAATATTGAACAATGAATAAATACCCATATATATAGTGAGTATAATTTTATACGACTACTAGGGTAACAAAAATGTCGTTCATGTACGAATCTGCCGAACAAAGACTGTCTAAGAAACTAGCAGAAGAAAAAGAATACCTTTGGGATGGAATTAAATCATTAGAGAAAAAACTATCCGATACCCAAGAGTCGTTAAGTCAGTTAGAAAAATCAGCTCCCGAACATTACTCAAAAGTTGTTGGCGCTAGAAACAAAGTCACATCAATCAAAAAACAATCAGAAGCGCATCTACAGACGATTCACGACATAGCAAAAGCTATCGAAGAAGATAAAGAAAAGTTTGATGGTTTCAAGATTAGTATTCATGACAGCTTCGAGAAAATAGAGGGCTTTGAAAAAGATGCTGCGATTTTTTTAGAAAGTATCTCCAGCAACGAAAAAGAATATAGAGAAACGAAAGCCTCTATTGATAGCACTTTAGTTGAATTGGAAAAGTTAGCAGACGAGAAAGAACTACTAACAGATAGAATAACGTCAATCACAGAACAAGTGGAAACATCGGAAACGCTCTCAAAGAGATTGAAATCTCTGTTAAGTAACGCGGCAGATGAACGAAATGAAATTTCAGAAATCCATAAAGAGATATTCGGTTATACATTTGAAAACGAAGGTGGTGAAGTTAAAGCTGTTGATGGGTTGCAAAAGACGCTTGAATCTAGCTATCAAAAAATCAAAGAAGACCTATCAAATTTAAATGCTGCTGTCGTAAAATCTAAGGAGAACCAAGAGAAAACTCTACAATCTTTCGACGATGATTTTAATAAGCAAAAACAAGAATTTTTTGCCACAGCGGAATCACAAAAGAAAGCTATTCTTGATAAAATATCTTCGCTACTTCCTTCCGCTATGACAGCTGGGCTATCGGCCGCTTATGCAGACAAAATAAAGGTTGAACAAGAGCAGCTTATAAAACACGAATCATCTTTTAAATGGGCAATTGTCGGACTAATCATTTGTTCATCAATACCAGTTGCTTTCACACTCATTCGTGTAATGTTCTTCAAAGAAGATTTTTCGCAAGTGTTTGATGAAGCGCCCAGTTTGTTTTCAATGATGTTACCACTTTACGCTCCAATACTTTGGGTCGCGTACTCCTCTAATAAAAGTTATAAACTTAGTAAAAGGTTAATTGAGGAATATACGCACAAAGAAGTTTCTAGTAGAACATTTGAAGGTTTATCAACTCAAATTTCTAGCATTGGAGAAGATGATACAAGCGGTGAGCTCAGAACTAGACTGTTATTTAATCTACTTCAGGTGAATAGTGAAAACCCTGGCAAACTCATTTCTGATTATAATAATTCAGATCATCCAATAATTGACGCTATTGATAAAAGCTCTAAGTTAGCAGACTCTATTAAAAAGCTAGATAATGTACCTGTGGTTAGTCAATTGTTAAAACACTTAAGTGCCAGAGAGCAGGCTAAAGTTGACGAAAAAATTAAAGAGTCAAAAGCAATTTTAGAAGCTCAATTAAAGGATTCAAACGAAGAAAATCATGAATCTAAAAGACAATTAGATAGTTGAGACAAAGTAGATTTAATGTTGTGTGAGCCCTATAAATTTCTAGCTCAAGAGTATTTATATCGACTTCAAACACATTAGTCACTTTGACCAGTAATGTAGCTTCATCCTGTACTTTAATTGGTCAATGAACCTAAATAGCTGCCAACATTCAGTCTGAACATTGGCAGCTTTTTAGCATCGACTTTCTCAGTTCAATCAGAAACTATTCACTCACCACGAACACATCGCAACGTGAGGCGCAGATGAAGTCATTCTTGTGTAGGCCTTTGATTGAGTGGCTCCACCAAGTGACGGTGACTTTACCCCACTCCAATAAAATCGAAGGGTGATGGAATTCTTCTTCTGCCAACTCTGACACTTTGTTACTGAATGCCCATGCTTGTTTGTAGTTCTTAAACTTAAACACCTTCTCAAGCTGTGGGATGCCGTCTCTTTCGATGATCTGCCAATCAGACAACTCCAACAATAAAGACTGTTGCTCGTCTTTACTTAAGGCAATCGCGTCGATACTGCAGGCTTCGCATTTTTGTTCATTCAACATGTGTTGGTTCCTTGGGTTCAAAAAGTGGTGGTAGTAATCCCTCGTCTATCGCGAGATCAGCTTGCTGTACTAGGTTTTCCTGACTGATTTTGAATAGCTCAGACAGCTCATCAATCACGTAATATTTCGGTTGTATGATGTCGATGCGATAAGGGGTTCTCAAAACCGTTTGCAGATCGAACCGCTCACGAACGGCCAAATCCCCTCCCAACGCATACATGGTTTCCGCTGGAGACGAAAGAATGCCGCCGCCATAGATTTTCAGCCTATCGCCTTCTTTTACTAAACCGAACTCGACCGTAAACCAATACAAACGGGCCAGATACGCGCGTTGTTTGGCTGTCGCTGCTTGGCCTAGTTTTCCGTAATGCTCAGTGAATGTCGCAAAATCGGCATTGGTGAGCATGGCACAATGGCCGAAAATTTCATGAAAGAAATCAGGTTCTTGTAGGTAATCGAACTCATCTCGCGTTCTCAGAAATGTCGCCACTGGGAATTTCTTATTGGCGAGCAAATCAAAGAAACGATCGAAATCGATCAATGCAGGCACAGGCTGCACCTGCCAACCTGTTGTTTCCATTAGCACTTTGTTTATCTCTGGAAGCTGGGGAACTCTGTCTAATGGCAGATCCAGCAGGGTCAAACCGTGTAAATAGGCATCGCATGCGCGGTCGTGAATGACGTCCAGTTGCCTTTTCACTAAGTCGTGCCAAATGGCGTCTTCTTCGAGGCTCCACTCAACCCATCCCTCTTGGCTCACGGGCTTAGAATGATATTGAGTCATTACACACCTCCTTTCGAATGTCTCCCTTTAAGCCTATCTCCACTCCTTATATCCGCCAATTTGCGCGATTTTTCGAAACAAGCGATCGTGTAACATTTTATTTACACAATTCCGTCACACCCTTATTTTGCTGATCTTTTGACTTTGTAAAACCTAAATACCAGACTGAAAACGTTAACTTTTTGTTAAAGGTAAAGGAATGCACGAAAACAATAAGCCAGTTTGGCAGCCCTGCGACCAGCGTATCGCACACGCCAACGTAACCCAATTCATTGATAGCCTTGATCAACAGAGCGTACTCGGGCGGGAATTACAAAACTATGCGGATCTCCATCAATGGTCTGTGGAACATCCAGAGTCGTTTTGGCAGAACGTATGGCAGTTTTGTGGAATGGTTGGTTCGCAAGAAAATGACATAAAAATTCAAGGTGAAAGCCACTGGCAGCAGCCTAAATCGAATCGTGATGCGGTTTGGTTTCCGAATGCTCAAGTTAACTACGCCGAAAACTTGCTGCATTCAGCAAAAACGTTGCCAAACGAGCTTGCGATTTGGTTTGAGAATGAGCGTGGCGAGCAGCAAAGCTACACATGGCAAACCTTGGTTGAGGAAGTCTCTAGCGTTCAACAATGGCTTAATGATATTGGTGTTCAACAAGGTGATGTGATTGCTGCTTATACGCCTTATCTTCCTCAAACCGTGATTGCGATGTTGGCAACTACTAGCTTAGGTGCGATTTGGACATCGACCTCTCCCGACTTTGGCGTCGAGAGCGTGATTGAGCGATTTGGCCAAGTGAAACCCAAGGTGCTGTTCACCTGCGATGGCTACACCTTCAATGGAAAAACGTTCGATATGACGGACAAGAACAACGCCATCATTGAGCATCTCAGTGAACTAAAACAAGTGTGTCAGATCGGGTATTTACAAAAGAACAATTTTGAAAATGACGTGTCGCTCCAAAGCTGGCACAACATCATTAATCACTATCAGCCACAACCTGTGCGGTTTGTGCGTGTCGGATTCAATGAACCACTGTTTGTGCTCTACTCTTCCGGCACAACAGGCAAGCCAAAGTGTATTGTGCATTCTGTTGGTGGCACCACTATCAATCACCTAAAAGAGCATCAGCTTCATTGCGATATTAAACCGAGAGATCGCGTGTTCTACTACACCACTTGTGGTTGGATGATGTGGAACTGGCACGTCTCTGCGCTCGCCAGTGGGGCTTGTTTAGTGATCTTTGATGGTAGCCCGGTTTATCCGCAACCTAACGTTCTATGGGATTTAGCGCAGCGAGCTGATGTATCGACATTTGGCACCTCAGCCAAGTATCTAGAAGCGATCGAGAAGGCAGAGCTCTCACCTATCGACAGCCACAACCTTCCTAAATTAAGAACACTTTGCTCGACGGGTTCAGTGCTCTACCCAGAGCAGTTCGATTACGTCTACAAACACATCAAGCAAGACCTACATTTAGCGTCCATTTCTGGCGGCACGGATATTTGTGGCTGCTTTGTTTTAGGCAACCCTATTTCGCCAGTGTATCGCGGTGAGTGCCAACAAGCCGGGCTCGGGGTCGACATCGGGGTGTTCAATTCGTCTGGTCACAAGGTTAATTATGAACGTGGCGAACTGGTGTGTACAAACTCCCTACCCAACTTCCCTGTTGGCTTCTGGAATGACACCGGAGAGCGCTACCACAGCACTTACTGGGACAAGTTCGATAATGTGTGGCATCACGGTGATGAAGTCGCACAGAGCGAACATGGCGGCTACCTGTTCTACGGGCGAGGCGATACCACACTCAACCCCGGTGGTGTGCGAATTGGTACTGCCGAGATCTACCAGCAAGTGAACACCATTGAGGGCATCATCGATTCCATCGCCGTCGGTAAAGACATCGACCGTAATGAGCAGATATGGCTGTTCGTTCAACTACAGCAAGATGTGGATCTAGATGATAAGTTATTGGCAGCCATCAAAAGTAAGCTCAAATCATCATGCTCGCCAAGGCACGTGCCAAGCCAGATATTTGCGATCAGCGACGTGCCAAAAACGCGCTCTGGCAAGTTGGTGGAATTGGCGGTGAAACAGGTGATTAATGGCAAGAGTGTCGAAAACCTCGGGGCTATCGCTAACGCCGAGGTTTTGGAAGAGATAAAGCGTGTTGTTTCGCCTTAGTATTTAGACCAAGAACGTGGAGAGCTATCTCCAATTTTCACTTGGCTGTCAGATAACATCTAGAGTAAAGGCAGCCGATTGAAAACCGATGACTGAGTGAAGCAAGCAACGGGAGAAGCATTAAACACTGAACACTTTAAGCAGCCCTTGATTAGCCGATAAAAACCGAATCGAAACCACTCTTTAAGCTCGTGAGCCACCACCTCAGTTTTGCCCCATACCGTTTCTAAAGTTCTTAATGAGATCTGAACGTCATATTTAAAACAAAAATGTTAAATTATTCATTTTTTGGGCTGAGATAATATTCACTAAAGACGAATCATTTATACAAAAAAAGAGTCCACCACTGGATTGTATCCCAGCTTATGGATATTTAATCGAATTATAATAATTACCGTTTCCACAGCTCTATTTCTAGTGAAATGATAATTTGATAGCTATCACATTTAGAACCGTTATTTTCCCATACTATCTCGGCATGTTAATTACTTAAGAGTAATTAAAAAACTAGTCACTCCTATTAATAAGCTTGAATTTAATTATAAACAAGCAGTTAATCCCTACGTAAAATAAATAAAATCATTATTAAATGATCGGAGACATTATCATGCGCATAGTATTAGCTTTAGGCGGTAACGCTCTTTTAGCAAGAGGCCAAGCATTAACGGCTGAGAACCAACGTGAAAATATAATCAAATCAGCGGCGAGTATTGCAGCAATCGCACGCGAGCATGAGATTGTTATCGTTCATGGTAATGGCCCGCAAGTAGGTTTGTTGATGGAACAAAACGCGGCTTATAGCGAATATTCGCCAGAGACTACCCCATACCCAATGGATGTGCTCGGCTCTCAAACCTGTGGCATGGTGGGCTACATGTTACAACAAGAGCTCAGAAACATTGACCCTGAATTAGACGTAGCGACGCTAGTCACGCAAACTGAAGTATGCAAAAAAGACCCTGCGTTTGCTAACCCGACAAAATTTGTTGGGCCTGTATATACAGAGCAACGAGCTAAAGAATTAATGGCTCAAAGCACAATGCAGTTTAAAGCTGATGGCGAGTACTACCGACGCGTTGTGCCTTCTCCTATGCCAAAAAGCATTGTTGAAATTCAGCAAATTGAAACTCTTCTAGATACAGAAAACCTTGTTATCGCTTGTGGCGGCGGCGGTGTTCCCGTGAGTATTGAGCAAGGTAAGAGTACTGGCGTAGAGTGCGTCATTGACAAAGATCTTACGGCTGAACTACTGGCTGAAAAAATCCATGCCGACTTATTTATTATCTTAACCGATGGTTCGATTTTCCGTAACTATGGTAAAGAAGACCAAGCAGAAATGAAGCAAGCAACGCCTGCTGGTTTAGCAGAATTTTCATTCCCTGCTGGTTCTATGGGACCAAAAATTGATGCCGTTTGTAAATTCGTTGAAGCTGGCTTAGGTAATGCGGCGATTGGTTCATTATTTGATTTAGATAAAATAATCACCAATGAAGCTGGCACTCTGATAACGAAAGGCGAAGGTATTGTTTATTACTAAGATCATCGAGTAATAAATACTACTAATATGAAATCTATTACAAGCCTCTTATTTAATTATAATGAGGCTTATTTTATTAGGACCGTTTAATGCTAGTGAGATAAATATTCATAAAATTAGAAATTAAACCTGAAAATAATAAATACATAATATCTTTAAATATACCAAAGCGTTATTGTAACGAGACTTCATCCAAATAACGTTTCCGGTTCATAAAAAATAATTAAATATGTTTACATCGGTGCATTCGCATCCGCTTGGTTCTCTGGCATTGCATCAATAAAGGCGGCTAACTGATTACACACTTCGACAATCGAGTTAATTAACGGATACGGCGACATATCAACGCCAAAGCGCAGCGCGTTATACACCTGTGGCACCAAGCAGATATCAACAATACATGGTGAATCGGTGAGGCTATAAACTGAATCACCGTGTGCTTTTCTGTGCTTTGCCAACTTCTCTTCTAGAGCACAGAAACCTTGGCTCATCCAATAGTGAAGCCAATCCATTTTTGCCTCTCGCTCGCACGACAACTCTCGCTCCAAATACTGCAACACGCGCAGGTTATTAAGAGGATGAATTTCCATCGCAATGTCCTGAGCCATCGCCAGTGCTTGATAGCGCAGTGGTGTTTGCTCTGGAATCAACAAGGTGTCTGGGCTGCTCTCACACAAATAGTGTTCATCGAGATATTGAAGAATAGCCAGCGACTGATTGAGTTGAACGTCACCATCCACCAGCACCGGCACTAATTCACTGGCATTGAGCTCACGATATTGCGGATCATGTTGCTCGCCGCCATTACGCACCAAATGCACCGACTTCGACTCATAGTTGAGTTGCTTTAGGTTCAACCCAATACGCACTCGATAGGCAGCCGAAGAGCGCCAATAACCGTAAAGTAAAATGTTCTTGTTCACGATGCTCTCGCTCATACTGAAACCCTATTACGTGGATTATAGCACTCGATACTGGCTCACTTTTTGGTCTATCGCGCCAAAAATGGAATCGCCCGCCGCATCAAACATCTCAAGCTTAATCGAGTCACCAAACGACATGAATTGAGTCGACGGTTTACCATCGCGAATCGTCTCTATCATGCGTACTTCAGCAATACAGGAGTAGCCCACACCACCTTCCGCAATTGAGGTACCGTGGTCAGTGCCTTGCTTATTCGATACCGTACCTGAACCTATGATTGCACCCGCCGATAGTGGGCGAGTTTTCGCAGCATGGACTACTAGTTCAGCAAAGTTGAAAGTCATATCGACGCCCGCATTCGGACAACCAAAAGGCTGGTCGTTGTAGGTCGATATTAATGGTAAATGTACCTTACTGCCTTTCCACTGTTCACCAAGTTCATCGGGTGTGACGGCAACCGGAGAAAACGCCGAAGACGGTTTAGACTGGAAGAAGCCAAAGCCCTTCGCAAGCTCAGCGGGAATCAAGCCACGCAGCGACACATCATTCACCAACATCAGTAAACGAATCGAATCATGCGCCTGTTTAGCACTTGCGCCCATAGGGACGTCACCGGTCACAATCGCGACTTCTCCTTCGAAATCTATACCCCACTCATCGCTGGCAAATTCGATGTTGTCACGAGGGCCGATAAAGGCATCAGAGCCGCCTTGGTACATTAATGGATCAACCCAGAAGCTTTCTGGCATTTCAGCACCACGAGCCTTACGCACCAACTCAACGTGGTTTACATAAGCACTGCCATCAGCCCATTGATATGCGCGTGGCAGAGGCGATTCACAGTACTGAGATGCAAAGACTTCACTGCCAGTCACATGCCCGTAGTTTAACGAGGTGTATAACTCTTGTAACTGAGAAGCCACGCTGTCCCAGTTATCCAGTGCTACCTGCATGGTGGGTGCAAGGTGCATCGCATGGAAGATTTCAGTGGCAGCCACACACTGTTTGAGATCTTTACTCACGACCATCAATAAACCATCACGAGTACCATTTTTCTTGGTTGCTAATTTCATCTTTGCTGTCCCTTACTTCTCTTGCCAACTGTAGACATATTCTTTGTTTTCAACGCTATCGAGTTCATCAGAGAACTGCAGTGCATGGCGAGTATCGATCATCACCGCGACTTCATCGGTGAACTTCTTCTTGTGCGCTTGCCCCGCCTTGAAAGCTTTTGGGTGAGGCCCATGCGTGAAGCCCGCTGGGTGGAAAGTCACCATGCCCGCTTCAATATTGTCGCGACTGAAAAAGTCACCAGCGTGATAGAAGAGTACTTCGTCGTAATCATCATTGTTGTGGTAGAACGGCACTTTCAATGCACCGGGGTCGCTCTCAATCGGGCGTGGTACAAAGGTGCACACCACAAAGCCTGCGCCAACAAACGTAGTGTGCGCAGAAGGTGGCAAGTGGTAGCGATGTGACATCAGCGGTCTGATATCGCGCCAATTCACTTTCACCACCGCTAAGTCGCCATGCCAACCAATCGCATCCAATGGATTGAACGGATAGGTGATCACGCTGACTTTGTCGTGGCGCTTCACCTGAACCTGAGTCTGGTTTTCTGAATACTGAGCGCGGAATTGATCATTGATAGAAGGGATGTCGAGCACAGCAGGATCAAACACCGCGTGATTGCCAACCATGCCTTTCTCTGGCAAGGAGTAAGCCGCGTCTGTGTTCTCAATCATCAAGATAAACATCGGCTCGCTTGGCTCTAAACGCCAGTTGGTCGAGCGCGGGATCATCACGTAATCCCCTTCACTCACTGCTAGATGACCATAGTCACAATAAAGATCGGCGCTGCCTTGGTGAATGAACAGCAGCTCATCACCGTCGGAATTACGCACCAAGAAATCCATCTTCTCATCCATTCGCCACACACGAATTTTGCAGTCCGCGTTGTGCAAAAGATGAGGCACCGCCCAAGGGGTTATCTGGCTAGCTTTCTCCACCAGCGTAAAATCAAAAGCGCGAGGACGTAAATCGCCCTCCCACTCCGACCAACCTGTTGGGGCATGTTGGTGGTGAAAATGAGCGGCAGGGCCGAAGAATCCACTTCGGCCCGCCTCTCGCTCATAAATTGCCTCTTCGGGGAAGTCGGCATGCGCTTGTTTAGAGCACACACCCTCCCGATGAGGAAACGAGATCCATTTATGCATCGTCTAATACTCCTCGACGAATCTGGTCCTCTTCAATCGATTCAAACAGCGCTTTGAAGTTACCTTCGCCAAAGCCTTCGTTGCCTTTACGCTGAATGATTTCAAAGAACACAGGCCCAATTACCGTCTGTGTGAAAATTTGCAGCAAGATGCCGTCTTTGGTCGGCGCGCCATCAATCAGAACGCGTAGGTCGCGCAGCAAATCAGTGTCTTCCCCGTGGCCTTTCACACGATCGTCAACTTTCTCATAGTAGGTATCTGGGGTTGGCATAAAGTCCATGCCGCGATCACGCAGAGTTTTCACCGTTTTGTAGATGTCATCCGTAGCAAGCGCGATGTGTTGGATACCTTCGCCGTTGTATTCACGAATGAACTCTTCAATTTGTGATTTGTCGTCGGAAGACTCATTGATAGGAATGCGGATTTTGCCGCATGGGGAGGTCATGGCGCGGCTAACAAGGCCTGTTAGCTTGCCTTCAATGTCGAAGTAGCGGATCTCACGGAAGTTACCAAGACGCTCATAAAACCCAGACCACACATCCATATTGCCTTGTTTCACGTTGTGCGTGAGGTGGTCGATTTCATACAAGCCAACATTGGCTTCGGCCATGCGCTGTTCCGCATCGTCATAGAACCGGAAGTCGACGTCGTAGATGCTCTGCTTGCCATAACGATCCACAAAATAGAGCAGGCTTTCACCGATGCCGTAAATGGCAGGAATGCTCAGTTCCATCGGCCCTATTTCCGTTTTGTACTCTTCACCGCCGCCCTTAAACGCTTGCTCCATTGCAGCGGTTGCTTCATTGACACGAAAAGCCATACCGCACACCGATGGCCCATGCACTTTAGCGAACGCTTCCGCTTGGCTGTGAGGCTGTTCATTGACGATAAAGTTGATGTCACCTTGTCGATACAGCCAAGCCTCTTTTGAGCGGTGCTTGGCGATCTCAGCAAAACCAAGTGACACAAACAGCGCTTTAAGTTGCTCAATTCCCTTGTGGTCAACGGCCGTGTATTCAACAAACTCGAATCCATCCGTGCCAAGCGGGTTGTATGTATCCACCATGAACTTTCTCCTTGTACCTATTGGTTTTGTATTACTGGTTTTTATTACGTGACTTCTTATTGCTTGAAGAAGTGTGCGTGTTTTTTGTCCTTAATTAAATTTGGCCCACAAGCCGAGATAATGGAATGGGTGGAGGAAAATGGGCAATTTCGATGAAACCCTGTCAATTTGTAAAATATTTGTTACACACAAACCATCAAGACAAGAAAGTGAGTGCTATCAAGGGATTGAAAGATGGTGGTTTGATTTACAGCAGAGCAAGAGATGTTATTGAATTGTTACATGCATCCTTTTGTCAGCTAAGGTAATAAATCGAACATTAGACTGATGATGCAAAAAAGCCGCTGTAGTCAGCGGCTTGATGAGTTCTAGAGCGAACCTAATTCGAAGATAAGATTCTGTTTAATCCCAGTCGAGGATCGACCAATTCGGTTGATCAGCCAGTGCTTTCAAACGCGGGCATGGGTTTACCAAATAGGCAAAATCAGCGTGTTCACACAAAGGTAAGTCGTTGATTGAATCCGTATAAAAGTGAATGTCTGAGTAGTTAGTTTCTTGATTGTCTAACCACTCTTTTAAACGGGTGACTTTGCCTTCACGGTAGCTTGGCACACCTGATATTTGAGAAGTAAAACGGCCTTGGTTTTCAATCAAGTCGATACCGAGTGCATTCTCAATACCAACCTTACGACCGACCGCTTCCACTAAGAAAGTCACGCTGGCAGAGATGATCAACATGTCGATATCATCATTCTCAAGCTGCTCAATCAAAGGTTTCGACTGCTTAAACTGTCTAGGTAAAATATGCTGTTCAACACACTCTTCCACCAATGCGGTGACTTGCTCTGTTGGCATATCGGCCAAAGGCTGCATGGAAAACGTGAGGTAATCTTCCATGTTCAGTTTTCCTTCCGAATACAGGCCCATTAAGCGCTTATCTTCTTCAATAAAGTTGGGCGCAGTGGCAATGCCCTTTTCAACCAAGAACTCATTCCAAAGCATTGCTGCATCGGCATTGATCAGCGTTTCATCCATATCAAATACATACAAAGGTTTGAACATCTTAGGCTCTCACAGGTTGAATTTCGTTAAGGTTAAACAGGAGTTCAAGTTCGCTGCCGTTTGCCAACAGTCGTTCAGAGGAACGGTTAAGTAGGTCGACGGTTAATTCACACTCATCAACGTCCACTTGGTATCGAATCACGTTACCCAGCAGCTGGTGGTTGCGAATGGTGCCTGTTTTTGGCGCAGAGATATGCTCGCCATACTGTCGACCTTGCTCTTTAACGTAGATAGATTCAGGTCGAATCGCCACCTTCCATTCGGTTTCAATGTTGAACAGCTGCTTGGCCTTGTTCGCTTGCACCAAATTGTAATGCCCCATGAACCCTGCCACGAACTCATTGGCTGGCTGAGTGTAGATCTCTTCGGGTGTGCCGGCTTGCACGATCTCCCCTTTATTCATCAAGAAGATACGGTCAGACATGATCATCGCTTCTTCTTGATCGTGAGTAACGAAGATCGTGGTCAGGTTCATCTCTTTTTGAATATCTCGGATCTGTTGGCGCAAATGTTTACGGATCTTTGCATCCAGCGCTGAAAGCGGCTCATCGAGTAATAATATACGAGGCTTAACCACCAAGGCTCTTGCCAAAGCCACACGCTGACGCTGACCGCCTGATAGTTGATGTGGGTAGAACTTCTCTTTGCCCGTTAAGTCCACCAGCCCAATCACTTTCGCGACTTCGCGCTTAATCTCGTCAGCAGCAAGCTTTTTCATCTTGAGGCCAAACGCAATGTTTCCTTCAACCGTCATATTCGGGAACAGCGCATAAGATTGAAACACCATGCCGATGCCACGCTGTTGCGGCACCTGGTGAGTAATCTCTTCACCATTCACCCAGATCTCGCCACCATCGACCGGATTCAGGCCGGCCAAGCTGCGCAATAGAGTCGATTTACCGCAACCACTTGGGCCAAGCAGAGTAATGAATTCGCCCTTCTCGATGGAAAATTCAATCTCTTCAAACACTGTGTTGTCACCAAAGCTCTTGGTGAGATTTTTCGCATTTACATAGCTCATTATTTTGTTCCCTGGCTGAAACGACTTGCCAACCAAGTCAGTAAGAAAATAAACAGGAAGTACGTCATAACAAGGGCTGACGTGAAGTGGCCACTGGTTTGACGCATATTGTATAAGTAGATTTGCAGTGTCTCGTAGCGTGTACCGACCAAGATATTGGCAAACACGAACTCGCCCAATAGGAACGAGAACGACAAGAAAAGCGACGCCATTAAGCCTTTCTTAAGGTTTGGCAGAATAATCAATAAAAACGCCTTGGTCGTGCTTGCACCGAGTAGGTGTGCTGCGTCCATCAAGTCGCGCAAGTTGATTGCTTCAAAGCTGTTGGCAATCGCGCGATACATGAATGGCAGCGCGATGGTGAAGTAAGTACCTATCAGAATCCATGGCGTGCCTATCAGTGAGATTTCGCTATCGGCATACAGCTGAAGCAAACCTACCGACGACACCACAGGCGGCACAGCGAATGGTAATAAGATCAATATATTCATCACCTTGTCGAGTTTCGGGAAATAGTAAAACACCACGAAAATCGCAGGCAGAACCAACACCACACTCAGTGACAGCGCCGCCACACAGATAAACAGTGAACGACCAAAGGCTTGTAAGAAGCGAGGATCCGTCAGCAGGTTGATGTACCAATCTAACGTGAAGCCATCCGGCAGGATCGTTGCGCCCCATCGAGAGGAGATCGAGTAGATAAAGGTCGCTAAGATCGGGATCATCATGATGCCAACGACCGAATAGACAACCGTTTTGTGAAAGCGAGTATTTACGGTGTTCATTACTTTCTCTTCCCTGCGTAGCTTTTGCTGATCAGCCATTGGTTAATCACGGTGATGAAGGCCAGCATCGCCATCAGAATCACGGAAATTGCAGCGGCTAGGTTGGGTTCTAAGAACAAGTCGCCCGATACCAAGCTCGCGATTCGAATCGTAATCACGTTGTAGTTGCCCGAGGTCAACGCATACACGCTCGCATACGCACCAATCGCATTGGCAATCAAGATAATGAAGGTGCCAAACAAAGCCGGAGATAGCACAGGCAGCGCGATTTTGGTCCAGTACTGCCAAGTTTTCGCGCCAAGCAGTGCCGAAGCTGCTTGCCAGTCGTCACTCAAGGCATCGAACGCTGGATACAGCAACAACACCGCTAATGGGATCTGGAAATAGATATAAATCGACAGCAAGCCCCACTTGCCGTACAGGTCAAAATCTCCCAATAGCCCGTACTGCTTGAGCAATAAGGTGATCGCACCATTGGTGCCAAGGATGATGATGAAGGCGAACGACAAAGGTACGCCAGAGAAGTTGCTGCTCATGTTGGTAAACGCAATCACCGCATCGCGGATTTTAGAATCAACGCGGCGCAATGAAGAGACCAACAGAGTCGCGATCGCTAAACCAACAATACTCGACCAAATCGACAACCATAAACTGTTGCCAAAAGCCTGCATCATGAAGGCAGAATCGAATACTTCAGAGTAGTTTTCGAGAGAGAGCTCATCGTCATAGAAGAAGCTGTTGATCAGCACCCAAACCATAGGTGCCAGTTGGAACAGATAGAAAAACAGGGCGAAAGGCGCAAGCCACAAAGCGGGCTTGAAGCGTTGAAACAAAGATTTGGTTTTGGGTTGAAGCGCAGAGCCATCGCTCTGCGTGATTACAGAACTGCTCATAGGGCCAACAATTCCTGAGTGTAAGATTTATCGTGTTCAAGGTTTAGCAACTGACACACGCTGCCGCAGATATCGGTCTGTTTCACTGAACATTCTTGGTGTGTGAACTTGTCACCAATCACAAAGAATGGCACTTCACGCTCTTCAGGCAGAATGCCACCGTGAGACAAGTCATTGTTCATGCCGTGGTCACTGGTGATGATCACCTGGTAACCATCATCTACCCATTTCTCAAGGTAGTTCGACAGGTAGATATCCGCGCCACGTGCACTATTACGGTACTGGCGAGAATCCAACCCATGCTTGTGTCCAATATCGTCAATGTTCATTGGATGAATCAGCAAAAAATCAGGCTGATAAGTCACGCGCAGGTGCTCGGCATCCAAGAACAAGGCTTCATCTGGGTAGTGATCCCAGTGATAGAAACAGCCATGTTGAATGTTCATGGTCTCATCGTTGGTAAAGCGGTCACGCACAGCATCAAATGGCGCTCGGTTATACAACTCGCTCACCCAATGATATGCCGCTGCAGCCGTCACTTTACCTTGCGATTTAGCCAAGCTAAAGATCGACTCGTGATTCGACAAACGCACGATTTGATTGTTAACGATGCCACTCTCGACAGGGCGAACTCCCGTTAAAATGCACTCATACAGTGGGCGTGACATGGACGGCAATTCACATTGCACAGGGTAAAGCGTGGCACGCAGCTTGTTTTTTTGCGTGCTTATGATTTGCGAAGTGCCCTGTTGGCTCAGAGGAACGCTGTGGTTACTGTTTTTCGAGTCACTAAGTTCTAGAAGACCGTTCAGGTAGCCCATGCAATCACGGGCTACCTGATAATTCAGTCCATCTAGAACAACAAGGATAACCTTATTGCTCATGGTCTATTCTCTATTGCTTGTTTCTATAAGCCACCTACTACAGGTAGCGTGTTAAGCGGGGGTTATTGCTGGTGAATCAATACGCTTTCTTGCCATTGACGCGGCAGGCGGCGTGCTGATTTTTCCCATGCTGAGAAGTCAGTTACTGGGTGAACGTTGCTGTATTGCTCGTTTGAGATCAGCTTGTCTTGTACTGATTTAGGCAGCGTAACGTTGCTACGGATTGGACGCGCGTAACCTTCTGCTAGGTTGATTTGGCCTTGGTCGCTGAAGATGTATTCACGAGCCAACTTCGCCGCATTCGGGTTTTGTGCGTATTTGTTGATGATGGTGGTGTAACCAGAGATCACTGAGCCATCTTGTGGAATGCTTACAGTAAAGCGCTCACGGTCGATCTTGTCGCGGTAGTTCAGTGCGTTGAAATCCCACATGATCGCTACTTCCACTTCGCCTTTTTCAAGGTTCGCAATGCTTGGATCTGTGTAAGATAGACGACCTTGCTTCGCTAGTTCACCAAAGAATTTAATCGCTGGTTTCAGGTTCGACTCGTCACCGCCATTAGCAAATGCTGCCGCTAAAATCGCGTTGTTTGCTTGCGCGGCTACACCTACGTCACCGACTGTTACTTTGTAGTCGCCTTCTAGTAGGTCGCTCCAAGATTTGGGTGCATCTTCAACAAGGTTGTTGTTTGAGATGAACGAGATAGTACCGGTGTAAGCCAGAGCCCAGTGACCATCTTTATCCTTTGCCCAGTCTGGAATGTCATTCCAAGTGGTTGGCTTGTATGGCTGTGTTACGTCTTTTTTCACAGCGACACGTGCAAAGGCGAAACCAACATCACCGATATCTGCGGTTGCGTTTCTTTTCTCTGCTTCAAATTTTGAGATCTCTTGTGCCGAGCTCATGTCCGTATCCTGATGCTTCAAACCGTAGTTTGCTTTCAGGTCAGTCCATGTGCCTTTCCAGTTTGCCCAACTGTCTGGCATACCCACACTGTATACCGCACCCTCTTTTTGAGCGGCTTCAATCAGTGACTTAAGATCAGCATCCTTCGCCATCGCTGGCATTGAAAGTGTTGCCGTTATTAGCGTTGCGCCAATCAGTTTGGCTGGCGATACAGTTGAACGGCTAAGCAAAGTTTTCATTATCTCTATCCTTCTGGACTAGGTCAGTAAGTTCGTTTTGTATGCTATCGCCAGAGTGTGACGCTTTCGCGCAAGTTATTTGACAGTTAGGATGCATTTTCGTGGCAGTTATATTTCACTCATATGACAGTAAGCCTTTGTTTACTGTCACATTCCTGTTAACTCCATGGTTTACCTTATTAAGTACACGAACTTATGGACTAGATCAGCAATGAGAACATTGGGTACAGGGCAATCAGGGACACAGCTAGGCAGAATTAAGGCAAGCATCAGAGAACAGCTTCAAGCAGGCATCTTCACCGAGGGGCAAAAACTGCCATCCGAAAGAGATCTCAGCGAGCTGTTTTCCACCACACGAATCACGCTCAAAGATGCGCTGGTGTCATTAGAAACCGAAGGCTTGATATACCGAGAAGAACGCAGAGGCTGGTATGTGTCACCCGAACGGATTCGCTACAACCCATTGTCACGTTCTCACTTTCATCAAATGATTCGCGAACAACATCGTATTGCAGAAACAAGGCTGCTGAGCACCCGAACAGAAATGGCAGCGGGCGATTACGCCAAAGCGTTAGAGATAGAACAGATAACGCCGATACACGTCATTGAGCGATTACGCTTTATTGATGGCAGAGCGGTACTCTTCGTTGAGAACGTCTTGAAAGCACCGCTGTTTGAGAAGGTATTATCAGAAAACCTCACCATGTCGTTGACGGGTATCTACCGAGAAAAATACGGCTACGAAACCCAACGCTCGCGCTTTGACGTGGTTCCTACTTCAGCCCCTGCGCATGTTGCCAAGGCTCTGAATTTGGCAGAGGGCCAGCCAGTTCTTAAGATCTGCCGAGTGAACTACAAACAAGACGGTGAGCTAATGGACTGCGAACTGGAGTACTGGCGACCTGATTCTGTGGTGATCCATATTGATAGTATTGGGTAGCACGTAAGAAATAGATTAGAAAATAGGAAACCAGCACATACAAAAACTCCGACTGATTAGGTCGGAGTTTTTATTTTCAACGGTTCCGTTTGATGAGGAACTAACTAAACAATCTTTTGCTCATCTTCTTCTTTGGCCGAATCGGTTTCCTTAGATAAAAAACTGGCAACGATCTCTCTCAGTTTCCCTTGATTAACCGGCTTTGGTAAAAACTCATCCATACCCACATCAAAACACAAATGCTTGTCTCTCTGCACAACGTTAGCCGTCAGCGCGACAATTGGAATATGCTTTGAAGAGCCCTCTTCGATCGCTCTGATCTGTTTCGTCGCTTCGAAGCCATCAAGAACGGGCATCTGGCAATCCATAAAGATCATCACATAGTCATTGGCTTTAAACTTCTCGACACCAATTTCCCCGTTGTCCGCGATATCCACTTCAAGACCAAGCTTCTTAAGCATCATCTTAGCGACTTGTTGATTCACTCTTGAATCTTCAACGACCAACACTTTGCCGCTAAAAGAGGCGGTGACCGCCGCAGGTTTTGGTTCTTCTTTTAAAGCTGTTTTCTCAGGCTCTGCTGGTTTAGCAACAGCTGCCGGTTTGGTTTCTGGCACAGGCTCATTGTCTTTGAACGCCACCTCGCCTCGATTTGGGTAGGTGAAGGTCGAAGTATCTGCCGCTCTCGCTAGCACCTCACTGATGGTCCACTTAAGCTGGTTATCTTGATATGGGCGAGCAATGTAAGCGACAAAGCCGACTTGCTTGGCTCGAACTTCATCCTGCTTTCTTGGGTCAGCAGAGATCATCACCAACTTCGGACAACCTTTCTCAAAGCGTTCAAGCAAACTTCTGGCTAACTGGAAACCATCAATCGATGGCATCACCTTATCTATCAGCACTAAATCATAAGGCGTCGATTGAGCAATGGAGTCAGCCACCAGCGCTAATGCTCTCGAACCTGTCTCACAGCATTCCGATGTCACTCCAAAGGACTGCAGTTGCGTCGAAGTAATCCGCATGTTGAGCTGGCTATCATCCACCAACAGCACGGAGATCTTGTTAAAGTCGATACGGCTCTCTTCCACTTCCAAACACGGATCAAAGTCAGCGGTGAAATAGAATGTACTGCCCTGCCCTTGCACACTAGTGAGCTCAAGCTTGCTGCCCATTAAGGTAACGATTTTGTCGCATATCGTTAAACCAAGCCCAGTACCGCCATAGATACGAGTTGTGCTGCCGTCGGCTTGTTGGAACTTATCAAACACCGATTGTTGTTTGTCTTCCGCAATACCAATGCCGCTATCTTTCACCTCGAATCTGACTCTCAGCTTTTGCTCAGGTTCTGTGATTTCTTCTAAGCGAAGTGAAAGCGTGATATGGCCATGCTCAGTGAACTTGATTGCGTTGCCGACTAGATTATTCAGAACCTGTCTTAACTGGGTGCCATCGCCGATCACCATGGTTGGAATCTTAGGATCAATGGCCAGTTGGAATCTGAGCCCTTTTTGTTCGGCTTTCACTCTGAAGGTCGACTCAACATCAGCAGCAATACCCATCATTTTCATCGGCTCTTGCTGAAGCTCTAAACGACCAGCTTCAATCTTCGAGTAATCGAGAATGTCATTAATCAGATCAAGCAGCGTGAGCGAAGAGGTATTGAGCATGTCGACATACTCTTTTTGCTCTTTCGGCATGTCCATTTCAGAAAGCAGAGACGATAACCCGATGATGCCGTTCATTGGAGTACGGATCTCGTGACTCATATTGGCAAGGAATTCACTCTTGTTGCGGTTGGCTACCTCTGCGGTGTTTTTGGCTTTTTCCAATTCTTGGTATTGTTGGCGAATGCGTTCAATAGACTGGTTATAGCTCGACTCTAGCGTCGAAATCTCATCTTGATAGGTACATTCGGTTGGGGTGAGAAAACGTGGCTTGTTGTCTTCTACTTGTTGCTGGTTAATTTGAGAAGACATGATCATCAAGCGTTTGACGACTAGACGATAAACGATCGTTAGACACACCAGAGAGAGCAAGAAGATTTTCACGGCTTCGAAGGCGAGTAACAACAGAACCCGTTCTTCGAAATCATCGAGGATAATACTTAAATCAGCTTGCACCGTTAATGTGGCAAGGGGGTAATCTTTCCCTCCCATTTGGTGCACCATTTCCCAAGACTGGGAGTACGACTGACCAGAGGTTGCTTGACCCAGTTCTAGAATTTTTTCATCGGGGCTTTCTATGAGTAGATAACTCACAGAGGGTAAACGAGAGATGCCTTCAGCTTGCACGAACAGTTGAGTTCGGTCTTCCACCCACAAGCTCGCCGTTAAACCGGAGAGGTAGCCAGCTTTAACCTGTTCGATCTGAGAACTGATAAAAGAAACTCGATTTTGGTACTCCACATATAATCCCAGACCTGTCACTATGACTGTGAATAAAGTGCTGATTGCGATTATTGTCCCGATCAACTGTCGAGAGAGTCCAATATAGCGTTTTCCTTTTTTCACCATACACAAATTACCATTATTGTTATCCTAGCAAACTACAATTACTCAACTAGTATAATAGTAGTCATTCATCAAATAACTAGGGAAGGTTATGAAAAAACATCTTATCGTTGCATCCATAGTCAGTTTGTTTTCAAGCAGTTATGCTTCTGCAAGCGAACCTCTTCACTACTACATTATTGCGAGCCAAGCGCAACCTTTTCAGATCGAAACTGACGGGTCATCTCACAGAGGAATGGTTTCAGATATCGTGGAAGCGGTATTCGATGACAGCCAATATGAGATCAACTACCACACCTACCCTTTTAACCGAATGATCGACAAGCTTGATGCAAGAGAGAATCCAAACTGGGTAACCTACGGCAGCCCAAGCTGGGGAAATATCCAGTCGGTTAACCTGTCTAAAGATCCGATTTACAATGTAAAACACGTATTACTCAGCAGCGGTAAAAAGCCGTTTGAGTTTAATACTATCGACGATTTAAACGGAAAAGCGGTGGTGTTGCTGGTGGGATTTGAGTATCCGAACCTAGAGCCTTACATCAAACAAGGTAAGCTCAACGAAATTCGAGTGAAAGATTACACGGCTGCGTTTCGTGTCCTGAACCGAGCACCTGGTGATACTGTGTTTGTTGAGATGGAATCACGAATCAAATATAACCTAAACGAGCAAAAGCTGAGTATTGATGACTACCAGATGCAAGAGTTTGGCTCTGTAATCAATAACTACCCTATCCATTTGGCGTTTGACCCTGAGATGGATCCTAAACTGCAAACCTTCATTAACCAACGTCTCGACCAAATGAAAGACGATGGACAGCTCAACGACATCGTACAGAGCTACTTATAACGGCAGAGTCAGTGATAGCTTGATACCGTAGTTTGGCTCTCTTCGATAACCAAACTACCTCTAGACCGAAAAGGCCGCCCTGCTTAGCTATAGACTAAATAGCAGGACGGCCTTTTTAATGCGAAGAAGCTAACGCTGATAGACCCGTTCTAATAACTGAACTCGAACAAACTAGTGCGAAGCAATCAAATGCCGTTGCTGAGTGCGAAGCTGGTGACGCACTGCCATCAGAATCTTACCCAAATGGTTCTCGCCGGTTCATCCCCGCCATCGCCCCAGAAGTGGTCTTTGTGCGAATGTTCTTTGATCACCGAATCTCCGGTATTGGTAAGAAACAACGCAAACTGTGGATTCTGTCTAAACTTCTCCGTCACAATGAACTGCATCACTTCAACACGAATGTCATACCAATCTTCACGTACTTGATCTTCATAATCACGACTCAACGAAAATGCTTCAGCAGGCGAACAGGCTTCCAAAATAGTATTGCGCAGTTCTTGAGAGGCGAACTTCATCGCTTGATAATAGTGTTCGCTGGTAGCCCATACTTGGTCGTCGACCTTAATGGGGCAAGCCGCAAAATTTGAAAGGTATCCGTTTGGATCTTCAGGTTCATAAAACAGCACTTCTTTGGCTTGAGCCACAGAATTAGACATAGCCTTCTCCTTACCAACGACATCGCATATTTTTGCTTTAACTTTAAAATTAGTGGCGTTGCATATTGCTGTCAAACAACTTAGTTCAAGAGTAAGCCATCAGCGTGTTTTTAGCAGGAAAGAGAGGTATGAAGCGAGTTTTTATTAATTAAGAAGTGAATGGGATGTGGTTGTTTAAAAATGCAGTTAAAGAAATAAAATCTATATAAATCAAAGGGTGGTATGTGACCACCCTTGAAATACAGTTGGAAATTTTAGTGAATCAAGCCAAGATCTCTCGCTTCTTCCAGACTAAAACCGCTTTCTCTAATTTCTCTTAGAGTCTCGATACGACGACGAGCTTCAGCAGACTTCATTTTCTGTTCTGGTTTGAAAGATACTTCTTCTTCAGCATCCCACTTGTTTGCAATATTTGTCATTTCGTCATGGTTGATAGAATTAATGGACATGTTTTCCTCCGAAAAGCACCATGTAATGGACAGCTAATCTGTAGCAAAAGCTAAATCACTTGTTAAGAAATTCTGTACTGAAATGTGATGATTCCGACGCTTCACAAAGCTAATTAATAAATGCCTCATTTAAACTTTGCCAAAGCCAAATTCTGCAATTACATTTACAAGATTCCCCACTAGAAATGTGGTTTGATCTAACTCTCATTTTCTCCTTTCTCAATGTTACTTTTCCACTGAAATCTCATGAAATAACCCTAGATTAATTTCGAGGCACTTCATTCTTTTTGTGCTCACTGCTTTCACTAAATTCACTTCATGTTAATGATAATGGTTATCAATATCATAACTGAGTATTTAGTATGTCTAGTGAACATTCAGAGACACCGCTTCTCCAAGTGAAGAATTTATGTGTCGATTACATTACCGATAACGGCGATTTTAATGCCGTCAAATCGGTAAGCTTTAACATCAATCAAGGAGAGATTTTCGGTTTGGCCGGCGAATCAGGGTGCGGAAAAAGTACCATCGCGTTTGCCATTAATCGTTTACACAAGCCGCCCGCTTTCATCTCGGGTGGGAAGATCATATTCAACGGGCAAGATCTGCTCGGTTTATCTGACGACCACTTGAACACCTTGCGTTGGAGCGAAATCGCAATGGTTTTCCAAAGTGCGATGAACTCACTCAATCCCGTTCTTCCTATTCAAGAGCAATTCGCTGATGTTTTGCGTCATCACAAAGGGATGACAGACGAACAAGCCAAAGACCGCGCAGAGAAGCTCCTCGACCTTGTAAACATCCCTCGCAACCGTCTCACCGAATATCCACATCAGTTCAGCGGAGGGATGCGTCAACGCTTGGTGATAGCCATTGCGCTCGCCCTCAACCCCAAGTTGATCATCATGGACGAGCCGACAACAGCACTGGATGTGGTTGTACAACGCGAGATTCTGCAACAAATACATCAACTCAGAGAAGAGTTTGGTTTCTCTATACTCTTCATCACCCACGACCTCGCACTAATGAGCCAATTATGTGATCGCATTGCCATCATGCGTCACGGTCAAATAGTTGAAGTTAATCAAGCCTATGAGATCCGTAACAACCCACAGCACTCCTACACCAAAAAACTTTGGAGTTCGTTCCCTAATATTCACCAACACGCTCACGCGACGGCGTGCTAGGAGGCTCCATGACACAACCCATTATCCAAGTAAAAAACTTAGTCAAAGAGTTCACCGTGGGCGGTGGCTTTGGTAAAGAAGAAATATTTAGAGCACTGCATGGCGTGAGTTTCGATATCTATGCCGGAAAAACACTGGCTCTCGTTGGTGAATCTGGCTGCGGTAAAAGCACTTGCGCTCGATTGATGACCAAGGTCTACCCTGCTACCGAAGGGGAAATTCTATTCAACGGCAAAGACATCTCAACGCTCAACAGCCGAAAAGATATCTTGGATTACCGCAGTCGTGTACAGATGGTGTTTCAAGACCCATTCGGTTCGCTTAATCCAACTCACACCATAGAGCACCACTTAACGCGCCCACTTAAGATTCATAAGCAAGTCGCCAATAAAGCGGCTCTAGAAGAGCGCCTTAAAGAGTTACTCACGCTGGTGGAGTTACCCGTCGAAACTCTAACGAAATACCCTCACGAGCTCAGTGGCGGCCAAAGACAGCGGGTTAACCTAGCCAGAGCACTTGCGGTTGGGGCTGAAGTCATTCTTGCCGATGAACCGACCTCAATGTTGGATGTGTCGATAAGGCTTGGGGTGCTTAATCTCATGCAGAGAATGAAGAAAGAACTTGGCATCGGATTTTTGTACATTACTCATGATCTTGCGACTGCCCATTACATCGCCGAAGAAACAGCTGTGATGTACAAAGGCCAGATCGTCGAATGGGGATCAACCCAGTCGATCTTAACCAATCCGCAGCACCCATATACCAAACTGTTGATCTCAGCGGTACCGGATCCTGATCTGCCATTTGGCGAACTTGTCAAAAATGAACCAAACTATTCAGTGAACGCTGATCTAATTCGAGAGCAGAGCAGTGAAATTCAGCATGAGATTAAGCAAGTTGCTGATAATCACTTTGTAAAACAGTGGGATAACGTTGCATGAATGAACTAGACACTTGGTTAGAGCGGATCGGAGATTGGTACAAAGACCGAAAGCATGATCAAGTGGAACGGTTAGAACCTTTGATCTTAACGCCTCCAGATGCACTCTGGGGGCCTTTGATCACGGATGAACAGAGCAAAGGCATCGCGTGTTGGTTGGATGGGTGCCTGAGAATCTTTACTTTCTATCGAAACTCAATCGAAAACCCACACCATCAAGAAAAGGCCTATCAATACCTGATGTTTGCTTACGGTAAGCTTCAGGCAGTGTCTTGTGACCCAAAAGCGGAACCCGGCCTACAAGAGTGGTGTACCAAGCGAGTACAACACTTATGTGTGCTGGCTTTGGAGTTTGCTAACCAACAACAAGAACCACGCTGGCAACAAGAATCGGAAAAGTTGATCGAATCACATGTGCGTTTTATGGCAAGCCAACCACAGAACGATGATCAAGGGAGAGCTAAACACCAACTTCATTGATCAACCCTATCTCGATCAAACATCAAGTCAGAGTCTCCTCAAAGTTAGATCCGTAGAAAGCATGATCTCACCTTGATCATGCTTCGGAGTTTTATTCTGTAAACTATTGAATTTTAATGATTCGATGAATTTCAGACAAAAAAAAGCGAGTCCCTTAGGAACTCGCGAAAATCTATTCAGTATGATGTAACAAAATATGAGCCAATCTATTAATCATAAGAAAGGACAAAGGTTGTCTATTCGGGATAAATAATAATCAACTAGGTGCTCTATATTGTCAGCACATTGTCAGCATTAGGTGCGGTTATTATCAACACCTAATGATGTTCAGATCATCCATTCAGCGGCGATTATAGGACTCAAGGCTAGTGGCCAATCGCCATTTCATCGAGCGCTAAGAACACATTTTCGTCTAAGTGACCTTCGTGAACTTGCTTGCATACCTTGCGGCGTACAGCCAGGCCAGAAATAAGACGCTCAATTGAAAGGTGTCGATTACTGGTGCTATCACGGTCGTTGTAGAGTTCGATCAGCTTACTCAACGTTTCGTAAGGAATCACATCCTCTCCAACTCTTAACCAATCAAGCTTCTCAATGAGCTCAGAGCACTCTTCTTTGATTGAGGCATGTGAGTGCCCGGTCATTGCTGATAAAGCCGTTATACTGCGTTCTAGAGCCTCTGAAGAGGTATATTTAGATAGGGTTATCATGATCTCGTCAGCATTGATCTCAACAGAGTGCTTACGTTGTTTAACTCTGCGCCCTAGCTTGCCTCTTGGTGAAGGAGCTTTACGCTGAATAGGCTCAAATTCGCCATCAATGATTTCAGATAACTCTTCCAGCTTTTGCTTAGACACCATTTCATTGCGCAGTGGGTTCGGCAATGTTGGCGCCATGTTTCGCTTACCTGCATTGGTGGTGCGCGCTCTTGAGTAACGCAGCACTTCTTCAACGTTACATTTGATATCGACCTGATAATCGGTGGTCTTGCCTTTTTCGATCAACGCCGTGATCGTCAGATGGTAACCCCACAGATTGACGAGGAAGGTATCTTCTTGCTCCCCTACTTCGCCCAACTTTCTCAGTTCGCGGATCAGATCCATCGAAAAACGACGCCAATCAATGTTACGCGCCAGTTTTTGATTCAGTTCGCTCAATAGCATGCAATCAGAATGACGACGCGCCATACGGCTTCTGAAGTACGAATACATTTGGAAGACCAAGGTATGTTGCTTCAGGATCTCTGGTGGGAACAGGAAGAAATAATCGCGCGTTAGGAGCTCTTCATAGAACGATGGCTCCCATACCAAGATGTACAGGTTCGGTTTAATGCGAATTTCGCCGTCAGAGCCCTCTGTAGGCGCTTCTTCCGATGCGGTGATGGTTCTGGCTAAGAATCGGAAACGGTCGCTCTTAAAGCCTTCTGGCATGTTCTCACTAAGCCAACGGCCAGTAAGCTCATGTAACTGAAAATCGGTAAACTCAATGCGGTCAATGCTGTCTCGAATAGAGTCACGAGCCGGGCCGCTGTCTTTCTTGCCACGCAATGAAAGAATATCCGTGATGTAGAGCGGCGTTTTGTTCGGGGTGTGCTTAGCATCTAGGTGGTAATCGTCTTGATGATGATCATGGTATTGAACCGTCAACGTGAATAACGCGAATAACGTCATCAGATCATCAACGGTCATAATGTTTTTTGAAGATCGTGTTTCGATCACAGCTCGAGTTCCCGAGATCGAAACCATCGATTTCTGGTAGCTCTTACGGGTTCTAGGTGGCGCTAACGCTTGATCGATAATCCCAGCCCAATTGGTTGGCGAGACAATAAATTGATCCGCTTCATCTTTCATCGTTGGTGGGGTATTAAGACCGTGCTCATTCAATAAACGTTTGTTTACTTTGGTTTGTGCGAGGGCTTTAGAACGCTTTTGCTTTTCGTTTTGTTTCACACTTTCAGTCACTAAGCTGGTGGCACCTAGCACTGATATCAACTGATTGGGATTAACAAAGCGATGTAGCATCGTTTTGCCTGCAAGGCCTTCTTCAAAGCGAACTGGGATTTGTTTGAAAAGTCCGATATTTACAGCCGCTCTGAGCCTTTGCTGTAAGGCAGCACGAGTGACTTGCCCATCGGTTGATTCGATTATTTCAGTGGTTGAAACGTATCCATCTTTGCTGCTAAACCCGCGAAGTGAAATTAGGTTGAGAAGCTCAACGATGCTTTTCGTGACCCCTTTGAAGTGTTGATATTGTTCTATCCATTCAACGGCTGTTTCAGATACCTCAAATAAATGACCATCTTTGTGGCTTCGTGCCTTAATTAACAATTTCTCTTCTGGTTTCATTTTTGATCCGTATCACACTAACCGTAATTTCACTATAGTTCCTGAATGATAAAGAAAGAATGATCATAAATAAAGAGAATTTATTGGCTTTTAAATAACTGATCTTTTTGATTAATATGATCTTAAATGATTAAGTGATCTAATGATCAGGGCGATCATTTGCTTTTAAGTTACTGAATTTAAAGTGTAAAAAAAATATCACTTGGAAAGCATGATCATAAAGATAACGAAACGATGATCATAAAAGTTAAGAAAGCATGATCACTAAACATCAGAACGATGATCATTAAGTCATTGTAAGCATGATCATTATTGGTTCGAAAGCATGATCATTATACTTATACAGCTTATCCACAGTCCACAATTGATCGACGAGGTTTAAATCATCAATGTGGATATTTTCGTTGGCTATTTTATCGGAACAATGATCAAGTAATGCGACTTTTACATCGCTCCTCCCCTTTTCTGTTTAAAACTTACTCGGTATTGATTACATAATCGATGGTTGGGGACTTTTGGCTCGATACTCAATAAATCAGGAAGCATGATCATGAAATTGTCATGTTTCTGCATTTCCAATCCGTGTCGATTGAATTTCCCATCAATGAGGCCTTATAGAGCTTGAATCCCCATTGCAAAAGCATTTGTCCGTAAGTTAGCTGTCAATTTACATGCTTCCGGAACGATATTTACTTGATCATTTTTCCGGAAGTTGATCATTTCGAACGGGCACTCATGCGGATCAATATTGGCGAGTTTACACCTTGATCATGCTTCATAATATAGCCTTATTAATTTTCTTACGAGTTCTGTATCCCATGATCATTCTTCCGGTTGAGGCTTCATTTTCTTTTTTTTAGTGACGTCTCATCTTCGCTTTGTTTTTTATTTTCCAAACGATTTTCTAGTTTTTACTCTTTGTTGGTTGCAAACCTGTCAATTTCGAATGCAAATCACACGAACCGTAATCTATGCTTGTGTTTCAATCGTTCCGAAGCTTTTTGACTGAAATTCCATTTACATTGTAAATAAGTGATGCTGTAACATTTTAAATGTAGGGTAGAAATAGCACTGTTATACATGACAAAAAAGGTCACTTTTGTGTCTGTCTTAGCCGTTGTTTCATCAAACTGTAAAAATACAGTCTATTTTATGTGATTTTACTCATAAATGTATGTTCATGTTTTTGTTGTGTTTGTTGTTAATCGCTGTACAATTTGTACTTAGTTAATCATTACGGAAACTGGCAATGAAAAGAGAACAAACGATTGATAAGCTCTATCAGCTGGCCGAACAAACTCAACAAGTTCAGGCTGACCGAATTGAGATTATTCTGGAAGAGCGAAGTGATGAGCATTTCCCTCCAATGTCTAAAGCTATGATGGAGACGCGTTCAGGCTTAACTCGTCGTAAATTGGATGAGGCTATCAACAAGCTTGAAGCAGATGGTCATCAGTTTACAAAGAACAACGCCAATCATTACTCGATTTCATTGACCGAAGCTCACATGCTGATGGATGCGGCTGAAGTGCCGAAGTTCCACCAACGTAAGCAGCATGTAGACAATAAGCCATGGGTTATTAACGTACAGAACCAGAAGGGTGGTACGGGTAAATCAATGACAGCGGTTCACCTAGCGGCTTGTTTGTCTCTGAATTTAGACAAGCGCTACCGTATCTGTCTGATTGACTTGGATCCACAAGGTTCTTTGCGTCTGTTCTTAAACCCACAAATTAGTGGGGCAGAGCACGACAGTATCTATTCTGCCGTTGATATCATGTTGGACAATGTGCCTGAAGGCCAAGATGTTGACCTTGAATTCTTGCGTAAGAACGTACTATTGCCAACACAGTATCCGAACCTAAAGACGATTTCGGCGTTCCCAGAAGATGCGATGTTTAACGCTGAAGCGTGGCAAAGCCTGTCTCAAGATCAGTCACTTGATATCGTTCGTCTTCTTAAAGAGAAGCTTATCGACAAAATCGCCGATGATTTTGATGTGATTATGATTGATACCGGTCCGCACGTTGACCCGCTAGTGTGGAACGCGATGTACGCATCGAATGCACTTCTTATCCCATGTGCTGCGAAGCGTTTGGACTGGGCTTCAACGGTTAACTTCTTCCAACACTTGCCAACTGTGTATGAGATGTTCCCAGATGATTGGAAAGGGCTTGAATTTGTTCGTCTTATGCCAACGATGTTTGAAGACGATAACAAGAAGCAGGTATCAGTATTAACTGAGATGAACTACTTGTTGAATGACCAAGTCATGATGGCAACGATTCCAAGAAGCCGTGCCTTCGAAACTTGTGCTGATACTTACAGCACGGTTTTCGACCTGACGGTTAGCGACTTTGAGGGCGGTAAGAAAACTCTAGCCGTTGCTCAAGACGCGGTACAAAAAAGTGCTCTAGAATTAGAGCGAGTATTACATAGCAACTGGCCTTCACTTAATCAGGGATAACAAAAATGGCAATTAAAACATCTGACTTAAATGCAAAGCTATTTGGTAAAGCAAACAAACGCCGTGTAGCAACACCTCAAGAAGCGCAAACAGCCGCAAAAGAGCAAGCTCAAGTGATTGAACTTTCGGTTGCGGGTGAAGAGCTGGTTTCATTTGAATTGGTTCGAATTCCTGCAGCTGACGTTGCGACTCGAACGGTTGTTTTTGAAGACAATGCTCGTGAGCAATCTTTCTTAAATGAACACGCTCTTTCTGATGTTCTGACTACGTTAAAAGAACGCGGTCAGCAATATCCAGCGGTTGGTCGTAAGAATAAAGATGGCAAGATTGAAGTTCTTGATGGTAGCCGTCGTCGTATGTCATGTATTTTAGCGGACAAAGAGTTCCTAATTTACGTAGCGGAAAACATTAACGGTGAACATGCTAAGTTTTTATCAGACGTTGCAAACGCTCATAAGCCACTTTCTCTTTACGAGAAGGGTAAAGAGATGCAAGCGAAACTGGATAAAGGCGAAGCTGAAGACCAAAAAGCATTAGCTAAAATGTTCCAGTGCAGTGAAGCTTTGGTGAGTGGCGCATTAAAAGCGGCGGCTTTACCACTTGAATTGCTACAAGCTTACCCGAATGTGAGCGACCTTGGTCGCCCAACGATTGTTAAACTGCACAAACAATTTGGTGGTTTAACGGGTGAACAGCAACAAACATTGCTGACTAAGTGTGATGCTTCTGAAGGTTTTGTATGGCAGCGTAGTGAAGCGCAAGGTGTAACGCGTTTAACGAAAGACGTGACCGAAACTTTGGAAGGTTGGATTCTTGAATTGGCACCTGCGCCAACGAAGAAAGCATCTCCAAAAGTTGAGCTGATCAAAGGTCGTGCTTCATACAGCCGCAAAGGTTCAAACCTAGCTTTGAATCTTAAAAAAGTGGATGACGCGACGATGCAAGAAATTTTGAACTTCGTTCAATCAAAACTCGATTAAGTTTACAAACTATCGAATGACTCTAAAGCCGCTTTATGCGGCTTTTTATTTGGCTGTGATAAACTGTGTTTAGATGAATCTGGACGCTAATTATGACGAACCCAACAAACACCTTTCTACATACTCTTTCCCAAACCGCCGAGCATAATCAGCACCGTTACGGTGTTGTCTTTTCTGGTGATCGTGATTGGCAAGACGCTACGATTCAGATCTTTCTTGATGCTTCTTTAGCTCAAACAGTTTTCCAGATGGGTGGTTCGCCTTTTCAATCGGTAACACATGTTCCGGTTAAAAAGGGGCAACAACTCCTAGGTCGAGAATGCCAACTACTTGTTTGTGATTTTAGAGAGCAGTTTGATGCCAACAGTTTTAGTGCGGCACTGGGTGCGTTAGTTGGTGGCGGTTTGTTGTTGGTTATCCCGCCCAAATCAGATGAATCTGAAGAGAGTTTGAATTCTACTTTTGGAAAACGTTGGTTAGCGTCCAATTTCGCCAAACTGTTTTCTGTTTCACAAGACGATGAACAACTAACGCAACTCTGTACTCGTAATTCTTTGCCTGAAGAATTAACCCAACCGAATTTGTTCGATAGATTTGAGCAACAAAAGACGGCAGTAGAGTTGGTTAAGAAAGTCGTCTCTGGACATCGAAAGCGTCCTTTGATTCTCACTGCAGACAGAGGGCGCGGCAAGAGTTCGACATTGGGTATCGCGTCTGCGGAGCTTTTGGTTGAGCGTCACGGGCTCAATATCATTGTCACCGCACCTTCGGTTAAAGCGGTTGAGCCAGTATTTGCTCACGCACGCCAACGACTAGACCCTTGTGACGTTATCAATGCTACTCATATTAGCCATCAAGGTGGCAGCCTAAGATTCGTTGCACCAGATGAATTACTTCAATCTAAGCCTGATTGCGATTTGTTATTGGTTGATGAAGCGGCAGCTATTCCGATCCCGATGCTTAAATCTATGGTCGGCAGTTATCACCGTATGGTTTTTTCAACCACGGTTCATGGATATGAGGGAAGTGGGCGAGGGTTTGGCATTAAGTTTGAGTCTTGGCTTTCTGAACATCGTCCTGGATGGAGGGGCTATAAGCTTGAGCAACCAATCCGCTGGAATAACAACGACCCTCTAGAACGTTGGTTGTTTGATTGCTTCCTTCTGAGTGGCGAGGTTTTATCGGGGAGTTCTGTTGTTCATGAGGCTGGTGATTTTTCTGACGAGGTGCTCAGCCAACTGAACCTGGTCGAGCTATCTAAAAACGAGTGTCTAGCGAACCCTGAAAAGCTTCAGCGATGTTTCTCTCTTTTGGTCGACGCTCATTATCAGACATCACCCAATGACTTAATGCAGTTTCTCAATAATCCGGCTATCCACTTATACGCAGCTTGGCAGCAAGATATTTGCTTGGGTTGTATGTTGGTGACGGAGGAGGGCGGTTTAGATAAAGATCTGATTGCTCAGATTCAAATAGGAAAGCGCAGACCTCAAGGACATCTTGCTCCAGTGTTGTTAGCGAATCAGCTCGGCTCTATTGAAGCGGCAACAAACCGTTGTATGCGTGTGATGAGAATTGCGGTTTCAATTGACCATCAAGGCTTAGGCTTAGGGAGTTGGATGCTTGAGCAGTTATCGAAGCAAGTCTCCGATATGGATTATCTGGCAACGAGTTTTGGTGCCACCAGCGAATTGGTTTCTTTCTGGCGACGTAACCAATTTACTCCCGTGCATATTGGGCATCAAAGAGATCAAGCGAGTGGTTGTCACTCGCTGTTGATGGTGAAGCCACTTGTCATTAGTGCTAACAATTGGGTCGCTCAGGTGCAGTCTCAGTTTGAGCAAAGTTTTTGCTTTCTCGTCTCTGGTTCTCTAACTTCTCTTGAGGTTGATATGGTTCGCGCTCTATTACCAAGCCAGTCACTGTCAGTTAGTGAGTTAGAAAAGAAGTTGCTTCGCAACTATGTAGAAGGCGGAAACAGTTACGACAGTATTGGCTTTATCACGTTGAAATTAATTCTAGCGAGAAACATTCAACTGTCGAGCGAGCACTCATTGCCATCAACAGAGCAGCCTATTAATTCTGAACGACAACATCGTGATGCCGATTATTCGGCTATCTCTGATTTGTTGATTGCAAAAGTAGTGCAACAAAAAGGGTGGGGGGCTTGTGTTGAACAGTTCAATCTTACCGGGCGTAAGCAAGCAGAAGTTCAGCTTCGACAAGATATCTCTATATTGTTGTCCAATTTACAGTGTAAATAGGCGAGGCGATTTTCCAAATTAATTTACAGTGTAAATCCTAAATGGCGATTTACACTGTAAACTGAAATCTATCTTTTGCTTCTTCTTCTTCTTCTTCGATTACTGGTTACTAACGCTTCCCCTAATTTTACTCTTTTTTCCTAAATCATCATATTGACCTAGTAACCCTAGAATTGGAAAGTACCGTCTCAGCATTTTAATTTGAACGTTGAGCTCATCAACTCAGACACCCGAATCTCGTTTACTCAATCGAATACCTGTTTACTGATGTGCGTTTCAATACAGACCTTCATCATCGCTTTTATCGAGTGTTTACTTGGTGTCTTCATCTGAGGCTTCCCCTCCATCGAATAATTCTAATGGTATTCATGCTCTATTTTCCATTGTCAGGTTCTAGAGCTCTATTCCAAAATTGCTTTCAAAAATCGCCGATTATGATTGTAAAGGTGAGCCCGCTCATAAAATGCGTGTGTCTTATTTCTGAGTCATGTTTGCACAATCGAAAGTAAGTGATGTGACGCTGATTATTCTAATGTGGTGATTCTAAGCTAAGAACGAATTATATAGACTGAATAACAACTGAGTCATTAGGGATACTCGATTCGAATGTGGGACAACATTGTTACTTTGTCAGAAGATAAGCTGCAGGTGGTTGCTCGTTTGCCATCTGGATTTGTGGTCGACGCAAGCTTTGATAACAAGACATTGCCACCAGCCTTGGAAGCTTTGAACGCATCTAACTATTTTCTTTTCGAAGAAGAGGTACTGCGCTTTGTCACTCTTTCTAAAGAAGGTAAGGGTGAAGCTTATGAGGGAATCTTGATTGCCGAAGTTCGTCATGCCAGTGTTGCGGTCGAATTGTCAGATGATGAGATGCTCGCGAGCCTTGTCGTGACTGGACCCTATAATGGACATCCGCTGCGTGGTAGCGACATCATTCACTGTTTGGCTCAGGCCCACATAACCAAAGGCATTAATAAATTAGCGCTTAGAAAAGTGTTGATGATGAGCAGCAAGCTAAAGCCTGGAGAAAAATTTACTCAGCCAGTCGCTCAAGGCACACAACCCGTAAAGGGTAAGGATGCGAAGTTTGCCGCCTTGGTTGAAGACATTACTCGCCAAGTCTTAAAGCCACGCAGCAAAGACGCTGGCAAGATTGATATGCGAGATTTAGGTGAGACCATTACCGTTGGTCAAAATGATCACTTGATGAAGCGCACTCCTGCGACTAAAGGTATTGCTGGCTTTACTGTTCAAGGTCGAATCATCCCACCACTTCCTGGACAAGACAGTTTAATCAAACCTGGCAAGGGCACCTACATTTCTCCCGACGACCCTAATTTACTTCTCGCCTCATGCCCTGGTTTACCAATCATTAAAGAACGCAGTATTGAAGTTGATGATGCGCTATGTGTCAGCAATGTTGATGTGTCTACCGGTCACGTTAAATTTAAAGGTAACGTTTTTGTCTCTGGAAACATTGAACCGGGAATGATTGTTAAGGCGACAGGCTGCATTACGGTTGGTGGTTTTATTGAATCGGCCGAGGTTCAAGCGCAAGGGGACATTAAAGTCGCGAAGGGGATTATTGGTCACACTACGAAAGAAGGTGAGCCCAAGTCTTGCAAAGTATTTACCAAAGGTTCCATTACTGCCAGCTACGCTCAAAATGCAGAGTTACAAACGGGTACCGATCTTCGTCTTGGTGTACACAGCATGGGTAACGAGATTCGATGTGGGCATGACCTTATCGTGATGGACACGATGAAGAAGCATGGCACGCTCAGTGGCGGAGAAGCTAAGGTGGGTGGCAAAGTGGAATGTGTCTTCTTGGGCGTAGAAGGGGATACCGCAACTAAGGTTCATGGTTTTGCGCGCTACGATGGTTACCGACAGAAGATTGCAGAACTCAAAGAGGTGTATAAACACGCGCAAGAACAAACCATGGGCGTAATTCGCCAAGAGCTCGAATTTAAGAAGCGGCCAAAAGCGGAAAGAAGCGAAGAGCAAGCGCAGGAGATTGAGCAGCAACGAGAAAAGAATAATCTCGCGATTGAAAATACTAAGTCGCAGTTGGATACACTCGAAGCGGAGTTTGAAACCAACCTTGCCGAGTGCACCGTAGAGGCACACGAAAAGGTGTATACCCGAGTAACGATTCAGTTTGGCGATGAAACAGTCACAACCAAACGAACTCATGGCGGCAGTGTTTTCTCGTTCAACCAATATGAGATTCAATGTTCGTTCAAGATGGAACAAGAAGATATCTCGTTGTAATTGGTGCCCATTTGCGGCACCGATTCAGTCGCTATCAAGAATATCTTCATCGCAATACGACATCATGTTAGAAGAAAGATACCTGTGAAGGACATTGCCCCTGATGTTCATTAGATAAAACAAAGACCAACTGCTATTCAATATTCTTCATTAATCAGAAGACCACACAGAGCGAATATCTGGCCACCCCCAATTAGTGAGCGATACATCTTCTAAGACGCCGTGAAAACGTAATGTTTGAGTGTGATGGAACATAGGAGCAATCCAATATTCACTGATTAGTGTTGAAGCGATGGGTTCTAGTGCTGTTAGATAATCTTCAAGAGGAGTGAATGCTCGTACGTTTTCCAATTGTTCATCAAGCCACCTTGCATTTTCCTCTCCCAGTGTGTGGTACAAAACGTTATTGCTGTAGAAATTAGAAAACGCTGAAGCATGACGGTTATCATCCAAATTGGTATTCGTTAAGATTAGTGTTTCGTTGAGCGTGCCGTTCTCTGCTTTTTCACTCAACTCTCGATAGGAATACATTACTATTTCAACCTTACAGCCGTGATCGGTCAGTACAGAAGAAATAGCGCGAGCGCATCGACGCAATGCTGTGTAATTGTAACCTGCGATGGTGATGGTTTTTGGTAACGCGCTGACTTCACCAAACGGGCGTAATACGGGGCTCCAAATGGGTAATAAGTTGTTGGCTAGTACGCTGCCGTAATGCGTTTTCTCTTTACGAAACAGTTCGAGCAGTCGCTGGGGGTGAATTAGCTCCGTAATGTAACGACGTTGGGCACGTGTTAATGGATGTTTCGTATGCTGATTGAATAGAGCGAATAAGCAGCCGTCTTCAGTTCGACTGTGTTGACTCGAGTGAGAGGCATTCGGTGTTTGTATTGAAACCTCAATACCGCTCGTGGTTTCAGATACTTGGATAGGAGCATTACTTGATAGCGATGGGTTCTCCATTTTCTCATCATTAACAATCCAAATCGTGACTAAATCGACTAACACACGACACGCATAGTAGCCATCGAACGCTTGCAGCTTTAGTTTATTTTTATCGTGCTCGACCACAGAGAATGGGCCACTTCCAATCACCGAGTTGTTGTTTGCAACATTCACTTGGCTCGCTGGCTGAATGCCGTATTTGACGCCTGAAATAAGCCCAGCGAACCCACGATCCGGTTTGTTCAATGTAAATACAACTTTCAGAGGATGCGGCGCAGTGATATCGGTGACGTGCGCTAGCTCTTTTTGGTAATACGGAAGAGCGCTAAGCTTGGCAAACAGGCTCACAACAGTATCCGCATCGATTGGTGTATCGTTATGGAACGTTAGCCCAGGACGAAGATAAAACGTCCATTGATAATTATCTTCATCATAACGCCAGTGATGAGCAAGCTCAGGCCTGACAACGCCATTGTCATGACTGGATACCAAGCAGCAATAAACCTGACGCAAAAAGAAACGCTCACTACAACGGTGTAATTGGTGGGGGACAATGCGCTCAAACATTCGCTTATATGTCAGCTGGATGTTCACTCGGCCTTCTTGAACAGAAGTCCCAGAGGTTGTTTTTAGGAGGCGGCCAAACATCGCCTCATCTTCATCGAGAATCGCTAATGCTCTCTCATACTTGCCTTGTTGGATTCGTTCTAGCGCAAGGCTCTCTTTTAGGGCGCTTAGCTCAATGTTTAAAAGTAGCGTTGATCGTTGATTTCGACCCGCTTTGGGCTGCCAGGTTAACCAGTCCAACTCCTGCATTTGAGACAATAAGTTGCGAGCATGCCGAGGAGAAGTACACAGTAAATCAGCAACTTCCTGTACTGTGGTTTTTATTTTGCTACCGACACCAATTGTTATGATTCGCTGGTAGTATCGAAGCAGGTTGAGATTAGACACTAAAAGCCCTTAGTTAATGAATAGCTTTGCATTTTACTCAACTTAGCTTTTAAAAAATAAGAAAATGTTCGGCTACTTTGTTCCTCTTTTGTTGTTATTTCAGATAAAAAAAAGGGGGAGCTGATGCTCCCCCTTTGCTTTTTAGTGATATTGATTTAGTTAGATTCTTTAAGTCACATGATCGCTTTAACTTGCAGCTCTTACCTTACCTTGCTTCAAGTCTGACAGAACTTGCGCTTTTGGACCGTCGGCAATAATGCTGCCTTTCTCCATCACAATCACTCGATCAACAATGTCTAACATCGAAGTCTTGTGCGTGATCAGAATTAAAGTTTCGCTAGGTAACAGTTGACTAAGTTGGTGCTTGATGTGCATTTCAGAACGGTTATCCATGGCACTGGTTGGCTCATCCATCAATAGCACTGGCGGACGACCTAAGAAGGCTCTAGCAATCGCGATAGCCTGACGTTGACCACCCGATAGCAATCCGCCACCTTCACCGACTTGGCGCTCTAAGCCCGCAGGATCTTGTTGAGTGAAAGCAGTAACGCCTGCGCGGTTAGCAGCATCCATAACATCGCGGTCATCAACCAATGGGCGACCTAATGTGATGTTGTCTCTCACTGAACCATAGAACAAGTTACTGTCTTGCGGTACACAGCCTATATTGCGTCGTACGTCGACATGGTGAAGTTGCTCCATGTCGGTGTCGTCTATACGAACATGGCCCTCTGTGGGCTTGTAGAGGCCCATAATCAAGCGCTCTAAAGTCGTTTTACCTGAACCGATACGGCCGATTATCGCGACTTTCTCGCCGGGTGTAATGGTTAGGCTCAAATCTCTCACTGACGCGACCGGAGAATCAGGGTAGTGGAAGGTTACTTTATCCAGTGCAATACGGCCTTGGATGATAGGGCGGTGGATATAACGCTTTCCTTCTTCCTGCTCATCAGGCATAGACATCACCTGTTCGATTAAGGTCATCGAAGATTTCGCCTGATTGTAACGCGTCGAAAGCAATGAAAGTTGAACAAGAGGCCCAATCGCACGGCCACTCAACATGGTCGCAGCAATCAAGCCACCCATCGTAAGTTCGCCTTCTGCAATTAGATACACGCCAAAAATGATCATACCGACGTTGGTACTTTGCTGAACAAAGCCTGCAGTGTTTTGGATGCTGTCAGTAATGCGGCGACTTTTGATGTTCCAGTTCGCCATGTGCGCGACAGCTTCTTCCCAACGGAATTGGAATTGGCTTTGAGCGCTGAAAAGCTTAACGGTTTCTAACCCCGCCAGGCTCTCAATTAAGTTCGCGTATTTCTGAGAAGCAAGGCGTGACCCTTCTTCAATGGTTCGACGCAGTGGGCCTTGGATTAACAATGCATAGATGATCAGAACCACAACACCGACCACCGGAACAAACACTAGATTCCCTGCCATTAACCAAATTAAAGCCAGGAACATCAGAGCGAACGGTAAATCGATTAACGAGCCAATCGTCGCAGAGGTAAAGAACTCACGAATCGATTCGAACTCTTGTAGATTTTTCGCAAAAGCACCGACTGACGCCGGTTTTGCTTCCATGCGAATGCCGAGTACTTTACTGAATAGCTTGGATGAAATCAGAATGTCCGACTTCTTACCCGCGACATCAATAAAGTAACTTCTCATCAATTTCAAAAGCAGATCGAAAAGGAAGACGACGAAGATCCCGCTTGCCAGTACCCATAAGGTTTCAAAGGCGAGGTTGGGTACCACTTTGTCGTAGACCAATCGAGTAAACATCGGGGCCGCGATGGCGAAGACATTGATCAAGATGGATGCGATAAGCACGTCTCGGTAGATGTTTTTCGATTCCCAAATGGTGCTCCAGAACCAGTGACCTTGACGTGTTTTTAGAATCTCTGGTGAGCGTTCATCGTAGCGAAACTGTTTTTTGACCAAGAAATAGCGGCCAATAAACTGTTCTTTCAGTTCCTCGACTGGAATGACGATGGGTACCATTCCACTTTCTGCGGTGATGATCTCGGCTTCTTGTTTTTCCAAATCGATACTATTAAGAACACATGCCTCACCCTGCTTGAGAAGTAAAACAGCAGGCAAAATAAGATGAGGGATGCTTTCTAGGTCGGAACGGTTTTCTTTCGCCACTAATCCCGCACGCTCGGCAGAGCGAGGGAATAGGAAAGGGGTGAGCTTTCCGTCTGATAGTGGCAGTCCATTGATCAACGCTTCGGGCGAGTTAGCTAACCCGTAATATCGGCTAACGTAGATCAATGAGTTCAATAGTGGATCTTGCATGCGATATAACCTTACTACTATTTATCAACAATGAAGCCTTGGAACACTTCTACGTAGTTATCAGACAAAATATCAAGCTGAGTCTGAGTTTCAATTCGTGACGCAATGGTCGTCACGCCAAGGTTATGAGCCGTTCTTGAGATCGACGTTAATGTGAATTTCTGTTTTTCATCATCAAGGTTATGAGTAAACAGGTAATCGAGCTTCACATAGCTCGGACGGTACTCGTTAATGTAATCCAATGATTGGAAGTTACGTCCGTAGTTATCGACACCAAACACCGCGTCAGCGTTGCGAATGGTGTTACACAGTAGCGCGGTGTAGTGCGGAACGTTGATGAAACAGTTTTCTGGAATCTCAAAGTGGAGTAGGTGAGCGATTGAGGCATTTTGCTCAAGAGTTTTGCCAATCCAACGGATGAAGCTTGGCTGAGAAATACTACTTGGTGAGATATTGATAGCAACAGGGCTTGTTACTTCTTTTGCATTAAGCTTTTCAATCATTTTCTCGATAACGTATTGGTCGAGAATATGGCTCATTTCAAGTTGCTCTAGTGCGTACAAGTATTGGTTTGCACCGTAACGAACTCCGTCTTTCTCAATCGCAGAGAACACCTCTTGGTGATAGGTTTTGCCAAAGGCATTGTTTGCAGCTTGAAGACGGAAGGTGATGAGGTCGTTGATGATCGCTTCTTCAACCAACATACGCCATTGCTGTTTACCCATCACAGCGCCATGATCGTCTGCAGTGACGTAGCCATAATTAAGTTCACGGTTCGCTTTCGCACTTGAGAGCGCGTTATCCACCAGCGACATGATTTCGGTACTGGTTTTACGTTTGTTACTGTATGTCACACCAAGCGCAATGTGTGGGTTTGCCATACCGGTTGGATCTGAACCTAGGTTTTGAATGCAGTTTACGATGCTGCTCGCGACGAGTTTCAGTTCGCTCTCGTCGATGTTTGGCATAATGAAGCCAAACTCGTCACTCGAAATACGAGCGATGGTGATATCTGGCGATGAAATTGACGCTTGTAACTGTTCAGCCAGTTGGTGAACTAAGGCATCACCTTCTTGGTAGCCTTTTTCATCGTACTCTTCACTAATAAATTCGGCTTTTAGTACCGCTAAACCACCTAAACTTGACTCTTCTAACCACTGAGTTAACTGAGACATGTAGTAAGCGCGGTTACCTAGTTGAGATACAGGGTCGATATAAGCGCGTTCACGCAGCTTCTGAGCTTCTTTCGCTTGGTTCTTAAAGGCCTGTTCAACTTGTGTCGACATGTGGTTAATACCATCAACCACTAAGATCAAATCTTTGGTTTTCGGACGAACCAGTGGTTCGCCAAACTGGTTTTTGGCGATCTGATCCATTTTGGTAATGATCAATGAGAGAGGGCGCAGTGCTCGCTTGAGGATCCACGAGATCGAGATCAAACCCAGTAAAAAGATCGCACCAAAAATAGTCAGTAAGCGTGTAAATGCCTGCCAGAGTTGATCATAAGCAGGACCTGGGTGACTCACGATCTCAACTTCTGCCAGTTGCATCCAGCCACTGGTGATCACGCGGCGGTCATGAACGGGTTCAAATAGGTTTAAACTCGTAAACCATTCCGGTACTCCCGTTGATTTCACTGGGTAAGAGCGAAGAATATCGTCTCCGGTGTCTAGAAAAATCAATCGAACGACGGAGTAAGAACTGCCATCAAACAGGGCGTTGATAACAGACTCCACTGCCACCTTGTCCTTTTCTTCTAGGTAAGGGGCGAGAGCCAGTCCAACAGTGTTAATGGTATTACTTACCTCAGAGCGTTGCTGCTCCTCTAAGTATCCACGGGTGGTATTGAATTCGATCATAAAAACTGACGTCATCAGCAGTATGAACACCGCAACCATCCCGACCACAAGCTGTTTATATAAAGTCATTGTACCTACTCATCGTAATTGATAATGGGTTTGTTTAATTTTAGAGAGCGCTCACGAGAACGTAAGTCGTTCCATAAGCTCAATCTTGAAGATTTCCCTGCTAGCTTACCGCTGCCTGCTGCCGACTTAATTAACCAAAGGTTTTTACCATTGAAACTGTAAATTGGTCGTAGGTCGCCGCGCTTAGAACCGCGTTTTATCTCAGGGTTTAAGTTGTCCAAAATGAGTGGCTCTGCACTTGGTTTCGAGTAGTAAGCCAACACCATATGGAATTGGTTTAACTCGAGTGCTTTTACGTACACCAATCTTAATTTTTTGTCTGGCACGCCCAGTTCGAGCAAAGAGAAGTACTTCGCGATGGTGAAATCTTCACAGTCACCCGCGTTACTGCCTAAGAACTCCAGTGGCGTTGCCCAGTAATCGTTCTTTCCCCAAAGTATGCTGTCATCGACAAAGTACATTTGGTTGAAGAATTGATTAATGGATTCGAGCTTTTCTCTTTCGCTTAATCCACCATAGGCCGCGATATTTGAGCGCCATGTGGTGACTCGCTTAGCGGCTCTCTCTCCATAGGTTTCGGAAACAGCATCAATCCAACGTTGGTCACTCTTATTGAGTGCCGCAGAGGTAAAGGAGGTGAGGACCAACAGCAAAAGCGAGAGCCGAGACTTCATAGCCTTCGCTCTTGGGGTTGGGTTGCGCATTGAATAGCAGTGTTCAGCATCAAGCGTCCTTACTCTTTTAGTGCATTGTTCTGAGCGCTAAGTATTGGTTTCAACATGTACTCAAGAACGGTTCTCTTACCTGTGATGATATCCACTGAAGCTGTCATACCTGGAATGATCGGCAGCTCTTCGTTTTGTCCAAAATTGTGCTTTTCGGTGCGGACACGCACGATATAGAAGCTGTTGCCTTCTTCATCTTGCGTAGTATCGGCACTGATGTGCTCTAACACGCCTTCTAGACCACCGTATTTAGTGAAGTCATAGGCACTGAATTTAACGATGGCAGTCAATTCTGGACGTAGGAAAGCGATGTCTTGCGGGGCGATTTTCGCTTCAACCAATAGAGAGTCTTCAGTCGGTACAATCTCAACGATGTCCATACCCGGTTGGATAACACCACCGACGGTATTAATGCCAAGGGTTTTGACTGTGCCCGTTACCGGAGAAACCACGACAGTACGGTTTACTCTGTCTTCAAGGCCGACTGCGGATTCGGTTAATGCAGAGAGTTTGTCTTGTGCTTGGTTGAGTTTTTCTTGCTGCTCTGAGCGAAAGTTCAGCGCAGCATCGATACGGCTAAGCATGGATTCTTTAATAGCAGAACGTAGAAGAGGGACTTTGAGCTCACTTGAGGTCATTTCTCGGCGAGTATCGTTAACTTGTCTTTGCAGCTTAAGTAATTCAATTCTTGGTACCACGCCTTCATCGGCAAGCGGTTTGGTGATATCCAGTTCTTGGCGAGCAAATTGGTAACTCTGTTTTAGGTTACGAACACGCGCCTTAATCTCAATTAGGTCCTGTTGTTTCTGTTCAACCTGTTGATCAAAAACAGAAAGTTGGTTTTTAAGGTTATTCAGATCTTGACGATATTCTGCTTTTTGGCGATTCACCAGTTTTGGTTGAAGCTCGTAAAATTTTGGAGGGAAGGCCAGTTTACCGTAGTCGAGTAAGACACTTTTTTTCCACTCTGCTACAGAGAAATCTTCGTCGATAACAACACTGGTTAACGAGGCTGAAAGCATTAAGACGTTGGCGGTTAAGTTGGCTACTTGTTGCTCACGTTCGCGAAAATCCGAGCGAAAACGAGTATCATCGATCAATAGTAGTTGTTGACCTTTTTGAACTCGTTGGCCTTCTCTAACCAATATCTCTTTGACTAAGCCACCCTCAAGGTTTTGAACCACTTGGATTTGAGAGGAAGGGATGACCTTGCCTTGGCCAACGGTGACTTTGTCTATTTCAGCCCAATTTGCCCACGCAATAGCAGCAACAAAAAACAGAATGATTACCCACAACATTATACGCGCGCTAGTTGGCGTATTGAGTAGCAGTGCCGCTGTTTTATCATCGACGTACTCAAGTTCGGTATCGTTCAATTTGCTGAAATTTTTCTGACTCATAACAGTCCTTGTGTGCTGAATAAAGGTGCAAGCCTATTGAGTGTATTCTTAGTTCTAAGAAATGTTAAGAATTTGTTCGCTTAAATCTTTGAATTTATATATTTTTTAAGAGTTATCGATTTTTGAAATCCGTTTTGTCGAGTTGGTGTTTCCTAAGCTTGTCATACAGCGTTTTTCGAGAGACTTGGAGCTCTTGTTGTACCTCTTTCAGTCGTCCTTGATGGCGATGTAGTGCCTCGATTAAAATTATTTGTTCAAAGCTATCAGTACGTTGGCTTAATGACTGTTGTTGCTCTTCAATTTTTACATCAAACTGGTTTTCTTCGTTTTGCTCATTTTCATCACTGTCGAGAGACGGTTGCTTTACTTGTGTCAAAACTCTGAGCTCGGCATGTTGGCGAAGCTGGCGTATGTTTTCGCTCCAATGAGTAGCGATTAACCGTAGAATCTCTTTTTCTGTGATAACGGGCGGTGGTAACTGATATCGACTTGCTGCACCACGAGCAAAATGTTTAAACAAAGAGCCGATATCTTCCGTTCTTTGCGCCAAGGGTAGTAAATTAAATCGGCGCAGTTCACCTGTAATTGTAGTAGGAACTACTGTAGTTGCGATAATGATACAAGTTGCATTGGTCTTGCATGAGTTTTCACGAAGTAGAGTGGGTTTTAGAGCCAATAACCATAGCCATTGATCTGAAGTTAATGCTTCTGTTTCATGGATATAAAGTGTTCCGCCCTGATGTTTACGGAATAATTGCAGAACAAACTGATCAAACGTAGCTTGGTCACTACACGGTAAATTGAACGCGGCGATTGGGCAAAGCTCAGCGGTATGATGGCTGTGTAAATCGTGTGTGTACTGCGCTGTGATTCTTTTTCCTGTCCCTAGATCCCCAACAAACAGCAATAGCGGATTGGCTTTGGTATCTAAGGTGATTAACTCCCGACGTAAGGTTTGCATCGAAGGAGATTGCCCAATCAGTTTCGGCCCGACCTGATTTTGCATCGCCAGTTCTTTTCTTAGCAGATTGTTCTCTTCTACTAATGCCAGTTTGTCAGCCGCTTTTTTTACCGCGGTGAGTAAAGCATCGACCACAAACGGTTTCTCTAGAAAGTCGTAAGCGCCAGCTTTCATTGCGGACACTGCTGTTTGCACGTCGCCATGTCCGGTGAGCACAATCACTTGGAAATGGGGATTATGACTGAGCAATTGCTGTGTCAATTGAATGCCATCCATCACTGGCATGTGAATATCGGTAATCACGATTCCAGCTTGAGTAACGTTGATCTTCTTCAGTGCCTCAATGGCATTGGGAAAACAGACAACATCGATGCCTTCTATAAGCATGGCTTGTTCTACTGAGTCTCGAATTGCTGGCTCGTCGTCAACAAAATAGAGTTTGGGCATAGATTGCAAAAGCGGTGTCCTTAGCATTTACAGATAAATAAAGTTATTTATAACAGGGTATTAGCTTTAATTTCGATAGAGCGGAATATCGAGTGAAAATACCATCCCCGATGGTACGCGCGGGTTCGCGTTAATGGTGCCGTTATACGCTTCAATGATGCGTTTCGATATCGAAAGTCCCAATCCTAAGCCTTCTGGTTTAGTAGTGAAAAATGGGTCGAACAGTTGATTCAGCTTGTCGTTAGTCATTCCTATCCCGTTATCCCACACCATAAGCTTGCAGATGTCGCCCTGCAATTGCCATTCGATTCCAATCTGCGGGCTCGGTTGTTGGGTTAAGTATTGGTGGTCTAAAGATCGCTGTTCTATCGTTTGTTGTAACAGGTCTTGTTGCTGAAGTGCCTGCTGCTGAAGCGCTTGAGTGGCGTTGTGGATCAGGTTCACCAGCACTTGCTCTAGCTCGGTTGGGTGAATGGCGATATTGAGGTCATCCGGTATGGTGCTTAATCGAAGCGTGATGCCTTGCTTGATCATCACAGCGCTCAGAATACTGGTCGAGTTATTGACGGCTTGATGTAGGTTGGCGACGTGATGTTCTTGTTTGGTGACCTTGCGAGTAAAGACTTTGAGCCGAGCGATGATGTCGGTAATAGTGCTGTTGAGGCCAATCATTTTTTCCAGGTTACTTTTAACCAGATCTGAGCGATCCATCTCAAGCAGTTTTAGGCTGTTTTCACTGTAGGTTCTTAGCGCAGCAAGTGGTTGGTTGATTTCGTGATTGATGCTGGCTGACAACTCTCCAAGCACGGCTAACTTTGCGGTTTGTGTCAGCTCTTGCTCCGTTTGCTTAAGCTTTAACTGAGATTCTTGATATTGGTAAATCGTCTGCTGAAGTTGATCGTTAGATTGCTTTAAATAGTGGGTTCGCTTATCAACGGTGTGCTCTAAATTTTGATTCAATTGAGTTAACGCGATCTTAGCTAAGTACGTTTGACGCCAAGACCAAGCAATGAGCACGACTAAGCTGTAGATAACCAGAAAGATGGCATCTATCTGCAGGACTTTACGTAATTCGGCCTTGGTTTCTTTTAAGGCAACCACTTGGTACTGATTATTACTGGTTGAGGCAGGATAAAGCTTAAAGTTGCCTAGCTTGTTTAATTGATTCCTTGTCAGCTGTGTTTGATTGTTTGTCGACGGGCTACTGTTGTTGCTGCTGGTCACTGATGAAGCTTGAAAGGCGTCAATGATCGATATTTGGCTTTGACCGTATTGGCGGTTGCGCGCAATTTCTTGTTGTTGCCCTTTAGTTAAAGGCAACAATGATTGGTAAAGCCAATTGGGTTGGCTAGAAAGAAACACCACTTGATTTGAATCGAGTACAACGATCTCAAAGTCATCGCTGGTCAGGATATTTTCAAGGTTCTCTAAACTGACTTTAACGGTAATGACCCCAACGATGTTGCCAGCAATATACAAAGGTGACGATAAAAAGTAGCCCCTAACATTTGAGCGTGCGCCAAGGGCAACATAATGGGTTTTATCGCCTTTAATGGCGGAAGCAAAGTAGGGACGAAAAGAGAAGTTTTCACCCACAAAGGTACGCGGCTTTTGGTAGTTACTCGACGCGACGACTGTTCCACTTTGGTCATGAATGTAGATGGTGTCTGCTTGGCTTTGATTCGACCATTCAAACAGCAACTTATTGAGATCTGTGGCAGTCATTTTGTTTGCTAGAGCGTCGTGATCAAAATAAGAGAGCAAACGTGGATCGTGGCTAAGCAAATCAGGAATTTGCTTGAATTTATCGAGCTCAGAATCGATTTGCAGATTGGCTTTGTTGGCGGCTTCATGAAGTTGTTGTGCGACGATTTTTTCTTGATACTGCACGGCCATAAAGTGAGTCGCACTCAGTCCTGCAATGCCTAACAACAATGAGAATAAAACAAAGGGTGTTAGAAGGTTAGGCCGTTTTTTAGTCACTGGTATCTCAGCTTATGATCCGTTTATATATAGACTATCAATATGATGGTTTGAGTACCGAGATCTTGTTAACACCGAACGCTTTCTGTAAGACAAAACCACGGCTTAGACTTGTGTTTCAAAGGATTACAGCGCAAAATCACAAAAAATTAAAAGGAGCAACGAAATGGAACTGACAGATATTCGTCGTGAATACGCTAAGGGTGGGTTGAGACGTAAAGACTTAGCCGCAGACCCTATTGAGCAATTCAATCTATGGTTAGAGCAAGCCATCGAAGCTAAGATGACTGACCCTACTGCCATGACAGTTGCCACGGTTGATGAAAATGGTCAGCCATTTCAACGAATTGTTCTGCTAAAGAATGTTGATAAAGACGGTTTCGTTTTTTACACCAACTTAGGTAGCCGTAAAGCGCACCAACTGGAGCACAACAGTAAGATAAGCCTGCATTTCCCTTGGCATCCTCTAGAGCGACAAGTTCACATTACTGGCACCGCTGAAAAGCTGACAGCAATGGAAAACATGAAGTACTTCTCATCTCGCCCGAAAGAGAGCCAGTTGGCTGCCATCGCAAGTAAGCAAAGTAGCCGAATTTCTGCGCGTGGAATCTTGGAAGGTAAGTATTTAGAGCTTAAACAGAAGTTCGCGAAGGGAGAGATCCCAGTGCCTTCTTTCTGGGGCGGCTTCCGAGTACGTGTTGATAGCATTGAGTTCTGGCAAGGTGGCGAACACCGCTTGCATGATCGCTTCTTGTTCTCACGCCAAGACAACAGCTGGGATATCGATCGCCTAGCGCCTTAGTTTGGCCTTAGTTTGAATCTGTTGTACCAATCAAAAGATACCGTTGATTTTGTGTTTTCTCACATCAACGGTATTTTTTCGTCTGTACTTTCATCTGGGTACGAGCGTACAGAGCCGTCAATCAGTCGCTGTGTAGAACAACCGAGATCTGTTTTTTGAGCAGAGTTTCTGGAATCACTGAACCTAGCCCTGAATCCAACGCAAACTCTATTAACTGGCTTTTACTACGAGCATCGAACTTCTGCTTCAATCTCGCGACATGGCCTTCGACGGTCTTGATTGAGATATTTAACGTCAGTGCAATGTATTGGGGTTTCTTACCGAACAGCAGTAAGAACAGCACTTCTGATTCTCGTGCCGTCAGCTTCTTTTGCAGCTTAGACACTCGCGGTTTTGAGCCCGCTATCGATGCTTGATTTCCTTTCTCACACGTCGCCTGACACACCCAATGACCAACCTCTAAGATGGCCGTATCAGTGAGCTCTTGACCATAGAAAATCGTACCTTGAACCTTGTCATTGTCATCAAGCCAAGGGGTCTTGGTAAAGATATGTGCGTGCCAACGCCCGTCTGGATAAGGATGAATATCGAGAATCTTGAGCGTGCAGCGCGTGTCCATCACATGCTTGTCTTGAGCCCTAAAGTCTTGTGCACATTCGGTGGTTTGGCTCGGCATATCGAAATCGGTTAAGCCAGTACAGCTTTCCCCCGGCTTCAATCCTATCAACTGGTTGTAAGCGAGATTGGCGTAGACGAAGACAGAGTCAGTATCTTTACAGCCCCAGCAGCCTGGTAGTTGTTCAAATAAAGAGCGATGTATGGAGTTTAAAGGTTCTGACAAGGTTTTATCTCGTTAGGTGCGACACATTGATAATATCAGTTTCTTATTGAGCTGCAATGGCAATTCGGGGCTCAACGATGAGCACGCCGGATACGCTGAACAGCCATTAAACGGATCGTTGATTAAGTGTCTACCTTGAGGAGAATAGCTGAACGGAAGGGTGGATAAACAGGCAAAAAAAAGCCAGCCTGAAGATGGGCTGGCTAAAGACAAGATATGCCTTGTCGACATGTAGAAGATTTCCAGGTTAATTCGCGAGGGTCGTGCAAATTAACCTGAGGCATCAGTTAGATACCCAGAGTGACTTACTACTCTATCGATGAATCTACTCCTAGGAGTACTTATGCATAAGGGGGGAATTCCCCTATAAACGCCTCTCAATGTGAGAATTGAGAACCTAGAGTAAATATTTCAAAATATTGAACAAGTAATCGAGTGCTTATAGCTCTCGCACTACTCGGAATCCTAGATAATTGGCTGCGGTTGAAGGCGCGACATACAGTTCATTAAAGACCTTAGCTTCTTCAGGTGAGAAGCTCCACGCTCCGCCTTTTGCTAAACCTTTCTGAGTGGCTGTCCATTCCCACACGTTGCCAACCATATCGTAGAAGCCCGTTGGCGTTGGTAAGAACGACTTAACTGGTGAAGTGCTGACGTTTGACCAAGGTGTGCCAGCCCAGCCTGTATTCGCTTTGCCAGACTTGAATTCGTTGCCCCACCAGAAGTTGGTATCTTGGCCAGCTCTTGCTGCCGCTTCCCACTCTTGTGGTGTTGGTAGACGATAAGTGAAGCCAGTGTTTTTAGACAACCAACGCGTATAAGCTTTGGCATCATTCTGGCTAACACAAACAACGGGAGAGTCGTCCTGTTGTTTAAAGCCTGGGTTTTGCCAATGCTTGTCTGATACTGAGGTTATTTCCGCATTTGTAAAGGTGTCGCAGGTATTCATTAACTCTGCGTCTGTCTCGTAGCCTGTGCTCTCTGCAAACGCTTTAAAGTCGCGGACTCGTGTTGGTGTCGCTGCAAGGGCGAAAGGCTTCTTAATGGTGACTTGCTGTGCGTTGTTTTCACCTAACAAGTAACGACCTGAACCTACCACAATCATTTCTGGGCTTTGAGCGTTGGCTTTCATTGGGTCTGCGAACTTGGTACCCACATTCAATGAATTTTGCTTAGCTTGTAGCACCGCTCTGAGATTGTGATCGCGAGCGATTTTCAATTCTTGATGGAAAGAAAGGTAACCTTCTTTCTCGATGGTGATCATGTGCTGACCAGTAGGTAACATCACCTCAACGGGTGTGCTGCCATATTTCACGCCGTTGATCGAAACTTTGTCGTTGTACTGGTTTGAACGAACCACCAAGTTAACCCAAGCGACTTCTTTTTGCTGATCGTTGGCTTGTTGCTCGCTTTGGGTGAAACAGTTTGATGATTGAATACCCAGCAGACGGCAAGGTGTGTTCTTGTCTGGGCGAGTCTCTAGATTCGCTGCAATTACTGCTCGGTAACGGTTATCTTCAGAGAAGCCAGAGGATTTCACTTTGTGTTGCAGGACGTGAATATTCAATGAAGCCGACGCTAGGTGCTCTTTTACAGCTTTCGATTCAGTCGCGTTGTCTACGAGGCTATGCTGGAATTGCTTTACGGCTTTTTGAAGTGCCAAGGTCACGGTTTGGTCTGAGCACTGTGCCAGTGTCATGTCGCTGCTACAACGATTGGTAAAGCTGACCGTTTGCTCTTGTGTTTGAGTGATCTCGTTTCTTAGTCGCTCGGCTCTTGCTCTTAGCTTGTCTTGATTGAGGTTTGCGATTGAAGCTTCTGCTGCCGCTTTCTCTGCTTGAATCGCCTCAAGTTCCATCACCAAGCCTTGCTGTGTCTGTTCAGAATCAGACATCGCAAGTTTGTTCTCTTTTACGGTTTTCCAAGCCCCTTGGAAAGCGTTTTGAGCGAGTGAAATATCAAAGTCAGGTTCATCAATCATACGAGCGTAATCTTGCTCTAGGTTCGCTTTCGCTTTTGCTAGGTCTTGTTCTGCTTTAGCGGTCAGCTTTGCTACACGCGTAGATTGCTGTGCATGGTTATCGACTTGATTTTGTTTGTCTGCGAGCTTTTTATCGACAGCCGTTAAGTCGGCATGCTTTTCGAAAAGCGAGCTTTCAATGTCGGTGACAGATGACGTGGTTGCTGGTGGTGCTTCAGCGAAAACAGCCGGTGTCATTAAGCAGGGAGCAAGTGCAAATAGTAGAGCTGGAAAACCTTGGCGCATGATGGGCTACTTCAATCGTAATTTAGGTTAATCAAATATTCTAAACGAAAACGCCATTTCGTCTGCAGCTACTTTCTATAACTATCAACAAAATGGCGAGTATTCATTCAGCTTTGTGAAACAGGCACGGCTATTTCAATCGGGCTTAACGGTTTATATCGGATTTAATTTCTATACCCGACTTAGCTTTCTTTGCTAGGAAGAAGCTTAACCCAGATTGTATCGCTGCCATTGATGGTTACAGAGCGGTTGTAAGATTCGTAACCCTGCTTTGAAATGGTCACCTGGTGACGTCCGCTTGGTAGTGCAACCTCAATTGGTGTGCTGCCATACTTGATGCCGTTAATGGTGACTGAATCATTGTACTGATCAGAACGAACGGTCACATTTGCCCATTGCTTGTCATTTTTCTTAACGACAGCGGCTTGACTGCCTGTTAGACAGTAGCGAGTAGACACGTTCAACAAGTTACAAGCGGCAATGGCTTCAGGTTTCGCTTGAAGCTGAGCTTGTATCTGCATGAAGTATGCGTTGTTGCCGGAGAAACCACTCTTGATTGCTTGGCTGTCTTGAACATGGATGTTCAGTTGAACACCTTGCAAGTTTTGCTTCGCTAGTGTGCTTTCTGTGAGCTGCTCAAGTAATTGGGTCTTGAACGTTTGAACGGCTTTTTGGTTCGTTAGGTGTTTACCTTGAGATGTACATTCACCGAGTGTCATTGTTGATGCACATGTGGTGGTGTAGCTGGTTTCAAGAACGGCACTTTCACGAAGTTCTGTTGCAATACGTTTAACACGAGCTTCAACTTTTGACTCTCTCAAGTTAGCCAGCTCATTATTAAGACGCGCTTGCTTTTGCTTGATTTGAGAAAGGTGAATTTCACCCTCGTTCATCGCTTGTTGGTTATCTAACTGAGACGATTGATTCTCTTTAACGGCAGCCCAAGCATCTTGGTAGCTTTTCTGGAAAGAGACCAAATCAGTTTCTGGATCTTCAAGTAAGCGACTGTACTGTTTGTCGAGTACAGACTTAGCTCTGTTACGTTTTGCCTTAAGTTCTTCACCTTCGCGCAACAACTTACTATTTTTGTTTTGTAGTTGTTTTAGGTTTTCAGTCGCCGATACTTTGGTTGCTGAAATACGCTCAATATCTGAGTTTTTCTCTGTTAGCTTTGCATCGATAGCTGAAACGGGATCGACTTGATTCAGTTCTTCAGCTGATACCGATGCAGATACCCAAAGTGGGGATAGCGCAAGTAAAAGCGCTGAAATTCGAAAGTTAGTCATAGGTCCCTGCAACTTGTAGATTGAAATTGGCTCGTTAATAAAGTGTCTACTTCCTAGTTGTGAGTCACTAGTTATTAGCAATTAACACAGTACCCGTCTTTATACCGTTTTATTGCTATCCAATCTACTCAAAAGCCAAGTTTCGGTACTTCGGATACACTTTTTACAGGTTTATCGCCAATTATTTGAGCTATATAAGAAAATTTATTCATTATGTTAGGGTGCTGAAGTATTTATTGATGACATGGTTTTTTGTGTTGGTGTGCTTGCTTGTATGAGTGCTTGCGAAGCCCCTAAACTCACCGGAACGATTGGTTTTACAATGGCCGTAGTTTATACACTCTTGATCATCTTTCCGGAGGCATGATCAAGACGATCGCGATAATGATCTTTTGTTAAAGGTGAGGAAATGACTCTCATGATCATTTACAAATTCATCTTATGCAGATTTCAGAGTATTATTCTTACTATGTCGACCTGAATATTTTGCTGTTATGCCAAAACCGTTACCTTTTCCAAACCTAGACCTGTCCCCGCTAGGCCTTACTGGCCCTCGTCCTGCGGAGATCATTACTTTGCCATCGCATATGGATTGCCACGAGCATCATTATTCGCAGGTGGTTATTGGGCTAAAAGGTCAGGCGGAATTTGAAGTGAGCGGTAAAGGTAATCTTGTCGGTCCAGGGCAAGGTTGTGTAGTCACGGCTCGCTCTGATCATGCTTTCGGCGGAGTGGTTGGTCAGTCGGATATTCTCGTGCTCAACATGCCTATGCCAACCGATGATGACCCTCTGATGCTGGAGAAGATTAACCAGTTAGAATCATCGAACGTCTATTTCCAATTAGATGCGCAAATTCAAAAGCTTATCCATATGTTGGTGCAAGAGATGCAGGCCAGTCCTGATGATCTGTTATTAAGCCGTGCGTGCAATGATACAGTGATTGCGTTGATGCAAAGACACATCTCGGCATTTGAAACCTCAATCAAAGATTCACGCTTTGATCTTGAAGCGTTGGATCGCTACATAGAACAGCATTTAGCAAATAAGATCTCCGTCGCGCAGCTTGCGGGTAGTGTGTTCTTGGGTGAAAGCCAGTTCCATATGTTATTCAAAGAGCAAATGGGCATTACCCCTCATCAGTACGTTCTTGGCAAGCGTATCGACCGTTCTCGTCGTTTAATCGAACAAGGTAATCTAAGCCTTGGTCAGGTCGCTGAACTGGCTGGTTTCTCCGGTCAATCTTCCTTTACTCACACCTTTTCACGCCTTCAAGGCATGTCACCATCCCAATACAAAAAGAAAATTTCTGTTAAATAGTGAAACAAAACGGCATATTATTTTAAAGTTTCATATGTGACCTTGTGTTTGTTTTGTTAATAAAGCGAGTTTTTAGCAAAAAACTCGGAGTTTTTGACAAGTAATCCTTATATACTCTAAATACACTGCAGCCATTGTAGAGATCCCGAACTCTTTTCGGGTGTGAGATTAAGGAAAACGCATGTTTACAGCTACTGATGTGTTAAAGCCAGAATTCAACGAGCAGTCGCTTGCTGATCTTTGGACGCTTATCTCACCATTATATATGGTGGATGAAACCCAATGGCTAGAGCAACTTCTGCCGCTAGCTACCCCTTCTGAGTCTGAAAAGCAGCAAATTACAGACAAAACGACGTCGTTGATTGAGTCTATCCGTGCGGATAAAACATCTATTCAGATGATCGACGCCTTGTTGCTTGAATACAGTTTAGATACTCAAGAAGGCATCTTGCTAATGTGTCTGGCGGAAGCCTTGATGCGTATTCCTGATTCGGCAACCGCTGATGCGTTGATTCGCGACAAACTTAGCGTTGCGGATTGGAAATCTCACCTGAAGAATTCTGACTCGGTTTTTGTTAACGCATCAACTTGGGGCCTAATGCTAACAGGCAAAGTGGTTGGGCTTTCATCTAAAGAGCAGAGTGCAGGTCAAGCGGTTAACCGTTTAGTGAACAAGCTTTCTGAGCCGGTGATTCGTAAAGCGATGCACCAAGCGATGAAGGTGATGGGTCACCAATTCGTTCTTGGTCGCAGCATTGCTGAAGCGCAGAAGAACGGTAAGTCTATGCGTGACAAAGGTTTTACCTACTCATACGACATGCTAGGTGAAGCGGCACTGACCACAGCTGACGCAAACAAATACTTCAAAGATTACCTAATGGCGATTGAAGCCGTAGGTCGAGACACGTATGTCTCTTCAAAATCGAGCCCTGCGCCATCGGTATCTATCAAGCTTTCTGCGCTTCATCCACGTTACGAAGTAGCGAACGAAGACCGCGTACTGACTGAACTTTGCGACACGCTAGAGCAGTTATTGCGCCGAGCAGTAGAGCTCGATGTTGCGATTACGATTGATGCTGAAGAAGCGGATCGCCTAGAGCTTTCTCTTAAATTATTCGAAAAACTGTACCGCACTGACCTTGTAAAAGGTTGGGGTAAATTTGGTCTGGTTATTCAAGCTTACTCAAAGCGTGCACTTCCGGTTCTAGTATGGCTAAACCGCCTAGCGAAAGAGCAGGGTGATTTGATCCCGCTTCGCTTAGTGAAAGGTGCTTACTGGGACAGCGAAATCAAATGGTCGCAACAAGCGGGCTTTACTGATTACCCAGTTTACACACGTAAAGAAGCGACAGACGTAGCTTACCTTGCATGTGCGCGTTATCTATTGAGCCCAAGCGTTCGTGGCAATATTTTCCCGCAGTTTGCGAGCCACAATGCTCATACGGTTTCTGCTATTGCCGTAATGACCGACCATAAAGACTTTGAATTCCAACGCTTACACGGCATGGGTGATTCTCTGTACAACCATGCGATGGAAGCTTACCAACAGTCGGTACGTATCTACGCACCGGTTGGCAGCCATAAAGATCTACTGCCATACCTAGTACGTCGCTTACTAGAAAACGGTGCAAACAGCTCGTTTGTACACCGTCTAGTTGATGCGCGTTGCCCAGTGGCAGAGCTGACTCAACATCCTGTCGATATGCTTCTGGCGTTCGATACATTGCACAACACTAAGATTCCTCTGCCTCCAGCGGTTTTCCCTGAGCGTAAGAACTCTTACGGTGTGAACATTGATATTGAAAGCGAAGCGCATCAGTTTGAAGAGCAAGTAAAAGGCTTCTTAAACAATCAATGGACTGCGGGCCCTGTGATCAACGGTGAATCTCTTGCCGAAAGCATGATCAAGGCTGATCAGAACGTTGAGCAAGTGACGGCACCTTATGATCGTCGTATTAATGTGGGTCAGGTGGCTTTCGCTAACCTTGATCATGTTTCCGCAGCGATCACTGGCGCAGACGCAGCATTCGCTGATTGGAACGCAACTTCGGTTGAAACCAAAGCGGCAGCACTTGATAAGCTGGCTGACTTGATGGAAGACAACCTCGCTGAGCTGGTGGCGATTTGTCATCAAGAAGCGGGTAAGACAATTCACGATAGTGTTGATGAAGTACGTGAAGCAGTCGACTTCTGTCGTTACTACGCAAAACAAGCAGATAACCTACAAGGTTTCGAACTAAAAGGTTTTGATGGCCAAACACGAATCGCTTCTCGACAAGGTCGTGGTGTGTTCGTTTGTATCAGCCCTTGGAACTTCCCTCTAGCGATCTTCCTTGGCCAAATTACTGCAGCACTAGTGGCGGGTAACACGGTTGTGGCGAAGCCTGCCGAGCAAACAAGCTTGATTGCAGCTCGCGCGGTTGAACTGATGAATGAAGCGGGCTTCCCTGCTGGCACCATTCAGTTACTACCGGGTCGCGGTGCTGAGATCGGCAGTGCACTAACAAGCCATGATGCGATTGCGGGCGTTGCCTTTACTGGTTCTACGCCAACGGCACAGCGTATCAATGTGTCATTAGCCACTCGTAACGCTAAGCCAGTTCCGTTTATTGCGGAAACAGGCGGTCAGAACGCGATGATCGTCGACAGTACTGCACTGCCTGAACAGGTAGTTCGTGATGTGATTCGTTCAGCATTCGCTTCAGCAGGTCAGCGTTGTTCTGCACTACGTGTGCTTTACATCCAAGAAGACATTGCAGACCGCGTGGTTGGATTGATTCACGGTGCAATGGACGAGCTGAGTGTTGGCATTCCACACCTTCATAAAACCGATGTTGGCCCTGTTATCGACCAAAACGCGAAACAGAAGCTAATGGCGCACTTAGAAAACATGACCAATACCCAGAAGAAGGTGGCTCAACTTTCTCTAGGTACGGATTGTGAACATGGTGATTTTGTTCCACCAAGTGCTTTTGAAATTGATGACATCAGCTGCTTGAAAGAAGAACAGTTTGGCCCAGTGCTACACATTGTTCGCTTCAAAGCGAGTGAGCTAGCGCAAGTGGTAGACCAAATCAACCAAACCGGTTTTGGCCTAACCATGGGTATCCACAGCCGTAACGAGACAACTTACCGTTGGATCGAAAAACACGTTCGTGTGGGTAACTGCTACATCAACCGTGACCAAGTGGGCGCCGTTGTTGGTGTTCAACCATTTGGTGGTCAAGGCTTGTCAGGTACTGGCCCTAAAGCGGGTGGTCCTCACTACCTATACCGTTTTACTGATGTTCATTTCTCTCAATCACAAGACAAGGCATAAGGAGCATTACCATGGTTCATCAAGTGACAGGTTTTTCTGATGCTTTGCTAGCGTGGGAACAATGGAATCTTACCGACTTTGATTACAAGAGTGCTCAGGTACTTGCGCTTAAATCAGAGATCGAAAGTCAATCTGCGCCTTTGGCGACGGTGGCGACTTATCATCTAGAGCAAGCGTCTGTGCTGCTTTCTGAACATCACCTAATGGCAGGTCCTACGGGCGAAACCAATGAGTTGTATGCCGCTGGTCGCGGTGTGGCTTTGGTGATTGTTGATGATTGCGAAGAGAAAGTGCCAGCGCTGCAAACTGCAATGGCTTTGATTACTGCTGCGCTATTGGCAGGTAACAGCGTTCAATTGTGCAGTGATGATGTGCAGTTCAATACCTTAGTTGCAGACGCAGCTAAGTCGGCGAACTTGCCAACTAACTTGGTGCAAGTTGCCTCGTATGACGCTGCTCAACAGTTGTTGTCTTGCGATGTACGTAGCGTGGGTTACGTAGGTAACTCGCAAACGGCACAAGCTATCAATTTACAGCTTGCTAAGCGTGACGGTGCAATCGTCGGTTTAGTCGCTGAAACGGATCTGGCGACAATGAATGTTGCCAATGATCCACACCTATCGCTGCGCTTCATTACCGAGCGTACGCGAACTATAAATATAACAGCCGTGGGCGGTAACGCGACCTTGCTCGAACTTGGAAGCGAAGCTCACTAACCTTCAGTAAAATTGGCTCTAAGCACTTTTGGTTCTTTCCAATGTTGGTTTTTTCCATTGTTGGGTTTTCTCCATCTTTGGATTTAACTGATAGTGCTTTGGAGCCTGAATACCTAACTCAATGCACTTGCTTGCCTTTACGGTGAGTGCCTTGCATTGAATTAGGCATGGAAGGCTTTCTACAAAATGAGGACTATCAAATGATAGAAAACAGTTTTGCAATAACGACGACGTTCATTGCGTATCTAATTATGATGCTAGCGATCGGTGTTATTGCTTACAAACGTACATCTAACTCAACTGACTACTTCCTAGGTGGTCGTTCGTTAGGCCCATGGCCTGCTGCACTTTCTGCTGGTGCATCAGACATGAGTGGTTGGTTGCTACTTGGCCTGCCTGGTTACGCTTACGCTGCTGGCTTTGAAGCATTTTGGCTTGCTGGTGGTCTGCTTGTTGGTACTTGGGCAAACTGGTTAATCAGTGCAAAACGTCTACGTACTTACAGCATTACGACTGAATCACTGACGCTGCCTGAGTTCCTATCTCGTCGTTTCAATGATAATTCTAAGCTGATCCAAACAATTTCTGCTTTCTTTATCCTTTTATTCTTCCTTTTCTACACAAGTTCAGGCTTGGTAGCAGGTGGTAAATTGTTTGAAACGGTATTCGGCCTAGATTACACAACTGCGGTAATTATCGGTACGGTATGTGTGGTTTCGTACACCCTATTTGGTGGCTTCCTTGCGGTATCTTGGACTGACTTAGTTCAAGGCTTGCTAATGTCTGCTGCGCTATTGATTGTACCAATCGCGGCAATGAACGGTGGCCTAGGTCAGCTGTCTAGCGACCTGCACAACATCAACCCAGAGCTACTTACGCTATGGAATGATGCGAAGGGTGAGCCGCTTTCTGCTATTGCGATCATCTCGCTAGCTGCATGGGGTTTGGGTTACTTCGGTCAACCACACATCTTGGCTCGTTTCAAAGCAACTCGTTCAAACAAAGATCTTGTGACAGCACGCCGCATTGCGGTTATCTGGACTGCACTGTCTATGGTTGGTGCAATGCTAGTGGGTCTTGTTGGTCTAATTTACGTGACTAACTCTGGCGCACCTAAGCTAGACGATGGCGAGAAGATCTTCATGCTTCTTGTTAACGCGATGTTCCACCCAGTAATCGCAGGTATCCTACTTGCTGCAATCCTAGCGGCAATCATGAGTACTGCGGATTCACAACTTCTTGTTTCTTCATCTGCAATGGCAGAAGACTTGTACAAGCAAGTTCTGAAGAAAGACGCAACATCAGAAGAGATTGTTCGTGTAGGCCGTTTCGCGGTTATCCTAATCTCTCTAATTGCACTTGTTCTAGCGATGACGCCAGACAGTTCAGTACTAGGCCTTGTATCTTACGCATGGGCTGGTTTTGGTGCTGCGTTTGGTCCAGCTATCGTATTGAGCCTGTACTGGTCTCGTATGAACCGTAACGGCGCTCTAGCGGGTATCGTGGTTGGTGGTGTTACGATTGTACTTTGGAAACAGTTCACGGGCGGTTGGTTCGATGTTTACGAAATCGTACCGGGAATCATCCTATCGACTATCTCTATCGTTGTAGTTAGCTTGATTACTGGCGAGCCAGAAGATGAAGTTAAGAAGCAACATGCTGAGTTCGAGAAGAACCTAGTTGAGCTAGACTAATTTACATTGTAAAAATACAGATGAATTAGCAAAAACAATTGCAACAAATAATAGAGTCACTTCGGTGGCTCTATTTTTTTGACCAGTCCCTAATGCTTTCGACTTCTTTTTGATCGATATTCAATGACTCCAAGAACTCTTGGTGAGCACTCGGTTCCATCTTCTCAAACTGTTTGTGCCAGTTCTTCATGTCCTCTTCGCTGAATCCAGCATTCTCCATTACTTTAACCCAGCGATCCTTAGTCAGCGATTTCTGCTCAAGCAATTCAGGTTGTTCTAATAGCATGACAATTGCTTTTTGCTGCTGGCGAAGATTCTGAATCTCTTTGTCTAGAGCATTGAACTGGTTCACTAAGGTTTGCTCTTGTTTCACGTCGTCTTTGCGATCAAGTAGCGCGGTAATTTCTTGGATGGATAATCCAAAAGAGCGGTAAGAGATAATGCTTTCTAAGCGAGCCTGTTCCTTCTCACCATACCAACGGTAGCCATTGTCTGAACGACAGTTAGGTAGTAACAGCCCTGCACGTTCGTAATAAAGAATGGTGGTGCGTGAGATGTTATAGGCTTTGGCTAGTTGAGTAACAGTGAGCATTGGCTGCCTCTTTATGATCCAGAAGAAGTTGAGAAGTAAAAACATCAGAGAGTCGCATATTCTAATCACGGCTTATTGAAGTGTATCGTTAGCAACCTTACTAAAGTCGTGAACTCGCAATGCTTAAATCATACTTCTAGGTCTGTGATATTTCAGTTTTCGTTTGGATACATTACAGTGACTTATGGTGACGCAGTCAATGGAAGGAAGATAGAAGTGCCTCAAGTGATCCCCAATATCGGCTTTAATCATGAAAAAACGGCGCAAGCTGAGCTAGAGCTGATCCCGCTCTCTAGGCTTTATTCTGATCACACAATCAACCATGATCCGCAACAGCCTCATCGTGTTAGCTTTTTCATGATTATCTTTATTGAACAAGGCTCAGGCACTCATATGGTCGACTTTGAGGACTATCCTTTTCGCCGAGGAAGCGTGTTGTTTGTACAACGAGAACAAGTACACGCGTTTGATTTCAGCAACCAGCCACAAGGCACTGCTGTTCTATTTACGCAGGCATTTTTGGACAATGTCCATGCTAATATGCGGCTTCCAAATTATACGCCAACCCACTTAAATAAAGCGCATTCAGCACTCCTCGCGCTCGATGAAACGCATTGTGATCGTACTCAGAGCTTGCTCAGTCAAATACGAGTAGAGCTTAGCGATCAAAATACGGACCCCTTAATAGTGATGTACCTGTTTTCGGCATTGGCTTTAGTGCTGCACTGTTTGCGCCCCGAAGTTAAGCAAGACCAACTGAACCCTCAACAGAGTATTAAGTTCGCTCGTTATTTTGAGCTGCTTGAAAGTAATTACCTGCGTGTACGCGATGCCAATTGGTACGCTAATCAAATCAATACCACTTACAAAACCTTAAACCAAATCTGCAAGATCGCGACGGGTTTAACCGCAAAACAGATCATCGATTCATTTACCGTGTTAGAGATGAAACGCCAGCTGGTGGTTACTAGCATCACTTCACAAAAGATGGCGAGTGACTTTGGTTTTGATGATGCAAGTAACTTCGTAAAGTACTTTAAAAATCACACCTCAATGACGCCGAGTGAATTCCAAAAGAAGTACGCCAAGCCATCCCTGTCATAATGGCTAATGGTGAATAGTTAATGGCGTAAGGTTCGATATCTACCATTTTTACGCCTAAATACACTCTGCCGAGAGTCCCCCTTGTTGATTACTATAACTTCCAAGCCAACGAGAGGACTTAAAAATGAAAACAATAACTAAATCGACATTACTAGCGGCAAGCGTACTTAGCGCTTCTACCTTCGCAACCACTGCGGCTGCTCAAGAGCTTTCTATTCAAGAGAAAGGTGTTGCCGTGATTTCAAGCATTGAAACTGGCGACCCTAAAGCCGCGAGCTACATCAATCCAGACAAATACATGCAGCATAATCTTGCGGTCGGCGATGGCTTAGCGGGATTTGGTGAAGTGCTGAAAATGCTTCCAGAAGGCACAGCGAAAGCGCAAGTTAAGCGCTCATTTCAAGATGGTGACTACGTCGTTATTCATACCGAGTACAACTTCTTTGGGCCGAAAGCGGGTTTTGATGTCTTTCGATTTGAAGATGGTTTGATTGTTGAACACTGGGACAACCTACAAGAATTGGCTAAGCCAAATGCCAGTGGACGAACTCAATTTGATGGCTCGACTAAAGTCGTAGATCTAGAGAAGACGGATGAAAATAAGCAGCTGGTCAGTGGTTTTGTAAAAGATATTCTGATTGCTGGTGATATGTCGAAGATTAATCAGTATATCGATAACGAAGACAGCGCTTACTTACAGCACAACCCAGGTGTAGCCGACGGCTTGAGCGGGTTGGGTGAGGCATTGGGCGCGCTAGCAGAAGCTGGCATGCCAATGGTTTATACCGCTAACCACAAAATCTTAGGCCAAGGTAACTTTGTGCTTGCGATTAATGAAGGGCAGTTTATGAATCAACACGTCGCTTTTTATGATCTATTCCGTATTGATAATGGCAAGATCGTTGAGCACTGGGACACCATCGAAGCCATTCCAGAACGCTCTGAGTGGAAAAATGATAATGGTAAATTTGGTTTTTAGTTAGCAGTAAATTGAACTCAAAATTATCTCAATAAGCGGTGCTTTCACAATGGAAGTGCTGCTTTTTCATGTGTGAATTTGACAGCAGATTCGGGCTAGGTACTGTCCTTAAGGGGTTTTACAATGTAAATCGAAACCGATTGATGGGGGGAAATAAAGAAAAATCGTGTGAGATTGATGACGTTTGATGTCAAAAAATGGAAGAGAAAAATGGCTATTTTTTGAACTTAGCGCCCACTTTTGTTATTAGCTCGGTGAATTGTGGAACCGAATTGGACATGATGTGTCAATTGTCAGTAACCACTAAAGACCTATAGGACAAAGGTATGCCTGATCTCTATTGCAAAGGATGTAAAAAAACAACACTACATAAGTCTATAATGAAACGTTGTGAATCAGAGCCTGAGACGACTTCTGGCCGCATGTTGCAATGGACATCTAAGCTTTTTAGTGGCAACCAGTACTACGATATGGAAACACAACATTTTTGCCGAACGTGTAATTGCCGTTGTGAATCTGGAAGTATCGTTCCACAAGTTGGCTTAGCTTAGCCAATAGTAAGTACTTACTCATTTAGAATAAAAAACCTCCGCTTTGGAGGTTTTTTTGATTTTTATGCGGCTTTTAACGCTAGCTCTGCTTCAATGGAGTTGCCATCAATTTTCACGTCCCATCCGTAGTTGGAGTACTCACTTGCGAGTGCTTGAGCGACGTCTTTTGATACGGTTACGTGTGTCCATGAGCCAATGCCATAAGGCTTATATGCCAGTTCCTGCGTTTTCATAATAGAGTTATCCTTTCTCTTTGATAATTATATTATTCACTTTGGCCTATATCCTTTCTTTCGTTTCTGGCTCAACTTATTTGTTATTGAGGTCATTTTTATAATAATTTGTTAATGACCAGAAGATGATTTATAAGGGTTGTTATCAGTTTGTGTTGATTTATATTCTCCATGAATACTGAGGGTGTATTTAGTTTTTTAAATGTGTGAGCGGGGTTTTGCTCCATTTTGATCACTATGGAATATACTGAGCCGAATTTAGAATGTTTAAGGAATGTTATGTCTCAGCATCAACTCGATCGTATCGATAAAGAGATACTAAGAATTCTGCATATGAAAGGGCGTTTGCCGGTTGTGGAGTTGGCAAAACAAGTCAACTTAACCACTTCCCCATGTTCCGATAGGCTCAAACGATTGGAAAAAGATGGCTATATCACGGGTTATCATGCTGAGTTGTGTTCAGAGAAGTTGGGGCTCGATGTTCAAGTCTTTATTCATATTCGACTCGACCAAACGAGCTTCTCTATCTTTGATAAGTTTGCACAGGCGGTTGAGTTGATGCCTGAAGTGGAGGAGTGTTATTCCCTCTCGGGTGACTTTGACACTATGATCAAGGTTCGAGTGAAAGACATGAAGGCATACCAAGCGTTTATGGCAACCAAGCTGGGTACACTGCCGGGCGTGATCCAGACTCGCAGCGAAGTGGTGATCGAAGAGCACAAAAAGGGCTTTGGTGTGAATCCTGAGCTTTTAGCAAACCTAAAATAGCGGCCTACTTTCGTTGTACAAAGGTTATTTAGATATAAAAAATGGAAGCTAATAAGCTTCCATTTTTTGTTGAATGTCAGATAAAGAGCAGTCCGATAAACTTTTCCGGCTTACAGCGTAATTGCCGCAGAGATTAAGCCAATCACACCACCGAATACACCGCCCCAAACCACTAACCAACCAAGGTGCTTCTTGATCATGGTCTGAACCATCTCTTTCACGAGTTTTGGCGTTAGTTCATTCAAACGCTGATCGATGATCGCTTCAATGTTCTCTTTGATTTCATCCATCATTGCAGGCGATTCAAGTTCATCCTTGATGGCATTTTTTACCGAATCACTCTTGCTGATTTCAATCACAGACTCTTGCATCTTCTCTACAAATGGCGCTTTCATCGGCTGTAGTGCCTCTGTGCCGCCAACCATTGCCAACATGCCGCCAAACTGTGAGTTCTCGATAACATGAACCAGTGAATCGAATGCAGGGTTAAAGTCGATCTTCTTAATCACGGGCTCTAGATTGAGCGATTTTCCAGTCATCTCACTGTTGAGAAAGCGGTCGATGTTACTTTCAGTAAAGAACTGTTCCATCATGAGTTGTTTAATCGCGGCCTTGAACTCTTCAAAACGAGCTGGAATAACACCAGAACCGTATAAGCCGGGGACTTTTTCGAACAACATGTGAATCGCAAGCCAGTTGGTGATGGCACCAGAAAAGGCGAATAGACCCGCATAAAGCAAGTATTGGTTTGCTGTCGCATAGCCGCCAGCAAGCAGTGCTAACGCAATAACGTTAGTTAAGACACTTTTGTTCATGGTTGATCTCTAGAAAGAATACTGCGCGCATTTTAAGAAAAAAACGCCAAGAAAAAAACAAAAGGATCGACGAAGTTTATGGGACAGGTAGGAAAGAGTGCTAAATAACAGGCATAAAAAAGGCTAGCCTCCCCCCGAAGTCTAGCCTTATTCCAGAACGCGCAAGCGAAGCGTCTTGATCTGTTATCGCTATTATATAATTACGACATAACATTCTGCCACGTGTAATTTACCAGTATTTAACATTTTGGTGTGAATTACGCCGCACTTTTAAAATAGCACATAAATTAAGCACTCGTTTTGTGTTCAAGGTCGTCAGCAATGAAGCCACCGGTTTGATGACTCCACAGTTGAGCGTAGATACCGTTTTGGCTAATAAGCTCTTGGTGCGTGCCTTCTTCAACGATATTACCTTGGTCGAGTACGATCAAACGGTCCATTGCTGCAATGGTCGATAGACGGTGTGCAATCGCAATCACTGTCTTGCCTTCCATCAACTCAATCAAACTCTCTTGAATCGCAGCTTCTACCTCTGAATCGAGCGCTGATGTTGCTTCATCAAGCACCAACAGCGGCGCATTCTTCAGAAGTACGCGCGAGATAGCGACACGTTGACGTTGACCACCTGAAAGCTTAACACCTCGCTCACCCACTTGAGCATCGTAACCGACGTTGCCAAACGGGTCGGTTAGCGTTTCGATAAACTCATGAGCGTGTGCCTGTTTGGTTGCGGCATACACTTCTTCATCTGATGCGTCAGGACGCCCGTAAAGAATGTTGTCTTTGATCGAACGGTGCAGCAGTGAGGTATCTTGAGTCACCATGCCGATATTGCTGCGCAGCGAGTCCTGTGTAACCGATGAGATTTCTTGGCCATCAATCAAAATTCGACCATTTTCTACATCGTGGAAGCGCAAGAGCAAGTTAACTAATGTCGATTTACCTGCCCCTGAACGGCCAACCAAGCCCACTTTTTCACCCGGTTTAATGTTGAGGTTAAGGTTGTTAATCACACCCTTATTCTCACCGTAGTTGAAACTCACGTTATCGAAGTTGATGCTGCCTTGTGGAACATCTATAGGTTTCGCATCTTTTTTGTCTTCGATAGCGATGGGCTTAGACAGTGTTTTAATGCCATCAATTACAGTACCTAGGTTTTCAAACAGACCGCCGATTTCCCACATGATCCACTTAGACATACCGTTAATACGCAGAGCCAAGCTGACTGCAATGGCAATCGCACCCACAGTGATTGCGTTATCTAACCACAGGTAGATAGAGATACCGGCAATGCTGAATACCAACAAGTAGTTCGCAAATTCAACGCAGATGTTGAAGCCAGTTACCAAGCGCATTTGGCGATGGACTGTGTCTAGGAAGCCTTCCATGCCTTCTTCGGCGTATTCGGTTTCTCTTTTACTGTGTGAGAAAAGTTTGACCGTCGCGATGTTGGTGTAGCTATCAACAATGCGTCCTGTCATCAGTGAGCGAGCATCCGCCTGTTCTGAAGATACGTCTTTCAGCTTTGGTACGAAGTGCAGTTGAATGCCGACGTAAATGAATAACCAAATCAACATTGGAGCCATTAATCGCCAATCCGATTCAGCGAGCATGAACAGCATCGCTGTAAAGTAAACCGTCACATAAACAAACACATCGACCATTTTGGTCACGGTTTCACGTACCGCGAGCGATGTTTGCATGACTTTGGTGGCAACACGCCCGGCAAAGTCATCTTGATAGAACGACAAGCTTTGCTTCAAAAGGTAGCGGTGCGCTAACCAACGAATCGACATTGGATAGTTGCCCAGCAAAGTTTGGTGAAGCAATAGCGAATAAACGCTGATCAAGATTGGCATCACGACCAGTAACAGGATACCAAGCCCCATCAGAGTGGATTGGTTGTCTGCCAAAAAGGTGTCTGGGTTGCTTGTTGATAGCCAGTCAACCAGTTGTCCCATGTAACCGAACAGCGCGACTTCGATGATCGCGATGGTCATGCTCATCAAGCCGAGCAAGATCAACGGTTTTTCAAAACCTCGTGTGTAATGGCGGCAGAATGCCAGTATTCCAGTAGGAGGTTGTATCGGCTCTCCTTTTGGAAAGGCTTCAGTAAAGCCTTCAAATTTCTTGTACATAGTTTTCCCTTTATAAGCTACTGCATCTTTGAGCCAGAGCATCTTGATGTGCAGCTTTGTTTTTATAGTCTTGATTTGAATTTTTCAGTCTTAGTTTGAAATTATATAAGTGCCAATGCGTTCTTATAAGCATTAAGTCATTCGATGGATTTTGGCTTTTAACTTTATTTTAAGCACTTAGCTTTAATCACTTGGTTCTAACGTTAAATGCTTTGTGTAAGCGACGAAGGAAAGGTCTAAAGAGTGTCTTTCATGACGCTTATTTTAGATTGAAGTAGACAGGAAAAGTTAAGCTTATTTCAAACGTAATTGATGGTTATGCAACGATGATAATCCTAACGTTAAATGGATTAAATTGTAACCTAAACTCGCGGCAAGCTAGAGAATGAGTTTCGGATATTTATTCAGTAAGTTCTTAAACTGATATGCAAACCGTTGGTTCTTTCTGATGTGCTGTTATCTTGCAGTAAAAATTACCGAATAAACTGAGTTTTGCAGTAATTGTTTGGGATAAATATTCAAATCATTATTATTTTCAGTGAATATTGTCGTAACAACTTGTTTACAATTCTGAGGTAAATAAAAGATAGGGACGGTTGAGATGTTAAACCTACACAAAAAATCACTTCACATTACTAATGTTCAAAACGCCAATTGCGTTGTTATGGTGCCGCCAAAAGAATTTAAATTTAACGAAGAAACTGCACGTGATAACGAGTTTCAAAACAGAGTCAATCTGACTGAAGCTGAGGTTAAGTTAGAAACGATGGCCGAGTTTAAGACTATGGTCGCTTCGTTGCGTAAAGAAGGTGTGCAAGTTGTAGAGTTTGATTATCCCGAATTAGGCGTAGAAACGCCCGATGCCGTATTCCCAAACAACTGGTTCAGTACTTGTGGTGATGGCAGTTTATTCACTTTCCCTATGGCCTGTGAAAACCGTCAACATGAAGTTAAGCCACATGCTCTAATTGAAGCGCTAGAGGCGTCTGGTCGTATTGTTAACCATAGTGAGTCTATGGAGTCGTACGTTGCTCAAGGTTCTTATCTAGAGAGCACGGGCGTGATGGTTATCGATCATATTAATAAGACGATTTATGCGGCGCTTTCTCAGCGTTGTGATCGTGAAGTGTTAGAAGACTATGCGAAGCGTATTGGTTACTCACGCGTGGTTTCGTTCCAAACAGCATTACCATCGGGTCAGCCGATTTACCACACGAATGTGATGATGGCGATTGGTGATAACTTCTGCGTGATCTGTGATGAAGTGATTCCAGAATTTGAGCGCCGTTTTGTGGTGAAATCACTTGCTAAAGATAAGCAGGTTATCTCTATCTCAATCGATCAGATGAACCGATTCTGCGGCAATATTCTGCAACTGGAAACAGTGAATGGCGATAAGGTAATCGCGATGTCTCAATCGGCTTACGATGCTTTTTCTCCAGCGCAATTAGCTCAGCTTTCAACACACGGTAAGCTGCTACCATTTAACGTGAAAACGATAGAAGATATAGGTGGTGGTTCGGTGCGATGCATGTTGGGTGAGGTGTTCTTGCCAACGCGAGTTAATCTCCTGTAGCAATTATAGAAAGTGTAGCAAGCGACTGACTTCAGTCATGAATCTATGAATACCACTCTTATCGCAGAGTGGTATTTTTGTATTGGTCTATCTTTGTATCGGTCTACCAGAAGTAAGAAGACCGAAACAAGAAAACCAGAGCTCGATACAGGAGCTAACGTACAAAAGTTAACGAAAAACAGCTACTGAAAAAAGCTATGAAGCGCTCTTGAAAGCCCTGTGTTCGATGAACTGAGTTGAGAGTGCGACCACTTCCTTAGAGTACACAAGCGCGGTGTGATTGAGCTTGAGGGCGCAGGTATCTGTCGCGCCTCGCAGGTTGGCGTCTTCGAGTGTGACCGTACCATCCCCTGGGTTTCTTCCCAGAACAATCCGCCCGACACCAGCGTCGTAGGTGCCCGTAATCACGCCAATTGGCACATCAATATCGTAGTCACCTAATCCATCACTTAAGATCATTTTGCTCGAACCAAATATAAAGCCAAGACCGTGATTCGACAGTGTTTTAGCGATAGTAGCGCCATTGTGCGGCGTGCCAGCGGTAATAATGCAGGTGTCTGCAAAGTCGGGTTGGTAAAACTTAAAGTAGTGACGAATGAGCAAACCACCCAGTGAGTGACCAAAGAAGTAGACTTCATCGTATTCATCAAAACGCGCATTAATAAAGCGATTGAGGCGTTTAGCGGCCGAAGGGAAACGCAGCGAGTTGTAGGCAAACTTGTGGGTAGTAAAGCCGCGTTTTTTGAAATTCCTATCCAGATATTGCATGATCAACGAAGGCATATATAGACCATGAATTAAAACTATATGTTTGTTTTTATTGTTCATTTTTGTCCTCCGTCTGATGGTGTCCCCAGTATATTTAGTCATAAATCTAAACTCAATAAAACTTGCGGCTAATGGGACACAATAGACAGAGGTGTACGTTATAGGCAGAGTGCTCGTTATAGATAAAGAGTGGTTACTTCGATCTCACTCCTCCATACACATCAATGGTTAAGCCACCTTCTTTCGCATAGGTATTCGGCGTTAGGCCGATGGTTTTCTTAAGGTAGCGAATTAGGTGTGGCTGGTCGCTAAATCCAAACTGGTAGGCAACATCTATCCAATCAATGTCATCAAAATTTCGTTTATAAAGGTATTCGAGCATCGCCTCGAGTTTGTTTATCGACTGGCACTGTTTTAACGTTAGTCCTGTCACCTTGTTGAAGCTTCTCTCTAAAGTCCGTTGCGAGCAAAACAGTTTGTCGCCGAGCTCAGCAATCGGTGTTGTACTAAGTACTTCTAACACCTTACGCGTGAGTTCGCTGTGTCTGTCTGTTTTACCTGTCGATAGCCAAGGCAGCAGTAAAGAATCCAACCGCTCACAACAAGCTTCAAAGTCGGTTTGAGCGAGCTTGATCAGCGACATTGCTTCGGCATTAGGATTATCTAACAAATTGGCGAGCTCGATAGGGTTAACATGGTCTAAGCTGGGGTGTGGGCAGTCTGGAATATTTAACGAGTACAAGGCACCAACATGGAACTTGATACCCAAATGAATAAACGGTTTCGAGTGATCCAGTTCAATCGCTTTATGGTGTGGTAGTAGCAGATGACAGCCAACGCCTTGATCGACTTGTTGCTCGATCGTGTAGTGATACGCTTGTTCATTTGGCGATAAAATCAAGTGTGCCGATGGATCGGGATTGAGTGTCGGAAATTGATGAGTTTGAGCGTCGGGCGTTTTTTCAATCAGCCAGTAGCAATCAATGAACTGAGCAACTTCAGGAGATTTCGGAGACTGTAACCAATTGATCATTCGGTATTCTATTTAGGGTTAACGTTACTATAACTATATGTGTCTATCGTTGGGGAAGATAGTTTTCTCTTTGCTGAGCGCGTAATGACTAACCACAAACAATAAAGCCCATAACCGTTGGATGTATAGAGTCACAGTTATAGGCTTTACTTATGCTAGCTTCGCTCGGGCAGCGAGCAAGTCGTTAAAGTAGAATTCTAACTAAAATCGAATTGCAGGATTCGGTTCTTAGATGACAAACCAGCACGGCTTATCGCTTTCTGCGCACCGATGTTGCTGCTTTCTGTAGAACACATCGTTTCCAAACCTTGGCTGGTGGCGTGCTGTGTTAGAAAGTTCAGAACGCGTGTAGCTAAGCCTTTTCCACGTTCTTGTTGCGCGACAATCATACCCAAGTCAGCAAACTGAGTTTGGTGTTCATCGAATTTACGACACTCTCCTGTAGCAAGAATACTGTTGTTTTCCCAGTAGCCCCATAGCTCTTGGCGGGCAATCAAATTACCGTAGTAACCGGTGAGCCACTCTTTAGGCGCGCCAATCGCTGATGAAGCAAATTCGACTAGCTGATCGAGTTGCTTTTCCGTCGCGAGAGTCATCTCGATATTTTCAATGTTGTTTGCGACGGCTGTTGTACGCTGGCGGAACATCAGTGCGTTGACTTTGAAGGACTCGGTATTGTCCAAGCATAGTGACAGGTATTGCGGCTCTGCTGTGCTAACGAATGCGCCTTTCACCTCACCAATCACAGAGCTGTTGTTTTCGATGATCAAGGTGAACAAGTCGGCAATGTTCGCGTTGGCTGTTGCTGTTAGGAAAAACTGAAGCAAGTAGCCTTCACCATTCAACACGCAATAACCGACAAGCTTGCCGTTTTCGTAAAAACCAAAATGGTCAGACATTGGTACAAAACCGAAATGCCACATGCCATCGAGTGGTGCTGTTGAATCAGCAAAGTAAGCCGTTTTAAGTTCGCTTAAGTCGCTAAGTGATGAGATTTTTTTGATGTCTAACATCGCGTTCATTCCTGTTGTTTCAATTTGGTAGAGTGCGTAGCTGCTGTCTGGTTCTCAGGTGCGTCGAACGACGATGAGATAGATTGATTAGCTGAGCCACGTTTCAATGACAGCAAGTGTAGGCGAGTAACTGAGATAGGTATTGAACAAAAACGACAGTTTTAGATTAGATAGAAAACAAAAAGGGGCTCATACAATGAGCCCCTTTAAATCAGTATTTGAAAAGAACTACCGACACGGTGCGAAGATGTCTTGGCTCGCTCGGTACTCTTTGGTTTGCACGTCCATTAGGCCAAGCAAGGAGTCGAACAGGTTATCGTGAGAAAAGCTCTGCTCTTTCCCCGCCTTTCTTAAGCAGGTCTCGCTTATCCCTTTCTGCGCCGCAAAACCATCAGACATCCATAGGATCATCGGTACGTGGGTTTGTTCTTTTGGTGCCAGCGAGTAGGGCATGCCATGAAGATACACGCCATTCTCCCCTAAAGACTCTCCGTGATCCGAGATATACATCAGCGCGACATTGTACTTGTCGGTTAGTTTCTCCAGTTTCTGAATCGCCTGTGAGAGAAAGAAATCCGTGTACAAGATGGTGTTGTCGTAGGTATTAACCACTTCTTCTTTGGTGCAGTTTTCAATGTCGGCGCGAGCGCAGTCTGGTGTGAATTTCTTATGATCGTCAGGGTAACGTTCAAAGTAAGTCGGCCCGTGAGATCCTGAAATGTGATAGAAAATGATGCTATCTTGCTTAAGATTTTGAGTATCTTGCTCGAAGTTCTCTAACATCGCTGTGTCGTAGCACACATCGTTGTTACACAGAGGGTCACTGTCTTTGGCGACGAGAGTCATCTCTTTGATTCGATGTGCGACGGCTTTGTCTCCCCCATCATGCTCTCGCCAGATGGAATGAATCCCCGCGCGGTTCATAATGTCGACTACGTTATCTTGGTTATAGGCTTTGTCGCGGTCGTAGTTGCTGCGATTCATGTTAGAGAACATGCATGGTACAGAAACGGCGGTGGCGGTTCCGCACGACTGAACGTCAGAGAAAAATATCGGGTTGTAAGGCTTGGTATGAGCATTGGTTTCTTTCTCATAGCCATAATATTGGTAGTTGTATACACGTGCGGTTTCACCAAGAACAAACACTAACAATGTTGGTTTTTCTGCTTGTTTCGCTTCTGGTTTTAGCTGCGCATCTAACCCTAACTCTTGATAAGGGATAGGCTCTTTTAAGTAGGTGTTATTGATGTATTTGACCGTTGATGCCACGTATTCGGTTGGGATGATCATCTTTTTGATGTGCGAGTTATTGCGGCCAATCGAAACGTAATCTTTGTAAAACAGCCCTGCAATAATGGCGATGACGATCAAAGAAGAGAGCAGCCCAATCGACTTCCAGACAAAGAAATCTTTCCAAGACTCTCTCTTAAGTTTGGTTAACAAGAGGATGAGTGACGGAATACCACCCATCGCGAGTAACCATAAGATGGAGTGGGTACTTACATAGCTTGCTGCTTCACCACTATTGGTCTCGAATACATTTTCTATCATCCCGTAGTCTACATAGATGCCGTAATTGAACATGCTGTAGCTGACGAGTGTCGAGGTGATCAGCAACAAAATAAAAAACGGCTTGGAGAATATCGGCCAATTAAAGACTTGGAAGATAAAATTGAAGGCAGCAAGGAAGAAGATCGGGATGGATATAAGAAACGCGACACTTTCAGACTTTGATGCCTGAACAATACTAAACAGTTCTAGGGAGAGAGGGATATTGATGACAAGCAGATAATACACAGCCAACACAAAGGGCAGCTTGTTTATCGACATGTTTAAGCTTGGAAGGTTCATAGGTTTTGTTTTCCTGCGTCTCTTATTCCTTTATTTTAGTCTCGCTACCAAGAAAGCTCTAATATCAACGCATAAAGCTCAAATAAGTAATGGTGAGCGATAAACTGGCTAAAGTGACATGACGCGATGGGTTGTGTAGATACAAAAAATTCACTTTACTGAGTGACCTTTATGACAAGGTGGAACAGCAAAGTGAATTAGTGTGTTCAGCTTATTCTATGTGGTTCAATCACATTAGAAGTTGTATGAACCGCCGAAGCTAATGCTGCTGAATGCTAATGTGTGATCATCGTTTTTGAGTGACCCATTGCCATAAGAGTAGTTATCGACACTTACTGCGTCTGCTTGCGAAATCAAGCGTAGCGTTAGATGTTCGATTGGCGTGTATTCAACACCAACACCAAAGTGGAAACCCGTACCGCTATCATCATCATACAGAGCTGCTTTATTTGCGTTTAGGTCAACAGAGCTTAAACCAGCCAATACGAATGGGCGGATTGTGTTGTCGAACGTATAACCTAGGTTTGCTGATACAGATACAGATGTCGGTGATAGTTTGGTTGCACCCTGCTTGTAGTCTGCGTAATCTGTGTAACCAAGTTCAACACCAACGATACGGTTGAATTGGTAGCCGCCGTATAGGTTGTAGCCCATGCCATCTGAATCTAAATTACCGTGGCCGTCAGTGTCAGAATCTTGGTAGACACTAAGTCCGCCACCAATATACGCACCGCCGTCAGTGCCTGCTGCTAAAGCTGGAAGAGAAACCGCGCTGATTAAACCCAGTGCTAATGCTGATTTTGTTATCTTATTCATCTTTCCTACTCACTCTTTAATGTCATGCCAGTATCAATAATTTTTGTTTTGCGACCTTTCGACCGTTGGTGAGCATTATTCCGTAGTCTTGTACCTATTACTGTATGGCTTTGTAAGTTGAATCGTTACATAGTAGAAAAAATACATATCAGATTGCCTATTGAGTCAGGTTGTTCAAACAAGGAATAAACATGCTAACGAAACAAAACACAGGTTTGGTGGTTGTGGACGTACAAGGCAAGCTCGCGCGCCTTGTTGATGAGAGCGATACGCTGATTTCTAACTGTGGAAAGTTGATTAAGGGTGTTCAGGTTTTGGGGCTGCCAATTGTTAGCTTGGAGCAGAATCCAGAAAAGTTAGGTGCTACGGTCGACGAACTGAATGACCTATTGAGTGATGCTAAGCCGATACCAAAATTTACTTTCAACGCATGTGACGAACCTAAATTTGTTGAGGCTGTGCAAGACAAGGGTGTGGAGACTTGGTTAGTGTGTGGCATTGAGGCTCATATTTGTGTCTATCAAACCGCATTGGGTTTGTTGGATCTTGGACACAAAGTTCAGGTAGTTGGCGACTGTATTAGTTCGCGAACGGCACTCAACAAAGATCTGGCAATCCGTCGACTAACGGATGCTGGTATCCAAATTACGGGATTAGAAATGAGCTTATACGAGCTAGTGAAAGATTGCCGCGCACCAGAATTTAAGTCCATTCTGTCCTTGATTCGTTAACTTGGGTTTCCTTAAGGTCCGATTCGTTATTTTCCCCCTTTGAAGAGGTTCATTTGAATAACCTAATTGTATTTACCGGTGGGCCGGGATCGGGCAAAACCTCGGTCATCGACGCTTTGAAAAGCAAGGGCTATCGCTGCGCACCAGAAGTTGGGCGTAAAGTGATTCAACAACAAGTTGAGCAACAAGGGAGTGCCTTGCCATGGTTAGATAAAGTAGCCTTTCGCGATGAAATGGTGCGAGAAGAGTTAGCCAGTTATCAAGCGTACGAATCGAGTGAACAGCAGGTTTTCTTTGATAGAAGCATCGTGGATTCATACGGTTACAGCTTGTTAGAAACGCTGCCTATTTCAGAGTCCTTGCTGAATAACTGTAATGAGCTCGCATACAACAGCAAGGTATTTATCTTCCCGCCTTGGGATTCGATTTTCATCAATGATCAAGAACGTAAGCAAGACTTCGGCGAAGCGATCGCCACCTACGAAAAGATGGTGACAGCCTATAACCAATTCGGTTATCAGTTGGTGGAAGTGCCCAAGTTATCTGTAGAGGAAAGAGTCGAGTTTATCTTAACTTCAATTGATTCAGGCGAGTGATTTCTAGAAAAACACAACGAAAAAGCCCCGTAGTATCGACTCAATTGAGTGAATACAGCGGGGCTTTTTTATTCAGATTTAGTTTGTGGTGTACTAGCGGCGAGAAGCTTGGTTTCGGTAACGTTTAATCGCCGAGAGGCTGTCGGTCGCCTCCGCCTCGGTAGGAATCAAGCGCAACCTTCAAGCGACGCAATTTGTCACGTGAACGGTTCTTGTGATTGACCGCCATGCCCATCGAAAGCACATCCACTAACGCTAACATAGCGTAACGAGAAGCCGATGGTTTGTAGATGAAGTCGGTTTCCATATGTTTGATTGGTAACAAGATATCCGCAATTTTTGCTAACGGCGTGTCTTGTGGGGTAATAGCGATGATCTTAAGGCCATACTGCTTGGCTAACTCGGCAGTTTCAGTGATCACGGGCGTAAAGCCTGTTGCTGAAATCATCACCATCACGTCATTGGCATCTGCCGTGGCAGCAACCATACGTGACATCAAGCCATCGTTGTACGACACCACTGGGTAGCCTAAACGAAACAGTCGATGTTGCAGCTCTTGAGAAGCAATGGTCGAACCGCCACCCATGCCGATAGCAATGATCTGTCTGGCGTTATGCAGCCAGCTCACTGCAGTTTCAACGTCTTGCTCTTTGAACAGAGTTCGGTTGATATCTAGGCTCTGCTTGATTGATTCGTAGATACCTTGATAGCCCGTTTGGTCAACAGGTTCGAGGATAAAGCGCTGGCCAACGGTTAGCGTCTGAGCCAACTTAATCTTCATATCACGCACGTTGCTGCAACCGATCGCTTTAGCAAAACGTGTGATGGTGGCTTCACTCACTTGAGCACCTTCGGCTAGCTCTGTGATGCTGGCATTGGCAGCAAAATCAATGTCATCCATGATCAGCTTGGCGACTTTCTTCTCTGCATCACGAAGAGCAGGAAAACGCTCTGTTATCTGTGAAATGATATCTACTTCTAAACTCAAGAATCCTGATCCTTTGTTGATGGGGCTATTTGCTAATACCTGGTCATTGGTCGCTAAAGCTTAGCCCCGTAAGTATATCTTATTGTTTCGTTGATTCTAGCTTATTGAAAAATCGACCTAGAAACAGGTTTCCACCCAGTTTGTTACCTGATGGTCGTCATCGCTGATGGCAATGTAGCGCCATTTGTCGAAGGTTAAACAAGGATGTGAGGTAGAGAACGCAATCATGTCACCTACTTCAATCTCAGAAGAACCATCGGTTTCAACAAAGGTATGTTGATCCATCACCGCAGTAGAGGTTAAGCCTTTCACTGAGATTGCTTCGCCGTTGCGATAGCCGCGCTCGGCAATTGGTAAGCCTGCATCAAAGGCCACATCACGCTTGCCTAGCCCAACAACTAACTTGGTCGGTTCAGGACGAGAGATAACATAAGCCCACACCTCAAGTGCCGATTCTAAATCACCACCCAATTCACACGCGTAACCTTGGTTTACTTGGGCACGTTGCAACACCTTGCTTTGTGCGTCTAGGTAAATACCAGTATCGTGAATGGCATAGCAACCCGGGCGGATAATAGCCAAGTAATCGGTTAGGTTCGCCAAGCATTCTGCCACCACGTCATACCATGCCGAGCCTGCGCCAGTGATAATAGGTTGCCCTGCAATTAGGCCATCTGATGCAAGGCTTTCGATCGAAGTGAGTGCCTGATTTAAGAAGGTACGAATGTCTTGTTCTGCATTGTCACCGTGAATTACACCCTCGTACACCTCAATACCTGCCAGCGAAAGGGCTGGTGTGTCTTGGATAGTCTTAGCCAGTTCTAGAACTTCTTGTGGTGAACGACATCCACAACGACCACCCGGTACACCAAATTCGATCAGTACCTTTAGCGTCTGCTTTGTATTGGCGAAATATTGGTTAAGTTGCTGCACGTTTACTGAAGAATCCACACAACAGTAAAAGTCGACATCAAACTCACTGATCAGCTGTTCAACGATCGCCATGTTGGTTTTGCCCACCAATTGGTTAGCCATGATGATGCGTTTTGCACCTGCCATAGCTGCAATTTCGGCCTGTGCAGGCGTCGCGACGGTAATACCCCAAGCGCCATTTTCTAGCTGTTGGCGGAAAAAATCAGGTGTCATGGAGGTTTTGCCGTGTGGCGATAATTTAACCTGATGATGATCGGCGAATGATTGCATCCAATTTAGGTTATTGGTTAAGGCTGATTGCTTGATAACCGCAACCGGAAGCGAAACATCTTCATCAATCAGTCGATAAACACCGTTCTCAGATTGTGATACCGCTCTCCCTTTTTGGCCTTTTTCAGTCAAGATAAAACCTTCTTTTTGATACTTTCTAACATTTTCGAGTGCAGGGTTATTTTTCATTGCTGATTCCTAACATGATGTAAGTCGTTGTTTTGTTATGTTTAAATATATCATTCTTATTGTTTGTGATAGAAACTATCACACAATTTAAAATATAATGTGTGTTTTGTCACTGAAAACAATCGGCCAAATTTTTAAGATAGCTTCATCAACACAGTGGATTGAGAGAGTGAAAAATGTTGTTCGATACGATAATTAAAAATGTAGAGGTGTTTGATGGCACCGGCGAACAATCGTTTTGTGCCGATGTAGCAATCCGAGATGGAAAAATCGCCGAAATTGGTCAAATCGATCATGAAGATTGTGGCCAATTGGTTGAAGGAGCAGGCTTAGCATTGGCTCCTGGTTTTATCGATGTACACACACATGACGATACCAATGTAATTCGTTACCCAGACTGCCTGCCTAAGATCAGCCAAGGTGTCACAACCGTGATTGTTGGTAACTGTGGTATCAGCGCATCACCAACCGTTTTGGCTGGTGATCCACCTGACCCAATGAATCTTTTAGGCGCACAAGCTGACTTTAAATACCCAACTTTCACCGCGTATGCACAAGCAGTAGAGCAAGCTCAACCGGCAGTAAATGTCGCAGCGTTAGTTGGCCATACCACATTGCGTAACCAAGTGATGGACGACCTGCAACGCACTGCAAGCGAAGACGAAATCGCAGCGATGCAAACCAACCTTGATTTGGCGATGGAACAAGGCGCATTAGGTTTGAGCTCTGGTTTGGCTTACGCAAGCGCGAAACAAGCGAATGCTAACGAAGTGATGCAGCTAGCGAAAGTGCTTTCTAGTCACGGTGGCATCTATACCACGCATATGCGTACCGAATTTGAAGAGATCTTAAGCGCGATGGAAGAGGCGTTTGAGACAGGACAATACGCAAAAGTGCCTGTTGTTATCTCTCACCTTAAATGTGCAGGTGCGGGCAATTGGGGCAGAACCGTTGAAGTGCTTGATTTGATGGACAAGGTCTCTGAGCACCAAGATGTGTCTTGCGACTGTTACCCATACTCAGCGAGTTCTTCGACATTAGATTTGAAACAAGTGACCGACGATTTCGACATATTCATCACTTGGTCTGAAGCAAAACCAGAACATGCAGGCAAAACGCTTAAGCAGATTGCTGATGAAATGAATCTCCCCCTGATGGACGCAGCAAAAGCGCTTCAACCAGCGGGCGCGGTTTATCACTGCATGGATGAGAACGACGTAAAGCGCGTATTGAAATACAAACTGACCATGGTCGGTTCAGACGGTTTACCTAATGACCCGCATCCACACCCAAGATTGTGGGGCACCTTCCCGAAAGTGCTAGGTCACTATTGCCGAGACGAAAAACTGTTCTCGTTGCCAGAAGCGATTCACAAGATGACTGGAATGTCGGCTCAGCGTTACAACTTAGCGGGCCGAGGCGAAGTTCGCTGTGGTGCCTTTGCCGATTTAGTTTTATTTGATCCAAAGAATATTAAAGATACAGCAACATTTGAAAATCCTATTTCAGTTGCTCAAGGAATAGAAAGTGTATTTGTAAATGGTGAGTTAACTTACCAGCAAGGAAAAGTAAGAAATAATCGTTCAGGCGTTTTTATTTACCGAAACTAGAATTTAAATTATTTATTAAATTCAGATGATTATAAAAACGGTGAATTAATTTAAATATATTGGAATAGAAACGGTTTTATCTATAAAGCCAATATTATCTATAAATAAGTGGAGTTAAAAAATGACTATTAAACGTTACGGTGTTGAAGGCGGTACAGGTACAGGCGGACAACATTTACCATTTGCACGTGCAACTGAAGCAGGTGGTTTCCTATACGTTTCTGGCCAGACACCGATGACAGATGGTGAAGTGGTTGAGGGTGGCATTGTTGACCAGTCTCGCCTAGCGATCCAAAACTGTGTCGATATCATGACTGAAGCGGGCTACGGCCTAGAAGACGTAATGCACGTAAAGGTTGTGCTAACGGATTCTCGTTACTTCCAATCTTTTAATAAGGTATTCAAAGAGTTCTTCGGTGCTAACCCACCGGCTCGTATCTGTATGGTTTGCGACTTAGTTGTAGACGTGAAGGTTGAAGTAGATGTGACTTGCTACCGCGCCGATCGCGGATAGTAATAACCTAATCACAATTACCTACTTAGAGAGTATTAGGGGTTAGTCATCCCTGTTATTATCCTTTAATACTCTCACCCTACATTTATAAAAATTACTTTAATTAAAAAAGATAAAATCAATAAAGTAATTATATGAAATATAAAATGAATGAATCATAAATAAAGTTCAAGAATGAACTCAATATTTCACTGAGAGGTGTCAAATGAACAGCACACTTTTTCTTACAGGCTTCGGCGTGTACGTATTATTTTTAATTTGGTTAGGCTGGTTTGTCTCGCGTAATCAAAAATCTGGCGAAGATTTCTTATTAGGTGGCCGTGGCCTACCTATGTTCTTAGTACTTGGTACAACAGTAGCGACGATGGTCGGTACGGGTTCAAGTATGGGGGCGGTTGGCTTCGGCTACGCAAATGGCTGGGCAGGTGCTCTGTACGGCATTGGTGGTGCGATAGGCATCCTATTACTTGCACTTTGGTTTGCTCCGGTTCGTAAATTGAACTTCATGACCATGAGTGAAGAGCTGGCTTACTATGTTGGCGCTAACCGCATCGTGAAAAACGTTGTAGGTGTACTGATCTTTGTCGCTTCAATTGGTTGGTTGGGCGCACACATTCTAGGTGGCGGCATGTACCTAGCGTGGATTGCAGACATCGACCTCAATCTAGCGAAAATCATTATTGCTGCGGCATTCACTATTTATGTGGTGATCGGTGGTTACACCGCGGTTGTGTGGACCGATACCATTCAAGCGATCATTCTTTTTGCTGGCTTCATTTTGATGGCGGTAATGTCAGTTGATTACATCGGCGGCATGGATAACCTTTACGCTGCGATGGACCCTGCTGCTACGAGCTTTTTAGCAATCGATAAACTGGGTCTTCTGCCTGCAGTTTCTCTAGCTGTGGTTATTGGTGTGGGTGTTCTTGCGACGCCTTCATTCCGTCAACGTATCTACTCGGGTAAAGACGTATCAACCGTTCGTCGCTCATTTGTTGCATCGGGTGTGTTGTACCTTTTCTTCTCAATCATCCCTGCAATCATTGGTATGGCAGCACACGCCATTGACCCATCATTGGATAACGCGAACTACTCGTTCCCTTATGTTGCTGCAACGGTTCTTCCGGTTGGCGTTGGCATGATTGTTCTTATCGCGGGTCTTTCTGCAACCATGTCGAGCGCAAGTTCAGATGCGATAGCAGGTGTTTCTATCCTACTTCGTGATGTTTACGTGATGTTCACTGGCCGCGTACCAAACAAAGAGTCAATGGTGAACTACTCTCGCTTGGCACTGATTGTGGTGATTGGTTTTGCACTGTTGTTCGCACTAACGTCAAACGACATCATTGGCTACATCACGAAAATGATTTCAACCGTAATGTCGGGCATGTTTGTGTGCGGTATGTTGGGTCGATTCTGGAAACGTTACAACTGGCAGGGTGCTCTTGCTACGCTAGCGGGTGCATCTGTGGCTTCATTTGTCGTAATGCTAAACGCAGACTATACGGCTTTCTGGGGCAACCCTGTGATTCCTTCTTGTCTAGTGGCTCTAACGGCGGGTGTGCTGGTAAGCCTATGTACTCCGGCTAACCAAGTGACACCAGAAATGGCGAAAGCAATTCTTGATGACGAGCGCGCTCTGATGGAAATGGAATTGTCAGACTCAGGTGTACTTGAAGAAGACGCGTCTTCTCAACGTCCTGCAAATCAAACAAGCTAATCTAAAACGCTCCACAGCGAGTTAGTACCACAAATTCAGTACAACAAGTTGTGGAGTGGTTTAGCTAGCTCAGGCTCTGCTTCGCGGTAGGGCCTTCTTCCCCATTTATCTCTCTATTTTAGGATCTGCTATGCCTGCATCTTCTAACTTCAATATTGCTTTCTTTGGCGAGTGCATGGTCGAAATCAGCGGCTCTCCATTAACCAAAAAATTCGGCGGTGACACGCTCAATACCGCACTTTACCTTTCTCGCTTAACCCAACATCAAAACCTCTCTGTTCATTACGCGACGGGTCTTGGTAGCGATGAACTGTCTCAAAATATGATTGATAGCTGGCAGCTAGAGGGTATTCAAACCAATTTCGTTGAACGCATTGCGAACAAGCTGCCTGGACTCTACATGGTCGAAACCGATGAAACGGGCGAGCGACACTTTCACTACTGGCGCAACGATGCGGCAGTAAAATCTTACTTCCATGCTAATGACTTGAATAAGCTTGAAATCGCTCTGACAGAGAAGCAAGTCGACGCGGTTTACATCAGCGGTATCAGTATCGCGATATTGGATGATGCCTCTCGTGAGCGCCTATTCAAAGCCACTAGAGTGTTCTCAAACCAAGGCGGCAAGGTAATTTTTGATAACAACTATCGCCCGCAACTTTGGAGCACCGAGCAAGCTCGACATTGGTACTCCAAGTTACTGCCATTGGTCGATATTGCCTTGATTACCGAAGACGACGACCTGCTTGTCTGGGGTAACTCAGAGAGCGTTCAACAACGCTGCCTGCGTTTGGGTTGCCAAGAGGTCGTCATCAAACGTGGCTGCGAGCCATGCAAGATTGTTCAAGTTGAACAGGGCGATATTGTTGAGAATTATGTCTCAGCGACGCGTGTTTCTAACGTGGTCGACACCTGCGCGGCGGGCGATTCATTCGCTGCGGGTTATTTAGCTGCGCGTCTTACTGGCGAGAGCGCCACCGACGCAGCCGAACTTGGCCACCAACTGGCTTCAATCGTTATTCAATACTCTGGCGCAATCATCCCCGTGAGCGCTATGAGCCAACTGATTAAAAAATAAAATAAAAAGCGGAATTATTATGTCTCAAGAAATGATCAACAAACTTAAGCAATTCAAAGTTATCCCTGTTATCCAAATCAACAAGGTTGAACACGCGATTCCACTGGCAAAGGTGTTGGTAGAAAACGGCCTACCAGTTGCTGAAGTCACATTCCGTACTGAAGCGGCAGCTGACGCGATTCGTGCGATGCGCGATGCGTATCCAGAGATGTGTATCGGTGCCGGCACAGTATTAACGCCAGCGCAGATCGACCTAGCGAAAGAGTCCGGCAGCGAATTCATCGTGGCTCCGGGTCTAAATCCAAATACTGTAAAACGTTGCCAAGAAATCGGTATGCCAATCGTTCCGGGCGTAAACAACCCAAGCCAAGTTGAGCAAGCGCTAGAGCTTGGTCTTAACTTCTTGAAGTTCTTTCCTGCAGAAGCGTCTGGTGGCATCAACATGGTGAAGTCTCTGCTAGCGCCATACGTTGATGTGTCTTTAATGCCAACGGGCGGTATCGGTAAACACAACGTGAATGACTACTTAGCAGTGGATCGCGTGGTGTGCTGTGGTGGTACTTGGATGGTGTCGCCAAAGATGATCGAGAACGAGCAATGGGATGAGATTGCAGTATTGGTTCTTGAAGCGGTCGCTCTTGTTAACGAGCAATAAGCTTTTGACCTAACGATAAGCTTGGAGCTCGCAACAATTTTTTGAACTAGCGAGAACAAGCTATCGAATGAGAGATAACGAACAACAGCAGTGGCTGATGGTTCTGTTTTGTGAATCGCCTCTGATAAACAAAACAGAACCATATTTATATAGGAAAACTAATAATGAAAAAAACTATATTATCCCTATTGATTTCAGGTTCAGTAGTGTCCCCAATGGCGTTAGCAATGGCTCCAAATGCCGATCTAAATTTAATGCCTTACCCACAAACGGTCGAGCTGCAAGCTGGGCAAGTTAAGGTCGACGGTAACTTCAAGGTTTACATCAAAGGCTTTAATTCTGATCGCGTTGAGTACACGGCGAAACGCTTTATTGATCGCCTTGAGCGCCAGACGGGTGTGCCGATTCTAAATTGGCAGGTGGATAGTGCAGACGAAGCGAACCTGATCATTGATATCGACGCGGCGCCAAAGTCTGAAGTACAGAACATCGACTCTGTAGAGTCCTACAAAATTACGACTCAGGGTGAACAAATCACGCTGAGCTCTCCAAGCCCATATGGCGCTATCCACGGCATCGAAACCCTTTTACAGCTCGTTGAAACCACTGCGACTGGCTACCACATTCCTGCTATAACCATTGTCGATGAGCCTCGCTTCCGCTGGCGTGGTGTCTCTTACGATACTTCACGTCACTTCATTGAATTCGATGTGCTGATTCGTCAGTTAGATGCGATGGCGTCGGCGAAGATGAACGTGTTCCATTGGCACTTCTGGGACGATCAAGGCATTCGCATTCAAACCGAATCATGGCCGCGTCTGTGGTCTGAAACTGCTGATGGTAATTACTACACCAAAGACCAAATTCGCTACCTAGTTGAATACGCTCGTAATCTTGGTATTCGTGTGATTCCTGAGGTCTCTCTTCCGGGCCATTCTTCTGCGGTTGCTCATGCTTACCCGCGCCTGATGTCTGGCGCGGAAGGTCAAAGCTATGATCAAGAGCGTGGCTGGGGCGTGTTTGAACCACTGATGGATCCACTGAACCCTGAAGTCTATGAGATGCTAGGTGATGTGTTTGATGAAGTGACCAAGCTGTTCCCTGATGAGTACTTCCACATTGGTGGCGATGAGCCGAATTATGCACAGTGGAAAAACAGCGAAAAGCACCAACAGTTCATTGAAGAAAACAATATCGATGGCGAGCGTGGTCTGCAGTCTTACCTCAATGTAAAAGTTGAGAAGATGCTCGAAGAGCGCGGTAAGAAGATGACTGGTTGGGATGAGATTTGGCATAAAGACCTGCCGACTTCCATCGTAATTCAAAGCTGGCAAGGGCACGACAGCATTGGTCGTGCGGCGAAAGAGGGCTACCCAGGTATTCTTTCTACAGGTTACTACCTAGATCAACCTCAGCCGACGAGCTACCACTATCGCAATGACCCAATGCCAACTGGCATCACAGTTGACGATAAGCTGCACAGCGGCGAAAAATTCGTGACGTACCAATGGCAGAAGCCTCGTTCAAAAGGCGGCCCACGTAAGGGAACACTGACTATCATTGAAGCGAAAGACGGCACTTTCCGCGCATTCAGTGATTACAACGGCAAGTCTCGTGAAGAGATCTACATCCTTGATTATGTGCCGGGTAAAACTTTTGTCGGTCACTTCGATAACTTCATGTCGTACACCGAGTTTAACTTGAACTTGAATCCAAATGGGTTTGCGGAAGGCAGTTACCAACTGGTGGGTAACGTGCGTTGGCCAACCACAGGTGAAGTGATTGCGAGCAGTGATGTTGAAGGCAGCGTGATTCCTGAGCCAAACGGTGGCTACCCTGCGGAGCTAACCGACAAGGAAAAAGAGCTGATTTTAGGTGGTGAGATCACCATGTGGCTAGAAAACAAAGACAGCCTCACGGTCGAAAACTACCTATGGCCGCGCAGCTATGCGATTGCAGAGCGCTTTTGGTCTGATGCGGAATTGACGGACGAGCGCAGCATGTACAAGCGTATGAAAGCGATGGATACATGGTCTGAAGTGTCGGTTGGCCTACGTCATCATGCGGATGCGGACATGCTGTTAAAACGTATTGCCAAAGGGCAGGATATCCACGACCTGCGCGTGCTTGCGAAATACACTGAACCAGCACAGTACTATGCTCGCAACTGGGAGAAGTGGAACTCAACTGAACCTAAGGGCACTTTATACAGCCAATACGAGCGTCTAAACCGCTTTGTTGATGCACTGCCAGTCGAAAGCTACGCCGTGTATGAGATGCAAGATTTGGTCAACGAAGTCGCGACGGGTAATCAACAAGCGCTTGAGCAACTTTCACAGCATTATCATCAAGCAAAAGCGGCTGCACTCGCTGCTAAAACTGTCTTCGCAGGTAATGTATCTTCGGTAGAGACTGTGATTGTCGCAGAGAAAACGGCGGAAGTCGCAGACTTGGCGTTAACCTTGATTGCTAAAGCACAAGCGGGTGAGAAAATTCGAGCATCAGATGCGAATGCCTACCAAGCGATACTGTCTGATTCAGCGAAGATCTACGACGAATCGATCATCGCGATTGTTCGCCCGACAGAGCTCTTGTTGAAGCAGTTAGCTTACTAAGCCGTTAACGGATTAGCGAATAAGTCACACGCCAATAATTGAATCAAAACCGCCCTCTGTGGGCGGTTTTTTAGTTTTAGCTTCTCAATAGAGTGTGAATTCGAAACTCTGTGTAAGCGATTACTCACTATCAATATTCTGTAGCGTTAACGTGAATGTCATGCCTTGATCTGGGTTGTTCTTGGCTATCAAGGTGCCTTGCATATCCCGCACATTGTTTGCAGTGATAGCCAGCCCGAGTCCTAAGCCTTCGCCCATCTTTTTGTTCGTATGAAACGGTTCGAAAATGGTTTCGAGTTGGTCTTCTGACACGCCACAGCCATTATCTTGCACCTTGATGATCACACGTTGTTGATCGGTATGTGCGCTGATAACAATGGTCGCGGGTGTTTGATTCTGCGTAGCGTCCACAGCATTTCTGATTAGGTTGCCAAGCACTTGACGAAGTCGCGCCTCTTCTCCCATCACCATCGAAATATTAGAGGCGACACGTATGCGAATATCGACGTTGTCTAATTCGGCTTGGTGAATTCGTAGGGTTTCTTGCAGTGCCTCGGTGAGAGAAACTGGATAGGGCTTCTCAAGTCTTTTAAAGGCGAACGACTTCAATTGACTGGTCATGTTTGCCATTCTGTCGATGAGGCTCATGACTAAGTCCATGTTCGCTTTCAACATCTTGGTCTCACCTCTTTCCATCAGTAATTGATTACTTGAAAGCAGGGTTTTTAGACCAGTAAGCGGTTGATTAAGCTCATGAGTGATCGCACTCGACATCCGCCCTAATGCGGCAAGTTTGCTTGATTCCACCAACTCTTGCTGCGCGTCTTTGAGATCTTGGGTTCGCTCTTCTACCCGAAGTTGCAGTGTTTTATTGGCGTTTTGTACTGCAATTTCTGCTTTCTTACGCTTGCTGATGTCGATTACGGTACACAGGTAATAAGGCGTTGAATGCCAAGGAAATGAGCTAATAGAGAACAGCACAGGGAAGTAGCTGCCATCACTGCGCCTTGCCATGGTTTCGACGCTGGTGATCTCGGCCAGCTCTTGGTGTTGTTCCAAGTTCTTGAGTAGTTGTAACGTGGTTGAATTTGGGTTGCCTGCTTCAAATAACTGCCATGCCTTAATGTTGCTGATCATCGAATCAGAAAGGCAAAAGTAGTTCTTCGCCATCAGGTTAATATCGTGGATATGACCATGTTTATCGATCAGCACCAGCCCAACGTGGGTTTTATTGATCATTCCAGACAGTCGTTTTTCTGACTCTTCGATGAGCTTTTGGATTCGCAGATTACTGAGCTTTTTCTGACGTCTTTGATAAAGAATAACTAGCAACAGCAGAATGAAAAGACAGCCAACTGCCACACTCCAGCTGATCCAGCTAGTGGTCTGGTTGAGGCTGGTTAATGGCGTCAGGTAGGTTAAACGCCAATTAAGGTCATCTAACTTGATTGACTGAATCAGGTAATCTTTATCTTGCAGCCGCCACACGCGAATATGGGTTTGGTCGTACAGCTCGCGTTTTGTTGTGCTTGGTTGTGAGTTGAACGTGTCGTTGAACCAGTCTGCGCTCAGTCGTTTATCACTCGACAGAAAGAACTGATCGCGAGGGTTCTGGAACAGGATCGCTTCACCATCGGCAAACCATTGATCGGTCAGCAACGATAGGTCGATTTGTACTGCAACAATACCGACCACATCGGACGCCCGATAAACCGGCGCGGCAATAAAGTAATCGGGTGTTACGCCTTTGTTTTTTGTCACTACAGAGATAGCACCACCTTGCTGGTGGATTTTCGACACAATCGTACTGGCGTTCTTTTTACTCAGTTTGCTTCTTTCAACGCTCGATACTAACAACTCGCCTTTGCCTGAAAGCAGATACCAGCCCTTGGTGTTGGCCGCTTTATCCAGTTGAATCAGCTGCTTCTTAATGCGCTTTTCGAGGCGGGCTTCACCATCAATGAAACGCACACTGGTTTCATCGTTCGTCACTAGGTAGGGCAGATAATAGAAGCGTTTCAGGGTACGTCTGGCTTCGGCAATGTATCCGAGGAAGCGCTGTTCTGCATAGCGTTGGGCTTGTTCGAGCTTCCATTGGCTTATGCCACTTTTGGTGGTTACCTGAACCAAACCAATTAATAAACAGGCACATAGGAATAACCAATATCGATTGTTATTCATCATTGCTGATCAAATCCTTTTAAAACTAGTGACTTGAGAAGGTTTTCTGTTTGCTTTTTAAGCGAATGGAGAGTGAGACAAGTTGAAGCTAACAAACATTATAAAACTGTTAAAGGAGTGTTATTCAAAGTGGGAGCTAGCTCCTTTTCGTCTGCGGATTTTTTACATACCGTGGGCGACATTATTCAGAGGTAAGTGGCGGAACCAAACCATGCAGCGTATAGCTTTGATTGAAGATGATGCAATTGTGCGTCAAGCAACCAGCCAATGGTTACAATTAGCTGGCTTCGATGTCACCGCATTTGAGGTTGGGCAAGATGCGTTAAACGCGGTAGAGCAGGGTGATTTCCAAACCATCATCACCGACGTTCGTTTACCAGATATTGATGGTGTTGAGTTGCTTGCGCGATTTAAGCAGTTAGTACCTGAGGTGCCTGTCATCTTGATTACGGGTCACGGTGATGTCGATATGGCCGTGAAGGCGTTACAGCAAGGCGCGTATGATTTCATTGAAAAGCCATTCGACCCTGAGCGCCTCTCTCAAACGGTTTCGGAAGCGGTCGACAAACATCAAAGTGGCCAAGACAGAAACAGTCGTCAGAACTATCTGGATAACCTGAAGGGCATTGAACAGGTGCTGATTGGTCGCAGTAAAGTGATGTGTGAATTGCGAGAGCAAATACAAAAAGTCGCCTCGATTGATACCAATGTGATCATTTATGGTGAAACTGGCTGCGGTAAAGAGCTGGTCGCTTCTTGTTTGCATGAGTTTAGCCTGCGTAAACCCCATCCGTTTGTACCGCTTAACTGTGGCGCAATCCCAGAAAATCTCTTTGAAAGCGAGCTGTTTGGACACGAAGCCGGAGCGTTTACTGGTGCGGCCAAACGACGCATTGGTAAGCTGGAATTTGCCGACAAAGGCACAGTGTTCCTTGATGAAATAGAAAGTATGCCGCTGTCGATGCAGGTCAAAGTGCTGCGCACCTTGCAAGATAATGTCGTAGAACGCGTCGGCGGTAATCAGCAACAACATGTTGATCTGCGAGTGGTCTCTGCCTCGAAAAGCGATCTACTGAATCACCCCTATTTTCGCCAAGACCTTTTCTATCGTTTGAACGTTGCCCAACTGCATTTACCTCCCCTTAGTGAACGAGAAGACGATGCTTTGATTCTTTTCGAACACTTCACTCAAGAAGCGAACAGTGAAACCCGAGTTGCCAGTGAGGCCGATCGCTATGCCTTGTTGTCGTATGCGTGGCCGGGCAATGTGCGTGAACTGCGCAATGTTGCGATTCGTTTTGCGTTGGATGAAAGCTTAACAGTGGGCGATATCTTGGCGTGTCGCCCCAATTCTGTCACAGAGTCCACAACGGCAGGCATCCCGTTGGCGGTTCAAGTGCAGAGCTTTGAACGGAAAGTGATTCATGATGCGCTAGTGCGTTATCAGGGGCGTATCAATGATGTGATGCAAGATTTGGATTTACCCCGTCGAACATTGAACCAAAAGATGGTGCGTTATGCGTTGAACCGAAGCGATTATGTCGATTCGTAAGTGATGATGAGATTAGAGAGGCTGTCTGAATCAATGAGCAAAAAATGGCTCATCATATATTTATCATTTTATAAACATTGATCACGCAAATGTAACACAGTGTGACTTGGCTACCTTTAATCCGATGTTATTCGCGGTTTGGGATAAGCAAAAAATAGCTCATTGATTCGTAGTCAAATAAGCAAGAAATGGCTTGCTTTAGGTACGATTTGAAATAAATATCAATTAAAACAGTAACTTGAAAATTGGCATTGTGCTTGCTATCTAGCAATTGTTGTTAACAAAAATATAACGTGAATAACTCTACATGGAGAGTAATAATGAAATACAACAAGCTAGTTAAAACTTTAGCAATCGCAATGGCCTCTATCGGCCTTATCAGCAATGCCTCAGCTCAAGAAGATCGCAGCTACATTTTAGCGACGGCCTCAACGGGTGGTACTTACTATCCAGTGGGTGTGGCTTTAGCGACATTGAGTAAAGTTAAGCTTGCGCCAAAGCAGCACTTTTCTTTGGCGGCTATCAGCTCAGCAGGATCGGGCGAGAACGTGAAACTTCTCAATGAGAACGAAGCACAGTTTGCCATTCTGCAAGGTTTATATGGCGCGTGGGCGTGGCAAGGGCTTGGTCCATATGAGAAGTCAGGCAGTCAAAAACAACTGCGTTCAGTCTCTATGTTATGGCAAAACGTTGAACACTTTATTGTGCGTTCTGATCTGACAGAAACGGGCACCATGAGTGATCTAGAAAATCTAAATGGCAAGAAATTCTCTATCGGTAAGAAGAACTCAGGTACAGAGAATTCAGGACGCCAGATCATGCAAGGTCTGTCGGTTAACCCAGAACAATTTAAACTCGCCTTTATGGGTTACGGCGGCAGTGCCAGCGCACTACAAAATGGCACTATCGATGGCATGAATACGCCCGCTGGCGTGCCTGTTGGTGCGGTAACTCAAGCGTTTGCAGCCTTGGGTGAAGACATTCAAATCCTGTCGTTTACTGATGCGCAAATCAAGCAAGCGAACGGCGATTACAACATTTGGACTAAATATGAGATCCCTGCAAACACTTATCCAGGTGTTGATAAGCCGATTACCACTATTGCTCAACCCAATTTTCTAGCGGTTCGTGAAGACATTTCTGAAGAAGACGTGTATCAGCTGACCAAAGCTATCTATGAAAACCTACCTTTCCTACAAGGTATCCACAAAGCAACCAAAGCAATGGCTCTCGAGAAAGGGATCGCAGGTCTGCCTGTTCCGCTTCACCCGGGCGCTGCACGTTACTACCAAGAAGTGGGCATCGATGTCCCTTCTGAGTTGATCGTTAACTAGCTTATCTGTTGTCAGGTAGCTATTGGTTCGTGAGTTAATGATTTGTCGCTAGCTAACTGTTGGTCTGTGAACTAACGGTTTGTTGCCCTCAACTAACCCCTTCGTGACTTAATTGCTTGGTGCACGTTCGCTCAAGAATTTGTTCGTGCGCCTCCTCACTTTATGGATTTTCTCTTCGTGTTTGCTGCGGAGAGCAGGAGTTTTCTATGAGCGATTCGCTGCAGCAGGAACTGAAAAAATTTGAACTGCCGACCCGAACGGATTTTCCGTGGGTAGGCAAAGCGATAACAACAATGGGAGTGATCCTCTCGTTGTTACACATTTGGTTTAACACCTTATCTACCTTGCCTGAGCTCTGGATCTCGGCGACCCACTTCGCCGGTTTTGCGATCATTTGTGCGCTTTGGTATCCCGCCCATATCTCACTGAAAAAAAGCAAAATTGCTCTGGCGGTAGACATCGGAATCGCTTTGGCGGCTCTGGCTTGTCTTATCTATATCCCCTTTGCAGAAGACGCCCTTTATGAGCGAGGCGTGAAGTTTATCGCCAGTGATTGGTTCTTCTCTATCTTGGCGATTGCCATCGTTATTGAGCTGATTCGCCGCACCATGGGCTGGTTTATTCCGGTGCTTATCTTGGTGTGTTTGAGCTATGTGGTGCTGTGGGGACAATGGACCAGCGGCATCTTCCACTTCCCGGGTCTAAGCCTTGAAACACTGCTTTATCGAAGCTTTTACTCATCAGAAGGGATGTTCGGTTCGATCTCTAGAATCAGCTGGACCTTCGTGTTTATGTTCATTTTATTTGGCGCATTCTTAGTGCGTTCGGGTGTCGGTGATTACATCATTGATGTGTCTCGCGCAGCGGCTGGCAAGGTGATTGGTGGCCCAGGCTTTATCGCGGTAATTGGCTCAGGCTTGATGGGATCGGTGTCTGGTTCGAGCGTAGCAAACACCGTATCGACGGGTGTGATAAGTATTCCGTTGATGCAAAAGGCAGGCTTCCCTTCGCGTTTCGCGGCAGGTGTTGAAGCGGCGGCATCGACGGGCGGGCAGTTGATGCCACCAGTGATGGGGGCAGGGGCGTTTATCATGGCGTCTTACACCCAGATCCCTTATGTCGACATCATTGCGGTTTCCTTCTTACCTGCGCTTATCTACTTTTTGTCTGTGGCATTTTTCGTACGTATTGAAGCAAAACGCAGTGGCGTGCAAAAAGTCACTTCTGGCTGTGAACCTCTATTGAAGGTATTACTGTCGGGCTGGCACAACCTGATCCCATTAGCGGTGTTGGTGACTCTGTTGGTGAAGGGCTTCACGCCGACTTACGCAGCGGGTATCTCGATTCTGTCTGTCGTGGTGGCTTCATGGTTCTCTAAAAATCACAAAATGGGTCCAAAGGCGATCATCGAAGCGCTTTCTCAAGGCGCAAAAAACATGGCAACCACGGCGGTATTGTTGGTGGGTATTGGCCTCGTTATCAACGTGATCAGTACGACCGGAATTGGTAACACCTTCTCGCTGATGATCAACAGCTGGGCGAACGGCGACTTGTTGGTGATGATTGCCTTAATCGCGTTGGCATCTTTGATTTTGGGTATGGGCTTGCCAGTAACCGCGGCTTACATCGTGTTGGGTACTCTGTCTGCTCCTGCTCTGTACAAGCTGATTGCTGAAAGCCAGTTGCTCGACTTGCTGGTTTCAGGTCAGTTACCTGAACAGGCAAAAGCCATCTTCATGTTGGCGGCACCAGACAAACTGGATTTACTAAATGCGCCAATGGCACTCGAAACAGCCAAAGAGATGATTGCGTTAGTCCCTGCTGATTTTGTCGAAACGCTACTTGAGCAAAGCTTAGGCTTGGAAGCAATCAGCCTTGCACTACTTTCTGCACACTTGATCATCTTTTGGTTATCGCAAGACAGCAATGTGACTCCACCGGTTTGTTTAACCGCATTCGCCGCCGCAACCATTGCTAAAACGCCACCGATGAGAACGGGATTAATGGCATGGAAGATCGCAAAAGGCTTGTACTTAGTGCCATTGTTGATTGCCTACACCAACTTAGTAAGTTGGGATGTGACCTCCGTTTTGGTCACGGGTGGTTTTGCTATTATTGGTACTTACGCGTTTGTTGCTGCGATTGAAGGCTATCTAGAAAATAAAATTAATCTGCTGACTCGTGCTGTGTTAATCGTGCTGGGTGTGGCATTGGTTTGGCCTGACATTTCCGTCGTGATTCGCCTAGTGTGCGTTGCACTTTTCGTTGGTCTCTTTATTCACACGGCTCGTCAATACGATGCTAATCAAGTGAAAAAGGAATCGGAAGATGAGCAAGAATCTTTGCCTCAAACCGAACCTGACACTGTCGCGTCTTCCCTATAATTAAAAGGATTGAATGTAGGAATATTATGAACTCAACATACGACTATATTATCGTTGGTGGTGGCATTGTTGGCGTGTCGACGGCATGGCAATTACAGCAAGCTCATCCTGACAAAAGTATCCTTTTAGTCGAAAAGGAGCGTGGCTTTGCGCAGCACCAAACAGGTCATAACAGTGGTGTGATTCACGCTGGCGTTTACTACGCTCCGGGCAGTTTAAAGGCGGATTTTTGTAAGCGTGGCGTAGAGCGCACCATCGCCTTTTGCAGTCAGCACGATATCCCTGTCGAAAACTGTGGCAAGCTGTTGGTCGCGACCAATGAGCAGGAAGTGGAGCGCATGAACGCGCTCTATCAACGTTGTCATGATAACGACATTGATGTCGACCTCTTAGATCAAGCGCAGCTGAAACTTGCCGAGCCGAACATCACGGGCTTGGGCGCGATTTATGTGAAAACCACCAGTATCGTCGACTACAAAAAAGTCACCGAAGTGATGGCTCAAGAGTTTGTTGAAGCGGGTGGTAAGCTCAGCCTTGGTACTGAGGTGATTATGGCAGATGAGCAAGAAGATGAGGTGCAGTTAACGTGCAAAGTAGATGGTCAAACTCTACAACTGAACAGCCGATTCTTGATTACATGTTCAGGTTTGATGGCCGACAGAATGACCAGCATGCTTGGCATTGAAACAGACTTCCAAATCGTCCCATATCGCGGTGAATATTATCAGTTGGATGCTAAACACAACCAAGTGGTGAATCATCTTATCTATCCTATCCCTGACCCAGAACTGCCTTTCTTGGGCGTGCATTTAACACGCATGATTGATGGCTCCGTAACAGTAGGGCCAAATGCAGTTCAAGGCTGGAAGCGAGAAGGTTATGGCAAGCTTAACTTTAGTTTCAAGGACACTTGGCAGATGCTGAGTTTTACGGGCTTTTGGAAAGTGACTGCGAATAATCTAAAAACCGGTTTGGTCGAGTTTAAAAACTCGTGGTGGAAGCCGGGCTATCTAAAGTTAGTGAACAAATATTGCCCGAGCATTACGGTGTCAGATTTCAAACCTTACCCAGCAGGCATTCGTGCCCAAGCTGTACTGAAGGATGGTACCTTGGTTCACGACTTCTTGTTTGCGGAAAGCCCAAGAAGCTTGCACGTGTGCAATGCACCATCGCCAGCGGCGACTTCGGCGATGCCGATTGGTGAGTATATTTGTGGCAAGGTGATGCGTAAAACCGCCAGATAATAGCGCTAGATTAGCGAATCTCAGTAATAAAAAAGACCATCATAATGATGGTCTTTTTGTATTTAATCGCTTGTTAAGAGCATAATCTGAGAAGACGGTGCATCACGCTACAGGCAGTAGAGGGAACTGCGATTTCGAAGGGAGACTTCTTCACCATTAAAGCTGTCGTATATATGGATATCGGGTTCAGCCTTAAGATAACGACTAGGGTTTTTTACCTCTCTCATCTTGATGTAGTTTTTGTGTGGCGATATTTTTTCAATCGCTTCTACTCGATAGTAAGTGTTGGGTTTAGCGAGTATTTCAGCTTCATCCGGTTTGAACGTGTAAGCATTGATCGCCCGACCTGCTGACTTTAATTCAATTTTGAATTGAGCGGCAGAGGCGCCTTCGTAAACACCAGCCGACGAAAAGTTCTTGGCAACACTCGGTAATGTCGAAGTCGATAAAAACGCTTTCTCGTGCAGAATGTCACCGATGTTGAGCTTTTCCAGTAGCGAGTTCTTGATTGATGAACCTCGATAAACGGTACCCTTGTAGTTGGGTAATTTATTCATCACATTCCGCATATGAAAGACTCGCGACTTTAATGTTCGACCAAACATTTCTGACAAATACCCTTCAGGTTCTCCCGCCCTCATGTATTCATTGACCACGTCGTGATCCACTCGGCCATAGTTTTTGATTGCGGAATACTCTTCTGGCACCATCTTTTTTTCTGCTTTTACATGGTGCGTCGTTGCCCAATCCATCAAGTCATCCGCAATTTGTTGTTGCGCCTGATAGGAGAGTGAACGCCCTTTAAACTCAGGAAACTCCTCACTTTGTGCCGAAAAACTTGTCATTAAAGAGAGACAAAGCACTCCAATAAATTTTTTCATTGCTTGATCCTTAGTTTATGTGCAAACGAGAGAGTGCCAAAATGACGCTTCTACTTCTTCGCCTGAATAGAGGTTATATTTCTGAGTATTTTTGACGGCAGACGCCTTCACTGTCTCAACGCCGATGTAGGTATGGTTAGAAGTTCGCTCTATCTGGGTGATTCGAAAGTGTGCATTTGGCGCAAATAGAACCTCTGCTTCTTTGCTGTATTCCGAAAGCCCTGCAATGGTGTGACCCCCTTGATTGATCTTTACTTCAAACAGCACTCGCTTGAGCCTTTGTGGGGAGTTGGGATGCACTACCGAAAAGCGCTTAGCGACTTCTGGGAGAGTAGAGGTTGAAGTAAATGCTGGCTCGACCAACACGTCCCCCTCTTCGAGCTTGTTAAGCAGAGATAGTTTTACCCAAGTCCCTCGATAGGCGGTCCCTTTGTATTTTGGCAGCTTGTTGAGAGCCGATTTAACCGTGCGAATGTACTGCCTCGCATCCGCCCCCGCGACACCCCATGTTGAGGTGTCAGTTGCTCTTAGGTAGTCATTAGCGGTCTGATAGCCGGAAATTGAAAAGTCTTCCACAGCTTCCTTTTCATTGGCAGTTATGAAGGAGTAGCGCCAACCATTGGAAGCCTTTGACCAGTCGTTGAAGTCTTCTGCTAGCTGGGTGACCTCTTCCTCTGAACGGTTTGGCTGTTTGATCGCATCAAACGGTTGAGAGAAGGCAGTAAAACTCAGACAACAAAGAAGTAATAAAAAACGAATATTCATAGTGGTCATCCGTTATTGGTATTGGTAGCTGTTTGGGCTTAAGTCGCAAGGAATGCCGAAAGTATTCTGGTTGATTACGGCAGACTGAAGTGCGCGAAACGTATTAAGTTGTTGTCGAGTGACTGCGTCGTACCATTCTGAGATAGGTGAAAGCCAGTACAGATCTTCTTCTTCAGCCACACTGAGAAGAACTCTCTTAAGGTGCGGATAGTAGATCAAGCAGCTGCGACCCGGTTTGTTGGTAAAGCTTTCATTGGTGCGGCTTAAGCTGTCTAGTTTTTGGTTGAGTTCTGAGGCTGGATTAAACAGTGCCTCAATTGAGCGCTCCAAACGGGCATCATAGTTATCAGGGATAATGTCTGAAATTAGGTATCGCATTAGGTGCGCGGGTAGCATTTCAGAGAATAGAGCGGGAACATCCTCTAATCCAGAAGCGTAATGCCCTGTAGAAATGTGCTGTGAGTGGATGATTGACGTGTAACGTTGGAATTGGCCCACTTGTGAATGTAGCCACTCAATACCGTTGCTGTCTGACACGCTTATCGCCTCGGCAAGTCGAGTTTTCACTATTCCTTTAGCCAGCTGTAGCGTATTACCTTGCAGGTCCGTAATGTCTAGCGATGAAGACTTGAGTGCTGAGTAAATTAATGGCGCGTTAGTTTCGAGATCGGCACTACCTGGATAAGTAAAACTAAAAAATTCTACTGCTTGCTTGGCCTGCCATTCGCTTGCCAGCGCCACAGCGATGAGGCTTTCGAGCTTTTGATAACGCTTTGAGTGTACATTTGCGTATTTGCCCGAATAGTTAGTATGCCAATTGTTGATGTAATGCAGCGACGATTGACGTGATAGGTTCACTGTTTGAAGGTAAGAAGGGCTCCAGCCTGCGCATGAACTGCCACCTGTACATTTACCTCCTAGTTGCGCGGTTGAATCTAACAGCCAGTGATAAACCTGTTGTTTATCGAATTCGGCTTGTTGTTTTAGGCGTTGCTGTGCAGAAAAATTCAAGATCTGTTGCTCTAACCAATGCTCCTCGTCTTCTGAGTTCCAGCCATTGGCAATCAAGGTGCTTAGCGTATCGAAAAGAACTCGCTTCACCACTTCTTTATTCGGCGGGTAGATTTGCGCAATAACCGTATCTTCAGATGGATTAAACGGGCGAGTTTCCGCTGGTATCCAAGCATATTCGACACAGCCACGAAAATTAGGATCTCCTCCGAGAATACCAATACGGACGCACTTTCTGTAACCGCTTTGGAGAACAATCTCTTTGTTGCGTATTTCTTGTGTGCTCGCAGGGCGGCCAAGAATGCTGCGTGTCATTTCGTCGATAGCGTTTCGTTCCGCTTGCGCCTTGAGGAAGTTATGCATGGTGTCTACAGAGCCTGAACTGAATAGTTGTTCAACGGCGATTTCACCTTGTGTAAACATCTCTTTTTGCAGCTTACTCTTGAGCAAATTGACATGGTTGTCCGCGGTTTCAATGATCTGCGTCTTTGCTGCTAACGTTCGGGTATAAAGTTGTTCCACAGCGGCTTGGTCAAGGCCCGGAATTTGTCCTGTTCGCAAGGCATCAAGTTTGGTAATCGCTTCATCCAGTAGTTGTTGCTGGCAGTGTTGGAGTTTGGCAAGAGCTCGATTGGCTTGGCGTTTTGACGGCACCGCTGGTGGACGGTTATTGTTTTCTTCAACATCTTGTTGAGGGTACAGCTCTGCCAATGCTTGGGCTTCTTCGTTACAGCTTAAGGCAATGTCTGATGCGAAAAGGCGAGAACCTTGATGATCGACTGCAAGCTCGCTAAAGAGGGTTTTGCGCAGTTCATGCTCGACACCTGTAATCAGCTCTTCTGCCATGATGGTTTGAGCTTGAACGACTTCTTGATAATGCTGTTGGTATTTGAGTGCAAGATCGGTCGCGAAGCCTTGTGCTACTGCGTTTAACATAGCCTGCTGTTTGGATGCGAGTTCAGCCCAATGGTTTTTGTCTCTCAGATCTTGCTGAGTAATCAGGTCATCATGAACGCGATAACTATAATGGTCACCCGCCGCAATCCTATCCCAACGGCTACTCAATATTTGACGATCTATTTCTCTGGCTGGAAGCTTTAATACGCCAAACCAATCGACCAACTCCATAACGGTGGCGAACCTGTCATAAGAGGTGCGCGATTCGTCCTGAAAGCTATTGGCCACGTCATTTGCCCAAAGGCCGACTGCAACCGCATCACCAATTGGGCCCAAAGCTTCTAACGCGCCTTTTGCCAGGTTACTGGTTGAACGCCCCAAGGTTTCCATTAACCGTGTCGCTTCTACCGGTTCAATTGCAATCGCCGAGGCTGGCCCTGTATCCAGTAATGTGGCGGTTTCTGGCAAAATATCACTGGCTTCGGATAGAGATGGTTTTAAGTCGATAATGTGTTCCGGCGCCGATGGAAAAAGGTTTTCAGGGGTAATGCCATCACTAAATGCATCGTAATTTTTTTGGCGGATTTGGTGGAAGCTTTCACTATCTAAGACGTTATATTCGTCCCCGATCTTACAGATTTCAAAAGCGCCGGCGCTAGATGAAATTATGGCCGAAATGAGCGCTAATCTATTTAATTTCATAGAGTTATCCTTATTGTTTGTGGAGTTGTTTGCTTATTTTAGAAAGCAAAAAGCCTCTCCTTGCCAATATGGCAAAGAGAACGCTAGGGATTTAGTGTGTTGGTTGATACGATAAATCGTTGAATCAAGCCTCCTTAGAGGTGGCTTGATTGTTTAACTTCGATGTTGTCAGTAGGGGGAACTACTTCTCCTACTTAGTGTTAAATGAACACAGGTTTTAACCGTTTATCTTGAACGTGCTAACCGCTTACGGGAGCCTTGTGATGGATGTCCGCAAGACTCTGATTAATTTCTCCAGCGACAAGCGTTTGCTCTACCGTCGCGGTGGTAATTTGAGACTTCCTATCTTCAACAGTGGTGATTGAGTTGTTGGCCTCGTGTTGAAGTGAGGTGATAACGTCTTTAACTTTGGTGGTACTTTGTTGAGTACGGTTAGCGAGGTGGCGAACCTCATCGGCTAAGATGGCAAAGCCAAGTCCTTGAACACCAGCGAGTGCAGCTTCGATGGGGGCACTAAATTTGTATCCCAACGGTTTTCTGTTACTTACGGTTGACGATTTTTTGAAATTTTTCCAATTTAATAAGCTCGTCGTCATGATTAAAATGACAGTTAATCCCGTAAAAGAAATAATGTTTTTTAGTTTATTACTCATAACTAATCCCAATATAAGTAGTGTTTGATTTGTATAATTCAGGGTTGTCCCTGCTGAATTGAAAACAAAACTTATAAAATGCACATATAAACTCGAATAATTTATAGATAATATACATCCGTTTGATATATGCAATATTTATTATATGTATTGGTTGTCTGCCTTTATGATTATGTGGAGTGCTGGATTTAATTGAACCAGTTCTTCCTTATGTCGCCGATCTGGTCTTACTTGTTGTTTTTGTTGGCTATGTGTTTGTTGTCGCTTACTCCGTTTTTAGTATTTATCCTCTTTTATTACATGGGTATGATGTTGAGCCTCGTTAAATAAGTAATTAAATAAGCGTTTGTGAAATTATATTTAAATAGACGTTTGGATTTGGGGGTTAGGTATTTTTTTAACGAGTTAGAGAGCAATAGAATAAGCATTAACTAATTAAGTGATCGCTTTATTATTCGTGTTGGTTATTTATAGAATTGAATATAAGGTAGGCGTGTTGGGATTAAGGGATTAAAATTCCTTAGTTAAAATATAACTTTTTATTTATATTCTGGGATTCTTAATTAGCTTTTGGTGAAGTAACTATTTTCATCTACATCTACACTTACGTTACCACTGAAAAAAACGCAGCCAGTTCAGCTGCGTTATGTTTTTGCCTAAGTAGTTTGCCAATAGGTTAGCTACTATTGGTTAGTTACTGCAAACCCGGCACGAAGTTAGCGACAATGGTGACATCGTTAAAGTTACGGTAGCCGCGAACCATGATGTTGAATTCACCCGCTGGTTTGTTCAATACACACTGTTCGTTGCTGCTGTTCTGGTATGGACGGCAATCGTAGCTCGCTTTCGATACGGTACCATTGTGTTTCACATAAAGGTCGGCATCGCCACTACGAGGGCCTGTTAATGTTACCGTTAACTGACCTGCACTTTCCGTCGTAAATGTGAAGAATTGCTCTTCACCATATCCTGCAGTAAGTCCTTCAACAGGCACGTCATTTTGCAGCTTTTTAGGGCCCGTAACTGGCGAATCAAGGCTGGTTTCGACAAGGTAAGCAATGGCTAGTTTGGCGAACTTGGTCGCGTGTGTCGCCGTTGGATCGGAGTTTTCAAGTGTGTCGTGCTGAGTATGAATATTTGGGTTGTAGTCGTTGAACATGCTCTCGAATGGCATGGCGGCTGGGTAGCCAACATTGTGCCAAGAGGCGTGGTCAGAACAGGCATAGCCACAGTCATCGAAACCGTAACTGATGTCACTAGCATAAGTGTCGATCAGCTCGCTCAGGTAGGCGGTTAAGTTACTATCGGTATAGTCTGTGATGAAGGTAATATCGTGCGCTGAACCGTTGTAGTTGGTCATGTCTAATTGCAATACTGACACAACGTTTGCTTGCTCGTCTCTTAATGCATTGGCGACATCTTGTGAACCGCGCAGTCCCACCTCTTCTGCGGCATAGCCATAGAACTTAATGGTTTTGTCTGGCTGAATGCCACTGGCGATCATCAGGCGAAGCGACTCTGTTACCGTTGCAATACCAGACGCATCATCATCGGCTCCCGGTGAGATGGTGCCTTCGCTTGTCCAAGAGCCAACGGTCGAATCAAGGTGTCCACCAACAACGACGATCTCTTCAGGATATTTAGCGCCAAGCAGTGTCACTTCAACGGATTTCTGCGGGTATTCGGCATGCGTGATCTGGCGTGCAGATGCGTACGGTACATCTTTAATCTCGGTTTCCCAACGCTCTAAAAGCCAATCTGAAGCAGCGACACCAGTAGAAGTAGTATAAAAACGGTTGGTGAAGTTGGTTAGATTTTCAATGGTTGTGACCATGTTGTTCGGCTCGACCTGAGCGAGTAGGTCGTTTACTGTATCTTGATGGCTGATCACTGGCTTTTCGAAGGTGCTAATTGTCAGTGGCATCGCTGCGGCTTTGAGTGCGCTTGCTTTGTCTTCGTGCACCATGTAGCCACCACAACGGTGGGTTTCTTCGTGCATGTGGCTGGATAGTTTCGCCAGCTCTTTCTGGTTGATTTTCGCGACGATGGAATGCTTGTTTCCAGTCACGCTTGGGTAAACTGTTGCGCCATGTTGAGTCATTATATGCTGTGCGTCAGCATCGGTGGTGATCCAAACTTCTTCGTTCGCTGGTGGTGTAATACCTAGGGATGCGTAAGCCGAAGTACTGGTGGTTAAGGCTAAAGAACCTCCGAGTACAGCCAAAGCTAGCATGCTTTTTTGAATAGCCATTTGTCGTCCTTTTTATGGTGAGTATTGTTGTGGTGATTGTTGTGAATTTTGTTTAGTGCGTGGATGTTTTTGTGTAGATGTTTCATTTTCTAAACAGATAACCGCGAAAAGGGCCCCTTTCGGAGCCCTGAATTTACTATCGATTATTGTGTTTTAATGAAACGGTAGTGCTTGGTTTCTGAACAGATATCGCTTGAGGTACACACTTGGTACTCCACATCCACTGTGCCGTTGTGACGGAACTTGTCGACGTATGAGTTGAAGTCTGTAGCACCAACATTCTTGCCATTACGCTTAATCACGAAGTAGTCGTTGGTGTCGTAATCCCATGCCAGCTTAACGCGAGCTTTGCCATTCGGGTTTTTGTTACCAAACTTCAGTTTTAATGGGAAGCCTTCCGCTGAGTCACCTTCAATCGTAATCGACTTGCTTGTTGATGTTGCAACGCCTGCATCGTCAGTCACGGTTAGAGTCACCACGTAGTCGCCAGCTTCAGCGTAGGTATAACGAGTCACTTCACCGGCTTGTGTGTTGCCATCGCCAAGGTTCCATTGGTAAGAGACGATCTGACCATCGCTGTCCGAACTTGTGCTGCGCAGTTCTACTTCTTTGCCGACAATGGTGTGTTCGAAAGAAGAGACTGGCGGTACGTTAGCGTTGCCTGATTCGTATGATGCTTTTAGGTTTGCACCTGCGTAATCTGAGTAACCCAGAATGTTCACCGTGTAGCGACCAGCTGTTGGGTTTTCAATTACACATACTTCATCGGTTACGCTTTCACTCTTACAGATATTCTCTTGAGAGCTTGGCGCATAATCTAGACCAACATACATATCCGGATCACCAGTAGACACAGCAAGATCAATCGTTAGCTTGTCTTGGCCTTCTGGTACTTCGATATCGAAGTAAGTTTTTGAGCCTGTTTCACCAGCAACTGCGGCTTCAACACCGTTTTCAAGGCGTTGATATTCCGGTTCTGGCGGCAGTGGTGGCTCTGCACATGGGGTAACACCCACCAGACCGAACGCAGAAACAACGTCATCGGCATTGTAGCCAAGGTCGTTTGCTGAGTTTTTCACGCCACAAGCACCCTGCCAGAAGTCACTGTTTTCCGACCAGTAAATTTGGTTAGATAACACGAAAAGCTCGAATGCTTTTTTGGTATCCCAACCTTGCGTGGTTGCAAGATGGTAGAAGGCTTTGTTAAACACACCAGAGCTGTAGTGAACATTCAAGCCATCGTAGTACTCGGATGCATTATTGATTGAAGAACCATCGCGTGATGGATCGTCCATGTAACGCAGAGCCCCGTCGCCTTTAAATATATTACGGCCGACCATCCAGTCGTTGGTACCTTTCATGTAGTATTCTGCCGCTTCACCTGCCATATCAGAGAAAGCTTCGTTCATACCTCCGGATTGGTTTGCGTAAACCAAACCTGAGTTTTGCTCAGTGAAACCGTGGCTCACTTCGTGCGCTGACACATCTAGACTTACAAGTGGGTAGAAGAAGCTTTCACCATCGCCAAAGGTCATTGCCTTGCCGTCCCAAAATGCATTTTCGTAGTTAGTTCCGTAGTGAACACGCATCATGAGTTTGAAAGAGAGCGGCGCTGTGTCGAACCAGTTCTTATACATGTCGAACACGATGTTACCGAAGTAGTGCGCATCGTTGAGTGGAGAGAAGGCTCCATTCACTTCTTTATGCTCGTTACGAGGACATTCATAACTGTAAGTGGTGTCGCCGTCTGTCGCACCATTTAGGTCAACGGTGACAACATTTTCCGATTCCATCACACATTCTGTGCCATTTTCTACCACATCAAGGTAGTGGTAGTCGGTACCGTACTCGTACATGCCCGTTTTTTCGTTACCACCGGGACCTGTACCGATCTGTGCGTGAGCAATACCTTCCCAACGGTCGATAACTTCGCCGGTGTGTGCGTCTAGCATGGTGAATGGTCGAGTCGGCTGTTCGCTACCTTCGACAAGATAAGAGACAACGTAGACAAGGCGTGTTTTGTCATGTCCTTGTTTTCCTGAACCTTGATAAATAAACAGTTCATGCTGGACGTTGTCTAAAGATTTACTGGTTAAGCCCTGAACCTTGAGATCTTTACTCGCAAGCTCAACCGCTTGAGAGCTGTTGATCGATGGCTTAACAAAAGATCGCTCTAGGGTCGTCGTTTTAAGGTAGTTGCCTTGAACAGACTTAAGTGCGCCACCTTGTACACTTTGGGTGGCATTTAGGTAATGTCCCCATACTGGCGTTCCCCAGATGTTTTGTTGGATCTTAACTTTGTAGATGCCACGCTTTTTGAGGTTAACTTCCTTTACCATCTTAAAGCTAGAGGCGTTACTGACACCTAATTGAGTGTTCAACCCAGAAAAGCTAGTAAAGTTGATCGGTTGATCGATGCTAACTGATTCACTTGCATGTACTGATAAAGACATAGCACTGGCTATAGCAACGGCAACTAAACGCTTTTTCATTTTCATTGTTATTTTCTCTTTCCATGTAAAATCCATGAAAACGTAACAAAATTTTCACAACGAATTTACATCATTCGATCTGATTAATTAGTAGCATGGCAATGATCTCTTTTATTCATGAAACTTATATCTTGCACATTTACAGCTAGTAATCATTTCTGTTTATTTTTGAACCAATTTACCTTTTTCATTTATAAAATGATGATACTTTTATTAAGTGTTAATTTTTCAAGAGAATTAAGTTTTTTGCGTAAATTGAACTGTGCCGCAATTTACGTGTGATGGGTTGATAGAAGGATCAACGATTTGGGGAGTTCAGTTTGAGCGAAAGACTCTTAAGCGAATTTAAAGGCAATTTTGATAAGGAATTGACGACTTTTGGGCTTATTTTCTGAATTGTTAGTTACAAGAGAGTTAGCCAAATAGGGCTTTATTTGGCACAGAGCACAAAAACGGCTGGATGAAAAAAGCCAGTGACGAGGTCACTGGCTTAGATGCACTTAGTTTGTACAGGCTAGCGTGTAAAGGCACACAAGCTTTAGCAAATTACTGCTTTTTAACGAGCTATTGCTTTCTAACGAGCTATTGTTTTTTACGAATTATTGTTTCTTACCGCCAACTTGAACGTAGTCGATACCGATAATACGGTTGATAATACCTAGCACAGAGCTTGTATCAGAGTTTGTTGAACGAATAGTATCAACCGTTGCACCTTCAGGTACTAATTCCATTGCACGATCTTGTGTGTTACCAGGAACTTGGAAACCAACAATGTTGAAGCTCTCAGCGTGCGCTGTGTAAACTTCTTCGTTGTGGCTGATACCTGAACAACCTGCTAGAGAAACAATGCCTAAAACAACTAATAACTTTTTCATAAAAATACCCTAAGAATGATTGGAATCGAGATGGCAAGCCACAAAGGCAGTGTCGTGATTATCTAGATTCAATAAGTTCATGGGAGACAGCATCTCCCGACCGATGTTGAACATTATTCCAGAGGTGTTTTGTAGTTACTGTATGGGTTTGTCAGCTGAAACATTACATAGCTGAATGGTTATGGTGAATACCGCACCTTTTAAGGCTTGGCTCTGACCAACTTCCACGGTTGCGTTGTGTTGAGCACAGATCTTCTCGACGATAGACAGCCCTAAACCATGGCCGCTCTTGGCTTTGTTACGCGCTTTGTCGCCAACGTAAAACGGTTCAAACAGGCGAGCCTGATGTTCTTGAGCCACACCATCACCATCATCATGTACTGCAATCTGCAGTTGTTCTTGATGCACGCTGGCTTCAATCAACACTTGAGAGCGTGCGAATTTCATGGCGTTACGGACGAGGTTATCTAGGGCGCGGTTCAGCAGTATTTCATCCGCCAGTATCGAGCTAGGTTGCTCTGGCAGTGATAGGTCGATGTTGAGCTGAGTATCCTTGTTCCAACGCGTCATCGCATGATCGAGAAGGTCTCTTATCTCTAATGGTTGTTGTAGATTTTCGAGGTCGCAGCTATCCAGTTTGGCGTAACACAACAGCTCATCAACCATTTTCTCCATCTCTTCGGTATCTTCGACAATGCTTTCTACGGTGTCTTGCTGAGATTCGTTGAGTGGCGTGTCTTTGAGCATTTCAGCTTGCCACTGAATACGAAATATTGGCGTGCGCAGTTCATGAGCGACGGCATTGGTGAGTGAGCGATTGCTCTCAATCAAGCGGTGAATGCGGTCGGCCATTAGATTAAAGGATTTGTTGAGTGATCCAATTGCGATGCCACTAGAGGTTTCGGCTCGCGCAGAAAGGTCGCCTTCTGCAAAGGCGAGAGTCGCAGCTTCAAGTTTCTTAACTCGGCGGAAGATAATAAATAGGTGACATAAACCGTACAAGATAAAGCTTGCTAAAAAGAACAACCAAATGAGGTCATCCTCTAATTCTATCTTTTGCCTAACGAACGCTTCACTGTTGGGTAGATAATGATAGGTATTGTCGCTGCTTGCTAAGCGAAACCAAAGGTCACGTTCATCATCGTGAAAGATAAAGGTATTTGGGTTGGTAGAGAAGAACTCTGAAACTGGGCTTGGTATTTCATCTTTTGGGTTGAACGTCACCAGTTTATTGCGAGTGGTTTCGACAAACTGGTTCATTGCTTGTTGAGCCGCTTCAAGGCCTTGATTCTTAGCGATGTTCTCTATCAGTTGCTGGTGGGCTGTCGCTTCGTAATCTTGTAGTACATATTCGTAGTCGGTATTGAGCTGATAGACACAGATCTCGTAGGCGACAAGGCCGGTCATAAAGCAAACTAACAGCCCTAACAAGGACTCCAAATAGATACGTCGCATAATCGATCTCTTTCATTACGCTCGTTTAGAGCGAAGTTAATGCCAGGCGGTTGAAACAAATAAATAGCCTTTACCGCGAATGGTCTGAATTTTTTCTGCTGGTGTGTGGTCGTCGCCCAGAATTTTTCTTAGACGTACGACTTTGTTGTCTATCGTCCGATCGATCCCGTCGTACTCAATGCCACGTAGTGTTTGCGTCAAATAGTCACGTGATAACGGAGTATCAGGGTTGCTCGCTAACAACCAAAGTAGGTCAAATTCACTGTCGGTGAGTGACAAAACTGCACCTGAAAGTTCACACTTCTTATACGTGTTTTTCAGAACGAGTTGATCAAACTGAAGGTTGTCTGAGTCATCGACTGAAGCGGTATTGGCGTCTTGGCGGCGTAATAGCGAACGAACTCTGGCCAGCAGAACTCTTGGTTTGATTGGCTTGGTGACATAGTCATCAGCCCCTGTCTCTAAACCAGCGACGTGATCAAAGTCGTCATCGCTAGCGGTGAGCATCAAGATTTTACCTTTATAGTGCGTACGCGTCTGTCGGCAGATTGTAAGCCCATCAGTTACAGGAAGCATCAAATCCAGCAGCACGATGTCAGGTTGCTCCGCGAGGATGGTCTGTGCGGCATCGCTGCCATCGTCCAATACGGTGACATCAAAATCTTGCGCGACAAAGTAGTCTTGCAGCATTTTCTGAAGTTTCAAATCGTCTTCCACGATGATCATTTTAGGTTTTGTCATTCCATTATCAGCCTTGTCGTGCGTTTAATTTATTGAGATTACGTGAGGGAGCCTTACCTAGTGGTTAGCTATTGTGGCATCTCCAATTTGCATGCTTTACGTAAAATACCTGACATGAATGATTAAACACTTTCCACGCCAGTTCAATGATGATTTTGAATTTGTGCGAAAATAAAAAACAATGTTCAAAAAGACATACATTCTCATACATTCGCACGACAGATGTTTTCTTCTTTAAATAATAGAATTTTCCAATCAAACATTTTTGGGAATTACCATATGAATAGCTATAGAAAAACGTTATTGGCATTACCTTTGATTCTTTTAGCTGGCTGTAACTCAAGCTCTAACTCAGGCTCTAGTTCTGGTAACGCGGCCACTAAAGCGCAAGTGAAACCTAAGGCGGATTATGTATTCTCATCAGTGAAATTAGGCAAGTTGTATCAAGAACGAGAAGAACTTCAAGAGTCAATGAAGCTTGATTACGATGGTGTGCAATATGAAACCATTCAGTTTTCTGAAGAGCTCAGTGATGAGCAAAAGGTGGTTAGGCTAGCAAGTCGCTTAGGTCAGAGTGTTGATTTGTATCTTCCTGATGCAGGCGTCGATAACTGCGGTCTTTACAGTGAAGGCAATTACTATGATTCGTTTGATTGTGGTACGGCTCAACGTTCAATTGGCAATGATACGACGTTAATCCAAGCGACAACGAATGGTAGAAAGCTTGCCGTTAAGCTTGAGTACCAAAATGAGTTGTCGCAATACGTAACGAGCCTAGGTTCGACGATTCTGAGTAAAACCAAAAATGGTAATAAAGTCACCATCACCACATCGTTTGCCTTCAACGCTTTTTACCGCGATGTGCTCAACGAGACTGGCGCTGTTGAGCGCATTACTTCCACTCTAGGCGCATCAACCTATTCTCAGCTTTTTGATATCGTGAAGTTATACCGAGGCAGTGAGATGACGTTGAAGTTCACTAACCATATTGGTGGTAGTGCTGATGACGAAATCAACATGTACACCGGGCGCATGATCAATAACAACAAGATGACGACGGTTGTGACTCCACCGGGTTCGGTTTTCTCGGGAGGTACGGATCTATTCGCTGCTGGCAACCCACGCATATTGCAACGCGCGGATACCACCAAAGCCATTGAGCTGAATAAACAGGTGGGTGTGCATAGTTGGGCTGAGGGTGATAAAACGGCCAAAGAATTCCCATACACCAATGAGAGTCATCGTCAGCAAGCGACCTATTTTCAAAAGGTGATGGGAGATAAAGGGATCGATTTCTATATCTTCACTTTAGATTCTGCACCTGCTGCTGGTGAGCACTGGATGACCAAAGCCGACTCTGATAAGTACGGTTTCATTACGCGTATTGAGTAGTTAAAGAAAGTAGCACTAACGACTCCGCAAAGGTTGGTGATGGCTCTGTCATTATCGGCCTTTTTTTGTGCCTGTTGTTTCTGCATTGGTTCCGGGTTGTTAGGCTAGTGGTTCCATCGCTCGAATTGGACTTTTTCTATCGGTAGAATTCATTGGTTAGGTTGTCACATCGGAATGGTGAATAAATTCTTCATTTAACACTCATGTAACAATTAATTCCCGCAGATCGCGTGATAAGAATGTGTAATCACGGCACTTTTTTGTCGATAGAATTTATTATGCGCAGCCTTACTCGCTGATAGGTTTCTATAATCTAACGTGTAAGGAGCATGTGAATGACTAATAAGGACGATCATTTATGCAGTTACTGGCAGGCACTCTGACACACTACGCTAACCCTCAAGCACGCCCTGAATTGGAATACTCGAGTGAGCAGCGTGACATTTTAAGTGTTGCGAACTCTCAACAAGCGATTAAAGATATTTCTCAATGGCCAGGCTACTCTGTTACTCCTTTGCATGAGCTGAATGCAATCTCTGCTGAGATCGGCGTAAACAAGTTTTGGTACAAAGATGAATCGCAGCGTTTTGGCCTAAAGAGTTTTAAAGCACTGGGCGGCGCGTATGCCGTTGCTCGTCAGCTTCAGATTGAAATCGCCAATCGCTATGGGAAGAACCCGACCATCAGTGAGTTGCTCAACGGGGAGTGGAAATCAGAAGTTGCTGAAATCGTTGTCAGCTGTGCGACAGACGGAAACCATGGTCGCTCCGTCGCATGGGGCGCACAAATGTTTGGTTGTGGTTGTGTTATCTACATTCACCGTGACGTATCGGAAGGCCGCAAGCAAGCGATGGAAGCGTTCGGTGCAGAAGTGGTACGCATTACCGGTAACTACGATGAATCTGTTCGTTTGGCCGACTCAGAAGCTAAAGCGCAAGATCGCGTGATTGTTTCGGACACCTCTTACGAAGGCTATATGGAAATCCCTAAAGACGTTGCTTTGGGCTACACCGTGATGTTGGCTGAAATTGTCGAGCAACTTGATGGTGAAATCCCAACCCATGTCTTTGTACAAGGGGGAGTGGGTGGTCTAGCTTCAGCAGTTTGCGGCTACTTCTGGGATCTGTGGGGCGCCGATCGCCCACGCTTTGTAATTGTCGAACCTGAGCAGGCTAACTGTTTACAGAAGAGTGCTCAAGCGGGTAAACCTATTGTGGTTACGGGCGACTTAGAAACGTTGATGGCAGGACTCGCATGTGGTGAAGTTTCAAGCTTGGCGTGGACGATTCTACAAAATGGTGCTGATGATTTCATGACGTTGAGTGAAGAAGCTATTCCGCAAGCGATGCGTATGTTGGCGAGTGGCGAGCAAACGGAAGTGGCGATTGAAGGCGGGGAATCTGCCGTTCCTGGGTTTGCTGCGGCGATCATCGCTAAGCAAGATTCCCAATACGCTGAAAAACTGAATTTGACTCAAGATAGCCGAGTGCTAGTGATTGGTACTGAAGGGGCAACTGACCCGGATCTCTATCAACAGATCATCGACAATAAAATCTAATAACTAGAAGTACATAGTTAGCAGTTAGCTGTTAAGAGCTAATCGCGAACAACGAATAATAAAGTAAGCCCCAAAGTTGACGGTATGTAAGGTTTCTTCATACCGTCTTTTTTCCTCTATTTTTGACTTCATCGCACGACACGCCTTGTTTGCTAATTTCGCTGGTCATCAATCGATCTGGTCATCAATCACGCTGCTCATCAATTGGAATCGTCAGCCCAACCTTGACGTTATCCATCACCACATTGGTTTGAAAGCTCTTGATATTGGCATTATCAAAGAAGGCTTCACGAGTAAAATTGTCGTAACCCTCCATATCCGCTGCCGTAACAATCATGATGAAATCTGAACTGCCGGTGACGTAATAGCATTGCTGTACTGAGCGGTTCGAACTCATCTCTTTTTTGAAGTTGTGCATTAAATCCACACGCTCACGCTCTAGCGTTACCTGAACGATAAACGTCATTCCGTGTCCGACTGCTTTTGGGTTGATCACGGAGACATCAGCTTGAATAACACCTTGCGCTCTCATGCGTTTTAAACGGCGTTGAACAGCAGCAGGAGAGAGCCCGACCTTTTCTGCAATCTTGTCAGAGGTAGTTCTGTTTGAGTCTTGTACGATGTTGAGGATCTTCTTGTCGAAACTGTCGACCACCAATGCAGGTTGCTGTGTCATACCCATACTTCCCAATATCTGTTTGTAAATTAATTGTTTCTTTGAACCAGTGTGTGATCGAGTTAAAGGTATTTAGCTTTAACATTTAGACCTCAATGAGCGAGAACAAAAAACCACTATAACGCAGAAAAAATGCGGAATTTCTGCACAAGAAGGTCACCATTTAATGATAATCCTTAAAGTTATCGGTGCATTATTAATCTTGTGAACGAAATGTAAAGATCAAATCGACAGAGTTTGAAAATTATATGAAACATGTTGTTAACATCCTTTGGGCGATGTTAACTCTCGCTCAAGGAGTTGGAAAGTATGAAATCTGCAACCGCTACTTTACAGTTTGAATTAGAAAAATTGGCACCAGCAGGACGCGTCGGTGTGATTGCGTTAGCGACAGATTTCAATATTGAGCGTGATTTAAACGCGCTGTATCCAAACGATGTGCAATCGTTCACCAGCCGCCTAAGAAACTACAACCCGTTGACGATAGAGAACCTGCGTAAGATGGAACCGGGAATCGCTGCTTGTGCCGATACCATCCTACCGGGTACTGAATTGGATGTGGTGATCTACGCTTGTACCTCTGGCACTGTGGCGATTGGCAGCGAACGCATTACGCAGCTTATTCATCAGTCTCGCCCAAACGCTGCGGTAACGAATCCGGTGACCGCTGCCTTAGCGGCTTTCGACAGCTTTAAAGCGAAGCGTATCTCGGTATTAACGCCTTATACCGAAGCCGTGAATCAAGACGTGGCCGCATTTTTTGAGTCTCAAGGCATTGAGGTGTTGAGCATCGCAGGCTTTGGTTTTGAAGATGACACCGCGATGACGTTCATTTCTCCAATGGACATTAAACAAGCCGCACTACAAGTTTTTGACCCTGAAGCGGATCTTCTGTTTATCTCTTGCACGGCATTGCGCGCAGCATCGGTGATTGAATCCATTGAAGTGCAATTAGATAAACCTGTTGTCAGCAGTAATCAGGTGTTGGCTTGGCATTCGCTTCAGCTGTTGAACTACCCCATACCCATTAAAGGCTTCGGTGCACTGCTAGAGCACCATCTTCAACCATCCTCAGATAATTGCCGAGGGTCGCAGTCGTTGTAACGACCTTTGATTAAGGCTGCTCGCTTAGTGTTTACATTCAGCAGCCAAGCTAACTCCATATTTAATAAGACAAAGAATGACACTTTGGGAACACTACTATGCCGTCTACTTTTTCGATAAAACCAGACCAACTGTCTTCACAGCTTATCCAGAACATGACGGAATGGCGTCAACATTTACACCGCTTTCCTGAGTGTGGCTTTGACGTGAACCTGACCTCTGATTTCATCGCCAGTAAGCTTGAGAGCTTTGGTATTGAAGTGGTGCGCAACATCGGTAAAACAGGATTAGTAGGGATACTTCGTTCCGGATCAAGAGAGGCGAGTATTGGCCTGAGAGCAGATATGGATGCTTTGCACATTCATGAACAAAACAGCTTTGCGCATTGCTCACAACACGATGGAAAGATGCACGCCTGTGGACACGATGGGCACTCTGCAATGCTGCTCGGCGCTGCAAGCTATTTGGCCGAAAACTTATTGTCAGGGAACTCAACCTTCGATGGCACGGTGTATTTCATTTTTCAACCCGATGAGGAGCACGGTTGCGGCGCGCAAGCGATGATTGATGATGGCTTGTTTGAGCGATTCTCGATTGATGAAGTATACGGCGTTCACAACTTCCCCGGCTTAGCGGAAGGTGAATTGATGGTTCGCCCGGGCTCGCTAATGGCCAGTGAAAGCAGTTTTGAAATCACCATCAATGGTGTGGGTGGACATGCTGCTCTGCCGCATCAAGGGGTCGATCCTCTCGTCGTTGGTTCGCAAGTGATTCTTGGTTTGCAAACCATCGTGTCTCGCAATCTAAGTGCGATCCACGACACTGCTGTGGTCTCTGCGACTGAATTTATTACCGATGGCACGGTTAACGTCATCCCGACTCAAGTGGTCATTAAAGGCGATTGCCGCTGCTTTACTGAAGCCTCTCTCGATCGAATCAAACAAAGTATGGAGCGAATCGTGGCGGGCATTTGTCAGGCAGCTGGCGCGACTTACGACTTCGAGTTTATCAATACCTTCTACCCAACCATCAACAGCGAGCAACAAACCCAGTATTCGGTTACCGCCGCGCAGAAGGTACTTGGTGTTGAGAACGTTAATGACGCCTGCGACCCACTGACAATTTCGGAAGATTTCTCAAGCATGTTACGCGTTAAACCGGGCTGTTATGTGCTGCTGGGTAATGGCACGGAATCGGTCGGTGGCTGCGCATTGCATAACCCCGAATATGACTTTAACGACGGCATCTTAAAGCTCGGTGCGAGTTACTGGATTCAGTTGGTGAACGATCGTTTGGCAAGATCAATTTAGAAACACTTATTTAGAAAAATGAATTAGAAGCAACTCAATGAGAAGCAATAAGTAAAGAAACAGATTCAGCAGTGACGGATTTGGCACTGCAAGATGGCTGACTTTAAACGGAGTTTATTGTCGACACAGCCAAAACTGAAGCGCGTGAAGTGATCAAGGTCATCAGCGTGTAATTAGGATAATAAAAAGGAAAGACAGGATGAAACGATTAGGCGTAGCACTGCTAAGTTTGAGCATGGTTTTTGGCGTTCATGCCGAAACATGGAAGTTTGCTTCAGAAGAGGACAAAACAGACGTTCAAGATATCTATGCGCAAAAATTTGCGGAAGTGATTAAGAAGGAATCTGATGGCGACATCCGTGTTCGCATCTATTACTACGGTCAACTAGGTACAGAGAACGACATCGTAGAACTGGCTGCTAAAGGCACGATTCAATTTGTGTCGGTAGGCGCGGGTCACTTAGGGTCTTATGTTCCTGAAGTACAAGCGGTGAGCTTACCTTATGTGCTGGGCACTAACGAAGCGATCACGCATAAGGTCTTAACGGAAAGCCCAACTATCTACAACAAGCTGGCACCTAAATTTGAGAGCGTAAACTTAAAGCTGTTGTCGATGATGTCTGAAGGCGAAATGGTTTGGGGCGGCAATAAACCTATCCGTACACCTGAAGATTTTGCTAACCAGAAAATCCGTACTTTCACTTCAACCATCCCTGTTGAAACCTACAAAGCGTTTGGTGCAACACCTACTCCTCTTTCTTGGGGTGAAGTGTACGGTTCACTGCAACTTAAGACCATCGATAGCATGGTTAACCCGATCTACTTCATCTACAACGCGAAGTGGCATGAGGTTCAAGATTACCTAATGTTCCCAGGTCAGCAACCTTATGTGAGCACGGTTTCGACCAACAGCAAGTGGTACAACGGCCTGTCGGAAGAGAAGCAAGCGATGGTCGACAAAGCGATCACCGCAGCAGACCAAGCGGCTTACGACTATCAGATCCGCATCAACAAAGAGAACATGGACAAAATCTTGAAAGAGCGTCCAAACATGCAAGTAGTGGTGTTAACCGAGGAAGAGCGTGAACGCTTCAAGGTCCTCAGTCAAAAGCTGCACACGACTTACTATGACGTGGTAGCAAATGCTTATCCTTCTGGTGAGCAAAGTGAAGCGCGTGAGGGTGCGAAAACCATTCTCGAAGAAATCCTAGATGAAGTGAAGGCTGCTTCAGCGACGCAATAGAAAGCGTTGTTGGGATGAATGCTATCCGCTGTTTATTGGCAGCGGGTAGCTTATCCCCACCTTCTCCAAATTGTGGCAATGGACCCCTGTCACTGAACGAAGTATGGAGCACTGCCTGTTATGAAAGAACTGCTACATAAAATAAGCGTCGCGACAGAAAAGCTAGAACGCTTTTTAATCATGACCGCCATTCTCGCGATGATGATCAATTCCACGGCCAATGCGATTGGTCGCTACGCCTTTAATAAAAGCCTGTTTTTCTCAGAAGAGCTCAATCAGTTTTTGATTGTCTCTGTCACCTTTATTGGCTTCGCTTACGCGGTGCGCCAAGGTCGAAATATTCGTATGACCGCGGTCTACGATTCATTGAGCACTAAAGCTCAGAAAGTTCTCACAACCATCATTGCGCTACTTACCGCCATGTTGATGTTTTACCTCACCTACCATGCGTTCTTCTACGTCAAAGAGCTGAAAGATATCAATCGATTAAGTCCAGCTCTACAGTTCCCGGTTTATTGGGTATACGCGATCATTCCTATTGGATTTTTCATCGCAGGATTGCAATACAGCATGAGTTTTTTGATGAACTTACTGCACAAAGAGATCTACGTGTCATTTGACGTGATTGAAAACAGAAACACAAAAGTAGGTGAGTTCGAATGAGCGATGTTGCACAGTTTTTCTCGGACATTATTGCCGGCGAATTAGATATTTATGTCATCACATTTACTCTTGTTTCTGTGATGGTGATTTTGCTGTTTTTGAGCTTCCCGATGATTGTACCGTTAGCGGTTGGGGCCTTAATTGGCTTGATTCATTTCTCTCAGGTTGAGCCGGGAGTACTGATTCAGCAGATGGTCACGGGCATTTCGCCGAACGCATTGATTGCGGTACCCATGTTTATCTTGGCAGCAGATATCATGACGCGTGGACACACGGCCTATAACTTACTTGGTTTAATCCAAGCGTTTGTCGGACATCTGCGCGGTGGGTTACCGATTACGACGTGTATCAGCTGTACTTTATTTGGTTCTGTTTCCGGTTCGACCCAAGCGACCGTGGTGTCGGTTGGCCAAATCATGCGTCCGAAGTTACTTCAGGCAGGCTATAAAGACAGCTTCGTGATGGCGCTGATCATCAATGCCAGTGACATCGCGTTTCTTATCCCGCCGAGTATCGGTTTGATTCTTTACGGAACCTTAGCCAACGCCAGTGTGGGTGAATTATTCATTGCTGGTATTGGCCCAGGTTTAGTACTCGCGAGCCTGTTCTCTTTGTACAGCTATGCCTACAGTGTAAAGCACAGCGACACCATCACTTTGGTTGAAAAAGCCAATACCTCAGAACGTATTGAAGCGATTAAGAAAGCGATTCTTCCTCTTGGTTTCCCAGCTTTGATTATCGGTGGTATTTATTCGGGCATTGTCACGCCAACCGAAGCGGCCTCATTCGCTGTGTTGTATGCGAGCATCGTTGAGTGCATTTTCTATCGCAAACTTGGCGTGAAAGACATCTGCGATGCGGCGTTAAATACTGGCTTGATTACGGCGGTGGTATTTGTGCTGGTGGGTGTTGGTCAGGCGTTCTCTTGGTACATCTCGTTTGAACAAATCCCTCAAGAGTTGTTGGCTCCTCTCAATCTAGAAGATGCTTCTCCCGAGTTCATCCTGTTTGTTATCGCACTGACTTTCTTTGTCGGTTGCATGTTCGTGGATTCATTGGTAGTGCTGCTTATCTTGACGCCAATCTTCATGCCGATTGTTGATGCAGCAGGCATCGACCCAATCTTGGTCGGAGTGATGGTAACGCTACAAATGGCGATTGGGTCGGCAACGCCTCCATTCGGCTGTGACATCTTTACCGCGATAGCGATTTTCGAGCGTCCTTATATAGAAGTCATCCGCGGAACATTGCCGTTTTTCCTTATCTTGATATTGATGTCTGCGTTGCTGATTTTCTTCCCAAGTATCGCTCTGTTACCAAGAGACATTTTATTCAATTAATCCGTCGAGTTACCCTTATTCAATCAAGGATAGAGATATGAGTATATTGCCGTTAACACCTCCGCAGAGAGGGTTTGAATCAGCAGAACTAGAGCAACGTACTGTCGAGTTGCAACAACGTCTTCGCGCACAAAACATCGATGCTGCGTTTTTCACGACCGAGCCTGAATTCCGCTATTTTAGTGGTTTTAAATCGCAGTTTTGGGAAAGCCCAACTCGACCTTGGTTTTTGGTGGTGCCAGCGGTTGGTAAGCCCATAGCGGTAGTACCAGAGATCGGTGTGGCTGGCTTTGACGATACATGGATTGAAGATGTGCGCAGCTGGCCGTCACCAAGGCCAGAAGACGATGGCGTCTCTTTATTAGCATCTACGTTATCTGAGGTCTCCAAGGGTTCTCGCAGAATAGGTTCGATGATTGGCCCGGAAACACATCTGCGTATGCCTGCCACTAACTATGCGTTGTTACAGCAGAAGCTGAGCCAACACAGTGTGGTTGATGTATCGCTGATGGTTCGAGATCTGCGTAGTGTTAAATCTCAAGCGGAGATCGATAAAGTACGCTTTGCTTGCCAAGTCACGGCTGCGGGCTTTGAGTATCTTCGTCATCATCTCGCGATAGGGATGACAGAACGACAGGCGTGTAAAGCCATGCATTTGGAGATGCTGCGTTTGGGTGCCGATGCTTGCCCTTATCTGATTTCTGCATCCGGCCAAGGTGGCTATGACAACATCATCATGGGACCAACCGATCGTGTGCTCTCTGAAGGAGATGTATTGATCATCGACACGGGGGCTAACTTTGATGGCTACTTTAGCGACTTTGACCGGAATTATGCGTTTGGGCATGCGCAGCCAGATACAATAGCGGCTTATGACGCTGTTTATCAATCGACAGAAGCGGGGCTCGCGATTGCAGAGCCGGGACGCACCACTGGAGACGTGTGGCAAGCCATGTGGTCGGTGCTCGAAAAGAACGGTGCACTCGGCAACGATGTGGGTCGCATGGGTCACGGCTTAGGCATGCAGCTAACCGAGTGGCCATCACATGTGCCCAATGGTGACGTGATATTAAAACCCGGTATGGTGTTCACTCTTGAGCCGGGGATGGCATTTGCGAAGAACCGCATGATGGTGCACGAGGAAAACATCGTTATCACAGAGTCTGGCTGCGAGATGTTGCACCAAAGAGCATGGCAATCTATGCCGATTATTGGCTAGTCAATCATTGAACCTCGTTTCTAGATCTAGTCTTAGTTCTATTATCTGGCTCTGAAATTGAGGCGTCACCAAGTAGAGCATCCATTCGTTACAAGATGCTCTGCTTTTCATTCTATGTACACCATTCTGCCACTCCGATTATTACGTTTAAGTTGTCTCAAACGACGTTTGACTCTTCTTATACGATTCTCTTCCTTTGTTTAAATCTTGTGCTTATTGAGCAAAAACATTTGACCAATAACTATCACACCTCAAATCTTTAATGATTTTATTTGGTGGTCTAAATGATATTTAAGTTATTGTTTTAAAGTGATTTATTTGATTTTGAATGGTGTGTTGTTACGAGTTTGTTTTAAATAATCATTTGAACCCTAATTAAATTTCTGTCATTTTATACTTAACTGAACGTTCAATATAAAATAGAAGGACTAAGAAATGCCCAAGGTTGGGATGCCTGACATACGTAAACCACAGCTTGTTCAAGCCACCATGACGGTGATTGATAGAGTAGGTTTACATGCCGCGAGTATTGCGTTGATCAGCAAAGAAGCGGGAGTCTCCACTGGCATTATTAATCACTATTTTGGTGGAAAGCATGGGCTGCTCGAAGAGACCATGCGAGAAATACTGCGTCAACTTTCGAATACCGTAACAACAGAATTAAAAGCGCTCCCTGCCGATGCTCACCAGCAAAGGATCAACGCTATCATCAACGGTAATTTCGAAGGCTATCAAGCGGAAAACAAAGTGTCGAAAACATGGCTCGCATTCTGGTCTTATTCGATGCATGACGCTCAACTCAAGCGCCTTCAACGCGTGAATGAAAAGCGTTTGATTTCTCACTTACTTATTGAATTAAAATCGATTTTTCAACCTGATCAAGCGGAATTGATCGCACACGGCATCGCATCATTAATTGATGGCATCTGGCTGAGAGGGACGCTCAATCCTGAAGGCATTAACGCCGATAAAGCTCGTGCAATCATCAATGACTACTTAGACAAGCAGCTTACGTTTTACTCGTGTCAGCGCGATTAATGATTCATCAAAAATTCTAGTGAGTGAGCTCAAAAGGCTCGCTCTCAACAACGATATGCATTCACAAATACATAGACCGATAGAGTCTAACAACAATAATTAAGTCAGAAGATCAAATGGAAATGAACTCGTTATACATCGATGGTAAAGCGGTTGACGCTACCTCAGGCGAAACTTTCGTCAGCATTAACCCAGCAAACGGCGAACCTATCGCAACGCTTGGCCAAGCTTCTTCAGCTGACGTTGAAAATGCGATTGAATCGGCGAAGCGCGGATTTGCGGTATGGTCAGCAATGACAGCCGTAGAACGCAGCCGCATTCTTTTAAAGGCGGTAGAGATACTTAGAGCTCGAAATAATGACCTTGCGAACCTTGAGGTTGTCGATACGGGCAAGCCGTTACAAGAAGCGATCGAAGTTGATGTGGCTTCTGGCGCTGACGTTATTGAGTATTTCGCAGGGCTAGCACCTACGCTGCAAGGCGATCAACAACCTCTTAGTGACACCCAATTTTTCTACACACGTCGTGAACCGCTAGGTATCTGTGCGGGTATTGGCGCGTGGAATTACCCTATCCAAATCGCAATGTGGAAATCGGCTCCAGCACTTGCTGCGGGTAACGCGATGATTTTCAAACCTTCAGAAGAAACGCCGCTAACAGCTCTGAAGCTTGCAGAGATCTTCACAGAAGCTGGCCTTCCTGATGGCGTATTCAACGTAGTTCAAGGTGACTACCGAGTGGGTCAAATGCTAACGGCTCACCCTGACATCGCTAAAGTGTCGTTCACAGGCGAAACCGGTACGGGCAAAGCGGTAATGTCAGACAGTGCTAAAACACTTAAGTCTGTAACGATGGAGCTCGGTGGTAAATCACCAATGATCATCTTTGATGATGCGAAATTGGACGATGCGGTGTCGGCTTCAATGGTCGCTAATTTCTACACCCAAGGCGAAGTGTGTACTAACGGTACTCGTGTTTATGTACACGAAAACATCTATGACGCATTTATCGACCAACTTAAAACACGCACTGAGAAGCTGATCATTGGTAACCCAATGGACATGGAGACTCAGATCGGCGCGTTGATTTCTAAAGAACACCTTTCAAAAGTCCTTGAAGCAATTGAGTTGGCTAAACAGTCGGGTGCAACTCTGCTGACTGGCGGTTATCAAGTGACGGACAACGGCTTAGCAAACGGCAACTTTGTTATTCCTACTGTATTCACTGATTGCCATGACGACATGCCTCACGTTCAGCAAGAAATTTTCGGCCCTGTTATGTCGGTGCTGAAGTTCACTGATGAAGACGATGTGATTCGTCGCGCTAACGATACCAAATATGGCCTAGCGGCTGGCGTGTTCACGCAAAACCTTTCTCGCGCTCACCGTGTTATTCATCAAATGCAGGCGGGTATTTGTTGGGTTAATACATGGGGTGACTCACCTGCAGAAATGCCTGTTGGTGGCTACAAACTTTCAGGGGTTGGCCGTGAAAACGGGCCAGAGACTCTACTCCATTATACGCAGACTAAGAGCATTCTTATTGAACTTGGCGACTACGCCAGCCCTTATGCCTAACGCGTAACACTCAATTTTATGAGCTAGCTTAACAGAGCTAGCTCCACTGACTCATCTCAGGGAAATCAAACATGGAACAACGCTACGATTATATTATCGTCGGCGCGGGTTCGGCCGGCTGTGTGTTAGCGGATAGGCTAACGGAAAGCGGTGAACATAGCGTTTTATTACTGGAAGCGGGTGGTACGGATAAGAGTATTTTTATCCAAATGCCGACTGCGCTTTCTTACCCGATGAATACTGAAAAGTACGCTTGGCAATTCGAGACTCAACAAGAACCGGGCCTTGATGGACGTGAACTGCATTGTCCACGCGGCAAGGTGTTGGGTGGCAGCTCATCGATTAACGGCATGGTTTATGTTCGTGGCCACGCTTGTGACTTTGACCAATGGGAAGAAGAGGGCGCAGCCGGTTGGAATTACCAAGCTTGTTTGCCTTACTTCCGCCGTGCTGAATCATGGAACAAAGGTGGTGACGAATATCGTGGCGACAATGGCCCAGTCGGCACTTGTAACGGTAACGATATGGCGCTCAACCCGCTTTACCAAGCATTCATTGATGCAGGTAAAGACGCAGGTTACCCAGAAACACAAGATTACAACGGCTACCAGCAAGAAGGCTTCGGCACCATGCATATGACGGTAGACAAGGGTGTTAGAGCCTCAACCTCTAACGCTTATCTACGTCGTGCATTGAAGCGTTCAAACCTCACCTTGAAAAAAGGCATCGTGGCGCGTCGTTTCTTACTTGAAGCACAAGACTCAGAAGGCCAATCAGGCTTGAAAGCCGTTGGTGTCGAGTTTGAAAAGTCAGGTAATACCCAAGTGGCTGTGGCGAACAAAGAAGTGATCTCTTCTGCGGGCTCTATTGGCTCGGTTCAACTGCTGCAACTTTCTGGTATTGGCCCGAAAGCGGTGCTTGAAAAGGCGGGCGTTGAGCTTAAACACGAACTCAGTGGCGTCGGTGAAAACCTACAAGACCACTTAGAAGTGTACTTCCAATATCACTGTAACGAACCCATCACGCTCAACAGCAAGCTTGGTTTAGTCAGCAAAGGCATGATTGGCGCAGAGTGGATTTTGACTCGCAAAGGTTTGGGGGCCACTAATCACTTTGAATCGTGCGCGTTCATTCGTTCTCGCAAAGGATTGAAGTGGCCGAATATTCAATATCACTTCCTGCCAGCAGCGATGCGTTACGACGGACAAGCGGCCTTTGATGGTCATGGTTTCCAAGTTCATGTCGGCCCTAACAAACCTGAAAGTCGCGGTACGGTAGCGATCACTTCTGCTGACCCACATGCCAAGCCAGAGATAATTTTCAACTACATCTCGACCGAACAAGACCGCCAAGATTGGCGCGATTGTATTCGTCTAACGCGTGAGATTTTGTCGCAACCTGCGATGGATGTTTACCGTGGTGAAGAGATTCAGCCGGGTCTAAGCGTAACTTCTGATGAAGCGATCGACGAATGGGTTAAGCAGAACGTTGAAAGTGCTTATCACCCTTCTTGTGGCTGCAAAATGGGCGCTGATGATGACCCAATGGCGGTACTTGATGAAGAGTGTCGTGTTCGCGGCATTGATAATCTGCGCGTGGTCGACTCCTCTGTTTTCCCTGTTATTCCAAACGGTAATTTGAACGCACCGACCATTATGGTTGCTGAGCGTGCTTCCGATTTTATTTTAGGTAAGCCCGTTCTAAAAGAGCAAAACGTTCCGGTATGGATAGCACCGGAATGGGAAGAAACACAAAGAATCAATAAGCCAGTACGAGAAGCGTAAGTATCTGTTATTGGTTTAAAAAAGCAAAATCAGCAAAGAATAAAAACAACAAGTAACAAGCAAAAAATAACAAAACTAATTAGTCAAAAGTCAGAAGAACTGCTCTCTATCGGCGTTGATATCGAGCAGAAAAAGGAAAGATAAAAAGGAACCATTATGACGACTCTAAATATTCAGAACGTGACGACAAAAACGTTAACAGCACTAGCCATCAGCTCATTTGCATTTGGTGCGAACGCTTCTGTTGAACCACAACAATGTGAAAACGTACGCTTCGCTGATGTTGGTTGGACAGACATTACCGCAACAACGGCTGTCACTTCTGAGCTACTGAAAGGCCTAGGCTACAAAACCAAAACTGACCTACTTTCAGTACCGGTTACTTACTCTTCAATGGCGAACGGCGATATTGACGTATTCCTAGGTAACTGGATGCCAACTATGGAAGGCGACATCGCTAAGTACCGCGAAGCGGGAACGGTTGAGACAGTGCGTGCCAACCTTGAAGGCGCAAAATACACGCTTGCTGTTCCTAAATACGTGTACGACTCTGGCGTGAAAAGCTTCGCCGACCTAGCAAAACATGCCGACAAATTTAAAGACCGCATCTACGGTATTGAGCCGGGTAACGATGGCAACCGCTTAATCCAATCAATGATTGATTCTGACGCGTTTGGCTTGAAAGATTTCAGCCTAGTGGAATCAAGTGAAGCGGGCATGGTATCGCAAGTATCTCGCGCTGCTCGTCGTAGCCAGTGGATCGTTTACCTTGGTTGGGCACCGCACCCAATGAACAGCAATGTTGAGATGGAATACCTATCAGGTGGTGACGACTTCTTCGGCCCTAACTACGGCGGCGCGAATGTTTACACCAATGTTCGTTCAAACTACTTGTCTGAATGTGCAAACGTCGGTCAACTTCTGCAAAACCTAGAGTTCACTCTAGAGATGGAAAACCAGTTGATGGAAGAGATTCTTAACCAAAAAGTGAAGCCTGAGAAAGCGGCTCAACAATGGTTGAACAATAACCCTCAACAAGTTGAAGCTTGGTTAGACAACGTAAAAACGCATAAAGGTGAATCAGCGGCTCAAGCGGTTACTGAATACCTAAAACAAGTTAAAGCTTAGTTTTACCTACCTATCGATCTATTTATCAAAGCTCTATAAATAAAAAAGGTGGGCTTGCCAATTGTCTATTGGTTTGAAGTAGCCCACCCATAATAAAAGGCAATATTGTGAATTTTATTACGGAAAACAAAATCCCTGTTGGTCAATGGATGGAAGCGGGTGTTGATTGGCTAACAATCAATGCAGCAGGATTCTTTGACGCTATTTCGATTTTTCTAGAAACCGTCATTATGTTTTTAGTCGATGTATTTAAGTGGATGCCACCGGCTTTACCAATCGTGATGACCGCAGCGATTGCATGGTATTTACACCGTAAACCCTCGCTTGTGATTTTCGTGGTTGCAGCTTTGCTGACTATTTTAAACCTTGGCTACTGGCAAGAAATGCTGGAAACCTTTGTCCTCGTTTTTGCAGCGACAACGATTTCCGTATTAATTGGCGTTCCAGTTGGCATTATGGCCGCGCATCGCCCTTGGTTGTATACGGTGCTTAGACCCATTCTTGATTTAATGCAGACGGTTCCAACGTTTGTGTATCTGATTCCGACTTTGGTTTTATTCGGCTTGGGCATCGTTCCTGGCTTAATCTCGACCATCATCTTCGCCATTGCCGCACCAATTCGTTTGACTTACTTAGGCGTCACCAAAGTACCTGAAGAGTTGATTGAAGCGGGTAAAGCGTTTGGTGCGAGCCGCATGAAATTGCTGATGAAGGTCGAATTACCGGCTGCTTTACCAAGCATTATGGCAGGTGTCACCCAATGTATTATGTTGTCGCTTTCGATGGTGGTTATCGCTGCTCTTGTCGGTGCTGACGGGCTTGGTAAACCTGTTGTTCGCGCATTGAACACAGTGAACATCTCACAAGGTTTTGAAGCCGGGCTGGCGATTGTATTAGTCGCTATTATTCTTGATCGCTTGTGCAAAACACCAAACCAGAAGGAAGCTTAATCATGTCTAACTCTCAGGAACCAAAGGCTATGGATGCGATTACCATTAAAAACCTCGATGTTGTGTTTGGTGATAAGCCGAAGCAAGCGCTTGAGCTGCTCGACCAAGGTAAAACTCGCCAAGAGATCATTGATGAGACTGGCCAAGTCGTTGGCGTAGATAATGTGTCGCTGACCGTTGAAGAAGGCGAGATTTGTGTGCTGATGGGTTTGTCTGGTTCTGGTAAATCATCTTTGCTTCGCGCAGTTAACGGCTTGAATGAGATCAGCCGTGGCTCATTGGCGATCAAAGATGGAGACAAGCTGGTTGATTTAGGTGAACAGTGCGACGAAGCGACTCTGCGTCACCTTCGTACTCACCGCGTTTCGATGGTGTTCCAAAAGTTTGCCCTAATGCCTTGGTTAAACGTGTTAGATAACGTGGCGTTTGGTCTAGAAATGCAAGGCGTAGCCAAAGATGTTCGTCGTGCTAAAGCGCGTGAGCAGCTTGAAATGGTGGGTTTGGCAGAGTGGGAAACCAAGTATCCGCATGAACTATCTGGCGGTATGCAGCAACGTGTTGGCCTAGCGCGTGCCTTTGCGATGGATACCGACATTCTTCTTATGGATGAACCGTTTTCAGCGCTGGATCCGCTGATTCGTGCGCAGTTGCAAGATGAGCTAATTCTATTGCAAAACAAGCTTAACAAAACGATTCTGTTCGTGAGTCATGATTTAGACGAAGCGCTGAAGATTGGTAATAACATTGCGATCATGGAGTCAGGTAAATTGATTCAACATGGTAAGCCTGAAGAGATCGTACTCACGCCAAAAACGGAATATGTGAAAGATTTTGTCGCACATACTAACCCGTTGAACGTATTGAAAGGTCGTTCGTTGATGCAGCCACTGGATTCTTTGAAACAAGAAGATGAAAGTTGGAAGATCTGTGACTCTAAAGACTTATGGATTGAGCAGAGTGAAGGTACTTTGTCTGTAAAAGGTGAATCGACTTTAGCGCTTGTTAAGTGGAACGAATCTGACGATTTAACGGCAATCAGCGCGTCAAGTGTTGTAGTGGCAAGTCCAGAGATTGGCATGCGCGATGCGATTAAACTGAAACAGCTAAGTAATCACCCGATTTTGCTTGTGGAAGACAATAAACTGGTCGGTATTTTGGATAACAGTGAATTTTATAATGCGCTTACTGGTAACTTTCAGATGAATACCGCTGCGTAAAGTTTCGTTTTTCAGCTTAGCTATTGAGGCTGGTTTTTTATTGGGTGGAGAGGGTTAAATCTCTCTACCTCTATGATTATTAAAATATATTATTCTTTGAGCTTGTATTCTCTGACTCATTATTTTTGCCTTCATTGAAGCTTTGATTCCCCCTTCATTAAGCAAAAGTGCCGTACCACGCAAGTTTAGTGGTATAGAAAAGATTGAGAATAGTATTAACATCAGTACAATGCGGAAAAATCAATGAAGTAAATTATCAATTTACAGTGTAATTCGAGCGATCCTAAGCTGTTCAGTTTGGAAATCTCATCGCCCCGGCACTGTAAAGTCACTCACAGTATATTAGTACAAAGGTCTGCATCTTGGATAAACATGACGAAATCTTGGTCGCTATTCGCCAAATTATTCGCGCTATCGATTTACACTCGAAAAAGCTGAGTAAAGAGTATGGTTTGACGGGCCCTCAATTGATTTTAATGCGCGCAATCCAAGAGATGGGTAATGTGACGATCAAAGAATTGTCTAATCAAACTAATGTGAGTCAAGCGACGACAACGACGATCATCGATCGCCTAGAGCTTAATGGTTATGTGCAGCGTATCCGTAGTGTTGCTGATCGACGTAAAGTTCATGCGAATTTGACGGAGAAAGGCCAAGAGCTACTTAACAATGCGCCACCACCGCTACAAGATAACTTCGTTAAAAAATTCCAAAACCTAGAAGCGTGGGAGCAAAGCCTGTTGCTTTCTTCGATGCAACGTGTGTCTTCAATGATGAACGCCGAAGACATCGACGCTGCCCCAGTTCTACAGCTTGAAGGCATTGCTAACGTTGCTAAGAGCTAATTAGCTAGCTGAGTTAATTGTTTTAAAAACAAAATCTTAAAATAATATTTAATGGTCGCTTTGAGCGGCCATTTTTGATCTTATAGCCTCTATCCCTTTGACTATTTCAGTCTAAACTGTCTTCTAATTATCCCTTTCGATTTTAAATTCCCAAGCTTTTTGATTTTTAATTTGTTTAACGTTTATTCACTTATTTCATAAACGCATTGACGATTCTCTGACAAAATAATACTAGACCGACCGGTTTGTTGTGTATTATTGTGTGCCTCTCCTAACCATGAGGTGATGTATGAAACATGAATTGACGGCGACACAAATGACAGCGACGTTGAAGAGTATGCAGGAAGCTTTTGCAGATGATCCGATGCCCACTGTGCCGGTGAGAATAGAACAGTTGCTTGCGCTGAAATCTGTTCTGCTCGATTACACAGACCGTTTGTGTGCCGCGGTAAGTGAGGACTATGGTCACCGCAGCCGACAAGATACTTTGATGGCCGACATACTTCCTTGTTTAGGAAACATCGATCACACCATCGAGTGTTTGCCGCATTGGACAACATCTTCAATTCGCCACTCCGGTCCTTTGCTTTCCACTTCTCGTGTTGAAGTGGTTTATCAGCCTAAAGGCGTAGTGGGGATCATTGCCCCGTGGAATTTCCCTATCATGTTATCCGTAGGCCCGCTCATTTCAGCCTTGGCAGCGGGCAATCGCGCCATGATCAAGATGAGTGAATTTACGCCAGCAACCAATGACGTTTTAAGACAACTATTGGATGAAGTCTTCAATGCCAACGAGGTATGTCTTGTTGAGGGCGAGGTCGAAATAGCCGCTGCGTTTTCTGCATTGCCGTTTGATCATCTTCTGTTTACAGGGTCAACCCAAGTGGGTCGTCAAGTGATGAAGTCAGCGGCTGACACGCTAACTCCCGTCACTCTTGAGCTTGGTGGCAAGTCTCCAGTCATCGTGGCAGAAGACATCCCGATTGATATTGCTGTCGAGCGAATCATTTATGGCAAGAGTCTCAACAACGGCCAAGTGTGTGTCGCGCCTGACTACGTGCTACTTCCTGAAGACAAACTCGAAGGTTTTATTGAGGAATATAAAAAACAATATCAACTGCTGTTTGATGAAGGGGTCTATTCCGAGAATTTGACGTCCCTAATCAACCCTCGCCAATGCGACCGCATCGTGGGTTTGTTGAATGAAGAACAACAAGCGGGAACTCGAACTGTGGCCTGCCATGACGACGCGATGGACTTAGATTGCCAACGACTGGTGACACATCTGATTGTTGAACCAAGCTTGTCATCTAAGGTGATGAACGAAGAGATTTTCGGCCCACTATTACCCTTGATTACGTATCGCAATATCGAAGAGGCGTTCCAAATCATCAATAGCAAACCAAGGCCTTTGGCGCTGTATCTGATGAGCTTTGATTTGAGTTTACAGGCTCAGGTTAAGCACCAAGTGCATTCCGGTGGAATGTGTATCAATGACTGTGTTTTCCATTTAGCGGTTGATGATGCGCCGTTTGGTGGCATTGGTGAATCAGGGCAGGGCAATTATCACGGTAAAGAAGGTTTTCTCACTTTCTCCCATGCCAAAACAGTTTTGGAAACGGGCTTAGAACATCGAGTTAAGCATCTGTTTTCAAAAGAAGACAACGAATTAAAAACAGCAGTGATGAGCATGCTTGGTAAGTAAATCATTTCTGTCATTACGCTATTCATTATTAAGAAGTTATTTTTAGAGGGTATTTTATGTTGGAACGCTTTTTTGAACGAACCATGAAATCGTATTTGATGATTACTGGATTCTTAACCGCCACTGCTTTTTCCACCTTTTTGGCTCCGGATTGGAGCATGCAGACCTTATTTTCTTACAACGATACGATGATGGAAAATAAAGAGTATCTGTTGGGTACCTATCAGCACTGGGGTGTGATGGTTGGCTGTATTGGTGTGTTGCTGATGTTTTCGGCCAAGTACAAATCACTGCGTACTTCGACCATGATTTACAGCGCATTTGAGAAGTCGATGTTTGTTGGCATCTTTTTATACAACGTCTGCATTAATGATTATGAGTGGTTTTTCGGTTGGAGCGGCGTGTTTGCGCTCGATGCGTTTGTGACCATCTACTCTTTGGTTTATCTGTATTACTATCTCAACCGAGACAAAAAAAAGGTACCCGCTCACTTGCGTTAACCTCTGTCGTTCAGCTCGTTGAATCTAATATTTTTAAGTCCGCATTTGCGGGCTTTTTTTGTTTCAGACAAATGATCCTCAACGATCTTAATTGACATATCTTTGACATTAACACTCTAGACCGACCGGTTTGTATTGGTTATTGTTTAGTCATCAAACATAAACGAGGTAAACACCATGACTACCAATAACTTTAACTTTCAACTGAAAACCATTGTTCATGCTCAAGAGAACGGCATCGAAAATATCCCTTCTTTATTTGCTCGCTTAGGCGCGAAAAGAGTCGTGCTTTTTTCTGACAAAGGCTTGGAGTCTTTGGGCTTTGTTGAACAATTCTCTGCGTTGTTTGTAAATCAGACGGCGAATCAAGAAGCAAACCAACAAGCGGCTCAGCTCGTTGGTGTGTACACCGATATTGCGCCAGATGCGACTTGCGACAACATCAATGCTGCGATTGAGTTTGCTAATAGCTTAAATGCCGACGCTATTTTGTCTGTCGGTGGCGGTAGTGTGATTGATGCTTCCAAGGGCGTGAAATACGCACTTCATAAGCAGATTGATGATATCCGTACCGTGATTGCTGGCGGTGGCTTTATGGAAGTGTGGCCAAACAACGAAGATATTCGAGTGCCCCATATCGCCGTACCAACAACGGCTGGCACGGGTGCTGAAGCTTCTCCGATCGCGGTTTTTTATAACGAGCATGAAAACATCAAGGCAAGTTTAGTGGCGTCTGGTTTGGAGGCTGACATAGCGATTCTTGATCCGACCGTCACCACCAAGCTACCTGCTCACCTGACTCGCTCAACTGCGATGGATGCACTAACGCACGCCGTTGAGGCCATTGTGTCTCCAATGAGCAATGCGTTTACCGACGCTTATGGTATTCAGGCTGCAAAACTGATTGTAGAAAACTTACCCGTGGCACTTAGAGAACCAGAAAACCTAACAGCACGCGGCAACCTTCTTCAAGCAAGTACCATGGCGATCTCTGCTTTCTATTCGTCTTTGGGCGGCATTCCGATTCATAACTGTGCTCACGCTTTTGGTGCGATTAGCCACATTCCACATGGCGATGCCAACACGGTACTGATGCCGGTTGTGATTGAAGCGCTGCCGGAATTCTATATGCCTAATGCGGCGAAGTTAGCTCAAGCTTTCTCGGTCGATACTACCGGAACCGATGAGATGGTTTACCTGAGAGTGTTGGATTTCTTAAACAACTTCCAAACCAGTGTCGGTGCGATGAAACGTTTCAGCAGCTGGGACTTTGATGAGCAAGAGAAGCGCAATATTGCTCAAGCGATTGAGAAAGACATCTGCTTCCAGTTCTATCCAATCTCAAAACATACGATTGAACAGATTATAGAAAAAGCGATTTAGTCGTCTCATTAAGCATTCAAAAAACTCACTGTAAATCGAGGACAAATTATGAAGATTGAAAACGTATTGCTATCGAGCTTGTGCATCATCGCGCCATTCCTACTTTTCGCTTAATTCACTCGACAGGGACGTTGTGACCTTTATTCCCGAGGAGGAAATAAATGTTCAATAAACGTTTAACTACCGTGATTCTGACTGGTGCTTTGGCTGTTCTGCTTTTTGCTAAGGCAAGTGTGGGAAGCGAAAGCTCCACGGCTTTATCTGAACAACATCAAGATGCTGTTCAGCTGTTGGATGAAGCATATGAAGGAAAGTCTGAAGCGCAACTTGCTCTCGCTTATCGGTATTTGAGCGGTGATGGTGTTGAGCAGAATGACGAGAAAGCGGCGGAATGGTTTGAAACCGCAGCCAGTGCCGGTAGCCCTGAAGCTCAAACACAGCTTGGCCTAATGTACTTCTCTGGAAGTGGCGTTCAGGTTAGCCAAGCGGACGCTGTCACCTGGATCGGTTTGGCAGCTGCTCAAGATTATGACCCTGCGCTCGACTTATTACATTGGATGTCCCAAGCCGCGCACTAATTCAGATTCTAACCCAGGTTAATCACAGAAAAAGTTAATCACAGAAATTGGAGAACGTCTTATGCAGACATTCAAGAAATCCCTACTATTCACCGCGATGGCCGCCGCAAGTAGCGCCGCCTTCGCCACCGAATCAGACAAGCCGAACATCGTTGTTATTGTCGGTGATGATGTTGGCTTTGCTGATACCCAGCCTTATGGCTCAGAAGCCGAAACCCCCAACTTGATGGCGTTGGCTGAAGAGGGGGTTAAATTCACTAACTTCCATGCCTCACCAACCTCATCAGTGACTCGCTCAATGATGTTAACTGGAGCGAACAGCCACGAAGTTGGGCTAGGCACTTTCGATTATGCTGTCTATCCGGGTGCGATTGGCAAACCGGGCTATGAAGGCTACCTGACCAAGAAGGGCGTAACAGTGGCTACGCTGCTCAAAGAAAATGGCTATAACACGTATTTATCGGGTAAATGGCATTTAGGTCATGATGATGGGTTCCTGCCCGATGACCGAGGTTTTTCGGAAAGTTACGGCATTTTAGCGGGCGGTTCGAATCACTTTAACCGCGACATGATGTTCCCTGCCAAAAACGCGGCTACCGCTGAAGCGCTTCAAAAAGGCGACATTCCCGGCGTTGAAGTTGAGCCTACATACAGAAACGGTGAAGTCGTTGAGGATAAATACAAAGGCGAGTACTCCGACCAAGTTTACACCAACGAACTCATCAAGATGATTGATGGCAAGAAAGACGACGGTAAGCCTTTCTTCGCTTATCTTCCTTTCACCGCCATACACCTTCCGTTGCAAGCACCAGAATCAGCGTATCAAGATAAAGTCGACTACTACGTCGAGCATGGTTGGGATTCGATTCGTGAAGACCGCTTTGAACGTATGAAGGAGATGGGCGTCATTCCTAAAGATGCCGATATCTCAAATCGTAATGCATTAAGTCGCCCTTGGGACTCTTTGTCTGAGAAACAACAAGAGTGGTATGGCAAGAAGATGGCGGTGGCGATGGGCATGATGGAGATGCAAGATCAACAAGTCGGTCAGGTTGTCGATTACCTAAAAGAGATCGGTGAGTACGACAATACCTACATTATGTATCTGGCAGACAACGGTCCTGAAGCTGCGGATATTACCGGTGAAAATATCAGTGATTTGATTCGCACATGGACGGCGCATCATTTCGACAACTCGACGGAAAATCTAGGGAAAGCCAACTCTAGCGTTTCATTAGGCCCTGAGTGGGCAAGCGCATCAACCGGTGGTTTGTCTTGGTATAAAGCGTACACGGCAGAAGGTGGTATTCGTGTGCCGTTTATCGTTAAGCCTGCGAAAGCGCTTTTAGAGGGCGATCAAGCGCTGCAACCCGGCACTCAAACCGATGACTTATCACAAGTAAAAGACATCGCAGCCACCATTCTTGAAATCGCCGATGTTGAGCACCCAGGAACAGAGTACCAAGGTCGAGAAGTCGCACCAATGAGTGGTGTGAGCTTGTTGCCTTACTTCAAAGGTGAAACGGCAGAGGTGCACAGTGCGGATAATGCGATTCCATTTGAACTGTTTGGCAGCGGCATTTTGCTCAAAGGGGATTACAAGATCATCCGAATCTCTACAGGCATGGGCGGTGACAGTGAATGGCACCTGTACAACACCAAACAGGATCCGGCTGAGCAGCATGACTTAAGAAACCAAATGCCAGACTTGTTTTTAGAGATGGTTGCTGAGTATCAAGAGTACGAAAAAGCTCAAAACATTGTGCCAGTTGATGAAGCGTGGAACCCGTTTGAGAACGTGAAATAGAGGAAATGAACCACTCGGCCAACCTGATGACACAAGCTTGGTTGGTCGATGAACACCGTGTAAAGGAATTACGAATTGTTTTAGCTAATACAATAACTTTTACATCGAGGAATTCTTCATGACGACATTACCACTATCAAACCTGAGTTCGGTTCCGCAGTTTAACGGCAAGGCGCACAGCAAGCTTCAAGCGTTGGCAAAACCTATTGGTGCGGTGTGTAATATCAGTTGTACTTACTGTTATTACTTAGAGAAACAGCAGCTGCTTGAATACCCCAAAGGATCTCAATATGTGATGGATGAAGCGCTGCTAGAGCTCTATATCAAGCAGTACATTGAGGGGCAGAATACGCCGGAGATTATCTTTTCTTGGCATGGTGGAGAACCAACTTTGTTGGGGATTGAATATTTTCAAAAGGTGGTCGCACTGCAGAAAAAATACTGCCCTAGCCACAGCAAGATCAGCAACGACCTTCAAACCAACGGCACCTTGTTGAATGATGATTGGTGCGAGTTCTTCAAGAGCAATGACTTTATCATTGGTGTGAGCATTGATGGCCCCGAACACTTACACAATCACTACCGAACCAACCGTGCAGGCAAAGGCACTTTTTCTCAAACCATCCGTGGAATCAGTTACTTAAAAAAACATAACGTTGAGTTTGCGACCTTAACCTGTGTGAACGATGTGACAGGAAAATACCCGTTAGAAGTTTATCGTTTTCTGCGTGACGAAGTGGGTTCAAAGCAGCTGCAGTTTATTCCTGTGGTCGATAAGCGCGAAGCTCACACCAACAACCAATGGCTCACTCATCAACAAGCGATCATTCCTGTCTCTGGCGAAGTTGAGTCGTGGAGTGTCGGTTCAACGCAATGGGGAGAGTTTCTTTCGACTGTTTTTGATGAATGGTTCGAACACGATTTTGGTCGAGTGCTTGTGCCTTATTTTGAAAACTTCGTCGGTGTGTGGATGGGAAGAGACAGTACCATGTGCACCTTGAGTGAAATCTGTGGAAAAGGGTTAGCGGTTGAACCCAATGGCGATGTGTATTCGTGCGATCATTACGTCTTTCCTGAGTTTCAGTTGGGCAATATTAATGAGAAGCCGCTATCGACGCTGGCGTTTTCACCCGCTCAGCAAACCTTTGGATTCGCGAAGCAAAAGTCGTTGCCCAAACAGTGCCAAACTTGTGAGTTCAAATTTGCTTGTCATGGTGAGTGCCCCAAGAACCGAATTATCAACAGTCGTGATGGTGAAGCCGGACTAAATTATCTGTGTGAAGGGTGGCTCAAATTCTTTCAACATATCGACCCGGTACTCAATGCTTTGCTAAAAACCAATAACCTAGCGCCACGGATGGGGTAATCGAATCAATGACGTGATAAGCAAAAGCTTAGGTAGAAAAAGAATAAGTCTGAAAACAAAAGAGGCTCGCTATATAAAGCGAGCCTCTTAGTGTGTAGGAACTGGTTAATCTTTTGAGCTCATCGCAAGCAATGTCTCTTCCATGGCATTGTTCAGAATCGAACGGTTGCGCTGCATCGCGGCCATGAGCGTAGAGCCTAGCCATAAGCCATAAAGCGTGCGAGATAGTGATTCAGGATCTTCGATAGTGAAATCACCGGCCTCATTGCCTTCTTCAAACAGCTTAGCCATACGCAGGATGATCTTTTCAGCGCCTTCAGCCATGGTTGATTGCAAGGGGTTAGCAGAGCCTGACACTTCACCTGCTAGCTTGACCACAAGGCACTGAATATTGAAGTCTTCAGTCAGTTTCGACGCACACCAAAACTCGAAGTACGTTTTAACGCGGTCACGACGAGACAGAGTCTCATCACTCAGAAAGTCATCAAGCTTAACTAGGTGCTCATCAAAGTAGTCGGCTAGAAGGATCTCGCCAAAGTGCTCTTTGGATTTGAAGTAATGGTAAAAAGAACCTTTAGTTCCTTCGGCTTGGTTGATGATTTTCATCAGGCCAACACCAGCAAATCCGTGTTCATTAATAAGGCTAAACCCTGCATCGAGCATAGCTTGTCGCATGTCTTTCATTGATCTTACTCTTTATGCCGAGAATGATGATTAGTGTAGCGATATGCATACCAACCGTCCAGTCTAGAGCGTTAGTATGTTGTCGATAATTGATTCGTTTCGTCAAAGTGGCTTTATCTTCTATTTGTGCTTCTAAGCCACAAAACTTTTTTCACGATAAGCGCATGCCATAAAACGAAAATAACAACCTTAAAGGGCTTGTCTGGTGCCTTGAAATGGCCAAATTGGGGTGTTTCAAGTGGCTGTTTTTGTTGGTTTTTAATTTGATGTTTTCTTAAGATCACAATGGTAGTCTTAGCTTGATTTCTTTAGGGGGCTAAATGGACACCAATAACAGCACTTATCATCAGCACAGTTTTGCTCAGCAAGATTTATCAGAGCTAACATTTACAACCTGTACTTTTATTCGTTGTGATTTCAGACGTTCGAACTTGCGTGATGCGACATTTATTAATTGTAAGTTCATCGAACAAGGTGATATTGAGGGATGCCACTTTGATATTGCAGACTTACGAGATGCAAGTTTCCAGAACTGCCAGTTGGCGATGGCCAATTTTAGTAACGCCAATTGCTATGGGATTGAGCTACGTGAATGTGACTTGAAAGGGGCGAACTTTACTCGTGCGAATTTTGCCAATCAGGTGAGCAATCGCATGTATTTTTGCTCGGCATACATCACGGGTTGCAACCTGTCTTACGCTAATTTTGAACAAGCTTGTTTAGAGAAGTGTGAGTTATTTGAAAATCGCTGGATAGGTACTTACCTTGGCGGAGCGTCACTAAAAGAGTCCGATCTTAGCCGAGGCGTGTTCTCGGAAGATGTGTGGGGACAATTTAGTATGCAAGGGGCTAACTTGTGTCATGCAGAACTTGAAGGGTTAGACCCTCGCAAAGTAGATACAACAGGAATCAAAATTGTCGCGTGGCAACAAGAGCAACTGCTTGAAACCATGGGTATTGTGGTGATGCCTGATTGATAGCTGTAATTTCCAACGGCAGGCTATTTTGATTGGAATATGTAAGCTTTCGCTATAAAAGAAAAGCCCAAAGCTAATAGCTTTGGGCTTTCTGTATTTGGAGCCTGCATTTTATAATGAAGTTTAGAAAAGAGAATGCTTGGCGAATATAGGGCTGATTAATGCATACCTGAACGCATTTTGTCGCAGAGTGCAAAGAACACGAATAGGATAAAGCATACTAGCGCGACACACAGCGAGGCTATGATGGTTGTGGCATCTTTGGAAATCAGTGGAACGACGATAGAAGCCAACGCGACCAACATAACAAGGATATGAACGATTCGTCCAAGAATAGGGTTTTTATGACAGAATGAAGCCCATAGGTAACGCATTTTTAACACCCGCACAATATTAGTGGATTTATTCTATTTTCTTAATGAGTATTTTGTAAATAGGTTTTAGTTACAGGTGCCCATAAATATGATCTAAGTCGTTCTAGTATAAAACTGGTTAAATAACATAAAGTTATTATTTATTGATAGAATGCGTAACATTTATATGAGAATCATGGTATTCCGTATTCTTTAGTATTGTAAGTCAAATATTGTTCGATTTTTGGTTTATTGACTGAAGATCTCATTTATTGAGTCTTCTATTAAGAGGCTGGTTACTTACTAATATTTACCTAGTAAATATCACTCAGGCTACAATCAAAATTTTAACCAGCTACACTTTTTCTGTTATTTATCAAAGCGACGCCTCAAACTGAGATCACAGTAATCTTGTCAGTTGTCGTGTTTGATATACTCATAATTCGTTCGAAAAAGATGACGGAGATGATATGTCGAAAACCGCGAAGATCATTAATGAAGATAAGCTGGTAAAAAAAGCAGTTGAGGTCGGTTTTAAGATGGCAAAACTACAAGGTTTTGATTTGCCACATTCATCCCAACCGATAAAGGTTAAAGCGGTGTATTTGTTCCTTGTAGAGGTAAATCAGATCACACCGTTACCTGATGATAAGCTTGATGGTGCCAACATTAAAAAACGTTTGGCGCTATGGATTCACAAAGCACTGCCTGATAATGACCCATTGAAGTAAGGGCGCCTTCGCCTTTATCGTCTTCAATAAAAATTCCTATGTGTTTCTAATTGAAAAAGCCTAGCGATCCCTCGCTAGGCTTTGTTGTTTTTGTATCCTTTTTTATCAATGATAAATTGCTGTTTCTTCTCGTTTACACAGCTTGTACCGGTTCTGCTGGTTTGTGGTTTTCGCCTTTATTTGAGCCATTGTTGGTGATGTGGTCATACTTTTCAGTGAGGTGATCTTGAATTTTTTGGTGATACGCGCCGTTCAGTTTGTAGAAGCGGAAGTAGATGATTAACGCAATAGCAAAGAAGAAAGCAGGTAGGCCGACCATGATGCATTGCATGCCAAATACGGTTTCAGGGCTTTGCACTACGTTAGGTACATAGTCGACGGCAGTGAGCGAGATACCGATGAAGAAAGCGGCAAATGCAGAGCCTGCTTTTACGACCAAAGTTTGCACAGAGTAAGCAATACTTTCACAACGAGCACCCAGTTTAAATTCACCGTAATCGACCGTGTCGGCAACCATGATCACGTTGAGTACCCAAAACAGTGCAGTACCGATTTGTAGGAATACACCCGCCGTTGAAATCAACAGAATGCTTTGTTTGTCGTACATGCCAACATAGATCAGAACAGCACTGCCTAAAATAGGGAAAGTGGAAGCACAAGCCCATAGAGTGCGGCGTGAGAACATTTTTGCGAGTTTAGGAAACAGCACCAGTGTGATGAGGTTCGCGATGCCCGCATAAGCCATGTAGTAAGGGAACAACTCTTCGTTACCTACAACATAGGTGAAATAGTAAACCGCGAAGGCTGTGATGATGTTGGTCGCCAAGTTGTAAGACAGTGCCATGCATAGAACGCTGGTCAATTGGTCATTTTTGTAGATAAGTGACAGTAGCTTTTTCAGTGATACTTTTTCTTCAGGCTGTGTGGTGTCGAGGTTCGCGGTTGAATAGCGTTCTTTGACATTACGCAGTGTGATAAATGTCGATACTAAGAAACAGGCAATCAACAGTAGCGTAAATATTTGAAACCCAAACCCCTTGTCGTCGCCACCTACATAGTTGACGAAGGGCATTGCAATGGCAGCGGTGACTATCCACGCGAGGCTCGCAAAGAAGCGAGGGTATGGGACTAACTCTTCGCGTTCGCGTTTATCCAAGGTGAGTGTTGGGACTAACGACCAAAAAGGAATATCCATTAGTGTGTAAGTCATGCCCCACAAAATATAAGTGACAGCGGCATAGGCGATTAACCAAGGGCCTTCGATGTAATGCGCACTAAACACCATGAGTAGCACGACAGAGTTGGCGAGCGTGCCGATTAAAATCCAAGGTTTGAATTTGCCCCAACGGGTGCGCGTATTGTTGACCAACCAGCCCATGATTGGGTCGTTGACCGCATCCCAAATACGGGCGACGAGAAAGATGGTTCCGACGGTAGCGGCAGAAATTCCGACTACATCCGTGTAGTAAAACATTAGGTACATATAGACGATGGTGATTGCGAAGTCTTTACCAAACGCCCCAAAGCCATAACTTAGCTTGGTATTCATAGAGATACTCATTGCCACTCCTTACGCCTCCTCAGTAAGAAGGCGCTAATATTCACGTTATTGTATTTTTTATTAGTATGAAATTACTTGTTAACCCACTCTGGTAGCCAATCGTCATGAGCTTCAATCAAGTCGTCAACCAGCGCGTATATCTCTTCTATTCCAAGTACCGCGGCTGTATGTGGGTCCAGCATCGCAGCATGATAAATACGGTCGCGGTTTTCAGTGAGAATGGCTTCCGTTAATAGAGTTTGAACATTGATGTTGGTCTGCATTAATGCGGCCAAGTGGCTAGGTAGGCGACCAGCTTTGATCGGCTGCACACCATTCGCATCAACTAAACAAGCGACCTCAACACAGCAGCCTTGCGGTAAGTTGTCGATCAAGGCTTCATTTTTCACATTGCCGTAAATGACGCTCGGAGTGCCTGTCCAGATAGAATTCATGATGGTGCTGGCGTACTCATGAGATTCATCAACGGTAATTTTGTCAGCTGTTTTAAATTCTTGAAGGTCGCGTTTCCAATCGGCTATTTGCTCGACACAGCGCTTCGGGTACTCATCAAGTGGCACTTTATAACGTTCAATTAAATCTGGGCGATTCGGCTTGATAAAGTAGGGGGTGTATTCCGAAAAATGTTCAGAAGACTCAGTCACAAAGTAGCCCAATTTTTTGAACATCTCGTAGCGAACCAAATTTGTGCAGCGACCATTGTGATAAATACCCGGTTTAGGCGCTTGGCCACTCTCAAAAGCTTCAAGTAGATCCGGATAAATATCGATGTACTCACCACTTGCTGTTTTCTTCTCAAGAGTGAGGTAGTAAGCCATGTGGTTGATGCCAGCACAGGTATAGCGAAGGTCTGAATAGTCTAAGTTTAGGTCGCGCGCTAATTCTTCTGCTGTGCCTTGTACTGAGTGGCATAAACCGACTTGTTTGATGTGCGGGTATTTCTCGTACATCGCCCACGTGTTCATCGCCATAGGGTTGACGTAGTTGAGCATAGTGGCGTTCGGACAAACCTCGGTCATATCTTCACACACGCTCCAAAGGTGCGGGACCGTGCGTAGCGAACGCATAATACCGCCTGGGCCTAGTGTGTCTGCGATGGTTTGTTCTAGGCCATGGCGTTTACACACCTCGAAATCCGTGACCGTACAAGGTTCATAACCGCCGATTTGGAAAGCGATGACAACGAAGTCTGCATCTTGTAGTGCCTCTTTTTGATTTAAGTGGCATGAAATAGAGCCAGTAGCACCAGATGATTCCATGAGTTTACTGACGACTAGGTGTGACTCTTCTAATCGGGTCTCATCAATATCCATCAGGGCGACATGAGCGTTTTGTAGTGCAGAACGATGGAAAACGTCACCAAGAATGTTCTTAACAAAAATGGTTGATCCTGCACCGATGAATGTGATCTTAGGGCTTTGCATAGTGGAATCCTTTATCTCTCTGAGTTCTTTGTTGATACAGACAAATTACACCTAGAACCCACGTCGATTCGTCTCAGATAATCAAATAGCTCTCCCGTTTTCTAATATTTTAAAATCATTGAATGGAAATCTTAGGAAATGGGATAACTTGCTGGCTTTTGAGGAGAGGGGTTGTGCAATGAAGCGAGTTTTGCACTTAAGGTGCTGACTCTAATCACATTGTGCTGATCTTATGAAATGGGGTATTTCGGTACTATGATCGCTTTCAGAGTTTTATTATCGGGGAACTGCTAAAAGTCATTTATACGATTTCCTAAGGAACGAGATATGCCGCAATCAACCCCTGATACGCTGAGAATTATCACTTTAGATAAGTACTCATCCGAGACCGTGTCGGTAAGCCCGCTTTCTCTCTATTCTTCCTATGAGAAAATCGATATCGAACTCAGAGCTCCTCACTCCATGCCCGGCTATCATTGGCATGGTCAAATTGAGGTGAATATTCCTTTTGGGGACGATGTGGAATACATCATTAACGGCAGCCTAATCGTGGTTAAGAGCGGATCGATTGGCTTGTTTTGGGCATCGGTACCTCATCGACTCACCAATCCCGGCCAAAGCCATAATATGGGGATCATCAACATACCGATTCATCATTTTATGTCGTGGACTCTCAGTCGGGATTTAGTCAATCAGATAACTCACGGCAGTGTGTTGCAATCGAATTCTTGTTCGCTAGTGAGTGAATTTGAAATTGCCCGTTGGGTACAAGAGATAAAGCATTCGTCAGAAAGTCGCCAGCAGTTGGCCATCGATGAAATTGGCTTGATGCTTAAGCGAATCTGCCTTGATGGTTGGCAACAACTGCTCGTAAATCGACAGGACAAATCGACCTCAAAAGGGGTGTCGAAACACTCTCAATTTTATGTCAGCCAAATGTTGGAATACATCGCCACGCATCACAACCAGCCATTAACCGTGAAAGGTATCGCAGAACATATTGGATTACATGCCAACTATGCAATGAACGTATTTCAACGAACGATGCAGATGACCATTAAGCAGTACATTACTGCGATGCGCATCAATCATGCTCGCGCTTTACTGAGTGATACGGACAGAACCATTCTCGATATCTCACTCACGGTGGGCTTCAATTCGAGTAGCCGATTCTATGAAACCTTCCAAACGTACATTGGCGCCACGCCGACGCAATATCGAAAAATAGCGAGGGAAGATCATCGGTGGAGCAGTCATGGATCCAGCCCCGTCTACGACCTTGAGAAAGGTGCGTGTGATGGTAAAAGGCCGCTAACGGTCACCGATAATTTAAAGGAAAAGTGGTAAGTATTTATTCCCGTTGCGTAAAGATGGCTAATACCCTGAACTAGGGGCTAAGGGGCTAAGGGGCTAAGGGGCTAAGGGGCTAAGGGGCTAATAAAGCAGAAATAGCCCTTGATATCCCCCAAGCTTAACTTCGTTAACATAGTCGCCAATATCGCCATTTGCATCGACTGGCCTCATTGGTTTTTTTAATGGAATACTGAGTTTCGGTGCCGAGTAAAAGTCTGAGTTCTGTCCATGAAAGTCTGTTCGATAAAGGACTCGGCCATGCTCAAATTCCCTGGCAAGCACCATGTCTTGTGGGCCACCTTCTACTGCGTAGTGATCCGATTGATAAACAAAGTAACTATGAGTTGGCAGTAATTGAACCTTACCGTTCGGCAGATCGGCATGCTCAATGTGGTCTTGGGAAGCGTTTCCCACAATCGTGTAATCAGCAGGTTGTGGGCTACTCGTTGAAAGCATCAAAGGGATGGCTTCAAAACCTTGAGGTATCGAACGAGTGGGGGAGCCTAAATCAACGGCGAGTAATGCGGTTGGTCTATAAGCTATGTTCTTTGGTATACCACTTTTCCAGAAGTTGTCTTTGGTTGTATTGTTGCTCCCATATACGTAGCCGCTGTTCCACTGGTTGAAGTAACTGTGTTTGGGGTGGTAGTTGAGGTAAAAAATAGCGAGTGTTGAGTACTGGTCTTGTTTCCAGTTTTCTTCGTTGTTTCCAAAATATTCAACTCGGCCAAAGCGCGTGGTTGCTTGAAATATCACATTTTGTTTGCCGTGTGCCAACGCAGAATTATCCCAAAATTTAGACAGCCCCGCATAACCACTGAATCCTGTCGACGGGAATAAATAATGCTCTCTCAGATAGACATTTCCCGCTTTGATTAGGTGTGATTGGCCATGCCGACCATAAAGATTGGCCGTTCCAATATTGAGCCCAACGATCGGATTGCTGTCGTGCGCTGTTAGCTTCTGTAGGAAGGAGGTGAATTGAGTTTGGTAAACTTGGTCTGCGTCGTCTGAGCCTACAATAAGCTCCATTTCACTGACTTTTCCACCCATATACACCTCAAACTGATTGCTGCCCATGAGCTTATTGGTGTCGTCGTTATACGCCCCGCGCAGGCCTTGCTGAGCCCAATGTTTGGAATAGTAAGCTTGCACTGCACTTAATAACTGTGGATTAGTTAGATTGGTCAGCGCCCATGATGAATTTTGATTCCACATTCGTCCAAAAGGAATGACGCGAGATTCCCAACGAAAGCGCGCCGTGGCCGATTTGTTGGTTCGATTCTGATACTCAGAAGGTGATAAGTAGTTATCTCTATTTAGATCAGCGGCTTGGTCAAAGCCGTGAATTTTCCGCCAATGTTTGGCTTTACCGGATGATTTCGAATCTGTATTTGGAGTGGGAAAGGGTAGGTTCTTGATATCGAACTTAGGGAAACTGTCTTTTAATTGAACTTGATTTAAGCGAGGTCGAATATCGCTTGAACTGCCTTGCCAACGGATCCTGAGAACGTATAAATGGCCACCATCTCGCACAAATGTAGAACCAAAATACTGCCCGCCACCGTAACTCTGACCACTGCCATCGTGAGTCGTTGCTCTGACCCAATTCGAGGGCAATCGCCAGTTTACCGCTTGGCTTTGAGTCATATTCTGTGTGTGATCGTTAATTATGTCTAAGCGAGCCCATGTCGTGGATTGGCCTAGATCATTCGTCGATGTTGGATATTCAATATGGAATTCTCCGCCTTGTGCAAAGCGTGAAAATTCGAATGTTAAGCTATCGAACTTCTCCGAATGGTAAACGTAAAGTGCTCCGCCACGTTCGAAATGTTCAAACACATCAGCATCCCAAGGCGGCTGCTGATAAAGTGCATAGCCCGCATGTTTTTCGTCTGCGGTATAGCCAACGATCATAGGCTTACGGCTTAAAAGCGTATTTTCACCGTGCGTTGTATCCAGCTCCGCAAGAATAGTATCTTCTGAAAAGTGTAAGAAGAAGTCTTCGTAATCAATGTTGTTTTTCTCTGCCGTGTTTCTAATTTCGTCTTCCAACGCTCCCGAATTTAGTTCTAACTTTTGGTTGTACATATAGCCGATGCTATTGGCTTTTTCGTTGTCACTTTTATTGCAGTAAGCCCCAAATACTAAATCACTGTTATCTATCTCCCAATCAATCACTTTGTCTGTTGATACAGCTGAGCCTTGCAGGTTGTTCCCTTGCTCATGCTGGCCGGGCAGCACAATGGCGTAGTTGGCTAAACTGGCATTTGGAAGTGCGAGGCTGATAAAGGAGAGGAGTGACAATAACGAGGTACAGTGTTTTTTCATGAAGCTTCCTAGCGACGATGGGAGTCACCTTGTAGTGGTCAATAAATACCGGAGACTCGCTAAAGCAAAAATAACAAAATGTTCTCTGAGTAATATAAGCGTAGCAAACCCTGTCAATGAACTTATCGTCTCTAACTTGACAGCTTAGAGGTTACTAACAACTATTAAGTTGATGATTTTAAATCCGTAATCCATAGATTTACCGAAGTTGCATGATTAAGGGCGTAGGTGTGGATATTTTTATGACGTTCACCTTGAGTGAACTCGATAAATAAGGAGAGGATGCCTCTTATGATGTCTTTACTATTTTTGTTGTTACTTGTGGCGATGGTATGCGGGTTTTTCGGTAAGAAAACCGCCGCGTATGGTTTTTTCGCTGGCTCAGTGATCCTTGGTTTGTATTGGTTTAACCACCATGCGACTGACCCTCTATCGATCTTGTTGTAAGGAGCTAGCATGAATCGAAATCAGTTAACTCTTCTGAATGCGCTTGGTTTACTGGGTATGACAGCCGTTTTGTTGATCGGCTTTATTCTTCAGTTTGTCCTCAATGAACTTCCTTGCCCACTGTGTTTACTGCAACGGATTGGCTTTGTGATGGTCGCGTTTGGCTTCATGTTGAATGTGGTTTATGGGCCTCAACCTCGTCACTATGGGGTTGTGTTAATTGGCGCGTTGTATGGAGTGGCCACATCGTTAAGACAAGTTTCCCTACACGTGATTCCGGGCACTCCTGGTTACGGTAGCCCTATTTTTGGGATGCATTATTACACTTGGGCCTTTGTGTTGTTCGCTGCAACCATATTGGGTGTTGCCGTGATCTTGATACTAACCAATAAGGCCGAGTCTCATGAACCCTACAAAATGAGCAACTTTGGACGGATTGTGTGTTTACTAGCAATCGTGGTGGTGGCATTGAATGCTATTGCTACATTTGTCGAATGCGGTCCTTATCAGTGCCCTGATAATCCGGTGAGCTATTGGTTACTTAATTAAGGGACTGGTGGCTCGCTAAGAGGAGATGGGGAAAAGTATTAAATCTAATACCCCAAAAGAAAAGCCACAGCATTCGCTGTGGCTTTTTGATTAGAGTTGTGGAGTCTTTTAGTTAGCTAGAGTGATGTAAGCCGTTCCAAACAATGTCGCGGTATCGCGGTTGGTTGGTGTCACCTTCAGTGCTAAATAGCATGATGGTTGCGTCTTGGTTTAAACCTAGCTCATCACGTACTGCTTGGTCTGCGCCTTCACGACATAACGTGTAAAGTAAACCAAGTGTGATAGCACCAGATTCGCCACTGATCACTTGCTCATCACCACTAAGTGGGTTGCCAAGGATACGCATACCTGTTGCTGAAACATTGTCGTCAACCGAAATAAAGTGATTGCTGCAATCACGCAGTACAGGCCACGTTACTGGGTTTGGTTCACCGCAAGCAAGGCCTGCCATGATGGAGTTCATCTCGCCCGTTACATTAACCATTTCGCCTTTCTCGCCAGAGCGGAAAATGCAATCTGCCGCCGCTGGTTCAGCAATGATGGTTTCAAAGGTGTCAGCTCCCAGTTTATCTGCAAGGTAACCCAACACACCACCTGCCATTGCGCCTACACCGGCTTGCAGAAGAACGTGAGTTGGAGCGCCGAACTCCAATGCTTGAGCTTGCTCAATCGCTTCATCTGCCATTGTCATGTAGCCTTGAGAAATCCACGTTGGGATCTCTTCATAACCCTCCCATGCAGTGTCTTGAACTAGCATCCAACCGTTGTCTTGAGCGGTTTGGTTCGCCATGCGTACCGTGTCGTCGTAGTTTACTTCTGTCACGATACATTCAGCGCCTAGGCCTTGAATACGGTTAACGCTTGCTTGAGATGAACCTTTTGGCATATAAACCACGGCTTTTTGGCCCATTTCACGAGCAGCCCAAGCGACACCTGTACCATGGTTGCCTGCGGTTGCTGTAGTAAAAACAAGTGGTTTTTCTAGTTTTGAAGCGACCGTTTTAAGGTTGATCTCAGAGATATCAATGCCAAGGTGCTTTGCCAATTGGCGACCCAGAGCGTAAGAACCGCCGAGTACCTTGAATGCATTCAAACCGAAGCGTTTTGATTCGTCTTTAACGAGGATCGCCTTAACACCAAGCTGTTTAGCAAGATGTGGAAGAGACACGAGTGGAGTGGGTTGGTAGCCTTCGATCTGGCGGTGAAACTCACGCGCTTGTTGCGCTTGAGAAGCGGTAAACAGTTCGCAGACTTGACCAGTGTAGAATGAATTTTTTGATAGTTTTAACATAGGGCACACTTAGATACAGGCAGAGGAATTAAAGGCCATCAACGATGCTTAATGACCTTGTTTTTCGTTATAGCTTCACGTTATTGGATTAAGCTATACGTCTTCAATTAAAGCGGTTCGTGATTACTTGATGTAAGCGATCGCTTCTACTTCAACTAATGCGTCTTTTGGTAGACGAGCCGCTTCAACACAAGAGCGTGCAGGTGCGTTCTCTGTACCAAATACTTCCGTGTACACCTCGTTAAATGCAACGAAGTTTTCCATATCAGATAAGAAACATGTGGTTTTAATAACGGTATCCAGTGAACCACCACTTTGTTCCAAAACTGCTTTTAGATTTTCTAGTGACATACGAGCTTGCTCTTTGATGCCACCTTCAACAAACGCCATTGTTTTTGCATCAAGCGGTAATTGACCTGAAGTGAAGATTAGGTCTTTGAATGCCATACCTTGAGAGTAAGGGCCAATTGCTGCTGGTGCTAGATCTGTATGGATTTTTGTTTTCATTTCGTTTCTCTTTATAGGATTTCTATGCTCTAAACTCGCGGATGTATTTGTAAATAGCGTGGCGAGTAATACCAAGACGCTCAGATACGAATGCTGTCGCCTCTTTTAATTCGAAAATACCGTTCTCAAGCAATAGCTTGGTAATGGCTTTGTTTCGACCTTTTAAGTTGACTGACTCATCGTTGTCGACTTCAAAAATAGCGTGCTCAAGCGCTTGCTCAATCACTTCTGTTGTTGAAGCTCCAAAGTTCTCATGCACACCCACAGGGGCATGAGCCATGTCTGGCATTAAAGTTTTTATGATCTCAGGAAACGGGTGAGACAAGTTCATATTGATACAGAACAGCCCAATCGGTTTGCCATTTTCTCCAGCTAGCACACAGGTCGTAGATTTAAGCAGTGACCCATCTTTGCTGGTGGTGAAGTAACTCTTTGGCGTGACCTCACCAGTGCTCTCAAACACACTCAGCATTTTCAGCCCTAGATCGGTGATAGGTGACCCTACTTCTCGACCCGTGTGGTGGCCGTTCACTATCTTCACTACCGACTTTTCAAAGCTCTCAAATGAATGAATCACAACCTCACAGTGCGGACCAATAAAGTCGGCAATGGTTTCGGCTAAGCGAAAGTTCAGTGCGAGATGCTCTCTATCATTGTCGGTGAATTCAACGTTAAACGATTTATATGCTGATGCGTTCATTTTAGACCACTGTTGTTAACTTTAATTGCCTTTCATTATCTTTGGTTAATCGATGTATTTCAAGTTGCCAATTAACTTTATGTAACTATAAGACTATATATCCGCTCCCTACACAAGCCTAAAGTTACAAATAAGTACCCAAAATTGATCGTAATCAACAATATTTCCAGTTTTAGATGGTTTCTGGTCACTATAGTTAACCCTAAGATCTTGGTCACATTATTTAACTGAAATGTCAGTAAGATGCTCAGCGTAACGTAAACAAAATTGAACTATAGGGTTGGTTACTGGTTGTGAAGAGCAGCAGAAGTGCCTACCTAAATACAATAATTAGAGGTTCCAATGACTAACTACCTAAACCGCGGCTTTGAACAAGCTGAGTTTGAACACAGAACATCACGCGCTCAAAAAGTCATGCATGAGATGAATCTGGATGCGATGATTTTCACAACCGAGCCAAACGTTCGCTACTTCACTGGCTTCCACACTCAGTTTTGGCATAGCCCAACTCGTCCATGGTTTGTCATCGTTCCTGCAGAAGGAAAGCCGATTGCGATTGTTCCTGAAATCGGAGCAAGTGGTATGGCGGGAACATGGGTCGACAACATTATTACTTGGCCTTCTCCTCGTCCTGAAGATGATGGCATTAGCTTAGTTGCTAGCGCATTGAACTCTCTGCCTTGTCGTCATGGCCGAGTAGGCGCAACGCTGGGCATTGAATCTCACTTACGTATGCCGGTGAACAACTACTTGAAATTAACCACCATGGTTAAGAAAGACTTTGTTGATGTGTCTTTAGCAATGCATGAACTTCGTCAGATCAAATCACAAGCTGAAATTGAGAAAACACGTGAAATCTGCCGCATTACTAACGTTGGGTTTAGCAAGATTCCGGGTTACGCAAAAGCCGGCATGACCGAGCGTGAAATCTGTAAACAGTTCCGTATCGATATGTTGTTAGAAGGTGCGGACGAATGCCCTTACATCATCGCAGGCTCAGGGCCAGATGGTTATGACAGCATCATCATGGGTCCTACCGATCGCATTATTGAACCGGGAGATGTGTTGATCATCGATACGGGTGCTGTACGTGATGGTTATTTCTCTGATTTCGACCGTAACTGGGCATTTGGTCATGCGAGTGAGCAAACCAAAGCGGCATACCGCGCTACTTACGAAGCGACCACGAAAGGCTTCGAGGCAGCGAAACCGGGCGCAACCACGACGGACATCTACAACGCGATGTGGGGAGTACTAGAAGCCAATGGTGCATTGGGTAACGACGTTGGTCGTCTAGGTCATGGTTTAGGTATGGAGCTGACAGAGCGCCCGTCTAACACGGCTACCGACAACACAGTACTTAAGCCAGGCATGGTGATGACACTAGAACCGGGCATGGTTTACGCGCCGGGTAAGTCGATGGTTCACGAAGAGAACATTGTGATCACTGAAGACGGCGCTGAATGGTTGAGCGAACGAGCTGAACCAGAATTGATCATTATTTAGCTCAAAATTTAACACCTTACAAATTTAACACCCTACAAAAGCTGACTCTGGATTCTGGAGTCAGCATATAAAAACTATAAAAATACGAGTTTCTCATGCAAACAATAGAACAGTTTCGACAATTTGAAATCCCATTACAGCACGTTCAGGCTCCAAGGATTGGTCGAGTTCATATCGGTTTAGTGCAACTAAGTACTGACCACTCTTTAGAGATGGACTGGGCAAAATTACTGGGCACACAAGCAGGAATGTTTAGCTCCCGTGTTTATTACAGCAGCGAAATGACTCCAGAAGCACTCGACCAAATTGCGGTTGGGATCAGCGAAGCATCCGATCTGATAGCGACGGGTTTACCCATGGATGTCATGGCGTTTGGTTGCACTTCAGCTTCTATCATTATCGGTGAAGAAAAAGTCGCTAACCTTCTTACACAAAATCGCGGTGATATTCCCGCAACCAACCCATGGACAGCTGCTCAAGCCGCATTTAAGCACTTGGGTGCAAAGAAAGTTGCCGTGTTTTCCCCCTACCCAACAGAAGTGAATTTCCCTCTTTATCAACAACTGACTGCCGCTGGCTTTGAAGTTCCTGTTTTAGGTTCACTTGGCATTGAGAAAGACACTGACATCACGACGGTTTCAAAGGAATCGATGATGGAAGCGTTGAGCAAAATGTTGCCGGGCTCTGGTGCCGATGTGGTGTTTATGTCTTGCACCAACCTTCGTGTTCTTGACCACATTCAAGAGATTGAAGATCGATTTGGTATCCCAGTCGTGTGCAGCAACTCTGCGATGTTCTGGCACTGCATGCACTTAGTCGGCAACAAAGCTCAATGTCCAGGTTACGGACAATTGCTAAATCAATAGCAACCAATGAATAAAGGAATTTTAAGATGAGTAATACAACTAAAGGTTGGTTAGCTGCCATTTTCATTGGCATGCTTTGGGGTATTCCGTGGATCGTAGGGACACCTATTTTAGAAGTAATGGACGCACAAGTCTTGGTATGGGTTCGCTATACCGTCGCTTTCATTACTCTGTTTGTGATTATCCAAGTCAGCAATGCGATGGGTAAACCACAGAAAAAAGTCGATTTTAAACTTAATTGGGCAAACCGACACGACATCTTCTGGGCGGCATGTTGCGGCATTATTGGTCAAGGTGCTTTCAGTTTTCTATCGTTCCTATCTCTTGATTACATTACCGCTTCAGAAAACGGCGTGATCCAAGGCCTTATCCCAATCATCATTTTGTGTGTCGGTTTCCTTCGCCACGGCGAGCGTTTTACACCACTACAAATATTGGCAGCTGTTGGCGCCTTCGTTGGTGTCGCTATTTTGGTCATGGACCCTTCTGTTGAAGGCAGCGGATTTAACATTGGTCACTTGATCTGTCTGGGTAGTGCCGCGAGCTTCTCTACGATGGCTTACGCTCGTGCCAAGCTTGCTGAGAAATATGGTTCAGTAGCGACGATGTATCACCAGTTTGTTTTTGCGGCAATTGGCTTCGGTCTTTACCTACTGGTTGTCGGCGCCGATTTCTCTTCAGCTCTCGGTATTTTCAGTTCTCCACTTCGTATGGCTTGTATTGCAATTCTGGGTGTGGGTATTTCAGGTATCAGCTACCTAATCTACATCTATGCAATGGAACGAGTCGGCGTAGACGGAACGGGTATGGCACTTAACTTGATGCCTCTGTCTTCTTTCGTCCTGGCTGTGTTTGCTCTCGGTGAAGCGGTGACGCCAATGCGACTACTAGCGATTGCAGTCGTTATTGGCTCAATGATGTTGTTCATGAAGTTTGGTAAGGCGAAGAAAAAAGCGCCTCAGCTGAAAACAGCGACAGACGTTAACTAGCGAAAAACACTCAATAAAATCATGAGTAACAAGGCGGTGTGCGCACCGCCGTTACCTAAAAATTATGGAAGATAGACAGATGAACACAACAAACAGAGACACATTTTTAGGATGGACTGCTGCCATTGCTGTTGCCTGTATCTGGGGCGTAACTGGGGTGGTATCTAAGCCGCTCTCTATGGCTGTTGACCCGATGACATTGGTATTTTTCCGCTACGTTACTGCGGTAATTGGCCTTTCCATCATTTTCTTTTTTACATCACGTAGCAAAAGCTTAAGCGCTGACTTGGGTTCTTCGTTAAAGATCGATACCAAAGATATTGGTCGTATTGCGCTTTGTGGCATCGTTGGACAAGGGGTGTTTTCACTGTTCAACTTCCTTTCTCTTTCTCACATTGGTGCGACTGAAAACGGCGTTATTCAAGGCATGCAGCCGTTCGCGACGGTTTTCTTTGGCATGATGTTTATGAACTTTCGTATGAACAAGATTCAGTGGGGTGCTTTCATTGCTTCTGCGGTTTGTATTTACGCAATGAGTGTTGGTCCGACAAACTCCATTGAAGGTGGTACACCATTACTAGGTTACGTTTACGTGACGTGTTCAATGTTGGCGCTGGCGTGGACTGCTCACTTACGAGCTAGCTTGGCGGACAAATACGGTTCAGTTGTTTCGATGCTTTACCAATACATCTCAGTTGCAGTAATGGGCATCATCGTTGTATTGACCATGGGCTTAGACCTGTCTCAGATTTACATTATCTTCTCTAGCCCGCTGTTAATTGCTTTGCTTATTTTCTTAGGTACGGGTATCTCCGGCGGTAGCTACTTGATTCAATTGTATTCTTTCAAGCGTATCGGTGTCGAAAAGGCAACGATGGCATTAAACCTAATGCCTTTGGTTGGCTACTTAGTGGCGGTTTTAACACTTGGCGAACAGATGGCAATGGGCAAAACCATCATTGTTTCATTAATTGTGGTCGCACTTTACGTGTTCACGAAGTTTGAGACAAAGCAGGAAGAACAATCTTCAGAAAATTTAGCTTGCGATAAAAAAGCAACACCAGAAGCGAGCTAAGTGATGAAATCAGTGACTAAAGGTTGGATGGCAGCGATTGGCGTAGGGTTGTTATGGGGTTCAGAGGGCGCATTAGCTACCTTGCCATTACAAACCATTGATGCGCGATTGTTGGTGTGGCTACGCTACATGATGGCATTCTTTGTTTTATCTTTAGTCCTGATTTTCTCAGCAATGATCCACAAGAAAACTCAAAGCAAACCGAAGTTGGCGTTTAGTTGGGCTAATCGGAGCGATCTATTCAAGTTGTTGGTATGCGGTGTCGTTGGCCAAGGTTTGTTTAGCTTTCTTTCGTTTCTCTCGTTGGACTATATTTCACTGTCAGAGAATGGCGTCATTCAGGGACTTGTTCCCATTGCTATCTTGGCGATAGGTCAGCTTTTTTACGGCGCTCGATTTACTCGCATGCAAATCGTCTCTAGCGGAATTGCTTTGGTTGGCGTCAGCATGTTAGTGCTCGCTCCTCCGTTTACGTCTCAAGATAGAGGAGTAAACATCGGGCACCTGATTTGTCTATTGAGTGTGCTGAGCTTTGCGTCGGTGACTCACTTGCGCGCTCAGCTTGCAGAAAAATACGGTGCAACTTGCACCATGCATTATCAATTTGGTTTTGCGGCGGTTGGATTTTTCATTTACTTACTGGTTTCAGGCCTTGATGTACCAAGCCTGTTACTAGTGATTCGCCCTTCTTGGTCGTTACTCTGCATTATTGTGCTGGGTGGCTTTGTATCAGGGCTGGGCTACATCGCATACATATACGGCATAGAGCGTGTTGGTGTTGAAGGCAGCAGTATGGCTTTAAACCTCATCCCTATGTCTGCATTTTTCATCGCTGTTTTGGTGTTTGGAGAACTCATCACACCTTTTAGGGCGCTGGCTGTTGGCTTGATTATTGTGGCAATGATGCTGTTTGCTGCATCCAACAAGTCCCGCGAGATGACATCTAAAACAGTTTTAACAAATTAATTTTAAGTATTTATTGGAGTTTCCATGACTAACATTGCCAACGTTACAGAATGGCGCCGCCATTTACATCAGTACCCAGAGTTCGGCACTGAAGAGTTCATAACATCTGAATTCGTAGCGAACAAGCTCGAAGAGTTCGGCATTGAAGTTCACCGCGGTATTGGCGGAACAGGTGTGCTTGGAATTCTGAAAAATGGCACAAGCGATCGCTCGATTGGTCTACGTGCGGATATGGATGCGCTGCGCATTCATGAACAGAACACTTTTTGTCACGCTTCAAAACATGAAGGAGCGATGCACGCTTGTGGACATGATGGCCATACCGCGATGCTACTGGGTGCGGCGCAAGAGTTAGCAACCAGTAAGCAATTCGATGGCACTGTGTACTTCATTTTCCAACCAGATGAAGAGCGAGGCACAGGAGCGAAAGCGATGATCGCTGATGGCCTGTTCACTCGTTGGAATATGGATGCGATTTACGCTATGCATAACTTACCGGGTATCCCAGAAGGTAAATTTGTGACTCGTCCAAGCTCGCTTATGGCAAGTGAAAGCAGTTTTGAGATTGTGATCAAAGCGACGGGCGGCCACGCGGCGATGCCACACATGGGAACCGATCCGATTGTTGTTGGAGCTCAGGTGGTCACAGCACTGCAAACCATCGTTTCGCGTAATTTGAGCGCCATTGATGAGACGGCGGTTATCTCGGTGACTAACTTTGTTACCAATGGCACCGTGAATGTGATTCCTTCGCAAGTGACTATTTCTGGTGACACTCGCAGCTTTACCGATCAAGCATTGCATAAGATTGAAAAAGCGATTGAGCGTGTTGTCGCTGGCCAGTGCATGTCGGCAGGTGTTGATTATCAATACCACTTCAACAACAGCTTCTTATCAACGATTAACACGCCTGAAGAGACGGCTCACGCAGTGAAAGCAGCACAAGCGGTTGTTGGTGAAGATAATGTGAATGGAGCTTGTGAACGCTTCACCATCAGTGAGGATTTCTCGTTCATGTTACGCGAAGTTAAAGGGTGTTATGTGCTAGTTGGGAATGGTGTTGGTGAATGTGGAGGCACTGCGCTTCATAATCCACACTACGATTTCAACGATAACATTCTGGAGCATGGTGTTGGTTTCTGGAAGACTTTGGTAGAACAACAATTGTCACAGTAAGTTGATGAAAAAAAGAGCGAGAGGCTAACCTCTCGCTCTTTTTGTATGTAAGGCGTTCTCAAATTGGTGAACGGCTTTGCTGGTTTGCTTAGTTTGCTTAGCGATTTACCTGCTCAACAATCTCTCGCGTTAGGCGGGCTATCTCATCCCACTCTCCGTTTTCAACGAGCTTCTTATCCACCATCCAAGTGCCACCGCAGGCTAATACTTGAGGTACAGCCAAGTAATTATCGATGTTTGATGACGTAATGCCGCCTGTAGGCATTAGCCGAATATCGCCGTATGGGCCAACTAACGACTTAACCATACTGATGCCGCCCGATGCTTCTGCTGGGAAGAACTTGAGAGTCGTTAATCCCATTTCTAATGCCGCTTCAACGGTGCTTGGATTGTTCACACCCGGGATAATATCAATGCTGATCTCTTGGCATGCTTTAACCGTGTTTGGATTGAATCCCGGAGATACCACAAAGGTTGCGCCCGCTTCTTTCGCGGCCAGTGCTTGCTTACCATTCAAAATCGTTCCGGCACCAATCAGCATGTCAGGCTGAGCTTCTCGTAGAAGTCGAATAGCTTCAACAGCGGCGTCAGAACGAAAAGTAATTTCTGCTGCAGGAAGACCGTTTTCCGCTAAAACTTTACCTAGTGGAATAATATCTTCAGCGTTATCAATCGCGATAACAGGGATAACTTTAAGTGCTTTTAATTGGTCATTAATTGTAGGCATGGGTTTACTTCTTAATAGGGTTTGAAAGAGTATCGGTGATGGCTTTTGGAATAATTGCACCGTGGTGCTGAATAACTAGTCTCGCGAGAGCATTACCTTGTTGGCAGGCTTCTGAAACAGAACCTCCAGAGAGGTAACAAGATAAGAAACCACCGTTAAAAGAGTCACCAGCAGAGGTGCTATCAACCACAGTCTCGACAGGTGTTGTTGTGACTTTTATTGGCACATATTCGGGGCTTTCACTGATCAAGCAGCCTTCAGCACCAAGCTTTACAACAACCGTTTTGACGCCGAGTGTATGCAGTCTTTTGATGGTGTCTTGTGGCGTTTGATCGCCCCATAGCAGTTGTTCGTCATCAAAGGTAACCAAGGCTATATCTGTCGTTTTATAGGCAAGCTGATAAGCTTCTTTGGTTGCGTCTTGTGAGTCCCACAACTTTGGTCGGTAGTTACTATCAAAGGCGATGGCCACACCACGTTCACGTAGACCTTGGATGATGGTGAGTAACTTTAGCTGATCGCCATGAGGTAAGATCGCCAGAGAGATTCCACTCAAAAACACCATATCGACATCTTCAAGTTGGGCGGTTATCTTATCGAAATCGGGATGCTGTACCATGTAGCGAGCAGCCGAGTCATTACGCCAATACAGAAATGTGCGTTCACCAACGTCATCTAATTGAATCAGATACAGGCCTGGCGAGTGCTGCTCGTCAATCAGTACGAAATCAGTTGATAGCCCTTCATCTTGCCATCGGTTAAGCATCTGCTGACTGATAGCGTCAGAGCCTAACGCTGTGACATAACTGGTACGAATCACAGGTGCATCTGACGAACAGGAATAGCTGGTGGCACTTCGGTTCAAATAAACAGCGGCGTTGAGCGTATCCCCACCATAGGTCTGTTGCATGGTACCGAATGGAGCGCCGTTCAGTTCTATCATGCACTCGCCGATAATCGCAATGTGGCTCATAGTGTGCCCTTACAGAAAGATTGGTATTGCTAGGTATAAATGATGGAACGTGGCTACAAGGAAAGTAGCCACGTTGATTCTTTTCCCAATAGCTTGAGAGGAGGTCTTACTTGTTGTCTAGTTTCACGAACAACAGCGTTAGAACATAAGACAGTGCGAACACACCAACCACGCCCATTAGTGCTTGAATGAAGTTTTGCGTACCGCCTGCAAGGTAAGCCGGTAAGCTGAAGACAGAAGAAAGAATGTAGCTGGTTAAGTGAGTATCTATCGTGACCGAGATAGCACCGAACACACCCGCAGCCAAACTTGCCGTCATCATTGCTTTGGTGTATTTCGTTAGGACACCAAATAGAGCTGGTTCCGTGATGCCTAAGATAGCGGTCACGCTTGAGCCCATCGTGATTGAAGATTGCTCTTTAGAAACTGTCTTGCGTTGCTTGTGCCAGATTGCCATTGTCGCACCAGCAATTGCCATGTTACCTAAGCACATGATCGGCATAAGTAAATCCTTACCATACAGCGCAAAGTTATTTAGGCTGATTGGTGTCATGCTGTGGTGGATACCAAATACGATGGTAATCGGGCGAGTCAGACCGAAAACAAAGCCTGTTAACGTCGGAGAGATTTCCAGTAGTGAACTCATCACCCAACCCGCGCCATTACTTAGCCAGATACCCGCAGGGCCAACAAATGATAGTGTGATGGTTGAAGTCACCGTAAAGGCAAGCAGTGGTGTAAATACAGGCTTCGCAGAAGAAGGAACTAGACGGTCAACTAACGGAGTCACCTTAGACAATAACCAGATTGCTAGAATCGCAGGAACAATCGCGCCGCCGTAGTTAAGCAGTTCAATAGGAACCACGCCTAGCACCGTCAGCTCAGGTGCCGCGCCAGCATCTTTTAGCATCACCGCTTTATCTACTAGCTTGGGGGCTAACATTGCAGAGGAAACAGCAAGCGCGATGTATTCGTTCACCTTAAATACTTTGGCTGCAGAGAAAGAGACCAGCATAGGCAAGAAGAAGAACACAGCAACAGAGATAGAGCGGAAGAAATAAACCGTGTCAGAGCTTTCAGAGATAACATTGGTTGCGATAAGGCCTGAAAGTAGACCCATCAACATACCTGCACCGGCAATCGCTGGGACTACAGGGCCGAATATACCCGCGACAATGCGCATCACGCCTTGGAACAGTTTGCCTTTCTCTAGCTCATCAGCCGGATTAGCGTCAGCTTGTTGAGTGTTTGATAGCGCGTTAAACCACTTCTCTACTTCAACACCGATGATGACTTGAGTTTGACCTTGTTGAAGTACCACACCTTTCACATCAGCGATCTGCTTGATCGCTTCTTCGTCTACCAGAGACTCGTCTGCCAATTTGAATCGCAGCCTTGTCATACAGTGTGTGATACTCACGATATTGTCTTCACCACCAAGTGCAGTGACTAATAACTGTATATTTTCTTTGAAATTTTTCTTTTTCGATGATGACTTCGAGTTATTAATAACGGCATCACTCTTTTCTACCATTTGCATACTACACCTGTTATTGGAATATATTTAACTCGAGTAATCATAACGACAACCAATTTAATTCCAACGCAGTAAAAAGAGATCTCAATCACACTTGAAATTCGAAAAATTATTTTTTCACCATTTTTGGCCAATTGGTATGTTTTGTTAATCAAAAAAAAACACTTAACGTACCAATTATTTTTACCGAAAATTAGCGCTTGAAATGTGGTTTTTAAAGCGGTTAGATAATAGGAGTTGACTTAAGTTTAGGTTATTTAATTGTGAAAGAAACTATTATATCTGATATCCATTGTATTATTACTAAACCAGACAGACACAATCTCATTACCGTGGTAGTTGAAACGAATGAAGGCGTGACTGGGTTTGGTTGTGCGACATTCCAACAACGACCGCTTGCTGTAAAAACAATGGTCGATGAATATTTAAAACCTATTCTTATTGGTAAAAACGCCAATAATATTGAAGACTTATGGCAAATGATGATGGTCAACGCTTATTGGCGAAATGGTCCTGTTATCAATAATGCAATTTCCGGTGTTGATATGGCACTGTGGGATATTAAAGCCAAATTGGCGGGTATGCCGCTACATCAATTATTTGGTGGTAAGTCTCGTGATGCTATTCCGGTATACACACATGCGACTAGCGACACAATGGAAGGTATTTATGAGCTGGTGGAATCTTTCCTAGACAAAGGCTATAAGCACATTCGTTGTCAGCTTGGTTTCTATGGCGGTGTTCCAACCGATTTGTATACCACTCAAAACCCGACTGAAGGTTCGTATTACGACCAAGATCAGTACATGGACAATACACTAACGATGTTTAAGTCGCTGAGAGAGAAATATGGTAATAAATTCCATATTCTTCATGATGTTCATGAGCGCCTTTTCCCAAATCAAGCAATACAATTTGCCAAAGAAGTTGAGCAATATAAGCCTTACTTCATTGAAGATATTCTGCCGCCAAATCAAACGGAATGGCTGGATAATATTCGCAGTCAAAGTTCGGTTTCATTGGGTTTAGGGGAGTTATTTAATAACCCTGAAGAGTGGAAGTCTTTGATTGCTAACCGCCGTATTGATTTCATTCGTTGTCATGTTTCACAGATTGGTGGCATTACCCCGGCTCTGAAACTTGGTCACTTATGTCAGAATTTCGGTGTTCGTATTGCATGGCACTGCCCGCCAGATATGACACCAATTGGTGCAGCGGTAAACACGCATTTGAATGTGCATTTACACAATGCGGCTATTCAAGAGCATGTAGAATACAACGAGAATACACATAAGGTGTTCCCGAATGCGGCAGAGCCAATCAATGGTTACTTATACGCATCTGAAATCGCAGGTATTGGTGTTGAAATCGACCGAGAAGTCGCCGCTGAATTCCCTGTAATGTATCGCCCCCACGAGTGGACTCAAAGTCGCCTTCCTGATGGCGCGATTCACACTCCATAACTCAAACAGTACCTATTCGGTCACTGAGTAACGCAATAAAATAGCCGCACTAGCGGCTATTTTTATCTCTGAAATTCATACTCTCACTGTTAAAAGGCGTGTGATACGTGCATTGGTAGTTGATGTCGATAATGTCGCTGACAATGAACGTTCGCCAGAGGTTAAGAACCCTCGGTTGGTGATGTTCATCGCTGCTGAATTCTTTTTACAACCCAGAAGGTCAGCGTCATCTTTGGATACGTTGATCGCTTGATAGGTAGTGAGGTAACTGTCGATCTCTAAATCGTGTGCTAACGCGTGTTTTTGAATGGAGTTTTCAATGATCTCTGTATTCATTTCAGGGAAGATACTGACAGGTATCTTTGCCTCTTCAATCTGAACGACTTTATTATTTATTAACCTCAGTCGTCTAATCTTCCAAATATACTCATCATCAGCTAACGAAAATATTTGTTGTTCATGTTGGTTTGGTAGCGTTTTATTTAATTGAATCTTTTTATAAGATATTTCTTCAAAGCTATTTTCAGTGATTGAGTTATAGACTAGGGGAGTACCAATTAAAGAAGTATTAACAAAATACCCAGACCCAATTTTCGATTTTACCATTCCAATCGCCTCTAACTTTGCGAGTGCCTTGCGAATGGTGAAACGAGATAACCCATATATTTCAGAGAGTTCTCTTTCAGCTGGCAGTTTGTGATTAATACTGTTTTGGCAGATCTTGCTCACAATATCTTGAACAACTAATTCGTACTTTTTCATAGGCCAATAACTTTTAAAGTGTATTCACAGTGATTAAAGAATAGTGAACTAAATCAGGGATTCAGCACGCTCTTAATGACTTGAAATTGTAACATAGAAGGCCATATAGGTGATGGTAATAACGGTTCGTTAGGCGTGTTATCGAGTTCGTTCAAACAAAAAGCACGTCATCATTGGCGTGCTTTTAGTAAGTTGCGTTTGCTCAACTCTCAGTAAGCTAACGAGTTACAACTACTACTTCGCTAAGTTTTCATTTCTTAGCTTGGTTAATTCTTTCAGGCGTTTGGCATACTCTTTTTGGAATTCGTCAGGGTCAACATTTTCAGACACTTGAGCGAAAACTCGCATCTTGTTGCCGCCGTAGATCTTGGCAAGGTCGTCGTTGCTGTAGCCACGCTTCCAAAGCTCATCTGTGATCGCGGCAAGGATCTTCGCTAATTCGCCATTGCCCGTCGCCCCTTTGTTAAAGGCTTCAATCATGTAGCCGCCATCGTCGTACATTTTGGCATTTTTGGTTGCGAAATCGATCACCATGTCCGTTGAGAACATATCATCCGTTGCGATACCGACATGGTCTACGCCTACCAGTTTCACATAGTAATCAATCATATCTGCGGCTTGGACTGGAGAAATATCTTCCGGCCAAACACCGTCCATCATCCACTCGGTAAATGTTGGTGCAATGTAGCCTCCTGATTTCGCTGCGCGTATCGCTTCATCATCAGGAATAGCACGGTAACAACCTTTTGGCGTTGCATTTGGCTCACTCTTATAAAGGCCAGCAGGCACTGAGTGCGTGTAAACAAATGGCGTTCCAGGATAATTTGTTTCCATGTAATCCATCGCATCATTGGCTGTCTTAGATCCCGTATGGCTGAGATCGAGGATCACATCGTATTGACCCATTGAGTCGATAACGGATTTTCCCCATGGGGTGAGACCTATATCTCGACCATTGTAGGCCGCTAATTGCCCTGAACCGGTTCTGAAAATGTCGTTATAAGCCAAGATCATGCTTTTTAGACCCATGTCCTTCAAGATCGCCATCTTGGTGACATCTTCGTCCAAGATAGTAGCGGTTTGGCTATTCCAAAGAACCGCGGTTTTTCCTTCTGTGTGAGCTTTCTCAATATCGTGGTTTGAATGCGCTACGATGAAATTCTCAGGCTGCTTAGCCATGGCGGAACGATGCTTGTGATGGTGGAATAGGAAATCATCAAAGTTATGGTCAGCCGCTGTTACCGTGTACTCATGCCCAGTGATACCCGCGTCACGTGCGCCTTGAAAGTAGTCCAATAGCTGTTGGTCATCCTTCCAACCTGCACCGTACGGGCTTGCGAGCATACCAATCACGATAGTATCTTGAACGAATGTTTTGGCTTTGTCTGATGCTGGCCAAGTTTTGCTTTCGATACTCGCTTGGGCAACACCACAACTCATTGCAATGCTCGCCGCGACTAACGTTATCTTTTTAAACATGAAAACCTCCCAATTACTGGCTTAAGTCCATTTATATTTATGCCTAAATTTAATAGTAGACCCTGACGGTATCGTCGAGTTATTTAAAATTGATAACCCTGTCATATTTAGAAATCAAATCTGTTGTTGTTAGATATGTATTTCACTTTATTGATGAAAACTCTAGTTAAGGCTTGTTAACTTGAGTCTGTTGTAGCTAAGCTCAAAATGGTAAATGTGCATTTAGAGACATGGGTAAAGTAGAAGAGGAAGGTTAAATGGGTCTTGATATTCCGTTGATCGATAAGCGCGTGGTGTCTCACTTTCAACAAGGCTTGCAAGAAAAAAAATGGCTTGCTCTGAGTAACTCATCGTCAGCAAAATTGGCTTCAGATGTTAACTTGCCATTCAGCATGGATACGTCATCAGCGAGGTATGTGCCATTTAATGTATTTGCGCTTTTCTTGAGGAGTTTGAAAGATCACCTGAGCCCCTCTGCGTTCACTTCTTTACTGTTAGAGAGTGCAGACCGCGCTGCTCAAGAATTGCAATTCTCGGAACTTTCCATACAAGATTTTTTGCTTCAATTTCCAGTTGATAACTTGCTTGTAAAGCAGGGTTCAGGATGCTTGTCGATTTCATTCAAAATGACAACGAGTGTGGCAAGTCATGTTGAGTCTGAGTTGTTTCTTATCGTTTATACCCACGCTTACTTTAAATCGCATTATGCCGATTTAGGAAAACCGATCCGTTATGACCTAGTTACGCGAAGTTCAGAACAACTGAGTGAGCTAAAAATCCAAACGGACACACCACAGTATTTAGGTCAGGCGAGTACATGTATTCAGTACCCTCCACTGGCGAAGGAATGTGCCTTGGAAGTACAAGCCCAGTCGATGACAGATACCAGTAAAGTCGCTGAAGCGCTGTCGCCATACATTGGGCGAATGGATCTCGACTTGGATACATTTTGCGACTTAAATTCGCTCGGGAAACGCACCATTCAACGAGCGCTTTCACAAGAAAATACGACCTTTAGAGAGGTTAAAGAGTCATTGGCCTTTGATTTTGCAAAGCGTGTACTTGCTGAACAAGCATACTCGATAGCGGATGTTGCTCAGCACTTAGGGTATGCCGATGCATCGCAATTTATTCGAGCTTTCAAACGAGCCAATGGCATCACGCCGTACCAATGGAAAAAGCGGAACTCGTGAAGCGTCATCACTTCATTTTTAACTTATTGTTCCACTTGCGAATATTGAGAAGGCCATCGAAATGATGGCCTTTTTTGTGCTCAATTGATTGTATCTCATACGAGAGGTCATTATTTTATCAGTATTAATTATGAATCTTGATATGCGGCATTTTGTGTCAATCTGAAACACTGACACTCGATCGACTAATGTTTTCGTTTGAGGATGTAGAAAATGAAAAGATACCCGTCTAAATCAATCGTTACATTCTTGATTTTAACGTTATCGGCGCTGGTTTTATTGGTTGCGGCAGCATTTCAAATTCGCGGAGAACCAACGTGTGTTGATTGCTACGAATCAGACAAAGGGCAGTTCAAATATGTTCTCTATGATGGAACGTCGCCCTCTGTTATTCCAAGCATCCATAATACCTTATTGATTAACCGCACTCCCTTAATGAAAACGTTCGAGCTTGATTCTATGCCGCCAGTCACCGTTAGGGTGTGGCGAAACCAAAAAGCCTATTTGGATGAGCAGGAGCGGAGCATAGGGTATCGATATGCTTTCTCTACGGGGTATATTGCCCCTAAAAGCAATGAAATTAGGCTGCTCTATTTTGGTGGTGAGATCCATAAAACCGCATTGCATGAGTTTGTACACTTGCTGACTCTGCAAGTGAATCCGAATTTTGCAAACAATCCACGGTGGCTGTGGGAAGCTATCGCTATCTATAAGTCTGAAGATTATTGGTTTCACTTGAGTAACAGACATGCCATCAGTCGCCGTTTCGATGGGCTAGTTCAGGATTTTTATCATAAGCCGAACAGTAGCTCGGCTGTTTATGAGCTTGGGTATACGGTCGGTGAGTTTATTGAACGTTCATGGGGAGAAGCGGCGCTTGTTGATCTCATTAAGAGCAATGGGGATCCATCACAGTTTACCGACCAGTCAATAGAATCGCTGTTTTCTGATTGGGAGAAGTTCGTCAGAACCACGTACTTGAGTGGCCCGAAAAGTGAGTATGAAAAGGCCATGGAACGAAGCCCATTCGATAGAAGAGACACGTCTAACTAATCAAAAAAGAGGTGATGTTTTATATGTACATCGCCTCTTTTCTATTTGTTCTTTTAATTAGCTTTATTGTTCGGTATTCAGATGTCGAATCAACTTCGCTGGTGTACCACCGTATAAGCAGTCTGGCGGTACATCGCTGTTGACTACAGAGTTCGCTGCAATCACTGAGCGAGCCCCAATTGTCACGCCTTGGTTGATCACTGAGTTACCGCCAACCCACACATCATCTTCGATTGTAATTGGTAAACAGAAGGTTTCCCATTTACGGCGGCTACGATAATCAAGGGAGTGTGATGGCGTATAGAATTGGGCACTTGGTCCAATTAAAACATTGTTACCGATCTTGATGTTCGCACCATCTAGCATTACTGCGTTCATGTTAATGAAGGTATCTTCGCCAATCTCGATGGTTTTGCCAAACTCACAATGAAAAGGGGGCTGGATTAAGCTGCTACTACCAACCTTACCAAATAGCTGCTCTTGCAATGTGTGTTGCTGGTCTGGGTCTTGGTGGTTGTTGAAAGCCATTAGCGCCTTTCTGGCATTGGAACGCATGGTATCAATTTCTTGGTCTGCACCATCATACACTTGCCCAGATAGCATCTTTTCTAGTTCAGTTTTAACGTTTGTATTACTCATGCTTGCCCACTTTCCGAGAGTCTCGGTTTAATACCAATCGTAGTAAATAACTGGTCATCCTAGCTGGTTAAAACGCTCAATAACTGCGTTAGAAATTTTGATTGTAGAATAACTACTTATCGAAAATTTCTGCCTTGTTCTTAAGCCTTTTTCCTGCGCTATTTATGATCACTTACTTACTGTGATTGGTATAAATGACGAATACTGCAAGATTAGCGATTTTCGGGCATAAAAAAAGAGAAAAGCCTCAGCCTTTCTCTTCCTGTTTTTCTACTTAGCAATCAAGATTGCTTAAATTAGATTTGCTCAACGAAACCCATTAGGTGCTGTTTCACTTCGTCTGAAGCAAAAGCGCTCTCCACTGAGTACTTGTAGATTTCTACGTAGTCTTCTTTTGTTAGGCCGAATGTTTCACACACACGCTTCACTTCGTTGGTCATGGTTGTGTTCGACACAGTACGGTTATCTGTGTTGATCGTAACAACGATGCCGTCTTTCTTGAATTCAGCAATTGGGTGGTCGCTGAATTTGTGAATACATTTAGTTTGAACGTTACTTGTTGGGCAAGTTTCAAGCGCAACTTGCTTCACTTTAACGATGTTGTACGCGTCTTCGTTACCTTGGATGTGAACACCGTGGCCGATACGTTCAGCGTCAAGCATTGTCACTGCATCGTAAACGTTTTGACCATGCCATTGCTCACCAGCATGAACGGTAATGCGGTAGCCTTTTTCAAGAGCGTATTGTGTGTATTCTGGGAATTCAGCACAGAAGCCTGGCTTTTCGCCACCTGCGATATCAAACGCCACAACACCTTTACCTAGGTAGGGTTGGCCTGCGTCGATTACGTCTTTGATAGAGTCTTTAGGGAACATACGAAGCACAGACATGATGTAGTTGCCTTTGATGTCGTATTTCTCTTCAGCGCGCTTCATGCCTTTTACTGCACTTGCAATGATCGTATCAAGAGACAGACCTTTATTTACGTGCAGGATTGGTGCGAAGCGAACTTCTAGGTACTTAACGTTTTCCAGTGCAGCGTCTTCGTAAAGCTCGAAAGAGATACGTTCAATCGCTTCTTCAGTCTGCATTACTTGTAGTGGCAGGCTGAAACAAGCCAGATACTCATCTAGGTTTTTGCAATCTTCTGCCACCGTTAGAGATTGAACAACCGCGTCGCGATCTTCAGGTAGTTCGATATTGTACTGTTTTGCTAGGTCAATAATCGTATCTGGGCGAACACTTCCGTCTAGGTGGCAGTGTAAATCAATCTTTGGTAGTGCTAGAAAATCCATGAGTATTCCTTAATTCTATTATTATTTGAGCGTGTTAACTCACATGCGCTAAATTTACCAAGACAATGATATGATTTAAAGTGACAATTAATCATCATTAACCTGAATTTAGGGAATATCATGGTAGATGTTAAAAGCTTACTTAAATGCGATATGAATTTGCTGCTTTGCCTACACGTTCTCATTGAAGAGCGAAGCGTGAGCAAAACCGCAGAGCGACTCTTTTTGAGTCAATCTGCGGTAAGTAAACAGCTCACCAAACTCAGAGCTTTGTTTGATGATCCGCTGTTTGAGCGAGAATCCAAAGGGCTATTTCCCACACCCAAAGCACTCGCGTTAGCGCCTAAGATTCACCAAATTCTACTGCAGATCGAAAAGCTGACCGTTCCCGAAGTTTTCGATCCTAAAGACAGTGAGCGTACTTTCACTATAGACCTTGTTGAAACCGCCTACACCGCGATCTATCCGCACTTTATGCCGACAGCACTTGCCGATGCGCCGCACATTACCATCAACAGTTCGACGTGGAGCAGCGACAGCTTCAAGCGTTTACTCAAACGTGAGGTGGATTTTGGTATCGGTATATTTGAGCTAGATGAGCGCGCTTCTACCCATGTCCAGTGTATCCCTGACGAGTTGGATTACGTGGAACTGTGCTTGGATTATTCTGTGTGTTTGATGCGTAATGACCACCCAGCCTTGCAAGAAGAGTGGAACCTCGACACTTTTTTGAAGTATCGACACATACAGTTGGTGACGGGTGGAGCGGGTGACTGGTTATTGATGGAAGTGCTTAACTCCAAGCAGCTTGAAATCAACAAAGCCGCGAATGTTTCAGACATCACCAGTGCCATTAAGCTGTGTAAGCAGAGTGATTTACTGATGTGTTACCCATACAACTCAGTACGCGATTACATTGATAGCGGAGAGTTAGTGATGAAGCCCGTTCCGGTTGATTTGGTGCCGGGAGGCTTGTTCCTTCTATGGCACAAATATTTCGATTCAGAACCGAGCCATAAATGGTTGCGCGATCTGATCATTGAACAGACTCGATAGTTGAGATGTACAATTTATTCAAGCTATTGAAAGATAAGACAAACGTAGTTATTTGATAAATAATCCAGTTTTATTTCGTCTTTTGGAATTAAGCTTCGTCTTATTCTGGGTGCTATTTTTATTTGGAAGATGAGAGATGACAATTCCACGGTTACCACAACAAATTATTGAAGACGCGTGTGAGTGGGCGATCATGCACGGTGTTGCGTTTCGCCAGTCAGATAATACCGCGAGGCATTGTCCTTTCAGCATTGCTCCTATGACTATGGAGCGTGAGGTGTATGAACACTTGTTGAAGGTAACACCGCTGATCACCAAGTTAATCAGCAATGTTTCCGAAGATCATGATTTCTTGCAATCATCACTGAATGATATGGCCAAAGCTGATCCGTTTTTTGGCCGTTTGATGGAGCTGCATCAACAAGCACATGGCGAGCTGTCTCATCGTCTTTATCCTGCTCGTCAACCGTTGTTATTAATGCGTACTGACTTCATGGATGATCGCCAGCATGGCGCGAAAGTGATCGAGTTTAATGGCATTGCAGCAGGGATGGCACCATTCGGACAAAAGGCCACAGAGTTCCATGATTACATGCAAAATCAATGGCCTGAGACTTATCAGGGCTGGCTTGAAGATAAATCTGCAACACCTGCTGAAAACCAAGGCTTAACGCAGTTGGCTTATGGTATTGCGACTTCAGCAAGAAAAGTGCGAGCTGACTTTAATGATTCAGATAAGCCAACATTCTTGATGGTAGTGCAAAAGAATGAAGACAATGTTTACGACCAGCACCTACTCGAAATTGAACTGCAAAAGCAGGGTGTACGTACGGTTCGCCGTACTTTCGAACAACTGAGCTGTCAGCTTTCATCGGGTGATAACCAACGCTTGTTACTGCAAGATGTCGGCGCTGTCGATGTGGTCTACCTAAGAGCGGGCTATCAGTATTCAGACTACTGGGCACCAGAACTCAACGAATCGGTTTGTTGTCATACACTAAGCCAAACGCGCGTGTTTATGGAGCAACACCATGTCGCAATGAACGCGACCATCAGCCAACAATTAGCGACCAGTAAAACCATGCAAATGCTGCTGACCATGATGCCAGCATCTGAATACGCACGCTGGGGTTTAACGTTAGAAGAAGCAGAACTGGTGAAAAGTGTCTTGGCTGATATGAAGCCAATTAATACCGATACTATCGAGTGGTTCAATAGCGTGGCGATTAAACAAGAGTGGGTGTTAAAAAACCAAGGCGAGGGCGGTGGCCATTGTGTCTTTGGTGACGACATCAGCGAGCAACTGAGCCAACTTAAGCCAGAAGAGTACGACGCATGGGCATTGATGCAGCGCTTGTATCCACACGAACGTGACGTACCAACCATTGCGGTGCGTGACACTCAACAAACGCTAGTGACAGATTTAGTCAGCGAAGTTGGCCTATTTACCGCTTACTACCAAGGTAAGCCAGTTACCGAATTAGACGGTTATGCGGGATATCTTATTCGTAGCAAACCTGCGAGTGAGAATGAAGGCGGGATCCACAGCGGAAAGGGGATTCTCGATTCATTGGTGTTGATTGATTAGTGCTTAATTCTGAACAGTGACAGATAGCAGTAAGGCCAGCGCATGAACGTTGGCCTTTATGGTCTTTAAAGTGCAATGAATTAATTAGTTCTAGGTTTAAATCATAGATTTTATTCCAGTGATTATGTCTTATTTTCAATTAACAAGCTGCGCTGGTGTAAACGGTAGATTGTGAATAGATTGGTGGCAATAAATGCTCCTTCGACCAAAGATCCGCCGATAGAACCAAGCCAAATATTGTGGCTAATCCAACAAAGTGAGTTGAACAGAATAAAGGATCTCAGTGTTACACCTTGTTTGGTAAATAATGCCCAAGTGGCAACTGAAGAACCTAAAACGGTTATGAATTCAAAGAAGTGTGTGATGTTAGGTAATGTCATTACCCACATTAAACCAATGAAAAACCACATCACTTTGCGTGATTGAGTTTTGATGGAAGCATAACTACGAAGTGCGTTAATCATCACGCCAATGGCAGCAACTGTAGCTCCCATTAAGGTGAAGTGAATTCCCATGAACAGACAGAACATCATCATCTGATAACGAAATCGCATGTCGTCTTTTTGCCAAAAGGCCATCACGCCAACTAGGAATGCAATTCCGCCAATACCTTGTGCTATTGCGTTTTCCATACTCGTTCCATCAGTCAATTTAAGTTTATGAACAAAAATTCAGCCCTCTAATTAGAGGGCTGGTTAATGCTTTAATTGACTACTTAAAGCTAATTATTGTTCGATGAATGTGATTATTGATTCACTAAAGCAACGGCTTCACGAGTTAAATGAGCCAATTCTTCCCAATTGCCTTCTTCAATTAGCTTCTTATCCACCATCCAAGTACCGCCACATGCGAGTACTCTAGGTATCGCTAGATAGTCTTTAATGTTGTTAGGGTTAATGCCACCTGTCGGCATGATCTCAATATCCGTGTAAGGCGCAAGAAGTGATTTAACCATGTTGATGCCACCAGACGCTTCAGCAGGGAAAAACTTCAATGTGGTTAAGCCCATTTCTAGAGCGGCTTCTACTGTACTTGGGTTGTTCACTCCAGGAATGATGTCAATACCAATTTCTTGGCAAGCTCTTACTGTGTTTGGGTTAAAGCCAGGAGAGACGACGAACGTTGCGCCCGCTTCTTTAGCCGCGATCGCTTGCTCACGATTGAGTACAGTGCCTGCGCCGATCAACATATCTGGTTGTGATTCACGAAGTAGACGAATAGCTTCGACAGCAGCCTCAGAACGGAACGTAATTTCTGCTGCAGGCAAACCATTTTCAGCTAACACTTTACCCAGAGGGATGATGTCTTCAGCGTTGTCGATAGCGATCACAGGGATAACTTTCAGTGTTTTTAGTTGTTGTTTGATGTTCATTGGTATTCCTTAAATGGCTGTGATGGCCGCTTGAGTAAGTTCTTTTGCAATAATGGCACCGCGATGTTGGATAACGACGCCTGCCATGGTATTGCCACGCTGGCACGACGTTGTTAAGTCTTCGCCAGCAAGGTAAGCAGATAAAAACCCGCCATTGAATGAGTCTCCTGCCGAGGTCGTATCAACGACATGTTCAACAGGTAGGGTCGGCACCGCCCGTGGAGCCGAAGCGGTACCAGAGTTTAGATTTATGTCACTTTGAATTGTGGCATCTTGAATGAGGCAGCCATCTGCACCCAGTTTGACGATGCATCGCTTAACCCCCAGCACTGTTAGACGTTCGATAGTTTGTTCAGGTGAAGCATCTCCCCAAATCAACTGTTCGTCATCGAATGTCACTAACGCTAAATCCGTCAATGTATACATGGCTTGGTAGCTGTTTTTGACGGTCTGGTTTTTGTCCTGTGGCCAAAGCGCAGGGCGGAAGTTACTGTCGAAGGCGATCTCAACGCCTTGCGTCTTCAATTCAACCAAGATGTTCAATAACTGGATACGATCTTGTTCAGGCAAAATTGCTAATGTGATGCCGCTGAGAAAGACCATATCGACGTTGCGCAAAGCTTGTTTTATCTGGCTAAAATCTGGATGTTGCAACAGGTACCGTGCTGCTGATTGATTACGCCAGTATAAGAAGGTACGCTCACCTGCGTCATCAAGCTGAATCAGGTATAGGCCTGGGGTACGTTGGCTGTCTTGTAGAACTAGATCCGTCGACAGCCCTTCTTGTTGCCAGCGTTCTAACATTCCCTTGCTAATCGGGTCTGCACCTAAAGCCGTGACGTAGGACACTTTGATGTCATTTGGATTGAGGTTGGCCTCACAGCCGCGGCTTAGATAGACCGCAGCATTGAGTGTGTCTCCGCCAAACGTTTGATGCATTGAGCCGAACGGTTTTCCGTTAAGCTCGATCATGCACTCACCAATAATGGCGATATGTTTCATGGGTTACGCCCTCTCTTCGAAGTAGCGTTTTGCGTTACCAAAGCAGATGTCTTCGACCATTGGGCTAAGCAGTGACATGTCGTTTGGCACTTCACCGTTTTCAGCCCAACGACCAAGCATGTCACACAGAATTCTGCGGAAGTATTCGTGGCGTGTGTACGACAAGAAGCTACGAGAGTCAGTCAGCATTCCGACAAACTGGCTAAGCAGACCAAGCTGAGATAGCTGCTCCATTTGGCGTTGCATGCCATCTTTCTGATCGTTGAACCACCAACCAGAACCAAACTGAACTTTGCCCGCGATGCCACCACCTTGGAAGTTCCCAATCATGGTGGCCATCATCTCGTTATCGCGAGGATTTAAGCAGTAAAGGATGGTGCGAGGTAATTCATTGCTTTGATCCATCTCGTCTAATAGGTGAGCCAATTCGAAGGCAAACGTCTTGTCGCTGATCGAATCAAACCCTGCATCTGCGCCTAACAGTTGGAACATACGCGTGTTGTTATTGCGTTGAGCACCAATGTGAAGCTGCATTACCCAACCCATTGCTGCGTATCGCTTACCTAACCACACTTGAACGGCTGTTGAGAACTGTGCACATTCTAAATCGGTGAGCGTTTCGCCGTTGAGGCGTCGAGTTAACAGAGCATCCAAATCCGATTCTGATGGAATAGGTGCGTAGCGAACCACTTCGATTCCGTGGTCTGCTGCACGGCAGCCATGGTCGTTGAAATGCGTTAGGCGGCTGTCTAAAGCACTCAATAGATGATGGAAGCGAGTGATCTCAACGTCAGCAACCATGCCTAATTTTTGTAGGTAATCAGCAAAGCCATCAAGTTCAATTTTGAACGCTTTATCTGGGCGCCAGCTTGGTAGAACCTTCACACCAAATGAATTGTCTTGAGCGATCGCTTTATGGTGTTCAAGAGAATCAATTGGATCGTCTGTCGTACCTGCCATCACCACATTCATTTGCTTCATGATGCCGCGAGCACTAAATTCTGGTGTCGCTAATAGCTCGTTGCCTTCGTGCCAAATTTGGTCAGCTGTTTCTGGGCTCAATAGAGTGCCAGTAATACCAAATGGGCGACGAAGTTCTAAGTGAGTCCAGTGGTAAAGAGGATTACCTAAGGTTTGAGGGACGGTTTTTGCCCATGCCATGAACTTATCATAATCGCTTGCCCCTCCAGTAATCAGACGCTCATCAATCCCTGCTGAACGCATACCACGCCATTTGTAGTGGTCACCTTCAAGCCAAATCTTAGACATGTTTTCGAACTGACGATCTTGAGCCACTTCTGCCGGGTTTAGATGGCAGTGATAGTCATAAATCGGCTGGTGGCTTGCGTGTTCGTGGTACAAACGGCGTGCAGTCTCATTCGACAGTAAAAAGTCTTCACATAAGAAATTCTTCATTGCTTATACTCCTTATAATGCAGCCACGGTAGCAACAGCACCATGTTCAATTAATGATTGGTACGCTGAACTTACTGCATCAATCACCTGTGGGTTTTGACCTAGCTCGGCAGGGAAAATCGCTTCAACCGCAAGTAACGTCGGAACCACAGAAGTATTGAGTCCATGCTCGTCGCAGATCTGACGAAGTGTGTCTGCCATTGGATCGCGAACATCGATCTCATTGCCTTGCTCATCAACACCCGATACATAGCGCATCCAGCCAGCGATGGCCGTCGCAAGCCATGAGAAGTCTGAGCCTTGCTCTAAATGGAATCGCAAGCTGCCACCCATACGCTGAGGGATCTTCTGACTACCATCCATCGCAATCTGCCATGTCTTATGTTTCAAACTTGGGTTGGTGAAGCGGTTGATCAGCAAGGTTGCGTAACCTTCCAAATCAGTCCCTTCAGGCATAGTTAGTGAAGGTGCTTGGGATTTCATCATCATGTCAAAAGCGGCTTTGCGGTAGCCTGCATCTGTCATGGTGTCGGAAATATGGTCGTAACCACCAAGGTATCCAAGGTAAGCAAGGAAAGAGTGACTGCCATTGAGCATACGCAGTTTCATCTCTTCGTAAGGCACTACATCTTCTACGAACTCTGCGCCAGCAACATTCCAGTCTGGACGGCCTGCCACAAAGTTATCTTCAATCACCCATTGGCGGAATGGTTCACAGGCGATGCCACATGGATCTTCACAACCTAGCAGTTCTGCAATTTCTGTCAGTGTCTCTTCGGTTGCTGCAGGTACGATGCGGTCAACCATGGTGCATGGGAAGGTGACATTGGTTTTAATCCAATCACGTAATTCTGGGTCAAGCAGTTGAGCGAACTCAATGATCGCTGCTTTTGCCACATGACCGTTCTCTTGCACGTTGTCGCAAGACATGACCGTGAATGGTGTTAAGCCACGTTCGCGGCGAATTTTTAGGGCTTGGACAATGTAACCTAATGCTGATTTAGGTTGAGTTGGGTTAGCTAGGTCAGCGATGACTAATGGGTTATTTTTGTCGAGTTTTCCGGTCGCTGGGTCAGCGCAGTAGCCTTTCTCTGTGATCGTCATCGACACGATCGCCACTTGAGGCTCAGCCATTTTTTCTAAAACAGCTTCGATACCGTCTAGGTTTGGATGCAGTGATTCAGTCACTGAGCCGATTACTTTAACGTCTGTGGATTCAGCGCCTTTTTCAGCAACGGTGTAAAGGTGGTCTTGCGCGCGAAGTGATTCAATCAAATCTTCGCCGCCGAATAGGTTAATTTCGCAAATACCCCAATCAGTGTTGGTTTTGCTTAGCATTTCATTGGTGAATAGCGCTTGGTGCGCTCGGTGAAATGCACCGAAACCAAGGTGCACAATACGGCTTTGGAGTGCTGAACGGTCGTAGTCAGGTCGTAATACAGTGTTTGGCAGCGTAGAGTTAGCAACAGTCTTCATTATTCAGTTCCTTTTCCCGCCAGCGAACCAGCGGGATTTTATTATTTGATAAAGCGTTTGAGTGTTGAGCAGTCTTAGAATGTATCTGTGACCAAATTACGAACCATAGCCCAGTACTAATTCAGGTAGGAACAAGCTCAGCTCAGGGATAAAAGTAACGGCCATTAGGGCTGCAATCAGTGCAGCATAGAATGGCAGCAAAGGTTTGATGACTTTGTCGATGGCAATGTTGGCAACCGAACAACCGATGAATAGAGCACTACCTACTGGCGGCGTGCAGATACCGATAGCAAGGTTGAAGGTCATCATGATGCCGAAGTGCACAGGGTCGATGCCTAGGTCTAGCGCGATTGGTAGGAAGATTGGTGTGAAGATCAGTACCGCAGGTGTCATATCCATGAAGATACCCACAATCAGCAGAATCACGTTGATAATCAGTAGGATCATTAGCGGGTTATCAGAAACCGCCAGTAATGCATCAGCAATCATGTAAGGCACATCGGCGTTCGCCATTGCCCAAGACATCCCCATTGATGCGCCAACAAGTAATAGAACGATAGAAGTTGTTACTGCAGACTCAAGGATGATCTTTGGAATATCACGCCATTTTACTTCACGGTAGATAAGCACGGCTAAAACAAACGTGTATACCACGGCAATCGCAGAAGCTTCAGTTGCAGTAAAGATACCGCCAATGATGCCACCCATGATGATGCCGATCAGTGCCAGAGAAGGCGCTGCTTTTAGGAAGGTATCCCAAACCATTGATAATGAAGGACGAGCTGCAACAGGGTAACCACGACGTTTTGCAATAATACCCGCCACAATCATGATACTTAGCCCCATGATGAGACCTGGGATGTAACCCGCTAAGAACAATGCTGCGATTGAAGTACCACCAGAAACCAAAGAGAAAACGATCAGCGTGTTACTTGGTGGAATCAATAGACCAGTAGGACATGAAGTAATGTTTACCGCCGCAGAGAAGTTTTCGTCGTAGCCGTCTTTCTTTTGCAGAGGAGACATGGTGCCACCCACTGCAGCTGCCGATGCTACCGCTGATCCTGAGATAGAGCCAAACATCATGTTTGCCATCACGTTTACGTGTGCCAATGAACCCGGCAGACGACCACCCAACACTTTCGCGAAGTTGATCAGACGCAGTGCAATGCCGCCTTGGTTCATGATGTTACCCGCCAAAATGAAGAACGGGATTGCCAGTAATGCAAAGTTATCAAGACCAGCGGCCATGCGTTGAGCAACCACCGCGATAGCCGGCTCAAGCGGTAAGCTCATTAAGATGGTTGCTAGTGACGATAAACCAATCGCAAAAGAGACGGGTACACCGATTGTAAGCAGTACAGCGAAACTACCGAATAAGGTCAGTATTACTTGCCATTCCATTGTGAAATCCTTCTATCAATCAAGTTGTGAGTCGGTGATCAAATCGTCACCTGACATTAATTGTTTAACGCGTTCGTAAGTAAATACGACGGAGTAAAAAATCATTAAAGCGCCACTAATCGGTAAGCAGAAGTAGATGTAGCCCATTTCTAAACCTAGAGCGGGAGTCAGCTGTCCCATCGCAAGCGTTTTAGCAGCAAGTTGGCTTCCACCGTGCACCAGAACGATATAGGAGAAAGAAGCGATGGCTATTTGGATAACGATTTCGTTGATTAATTTACGTTTGCCAGTCAGCTTCATCGTAAGCAGGTCGATGGCAAGATGGCGTTTCAGACCCGTTGTATAGGCGGCACCAATTAAGGCTACCCACATAAAGAGATAACGCGCGAGCTCGTCGGTAACAGTACTTGGTTTGCCAATAACATAGCGGGATAAAACCTGCCATATCACACATAGCACTAAGAAAGACGATAGAGACACTGTAAAGGCGGCCAACCCTCTATTTATGTAACTGACCAATTTATTCATGTTTATTTCCTTTCAACAAAATTGCGTATCTCATAACAATTGGTTTACCAATGTAAGAAACTGTTTCTATGTAGGGATAGTATGTTCAAAAATCTGGCTGAATCATAAGCTATTCATTTTTTGGTTGGCGTGAGCAACTTCACAAATGATTTTGGTTGACCAATTTGTGGGTTTTTATTGTGATATTGGTCAATCAATTTTAATTTCAGCTTTGACGGTTCCTTTTTTGAGCCCCAATATGAGCCCATAACAAAAAACACCCTACATTTTGGATAACCAATCCACGGAGAATAAGAATGATGATGACGCGTAAAACTTTGATTAGTGCGGTTGTCGGTGCTGCTTTCACTTTTGGAGCAACAGCTTCTGCTTATGCAGCGACAACATTAAAACTGAGCCATAACCACCCTCGTGACCATGCAGTACATGAAGCGATGACGTTTATGGCGAAAGAAGTACGTGAATTGACTGATGGTGAGGTGCGTATTCGTATTTACCCTGACGCTCAATTGGGTACACAGCGTGAATCTATGGAGCTGATGCAGAACGGCGCTTTAGATATGGTGAAAAGCAATGCTGCTGAGCTAGAAGCTTTTTCTCCTGCTTATTCATCATTCAACATGCCTTACTTATTCCGCGATCAAGCGCACTACTACAGTGTGACTGATGGTGAAGTAGGCCGTGACATTCTTAACTCTTCTCGTGATAGCGGCTTTATTGGTGTGACTTACTACGACGCTGGTGCACGTAGCTTCTATACCAATAAGCCAATTAACACGCCAGAAGATCTGAAAGGTTTGAAAGTTCGTGTTCAACCAAGCCCATCAGCAATTGCGATGGTGAAAGCGTTAGGCGGTAACCCAACGCCACTAGCTTACGGTGAGTTGTACACAGCACTGCAGCAAGGTGTAGTGGATGCGGCTGAAAATAACATTCCTTCTTTCAGCTTGAGCCGTCACAGTGAAGTGTCTAAATACTTCAGCTTAGATGAGCACACGATGGTTCCGGATGTGTTGGTTATCTCAACCAGAGCATACGATAAACTGACTACAGAACAACAAGATGCGCTAATGAAAGCGGCAAGTGATTCATCTGAATTGATGAAAAAATTGTGGGCTGAATCGGAAGCAAAAGAGCGTGCTAAAGCCGAGGAAATGGGCGTTACTTTTGTGGAACCAGACAAGGCTGCGTTCGCACTCGCGGTTCAACCTATGTATGACGCGCTAGATAAAACGGATCCAGAATTGAGCGCATTGATTGATCGTATTCAGTCTGTTGAATAACGAGCAAATATAGAAAAAATAGTAATACAAAAACAAAGTGTTACTGCATTTTAGGATATAGAGGTTGACCAATTATATTTGGTCATTATGATGGCGAGAGAAATACAATGGAAAGAAGTGACAATATCATCATGATGCCTTTCGAGCCGAAAAGACCTTATCAGGAGATAGGGTTAGTACTAAGAAGAGAACTGATTGAAGGCCTGTATAAGGTTGGAGATCGATTACCTCCAGAACGCGATATTGCTGATCGTCTAGATGTAAGCCGCACAGTGGTGCGTGAAGCGATCATCATGCTGGAGCTTGAAAACTTAGTTGAGGTGAAAAAAGGGTCGGGTGTTTATGTCCTGAACATTCCAACTCATTCTCGCGAGAATGTGGTCAGCGATGATGCTGGTCCATTCGAGATGCTGCAGGCCCGCCAATTACTGGAAAGTAATATCGCGGAGTTTGCGGCAACTCAGGTCACTCCGGGCGACATCATTAAGATGCGCTCTGCACTCGAACTCGAGCGCGAAGAGCTTGCAAGCGGCACCACCGATTGCAGCGGAGATGAAAGATTTCACATGTGTATTGCAGAGGCCACTCAAAACTCTGTTCTGGTAGATATGCTGAAACAATCCTGGGATCGACGCGAAAAGAGTCCAATGTGGAATAAACTCCACTCTCACATCAGTGGTCAAGATTATCGTGAAGAATGGTTAGATGATCACGCTCGTATCCTCGCCGCCTTACAGCGCAAAGATCCTGTCGCTGCTAAGAACGCAATGTGGCAACACCTTGAGAATGTTAAACAGCGTTTGTTAGCGCTGTCAGACATTGATGACCCAAACTTTGATGGCTACTTATTTAGTTCCAACCCAGTGGTGCTGCTTAGCACAGAAAGTTAGTTCTGAAAGCTAACGTTGAATTCAGCGACAAGGCTCCTCTTGAAAGCTGATTTATCCACTAGGTTGTAGATAGGTAATCGTCTTTAGACCGGCGTAGACCGGTGCTATCTCGGGCAGTAATTGTCATTGCTGCCATTAAGAAGTCGTTATTGCATTTAGCTTGATTAATTCGAGCCGGCTAAGTGCGTCTTAAAGAAAGGTAAGTCTCATGGAACAAACGTGGCGTTGGTACGGCCCTAATGATCAAGTTTCGCTAGACGATATTCGTCAAGCGGGCGCAACTGGTATTGTGAATGCACTGCACCATATTCCAAATGGTGAAGTTTGGACAAAAGAAGAAATCCTTAAGCGTAAAGTCATTATCGAAGAGAAAGGTTTAACGTGGTCGGTCGTAGAAAGCGTGCCGGTGCACGAAGAGATCAAAACTCAAACTGGCAACTACCAGCAGTGGATTGATAACTATAAGCAAACTCTGTCTAACCTTGCTGAGTGTGGCATTGACACGGTTTGTTATAACTTCATGCCTGTGTTGGACTGGACACGTACTGATTTAGAATTTGAAATGCCAGATGGCTCTCGCGCACTGCGTTTTGACCAAATTGCGTTTGCGGCATTTGAGCTGCATATCTTGAAGCGTCCGGGTGCAGAATCGGACTATTCAGAGTCAGAGCAAGCGCAAGCGTTGGATTACTTCAACAACATGACGCCTGAGCAAATTCAGCAACTGACCAACAACATTATCGCCGGTTTGCCGGGCGCTGAAGAAGGCTACACACTTGAAGCGTTTCAAGCACAGCTAGACCGCTATGCGGGCATCGACAAAGATAAACTACGTGAGCACATGTCTCATTTCCTTGCTGAGCTGATGCCTATCTGTGATGCGAATGGTTTGAAGATGGCGGTTCATCCTGACGATCCACCGCGTCCAATTTTGGGCTTGCCTCGCATCGTTTCAACGATCGAAGACATTGATTGGTTGACCGAGCATGTGCCAAGCAAAATGAATGGCTTGACGATGTGCACGGGCTCATACGGTGTACGTGGCGACAATGATTTGGTCAATATGATCAAAAAGCACGGTGACCGAATTTACTTTACGCACCTGCGTTCTACTAAGCGCGAAGAGAGCAACCCAATGACATTCCACGAAGCGGCTCACCTAGATGGTGATGTGGACATGTACAACGTTGTAATGGCAATTTTGGATGAAGAAAATCGTCGTGCAGAAGTGGGCGATCACCGTTTAATTCCAATGCGTCCGGATCACGGTCATCAAATGCTGGATGACCTGAAGAAAACCACTAACCCAGGTTATTCGGCGATTGGTCGATTGAAAGGCTTGGCTGAAGTTCGCGGCTTAGAAATGGCATTGAAACGTGCTTTCTATACTAAGTAACGACGGCATCGAGCTTTAAAATACTCCTAAAACCAGAACACATGTTCTGGTTTTTTTGTATCTGCTCTTAGCAAAGCCATGAATTGATAGCACAACAATCACGTCCCTAACTTGGTAAAAGCTAAGGGTGTTTGTCCGATTTGTTGTTTGAAAAAGGCAATGAAAGCGCTGTTCGAAGAGAACTCTAAATAGTGCGCAGTGTCGGTAACGGTTCGGTTTTGAGCAAGCAGTTCGATCGCCTTAATCAAACGCCATTGTTGACGCCAATCTTGATAGGTCATGCCGGCTTCGGCTTTAAATAGACGAGTGATGGTTTTGCTACTGGCTCCAACGGATGACGCCAAAACATTCAACGGAGGGACGATAAAATCGGCTTTGTTGACTTGTGTGCAGAAACGCGCCAATCGTCGATCTGTTGGGAGTGGAAGCATTAAGGTTTGGTGCGTTAAGGAATGGAATTCTTCCCAAAAAAGCGCAGACGTATTGAGTGTCTTGTGCTCCGCGATATCCCATTCCCATAATGCGATCTTATTGATCAGCGCTTTCAGTAAATCGTTAACTTTAATCGTTGTGATCTCTTCTGGGCACTCAAATACATCGGTATCAAAATACAGAGAACGATACGCGACCACGTTGGTCATTTGTGCTCGGTGTGGAACATGTGGCGGGATCCACACAGCCTTAGTCGGAGGCAGAATACACAAAGCATTATCCAGTGTTAAGGTAATGCACCCTTGCGGCGCATAAAGTAATTGCCCTTTGCGATGCTGATGAATACCTGAATCATGCTGTCCTAGCTCTGCCGCTATTCCCACTACGCTTGCTTCAATGCTATCAGCATCAAAAGCACAACTATCATCGATAAATGCCATTTGTCCCAACCTTGTTGTTTTTGGTTTTAATGTTGTTAACGAGCCAAGATTAGTTTCCTCTAGACTTCCCGTCAAGTTCACTGGTCTTGGAAAAATGATGAAAACAAAACCTTCTTTATGGCAAATGGTGCTGCTGTTGATGTTCCCTCAAATCGCAGAAACCATCTATAGCCCGACTCTGGATTCTATATCGAAATCCTTTGATGTGAGTTACACACAAGCGGCACAAACCCTCTCTATCTACTTCTCTGCATTTGCGTTGGGTGTGGTGGTATGGGGTGTGTTAGCAGATAAATGGGGACGTCGCCCTACCATGTTATTCGGTATTGGGTTATTCGCCTGTTCGGCACTTATTGCCATGCAAACCGACAGTTTTACGTGGTTGATGATAGCAAGAGCAATGGGCGCTTTCGGACTTGCGGTTGGCTCTGTCGTTACTCAAACCATGCTTCGAGATGCTTTTAGCGGAACAGAGCTAGCCAAGGTGTTTGGTTACATGGGCATGGGGCTGTCGATTAGCCCAATCATCGGGTTATTACTAGGTGGCCAATTGAGCGAGGCGGGTGGGCATCAATATGTGTTTACTGCCTTGTTAATCATGGTGTTGGCGCTGCTAGTACACAGTTTATGGTCTTTGCCGGAAACGCAGCAGTCTAAGCAGCCGTTGCAATTAAAATCGCTCAGTATCCACATGATCAAAGACGGCGATATTTGGGTATCGGCACTGATTGTTGCGTCGTTCAATATTGCGCTGTTTTCGTATTACCAACTGGGTTCATTCACCTTCTTACAACTTGGATTCAGTATCGAGCAGTTTGGCTATAGCGGTGTCGTACTTGGGTTCGGAACCTTGTTGGGAAGCTTGGTTAATAAGGCGCTATTGAAGCGACAAGTTTCATCTATCTCTTTGATTAGCTTAGCGGCAGGGCTTCAAACGGTAGGCGCAGTGGGTGTGTACCTTTCACAACATTCGATCTGGTTCTTGCTTCCGATGATGTTGGTGGTTATGGCGTTTGGCATTGCGATTCCTAATGTATTGAGCCGAGCGCTGGTGCGTTACCAATCTCAAGCAGGAAGTGCAGGTGCATTGTTTGGTTTGATGTATTACACCTTGATTGGTTCTGGGCTCGCTTTAGCGGGAATGATTCAAGACTTAGGTGTGGTGTTGGTATTTTGTGGTGCGTTATCTGTGTTGGTGACGATACGCAGCCGACTCTAGATTTAACGGTAAGTCTCTCATTCATATTGATAAATTCCGCGCCCTATTTGATGCGGGATTTATCATTCTATCCTTTCGTAAATTTGGATATTGACATGGGTAGAATGATCGCTCTACCATGTATGTAGAACAATCACTCTACCTTTAGTCAGGTATAAGAGATCCGCATGTTAAGAGAACAAATTGCAGAGAGCCTTGAGGTTGCGTTTAGTCAACATGGTTTTGCAGAGCCGAGTGTGGCTCAACTAAAGACGGCATGTAATGTCAGCCTACGTACGCTCTACAAACATTATCCATCGAAAGAAGCGATGATAGTGGGTGCCTTAGAGCACCGTCATCACCGTTACCTAAATTTCCTATTAGAAAGTGCGCCTGATGATGGCCTGGCATCCATGCTGGATATCTTCGACAAGTTACAACAGTGGATGGAAGAGTATGCGCCACACGGTTGTATGTCGATGAACGCGATGGCGGCTTTTCCTGACAACGAGATAATTAATCAAGCTGTTACTGAACATAAACGAGAAGTAAAAGCACTTCTGGGTAAGCAGAGTCAACGAGACTATCTGGCTTCAGAGCTTTTTCTACTTCATGAAGGTGTATCAAGCGCGTGGCCAGTGTTAGGCGAAGAAGCGGTGACATCAGCACAGAATATGGTGACAAAATTACTCAAGGAAACACGATGAAATTCGAACTACCAAAAACAATGAAAGGCGTAGAGATGTTGGGTCACGGCGGAGCAGACATGCTTGGCTACCGTGAAGATATCGCTGTTCCTCAAATTGAACCTAATGAAGTGCTGATCAAGGTGATGGCTGCAGGCGTGAACAATACAGATATCAACACACGAATCGGTTGGTACTCTAAAAGTGATGACTCAGACGACGCAAGTTGGTCTGGTGAAGCGTTGAAGTTCCCTCGTATCCAAGGTGCTGACGTGTGTGGTTTTATCGTGGCAGTCGGCAATGAAGTCTCTGCTGATCGTATTGGTGAGCGTGTTCTTATCGAACCTTGTTTAACCGAAGTGTACGGACGAGATCTGCCACAGCCATGGTATTTCGGATCTGAGTGCGATGGTGGCTTTGCTGAGTACACCAAAGTGTCTGCGAAACACGCTTATGCGGTGAACAGTACTATGTCGGATGTTGAGCTAGCGTCTTTCCCATGTTCTTACTCAACAGCAGAGAACATGCTGACTCGCGCGAATGTGGCTGAAGGTGATCGCGTGCTTATCTCTGGTGCATCGGGCGGTGTGGGTTCGGCGGCGATTCAACTGGCGAAAGCTCGCGGTGCTTACGTGATTGCAATTACCAGCCCAAGCAAAAACCAGCAGTTATTGGAACTGGGTGCTGATGAAGTGATTGCTCGTGATGCTGATTTGGTTGAGGTTTTAAGCGCAAACAGTGTGCATGTGGTTATCGACTTAGTCGCCGGTGATAAGTGGCCGGAATTCCTTGAGGTGCTGAAACCACACGGTCGTTATGCCGTGTCTGGTGCGATTGGCGGTGCGATGGTTGAGCTTGATGTGCGTACTTTATATTTGAAAGATTTGAGCTTCTTCGGTTGTACAGTGTTGGAGCCTGAAGTGTTCCAAAACTTGGTTGACCGCATTGAGAAACAGCAGATTGGCGCAATTGTCGCGGAGTCGTTCCCACTTGCTGATATTCATACAGCACAAGACAAATTCTTGAAGAAAAAACACGTCGGTAAGATTGTGCTGGAAGTGGCTCAGCGTTAACTTTAGATAGAGTCACAAAAATAATCTATGAAAGAGCGAGCAGCGTTATTTGCTCGCTCTTTTTGTTTCTGGCCAATACCGACTAGCCTAGTCTTGTCGTCTGCCGAGTAACAGATCCTATACAGCGAAGAAATAAGTGATTCATTTATCATTGTATGGTTTATGAATTGTGTGTGCGATAATCGCCGCCGTTATATATCCCGATCTATGTTGTATTCATCTAGGAGCCGTATTGATGTTTAAAAGGGTATTGCAGGCACTATTTTCGCCTTTTGTTGATTCAAAAAACAAACCCTCTGCAGAGCCTGTCCAAAAAGAGCAACAACAAACCGTTGCTACTGATTCTGTTCAGTCTTCAATCTTTGTTCCGCCTTCGTCCGCCCAGCCATCATCATTAATCGTCGATAAGACACTTAGCCTTCACGACGGTGAATTTCTTGATTATCTGTTTGGCGAGTCACGTCTGAGAACAGAGTCAGACCCGTTTAGCAATTTTGTCGCCTGCCAAATCGAGCGCTTGATTCGCTCTCCAAAAGCGTTGCTTAACGAACTGCCAGTGATGCCAGCCTCTGTGACCACGTTAATGGCCGAATTACAGAGTGACGAATTTGATGTCGATGCATTGCTGAAAGTGATTGAGCGCGAGCCAAGCATGGCTGCCGATGTGATAAAACTGGCTAACAGTGCTTTTTATAAACGTGGTGAAAAACAGGTTACTGACCTAAAAACAGCATTCCTAAATATGGGTTCTCAAGGGCTTGTAGAAGGGGTAGTGAATAGCTACATGAAGAACTTCACGCCGGGCAACAATATTTACTGGCGTCATTTCGGTGAGAAAATTTGGAATCACAGTGTCCAAACGGCCTCTTTTACTAAGGAGTTGATGAAAGACTCTTCATCCCAAGAAGATCAAGCCGCGGCATATTTTGTTGGGTTGATTCGTAACTTGGGCAAGATGATCATTTTCCAGATGATGGTGGAAGCATTTAAGCATGTTGACCCTTCAGTGCCGCCTAACTCGTTGGCATTGAAGCGATTGATGAACAGCTATTCTATTCGCCTGACTTACACCATTGCTAAATTCTGGGAATTGCCAGAATCTGTACTGACCGCGATTGGCTACCAAGAATCGAGCCGATACGAATGTACACCACTTGGGCAAGCGGTGTTTGAGGCGAACTACTTAAGTGAGCTGCAATATCTGCTGGAAGTCAAAATGATTACGGCTGAAAATTTTGAAACCAGATGCCAACAAACGATAGCTACGCCTGCCGCCAACCTCGTGGCTAATCGTTTACTGAAAGAGTCCGAGCTAGCGCTTGTTGATTAGGTGAATCTGACTAAGAGATAAAGAAAATCGCCTCTCGAATTGAGAGGCGATAGATTTGAAGTTTGCTTAAGTAGACAAGCGAAGCAGGTGCGTGAAGCTAGGCTGACAAGTATAAAGTAGACGTATCAATGCAGCGTCGCGATGCTTATTGGATCTCAGCCAGCTCTTCCACTAAACGGTCACGTTCTGCAATTTCGTCTTCGATTTTACGTTGGTACTTTTTCACCTTCTGAGTCTTACCAGACTGTTTCGCTTCTTCGAGATCTTCTCGGTATTCTGCGAGATCTTCTTCACTCGATTCTATTTTTTCAGCGATTTTGTCTTTCAAGCCGTCATTGGTGCAGTTAGCTTTCACTTCTTTCAGTGCTTTGGTTAAGCCATCAACTTTGTGTTGATTGCCGTATTCCTTTGCTTTGTCTATTTGATACTCGATTTCACAGCTCTTTCTTTCACAGCCGGATAAGTCTTCACACTGCGAACTCGCAAAACTATGGAATGATAGAACGCATAGAGACAGTATTGAGCTCTTTAGAAGTAGTTTCATGCTTTAACCGTTTGATTTATAAATTGAGTTTAAGTGGTGCGATGTTATCAACAACACGAATAATTAGTTTGGCTCAACGTCACTTAATTTCCAGTCCGCCAAAGCTCTAATGTGTTTCGGCCCGATGCCACAACAACCGCCGACGATATTCGCACCCAGTGCATGCCAGCGTTTTGCGTAAACTAAGTAACCTTGGCCATCCAGCTCACGCATTTCTTGAAGCATGTCATTGGCCTCATGTTCGCTGCTGATCGGCGCAAAGTTGTTCGCATAGACACCGATTTCCAGATCACAGCCTAGTTCTTCGATCACTTTTTTAGTATCGATGATGGCTTGATCCATCACTTCAGGCACTGAGCAATTAAACATAATGCCTGTCGCGTTGGATTGGCAGGCCAGTTTGATGGCGTCTGTTACGCTCTCGCCAGAACGAATGCTGGCAGAATCGCCCTTGGTGTCTTCCAAACTAAAGGCGTAGTAACACGGTTTGTTTGATTGCTTGAGTACTGCATGAATGGATTCGAATTCTTGCAGGCTGCAAATCGTTTCCACGATCCAAAGGTCGATGTTTGGGTCTTGCGCATCATAAAGGGTTTGAATGATTGGCGCCGCCTCCTCTACCTTGAACAAGTCTGGTCGGTAGCTGCCAAATGGTGGTGGAATCGCGCCTGCTACTTTCACTGTGTGAGGGGCATTGTCAGCAACGGCTTTAGCCAGTTCGCCAGATAGCGCTGCTAATTCAAAACCTTGTTGTTTGAACAGCTCTTCACCCAAGTGAAAAGGTACACAGGCATAGCTATTGGTGATTAGGATTTCGGCACCTGCATCGACAAAGTTTTGATGCGCTTGGCTAACAAAATCGGGTGCCTCAATCAGCGCTTGAGCACTCCAAAGCGGTTGAGAAAATGGCGCGCCAATTTCTTTGAGTTCTCGGCCCATGCCGCCATCAAGTATGGTTAGTGTTTTCATATTCAATACTATCTAAACAATTGCTGAAGTTCTGCCGTCACCATATCAGACAACTTTGCTAGACAGAAGCCATCAAGACTCTATGTAATCGAGAATAAATCATGGCTTAAAAAGAGTAGTTGTAACTATGGTTGAGCACGAATAGAAGGAACAACCACTTTTAAGGTGCTTAACAATAGCTAACTTAATGGGAAGTTCAGAGTGATAACGAGCCTTTCGTAGGAGGTAATGTGTGCGTGAACAATTTCTCACTTAAAGTTTATGTTTTTCTATATATTACTCAGTTGGTTATAGGCAATCTTTTTGATATGTTTAGCTAAAGAATTCGTGCTCGCACGATGTTAAAATGTTAAGTGCAAGATGTACATTGGAGTTGTTTGTGATTATTGAGTTTCCGACAAAAGATGACTTTTATCATGCTGCTGATGGCTTCCTAAATTCCTCGTGGGACTCAGTGACTGAGCACTTATATGAATTTGAAGCGTTACGTGGTGTAATTGATGGTTTAGATCACGAAGATGAAAGTAATCGTTATTGGGCTTCAGCAAAACAGACGTTGGTCAGTGCCACGGCTTTAGTTCAACAAGCTGTTGAGTTTTATATTAAAGGGCGGATTGCAAATGTTTCACCTTATTTACTTATCTCAGGTAATCCCCAAACATGGCCAAGAGGCGCTAACAAAAAAGATATAGAGTTCTCAGCATTCCGCACTTTGGATGCTCAAGATTTAATAAAAGTTCACGATACAGTGTGTCCTGAACGTTTTAGCGATCAGTTTATTCAGTGGAATGAAGATATGAGAACAATTCGAAATAAAGTCATGCATACAGTCGATAAGTCTTTGGCTGTAACTCCGGAAGAGGTAATCAACTTCATCCTATACACGCATAGTTACTTTAATGCTTCAGAATGTTGGTTTAGTTCAAGGCGAAAGTATCTTGAAAATACACCTGCAAACTCGATGAAAAGTATTCGGTCTGAAGAAGATTACGAGTCTCATTTGGTTCACAGTCTTTTAATTAATTATCGTTTAACTATTGATGTATTGCCTCCTGCAGCATGCAAAAAGTATTTTGGCTACGATAAAAAAGCTAAATCATTTTACTGTCCAAGTTGTTCTCATACCGTTTCCCGCATGGATTTTTGGGATGATGAATTTATTCATGATTGTGCTAAAACCTATCAAAATCTACCTGAATCAGAAGTATATTTGTGTAGGCTGTGCGGACATGAGGGAAGGGTACTAGAGCGGAATTGTGAAGAAGACGGTTGTGAGGGAACTCTGCAGGATAGTGAGTACGGTACTTGTTTCTCATGTTTTGCGGAAAATGCGCTATAACAAAGCAATTAAGGTGACCCGTTACACTCGGCGGTTTTGGTATGAAGTTCGGTGTGCTTTGTTGGTTCAGGGCGGGGCGCCTTATTGCTGGTGTTATAAAGATGGAGAAGTCGAAGCATGGTTGATATGGTCATGAAGTACATTGAACAAGGAAATTACTCGTTTGTTTTCATTGTAATCGCGTTGTCTCTGGTGGTTAACCTTGAAAAAATAATCTCACTTTTTTCAGAGCATCGAAAGCAACGCTTAGCTACACTTGAGCAGACTTCTTCAATTAAAAATCTATCTCCTCGTTTACGAAAGCATATTGATGATGAAGTACAAGTTGAGGTTTTTTATTTAGCTCATGGTTTAAAGGTTAGTAAAGTAACTTTGAACGGTCTGTTAGCTTTAGAGGAACGAGTAGGGGCTCGAATTTCATTTAAGCATATCCTGCGCGTTGGCAGGATAGTACCTGATCTTGAAAAAGTGAAAGAGCAGACATTTCAAATAGAATTACCATGGTATGACAAACTTTATTCACTGTATAATTTGGTCATAGGATTCCCCGGTTTTATTCTCAGTATATTTTGGTTTGCATACAGCCTTTCAATTATTTTTACTGTTCCAAACTATCCCAGCTTAGTCGTTTCATCACTTGCTGTTGTGATTAGCTTAGGCCTGCTATATCAGGGCGCGCCTTATGTTTCTACAAGAATAGTCAATGCTGAATTAAGAAACATAAACGAATGTGGTACCGTCGAAGAATATTGATAACAAACGACTATGGCGTCAATGATTAGTTTTTGGCTGTGTTTTCATCCCACATGGCGCCATCTCTCAGCATAGAATTAAGGGTCACAACCATCTTTCGAACACACGCGATTATTGCGACTTTCTTAGGCTTTCCGGCAGCTAAAAGTCGAGCATAAGTCGCTTTGAATACGGGGGTTACATTGCATGGCTGACATCATTGCCATATATAACACAGTGCGTACTTGCGCTCGATCGCCTTGGATCACGCGCTTACCTTTGTAGCGTCCACTTTCGCGTGTGATTAGAGGGACACTAATGAGTACATATTTGCTATTGTAGTCAGTAGTTTAGAGCGGGTTACCGACTTATGAAGTATGACCTTACCATTTTGGTCTATGGCATGAAGACTAAAGTGGTTTTTAGCTAGGTCGATACCGCAGAAACAAGAATAATCAGACATGGTGCCTCCGATGCATTTAAGTACCACATAAGTGTGGCAAATCCTCGGTAGGAGGGAATCCATGTCATTCGTTATGTTACTAAGGAATATAGGAACACCGGTGAATAAAAACGTATTAGTTGGTTGTACATTATTAGGGGTCGTTGCTCTATTTCTTGTCGGTAAACGAGATGGGGAGGAGCTATCACTTCCTGTTTGTGAGTCAGCTGAAAAGGTAGAAACACCTGTACACTTCTTCACTGATGACTCCATTAGCGAGGATAGAATTAATGAGTTTATCGATTACTCTAACCTTGTCCTTGATAACTCATGTATCCCCATGAAACGCACATTGTCAGGTATTACTAAGCTTGATTTAAATGATTTTCAAAGCAAAGGAATTGGTAGCTTACATCAACAATTAGCGTTAAGTGTTGGTCATTCGACTCTGAAGCCAATGCAGCATGCGGGTAGCTATTATGTGCTGGTTCTTCCTAAGAATGCCCCTTTTTCTCAAAATGGTGCTGGAACGGCTCATATCAATTTCAGTCGCAGTTTTTTAGTTGTATCTTCTGATGCCGAAGCTTATGTTCTAGAGCATGAGTTGGGCCATTTAGCATGGGCGTGGCATAACGATACGCCGGAGTACTGGCTCAAAGGGCAACTCTTAGCTGAGCACCATAAACGCATTAAACCTTATGCATTTGGGGCATTGTGTCGTGAAGCAGGTACAATCATGACGTATGCAGATAAATCACTACCAGTCTATTCATCACCGAATATTCAATATTATGGTAAAGCTTGTGGTGATGCAGAAACAGCAGACAACGCACGACTTATGCGAGAGTTCGCTCAATCATTAAGGTCAGCACCGTAACATAACAAGGCACTCAAACTGGCCTCCAACATGTGGCATTTTTGCTTCGCAAAGTGTAGCCACATGTTTGCGGCAGCTTAGTGCAGCGTTATATTTCAAGGGGAATTATGTCAGTTAATATTACTATTTTGGATGCTACTGGAAAGCTTGCGAAGTATGAAAAGTTTCTAATGTCGCAATTAGATATGGCGGTTGAAGTGATAGGTTCTCACATAGAGATTAGTGATTTAGATGTCACAGTTAGTCCATTTTCTAATGAAAAAGTATCACCGTTTGGGATTGGTGGTTATGCGCTGAGTGCACATAGAGTTGAAGTGTTCTTGGACGTTAGTCGTGATGATATCGAAGATATTGTCGAAAACGAGTTAGTTGCTGTGTTGGGGCATGAAATTAATCATGCATTAAGAAAAAGTCATGGGCATAAAAATTCAACTCTTTTAGATAATTTGGTGATGGAAGGTTTGGCGTGTCATTTTGAAAGTGTTTTAAATAATGGGGGGGTGTCATCGATGTTCGTGGATATACAGGATGAAGACTGGATTCCTATCTACCAGAGAATGAAACCATTTTTAGAGAGCTCAAGTTTTCCATTTGAACAAATGTTTTTAGGTACAAAACTCGACGAATATCCACGTTATGCTGGGTATTGGGTTGGATATAATTTAGTCACTCAGTACTTGAGTAGAGTAAATACGAATATTTCCGATATTGTGGCTCTTGATTCATCTAGCTTTGTAGAAGCAATATAACAAGCGCTTCAAGTCGATTCGTAACGCTTAGCAATTTGGGTGTCAATTTCGGCTTATGTGATTACGATGTCCAAGTTAGGTTCAGTGTTGCGTTACTCACAACTTAAGCGGGCGTTAGGCAAATAGGAATAAATATGGATATTGCTGTACTAACTTTTAACGGATTTAATGAACTGGATTCATTTATAGCTGCGGGCATTTTGAACCGCATGAAAGACGCCGGTTGGAATGTGCAAATAACGAGTCCAACTCAATACGTCACTTCAATGAACGGAGTGACAATCAAATCTCAACAGCCTCTCGAGTTTGCTAACCAAGCCAACGTCGTATTATTTGGTAGTGGTGCACTAACGTGCGATATTGCGAAAGACAGAGATATACTTTCAAGGCTAAAGCTAAACCCTGCAACTCAGTTAATTGGTGGACAATGTTCAGGTACGTTGCTCATGTCAGTACTTGGTTTACTGCATCAAATACCTGCTTGTACCGATTTAACAACGAAACCTTGGGTTGTCGAATCAGGAGTTACCGTTTTAGACCAACCCTTTTATGCTAAAGGTAATCTTGCGACAGCAGGTGGTTGTTTGTCATCAAAGTACTTGGCTACCTGGGTAATTAGCAAGTTGTCGAGTAGGGCGGATGCTGAATCGGCAATTCATTATGTCGCGCCAGTCGGTGAAAAAGAAAGCACGGTTCAGCACTGTATGTCAGTAGTCGGTGCGTATCTGTAAATTTTGCCTAACAAACAACTATAGTGCCAATAACTAAATTTTAGTGCTGTTTTCATCCCACATAGTCCCATATGTCATCAACCACCCCAGAACGTTAAATGGTAAGTCACCACAATCTGTAGAGGAAAAGTGCATTGAAGTTAACGAATAAACTCGTACGTTACCCGCACATTGATGTTGATCGTGCGTTTGAAAAAGAAGATGAGTTATTGCAGCAGATACAGGCCGGTGAGATTGGACAAGCGTTGATGCTTTGGCAAGCAAAAACGCCGACACTCGTATTGCCTGCGGGTAAAAAGTGGCCAGTGACGTTAGAGTCTAGAAAGCAACTTGCGGCACAAGGCTGGCAACTCACCTCACGGAAAACAGGTGGCGCTCCCGTTCCTCAACTACCGGGGATCATTAACCTATCGCACATTTACCATTGGCCTCGCGATGAAGCCTACAATATCCAAAAAGCGTATCGACATTTATGCGATGTATTAACCCTGTTTTTTAAGGAACTGGGCATCGATGTGGATGTACACGCAACCCCCGGTTCTTATTGTGATGGTGACTACAACCTCAATATCAATAAACAAAAAATAGTGGGTACTGCGCAGCGTGTATTGCTTAAACAAGGGGGCGGCCAAATTGTACTTTCGCAAGCTTGTATCTTGTTAGATGCTGACTTAGAGAGCATCGTTGCGCCTGTGAATTTTTATAATCAGATTTGCGATAACCCGACCGTGGTGGATGCGCAGGTTCATACACTGTTGTCCGCACATTTGACGAGCCTCCCCAACGTAGACTCACTCTTTCAGCGGTTAAGCCAAGCTTTCATCAAGCATGCGTAATGTCTTCTTTTCGTTAACGCCATGCTAATTTGCCAAAGGGTGAACCATTTCAATACTATGTGTCGATGAGAACGAATGGGTTGAACTTGAGGGGGTGAGAACTTTATAATGTTACTTGTAACATAATAAAGAGTTCAAATAGTTATGACAGAACAGCAGAAGAAAACTCGAACCACACTTCAAGATGTTGCAGACCAAGTGGGGGTCACAAAGATGACCGTCTCTCGTTACATGCGCAATCCCGATTCAGTCGCAGCCAAAACGCGCGTTAAAATTGCTGCGGTTATTGAAGAGATGGGATACATCGAAAATAAAGCGCCAGCCATGCTCTCGAAGTCGTCGAGTAAAGCGATCGGTATCTTGCTCCCTTCGTTATCAAACCAAATCTTTGCCGCGTTTGTTCAAGGTATCGAAACGGTTACCAAAGAGAATGGCTACGAGACGTTACTTGCTCACTTTAGCTATGATGCTGTGGAAGAAGAGGAAAAAATTGCTTCGTTGCTTTCGTATCAAGTTGATGGGTTGATATTGACGGAAAGCCACCACACCCCCCGCACGTTACAGATGATCAAGAATTCAGGTGTTTCTGTTGTTGAAACAATGGAACTACCAACCAATCCTATCGATATGGTTGTTGGTTTGGACCATATTGATGCTTCTTACCATGTCGTGAAGCGAATGATTGAAGCTGGTAAACGCTCTATTGCTTACTTTGGCGCTCGACTGGATGCGCGAACTAAGCTGCGTTTGCAAGGTTATGACAAAGCGATGCATGAGGCTGGATTAAAGCCTAAGCATGTGTTGACTGAACAGCACTCTAACTTCTCTTTGGCTGAAGATCTGCTTGATCGCGCTCTTGCGGATTATCCAGATCTAGATGGCGTGTTCTGCACCAATGATGACATCGCGATCGGTACCTTGCTCATTGCCCAGCAACGTGGAATCCAAGTGCCGCAACAGCTATCTGTGGTGGGCTACAACGCGTTAGATATCGGTCAAACCATACGGCCAAAACTGACTAGCGTGGATACGCCACGTTATGAAATAGGTAAGAAAAGTGCCGAGCTACTGCTTGCCCGATTGAAAGGTGAGCAAGTCATGGAAACGGTAGTGGATATGGGCTATCGCATCACTGATGGTGAAAGCGTTTAACCAAGTATCGTGGGAACTGAAAGGGGCATCGAAATGATGCCCCTTTTGCTTTTACATTTAAGCGATGACACAGTTAGACGATAAAACTCGCCCCTTGTTCTGCACTCGAAACGCTTTGGCGCATCACGTTAAATAAGTTACGCCCCATGGTTTGTTGGTTGGCGTCTGCCTCAAATACCTTCGCTTGGCGAGATTGCATGTCGTTGAGGTTATTGAGTTCACCACTCGCGCAATCTAAGCGCAGGGTATCGCCTTCGCGAATAAGCCCAATGGCTCCGCCTCGAGTAGCCTCTGGTGAGACATGAATTGCGGATGGGATCTTTCCTGAGGCTCCGGAAAGGCGACCATCAGTAACCAGAGCCACTTTAAACCCTTGTTTCTGAACATTCCCCAAAATAGGCATGAGTTTGTGCAGTTCAGGCATACCGTTCGCAGCTGGGCCATTGTTTATCACCACAACAACGCAATCTTTGTTGAGTTGACCTCGTTGGTACGCGGCTTCTACCTTATGTTGGCAATCAAAAACTACCGCAGGTGCTTCGATAACACGTTGCTCTTCTGCGACAGCTGACACCTTAATCACTGCGTTGCCAAGGTTCCCTGAAAGGACTCGAGTTCCACCTGTGCTTTGGAATACTTGTTCTGGACCTGCAATTACCTCTGCGTCTGCTGACTGTTCGCACTTTTTCCACGTTAGCTTTCCATTTTCCAGTTCTGGAATACTCATTTGATCTTCAAACGAGCCAAAGGTAGGTGTGACATCTCGGTGCAGTAAGTTGGCTTGATCTAAACGGCGTAACAGCGCGGGAACTCCTCCAGCCGCTTGGAACGCATTCATATCTGCTGGGCCGTTGGGATAAACTCGAGCAAGTAAAGGCACCACATCGGATAGATCGCTGATGTCTTGCCAAGTCAGAATAAATCCTGCTGCGCGTGCTACCGCGACCATGTGAATGCTGTGGTTGGTACTGCCACCCGATGCGAGTAGGGCAACAATGCCATTGATTAAGCTTTTAGCGGTAAAGACTTCAGAGAGCGGGCGGAAGTTTGTGGCTTGTGGTGTCATTGAAGCAATTTCAATGGCGGCATGCTGAGTGAGTAATGCGCGCAATTCAGAGTCAGGATGAATAAACGCTGAGCCCGGAAGCATCAGCCCCATCGCTTCGAATACTAGCTGATTGGTATTGGCTGTGCCGTAAAAAGTGCAGGTGCCCGCTGAGTGATAAGCGTTGCACTCCATATCCAGTAAGGCACTTTTTCCTACGTTACCAGCCGCGTATTCTTGGCGAATGTGTACTTTCTCATCATTGCTGATGCCCGTTGCCATCAAGCCTGCCGGAACAAAGGCGGTTGGTAGATGCGCAAAAGAGAGCGCGCCCATCAGTTGTCCTGGAGCTATCTTGTCGCAAATGCCAAGTAATAGGGTTGAATCAAACACGTTGTGACTCAGTGAAAGAGCCGTCGACTGAGCAATCAAGTCCCTTGAAAACAAAGACATATCCATGCCTGGTTGCCCTTGAGTTACCCCGTCGCACATCGCGGGAACGCAGCCCGCTACTTGAGAGGTGTGGCCGAACTTAGCTAACGCCTTTTTGATCTGATCTGGATAGTGTTGATACGGCTGGTGGGCGCTTAACATATCGTTGTAAGAGCTGATTAACGCTACATTGGATTTAGTGAGATCAAGAATCGAGCGTTTCTCATCGGAACAAGAAGCCGCGACAGCGTGAGCCAAGTTGCCGCAAGAAAGCCCTTTGCCACCTTTGCCAGCAGAGGATTGATGTTGAGTTCGGTTTAGAAACGCTTCACGAGTCTCTTTGCTTCGTTCAATTAATCGTTGAGTCACCGCTTGGATGGTTGGAAGGGTCATGCTGTTTCTGCCTCATCAGTCATTGAAAGCACAATCGCAGCACAGTCCACAACGTCATCAATATCACCATCAATGCTGATGACAACCGTATCTGGTTCGTGATCGGGTCTTTCTAATGTTTCGAATTGGCTTTTAATCATGTTCTCTTTCATGAAGTGGCCTTGGCGCTGACGCATTCGATGCAAGATCAGGTCAACGTCGCCATCTAAAAAGAGAAAGGTGAGGTTCTTGTTCCCTTCGCGAATTTGGTCGCGGTACTTCTTCTTCAACGCAGAACACACAATAATGCCGTGCTCATTTTTACTTTCTAGGCTGTACGCTGCATCACGAACACGTTCCAGCCATGGAATGCGATCATCATCATTAAGAGGTTGGCCTGACGCCATTTTTTGAATGTTTGCTCGAGGATGAAGGTCGTCACCATCAATAAACTTACGCCCAAGTTTTTTTGCCAACTGCTCGCCTATCGTGCTTTTCCCGCAAGCACTGACACCCATGACGATGACACTACTACCAGCCATAACTCAATCCTCTTAACAAATTTGCGCGTGATCTCAATTTTGAACATCGCTTGTAAATATGGCTTTATCTTATAAGTGTTATCGGTAACATGTTACCGGTAACTTAAGGAAGTGTGATGAAGGACACAAAACAACAATTCACAACAATTGTGATTGTTTTTGCATCCTACTGACGGAAAATTAGTCACATCTCACTATATTCGCGTTTAAAAATCACTTGAAAGAGATCTTTGGGGGATAAAATGGCCAACGATTACCGCGCAATTGCGAAATCTGTTGTTGAGCATCTTGGGGGCAAGACAAATGTGGCTGCCCTAACACACTGTATGACTCGACTACGATTCGTTTTACACAGCCAAGATGGCGTCGATATCAACAAACTAAAAGCACTGAAAGGTGTGATGGGTGTTGTTGATAATGGAGACAAAGTACAAGTTATCATTGGTAACGAGGTATCGTATGCATACAAAGAAGTGATGGCGCTTTGTGAGCTATCCACTGTATCTGAGTCAGAGGTTCCTGCTAAAAAAGAGAAGCTAACGGCTAAATCAATCGGTGCGAAAATGTTGGACGCACTGGTAGGTACCATGTCGCCTCTTATCCCAGCAATCATTGGCGCTTCAATGGTCAAACTGCTCGCCATGGTACTTGAGATGCTGGGCTGGGTTGAGCCAAATGCGCCTACCTTGATTATCTTGAAAGCGATTGGCGATGGCGCCTTCTTCTTCCTACCGGTTATGGTTGCCGCTTCCGCATCGATCAAATTCAAGACCAACATGTCTCTTTCCATTGCGATTGCTGGTGTCTTGATTCACCCGAACTTTATGGAATTGATGGCGCAAGCTGCAGAAGGCAAGCACGTTGATTTCTTCGGTATCCCAATCACGTCAGTAAAATACACCTACACGGTTATTCCTGTACTTGTGATGACTTGGGCTCTTTCTTACATAGAACGTTGGGTAGATAGCATTACCCCTGCTGTGACTAAAAACTTCCTTAAACCTATGTTGATCGTATTGATTGCAGCTCCGGTTGCTATCGTACTTATCGGTCCATTTGGTATTTGGGTAGGTACTGCACTTTCAGCGCTTGTTTACACAATTCATGACACATTAGGTTGGTTGTCAGTTGCTATCATGGGTGCATTGTGGCCACTACTTGTTCTGACTGGTATGCACCGTGTATTTACTCCAACGATTATTCAAACGATTGCCGAGACTGGTCGTGAAGGTATGGTTATGCCTTCAGAAATCGGTGCCAACCTTGGTATGGGTGGCGCGTGTCTGGCTGTTGCTTACAAAACCAAAAACAGCGCACTTAAGCAGACATCATTGGCCGCGGGTGCTTCAGCTATCTTCGCCGGTATCTCTGAGCCTGCTTTGTACGGTGTGCTTGTTCGTCTTAAACGCCCACTTATCGCAACAATGATTACTGGTTTCATCGTAGGTGCATTAGCGGGTATGGGTGGTCTTGCGAGTCACTCGATGGCAGCACCAAGTCTGTTTACGAGCGTTCAGTTCTTCGATGTGAATGATCCGATGAGTATCGTTTGGGTGTTCGGTCTGATCGCATTGTCTATTGTGCTGTCATTTGTTTTGACCCTAGTTTTAGGCTTTGAAGATGTTCCAGAAGATGATGCCGATGAGAAAGCAACTTCAGAGCCAGCAAACAAAGAAGCTGGTAAGGCAGAAGACAAGCCGACAGTAGTGTCCGCGTCTTAATTAGAATTGATTAATTTATTCAGTCACCTTACTTCATCGTAAGGTGACTTTTATTGTTTCCGAGGTATTCAATGTCAAACATTCAATTTCCCGAAGATTTCTTATGGGGTGGCGCTATTGCCGCAAACCAGTCTGAAGGCGCTCACTTAGTGGGTGGTAAAGGCCTAACAACCGTAGATATGATCCCTTATGGTGAGAACCGCATGCCAATTAAGCTTGGTCAGGTTGATAAGGTGACGCTCAGCGAAGACGAGTTCTACCCAAGCCATAACGCGATAGACTTTTATCACCGTTACAAAGAAGACATCGCCTTGCTGGCAGAAATGGGATTTAAAGTCTTCCGCGTATCCATCGCTTGGAGCCGAATCTTTCCAAAAGGTGATGAGCTAGAGCCGAACCAAGCTGGCTTAGATTTTTACCGTGATGTTTTTGAAGAGTGTAAGAAATACGGTATTGAGCCGCTCGTTACCTTGTGCCATTTCGATGTGCCAATGCACTTGGTCAACGAGTATGGTTCGTGGCGTAATCGTAAGATGATTGAGTTCTTTAGCCGTTACGCGAGAACTTGTTTCGAGAACTACAAAGGCTTGGTGAAATACTGGCTAACCTTCAACGAAATCAATATTTTACTAGCGAGCCCGTTTTCTGGCGCTGGGTTGTTGTTTCAGGAAGGCGAAAATCACGATCAAGTGAAGTACCAAGCAGCTCACCATGAGCTAGTAGCAAGCGCTTTGGTAACCAAGATTGCTCATGAAGTTGATGAGCAAAACCAAGTGGGTTGTATGCTGGCGGGCGGTAACTTCTATCCATATTCATGTAAGCCAGAAGATGTGCTTATGGCGATGGAAAAAGACCGCGAGAACCTGTTCTTTATCGATGTTCAATCGCGTGGTTACTACCCATCTTATGCTCAAAAAGTGTTTGATAACAAAGGTGTGGTGCTTGAAACACAAGCAGAAGATTTCGAGATTCTAAAGAACACCGTCGATTTCATCTCGTTTAGTTACTACGCGTCACGCTGTGCTTCTGCCGACATGAATGCGGGTAACACCAGCGCGGCGAATGTTGTTAAGTCCATCAAAAACCCTCATCTTCCAGCAAGTGATTGGGGCTGGGTCATTGACCCGACAGGTCTTCGAATTACGATGAACACACTCTATGACCGTTACCAGAAACCACTTTTCTTGGTAGAAAATGGCTTAGGTGCTCGTGATACCTTGGATGACAATGGAGAAGTGAACGATGATTACCGCATTGATTACCTTCGTCAGCACATTGTTGCGATGCATGAAGCAATGGAAGACGGTGTACCACTGATGGGCTACACACCTTGGGGTTGTATCGATCTTGTTGCGGCATCGACCGGAGAGATGAGTAAGCGTTATGGGTTTATCTATGTGGACAGAGACAACCTAGGCAATGGTACGTTAAATCGTATTCCTAAAAAGTCATTCCATTGGTACAAGAAAGTGATCGCAAGCAACGGCAGCGACTTGGCTTAATTTGTCTGTTTGATAATGAGAGAAATGAACAATGAAAACAATTGAACAGCGACTCAAAGATATTCGCATCGTTCCGGTGATCGCCATTAATGATGTTGCTCAGGCTGTACCACTTGCGAAAGTACTGGTTGAGAATGGTTTGCCTTGTGCTGAAGTGACATTTCGCACAGAAGCGGCAGCAGAGTCTATTCGTTTGATGCGTGAAGCCTATCCTGAGTTACTGATTGGCGCAGGTACTGTGCTGAGCACAGAGCAGGTGGATACTGCCATTGATGCGGGTGTTGATTTTATAGTGAGCCCTGGTTTGAATCCAACCACAGTCAAATACTGTCAGCAAAGAGGGGTTACGATCGTTCCTGGAGTGAATAACCCAAGCTTGGTCGAACAAGCCATGGAAATGGGGCTTAATACACTAAAGCTCTTTCCTGCAGAGCCATCTGGAGGTGTTGCCATGTTGAAAGCACTTACGGCAGTTTATCCAGTTAACTTTATGCCGACGGGTGGTGTGAGCCCAGCTAACGTAGATGCTTACCTAGCGCTAAAATCAGTCGTTGCCTGCGGTGGAACTTGGATGGTTCCTACTGATAAAATGGACAAGGGTGATTGGGATGGAATCGCAGAATTAGTTCGAGCGATAACGACATAGATAGAAAATGAAAGGGCCAGTTGATACTGGCCTTTTTTATTTGCCTTCACTCAGCTCTCTGTAGATCGCCGGCTTGATATCCAATAGCGGTGTGTTGTTCAAGCAGTCCAAGCCTCTTACTGTCACTGTGACATTCTCTATTTTTTCAATCGGTAACACGGCAGCACCTATCGGGTTTGGTCTGTGCGGTGAACGTAGTGCGAAGGTGCCTTTGGCCGGTGTCTCTTCATCCCAGCTTTGTATCAGTTCGTCTCGTTTCGCACCTTCTAACCAATACAAGATCAAGATGTGGTCGCCACGATTTAAGCCGAGCAAGCCTTGCTGGTAAACGTCATCTAAGATGATTTCACAGATTGGGCCGTTGTCCAGTTGGATGTTATTCGGACACTCCGAAATCGAGTGATACGGCGTAGTAATTCGACCAATCAATTTTAGTTCTTCAGACATGTTTAGCTCCTATTTAATTCTTTATTTGTCATCATTTTTCATCGTCACTAAGGTGTAGATGAAGATCGTAATCAAGATCACCACACCACCGATAATACTGGTCGTTGGCGGGATCTCGGTGAAGAAGACAAACGCCCAAACTGGCGCTAACACCGTTTCTAACATCAGAGTCATTGATACCTCTGGTGCGGTAATGTGGCGTGTTGCGACCATAGATAACACTCGTCCAACCGGTGCGGTAAACAAGCCCATCATGCCCATGATTAACCACGTTTCAACGCTGTAGCTTGATGGTGTTGCGAAGAAAAACATCACAACCGCGAGCAACAAGCCACCTAGGCCAACGCTCGCCAATCGGCTGACGTCTTGATATTTACGCAGCAAGGTAAACATCATAGATAAACAGATCACAGCGAATACCGCTAAAGCATCACCCATCCAATTACCTGAAGAAAACGAGCCTGAAACGACAATCGTAATACCAATCATCACAGCCACAATCGCAATTAAGGTCGAGCGGCTGGTGGCTTCTTTCAAGATTAACCAACTGAAAATGGCGGCCACCGCAGGGGCTGCACTGAGGATCACAAAGGTATTAGCGATTGAAGTCATTTTGATGCTGAACACCAAGCCCGATGCGCTGCCGAGCATAAGAATACCCGCTGCCAACAATGGCCAACCGCTTTGTGCTACTGCCTTTCGTATTCCACGTTTATCGTTGAATTTAAGCAAAATCGGCATCGAAATTGCGCTGAATAAGCCGAACAAAAAGGCTGTATCAAATCCGCTGACACCCGCATAACGAATAAAGATGGGGTCAATACTCATTAATACGGCACCTGCGATCGCGAGGATAAAACCGAGGGTTCGAGTGTTTTTTACTTCAGTTTTAGGGAGGTTCATTGTTGTCATTTCTCTATCCAATTATCTGTCATCAATAAATCATACTAGTAAGTATGATTTTAAAAATTAGTTGAGTCAACACAAATCATACTTTAAAGTATGATCTCTGTTTTGGGGTGGATGAAGTAATGAGCAAGATTGAGCAGAACAAAGAGAAGAAACGACAGGCTATTTTGAAAGCGGCTAAAGCTGTTTTTTTAGCTGAAGGTTTTACGCTCGCGAGCATGGATGTGATCGCAAGTGAAGCCCAGATGACTAAACAAACGCTCTATCGATATTTCTCATCAAAAGACGTGTTGTTCAAAGCGACATTGCAGCAAATGGGGGCTCAGTTTGATGAGCATTCCGTCGAGCAGTTAAAAATCTCTGATAATTATCAGGCATTGTATGGGTTCGCGACGGCCTTTTTGGCGTTTCATTTGTCGGACGAACATATCGCTACGTTGAAGCTATTGATTGCAGAAAACGGTAAGTCTCCCGCTATCTTGGAAAGCTTTATGTCGGTAGGTGAAAACGAAACCGATATTGCACTCGCTCAGTTTTTCACGGATAGGTTTGATACCGAAGATGTCGCCACTAAGGTTACTCTTTGGACGGGGATGTTATTGAGCTTAAGAAGTGGTGTGTTAATGGGGATGCCAACCCCAAACCTACAAGATATTGAGCAACATGCTCGCGCAAGTACGGAATTTTTGTTGGCTGCGCTGAATACAGGTTGATGTTATGGGGTGCTCCTAAATATGGAGCACTCATTGTACCTGGCTAGCGAGAGTGGGATTTCAGCTAGAGCTTTTCTGTAAGCAACTGGTCGAGAGCCGTCACCAGCTTTTGATTTTTCTCCGTATTTAATGCATCAGCATGAGGATCTTTAAATAGCCCTGAGTCATTATCAAAATATTTCCCAGAAGCGTTGGAAAACTCATCAGATAATGCCGCTCGGCATAAGATATCAGCGCCGATTCCCAAGTCATTACCTTCTAGACCATACGCATCTTTAACCAATTTACTGCCAAGAAATGAGGCTGGATTAACGGGAATGATTAGGGGCCCTTGCTCTCCTAATTTGTGCGCAAGATGGATTGACCACATCGTTAACGCCAACTTACTTTGTGCGTAGATGGGGCCATCTAAAGCGTCAGGATTTGGGCTGACAAGTGCCTCGAGATCGACCGATGACTGAGCGGCTGAAGATAGATTGACGATGCGACCGTTGGCATCAAAAAGTGGTAGCAGCTTTTGAGTCAGTAAATAAGGGGCAATGGTGTTGACGCTAAATCGGACATCGAGATTGTCTTTGGTGGTGCTCTCGGAAACCTTGTAGACGCCAGCGTTGTTAATGAGTACATCGAGCTGTTCATGCTTCGACTTTATTTGGTTGGCGAGGGCTTCAACTTCAGAAAGAGAAGAGAGATCAGCAACATAACTTTCGATAGTCGCATCCTTGGATAATCGAGAAAGGCCGGTTTCTACTTTGCTGATTTTTGTTGGGTTACGTCCATGGATAAGGATGTGATGCCCTTGTTGGGCTAACATTTTCGCGGTCTCTAAACCGATACCATCTGTCGCACCTGTAATCATGATCTTTTTTCGCATCTTCCTTCCTTGAATAAAGAGTCCGGACAACTTTTATAACAAAGTTTGATTGCACAAAGTTTCTACTACTTCACATGCTGAGATATAGAAAGTACGGATGTGTATTGTGATTGAGAAACCGTGAAACAAGGATGTGGTTTAACAAACACAGTACTGTTTTTCTGGGCTTGATAAGAAGTTTTACTCAATGCTTTTTGAGTGTTGTGAGTAGGGTGTCTTATTTTATTTTCTTGATATCGAATAAAGCTCAAATCAAAAAAGCCTCAACCGGTTTAATGGTTGAGGCTTGGTCGTATTAGCCTTGTTTCAGCCTATTTAGGCCAGTTTGACGTTGTAATTATTTTACCTTAGTGAGCGTGCTCGTGTGAATCTTGGTACAACTCTGCATCAACTTCTTCGCCTTTGTTTGGACGAGGAACAATCTCAAAAGAGGTATCCGCTTCAGTCAATGAAGACAGCAGTTTGTTCAACGATGTTTTGTCTCCTTTCACGCCCGCTTGGCCATCTTCCAATAATTGGTTGAGTGTCGTTTTCTTCAGTACGATGTCTGATACATCTGATTTGTTGATGATCAGTGTGGTATCGGCACCTTGAAGTTCAGTTACTTGAATGTTGTTGAGGTTGCCGTTCGACATCTCTACGTAATAGAACTCTTTCACGTCAGGTAATTGGATATTCATGGTAAACGGCGTGTCTTGCGCCTTCAATGAATCCACTTTTACCGCTAAGTAATCCAGCAAGTTTTCGATGGTCATGTTCGCCAAGACATCCGGAGAAGCCGTTTTTGGTGCGCCCGGCTGTGTGCCGATACGCAGTTCTTGAGCACCCGTTAGGTAGATGTTTCTCCAACCTGCACCTTCTGATTGGTAGCCTAGCTGTTCATAAGTATCGGCCAGTAAACCACGCGCTTTTTTGTTCTCTGGTTCCGCTTGGACAACCTTGTTCAGTGCTGTTGCAACGAAGCGATATTCGCCTTCTTGGAAATCTTTCTGAGCTTTCTCAATCACCGCGTCGCTGCCACCCATGTATTCAACAAACTTAACCGACTCTGGGTGAATCTGTAGCGGGTTCAGATTCGCTGGGTTCATGTCGAAGTAACCAAGGTACATGTTGTACACCGCACGAGCATTGTGAGAGTAAGTACCGTGGTAACCATTAGTGTGCCAAGACTGTTGAATGCTGTCCGGCATTACCTTGTAAATCTCGTCCCCGATGTCTTGCAGAACCACACCGTTATTGGCTAAGCGAAGCGTTTGGTTATGAGTAAAACCGTAAGCGTCACGCTGCATTTTTAGGTAATCAGAGATCTCTTGTTCGCCCCAAATTGGCGATGAGTGAGAGGCAAATAGCACTTCGGTATCTTCACCCCAAGTAACCAACATCTCGTTGATTTTCTTAGACCACTTCAAGCCATCACGTACTTTTGCACCGCGCAATGTGTAGAGGTTGTGCATGCCTTGGTACGTTAGCTCACCAGTCCAAAGTGCCTTCATGCTCGGAATGTAGGTCACCATTTCTGATGCCGCTTCAGTGCCGGATGCGTCCATGAATTGCATTTCTAGGCCATCGATAACCAGCGTTTCAATTTCTTCGTTATGGTTAAGTTCGTAATCCGGCAATACGTAAGTAATGGTACCTGTCGACAAGCCTTTCGCGAGTGCCGCATCCACAATACCGTGCTCATGACGATTCAGTGTTGCGCCATATTGATAAGCGGTACGTCGAGACATCGCATTACCTGCCAGTACGTTTTCGTCGACGATTTCTTTGGTGATGTTTTTAGAACCGTACACTTTTACGTCTGGGTAAGCCTCTTTGATTGCTCGTGCACCACCAAAGTGATCGGCATGTGAGTGTGAGTAAATCATCGCTACGACAGGTAATTCGCCACCATCGGGCACGTTGTTCTTAAAGAACTTTAATGACTTAGCCGCGGATTCTTTTGTGAGAAGAACGTCGTAAGCAATCCAACCATTGTCACTGCGGATGAAAGAAATAGACGCCAGATCAGCACCACGAACTTGATACACTTTGCCTGGGACAACTTCGTATAAACCTTCAGCAGCTTGGTTCAGCACGGCTTGACGCCAAAGTGAAGGGTTCACTGAATCGGGCGCTTGATCGGCATTGTTCACGCTAGGGTCGATGAAGTTGAAGCTGTTACGAATAATATCGCCAGTTTCCTGATCGAAGCTCGCAATCAACCCTTTGTTGTTATTGTCGAATGCGCGAGTGTCTTCGAAGTTCAGCGCTTTCGCGAATTCTTGGTTTGCTTTCGTCGTCATTTCGGTCGCGTTTTTACCACCCTGATCGCCGATATCGCTAAAGTGTGCGTGGTCATGGTTAGCTGCAACAGCAGGAAACGCAAGAGAGATTGCTAGGAACAGTGATGCGTTTTTGAACGTGCGTGAAGTCGTCATAAGAGCCTCTTCAATTCGGGATTTCGTTTCGTTGAGGAAATTATATGACTAAGACATATAGCAAAAAATAAAGTAAGCTTTAGTTAATACATCACGATTGGCTATGTATTGAGTCGTGCAATGGTTAGGGAACGAAGACAAAACCTGACCTATGATTGGTTAAGACCACATTGACAGGGAGAGTAACGGTGAGCGACGTGGAAAAGTTGGATTTAAATCTATTGAGCGTGTTCTTAGAAGTGTATCGATTAAAGTCGATCACGCTTGCATCAGAATCGCTTGGTATGACTCAACCTGGAGTCAGTGGCGCTTTGAAACGGCTGCAAGCACAATTGGGAACAGACCTTTTTATTCGAGAGGGTAGAGGTATAACGCCGACCAATGCAGCGATGCAGTTGGCGTTACGTGTAGAGCCCGCATTGGACGGGATAACCAGCGCGGTCAGCACGCTAAAGCAGTTCGATAATCAGCAGCATCATGTGTTTCGAATTCTGGTCAACGAGATCGGTTTAACCAAGCTTCAGCCCCTTGTGGAAAAGGACGATACGCTTGGTAACATCTCAATTGAATTCAATATGGTGCCAAGCAATGAAGAAGATCTGCTGCAGAGTTTGAGCATGCAACAAGCCGATTTAGCGATCGATATTCACTATCCACAAGTGAATGGTTATATGAACCAGCAAGTGATCGAAGATGAGCTCGTGTTGATAGCCAAGAAAGGGCACCCAAGGATTGATGGATCGGTGACGGAAGCGCAGTATTATCATGAGAAACACATCACCTTCAGAATGCGTCGTTCTCGCCTTTATACCGCGGATTACTTTACGAAAAGCCCGATACAACAGCGAAAAGTCAGCTCCGAATGTGATTCATTAATGACGATGTGTGTGTTGGTCTCTGGCTCTGACTGTGTTGGTAGCACGTCTCGTGATTTTGCCAATCAATTCGCGGAGCGATTCCAACTGCAAGTGCTCGACCAGCCGTTTGAGGTCTTGCCCATGAAGCAGTATATGATTTGGCATAAACGAACAGACTTAAACCCGGCACATCAATGGTTAAGAACCAAAATTCAGCAATACATGACGAGCTCTCAAAGCTGTTAACGATTCAATAAAAAACGGCCTCCATTTGGAAGCCGTTTTGTCTCTGTTACTTGAGGGTTTTAATTAGGACTTTTGGGTTCAACCTGTTTATTGCGCGCGTTTTTGACGAGCGGCTTTGAGCATTTTCATTGGCGACATTCCAGTCACCAACATGGTACCTGTGATAACAAGAATCGAGCCAATGATCGTGTTGATGCCGATGGCTTCATCTAAGAACAAGTTGCCCCAAAGAATACCAAATACTGGAATCAGGAAGGTCACCGACAATGCTGAAGGTGCGCCCAATTCGGAGATGAGATTGAAATAAAGTAAGTATGCTAAACCAGTACACACCGCACCGAGCAAGATGACCGAGGTGGTGATCGTGAGATCGGGTGCTTCTCTCATCGGAATAAAGAACACAAATGGCAATACGGTCAATACTGCCGCCCACATACTGCCGTGTGCGTTATTGAACGCCTCAACTTTTGGTGCTGTTTTGGTGTAGTTAGAGGCGATGCCGTAGCTGAACGCAGCCATCACTGCAGCGAAAATTGGCACAATCGCTTCTTGGCCGATGTTCATCGCGTCCCAACCGACCAACACACATACGCCCGTTACACCGATACCTAACCCGAGCAACACCTTCTTTTCAAGTGCGGTTTTTGTCCAGATTGCCCCGATGATCGCTGCCCAAATTGGCGCTGTAGAGTTCAAGATGGCAAGGGTCGACGCATTTAGAGTTTGAGCCGCATAAGCGAAAAACAAAAAAGGAAGCGCAGTGTTAAACAAGCCAAGAATGAAAAAGTGTTTCGCATGAGAATTAAAAGAGAGCTTCCTTTTCAGGTAAAAAGAAACCAAGAGTAGGGTGATTGCTGCGCACAGAACTCGCGCTTCAATTAGGACTGCTGGGCCTAAAGGATTGGCTGCAATTCTCATGAAAAGGAACGAGCCTCCCCATATGGCAGCTAGCATGATCAGTTTTAAAAAGCTCACAGTTTAAATCTCGGATTGTGTAAAACACTGACTATTGATCAAAGCTATATATTACACAAGCTTAGATGTTAATACTGTGCAGCTAATTGTTGTGATTTTGATAACCAAATAACTTATTAAATAGGAACACCTTTGATGAATTCTGTTCTGTTTATCCTTCCTGATTTGGCGAGTAATCTAGTGTCATACGTAAACATTAGGTGATAAAAATGAAGATAGAACACATCGCAATTTGGACCAAACAACTCGAAGAACTTAAACGCTTTTATGAAGATTACTTTGGTGCGACGTCTAACCAGAAATATCACAATCCAAGCAAAGGCTTTTTTTCATATTTCTTGTCTTTTGAAAGCGGTAGTCGCTTAGAGATCATGGAAATGGATTCGGTTCCTGAATCGAAAGATGATATCTACGATCAGTTCACCGGCTTCATTCATATGGCGATTTCATTAGGATCTGAAGAGGCGGTCGATGAACTCACAAGTCGCCTAATTGAGGATGGATATGAGCGCCTAGACGGACCAAGACGAACAGGTGATGGCTATTATGAGAGCTGTGTACTCGATCCTGATGGTAATCGCTTGGAACTTACCGTTTAATGTAGAGACTTAATTGAGTTACTCATCTACTAACGGAACAGAGGTATGACAATGATGAAGCTTGCTGTGACTTTCCTTTTTAGTCTTGGGCTTGTGGGATGTGCTACCTCAGAACCGGTTTATGAACCAGAAGCTGACTCGAAGCCTGATCAACCATCACAGCCAATAGGTTACCTTGGTTTTAAAGCTCACCAAGAGTGGGCCATTCAATTTAACGACTGTACTGTCTATGATTTTACAGGAGCACAACCCTACCAGTGGTTTGATCGCACTTCAGCCTCTGTAAGCTGTTATACGTTTAAGCCAAACGATGTTATCGAGCCTCTGTTGGTATACTCCGATGCTGACTTCAACAGCAATAAACTGACTCCAATTGACCGTTTTCAAGAGTTGCAGGTATCAGAATCCGGCTGGGGCAGTTTCCCCATCGTCTACGAGACAAACGGCACCAATTGGTTGAGAGTCAAAGAGGGTTGGATTCACCTCACTTTAGCCGATCAGACACTTGTTCAGTTCTATCCTGGAACCCAAGACCAATCTGGCAAATCTCAACATGACCAGTATTTTGAGCAGCATTGATTCGAGAGGAAAGAGAAGCCCCAATTTAATACAATAGGGGCTTGATGGTATGGATGTAGCAGTGATTAGCTTCGAGCTATTTGCTCTTTTTGGCCTTGATTACAAAAGGCATGATGGCACTCAATACGATAACAGCTGCGCCAACTAAGGCGACAGAGTTCGGCAGTTCAGCAAACAGCAAGTAACCTAAGATCATGGAGTAGATCATCTGTGAATATTCGACATTGGATACTACATTGGCCTCGCCCCATTTGTAGGCCGTCACACCAAACCATTGACCAATAGACGAGATCACACCAACCAATATCAACAGCAGGAATTCAGAACCTGTTGGCCATTGCCACTCAATAATTGCCGGAACTAGAGCGACTGCGCCAACGAATATCGCTTGATAAGCCAACACTACAACCTTCGATTCTACATTGGCCATTTTTCTCACACAGATAACCGCTATCGCCGCTCCTAACGCAGCAACTAACCCCGTCCCGATATAGAACAAAGACTCACTTTCTAATGTCGGTTGCACGACCAACATCACCCCAGTAAACCCTGCCAATATGGTTGCCATTCGTGCCCAGCCTACGTTTTCTTGCAGGAACAGGCGGGAAATGACAGCCACAAATAACACCTTCATGAACCCTAACGCGGTCGCGTCGGCAAAGGGAATGTTACTCACGGTTAAGAGGCTAAAGTAGAGGGCGATGAACGCACCGGTGACGCGCCACACATGCATCGACACCATCTTAGGATTGAGCATCGCATCCATGTTACTGACGATAGAAGGCATTAACAGAGTCACAAAAACAAGCTGACGAAACAGTAGAATTTGGAATATGTCGATGGTTTGGCTTAGCTCTCGCACAATCACACCCACTAAAATAAACAGTGCGTTCGAGATAAGCGCGAGTGCAATTCCTTTGGCTGGGTCGGATAGCGAATGAAAAAATGACAGCAGTGGTTGAGGCACTGCAAAGGAACGATTGATAGACATGACATACCTCGATGTAAATTGAGCATGAAGTCTAAAGCCTACACTGGTAGACGGGTCAAACAGGCTTTTCAAAATATTGAGAGAAATTATTAATAAGAACTCATTAACTTGTCATTATTTATATTAATAGAAATCAGATAAAAACATATAAAATATTAAATTCTCGGTTAATAAATGAACATGTTCGTAATTACACGGCGACTTTCATATTTTGACGTAATTAACGAACTGGGTAAGTTCTGAGGGAATAAGCTGAATCATGAATATTCCCTTTTTATTGGTAAGGGTAATTATCTCGAATAGTTCTTGTTAATATAAAAACAATGTAAAATCAGTGATAGTATTAACAGTAAGGATATGTAACGGTGCGAGTCACAACAAATAAACATGCTGATTTATATAAAAAGTAATTCTCTCTCGATGCTGAACATGGCTATTACATGAATAAACTTGAAATGACGTTACATGTGGCGTCTTAAGTTGTTGTTTTATATTGGTATAATTTTTCATTGAATTTTGTGGTGTTGTTAGAGATAAGAAGGCTTGGAAATTTTACATTGATGAAATGATTAATTAAATTATCGCTGTCTGTTTAATCAATTAAATGGCGTGTAAGCAATGGTTATCAGAATGAATAATGGCACTTGTAATATTTTATAATGTGAATTTTAAAATAAGGTAGAGACCTTAGGGTGAATTTAACTATCAAAAAATTGTCATATCCAACGATAACGTTGTCTTTTCTTTAATTTCTTAACGAATAATATTTAAGGTCAACACTATGAATTTTTCGATGAAGAAGTCATTGTTAATAGCAATGTCGGCGTGTGTTTTTTCTAATGTAAGTGTTGCTGCAATTAATGGCGACTATCATGTGGTCGATGATGACTTGACGGCTGATCATAACGAAAGCAACGGTGTGCCGATGCCTTTTTATGCTAACGGGAGAATGCAGTCAAAACTCAGTGTTTCTGTTTCCTTCGCAGATAGCTACGGCAGACCAGTGACCGTATCTAAGAGTGACTTAGAGGGAGCGATATCTTTTTACCTTAAGAATAGCGAACAAGATCTAGGCAAAGATAAAGACTGTACCTATGGAAGAGATTGCTGGGGGTATACATTGAACCCAAATGACTATGCTCATCAAATGGGCAGCAATTATCGGTATTCTAAAGGCCTACCAACGTCTCGTGTTTCATCATCTGATACCAAATTAACCGCTTGGGTTTACAGTAACGAAATCGCTCAGCATCGTGAAGTTTGTATGAAAGTTAAATTTAATACTGGTAGCCAGTATGACAATAACTACTACGATAGCTGTGCTTATCCAAATGAATCAAGTGCCTTCTATCAAAGCGTGCAGCCTAAGTTCTATAGCGCTGCAGACTTTTCGGAGATTGGAGAAGGTGAGAAAGTATGGGAAGAAAGTAATGCTGATGGGTTCTATTTCGACAAAGCTGAGATGTATAACTTCTATGTGACGCCCAAAGATACTTCAGTGAAACTGGTCGAGGTTGCAATGGATAACTTCGACGAGTCGGACAGCGATAAGGTGTTCCTAAACGACGAATGGTTAGGTTGCTATTCAGATTGTCCTGATGATAACCGCTCAGTGAAAGGCTATGTGTTTGTTCCAGGTTCAGAACGCAATGTATCTGATGAGTATGTTTGGAATAGTGCTGCTGGTGAAGGGCGCACGGCGGTATGGCGAGTTAACCAACAACTAAGATCAGTAACTCTTAGCCAACTGCTTTATTCAAATAGCGGGACATCGAACAATGATTCTCAAAAAGAGTACCGATTTACTGTATTTGACCAATACGGAAATCAGGGACCACTAAAGCTTATTTATCCTCAAAGTGAATTTACTGGTGGCGGCCAGAAATGGGATTACACCCATTGGAATCTCGTTAGCCAATAACATCCAGACAAAACAGAGTTAGCTCATCCACTTTGAGCTAACTCAATCACTTTAGGGGAAATTTATGTCTAATTGGACTTCAAACGCTTTTAACTTTGATAGCTTTTGTTCGGGTGGCGTCGACCAAAGAACCAGAAGCTATTCATATCAAATCTTACTTGGCTCTCTCATTGGTAACTGGCTGAAGGGACCAAACCTCGATATATCCATTCAATTCTCACCTTACTCGACAGACAACCTTGGTTTCGGTAAAGGCTGGAAATTGAATCTTCCAAGATACGACATCGAGAACCAACAGCTCTATCTTGCAAATGGACAATCCTACCGTGCTGAATTAAATGCCAATATCGAAATGAGTATTCGCTACAAAAAGCTACTCGATTTTTCGGTATCGTCTAGCGCGAATGGTTATGAAATCACGTATAAAAATGGCCGTACTGATCTTTTAGATAAAGATGGCGACATCATTAAGATCACCCAAAGTAATGGTCATGCTCTCTACTTTTCTTGGCTCAACGTGGGACAAAATAAACGCCTAGATAAAATTTGGGATGGCAGAACAACCAAACAGACCGCACTGTTGTGGGTCGAATATATTTCGGTAGGGCGCGTTAATATTTTTACTAATATTGGCAGTACCCATGAAGCTTATTTCAGTCTTACTCTTAGCAATAACAAGCTCGTCAAATGCAATTTACCAGAACAAGCAGGTAGCTATAGTTTCGGTTATGAAAGCATTGGTTCATATACGTTAATCAATGAGGTAAACCACCCTTGTGGCTTGACCGAGCGTTTGAGATATAAGGCTGATGGTATTCGAGTCAACTCAATGACTTATTTACCAGCAGTGACAGCGCACGATGTCCTTACCCTTAATTCGCCAGTTATTAGCACAACCTACGACAGTGTTGGCACAGATAGTCGTAATTTTATGGGTTATGGCGTGCGTGGTGGTGAATTAAGTGAAGGGCTTGATAATTTGCTTGAGCGTGGTTACGAATATACTTATCGCGTACAAAAAATCGAAAATGGCTCTATTGTCACCGCTCAAACATACAATCAATTTCACCTACTCGTTGAAGAAGCCCGGCAGGTAAACGGAGACCTTGTTCATTTGAAAAGGCTGGAATACCCAGCGATTGATAACCAGCAGTTTTCGGATCAACCTGCTCAGTATTCTTTGATCAGTAAAGAGGAACAAATCTGGTTTTCTGGATCGGCTAGCCAAGCTCAAAGTCGATTATGGGACTACGACGAATATGGCAACATGCTTAAGTTCGTTGATGAGAATGACATTTCTGAACGTTACGAATATTACGCAAAAAATGGTGAAGCAAATTGCCCTGCATCGCCTACTGACATGGTGAATTTCGTAAAATCTCGTACGCTCAACAATGGATCAGAACAGAGAGTGATCTCTTATCAATACGCTTCTCTTGAGGGCTTGAATGGCCATCGTGATGTGGTTCTGAGTTTAGAAGAAGACGTCCAACGCTATAGAAGTCATTACGCTTATCAAACTGATACTGGTGAGACTTACTCTTTCGGCCGATTGGCTTCAGTCCAAAATGACATTCTTCATCCTAACGGCACGTATTCTGCTATTTCTCACTATCGCTATGAGTTGGATAACGATGTCCTGGAAGAACACGAAGAGCTGACCTGTCACGACAATACGAAAACCAATCTTGCGGTTGGGCACTACCTTGATATTGGAGAACTCGCGCGTCATGTCGATTCAGACGGAGTTAGCTGTGCATTTACTTATGATTCGCTTCGTAGAACTACTGAAGAACGGATTGAAGGAAGTGCAGCCCGTTCGTATCAATACATTGTTGATACTGGTATGAGTCGACAAACCTTGTTGCTAACGGATTGCAAAGGCAACTTGTGTGAACAAAGCTGGGATGGTCAAGGGCGCGAGCTAGAGGCCAAAGTTGGTAGCTCGGTCGTATGGACAAAAATGTACGATGCGTTGGGCAGACTCCAAAGCAAGAGTACCTACGATGTGCTGCCTGATCGCAATTCCAGATCGGCGCCTGTGGTGTTAACAGAAAGCTATGAATACGATGAGTGGGATCAGGTTAAAGCGACTCTGTTAGCGAATGGAAAACGTCGTGTCGAGTTCAATAACCTCGCCTCACGTAAGAAAACCCAAGGTATTGAAGGTTTGACCATGACGGTCAGTTCTCTGAATAGCTGGGGGCTAGAAGAGAAAAAAGAGCAAGGTATCAACAGTTGGAATTATGAGTACGACTCATGGGGAAGATTGATTAAAGAAACGAATCCTCTCGCTCGATCCAAGCATTACCATTACGACCGTTTTGATCGTGTTATTCGCATGACTCAAGCGAACGGCGTCGATCAAGATATCACTTACGCTGAACATACCGATCAGTCACAAGTTGTAGATCTGAAAATTGGTGGGGTGACTTTAGGGCAACGCGATATTGATGGATTGGGACGACCACGATCTCTGCGCAGAGGAGCGAGTCTCCAAGCTTCATTGGCGTGGACTTACGCGGATAGCAGCAATATCCCAGAAACTGAAACCAGCATGGCAGCCCCAACAAGGCTATTTACTCGCGATAGCCAATTGGGTGTGCTAAGTGCTAAGTCGTCTGATGGGCAGGCTTCTAGTTACAGTCATGACCCAATATCCGGCTTACCGACAGGGAGTCAGGACAGTGAAGGCAATCAAAGTACCATTACCTACTCGACTAAAGGCTTGCCTGAAGCCGAGGTGAATGATGGTCAGTCTCGCTATTACAGCTACTCCGATGGTGGGGTTATCGCTGCAATTGATAGTGACACGGACACTCGCCAGTATGGTTACGATGAACTCGGACGATTAGTGAAGTTGAGTTCAAATTCAACAACGGTTTACTACGAATATGATGAGTTTGATCGAGTGATACTAGAAACATTGATATCGGGTAATCAAACCCAAGTCACTGAACTCGAATGGGATGAATATAGTCGCGAAGTCAACCGAGCTATAGCCTTGAACGATAATTATATCTTTGAGCAGTCACAAGAATATAACGCGTTAGGGCTGCTTAATTCTCGTAAAAAGGAGTGCGCAACTTTAGGTAATCTGACGGAAATCTATACCTATGATGACCTCTCTCAGTTGACTAAAGTCGAGTTCTTCGGCGCGGGCCCACTGAGCGATTGGTCTCAGTCTATGACGTCTATTGATTGGAGCTATGATGAGCTAGGTAACATGCTGACGCAACGCACAGCTACTGCTGAATCTGAGGATTTCGCTCGTTACTTTTATGAGTCGGATGACCCTTGCCAGTTGACTCGTATTACCCATTCCCACCCACAACTCGACGGTCAGGTAACAGTGAAATACGACTTGAATGGCAACATGATTCAAGATGCGGATGGTCGAATTCTTGAATATGACAATTTCGACCGATTACAGCGTGTGTTAGCTGATAATACCGAATGGCTCTATCAATATGACAGCAACGACCGACTGTCTAAACAACAGTCCGTTTCTGAATCTCGTCACTTTAACTATCTATGGGGTGACCTCGCTTCGATCGAGGAAAATGGCAAACTCACTCAGTATATCTATCACGAAGGAGTGCCTAAATGGTCAGAGATGGACTCGGAAACCACGTTATTGGCAACGGATCAAAATGGTTCGGTAATCGCGTCAAATACGTCGGGTAAAACAGGGTCTATGTACCGTTACTCTCCATATGGGCAACGTGATCAAGCGGGGAATGCAAATGAACAATAAAGACTCGGTATTTATTACCCCACTTAATCGACGTGAGTTCCTGATTAAAATTGGTCAAACTGCAGCGGTGGCTGGTGGTATCTCACTGCTTCCGACTTCGGTTCGTTTGGCGATGGCGCAGTCGATGACCATCTCCCATTCGGAGATTGGCTTTAATGGCGAGTGGTTGGATCCTGTACTGCAAGGCTACCATCTAGGCCAAGGCTATCGCGTTTACCAGCCGAAGTTGATGCGCTTCAATGCACCGGACAGTTTGGCCCCTTTCAATGAGGGGGTTCACAATGCTTATGTGTATTGCCATAACGATCCGATTAACTTTACCGACCCAAGCGGACATCTGAATATCAGTAAGATCTTATTTGGTGCTTTTGGGGTTATCGCGGGTATTGTTGGTATTGCCTTAGCTGCACCAACGGGCGGTTCTAGCTTGGTATTAGCTGCAGGTATCATCGGTGGTATTGCAGGTATGACTAGTGGTGCGCTACAAATTGCCTCGGGAGTTATCGACGATGGGGATATCTCTCATAAACTCGATATTGCGACCATTCCATTCGATATCATTGGTGTGGTGAGTGGCGGATATTCAGCCTACAAGTCGGTTCAGAACTTACGTTGGGTAAGAGCGGGTGGGGCATTGGAAGATGTCACTCAGCCCGGTCTTGGTTCTCGTTTGATGAACAAGATTAGACCTTCTGGTGAGTACAATCTTGCATGGGCCTCTAAAACGAACCCAGCTATGCGTATAGGCAGCTCTAAGGGGCAGGTGATTGCGACCAGAATGACGCAGGGCGGTAAGACGATGACGTACACACCTCCTCCCATTCATGGTGGGTTTACCAAGATTCTTCTTGGACAAGTCAAAGTGGGTGCCCGAGGATATACCATCTATCAAGGCATAATGACGGCGCGCTCGATTGGTGGTTTAGGTTGGTCATCGGTTAAAACGATACCAGGGCGATTAGATCAGGAAAAGTCATCAGCGGATACCATGGTTACGGAAGGTCGGAGTGCCAACCCTGCAGCCAAGAAGACGCAAATGTACGCACTCGAGGAGACACGACAACGAATAAAGTATGGCAATGAGGTTCAGCAGATGATCCGTCAGTTGCCATTGTCGTAGTCTGATTTATTCTTTTTCTCTAACAACACAAAGCCAGCTCAATCCTCATTGAACTGGCTTTTTTGCATTCTGTGTAGGCGTTCTCGAACGTTATCCATCAACCATGAGTACTTTCCTTAGATCCCACTTCGTGATCAAAAAAAGATCAAAACCACCTTGCTGAAACCGGTTTCAATCTGTATCTTTGCTTTTATTGAAATCGGTTTCAGAGTTGTGAGCGCAGCTCTAATCCTGATCTTTTTTGCGAATAACTTGTAGCGAGTAATGGTATGAACAACGAATTTCCGAACGATTTTTTGTGGGGTGGTGCGGTTGCAGCGCATCAGCTTGAAGGCGGCTGGGATGCGAATGGTAAAGGTGTAAGTGTTGTTGATGTATTAACAGCGGGCGCTCATGGCGTGCAACGTCGAATCACCGATGGTGTGATTGATGGTGAAAACTACCCAAACCAAGTCGCTGTTGATTTCTACCATCGATACAAAGAAGACATAAAGTTATTTGCTGAGATGGGCTTTAAGTGCTTTCGTACCAGTATCGCGTGGACGCGTATTTTTCCTAATGGCGATGATGCCGAGCCGTGTGAAGCGGGTTTAGCGTTTTACGATGATCTGTTTGATGAACTTCTGAAATACGATATTCAGCCAGTGGTAACGCTGAGTCACTTTGAAATGCCTTACCACTTAGCCAAAGAATACGGCGGTTGGATGAACCGTAAAGTGATCGATTTCTTCGTTAAGTACTCGACTACGGTAATGGATCGTTATCAGCACAAAGTGAAATACTGGATGACGTTTAACGAGATCAATAACCAGATGAACACCTCGGCAGACATCTTCGGTTGGTTATGTTCTGGCGTGAAGTTCCCACAATGTGAAAAGCCGCAAGAAGCAATGTATCAAGCGGTTCACCACCAGTTTGTTGCAAGTGCTTTAGTGGTTAAGAAAGGTCACGAGATCAACCCAGATCTTCAGATTGGCGCAATGTGTGCGATGGTGCCTTTCTATCCTCGTTCTTCAAAGCCAGAAGACATTATGGTGGCACAGCAAGCGATGCGTGATCGCTACTTCTTCTCGGATGTAATGGTGCGTGGTCATTACCCAAGTTACGCAAAACGCGATTGGGCAATCAAAGGCTTCAACATTGAGATGCAACCTGAAGATGAGCAGATCCTAAAAGAAGGTAAAGCAGATTACCTTGGCTTTAGCTATTACATGTCGAATACCTTGGACTCGTCTTCGCATCAGTCGACAGAAGAAGCGATGGACGGCGGTCATGAAAACTCGGTCGATAACCCGTTCATCCAATCTAGCGATTGGGGCTGGCCAATTGATCCAACGGGTTTACGTTTCTGCTTAGCGTCTCTGTATGAACGTTATGAAGTGCCATTGTTCATCGTTGAGAACGGTTTTGGCGCTGTTGATACCATTGAAGAAGATGGCAGCATTAATGATGACTACCGCATTGCTTACCTTGGTGACCACATCAAAGAGATGAAAAAAGCCGTTGTGATTGATGGCGTTGACTTGATGGGCTACACCCCTTGGGGCTGTATCGACTTAGTGTCGTTTACCACCGGTGAGATGAAAAAACGCTACGGATTCATTTACGTAGATAAGCATAACGATCAATCTGGCTCACTAGAACGCAAACGCAAGAAGTCGTTCGAGTGGTACAAAGGCGTGATTGCATCTAACGGTGCCACTATTTAGAATGCATTTCCCAGCGCAGTTATGCGAACTGTGAGCTGTCATTTTGCAATGAATTAGTCGGCCTATGTCGGCTAATTTTTTATAAAGGAAAAGAAGCCAATGGTAACCATGCTTGATGTCGCAAACCGCGCAGGCGTATCTAAATCGACCGTTTCTCGTGTCTTAAATGGCAAGAACATCGTGCGTCCAGACGTGGTGAAAAAGGTATTTGATGCGATACAAGAAACGGGTTATCGACCAAATCTGTTGGCTCAGCAATTGGCGACCAAGAAGACTAACTTCATCGGCTTTGTAATCACTAATGAGTTGTTCAATGGCCCTTACTTCTCTTCCTTGATGTATCACGCCGCTTCCTACAGTGAAAAGTCGAATCACCAATTGGTGATCACCGATGGTAAACACAGCGCAGAAGACGAAAGAAAGGCGATCAACTTCCTGCTGGATATGAAGTGCGCGGGCATCATCATCTATCCGCAATGCTTAACCGAATGTGAGATTGCAAAGATCATCGAAAGCACAGACACACCGATTCTGGTGCTCAATCGCGAAATGCCATCGAAGCCTGAGCATGCTATCACCACAGACCATTACCAAAGTGCTTGTTTGATGGTTGAACACATCATCGAGCAGGGTCATACAGAGATTGCAGTGATTCGTGGTAAAGCCGGTTCTTCGACCGATGAACTGCGTTACCAAGCCTATCAAGATGTGCTAACCAAGCAAGGTATTGCACTAGATGAAACCAAAGTCGTTCAAGGTGATTGGACAATGGAGAGCGGTTATCACGCGGCTCAGGTTCTGGTAAAAAGCAAAGCAACATTCACTGCTATCTTGTCTGAAAACGATGACATGGCGATTGGCGCGATCAAGGCGTTAACCGAACTTGGGTACTCATTGCCTCAAGATGTTTCTATCGTTGGATTTGATAACAGCAAAGTTGGTGCGTTTCTAACGCCAAGCCTAACGTCTGTCAGCGTGCCATTAGAGCAAATGACACAAAAGGCGATTCTGAAAATTGTCGGTGATACTGAGCAAGCTGAGGCATTAAGTACTACTGGCAGTTTGGTGATTCGCGACTCGGTTGCCCCGCGTGTTTAGGCTCAGTTAACCGTGATTGAGTTTCATATTTTACCTACAAAAAGTGACGAGCTACGCATCTCTGAAACAGTGCTTAAACCTTGATTATTCACTGTTGTTTAGATGTGCGATATTGCGTTTTTTGGTGGTTGAGTTGACCATCATTAGGTAAGTAATGTGAAAGAGTAGGTAAGTAACGTGAAAACAGAAAAACAAAAAATGCTAGCGGGTGAACCTTATAAAGCTTGGGATAAAGAGCTTTATTCAGCGCGAATTGAGTGTAAGAAAACGCTTCAAAAACTTAATAACAGTATTCCCGATACACCAGAGTGGGAAGCGGCGACGCAAGAGCTGATTCCGGGTTGCGAGAACGCGCACTTAGAGCCCCCATTTCGTTGTGATTACGGCTCAAACATCAAGCTGGGTAAGAACTTCTACGCTAACTTTAATTGCGTGATTTTAGATGTGGCTGAAGTGACTATTGGTGACAATGTGTTGCTTGGCCCGAACGTTCAAATTCTTACCGCAGGCCACCCACTCGATGTGAAAGGCCGCGTTGAAGAAGGCGTTGAATTTGGCACGCCAATTAACGTTGGTGACAATGTTTGGTTAGGTGGTGGTGTGATCATCTGCCCTGGCGTGACCATTGGCGAAAACAGCGTGATTGGCGCGGGCAGTGTCGTAACTAAAGACATCCCAGCCAATGTGGTTGCAGTAGGTAACCCGTGTAAGGTTCTGAAAGCGATTGATAACGAGTAAGCATCGTTATTTTCGTTCGAGTGTAAGACCTACTTATATTTCAGGTAGGTCTTTTTGTATGTGTAATCACGATAACTCATCGAACCATAGGGGCTATGTGACGCTCCTTTGAACTTCAATAACTGTCGCCGTAGTTGCTCAAACTCATTGGTTTAGATAAGGGAACTTTGAACTAAATTTCGCCCTTGATTTTTAGCTTGATACAACATTTCATCTGCGGAAATAATGGCCTCTTCAATCGATTGCCCAGTCGATAAATCCACAAGCCCAAGCGAAGCTGATATTCCGCCTTTAATCATATTTCTGAGTTGTGGGTCGTAGGCGATTTTATCTCGGATACGGTCTGCCAGTTTAATGATATCTGATTGACTTTCTGTTTTGAGAATTACGATGAATTCATCTCCACCGATACGATAGCATTCATCGTTGTTTCTTACATTTTCCAATAATATCTCGCTTACCCGAACTAACACGTTGTCGCCGACATGGTGCCCGTAGTTGTCGTTGATCCGTTTGAAATGGTCTAGATCAATGGCAATGACTCCGATACAGCGATTGTTTTTACTCGTTCCATTATGACGAATGCGAGAGTTTGCACTTTCTAAGTAAGAGCGGTTCTTCAACCCTGTTAATGCATCTGATTCTAAAGCAATTGAAGTTCGATATTGATAATGAGAAAAGGCAATCAGTAACACATAGCCGATTCCTAACAATGCGATGACTTCAACAAAGCTTTGAATATCCCCCTTTATCTCAGCGACGGAACTGGTCATATTATCAAAGATAAAAAGGGTCGCACGGAGTTGTGGCAAAGGAACTTCAACGAGATGGAAGTACCGAGAATTGTCATTATTTAATCGGAAAAATATGACGTTTAGTAGTTTCACTTTACTTACATAGAAAGCGGAGTTTTCTGAAGTTTGTATGGCGTGCGTATTCGAGAAATCCAGATTTATCTTTTCTCCAGAAGGCATAAAGTATTGATGTTGATTGTCTCTTATCAAAAGAAGCGTATTGACCGTACCCTTGACTCCTGGGAAGTAATATTGCAGGTCGACACTTGCCTCGTGGTAAAGGGATGACTGCCGCGACACGAGCCCTGCGATTAAGCTGGTATGAGGCTTTGGATGATTGAAGTTAAATCCCCAGAGTGTCGTTTCCCCATTCTTCATGGCAAGAAATTGAGGTGATGACGTGCTGACATTGAATCGTTGTGCGATGCGTTGAGTGTCAGAATTTGAGAAAGGTTGTGCAGGCTGATAATAAACACCGCCCAGATTGGGTTTGTTGGAGTTTGTCGCTCCAGAGCGCAAAGAAGCGCCTAAAATATTCAATGTTCGAACGACATTACTTTGAACCAGCGTTTGAATGAGCTCGCTTCTGTGAGTTTGATCTTTTTCGATATAATGAATGGTTCTACGTATTTCACCAATATGAATATAAAGGATGACCAAAGCGAAGCAAGCCATTACCCAATGTCTTTGTTTCATAGCTAAATTGATAGCATTCATATTGGTGTACCTTTGTTAAAAATGTCACTGCGCTACTTTAGTAAATAGGATCTATTGCTTTCACTTGGATATGTAATTCGTCGCGGTAACTTCCTGCTCGTGACAGGTTGGTGTTGTCAGTGATCGAGAGTGAAAAAGGAATGATGTGCTGACCGCGATTATAGGTTTTTATGGATGTCATACGGTGCAATCTAGAGACCTCTGTTCCATCGGCGGTAAGCTGATAGGTAATAGTCCAATCAGGGTTCTGAGTGTTGATCAGTTTGCCATGTCGAGGTTTAACCCAAAGCTCTGTTTGAGAATTAGAACGGATCACAAAGTCCGCTTGATAGCGCTTGCCACTATATAGTTCACCGAGTTGCCAACTGTATCCTGTTGCTGAGCGGTGAATGTTGTTTCCACGGCCTGACCAATCAAAGGTAACGAAAGACTTTATCTTGTAAGTCGCGGTGCTTGTTAGCGTTGATACTGGGTTGTCCTCATACTTGAGCTTGGCAATAAAAGGTACGATGTATCTTGCAGCGTAGTTAATTTTTGCTCTCGGATCGACCAAGTAAAAACGGACAGGAGAATTGTATTTTGCGTATAGCAAGTACTCTCGTTCTTTGGGATCGTAAGCAAGTAATGTTTGGCTTTGGTTGACGAAATAAGGTCCGTTTTTGTCCTGTGTATTGAGGATTTTCAACCGAACCGATTTTAATGAACATTCGCCGCTTTGAGTGCGTAGCTTTTTGAGCTCGTATTGAATTTTCGCAAATCCCGATTTATCAAAGTCAATCGGACCATTGTTAAGTTGGGTTAAGCTCCATACTCCGTTGCAACTCTGCGCTAGCAATGGTGAAGGCAGCCAGAGAATGCATAATGTGAGCAGCCAATTAGTTTTTTTCATTGGAGGTACTTTGAACATTGTTTGCTCCTTGTTTTAGTTGAATATCAGAAAGCCTCAACAGGTTATCGTCTGATTCAGGGATGCTGATGCTCCCCGTTGCATCGGAGTTGATCGTTTCGATTCGATAATCACCGCTGCCTATACCTTCAATAACGAACCTTCCGCCTTTGTTGGTGAAGAATGGATAAGATGTGTCATCGAGATCGGTTAAATAGCCTTGAGTTAACGCAAGCGGTTGACCGTTAGCTAGCAGTAACTTGCCTATTATGGTTTTAGATTTATTGGACCCAACGGTGATGAGATGACTGGTATAGGCACCTGGGGTGATGTTGTACATATAATTGCCGATGTCATAACCAACAGGTGCGTCTGGCGCATCAACAGTAAAACTCTGAGTGATATGGGCTGTAGAGAGGCTGATAGCATTGGGGTAACCTTGCTGAGAAATCGCTTCTGCATGCGCGTCTTCATCGCTGTTTATCAGGGCATCCGACTCTAAGCTTTCATGAACTTGCACTAAAGCCGCCGCACCGTATATTGGGCGTGACCAAGAGAGATTGCTGTCACTAATCGTGAATGCTGTGCTGGGTCTGAACGAGGTGACTACAGTGTCTTCGGTATTGGTCGAGTTGTAATAATTGATGTCTCCATCATATCTAACCCGGTTGCCTATGTAGTCACCACGTAATTGGTACTGCCCTTGGCTTGATTCGATATCAGCAGATAGAGAATAGCCATATTGGCCGACTTGGTTTTTACTTGGCTTACTGAAGCTTGCTCGTAAGATCTCAGTATCGCTGGCGTATCCTGCATCTGCGGTATATTGGCCGTCATCAGAACTCCATGTCCAATCGACAGACACGATCCCCTCTGTGTTCGAAATCCCCTCATTTGGGTCTTCTTCATGAGTGATACCTAAACCAATCACTACATTGGAGTAAGACCAAGACGTTGAGGCTTCTGCGCTCCATTCCGTATCGAAACCACTCTGTTTATCAAGGTTATATGAGAGGGATAAGTAAACATCATCGATAATGCTTAAGGTATAGCTGACAGCTGCCGAATGGCCTGTCGTTCCTTCTTCTGTCCAGGGTTGATAGGAATAGGTATCATAAGATTCAAGCGCGATACGTAAGTTGGGGGCACTGTAATTGTTTTGATCCCAGAGCGAGGCGGCATAATCGATGCTTGCGATATAACCGGTTTCATCATATTCACTCGATTGGCTGCCTGATAGTCGAAAGCCAAGATTACCGATGGGGGTACCAAACGTAGAGATCCCTCCCAGTATGAATCCGTCTTTATGATAAAAGCCATTTAACCCAAGCGTTAAGTGTTCGGTTAAGCCATAGTCATAATAGGCACTGGTGATTAAACTTTGGGTATCGTACTTATAGTGGCTGTCTGCTATTTCTGAAGGAGCACCAAAATACACGCCAAAGTCAGATATACCCTCTTTAAGCAGTTTTGAATTGTAGAACACGCTGTAGAGAATGGAGTCTCGTCTTCCTGATTGATATTCAATATCCAAACGAACGTCGTTGCTACCTGAAGACAGCGGCAAGTTATCGAGCATGTAACGTCCTGGTGGAAGTCGAAACTCTGTCACGTAAGAACCATTAATGTACAGTTCGATATCGGCAGACTCTTCAAGCACTAAGGCTTGAGTGCCTCCTACCTGAATACTGCGATTCGGTTGTAATGCTGAGTAATTACGTTCGAACCCGATTCCGCCAAATTGCTGGCTAGGCAGGTGACCTGAAGTGCTGTTGACTTGGTCGCCAAAAGTCACTCGATAAGGGATTTCTGCACGATCAATAAAGGCCGATATATCACCACGATAGAAAGTTTGTTTCTCATCGGTGCCACCATCAAAATAGCCTGAAAGTTTATAATTAACTCCTCGTGCACCAGCAAAGTTCCCCGTAGAGACCCACTCTATATTCCACTTTTGTTCTTCACTTTGAGTCTCAACTCCTCGTGTATCAGATAGGCCAAAGTTAAAGTTATTGATGTTGGTGAAGAAGGCCGACGTAGAATAAATGGGAGGAGAGTAAGGGGCGCTGAAACTTAGCGCTTGCTCTTTTCGTGCATCTTGAACGAAAGATAATGAGATTGACATGTCAGACGATGAGAAGAAGAGCAACACGCCCCAATCTTTTAGTGTTTCAACTGAAATAAAAGTGTCGTTGTACGAAGATAACTTACCTGATACTTCATTTGTAAGCGCTGAACCAATCAGTGTATGCAGTTGAACAGTATGAACTTTGGAGATAGTTTTGCCATCAGAGAAAGCATCGATATCGCCCACAGTTGAGCCCAAATAGTTGATTGGGAATGGAAATAGCCAATCCGCGCAAAAGGCGTGAGGTTGGGTTAGCAAACATAGAGAGACGCACAGAAGAACTGTGTAGTATCGGCTCATGTTTACCTCCCAATAAAGCTCGTGTAGAAGCCGGTGGTTCAGTGTTAATCATTTTTTTTAATGGTGATACCAGTGACTTTTTTGAACTCGTTTGGAATAGGGTAATAGGCGGTGGCGCCAGGCATTAAGTAACCACTTGTCTTAGTGTCTATTTGGCTCCAAGGTAGGTCTTTTTTCTCGCCATTCATTTGAAGTTCGAATACTGAATGAAGCAAGTTCACTAAGACTTGGCTGGTGTTTTCTACCACTATGTTCGTGTCTTTAATCGAGGGCTTCATAGTCGGCTTTATTGAGTTAGGAGATACAAAAGCTAAGGTCGAAAAACTAAGAAGTGTTTTTATTTTACTGTCACTATCTTCAGGCCCTTCAACTTCTAGTTCGTTGAATTCGATTCGGTACAGTTTGGTCATTGTGAGAGCATCGCTAGGGATATAGCGCACCCGAATTTTTTGAGAACTTTGTGGATCTACCATTATCTGAGGAGGCAAAATGAGAAAACTATCCTCATTAAGCGTTAGCACCTCACCGGTTTCATCGTAACTTACGTCATACACCACAACTTCAATTGGAAGTGAGCGGTCTTGAGGATTATTGATCGTATAGCTTGAGAGAGCCTTTCCTCCAAATTCGTTCATTTCTTGATACATGGGGGTAATTTCGTAGCTGAAAGCGGCGGTGTGGAAGAGTAGCAGACTGATAAATAAAGTAATGTTTTTCATAAAACCCTTCCTAGGTAAAACGAGCCCACGTTTGCGGGCTCTAATTTATGAGCTAAAATCCACACATGCGATGACAAGTTTTCGCTTGGAGTTTCACATACACTGTAGAGCGATAATTACCGGCTCTTGCTAGAGCTGCACCCTCTGTAGTAATACTAAGAGGAACTTCTGCAATTCTTGCTTGTTGGTGTTCGCCACTCCATTTAACTTGGAAGTTACCTGTCGTATGACCAAACAAACCATCACTTGCATTGCTTGTATCGAAAATGTCAGTTTGATTTGCTTGTAGCGTGTAATCGATACGTTCTTTACCAATGGCCATGCCAAAACGAGTCATTTTGAAAGGTGTGGCTGTCATATCGACTTCCATTGATTTTCCGTAGTTACACCACGCGCGAAGGCTTGCAATTGGCTTACTAGCAGTTAGCCCTGGGATCAAATTCTTGCTATCTGCCAACATGTTCGTTAAGTGGATATCGCCATTCACAAACTCTCCGGCTTGTGCTGACTTTAAGTTGAGTACACAACGTTGTGGAATCGTGCCTTCCATGCGAATGTGTGCTCCATCAGTGTTACTTGCATTGGTGAGTAGGGCGCTAGTTGCACCACCAAACTGAACTACATTAGCTTCTAACTTGGTCCCACCTGAACCACCACTAGCAAAACTATTTACACTGAACATGACACCGGCTACTGCTACCGCTAATATTAATTTTTTCATAATTATTCCCTCATTACTCTTGTTATTCCAGACAACAAATACATAGTAATTAGGATTTTAAAAACATACCTCGCAACGAGGGGTGATATATCGAATAAATAAGTATGAAAACAGTGCTAGTTTTAAAAGGTTAATTCATGAGCTTTAGCGAATAGTTCATGTCGAGAATGTACATTCAACTTGGACATCACATTGTAAGCGTGTGTTTTTACTGTATTTATGCTGACATTTGTATCGTTTGCTATTTGTATATTTGAAAATCCTTGAATCATTAATTCAAAGACTCTTTGCTCTTTCTTTGTTAAAAAAAACTTTGATGTTACTTTTTCTGTGATGGAATACGATTTTTTATAAGCACTATTGATGCAAAGGTCAATAATGAAGCTTTCCATAATATGTCTAGGAAACCAAAGCTCTCCTTCTTGAACAGATTTAATGGCTTTTGGAATAAATTCAAAATGATTCACTTCTATTTGGCCAAAAAAACCAAACTTTAGGTAATCGTAACAAGAACTGCATTTAATATTGATGGCGATCCACTTATCTTTTCTATTGATAATGGAAACACCACACTTGTCCGGCATTGGTATCGTACTTCTGTCTAAAAGCACAATGCCTTTATACTCAAGATCAAGTTCAGAATACGATTCGATAACTTGAAGTTGATTGAGTGGGAAAGAAAGTTTCAATAAATCTCGGATTACTCGCGACAAGGTATTGCTGCGAGTGATCAAGCATGTGTAAGGTGCTGGTCGATTATTTTGCATACTTTGAGCCTTCCCTGGCAACAGAAGCGAATTAGATATAGGCAGAACGTATTGAAGGGCTTGTGAGCCACTGTCCTTGTCCAAATCGAGATATCAGTTGGTTTTGGTTTTTACATTGTGTTTTGTGAAGAATACTTTTGATTTGGGTTCTTACTGTTTCTTTGGAGACACTGCGTACTTGCGCCACTTCTGACCCCGTTAATCCCTTGATTATTAGTTCTAAAACATCAAGTTCTGACTTTGTAAGAATTGGGGGAAGGTCTGTGGTTGCAGGCTCTGCGTAGCGGTTCCAATGCAGTAACATTGTATGGTGAGCTATCCTAGAATTTGCCCAAGCGATAGTGATGTCACAGATGAGCTCAAGTAGACGGAGTTCTTCTGGTTTTAGTGCATTGATGCTGTGAAAAACAATGACGATCTCGTAATTGTAAGAAAGTTCATCTGTGATTGAGTAGTTATTTAGAGCATGTTCAAGGATTGACAGCTCTTGATGATCAAAAATTCGATTTTCGATTATTGTATCTTGATTATGGAATAATTGACCTTTTTTGTTCATTGAGATCAAAGATAGGTAAGAGTCAAGCTTCTCTGTCACTCGTTTTGAGATAGAAATTCGTCCATTAGTGCTTTTGATATATTTGAAAACAGGGTTTTTGCTTTTTGATATTATAACTAAAGTGGCATGTTCAATCCCAATACCTGTGAGGCTATCTTTAATTTCTTCTTCAAATTCAGAAGGGGATTTATTAAATCCATGACCCGGCGTAATAGTGTTTTCTGATATCTGCATCTCTCATTCCTTAAGCTTACAGCAAGTGGATAGTTTTATATTGTCTTATTTTTTACTATCTCATCTAGATATTAGTCAATAATTGACGACTTTATCATCACCCAATTGGGTGAAAAATAAATAATATAGCTTTGATTTGAAAGTTTTACATTATTAACAATTGGTTTTGATCCAAATCAAAGTTAGTGGGTAAATTATTAAAAAATAAATTAAATAACTAATTGGTATTAAAATTAATTATTTAATAATATCCGCTATTACTATTTCTGGACCAACGTTGATTATCTAATATTAGTTATTGCTGGCACACTTTTCGGTAAGGGTGATTTCCAATAAAGGGAATTGCGAATAGATAGGTCTATTCACCACTTTATTTTCAGTATGAACAACTAGATATTTTGAATAGTGGTGCTTGTTTTTTTGTCTCTATTATCTAACGCACCACTGAATCGAGTCAGAACAAGGGCGATCAAAACAATCACAGCACCTACCCAAGGGGTGTTCATTAATCCAGACTTAGCAACAATCAAACCACCACCCCACGAGCCTAATGCAATACCGACGTTGAAGGCGGCAATGTTCAACCCAGAAGCGACATCGACTGCGTCAGGTGTGTATTTCTCAGCCAGTTTCACAACATACACTTGTAGCCCCGGAACGTTACCAAATGCGAATGCACCCCAAACCAAGATGGTGACAACAGCTGCGCAAGAGTTTACTGCGGTAAAGTTGAATACCACCAGTACTGCGGCTAAACCAGAGAAGATAACGGTCAGTGCGTTAATCGGGCCCATCTTGTCGGCCATTTTTCCGCCCCAGATGTTACCTACCGCCACTGACACACCGTAAACGAGCATGATTAGACTGATTGAGCTCGAATCAAACCCTGATACGTTTTCCAGTATTGGAGCAAGGAAGGTAAAGGCTGTGAATGTGCCGCCATAACCTAGTGCTGTGATAGCGTAAACCAACAGTAAGCGTGGTTGAGTTAGAACCTTTAGTTGTGCTGAAATCTTAGCCGCTGGTGGTTGCTTAAGGTTGCTTGGAACTAAGATAGCGCTACCGATAAGAGCAATAAGACCAAGCAGAGCAACAATCAAGAAGGTCGCTTGCCAGCCAAAGGTTTGGCCGATATAAGTGCCCAGTGGTACGCCGGTTACCAATGCAACCGTTAAACCCGTAAACATGATCGCAATGGCACTGGCTGCTTTATCTTTTGAAACCAAACCTGTCGCGATCGTCGATCCAATCGAGAAGAACACACCATGGGCAAGGCCAGTCAAAATTCGTGCGGCGATCAGCGTGTTATAGCCCGGAGCTTGCCACGCCAATAAGTTACCAATGACAAACAATGCCATCACGGTCAGCAACACCGCTTTACGATTCCATTTTCCGGTTAATGCAGTTAACACTGGCGCACCAATAGCAACGCCAAGTGCGTATAAACTGACTAATAGACCTGCCGATGGCAGAGATACATTCAAGTCGCTCGCCATGGTAGGAATCAAGCCTACGATGACAAATTCTGTGGTTCCGATGGCAAAGGCGCTGAGCGTCAATGCGAGTAATGCTAGTGGCATAATCATCTCTCTTACTGTTCTTTGTTAAATACCGAGCGCGATAAAATGGGGCAGCTTGTGACTGCAATAGGAGCACTTCGTTTGATGGCGAGGATTATCTAGTAAAATATATTTGTGAAAAATGCTGTCATTAACAAATAACCTTTGTGATATTTGCAATAATTAGAGAGTTAGCCGATCATTGGATTAAGCTTATAAGAGCGAATAAACTCGGAAAATTTGAGCTGTGATGAGTACAAACGAGACGACATTAAACAACATGAAAATAGCGAAGGAGCCTCATGTTAACCCGTTCAGATGATTTAGAAATGGTACTCACCGTAGTCGATGCTGGTGGTTTTTCGGCGGCGGCAGAGGCGTTGGATGTGCAGGTCGCTAAGGTGTCTCGTGCGGTGAGTAAGGTTGAGTCGCAACTCGGCGTATCAATATTCAACCGAACAACGAGACGCGTGGAATTGACGGAGGAAGGGCGGCAGTTTGTCGATTCAGTAAGATTGGGGTTGCAGATGATTCAGAGCGCGGAAGAGGAAATCGTGTCGCGTGGTGAGTTACCAAAAGGTCGTTTAAGAGTCGATGCCGCCAGTCCATTCGTATTCCATCAGCTAGTGCCGTTGGTGCAGTCATTCAAAGAGGCTTATCCAGACATTGAATTGGAACTTACTTCCAACGAAGGCTTCGTTGATCTTCTAGAAAAAAGAACCGATGTTGCGATTCGAATCGGTAAGTTGTCCGATTCAACATTGAACGCTCGCCCGCTAGGAAAAAGCTTACTCCATATTGTGGCGTCACCTGATTATCTCGCTAAGCGTGGGCTACCCACCAAACCTGAAGATTTGAGTTCGCATCAAATTGTGGGTTTTGCAGGGAACAAAGTGCTTAACCATTGGCCTTTACCAAACCAAAGTTATGTCGCACCTACTGTGACGGCCAGTAATGGTGAAACCGTGCGTCAATTAGTCTTAGCAGGAAATGGGATTGCTTGTTTATCGGGGTTTATGGTTCAGGAAGATATGGCGGCGGGTCGTCTAATACCCATTTTGGAACAAGATAAACTTGCCAACACAGACCGAGAGCGAGTGAATGCGGTTTATTACAAGTCGTCCTCTGTCTCTAAACGTATCTCGGCGTTTATTGACTTTATTCAGCCCCGTTTGAGCTTGTAGGGAAGAATGAAACACTCTTTAGCAGCTCACTGCCAACCGTTATTTGAATCGTTTCAGGTTGGGTGTTCATGTCAATGAGTAGAGAGCACATGTTTGTATCAAGGCTTGATAGAAGGATGTGCTCTCAGCAGCGTTTACTCACTTTTACTGATTAAAATCCGCCCGCCCAAGCATCAAAGTCATCAATGTTGTCGAGTTCTTGCTGGCTTCTTGGCGCGGGGTAATAAGGCAGGGCTAATCTTTGAACGGAAGGTTGCAGTTCCCAATCGGGCGTAATCTTGAGTCGTGTTAACTCATCGTTGAGGCGCACAAACATATAGTAGCCGTCGGCATGGGTATTGGCGTAACTAGCGATGGTCGCAATGTCACCAGAAGGTAATTTTACGTCTCTGCCTAGTGGGTAAAGTTGATGCAAAGCGAAGCTGACTTTAGGGTCTTGCAACTTTCCTTGTTTAAAGCGTTCTAAGCCAATCGCGGTTGAGGTCGTGCGAGGCTTCCAACCTGTGAGGAATAATCCACTCAAGCTATCTTGGAACGGTTTACCCTTTCGATTGCCTTCATTGCTAATGAATTGAACCGTTAGTTTATCTCCTGACTCTTCCAGAATTTCTAAAAACTGTTCACCAGTGCGATCGACTAAAAGCTTCATAAGATCCAGATACCATTAAGAATGAGATGCGATAAATGGTACTACTTTAGGGTTGGTTTTGGTAGGTGCTATTTAAAAGGTGAGTGAGTACAAAAACGCTAAGTTTATATTGCCTGACACTCACTCAACTTAAGTGGTTTGTAGGCCAATTTACTGATCTTCAAATTTATACTGGATAATTACCTATAAATTTCAGGCTTTAGCAGTAATAATCAATGAATAGACCTGAACAGCTTGTGATCCGCAAAGCTGTCGGGACAGTTTCTAAAGACGTCATCGTGAAAAGGAAGTCAGACACATGCCTGTGCTCCAACGCATCAGTTTAACCTTAATTTTAGTCGCTATTCTCGGCGGTTGTTCTTCATTACCAGAAGGCATCGACCACCCTGCAGAACCGTACACCTCTTATGGACCAAGCACTTTGTCGGTTTTAGCGGATGAATATCAACCAGCATCAGAACAGGCGACTACCGCCGTTCGTTTACAAGAATCCGGTTGGGATGCTTTAGCGCAGCGATTGGCGTTGGTTGAAAGTGCAGAGCACACCATTGATATTCAATATTACATCTGGAACTCTGACGAATCGGGCAGGTACCTAGCGAGTCGTTTGTTAGCCGCTGCTGATCGTGGTGTTAAGGTTCGAGTGATGCTCGACGACATCAACCTTAACGAGCGTGAAGGCCTTTTATCGGCACTGGATGCACACCAAAACGTCGAGATCCGAATCTTCAACCCAACACCAACACGCCGTGGTTTCAGTAAGTGGTTAAGCTTCCTTGGGGATTTCTCCCGCTTAAACCGCCGTATGCATAATAAGTCGTTTACCGTCGATGGTATCTTGTCTGTGGTTGGTGGACGTAATATTGGTGATGAATATTTCGACCTTTCTGACGAGATCAACTTCCGAGATCGTGATGTATTAGTGATGGGCACGGTCGTTACCACTATCCAAACCAGCTTTATTGAGTATTGGGACAGCCGTTGGTCTTACCCTGTCGATATGTTGGGTGACGAAGAACAACCGGATCTTTCAAAGATTGACGATATCACCGTTCCACAATACAAAAACTACCCAGAGTTACCATTAAACAGTGAAGCGGCAGATGGCTTGTTGAAAGAGGCTCTTGATGAGATGACTTGGGTCAACGCTCGCTTTGCTTACGATCGCCCTGTGCCTATCGATTCAGATAATACCGATGAACCGAAAGCAACGGCGGTTCTTTTAGGGCAGCTTGCAAGTGAATCGAAGCAAGAGATCTTACTTGAATCCGCTTACTTGGTATTCGATGACGGTCAACTCGAAGAGTGGCAAGTGTTGAACAATAAGGGCGTTGAGATAAAAGCGCTCACTAACTCTATGGCGTCTAATGATCTTGTGACTAATCACTCGGCTTATGCGGGCAGACGTTACGACATGTTGGAGCATGGCATCGATCTGTTTGAGTTAAAACCAGAATCCAAGCTATGTGAAGCATCGACTCAAGACGCGTCGAAATGTGCGCCTGAGACGGCTTATGGCTTGCACGCTAAATCAGTCGTATTCGACCGCAGCATCGCGAGCATTGGCTCATTCAACTTCAACTTACGCTCTACCTACCTCAATACGGAATCGGTTTTGATCATCGAGAATAAAGAGATTGCTGAAACGCTAGCTGACACCATTGAGCAAGCGATGAGTGAAGACAACAGTTGGCGCTTGGAACTCGAAGACGGTGACGTGTATTGGTATTCAGGCGAGCAGAGTTGGGACAGCGAACCAGAAACCGGCAAGTGGGAACGAATGCAGTCTGGCTTTCTACAGCTGTTACCGATTGAGAAATACCTGTAAGAATGTCAGTACCTTAGAAATTACAAATGTCAGCGTATTATGCGCTGACATTTTTGTTTGTGATGACGAAACGGAGCTAACCTATCTGAACCTTTCTCTGTCTTCAGAGCTGCTCTCGAGCTATCGTTTGGTCAGTTGTTTACTGTTCAAGTAAGGCAGAATGTGCGGGCGAGATTCGCCAGACAACTTCTGTGTGATCTGTTGTGACCAACTGCTTTGCTTCTGATTGCTTGAACGGCTTGCGTAGTAGCTTTGCATTGAATCGTCGTAGCTGGCAATTTCATCTAGGCTCAGCGGTTGGTATTGGTTTTCGTGCATTACTACGTGAGCAGGAAGGCGAGGCTTAATCTCTGGTTGTTGTGCCGGGTGACCTAAGCACATTCCGAACAACACGGCGGTGTGTTGCGGTAGTTCTAATAGTTCATCGACTTGTTGTGCGCTGTTACGCAGCCCGCCAATGTATACACCACCTAAACCCAGTGACTCAGCAGCCAGCATGCAGTTTTGCGCCATGATGCCAGAATCTACCGCGCCAATCAGAGTCAGTTCAGTAAAGTCGGTCTTCACTTCAGGGTTGATCTGAGCGTGGCGTTGGTAGTCGATACAGAACACCAAAAACTCAGCCGCGTTTTCAACGTAAGCTTGATTGCCTGCGTATTCAGCTAGCAGCTTACGCTTCTCTTTGTCTGTCACTCTCACGATAGAAACAGCCTGCAGTAAGCTCGATGATGACGCGGCAAGGCCTGCTTGAACAATCACATCAAGTTGTGCTTTTTCAATCGGTTGATTTGTATATTGACGAATGGAGCGGTGCCCCAGAATAGTTTCAATCGTGCTGTTCATAACTCTCAGACAGTCCTTGTGATGATGACGTAGAGATTCACAATAACGACAATTACCATGAGCGTAAAGGGTGTTTGAGTCTTTCTGGTTGGCGGAATGATATTCATGAATTCAAAAGGATTGCTCTCACAGCCAATCCTTTTTTGTACCGTTTCCTGCTAGAAGCTAGAAGCTAGAAGCTAGAAGCTAGAAGCTAGAAGTTAGAATGGAACGCTCAAGAGTTCGCTTTAATGGCGAAGAGACAAAGTGATGAAGTGAACTCTGTTGGTCGAATAGCTGCCAGAAGGCTGAAATAGTCCTGAGTCAGCATTAATTTCACCATGGCCTAGATCTTGGTATTGGTAGCTCAATCCTAGATGTAAGTCATTGGATATCCTCTTCTCAGCGCCAAATCCGATACGCCACTGTTTATCGAGTGGGAGTAACACATCTCGGTTTTGACTGCTTAAAGGGCTAGTGTCACCGCTCAGTCCGCTGTACAGCAACCAATCCTCATAAGCGTATTCCACACCAACCCCAAGAGAATAGGTGGTTGAGTATTTGTCATCATAATCTTGCCATGTTTCCATGTTGGAGCTGAGTAGAAGGTTTAAATCTTCATTTAATGAATGCTTCAACCCTAAATTTAAGCTTCGAACCCAAGTCAGTTCAGAGCTAATTCCAAAAGCGTTGGCGTTATCAAGGGAAAGGTCGTGATCAAATTTGTCCTGATAACTGACACCCAATTGTGTGTTGTCATTTATGTGGAGATTGAGACTCAGGCCGAACCCTAGCTCAAGGCTATCTCCTTGCAGTTCGCGACCGTTCAAAGCTTGAGTTTCAAGCGCAGCGTGCTGCAATATCAAAGAACCACCAAGGGACAGTTGTTCACTAACTTCATACGACAATGACGACGTTAAGTTGAGTGCGGAAATGCTATTTTCCTTGATCAATAAAGCAGGGTGCGCGCCAACGCCGTGTGAGTATTCAACGCCAGTGCCGCCAGCTGCGTGCAATGCTGCGCCGACGACCCATTGGTCATTTAACCTTGATGCGTAAGACAGGTGAGGGAGAACATCGGCGCTGCTTCCTGTAGTCGAAGCCGAGTTATCGTCACGGACAAAAGTGGTTTCAACATCGAGGTATTGAACGCCGAGAATCCAAGCGCTTTCTTCAATAGCCGATAACCCCGCAGCATTGGTGATCACTGCGGATGCATCGTTCGCGGTGACGTTTCCTGCACCTGCTGTGCCAACGCTTTTGGTAGTCGCAATCTGAGATAGGTTTAACCCTCCCGCGTGCGCGAGAGAGCTGACTATCCCTGTTACTAACAGAGACAGTGTGATGAAAGGTGTTTTCAAGAATAGAACCTTATTTTCAGTGTATGAGTCATGTTTCTAGCAGTTTGAGTCATGTGTTTAGGGATAGAACGAATTACCACGAGCGAACACTAATAACGCCGTGGCAATTGACTTGATCGACTTAATTAGAGCTAGAGTTTTTCAACTTGTGGCAGTGGATATTCATTTTCGAGAACGGCTTGAGTCGGCTCATACAGACGCATGTGAAGATAGAAGTCATCTTGAGGTGCAGGCAGCCAGTTACACGTAGGATCGGTTGGTTTTGTGTATTGAATGCATATTGGCAAGGTGCCGTCTTCTGCGTATTTCAGTTCATCCTTACGATTGGTTGAAATGGAGTAGCGTTGAATGAAGTTCTCAACCATGAACAAGTTTTCAGCATCGTACATAGTCAATGACCAGAAGGCATCTGCGGGTGCATCAGCTGGCATGGTCATTCGATATTGATTGTCTCCCGACAGCTGCTCGCCATTCGAATCCGTGTATCTATTTGGGTAGAGTGCTCGCTCTGGCACATTCAAACCTGCCGCACGCATATTGATGCTCGCTCGGCTTAGATAATCATTTCCGTAACGGCCTCCCTCGTACATCATCGACCAGCCGTTATTGACATCGCCGATGCTTCGACCAGCGTATTGAATGACCTGTTGTGAAGACTCAATCGCGCGCATTAGCCCTTTTTTCTGTGCTGAAGTTAGCGCTTCAGGGTTGAAGGGGGTCGATCCTCCAATACCAATTTGTTGGAATTGATCAACGATGGCGGCATCTTCTGGAATTGGATTTTTACGTAGCTCGCGGTCAATCAATGAATACCACTCTAACCCTTCAGGCCTCGCCATGGGTGGGATGCGACCTGTCGAAGTTTTGAGTTCTACGATGTCATGCGCTGCGCCGAGTTGATCGAGTGGGTAGCTGAGGAATTTATCGTGAGTAACCAGTGCGTCATCGAGATCTTGCTCGCCAAACACGCCCGTTCGTTGAATCAACCAAACCATAGGAGTGCGAGACTCTACAACGCGATCAATCCCCTCTGGCACTTCGCCAGCCCATCCTTTGTTGACCAAAAGCACTTTTGAACCTTGGTCGCCGACATTCTTCACGTGCAGATCTTCAATCGAATCTGAGTAAGCATCCAATAACTGAACAATGTAGTAACGGTTATCGGTGCGAGGAATATCAATCACCATTGGGCCCGATAAATCCAGATCGTAGTGAGCTTGTGAGTAGAGCGTATCGTTGTTGACGGTAGGTACAATTCTATCCTGAGGTCCGGATAGAACGCGCGTTTTACCCATCTCATTCAATGGTGCCATGGCGTTGTCCATTGGCGCATCAACAGATGTGGTCGTTTGCCTAACCGCTGCCACGGTTAATGGGCCTGTACCATAGATAAATGCTTGAACACCTAGGTTGTAAGCGAGCTCTTCTTCAGGATTAATAGATTGTTGGGCAAGGGATGGCATCGCGATAATACTGGATAAAGAACACACTAAACTGGTCAGTACACTTTTCTTATAGAGGAGCTTTCTCATGGAACACCTTAGATCGTAGGAACAGGATTAGGCATTTATCATATGAGCAAGTGAGATTAAGGAGTGTAATAGCCGATATTAAGGATGTTAATAGTCTCTTTTTACCCTTCAAGTGTTTGTTTTAATTAACATTGATTTGGAGTGGTGAAGCGACTCGACGACGTGTGCAGGTAGGGTGCCTGAGACGCTATTGTTTGATTGATTTTCGGTTGATATGTTGGCAAAAAAGTACGGGAATCGATATGAACACATCCACTTATCCTTTTAGCTTATTCATTAAAGCAGAAGGGGCTCAGTGCAATCTGGATTGTAGCTACTGCTATTATCTCAATAGACAAGATGTCGATAAAAGATCTTCAATGTCTCTGGACATGATGGAGCAAATTGTCGGTGCTCATATCGACGCGCAGCCAATGAAAGATCAGCAAGTGGACTTTATCTGGCATGGTGGCGAGCCTATGTTAAGAGGGCTCAATTTCTATGAAGCAGCGATGAAAGCGCAGGCAAGTAAAGCGACCACAAAGCTCGTCGTGAATACGATGCAGACCAATGGAACCATGATTAACGATCGCTGGGCGAGTTTCTTTGCTAAACACAATTTTATGATGGGCATCAGTATAGATGGGCCCAATATTCTGAATGACATCGCTCGGATCGACAAAAATGGCGAGTCGTCTTTTGAACGCACAATGCGTGGGATGTCTTATCTAAAGAAGCACAATGTTGATTTTAATACGTTAACGGTCGTGAACAATAAAACCTACAAACACGGTAAAACGATCTATCAATTTTTGGTTGAAAATGGCAGTGGTTATATGCAGTTTCAGCCTTGTATCGATCATGAGTTGGACAGGCGAACAGGGCATGATTGGTCGTTAACGGGGGAGCAATGGGGGCAATTTCTTTGTGATTTGTTTGATGCATGGAGCGCCAAGGATGTCGGCAAAGTGTATATCCAGTTTTTTGAAAACTGTTTAATGGTGTTGATGGGCTACCGAAGCCAAATGTGCCATCACAGCGCGACTTGTGGGCAGCAATTAATGGTTGAGCATGACGGCAATGTTTACAGTTGTGACCATTATGGGTATCAAGATCATCAATTGGGCACTATGAACAGTGATAAGCTTGCAACCATGGCGAGCTCACCAGAACAAGTAGCGTTTGGCACCAACAAATATGATGAGTTAAACAGCACTTGTCGACGTTGTGATTTTGTTGAACTCTGCCAAGGTGGTTGTCCTAAAAACAGAATAGCAACAACCGTAGATGGCAGTCCGATGAATCATTTATGCCAAGGGTATGAGATGTTTTTTCGTCACGCATTACCCAAATTATTGCCTATGGTAGAAGCGATGAAAAAAGGGTATTCGCCAGCGTACTTTCCACTTTTCTAAATCACTTGGAGTAGGGCATGACCAAAGACTTAAACTTACTGCGGCTCATTTTGGTGCTTAACGAAACTCGTCAAACGGTGAGTGCAGCCAAAGCCTTGAACGTAAGTCAGCCGACGATCAGTGTCATGCTTCGTAAGCTCAGAGAACAATTTGATGATGAGTTGTTTGTTAGAGATAAAGCTAGGCTTGAACCTACCCCTAAATGCTTGAAGCTTATCGAATCGTTACCTCTGCTATTAGAACAGCTAGATAACCTTTACATACCCAATGATGAGTGGGGCTTGGAAGATTTAAAAGGGGAGGTTCAAATCATGTTGCCTTCCCCTCTGTTGATCCCAGTAGGTGTGCCACTAATCAAAAAGCTGACCAAAGAAGCACCGCAAGTGACCTTCCAATGCTCGCCTTGGTTAGATAATGGCGTCCAGTCCCTAGAGACCAACCGAATGTGTTGGGGAGTGAGCTATCTTCCTATGGACGTCAATAAAACCCTGACTGAGCGCCCAGTTGGCTTTGATAAGTTCATGTTGGTGCTAAGAGCTGACCACCCAATTCAAGGCAATTCCCTTGAGGAAATCCTGAAATACCCACTCTGTATCAATATGATCCCTGGTTACATTCAGCCGTCCAAGACGGAAATGTTGATCAAAAAATATGACTTAGATAAACACATTGGGCTCAGAAGCAACAATATGAATTTGATGCTAGAAGTCGTTAAGGACAGTGACTTCATCTATGTGACATCGTCGAAATGCCGTTATTTGCTTGATCACTCTTATCGTTGTATCGATTTACCGCCAGAACTGTTGAAAGACACCTATCGCCGAGAATTGGCACTGTTTACTCATCAAGCAAACCGTAATAACCCGTTCACTGATTGGCTTCAAAAAGAAATTACGTCGATTATTCAATCCTAGTGTCACGCTACTATTCTTTCTAAATAACGCCCCTTTATCACTGCCACTATTAAGAATCGTAATAGTGGCTATCAAGCCATTTTGGACCTCTTTCTTATACCATTTGCCTCAACAATGGTTCGCTGAGACATGCACAATTTTCGTTTTGACTTCAGCGATTTACTCATAGTGAATGAGGGTTATAAATGTATAAGTCTTTTGTTAAATCCGCTCTGGCGCTCTCGGTATTGGCGAGCGTCAACGTACATGCAGCGAGCCAACCCAATGTGGTTGCTATCATGCTTGATGATGTGAGCCCAACGGATTTGTCTGCATACCACCGTGGTTTAGGCGCGGTGGATACGCCGAACATAGATCGAATTGCCGAACGCGGCATGATGGTCAGCGATTACTACGCACAAGGCAGCTCTACCGCGGGGCGCTCTGCCTTTATCACAGGTCAATATCCTTTCCGAACAGGCTTAACGTCTGTCGGTCAGCCGGGCTCTTCACTTGGCCTTCAAAAAGAAGATCCAACCCTAGCCGAAATGCTGAAAGACAAAGGCTATGCGACCGTGCATGTCGGTAAAAGTCACTTAGGCGATAACAACAGTCACCTCCCAACGGTACACGGCTTTGATGAATTCTTCGGTTTCCTTTACCACCTCAATGTTATGGAGATGCCTGAACAGCCGGAATTCCCGACAGACCCTAACTTCAGAGGACGCCCTCGTAATGTTCTTCACACCCTCGCTACCGAGAGTGTGGATATGCAAGAAGACCCAAGGTTTGGTGTGGTTGGAAAGCAAACGATTGAAGATAAAGGCCCTTTAGGCGCTAAACGCATGCAAACCGTTGATGGCGAATTTTTGGAGTTTGCTACGAATTGGCTTGATAGACATGAAGCGGAGAAAGACGAACAACCTTACTTCATGTGGTACAACCCGACTCGTATGCACCAAAAAACGCACGTGCGTCCGGAATATCAAGGCGCGAGTCAAATCAACACCTACTACGATGGCTTGATCGAACTGGATGACCAGATTGGTGTGCTGCTCGATAAGCTTGAAGACTTGGGCGAAATCGACAACACCATTATTCTCTTCACATCTGACAATGGCGTAAACCTAGATCACTGGCCTGATTCAGGCTCTGCCTCATTCAGAGGACAAAAAGGCACAACATGGGATGGTGGTTTCCGTGTACCTATGTTGGTGAGTTGGCCTGATAAAATCCCTCAAGGTGAATACACCGATGGCTTCATGACTTCTGAAGACTGGGTGCCAACCATTATGGCTGCAGTGGGTGAAGGCGACATTAAGCAACAACTGCTTGATGGAAAAGAGTTAAACGGCGAGCGTTATCAAGTTCACTTGGATGGTTATAACCAGCTGGACATGTTGATCAAAGGTGAGCCGAGTCAACGTCATGAGTTCTTCTTCTACAACGAACAAGATTTGAATGCGTTCCGAGTTGATGATTGGAAAGTGCACCTAAAAACCAAAACGGAATGGATTGCGCCTCCTGAAGAGTGGCCACTAGGGATGCTCATCAACATCAAGGCTGATCCTTACGAGCGTAGCACTGATACTCGCGGTTGGTTCTTATGGATGAAAGAGAAGTCTTGGGTATTACCAAAATTGCACAAAGCAGCCGCGAAATATCAAAAGTCTCTTGAAGCGTTCCCACCAAGACAGAAAGCCGGTGGTATTGGTATGGCAGACAAATCAGTGATTGCTGACTAACGCCAAATACGACTCATGCAGGTGTGCTGTAACAAGCGCACCGTTTGCACTCCTTTTAGTTGGGATATCCAATGATGAAAAAAAAACATACTTGCGGCAGCACTAGCTTGTGCTTTCATGGTTGCACTTCCGTCTACGGTACTAGCGAGCCAATCCTTGGACGCGACGAGCGCAGCTATTGGGATCAAGACGGAAAATCTCCCCGTTGAGATGGCGAGTTTAGCGTCGCTCAAAAAGGATAATCAGCTATTGGCACAACTTGCCTACGAGTACGCGTACTCGATAGATGAAGCCTACAAATACTTTTACAAAACCGTGGTTGAGCAAGACTACCCTTTGAATCGATTCCAAAATATTCGAGTACTTGCTGACGACACTTACACTGCGCATCCGACGATTAACAATGACACATTACACTTGATGGGTTGGATGGACCTAGCGGCAGAGCCGGTCATCATTACGATTCCAGATCATGATGACAATCGATACTGGTTGTTCCATATCATGAATATGCAGCACTTTACTGACTCGGCTTTTGGCTCTCCACAGCGAGGCATAAAAGGCGGCAGTTTCATGTATGCAGTTGAAGGGTGGAAAGGTGAAGTGCCTGCGAGTGTCGATCAAGTCATCTATGTCGAGCACCCGCTGGTCAAAATGATGGGGCGAATCATGGACCTTGGCGGCGACGATTCTATAACTGCTCAAAAGTTAATGGATCAATGGAATATTAGGACGTTGTCGGAATACTTAGGCCAGAAAGGGCCAGATCCTGTTGTACGCGAGTATCCAGATCCTGAAGACTCTAATTGGGTCGAGCGAACCAATTTCATCCTGTCTGAAGGAGCAATGAAGGCGCATGACCAAAAGTTGCTTGAACTGTTCAAGTATATTGGCTTGGGAGATTTTGAACTAGGCAAAGCCAATCATCCATTTACGACAGAGCAGCTTCGTACGATCGAGTCTGGTCAAAAAGACGGACTGGAACGAATCATTAATGCGGGCTTTGATGATTCACGTGACGTATTAGGCACTCGCGATGAAATGACCAAGGTTCCAAGCTTTCAACACGCCTACGGCACGTTAATGGGCCAGTGGGGGCTACCTGCGAAGCACACTATGTATAGCGGTGACTTCGTTGATAGTGAAGGTGCTGTGCTCGATGGCGGAAAATATGATTACACGGTGAACTTCGATGCGCCACCGCTAGAAGAGGGTGGTTTTTGGTCATACACGGCTTACAGTGGTGAAACCCGATTGATGGAGAAAAACGAGTTAAACCGTCACTCCCGTGGAGACAGAACGTTAACGCCTAATGCTGATGGCAGTTACACCATTTACATGAGTAACGATGTAAAAGGGCATGAAGATGATCCTAACTTCTTACCTATCCCCGATCACCAATGGTATTCAGTGTTACGCATGTACACGCCCGGTGAAGAGGTAAGAACAGATAAATGGAAATCGACACCATTTACTAAGGTCAAAAAGCCCACGATAAAGTGATGACTTAAATCGCCTGTTTAAGGTTTTGTTTATAATCGATTAATGCCAGCTGTTATGTAGCTGGCATTTTGCATACTCAATGTGTAAGTTCTGTAATTGGAACGGATCTTTGACAGATAGGAGGTATGTACAGCTGAAGGTAAGACTCGGTTAAGCGGATTGCTTCGTTGGCAAGTTCTGGTGTGATACAGCCATGTTGGCGATAAGATAACGAGTATATTTTATCAGCGACTTGCAGTGAGATAGCGAAGACATTAATGGATTGTGGCAATTGAGGAACATCAAAGAACTGTCGATAAATCGTTTCTACTTCCTTACCAAGAATTAAGTCATTTTTAGTGTCCGCATGGCCTAATTCGGTGAATGTATGACGACCCAAAATAAGCTTTTTAGCAATCGGGTTATTGTTATAATAATTCACATAGGCTGTTTCAATCATACGATTGATATCAGTCCAATGACTAACATGCTCGGCATCTATACATTTACTGAGTAGAGAGTCGAAATCAATAAATACGTCATCTAACAGGTTATGGAATAAGTTTTCTATATTTGGATAGTGATGATAAACCGTGGACGTTGCCATTCCACACTCTTTAGCAACATCGTACATTGAAATATCCGTTGCTTCACGGCGTTCCATTAGTTGCACAACAGCATCATGAATTCGAATTAATTTTTCTTCGGTTGTTACTTTGCGCATCTAATGATCCTCACCTTTATTTGGAACACAAAAAACATAAAGGGTTTTCAAGCAAAGTTCCAATTAGAATATCAAAACTTAGACTTTGTGGCCCTTTATTTATATAAAGCATGATAAGCCGATGTTAGGCGTTAATATGTGTCCCCGTTTTCCCTTCAATGATCTCTAGTGCGCTCGATAGGTCACCAATGTGTCCGTGTTGTTTTGTCTTTTCAACAAAAAGACAGCATGCGTCGACCTTCGGCCCCATCGAACCGGCTGGGAACGTGTATTTCTTCATTTGTTCAACGGAAACGTTTTCAAGTTTCTCTTCTTTTGGTGTCCCCCAGTCTAAACAAACATGAGAACCGTCGGTGAGGATCAGTAAATGTTCTGCGCCGATTTCTTCTGCAATGAGTGCCGCTGTCATGTCTTTGTCGATTACTGCTTCAAAACCCACATAAGCACCATCTTTTTCTACGACTGGAGCGCCACCGCCACCGCCACAAATAATTAGGTGTTCTTTCTCTAGCAAGTCTTTGATAGCTTTTATTTCTAGCACTTCTTTTGGCGAAGGTGATGGCACCACGCGACGCCAGTGTGCGCCGTCAGGCTTCACAACCCATTGGTTGGCTTCTGCGAGTTGTTTAGCTTGTTCCTCGGTATAGATAGGGCCAATAAATTTGGCTGGGTCGGCAATCGCAGGATCGTTCTCGTCAATAACAATTCGAGTCAGAATCGTGGTTGTAAAGCGGTCTTTAATTGCAGCATTTAGCCCCTGTTGGATAAGGTAACCAATCATTCCTTGAGTCTCAGCGCCAAGTACATCAAACGGATAAGGGGGGCAATCTTTATAAGCATTGTTCTGCAATGAGAGTAGGCCTACTTGAGGGCCATTTCCGTGCACCACCACTAAACGGTAGTCTTTGCTTAGCTCAGCTAAAGAGCCTGCGGTTTGCGCGATGCTCTTTTTTTGGTTTTCGCAACTCATTACCTCACCACGTTGTAGTAAAGCATTCCCACCGACAGCAACAACAATAATAGGCTTCGACATGTTTAACTCTCCAAATAATATTTTGCTCAGTGCAAATAAGTTAGTTTGAATTGTATTTAAATATTGTCGGTGTCGTGGGGATAAAAATCACAATTCGATTTGTGCTCAATATTTGATGTTTTTAGTCGCCTATATGTCACAGAAAGCCTTAATTATCGCTAGATTAACTAGATATGTGATCTTGGTTTTGAATTAGAAAATGTATTTATTAATCGAATAGTTATTGACCAAAATCAAGTATTCCGACTTTTAGCATTATAAATCTAATATTTGTTGGGTTTATTTTGTTTTTGCCCTGAACTCTTTTATGTAAAACCGATATTCAATTTTCATCCCAGTTCACTTCATAGCTTTGCCGTTTAATTAATCCCGAATTAGAGATTAAGGAGCTAAGAGATGAGTAACGAAACGCAAGGAAAAATGGGGGTTACGGGAATTGCACTATTTACACTGTGTGCAGTTTTGGTCGTCGACACATTAACCGCGTCAGCCAGTATTGGTGTAAGTGCCATTGGCTGGTGGGTGTTAATGCTGGTCTTCTTTGTCATTCCATATGGCTTAATTACTTCCGAATTGAGTACCACCTACCCAGGTGAAGGTGGGATATACGATTGGGTAAAACAAGCCTTCAATTTTCAATGGGCAGTCAGAACAACGTGGTTTTACTGGATTAACGTTGGTTTATGGATGCCAGCGGTATACATCATGTTTGCAGGGATGTTTGCTGAGCTCTTCATGCCAGATCTGTCTTTATGGGGGCAAATCGCCATTTGTATATTACTGACGTGGCTAACGGTTTTGATTTGTAATGTGTCTGCCGACATCGGTGTTTGGGTCACCAATATTGGCGCTATATTAAAAATCATCGTGATCAGCACGTTAGGTGTAGGCGGCTTTATCTATGCAATGAAAAACGGCGTTGCAAACGAATTTACGTTGCCAGCAATGATGCCTTCATTGGATTCTGCGGTTTCTTTCTTACCAGCGATTGTGTTCAACCTAATGGGTTTTGAACTGGTTGCGACCATGACTAAAGAAATGAAAGACGTTCGTGATATGCCTAAGGCCGTCTTCCTCTCTATCGGTATCACCGCTTTCTTATACATCTTCGGTACGGTAGGTATTTTGATGGCGCTACCTGTCGAAAGCATTGGTTTGGTGTCTGGCCTTATCGATACGTTTAGAACACTTTTCGGCACTGGTGTGGTTGGTACAGCGATGGTGTACATCTTCGGTACTTTCGCTTTGTTAACGCTTATCGGCAACATGGTGAGTTGGACAATGGGCGCCAGCCGAGCTGCTGCTGAAGCCGCTCAAGAAGGTGAACTTCCAGCCCCTGTCGCGAAAGTGTCAGAGAAAGGTTCCCCGGTTGGTGCAAACAACATTACTGGCACGGTATCAACGGTCGTCATTCTGTCTTACGCGCTGTTTGCTCAGGGCAATGATGATCTGTTCTGGTCGATATTTGCCTTCTCTAGCTGCATTTTCTTACTTCCTTACCTGTTCATGTTCCCGGCATACCTAAAGCTTCGAGTGGTTGATGGTAAACGCGAACGCCCATTCAAGGTTCCGGGTGGTATGGCGGCTCAATGGGTGATGTCGATTGTTTGTTTCTTGGTCGTTCTTCAAGCCGTGATCTTGTTTATTTTCCCTGAGGCTCTTGATTTAACCGTTGCAGATTGGGGATACACAGGACCTGTTTTGATTGGCGTGATTGCCACCATCCTCGCTGGTGAGTGGATACTACTAGGCGCTCTAAAGCGTAAGAAACAGCAAGGCTCGGACGATAACGACACAGCCGATACGCAAGATAAAAAAGAAGCTCAAGCATAATTTAGGGGACATAACGATGAAAAAACTGATTGATACCACTCCAAAACATGATGGCTTCAGAATGCCAGGGGAACACGAGCCACACAGCGAAATTTGGATGGCTTGGCCAGAGCGCACCGACAACTGGCGCAATGGAGCAAAACCAGCACAAGCGGTGTTTGCTGATGTTGCCACCAAGATCAGCCATACGACACCAGTCACCATGCTCGCGAGTTCAGACCAATACGATAACGCAGTATCTCGTTTACCAGAGGACATTCGAGTATTGGAAATCTCGACTGATGACTCTTGGATGCGCGACATCGGTGCGACTTATGTTGTTGATGACAGCGGTGAACGCCGAGGAGTGGATTGGGAATTCAATGCATGGGGCGGGTTTGTGGATGGATTGTATTCACCGTGGAACCGCGACAACCAAGTCGCTCAAAAGATGTGTGAAACCATCCGTGACTCCAGATACCGCGCTCCGATCGTACTAGAAGGCGGTTCAATTCACGTTGATGGCGAAGGCACGCTCTACACAACAGAAGAGTGCTTATTACACGAAAGCCGAAACCCAGATATGAGCAAAGAAGATCTGACTGAAGTACTTTGCGAACACCTCAATGTTGAGAAGGTAATTTGGCTGCCACGTGGTTTGTACAACGATGAAACTAATGGTCACGTCGACAACATTCTCCACGTCGTGAAACCGGGTGAAGTGGTTCTCACGTGGTGTGATGACAAGAATGATCCTCAATATGAGATCAGCAAAGAAGCCTATGACTACATCACCAGCCAGACCGATGCCAAAGGCCGTCAAATAAAGGTACACAAGCTGCCAATGCCCGGCCCTCTATTCATGACAGAAGAAGAGGCAGCAGGCATTGATATCGCAGACGGAATGGAGCGAGAAGCGGGTGAGCGTTTAGCGGCGTCGTATGCCAATTACCTGATTACCAATAACCAAATTGTGTTGCCGCTTTTGGATAAGCGCTACGACAACGATGTTATCGGGATCTTGGAAGGCATTTATCCAGGCTACGAAGTCAACGGCGTTCCGGCTCGAGAAATTTTGTTAGGTGGCGGCAATATCCACTGCATCACCCAACAAGTACCAAGAGTTTAGTTACAACAGAAAAACCAATTTAATCCCAAACGTAGCGGTTCTTGAAAGTGATGGCATGTATTCAAAATCAAATCGCCATGAAAGAGAACTTAAAAGAACCGCGCACAAAATTATGAAAAATAGGAACTTATTATGAAATTACCTTCTTCTAGCGCAACTGAACTAAACAAAGCAAACCTAGAGCATATGGTTTCCATGAAAGACTTCTCTGTAGAAGAGATGGACAACATGATGGAGCTGATGACTCACCTGAAGCAGGCGCGCAAAGACAACGCAATTCCACCTCTGTTTAAAGGCAAGTCAGTTGGGATGATCTTCGAAGCGGGTTCTACTCGTACACGCGTTTCTTTTGAGGTAGCGGCAACATTACTGGGTGGTCATGCGCTATTCCTATCGCCAAAAGACATTCATTTAGGTGGCAAAGAGTCGATTGATGATACATCTCGAGTGCTATCACGTATGTGCGACATCATCATGGCTCGTACCAATAGCCCTGAAACACTAGATGGCCTACTTGAAATGTCGACAGTGCCAGTAATCAACGGCCTTGATACACGTTTCCACCCAACTCAAATGCTTGCAGATCTCTACACGATCAGAGAACACATCACTGATGGACGTAAGTTGTCTGATCTTACCTTGGCATTCATGGGGGACGCGACGGATGTGTGCCGTTCTTTGATGCTGACTTGTGCTAAGTACGGGATGGGCTTTAAGCAAATTGGTCCAAAGAAGTACCACATGGAGCAAGAGTGGATCGACATGGCGCTGAACTTCTGTGAAGAGTCTGGTGGCAAGATTGAAATTACTGATGATGTAGAGCGTATCAGTGACTGTGATGTGGTGTACGGCGATAGCTTCTATTGGGTGACGCAAATGGATGAGAAGGAAGAGCGTCTTGCGGCATTCATGCCTAACTACGTTATCACAGAAGAGCTAATGGCGAAGGCTCGCCCAGGCGCAATGCTGCTGCATTGCCTACCTGCGAATGACAAAGAAGAAGTGACTCGCGGCGCACTAGAAAGTGAATACTCAGTGGCGTTCGATGAAGCCGAAAACCGACTCACTGCTCAGATGGCGATTTTGGTGTACTTCACACATAAAGATGCGGTTATCCCAACACAAGAAATCGTTAAGCATCACGAAGAAAAAATCAGCAGCTTCCTAAGCACGCTGTAGATGTTTATTCGTGGGGGCATCAGTGCCTCCATTGTTTAAAGTGAATTAAGCTGAACCAGTATTTAAGACGATTTATTGGTTCGGCTATTTTTGTGCCTTTTATTTTGAACTGTCGATAAACACGTGGCCGATTGGCTCTATCTGACATCAATACTCGAATAGGAGATGTATCGACATGAGTGCCGATATTATTAAAGTTTCAAGAAACACGGAAGATGCACCACTGAGCCCTTTCTCAACACAATCGGTGGCATTCTCACACTACAATAACCTCTCTGCTCAATTACCTATTGACCCTAAAACAGGCAGCCTGATCTCTGGCTCTTTAGAAGATCAAACCAAGCAGTGTTTGTTAAACATTCAAGCGATTGTGGAGAGTATTGGACACCGTATGCATGATGTTGTGAGAGTGAATATATACCTGAAAAATATAGTGGATATAGACTCGGTCAACGAAATCTATGCATCGTTTTTCCAACACTACGTACCAACGTGCACGACACTCGCTGTCGCTGATTTGCCGCTCGAAGGTGCTCACTTGCAAATGGATGCGGTGATCTCTAATGGTGAAGGCACTTACCCACAAGCGGCTTGTGAGTTAGTTAAAATTGCAAGAAACACCCAACACGCACCAGTCAGTTCTTTATCGACTCAGACGGTGGCTTTCTCTCACTATAATCACATTTCAGCCCAGTTACCGATTGATCCTCAATCGGGTAGCATCGTCGCTGGTGGAGCAAAAGAGCACGCGATTCAATGCCTCAAAAACATCAAATCGATACTGGAAAATGTAGATGTTCCGTTTGATGACATCGTGAAAGTGAATATCCATGTGAGAAGCCTTGATGACCTTGCAGCAGTCAATGAAGTGTATACCACCTTCTTCCCAGACTCCGCGATTGCAAGGGCTGTCGGCTATATGCCTGCGCGCTCGGTGACGGTGGTTGAAGGCCTAGCAATGGGAGCGTTAGTGCAGATGGATGCGACCGTGTCACACGGCGATGGCACTCCGCCACAAGCGGTTGAAGATCGACATGGAATAGTGATTAAGGCAAACAATACCAAAGCTGCGCCAATCAGTGAGAACTCCACGCAAACCGTGGCTTTTTCTCACTACAACAATATCTCCGCTCAGTTGCCGCTAGACCCAACAATTGGGGCAATTGTTACGACAGGCGCAAAAGAACAGACAATGCAGTGCCTAAATAACATTAAAGAAGTGATTGAAAGCGTCGGCCACGTGATGGATGACATCGTGAAGTTGAATATCCAATTAAGAGACATGGCAGATCTAGATGTGCTTAATGACGTTTGCACGCACTACTTTGACGGTCCATTGCCTGCGCGCACGGTTATCGGTGTCTCTGATATTTCTATGGGTGCCTTGGTGCAAATTGATGCGATTGCTTCCAATGGAGAGGGAACCCCACCGAGTCTTTAAGCTTTTTTCGGGCATTAGAGAACGAGGGCTAGCTGTGAGGCTAACCCTCTTTTTACGACAGCCCCAACGACAATATGAGTATTGGTTATAGTGTCCATAAGTGGAAAATCAGAGTAGACCAACTAGGATGAATTGAATTAAACCCTACAATTAATTCAACAACATGGTAGTTGCTATGAAGAAAATAACCCTTTTGTCTGTCGCGATTTTATCTAGTCTCTCTTTCTCATCTTTTGCTAAAGACTGTGACCCTAACTTGCTGCCTTCTTGGAAAGATAGCGAGAGCAAATCCGCTATCGTCGACTATGTTGGGCAAGCCACCAAAGCTGAGTCTGATACGTTCGTGGCAATTGAAGATCGTATTGCCGTGTTCGATAACGACGGTACGCTTTGGTCGGAAAAGCCTTACTACTTCCAACTGGCTTTTGCGTTAGACCGTGTAAAAGAGATGGCACCAGATCACCCTGAATGGAAAACCGAAGCACCGTTTAAGTTTGTACTTAAAGATGATATTGAAAGTGTTCTGGGCAGTGGCGAAGAAGGGTTATTGAAAATCATTATGGCGACACATTCTGGTATGACAGTAGAACAATACCAGCAAGACGTTGAGCAATGGTTGGCGGTAGCAAAAGATAAACGCTTCAATAAAGCTTACACAGACCTTACTTATCAGCCAATGAAAGAGATGCTGACTTACCTGCAAGAGAATGACTTCAAAACTTACATTGTGTCGGGAGGTGGCGTTGATTTCATGAGAGCGTGGGCTCCGCAAGCTTACAACATTCCTACAGAACAGATCATCGGCAGCGCGCTCAAATACAATTACAGCTACAACGATGGTAAGCCGACGGTTACTAAGGATTCGTCCATTTTGACCATTGATGACAAAGCCGGAAAGGTCACTAACATTCAGCATATTATCGGTAAGAAGCCTATTTTAGCCGTAGGCAACTCAGACGGTGATCAAGCCATGATGCAATGGGCAACCAGCCAACCCAACTCAATGGCTATGATTGTTCACCATACCGATGCCGAGCGAGAGTGGAAGTACGATCGTGAGTCTCACGTTGGTAAGTTGGATAAAGCGCTAGATGAGGCGAATTCCAGAGAGGACTGGACGCTGATAGACATGAAATCAGATTGGTGTGAGGTGTACTAACGCTTAGTTTACCTTTGGTCAAATCATAAAGGCTCGGATTTTTAATTCGAGCTTTTTTGTTCGCGGACGTTTTTGAAGTCAGAGGCTTGGAATGAAGGCTTAATGCCTCGCTATAAGCAAGAACGTACTATAAGTTCTTAACTCATGACGGTTTAATCGGATAGTCGAAAAAATAAAGGAATAGAAACATGAAAACGATCGGTTTGCTCGGCGGTATGAGTTGGGAGTCGACAGTAAGCTACTACAAATCCATCAACGAGGGCGTTAAAGCGACCCTTGGTGGGCTCAATTCTGCAAAGGTTTGTATGTACAGCGTGAACTTCGATGAGATAGAAAAGCTCCAACATCAAGGTCGTTGGGAAGAGACAGCCGACATCTTATCGGACGCGGCTTTATCGGTAGAGAAGGGTGGGGCTGATTTCATTCTGATTTGTACCAATACCATGCATAAGGTCGTTCCTGAGATCGAAGAGAAGATCACGATCCCTATCTTGCACATCGCAGATACCACCGCGCAGAAGCTGCTCGAGCAGGGCGTAAAGAAAGTAGGATTACTCGGTACCGCTTTCACGATGGAACATAAATCAAAAAGGGCGCCTGACTAACAAGTTCGGTATTGATGTTGTGATTCCAGATGAGAGTGACCGACAGAAAGTGCACAACATCATTTATCAAGAGCTGTGTCGAGGCGAAGTAAAAAAAGAGTCTCGAGATGTATATCGTCAAATCATCGAGAAGCTAAGCCAGCAAGGTGCAGAGGCCGTTATTTTGGGATGTACTGAAATAGCCCTGCTGATTCAGCAACAACATACCGATGTGCCACTGTTTGATACCACTGCCATCCATGCGGAAGCGGCAGTACGTTTGGCGACTAGCCTATAGTTAACTTCCAGAGTATTAAGCTTGTCTTTCGAGCATGCTACAACCATTAGCTGACTGGTGGTGCCAATTATTGGCCGCGGGGTGATGTATGGTTAAAAGTATATAACTTTCAGAAGGTTGTTGATTTTTCTCTGAGAGCGAATTAAGAGTAACTTTTCTTTTAATGGAGACCAAAATTAAGTTTAATAAGCACTCTGTATCACACTTTTTATAAATTATCAGGTGTGATGGTACACATTCATCTGTCTCATGAATAGAATCTCGGCCTAGTGTTATTTTGGCTATGTAATTGAATGAGAATAAAAATGAAATTGAAACCTATTTTTTTGGCTTGTCTGTCTGCAACAATCCTGTCTGGCTGTTTGACTGTCCCAATTGAAGAGTTACAACCAACGGCAGACCAAAAAACAATTGATACCGCTATTGAGTATCTAAGCGATATAAAAGGTATAACGATTACAGAAAATGGCGTGATTTATTATGTTGAGTCACTGCCGGGCAACTCTCGATGGGCAACAGCGCATATTTTGGAGTCTAGCTATCGCTACTCTTGCCAAGATCTTCGCTGGTATGTAGATCGAGGTATGATCGTTAGAATGAGATTCCAAGGTAATAGTGGCACGACGCAAGATTATGATCTTGAGCGTTGTGAAACGGAAGTCCCTACAAGATTATATGAACCTAAACAATAGTTTCTCGAGCCCCTGCAATAAGGTTGAAAGTTTTCTCTGATTTGCAGAACATAGATGCCCTCTCCATCTGGTGAGGGTATTTTATTTAAAGTCTATAAACTGATTCGAAATTTGTTTCTATTATCAACACTTTCCTATGTTGTTAAACGACTCTCGTGAGCTAATTCCGTTATTGAGATAATTTAAATCAACACCCTCATTTTTCTAGGTATATGTTGTAAATTTGTGAATCTGAATTGTCTATATTCTAGGCTGTGTACTGGATCTCATTTGTTATTTGAAGCACTTGCTAAGGTTAAGAATGAAATGTGCTTAATACCAATCACTTTACTCAACTTAAGAGGTTTCTATGCTAGGTGAAAATCACTCTCTTGTTCACGAATTTCCTGAAATGAAAGACAAAATTGCTGAGCTTGCTAAAACTGACGATGGCTTTGCAGCAGATATGAAGACATACGACAACCTTGATAAAGAGATTCGTAAACTAGAGCTGAAAGATTCACCCATTGATGACGGCTCGATGCACCAACTAAAACATGATCGTTCTGAGCTTAAAGATTCACTGCATGCTCGCTTAATTGCCTAGCTAGCGGGTTATTTTGCTGAATAGCTAAATAGTTAGTTAGCGAATTGCAGATTTAGACGATAAAAACTCCTTCGGGAGTTTTTTTCGTTTCTGCGTTCCAGTCCCTATCTGAACGCATAAGAATGTTTGGATACAAGAAACCGTAGATATAGGCAAACTCAATTAGCACTAAGGTTTTGTAAGTAGGGCGGATATAAAAAAAGCTTAGCGCGGGGGACGCTAAGCTTCGTTGTTAAGTATGTTCTTGAACCATGTTTAGGCTAGTGGGATTAGCCTACTTGAGAAAAGCTCACTACTTTGCTTTGTAGCTTCTCTTTCAGGTAATCCGTTACTGCTTGCTGCTCTGATTCACTCATGTACAGGCCGAGCTTAGTTCTGCGCCACAAGATGTCTTCGTCAGTCATCGCCATCTCTTCATTGATCAAGTAATCGATTTCAACTTGATAAACGCCATGAGCTTCGCTTGAGAATTGGCTGCCAAGGTCAGCTTCGCTATTCGCACCTTCCAGTAGTTTCCACGTGTAAGTACCAAATTGAGTCACGTAGCGAAGCAGCAACGCTTCAGATGCCCAAGGGTATTTAGTATGGATCATCTTCGCAAGTTGCTCTCTGCTACAGCTGAAGTTTCCGCCTGGAAGCGTATTGTTGGCTGTCCAAGGCGCACCCATGTTGGTTAGGTGTGGCTCAAGCTTCTTAAGTGCCGCTTCGCCGAGTTTACGATAAGTGGTCAACTTGCCACCGAAGATCGAAAGCAGTGGCGCTTGATCTAGCTCTGCGTCCAACTCCAATGTGTAGTCACGAGTGATCGCTTGCGGTGAATCAGATTCATCGTCACAAAGCGGTCTTACGCCACTGTATGTCCAAACTACATCTTCACGGCCAAGCTGTTTAACAAAGTGTTGGTTAACGATATCAATCAAGTAATCCACTTCGACATCATCAATGGCAACGTTACGTGGGTCGCCTTTGTATTCAAGATCGGTAGTGCCGATGATCGAGAACTTATCTAGGTAAGGGATCATGAACACAATGCGATTGTCTTTATTTTGCAGAATGTACGCTTGAGGTTCGTCATGAATGCGTGGCACAACAATGTGTGAGCCTTTGATCAGACGAATATTACGAGGCGAAGCCTGCTCTAATCCATCATCAAAGAACTGTTTAACCCAAGGACCAGCCGCGTTAACAAGTGCTTTTGCTTTGCGTTCAAAGCGTTGGTTTGTCATGACATCAAGGATCGTCACATGCCAAATACCACCTTCACGGTGCGCTTTTTCAACACGGCAGTAGTTACGTACTTCTGCGTTGTTTTCTTTTGCTGCCAAAACGTTGAGCAATACCATTCGCGCATCGTCAACCCAGCAATCTGAGTATTCGAAACCGGTCTTCATTTCTGGCTTCAGTAAACCTGATTTAGCCAAGTTCACCGTTTTACTTCCAGGAAGTGTGGTGCGTTTACCCAAGTTATCGTAAAGGAATAGGCCACAGCGGATCATCCAAGCTGGGCGTAAAAATGGTCGATGAGGTAAACGGAAACGCATTGGTTGAGCAACATGGGGTGCTTTTCTTAACAATACTTCGCGTTCTGCAAGCGCTTCCGAAACCAAACGAAACTCGTAATGTTCAAGGTAACGTAAGCCACCGTGGATCAGTTTTGAACTTGCAGATGAAGTAGCAGAAGCAAAATCATTTGCTTCGTATAAGCCAACGTTGAGACCACGACCTGCTGCATCTGCCGCGATACCTGCACCATTGATGCCGCCGCCAATCACGATCAAGTCTAAAGTGGAAGATGTACTGTTGTTTGAATTATTTTGTTGAGCACTCATGATTTTGACCTCTTGCTGAGCGAACGAGCATTTTAGAACATAATTGAATCCTATCTTAACTTTCGTTTGCGGTCATTTATTATTTTCGTTTATGCGCGTTTTATGTGATTTGGACATAAAAAAACCTCTGCTTATGAAAGCAGAGGTTCAAATAAATCTAATTCGAGCATAGAAGCGACACTGGTAGTGAGCAAGTTTTACTTTTTTAACTTTTCTATAAAGAATCATGATTCGTTTAAGAAAATGGCGTCACTGAGCACTGATGTTGAGTTATTCGCTCACAGGCCGAGCGGTATCGATCACTTCTAATGGTATTGCTGAATCTTTAAGGATGTTGAGAATCTCTTCCGGTGGCTGCTTATTAGTAAACACCATGTGTGCTTGAGAGATATTGCCGAGCTTAACCATCGCGTTACGACCAAACTTAGTGTGGTCGACGGCTAAGAAGATACTGCGGCTGTTTTCGATGATAGCTTGTTTCACACGAACTTCGTGGTAATCAAAATCGAGCAACGAGCCGTCAAAGTCGATGCCACTGATGCCCAAGATACCGAAATCGAGGCGGAACTGCTTCACGAAATCGAGTGTCGCTTCACCAACAATACCACCATCGCGGTTACGTACTTCACCGCCCGCCAAGATAACCTTGATCTCTGGGTTCGGTAGAAGGATGCTCGCAACATTGATGTTGTTGGTCACGACTCTCAATTGTTTGTGATTTTTGTTGAGTGCGCGGGCGACCGATTCTGGTGTAGTGCCTATATCAACAAACAGAGTTGCACCATCTGGAATGTGTTTAACCAGTTCATCGGCGATCACGTCTTTTTCGTTGAAGTTAAGCGCTTTACGCGTGTTATAAGAGGTGTTTTCTGAGCTTAAAGGAATGGTTGCACCACCATGATAGCGACGAATTTTGTTGCTATCGGCAAGTTCATTGAGGTCTCGTCTGATGGTTTGTGGGCTGACATCAAACTTTTCAACGAGCTCTTCGGTACTCACATATCCTTGTGTTTTTACCAGATCTACAATCTGCTGGTGTCTTGGTATCTGCTTCACTTAACTTACCACTCCCTGCGCGCAAAGGGCTCTAGCGCGTCAAAATCGAAAATATAAACTCACGCTATTGTGCTCGAATTGATGAAAAGAGAGAAGTAATGATGGTAAGGAATCATGTCTAAACCGCAAAAACGCTGCTCAAAACATGGAATTTGAGCCTGAAACGCAAAAAAGAGCACAAAATAGTGCTCTTTTTAGTTTCGTTTGCTGAGGTTCGAACAATCTAATCGATTAATAAGGGATTATTCGTGCTCCTCTGTTAACTCACGCTTAGATTACTCTTCGTCGTCATCGTGCAGTTCAGACCAAACCTGTGCACACTTGATAGCACGCTTCCAACCTTTGTAACGGCGGTTACGCTTCTCTTCGTCGTGGTGTGGCATGAAAGTGCGGTTAAGAACGGCTTTGTCTTGAAGCTCATCAATGCTGTCCCAGAAACCAACCGCTAGGCCAGCAAGGTAAGCGGCACCCAGAGCAGTTACTTCCGTTACTTCAGGACGGTGAACTTCAGTATCAAGCACGTCTGATTGGAATTGCATTAGGAAGTTATTCGCTACTGCGCCGCCATCAACACGTAGTTTCGCTAGCTTGATGCCCGAGTCAGCTTGCATCGCGTCTAGTACGTCACGAGTTTGGTAAGCAATACCTTCCAGCGTTGCACGGATGATGTGGTTAGAGTTAACACCACGAGTTAGGCCGACAATCGTACCGCGAGCATAAGCATCCCAGTATGGTGCGCCTAGGCCAGTAAATGCAGGAACCACGTAAACGCCGTTTGAAGAGTCTACTTTGGTTGCGAAGTACTCAGAGTCTTCTGCACCAGCCAGTAGCTTCATTTCATCACGTAGCCATTGGATAGATGCGCCACCCATGAATACCGCACCTTCAAGCGCGTATGCAGGTTCGCCTTTAGGGCCACATGCTAGTGTTGTTAGTAGGCCATTCTTCGATGTTACTTTCTCTTGGCCTGTGTTCATTAGAAGGAAACAACCCGTGCCGTAAGTATTCTTAGCTTGGCCTGCTTCTACACACATTTGACCGTAAAGTGCAGCTTGTTGGTCACCGGCAATACCCGCGATTGGGATACGCGTACCGCCTTTACCACCAAGGTTCGTTTGACCGTAAACCTCTGAAGAGCGCTTCACTTCAGGCATCATGACTGCTGGAATGCCCATTTCATCAAGTAGCTTCTGGTCCCAGCATAGGTCATTAATGTTGAACAACATAGTACGTGACGCGTTGGTGTAATCCGTAACGTGAACACGTCCTTGCGTCATTTTCCAAACCAGCCAAGTATCAACCGTACCGAACAGTAGTTTGCCAGCTTCAGCGTCTTCACGAGCGCCTTCAACGTTGTCTAGAATCCATTTTACTTTGGTACCTGAGAAATACGGGTCAAGGACTAAACCTGTATTGTCACGTACGTAGTCTTCTAGGCCACGCGCTTTAAGGTCTTCACAGATATCTGCTGTACGGCGACACTGCCATACGATTGCGTTGTAAACCGGTTTGCCAGTTTCTTTGTTCCAAACAATGGTGGTTTCACGTTGGTTAGTGATACCAATACCCGCTAGCTCGTCGCTGCGAATGCCTGCTTTAGCAAGTGCTTCAACCAATGTAGAGCTTTGAGTTGCCCAGATTTCCATTGGGTCGTGCTCAACCCAACCCGCTTTCGGGTAAATCTGAGTGAATTCTCTTTGAGAAGAGCTAACGATGTTTGCATCGTGGTCGAGGATTACAGCGCGAGAACTTGTGGTGCCTTGGTCTAGGGCAACAATGTATTTTTGCTCGGTCATGGTAAGAATCCTTTTTCTTTCGTTATTTATATTTTAGTAAATGTAAGGTCGCTTAGGGATTAAGCTTGAGCTTGTTCAGCTTCTTCTTCTGTTTCACATTGGTTTGGAATTGTGCAGCCTTGGCCTTCTACTGGTAGGTAAGCGCCGATAACACGTGGGTACAACCAACCACCAAAACACGCACCAGCAATTGGAGCAAGAATTGGAACGATGAAGTAAGGAATATCACGAGCACCGCTTAGTGCGAAATCCCAACCTGCAAAGTAAGCAAAAAGTTTTGGCCCAAAGTCACGAGCAGGGTTCATCGCAAAGCCAGTCAGTGGACCTAAAGAACCACCAATTACTGCGATAAGAATACCGATCAGTAGAGGATTCATTGCACCGCGAGATGCGCCGTTGTTTTCATCACCTAACGCTAAGATAGCGAACATCAAAACAGCAGTAATCACAAATTCCACAGCAAAAGCGCCAAAGAAAGAAAGTGAAGCATGTGGGTATGTTGAGAAAATACCTGCTGTTGATAGTGCGTCTTGGCTGCTACGAACAAAGTTATGTGCGATTTCGTAATCAGTAAATAGGTTGCTGTATAGGCTGTATACCAGCGCAGCAGAGCAGAATGCGCCAAGCAGTTGCGAAATGATGTAAGGCACCACTTTCGCTTTATCAAAGCCATGGAACATGGCCAGTGCGATGGTTACCGCCGGGTTAATGTGTGCGCCAGAAACGCCAGCAGTACAGTAAATTGCAATCGCAACGCCGAAGCCCCAGATGATGCTGATTTCCCATTGTCCGAATGTCGCACCGGTTAATACCAGAGCGGCCACACAGCCAACGCCAAAGAATATGAGTAATCCTGTACCGATAAATTCAGCCAAGCATTGCCCAAATAAAGAAGGGTGTTTGTTTGTTGTCATGTTCGAGTCCTTTTTAGTTTTGCTTATCTAGCACGTGTATTGTGCATATATTTGCGAACTCGAAAATAAACGAACATCAAAAGTGAGCGTTTGAGCATAAAATTGTTAATTAAAGTCACTTGAAATGTTAATCCGAACACTTTTGCTCGAAAAAGATGCTCGCATGAACGTCATTGCTCGAATTGATAGGTTGCGAAGTCGCTCAAACTACCTATATGTAAATGAATGCGCAACTGGTACGAGGAGTTTATGTTTGGATTTGTGATGCTACTTCGTGAGTGGTGGATTATTAGACGTAGCTTGATGATATTTAACGCGCCTTAACATCTGTACTAAACAGAATGTTCTAAATGTGATGTGATACTGGACTTTGTTTTACTATTGTTACTTATGTTGTTGAAATTGTCGTCACTCTTGAGAACAATCACTTTCTTTATGTGGGGGTAAGATGCGAATACTAGTAGTAGAAGATGATCGTTTGATCAGTGAAGCCATAGAGCAGCGCTTTATTGACCTCGGCCATGGTGTTGATTGTGCCTATGATGGTGCGGTCGCGTTTGCGATGATCAGCCACACCGATTTCGATTTGGTGGTTCTTGACTTAAACCTCCCTAATAAATCAGGTGAGCAGATCATCAAGCGCATTCGTCAGTCTTCTGATACGCCTGTCCTTATTCTTACCGCCCGCAGTGAAGTCTTTGACCGAATTCAACTACTGGATTTGGGTGCCGATGACTACCTCACCAAACCTTTCGATTTTGGAGAATTGGAAGCACGCTGCCGCGCGATCGTTCGACGTCGTCAAGGCAGCGATCAGAACACAGTGACGTTTGGTGACATTGAGTTCGATAGTGCAGGGTGCATTGTGAAAGTGAAGGGCGAGGTCATTGAGCTTAAACAGCGTGAATATCGCTTATTAGAAATTTTCCTGAACCACCTCAATCGTGTGATGAGTAAAGAAGAGATCATCGATCACTTATACAACTTCGATAACCCACCCAACACTAATGCGATTGAAACCTACGTTGGTCGTTTGAGGAAGGCGCTAGCCAATAGCAATGTCGAGATCAAAACCCTACGTGGCCTTGGTTATGTGCTCAATAAAGTCGAAGACTGAGCTGAGGTGTATTAGGTGACGGCACTGACCAAATCTGTCCGCTTTCGTTTTCGAACAAAATCGCTGAGATTTCAATTATTGTTCTCTGCGACCTGTCTATTGTGCCTGATTAGTTTACTCACTTTGGTTGCGGTAAAGCGCTACGCCTATCAAACCACTCAGATGTTTTATGATCGCCAGTTGAATAACGCGGCTCTGCAGATCATAGAGCAGGTTCGTTTTAATGGCTTAACATTCAGTGTCGACATTCCCACTGCGGCCTTTAAATCACTGGCAGATTCCCCAAGAGATAAGGTTTTCTATTTGGTTGCTAGTTCTCCGAGTTCATCGGAGTCTGGTTACATTACGGGTTATAAAGAATTGCTTGATGACCAACTGGTGCGTGACCAAATTGAGCAATACCAGATAAAACTCGAACCAGAGGCCGCTTATTTTTACTTAACCTTCAAAGATGAATGGGTGCGTTTGTCTTTGGTCAGTCGCATAATGAATACCCGTGAAGGGCCTCAGAACATCTACGTGCTGGTCGGGCAAACCACACAAGCGAGGCAAGTATGGGAGAAGCAACTCTCGGACCACGCAGTCAAGCTTCTGCTTGCGGTGATGTTAAGTGCGTTGTTGGTGATTTTTGTGTTGATTGTAAAGGTGCTCAAGCCCGTCAATGAGATCAACAATAAGATGGAAAGGCGTTCCAATCTCGACCTAACTCCAATCAATCTCGACGCTCCTGAAGAGGTTGAGCACTTGGTAGACACCATTAATGTGTTTATGTCTCAGCTCGATAAGAACTTAACCAATCTTAAGAACTTTACCGGCGAAGCTGCGCATCAGTTAAAGACACCAATCGCAGGGATTAAAGCCCAAATCGAACTGGCTAAAAGTAAAGCGAGTGAACGTCACACGCTCGATTATTTGGATAAAGTCACCGGTGCGTGCGAGGTGCTTGAGCGCACGGTTGAGCAGCTTCTGAACCACGCGACGATTCGCCATCGTTATCAAAGTATCGAACCTACAGATATTGATTTTAATGAGTTAGTCAAACAAACCAGCCGTGGCTTGGCGATGAATGCACTCAATAAAGACATCGAATTGAGCTACATAGAATCACTTAAATTTCACATTCGAGGCGACAGCTTCGCCTTAACTCAGATGCTGACGAATCTCATTGAAAACTCAATCAAGTATTCCCCCAAAGGCAGCACTATCGAGGTTGAATTAGTACAGCAAGGCAGCAAAGCGGTGCTGTATATTCGCGATTTCGGGCCGGGCATTGATGAGCAAGATAAGCCTCATGTGTTCGAGAAATTTTATCGCAGCCCGAATGCGATTAGCCAAGGCACAGGGCTAGGGATGAGTATCGCGTTAGATGTTGCCCAAAAATCCAATGCAATTCTGAGCTTGGAAGACACTACATCAGACAAAACGGATAATCGCGGCCTTACGGTGAAAGTCCAGTTCCCGCATACCTATTGGTGGGAGGTTTAATGATGAAATCTTTACGGATTTGGATCGCAGGGCTAACTTCGGCGGTGTTGTTAGCAAGCACTCTATTCGTTACCAATGCCACCGCACAAGCTAATCAAGGCTCAGGTCCCCAAGATTCGGTTCTTCAAGACTCTGTTCACCAAGACAATAGCAACCAAGGTGATGACAATGAAGATGCGTTGGTGATCTATGGTGCAGCCTATTTGTCAGAAATGAAGCCACTGCTCGATGACTTTCAACGTAGAAATCCAGAAATAACCGTGCGCTATCAAGCGATGAGCAGCAATGTATTAGATGCTCATATCCGAGACCAAAAGCCGGACCAACCCGACATCACCATCAGTTCGGTGATGGATTTACAATTGCGACTTGTTAATGATGGCTATGCGCTGCCTTACCAAATAAATGTGCCGGGCTATGGCTCTCAATCGGGTATTGTTCCGCACTGGAGCCAATGGCGAAATGAGCTGTTTGGTTTTAGCTATGAACCTGCTGTGATCGTGTTTAATGAGTCTTTTCTTGAAGGAAAGGAAGTCCCGTTGAGCCGTGTCGAACTGTTGAGTTTTATTCGCCTCCATAGTGATGAACTGATGGGGAAGGTAGGGCTGTTTGATATTCGAGATGTTGGTATCGGTTATCTACTTTGGTCATTTGAACGTGCTCAAACGAGCAATTACGGACAATTCTTGGAGCTGTTTAATCTCCATCAGGCTCGCACCTTTGATAGCTCTGCGTCGATGCTCCAAGCGCTGACTGATGGTGATATTGCGATTGCCTACAACATCATGGGCTCGTATGCGAACTCGTGGGAATCGAAGCACAAAGATGTGGTGATTGTGGCGGCCAACGACTACACACCTGTGGTCATTCGAACTGCATTTATTAATAAAACTACGCCTAGGCTAGAACAAGCTCAAGCCTTTATTGATTACTTATTTTCCTATTCAGGGCAGAAGCTGATGGCAAAAGAAACCAATATGCCCCCGGTGCGTACCGATATAAAAAGTGCTAAATCGGCAGCGGTTTTACGTGAGCAGTTTGCCAATCAACTCAAGCCCCTTCCGTTAGATGTCAGCCTGTTGATCTTCTCGGATCAAAGCAAAAAATCCTTAGTGGTAACCGAATGGGAGAGTGCTCTTAAAAGCTACGATTAGTTTAGTTGGTAGTTAATTCGATTGCTTTGCAGTAACCCGATCTTGGCTTGGTCATTCAACCGAAATACCGCCGAGTCAGCTACATGACAGTTTCGTTTTTTACTCTTGAAGTCCAAAAATGAGCATGGAATTGCTCTTTCACTTTAAGAGTAAGAGGTTGAAAACGGTCATGAACGAGAATATTTCCTGCATGTTGATCCGCGGTGGCACATCGAAAGGCGCGTACTTTCTAGCGAGTGATTTACCTGAAAGTGAGCAAGAGAGAGACGATCTGCTTGTGCGTATTATGGGTTCAGGCGAAGGCCAACAAATCAATGGCATCGGCGGCGGCACGTCGCTGACGAGCAAGGTCGCAATTGTGTCTAAGTCGGATCAAGAAGGGACAGATTTAGATTATCTCTTTGCTCAGGTCGCGGTCGATAAGAAAGAAGTCGATACCAAACCTTCGTGCGGCAATATTCTCTCAGGCATCGTGGCGTTCGCCAGTGAAAATAATTTGGTTAAGTTAAGCAGTCCATCGACCATGTTGCGTGTCAGAAACATCAACACTAATACTATTATCGAAGTTTCCGCCGAAAGCCCAAATGGCCATTTACGTTATGACGGTGATGTGCGTGTGGACGGTGTTCCTGGAACTGGCTCACCTGTTTTGCTTAACTTCTTAGATGTCGGCGGTTCGAAAACAGGCAAGCTATTCCCAACCGGCAACGTGCGTGATCAAGTTGAAGGTGTTGAAGTTTCTTGCTTGGATGCAGCTGTGCCTATGGTGCACATTAATGCCAAAGACCTTGGCTTAGCAGGTAACGAGACCAAGCAACAACTCGATGATAATGCCGAGTTACTTGAGCGAATCGAATCTATCCGTTTATCGGCAGGCCGTTTAATGGGCATGGGTGATGTGACAGGAAGCGTGGTACCTAAGGTATCTTTACTATCACCACCAACCAAAGATGGACACATTACCTCTCGCTACTTTGTTCCTCAAAACTGTCATGCTAGCCATGCTGTGACGGGCGGGATCTGTGTTGCGGCGGCTTGCATGATTCCGGGTACTGTCGCGCATGAAGTGTGCCAAGGCATTAACTCTGAAACGGTCGTTATTGAGCACCCTAGTGGACAAATCCAAGTCAATATCAAAGTAGAGCCAGGGGAAATTGAGCCTGCGGTTCGTCAAGCGGCTTTGGTGCGTACAGCGCGTCCACTGTTCAAAGGTCAGGTTTACCCGACGTTTTAATCTCAAGCTGCTTTTATGCGTATTCATAATCGCTGGCCATTTGGTTGGCGATTTTTTTTCATTCTCACATTCACACCCACACTCATATTCTTTGTTCGTTCTAATATCTTCCCCGAACCCTAGTAAAACCTCGAGGTTTACTGCACCAATTCGGCGCGCGGTGCTCTGTTTTTGTGCCTTAAAGGGCGATCTTTGTAACACTTTTGTTATCAAAGTGCAGCGTGTCAGTTGGATGACAGGTTCGGTGACTAATTTGTCAGAAACCACAAAAAACAGTCCAGCTGCAGATAACACGCAGTAAAAAGGATATTAGGAGGCACGATGCTGAACGTTCAACTACCCGGCAATACACAACCATCAACTAAGGGTTCGTTAATCTCAAACGGCTCTTTTCTTATGACTCAAAAGCTGTCTAAGTTAAAAGTTTGCCAATCACTCTTGGTCACGCTACTTGGTGTGGGGGCATTATCTCATCATGCACAAGCCGAAGAGGTTTCATTTAAAGGTGAGCGTGTCGAGTTTGTGATGCCTTACAAAGAGGGCGGCGGTACCGATACATGGGGGCGTTTCTATGCACCTTATTTGTCTCAATCGTTACCGGGCAATCCAGTAGTAGTGGTGAAAAACATCCCGGGTGGCGGCTCAACAAAAGGCGCTAACCAATTTGCTCGCCGTGCGAAAGACAACGGCCTCAACATCTTTGCAAGCTCAGCATCAACCCAATATCCCTATCTTCTTCAAGATCGCCGAGTTCGTTACGACTACAACGATTGGAGCGTGATTCTCGCATCCCCAACTGGCGGCGTTGTGTATGTTTCGCCTAAAACGGGCATCGAGAACGTACAAGATCTTTTCGATAAGAAAGACCAAATCAAGTTTCAATACGCAAGCCAAGGTGCGACCTCTATTGATTTAGTGCCGCTGTTAGCGATGGACCTACTTGGCTTAGACGTACAAGCGATCTTTGGTATGCAAGGGCGTGGTGCTGGTCGACTGGCGTTCGAGCGCGGCGAAGTGAATATCGATTCTCAAACCAGCTCATCTTACATCGACAAAGTGACACCGTTAGTCAATGAAGGTAAAGCGATTCCTTTGTTTAGCTTCGGTGTATTGGGTGAAGACGGCAAGTTGAAACGTGACCCTAACTTCCCAGAGCTTCCGCACTTCGCTGAGGTGTACCAGCTGTTCCACCCTGAAGAAGCAGAAACACAAGGCTATGCGGTTTGGCGCTCATTCTTTATGGCCGGGTTTGCCGCTCAGAAGATGATTTTTGTGCCTAAGTCGACACCAGAAGAGATAGTTGCAGCATGGCGCGCATCGGCTTCTGAATTAGTCTCTCAACCTGATTTTCAAAAACGCGCCGTCGAAGTATTGGGTGATTACCCTCAGCTGACTGGCGAACAAGCACAACTCGCACTTAAAGCGGCTATGTCGCTTGATGAAAGCAACCTTGAATGGGTCAGAAATTGGCTCACTACAAACTACAACACTCGTTTCTAAACAGGCTATCCAGAAGCCCAAGAAAATATGAGTCTTAACAACGCTCAGTATTAACTGGCGGTGAGACCGCGGCGCAAGATCGTGGCTCACGCCTTTTCATCTCACTTTCTCTGTCGCAACGTAGCTAACGAGTGATTCGATTAAATCGTTAACTCAGTGAGTGCTTCACTCCCATTGTATCGCCGCTGTACGGGTAACACCGTAGGGCTTTGTGCATCAAGGGCTAAGGAAAGCAGTGGTCACGAAAGCGAAAGTGAGTCTCATGATAGAAAGGATTCAACGATGTTTAACGAACTCTTTGCTGCACTGGAAACCATATTAAGCGTTCAGCACATCACCTTTATGTTAGGTGGTGTATTGCTGGGTCTCGCGATTGGTATCTTTCCGGGGCTTGGCGGTATTGCAGGCTTATCATTACTGCTACCGTTCTTGTATGGCATGGACCCAATTTCAGCCTTGGCGATGCTTATCGGCTTGGTTGCGGTTATTCCCACTTCCGACACATTCACTTCCGTATTAATGGGGATCCCGGGCTCAAGTGGCTCACAAGCAACCGTGCTTGATGGCTTCCCAATGGCGAAGAAAGGCGAGGCGGCTCGTGCGCTTTCTGCCGCGTTTACTTCATCGCTTTTCGGTGGTTTGTTCGGTGCGGTGATACTGACGGGTTTTGTGCTGATCGCTCGACCAGTGATCCTCGCTTTCGGTTCTGGTGAGTTGTTCATGCTGACCTTATTAGGTTTGAGCATGGTCGGTGCGTTGGCAGGTAAGAGCTTGGTAAAAGGTTTGTCGGCGTGTGGCATGGGTGTATTGCTTGGCAGTGTCGGTAGTGCCCCTGCAACTGGCGAATATCGAATGACCTTTGACAACTTCTACCTAATGGATGGCATTCCTCTGGTAGTCGTTGGCTTAGGTATTTTTGCGCTTCCTGAGATTATCGATCTGCTTCGTCAAAATAAGCCAATCGCCAATGCTAGTAAACTTGGCAAGGGTTGGTCTGCGGGCGTTCGTGACTTCTTGGAAAACAAATGGCTCGCAGTGCGTTGTAGTGTAATCGGCTGTATTGTTGGTGCACTTCCCGGCCTTGGTGGCAGTGTAGTGGACTGGATCGCTTATGGTCATGCGGTACAAACGACTAAGAAAGATCCTGAATTCGGCAAGGGCGATGTGCGTGGTGTTATTGCACCTGAATCGTCGAACAATGCGAAAGAGGGCGGTGGCTTAGTCCCTACGCTGTTATTCGGTATTCCAGGTTCGGGTAGCATGGCAGTGTTCCTTGGCGGCATGGTGTTGGTGGGTTTAGAACCGGGTCCTGCGATGGTGAGTACTGACCTCGATATTACTTACACCATCGTTTGGTCTTTGGCACTTGCGAACGTGTTTGGTGCTGGCGCTTGTATGCTGATTTCACCTTGGGTAGCTAGGCTAACCACGGTTCGTTACACCTTGCTTGCCCCATTCATGGTAATGGTGATTTGTTTTGCTGCATTCCAAGCAACACGCGACCTTGGCGACTTAGTGACCCTATTAAGTATCGGTACGTTAGGTGTGTTGATGAAGCGTTTCGACTGGCCTCGCCCTGCGTTCTTGATTGGTTTTGTACTGGCAAATGGCATGGAAACCTACCTGTACCAAGCGGTTCAGTTTGATGGTGCTGCATTCTTACTACGCCCGGGTGTGATGATTATTGGTGCGCTGACTGTCTTCTCTCTGTTTTTCATGTGGCGTCAAAGCGCGAAGAGGAACAAGCAGAGCGAAGCACAAGACGCTTCGATTGAAACTACTCAACCTTCAGTAAGAATCAGTAACCGCAAGCCTCAGGTTATCTTCGCTGCCTTGGTCAACATCGCGTTTATGTACGGCATTTACGATGGCTACCAACAGAGCTTCTTAGGTGGTGTTTTCACCATCATCATCGCCAGCATTATGTGGGTGTTGTCTGCGGTGGTGCTATTCCAACTGCTGACTAAGCCAGAAGGCGATGCTGTCTATTTTGATAACGAGTATGAACAAGGCTACGCCTTTGATACCAACAGCATCAGCATGATGCATTACCTGTACTGGCTCGGTGCGTTGATCCTTGGTTGTTACTTTGTCGGCTACGTGATTTCTATCAGTGTGTTCTTCTGCCTGTTCCTGATGAGCAAAGCAGGACTGAGCTTGATACGTTCCGCATCGGTAACGGTTGCCGCGACAGGGTTCTTACTGGGTCTAACTCATCTCATGGTTTTGGATTTACCGATTGGCTTGTTGCAAGAGACGGTTGATCTGCCTTGGCCGATTGGATAACGGAAGGAAAGTAATTATGACGATTCGAACTATTATTATGCCCTTCGCTTCTACGGCAAACTCTGCGGAAAGGTTAGAAGGTGCATTGAGCATTGCTCAGTACTTTGGTGCACATTTGGATGTGTTGCATGCTCAAATTAGCTCGCAACAGTTAATGCCTGAAGAGCGTCAATTACTACCAAGTAAATGGCTTAGCCGTATCGACCAGTTGGTGAATAACTACGTTGCAGAAGACATGAACCAGTCTGAGTTTGAGTTCACTACCTTGTGCGATAAGCTCGAAGTACCGCTGTGTGACAGTGATAACCTAGTGATGAATGAGGCCAATAAACACGTGAGTGCCCAATGGCATAATCTAACGGGTTATCGAGCGGATGTGGTGTCTGAACGCGGTAAGGTGTCTGATCTCATCATCATTCCTAAACCACTGAATGGCAAAAGTAGCGTCAGTTTTGATGTGGCAATTGAACATGGCAGTCGCCCAATCTTATTGATGCCCCGTGAACAGAAAAGCTTTAATCCAGAGTGCATCATGATTGCTTGGAACGGTGATGATCCGGGTGCAAGGGCTGTGAAGGCTGCGATGCCACTGCTACGAAAAGCGAAGAATATCGTGGTGGTGACGAGTGAGCGCTCACTCAATAAAAAGCCTAACCAACAAGACTTAAAACGCTACTTAGGGCTGCATAACATCGAGGTGGAGTGTATCTCGTTCAAAGAGGGCAGAATTAAAACGCCTCAAGCGATCCTTGCTCACGCTGAACAATTTCATGCGGACTTGATTGTGGCTGGCGCATTGGCTCATAAGAAGATGCATCAACAGATGCTGGGTGGCGTAACCAGAAGGCTCCTTAGTAAAACTAACGTGCCCTTGTTCATGGTGAGCTAATAGATCGGTGAGTGATTTGTTCCCACGCGTCACTCACTGATTCATTGAAATTTAATTGCTGTCATGTCAGGCGCATGACAGCTTAGATTGTTAGAGTAAACTCATGGGCTAGCTGATATGTGACCCGTCCGTCTATGTTTATGTGGTCATCGTATTTTTTCTCCTTTTACGATGACCTATTACCAGTTAGCCCCTTTTTATTTCAATGGATGCAGCTCTAAACCAGAGCTGCGACCTTTCCTCTCGCAACCAACTGAGCTCGGATCGAGTCATACACCCAGTTGAACGCAATCGCGTACAGCACGAAGAAGATAACAATTCCGATATCCATCATTAGTACTGTCCAGAAATCGAGTTGAAGTACCCACATCAGTAGCGGGAACGTCACCAGCATCAAACCCAGTTCGAAACCTAAGCCGTGCAGAATACGTGTTTTCTTGGTTCGTTTGCTGCGGTCAGCGCCGTAAATCTTGTCGTAACCGTAGTTATAGACGTAGTTCCACGTCATCGCAATCAGCGACAAAGACAGCGCCAAGCCTGCCATTTTTACAGCTCCGCCCCCAACAATGTAAGTTGCCGCTACGGCCATCAAAATCAAAGCTGCTAATTCAAATAGCACCATGTGTAACATGCGTTCTTTATGTGACATCTTTTTACTCTCTTTATGTTTTCTAGCCTCTATGGGCTAATGACTTGTCTAGATAATATCTATTTAAGTGATAATATAAAGATAGTTAGCATCACATATGGTGATAGTAAGTATTGGGAGAAACTGAATGTACAACATAGAACAGTTGAAGATGTTTGTGTATGCCGTTGAATTAGGGTCATTTTCTGCCAGTGCTCGTGAGTTGGGCAAGGTGCAGTCGGCGGTGAGCCAAGGTATCAGTAATCTTGAAATAGATTTTAATGTTCAACTTTTTGATCGTTCGACACGCAAGCCAACGCTGACGGCGCAAGGTCAGCAGATTTTCAAGCAGGTCAAAGCGATTATTCTACAAGTGGAAGATCTCAATTCATCGGTCAATGCCATCAATAATCAAGAGGAAGGGCTACTGCGTATCACTTTAGATGATGCCTTATTACTTCCTTCATTGCCCAAGGTGTTGGATAAGTTCAGCCGAACATTCCCAGCGACGGAAATTGAGTTAATGGCAGCGGCGAGTACTGATGTGAACCGCTTGGTGTCACAAGACCGCGCAGATATCGGCCTGATGTTTACTGACCTCGCTTTTCATGCCGATTCAGAGCCGTGCTTTATCGGTAATCTGCCTTTTGTTGCTGTGTGTCATCCAAGCCATGCTTTAGCTGAAGTGTCGGTTGCGAAGTTGCCCGACTTTATTTCTCATCGACAGCTTATTCTACGAGGCAACAAAGGTAAGGTGATTGACCATTTCCCTGTGGTTGCGGGCAAGGTGTGGTGGGCGAACAGCTTTGTTGCTATCAAGGAGATGATCGTACATAGCTCGGTGGGTTGGGCATACTTGCCGAGTTACTTGGTAGAAGAAGATATTCAACAGGGAAAGCTTAACCAGATTAATGTCTCGTTTGACCATAAAACATGGTCGCCTCCTGTCGATTTAGTGATCTCCAAGAAAGCGATGAAAGGGCCGGGCTTGCTGTGGTTGGAAGACAACCTCAAAACCTTACTCGATTGATCTTTTCCAAACCGAAGACAAATGAAAGGGCTTACCCCGAAAGGTAAGCCCTTAGTTTTTCTAATCTTCTGCTAGATGCTAGATTTAACCGTTAGACCGTTGTAGTACTTGTCTTTCATCTTAAGCGCAACGTTCACTAGGTAAATCAGCACGGGCACTTCAATCAGTGGGCCGATAACGCCTGCAAACGCTTGGTCTGAGTTGATACCGAATACTGATATAGCAACGGCAATCGCTAGCTCGAAGTTGTTGCCTGTTGCTGTGAATGCGATTGATGCGTTTTTGTCGTACTCAATGCCCATCTTCTTACCAATGAAGAAGCTGATGAAGAACATTGCTGTGAAGTAGATAGTCAGTGGAACCGCAATCAACAATACGTCCATTGGCAGTTCAACAATCATCTCGCCTTTTAGGCTGAACATCAGCACGATAGTCGCCAGTAGAGCAATCAGTGTGATTGGTGAGATACGTGGAATGAACACATCGATGTACCACTGCTCGCCTTTCATCGACACTAGGATCTTACGGCTTAGGAAACCCGCTAGGAATGGGATACCTAGGTAGATAAGTACACTGTGTGCTATATCGATCATCGAGATATCAACCATCATGCCTTCGTAACCAAATACCGGTGGTAGAACGCTGATGAATAGCCACGCCATAAAGCTGTAGCTCACCACTTGGAATGCACTGTTTAGAGCAACTAATGCCGCACCGTATTCTTTGTTACCGCCGCCGATGTCGTTCCAAACCAGAACCATTGCCACACAACGAGCAAGACCAATCAGAATCACGCCGACCATGTAACCTGGGTGGTCGCCTAAGAATGTTAGCGCCAACACAAACATCAGAATTGGGCCGACAAACCAGTTCATGATCAAAGATAGTTTGATCGCTTGCTTATCTTTTACCACGGTGCCTAACAGGCTGTAGTTAACCTTAGCCAGAGGTGGGTACATCATTAAGATAAGGCCAATTGCCAGTGGAATGTTGGTTGTGCCAACAGACATTGATTCGTTCCACTGTTCGATTTGTGGGAACAAGGTGCCAAGCAGTACACCAATGCCCATGGCGATGAAGATCCACAGCGTTAAGTAGCGATCGAGAAAACCTAATTTTGGTTTCATTATATTATCTCTTTGGTTGTTATCGTCAATCGTCGAAAAACGATATTTAAAGGCAAAAAATACGCTTAGTCTATTGTGTTCGACAAACTAAGCGTGGTTAATCTATTTTAAAATGGTGTCGATAAGCGATTCAAATTGCTGAATATTATCTCGGTTAATGCGATAGCACATCTTCGGTGGTATCGATTCGGCAGTGATGAAGCCAGAGGTTTTCAAGATTCTTAGGTGCTCTGATACTGTTGATTGAGCCAAACCTAATTCACTCACCAAGTCACTGTTCAAACAGCCGCCCGATTTTTCTAACGTTGAAAGGATACTCAATATACGAACTCTTGCCGGGTGAGCGAGCGCTTTCGCTAGAGTTGCCATTTGCTTTTCAGCTTCGACATCACCATGTCCGATTGGCAGAGCACAGCCACCAGTTGTAGAGCAAGTTTCGTTCATATTGATGTTTCGCTTTCCATAATCGTTAAAAGACGATTAATAGTAAGCCCATTTTATATAAGGGTCAATGTGATCTTTCAATTTGCTTTTAAATTGGATGTCAAAATCCATATTTATCATTGAAATTCAATGGACTAAGACTTGGATGAACCAAACCAGTATAACGGCCACTTTTGTTGTGAATCGCTGTTATTCAATAGCACACTGATACCAATCAAAGCGATGCTGCCTACTAATACGGGAGTGAATAAGAACGTCCAATCCACATGCGTGGTACCCGCTAAAGCTATCACAATCGGATTAGCGCCAGCGGGTGGGTGAACCGCACGAAAGTATTGCATTAGCATGATGGATGAGCCGACAGCGATTGCCATGGTCAAATAAGAATCCCCAAAGCCATATAACGCGATTAAGCCCACAGCAGCCGAAATAAAGTGACCCGCAATGACGTTTCTAGGTTGAGCTAACGGCGATGTTGGCACCGCAAACAGCAGTACGCACGTCGCACCAAATGGAGCCATTAACCACGGGAACCCAGAGCTTTCTGCTAATAAGCACAAGATTAAGATACCGAGCGTACCGCCAATAAAACCTTTAACAAGCTGGCTTATGCTTGCTTTCGGAGGAAGGGCTCCACCACCAGATAGTTTGCTGATCATAATCGTTTCCTCTTCGTTTTCTGTTTTTTATTGAAAGTGTACAGATCTGTACCGTTTGATTTGGATGATACAGATCTGTACACTTCTTGCAACGAGAAATTGAGCTCTACGATTTCAGAGCGAGTCGAGGTTGATGAACGATGAGTAAAAAAGATCTGATTCTGGATGTAGCAGAATCGTTGTTTAATCAGTTTGGTTATACCGCTGTTGGGGTGGATATGATTAGAGATGAGGCAGCGGTTTCCAAAACATCCATGTACCGCCACTTTGGATCGAAAACCAAGCTGATTGAAGCCGTGTTAGAAAGGCGTCATCAGCGTTTCGAGTCGAGTTTAGAAGCGGCACTATCATCAACTTCTGGATTACAAAACCAACTCGATGCGCTGTTAGATTGGCACCTTGCATGGTTTGAACAACCTGACTTTAAAGGCTGTATGTTCATGCACGCGCTGGCTGAATTTAAAGAGTCTGAAGATGACATTGCGATGCTCTCGCGACAGCACAAGGTTTGGCTCAAAAATAGCATTCGTGATGTGTTAAGAGGTAATGAAGAAGTCGACACTGCAATACTCGAATTACGCAGTGAATCGGTTATGACTTTTATCGAAGGACTTATTGTAAGAGGTGAATTTGGTCAGCTTGATTCAAAGTCAGACTCAAACAGACAAGCCTACCGAAAAGCATTGCATTCACTGGCTATTCTAGCGATATAATCGAACGTAGAACCGTTACACAAGATAACGAAAAATCATAATTTACACTTTAATCTTTACTTATAGGTAAGCCCTGAAATGCCACAACAGAACATCAAATTTATCGCTGCTGATATGGACGGCACTCTGCTTAATGAACACGGAAAGTTAGACCCAGAATTCTTCAATCTTTATGAGCGACTAGAAGCTCAAGACATCATTTTTGCTGCGGCATCGGGCCGCCAGTACTACAGCTTGATGGAAACCTTTTCCCCGCTAAAAGATCGCATGATGTTCGTTGCTGAAAACGGCACATTAGTGATGCACAAAGGCCAAGAGCTCTACAGCTGCTTACTTGATACTGATGCCATCAAAGAAATCATTAAAGAAGCGCGCGCGATTGAAGGTGCACATGTGGTGCTTTGTGGTAAGAAATCAGCGTACATCGAAACCAAAGATGAGCGTGCTTTAACGGAGATCTCTAAGTACTACCATCGCCGTGAGCAAGTAGAAGACTTACTGGCGGTAGAAGACGATTTCATCAAGGTGGCTATCTGTCACTTCGACGGTTCACAAGAGAAAGTGAACCCAACTATTGATGCCAAATTCGGTGAGAACTACCAAGTGGTTGTGAGTGCAAAAATTTGGTTGGATGTGATGAACGCTGAAGCGTCAAAAGGTGCGGCGATTAAACATCTACAGAACACATTAGGTTTCACTTACGAGCAGACCATGAGCTTTGGTGATTACCTGAATGACTTGGAAATGCTAAAAGAGAGCTACCACTCTTACGCGATGGAAAACGCCCATCCTAAGCTGAAAGAGATTGCTCGTTTTGGCGCACCGAGCAACGTTGATGCCGGTGTGTTCCAAGTGCTTGAGAAGCTGCTAGCGTAACGCGGTTAAGCTCCAACAGATTTTTATTAAAGCCAACTCGTGAACATGAGTTGGCTTTTTTGTTGGTGAGCCTGAGCTTTATAATCCGTCTTAACATTGATTCGCCAACGTACATTCAGGTTTGATTTGTTTACCAAGTTTACTCATCCAAAATGTAGCAGCTAGAACCACAATCCCTGCAATGGTAAAACCGTACACAATGGCATCTGCTTGCGCCAATACCGCAATCAACACATAGCTTAGGCTTTGTGTGAGTGTGGCAAATAGGGCTAGCCCTCCATCCACTCTTCCTCGCTGTTTCATTGCCACCGCGTGGTGCATCCAATTGGTACGTGCGATTCTATTGAGCGCGTTGAATGCCCCGAAGATGAATGTCAGCACAATGATATACGCTGGGTTTTCTACTTGGCTCATGAGCAGTAAAGAGACGGCGATAATCACCATGGCTATTTGGATGATTGTTTTGTGGGAAGCGGACTTTAGAATTAATGGTAAAGACACGCCAATGATCAATGCACCCATGCCGAGTGAGATGTTGTAAAGCGCGAGCCAATCTCCGGTCACATTGAGCTCTGAAAACCAGATAGGAACCAATCGACTTAAAAAAGTCATCATCGGATATGAGAGACAAGAAACAATCAGGAATCCGTAGAATTGTGGCGACTGAGAAAATACTTCCTTAATCTCGGTTAGCTGCTGCTTGAAAGGTGTGTTGACGCTGTCCTTGATTCGTCTTCTGTACGGTGTCATTAGGTAGCTGATAGCTGAAATGGTCGAAGCAATACCTGCAAAAATCGCAAACTCATTGATGCTCCATTGTTCTAGTAGCACAACGCCCAAAGCCCCTGCACCTAATGTTGTCGACTGCAGAATAATTTCTTGGTGGCTAGAGATTTTGGCGTATTCGTGGTGATCGTAATTTTCTTGTGTAAAGGCGTTGTTGGTGTGCCATGCAAGGCTACTTGAGACCCAAAAGATCAGCTGAGCCGCACCTAACACCATAATCGAGCCAAATCCGAGCCAATATATAGCTGCGACAATAAATGCGGTTGAAGCTTGAATTATCTGCGCGATGATCAGAATGTGTTTACGAGAATGGCGGTCGATCAACGCAGAAAAATACGGGGTTACTAGAAAAGTTGTGACGGTACAAAGCAGGGCGGTCAGTGCGACAAAAGTCCCCATGTTAGGTGTCGCTAGCATTAACCAAGGCAGCGCTAACATAAACAGTCCTGAGCTGATGCCATCAAAGAAACGTCCGGTAAGGTAGGGTGGTGTTTTTCTCTTCATATCGTTGTCTCATAGTCTCTGTTTTGCATAACTCTACAACTTAAAGTTAACTTTAAGTCAAAGGTTAATTGGCAGAAGTTGAAGTTATTTTGGAGGGAAGATATTGATATTTGAACGATTGTTCAATTTATTGTAATCTTAGTGACAAAGATGGGTATCCACTTTGAATTGGATACGCCTTAGCAACGATATTTGGAAAGATTATGAGCAAGAAACTTCAACTTGATATTATTTCTGACGTAATGTGCCCATGGTGCGTGGTCGGCTACAAAAACTTAGAACAAGCCATTACGGAACTTGGCTTAGCGGAGCAAATTGAACTTGAATGGCAGCCGTTTGAGCTTAACCCTGATATGCCGCAAGAGGGTGAAAACCTGCGTGAGCATATCATGAGAAAATACGGCTCTAGCGCAGAAGAGAGTCAAAGTTCACGCGAACAGCTTGCGGCGCGTGGCAAAGCGGTTGGTTTCGATTTCAATTTCTATGACAGCATGAGAATGGTCAATTCACGTCACCTGCATGTGTTGCTCGATTTTGCTCTAGCGCATGGCAAACAGACTGAGTTAAAGCTACGCTTCTTTACTGCTCATTTTTCAGAGCAGAAAGATCTGTCCGATCTTGAGGTTATCGCACAAGAGCTTGAAGCGGTTGGGCTAGATTCGACGAAGGCATTGAAACGCCTAAAGAACATCGATAACTTGAAGCAAATTGAAGCGCAAGAGTTTGAATGGCAACGCATGGGAATCTCAGCGGTTCCTACCGTGGTATTCAACCGTAAGAGTGCAGTCACTGGTGCGCAGACGATAGAAACGTATAAGCAAATCCTGCAAGAGCTTATTGCTGAATCATAAGCCGATTATTGGTATCAATTAGAGTCTGAATTACATGGAATCATTGTCACTCGCTCAAGCGCAAAAAATTGTACTGCTTTCGCAAAAATTGCCACCTAAAAAGCAACGCAATGGAGGCACTTTGGCGAACACGCTGTCTGCGATTGAAAACCTTGGGTATGTTCAAATTGATACCATCTCTGTGATTCAGCGAGCTCACCATCATACGCTGTGGAATCGTAATCAAGACTACAAGCTTGATCATCTCGACAGGCTGCTAGAGCGTCGAGAAGTGTTTGAGTATTGGTCGCACGCCGCTGCGTATTTACCTATGCGTGATTACCGTTTCAGCTTGCATCGAAAGAACGGCTTTGCGAGCGGTAAGCTTAAGCATTGGTATAAAAAGGATGATGCACTGATGGCGCATGTTCTCAAACGTATTGAGAGCGAAGGGCCATTAATGGCGAAAGACTTTGAAGGGGATAGACCAAACCCCGGCGGATGGGGCGGTAAACCTGCCAAACAGGCACTAGAGACTTTGTTTATGCAAGGTGACTTAATGGTGCCGAGCCGAGTGAACTTCCATAAGGTGTATGACCTAACCGAACGAGTTTTGCCGAGTGGTATTGATACCTCAGAACCAACGGAACAAGAGTACATTGAGCATCTAATTACGCGTTATTTAGAAGCCAATGGTGTGGGAATAGCGTCGGAAATGAGCTATCTACTCAAGAACACAAAACCTCTGATTCAGGCAACACTCCAGCAGATGCTTGAAGACAAACAAGTGATGAAAGTGGATATTCAAGGCTCTGATTATTATGTGTTGCCGGATGCTTTTGAGCTGTTGAATCAACCTCTTTCTAGAACCAAGTTAAAGATACTGTCTCCGTTTGATAACTTGCTGATTCAACGTAAGCGAATGCAATCATTGTTCAACTTTGATTACCTTCTTGAGTGCTATGTTCCAGAAGCTAAGCGCCAGTTTGGTTATTTTAGCTTACCGATTCTCTGGCAAGGTGGGCTGGTGGCACGAATGGATTGTAAGGTCGATAGGAAGACCCGTTTACTCAATATTCGTAACTTGGTTGTTGAAGACAGAGTTAAAACTCATGAGTCATTGATTTACGCTTTATGCGAAGAACTAAAGCACTTCATGGTGTTTAACCAATGTGATGAAATGATCGTCCATAACACCACGCCCTCTGATCTTGGCAAGCGCTTAATGAGCCATTGGCAAACAGTCTAGCGGCTTTGTTGTTAAAAAAACTCTTCGTTACTTAGAAGCCTCTTTGCTAATTCGTCAGCGCTTAGTTACTCAGAAAGAGTAGCTAACAAGAATTCGACAAAGGTTCGGTTCTTCAATGACAGTTGCTTAGTTTTGTACAACAAGTGGATCGGTTTAGGTAACGGTGCCATGCCGGGCAAGATCTCCAATAGCATCCCACGCTCAATTTCTTCTGTAACTAAGATAGTCGGCTGTAACAACACGCCTACGCCTTGCAGGGCTGCATATCGCAAGACATCCCCATTGTTTGACATCAAACGTACTTGCCCTTTATTCCCCGCGTTAAGTGTTGCTTGGTGGTTCTGAGGGGCTAGGAGTTGCGACTCACTGTTTTGATTATTACGTAGTTGAGTATCACGACCATTCACATCACGACGACTGCTATAGCTGAAGCCAAGCGATGGGTGTTGTGCGAGATCTTCTAACACGCAGATCTCAGCATGTTGGTTAAGGTACTCAGGAGCCGCGCAGTAACACATCTCATAATCCCCTAAGTATCTGGCGACTAAACTGGAATCAGACAGGTCACCGATTCGCACAATCAAATCAATATCGGATGAATAAGGATCGACAAGGTCGTTGTTCAGCACCAGTTCGACATTAATCGTTGGGTGATGCGCGAGGAACTTAGCCACAATCGGGGCAAGTACCTTGTTCCCATAGGTGACCGGGCAGTTTATCTTTACCGTCCCTTGTGGCTGGTTTTCCAAGGTTTGAATCAAGTTTTCAGCGTTGCTGATGTCTTCGAGAATTCGCTTACATTCTCGATAATAAAGTTGACCTGAATCGGTTAAAGACTGCTTACGCGTGGTGCGATGAATCAGTTGAGAGTTGAGGCTCGATTCAAGATGATGGACATGTTTACTGATCATGGTCGCCGACAAGTTGAAGTGGTTGGCGGCGCTGCGAAAGCTGCCTTGCTCGACCACGTAAATGAAGACTTTCATGCTGGTTAACTTATCCATTAAACACTCTTGGTTGATAAACAATAAACAAAAGGTGAGTTTATCAATTATTAGGGGTTAATTATATTAATGGCAAACCGATAATTAACTAAAATAAGAGCGTGAAATGCCTCAAACAAACGAAACCATCTTTGTTACTGCTGAACTTAAGATTAAAACCAACATTGATCGTGAGGCTGCGATTGAAGCCATCGAACAGTTTTGCCTAGATATGCAGAGTGAGCCGGGCTGCTTACAAGCGATTGCAACCTATGATCAAAACCAAAGCGATCGCGTGATCTTGCTAGAGCAATACGTTAACCGTGAAGCGATCAATCAGCACTTTGGAATGCCTCATACTCAAGCGTTTATTGAGCGTGATATAACGGAATTAGTACAAGCATTTGAAACTCATAAGAAGGAGATCTAAGCCATGAAATGGGGAATCCTAGGAACCAGCTTTATCTCAGGCGTAATGGCGGATGCGATCAAAGGCGATGCTCAAAGTGAACTGTATGCCGTCGCAGGGCGCACAGAAAAAACATTGAACGAGTTTGCAGCCCAATACCAACCAACACGAACCTTCAACAGCTATGAAGCCCTGATTGAAGATGAGTCAGTCGACATTATCTATATTGCTCTACCAAATCACGTTCACCACGAATACGTGATTAAAGCGGCTCAAAAAGGCAAAGCGATTCTGTGTGAAAAATCGATATCGGTTGATATGGAAAAAACCGAACAAGCTCTGCAAGCGGTAAAAGAAGCGGGCGTATTTTTCGCAGAAGGTTTGATGTACTTGAATCATCCATTGATCGCCAAGCTTCATCAAGAATTAGCGACAGGTGAGATTGGCGAAGTGCGCTCAATCCAAGGTTCCTACGTTGCGGCGATTGATCAGTTCGTGAACCCAGCAAGTAAAGGCGCGCTATATAACCTTGGCTGCTATCCAATGTCGCTGATTCACTCTGTTGCGCAGCAGCAATTTGGCGAGAGTGTGTTTGATGATCTGCAGATCTCAGCAATTGGCCGACGAGGCCAAGATGGCAATATCTGTGAATCGTCGGCGATGATGCGCTTCAATGACCGTTTTACCGCGCAAATCCATACCGCAGAGGACCACGGCTTAAAGCATGGTTTTACGATTCTAGGTAGCAAAGGCTGCATCACTCTTGATACTAACCCGTGGCTGCCGACCGAAGACAACACATTCACGGTTGAGATTTACGAAACATCGAAACGTGAAGTGAAAGTCGAAGCGCAAGGCGACGGCTTCCACTATCAAGTTCGCAATATTCGCCGAGCGGTTGAGCAAGGTGACACACAACTTGTAGCGCCAATGGCGACTCACCAAGATTCTCGCGTAATCATGAAGTTACTGACTGATTGGGAACAAGCGGCGAGCTAAGATCTTCGTAAATTCTATATTCGGCTCATGTTTGATTACCTCGTCAGTGATCAAGCATGAGACGTTTCCTCTAAATCTTCTCGCCAATACTCTCCCACAAATACTTTGCATTTGAAACAGCCACAGTGTCCAATGTCGGTTAAGACAATATTGACCAAAAAACCTTATTTTTTAAGGTGTTAAATAGGAACTTTGCTTCATGCGCAAATCAGATAAGAAGATCGAAAATCAAATCAGAGACGTGTTAACGGACGTGTGTGAAGATACGTTGAAAAGTTACGATGGTTTTCTTTGGGTGACTCATACGGTCAATTTCTCTTCATTCCCGCAAAGTTTGAAAATCGTCTGCGTATTCGATACCAATCAGGATAGAACGAACTTCTTAGAGGGAGGAGGTCAGCAGGAGGTTCCTGTTGCTATCCAAAAGGCGTTTAGTCAGGTTGGGATTACATTGAAGAATATCAATAAGCACGTCAGTTACGATACACAAGAAAATTGCGACCGCGACCATCAAGGGAAGTGGAACCATAGACTTTAAGAAGCTTTCGTAAGAGTCCTTATTGGTTCGTTAACTAAAGAACGAAAGCCTACGCGAGGTAGGCTTTGTTACTGAATTTTGTTTTGTTATTTAATTGCGGTGCAGAAGCTAACGTCTGAATGCTGAGTTTGTTGATCGTAGCTGTGGTAAAGCTCAAAGCAAGGGCGGTCTTCGGTTTCGATACCGGACTCTATCACCTTACTCATCAGGTCGTCCCAAGCTTTAGCGTATTGGCTTGGCTCGGTGATGGTTTGGCGCATCACTGCATATTGTCCGCCGGGAAAATCTTTCAATTCGATTCCATTTGGTACTTCAGTGTCGTCTGAGACCATCAAGCAGATGTCAGTACGGCATTTATCATTCGGCGTGATTTCTGGATTGTCATGATAGATAAAGATGCAGCTGTTACCTGCCAATCCTTTCATTTCGGCCCATTGATAAAGACGACCGCTTGGCTCTTCATAACCCTGTCCATAGGGGCCGGTCACTCGTACATACGCTAGTTTTGATGGTTCGAATTGTTGTGTTTTCATTGTCCTACTCCATGTTGTTGGTTCGGAGTCAGTATATGAATTGCTTGGGGTTGCTGCGTTTCCATTCTTGCGCAACGTGTGTCCAATCTTGCTATTTCGCGTCAACTCAGAAAACGCTTGGTAATCTTCACAATCACGAAATGCCGTAGGAGTTACTCCAAAGTGCTGTTTGAATGCTTTGGCCAAGCTTTGCGAGGACGAGAAACCATATTCCAGAGCGATATTCAGGACTGGTTGCTTGGATTTGAAAAGATCATCAGCTGCGGATTCAAGCCTCAGTCGCCTGATGAAATCAGCAAGCGTTTCGCCTTGAACGGCTTTAAAAGTGCGATGAAAATGGTAGGGTGAAAAGTTGGCTAACGCCGCGACTTCGATTAGGTTGAGTGGCTCGTTAAAGTGTTTCTCTAAATAGCGGACAACGGGAATCAGCCGCTTATGATAGTCAACGTACATTGCTTTCTTTACCACTCTCTATCGTCATTGTTCCTATATAGCTTCCGAGACTAACCTATCCCAATTGAGTTTCAATAGAGTGGCATTGAAACTGAGATTAGATGCAGTAAATCCAGTTCACGCGTTCCGTTTTCCTTCGACCAACAAGATTAACCTATCCCAAACTGAGTTGCCTTTTTGGCTATCGTGCGTTCGCTGTTCGTTCGACTTAATTCTCATAATGAGAAAAAGTGAAGCAGAGAATCGTGACACTCGAATACTTGGCTTGTCAGCAAAATTAAGATTATAAGTTTTTAGCTTTCTTTCTAACGTACTGACTTAAATCGGGTATTCAAAGTCGTTTTTGGATAGCGAGTTAACAAGACACCTTGACGCTTGATCAATGCACATTTCTAACCGATACTTTTTTCGTATTTTGATTCCTAAATTGACACGTAAGTTGGCTGACTTTTCGTCTCGTATTTCGAGTAACGGCTGTATCGATTAGGACAATTTAATAATGAAAACCTACATTTTATGGTTACTAGCTCTCATTCCTTCATACCTAACCGCTAGTTACTCTTTTGCTGCAGGCACTGCGATTGTTTTACCTGGATTACATCAGCAGGCTGTTGATTTAGACAACTCTCCAATGTCTGAACGTGAAATTATTGATTGGGAAATTACCAACAATGACATCGTGTTTGGCTCTTATGCAGATAAATCTGACAATGAACGAATTACTGCGATTGGTTACATGTACAACCAAAAGTTGGAACTCAACTCTGGTTGGCTAGAAAACGATCTTCGTAATAACGCAGCGCTAAATGGCGTTAATTTTGAAGATTTTTTCCTGCACTTCTCTGAAGATACTGTGATTGCTGAAGTCGACAAAACTCACGGTGAAAACACTCTCCTAAATCGCAAGCCCATGATCGTCGGTTATACCGCAAGTGAAGATCACGCAGGCTTTTGGCTCTATCAACAACCGCCTTGGGATGCAGATGTGTTTGAGAATTTCGAACAAGGCGGTGCGCTTTATGTGTATCACGCTGAGCAGTTCGATAGGTTGACGCTGAAGTTCTCTCAGTTTGGCTCGGGTGGTCAGTTTTGGCTTGAGTATCCAACCGAAGTGGATGCCTATGGTCAGGTTTCACAATGGTCTGTGTTGGATTTAAAGAAAGACAAAACCCTTAATATGACTAAGAACCAAGCTGTGCTGTGGAATCTTCCATCTGATTGGGTTAGGGCAACCACACACGATGGTAGCGGCGCCAGCTATGGAAGCGGTCAGTATTTTGGATCGACTTTTGTGCGCGATGGCGGGCGTTTGTATGTGGTGAGAATCCGTTGGCAAGGTGATAACGCAGATGATAGACCGCACCTTAACGAAGTGAAGTTGAGAAACAGTTTTCCGGTGGTGAAGGTAACCAATGCATCGGAAGTCACACCAGATGGCAGTGCTATCAACCAGTGGCGTAAGATCCGTGGTTTTGATGTCTCGGCCGATCTTAATCAAGACAATTACTTGTCACAAAGTGAATATAAAAATCGCACCAATAAAAAAGCCACCGCTCGATTTCGTTGGGAGTCTCGTGTGGTGCCATTCGGGCGAATGTGGAGTCAGAACTCTTCATGGGCACTGACTAACGTCGCTAATCCTGACTACTTATCGGCGGTTCACGCTTACTATCAGCAAAGCTGGGCTGAGCAGGGACTAAATGGCGCTTACAATGATGACACCAACAAGTTGCTTGGCGAAAACCAGTTCTATGTTCATTCGGGCGGTACTGTTCAAGAGCTTGGGTTGATTGCTGGCTCGCCAGAAGCGGATCAGCTCTATAAAACACAATTTGCTCACTTTCTAAAAAGCCTTTCTTCACTCAATAGTGATGCTCTCATTGCTTTGAATATTGGAACGGCCAATTTGTTTGGTCGTAATGGTCAATCTCATCTTATTGAGGCTGGTTCCTTGTACCTCAGAGAGCATTATTTGTTCCCGTCTACAGGCTTTAGTGGCTATTCAGGTATCTCTAAATCTTGGGATAACTCCGCATTGGCGTATGCCGATCAAAGTGTGATTTTCCAAGCGACGACTCGTTTTGGTAGGGTTCATTTCTTTGGAAGCAGTGAACAGAACTGGAAACAGGACCAATATTCAGCGTTGGCTATTTACTATCTTAATCATCACGCGCAACACAGCTATTTTAATCAATGGAACAATAGCTATGTCTATGGGAGTGACAACACGACTCAAGACAATTTCTGGAAGAGTGGGGTACCCAAAAACGTCGCCTATCAACCCAGTTCGTTATTGGCTGTCGATTTAGGTGAGCCTAACGCACGAATACCTGACGGTTTTAATGCCATTCCTTTGATGATGTCGACCAGTACACCAGAGCCTAAGGATTACACTATCGTCGGTGATTCGTCGATGAATGAAGTCGTGCACGCCGACCTACCCAATGGACTGACTCACCTGTCTCCCACGCACACCTATTTCTTGTATCAGTCTGCACGTTCAGTCGTGGCTGGTGGCCCTGAGGATATGGTATTGGCAAGAGAGTTTAGCAGTGGACGAGTGCTATATCGCACTGATTTCCACGGTAAGAATATGAGCTTTTATGAAACGCCAAAGCTGACGATTACACTGGATGTGCCAATGAAGCCCGTCGATGAAAATGGCAACATCGGTGAGTATGTGACTGAGATTCAAATTGGCGGTTATGAAGGGCTATTTTTGCTCTATTAGAGAGTATTAGAGCGTACCTGAGCTAGGATAAATACGAATTAGCGTTATTTTGAACTCACGCTAATTCGAGCTTAAGTTCTTGAAATCAGCTTGTTGCTTTTACACTGTTTGAACTCTTTGGCGATCCAAGATTGTTCGTTTAAACCGTTGTCGATCAAAGCAAACAAGTAGCCATCGACTTTGCTTGAGGCTGCCGGATATTCTTGAAAAACATGTTTTGGATAACCGGGGTAATCGGTCTCATATTTTTTGTCTAGTTGCTTGCCAAGTTTACGCCATTTGACGAACAATTCGGAAGAGGATGTCTCAACTTGGTATTGCCCTAAAATGCGTTGGTGATGAGTTAATGCCACCTTAGCGCAGTGGTTGGTTTGCACTACTTTTTGTATCAATTTAACCTGCGTATCCGTCATGGTTTTCGCAAGCGCATTTTCTTGTCTGATACGTTCCATTCGCTTATTAAATGTTTCGGCCTGTGCAGGAAGCACAAAAGTAAGTGGTAAAGCCAATGGCAAAAGGTACTTGTAGAACATAACCAGACTCGCTGAAGGGATTTGTGACCATTATGTCGTCTGATGACAATATTATTAATGAATATAAACGCTTAATTGTAAGAATTATTTTTGTCGAGTGGATAAGGGAATGTTTCGGAGCGGGTAATTAAGTCTGGAACGCTTGATATCAAGTCTCTAGATACGTGATTACAAATGTTGAATATCAATGGAGTGATAAGGGAAGCCGATCGCTTTTGCCGCGTTCAACAACGCCTGTTGAGTCTTAAACACTCTAGGTTGCATCTTTCTGTCGGACTCGAGAAAACTGTTCACGCCCCATTTGTTACTCTTCACCATTAAGTAATAACCATTGGCTCCTGGTGAAACGACACCAATTGCGGCTTTAAGGTCGCCACGACTAAAGTGGCTTTTGAACTCACGCAAGACCATATCAATATCCTTATTCGATGATTAAAAAAGGGAGCGAATCGCTCCCTAGATAATGTTGATCTTAATGATTACAAAAATGCGCGGTATGGCAGTTCTGGGTCATTTTTAAAGATATCTGCAAAGCCGCGGAAGTGTTGGTAGTGCATGCGACCTTTATCTGTTGGGTAAGTGTATCGACCACCGACTTGCCAGAAGAAAGGTGCGAAGCCATATTGCAGACGCTCTTTTTTCATGTTCCACAGCATTTCAATTTCACGTGGGTCATTTTGGAAGTTAGCCCAGATATCGTGGTGGAAAGGAACCACGACTTCACAATCCAACGATTCAGCGGCACGTAAAATGTCTGAAGACGTCATTTTGTCAGTCACGCCACGTGGGTTCTCACCGTAAGAAAGCAGTGCAACGTCGATCTTGTGGTCATTACCGTGCTTAGCGTAGTAGTTTGAGTAGTGAGAATCACCAGAGTGGTAAACTGAACCGCCTGTCGTTTCTACTAGGTAGTTAACTGCACGATCGTCCATGCCACCTAAGATATCAGTGTCTAAAGAAGAAGTGCCTTCAGGAAGTGTTACAAGTGCAGTACGGTCGAATGCATCAAGAACCTTAATATTGACGTCTTTGATCTTAATCTCGTCGCCAACTTTCGCGATAACACAACGATCTTCTGGCACACCCCATTTCATCCATAAATCAACACACGCTTTAGGACCAATGAATTTAACGTGCTCGCCACAGTTTTGTAGAACGGCTGCAGCAACGTTGATGTCAATGTGGTCGCCGTGATCATGAGATGCCATAACCGCATCGATCTCTTTAATAGCGAAAGGGTCCAATGGGAAGATTGCAGTACGTAGGTTTGGCTGAAGTGCTTCAACACCGCCCATACGCATCATTTGGTGCTGGTTTTTCATTTTTTGAACAGCTTGTGTTTTTTTACCAGTACCACACCAGAAGTCCATTGATAGGTTTGCACCACCTTCTGATTTTAGCCAAATACCTGTACAGCCAAGCCACCACATAGAAAATGTATTCGGTTGCACGACGGTTTGCTCGATCTCTTCATTTAACCATGTGCCCCACTCAGGGAATGTATTTAGGATCCAAGACTCGCGAGTGATTTCGTTTACGTTGCTCATGATAATACCTTTTATTTCAATAATTTGATTAATTTTGGATGTAGGGAGCCGAGCGCCTTAATTTTGATTAAGGCACTGAGCTAAATTTATTATTATTGGTGGGCTAGTTAGCCCTTCGATTTAAACTAGGATGACTTGCGTCCCTTGAGCTTCAATCAGCTTAACGACTTCGGGGTTGGCATCTTTACCAGTGATGACGATGTCTATTTGCTTGGTGCTGCAAAATAGCATTCCGGTACGTTGTCCAACCTTTGAACTGTCGACAACAACAACGAGTTTATCGACCTGTTCAAGCATTTGTTGCTCGGCGACTGCGGTTAACATGTCGGCTTTGTAGAGCCCTGCATCGGTTAAGCCTTTACCAGAGGTAAACATCCAGTTTCCGGCATAGCCACCTAATGAATTCGGTGCTGGGTTTAAAAAGATGTTCTGTGCTTTGTTGTATTGACCGCCAATGATGATGACATCGTCATGATCTTCGTTGATCAAGTAGCTTGCGAGTGGGAAGTAGTTCGTTACGATCTGTACATCTTCCCCACATAACTGTTGTCCAAGTAGGAACGCAGTAGAACCACAGTTGATCACAACGGTATCTCCAGCCTCGCAAAGTCCAGCTGCTGCTTGCGCAATCTCAGCTTTCTCTTCATAGAACTCAGTGCTGTTGATATTGAGTGGTGACCACTTTCTCTTCTGGTTCTCTACTCGTTCAGCGCCATTTCGAACTTTTCTAAGTCGGCCAACTTCATCTAATTTAGCGATGTCACGTCTTGCTGTAGCAGGTGAAACACTAAATTTATCAATAATATGTGAGACGTTTATTGTCTGCATATCTTCTAATAGCGACACGATGCCGTTATGTCTTTGTACTTCATTCATATTTATCACTCTTTATGTCGTTGTGACAATTTGATGATTACTTTTGATTTGTTTTGATTCTAATAATCACCATCGTGATTGTCAAACCACATTGCTATAAAAACTAGATCTTAATCACAATGATTTTTAAGTAATTGATTTTATTTGATTTGTTGTTTTTTGATGTGATCCGAAGCTCAATTAGGCACATTCTGGGTATGGTTAATTGATATAAATCAAAGTAATCACAAGTGAGCATTGAATGATTACTTTTGATTGGTAAAGTCTAGTTCGTGAGCAAAACTAGACATCATCACATCCTACATACCATTAAAATTAAAAATTAATCAGGGGTAAAGATATGGAATTCTTATATGATATTTTCTATATTTTTTACAGTCAGGTAATGACCAAAGCACCGTTGCTACTCGGTCTTGTTACTTGTCTGGGTTACATTCTACTCAAGCGTGACGCAACAACTATTATCTCCGGCTCTATTAAAACCATCGTTGGTTTCATGATAGTGCAGGTAGGTGCGGGAACATTGGTAGCGGGTTTTAAACCGGTTATCGAGAAAATGAGTGAAATACATGGATTGACAGGGTCGGTGATTGACCCGTACACATCCATGATGTCCACCATGGAAACTATGGGCGACAATTACTCTTGGGTTGGTTATGCCGTATTAATGGCACTTGGGCTCAACATTCTACTGGTTGCCTTCCGCCGTATTACTGGTATCAGAACCATCATGCTGACGGGACATATCATGTTCCAACAAGCTGGCCTCATTGCTGTTTTCTACTTCGTGCTTGGCGCAGGTATGTGGGAAACCATCATCTATTCTGCAATATTGATGGCGTTGTACTGGGGTATCTCGTCAAACATCATGTTCAAGCCGACTCAAGAAGTGACTGGCGGAGCGGGTTTCTCGATAGGTCACCAACAACAGTTTGCATCATGGATAGCAACCAAGGTTGCTCCTAAGCTTGGCGACAAGAATGACAGTGTCGACCACATTAAACTGCCTAAATGGTTACACATTTTCCACGATAGCATTGCGGCGACAACGCTCGTAATGACGGCTTTCTTTGGCATCATTCTTCTTTCGTTTGGTCTTGATAACCTTCAAGACATGGCAGGTAAAACACACTGGTTTATCTACATTTTCGAAACTGGTTTGAAATTCGCAGTAGCGATTCAAGTTATCGTTACCGGCGTTCGTATGTTCGTAGCGGAATTGTCCGAGGCCTTTAACGGTATTTCTCAACGTCTTATTCCTAACGCTGTGTTAGCAATCGATTGTGCAGCTATCTACGCATACTCTCCAAACGCAATGGTGTTCGGCTTCATGTGGGGTGCGGTTGGTCAATTCACCGCTGTTCTTGCAATGTTAGCGTTTGACGCACCAATCATGATCATCCCTGGCTTTATTCCAATGTTCTTCTCGAACGCGACCATCGGCGTGTTTGCTAACCACTTTGGTGGCTGGAAAGCAGTAATGAAGATTTGTTTCGTGATGGGCATCATCGAAGTGGTTGGTTCTGCTTGGGCAATCCACATCTTTGCTCAATCTGGTACTGAGTTTAACGGCTGGATGGGTATGGCTGACTGGGCTCTGGTATTCCCACCCATCATGCAAGGTATCTCAAGCTCTAGCATGTTCTTCTTTGTGATTTTGGCTCTGGCTGGTGTCTACATGTTCTTCGCTTCTAAGCAACTACGAGCAGAAGAAGACGCAGAAGCTGCCGCTGAAACAATGACCGCAGTAACACCTGAGGGCATTGAGGTTGAAGTCGCTGTACCACAACAATCGACAGCAACAGCTCAAGCTCCATCTGCTTCTGCAACGACAGCTTCTACAACATCCGAAAATCGAGTCTCACCAGCAGCTGATCAGAAACCAGTCCGTGTCTTAGTGTGCTGTGGTTCAGGGCAAGGTTCTTCAATGATGTGCTCTAAGAAAATCAAAGAGTACTTGGACAAGAAAGGCATCCCAAGCTCGACCTTTAACAGCGCTATCACTGATTACAAATCGCACCTTGGTTCATTCGACATCATCGTTACTTCGGTTGCTTTGGCTGCGAAGATCACGGGTCTGCCGGAAGGCAAGCAACAGTTAGCGGTTAAGAACATGATTATGGTGAAAACTTTCGGCGACGAGCTTGTTTCCATCATCGAGAACAACTTCCACAAATAATGATAAACGGCTCAGTGGTATCGCACTGCTGAGCCAATAAAAACAATTATATAAGTGAGCAATAACATGAACTTAAAAGAATCTCTTATCAAGAATAACTCTATCCTACTGAACGCAAAAGCCACTGACTGGAAAGCGGCGATCAAGCTAGGTACTGACGCATTGGTTAAAGCCGGTGTTGCTGAAGAGCGTTACTACGACGCGATTACCAAAGCGATTGGTGAAGAAGGCCCTTATATCTGTATTCACGATGCGTTCGCTCTGCCTCATTGCCGCCCTGAAGATGGCGTGATTCGTACCGGGTTTGCGTTAACCGTGCTTGAAACACCGATTACTTTTGAAGGTGTTGATGAGCCTGTTGATGTACTGATCACGCTAGCGGGTAAAGATTCAGAAGAACACATCGAAGGTACCATGCAAGTGGCGAACTTAATTGAATTCGATGAAGACTTCTCAAAACTTCGCGCATGCAAAAGCCCGGAAGAAGTGGCGCGTTTAATTGATGCTGCGTTACTGCAAGCGGAAGCAGCGTAAGGAGACAACTATGTCTAAATATAGCCAACTGAAACAACGCGTCTTAGAAGCTAATTTGCAGCTTCCGAAGTATGGTTTGGTGACATTCACTTGGGGCAATGTCTCTGAGTTTGACCGTACTAATGGCGTGATAGCGATTAAGCCATCAGGTGTCGAATACTGCGATATGACAGCTGAAGATATGGTGGTCGTCGATCTAGAAGGCAACATTGTTGAAGGGAAACTTAATCCTTCAAGTGATACCGCAACTCATTTAGAGCTTTACAAAGCTTTCCCTGAGGTCAGTGGCATTGTTCACACGCATTCACGCAGTGCCACAATTTGGGCGCAAGCCGGCATCGATATTCCAGCCTTGGGCACCACTCATGCGGACTATTTCTACGGTGACATCCCATGTACACGTCGATTGTCTCACTCTGAAATTGCTGAAGAGTACGAGAAAAATACTGGCTTGGTGATCATTGAAGAGTTCAAGCAGCGTCGAATCGATCCAATGGCCGTTCCCAGCGTGATTGTTGCAGGACATGCGCCTTTCTCTTGGGGCAAAGATGCCAACGATGCGGTTCACAACGCGGTGGTATTAGAAGAAGTTTCTGCAATGGCGCTGGCAACCCGCACCTTGAATAGCGGCATCAAAATTCAGCCAGAACTATCCGACAAACACTACTTACGTAAGCACGGTGAAAATGCTTATTACGGCCAACAGTAAATCGGCTTTTTGTTTAAATAAGCCGTTTACGAGCTTCGGCTCTAAGTAGTTTCAATATTGATTAGGCCCGACTTCAGGGAATAAGTGAGAGGACTCTATGTATAAAGTGCTGGCGTTAGATCTCGATGGAACCGTGTTAAAGGATGATCACACGATTCATCCAGAACTGAAAAAGGCGATCCAAGAAGCCAAACAAAGTTGTCATGTCGTGATTGTGACTGGTCGACACCACACAGCAGCACGACCTTATTACTACGAATTGGGGTTAGATACGCCAATCATCTGCTGTAACGGCACTTATGTTTACGACTATCAGACTGAAACGGTACTGACTCAAAACGCGATAGATAAAGACAAAGCGCTGACCTTCATCGATATGGCAGATGAGTTTCAGCTCAAAATGGTTATGTACATCACGCATGCCATGACGTACTCACACTACAACCCATTTGCCTACATGTTGGCATTGGAAAGTTGGGCAGAAACGGCACCAGAGCAACATCGCCCTCAAATTTACCAAGTGGAATCATTCATTGAAACGGCTCAGCAAGTCGAACACGTTTGGAAGTTTGTGGTGGAAGGTAGCCAAGACTCAGTAGACCGTTTAATGCAACACCCATGGATAGAAGAGAACTTCAACGGTGAGCGCTCTTGGTCAAACCGAATCGACTTTGCTGCGAAAGGTAACAGTAAGGGCCTACGCCTTGCTGAATACATCGCAGAACTCGGTTATCACGCCGATGACGTGATTGCCGTCGGTGATAACCATAACGATATATCCATGCTTAAGTACGCCGGGTTAGGCGTAGCGATGCTCAATGCTGATGACATCGTCAAGTCACACGTTCAGTGCGTGTGCTCAACAGATAACAACCATGATGGCTTAGCCCGTCTAATACGTGAACAAATTAAAGGATAACAACATGACTAAACCAATGATTCAGATCGCCCTAGACCAAACAAATCTTCCTGCTGCAATTGAAGTGGCAAACAACGTTGAAAGCTTTGTTGATGTGATTGAAGTGGGCACTATTTTGGCGTTTGCAGAAGGCATGACGGCGGTTTCTACGCTTCGTAAGAATCACCCAGACCATATCCTTGTGTGCGACATGAAAACAACAGATGGTGGCGCTATTTTGGCTCGTATGGCATTCGAAGCGGGCGCTGATTGGATTACCGTTTCTGCTGCTGCACACATCGCAACCATTGGTGCATGTAAGAAAGTCGCTGATGAATTTAACGGTGAAATCCAAATCGAAATTTATGGTAACTGGACAATGGACGATGCTCAATCTTGGGTCGACCTAGGTATCTCTCAAGCTATCTATCACCGTTCTCGTGACGCTGAATTGGCTGGTGTAGGCTGGACTGAAGAAGATCTTGTGAAGATGCGTGCATTGTCTGAAATGGGCATCGAGCTTTCTATCACAGGTGGCATCGTGCCTGAAGACCTATACCTATTTGAAGGCATTAAGGCGAAAACCTTTATCGCAGGTCGCGCACTTGCGGGTGACAAAGGTAAAGAGACAGCAGAAGCACTAAAAGCTCAGATCGATCGCTACTGGAACTAGGAGGCGTTATGTATCAAAACTTGTTACGCCACCGTGTTGGGCTTTATGAGAAGGCTCTACCTAACGAACTCAGCTGGGAAGATAAACTTAAGCAAACCAAAGAACTCGGCTTTGATTTTCTTGAGATATCGGTAGACGAATCAGACGAGCGTCGCAGCCGATTAGATTGGAATGACGAAGAGGTTTATGCCTTGCGTCATCTTTGCGAAAAGCATGGTGTACCGCTGCAATCCATGTGTTTAAGCGCGCATCGTAAGTTCCCATTTGGTTCAGCAGATCCGGCGATTCGTGAACAAGCTGTCATCCATATGGAAAAAGCTATCTCACTCGCTTACAAATTGGGTATTCGTACCATCCAATTGGCTGGGTATGACGTTTACTACGAGCCAGCCGATAAAGTGACTCACCAGAGGTTCATTGAAGGAATGAAGCTTTCTGCTCAGTTGGCGGAAAGATCAGGGGTAATGCTTGCTGTGGAAATCATGGATACCGATTACTTGAACTCTTTGAGTAAGTTCGAAGTGCTGAGTCGCGAAGTTAATTCACCGTATTTCACGGCGTATCCGGATGTGGGCAATATCTCTGGTTGGAATTACGACATAGTGACTGAGCTAAAACTGAGTAAGCCTCATATTACTCAGATCCACCTCAAAGACACTTATAAAGTGACTGACGAGTACAAAGGGCAGTTTCGAGACTTAGTGATTGGTGATGGCGAAGTTGACTTCAATGCTATTTTTGAAACGTTGAAAGAGACTGAGTGCGTTGTACCACTGGTGATCGAGATGTGGGCTCAAGATGAATGTTGGAAAGATAACATTCTCACGGCACAAAAACGTTTGAATGATGTTTGTGTGCAAACGGGTGTTCCGAGATTGTTTGACCACTAACTCTACCTAGAATGATTACCGGGTTTCTCTTTGCGTTCTCGATGCTCCTAACGAAAAGAGAAAATGCAGCATATTGCCCCCAATATGCTGCATTTTTATATCAACTCGGCGCTTTAAGCTATTTAAAGCAGCAGAAGTTATGTCAATTTCGCAATAGCTACAGTATTTAAACAGCGATCGTTACATGATCACGGCCCACTTCAGCCATCTGAATCAGGTAGTCCGTATGGTACTTCTTCTTGATGATGATTTGGCTACCGATTTCAGCAACAATCTTTACCACTTCCAACGCATCAGAAGGATGCAATGAAGAGTCTTTTGAAATTTCGATATTAACGCCTAAATTTGCCAATTTGATGATGTCGCTAGAATGCATGGTAGTGTCCAAGGTATTTGATTTTCGTGGACTATATCATCTTCAATTTATGCAACTCTACTTGGTTTAAGTAAAAATGGGTGAGATGTGCTCAAAATATGATTTCAATAGTAAAACAACGGCTTTTATTACATCAATTCGTTTAATTGTCGGATTGTTGAATAAGATCATATTAAGGCGATCATGAATAGGTTTTATGTATGGTGATTAGTAGTATGAGTCTCAAAACAATATGAGAGATTGACGATGCCAAAGTTAGATAAATATAAAGGAATTATTTTTGATCTCGATGGGACTCTGGTCAATTCTATGGTGGCACACGCTCATGCATGGGAACAAACTTGTCAGAAGTTTGGTATTCCCTACGACAAAGAGTGGCTCGATCAACTTGGTGGGATGCCATCGCGAAAAGTGACTCAAGAGATCCTTAAGCGTTACGATCTAACTCTTGATGCTCAACAAATTACTTCGGACAAAATCGCTAACTTTGAAGCTATTGAGCACAAAGGGGATGTTATCCCGGAGACATACGCACTCTTACAGCAACAGTATCAGTTAAAAAAGATAGGTATCGGCACTGGTGCTCAAGCCAAGCATGCAAGGGCGATTTTAAAGACGACCGATATCCCATCAATGATACGTACGATTGTGACTTCAGATGACGTAGAAAATCACAAACCTAACCCGGATACTTTTCTGAAAGTCGCTAGCCAGTTAGAGCTTGAACCGAGCGATTGTGTGGTGTTTGAAGATACGATTATAGGCCAGCACGCAGCGACATCGGCAGGCATGGATTGCTACATGGTTGAAAACGGGCAGATAACTAAATTTGTTCCAGCGAGCTAAATAGAATTTAACGATACAAAAATAACTAGGAAAAAAATGAAACAATATCTTATCGCACCTTCGATTCTTTCTGCTGATTTGGCGCGTCTTGGTGAGGATGTAGAACGCGTTCTTGTTGCTGGAGCTGATGTTATTCATTTTGATGTTATGGATAACCACTATGTCCCTAACCTGACTTTTGGTGCGCCAGTATTAAAGGCACTGCGGGATTATGGAATTACAGCGCCGATAGATGTGCATTTAATGGCGAAGCCTGTGGATCAACTGGTACCAGAGTTCGCTAAAGCGGGTGCGACTATGATTACTTTTCATGTCGAAGCATCAGAGCACATCGATCGTACTTTACAGCTAATTAAAGAGCACGGTTGCCAAGCTGGTGTGGTACTCAACCCTGCAACGCCATTGAGTTACCTTGACTACATCATGGATAAGGTTGACCTGATATTGGTTATGTCGGTTAACCCAGGTTTCGGTGGTCAATCTTTTATCCCTGCCACGCTCGATAAACTGCGGTCAATAAGATCGCGCATTAATGAATCAGGCCGAAATATTCGTTTAGAAGTCGACGGTGGTGTGAAAGTTAATAACATAAAAGAGATTGCTGAAGCGGGTGCCGATATGTTCGTTGCGGGCTCTGCTATTTTTGATAGTGAAGATTATCAACAAGCTATCGATTCAATGCGAGCGGAGTTAGCTCAATTGAATTAAGTAGTGTATCGACTGCTGTATAAAGGCTCGAAGTGTTCTGTGTATCAGGCTTCGGGCTTTTTTTGTATCTAATAGATGTTGATTTAATGAAAAACCCCGTGGAGTAAGGGAGGTTGCGTTGTTGGAGTTCTCTTCAGTTATAGATTTTTCATTGTGTAATAAAACTACAGTTATTATTGACTTTGGTCACATAACGGCGCAAAATTGACCTTAGATCACACAACGATGAGAACACAGTATGAACGCTACAGTAATCACAAATGAAAACAACGCATCACTAGCAAAACCTTCAGTAATGAATGAAGTTCTATTTTTTGCTAAGTCTACCGTTATCATGGGTGCAATTATCCTACTTGTTGCTTCTGCTTGGGTTTAATTTCTTAAATAACCCGCGTTAAGTGTGATCAGTGGTGGTGATTAGCCACTCACTGATTCAAACTAACGTCAGAAGCACCAAATTCATTTCCTTATCTTTCTCCAGTTCACTTTCTCTATCTTCTAGGCCAATCAGGCCGACTTTTAGTCATCGACTTAGTTACTGAATCAAGTGATTGACTAAACCAAGTTACCTCTCTAAACCAACAGTTTAAACACGATGCTTTAAACTAGACCAGTACAAAACTATCATTAATACATACGCTAATGCGGGCGCAATATAACTCGTGCTCAACGAAAGCTCATCAATCAAACTCGCCTGTACGAATGGTAAAACAACCCCTCCAATTGAACACATAATGAGAATTGCTGCTCCTTGTGAGTTTTGCTTACCTGATGCATGTAGCGCTTGTGCGTAAATGATAGGGTAGAGCGCAGAATTACATAACCCTACGACAAGCATCAAATAGCCAATCCAAACATAATTTTGATAGACCGCAACGGCACTAATCAAAGCCGCGATAACGCAAGACAGTGAGAAGAGATAGTGCTTGTTTACAGTGTTTCCAAACTTGGCGAATAACACTCTTCCAACAAACATTAATACCCAATAAAGAGCGATGATCTGTGTTGCGAGTACCAAACCAAGGTCGCCATATTGCTGGTCGGCAAGATACGTAATAGTAAAAGTACCAAAACTGACCTCTACACCGATGTACAGCAACAGTACCAACGCTAACTTCATAAACTGCTGATTTTTAATTAGAAGCTTTAACCCTCGCCAAAAGCCAGTCATCTGTTTTGGTTTGATATCTGGAAGCGTCATTTTGCTAAAAAATACCAGCAAGCCGAAAAAGAACAGGGCGATGAGTAAAAACAGAAACGAAACTTGATGGGCGGTGTTGTCGACGTTAAAACTTGCTGCCACAAGAATGACAGCGGTAAGCACTAGCGGGCCAAGCACAGTGCCAACAGAGTTCGATGCCGTTGCCACACTTTGACGTATAACACTCTTATCAGGTGTCGAGAGTAGTGATACGTAAGGTGAACTCACTACTTGAATTGCTGACACACCTGAGGCCATCAATAAGATCCCAATGAGTGTTGGAACAAGCTCTTCTCCTCGCACTAAATATGCCATGGCTAGACAGCCCAGAAGGCACCATATCAAGCAGAACTTCAGCGTAGTTCTATAGCCAATTTTTGCCATGACAAATGACGTTGGAAGCGACACCGTAATTCGGGTGATAAAAAAGGCCATGGGAAATAGCATCGCCATTTTATAATCGAGAGAGAAAGCTTCTTTGTAATGTGGAATTAGCGAGTTACTTGAAACGGTAATTAAACCCCAGATAAAAAAGATCAGTGACAGTAAGACCAGTGGGGCATCTTTTAACGGGAATACTTTCATAGTGATTCCTTAATAATAGCGATAAAAAAAGCAGAAGATGATCTTCTGCTTTTCGATTGAGACTTTACGGTGTATTGCCTATTAAGCGGTTAATCACGAACAAAATTGATGTGATGAACATGAATGTTGTATTTCTCAATAATCACTTTGGTCGCATGCATACTTTTGATTCGTTGCTCAGAATCTAAAGCGGCAGCCATTGCTGACTCGTTCTCGTAGCTGTGCTGCATCATCAGCAGTAGGTTTTTATGGCTCTCAGCTTCAATCGCCTCAGGCTGGTTCAGCGTTAGCCCTTGGTTATTCGGAAATGTGCGAATAATAGGCGCGACTTCGTTTTCCATGTATTGGTAGAAGTCTTGCTTTTGTTCTTCAGTTAAATCGGCTTCAAAAAAAGCGGTGCGAAAAATTGTCATGGTCGTCTCCTTACAGTTCAAAGCCAGATTGGTTAGCGATAGATTTCAACGTTGCTTTTGCTTGTTTGATATCTTCGAACCAGTTGTCATTTTGAGCCCACATTTCAATCACTAATGGCGCGCTGTAATCAATTTCAGCGAGTGTTTTGAAAATAGCTGGGAAGTCGACTTGGCCTTCGCCTATAACAAGATCTCGGAACTGGCCTTTGCAGGTTTCTGAAACTCGCAGTGTATCTTTTAGGTGCACTTGTACTAGGTGATCACGGCTTAGCTTTAGTTCGGTACACACGTCGTAGTTCCAACCAGAAATATTGCCTACATCTGGGTAAGCCATGAAGTAAGGTGATGGGATCTCGCGCTTAAGCACTTCAAACTTACTTAATGAGTTGAGGTACGGAGTATCCATGATCTCTACACCTAACATGATGCCTGCACGTTCTGCCATTTTGGTGGCTTGTTGCATGCCTTCAATGAAGCGAGCGTGAGTTTCAGCCGATTGCGGTTCGTAATACACATCGTAGCCCGCCATTTGAATACAGCGAATACCAAGCTTATAAGCCAATGAAATCGCTTTTTCCATGATGATCAGCGATTCAGTGCGAATAGCATCATCCATTGAGCCAAACGGAAACTTACGGTGTGCGCTTAGGCACATTGATTGGAAAGGCATTTGGTGCTTTTCACATAGACGGCGAAGCTCATAAATTTCTTCGTCTGACCAATCTAAACGAGCACGTCGCTCATCGGTTTCATCCACTGAAATTTCTACAAAGTCGAAGCCAGCTTCTTTAGCGTGAATCAAACGCTCTTCCCATGTAAGGGTGGTTGGCATCGCTTTTTCGTAAATACCTAATCTGAATTTGTTTTTAGAATCAAACATTCTTTTTCCTTAAAAGAGTTGTTGTTCTATACGCGTTGTTATGTCTTGAATTCTGCTAGCGATCTCTTCGTAGCCGAGAGCTTTCATTTTTGGCGTAAGCGAAGAGACGCTAACCGCGTATACAGGAGAATTGTTCTTGTCAAAAATAGGGACAGCAACACAAGAAATACCCGCTTCGTTCTCTTCATCATCGAGCGCATAACCACGGCTCTTAATTTTATCGAGAACACCAAAAAACTGAGACTTGTCGAGAATCGTGTTTTCAGTTAACGGCTTCATTGTGCTGACATTGCGTTTCCAATAGGTTTCTCGAACGCTGTCAGAGCTAAATGCTAGGTAACATTTTCCTGCCGCTGAGCAGTACATTGGAGAATGCAGCCCTACGTAGGTTCGAGTTCTAAAGGAAGAATTAACGGGTTCAAACTTGTCTTTAAAAATGATGTTGTCAGCATCAAAAGAGAGGAAGTTAACCGTTTCATTCACATCGTCGAGTAGCTCAGATAGGTATGGCTTAACGGTGCCGGTGACATCAGAGTTGATAGCAGCGTGTCCAAGCTGAACCAACTTCATTGTTAAGCGATATTCTTTACCTGAACACATTTGAGCAACATAACCAGAGTCTTCAAATGTTGCTAAAATACGGTGGACAGATGACTTGTTGAAGCCAGTCCCTTCAGACACTTTTTGTAGCGAAACGCCATTAGGATAATTCCCAAGGAATTCCAATACGGTCAGTGCTTTAGACAACGATTTAATTTGCTCACTCATATATGTGCTACCAGTGTTTACCTATTTCAGTATGGAAGTTTTCTGCGATGTCACGTCCATTGCTACCAGCTAACGCTCGGCCAGCAATAAACGATTTTGCAGACAGATTCTTAAACAAATGCAGATCGTCAGGAACAATACCACCAGTAATGGATAGTTCAATTCCAATATCCGATAATTTCTGCATTTTTATCAAATCTTCTTCGGTCCAGCTCACACCAGCAAGTTCCGCATCACGAGAACGGTGATAAATTGCTTGTTTAATGCCCATGTCGACCCAAGCTTGCGCATCTTCCATTGTCCAGTGTCCATACAGCTCAATTTGCACTTCGCCGTCGAATTCATCCGTTACTTTCTTCGCTGAACGAATAGTTTCGATGTGTGCTGCTGCACTTACTGTTACCCAGTTAGCGCCGGCATCCATCGCCAGACGCGTTAAAATGGCGCTGGCATCGGTGATTTTCATGTCACAGACAATGATGTGATTTGGGTATTTTTCTCGTAGGATTCTTACGCTGTCTACGCCATGAGCGAAGGCTAAAATCGTCCCGATTTCAATCACATCTAACTTATCTGCAACATGCTCTATTGAGGCTAATGCTGTGTCGATGTCTGTCGCATCAAGTGCCATTTGTAGCAACGGCTTCGGTGATTTGAACAGGGGCTTAGATGCTTTTAATACAGTGTTAGGCATGCATTTCATCCTCAAATTGTTTAAACAACTGCACCAGTCTTTGATAGTGCTTATATTTCTTTTGGTATATATCGTAGTGTTCAGGATTCGGTTCGACACGTGACGCAGAATTAGTGATGGTTTGAGTACATTCTGCTAATGAAGCGAATTCACCTGCGCCCACCATTGCTACCATTGCAGCGCCTAATGAACCGGTTTCATCCACATCTGATATTTCAACGGTCATGCCGGTAAGGTCAGCCAGCATTTGCATCCATACAGGGCTAGATGCAGGGCCGCCTGTCACTTTTAGTATGTTGGCTTTTGGAAAGCGCTGACGCATACGCTCTAGGTGAATGTTGTGACAGAATAAAATGCCTTCCCAAATGGCTTGAATTAGGTGCCCTTTAGTATGGTGCGATTGCAGACCATAGAAGCCTGACTTTAGGCCAAGCCCTTGGTTTGAACCGTAAAGGAATGGCACAAAGTAGATACTGCTTGACGCCGGATCTAATGCTTCAACTAACGCTTGATTTTGCTGGTGGTTAATCTGGCCATTTTCACCAAGATAGTCGGCGAACCATTCATAATTACCAGCAGAAGTTGGGCTCGCTTCGTGAATGATGTATTCGTTATCGACGGCGTAATGGCCGTAAACAAAATTGTGGCTTTCTTGCGTTACTTGCTTTGATATGCCAGACGTTACCGCCCATGTGCCCATCACGTAATTCAGAGTATCTTCAGAAGAGTTGATTCCAGAACAGATCGCTGTTGATACCACATCAAACAAACCGCCGAACACCGGCGTACCTATTGCTAGTCCGGTTTCATTAGCAACGGCCGCAGTGATTTTCCCTGCTTGCTGTTGAGGTTTGACTACTGGTGGTAGCGCATCCCAAACTTCTTCAATGCCAAAGGTTTCCAAAAGTGCTTTGTCATACTCACCAGTGATGGAGTTGAAAAAATTACTTTCTGAAATATTGGTCAGTTCTGCAGCCACTTCGCCCGTTAAGCGATAACGAAGGTAGTCGTGAGACATCATCACTGCGCCAATGTTGTTGTATCGTTCGGCATCGTTCTCTTTGATCCAGCGAATAATCGATACAGGGTGACCTGTCCACAGTGTTTGCAGTGTGGTTGGATAGATCTCTTTTGCTTTACCCTGTTCTAGCCACTCTTTAACGATAGGCAGGGAACGCGAGTCAGAAGACATAATGCCGTGGCCGAGGTTTTGTCCCTCTTTATCAAGAAGGTAAACGCCTTTGCCTTGGGCTGAAATGCTCAAGCCTTTGATAGAGGTCGGTTCTACTTTTGTGGTCTCTAAAAGCTGCTTAATGACATCGACAGCGTTACCCCATAGTGCGTTTAGGTCGCGTTCTACCCAACCTTGTTTTTCGTTGATGACGCTCGCCGATACGCGAGCAAGACCTTGTTGTTCACCTTTTGCGTTAAACAACGCGGCTTTCATAAAAGTGCCGCCAGAATCAATTCCAATGTAGTAATTCATTATTTGGCTTCCAGTAAATCGTTGTGAATCTTCACTACCAGTTTTCTTACCGGTTGGCTGTCATCATTTTCAATATTGGTGATGTGCACGATATTTGGCGTGAATAAATAAAATTGATTGCGTTTTGCATGAATGAAGCTGAGTTCAATCCCCGGGTATTCGTAAAACTGAAGGTCACGTTCTTGGTTATAAGGTTGTGCGTTGCTGTGTTCGCCAGTGTCTATAGCCCATGCCATGACTTCAGAACCTTCGAGAATGATCTGCAAGTCAGAATGGTATTTATGGACTTCAGGTTGGAAGTTTCCTAGAGGCTCTTTGTCATATTCCAATACAACAAACCATGCCTGTTTTGAATCAAAACCAGGGAGTTCATGGCGACCTAATGCGAGTTTTTCTTGGTCGAGACTGTTCAAGTACTCAAGCACGTTTTGAATAACGACAGGGTACGATTTGCTGATCTGCGTAGGTTGAGTATTTCCGACTAACATAAAAATTCTCTTTAAATATAAACAGCTTAATGAAGCCAATGCTTTAAATTAATGGGCGCTAAATAGGTCTTGTAAAAGCGTCGCTAACCCTGTCTTATCATCATTGTTTTTAGGCGTGATTAGGTTGGCTGAGCTTTTTACGGTGTCATCTGCGTTTTGCATTGCGATGCCAAGTCCTGCTGCTTTAAGCATCGAAATGTCATTGTGGTTATCACCAATCGCGACACACTGCTCTAGGCTGATACCGAGCGGCTCAATGTAGCGAGTCAATGCATTACCTTTGCTATTACCTGTTGCTGCGAAATCGACACGATCAATCCAAGATCGTTCGCCGTTGAAGTTCTCTTTCACAAAAGGCATCTCTGCGAATGTGTTTACTTCACCTTCAACGACAAACTTCCACACATACTCTGAAATTTGTGCTTCATGTTGGAAGTCGTCGACCTTTTGAATGTTTGGTCGCTGGCTTTCTGGAAAGGTTTGAGACCACGTCAGTAGCGCTTCCATGTATTCAATAGGGCGTGCTCTCGAGTAGAGCATTGCATCACGCACATACATCACCATCTTCAGATCATGAGCTTGAGATAGGGTGATAAACTCAGCCGCAATTTCTTTTTCTATGGCGTTTTCTTGAATGACCGTATCGTTCTGGTAATCAAAGATGTAAGTGCCATTGCAACAAATTATTGGAGTCGATAAACCAAGCTGATCGTAATAAGGTTTTGCCGCGACATGATGGCGGCCCGTAACGATAACCACATGAGTGTGTTGAGCGACTTGCTTGATGGCTTCGACTAACTCTTGGCTAATCGTGTGTTGCGAGTTGAGAACGGTACCATCGAGATCTAACGCCAGAAGCTTATGCTTATCCAATTTATGCGGTGATGACTTATGCATGTGCGAGGCCTTACTTCTGTCCGTAGTATGAGTTCTTGCCGTGTTTACGGTTGTAGTGTTTATCTAGCAGCTCAGGTTGGATCGCTACTTCTGGACTGATAGCGCGAGTGGCTGTTGCCATGGCTGCAATCTCTTCCATTACCACTGCATTGTGCACGGCATCTGAACCATCCTTGCCCCATGTAAATGGTGCGTGGCCTGCGATGATGACACCTGGCATTGCTTGCGGGTCGATATCACGTTGGTTGAATTCTTCGATGATCACTAAGCCAGTGTTCTTCTCGTAATCCGACTCAATCTCAGCTTTTGTTAGTAGGCGAGTACAAGGTACATCACCGTAGAAGTAATCGGCGTGTGTGGTTCCAAGCGCTGGAATGTCTCGGCCGGCTTGTGCCCAGATTGTTGCATTACGAGAGTGTGTGTGAACGATGCCGCCAATGGTTGGGAAGGCTTTGTAAAGCTCAATGTGCGTAGCCGTGTCGCTTGAAGGGTTCAGCTTGCCTTCAATGCGGTTGCCTTCTAAATCGAGAACAACGATGTCATCTGCCGTCATTACATCGTATTCAACACCTGACGGTTTGATTGCAATCACGCCACGTTCGCGGTCGATTTCAGAGACATTGCCCCAAGTGAAAGTCACTAAGCCATATTTAGGAAGTTGCAAGTTTGCTGCGAACACGCGTTCTTTTAATTCTTGGTATGTTTTTTGTTCTTGAGACATTGTGTTTGCCCATGTTGTATTGAGTGAATGACGAGCGGATTGCCTAGCTAAATTCCCCAGCTAAAAAGAGGGCTAGGCAATCGCACTCAATCGCGTTACTTAGCTGCTAGCTTGATCTTGTTGATCATCACATCGCCATTTTTCTCGATGTATGCGCTCCAAACAGGCTGGATAGCTTGTTGGAAAGCAGCACCATCAACGTCACGGTTTACTTGCATGCCGTTCGCTTCTAGTTGAGCAATCATCTTGTCTTCTTTTTCAATGCTTAGCTCACGTTGCATTGCAACCGCTTCAGCAGAAACTTCTTCAATGATTTTTTGCTCGTCTTCCGTTAGCTTGTCGAACTTACGTAGGTTCATTGTTAGAACGAGTGGTGAGTAAGCGTGTTGTGTAAGGCTTAGGTATTTTTGTACTTCGTCAAACTTGAAAGATAGCGTTACAGAAATTGGGTGGTCTTGAGAGTCAACAACGCCTGTTTCAAGTGCTGTGTAGAGTTCTGATACTGGAAGTTGTTGCGGGTTAGCACCTAGCTCGTTGAACATGTCGTTTAGAGCTTTAGAACCATTCACACGCATTTGTAGGCCTTCAACATCAGAAGGAATACGAATAGGTTTTTCGTTGTTAGTCATGTTGCGGTAACCATTTTCAGGGAACCCAAGACCTTTAAGACCGAATTTTTCAAAGTTAGCTAACACTTCTTTACCCGGTTCGCCGTCCAGTACTTTGTATGCTGTTTGACGATTTGGGAACATGAACGGCAGAGTGAAGGCCGCTGATTCAGGCATTAGGCCGTTGTAGTTGTTCAAGCCAACCATCGCTAAATCAACGATGCCAGCACGTGAACCATCAATCATCTGTTTATCACTGCCCAATTGACCTTGTGGGTAGACGTTTACTTTGATTTCGCCGTTTGAACGAGCTTCTACTTCTTTCTTAAAGAACAAAGATAGGTCTTGTTGCAAATCCGACTCTGGTGCAGCGTGCGCCAGTTTTAGAGTCGTAGCGGCAAAAGCGCTAGAGCTCATTGCGATAGTCGAAGCGAGTAAAGTAAGTTTTAGTAGGGTTTTCATTATTATTTTCTCCGTCGAGGATTAACCAATGACAAACGACATTGGCACAGTGATAATGCTTGGGAAGATGACAAACAGTGTGAGCAGAGCCATGTAAGCAGCGATGAAGGGCAATACACCTTTCACTGCGGTCGACATTGGTACTCTCGCTACACCACACACTACGTTTAGTACGGTGCCTACAGGAGGCGTGATCAAGCCAATTGAACAGTTAATAACGAACAGTAGGCCGAAGTACGTTGGGTCAATTCCAGCCATCTTGATGACAGGCATTAAAAGGGGTACAAGGATTAGAATCGTTGGGCTCAAGTCCATAACCATGCCGACACAAAGTACGAGCAACATAATTACTGCCATTAATAGGCGTGGGCTATCCACCAGTGGACCTAACATTTCTGCGAGTTGTTGAGGAAGCTGAGCAACAGTAATTAGCCACGCTGCAACCATTGCACAACCCACCAAGAACATAACCATTGCGGTCGAGCGACCAGCGTTCAGTACGATGTGATAGAACTTCTTAATCGAGAGCTCTTTGTACACAAACGTAGAGATGAAGATTGCGTAAGTTGCGGCTACTACAGCGGCTTCTGTTGGTGTAAAGATGCCGAAGCGAATACCAACAATGATGATGACTGGCAGCATTAAGGCCCATACACCATCTTTAAGTGCTGCGCGTTTTTCTGCTTTTGTCGCTTTTTCTGATGTCGCTAGGTTTTCTTTGCGAACTGTCCAGCGCCACACAAACATCAATGTCATACCCATTAACAGGCCAGGAACGATGCCGCCTAGGAATAGGTTTTTGATCGAGATACCGCCAGCAACACCTACAAGGATCAGAGGGATTGAAGGTGGAATAACGGGTGCGATGATACCGCCTGAAGCAAGTAAGCCCATTGAAGGTGCTTCTGGGTATTTCGCTGCTTTCATCATTGGGTAAAGAATACTGACCAAGGCTGCTGCATCTGCTACAGCTGAACCAGAAAGGCCGGCAAGCAGTACCGAAGTCATGATAGCAACGTAACCTAAGCCACCTTGACGGTGTCCTACGTAAGTGGTTGCTAGGCGAACAATACGCTGCGACAAACCACCCGATGCCATTACTTCACCCGCAATGAGGAAGAATGGAATGGCAAGCAGAGTGAAACTGTCGACACCATTAATTAAAGACTGCGCAAGAATGTCTGCACTAAAGAAGTCCATGTGAAGCATCAGCGCCATTGAAGACAATAACAGTGCAAACGCAACAGGAAGACCAAGTAAGATTGAGACAATCAATACCGATAAGAAAATGGCTAACGTCATTATTCTTTCTCCTCATCTAAGCTATCTAGCTGCCAGTCGGGCTTGAAGATTCGAACAAAGGCAATCACGCCCATTAACAAACCTGACACCACACCGGCTAAGTAAAATAATGCTGAAGGAAGCCCTGTAAGCTGAGAAATATCTGACCAATTAGACATCATTTGACGGTATGAACCGACGTAAAGCATGCCGACAGAAATCAGTACTATTACCCAGCAGATACGTCTTAATACGGGTACTGCTTTTGGGAAGAGTCGTTCAGAAAACTCCGCAACAGCGAGGTGTTCACCTCGGCGCAGCACAACGGCGGCACCGAGCATGACAACCCATACAAGACCAAGGCGAGATAGTTCTACAGAGGGACGAAGACCAGAAGAAAAGCCATAACGTAAAACTACGTTAGTAAATACGAGCGCAACCATACAAGTCAGAATGACCGCCATGATGACATCGATACTTTTCCAAATACTCTTTAATACACTTTGCATAACGCTTTCCCTACCTTTGGCTAATTACAGAGACGTAATTTGTTCCCAAATCCCATCGTTGATTTCAATGCCGCCAGCTGCTTCGTGTTTCTTGATGAAGTTTTCAATTTCAGAACCAGCAATCATCACTGAGCCACTTTCTGCAGGCTCTGACTCAAGTACATAATCACGGATGCGCTTCATCTCTTGTGCATAAGTGCTTTGATCCATTGTTTTGCTTAGGTCGATAGCGATAAGGAATTGAGATACACCAAACTCACCACCCATATCTTCAGTCAGCGCTGGTACTGAGTGGCCGCCAGTGATTGCCGTAAGCATCATGTCTAGTACGATGGCCATTGATGAACCTTTCCAGAAACCCATTGGAAGCAGGCGTTTGTTTTCCCAAAGTACATGCGGGTCTTTAGTGAGTTCACCTTCGTTGTCAAAGCCACCAACAACAGGGAGCTCTTTGTCAGCAAGCACGAAGTTTTGTAGCTGGCCGTAAGAAAATTGGCTCATTGAACAGTCAACAACCACCGGTGGATCGCCCGCAACCGCCATGATGAGAGGGTTCGAACCAACACGGTGATCTTTACCACCCCATGCTGGCATCACTGCGATTGAGTTGGTTGATGCAATTCCTGCAAAACCTTCGCGAGCCATTTTCAATACGTAAGCACCGCCACGCATCCAGTGGTTAGAATTACGCATACCGACCATGCCAATGCCGTAGTCACGAGCCAATTCCATAGCACGTTCTGCACAGATAAGACCGTTAAGAACGCCAGGGCCGTAGTTACAATCCCATTGCTCTAGTGCACCCATACTGTTAACGCATTCTGGTTCAGCATTTAATTTGATTTGACCTTTGTCTACTTGGTCAATGAACACTGGAAAACGGTTGATGCCATGCGAGTAAGTACCTTCGTTTGCCATCTCAACAAAACCAGCCGCAAGCTTGGTTGCCATTTCAGGTTTCATGTCGCGAGCCAAAAGGATTCGTTCGTATTCTTGTTGTAGTTTTTCAGTTGATACTAAAGGCATCTGTGTTCTCCGATAAGTTGAATTCCATAATACGGAATGAATTATTGTTGTTATTCCGAAAATATTCTGTGAGCAAAGTTACGAAATATTTCCTTATTAAGTTTTTCTCTAATAACTGTTAACTGGTTAAAAAGTGAAACAAAAAGACTGATAAATTCCGTAATGTGGAACAAATGGTGTGATCCATATTGGATTTCAATCAAATATCTGTGGTCAATTGATTGTTGGTTCGTGCCAACTTTGCAAAATGTGGAGATATTAAGGAACAGTAACTTTACGGATCTCGCTTTTACCGTCGTCAAAACTAAAAGGGACGTCACAACAAATGGCAGCTTTGGGGCGCACTAATTAGGGAGCTTTTATACTAATTGGTGTCATTTCTCTTTTTTAAGCTCGTCTACAACTCTCAACGGAACGGCATTATGAAAATTGTTATTGCACCAGACTCGTTTAAAGAATCTTTATCTGCTGTATCGGTGGCGGCGTGCATTGAAAAGGGCTTTCGTGAAATCTTCCCAGACGCTGACTATGTGACCTTACCTCTGGCTGATGGCGGTGAAGGTACGGTCGATGTGTTACTGCAAGGTTTAGCAGGACAAAAGCGAACAAATAAAGTTCAAGGGCCATTGGGTGAGTTGGTTAGTGCTGATTGGGCGATGTTAGAACCGTCAGCTCAGAGCTCCAAGAGAACGGCTTTGATAGAGATAGCTGCTGCGTCTGGTTTGGATTTGTTAGCGCCAGAACAGCGCGATCCTTTGGTTGCTTCGTCTTTTGGGACAGGGCAACTTATTTTAGAAGCGCTAGAGCAGGGTGCTCAAACCATCATTCTTGGATTGGGTGGCAGTGCGACCAACGATGGGGGTGCAGGTATTGTTCAAGCTCTAGGTGGGCGCTTACTCGATAGGAATGGACAAGAGCTTGGTAGAGGTGGTGCTGCACTTGCAGAACTCGCATTAATAGATCTTACCGACTTAGATTCGCGCTACACAGATGTTGAATTGATTGTGGCGTGTGATGTTGATAATTCATTGTGTGGTGATAACGGCGCCAGCCATATATTCGGCCCACAAAAAGGGGCGACACCTGAACAAGTCTTACTGCTTGATAAGGCGTTAGCGAATTTTGCTCAAATCGCAGAAAAGCAAGGTTGTGTTGGTGGTGATGACCCTGTTCACAAGCGCGTGGGTTATGGCGCAGCTGGTGGAACACCGATGGGGCTTGGTTTGCTATTTAACATGCAAATCAAACCTGGTATCGAGATGGTACTGGATGTTTTACAAGCCGATGACGTGTTGAAAGGTGCCGACCTTGTGATTACTGGCGAAGGGCAGATGGACAATCAGACTCTGCAAGGCAAAACACCTTACGGAATTGCTAAACGTGCGAGTTTACAAGGCATTCCAACCATAGGTATTGCAGGATCTTTAGGTACTGAAGTCGAAGCCTTATATGAAGAAATGAGCAGCTTGTTTGGGACGGTTCGTTCTCCCCAGTCACTGGACCAGGTTCTGCAGGAGGCGGAAAACAATCTGACAAGAACGGCTAGGAATATTGCAGCGACGCTTAAACTAGGAAGGAAAATACTCGATTAGTCAGTGCCTTAGAATATGATTCTTAAATCAGTCGTTTAATAGGTTTTATAGATTATAACGATAAATAGAAACGATTATATTTTATGCCATTAGAGGTCTATTCTATATCCATAGTATTTTAGGGGCTTTTGAAAGGAAGCCAGTATAAATATCAAGGTGCACTCACTATTGCTGCATCTTTGGACCTTAAGGAATAGATCATGAGTAAAAAACTAACTACAGCTGCGGGTTGTCCTGTTGCTCATAACCAGAATGTTCAAACTGCGGGTAAACGCGGTCCTCAACTTCTTCAAGATGTTTGGTTTTTAGAAAAGATGGCGCATTTTGACCGCGAAGTCATTCCAGAGCGTCGTATGCACGCGAAAGGTTCAGGCGCTTACGGTACATTTACTGTTACGCACGACATTACCAAATACACCAAGGCAAAACTGTTTTCTGAAATAGGCAAAAAGACCGACCTGTTTGCACGTTTTACAACGGTGGCGGGTGAGCGTGGCGCTGCCGATGCTGAGCGTGATATCCGTGGCTTTGCATTGAAGTTTTATACTGAAGAAGGTAACTGGGACATGGTGGGTAACAACACGCCAGTATTCTTCCTTCGTGATCCTCTCAAGTTCCCAGATCTAAACCATGCGGTTAAGCGTGACCCTCGCACCAACATGCGCAGTGCGAAAAACAACTGGGATTTCTGGACCTCTCTACCTGAAGCGCTTCACCAAATCACCATCGTAATGAGTGACCGTGGTATTCCTGCGACTTACCGTCATATGCATGGTTTTGGTAGCCATACATTCAGCTTTATTAATGCAGACAACGAACGTTTCTGGGTTAAGTTCCACTTCAAATCTCAGCAAGGTATTAAGAACTTATCTGATGCAGAAGCGGCACAAGTGATCGGTGACGATCGCGAAAGCCACCAACGTGATTTGCTAGACAGCATTGATAACCAAGACTTCCCGAAATGGACGTTGAAAGTACAAGTGATGCCAGAAGCGGATGCAGCGAAAGTGTCTTACAACCCGTTCGATTTGACTAAGATCTGGCCACACGCAGATTACCCATTGATTGAAGTGGGTGAGTTTGAGTTAAACCGTAACCCACAAAACTTCTTCGCTGAAGTGGAGCAGTCGGCATTCAACCCTGCCAACGTGGTTCCGGGTATCAGCTTCTCACCAGACAAGATGCTGCAAGGCCGTCTGTTTGCTTACGGTGATGCACAGCGCTACCGTTTGGGTGTTAACCATCAGCACATCCCAGTGAACGCACCTCGTTGTCCTGTCCACAGCTACCACCGTGATGGTGCGATGCGTGTCGATGGTAACTTTGGTAGCACACTTGGCTATGAGCCAAACAACGAAGGCCAATGGGCAGAGCAACCAGACTTTGCAGAACCGGCATTGAACCTAGATGGTGCTGCAGCGCATTGGGATCACCGCGAAGATGAAGATTACTTCTCACAACCGGGTGATCTGTTCCGCCTAATGACGCCAGAGAAACAAGCAATTTTGTTTGATAACACAGCGCGTAACCTAGGCGGCGTGCCTAAAGAGATTCAACTGCGTCACCTAAGACACTGTTACAAAGCCGATCCAGCTTACGGTGAAGGCATTGGTAAACTGCTTGAAATCGATGTAAGCGAATTTAAGTCGTAATCAGTAAGTTTGATTAGTTAAATGAAAGGCCGTTGAGTTAATCACTCAGCGGCCTTTTTTATCATTATATGTATTAGGTGAGTCATGTAAGTAGTACCAATTGCTTGAAAACTAGCACCATTTCGATTGATAGTTTTTGCCTATCGAATTGATAAACACATCCCATTATCTTTATAAAATAGACGGGATTATCCTACAGCTATCAGTTTATAAAGTAATAGAGTTTGAGATGAGTAAAAGCGCATTAATCGTTGAGGGTGGGGCTATGAGAGGCATCTTCGCTGCCGGAGTTTTGGACGCCTTTATGCAAGACGATTTCCGTCCCTATGATTTTGCCATTGGCGTGTCTGCAGGTGTGTCCAATCTGGTTGGCTACTTATCTCAAGCGCCTAAACGCAGCTATAACGTGATCACCACTATGGCGACCGATAAGACGTTCTTTAACCCTGCTCGCTTTGCTAAAGGTGGCAATTTGGTCGACGTCAAGTGGTTGTGGGATGAATCTAACCAACGTTACCCACTCGATTGTGATCAGCTGTTTTCAAGTGTTCCTTTAATTGCTGCTGTAACTAACGTCGATACTGGCAGTGCAGACTACTACCATATTAAGCCAGAAAACCTTTCTAATGTGGTGGAAGCGACCACCGCGTTACCTATTGCTTACCGCGAAACACCGTGCTTCTCTGGTGGGTGTTATACCGATGGTGGTGTCGCGGATTCGATTCCGGTTCGCGAAGCATACCGTCGTGGTGCGCGAGACATTACCGTGATTCTTTCTCATCCACTTAGCTACCGAATGAAACCGCAGAAGTATCAGTGGATGCTGAAAAAGCTGCTAAAGAAATTCCCTAATATTGCGGAGTCGATGGCGGTGCGAGCTGAAAACTATAACCAGTCTTTGGAGTTCATTCGTAATCCACCCAAAGATGCGACCATTAAGGTGATAGCGCCGCCAGAAGCGTTCGCGGTTAAGCGATTAACTATGGATCAAACTGTTCTGGACGCAGGTTATCATATGGGCGTGAAGGCAGGTGCAGAACATCTGGCCATTCGCAAAGGCGTTTATGGTTTGGATACCGAGGATTGTCACTTCTGCGTCTAGTATTTCTTTTCGATAATCGCATAAACGAAAAGCCATGCTGTTCATTAAGAATTAGCGTGGCTTTCTATTTTTAGATTGAGTCTATTACTAACTCAGTCTGCTATTTACTCAAGTTGTTGTTAAACCAGTTCGTTGCCGCTGGTGTTGCCTGTAAAGAAAGCATCAACGCTGGTTAGCGTCGTATTGGCAATGTTGAACAGAGCATCTTTGGTTAAGAAAGCTTGGTGACCTGTGAACAACACGTTGTGACAAGCTGATAGGCGACGGAATACGTCATCGACAATCACATCGTTAGATTTGTCTTGGAAGAACAGTTCTTTTTCGTTGTCGTAGACATCAAGGCCAAGCGCGCCGATCTTGCTCTGTTTCAACGCTTCAATTGCTGCAGTTGAATCAAGCAACTCACCACGACTGGTGTTGACGATCATCACGCCATCTTTCATTTTGCCAAATGCCGTTGCATCCAACAGATGGTAGTTCTCTTTACTCATTGGGCAATGCAGAGAAATCACGTCAGATTCTTGATAAAGCTCGTCGAGTTCTACGTATTTAGCGCCCAGTTCTTTTGCCAATGGGTTCGGGTACGGGTCGTAGCACAAGATGTTCATGCCTAAACCTTTCAGAATTCGCATAGTCGCTAGGCCAATTTTGCCAGAGCCGATCACACCAACAGTTTTACCGTGGAAGTTAAAGCCAACCAACCCCTCAAGAGAGAAGTTCGCATCACGAGTGCGTTGGTATGCTTTGTGTAGTTTACGGTTCAAACACATCATCATGCCGACCGTGTGTTCTGCTACCGATTCTGGTGAATAAGCAGGAACGCGAACTACTTGCAGACCAAACTCTTTGGCTGCGTCTAGGTCGACTTTATCAAAACCTGCACAGCGCATCGCAATCAGCTTAGTGCCGCCTTTCGCTAGAATCTCTAGCACATCTCGTGATAGGTCGTCGTTTACAAACGCACAAACCACTTCGTTGTCGTGCGCCATTTTTGCTGTTGTTGTAGTGAGTCGAAAATCATGAAAATGGAACTCGGCGTTGAGTTCGCCTTTTGCAAGTTCAAATGATTTTTCGTCGTATGATTTTGAGCTAAAAAAAGCAATGTTGAGCATGGCTTCCTCTCTTACCTAAAATATAAATAACCCGTCTGTTTTATTAATCTAAAATCGGGCTAAAACTAATAACTCTCTTCAGTGTGCTAGAGTTTTTTTCTCTTGTCTATCACCATTAGTCATTGTAATTACTATGGTTATTTGATCTTCTATCATCACTTTTTGAACATTGAAAATCACATTACGAAGTAGCTTGCTTATAAGTTCATCAATATTGAATGGATCTTACTTTCGGGTGTTGAACATCTTCTTGGTCTCTTTTTCTGACCAGAAGTTAATGTTGAATTGCGCGTCGTCACTCAGTTCCACTCGATGCCAATATTGAGGTGGACTGGTGGCAAATTGCCCAGCTCGGATTTTGGTAACACTTTCTGGTTCTGTTGCGTTGGCATCAGCAAAACCATAGAAGGTTACCGTCCCCTCCATTACGCAGATCTGGCCGAATACGCCTTCTGCGGTGTTGTGGTGATTAAGCAATGCAGCCGGTATGTTGTCTTTGGTGAAAAATGGCGTTGAACGTTGAATTTTCCAGTGTGACGGAATACGTAAGTGACTCATATAAAACCTCTTTTCGAACTGTATTTTTACTTATGTGTTGAAATTAGCAGTCAGGATTACCAATAGTTCTCGCTACTAAATTGACCTGGCTTCTTGCGTAAATGTTTTTGTAATCCCAATGATATTAGTGCTTCGCTCGTGTCTCGAACCATTTGGGGATTACCGCAAAGATAGAAGAAACTATGTCTTTGGTTGATAGTGATAGACGAGGCTCGTTCAAGGTCGCCTCCAAGTAACAAGCTTGGGATTCGTCCGCGCAAAGTTCCGGTGACCGATTCTCTAGAAATAATTGGCACATACTTAAGTTTCCCCTGAAAGTGTTCAACGAGTTGATTGATTCGATCTTGATACGTAAGGTCTTGCTCAGTTCTTACAGCGTGAACCAGCACAAGGTTGTTGAACGACGTTGTTTTGTTGAAATCTACTTTGCCTTGTTGTTCTATCAACAGGCTTTCGAGCATAGAGATAAAAGGGCCCACGGCCGTTCCGGTTGAAAGCATCCATAGATCATCTGCGATCTCTGGGATCTCCTCTAATGTCATGAACCCACTTGGGTCTTTACCGACAAAGATGTCGTCGCCAACTTTCAATTGATGAAGTTGAGGAGATAGCTGACCGTTTTGATCCTTAACAATTAAAAACTCAAGCGACTGATGACCGTGTTCGTGCTCTGGCGCATTCACCATTGAGTAAGCACGTCTAACAAACTCGCCTTCACTGTTACGTAATCCCAGCTTAGTGAACTGCCCCGCTTGGTAGGGCGAGACTGGCGCACTGACTTGAAGAGAGAACAGTTGCTCCGTCCATTCGGTCTTGTGTACGACTTTTCCGGTTACTAAGCCATGAGGAATATCTGTCATATCATCACCTTTATTTAGAGAAGTTATCTCATTAAGGATACTCAACTATCTTACTTTTTGGAGTTGCATGTACCATGCCAATAATGAGAATGCTTATCAATACTGTATTTGTAAAGGGAATTACTTTCAATAGAGTCAAAAGTACCCGTATCGATAAGTGTCTTAATGACTCTTTGTTGTCTTTTTGTTTTCATTTAAAGGTTGGGGCGTGGTGACTTGGTTATGGCTAGTTTTGAACTGAGCTTGATTAAACTCAATCAGTGGTTTGACCCTTGAACGATTCCACCAATAACTGAAGAGAATAATTTACAGATGAGTATAATGGCGGCTTTCGATCTCAATATAGCCTTGTTTTATGCTTGATAATCTTCGTATGGTCTTGAACGTTTTGTTCGTGACAATCAATACTGCCATGACGGCTTTTACCGTCAGTTTCTTTGGCCTCATCAAACTGATTCTCCCGATACATCCGGTTCAAAAAGTGTGTACTCGTTTAGCCAATTTCACGTTCTGGTGCTGGGCTTCTCTTAACTTATGGATGCTTAACGTTAATAACGATATTGAGTGGCAAGTTGAAGGCGGGGAAGATATCTCGACCAAGCAGTGGTATTTGATGATGTCGAATCATCTAAGCTGGGCGGATATTGTGATTTTGTCTTCTATTTTGAAAGACAAGATGCCGATGACTAAGTTCTTCCTTAAACACGAACTGTTGTATGTCCCTTTTGTCGGTTTGGCCTGCTGGGGTTTAGACATGCCTTTCATGAAACGCCATTCACGTGAGTTTTTATTGCGCAACCCAGAACGTCGTAATGATGATTTTGACGCGATTAATAAGGCGTGTACCAAGTTCAAACTTGCTCCGACAACATTGGTCAATTTTGTCGAAGGAACGCGTGCTAACCACGAGAAGTTATCGACAGTGAAGACACCTTATCGACACCTACTAAAACCGAAAACCGGCGGTGTGGCGTTTGCTCTGTCTGCAATGGGCCCAATATTAGATGGCATTGTCGACGTTACTTTGGCTTATCCAGAGAATCAGACTTCTCCGTTTGAAGACATGCTGAAAGGTAAGATGAAGAAGGTGGTTGTGCGTATTAAATTGCACCCAATGGATGAGAACGTCAACGGTAACTATTTTGAAGATAAAGCGTTTAAACGCCGTTTCCACAGTTGGTTGAATAACACGTGGAAAGAGAAAGATGACTATCTTGATACGGTTTATGGGGTTGATACGTCCTGTGAGGTTGAAACGACTGATGAGCCTGATGTGGTTCACAAGAAACAAGAGCAGTAAGCTCAAACCAAATTGATAGCATTAAAAAAGCCGATAGTTCATTGAACTATCGGCTTTTTTATTGAATCGGCTTTACCAGCAGTAAGCGATAAAGTTAGTACTTACTATAATCTAGTGGTATTAGAACCAATACTATATGCAGGACAGGTGAGGGCTAAATCGCTTGGTAAGCATCAATGATGTGCTTCACTTCGCTAGGCTTACCTTGCTTCTCTTGTCCTTGATGGGTGCGCAGATAGTGCTGCAATGTTTTGGCTTTGTATTGCTGTGATACCTTCATTTTTTCATCACTACTTGGTGTCCAGATCTTGTCACCGACGTTTGATATTTCGCTAACGTTTTGGCTTTTTTCTGCATCACCTTGGTTATTACTCACCAATAAAATCTCGTAGTAACGACGGTTTTCTTCAATCAACACTTCGTCAATAAGGCCGAACTTGAGCGCTTTTAAATGGCTTCTTAGTTCGAATTGCTGATGCACTGGGCAAAGCAAAAAATCAATATCTTTGTCTGGATGTTGGCGATGAATGTCGTCGACGAGCTTTTGAGTCAGATCGCCACCCACACCAGCAATAATAACGAGGTGTCTGCCAGTGTGCTTATCCAGCGGAATGGCTGCGACATCTAAACAATAGACTTTCCACTGACTCTGCTTATGTTGTTCAACGTTGTTATCTTGAGGAAAATAACGCGTTAACTTGCCTTCAAGTTCGTTCATCAGAGACGGGACAATATCGACAAAGTGAATCAGAGGCGCTTTGTTGTCTGACAACAGTTGAACACCCAAAAAGCCGTGATCACAGCAACAATCCCAAATGTGTTGGTAGTCATTACTGACAAGAGAGTGGAGAGTTTGCAGTCGGTTGCTAAGCTTCATAAGATTCGTGTCGTTAGAAAGTGATAGGGCGTTGTCGTATCGAAGGCGCATTGTAATGACTTTATACAAAAACAAAAGCACCTAGAGGTTAAATCCTAGGTGCTTTATGTGTACACGTGAATCTGCGGCGGATTATGAAGCTTGCGCGACAGCTCTAATATGGCCTTCCACTCTGTTCTTTCCTAGCTGTTGTGCAATCAATTTAGATTGTTCAGCCAAAGCTAAAGCGGCATCGACAGCCCCTTCAACCTGCGAAAACCCAATGCTCACGCTGAGTGAGAGTGTTATTTCAGGCGCTTCAATGTTCTTGTCTGCGATGCTTAATCGACACTGATCAAGCTGATGTTTCGCGTCTTGCGCACTATTGGCCTTGAATACGATCCCAAACTCTTTTTCGTTTAAGCGAGATAGACAGATCCCTTTGGGCTTCGGGAAATGGGAACGTAAGATTTCTGCGGTTAGCTTGATCATTTTGTCGCCAATCGACTCACTATAAGCTCGGTTTATGTGGTCGAAATTATCGATATCTAACAGAGCAACGTAGGTATCGGGTTCAGACGAATGTACCCGTAAAGCTTCATCAAAATGCGCTTTATTGTCGAGTTGGGTCATCAAGTCTTTACAGCTAACTTGTAGGTGAATCAGTAAATTAGATAACGATACTTCGGCGTAACTTCGGATCATACGCAGAATAGATTTATTGATCGGAAATCGACTGTTGATGTAAATCACCGCGATAAGCTGCTTACGGGCATGAAGTGGGATGCAATAGTGGCGTTGGTGGATCTTGAGTTTTCGCGCCAATACATCAGCGTACTTGCCATTTTGGTAGGTTAACTGTTCTGGAAAGAAGCTGTCTGCAAATGCTTGGTCTATGTGAACAATTGACTTATTGCCGTGATAGTCAATGGTGCAGAACGAGTGACACTCGGCTTGATACAGGCAAAACTGAATACCGTTGTGATAGGTAAAGCTATTGATTATCGATTTTAATTGCGCTTTAAAACTCACTAGATCGTTCACTCGATTAAGCGAGGATAGTGCAGAATTAAGTCGGTGAATCAGATAGCTGGCTACAACCCAAAGCAGCAAAAGCGATCCGATAACAATACCGGTCAACGTAAACTGGTGAGAGCTGGTGAGAATGTCTTTTCTATCCGTACCGGCAATGAATACCCAATTGAGGCTGTTGTCAGCGTCAAACACCGAGACTTTGAAATTATCTTGATAGTAGTACTCATGATTACCCTTTAGTTGACCTAAAGATAGTAAGTGACTGATCCCTGCATGATAGCTGATCGATTTGGAGCCCACGCGTTTCGGGTCTGGGTGGAATACGAGTCGCTCAGTGGTTCTATCAACAACAAACACGTAGCCGTTATCGAGTGTTTTTAAGTCTCTTAAGCCCTGTGTGGTATGCAGCAAATCAAATTCTATCCATATTTCTTCATTGAGCTTAGCCACGGTATGTTTGACTGCGAACACCCAGCGGTCATCAGGCTTTTGGTAAATAGAAGAGATATAGAAATCATCGACGACGGTATCTAAAGGTTGCCATTCAATCGCTGAAATTTGGCTTGCCGAGAGTGGGATGCCTCGAGTCGAGATGTAATGCTTAGATTGGGGTTGGTAACGAATAATATCGGCAAAATTAGGTGTTCTTTTTAGAATGTTTTCACTTAATTCAACAAATTTATCGCTGTTTACTGCCCCTGTTTTTATGTCACCAAGGCTAGTTTCTAAGAAATACAATTTGCCGAAGGTCGCTTCGATATTGGACTTGATAATTGAGGTGGCAATGCGGATGTTTGAAGATGATTGAGATTCTGCTGAGTTCTCTGCTTGGCTCAATTGCGTTGCTGCGAGATAGAGCATTCCTCCGGTTAATAAGAGTACGTAAGGTTTGAAAAGCCGAATAAGTGTTTTAGGTAAAGCCATGATATCCAAAGACGTTATAGATTCATTTTTATAGTACGGCCATACTAAACAGTTTTCGTAATCACATCAATGCAAATGATTCCATATGAAAGGATGATTTCTGTGATATTCAGCTAACAAAAAAGCCAGTTATAAATATAACTGGCTCCTATGGTTTTTGGTGTTTTATTAACCTGACTTAGCTTTTAATCTAAATCCAATCTAAATCAAATCAGTCTTGGCTGGTGAATAGTGCAAAATAGCCATTGAAGTCGGCGATAGCAGCATTTCACCTTCTGCATGACCTGGTTTTACGTTTCGTAAGTTGGTATCACAGATGGTTACCCAGTTTTGGTCACGATCACTTGGTAACGTAAAGCGAGCTGGTGCATTGGTTTGGTTGATCAAGTAAATCAACTCATCGCCATCTTTACCGATACCTAAATGCAACGCCACCGAGCTCAAACGGTTCCAATCATCATGTTCCATGAGTGTGCCATCAACACGGCTCCAGAAGATGCGGTTAGAGTTACGCTTTTCGCCACTGAATGCTTTAATAAATGGCACCATGTACTGTTGACGTGCCGCAATCATTTCCGACAACCAACTCTTGAAGTAGGTTTTACGCTCTGAGTCTTCCCAGTTTAACCAACTGGTTACACCATCTTGGCAGTAAGCGTTGTTGTTGCCTTTCTGAGAGTGAGACAGTACATCTGCGGTCAGAATATGTGGAATACCAAAGGCGAATAACAAGCTCGCCATAAAGTTGCGCTTTTGTTTTTCACGAGTCGCAATCACTAATAGGTTTTCAGTTTCCCCTTCAACGCCATAGTTGTCTGAGCGGTTGTCACCATGTCCATCACGATTGTTCTCACCATTCTCTTCATTATGCTTGTGCTTGTAAGAGACAAGGTCTTGCATGGTGAAGCCATCATGATACGTGATGTAGTTGACGGTGAGTTTGTACGGCCAATGCGCGGCGCTGTAGATGTCGCGAGATCCCATCAAGCGAGTTGCAAACTCTTTTAGGTAGCCTTGATCACCGCGCCAGAAGCTGCGAGTGATGTCTCTTAGCTTGTCGTTACACTCATTCCAGCCTAGTGGGAAATTACCCACTTGATAGCCATTAGGGCCGATATCCCATGGTTCTGCGATGAGCTTGGTTTCTTTGAGTACTGGATCTTGAGCAACGGCTTTGAAGAAAGCAGCTTCAGGGTTGTAGTTATCACCTTCGCGCCCCAGCGTTGCTGCCAAATCAAAACGGAAGCCGTCTATTTGGAACTCACTAACCCAGTAACGAAGCGTATCCATGACTAAGTTCAGTGCTGGCTGGTGAGTAAGGTCGACCGTATTACCGCAACCAGTGAAGTTCGCGTAATGACAACCATGCTTAATGTAGTAGCGGCTATCTAGAGCTTTTAGGTTGAATGTGGTACCACCTTCGCCGCCTTCAGCCGTGTGGTTGTAGACCACGTCGAGAATGACTTCAATACCATTACGGTGTAGCTCGCGAACCGCGGTCTTTAGCTCGGTCACAGCATCTTGCTCTGCATAGCGAGGGTCTGGCACCATGAACAGGTATGGGTTGTAACCCCAGTAGTTCACTTTCCCCATATCTAGAAGATGAGGTTCATGCATACACGCAGCAATCGGTAAAAGTTGTAGAGAGTTGATGTTTTGCTGTTTGTAGAACGCTAGCATTTCAGGGCTAACCAAGCCCATGTATCGACCTTTGGTATTGGTTGCTACCTCAGGGTGAAGTTGAGAGAGGCCTTTTACATGGGTTTCAAAAAGAACGGTATCTTCGCGGCTGATACGAGGCTTTTCTACGTCTTGCCAATCAAAGGTGTCATCAACAACAAGGCATTTTGCCATCGAAAAGCTCTTTTCATGGCTATATGGCGTGACGTAATCGAGTGGTTCGCTGATTGCTTTAGCGTAAGGGTCTGAAAGCAGGATCGGGCCTTCATCAGTTTCAGCAAGGAAACCGTATTTTTGTCCTGCTTTTATGCCTTCAACAAACACATATCTAATATCAGCGTATTCGTTATCTAGTTTATAAGTAACAAATTCGTCATTCTCATCGAATAATGCGAGGGAGAGGGATTTACAGTCAGGAGAATAAATAGAGAAGTTACAGCCAGTGTTACCTAGCGTTGCGCCTAGCGGATAAGGGCGAGCGAGCGTTCTAGTCATTGCTTGATTTCTTGTTCGTTTATCAACATCAGTGAACTATTAGTAAAAAGCTTTGTCACAGTAAGGTCAAGCAACTTCACATAATAATTACGATGAAAAAAATAATTCATCGATGAAGTTCAAATTATATATTTGAAGTAGATCTCACTTATGCTGAATAATTAGATCTGAGTGCTGCCTACTCCTCCTAGATTAAGTGATCTACCTCTTTAAAACACCATTCTGTATATTTTCTACTCCCCTCTAGTCCCCCTTAATTAAGTGAGGGGTGGAGGAAGTCAAACTTGTCATCCCCTCTTAATATTGACTCCGTTGAAACGAATCAGGGGAAACCCTAAACCTCTCTATCTTACGTCCGCCATTACTGCCTTTGGTTGCCGCAAGAGAGCAAAAATATAAAAACCTAAAATAAATCGTCCTTAATGGAGTTAAGAATGAAAAAAGTAAGTTTGATTGCTGCTGCAGTGGCAACTACATTAGCTGCTGGCTCTGCGTTCGCTGTTGACTTTAATGGTTACATGCGTGCTGGTACTGGTATTAGCGGAAATGATGGTGGTGACGTTTCATTCATGAAGAATGGTATTGGCCGTCTAGGTAATGAAAACGACAACTATTCTGAGTTTGGCTTGGCTGAAGAACTTAAAACTGGTGAGCAAACTTGGCGTTTAGAGTCAATGATTGCTTCTGGTGCTGATGGCGCAAATGGTTGGGAAGACGGTGACTTTAACGTTGCTCAGTTCGCTGTTAAAGCAACTGGCGTTTTATCTTTTGATGAAGAAGCGACTCTTTGGGCTGGTAAAACATACTACCAACGTAAAGATATTCACATCACTGACTTCTACTTCCTAAATACATCAGGTACTGGTGGTGGTATTGAAAATATTTCAGTTGGTAACCAAAAACTTTCTTTAGCAATTATTCAAGATGGCGAAGATGAGAACGGTGCTGGTTACATGGCTGATGCTCGCCTAGCGAATATCGGTTTATGGGAAGATGCTAGTTTAGAGCTTGGTGTCGTTTACAACTTCGGTACTGAAAACAAGAATGGCAAATACGATGGTGATGATGGTCTACTTGCAACAGGTATTATCCACCAAAACATGAGCAACGGTTTTAACCAAACAGTTGTTCAGCTAGGTACTGCTGGTTACGGCGTTCAAATGGCTAACTTCTGGGGCTCTGGTGCTTACTATGATCGCTCTGGTGCTCAAGATGATGGTTTTGGTTACCGTATTCTTAACTGGGGTGTAATGAACCTAGGCGAATCTTGGGAAATGGGTCACCAACTTGCATACCTAGCAGGTTCAGACCTAGGTGTTGATAAGCATGATTCAAGCCAATACTCTATCGTGGCTCGTCCAATGTATAAGTGGAACGACACAATGCGTACTATCTTCGAAGCTGGCTATAACGCTGGTGAAGTAGACAACGTTGACTTTGGTGGCGCTAAATTTACTGTTGCTCAAGCATGGGCAATGGGTGACAGCTTCTGGGCTCGTCCTGAAATCCGCGTATACGGTAGCTACCTAATGGATCTAGAAGGTGATTCATTCGGCGAAGTGAAAGATGCGAGCGGAGATGTAACAGCTAAAGGTGCTGACAACGACTTCGTTGTTGGTATCCAAGTTGAAGCTTGGTGGTAAGCCACTTAGCTTAAAATCCTAAACTGTCCTAATTCATAGCCGGCTTGCGTCGGCTATTTTTTTAAGGAATGTACGATTAGTAAAAAGGTTTCCTAGGTTAATTATTTTCGTTATGGTAATTAACTAAGTAAATTTCTTAAAAAAATAAAAATAAGGAAGAACTATGTATTTTCGCGCTCTAATGTTGAGTGGTTGTGTTGCGTTAGCTGGTTGCCAATCTGCGCAAGTAGTCGAGCAAGTTCAAGTGGCACAAGCAGAACAAGTGAATTCTATTGCTGGTCTTCAATTTGCCCCAATGAAGCTGCCAAGCTCGGCAATTTTTGATGTGACGCCAAATAGCCAAGTATTAAATTACCAAGGAATAAACAGCCCTGTAGTAGCGGTTGAACTGCCTGCAGATCGCGGTGAGTACTCGATTAATATCACGAGCATTATCGGTGACACAGCGTTTGTGCCAAATGCGGTCATCTATGACGAAAACGGTCGAGAGCTAGAGCGTTATGGTAAAGAGAGCTTCGAATACGCAAAACCAAGACTACACTTGGGAAACCGCCTCGTTGCTGAGAACGATTTTTACCCACCGACAACAGCAAAATCAGTTTATTTAGTTATCTATACAGATCAAGCTGATCTTGGTGGTTTTACTGATGTGATCCATCCAGCTCGCTTGGACGCGGAAGGCCGTGGTAACTATTTACCTGAAGTGAAAGATATCCCGATTCCAAATGCTAACGTTGGTAAGATAGAAGTAACAATCGATAAAGCGAGCTTCTTCTCAATTGGTTCATCAAACAGTGAATCTAATGCTAAACCAGCGGCTGCTAAGATAGATACCATTCAGCCAGAGACGCAAACTTACTACCATAATGCAATTCAAACGGCAGTAAGTGAAGACAATATTCCAAAAGCTCTGAGTCTATTAGATGAAGCAAAAGCACTAGGTATTGAAGGCGCGCAAGAAGTATTTGTAAAAGCCGTTAATAAAAAGTAGTCGACGAGTTTGTAAATACCGATTGATATAAAGAGAAGGGCTCCTAACTAGGGGCCTTTTTTATTGCCTGCAATAAGTAAAAAATAACATTTACAATCACTGAATACTTGGGGTTTAAATAACTACTGACGTACACATAATAATCAATGGCTAATATAAATGGATGTTCTTGGCTATTTATGGCCTTGATTTACTCACTGCTGATTAAAAACTCTCGTCTATTTTAATCCTCTCAAAAAGCTGAATACGAACTCTATTGACGAATCGCCATTTCATTTACCAACCTAAATCTAAACTCGGCTTCCTAAATTTCACACACACTTAAATTAGACGTTCACACGAAGTCGTTATGCTTTCTACTAAGAACTAAGAACTAAGAACTAAGAACTAAGAACTAAGAATTCAGGAGGTTCGTTACCTCTTAACATTGATGGTTTGGTCAATGAAGGTAAGGGAATGATGTGATTCACTGGGATTGGAGTTTATTGAGGACAAAAAAAGGGAGACTGACGTCTCCCAAAAGGCTAGCTTGCGCTGGTTTTATTATCTGTTTATTAGAATCATAAGCTTTAAGGCTTAATTCTTGGTTACTGAAACGACCGCTTTTTCTACATTGTCATCTAACTCGTGAATCGCATTCAGAGTGAATGTGTAGCTGCCAGCTTCAGTGACGCTAAGCTTACAGTTCCCATCATCTGCGGTCTCGAGGGCTATAGATCCAGATGCCAGTTCAACAGAGTTGCAGCCAAGGTTAGGTGTTCCCCAATCTGCATCCGAAAACTTGAAGCCATAGTTATTAGCCTCTAAGTTGCCTGTTACAGAATAAACACCATTAGCAACAAAGCTCATCGCCCAATCATCACTTGCGCCCCATCCATTCATATCACCACGAACATACACGGTTGTTTGGCCGTATGGTGGGATGCTAGACACATCCTTGTCTGAGTTATCAACCGGCAAGCCAGCACCTTGTGCATCGCCTTGAGCTTGTACAAATACAGCGGTGGTTAATGCAGGTACTGTGAAGGCTTCAGCGGCAAAGCTTGCGCCTTTCACTGTGTCATCAGCTGAACTTTGTTGAACTGTGTGCAGTGCGAAACCTGTAGCTCCTGTGATTTTGAATGATTGAGACTCGTTGGTTGAGTTTACAACAGCAACAATTGCATCGTTGGCTGGGTCAAGGTCTTTACCTGTTGAGATACCATCATCGATAGACATCACGATTAGGCCTTCGACTTGCTCCTCACCAACATTGCGGAAGTCGACACGCTTCATGACTTCGTCTGCTGTGTCTAAGCGGAACAGTTCGCTTGAGCTACGGATTTTCAATAGCTCTAGGAATTGTTGCTTAGTCAGCTCAATGTCGTCTGCGTCTGGTTTAGCAGTGCTGTCAGCAATGATGGTTTTGATCAAATCCCAGTTAGCACCATCTTTATCTTCACGTGGTAAGCCAACATTCCAGTTGTTGTCAGTGCCATTAAACATTACGCGGTTGTACCAGTCACCTGAATCGTAAGAATCGCGCTGCATAGACTTAGAGCGCAACAGTTCAGAACCCATATGGATGAATGGTATACCTTGGCCTAACATCACGGTAGAAAGCGATACAGACTGCATGCGAGCACGCTCTGCAGAACTAGTACCTGCAGCGATCTTGTAAGCGTTGTTGTCCCAAAGCGTTTGGTTATCGTGTTTCGACACATAAGAGATGTTCTCTGAAGGCATTTTGGTGTAGCCAGCGGGCGCACCGTTGTAATCGACGTTTTTACCCAGTTTGGTGTCGCCTTTGTAATCAATTAGCACGTATTCTGCGAGGTTACCTGCCATCCCTAAACGAACAAGATCTTGGTTGTGTAAGCGACCGTTGGTAGAGTCTTGGTCGGACTTTGTTTCTTCGTTGGCAATCGCTGCGTTACCAAAGCCTTGGTTAAAGCGAAGTGGGTGGTTGCCTTCTGAATCGACGCCACCATCAAACGGGCTACCGCCACGTACGGCGTCGCGCAAACGGTCTGAGAAGGTACCGATTTCTGTGCCTGCCATGTTGATTTGGTTTGCTTGATCGAAGCGTGCGTTATCCGCTACTTCGCCAAAGTCCCAACCTTCACCGTAGAACAGGGTATTCGGGTCGATTTTGCGCACTTCTTCCAATGCTTCGACCATTACGTCTTTTGGCTGGTGGCCCATTAAGTCAAAACGGAAACCATCCACTTTATAGTCGTCAGCCCACACCTTAAGTGAATCGACCATTAACTTACCCATCATTAGGTTTTCAGTCGCAGTGTTGTCACAACAAGTCGAGTTTTCGACGCCACCAGTGTTTACGTTAAGACGGTGATAGTACCCAGGGACAATCTTATCCAGTACTGATTTATCGTTCACACCAGACGCGTTGGTGTGGTTGTATACTACGTCCATGATCAGTTTAAGATCCATGTCGTGTGTCGCTTTTACCATTTGACGGAATTCGAGAATACGCTGAGAACCGTTTGGATCTGTCGCGTAACTTCCTTCAGGAACCGTGTAATGGAATGGGTCATAGCCCCAGTTGAAGCTGTCGAGCATACGCAGGTCGTTCATTAGCGCTTGCGCATCGCCTGTTGAAGGATCATAACTATCGAGTACATCTTCGATGACCTTATTTTCGTCTTCGTTTCCACACAAAGCGGCAGCAGGTTTTACATCACATAGCTTACCAACGGTGTCAGTAATATCGACACGGCTCGCTTCATCTTCATCGACGGTAGCGATATCAAATGCCGGTAAGATATGCAGCGTCGTTAAACCTGCATCTTTCAAAGCTTGTAGGTGCTTGACCGACTCACGGTCTGCTTCTGTGAGAGCGAGGTACTTGCCGTTTAGGCTTTTTGTGCCGAGCTTATCGCTGAAGCTAAAGTCACGCAGGTGTGATTCGTAGAGTACGTGATCTTCGTCTTTCTCTACCGTTGGGCGCTTATATCCAACCCAACCTTCAGGCATTAATGCAGCATCATTAAGGTCGATAACTTGAGAGTATGCAGAGTTTTTTGACAAACTGAGTGAGTAAGGGTCGGTTACTAGGCGAGTTTCAATGTTACCTGTGGTTGGATGGTAGACCTTTACTTGGTAACGGTAGTAACTGTTGACTGCATTAGACACAGCATCAGTCGCCCAAATACCTGTCTCAGTGCTCTCCGTCATTGGAAACACTTGTGAATTTTTCAGATCTTCGCTGTATAGGACGAGTTCTACATCTTGCGCTGTTGGTGCCCAAAGTTTGAAGGTAGCGGCACTGCCTTCAACAATCGCGCCTAGTTCTTCACCCATTGCATTACCAGCATCTTCGCTAGCAAATACCGCATCAAGCACACCTGGCTTTTGAACCTCAGTTGAAGAGATAACATCGCCATTGGCATTATAGGCAACAAAAATTATCTGAGATTTTAAGATGGTGCGTAATGTGTTGTCGTCAACGTCGATAGCAAGGGCGGGTAAGCTTGCAAGGTGGCGGAAACGCTCTTTCAATTCAGAAGACAATTCCCCATCTTTGCTTAGTTCAATTGCAGTACCGCCCACGATCTCTTTGTCGTCGTTCATTGTGATGCTGTTATCGAGTGCGTAGAACAGTTTCACCGAATCGGCGTTACCAGCGGCTTCCCAAGCGATTGTCTCTGCGTCCAACCAATGCGCTTTTTGGCCATCGATATTGACGGGACGCTCTGAAATTGGGTCGTAATACAACTCGCTGCTGCCATGGAACCCGAATACGCCCTGTGAATCGCCAAGCTTGGTTAGATCTATTTTAGAATTGGCACTACCAAACGCTTTTTCGTCGCCATTGTGTAAGATGAAATTCATGCATTTATGTGGGTCAGAAGCATCTGGATCGACTTTCAACACATAGTAAGCGCCGTAGGTATCACTGATACCATCAAATTCGTAAGGTGCTTCCCAGTTAGTACCCGTTTCGCTTAAACCCATGGCTACTAAGTCCGTGCTAGTACAGCCTTCGCCATTCCATAGGTGAAGCCCCCAGCCGTCGTAAGTAGAACCCGAAGTGCTTGCAGCTGCAACATCACGTTTGTAATACACAACGACTTCGTTTTCGCCTGCTTTGTATAAGCCACTGTTGCCAGCATCCGTGTCGCTGTTGTTATCGCTGCCACAGCCTGCGACAAGGGTGGCGGTGAAGAGAGGTAGAATCGCTTTGGCTAGCGTTGACCGTCTGAAGCTTCTCTTTTTTGTAAAGTCGAAGGTGCGTTGTAGAGTGATGTTCTTATTAATATTTATGTTGTTCACGTTTGATATCCATATTTCACTTTTTATGAAGATGAATATCCTAGTCCGAATGATGGCCAACTATTTGTGATGGCTATATGTAAAGTTATTTTTAATACGTAAAAATAGGAAACCTAGTGTCAGTATCACGCTTTGTATTTGGTTTAAGTGAAATTAATTGGATCAATAGCTCATATGTTCGATATTAATAACCTAAGGCGTAGAAGCTAGGAGTAGATAATAAGGATGAGAGCTCATCCTTATTAATGTGAGGAAGGTATCGAATTGAGAGGTTGTTAATTTAACTTGGGAATTAAGTTAATTATCAATTAGTAAGTTAATAGTTGTTCGGTAACTAATATTGATCGATAGGTTATTCATCTAACGATAATACCCAAACCAAAGATGCGAGCGGTTTTAATTCGATATTAAAATTGCCGATGCTATTTTCAACGTTGAATACTTGTTGGTGAACGCCCTCAATATGTTCATCTAGCAAGTAATGGCCATCCGTTATTTTAAGCTTTTGGATGACATCATTTGGGACCTTCAAGTGAATACTCTCAGTGGCGTGTCGGCTGAAATTTGCGGCAGAAATAGTGAGCTCTTGGTCATCATAGCGAAGGAATGCGTAGACTGAATCACTCAAGTTATTGCACTGGTGTAAGTCTCGGTATTCACCTGTCATTGAAGAATGCTCAAGCGAAAAGTTCATTACCTTTTGATAGAAGTGACGTAGTTGCTTTTCGTTTTCGTCTAATAATTCGCCATCGAAGGCACCATGATTCATCCATTTTTGATGTTGTGGGACTCCGATGTAATCGAATATAGAAGTGCGTGAGGGCTGTCCAAACCCTGCATTCTCTGCACCGGGTTCTCCGACTTCTTGCCCGAAGTAGATCATGGTTGGAGAACTGCTCAATAACGCGCTGACGAGCATTGCTGGTTTCGCGATATTCGGGTCACCTACAAACTCAGGAGACGCGATACGCTGTTCATCATGGTTATCCAAGAAGTGCAGCATGTGGTGTTCAATATCCATCATTTGATGCTGAATCTCAGGAATGATTGCTGTTGAAGCTTTGCCTTGCATGATAGCTTTGAGGCCGTCGTACAGGTCAACCTTGTCATAGAGGTAGTCCATTTTTCCTAAGCGGATATAGTCGCGATATAAGTTCGGTTGATAAACCTCTGCCATCAAAAAGGCACTGGGATTTTTCATCTTTATTGATGAGTTGAGGTAACTCCAAAACTCGACAGGAACCATTTCAGCCATGTCGTATCGGAACCCATCAACGCCTTTTTCTAACCAGAATAGTGCGATATCTCGGAACTTAATCCAAGAGCTAGGCACATCGACCGATTCCCAAAAATGATGATGCTCTCGGTAATCTCGTTGAGCATAGTCACTCGGTAGTTCAGGGAAGTCTTTTGAACCGTCTGGTTGCACGCCATAATTGATTTTCACCGTTTCATACCAATCATCGAAACTAGGCTTGGCTAAACGTGAGCCGTTACCCGTCCATTTGGCGGGCTTTTCGATAAACGGAGAACTTAGATTTGGGTGCTGCTCACCACCAAGTGGGGTAAATGCTGGCTCGATATCTGGCAGTTCAAAGGTACTGTTGGGGATGTAGTAGAAGTTATTGTCTCTGTGGTATTCCTGCGTTGTGTCATCTTGAGCACCAAAGTCACAGACGCCTTGTGGATTGTTTAAGCCTTTATAGTGACGCGCAACGTGATTCGGTACGATATCGATGATCACCTTCAAGCCGTTGTCGTGGCTTCTTTTAATTAACGCTTCAAACTCTTCTAACCGATGTTCAGGATTGTTGGCGAGGTCAGGATTGACTGAGTAGTAATCTTTAACCGCATAAGGCGAGCCTGCGCGTCCCTTAACTACGCTAGGGTGATCGTCTGAAATCCCGATGTGCTTGTAATCATTGATGACGGCGTGATGTGGCACCCCGGTATACCAAATGTGAGTCATTCCGATCTTTTGAATTTCAGACAGTGCTTTGTCGGTAAAATCACTGAACTTACCGACGCCATTTTGCTCGATTGTGCCCCATGGAACATGTTGGGTGTTTTTATTGCCAAATAAACGCGTAAAAACTTGGTAGATGGCGTACTTTTGGTTGTACATATTTATAATTCCTTTAACTTCCATCATGTTATGTAGGGATGAAAGGGCTGTTTATTCTTTGCAGGCTAACCGAATTACAATATGCCTTACTCATCCTTATCAAAATCTACAGGGCGTAATTGCTACAGTATGTGAGCTGTTACCCAAAAGGAGTTGATGTTGTCTTCATCTATTCAAATCGTTATCACTTATCTGGTTCTGGTGGCCGTGTCTGTGTTGTTTGTTGAAAGTTCTAAAGTGTTGTTGGCGTGGTATTTAGTTATTGGAGCAGCGACGTTTGTTGTATACGCGAAGGACAAGAGAGCGGCGATCAATGGCAATTGGCGCGTGCCAGAGAAAACTTTGCATATTTTTTCTGTTGCTGGTGGCTGGTTAGGGGCGTTGATCGCTCAAGATAAGCTACGCCACAAAACGCAAAAGCAGCCGTTTAGGGCGATTTATTGGCTGACTGTGGTAATCAATGTAGCAGCATTTTTATGGACGCTAACCCCGAGCGGGCAGGCGATATTTGGGCGTTGGCTTAGCGAGATTATTGGATACTTGTAATGAAATTGATGGCCAGTAATCACTTACTAACCATCATAGGGAAACTATCTGCTTACAACATCGGAATCGTTGAGGCTAGAAGTAAGCCCGCCATACCGTAGTTGAAGCTTTTGATGCGAATTGGCGTTGTTAGCCAGTGTTGCAGTTGCTTGCCTGCTGCTGTCCAGAATGTCACTGACGGCAAGTTGGCTAGCGTGAAGATCGCTGCGATGATCGCAAGTTCCCACCATGAACTGCCACTGCTATAAACTGAAATCGCAGTCAGCGCCATCGACCAACCTTTCGGGTTCACCCACTGAAAACTGGCAGCGCCGATGAAGGTCATTGGTTTAAAAGCCTCAGTACTTTTCGCTTTACCGCTCAATGCTATCTTAATCGCAAGGTACACGAGGTAGGCAAGACTCAGGTATTTCAAGATTTGGTGAGAGACCGGATAGGCGTTAAAAATCCCCATTAAGCCGAAGCCAACCAGTAGCAACATGGCTGCAAACCCCAGAGCAATGCCCAGCATGTGCGGAATAGTACGGGCAAAGCCAACATTTGCTCCTGATGTCATGAGCATGATGTTATTTGGACCTGGTGTGAAGGTCGAGACAAACGCAAACAAGGCAAGTGCGCTAAGTTGTTCTAAAGGCATTGTGATTCTCCAGCAGTAAAATGAACGAAGTGACTGACCGGTCATGACTTTCACGTGTTGAGAAACATAGTAGGTGGAAAGTGAGGCAATTATGTGCTTTTATTTCCTCTATTATCACTAAATGCACAATAATAAGTACTTATGGATAGATTTGACGAAAGGATATTGCAAGAGCTTAAATTGGACGGCAGAATCTCCAATATTGAGCTTTCTGAACGGATTGGTTTGTCGGCTTCAGCGACCTTAAGGCGAGTACAAGATCTCGAGCGTAAAGGAATCATTCAAGGTTACCGCGCGGTTCTGGATAATAGCCTGATGGGCGTTGGCTTTATTGCTTACGTTTCGATTGGTTTATCGAGCCACAGCAAAGCGGCTCAGCTAGAGTTTGAACAACACGTCAGCATGGAAAAAGAGGTGGTGGAGTGCCATAACATTACTGGTGCCAACGAGTACTTGCTAAGGGTAGAAACCAAAGATCTACCGGGCTATAAGAAGTTTCATGCAGATGTGCTTGGGGAATGTGCTCAGGTTCAATCCATTACGACCATGGTTGTGATGGATACACCCAAAGATGAACGTTAGTCGAGTTTTATTTCAGGAGAGGCGCAGTGCCAAATACTAATCAGTTGTTATTGTTCTTAGATGTGGTTCAACAAGGGTCGTTTACCAAAGCGGCAACCTTGCATGATATGGACAACTCATCACTCTCTAAACAGATAAAAAAACTCGAGCAAGATTTAGGTGTTCAGTTGCTCAACCGTTCTACGCGTTCGTTCTCGTTGACGTCGGCAGGGGAAGATATTCTCGCGCAAACCTATGTGCTGAAAGATACTATCAATCAGATCCAAGGCATTGCTGATTCATACCAGTCAGAACCCAAAGGCGTGCTGCGAATTACTTCACCGATCTACTTTGGTCAGCAATATCTGCAACCTATCATCACTCAGTTCATGAGAAAGTACCCTGATGTTCAGATTGTACTTTCACTAGATGATAAGATCGCCAACATCATTGCTGGGCAGTTTGATATCGCGTTTCGCTTCAGTAAGCTTGTCGAATCGAACTTGATTGCCAAGAAGATTGCCGACAGTAACTTTATGTTGGTCGCCTCGAACGACTTTGTGAAGCAGCATGGTGAGCCGAAGACACCACAAGATTTGCTCGCGTTACCCGCTGTAATTTATACCAATGGCGATATGACGGTCGATCATCTGCGTATCAGTGAAGAGCCGCATGGCAACACTTTCCAAAGCCTAACGATTCGTGGCAACTATAAGGTCAGTGATGTTCGTACTATGGTGTCTTGTGTGAAAGATGGTCTAGGTTATGGCTTCCTTGATCAATCAAACCTGTATGCCTCAATGAAAGAACTTGGCTTGGTCACTTTACTGCCGGATTATCCGATCTCTACGATTGATACCGCAATCTACGCTGTGTATCCGCACCGTAAGCAGACCAAACTGGTTAAAGAGTTCATTACTACGGTTCAAGACTATATTGGCTCTCCGACCATTTGGGAAAAGATGCAGCAAGGTTAGTTGTCTTTCTAAAAGTTTAAACACAAAAAAGGAGCCAGATCGTCACATGACCTGGCTCCTTTTTATTTTTCCGGCGAACACTGATTTACAATGTAAAGCTTAGCGATAGCTGGCGTGAGCGGTTCTTACTCTCGAAAAGAGAGGCTCATGATTCGAGATCAGTGCTCGTGAACCGCTTCCTTGCCACTTGGGTACGCTTTGGAACCCAACACATCACCGTCGACTTCTTTACCATAGTAACCTTGGTGGTTGTGGTAACGCTTAGCATTGCCTGCAATATCACCCTTGTATCGTGGGTCTTGTGGGCGTTCATGACTGTTCACAAAAGCGGCCACATCCCATGCATCCTGAATTGAAAGCTGTTGGCTCTTTCCAAGCGGCATGTTTTCATAGATGAAGTAGGCGGCGGTGTTCACGCGGTGCATACCTGCGCCCCAGTTGAATGAGTTTTCGCCCCAAAGTGGTGGTAGGTATGAGCGACCATCCGCCCCTTTAATGCCTTCGCCATTTTGACCATGACAGGTTTGGCAGCTGGTTTGATAAACCTTCTCACCACGCGCTATCGAAGGTTCTTGTTCAGGATTATCAATCTTAGGATAGCCACGGCCTGCCAACTTGCTGCGATCATCAATTGGGTATTTGCTTAGCAGCTCTTCAGGAAGAGGGAAGCTTTCCGCTTTACCGCCGACTTGTAAATCCGCATCGCTGATCTCAGGAACGGGTGTGTCTTGCATGCCGTTTTTATCTAAGATGCCACCCATCGCCAACCAGTATGAGTAGGCCGTGAGCGCGACCATCTCTTTTGAGCCTACTGCTGGTGGTAAGCCATTCATTGAATAGGTAAAACAACCTTGGATACGTTCCGCGTAGCTGTTTACCTTGTCGTTTTTCTTACGGTAAGCAGGGTAAGCCATGTACGCTCCCCAAAGAGGTGCTGCATTTGCCTTCATGCCCGCTTGCATGTGGCAGTTTACACAGTTTTGTTCATTGCCTACGAACGTCCCACGCATCTGCTGAGAATCGACAAACAGCGAGTAGCCCAGTTTGACTTTGTCACCAAATTCCCCGGCAGGGATATCAACCAAGCCTCGTGGCACCAGATATTTGTTATCTTGAGGTTTCTCAACTGCTGGCAGTTCGGTTTGACGATCAGGCAACTCTGCTTCGGCATAAGCGATTCCAGAGGCAAGGGTTGCGGTAATTAGAAGTAATGTTTTCATACGAGCCCTTTAGTATCGGAAAGATGCGAAGTAGTAAGACAGGTTTTTGATTTCATCGTCAGTTAACTTACCGGCGATATTTCCCATCATGTTCAAATCATCACCCTTACGAGTGCCGTTTTTCCAAGCGTTGAGCTGAGTTTGAATGTAGTCGGCATGTTGGCTTGCTAGGCGTGGGAATTTGTCTACGCCCATACCACTTGGGCCGTGGCAGGTTGCACACGCAGGAATGTTTCTGTCCCAATCGCCTTGGAATACAAGCTTACGGTAGGGGTTATCAATATCAGCCTGTGAGCCGCGCTGTTCTAAATCGCTGAATTCGTATGAAGGTAGTGAAGCAAAGTACTCTGCTACTTCACGACGAACGGTAGGATCAGACACACCATCCGCCATGCCCTTCATGATCGCGCTTTGACGCTCACCACTAGAGAATAGAACCAGTTGATGTTCAAGGTAGTCAGCATTGAGCCCTGCTAGCATAGGGGCAATGTTGGGCATGCCTTTACCGTCAGCTTGGTGGCAGCCACTACAGGTTTCTGCAGCTTCTGGCATTGGATTAGGCGCTGCTTGTGCAAAACCAGATAAAGAAAGGCTTCCTAGAGCAGCGATACAAAGCGTTAATGTTTGAGTTTTAATTTTCAGCTTAGTCATGAGGCGTCGCTATTGGTTGTAGTGCACGCATTTTCGACATAATTGATTGTTCGCGCTATTGTGGATTTCCACATTAATTCACTTTGAATTTGAGGTGGGTCTCACATTAATAACCTCAACCACCATAATGGTATTGATGTGAATTCCGTCAGGCTAATCCAATCGCTGTTTACGAAATGCAAGGGAACTGCCATGTTCGCCTCGGTGTAACTGCTTGTTAAGGCTCTTTTATGGCACCGATTGTATAAGCATAGCTGCTTTATAGATGCGGGCTTAAAAAGTTGTGGTGAAGAGAAGAAAAGAGAAGTGAGGAGTGTTTGTTGCGGGTTGGGTTGAATGTTGCGAATTGAATGCTGTCGATGTATTGGCTGCTAAAAAACAGAGCAACCTCGAATGGCGAAGTTGCTCTGTTGTGTCCCTATTCAGAAATGACTAGGGATATATGTTGGATCACTGATTAGACTTTGTAGATCTTAGCCGGAAGTGCTTGTCTTGCTGCTGCTCCCACAACCCAATCTAACATCACGCCTTTGCCTTCTCTCGTCGGGTCAATCAAGCCTATATCATTGATGTTAACGCCATCGTTCGACTTCATCTTCACTGGTTGTTGTGTGTCACCAATCCAGTGTGCACGTTCACCGAGCTCTTTGTGTCCAAAGCCGTGTTCAAAGCCCAATGTGCCTTGTTTGATGCCATCAATCACCATCGCCAACGCGTGTGTGGTTGAACTCGGTGTTTCAATGGCAAATACGTCGCCTGTTTTGATGCCAGCAGAAGAGGCGTCTTGCGGGTGAATGTAAACTGGGTTCACGCCTTTGATAGACTCCAAACGTGGTGACAAGTTAGATACTGCACTGTGAATGTTGGATTTAAAGTTGGTCAGAGTAAATGGCCACTCTTTGGTCGGGAACTGCTCTGCCAATGGCGTGCCGTCTGCCAATTTTTGTGGATACCATGTTGGGCAACCCATGTACTGCTCGCCGCTGATGGTGTTGCGAGAGGTACCCAGCTTTTCATTCCATATAGCCAAAGGTTTGGTCCATTTGTATTTCATGGTTTCATTGGTGTAGGCATTGGTTGCGTCTTCGAAACGACCGCCACGCGCAAAGATGTACGCCACTTTGAGCATCTCTTCTGGCTTAAGCGTTTTGTTCATCACAGGCACTAGGCGCTCTAGACCAGACCAAACGATATCTTCGGCGTTCACATTCGGCACGCCGCCTTTAACGAACGCTAGATTAGCCGCAGAGCGTAGGTAGAAATCTTCCGCACTATGGATGCCGTGCCAGTTACCTTGGTTGTCTCTAATTACGTTATCGCCAAAGCCGCCTAAGCCAAGTGTTTTCGCCACATCAATAAAGAAGTTCTCTAAGTTGATGGCGCGCCCATCTTGAGTGCGTGAGGTTTTAGGCTCAACAATCGGCCAGCGAGCAGTGATCGCTTTAGTTGCAACACCATGCCACGGTGTGGTCATGCCCCAACTTTCGTAGGTCACTGTGTCTGGCACGAGGTAATCCGATAATGCTGTTGTTTCATTGATGAAGGCATCGATAGAGACGATCAAGCCAAGCTGTTTTGGATCTTTAAGCTTCTCACCTAGCAAGTTATCTAAGCCTGGAACGCCATAAAGTGGATTTGCCATGTGGTTGATCCACGCTTTTGCGCGGTAAGGATAGCCATCAATGGCCGCTGATAAATGCTCGGTTAAAAGCGGCGCTGAGATTGGGTACCACGGCGCGCGTGTTGGGTAAGGTGATTCACCGGCCGCAACACGACGTTTGTATTCGCTGGTCTTGTGGTATGGGAATTTGCTGCGAGACAAGAACACACCTTGCGGCTTAGTCTTACCCTTGAACTTGGTAAAGTCGTAACGTGGACCTGCAACAGAAGTTGGGTAGCCGCCTGCTTTCGCCATCGCCCCGCCTTTTGCATTGATGTTACCGATCAGCGCGTTCAGCATTAGGATAGAGAACGAGTTGTAGAAGCCGTTGGTGTGCATGTTGCCACCGTGAGTATCAACAACTGCTTTCGTTCCGTAGCTGGTGAAGCGTTTCGCCAGTGCAATAATCTGGTCTTGTGGGATTTCACACTGTTCACTGTAGTAAGCAAGGTCATATTTGAAGGCTTCTTCCTTCAATCTTTGTAGAGAAGACTTAACACGAACGGTTTGACCATCGATTTCTACGTCTTGATCGACGAACAGAGCCGCTTCATTCACCTGAATATGTGATGATACCAGTGACGTTGTCACATCTAGTGCGATAAATCCATCATCGTCAGATAGTGGCTCACCCGTTTCTAGCAAACCCATATCCGATGCACGAAGCATGCGCCCGTTTTGTGGGTGTGTTTCGTCACTGATCACGAGGTGAGATGCATTACACCAGTGTGTGGTGCCTGCTTTCTTCATCGCTTGTGCGCTTGGGCGAGACAAGAAGTCGTGATTGTAGCGTTGGTTCTCGATGATCCATTGGATCATGCCCAATACTAATGCTGAATCGGTGCCCGGTTTGATCGGTAGCCAGTTGTTGCGATCGCCTGCTGCAAGGCTTGAAGATCCAGCAGGAAGACTTGGAGTCACTATGGTGTAGCTCAGTTTCCCATTGGTACGAGCTTCTGCTAGTTGCCTTGCTTGGCGCTTAAACGGGTTACCTGCTTGAGCTGGAGACATACCGATGAAAAGAATGAACTCTGCGTTGTTGAAGTCGGGCTTTAAGTGCGAGAATTTGTCTAGATCATTCATGATCGCACCTGAACCTGCGCGGAACGCGTAGCCACAGTAAGAACCGTGGTGACCAAAGTTACGAGTACCGTAGCTGTTAAATGCAAAGCGTTTCAAGATGTCGTCACGGCCTTCATTACCGGCATTGGTCACAAGCAGTTGGTTGGCTTTTGGTCCGTACTCAGGGTTACTCGGATCAAGTGGTGTTTCGATGTCGCGAATCGATCGTAAGCCTTCAACTTCACCTTCACCGAATAAGTCACCACCCTCGGTGATCTCAGAGATAAGTTGTTCGTAGCTGATTGGTTCCCACTTGCCTTCACCACGCTTACCAACGCGTTTGAGCGGTTGAGTGATTCGGTATGGGCTGTTTTGAATCTCCAACATGCCGTTACCACGGGCACAGGCTGTCGAGCGGTTATTGATACCGGATTCACCAGACAAGCCAATGTAGGCGTCTTTTACAGGTGTTTTGAACGGGATCTGTTGGTCGCTTGATAGCGGGTGGTAAGGGTTACCTGAGATACGCAAGATCTCGTCGTTGCGATTGTCGATACGTACACGCAAGCCACACAGTGTCCAGCAACCGAAACACATTGATGGCGCTACGCGCTGGTTTGGATTCGGCGAGATCTTCCCTTGCTCATCCACACTGTATTCCGTCTCGAGTGAGTTACCGTGATGGATGTGATTGGTTTTCTTACCTGCGGTGCCATCAATAGCACCGTGAACCATGTGTTTTGTGGTTGTCGCATAACCTGCAGCAAAAGCTCCAACACCACCGGCAGCAAGGCCTGTTTTCAAAAATTGACGACGTTTGTTATCCATGATGATTCCTCAGACTACAAGCTATGTGAGCGGTTAAGTGGTGACGGTTTGTTTTGGTTTGGCTTAGATGCTGTCTTTGTCGCAGAGCCAGTTGTTCTTGACGATCCAGTAGACACGATTTCCGAAGCGAACAACGCAAGCGCTAACCAAAGGCCGCACATACCAACGATGCCGAGTAGCCCAGCGCTCCCCATAGGCAGTTCATAAGGGAATGGGCCTACATCAAAACGTGGAATGGTTTGAACTTCCATCATGGTGACCCAACGTACCGCCCATGCTGAAATCATGGTCGCAAGTGCTACACAGATAATTCCTAGCTTGCTTTGCGATAAGCGTTGTAGGGGGAGAACTAAGATCATGCACAGCAAAATGCTGGTGGTCATGATGCCTAGATTGATTCCCCAAGCGTTGTTCTCATACAGATTGAAGTGACCATGGTTAGATGCCCAAATCGACGTAAGAATGATGGCAAGGCCACCTGTCAAGGTAATGGTTCTTTGTATCAGAGCTAGGTCTGTTGGTTTTAAGCTTGGCTTGCTTGAAGGCAGCAGAGCCCAAATCAACAGCGTTAAACCCGTTGCAGCAAAGAATGCGGTCGTGAACCAAAGTAGTGGAGAAGCCGGTTGATGCCAAAGCGGTCGGCTCGCCAAAATTGCTATCTCTGCGCCTGTATAAAGCGCGATGCTTAGGCCCGAAATAGCCGTCACAGCAGCGAGCGTAATCATCAGCTTTGACGATATTTGCCATTGACCTAGCGTCAGCCAAGCCAAACGTTTTAGAAGTGGGTTTTCACTTTCCTTAAGCTGTGCGATGTCATCACGCAGGTAAACCCAAGCTGTCGCAACAGCCAGACCAGAGAACAAAGGTAGGAATAGAGAGCCTAATGACATCCATGACCAAGGCGTGATGTGAGCGTAGAAGTGCCAAGCACGTCCCGGTTGGTGTAAATCACCGGTTAATGCTAATGGCCCAACAATCGCGCCGATGGCCATCACAAGCACAAGGGCAGAACGGAATTGATGGCTGATTGAGTTTTTGAATACAAGTGAAATCAAGAACAGAATAGCCGCTGCGTAAGCTGAACCAATGTAGAAGAAATATTGAACCGCCCACGGTAGCCAAGCGATCTCTTGATCGGGGACTAACACCTCAGTGATATTCATGCTGTCTCTCCTTGTTTGCCTTGTGTCGCGATTGCCAATTCTTGTTTGCTAGAGGATGAGTTATCGATGGCGGCTGGATCATAAATCGCAGGTTGGCCTTCAATGTGGCTAACGAATCGCTCGTTCATGCCGATATAGAAAACATGGGGGTTGGTATTCTGCTCAGGCTTAAGCACCTTGATGTCGTCTTGGTTTTCATTGAGCAGACGGTTGATCTCGCTGTTTGGATCTTTAAGGTCACCGATGACACGCGCGCCACCGACACAAGTTTCTACACAAGCGGGCAGCAACCCATCTTCAAGGCGGTGTGCACAGAAGGTACATTTGTCAGCGGTAAGCGTGTCGTTGTTAATAAAACGAGCATCGTAAGGACAAGCTTGAACACAGTAAGCACAGGCTACGCAGCGTTCGTTGTCGACCATCACTATCCCATCTTCACGCTGGAAGGTCGCTTGAACAGGACAAACCTTGATGCAGGGTGCGTTGTCACAGTGATTACATAGGCGAGGTAACATGAATGATTTCACGTCTTGTTGAGCAGTCGAACCATCATCAAGGGATACTTCATACTGTTTTACGGTGGTTCTGAACTGGCCGATTGGCGCTTGGTTTTCAACGCTGCAGCCAACAGTGCATGCCTGACAGCCAACGCACTTACGTAAATCAATCGCCATCGCGTAGCGTTTGCCTACTTCGCCTTTGCGGTCAGGCTGGTTGTTATTGCGAATGGCTGTGCTCGCGACTGCGGTGTTGATTCCGGTAATGGGAATGAGCGCAGCACCGGCGGAAACTTTGCCGAATTGGCTGAGAAACCGTCTTTTCAATGAGTCCATAGAGGTACCTATAAATGGGTATTCGATCTGTTAGGCTCATTGTCAGTTTTTGACCGCACACGGGGTATTGTGGATTTCCACATACCCAGATCAAAGTTGATCTAGAACAAATGTGGTTTTCGCTATCTAGCTGTTATGCTTTGTTTTAGAGGCTTATCTCAAGCGCTCTAAAGGGTGAGTTAAGCGTTGAACATGTCGTCAGCTTCAAGAAAAAGTGAAATGACTCGAGAATAAATTGAATAAACAATCTGCTTGGAGAAAGAGATTTCAGTGACCGTTCTAAACCTAATGACAGTCGTTAGCCTTTGCTGGTTAAGCCTAACCGCGGGTGCGTGTTTCGCGGCTCAATCTGAACAAGCGATAGCAGCCCCAAGCCTAAGCCCAAACCAAAACCAAAACACAAATGAACCCGATCAGATTATTGAGGTTGGCGTGTTGGCGACCCGAGGTAAACTTGCGGCGCAGCAGCGTTGGCAGCCTACGATGGATTGGCTGTCTGAGCGTATTCCGGGCAAGCAGTTTGTCCTCAAGCCTTTCAACTTGGAAGAGATGGCCGAAGCGGTGAAAGGGGTCACGGTCGATTTTGTTATTACTAACCCTGGTCAGGCGGTTCGCTTAGGACGACAGTATGCGCTCTCTTGGATGGCGACCATGACCAGTCATAACTTCGAAGAGCCAAGTTCTAACAATACCCGCAGCATTGGTTCTGCTTTAGTGGTAAGAAGAATGTCGCCCTATATCTCTTTCGAACAACTCAGTGGTAAGCCGATTGCAGCGGTCTCGGAAAATGCATTTGGTGGTTACTTAACAATGCGTTATCAAGTGATGCAAGAAGGGCTTAATCCCAACCACTTTTTTTCCAATACGCAGTTCTTAGGTTTCCCTATCGATGCCAGCTTGTACCAACTGCGAGAAGGGCACATTGAAGCGGCTGTGGTGCCAGCTTGTTTGGTCGAGAGCATGATCAGTGAAGGCTTGCTGGTGGCGGGTCAGTATCGCGTTATTGGTAATCAAGCGCCTGAAGGTTTTCGATGCCAAGTGTCTACGCCTCTGTATTCCAACTGGTCGTTTGCCAAAACAGAGCGAGCCTCTTCGGCATTAGCTAAGCAGATGAGTCAGGTGCTGTTTTCAATGCCAAAGAGTAGTGCACCAGCGATTGCAGCGAATGCCTCGGGTTGGACGTCACCGACAAGCTTGCTGTCAATCGACAAGCTTTATCAACAACTCGACATGCACCCACTGCAACAACCTTGGTGGAAGGAAGCGTTAATCTGGCTTAAATACAATCAACAGTGGGCTTGGGCGTTCTTTATTTTTGTCGTGTTACTGAATGCTTACCACTTCTGGTTAGAGTACAAATTCAGCCGCAGTAAAAAACAGTTAGAAGCGACGCTACATAAGCTGAAAAGCAAGAGTGAACAGCTGGAACATTCGCAACGTATCGCGGTGGTTGGTGAACTGGGAAGCAGCTTGGCACACGAGATCAATCAACCTTTGGCGGCCATTCGCAACTACAGCGAAGGCGGCTTATTACGGATTTCGAAGAACAAACCATTGACCGATATTGAACCTGTGTTTGAGAAGATTCAGTCTCAAGTGGATCGTGCTGATGCGATCATTCAACGCTTAAGAAACATGATAAAGAAACGCTCATCAGATAAGTCTCAGACGGACATCGAGCAGTTACTCACAGACACCATTGAGTTGCTGCAATTTCGATTACAGAAACACAAGATAACCATTGAGCGCCACGCTGTAGGTAAGCCAATCCAACTGCATGTCGATCCTGTGGGATTGCAGCAAGTGATTGTAAACCTGATCAACAATGCTACTGACGCGTGTAACGCACAACAACACCGCGAACAAAGCGCTGCGTCTGATATTGATAACAAAAACAGCGAGCCACCAACAATTAAAGTGATTACCGAGTATCAACCGGATAAAATGATGCTGTCGGTTATCGATAACGGCACGGGTTTAGATTTCACCGAACAACAAGTCACTCAAGCCTTTGTGAGTAGCAAAGAAAATGGCTTGGGTTTAGGGCTTGCGATTTGCCAAGACGTGATTGAAGACCACAGTGGCCAAATGGCCATCAAATCATTGACTCCTCATGGCTGTCACGCTGCAGTGACGTTACCTTTTTCTCTTTCAAATGATTCATAAGGAATCTTGTTATGTCTGAACTTCATCAAACGTTACCGGTCTATGTGGTTGATGACGATGAGTCGATGCGTGACTCATTGGTGTTCCTATTGGAAGAGCATGATTTCACGGTGTCGGCCTATGACGATGGCCCAAGCTTTCTGGATTCAGTGGATTTGAGTGCTGCTGGGTGCGTGGTGTTAGACAGCCGAATGCCTGAAATGAGAGGGCAACAAGTTCATGAATTGATGGTGAAAGCGCAGAGCCCATTGTCGGTGATTTATCTGACGGGTCACGGCGATGTGCCAATGGCGGTAGAAGCCTTACAAGCGGGCGCAGTGAACTTCTTTCAAAAACCGGTTAAAGGCAGCGAATTGGCTACGGCAATCAAGCAAGGGCTAGAGGCTTCTGAAAAGCACTTACATATGAATGTGTATCGCCAAGCGTATGCGTCGTTAACTGAACGTGAAATAGACATACTAAAGCAGATCATAGATGGCAAACGTAATCAGAAAATTGCCGATGAATTATGTATTGCCATGAGAACGGTGGAAGTACACCGAGCGAGCTTGATGAAGAAGTTTTCGGCGAAGACGGTTGCCGAGTTGGCTTACATATACGGTCAATTGACCTAGGTATAAAGCTATTTCTGTATGCCATTTGAACTAGAGCTGTACGAAACTATTGATGGAAAAACATCAAGTGCGTCACCAAGCTTTAGGGCTTTTCTGATGAAAAGCAGTCTTCATAATTTATCTATATTGAAGCAAGATCACATCGTCTATGGACTGCATACGGATTGAACCCCCTAGGCTTCTTATCGCAATGTAATCCTGAGATACTGAACTAAGTTCATTTTAAGGCGGAACGTGTAAGTAACTGCACTTTTCCCTGTAATTCGAAACATAACATTCACTATGGGTAGAACACACTCTCAACGTCGAGTCTTGTATCTGCCGAGTTAGGTTAAAATATTTTATGAGTACAATGGGAATCGCAATTGGTGCGACGGCTCTTTCGTTAATACTTGTGGCCGTATGGCTGGTTTCTTTGTCGTTAAGAAAGCAGCGAGTGGAACAAGAACGTAAAGCTCGTGCTGTCGCTTACCGAAAGGCGATTGAAAAAGCACGCATCCAAGAGCAAAAAGAGCGTAACTTCAAAGCCGAAACTGGACATGTTCCATCGATTCTATATTTGGCGAAAGAGGCTGAACGTAACAATATTAAAGAAGCCCTATATTGGTACGACAAAGCCGCGCATTTAGATAATGTCACCGGTATGTACGGCATTGTACGCATGAGTATGAAGCGCAAAGAAGACCTAATTTTAAGAGAAAAAGCCAACTTTTGGCAGCTCGCTATCTCCGCTTTAGATAATGATATGGGCGCGAAGTTTGAGATGGGTAAAGCGCTCGTTTTTGGCCGCGGAACCGATAAGAACATTCCCAAGGGTTATACCTACATTGAAGAGTCAGCGACGGGCGGAAATACCGAAGCGATGCTGTTTATGGGTGAGTGGTGTCTAGACAAAGAAAACCCAGATTACTCAGCCGAAAGCTCATTCGAGTGGTACCAAAAGGCCGCAGATAAAAACAACTTAGACGGAAAAATCAAACTAGGTTTGAGTTATTTGAATGGTGTGGGTGTGGAGCCCAATCATGGTGAGGCTGTTTACTGTTTTGAGACTGCCGCGGAAAAGAACAGTGCAGAAGCCATGTTTAGAGCCGGTGAAGCTTGGATTGACCATGGTGAACACGGTAATGCGATTGCCTATATTTGGTTGTTTTTGTCCGCTCATTTTGGTTATTCAGAAGCAAAACAGTTGAGGGATAAAGTTGGGGGTGAACTTGGGGTTGATGCTGTCGTAGGGCTGCAGGCTCTCACTAAACCAATCATGACCAAATTGACTCAAGAAGCCGTCACCAAACACTCGGTTATTAAGGCGTTGAATAAACTCTACAAACGTAACATCCCGATCCCTAAAAAGGTGAAAGAGGTTACTGAAGAAGAGGAAATTGACGAGTCGAATGTACAAGGCAGCGATGTTGAAATGAGTTTCGAGATGAAAGCCCCGAACTCCAACCCAGAGCACAACCAACAATATTCTCCAGAGCAACACGCAGCGTCCCAAACGGGTACGGCTCAAAGCTCAGATAGTGCATCGTCACCAGCGCCTAGCGGTGTGTCTTTAGACTTTAGCCAAACCAATTGGAGCAACAAAAATTAGGTCACTAGCTTGATGAGGTGAGCGCTTGAATTAATCGAACTCATTTAGGTCAGCTCTGCTTATTTTAGTAACACTCCATTGGAGGCGAGACACTCTGAGTTAGGAATGACAGGATCAAAAAAGGGAAGCTGATGCTTCCCTTTTTATTTATGTGCTATTTGCTGTTAGAGCTTAGAGCTTAGAGCTTAGAGCTTAGAGCCAAAGGCTAAAGCTAATACCTAAGAGCTTAATTAAGCTTTGTTTTGCTCAGCTTTACATACAGCCGCAGTGAACACGACGTCTGTTGAGCTGTTAAGCGCTGTTTCAGCTGAATCTTGAATCACACCGATAATGAAACCAACCGCTACAACCTGCATCGCTACATCGTTTGAGATACCGAATAGGCCACATGCTAGTGGGATAAGCAGTAGTGAACCGCCTGCAACACCTGATGCGCCACATGCAGATACAGCAGCAACAAGGCTTAGTAGGATTGCAGTGAAGATATCAATCTCAATACCCATTGTGTGTACAGCAGCAAGTGTTAACACAGTGATGGTGATTGCAGCACCCGCCATGTTGATCGTTGCGCCGAGAGGGATTGATACAGAGTAAGTATCTTCATCTAGTTCTAGCTTCTTACAAAGGTTCATGTTCACTGGGATGTTTGCAGCGCTTGAACGAGTGAAGAATGCCGTTACACCAGACTCACGAATACATTGTAGTACAAGTGGGTATGGGTTCTGTTTTGTTTTCACAAAGACAAGCAGAGGGTTAACCACAAGTGCGATGATCAGCATTGAGCTTAGAGAACTGCTAGCAGTTGACCGTAGCTTGCCAGTGCATCGAAGCCTGTTGTTGCGAACGTAGTCGAAACAAGACCGAAGATACCGAATGGTGCAAGACGGATAATGAAGCGAACAATGTGTGAAACACTGTGGCTTAGGTCTTCGAAAACCGCTTTGGTTGTTGCAGATGCGTGGTGCAGTGCAAGGCCAAGACCGATTGCCCAAGCAAGAATACCGATGTAGTTCGCGTTCATTAGCGCGCTAACTGGGTTATCGACAAGCTTGAATAGAAGGGTATGAAGAACTTCAGCAATACCTTGAGGAGGGTTCGCACCTTCAGCACCAGCAACCAGAGTCAACGTGGTTGGGAACATGAAGCTCAATACTACTGCTGTTAGTGCAGCAGAGAACGTACCAATCAGGTAAAGCACAATGATTGGACGCATATGAGTATGCTGACCTTTCTTTTGGTTTGCGATAGAAGCTGCTACAAGAATGAAGACTAAAATTGGGGCTACAGCTTTCAGCGCACCAACAAACAGACTACCTAGTAGACCTGCATCTTGAGCAGCTGATGGAGAAACCATGGCGAGAACGACACCGAAAACAATACCAGCAAGGATCTGTAGAACGAGATTTCCACGAGCGATGCGGGCGAACATGTTGTGATTTTGCATAAAATACCTGCAATTGTTAATTTATTATAGTGATGTATCTTTTTATAAAGTTGTACCAAATCCAACTATACACTAGTGGAATGGGCGGTCATATTAGCGGGATCCTACGGAGTGTCTAGGAATAGTTTAGATTTAGGGTGATTGTTTGCGCTACGTGGTGTTTTTAGAGCTAAATGTTAATTTTTTGTGCTCTGATTGAGATATAAATCTGCGTGATAATACTCATTCGGGTCAATGTTCTGGTGAGAGTGGTGTCAGTGTCCATTCACGAGATCATTGTGTGCAGAAATGATCCCATCGAGTTCCTGTTAATACAAAGAAGCCCCAAGCCTAATGCATTAATAAGCTAGATAAGCTAAGGCGCGATAGGGACATGGGGCTTAATTATGTGCTGTAAAACCTAATCTAAGAAACGGTTATTTAGACGATTTCTTGATATTACGGCTCTCCGATTGCACGGTTTTGTACATTTTAGAAAGCTGTTTACTGCTCGCTCTCTGTTCTGCCAATGACGCTCCATTTCTTGCTTGCTCTCTGAGTAGCTTCTCATAGTTAGAGAATCGTCTTTCAGAAAGCTCACCGCTTTCAATGGCTTTGCGTATTGCGCATCCTGGTTCTGACTCATGGCTGCAATCAGAGAAGCGACAATGCATCGCTAACTCTTCCACATCGGAAAACGTTTCACTTACACCCTCGGCACAATCGGCGAGTTGTAGCTCACGCATTCCCGGTGTATCTAACAACAAGCCTCCAGATGACAATAAATGCAATGATCGTGATGTTGTCGTGTGGCGACCTTTACTGTCGTCTTCTCGAATGCCACCAGTAGCTTGCTGAAAGTCACCAAGCAATGAGTTGACCAAGGTCGATTTACCTACACCGGATGAACCCATTAAAGCAACGGTCTTGCCTGTTTTACACCAAGGCGACAATACTTGAGTCGAGTCTTGGTCTAGGCTGTTCACCGCCTCGATCATCAACATCGAATCTAAGCTTTGCACTTGTTGTACTTTGTCTTCGTAGTCGTCACACAAGTCTTTCTTGGTGAGGACGATAACCGCTTCAACCTGCGCTTCGTTGGCGAGCGCTAGATAGCGTTCGATGCGGCTCAGATTAAAGTCATTGTTTAACGAGACCACGATAAACACGGTATCGATATTGGCTGAAATGTACTGTTCTGCTACGCGACTGCCCGCCGCTTTACGGCTGAAGATCGACTGACGTTCTAGCAAGCGGTCAAATTGTAGCTCAGCGTTTAATATCACCCAGTCGCCAACTGTCATTGCAGGTTGGTTTTGATGAACGGGTAGAACGATTTCGCCTTGTTCTGACGCAAGAGTATAGCCACTGCGATGGTGCGCGGTAATACGAGCAATGACGGATTGGTCATAGTCTTCGAGTGTCAGTTGTTGCTGGAATACAGGTTGCCATCCAAGCTGTTGAAGTGGCATTGGATGAGAAAATGCTGTTTGTGAATTCATGTTTATTTACCCAGACGTGCGAGCTTTCTTTTCTTGTTAGAGCATTAAAGTCTTATGAGAGCATTAACTTCTTGTGAGATCTCTTATTTGTTGATGAGATCAAAAGAGTTAATGAGACCAAAAAGAGTTGCTGAAATTAAAAAGCGTCGAGACGCCAAAAATGTTTTGAGCTTGGGTCGAATTCAAATAGATAGGACCCCGGATTTAGTCATGCGCTATTGGCATGAGGGACTGATCTCTTAAGGATCAATAGTAAACCGGGTAAAAGTGTACGGTCGTCACGGGTGACGAGATGTTGGTCGATCGATATTTAAGTTGGATTAACCAAACAAATTAACGCGTTACTTTTACTGCCAGTTTTAGTGTTTTGATTACAATCATCTTCTATTCTCCTTGGGTTATTAATGGGTTCAGGCTTCAAATAGAAAGCGAACTCAGTTTAACAAAAAGCCACGATGGCGAGAAGTCATCGTGGCTTAATTTTGTCTAATTTTGTCTAATTTTGTCTGATATTCACTTCTACTTATAATCAGTATCGTTGAACATCAAGTGGTGCCAAATTAGTGATGATCGTGATCCATCTTTTTCATGCCACTCATTACTTTCTTCACTGGTGCATCGAATGTCTGAGTTTCACCGTTTGCGTAAGTCAGTGTCATTTCGATTTTCTCGCCTTCTTTTAAGCTGCTTGCTAGATCGAATAACATGATGTGTAGGCTGCCCGGTTTAAGTACCGCTTCACCATTTGCAGGGATCGTGATCTGCTGAACTTGGCGCATTTTCATTACATCGCCATCCATGATGACATCATGAAGTTCTACTTTACCTGCTGCAGGTGTCGTTGCCGCTACGATAGAGCGTTCTTTATCGCTGTGGTTCATTAGGGTGGTGAAAACAGCGCTGTTGACCGCTGAAGGTGGTGTTGCGCGAGCGTAAGCGTCGTGAACCATAATGTCACCTTTAGCATGAGCAAGAGGTGCAAGCAGTAAGCCTGCTAGAGCAAGAGCTTTTAACTTCATGTTGTTGTCCTTAGTTTTTATGTTTTGGTCTGGGACCTGACTTTTTTAGTTCGAACTTTATTGAGTAAGTTCTTTATTTTTACGTTTTACTGCGTCAATTTGTTGATGGCCTCAACAATTGGCGCTGGCGTTAACGTATGCGGCACTTTGGTAATCAGTGTGCCGTCGGGCTTTAAAAAATAAAAATATGAGCTGTGGTCGAGGGTGTATTCCAACTCTGAACCTTCAAGCTTTGTTTTTCTGAAAATAACACCGTAGTTATGCGCAAGCGTTGTTGTCACATCTAACGGGCCACTTAACCCTTCCATCATTGGATGGAAGTATTGCGCGTATTCGTAAGAGGCTTCTGCTGCATCACGTTCAGGATCAAGCGAAACAAACATCGGGCGAATTTTCGCTTTTGCTTCGTCAGAGACTTGGTTAAGTGCTCCGGCTAACATCGCCAAAGAAGTAGGGCAGACATCTGGGCAACGTGTGAAACCGAAGTAAACGATGCGAATTCTGTCATCGGTTTGGTCAAAGATTTCCGTTGGCTGGTTGTCCTTGCCGAAAAGAGTCGTTGCGGAGAACTCTTGTTTTGCTGCGTGTTGTTCTTGAACTTCGTTTTGTCCATCAAGATAGCTTTTGACACCAAAGCCAAGTACAAAAGCGACAACCAATGCTAACGACCAATTTCTACTCATCTTGCCATCCTTATTGCAGGGTTTACAGTATCGACACCATCAGTGAGCTCACCGACCCATGTCATTTTATCTAAAGTACATACAGGTAAAATTACATCACCTTCATAGGTATTATTGCCAATGCTCTTTAATTGAAAACGCGCAGATCCCATTTCCATTTCTAAGCCAATAAGTGACAGCATTAATGTGTCAGAAGCTGCGCCTTCCCAAACTACTTTGATTTTGCTTGGAACGAGTGGCTGAGCCGTTTCACTATCGAGTGTCATGGCAACCGCATTTTGCTCACACGATGTGGTTGAAAGCATGCAATAATCATCTAAGTTAACGTCAGCAGAGGTTTGCTCCATCGCTGATTTAAATTGCTGAATTGCTTGCGGCCCATAAAAGCCTGCCACGAGAGCGATCCCAAGAGCAGCAACCTTTAATGCAGAGTGCATGTCGTGTTCTCATCTAATTTTATAAGAGCGGCGATGTTATCACACCCCTCAATACGTGCTTGTATCAAAAAGCAATTTTGTGCGTATGGTAGAACTAAAAAAGCGAAGCCATAGGCTTCGCTTTTATTTAAATAATAGGGATGTTGAACTCAGTATTTACGGGACTCATCCATGTAACACGTTTCCCATTTGTTTTCTGAATAGCTAGTCCGCGTTGCGCTCTGCAAATTTCTCTAACCCAAGGACCAGAGCAATCGCTACAAGCATCATCACAATTGCCAACACCAACTGAGAAGGCTGAGAGGTCACTGCTTCAAAGTCGAACGGGGATAGGTTTTCTTGAATCAGAGGAACTTGCTCACCTTTAGAGTTTGTACGCCAGCTGATCGTTTCTTTCCACGGCCAAATCTTCGGCAGCGTACCGATCATCAAACCAGTCAAGAATACCAATGTGAAGTCGCGGAATGAGCGCAATAACCAAGAAAGTACGTGAGAGAAAGTCAGTAGCCCAAGCACACAGCCACTAAGAAATAGCGCAAGCACATCGATTTGGAACTCTTTTACGGCACCTAATACAGGGCTGTACATGCCTATCAGTAATAGAATAAAGCTGCCGGAGATACCAGGTAAGATCATGGCACATATCGCAATCGCGCCCGCAATTAGCAAGTTAATGCTGGTTGGCTCCATTTGCAGAGGCTTAAGCACAGTAATGCTATAAGCGAAGGCAACACCAAGCAGCAAAAATACGAATCGAATCATATCGCGTTTTTCTACTTGCTTAAGAATATGGAAAACCGACACCAAGATAAGGCCAAAGAAGAACGACCACAAAGGAACCGGGTGCGTGACCAATAACCAAGAAATCAGTTTTGCGAATGTCGCAATACTGGTGAAAACGCCAGCGAACAGTGAAATCAGGAAAAATCCGTTGATGTGGTTAAACGCAGCTTTGAAGCCTTCGCGTTTCCATAAGCTAAGAACGCTAGGGTTAATTCTGCGAATGCTTTCTAGCAGGGTATCGTAAATACCAGTGATGAATGCGATGGTTCCGCCCGACACGCCAGGGACAACGTCGGCTGCGCCCATTGCCATGCCTTTGAAAAAAGTACTTAAGTAGTTCATTGCTTCATAGAGTTGAGGGTGATTTTGTGCAGTATACAAACTTTAGTGTAAAAAAAGTATGAATATGCCTTTAGCGAGGCGCTTTTATTACCTTCTTAATTGTAAGGCAATAAGTTGAACTGAACATTTGCCTAATATTTAAAATACAAGCACTTAGTGATTTGTCATTAAGGATAGCGATGAAACTGGTCTCTTATCGATATTGCATCATGGTTGCATTATGCAAATGCACTTTGCAATTCGCATGTTAAATTCGAGGGTTTTATGCGATGCAGAGCTTATAAAACGCCAAATTAAAGTTGGCACGCTAACTGCATTGTATAGATTGACCCTTCTTAAGCCGAGGGTCACCTAGCCAACTGACGTTGTTAGTGAACTTTTGATTTGTTCACATATATATAGAGCCAATCGCGATTATTGCGGTTGGCTATTTTTTTGCCTGTCATTTGGTTCTCTGCGCTCTGTTGTCTGCTATTTCCTGAATGTCCAAGCGAAAAAAAAGCCAGCCACCATTAGTGACTAGCTTCTGCTTTCTCACGAATCTCGAATCCGTTTTAGTATCCCATCAACTGCAACAAGTTTTCTGCTGTGCTGATCGCTTCTTTACGGTTGGCAATGTTTAGCTTTTGGTAAAGGTTACGGATGTGAGTCTTGATAGTGGTACCTGCTACGTCAAGTTCTTGAGCGATCTGCTCATTACTGAATCCAGAGTAGATCAGACCAAGCACCTGCCATTCCCGTTGGGTGAGTGGGCTAGTGCGCACAAGTTCTGGAATATTCGGGTGATTAACCAGATTTTCCACAAAGTCTTCATCGAAGTGAACCGAACGGCTACGTTGAGTTGTTGAGATATCTTTCATGATCTGCTGAGCACGGTGACGTTCTAAATCGCCAAGGCCTGGCTTGCTACTCAACTTATCCAAGATGTGCCCGATAGTGCCACCGTCGACCAAAAAGTTACCTACCATTCCGGTTTGATTGGTCATATGAAGCGCTTCTTCAAGCAATACACGAGCGCTATCTTCATCGTTGATCTGTGTGCGCAGCACGGCTTCAACAATCAAGTTTCTATTGGTATCCGTGATCAGGTGTGAACGCTGTGCTTCGCTTTTCAGGAAGGTCAGTGCTTCTTCCGCTTCTTCATATTGCTCAAGAATGATGTGAGATCTTACGATATTTCGCCACTGAAGCTGACAGAAGTGGTTACTCGCCGATTCAGGTCGAACTGCAACACTTAGCCAGTCACGGATGGCGTCTTTATCACCTTTTACCTGCCAGAATAAGATCAATGAAAGCGATGCATTCGCTGTCCAATCCACGTGATAAGTTGATTGGCGTAACAAGTGCTGAATTTGGTCGATAAACTTAGATGCTTTATCAATTTCACCACGGCTAAGCGAGATACGAGCCAGCATAGAGTAGCTGTGCAGGTGCTTACTTGGTGAGTGGTGGCCAAGGATGTCTAAGCCCTTATAACAACACTCTTCTGCTTCATCTAATCGGTTCCAACACCAGAAAATTTGAGCTCGAACACGCAGTAAGAACTCATGCAGGGGCACGTATTGCAGCTGGTGTTCTTCAATCAATTTGAACGCGCTGTCTTGTAGCTCAAAGGCCGCTTGAACATAGCCTTGGGCAATCAGGATTTCGCTTTGTTGCAGAATTGCCCACAGTGCTTGATGGTAAACCTGATACTGGCGAGCCAGTTTTTCCGTTTGTTGCATCATCGGCAGAGCACGGCTCAGGTTACCCATTACGTGGTTCACTTCACCAACAACAGAGGTCGCAACAATACGGCTACGATAAACGGTCGTGTTCAACTGGCTTAGTGAAAGCTCGGCTAATTCCAATGCTTTTTCAGGCTCATTGCTGTTAATAGCAACTTGCGCACGCAGGGCGTTGTATTGACCTTGCTGCTGAGTATCCAGTTCGATGTTTCGAGCTTGATACTGAGTTTCCGCTTCTTCTAAAAGAGTGCCCACTTGATCATAGCGATGCTGACTTTGTGCCAGCCAAGCGCGTAGCATAGATAGCTTCGGCTCACTGTATAGCTGATCCGTGGTTAGCTGTTTGATCGCCATCTCTAACGAAGATAACTCACCCTGGTTGAACATCGGCCAACCGTGTTCCGTCAGAATTTGAATGATCAGCTCTGGATCTTCTGCACGTTGTGCATGTCGCAGTGCTTGGTGAGGCGTTTTCTGTTTGATCCACGCTTTAGCGGCACTTCTGTGCAACTCGGCTTCTTGTTGTGGAATTCGAGCTTGGCGCTCGTGGGCAAGGAATTCACCGAACAGATTGTGGAATCGGTACCAGTTCTTCTCGCCTTCAAGAGGGTAGATAAATAGACCAAATCGGTTGAGTGATTCGATCATACCGAGCGCGTCTTCACGCTGTGTAAGCGCGCAGACTAATTCGTCATTGAAATGGTCAAGCACTGAACACTGCATCAAGAATTGTCGGGTTTCTTTATCCAGTAGGTCGAATACTTCTTCAACCAAGTAATCCCAAAGGTGGGCATGGTTAAAGTGAGAGAAAGATTCTGCCGATTGCGCCAGCGTGCGTTTTTGATGTTGAGCTTGAAGGGCAATAAGTTGTAACGCCGAAGGCCACCCCTCAACATAAGTACAGATACTGCCAGCGGTGGTGTCATCTACGCCATCAGCGACACGTTGATTGAAGAAACGCGTCGTCTCTTCAGTATCAAAAGCCAGAGAGTCGTTGCCAATTTCAATCATCAAATCACGAACGCGAAGGTTTGCGGTACCAAGTGGTGGTGTCCCACGGCTAGTCACAACAAGCGTTAGATTGTCGGGCATGTGCTTGAGGAAAAAGCGCATCGCCTCGTGAATGTCATCGTTATTAACTAAGTGGTAGTCATCCAGCACAAGGAAACATTCCTGGTGGAATTCAGACATTTCGGCGAACACTTCGCTTAACAAAGAATGCAGTGATGAAAACTGTCGCTTTTCTGCCAGTTTTTGGGCATTAGGACAGGCATTTTGAGTCGCTTTGTTAAGTGATTGAAGTAAGTAGTTGATATAGCGAAAGGCATCATTGTCACTATCGTCAATGCTGTACCAACCCACATTGGGTTTATCTACCAGCCATTGCGCAGCCATAGTGGTCTTGCCATAACCCGCAGGAGAGCGGAACAGTACGAGCTTGTAGCAATCTGCATTCTGAAGCAGATCGAGAACTCTAGGTCGCAGGATTGCATTGTGTAAGCGGCCGGGACGAGTCAGTTTCGAAGGGATCCACATGTCGAAGTTTTACACCTATTCCGTGGCTATGTTCTGGAATATCTCAATCTATCGTTGAGTACAGTCCTATGATATTAGCCTGATTACTTAAGTCTTTACTCATATTACGTGAAGCAAAACGTTACCGACTATGATCCTCCTCAGAAACCTTGCACTCCTGCATGTTTTTAGTGTTCTACGCCCTTTATTTGTGACTTTGCTCACCTTGCGGGGTGGTTTGTGAATGTGACTTTGTCCTTACCTACACATGTTTCTCTGCAAAAGATGAGAGGCAGAAAATATTTTCGTGATCTGAAACTCAGATTTGGCAATGACTTCAAATGGGTTAAATAAAAGTCACATCATTTGAAGTTAAGTTATCGAACGGGAGCTTGTGATCCCAGTCACTCCAAGTTTTTGTTCTCATTCAGAACATGAGAGTCAGATCACTAACCCTATGTCGGTACGCCCCCTACGCCCTCTCATCTACTCCTAGTTAGTCGTACGGGCGGGAGGATGTTTAGTTAATGGTGACCATGCACGATATGTCACAGATGAATTAGAACTATTAAAAGCGAGATTTCTGAAATGAAACCAACTCAGCAAAAAACTTTCGATAAAGTGTCGTTCCAAGAAAGCGTTAAGAAGCATTTATCTGCAACCTACGCAACAACGATTGAAAACGCGGATAGCCGCGCATGGTACCTAGCAATGGGTCGCGCATTAGCAGAACTCACAACATTCGACCTGCTAGAAACTGAAAACGATGAAAAAATTAAAAACGCGAAAAGCGTTAACTACCTTTCATTAGAGTTTTTGATTGGTCGTCTTACAGGTAACAACCTAATCAGCATGGGTCTATACGAAGAGATCACTCATGCAATGGAAGAGCTAGGTCAAAACCTAACAGACCTTCTAGAAGAAGAACGCGACCCATCACTAGGTAATGGTGGTCTTGGTCGTCTTGCTGCTTGTTTCATGGATTCTTGTGCCGCTCAAGAATACCCAACAGTAGGTTACGGTCTTCACTACGAATACGGTCTATTCAAACAGTCTTTCCAAGACGGTCGCCAACAAGAAGCACCAGACGCGTGGCGCGGTGTTGAGGGTTACCCATGGGAAGTTGCTCGTCCAGAACTAGCACAACACATTGGTTTTTACGGTCATGTAGAAGTTGAATACATCGACGGTAAAGAAGTTCGTACTTGGGTTCCAGGTATGGAAGTAAAAGCAATGCCTTGGGATCTACCAATCGTAGGTTACGAGTCAAACACGGTTTATCCGCTGCGTCTTTGGGAATGTCAGGCAATTGCACCATTCTCACTAGCAAGCTTCAACAACGGTGATTACTTTGAAGCGCAACACTCGCTAATCGATGCAGGTAACATCACTAAAGTACTTTACCCGAATGACAACCACGAGAAAGGTAAGACACTGCGCCTAATGCAGCAGTACTTCCACTCAGCAGCGTCTGTTCGCGATATTCTACGTCGTCACGAGGCAGCAGGTTTCTCTCTAGAAGATCTGCCTAAACAAGAAACGATTCAGCTTAACGATACGCACCCAACGATTGCGATTCCTGAGCTAATGCGCATCTTAATCGACGAGAAAGGTCTATCTTGGGATCAAGCATGGGAAATCAGTGCTCATACGTTCGCATACACGAACCACACGCTACTTCCTGAAGCACTAGAGACTTGGTCTGAATCTTTGATCAACCGTCTTCTTCCACGTCACATGGAAATCATTTTTGAAATCAACCACCGCTTCATGCAAGAAGTTCGCAAGATGTGGCCTGGTGACGGTGAGAAGCAAGCTAAGCTTTCTATCATCCAAGAAGGTTTCCACCGTATGGTTCGCATGGCAAACCTATGTGTGATTGGTTCTTACAAAGTAAACGGTGTAGCTGCACTTCACTCTCAACTGGTTAAGAAAGACTTGTTCCCTGAGTTCAACGAAATCTTCCCAGGCAAATTGACTAACGTAACGAACGGCATCACGCCACGTCGTTGGTTGAAGTTCTGTAACCCAGGTCTATCTACGCTAATCACTGGCAAGATCGGTACTGAGTGGCCAGCAAAACTTGAGCAGCTTGAAGGCATCGCTAAGTTTGCAACAGACGCGAAATTCCAAAAAGAATTCATGGCTGTTAAGAAAGAAAACAAACAGCGCCTTGCTGATTGGGTTCAAGAGAACATGGGTATCGAGCTAGATACGAACGCTATCTTCGACGTGCAAATCAAGCGTCTACACGAATACAAGCGTCAACACCTAGATTTGCTACACATTCTATCTCTGTACCACCGTATTCTTAATGAACCTGGTTTCGAGTGTGAGCCACGCGTATGTTTCTTCGCAGCGAAAGCAGCACCGGGTTACCACCTAGCAAAAGAAATCATCTTCGCGGTTAACAAGATTGCAGAGAAGATCAACAACGACCCTCGCATCGGTAACAAGCTGAAAGTGGTATTCATCCCTGACTACCGTGTAAGCATGGCTGAAATCATCATCCCTGCAGCAGACGTTTCTCAGCAAATCTCACTGGCTGGTAAAGAAGCATCGGGTACGGGCAACATGAAGATGGCTCTAAACGGCGCTCTAACTATCGGTACGATGGATGGTGCAAACGTTGAGATTCGTGAAGAAGTTGGTGATGAAAACATCTACATCTTCGGCCTAGACGTTGACGGTGTTGTTGCATTGAAAGCTCAGGGTTACAACCCATACGACTACTACAATGCAGACCCACTACTGAAAGCTTCTCTGGACCTATTGACTGGCGATGAGTTCTCTCCAGGTCAACCAGGCCTTCTACGTGCAACATTTGATAGCCTACTAGACGGCGGTGACCCTTACCTATGTCTAGCTGACTTCGCATCTTATGTGAAAGCACACGAAGACATGGGCACGCAATACAAAGACCAAGCAGGTTGGGCTAAGAAAGCGATTCTTAACACAGCATTGGTTGGTAAGTTCACATCAGATCGCTCAATCCGCGACTACGTGAACAACATCTGGAAACTAGAAGCCGTTAAACGTTAATAGTTCTAAAAGTAGCCAAGGCAGTTTCTGCCTTGGCTCAATTAGCTTGTGAGCAAACAGACGGCTTATTCAGATAGCGATGCTTACAAACTGATTGTCACAAGCTAATTGATTAGTAAAAAATTAAATAGACAACCCTACAAAAATTGAAAGCGTTAGAACGTTTTCGGAGAGAGCGATGAAAGAACAGACCGTATTAAAACAAGTCGCAGAAATGGCAAATATTGCCGACAGTTACGTTAGTGCGTGGGGCGATGAAGCACAGGTATCAGACGAAACGATTACGTCTCTATTGGCTTCATTGGGCTACGATACAAGCAGCGATGATGCACTGCTTAAATCAGCAGAAAGAAAACACAAAAAAGATGTACTAGACCCAGTTCTTGTCTTGCGTGATGGTGAGCCAGTAGAAGTGGCGTTGAATTTAGGTGTTAGTGCTCGTGAAAGCGAGTTCAGCTGGCGCTTAGAGACCGAGCAAGGAGAGGTACTTGAAGGCTATCTTCAATCTCAAGTCGTTCGTGATGAGCGTGCCGAGGGTGGCCCTTTAGTGTTTGCACTGCCAAGTGATTTGGCATGGGGTTATCACAAGCTCATCGTGAGTCGTAAGCGCCGTAAAAAGCCTTACGAGATGACACTGATTATTACACCAAAAGCGTGTTTTAAGCAGGCGCCAATCGAGCAAGGTAAAAAGCTTTGGGGTCCAAGTGTTCAGCTTTACACGCTAAGAACTCAGCACAACTGGGGTATTGGTGATTTTGGCGATCTAAAACAGCTTGTTGCGGATATTTCGTCTCGCGGTGGTGATTTTGTTGGCCTAAACCCAATTCACTCATTGTTCCCAGCGAATCCTGAAGGCGCAAGCCCATACAGCCCGTCTTCACGTCGTTGGTTAAACATCCTTTACATTGATGTGAGCTCAGTACCTGAATTTGCATTAAGTGCAGAAGCACAACAAACCGTAGGCAGCGCAGAGTTCCAACAGCGCCTACAGAAAGCTCGTGAAGCGCACTGGGTGAATTACACTGAAGTGTCTGAGCTGAAGATGAGCATCTTACCTCTGCTATTTGCAGAATTTAAGACTCGTCATCTAGACAAAAACAGCGACCGCGCACAAGCGTTCTTAGCGTTCGTTGAAGAGGGCGGTGAAAGCCTAATGCATCAAGCGGCGTTTGATGCATTGCACGGTGAACTGCATGCTGAAGATTCAGGTATGTGGGGATGGCCAGTCTTTCCTGAGAAATACCGTACATTCGATAGCCCAGCAACACAGAAATACATCAAAGAGAACCTAGAGCAAGTACATCTTTACATGTACCTGCAATGGATAGCGGATTGCCAGATCAACGATGCACAGTCTCTTGCAGAAGAGAAAGGCATGGCGGTTGGCCTGTACCGTGACTTAGCGGTAGGCGTTGCGGATTCAGGCAGCGAGACATGGGCTGATGAAGGCAACCTAGTGATGGATGCGAGCATTGGTGCTCCACCGGATATTCTTGGTCCTCTGGGTCAGAATTGGGGTCTACCTCCACTAAACCCAGAAGTACTTCAGGAAACCAGCTACGACGCTTACATCAAGCTACTTCGCGCCAACATGAAGCACTGTGGTGCACTTCGTATTGACCATGTTTTAGGTCTGCTGCGTTTATGGTGGATTCCAAAAGGTGAGAACGCAACGAAAGGAGCGTACATCTACTACCCAGTGCAGGATATGCTGTCGATTCTGGCGCTTGAATCTCATCGTTACCAATGTAGCGTTATCGGTGAAGATTTAGGTACCGTACCAGATGAAATCGTCGATATCCTAGCGGATGCAGGTGTACATTCTTACAAAGTGTTCTTCTTCGAAACTTCTGAAGACGATGGTGGTTTCATCTCACCAAAACACTATGCATCACAATCGATGGCAGCACTGTGTACTCACGATATGCCCACGCTACGTGGCTTCTGGCACTGTGATGACTTGAAGATGGGTCAAGAGATTGGTTTATACCCAGATGTAGAACAGTTAGAAACCTTGTTCGATGACCGTCTGGAGTGCAAACAAGGTATCTTAGATTCAGTGGCATGGCATGGCTTCCTACCTGAAGGTGTTGGCCGCGATGCAAGCCAAGTACCGATGGACTCTTATCTTGCTGAAGCACTTCAGTTGCACGTGGCGGCTGGTGGTTCAACGCTACTTAGCGTTCAGCTGGAAGATTGGCTAGAGATGGACAAGCCAGTAAATATTCCCGGCACCGTGGATGAGTACCCTAACTGGCGTCGTAAACTATCAATGAACTTGGACGAAATCTTCGCGCACGAAGGGGTAAATCGTATCGCTTCTAAGCTGACAGACGTTCGAGAAAAAGCAGGTAAGTAATGATTATGAGTGGCCTGAATTTACGTGGTTTTTTGCTTACGCCGTACGAAACTACAACCTCGGTCACTCAATAATGAATGCTCATCTGGTAGAATAAACCGTCGTTATATTGCCCGCACTAATAGCGGGCATTTTTGTATTATATTTTTTGGATGTTTGGTTAGGGAGAAACGTTTTGGAACTAAGTTCGATTTCAAAGCAAAAACAAATATATACCCAACTATCTCAGGCTTGTTTTACTGACCCTTTTGCTTTTCTAGGGCCATACTTACCTTCTGATCAAGGTGCATTACGCGTATGGATTCCAGGGGCGGATAAAGTCGAGTTGATTGTTGGAAAGGAACCTCGTATTGAGTTAGCGCGAGAGGGTGAAAGTGGCTTCATTCTTAAGCAAGAAAGAGACTTACGTTTTACCCATTACAAGTTAGCAGTGGATTGGGCTGGGGAAGAGCAGATCATTGATGATCCGTACCAGTATCATGAACTCTATGCTAGCTATGAAGATCTTCATACACCGAAAGACATGTACCATCACATGGGGGCTCAATTTGTTACTTTAGAGCGTGATGGTCAGGTTATTTCGGGTACTCGATTTTTAGTCTATGCACCGCATGCAACAGCGGCAAGTTTGGTGGGTAACTTCAACGCTTGGGATGGTCGTCGCCACCCAATGCAACGCTTAGATTACGGTATGTGGGGCCTATTCATTCCTGAACTGGAAGAAGGCGCTCAATACAAGTTTGAACTAAAAGGACCCAATGGTGAAGGCTTACCACACAAAGCTGACCCATGGGGTTTTTACTCAGAGCAATACCCATCATTTTCATCGGTTACTTACGATCACGCTCGCTACGAGTGGCAAGATACTCAATGGCAGAATCGCCCAGTAACGCAAAAGCGTAAAGAGGCACTTTCGTTCTATGAACTGCACGCCGGTTCTTGGAAGCGTAACGCTGAAGGTGAATTTTTAAACTACCGTGAGCTAGCGGCAGAGCTAATCCCATACCTAACGGATCTCGGCTACACACACGTCGAGTTGATGCCGGTTTCAGAGCATCCGTTTTACGGTTCTTGGGGCTATCAGCCAATAGGCTTGTTCGCACCAACGAGTCGTTTTGGGTCTCCAGATGATTTCAAATTCTTCGTCGATCAATGTCACCAAGCTGGTTTGGGTGTTGTTCTTGATTGGGTTCCTGCTCACTTCCCAAGTGATGATCACGGTTTAGCAAACTTCGATGGTACGCCATTGTTCCACGATCCCGATCCACGTCGTGGTTGGCACCAAGATTGGAACTCGTACATTTACGATTTAGGCAAAGAGCATGTTCGTCGCTTCTTGGTAGCAAACGCTCTGTACTGGTTCGAACAATTCCATATCGATGGCATTCGTGTTGATGCGGTTGCTTCGATGTTGTACCTCGATTATTCGCGTAGCCATGACCAATGGATTCCGAATGCTGACGGCGGCAATGAAAACTACGACGCTATCGCAACCCTTAAGTGGATGAACGAAGAAGTGTACAAACACTTCCCGAACGCGATGACGATTGCTGAAGAATCAACGGCTTTCCCAGGTGTTTCAGCACCGACCTTTATGGGTGGTTTAGGCTTTGGCTTTAAGTGGAACATGGGTTGGATGCACGACAGCTTGTCTTACATTCAAGAAGATCCAATCAACCGTAAGTATCACCACGATACGATTACCTTCCCACTGGTTTATGCACACAGTGAGAATTATGTATTGTCTCTGTCTCACGATGAGGTGGTTTACGGTAAAGGTTCTATCCATGACAAGATGCCTGGTGATGAATGGCAACAAACAGCGAACTTGCGTGCTTACATGGGTTACATGTATGCGCAGCCGGGTAAGAAGCTGAACTTTATGGGCGCTGAGTTTGGTCAGACGGCAGAATGGAATCATGACGATCAACTGCAATGGTTCTTGCTAGATTATGAACGCCATCAAGGTGTGCAGCGTTTAACCAAAGACTTAAACAATCTGTACCGCTCTGAGGCTGCTATGCATGATCTTGATTTCGATCCAAAAGGCTTCGAATGGCGTCTTCAAGACTCTGCTGAAGCAAGTGTTCTAGCGCATGAGCGTATTAGTGAGTCTGGCGAGCGCGTGTTGGTAGTCTCTAACTTTACGCCTGTTCCTCATGAGCACTTCCGCTTAGGTGTTCCAGCACAAGGTAAGTACTCACTGTTGCTGAATACTGACTCGGCTGACTATGCAGGCAGTGGCTTTGAAGTGAAGCAGACGGCTGAGATTGAATCAGTAGCAAGCGAAGGCCTAGATACATCGATTGAGCTGCGTTTACCGCCACTATCGACGGTTTTCTATAAGCTAAATTAGGTCGATAAACAAACTGAGAATATGAAAAAGGGAGCCTGAAGGCTCCCTTTTTGTTTTTATCTGTTTTGCTTAATGCTTATTGAAATTCGTTAGATAGAACATTGAGCGACCTACGACAGTTTCAAGGATACGAACCGAGTCTGCACCAAAGCTCTCAAACATCTTCTCACGAAATTGACCATCTGAACTGACATTAAATTCTTCTGGACTCTTTACTTGTGATGCGTGGAAAAACATCAATTTAATCACGTATCGGAACCGTTCGTTATCTAGAGCGTCTTGCCAAGATTTAACAAACACCTCCTCTGACGAGAAGTCGAGGCTCTCGATAACAATCGATAACATGTGCTTGTGAAGCACTGAGCGGATAGCGCGGGTCGATGAATAATAGCCCTGAAGCGTCGTTAAACTCATGCCAATTTCTTGCGCAATCCTTGCATAAGTTAGTGCTTCATGTCCTTCAGCCAGAAAAAGGTTTAGTACGATTTCATCGTAGTTCTTTTGGTTTTCTAGTTTCTGTACTTGAGTAATTCGAGCCATTACAAATCTCTATTGAGTGTAACATTCTGTAAACATGGATAATAAGAGTTTACTCATTAGAACTCAAACCAAAAATGCAAAGAAATGGTCAATTTTCCGTCAGGAATAGCCAATATTGAATTTTTGGCTCAAGTTTTAATCAATTTTAATACATGTTAAAACACCGCCCTATTGAGCGGTGTGTTATTTAAAGTTGTTGTTTATATTTGTTAATTCAGACAGCTAGAATGGGTACCAAAACAATTGTGGTTCTAGAACGCGTTTAGCGATGGCCAACACAACGATAAAAACGATAACACTCAAACAAACAAAGTCGACACGTTTTAGAGGTGCATAGCTGTACCAAGTCCGTGCTTTGTGTCGTCCAAAACCTCGCAGTGTCATCGCATTTGAGATCTCGTCTGCTCGGTCCAAGCTCGAGAAAATCAATGGGCCTAAGACCTTTGCCACGTTTTTGATGCGAGTGATAAGTGGTGCTTTCTTTGATAGTTCGACACCACGAGCCTGTTGTGCGTGCATGATGTTGATGAAGTCTTTTTTAACTTCAGGCAAGTAACGCAGCGTTAAGCTTACTGCATAGGCGATCTTGTATGGAATGCCGATACGGTTGAGGCTGGCCGCAAACTCTGTAGGGTGCGTTGTGAAGACAAAGATTAGTGCTATTGGGAACATACTCATGTACTTCAGGGTAACAGTGACCAAGTAAAACAATGTCTCTTGGCTCAATGAGTAATTACTAGGAAGCGTTAGCAATATGGTTTCGCTACCGATGAGTTCAGTGCCTTGCTGTGGAGCAAGCAGGTACATGAACAATGCGTTTAAGCTCAGCACACTTGCGGTACCCAATAACAAAGGCTTATAGACGCGTAAAGGCACGTTGGTGAGCTTTAGTAGGTATAAGCCAGTCAGGATCAAAACAACGATGAGTCTGAGATCGAACGTCGTAAGGACAACGGTTACCCAAGCTAAAAACAGTGCAAACTTGGTGATGCCATTTAAAGCGTGTAGCGGCGATTTGGTATCAATGTAGTTGATGCCGAATTTTACTTTTGATGCGTTCATTTAGCACTTCTCTCGTAGTCGATGAAGTACTGCATAAAGGCATTGGTATCGTCGATTTTCATCATAGTTGCAAGTTCATAAATACTGGTGGTGCAAAGATTTGCGCGTTCTAACAACGACGGTTGACTGAATACTTCCGTCATGGCTGCATTGGCAATCAATTTACTGTCTGCAATGACGATTGAACGTGTGGTGTATTCTAGAACCAAGTGCATATCATGAGAGATAATCACGACAGTAATACCTAAATCACGGTTGAGCTTTTGGATGAACGCCAACATAGATGTGTAGTTACGGTAGTCTTGTCCTGCTGTTGGCTCATCTAAGATCAGAAGCTCAGGCTCTAACACCAAGATAGAGGCGATCGTCACACGCTTTTTCTGACCGTAGCTCAGTGCTTCAATAGGCCAATGGCGGAACTTGCTCAACCCACATAACTCAAGAACGTTTTCTACTTTCTGTTTGATTTCGTCTTCTGTAACGCCACGGTTACGAAGACCGAAAGCAATTTCATCAAAAATCATATGATGCGAGATCATATGATTCGGGTTTTGCATGACCACGCCGACTTTTTGGCTTCTTTCAAAGATCGAAAGCTCAGACAGGTCTTCACCATTGAGGTATGAAGAGCCTGAATCTGCGTCAATCACACCCATAATAATCTTGGTGATGGTGGACTTACCCGATCCGTTTTTACCCAGTATTGAAACAAATTCACCCTTGCCAATCTTGAAGCTGACATCCTCGAGTGCATTCTTTTCGCCGTCGTAAGAATAAGTTAGGCCATGTACTTCGAGTAAAGGCGTGTACTGCTTCTCTGCTACCGGGGCAGGGCGCTCGGCAAACCAAGCTTGCATGGCAGGGCGGAATCTTTTGTAATCCAAAGCTTTGAGGTTTGACAGCTTATCTTCGTTAGTCAGAGGTGCTTTTGCTGCTTTAAGCGCAGATAGATAAAGAGGTTCACGAATACCGTGCGTCTCAAGTAGTTTTGAAGCTAAGATTTCATCGGGTGTCGTGTCTGCAACGATTTCGCCGCGCTCCATTAAGATCACACGATCAATATCGCGATGCAGAACATCCTCAAGACGGTGCTCGATAATCACGATTGTCTTGTTGGTCTCTTTATGCAGCTGGTCGATGATCTCAATCGTTGCCTTGCCAGTTTTAGGGTCAAGGCTTGCTAGAGGCTCATCAAACAGCAGGATATCAACGTCATCAACTAAGATGCCAGCTAATGATACACGCTGTTTCTGGCCACCAGATAGATCATGAGGAGATCGATCAAGCATACCCGCTAGGTCGACCATTTTTGCAGTCGATTTAACTAATGGGTACATATCAATGTTCGATATCAACTGGTTTTCCAATGCGAACGCGATATCTTCGCCGATACTTAACCCCACAAATTGGCTGTCAGTATCTTGCAATACTGTGCCTACTTGCTCGGTATAGTCGTGCATTGAAAACTCAGAGATATTCTTACCGTTGATCTCTAAAGTGCCCGTTACCTCACCTTTAATGGCATGAGGTATCAGGCCATTGAGGCATTGACCTAGGGTAGATTTACCACTACCACTTGGTCCAATAATGACGATTTTCTCTCCTTTCTCTATCCTTAGATTGATATTTTTTAGCGTCGGTTTATCCAGCGACTCATATCTAAAAGAGAAGTTCGAAAATGCTATAGTCATTAGCGCTTATGCCTCAGTTAGGTTGCGGCTTTGTTTGTTACGCTTAGCGACTGATTTGAGGATCAGGAAGCCTACAACAGCGATCAGAACGGTGTTACCCGCTGCGATGATAGACAGTTGTGTGAAGACTTTAGTAAACGGTTCTGCATATAGGATGGTGTCTAGGAACGCAGAGCACCCGTACCCCACGACGTTACCCGCGAGGGCAAGTATCACGAACAGTGCAAAGTCTTTTATTGGTAGTTCGCCTTGTTGAAGGCGGTTCTTAGTCATCATTGGGAATAAGCCGATAACCATACCGACAATACCTGAGCCTAATACCCAAGTTAACCATACGCCCCAACCTGCGAACAAGTCTGTTACCCAGTGGCCAATGAAGCCAACTAGAAAGCCAACGATAGGGCCAAATAGAACAGAGAACAGTGCTAGAACTGCCATTGCTGGTTTTAATGTCGTGTTAGCAAACACTGGGACACCAAACATAGGTAAACCACCAATGCCGTACAGTGCCGCGCCAATAGCGATAACGACGACTGTTTTAGCTGAAAAGTTCATAGATAACCTCGAATACTGAAAGATAAAGCATAATAAATAACCAATACTCGCCACTATTAATATGTGTCTCAATGAGATCGTTTTTTGGGCAAATATAAAAAATAAGGCGCGCATTATATAGCAGAACCCTTCCATAAGGGAAGATAAGTGTCTAGATGTCTAAAATTCCATCTGAACACTTAAATCTCATGTAATAAGCGCACTTTTACGGTTAATCAAGCAACAAAAAAGCCAGAACAGGTCTGGCTTTTTTATTCTTCTTAACAATGTGTTAAGTGGGTTCGTCGTATATCTACAACCATTTAGTGATCTAGATATAGATAGTTTTGCCAGCTTTTCATACGAATAAGTACCTTACGCATGATAGATACGTGAGTGAAGCTGTCTGAATATACCGCTACTTCAACCGCGGTACCCATAGGTAAATGGTAGTCAGACAGGTCATCTGTGATGGTCAACTTAACGAACACACGGCCACTAGTACGCAGTGCATCGGTACCAAGTAACGCACCACGCGCTTGAAATTGACTCTCACCAATCGCTGGAATCACTTCATCAATTCGGCCTTTAAACACTTTCCCAGGTAACGCTCTAAATAAGAACTCTGCTTCAAACCCGGTTTGCAGGCGCTGCAATGAATTTTGTCTAAACGCAGCCGTATAATACTGAGCTTCAGTGTGAACAAAAGTCATCACCGGTGCGAGAGGAAGAGGAACAGCCATCACACCTGGACGCAGAGCTAGTTGAGTTACATAGCCGTCGGTTGGTGCTCTTACTACGGTTTGTTCTAAGTCGAACTGAGCTTTACGTAATTCAGCTAATAAACTTAAAACAGCGGTATTTTCGCCACCTATTTCTGAATCCAAAGAAATTTTTGCTTGATCGAGATTAGCGTCTGCAACTTTCACTGCGGCTTCTGATGCCTTGTAAGCTTGTCTGCGAGTGTCTAATTGTTGCTCGGTAAAGGCTCCGCTGTCATAACCGCGCTTGTAACGAGAAAACTCACGTTGGGCTTTATCTCTTTCTGCGATGGCTTTGATTTTTGCAGCTTCCGCTTCGGCGACTTCTGATTCCATTCCAAGCGCACCTTGGCTTGCTTCTTTTACCTTAGCTTCTAATCTTGCGACTTCAGCTTCGAATGGAACTGGGTCAATTTTGAAAAGAATATCCCCTTGTTTCAGAGGTTTGTTTGCTTCTACAGGTACTTCGATAACTTTACCCCTAACGCCTGAAACGACTGGCGTGGTTGAGTAAACTTGGTTACCAATTTGCGTGAAAGGGTGGTTATAGTTCATCAGCAGGATGAGTGTACCTACGATGATCACGCCACCAAGAACGGCAGTGGGTACTGTCCATTTGTTTAGCGGGATATTGAATACTTTGAAAATCGTAATGCAAAGCGCCGCGTAGGTCATTATCAGCAGTAAATCCATTACTTAACCTCCTGATCTTGAGCGTTATTCTGATCTTGTTGGGTGTTGGTCTGCGCAGGTGTAGTTTGTTTAAGCTGTGCGATTTCTTCCTGAAGCACACTGACTTGGTCGATTAGTGTGTCTACACGGTGATGAATGTCGTGTTGCTCTTCTTCAAGCTTAGCGAAGCCCCAACCACGATCTTTGCGCCATAATGTTGCCCAAATCCATAGGAATGGCCAAATAGTGTGTAAGGTGAATAGGCTAACCCAGCCTGAGACGTGAATAGCATCTTGATGAGGGTGATTGCGTTCTTTCGCAATTTCATAGGGAATATCGTGAATAACGATGATGCCGTAAAAGATTACTAATGCTACGAAAATAAGTAAGCCGAGCGCAAAGTAGTCTAAAAACATAACAGATCCTTGTAATGTTAGATATTAGTTATAAATATACTACGCTATCATCCAAGTAATTGTTATAAAAATGATTTACCGAATTGAAAATAATGTGTTGTCGCTTCTAATGCGAATAAATGCATGGATGGATCTTATAAAATTCTAATCACACTTAAAGGAACGGTTTCGGAAATCTTGTTGGAAATTCAGTTGAACTGATGACAATGATGATTCTAAATGACGTGCACAATCACAAAGGATAAATGCGGATGTATATAGGTGAACTGGCTGCAATTGGTGCCGCGATTGTGTGGGCTTGTGCGACATGGATTTACGGACAGTTTGGGCATCGTTTTTCAGCTATGCAGTTGAATATTGTTAAAGGCGTAGTTGCTTCTGGAATGATGTTGCTTGTGATGCCTCTTATTCCGATGCCGGAGTTTGAACTCAGTGCCAACCATTTTTGGATCTTGGCCATTTCAGGTGTCATTGGGATAGCGATTGGTGACAGTGCTTATTTCGCTGCATTGAAAAGAATTGGTGCCAATAAAACCTTGTTACTCGAATCTTTAGCGCCGCCTCTTTCTGGTGTGTTGGCTTTAATGTTTCTGGGCGCAGCGCTAACGTTGCAAAGCTGGTTAGGAGTGGTGATAACGACGTTAGCGGTAACCTTCGTCGTGTTTCAACCGTCTAAATCGGCGAGTGGTGATTCTAGTGACAAAGCACAATGGATCGGCATTGGATATGGGCTTGTGGCGAGTGTGTGTCAGGCTTCGGGCGTGGTCATTTCCCATTACGCTTTAGTGGCAGGTGATGTTCCGCCGTTGTTAGGTGCTTTGATTCGCCTGACGATTGGTGTGTTTGCTGTGATGCTTGTTATTCCGTTTGTTGAGAAAAAGCCCTATGCATCAATAAAAAGAGATTTGTGGGCGATGACGAAACTCGACAAGCTTTGGCTGTTAGGAGCGATATTTGTCGGAACGTTTCTCGCGTTGTGGCTTCAGCAGGTTGCGTTGAAAAATGCCAACCCTGCGATTGCTCAAACATTGATAGCGACCAGTCCAGTCTTTATCTTGGTGATTTATGCGCTCAAAGGAGAGAAGGTTTCAAAACAAAGCGTAATAGGGACGCTTGTCGCCTTGGGTGGGATTTCTCTGTTCTTCTATCAATAGTTCTGTTTTGTGAGTATCAGTTGCTCTATTCAGAGCGACTGATTATTGATAGGGGGGAGGCAGAATACGAATGACTCTGCACGCTCATTCCTGTCATTTCTACTATTCAGTACACACTTGGTTTCGGCCGTTCGCTTTAGCTCGGTAAAGCGCTTTATCTGCACGATAGAAAGTACGTTGAGTATTCTCTCCTTCACGATGCAAAGTTATACCAATACTAACGGTTAAACCGCGTTCACCCAGTATCTCATGCCAACCAAATTGGAAGATTCGCTCGCGGTAATTTTCTGAGTGCATCTCTGCTTTGGCAAGGTTGGTGTTCTCAAGTATAACCAAGAACTCTTCTCCACCAAATCGAACGCAAGATGCCCCTCTAAACTTGAAGTAAGCGCGCAGCTCTTGAGAGACGCTGACAATCGCTTTATCACCCACTAAATGACTAAGTTCATCATTGATCGACTTAAAGTGGTCAATATCGACCACCATTAATGCAAAAGGTGTTTCGTGTAGCAGCATGTCCTTAAGTTTTACATCCAACCAGCGGCGGTTGTGTAAGCCAGTCAAAGGGTCGGTAAATACATCTTGTTGGAGTTGCGCTACCGCGTTTTTATGCTGCTCTGTTGTTTCTTTCAGCTCTCTGTTTTCTTGCTCAGAGAGAATGAGTTTTAGCTGCAATTCGAAGCGAGATAGGCGGCGTAATTGGTTAGATCCAAGTTCACTGATTGGGATCTGCTTCATGAGATCCGTTTCAATTCGATAGCCTTTTTTCTCATAGCTTAGCGCTTCATGGAAACGCCCTTGATTCATACATACATCACTTAACGAGTCGTAGAATCGTTTTGCTAAAACAGGTGAAGAGTAGTCCTTCACACGCTTGTCTGTACTCAACAAGATCATGCTTGCGTACTCTTGCTTACCCGTTGCATTCAAGCAATGTGCTAACTCAAGTCGAGTCATGGTTGAAAGCCAGCTAGCTTGGGTATTATTGGCAGAGTAGTGAACCTTGGATAAACAGCGCAGTGCCTCATGGTATTTTTTCTTTGCTCGAAGCACCTTCGCTTGATAAAGCAGGATTTGGGCGGTCAGCAGTTTGTCACTGACCAGAATACTCAGCTCTTCGCATTCATTAAGCAGATCACTAGCGGCAGTAATTCGATTGAGCAGAAGAAGGCTCGCGACCATATGCAGCTTGAACTTAAGGCGAAGTGAACGACTGCTTATTGCATGATCAATGCTATTGATCTTTTGATAGTAGCGTAGTGCTCGGCTGTGATCGCCATAGGCATCGCACAGGTTACCCATGCCTAAAATAGCTAACACGTACTCATCGATGTGGCCGTGTTCAACAGCGATTGAAGATGAACTGACAAATTCATTCAGTGCTGAAGTGTAATCCCCAATTTCAACAAGACGATCACTTAGGCTGGTTTTGACGGTAAGAATGTCTTCTATGTCGTTAGGCAAATCGAGTAGGTTGAGTGCTAACCTGAGCTCATCAATGCTGGCTTGGTTTTGTTGCAGCTCAGCACGGTATTCCGAACTGATGATGTAACAGTGTGCCTGCTCTGTTTTGGTCGTAGATACATGTTGGCGAATGTGATCCCAGAATATGATCGCTTCTTCACCCGATACCGACGACGGATCTAATCCAGCATCTGTGATTTTACTTAATAGCGTTTCCATCAATCTCTTACCTCGGCATCATCTTCTTCTAGCTGTTCAAGAGTGAACGGGAACGTCAAAATGTCATTGAGGCTGACGGTAGGGTTTGAACCTTTTAATCCTTTTCGGTGCCAAGGGTAGATATCGAGCATGGTCGTCAGCGTTTTGAACGTTTGTTCTGCCGCACCGCCTTTTTCAGAAAGCATAAGAGCCACACGCTCTGAGCTTAGCCTTGAAATGAAATCGTTTTGATTACATAGGGTATGAGCGATTTCGGTACAGACATCTAAGTAGTCGGGGTCGACATGCTGAAACATGATGATGCTGTGATTCGAACGTTTGAGCTCTGTTTTGAAGAGAACCAGTTGTTCCCACCAAAACGTCTCAGAGACAACAAAAGAGAAGTGCTTTTCTGGATCGTATTCATGTTGACCACGAATGCGGTTTATAAGCTTTCGAGCTCTCTGTTCAAGTTGGCGTTTGGAGCTGCGCGCTTTATCGAGGCCAACTCGTGTCGTTTGTTCGCGAAGCATACCGATAGAATATTGACGGTATTTCTTGAATGCGATTAACGCGGCTTTAAAATCTTGGTTTTCTTCTGCAACCAAAGATTGTTGATAGCAGATCTGGCTCAGTAATTCACCGTTGTCGAACTCGTTTGCAGATTGTTCAGCCAATTTGAGTAATTCAGCGGCGTGTCCAGGTCTTTTTCGCAAAAGTTCTAATCGAGCTCGGCTGATATAAGAGTGCGCCTTCATCCAAATTAGGTTGTGTTCTACTGCAAGGCTGTGCGCTTTGGCGGTGGCTTTTTCTGCATCATCTAAACGCTCTAAGCCAAGTAGAGCAAGGCCTCGGAAGTCCCACACTTCTGCGTGCCACGTATTATCTTTGTGTTCTCTAAGTGCTTCTTCTGCCCCATCTAACACCGATAACATCTCAACATAATTGTTGAGCAGGTAGTAATCCCAAGCGAGTAGTATTCTCGCTTTGCCCTCTAGCCAGCCTATGCGGCTAATATTCGCCACTTTTACAGCGAGTTGGTGGGTAGAGCGTGCTAGCTTGTATTCGTGGGTCATCCGCCAAATGTTGCCGAGGCCAATCAAGCTCTCAATTTGTATCTCAACTTCATCAACCAGCGCAGATTGCTCTAAGGCATTGATCCAAAACTGTTGAGCTGAATAATATTTGGCTTGCCCCCAGAATTGGAGCGCGTGTAGGTGAAGGATTTCAGGAAGGAAAACGTCGGTGTCTAAGCGGTTCTGCCGCTTGTAGGCTTCTTTGATGTGCTTTAAACCAGTCTGATAATCCATCAGGTTCCAGCTGCACTTTGCCATTAACATCAGTGACTGGATCGCTCCCTCTTCAAACAGAACTTGCTCAGATCTGACGAGGCACTGTTGTGCAATCTCAAGGATCACCAACGGTTCAGAGTCGACACGAGTTTTGAGTTGTTCTAGTTCTGTTTCAAGAAGATACTGATTTTTGTCCAAGGCTTAGGTCCATAATTATCGAACATATTGATAACACAATCATTATAAGAGTGTGATTTAGGATAAGCACTAATTATCTTTCGTAGAGCATGTTAGGAACATGTATCTTTTCCATTTATGGGTGTTACCTCATGTTGTTGCTTTTAAATCAATGAGTTCCCAAGTAAATGTCTGGTTTATAGGTATCTATGAAAGTAGTTGCTTTAGGGTTAATGGCTGCTCAGTTACACCTAAACGCTGTGCTGCAGTTAGCCCTTGCTTATCTTGGTAGCACAGATTGTGCCAAGCCCTGAATATGTCGAGTAACGGAAGAATGCCGCCAGGACGAAGTTTACGTCTTGGTTCATTAATGAAGCTATCAAACAGAACTTGGAAGCGTTGTTGATAGAATTTAGTCTGTTGAATAGAGGCGGTGTTAAACCACTGTTTTGGTTCTGGATTGTTACCCGTTAGATAACAAATGCCTTTTTGTTGATCGCCTTGGTTTGCGATAGCCCAGCGATCGCGCCACCAACTCATGTGCACAATGTCGATCTTTTCAAAACTTTGATCGTCTTGCCAGCTAGGATCTTCCTCTACATACATAAGGTCAATATTTTGACTCTGTATGCGCGGCAAGCAAACGCTTAGGGCGGCAGATCTTAGTAATGGATCTTGTGGCATATAAATGGCGACATGCTTATTCTCGTCACACATATCCAAAACATGTAAGAAGTGTGCGTAAGAGGTGTAAGGCGGTCGAATAAGTGCCCCTTTAGACGGGTAGCTAAACGTTGTGAGGTTACCCATAGGGTCCTCAACGTTACCTCTCGCCAGAATCACTTGGTATTGCTGTTCAATACGCTCTTTCAGCTTATCAGAAGGCTGAGGAAGTTCGAGATTTGCCTCTGATGAGTGTTCTTTTGAGACAAAGCGCGCCACATCGTCGTAGGGGTTATGGTCAACATTTCCCGAAGGCTCTTCATTTTGTGAGTAATTCACGTGTTGGCAAAGGATATATCCAGAATGCGCTTCACCCGTCGCTATCCAAACCACACCGTTGTTACTTTGTGGTTGTAAGCGCTGATAATGGGAAGCGAATTGATAGTCTTTGGCATGATTAACCCATCGTGCATCGATCATCGCTAATTTGCGACGGCACCGGCTGGCGATATGGTCAACATGGTCATAGAAAGTCTTTGGATTGATCTCTAATTTTCTGCAGATTTCACGTACGGAATAACCCATGAACAATAAGCCCATGAGGTTCTCTTGAAACTGAAGTTTTTTATTGGAACCAGACCACTTATCAACGAAGGTCGATTGGCAATCTTTGCATCGATAACGCTGCCTGTCACCGCTGTAACCGAAGGCATGGTAAAGATGTTTGTGGGTATGAACCGATAGGCCAAAGTTATCGCAATCATCATTGCGGCAAGCAGGAAGGCCATCGCTGTGAAGTTGTCGCAGGCGATGAAGTTCGCTTAACACTTCACGATTGTTAAGTAAGGGGGGGAAAGCTCCACATTCACGACAAACCATCGCTGGACGCTTAGGGTTCGCGTGTTGCAAAACATACCGTTTTGCATCGCTCAAGCCAAAGTTGTCACACGCCAATGTTTTACAAAAGTTGAGTTGCAAACCATCCGCATCTTTTGGCAGCTTGTCGTTAGACACGATCTCCCCCTCGGGATTATTTGAGCAGCCAAGTGAACTCGGCTGCGAGGTAACGCTTTTCAATGTATCTTTTATCAAACTGTTAGATGTTGATTGCAGTCTCTAGAGCAACTTTCATCATGTCGTTGAAAGATTTTTGACGGTCTTCTGAGCTTAGTTTCTCGCCACGGATGATGTGGTCAGAAACGGTTAGGATAGTTAGGGCTTTAGCACCAAGATCCGCAGCAACACCGTAGATACCAGCTGCTTCCATATCAACACCAAGGATGCCTAGCTTTTCCATTTTTTCGAAAAGGTCAGCTTCTGGAGTGTAGAAAAGGTCTGCAGAGAATACGTTACCAACTTTAACTGGAACTTCTTGTGCACGTGCTTGGTTAACAGCTTCTTCTAGAAGACCGAAATCAGCGATAGCAGCGAAGTCATGGTTGTTGAAACGAATACGGTTCACTTTTGAGTCAGTAGAAGCACCCATACCGATAACAACGTCCATCAGTTTAACGTCGTCACGTACTGCACCACAGCTACCTACACGAATAACGTTTTTTACACCGTACTCAGCGATAAGTTCGTGTACGTAGATGCAGCATGATGGGATACCCATACCGTGGCCCATTACAGAAACTTTCTTACCTTTGTAAGTGCCTGTGTAACCAAACATGTTGCGAACGTCACAAACTTGCTTCACGTCATCAAGGAATGTTTCAGCAATGTATTTTGCGCGAAGCGGGTCGCCCGGCATAAGTACTGTTTCTGCGAAATCACCAGCTTGAGCATTAATATGAGGTGTAGCCATGGTCGTTCTCCAAAGTTTAAACGGTAATTATAGGAACAGGATTTAATCAATTACCGATTCTGTTGAATTGAATTCGTTTTGTTGAGGCAATATTAGCGAGTTAAAACGAGGCTCCATGAGACTTTAGTCACAAAATGGATCCAATATTATAGTTTTATTAATATTGATAACCAAATGTGTTGAAAGCTTAAAGGCAATCGATTTTGTATGGGTAATTTGCAAGCTAACTACAGATAAATCTCTAGATATAAACCTATTGCATATTAGTTTAGAGACAACAATACATTGTAGAGACGTTTGATCAGCGATAATCTAAACTTTGATAAAAGACAAACCAAGGAATTGTATGTCGTATTGCGCTAACTTGATGCCTTTGCTCGCTATGAAAACAAAACTGCGCAAGATCGCCTTGCTTACTGTGAGAACGACTTTGTTCCCTCTGGTAACAACTCTGCTTGCAGGCACGATGACCTCGTCGTGGGTGTCTGCTGCAACTTTTGAGTTGCCACCAAAAGAAAGTCGTATCGTGGGCAGAATCCAGCAACATGAAGTTGCGGCGGGTGAAACGTTGGCTATTATTGCAAAGCAATATGATATTGGCTTTCTCTCTTTGATGGCGGCAAACAAAGGGGTTGATCCTTTTCTTCCTGCTGAAGGCTATGTGTTAAGCATTCCTAGCCGTTTAATTCTGCCGGATACTCCGAGAAAAGGCATTGTGATTAACCTTGCTGAGTTGAGGTTGTACTACTTTGAGCCTGAGAAAAATCAGGTGCATGTCTTCCCTGTCGGGATTGGTCGAGTAGGGCGTGATACTCCCGAGATGATCACTAAGATAAGCCAAAAACGTCCAAACCCGACTTGGACTCCTCCAAATTCAATCCGTAAAGAGTACTTAGAGAAAGGGATTGAGTTGCCAAGAGTGGTACCTGCTGGGCCCGAAAACCCTTTGGGTGAGTATGCATTACGACTTGCTTACGGTGCAGGTGATTACCTGATACACGGCACCAATAAAGACTTTGGGATTGGCTTACGCGTCAGTTCCGGGTGTATTCGTATGGAACCTAAAGATATTGAGTGGCTTTTTGAACAGGTCAGTCGTGGCGAACAAGTCACGATAATCGATGAGCCGATTAAAGTGTCTTTAGAGCCTGATAGAAGCGTGTTTGTTGAAGCTCACGAACCATTGACGCGAAGTGACGGCTCTAAGAAACTACTGCAAATCCCGGTTGAATTAAAATGGTGGCTTGAAGATGCAGACCTTCCTAACTCAAAGGCAAAAGCAGTTATCTTTGCTCAAAATGGTGTGCCTGTTGAAATAGCACCGCCGGTGATTGAGTTCTAATTTGATAGGTTGTGAATAAAGCCTTAAAGCTTTCTTTCTCTTCTCCCTAAATAAAAAACACCACCTCGAAAGAGGTGGTGTTGTCAATTTACTGTATGTATATACGTCTTTTGAAATCTACAGCTTAATTGAGCTTATATCTCAATTACTTAGTGTAAGACTCAGCAATGTTATCGATACGGTCGTTAGCACGATCCGCTTCTTCTTTTGCTGCCATAGCCGCAGCAGATGCTTCTTGAGCTTTCATTTCAGCAGCAGCTTTGTCACTCTTAAGTGCTTCTACTTCGCTGGTTAGCTCAGCAACTTGGTTAGTTAGTTGGTCCATTTCTGATACCGCTGCTTCTTCAGGCTCTGAAGAACAACCAGCTAAAATAAATACTGAGGCTGCAGCTGCGATTAACGTCTTATTCATAAGAACTCCTTGCTTATTTATCATCAAAAGATGCGCTATACATTCTTTATCATATAGTCGCTTCATTAATGATTGTAGCGACTAATTTTTTAACTGCAAAAACAATAACTAAAGAAATTGCTAAATTTTTGAGGTAATTAGCTAGGTATCACAATCTGTCTCATTTTTGAGATGAAGTGTTTGGTGCGGCAATAAGGCAGTGAAAGGGGAGTCACCCCTTTGCTAGCGGTGCATACAATATTCTGGCTAACATTAGATAAAAGGATAAATTTACTGTGATCTCTATCCTTATAAAGTACTTTCGCGGTATCATGTCACGTTAAATTAATTTTATTCAATACCATCATGACTGGAGAGTCCTTTGCACTTTAAAGATTTAGGCTTAGATAACCGCTTACTGAAGAACTTAAAACATTACGACTTCAAGAAGGCGACAGAGATCCAATCAAAAGCGATCCCTGTTGCTATTGCTGGTAAGGATCTATTGGCTTCATCAAAAACGGGATCAGGTAAAACATTGGCGTTTGTGTTGCCGATGATACATAAAGCATTAAAAACAAAAGCGTTTTCTGCTAAAGATCCTCGTGGTGTAATTTTGGCTCCTACTCGTGAGCTAGCTAAACAAGTTTACGGCGAGCTGCGTAGCATGCTTGGCGGTCTGTCTTACGAAGCGACACTTATCTTGGGTGGCGAAAACTTTAACGACCAAGTTAAAGCTCTGCGTAAGTACCCTCGTTTTATTGTTGCGACTCCAGGCCGTCTTGCTGATCACCTTGAGCACCGCTCACTGTTTTTAGATGGTGTTGAAACGCTAATCCTTGATGAAGCTGACCGTATGCTGGATTTAGGTTTCGCACCTGAGTTACGTCGCATTGCGAATGCAGCTAAGCATCGTCGTCGTCAAACGTTGATGTTCTCTGCGACGCTTGATCACGCGGAAGTGAATGGCATTGCAAATGAAATGCTAGACGCACCTAAGCGTATCTCTGTTGGTGTTTCTAACGAACAGCACCTTGATATCACTCAGAAGTTCTACCTGTGTGACCATCTAGATCATAAAGAAGCGATTTTAGATCGCGTTATTGAAGAAGCTGAATACCGTCAGGTGATGATCTTCACTGCAACTCGTGCCGATACTGATCGTTTAACGGATAAGTTGAACGAGAAGAAGCTTAAAGCAGTGGCATTGAGCGGCAACCTAAACCAAACGCAACGTAATGCCATCATGAGCCAGTTCGAGCGTGCGGTTTACAAGATCTTGGTAACAACCGATGTTGCTTCACGTGGTATCGATATTCCAAACGTAAGCCACGTTATCAACTTTGATATGCCTAAGCATACAGAAGAGTACGTGCACCGCGTTGGTCGTACTGGCCGTGCAGGTAACAAAGGCGATGCGATTTCTTTGGTTGGTCCAAAAGACTGGGACAGCTTTAAGCGTGTTGAGCTTTACCTTCAACAAGATCTTACTTTCTCTGTGCTTGAAGGCTTGAAAGGTAAATTCAAAGGCATTAAGCCTCGTAAACCTGCTTTTGCTAAAGGCGGACCTGCGAAGAAGAAGACCAACACTCAAGTTAAGAAAACACCGAAGAAACCGGTTAAGCGTGATAAGAGCTTCCACCAAAATGTGGCTGTGGGTGATACCGTGTTTATCCCTAAGAAGAAAGTCGCACCAAAAGTGGACGACGAGTAATCAACTTGCGTGACCTAAAAGCTTAGCTTTGAAAGGTTGATGCAAATAAAAAACCGCCGATAATGGCGGTTTTTTTGTATCTGTACTTTGTGTAAGCCTTAGCTTGCGGTACTTACAGGCGGTAACTGATGATACTCGCTGGGCTCTTCCTAGCTAGAAATTAAACGTCGAGAACGAGTACGCCAAGATATGGTCTGCGATGTATTTGTGAGTAGCCGTAGTTGGGTGTGTCACGCCCCAAAATACATAGCTGTCTGAGCCATAGGTCGCGCAATCATTAGTCAAGCTGTGGCTTCGCAAATAGTCTGAAGCTGAGCTTCTATTGATATCAAGACAGGCGTCACTCGCGTTTCGAAAGCCATGTTGCTCTGGATTCTCGGTAATGCTGGCGAACAGTGCACTCGCATCAAACAACACCACGTTTTTCCCCAAGCTTTGGTAATACTCGGCCTGCGCCTTGATGAATTGGTTGAACTCTAAAATCTTGCCACGAACTTTAATGATCTCTTGTTCGGTAGAGTATTTGAACTGCGGCGCTTTGGTCGCATCGGGCAATGTGAACAGCAGTATATTACTCGCACCAGACTCCGTTAATCGGATCAGAGCGCTGCTGAAATCGGCCTTTACATCGGCGACTTCTCGGTCGTAATTCATAAAGTCATTGAGGCCAAATTCTAAAGTAAATAGTGAGTTTTCAGGGCGATAATTTTTGGCGACTTTCATGTAGGTGAGGTAGGACGTGACTTGATCATAGACGCCAGTCAGTGCGACGTATTGATTAGTACCTGCTGCACCACCTACGGCCCAGTTATATAGGGGAAGATCTTTCGCTTTTGCTAAGTACTCAGTCCAAACCAAACCATTCGAAAAGTGCCCTAAAAACCACGAATCAGCGTTCGGGAAAACCCATTGAGAGCCATTAAATAGGTTCCCAGTATCAGAGAGGCTATCACCAAAAGTGACAATGCGATTGATGGTATTGGCTTGCACTGCGTTATCGTTGGTCCAGATGGAGTGATTGTAGGAGAAGCGATTATTTGCGGCAAAATAAGTGATGTCGGCAGTATCATGTTGGATGCCGAGAGTTTGTTCACAACGCTGTTTGATTTCAGATTGTGGTGCATCACTGTAGAACATGTTTTTGAAAGAAACGGAAGACCACCAATATCCGTTGATCGTGTAATTGTCACCGTTTTCTTTTTTTGCCCACTTCCAATCTGTGGCTGGAGAGTCGTGTGACGCATCGGTTCGATACCAACACCGAACGTAAGAATAGGTTTCGGAACCTTGTGTGCTGAACACCTGTGCGGATGTCATCGATTCTGGTGTTGGTACTGAGTCTTCTGCAGCATAAGCCCCAAATGGTATGGTTAACGCGAGTATTAAAGCCGTATTTTTCATCACTGTATTCTCTTTTGTATTTAGTGAGCCAAACAAAACGTTGTTACTTGTTGTCTATTGCTTGTTGCCTATTGATAACTGGATAAGTAAATAACTGGTACGACCTATATCTAAAATCAATAATTCTCGTCAATATATTCAGGTTGTTGGCGTTTAATAACTGGCATAAGTATCAAATTTCCAACGGCTTTCTGATTGAGAAATAATCGATTCGAAGCGAGTGATTTATCATTTAATATTCAATTTTGATGAACTATGACTCGCCAATTCGTTGTCGTAGATTTAAACGAGATTCATTGTTTTGTGGATGCTGGATTTATAATTGGGTCGACATAATTGAAAGCGTAGCTTTATGGCTTTTGATTAAATGTTAATTCAATCAATTGGTTATGCTATTGATATTTTGGTCTGATTTTGTTTGTCTAATGTTCATCACAACTGTTTAATTCAAGTTCAATATCACAAATATCGAGTTGCTATTTTATGTTTTATAAAATCATCAACTACGGTTCTTTTACTCATCAGAGGTCTAATCTGTTTAAGGAAAGAGCATTGAAAAAGATATTAATTTGGACGATAGCCTGCCTATCCAGTTTTGGTGTCTATGCCGGAACAAGCGCATCGGCATTAGAGGTCAGTGGATACACACAAACGAAATACCCCATTATGTTGGTACATGGTTTGTTTGGTTTCGATACATTAGCGGGTGTCGATTACTTCTATGGTGTACCTGAATCCCTAACCAAAGATGGTGCGAGCGTCTACGTAGCGCAAGTATCAGCGACTAACAGCTCTGAAGTGCGTGGAGAACAGTTGCTGGCTCAAGTTGAAACACTGTTAGCCGCGACAGGGGCTAGTAAGGTAAATCTGGTTGGTCACAGCCACGGCGGACCAACAGCACGCTATGTGGCATCAGTTCGTCCTGATCTGGTAGCCTCAGTGACAAGCATTGGTGGCGTCCATAAAGGATCTAAAGTTGCCGATCTCGTGCGTGGAAGCGTATCAGAAGGCTCAGCTGCGGAGGGTATCGCGGTTAAGTTGGCTGGTGGATTGACGACGCTCATCAACCTCTTATCTGGTGGAACGGATCTTGACCAAGATGGCCTTGCATCTCTTGAAGCGTTGACCACTGAAGGTTCGCTTGCATTCAACCAGTTTTACCCTGAAGGCGTTCCGACGTCTGCGTGTGGTGATGGTGAATGGCAAGCAAACAACGGTGTTTATTACTATTCATGGACAGGATCTTCCACTTTTACCAACCTTCTTGATCCTACCGACGGAGCGATGACAATCCTTGGTTTAGCTTTTAATGAACCTAATGATGGGTTAGTGGGAGCATGTAGCGCGCATTTGGGCAAAGTGATTGGTGATGATTACAAAATGAACCACCTAGACGAGATTAACGGGTTGTTGGGTATTCATCACCTCTTTGAGACTGATCCAGTGACGTTATATCGCCAACACGCGAATCGATTGAAGTTAGCAGGCCTGTAAGTCGCGCTGCCAAAAGTTAAGTTCATAAGGAAAATATAATGAAAAAGACCGCCATTTTGTCGATAACCACGATAGCCCTGATGAGCACAGCGGCGGTCTTTTTATATCTAAAGAAGGAAGATACCAGTTCATATAATAACAACGCACAAAGCGTTTCTTCATTGAAGGTTAGCTCTCAACAAGATACCGAAATCGATAGTGCGTCAGCCAAAGACATGATGGAATATTTCGTGTCAGGCAATACAGAATTAACCCTCGAAGAGATTCGTGACAATGTGGCAAATCACCATGATCAATCACAAGCAGCGGTGGTCGATGAAGCATTGTTCGCAAAGTATCTTGAGTACAAGTCGGCACTGACAACATTGGATGTTCAATTCGACACCACCTCAATATCTGCAGAGGACTTACGCGCACTGAATCAAGCTCTGCTTGACCTTCAAACTCAATTTTTCAGTGAGAGCGAGATAAGTATTCTGTTTACCCATGACAATAAACTGAGGGAAATCGCTTTAGAAAAGTTACTTCTGAAACAAGAAGGGCTAGAGGAACAAGAATATCAGCAAAGACTTGAATCTTACCTATCTGAACAACCCGATTATGTTCAGTCCAGTCATCAAAATCAGGTGTTATTACAGCAACTATCCAGCTCACAAGGCCTAGATGAACAAGGCAAATACTTGAAGAGAAACGAACTGGTTGGCGAAGAAGCGACACAGAGGCTTGAAGCACTCGATCAACAAAGAGCGAGCTTTGAAAATTCGTTAGATATTTACTTTTCAGAACGAAATGACATTTTGAATGACTCAGCCCTCTCAGAAATTGAACAAAAAGAGACGATCGCTCAGCTTAGAGAAGATCATTTTCAGCCACAACAGCTGAGAAGGGTAGAAGCGATTGAAAGAATCAGAGCCGCTGAGAACGGCCAGTAAGGTTTGGTTAACTAACGACGTTAGCCAAATTTTCAAAATTGCCTTAGTGGAGGTAGTGGCTTCACAAACTTAGTAAACGTTTGCTTATGCTGTAAATGGTCTGTTTTCCGGTTGAACTAAACACTATCGACTGATTTATCAGGATTATCTAAATATAAATTCCTTCCAGAATTACAATAGTAATCCATCATTAATTGATACTCCTCTTGCGACTAACTTCACAAATTTATGTAAATGATAATTGATCTCATTATCGTTTGGGTGCAGTATACGCGAAATTTATTAAATTAGCGTATGGATTTGTTGTATTTATGAAAGCGTGTGTGTTGTTAGCTTTTGCGCTCCTACTAACAGGAACTGTTAGCGCTTCAGATCAGTTCTCTTGGCTCAGAGATGATTCCCGTAGTGCGAATAAAGTACTTAATTATCTTAATCAACAGAATGATAAAACTCAGTTGCATCAAGAACATATTCGATCTCTGAGCGAATCCCTACAAAAGAAATGGCAAAACAATCGTCCTGAACGAGCCGATAGACCATGGCAGGAAATCGGTGGCTACGAGTATGCGATCCTAAATCACAAGGGCAAAAGAGCCTTGTTGTCCCGATCAGTTGGGAGTAAGGGTTTGACCGAGTTGCTTAACATTGATGCTCGTTCTGCGGAGTACAATTACTATCAGTTAGGTGATTGGGCACTAGACTCAACTAAAACGAAGCTCGCAATAGCAGAAGATATTACGGGCACTGAACAGTATCGAGTGAGTGTTGTTGATCTTAAAACTCAGCAAGTCACACCAGTAGCTCAAAATGTAGACAGTTCGCTTGCGTGGTCGAAAGACGGTCAATCTCTGTATTTGATTCAACTTGAACAACAAACTTCGAGACCTTATGCGCTAACGAAATACTTCTTAAATGAGTCAAAGCCGATTCAATTAACGGAAGAGCTGGACTCCGCTTGGTTGCTTTCGTATTACCTTTCAAGTGATAAGCAATTTGCTGTGGTTCAGGCAAACAGTGAAAACTCCAGCGAGCAACGTTTGTTAAACCTTGATAGTGGTGAAATCTCTAAACCACTTTTACCACGCAAAGCCGGAGTGGAATACTACGTTGATGTTGCGGGTTCTATGTTGTTTGCCAACAGCAATCACGACCGCAATGATTTTACTTTTTACTCTGCACCCCTTACTCAGACTACAGATATCAACCTTTGGCGAACGGTTTTTGAACCAACGGACGAATCTAGAATCAGTAACTTCTATTTGTTTGAGTCTGGCGCTGTTGTTGTGAGTCAGAGTGGCGCGTCTCAATCTTTGCACTTCTTCGATGGTGACAATCGCTATCGCTCAAGCCAGTTATTGGCTGACGCAGGCCAAGCTGCTTGGGTAAGCCAAGTGGGCGATTACCGCAGTAATAAACTCCATATCCGTAGTATGTCCCTTACCCAGCCCGCTAAGTGGGACAGCTTAAATACACAAACTCTGCAACGAGATTTGTTCTCTCAAGACGATTACCCTCAATACCAACAATCAGCGTATCAAGCCGAGCAAGTCATGGTGGATTCTGGTGGGGTAACGATTCCAGTCACACTGGCTTATCGCGAAGACAAATTGACTAAGACCACACCAGTGTTTTTATACGGGTACGGTGCTTATGGCATGACGATGAAGCCCTACTTTATGCCCCAAGTCATTAGTCTACTTGATGAGGGTGTAATTTATGCGATTGCACATGTTCGAGGTGGGGGCTTCTATGGTGACGCTTGGTATCAAGCAGGTAAGGGGATCAACAAAGAAAATGCCATCTTGGATTTCATCGCCGCTGCTCGTGATTTGACGACATACAATCTAGGTAAGCGCTCTATTTACGCGATGGGTGGAAGTGCTGGTGGCACTCTTGTTGCTGCCGCCTTAAATCAGGCTCCTGACTTGTTTGATGGTGCTGTCCTTAAAGTGCCCTTTGTCGACGTTGTGAACAGCATGTCTGATTCTGAATTGCCTCTAACGGCTCAGCAGTACGGTGAGTGGGGCAACCCAAATATCGCCGATGAATTGAAGGTAATGCAGCAATATGATCCTTATCTGAATCTTAGCGAACAAAATTACCCACCAATATTGATTCAGGTTGGCCTGAATGACAGCCGCGTACCTTATTGGGAAGGGGCTAAGTATTACGCAAAACTAAGCGAGCTAACGACTGGAAGTGGTCCCTATCTATTGTCGACAAACTTTACTCAAGGACATTCGACAGATAGACGACAGTCTTTAGCACAACAAGCGTTTGAATACGCATTCCTTTTATCACTTACCCTGAAAGACATTAAAGCGGAGCAGTAAATGAAGCTTTCCCCCCTATCAGCGGCAGTACTGAGCGTACTTGCTGCCAACGTCGTGCACGCCGAATCTGAGGTTTACCACTTTGAAGAAGTGATTGTAACAGCCAATAAAATAGAGCAACCGTTATCTGAAGTAGCAGGTTCAGTAGCCGTGATCACAGGTGAAGAGCTAGAAAAAAAAGGCGCAACGGAGCTTTATGATGCAATAAAGAGTGAGCCTGGTGTCAGTGTTTCTGGGGGAGCCGGTCGACCTCAAAACATTACGATCCGTGGGATGACAGGTAACCGGATTTTGATTGTGAAAGACGGAATAAAGTCTGCTGATGGCTTTGGTGCCAACGATATCAATGACAAGGTAGGGCGTAACTCGTTTGATATGTCTAACTTGGAAAGTATTGAGGTTATAAAAGGGGCGAGTTCATCCGTTTACGGTTCAGGCGCTATCGGTGGCGTTGTGGTGGTTAGGACGAAAAAGCCGGGAGATTACCTCGGAGATAAAGACTTCTACAGCGACGTCTCTGCAACCTATACCGGTATCAGTAATAAATACAAAGGTGCGACAAACCTCGCTTTCCGTTCAGGAAAATTCGAAAGCTTAGTCAACCTTTCTTATTGGGAAGGTGAAGAAACCCGTAACTTTGATGAGGACCTCTATAACCGAGACATAGATGGCGTCGGTGGTGGTTACACCCTAAATTATTGGTCAAGTGATACCCTGATGCTCAAAGGCAATGTCGAGTATTACAAAGATAATCTAAGTCGAAAAGAAGGATCCTCTAAGATCCAAAAAGACGGAAAATGGGACACTGAAGATTTTGACCAACAGTCTTATACCGAGACGTTTTCTGCGTATGCGGGGTTTGAGTACCTACCTGCCAATACTTGGTTTGAAGAATTAGATGCCAAGATCTATTGGCGTGATATGACTAATGAAGATACCACTAATCGTTTGATGTCTCGAACCAACAATAACGTTTCCGAGTTACGTAGAACGATTGATGTTCGTGGTTTTACGGATCAGCTTCTTGGTGCAAACGCCGATTTTATTAGTGCCTTCCAACATCAAAACATGAGCCATACCTTGTCTTATGGTGTGAATATGGAAACCAACCTCCATGAGCGTCCAAGTCAATCGTCTGTTTTAGACTGGAACGGAGTGTCACTTAACGCGGATGTCCCTTTTGCTCCAGCTCGCTCTTACAATTTTGCTGCTTTTATTCGTGACGCGATTGAAATTGAGCATTGGACTGTGACGGCAGGAGCCCGTTTTGATTTACACCAGTTGAAACCTGAGTCACAGAGCACAATCAATGGCTATGAAGTGAAGGAGCAAAATTCGAGTGAGTTTTCCCCTAGCTTATCGGTGAGTTATCAGTTAACAGACTCGCTAAATACATACCTTTCGTACAACCACGGCTTTAGAGCACCGGGTTATGACAAAATTTATGGTTATCAGAACCATGATTTTGTCCCAATTACCCCATTTGTCATTGTGCCTAATATGGACCTAGAGGCCGAAACCAGTGATTCGTTTGAATTAGGCAGTAAGTTTGATAATGGACAAACACAGCTATATGCGGCCGTTTTCTATCAGAAGTTCGATAATTTTATCGACGTTAAACAGATCACATTTGTACCGGATCCAAATACAGGTAATTACTACAAGCAGTATCAAAACGTAAATGGAGTCGAGACATATGGCATTGAAGCTTCTCTCGCACACCGTTTAAGCGATTTTTGGAGTGTGAGTACTAAAGTCGGCTACGTTGATGGAGAAGATGAGGATGGAGAAAAAGTTCGTACGCTAACACCTTGGGAAGGCAATGCCGAGGTGACTTATGACGATAACGCCTTCTCCGCTTATGCGCAGGTTAATTGGGCGCAAGCGATGGATAATGTCCCTCAATGTGAAGATGATTTAGGTATCGTTACTGATTGTGCGACCACCTCTGGCTGGGCGAGTGTTGACTTGGGGGTAAGTTACTCTTGGAACTTTGGCTTGGATGTCAGCGCCAATGTGATGAACCTATTCGACAAAGAATACATCCGATACCAAGATGTGGCGGGCATTGCGAACAGCAATAAAATCTACTCCACAGAACCTGGCCGTTACTTCACCGTTAACGCCAAGTATGCGTTTTAAGGAGGACACATGAAAAAGAGTCCTCTATACCTCGCTTTGTTGTTGGTTTCAGCAACAAGCAGTGCTGCCGAGTGGGATTACCCAATTGGTAATACCGTTGTGACAACGCAACAAGAAGCTAAGGCTTATTTAGAAGAAGCTTATCCTGACGTTGGTACGCTGAGGTTTCGCTATGAAACACAGTCTAAGTTGGGGCGTCACTACAACTTCGATGTATTGATCGAAGGTGAGTACCAACAACAGAAATCTGTGGTTCTATCCACTAACTCTGACGAACAGGTGTCGCGTGTTTTCAGAAGCTTAGAAAATACCGTGTTACTCAACGGAAATCCGACAACGGCTGCTGAGCTGGAAGTTCCTCGTTTATTAGAAGCAGAGCGAGCGCCAAGCTTAAGCAGTGGGCAAGTTGTTGCTACTCATGTGAACGTGTTTAGTCCAGATTTGAGAACCATGGACAGAGCAGCACCACCAGAAACTTTATTAACCGATGTCAGCCAATACCCGAGTCTTCCACATTATGTACAAACTGATGTGGAGGTATTGAACCATAGCGATGGTATCTACCTTACCAATGCTCGTGTATCTCAGGTTGATGCAACAGCCTTGTATTCACTTGACCCAGACTCAGGTGCGACAACGGACCGTGACACTTCAAATTTTCTCGCAGCTGAAGGTCTCACAAAGTTTGCCGATCTGAACGAGCTGCAAAATGTGGATTGGCAAGATGTGCGATTCCCTCAATTGATGGTATTTGCCCATCTAGATCAGTCCTTAAGCTATATCAGTAGCTTGGGCTTTGATCTGTTTGATGCCCCGCTTGAGTTCGATGGCAGAGGCTTATCTGCAGATAACTCGACATACTATTATGGCCCCAAAGCGGCTTTGTTTGGTATCGGCGGTGGCTCTCCAGATGCATTAGATGGTGACGTAATTCTGCATGAGCTTGGACATGGAATTCATTATCACATAGTAAAAGATTGGGCTTATGGTCATACAGGTGCCATCGGCGAAGGGTTTGGAGACTACTGGGCGGGCAGCTTTAGCTTTCGTACTCAATATGAAAATGCACAGACTCGCGGGCAAGAGTTCGAGATAGATACTGTTTTTAACTGGGATGGTTACTTTGGCGTAAGAAATACCACTCGTAGCCTATGGAACCAAAGAGCACGTTACTTTAGACAAGCGGAATATCGTCCGCATGAAAGTGTTGCTGGTGAGTTAGGCGATGAGCTTTGGTCAACACCACTGTTCCAAGCTCTGAAAGCATCGGTTGAACAATATGGTGAGCTCGCTTTTAAAGAGTTCGATTCAATCATACTCGAGTCTATGTACGGGCTAGGTCGTGGATTGAAAATGCACGACCTAGCTGAGAGCACACTGTTTGTGGCTCAAAAGCTGTATCCGAATCGAGATTATGCCGAAATATTGAAGCAAAAGTTTGATGTGAATGGATTGATCATTGAGCCATTTAAAGTAGAGGTTCCTGATCGTTATGTTAATCCAAAGAAGCCGTTGACGATGGAATTGTACCCGACGTTGAGACAGGCTCAAGTGGATGGCCAAATTAATATTTCAGGATTGATGAAGTCGTTTGTTAGTCCTCCTGTTAACCAACTAACGATTGAAGCGACACTTACGACAGGTGAGATGTGTGGTTCTTCAGTCGCGATGAATACGAGTGTCGATTACCGATACAACGACGCCCTCAAATCACAAAATTGGAAACATGATTTGTCTCTTGTATATGGCTTACCTGTACTCGAATCCGATATCAAAGAAGTGAACAGTTACCTTCCTGATAGCCGGTTTAGCTCAACTAATCAGCCGATCGTTGGCTTCAAAACATTCAATTTCACTCTAAATGGCACGGCTCAGACCGCAGACGAAAATTTCGGTCTGTATTTAGATATCGATCACCCTCGGTTGAGTGATTTAGTGGTGACCCTTATTTCTCCGAAGGGAACACGAGTCGATTTACTTAACCATAAATCGACGCGATTTTCTGGCTTTGATGGTTACTTCACACTTAAGCATGACTCGGTTCTTGATTCGTTTAAGGGGGAGCCTATTAACGGGTCTTGGCGTTTAGAAATTGCCGATTACGTAAATGGTGAAACTGGGCACTTAAAACGGTGGGGGCTTGGCACGATTTCGAAATACGAATGTGGAGAAACAACGACTTCACCACAAGAACCAACAGTTACCAGTGGCTCTTCTGGTGGTTCAGCTTCACTCATATCAATTCTATTCATGTCCTTGCTCTCGTTCGGCAGGTCATTTGGTACGCGTTACTTGTCTCTAATGGCAAGGCTCTTTACAAACAAAACAAGAAGATAACTCTATGAAACCTCAATTGACAATTTTGGCCATCTCTTTGGCTCTTGCTGGCTGCGGTGGTTCGGGCGGTTCCGATACCTCTGCATCAGCAGCACCAACCTATACCGTGTCAGGTACAGTGACAGCACAGAATGTAGATTTACAAAGTAAGGTCTGTGCAGACATAAATCAAAACTACATGTGTGAGAGTGGAGAACCAAGCTCGACGGCTAACGCGAATGGCGAATTTAGTATTACTAGTACTAAGAAGTCGATTTTATCGGTTCCTTTGTTAGCTCAGGTGGATACGGGGATTGCAGCCAATAGCACGAGCGCTTCTGCATCTTCTTACGCTTATATTGCCGCTCCCGGTCTTCAAAAAAATACGGGAAATGAGATTAATGGTATCAGTTCACTATTGGCGGGTTATGTTGCTGACGGATTGACGGTAGCTGAAGCTAACAACAAATTAAAAGCGCAGTTGGCGAAAAGTGGCATCACTATATCTGGCGATATTCAAGACGATTTATCTGCATCTGAACTCGCGAGTCTGGAACAAAATATCGTATCAACAATTAAGGCGTTTAAGCACTCTAATCGTGCGTTCATGCTGGCTCAATTGAGTGCGAAATTTGATAAGAGTGCGGCCGATTATGTAGGTGGAGTACTCACTAATGACCAAGTTACTGCTTTTGCGAATTTCCTCGAAGGAGAGTTAAAAGCTTCGACAGCATTGAATGATACGGGTGTTTTACGCTATTTCTCAGATATCGATGACACACAAAATGTCGTTGAACCACAGAGTTCATTCCCAGGTCAAGATGCAGAATACGGCTTTGATAAAACAGAGCTGAATGACAATACCGGCAATGGTTTCCAGTTCGCAAAGTTAGATTCAAGTGGTCAGGTGCTTGCTGATGATGCTGCGGAGTGGTCTTGTGTTTTGGATCAACGCAGTGGCTTGATTTGGGAATCTAAAACGGATGACGAAAGCTCTATTCAATATAAAGATCGCATATTAGCGCTTGAGCTACCCGGACTAGTAACGCCTTACGATCAAGATGTTGATTTAGCGACGTGTAAAACGAAAGGCGATGCGATATGTACCACTCAAGATTACGTTGAACATATCAATGCAATGAACTTATGCGGCAAGTCAGATTGGCGCTTGCCAACATTCAATGAATTCTACAACGTGCTCGACTTCGGTGAGACAGAAACCAACTCGGATGGTGAAGTTTATGGTTTAACTTACAAGTACTTCCCACATCAAACCCTTGGTATTGACTATACGGCTTACACTGGTTCGGTATGGACTCAATCCATTACTTATAGCCAATATACAAACACAGCTGTTGAAGGTGGCTTCTATTACAACGAGATTGGAACCCAGGGTTCAGACAGAGGGGTTGTTGGTTCTATAGAGATCTATTCAGGTGATGTTGATTCTTCGGATAATTATGACTCGTTCCAATTCCCAATTCGTTTAGTTTCACTACAAGGTCAATAGATATGAAAAATTTACTCTCCATCACTTTAATGGCTCTGTTTTCTGCGGGTGCAATGGCACAAGAGTGCAGTTTAGATATGGAAAAATCGGCTCCGAGCACGCGTTATGTTGCGAATGATAATGGGACGTTTAGCGATGAACTGACAGGGTTAACTTGGATGCGTTGCCAACTGGGTAAAACTTGGGATACGAAGACATTAGCTTGTAGTGGGCCTGCTGAAACGTATCACTGGCAGAGTGCGCTTTCTATGGTTGAATCAATTAATGATCAGAGTGGCAGTCATGCGTTGCATCAGTTCGGTGGTGAAAAAGAGTGGCGCTTGCCAAACATCAAAGAGTTAGTGTCATTAAAAGAAGTGGCTTGCCACTCTCCAGCAATGAGTCACAAGGTGTTTGGTGATACGTTTAACGTTGAAGCTGGAAACTTAGCCGTTTATATATGGAGTTCAACTCCTGCGAGTGATGGTCAGAGCGTGATGACGTTTGATTCGATTAATGGTGAGGTTTACCAGTACAACGCCGCACAATATAAATTTAGCGTCTTGTTAGTTGCAGAATGATTTAGTTCTTAATGCGTAAATAAAAAGGCCGTGGTTTTCCACGGCCTTTTAGGTTCTGGTATATAGGTCTTAACTTAGATCTGAAGCTTAGACCTTGAAGCTTAGACTTTAAACCCTATACCTTAAAATAATCCAACTGCTGCTTTTGCTGCTCGGCTAAGTTAGATAGCTCGTGGCTCGCTGCTGCGGCTTGAGTAATACCGGTTACGTTTTGGCTTACTAGGCTGTAGATGTTTGAGATATTACGGTTGATGTCTGCAGTCACTTGGCTTTGTTCTTCTGCGGCAGAGGCAACCTGAGTGTTAATTTCTGTCATGTCGGTTACTGAGTTAGCAATACCAGAAAGGGCTGCGCTCACCTCGCCTGAGAGCGTTTGGTTGTGCTCTAACATAGACAGTGAACTGCTCATGCTCTCATTGGCGTTACCCGATTGAACCTGCAAGCCTTCGATAATTGCTTGGATCTCTTTGGTTGAATCTTGCGTACGAGCAGCCAGCATTCGAACTTCATCGGCTACCACTGCGAAACCACGGCCACTCTCACCAGCTCGTGCGGCTTCGATTGCGGCATTAAGTGCAAGCAGGTTAGTTTGTTCAGAGATACTTTGAATCACCTCAATCACTTTACCAATTTGTTCAGAGTGCTCTTTTAGCGTGCCTACAACGTTTGCCGCTTCGCTGAGTTGAATCGCCATTTGCTCATTGGCTTGGTTGCTTTCATTAAACAAGCTCATACTGTGCGTCGCCATTTCATCGGCTTGCTTAGACGCTGAGTCGGCTTGTACTGCATTCTCGTTTACGTGTGATGCTGTGCTCTCAAGTTGGTTCACGGCAGAAGCAACTTGCTCCACTTCTTGCTTCTCTTGATCAGAGTTAGCACTTGATTGCGTCATTACTGCCGCCAACTCTGTTGATGCTGACGCCACTTCAATACTGATTCGAGATAGCGAACTTACTGTGTCGCGCAATTGTTCAACGGATTTGTTTACGTCTTGGGCAAGGCGAGATATTTCGTTGTCGCCATGCTCTTCCGCTTTTACTAGCAGGTTACCTTTTGCTACTTCGCGCATGGTTTCTTGGATATTGCTAAGCGGCTTAACAATGATGCCAGCCAGCGTCCAGCTGATGACTAATGCGATTGAAAGAATCACTAACAGTGCGATGGTTGCGGTATTGAGTGTGCTGGTGTGTTGCTGGCCATTGATGTCCACTTCTTGAGTAGCAATACGGTTCAGTTGCTTTGAAAGGAGGTTGATAGCCTGCACCATTTCGTTACCCGCGTGACGATATTGGTCGATTGCGATCTGATAGCGGTTATCAAAGTCAGAAGGTAGCGTTGCGCTGCCATGCTTTGCTCTTAATAGAGGAAGCATAGTGGTGCGAGAAAAGTCGACGTAGTGATTCATCGCTTTGCTCATTGCGGCCACTTCATCTTGCATGCCTGGTACGGTATCAAGCGAGCTCAGTAGGCGAGAATTTTGGTCACGTTTTTGATTTAGCGTTTCGACAAGCGTTTTGACGTCGTCAGGATTAAATAAGCTATAGATTGCTTTGATGCGCATTCCGTAGCTGTTGTCGACGATTTCGCTAAGTTCTTCTTTATGTAGAATGAGTTGATCTGTTGCTGTTGATACATCTTTAAATGCATTTTCCAGTTTGTCACCACCGATAATGACACCCGTCAAAAGTAGTACGACGGAAAAGAGTACTGGAATAAGAATTTGTATTTTTATAGATAAGCCACTGAGAAGTTGTCGCATGTATTGTCCTTCTTTGAATAAGTAAATGAGCAGAAGCAATTGTTATTATTGTTATTAGTCAGTGATTCTAACTATTGAGAATGACAATTCAATCAGTAATAGATGCTATTTTTATATATGCGATAGGTATTTCATAAATTCTGATTATTTATCGTACAAACAAGGCTTTAGCCATTTTTAAGGTAGGGTTATTTAGCACAGAACCTTGTGTGGTATTAGGTAATAAGAGGGATGGCGAGATATTGAGCGGTTTGACTTAAATAGGTTGGAATGAATATTCAGTGCCTATGAGTGAGGCTAATTTATTACTTCAAGGTTATTTGGTAGGGGGAAAACAAGAAAATAAATTGTAGTTGTCATATAGGCTTCAATTAAGTGAAACACAACTGTCACATTCGGATTCTAAAGTAGGCCTCGTTCAAGCAAAACAACATTACGGCAATAACGCCACTAAAGGAAATTTGTGATGAAAAAGACAGTTATCGGTGCAATCGCACTACTAGGCGCTCTAACAGTGAATACAGCTTCAGCTAAAGAAACTATCTCTGTAGTTGGCTCTAACAGTGCTTCTCCACTGGTTGAAGTTTTTGCAGAAACCTACATGAATAAAGGCGAACCAGTGTTCATCGAAATTCAAGCTCCGGGTTCTTCTGCAGGCATCAAAGCAGCAAAAAATGGAAGTGCTGACCTTGGTATCTCTTCTCGTGACCTAAAAGAAGAAGAGAAAACAGCTGACCTGAAAGAGCTCGTTATCGCTCGTGACGGTATCGCAGTTGTTGTTAACCCAAATAACGAAGTATCTGCTCTTACAGCTGAGCAAATCACTTCAATCTACAAAGGTGACATCACTAACTGGAAAGATGTTGGTGGTGCAGACAAGCCAATCGTAGCAATCACTCGTGATACTGCATCTGGTACACGTGGTGCATTCGAAGACATCATGAAACTTAAGAAGAAGATTGGCGACAAGAAAGTATCGGCTATCTCTCAACGTGCTCAAGTTGCAAACGGTAACGGCGCACTTAAAGTTTCTGTAGCAAGCAACCCATACGCTATCGGCTTCATCTCTCTTGGTACTGTAGACAACACAGTTCAAGCTCTAACTATCGACGGCGCAGCAGCATCAGTTGATAACGTTAAGAACGGCTCTTACAAAGTTGCTCGTCCTTTCCTAGTTCTTTACAAAGCAGGCGCTCCAACAGCTGAAACTCAACAATTCCTAGACTGGATGGTTGCAGACGAAGCTCAAGCTATCGCTGGTAAGAAAGGCTACATCACAGTTAACTAATCTTAACTGACCAACACTTAATTATTGCTCAGCCTGCTTTAGGCTGAGCCTTTTCTTTCAACTTTGTTTATTTCGAGCTCTTTTTGAGCCACAAAGTTTGAGATTTTATATATGACCATCGCAAATAGTGAAAAGCTTATGAATACTGAAGCGACTCAAATCAATAAGCCGAGTCTACGTGCTAAGAAGCGCATTGACTGGAGAGAAAGAATCTTCCACGGCTTGTTCTTATCGAGTGCTGTAATCGGCATCGTATCACTAGCCGTTATCGCTTACTTTATCGTTGCAGAGAGTATCCCTGCATTCCAAGAGGCCGGTGTTTCTGGCATCGTTCTGGGTGTGGATTGGTTACCGCCAGCTCTATTCGGTGTTGCAACTATGATTGTTGCATCGATTGTCTCGACGCTTGGTGCCGTAGTTGTTGGTGTACCAGTTGGTGTATTAACCGCCATTTTTATCGCTGAGATTGCTCCTAAGCGTCTTGCCGATATTATTCGACCAGCAGTTGAGCTTCTCGCGGGTATCCCGTCGGTAGTTTACGGCTTCTTTGGTCTAGTAATCATCGTTCCTATGATTCAGAACATCTTCCAAGTACCAGCGGGTAACACTATCTTCGCGGGTATCATTGTTCTGGGTATCATGATTCTTCCTACCGTTATTACGGTTTCTGAAACTTCGATCCGCGCTGTACCTCGTACGTACAAAGAAGGCTCACTGGCACTGGGTGCTTCGAAAATCTACACGATTTTTAAATTACTCGTTCCTGCGGCACGTTCAGGCATTATGACGGGTGTGATTTTGGGCATCGGTCGTGCACTGGGTGAAACGATGGCAATCATCATGGTGATGGGTAATGCGCCAGCTATGCCAGAAGGTATTTTGGATTCGGCTCGTACGCTAACCGCAAACATTGCTATTGAAATGTCTTACGCAAGTGGCATTCACGCGAGTGCACTATACGCTACCGGCGTTGTGCTTCTGGTATTCATCATGATGTTAAATGGTGCTCTGCTTTATCTTAATCGTGAAAAAACGAAGTAGGCGAGGATTAGTAATATGGATCGCGTAAAACTAAAACAAGCACGTCAAATGAAAGATAATGTCTTGAAAGGCTTTATCTGGGCAGCAGCGGCAGTCACCGTTGGTTTCTTATTCTGGATCATTTGGTACATCCTATCGAATGGCCTTCAATACGTAGACTGGAACTTCATCACCGACGACTACACTCGTACCGGTGAAGAACGTGGTATTTTCCCAATGATCATTGCCACGATCTACATGGTTATCGCATCGATTGCAGTAGCGGCGCCACTCGGCATTATGACGGCGATATACCTAACTGAATACGCAAAAGTGGGCAGTAAACTGGTTAAAGTGATTCGTTTCTGTACCGAATCTTTAGCTGGTATTCCGTCGATTATCTTTGGTCTGTTCGGTATGACCTTCTTTGTTTCGATTCTTGGTCTTGGCTTCTCGATTCTGTCGGGTGCACTAACACTAAGTATCCTGATTCTTCCTGTAATCATTCGTACTACAGAAGAAGCATTGATGTCAGTACCACAAACTTATCGTGAAGGCTCATACGGCCTTGGCGCTTCAAAAATCTACACTATCTGGCGTTTGATCTTACCAAGCGCAATGCCAGGTATCTTAACTTCGGTCATTCTTAGTATTGGTCGTGTAATTGGCGAATCAGCACCTGTGTTCTTAACAGCAGGTATGGTGGCACGTGTTCCTGAATCGGTATTTGATTCTGGCCGTACACTAACGGTTCACTTATATAAGCTGACAACAGAGCTATTTACTATCGATGAGTGGAACCAAGCCTACGGCACGGCAACAGTCCTAATCGTATTGGTTCTCTTGATCAACATGGTTACAAAACTGATTGCGAGACGCTTCAACACGGCAACTTACTAAGCTCATTAGCTGGCTCAACAATCAAAAGAGCCCCCGTGATAAAGAAAGCATCAAGTTAGACACGAATTTAAGAATTTAGAGAATACGACAATGAACAAATTTGATATTGAGAACCTAGATCTGTTTTACGGCGAAAACCAAGCGCTTAAGTCTATCAACCTGCCAATCCCAACGCGTCAGGTAACGGCTCTGATTGGCCCATCGGGTTGTGGTAAATCGACGCTGCTACGTTGTTTGAACCGCATGAATGACCTAATTGAAGGCGTTACTATCAAAGGTAAGCTGGATATGGATGGCACGAACATCTACGGTAACATTGATGTGGCCGACTTGCGTATTCGCGTAGGTATGGTATTCCAAAAGCCAAACCCATTCCCAATGAGCATCTACGAGAACGTTGCTTACGGCTTACGAGCTCAAGGTATCAAAGACAAGAAACACATTGATGAAGTAGTAGAAAGCTCACTACGCAGTGCGGCACTTTGGGATGAAGTAAAAGATCGTCTTAAAGCACACGCGTTTGGTTTGTCTGGTGGTCAACAACAGCGTCTATGTATCGCTCGTACGATTGCAATGGAGCCGGATGTGATTTTGATGGATGAGCCTACATCGGCACTCGATCCAATCGCGACACACAAGATTGAAGAATTGATGGAAGACCTGAAGAAAGACTTCACTATCGTTATCGTAACGCACTCAATGCAGCAAGCGCGTCGTATTTCAGACCGCACGGCTTTCTTCCTAATGGGAGAGCTTGTAGAGCACAACGAAACGAGTGTTATCTTCAGCGAACCAAAAGATGATCGTACTAAAGGTTACGTAAACGGTGACTTTGGTTAATTCGATTAACTCAGTGCTGCTTTAGTTTTTTAAAAGGCAGTACGCTAACTGAAACGCAGGTTAGATAATCGAATAGATCGACAGAATTATCACTATAACTATAAGCGATGGAAGTTTTGCCCCACTTTAGGTGGGGCTTTTTTATGCCTCTAAAAAAGTCTTAATGTCGATGAAATTTTGGGCAGAAAATCCCATTTTTGTCGTTCTTCTCATGCTTGTGATAATGTAAAAATTGAAATTGCGACCCGCTTAACATCTCATTTTTAGTTACATTGATTGCATATCAATGCTTCGGTATTTTTGCTTCACTCTCATTCGCCAATGGACGGAAGCTGTGCCTGTTAAAGCCTTTGCAAAACAAATATCTGCTACTCGTGACCACCGTCTGTTGGCAGAATCTCTATTTGATTACCTTGTTGAGGTGCTTACTCCGAAAGGAATAGGAATATTTGCTGAGCCGATACTGGAAAGTGAGTCGTTGCCGCTATTTTCTTTTGGTGAGGTGACCTCTCTTTCAAGTTATCCCACGACCTTCTGGCCTTGGGTGTCGCAGTTCGACACGGCTGATGGTGTCTTGCCAATGGCCATCAATACCTGTAAGTGGGAGCACATGGAGGTGTTGGGTGGTGAGTCGTTTATCATGATGCTAGACAACGCGCCTGCCTGTAGAACTTATTTAATTGTCCAAAATTGCAATGCAGAAAAGATCAGCCAAACCTTCGACCAAGGGCTCGATGTTCTTCAATTAGCGGCAGCACGTTGGCAATGCATTCGTGCAGAAAAGAACGCTGCGCTGGAGATAAAATACAGAGACACACGTGAAGCGCAGTATCTTGATGAGATAAAGCTACGTGAGCTATTTGTAGAGAACATGAAGCTGGTTCATCAGGTTGCGTTAGAGCTTTCTAATCCTGAGTCGTTGGATGCATTGTATAAAGCGTCAGTAGAAGCCGTGCGCGACCGTCTAGGCTTTGACCGTGCGATCTTCATGTTACTCGATATGAAGAAGCGCTGTTTTAGCGGCACTTATGGTACTGATGAGGCCGGTAAAACCAACAGCGAACATCATACCCAGTACGACTTGCATCAACTCGAAGCGGAATACATCGAAGCGTTATCAGACAATCACACCAACTTGGTTATTATCGAACAGGCACCCCTCTACACCGAAGGAAAAGTAGTAGGGCAGGGCTGGAATGGAATGTTGATCTTACGTGAAGGTGATAAACCCGTTGGTTGGATTGCAATGGATAACTACATTCACCGTTCACCAATTACCAATTACCAAAAGCAGATGCTTGAATCCTTTGGTTCTCTGCTTTCTCAGATCTACATCCGCAAACGGCAAGAACAGAACATCCGCATGTTGCACTCAAGTATGGTGGAACTGTCTCGCTGCGATAGCGTAAGCGAAGTCTGTAAATCTGCGGTCAGTTTTGCTATTCAGCACTTAGGGATAGACCGGTTAGCGGTTTTTTTAACAGATAAAAGCTGCAGTTACATGCAAGGCACGTGGGGTACGGATATAAAAGGCGACATTGTTGATGAGTCCTATTACCGCTCAGAGCTGGTGGAACGTGACATTGTTGCTGCAGCTCGCGCTTGTCCTAATCAAGTCGCCTTTGAAGAGTCGGTGCCTATCTATCACGATTTCAATATTGTGGGAGTCGGTTGGACGGCAATGACGATGCTCACCACTAATACGGGTGAGCCGATTGCGTTTATAGCCGCGGACAATTTGTTAACTCGCAGCCCTTTAACCTCACAACTGCGTGAAGTGATACGTATCTTCGCTTCTAGTTTAGCTGAGGTGCTACAGAGAACCATGGCGCAAGAGGAGCTCAAAAAGCTTAATGAGACGCTAGAGCAAGAGGTCAGTAAGCGCACTCAAGAGCTTGAACGAGCCAATGAGCAGTTGGATATCATCTCTAAATTAGACCCGCTGACACGTCTTGGAAATCGGCGTATGTTGTCGCAGGTGTTAGATGATCTAAATTGCGATGATCAAGGGGCGTTTGCCATACAAGATGAAGTCACATTCGGATTGATACTGGTCGACCTTGATCATTTTGGTTTGTACAACACGGTTTATGGGCATACAGAAGGTGACGCTGCTCTGCGCACCATCGGCAAGATACTTAATGCCCATGTTCATAGCGATAAGGAAACCTTTTGTCGTATTGGTGGTGAGGAGTTTATGTTGTTGATGATCGGCACTCATCACTCTGAAACTAAACAGCGTGCAGAGTCGATCAGAAAATGCATTGAAGAGGCGAAGATCCTTCATTGTGAAAGCAGCACTAGCCAGTATTTAACCGCATCTGTCGGTTATGCTTCAATCACCTCTGATCAACGCCAATTCGATTTCGATCTACTGTATGGCAAGGCAGACAAAGCCTTGTATCAAGCCAAAGACTCAGGGCGAAATCGAATTGTCTCTGCTCTAAAGCGAAGAAAGGTCGCGACGCCACTGATTTAATCTGGCGTTTATTTTTCCCTATCTCAAAAACGACTGAAGCCGTGATGATCACAATGTGGTCATCACGGCTTCGTTCTTTTTTGTTTACTCAGATTTTCTGCTTAATTAGCTTTCTGCTTACTTAGAACACCGGTTAATTAAAGCCTTTCTAATGTGCTCTTGTGTGCTTTGTTCGAGATGCGTTTTGGTTTCTTAACCGCTTTGATTGCCTCAGAAGGATCCCATGACTGACTTGGTGAGCCAGCTTCAGCATAGAGACTCTGATTTAGCTTGGTGAGCTCAGCTTCGAACACTTCTATTGTCTCGTCACTCAAGTCTGGATTTTCTGCTTTCCATTGCTCAAACAAGGTTCTCGTCTTCACACCGTCTTTCATTTTCAGAGCGGCAATAAGCGCTTCTGCCGTATCGGGTTGACGTTCATCTTTTTGCTTTGGTTTTACTGCTGTACCGCGGCGTGACCAGAAATAAAAAGCAACCGCAGAGCTAATTACCCATAAAGCAGCAAATAGCGCGGTTAGATAAGGCCAGATTCCAGGGCTTTCTACGGTAACAATCGTCGGGCTGGCTTGTTGGGCTGGCGGTGCTGTGACTGGTGATGTGCTAGATGTCGCACGGTCACTTGCCTGAACCGACAACTCAAGACCAAGAGCTTTACTGATTTCTTGTGATTGTGATTCAGTGTTAAACCAAGCTTGAGAAACATCAGGAAGCGAGATATTTCCAGCCTCTTTCGGAATCAAGACTTGCTTGTAAACAACGACAGCATCACCGGATTGAGTGGTGCCAAATTGCGGTTTTTCTTCATAAACACGCACCGTTTTAGGGTAGGTGATATTCAGTTTTGGCAGTTGGTGCTGCGTTAAGTTGCTAGCCGTCATAGTAATGGTTCGAGTTAACGAATCACCGGCTTCCATTTCAATCTTCTGTTTGTCGTCACCTAAAGCATTGCCATCCGTGAATTCATTGCCTTGGCTATCTGACCATTTCTGAATCAACTTGAAGTTCGATGTTGGTAACCACTCACCTTGATAGCCTTTTGGTACCGGATTCACTGTGACATCTAAGGTTTCAACAGGCGTGTCGAGCTGGAAAAGGCGCGTCGTGCTTGAGTTGTTGGTTGAGTAAACAACAGCACCGGTTAACTTTGGTCCTTGAAGCTGAAATTGCCCAGCTTGTTGTGACGATATATGGAAAGATTGCTGAACAACCGTGACTTCTTGTCCGTTAATAACATCTTGAAATTGCTTAGACTCTCCAATCGGTTCCACGTCTAATTGCGCTGAACTTGGTGGCGCAATTTTAGGATCTTGCAGTCTTCTAGGATCAGCCTTAATGATGAGTTTTACATCAAGCTCCGCGACCTCTTGAGGGTATAGCGAGTCTTTACTCAGATTAAGTTGAAACTCGGCCATATCACTCTGCTTTGGAGCGGCTTTATTAACCGCAACGTTGATGGTGATCGGCTTAGTTTTAGCGCCTTCAATATCAAAGCTAGGAATATCTAATCGGCCTAATCGAAGTGGGGCAAGGGTAATATTCCACTCGCTAGACACAGTGCGGCTACCATTGACGATTCGCATCGATGACCCAAAGCTTGGGGTGCCGACGTAGAAATTCTTCTGAAGGGAGGTTAGATCTAAAGCACCTGACGATACTTTTTCATCGGTTGCTACTCTAAGTAGAAAGACTTCATCTTTGGTAACACTGTTTTGCGAAACACTCGCCACAGCGGTCGCTGCGAATACAGAATGTGACGAGAAAACACCGATTAGCAGTGTCAGTAGCATTGATAAAAATGGCTTGTTTAAAAATCGCATGGTTACCACTTTTTGTTTTGGTTGTTAGGAGCACTTTTTTGTCGTGCTTGTAGAATCATTTGCGCTTTAAGCAATTGGCTCGGATCACGAGCGCTTTCTACTTGCTCAAGTTTTCGCATATCAGGATCGCTCGACATAGGTTGACCTGATACTTGTGCTGCAGCTTGTTGAGCGTTGTTATCAGTGTCTTCCTTAGCAGCCTCTTGTGCTTGGGCTGCCTGAGATACTGAGTCACCCTTGTCCTGTGGCTGTTTATCTGCTTGATCCGCTTTGTTTTGTTGCACTGCTTGCTTGTCGTTTTCTTCATCCGCCTTGGAATCAGGGCGGCTATCAGCTTGGCTTTGGTCAGTATTCTGAGCTTGGCTTTCACTTTGATCTTGTTTATTGCTTTGATCTTGGCTGCCGCTTTGACTTTGCGACTTCCCATTGTCAGCTGAGCTTTGTTGTTGATCCTGCGAGCTTTGCGAAGAATCATTTTGCTGACCTTGCTGACCTTGCTGGTCTTGTTCATTTTTGTCTTTGGACTCAGAATCGTCTTGCTGTTGCTGTTGCTGTTGCTGTTGCTGTTGCTGTTGCTTCTGAGCTTGTTCGACAATCTCTAGGTTCTTCTTCGCATAAGCATGTTCAGGGTTGCTTTCGAGAATGCGTTGATACTCTTTTATCGCTTGGTCGTATTTACCTTGCTTTGCTTGTGCATTGGCGAGGTTGTAGCGAGCATCTTCGCCAGAAAGACCTTGCAGCGTCTGCTCGGCCGCTTCGAAATCACCGGCTTTGTATTGCGCGATGCCTTTCCATTCTTGCTGTTCGAACTGTTCTGCGGCTTGTTGAAAGTCCTCATCTTGATACAACTGATAACCTACTTGGTCATCGGTTTTCCAAGGATTTGCAAACGCAGTATTCGGTTGGCTGAACGAGACAAGTACAGCTAGACCACACCAAATGACCCCTTTTCGAAATAGCCCAAGTGCAGGAAGTAACAAAAACGGCAATAACCAGAAACCGTTGTTCACTCTGGTATTGAGCGAGTTATTGGTTTTAGTCACTTCTGATGTTGTCGCAACTCGGTCGAGGTAATTTGCGATGTGTTCAACGTCTGAGTTATCAAATTGAACTTCAGTGAACGTGCCACCAGAGCGACGAGTCAGGTCGCGCATATTGCCTACGTTGGTTTTCGCAACCACGGTTTGTCCTGAGTCGGTCTGTAACATCGAACCTGTAGGTAACGAGATCGGCGCGCCACTTTCCGTACCTACAGCCAAGACTGATAACGTCCAATTACTACCAGAGAGTAGCGAGTCGATATCTTTCTTCTCTTGACCATCAATATCATCAGCAATCAGTACCAGATCGCCTTTATAGATATGAGCACGAGTCATCATCTCAATCGCAAGCTTAACTGCCGATTCTGCATTGCCGCCTTGGAAGGGCATGATATCTGGTGATAGGTTGGGTACGAGGTTCTTGATGGTGTTGATGTCAGACGTTAGCGGACTAATGGTGTAAGCATCTCCGGCGTATGCCACCATTCCCGTTAGGCCTTCTTTCCATAACGAAAGCAGATCCAGAGCCTTGTATCGCGCCTGTGTTAAACGGTTCGGTTTAATGTCAGTGGCATACATAGACATCGACATATCCATGATCACAACTCGCGCCTGTGTTTTTTCAAAGCTTGGTTGTTCATTTTTTTCAAAGCTTGGACCGGCCAATGCGATGACACCGACCAACCACCAAACACCGAAATAAGTGCTGCGGTTTTTCGAGGGTTTGTTCGATTCAGGAGCCAAATAACGGGCGATGTGTGACGCCAATAACCCTTGCTTGGATTGTCTCTTGCTAAGCCACCAAATAGCGGGCAGCACGGCAAGAGCCAAGAACCAATATGGGTAGATAAAAGTAAAGTTAGACATTGTTTCTCCTAATGGCTAACAGCATAAATGCGAAGAACATTGCCGCAGACAGAGGCCAGACAAACCACTCTTGTTGTGGTCGCCATATCTTAGTGGCATTCGTCACGGGTTCTAACTGGTTGATGGTGTCGTAAATCGTTGCCAGCTCTTTGCTGTCTCGCGCTCGGAAGTACTGACCGCCAGTGCGTTTGGCTATTTCCATTAGAGTACGCTCATCCAAGTCTTGAGCGGTATTGACCTTACGAGTCATGAAGAACTCTTTGACCATCATTTCACCCGCACCGACACCCACGGTGTAAATCGTCGCGTTGTACTTCTTAGCAATATCCGCCGCTTCTAGTGGGTCTAATACGCCCGCAGTATTGCTGCCGTCACTGAGTAGAATCATCACACGCTGAGGGGCATCGCTGTCGACAAAGGTTTTGGTGGCAAGGCCGATACCATCACCGATCGCAGTTTGAGTACCAATCAGCTTTAGCACAGCCTGATTGAGCTGTTGTGAAAGCGTGTCTCTATCTAACGTCAATGGCGTCTGCAAGTAGGCGTGATCAGCAAATAGCACCAATCCTACTCGGTCGCCTTTTCGTCGCTCAATAAAGTCACTCAATACATGTTTCACCGCAGATAAGCGATCGATGTATTCGCCATTGAATTGCATGTCTTCTTGACTCATTGAGTAGGAGAGGTCGACAACCAACATCAAATCACGGTGTTTTGGCTGAAACTCAACCGGTTCACCGTACCAAACTGGACGTGCCATGGCCGTTACCAATAAAAGCCAGATGATGACCGACAAAGCTTTGGGTAAGCGACTGCTCGGCGTTTTGGTATTGCTGTCCTCGGGCAGAAATGGAAGCCTTAGGGCATTGTTCGATTCCGCCTTAGGAGAGAACAAGTAAACGAGAAACGGCAGTGGCGCGAGGAAAAACATCCACCACCAAACGAATTCAATATTTAGTAAGCTCGTGTTTAAAAGATCAGTCATAACGACCTCGCTTTGGAGGAAGGGCTTTACGAAGCCAGGTTTCGCAGTCATTAACCAATTGCTGTTGAGCCTTTTTTTGTTGGTCGTTCATTAAGGCTGCATCTTGGTAGAGCGCTTGTTGCCATTGCGATTGTTTTGCGGCGAACAACGGCTTCACCAATTGCGCATCTAAGAACGCCAACCAATCATCACCAGATAAGCCTGCCACTTTGTCGCGTGGGAAATAGCTTAGTGCTGCCTGACGAACGATGTCTTGAGCTGCACTCGGAGACAAGGTATTTGAAAGCTGGCTATTACGAAAGCAAGCAAGTGCTTCGTTCTTCGCGTATTGGTTCGTTTGTCTGCGTTTTACAATGAAAAATACTATGGTGATCAGAACGATGGCCGTGATAATGACTGACCACCAACCCCATGCCAAAGGCCACCATGACGGTGCGCTTGGCGTAATAATCGGGCTCAGGTCGAGAGGTTGATTCATGACTGAACTCCTGATACTTGGCTCATTAACGATTGCGCACAAGACAATGAACTGTATGGGATCGCCAGAGAAAGGCTCATTTGCATAAGTTGTTGTTGCTTCTGATCAAATGCGTGACTGAGCTTTTCCTTTTCTTTGCTTGATGAAAAGTTAAACCATTGCGTTTTATTGCCGTCGGTGATCTGTTTTGAACCTTTGAAAGCAGTGACACCTTGCTCTAATGGATCGTAAAAATGCACCAAGCGAACTCGATTATGTCGACGTATTTGATTGATAAGTGAGTAATTACTTTCGTTATAACGGACGAAATCACTGAGCATAATGATATCGCTGCCTTTCGGGCAAAGCTGGTGAAGAGATTTCAGCCCATGCTCTAAGGTTGTGTCGCTGTGATTGCCTGGGTTGATCAGCGCTGCGTTATTGATTTCTATGACTTTTTGTAAAATACGTAGCGGAGCATGGTTGCTAGCACTGGGTTTAATCTCAATGATCTCTTGGCCAGTATCGATCACTGCGCCAATACGGTCTTTTTGAGCGACGGTTAACCAGCAAAGTTGGCTGGCAAAGTGCGCGAGTTGAACCGATTTAAGCAACAAGGTTGAGCCGAAAATCATACTGCTCGACAGATCTAAGAACAAAATCACAGGCTGTTCTCTTTCTTCAGAAAACAGTTTGGTATGCGCCTTGCCTGTTCTCGCCGTGACGCGCCAATCAATGCTGCGGATGTCGTCGCCCGCCTGATATTGACGAACCTCAGAGAAATTCATCCCGCGACCTTTACGATTGCTCTCGTGTTGACCGTTTAGTTGCGACCAGAGGCTCTTGGCTGGAGGCAACCAGCGAACAGACTGCGCTTTGTATTGCAGCAGTTCGTCCAGATTTAACGTGACACCGTCACTATGATTGGGTAATTGATTATTCATGCGCTTATCCCTATGCGCTACCAACCAACGAGATAAGGTGTGCGATCACTTGGTTTGCAGTGACCCCTTCAGCTTGTGCGTGGTAGCTACGAAGCAGGCGGTGGCGCAATACAGGGAATGCCATCGCTTGAACATCTTGTGGAGTAACATAGTCGCGGCCAGCAAGCCAAGCGTGAGCGCGGGCACAACGGTCTAACGCGATAGTTGCACGCGGGCTGACACCCATGTCTAGCCATTGATCAAGTTGGTCGCTGTATTGTTTAGGTTGGCGAGTCGCCATTACCAATCTGATGATGTACTGCTCAATGGTATCTGCCATGTGAATGTTGAGCACTTCTTGGCGAGCTTCAAAGATCGTTTGCTGAGATATCTCTTGTGGCTGAACAGATTCGTTGCCTTGAGCTTCGCCTCGGTTCAGGCGCAAGATCTCCAGCTCACTTTCCATGTCTGGATAAGCCACTTCTAAATGGAGCAAGAAACGGTCTAATTGAGCTTCCGGCAGCGGGTAAGTACCTTCTTGCTCAATCGGGTTTTGCGTTGCCATCACCAAAAACAGATCAGGCAGAGCATAGGTTTTTCGACCTGCGGTCACCTGCTTTTCAGCCATCGCTTCTAACATAGCGGCTTGCACTTTCGCCGGAGCACGGTTGATCTCATCCGCTAGAATTAACGAGTTAAAAATCGGGCCCGATTGGAAAGTGAACTCTCCCGTTTCTGGACGGAAAATATCGGTACCAGTTAGGTCGGCAGGCAATAGGTCAGGGGTAAATTGAATACGGTGAAAATCTCCCTCGACACAGTCAGCCAGCGACTTTACTGCGCGGGTTTTTGCCAACCCCGGAGGCCCTTCAACAAGGATATGACCATCTGCCAGTAAGGCGATCATCAATTGTTTTACGAGCTCTTGCTGACCAATGATTTGAGACTCTAGGTAGTTTTGAAGGATTTCGAAGTTATTTTTATGCATTTTTGGACTCTCTGGGGGCCATTTGATTCTTATTTTGAGTATTGGTCACTTATTAATAGGAAAAAGTTCCAGTACATCTACGTAATTTATTTTTCCAAAAATGGAATGATTTACAAGTGTTTAGCCAAAGTACAGTTAAGCCCAACGGTTTTACCATAGTCAGACTTAAAAGGCGTGCTTTAGTGTTAACCAAAAGTTGTCGTCTTCATCGGTATTTATCGCCATGCTCGTTTCCTTGGTAATGTTGTGGCCAACTTGGGTGACGAGTTCAAACAAGCGAATCTTTCGTCCATTTACGCTGTAGGTATATTGAGGTACCAAATTGACGAACCAGTCGTCGGCGACTTGCCAGCGAATAAAGGTATACAAGGTCACAATTGATGTATCTGGAAACAGCGTTTTTCGAGCTTGCTTGTCGTCTGTCCACGTTTCGCCATATAGAAGGGCAGGGTTGATCCTAAGTTTGTCTGAGATAGGGATTATTTGGATGGCGCCAACAGAAGCTCGGTTAACGGAAATCGCATTGGCATTGTTGCGCTGCATATCAACAAACAACCCCGTTCCACTCTGTTTATAGATCGAAAAGTGGCGTAGATGTAGAGTTTCAAAATCGTCTTTAAATTGAATGAAGCTGTTGTGACCGAATGCACTGTCGGGGCTATTGAATCCAAATTGCGCGATGGCACCATATCCGTTAGTCCCTGTTCGTATTCCCAGAAATGAGCTCAGCGCGGTAGGATCGTCTAGGTCTTCTATTTGTCCTTGATCTTGCTCTGGTTTTCGTTCTGGTTCGAGTTCTTCTGTATATGCTGCTTGTGATGTAAAAAGAAAAGAGATGATCGACAACAGGGGTAGTAGTTTGAGTAGCATGGCAACCTCAGAAAATTGATGGTATTCGGTCATAGATGGCAGGCGGGGAACCTGCCATTTCGTAGGTTTATTAATGGGTTATTCAGATGGAGAGTATTACCCCGAACAAGGGATCATGAGCTCGAAGTTGTTGGTCGTGGTGTAGAAGGTTCTTGGGTAGTATTCCCCCATCACCGGGGCGATATCTTTATCTTGCTGGATGTTTTGTATGGCGTGGCTAAACTCCGGCGCTGCGAGCATGTGACGGATTTGAACAATCGATGCATCTTCATCAATAATGCCATCACCATCGTCTGCCATTGGTAACCAACCTACACCACATTGGGCAAAAGCGTTACGTGGTCTGTCGGCAGCGCGGCTCACGGCGACAGTGTAATAGCCGTCCTTGTCCACCGGAATCGCTTCATCGTAAAGGCAGTCGTTGACTTTGGTTACAGCGAAACCTTTGTTCGAGCAGACCGACCAGTAACGGAGGTCACCTTTGGTCATTTTTTTCACGCCATGGAAAGTTTTCGGCGTCACAGGAGCTTTCGCTCTGAGGACAAATACAGGGCCATGTTTGCGATTAACGACGGTTCTAATGTAGTTGTTATCAAGATTTGGGTAGAAGCCACCCGTGCTTCGTCTCGCTTCAGGGTTGATTTTCCCTGTGTAAATACCTAACAAGCTTTCTCGGTCGAGCTGAATGTGCCAAGTCGATGGATTGGTTGCGGGGAAACCTGCGGGCTTGTTGGGTTGTGTAACCAATTCACGATACTTCTCGACTGGGATTCCCAGGGCATTTAATTGAGCTTTTAACGGTTGCGCACTTTGCAGAGAATCACACGCTTCTTGTCCGCGAAGTTCCTTTCCTGAAGCAAGCGTGACGACTGGCTGCGGTAATGCTGTATTCCCAGTGCCATCACTGTTTTCGTCTTTTGCGTAGATGCGGTAGATGATCACCTGCTGATTAGCTGAAGATTTTGGCGCATGCAGTTCATCCATTTCAGCGCCATCACGTATTTGGCCTGCGGTGTAATCAGTTTTTGGTTGAGCGTTGAGAACATTGACTTGGTAGCTTCTAAGAACGCTGTCGCGCTGACTGCCTTCTCTGAAAGGGTTCACGCTGCTTTGGCTGGGTTTGATCATGTAGTCGGGTAAAGATTGTACTGGTCTTCCACGGTCATCATAGCTAATGAACGACATGTAGCGAGAATGTGGGAATTGTCCTTCTAATTTTAGCTTGGCACCATCAGGTACAGTAAAAGCTGCTCCCCAATATTTTACCGCAGCATCGGGGTAGGCAACGTTAATGTATGGGTCTGCAGAGACGGGGCCATAACGGAAGAAACAGGTTCTTTCACCGGGGATCCCCTCAAATTTATCGTTGGCTACTGAGACTGTACTCCAGCTAGCGCAGGTAATTAAAACTGTTGCTATCGAGCCTTTAAAGAGCCAACGGCTCAATGTGTTTACGCATGGCATTTGCATTCTTGAATCCTCATTTCACGACCTTGTGGTTTTTCCTAGCTTTTTTATTCGATTAATTGTTAGTCTGTATTTAACAATTAATTAACAATCTATCAGGGGTTGGATGAGAACAATGTGTAAAATCTTACATTCTAGTTTCGTTCCTACGATGAGTGGTGAAGAACAACATTCGATGCTTGAGCTGGTGTTAAGACATGATCCCACGCTAAATCAGCTAGATCCGAAAGCCGTTGAAGAGATAGTCGGTGCTGCAAGAATTGAAGCCTATAAGGTTCCGACTTTGCTCAATTCCGCCTATACCGCTGTCGATACCATGCGCCTTGTGGTTAAGGGACATATCGAACTGATGAGTTACAGTGAAAGTGGTGATGAGGCGTGCATTGCCATGCTAGGTCCAAACAGCTGGCTGACGTGGATAGGCTGTTTTGATGAACAACCGACCAACCATAACTTCTACTCATCTTCTGATGCGATTGTCGTGGCTATTCCTGTCAAAAAAATGAGAGATATCGCTGACCGTTATCCAGAACTCTATAAAATTGCAATTCGTGAAATCAGCTTTCGATTCCGGCTTTTGATGGAGTGGACGACAGAATCTGTACTGCTTAAAAATGAATTTCGCGTTGCTAAGTTACTGTTATTAGTCAGTCGTTTAAATGGGATGCCGAACGAACTCAATCCGATCTTATATACCCAAGATAAGTTGGCGCATCTGTCTAGGTGTACCCGTCAAACACTCAGCCGCTCTCTCCAACAATTGGCGAAAGAAGGCATGATTGAAATAGGTTATCGCCGCATTGATATCATTAATGAGGACAAACTTAATGCCTTTATATCTGAAGGGTTAGCGTGTTAAGCATCATTAAATAACCCAGGCGAATGCTAATAAGATAATAATATTGACCTCGATAATCTTTATCCCAAGAGAGAATGATTGAGTCGTTACATCATATTTGCAGTTTTTTGAGATAAAAGTCTCTAGTTATATTGGTTTTGGCCGATACATAACTCAGATTGTGCATTGCTGATTGGAGTGCACTAAAAAGTCCTGTTCAGGGTACATAAATAAAGAGCGATTCTTTTTAAAGGTCCAAATATGTTGAAAACTAACTCTCTGAGTATTAAGCAAAAGGTTGTACTTGGAATTACTTTTGCGGTTCTGGCTTCTACGGTCATCGTAGGTGCGATGGCGCAACAACAAGCAAGAGATGTATTGAGCCATCGATTGGTTGATATTGAGCTTCCTGGAATGCTTGAGCGAATCAACGGTGAAATTGATCGTGAAGTCTCTCAGCTGTTGTTGGCAGCGGAGCAAATTGCTTCGAATGAATTCATTTCTGACGCTATCGATTCGACTGAACGTGATGCGGATATTGAGAATAAGCTAGTTAAACAACTGAATAACGTGCGTAACCAATACCAGTTAAACGATGCGTCGGTTGCCAACCGTGAAACAGCGTACTACTGGAATCAAGATGGTTTCTTACGCCAGCTAAACCAACAACAAGACGGTTGGTTCTTCGGTTTTACTCAGTCAGGCCAGCCAACTATGGTGAGCATGTTCCAAGAAGCCAATGGTGAAGTGAAGATGTTTGCTAACTACCAACAGCCCTCTGGTTTGGCAATGTCAGGTCTATCAAAATCGATGGATGACATGGTTAACCTGCTGAACGGTTTCAAGATTGAAAATACAGGCTTTGTATTTTTGACAGATAGCCAAGGTGATGTACAAATTCACCGTGAGCGTTCACGTAGTGATTCGTCACTTCAACAACTTTACGGCCCTCAAGCTAGCCAGCTATTGAACAAGTCGGGTTTCAACCTAATTACCACCGAAAGCCAAGGACAAGAGCTATTCGTCGCGAGTCTTTATGTGTCGTCAATGGACTGGTTCGTTATTGGTGTGGTACCAACTGATGAAGTGTTTGCTGAGCTCGATGCGACTGCACAAAAGATGCTGATCATGACGGCTATCGTGGCTTTAGTCTTTATCTTAATGGGCGTAGTGCTAGCAAACAGCATCACTCAACCGATTAAACTTCTGGCTAAGCGATTTGGTGACCTTGGCGAAGGTGATGGTGATCTGGCGCAGCGTATTGAAGTCAAAGGCAACGATGAAATCGCACAGCTTTCAAAGGGCTTTAACGGATTCATTGAAAAGATTCACGAGTCGATGAAAGAAGTATGCTCGACAAGCCAAGCGCTTCAAGTGGCAGCCGAGAGTGTTTCTAACAAAGCACACATCACCCACGACAATAGCCAAGAGCAACGTGATCAAACTCTTCAAGTGGTGGCTGCGATCAACCAAATGGGTATGACCATCAGTGAGATTGCATCAAACGCGGCAACAGCAGCAGAAACAGCCACTCAAGCTTCGGGCAATACTGAAGTGGGCCGTTCTGTGGTAAACAAAGCAAAAGACGCGATCAGCCGTTTAGCGCAAGATATCGAAAGCACGGGTCAAGTGGTGGAGCAGCTTGCTTCAACAACGCAAGACATCGGCTCTATTCTGGGTGTTATCCGTGATATCTCTGAGCAAACTAACTTACTCGCATTGAACGCAGCGATTGAAGCTGCGCGTGCCGGTGAGCAAGGCCGTGGCTTTGCTGTGGTAGCCGATGAAGTTCGTAACCTCGCAAGTCGCACAGCAGATTCAACGGAAGAGATTCAGAAGATGATCAACCAACTGCAAAGCGATGCGAAAGACGCTGTATCTGCAATGAGTGCGGGTAAAGTGATCACGCTTGAAGGTGTATCAGCATCGGACGAAGCGGTAGACGTACTGGGTGGTATTTCAGACCGCATTGTTGACATCACTGACCGTAACACACAAGTGGCAACGGCAACGGAAGAGCAATCAACCGTAGTTCACACCATCAACCAGAACATTGAAGAGATCAATGCGATCAACGAAGTGACAACGGGCACGGCTGAACAACTTGCTGAAGCAAGCCAAGAGCTTCGTGACCTGTCTTCTCGCCTAGATAAGATGGTTGGTTCGTTTAAGCTTTAATCTCTTAAAGCTTTAAATCCTTTAAGCTGTAGCATGGCTTAGAAAGGGACACAGATGAAGAGCTGGATTCATTTAATCGTGAATCCAGCTCTTTTTATTTACGGGCCTGTTTTCTTCTAACTGGCTTTAGCTTGATCTGGTTTCGGGCTTTGCACTTAATCGCTCTAGCATCACAGAGCGTAAATGAGTAAAATCCCATGAGGTTTAATATTTAGGTAAGTACCATGAGCGATTTTGAAAAAGAACTAGAGCAGATGACTCAAGAGATGGGTGATGAGCCAGAAGTACAACTGCCATCAATTGAAGAGCAAAAAGCGATCGTTGCTGAATTTAAGCGACTAGAAGCGGAAGGCAAACTAACACCAGAAGTGTTAGAAAAGCATTTTGGCCAGTTCAACAAAACAAGTGATACGCCAATCCACTAAGTTTCAATAGAGCTAACCTATATCTTTAGATAGGGTGGCTTTTAGTACAAACAGATAAAGGTCTAGCATCCGCTAGGCCTTTTTTATTGCTGCACGAAAAGCTAACTGACTTGTGCGCAAAGTTAAACAATCAAAGTGAAAGTAGTTGGTGCCTTTAAACAAAAAATCCCCCTTACAAGGTAAGAGGAATTCGATATGAGCAAGTTATATCTTAAAAAGGCGAACCGATTAGTCGGTGCCGTACTCTTTGTACAAGCGACGACATGCTCGACCATCGCTATGGAACAAGTGACAACGGTGCGCAGGAATACCAATCGCTAGCTTGTCACCAGACTCAATCGTTAACGTGTCTGGTTGACGGTAGATAACATCAGCATCAGCACTTTCGAGGTTTAGGTAAACCTGTGTTTCGTTACCTAGTTTCTCGACCATCATCACTTCAGCTTCAATCGTCGCGTCACCCGTGTCAGCAGACAACAAGTGTTCAGGACGAACACCCAGAGACATACGGTCACCAGCATTGACAGTGGTACCATCTACCGGGATCCAGAAAGTCATGCCATTTGAAAGTTGTACCAATACGCGCTCTGCTTCAGCTTGCTCAATGTGAACCGACATAAAGTTCATCTTCGGCGAGCCAATAAAGCCAGCAACGAAACGGTTCTGAGGGTAGTGGTAAAGATCAAGCGGCTTACCGACTTGAGATACGTAACCGCCATCAAGAACAACAATTTTATCGGCCATTGTCATCGCTTCCACCTGGTCGTGGGTAACGTAGATCATGGTGCAACCAAGTTGACGCTGTAGCTTAGTGATTTGCGAACGCATTTGAACACGCAAAGCAGCATCAAGGTTAGATAGAGGCTCATCAAGTAGGAATACGTTTGGTTGAGAAACCAGAGTACGACCGATAGCAACGCGCTGACGTTGACCACCAGATAGGGCTTTAGGCTGACGCTCAAGAAGGTGACCAAGCTGAAGGATTTCTGCAGCATGTTCAACACGCTTATCAATTTCAGCTTTGTTAGCGTTCGCTAGCTTCAGGCCGAAAGACATGTTGTCGTAAAGGTTAAGGTGAGGGTAAAGCGCGTAAGATTGGAATACCATACCTACGCCACGCTTTGAAGGCTCAACATCATTCATGCGTTGGTCGCCGATGTACAAATCACCAGACGTAATGTCTTCTAGACCTGCGATACAGCGTAATAGCGTCGATTTACCACAACCTGATGGTCCAACGAATACTACGAACTCACCTTCGTTGATGTCTAAGGTTACGTCCTTAGAAATCTGTACATCACCATATGATTTATAAACGTTTTTTAACGTGACACTCGCCATCTAGCTAGTCCTCGATCGATCAAATTTTAAGTTTTACTGCTTATCATTATAAGAAATTTTTGGGTCAGCAGTAACTGTAGGAATTGGTAAGTATTGAATGAGTAAGAAAAAAGTGGGTGAGACTTGGATTCTTTAACCAAGCCCACCCGTCATAGCCAAACTGGTGCCTATTTCCCCCACATCCAGCTAAATCTCCCCCGTGATTCAATCACAGATTTAGCTCGATGCTTAATAAAGACAACAGCGGGCAGTGAAGCCAACTAAATGAACAATGCTTCAACGCATAACATTCGCTGGTAAAGGGTTCTTACTATCCACTCTTGGATGAATGCAGTTTCGGTGAATTGGCGCAATGGTACATCCTCCCAATGAAAATTTAACGAGGGGGAGTAGGAGGGGAGGAGTAGATAAATGGGGTTATTAATAATTGGCGATCCAGTTCAAATAAATCCACCCCATAACGGTGATGTTGATCACGATGAGTATGCATTTTGTGATTTTAGTCTCTAATCTGACCGGATGGCGATCACGAAATTAAGCCATAATAGCTAGGGCGTAGTGGCTAGGATGATGAGTTAGAGCCTATTTTCTCAGATCATAAGCCCTGAAAACTGGCTCGTCTTGGTAGATGTGCCCTACGTATAAATATAAAAAGGATATTCACATGAAAAACGCTCTAAGCGCTGTAGCTCTAGGAACATTAGTTGCTCTGGGTTCTTTTGGTGCAAATGCTGCTATCGAAGAAGGACAACTAACAATCTGGGTTGGTGGTGACAAAGCTTATGAAGGCATGGCTGAAGTAGGTAAACGCTTCGAAGAAGACACTGGTGTTAAAGTAACAGTCGCTTTCCCTGACAAACTAGAAGAGAAGTTCTCTCAAGTTGCAGCAGCTGGCGATGGCCCAGATATGATTTTCTACGCACACGACCGTTTTGGTGGTTTTGCGGAAGCCGGTCTTCTTGTTGATATCAAACCTTCTAAAGAAACTAAAGAAGGTATCGTAGACTTCGCATGGGACGCTGTTTCTTACGAAGGTAAAACAATCGCTTACCCAGTAGCGGTTGAGTCAGTTTCTCTTATCTACAACAAAGCACTTGTTCCTAACCCACCTAAGTCTTGGGAAGAAATCCCAGCACTTAACGCTGAGCTTCAAAAAGACGGCAAGAAAGCGATCATGTGGCCTCTACGTGGCGGCGCTTACTTCACATGGCCTCTACTTGCAGCTGACGGCGGTTACGCATTCAAACAAACTGCTGAAGGTTACGACATTAAAGATGCGGGCGTAGCGGCTGAAGGTGTTCAGAAGTCTCTAGGTTTCATCGAGAAAATGGTACAAGACAAAGTTATCTCTGCAGACATGGATTACTCAGTTGCTGAGTCTGAATTCGTTGCGGGTAACGTTGCAATGACAATCAACGGTCCTTGGGGCTGGGCAAACATCGAGAAAGCTGGCGTTGACTACGGCGTAACAACGCTACCTAAGTTCAACGGTAAAGCGTCTAAGCCTTTCGTTGGTGTATGGGCTGGTGGTATCAGCACGGCTTCACCAAACCGCGACCTAGCTGTTGAGTTCATGGAAAACTACCTACTAACAGACGAAGGCATGAAGAGCCTGAATGACGACAAGCCACTAGGCGCTGTTGCTCTTAACTCTTTCCAACGTCAACTAGACAGCGACACTCGTATTGCAGCAACAATGGACAACGCGATGAACGGCGAAATCATGCCTAACATCCCTCAGTTCACAACGTTCTGGTACAGCATGGAAGAAGCGATCGGCAACGTAGTTGACGGCCGTCAAACAGTAGACCAAGCACTAAAAGCTGCTGAAGGTCGCATGACTAAGTAACAACCAAGCACTACCTTTTAAGGAGAGGGTAACCTCTCCTTACTTTTCTATTTTTTATCTATATCGCTAGCAGGTTCCTCTATGCAGTCAGTTCAAGGTACAGATGCTATCCCAGCACCATCAAGCCTTCCAGGCAGTAAAAGCGTCTTCATCAAATGGGGGTTGCTTGGTAGCGTTGGCTTAATTAACGGCTACGCTACAATTCTAATGTATTCACGTGGTGAGCTCGCTTTTGCGCTGCTTACTGTGATTTTAACGGCTTTGGCACTTTACATTTTTGGCAGTAAGAAAACTTACGCCCACCGTTATATTTATCCTGGTATTGCCGGAATGATCTTGTTCATTCTTTTCCCATTGGCTTATACCGTAGGGCTTGCGTTCACTAACTACAGCGCAAAAAACCAACTGTCTCTTGAGCGTACTCAAACCGTTCTTTTAGATCGTTCTTTTCAAAGCGGTGAAAGCTACCCATTCACATTGTACAAGACTGATGACGGTCACCAGATCGTTGTTAAAGATGGCGACCAGTTGTTAGCAACAGACGTATTTTCTTTTGAAGATATGAGTGCAACAGAGATGGACCTATCTGCAATTGAGTCTGCACAAGGTGAGAAAGAGAAGATCAAAGCGATCATCCAAAACCGTGCAGCGATCAATGCGGTTGATTTCCATCTGCCTAACGGTGACGACATCCGCATGAGTGGCTTACGTAAGTTTGCTTCTGTTGCCCCGCTTTACACGCTTCAAGATGATGACGAAACGTTAATCAACAATGAAACGGGTGAAGTTCTCAAGCCAAACATGGAAGAGGGTTTCTATCAACCTGTCGATGCCAATGGTGAGTTTACTGGTAACACCATCTCTCCGGGCTTTGTGGTTAACATTGGCACACATAACTTTGAACGTGTTTGGAAAGATGATGGTATTAAAGAACCATTCATCAGCATCTTTATTTGGACGGTGATCTTCTCGGTATGTACCGTAGCGTTCACACTTGTTATCGGGCTTGTACTTGCAAATATCGTGCAATGGGAAGAGCTAAAAGGTCGTTCAATCTACCGTGTTCTACTGATTCTGCCTTACGCAGTACCCGCGTTCATCTCGATTCTTATCTTTAAAGGTCTATTCAACCAGAGCTTTGGTGAGATCAACATGGTGCTTGAGAATATCTTCGGCTTAAGCCCGAACTGGTTCTCTGACCCAATTCTTGCGAAAACCATGGTGTTGATGGTTAACACGTGGCTAGGTTTCCCTTACATGATGATTCTATGTATGGGTCTGCTTAAAGCGATTCCTGATGATTTGTACGAAGCGTCAGCGATTGATGGTGCGAACTTCCTTGATAACTTCAAGCGTATTACATTCCCATTGATGATTAAGCCGCTTACACCGCTATTGATTGCAGCGTTTGCCTTTAACTTCAATAACTTTGTAATGATTCAACTATTGACGAACGGTGGCCCGAACATGATTGGCACCTCAGAGCCAGCGGGCTACACAGATTTGCTTGTAAGCTACACCTACCGAATCGCATTCGAAGGCGGCGGCGGTCAAGACTTTGGTCTAGCAAGTGCAATCGCAACGCTTATTTTCCTATTGGTTGGTGGACTTGCGTTACTAAACCTTCGTTTCACTAAACTGTCTCAAGATTAAGGAGCACGACAATGGCTATGGTACAAGGTAAAGGCCTTAAATACCGAGTATGGGCAACGCATGCAGTGTTGTGGTGCTTCTTGGCGATGATTATCTTCCCACTACTAATGATCATCGCGATCTCGTTCCGTGAAGGTAACTTCGCAACAGGTAGTCTGATTCCTGATAACCCTTCACTGGAGCACTGGAAACTGGCTCTTGGTATGTCGGTAACGAATGCTGACGGTTCGGTGACACCACCTCCTTTTCCAGTACTGACTTGGTTATGGAACTCGATCAAAGTGGCGGGTGTTACATCGATTCTAATCGTGGCACTGTCAACGACATCGGCTTACGCATTTGCTCGTATGCGCTTCAAAGGTAAAGAAACTATCCTGAAAGCGATGATGATTTTCCAAATGTTCCCAGCGGTACTTGCTCTTGTAGCTATCTACGCGCTGTTCGACAAACTTGGTCAATACATTCCGTTCTTAGGCTTGAACACGCATGGCGGTCTGATCTTCTCGTACTTGGGCGGTATCGCACTACATGTATGGACGATTAAGGGCTACTTTGAAACGATTGATAACTCATTGGAAGAAGCGGCTGCACTTGATGGTGCAACGCCTTGGCAAGCATTTAGACTGGTTCTACTGCCATTGTCTGTGCCAATTCTAGCGGTTGTGTTTATTCTTTCGTTCATCGCAACAGTGGGTGAAGTGCCTGTAGCGTCTATCCTGCTAACCGATGTGAACTCTTACACGCTAGCGGTAGGTATGCAGCAATACCTATACCCTCAGAACTACCTATGGGGTGACTTTGCGGCAGCGGCTGTACTTTCAGCACTTCCAATTACTATCGTGTTCTTACTTGCTCAACGTTGGTTAGTTGGCGGTTTGACGGCAGGTGGTGTAAAAGGATAAGCTGTACCCTATAAGAAAGACAAAGAGCGACCTTATAGGTCGCTCTGTATTGGCATTTTTATTACATCATTTGGTTTGGCCGCCGATCAGTAATAAAAATAACCCTCAGGTTACGCATAGCTGGCTACTAATCAGGTTCCTTACGCTATTAATGATTAGTGGTTTTTGTAACTCTAACCCAGGTATTTACTTGGGTTTTTTTATGCCTGCTACTTTTTACTTTCTACTTGGTCTTCGCTTTATCTGTCAATTTTTTTGCTTATAGCTGCTTTATCCATTAAAGCTTCGAGCCATTTCTCTCCTGAATCTCACCTGTCTCATTCTTCTTACTTGAAGACATGAACGAGTCTCACAAATCAGACACTCAGTATAAAGGGCTGTTGGCCTATTGATATATTGCTAATAATCCAATGCGTGATACTTCAATGATTTGCGTGCAACAAATACAGAAGTTACAGAGAAAATGTATATAGAGGCAGTCGGTAGCTGTGGATTGCAGGAAACTATATCCCTGACCTATGGAATGGGTTGGAGAAGTATTGAATGACTAACGGTTGATATCGGCCGCTGATTCAAGCTAGATGCAGATAGCTGTGATTAGTTAGGAAAATGATTCGCTAGGACTAATGATCAGTTAGGACCTATGAACGACTAGCGATGAACTATAAAAGCTAGAATTCTTTGCTTGAGGGAGCACAGCCCAAGTGTTGCAACAACACATAGATGCTTTCTTGATCGAGTGCGACACGGCGAAAGAGATCCGCAAACGTGTTGTCCCCGCCAAAACAAGTCTGGATATAGTGGTTAATTTCATTGCTATCGTAACCTTCTACGTACAATGTTCTGACCCATTGGTACTCAACTGCCTTGAGGTTGTTCAGTGTAGATTCGCTAAGAGTGGTGCGTGTGACGCTCAAGAGTAGCTCCGGGAAATTCAAATACATCCATTATGATTGGCGGTATTTAACCAGAGCTAAATGACGACTTTATTACAGTTCAAGCAAATCGCTCAACAACAGTGAGTTCATTTCAACCCTTGGCTGAGTATCACGCTATATAAGCCTTGCTGACATAAGTAGTATTGAGATAGGCAGTATTGGTTAAGACGCAGCTTTGTCTGTGAGAGTTTGTATAGGGGAGCTGAGTTAGATAAACAAATGCCAAGCATGGGCTTGGCATTGTAATTAGGTTTTGTAGGTTAGGGCTAGTGATTGACCTTATTTAAGGTACTTCACGTGCGCTTCCATCTCTTCACCTATCTGCTTTCGCATGTTCATCAGGCGAATAGCCGAATCTCTTAATTCAATGTCTTCTGGCGTTTCTGGCACCCATTCTGGCACCTTAGTCGGGTTACCATTCTCATCAACAGCGACCATAATAACGATACAGTGAGTCGTTAGGCGGTTGTTGAGTTCTTTAGGGTCACTAGCTTGAACGTCGATAGCGATGTGCATGGAAGATGAACCGGTATAGATGACCTTCGCGCTTACTTCAACAAGGTTGCCCACATGGATTGGCGCAACGAATCGAATACCACCTGCGTAGGCGGTAATACAATATTTACCACTCCATCCAGCAGAACAAGCATAAGCCGCTAAATCGACCCATTTCATTACTGCTCCACCATGAACTTTACCACCAAAGTTCACATCCCCGGGTTCAGCTAAAAAACGCAGAGTAACGTCTCGTTTACCATCTTGTCGGCTATTGTTACTGCTCATCTATCTTCCTTCATTATTATTGTGCTGCATAACATGCTTGTTACTTGCTAATAACAATATACTTAAGATGACATAAATTAAAGTGGATAATCTCACGATCGAGACTATTTTTTCAAACAAGTGATCAACGGGTGAATATTGATGTTTAAAGGCGGTTGGGGCAAGTGGCAAACACGGATGAAGCAATATTGAACACTTGGTTAGAAATTATTGATCAAGCAATTAGAAAGTTTGATCAGCGAGCTAGAAAGGTTGATAGCAAAAAAAAACACCTAGCGCAGTGCTAGGTGTTTTCAAGCCGTTAGGTACTCATGTCGGTACCTTTTTATGTTTGCCAACTAACCGCTGTTAATCTGGTTTAGTTAAAATGATTCTAGTGTTTTTACCACTAAAGTGGTAGTAAAATCTTTTGTTATTTAGCTCATTTTTACTCTTGAACAAAGTATAGATCCTTTGCGTAGATATTTCCTTTCGGATTATTGTTCGGGAAGCCTTTAAGTGTATTTCGCACTAATCGAGTGTGATTGTAGTGGTATAAAGGCATAACTGCTGCAGATTCGTTCAGAAGCGATTCAGCATGCTGATATAGAGCGAAACGTTTAGATTGATCTTCCGTTTTACTCGCTTGCTGTAAGAGCTCATCATAATCAGAGTTACAGTAACCACTCTCATTGGCCGTGTGCCCACAAGTGAAGGCTTCTAACAGAGCTGAAGGCTCTGGATAGTCCCCAAAGGCCCAAGAACGAGCAAGCTGATAATCTCCCGCTCCTTTAGCGGCGACATACGCTTTCCACTCCATGTTCTCTAGCTTTACCTTCACGCCAAGTGGCTTCCACATTGATGCAATTGCGATGGCGATCTTTTTGTGATTTTCACTGGTGTTGTACGTGAGTGTAAATTTAAGAGGATTCTCTTGGTTATAGCCAGCCTCTTCTAATAGCTGTTTGGCCTTGGCTTGACGTTTTGAGCTATCTAGCGCTTCGAATAAAGACTTAGGAGCCGTGTAGTTCGGGATGTTATTAGGCGTCACGCTGTAGGCTTCAGGCTCTCCTTGTCCCGTCACTTTATCGACTAAAATCTCTCGGTTTACTGCCATGCTTAATGCTTGTCGAACTCTTACATCATCAAACGGAACTTGACGCGTATTGAACGAATAAACATATGACCCTAACAAAGCCTGTGCTTTAATCTGTTCAGGGCTTTCTTTGACAAGCTTTTGGTAATACTCAAGTTGCACGCGGTTCGTCATATCAATCTCACCGGATTGATAACGAATCAGTTCAGCATTTTGAGATGATAAACCAAGGTAAGTAACCTTATTGATGACGGTTGAAGCGTTATCCCAGTAATTCGGGTTTCTGGTCACTTCTACGTATTCGTTAGGGACCCATTTACTCAGAGTATAAGCGCCGTTGGTTGCAATGTTCTCTGCGCGAGTCCACTGGTCGCCTTTCTCTTCAACCAACTTAGTAGGCAGAGGGAAGAAGGTTTTGATGCTCATTAAACTCATGAAGTAGGGCGTAGGCTTTGAAAGCGCAATTTCAACCGTGTGTTCATCCAATGCTTTAATGCCGAGTTCCGACGGGTCTTTATCTCCTTCAAGAATCTCACTGGCGTTAACGATATTCGCCGTCGAGAAAACAAAACCTGTATTGTTACCCGTTTTAGGTGACACGGCACGTTGCCAGCCAAAGACAAAGTCTGATGCTGTCACTGGCTCGCCGTTTGACCATTGAAGACCTTCTTTCAACATAAACGTGACGGTTTTGCCGTCTTTGCTGAACGACCATTCTTTAGCTTGTCCTGGGATGATCTGCCCATCGCTGTTCTCGATCACAAAGCCTTCAAACATATCATTGACGATAATGTCACCGGGCATACCAGAATTAACAAAGTTTGGATCGAGAGTGTTGGGCTCTGCGCCATTGCCACGCACAAAATGTTGTTCTTTAGCTAATGGTGTATCAGTAGGAACTGTGGCAGCAAAGCTTGAGGCAGAGGATAGAGCAAGCAGTGACGATATGATCACTGGGATCCTTGGTTGAGTCATTGTAATTCCTTTTACAACTTAAACAGTACTCAATACATTAAACATGAGTCAGCTCAAGGTTGCAACAACAGTCAGTACGCATTAAAGGAATTTGAAAACGGTGTGAACAGCACAGTTGAACAAAACAGGAAAACAACAATGCCTGCTGAGGGAGCAGGCATTATAAGGAGAGGTTGATTCGCGAATTTTCGTTCGTCTAATCTAAGAAAAGCTAGCTTTGCTGAGGTAGAGCAACCTCAAGCCTTGGTTTTCTTTTGATTTGAGCAAGAATGACACCCGAAATAACCATCACACCACCAATAATATGGAACTGATTAATCTCTTCGCCTAGCCAAGTGGAGGCTAATACAATCGCGATAACGGGCATCAAGTTCATAAACATCGCACTTGAATCTGCACCAATGGTGTCAATCGCTTTCACCCACATCCAAGGCGCCAAAATAGAAGCAGCAACCGCGGCATAAGCGATCAAAGGAATAGCTTGCTGTGATGGTAATAGTTGTTCGCTCGTTAACCAAAGAGGAGTCAGCATCGCGACAGCAAATAACCCTTGAATATAAATCACGACCCAACTACTAATTGGCATTTTCCAGCGTTTGAGTAACACGCAGTAAGAAGCGTAGACACAGGCCGCGATTAACATATAACCATCGCCTTGGGTAAGGTTTTGATGGATGAAGAACAGAGGGTCGCCTTTACCGAGCATTAACGCCAACCCAGCCAGAGACAAAACACCGCCTACAATACTCAGGCTAGAAATAGACTTGTTCAACAAAGGCACACTAAGGAACACACTGATGAGTGGAACCAAAGACGTAATTAATGCCATGTTAGAAGCGGAAGTGGTTAGGCCTGCGTAATAACCCAAAGATTGGTTTAGCACCATGCCCAAAAAACCAAGGAAAGCTAATTTAGACAAGTTCGGTTTAATGATTGGCCACTGTTTAATCACAGACCGGATGCAGAAAGGCGTCAAAATTAACATCGCAATAAACCAACGGTAAAAACTCATCGCACTTGGTTCTATCGTGCTCGCTGCTAGCTTGTTGACGATCGCATTTGCACCCCAGATACAGACTGTGAAAAATGGTAATAGATAATACATGTGAATTCCGTCGCAAATGACTTGATGCGGCTAGTTTGACAGGTCGTTATACTTACAGATATCTTTAAAAAGACATCAGACGCGATAGGAAGACAAGTTTGAAAAAACACTCAAGAAACCTTCACCCGTCCTTATCAATTGATAAGGCACCATCCAACGTATTTATGAATTTCGAAGCTTTCTTATCGAACACCGAAACTCGTATACATAGCCACCCTTGGGGGCAGGTTCAGTTGATCAGCGGTGGGATTCTTGAAATGGAAGCAGAAGGCATACGCTTTCTCGCGCCGCCACATCTCGCTATTTGGGTACCAGCTGGGGTCATGCACTGCAGCTACAACCGTAAGCCACTGGATTACTGCTCACTGAACATTGCTCATGAGTTAACTCAGCATCTGCCTGAGAAAACCAGCCTCATTAAGATCACCCCAATCGTGTCTTCGATTATCGATGACTTTCGCCAACGCGATATCAACGTTGCGCAAAGCGAACAAGATCAAAGGCTTGTTCGGGTGTTACTTGATCAACTTGCAGAGCGTCAAGTCGAGCATCACTTCTTACCTTCAACTGATAACAAGTATCTTGCCCCAATTCTTGCAGCAATAGAAGAGAACCCAACAGACGATATCTCGCTAAAGGATTGGGCAGAGAAAGTGCACGCAACCGAGCGTACTTTGTCGCGTCATTGCCAAAGTGAATTAGGTATGAGCTTCACGGAATGGCGACTACGAGTTCGCTACCTGTACTCAATGGATCTATTAAGAAATGGGCAGTCGGTTAAAGAAGTCGCACTCACATTAGGTTACAACCAAGCCAGCCCCTTCATTAGTATGTTCAAGAAATATTCAGGCCAAACGCCAGAGCAATATAAGAATCGTTTGTTGTAATTAGTATAGGGAGAGGCATCGGTTTGGAAACGGGTGTCTGTCACGGCAAAAATGTTAAGTCTTGCCAAACTAAAGTACCTAGAATCCATTGCGAGTTATTACTTATCAAGAACTGGATATTGATCCCTTCAATAATAAGGCGCTAGACTTCCCTTTTTATAAATAAAACGATTGCATATAAATTGTGTTTTGTAGAGTCTTAGGGCACTCATCAATGATGAGTGATTAAAACAATAATAAGGATACTAAAACAATGAAAATGCGTTTAAATCTAAGCCTTTTCCTAATTTCTACAGCTCTTAGTCCAGTTGCGCTTGCAGATATTACATACCCTGACGGCTACTACCTTGAAGCTGAAGGAATCAACGGAAATGCGTTAAAAGACATGCTCGGTGTCATTGCTGCTCGTGGGCAAAAGCAATTATCGTATACCCAGGTATGGTCGGCATTAAAAGATACTAACGAAGACCCGAATAACTCGAACAACGTGATTCTGTATTACAGCGGCCGTTCACAATCTAAAGATTTTACGTCGTCGGGAAATAACGATAAAAATGCATGGAACCGTGAGCACCTTTGGCCTAAATCTTTTGGTTTTAAGCGTAAAGATCAGTGGGGCTATACAGACATTCATCACCTGCAACCCACCGACGCAGAGATTAACTCTATCCGCTCAAACAAAGACTTTGATTTTGGTGGTTCGCCATTGAGAAAGTCTCCGTTGAACAAAACCGATTACGACAGCTTTGAACCTAGAGATGCCGTAAAGGGTGATACTGCTCGTTCGATTTTCTACATGGCCGTACGTTATGAAGGTAACAACGCAAACATGCCTGATTTGTATCTGGTTGATGATGTTTCGAGTACGTCAGGCAAGCCTAAGGTTGGAAAGCTATGCACATTACTCCAATGGCATAACGCCGATCCAGTAGACAATTGGGAGCGTAACCGCCATGAAAAAGCCGTGCAGTGGCAAGGTAACCGTAACCCGTTCATTGATAACCCAAGTTGGGTAAATGATATTTATGGCAGCCGATGTAATGGTTGATTGGTCGCTTTGTCGTCTGAACAGCGCTAAGCAGTAGGTACGCCTCTGTAATTCGTATTAAAAAGCCATCTTCGTGATGGCTTTTTTGATGTGAATCGGTCTTGGTCTTTAAGGCTATTTATGTACATTGTCTGCGGTATGAAGCTGAAAAATTAGCTATCGACGCTATAGCTTCTGTTATGCACCTTTTTCCACGAACATTTGCTTGTACGATTTCGTTTGCAAGGCTGTGGATGCTAAGCCAAATTTATTAGCCAAAACTTCCAACTCTACTTTGTAGGCTGATAACGTTGATTCATCATCAGTCATTATTGCGAATTCGGCAAAATCACCGATACCCGGCAAGGAATCGACGGTAATATGAAAATCTCCAACAAAGTAGATACTCCGCGTTTTCTCCGCTTTTAGTACCACTTCAAATCCCATAGTTTCCAACATGCTCCGAGCTTTCGAGGCGTCAGTAATGTTTGTCGCTTCACATCGGTCTGATTCGGGGCCTTTGACTATCCACAGCTTGATACCTGAAGGTTCCATTGTTCGAATGCACACGCTTTTGTTCTCGGCATGCAAGGCTTTATCTGATAAATCAAAATACCAGTCACATTCAACATTATCTTCGAGCAAAACTTCGTGAGGAATTAACCGTAAGACTTCGAGGAAGTCCGATTTCGAGTCAATCCGATACTTTAGCTCAACTTCGTATTTACCTTGGAAGTGATTGTGGTCCATAAGTTACTTCAACGTAAAAATGGAACTCTAACATAGGAGTAAATGGTAAAACTTGAATAGGCGCATAGTACGGTATTAAGAAAGTGTTCGTGCCGGTCTGCTTAATATCCCGTCAACTCCATATAGCCAGACCCAGAATGAGAACCTTTAATAACGATTGGCCCTTCCCAATAGGGCACTGACAGCGGCATTTTTGCTTCTGGATTGAGTGCCGAGACGGTCAGTTCGATTTGTTGAGTGGGAATCGAAACTTGCCACTCTGTTGGGTAGTCACGCCCATCGATTTCAATTTGCCTGATGGCGGTTAAGCTGATGTCTTGTTGCTTAATCGCGATGCCGGATCCATCTTGATTCATCAACCTTGCGTCAGAATAACTGGCTTTGCCTGATGTTGAGTTGCGAAGCTGAAATACCACCAAACTGGTTTCATCACTCAGCCTTAGCGCAAACCAATCCCAGCCTTGTTGTGAGTCGAGTAAGAACTGCGAGCTCCATTCTCGGTCTATCCAACCTTTACCAGACACCTGATGCGTGATGCCATCAATGGTTACTTCGCCTGATACATCGATGAATGGTTGGCTGTAGTAATAGGAAGCCACTTTGCCATCGCCACTTTTGGTGCTGTAGCCTTGCTCGCCTTGCTTTTGATAAGGCGCGTTACTGGTTAACTTAAGCGAGTAGCCAAACTGATCGGAATTAGCGTTCAAGGTTGCGGGGAATAGATCATTGCTTGATGAGTTCCATTGCCAATCATCGAGATAGACACGAAATGGCGAAGCGCTTACACCTGCCAGTTCAGCTTGGTCACGTGACCACTTCTCATCAGCGTAGTGTTTGTCTTTAGTGGTGACAGCACTGTGCGCCATGTAAATCTGCTGGCTTTGCCACGTGGTTTTCTTAGTACCATTGCCACTGTCCTGTGGTGCAGCCGCGAAGCGGAATTGTGTCCACTGCACGCCCAACGTATTGCCTTCTTCATCAATTAAGTTTGCGGTTAAGTACCACCATTCATGACGAAAATTAAGGTGTGCTTGATGGTCGGCAGGGAAGGTGATGTCGACACCTTTTACTACTGGTGTGAATTGCTCCGTCTCTTTTTGTGTTTCATTATCGGCTTGTGTTCCAGTGCCGAGTATCGAACCCATATTTTGAGCGGTTTGTTGTGTGGACTCCTCACACCTTAAAAGGAGCAAGATGCCAAGTGTGAGAACGAAAACTCTCATTGGTCGATTCATCACAACACCTCACTCTGTAAACTGGATACCACGGGTTTACTGACCAAACGCCACAGCGGAATCAAGGTCGCTATCACAGCGACTAAAATGGTGATGACTGCGATGCTGAGTGCATCACTCCAATTCCACACGTAATTTAAGCTCCAACCAAAGGCGCGCAGGGTAACGATGTCCGTCAACACATAACCGACCATAGCGCCGAGTGGTAAGGCGATAACCAGAGTAAAAGTAACCAACACGACAATTTGCCCGATCACCATCGCCATCAATTTTTTCTTACTAACACCGAGCGCATACAGCCTTGCAATGGCGGCTTTGCGTGCATCGAGCAACATGAAACAGGCGCAGAACAACCCAATCACCGCCACCATTAATGTGACGCCATTAAGCGCCCGAGTGATGGCAAAAGTTTGTGAGAAGATATCTAAAGCGATCGATTTGATCTGCGCTTGATCGTAAAGCTGACTTGGGTGCAGGTTCAGTTGCTGGCGCAGGTGTTCGTACACCACTTGTGGGTCCCCAGATACTTTGATTCCCAAGCTGGTGGGTAAGTCAGTAAATCCGCTTTCGAGCCATAAATTAGGTGCAAGCAACACTTCACCATTCGGTGAGCCGTAATCGTGGAAAATCGCCCCGACGATGAGTGTTTTGTCTTGGATCGCGTCGAGCTTGAGTTGACTTCCAAGGGACAGGCCGAGCTTCACCGCCGTAGGTTCGCTGATTGCCACTAAGTCACCTTTGTAAAAGCGCGTCCAAAAGTTATCAAGGTGGGATTGGAACACCATGGTTTGCTCAAGTGTGTCTTTGTCTTTGGTGCCGAGCAAAGTGGGTAATCCCTGCAAGTTATCATCGACGTAGTATTGCTTATAGACGGTTTCAACGTTCTCAAACTGTTCTAACGCACGCTCCACATTGGCGATTTCACCTTGGGCAGGGCTAACGTAAATATCGGCATGTAAGCGCTGTTCAAGCCATTGCTTTAACGTGGATTCAAAGCTGCCGACTAAGGTATTCATTCCCATGTTAGCGGTAACCGCTAGAAGCAGCGCCATCATGGCAAGGGATAGGGGAGATATTAGCTCTCTCAGTTCAGCAAAAAGATATTGTATTAACCCTGACTTGCTGCGCTGTTCGCTCCAATTTGCTAACACGCTGAGCGTTTTGGGTAGATATAAAGGAATCGACACCACTAACATTCCAAGCCAGGCCATGGTGAAGCGATGATGTTCGCTGAGCCATAACCCCGCTAACGCGATAACCGTCAGCACCAAACCGATAGTAAACAACTGGTTTTCGTTTGAAGCCTCTGGCGCTTGGTAAAAACCACCATGGGAAGAGAGTGGTTGTCGAATACGCTGCTTAAAGTGTTGCCAACATGCAACTAACGTAGCCGCTAACGTGAGTAATAAAGCCTGCACTAGCCATTGCCATTGCCATGTGCCGGGAAGCAGTGTTGCACCATAAAGTTGCTCAAGCGTTATCGCGACGGTTGGATGCAGCCAATGGCTGAGTTGAATGCCGAGAATGAAACCAAGTGATGCGCCTAGTGTGACTAAAACCGTGAGCTCGATTAGCAGAGCAGAAAACACGATGCTTGGCGCAACTCCAGCTTGTTGAATTTGTACCAACAGCCGATTACGCTTGAGCAAACTGTACTTCACACCGTTGTAAGCGATGAACAGACCAACCAAAAAAGCCAGTAAGCTCATAGCGGTAAGATTGAGGTGAAAGCTGTCGGTAATTGAACCGAGATCCGTGCTTTGGTTGTTGGAAATCCATTGCCCCTGTTTGCCGATAAGGCTTCGCCACTTATCCTGAGTATTGCTGTTAGTGTCGCTCTTAGTGTCAAAAATAGCGATATAGCTCAGTTGTCCTTGCTTGTTAAGCAGTTGCTGAGCGAATCCAATATCCATCAACATTCGGCTACCCAATTGCCATTTATCTGGTAGCACTGCTACTTGGGTGAGCACTTCATCCAAAGTGAGCGTGTCTACTTCTCCCAAATTCTGGTGTTGTGACTGGCTCATCATCACGATGGGCTTGCCAGCTAACAGTTGAGGAAGCGGTAAGGCGCTGTCGAACAGGGATATGTTTTGACTGTCTTCTGAGGTTCTAGCGTTTTCGGCTAGCTTGTCGTTAGAATAGCGAGATCTTGAGGTGAGAGCTGCGATCAACTCACTGCCTTGTACCGACCAACGACGGCCTTGTTCGTCCCTTACTCTCCCTTCAATCACAGGCAGTGCTGCGCTTAATCCATTCTGTCTTAGCTTGAAATAGAGCGCTTCCGGCAAATAGTTTTGCCCTGCTGGTGGAATGATCAGGTTCTGCGCTTGGGCGCTAAGTTGTTCGGTAGATTCTGCATAACTGCGCTTGGCATTGAGGTTGATCGCTTGCACCGCGACAAACAAAGTGACTGCTAGCACGATGCCGATCAGAATCGCTGCGGCTTGTAGTGGCGATTGACGATAGTGTGCCGCGAATAGATTCAAGGTGAGCTTGGTGTGTGGAAGCCAAGTTTGAGCGAACTTAACTTGCTTCATTGGATTGCTCACAAGATTGGTGCTGATTCAGTTTTAGATCAGCGTTCTTTAAAGCACCATCATCTAATACCAATTGTGTTTGCATAAAACTGGCACATTCCGGGCTGTGCGTAACCAAAAGCACGGCAGTGTTACCTTGCGTGGTGATCTCACTCAGCAGCTTCATTACCTCAATGCCAGCTTTGTGATCTAGGTTGCCAGTGGGCTCGTCGGCAAGCAATAGTTTGGGTTTATGGGCTAGCGCACGCGCTATTGCGACTCGTTGTTGTTGACCGCCAGAGAGTGCAGATACATGCCTATCGAGCAATTCACTGATGCCTAACGCTTCCACTAAGTAATCGCACCAGTCGCCCCATTTTTGTTGATTTAAATGGAGAGGGAAGGCGATGTTCTGTTTTACGTTGAGTGGGGTCAATAAGTTGAACTGTTGAAAGATAACGCCCAGTTTTTGATGGCGGAAACGGCTCCATTGTGGATCTTTCCAATTTGATGTGTTCTCGCCATCGAGCCACAATTCTCCACCAGATAATTCGCCACCGGATAGAGGTTCAAACCCCGCAATGATATTCAGCAGAGTACTTTTTCCGCTGCCACTCGCCCCTGTCAAAGCCACGCTTGCCCCTGTCGCCAAAGCGAAGTCGACATTTTCCAGCACGTGATGGGTATCTTTACCATCAACAAAGCTTTTGCTGGCATGTGTGAGTGTGACAATTAGGCTTTCCATTACCTTTCCTCATAACCAAAACTAACCATCAAAAGGTGTCGTTACTTGTGGCAATTACCAAAGCGACAAGCTCTATAAAACTGTAGACAACAATTTCAAATATTAGAGCGATTTATATCGAATTATTAATAACTTGTACTTCGATAAGAGGGAAATAGATCAGTGTACGGATGAATACAGATGTTAGTGAGAGTTTTGAGTCGCTAATGAGGCTTTTGAATTTATCGTCGGATTTCGTCCAACAACTTGCCTACCATCTTTAGTTTCTTTCTACTGTATATACAGTTTATTAAGTTTGAATGTGGTTTGAGTATGGAAAATTGTACATAACAAATGCTTTAAGTCTGATTCGCAAATGCGTGCTCAACTCGCTAACACTCAAACATGGCATAGGCCTACTCACGGTTTAAGTAGGCGCTAGGCTACTTTGATATTTTATCTTCCCACTCAGCAGCCCAATCTCTCAAAGGGTTAAGTGTCTTCATTAAGGACAATCCTAATTCTGTTAGTTTATAGCCTTCTGATGTTGTAAAAATCAATTCAGCTTCAGTCAATTGCTTAATCCTAGTGTTTAAAACAGAAGGAGACATACCGTCACATCGTTCTTGTAATCCTCTAAAACTTAAAGGATCGGAGTTAAGTTCCCACATGATCCTCATATTCCACTTTCGGCCTAACAGATCGAATACAGCCATGATTGCTACACCCGAATTCGAGCCTCTTACTAATTTTTTAGGTAATGGTGTTGTCATAAATGTTGCGCTTCTAAAAAAGTAGCGATATAGTCCGCTACGAAATGAGTAGCAATTTTATATTAATCTATATGAAAAGCGAGAATTATATGTATCTAGTAGATATGACTTTTATTGACATGGCAAAAATAACTCCGGAACTAACTAATAAGCATAAGAATTATCTTGAACAAGAATATAAATCAAACAAGCTAGTGTTTGGCGGAAGAAAAGTACCTAGAACTGGGGGCATACTTATTTCACAACATGCGAACGAGAGTGAGCTTGAACAAGTTTTAGACTCAGACCCATTCGTTACAAGTGGAGCTGTAACTTATTCAATCACTGAATTTATTCCTGTAATGGCTTCTAAAGCTTATGAGGGTATCGTAGCCTAACAAGAGATCATGGCGTCAATAGTAACTTCTGACGCTATTGTTATCCCACATTACACCGCCTTTGAGTATCTAATTTAAGAGAACAACTATCTTCTCATGTAGGTAATTATCGTTTAAGGGTTCAACATACTTTTCCTAATCTGAGAGAAGCGTTTTAAAGCAACTGACCTAACTCATTTCTGTCCAACTATGAGTCAGTCTTTGCGGCTCATTCATCCAATATCACCCGTTTTACTCAGTACAGATATGATGTTGCAGGACGGGAACGACAACGACCTAACCACGCTCTAAGCGTCGTTAAGTCGTTATTGGTTGAGGTCAGGGATTAATTGAGCGCTTCAATCAGAGTGATTTCGCGTTTGATTTGCTTACTCTCTTGCTCAGTTGCCTGCGCCAGTTTCTTTTCGCGTGTGGTTATGGCTGTTTGTTTGGCTTCGTCAGATTTGAACATCAGTTCTTTTACGTTGATAGAAGCGATGTTTGTGTAGCGGCCATCGTTACTGGTTGGGATTGATATGGTTTCGTCATTAATCAATGACTTTACGATCTCACGCTGTTCATTGTAACGACTCTCTAAACCAGAAAGAGCCCAACGTTGTTGAGGTTTACCTTCATACTGACCGTTCTTTTCTTCTTTAAGATACTTGATGGTCATGTTACGGATCGTGCCTGCTTCTTCTCCATACTCTGCTTCCGTATCAAAGAGTACAGGGAATGATTCACCTTCTAGCACGCCGCCTTTCTTGGTTAGATGACCCATTCGATAGCTATTCATACCAATACGGATTTCTGTTTGATCAGTAACCGGTGTGCCATCTGCAAACGCGAGGTTGGTGATGCGTGTACCTGCAGGCTGAGTGAGGTCGATGGTATAAGTTACGCCCGCGAAGAAGTCATTGGTCGAGTATTTTGATGCTCTGCGCTCGGGATTAAAACTGTAGGTTACATCGCCAGGTTGTACTGAGTTGAAGTAGCCCGCGGACCATTCCATGTAGGTTCTCAGTTCTTTGCCTGTCATCTGGTAGACAGTGATTTCGCCACCTGCGTATTGGTAGTTGTACGCGATGTCTTTGGCTTTGATTGGGCCAACATCGAGCTCTGCATTGTCGTTGTCTATTTGAAGTGCGATGACATTGGCTTTGGGTGCATAGAAGAAGCTCGCTTCTTGGTATAGCGCACTGATGCCTGTGTCTTGAACGTGGACTTGAGGGATACCGCGGATTTCATTTTCAGGGACTAAATCAACGCCGGTAAGCTGAGCGACTGGTCTATTCGCCATTTCTCGGAGTTGTTTATGATAAGGCTGGTATAGCTCGTCCATATTCTCGTCAGAATCTATACCTTTAATTTTATAGGTGAAACTGTCTTTGTTAACGAGAGTGAATGTGTCATCGCGCTCTTCAAATTGAAGATCGATACGAGATAGGGCACGGCCATATTTGTCGGGTTCAGTAATGATAACGCCATTCACAATGGCCTTGTCGATGCGAGTGTGCATGTGGCCAGCGACGATGGCATCAAGCTCTGGGTTTGCATTGGCAATGTCGGTGACACCAGTGTCAACAATGTCATTCTCGTTCTCAATCCCCATATGGGCAACCAATACGATGGCATCCACTTTATCATCAATTTCTTTGACGATTTTCTTCACTTCCAAGGTTGGGTTAGTGAATGTGACGCCTTCTAAACGGTTGGTACCTTGCGCAAAGACCTCCGTCATCGGGGTATCCATTCCTATGACACCGATCTTAATGCCACCGCGTTCTAGGATGGTGTAACCAGGCAAGAATGGGTTTCCGTTTTTGTTCTTGATGTTGCCACCGAGAGACTGCCCTTTAAATTGCGTAACGGCTCTGTTGAGTGTTTTAAGGCCAAAGTCAAATTCGTGGTTACCCAAAACCCATACATCGTATTTCATGTGATTAAAGCCAAGCATCATTGGATCAACGGGCTCGTCTTTGAAGGTTTCAACGAAGTTGCCTTGGATGGTGTCGCCAGCATCGACAAGGATAATGTTAGATTGCTCTTTGCGGATCTCACCAACCTTGGTCGCGATTTGACTCAAACTACCACGAGTGTTGAGTTTATCTGCCGCGTAATCCCACGCCATAAAATGACCGTGGATATCTGAAGTACCCAGTATCGTGACATCGTGTATGTCGCCATCAGCTGCAAAAGTTGGAGAGGCTAGAGAGAGTAGAATGGCGCTTGATAGTATGTGTCTTTTCATAAGTATGTTCACATCGTGGTTTTAAGTATGACGCTACCATATAGAATCGATGTGACCTTATGGGTGATCAGTGTCATATTTATAGTGATGTAACTTATTGATGTTTCAAATAAATGTGACTCATGACCATCTCGCAACAATTTAAGTTACAGGAAAGCCACCACAACTTTTCGCAGCCTTCTGATTTTCTGAATCAAACTTTCTAAGCGATGGTGTATTAACAAGCACGTTTGTAGGCTGTTGAACATCTTGCCTGTTGAGATAAACAAGGTATATCGTCCAACTTTTACTTACTGTGGAAGCAATATGATCTTGCCATCTAATCGTGTGGTTTTCGATTCAATGAGATCAATCGCGGTTTGCACTTCATCGAATGGTAGGTAGCGGTCGACGTCGAGCTGAATGTCGTTTGTGATGAGGTGATCTAGCATGCTTGTGAACGTATCACGGCGAACATCTTTGCCTTCAGCCTCTTCCCAATAACGTAAAAAGAAGGTACTGAAATCGATGTCTTGGCTTTTCGCGTACTCAAAGAAGCGTGGCTCGTAAAAATCCAGCGACAGCGTCCCATAGTTGATAAAGCGCCCATTGTTGCCAAGGGTGTGAATAAGATCGGTTCCGGGTGAACCGCCAATCGCATCAAAGGCAACGGTTGGCATAGGCAAGCCTAACGCCTTAATTTGAGAAACTAAATCGTCGTTTGCATCTAATACCCAGGTTATAGCAGTTGGGTATCGTTTCGGCTGTGATGTAACGACAATGATTTTGAAGCCGAGTGATGCTGATAACTGGGATAATATCTTACCGATGGCTGAGCAGCCTGCGTTGATGATCAACACATCTTCTTGGGTCAGCTTAGCTACTTCTGTCGTCAACACCCATGCGGTTAGCGCATTAATGTACAACTGGCAGGCGTAGCCATTTTCTAGATGCTGAGGAATTTGGAACAGGTCATCTGGTGATACATCGACATAGGTCTGCCATGTTCCACTGGTTGCCACAAGCACGCGCTGGTTCACTGCAAACTCAACATTGCTGGACTCTACAACTCTTCCGACCGCTTCAAATCCCGGAACTCTCGGCGGCTGGTGGCTGTGCTTGTACTGCCCAACACCATAAATCGACAACAGATCACTAGGATTGATGTTGGTCGCCTCAACTCTTACTCGAACCTTATCCTTATCTAGTGTCCCTAGAGTGACATGTTCTAGCTTGAGAGACTCCTTCGGCTGACCGAAGCGGAACTGGCTAATTCGGGTATTTTGCTTAGTGTCAGTCATGGTTCGTGCACCTTTGTGGTTTATGAGCACTGCATCGACTTTAAGTGTAGCGTGTTCATAAACAGTCTAGGATCGGTAATCTTGTTCAACATTGATGGAGTTGGTAAGCAATCGTCATCGACGTAGTCGACATAATCGGCCGCAGAATCAAAGATCAAAATATCCAAGGCCAAACGATCCAATCCGTATCTACCTCGATGGATCATATCCGCTGAAAACACCAAGAAGTCGCCCGCTTCTAACGGTATCTGCTTGCCACCAGAGATATCATCACTGCTCACTTTACCATTTTCTTCTTGGCGAACGTTGTATTCTTCTTCATTGTCCCAGCGTTTGTGTGTTCCGGGGATAAGCTCCATGCCGGGTTCGTCAAAAATAGGGACTCGCAGGTGCAATACTTGGGTTTCCATGATGACTTTCATCTGGTCATCAATGTCATAGTCGTATTGACAGTCGCGATGCCAGAAGTCTTTTTGTTGCGGGTTCACAGGGTTGAAAAACAGCTGTGTGTTCATGAAGGCAGGTTTGTTCGGTATCACCGCATCGACCACTTCCATCACTTTTTTTGAGCTGATGAAGTCAAACAGTACGGTTCTATCGTCGGCAGGTAGATACTCGCTTCCGGTAATCAAAGATGAGTTAAAGGCCTCTTCTTGATAGAACTCTTCGTTGTCTGCTTTCCATGATTCATGGAATTTCAGCACGACTTTTCTAAGCGATGCAATTTGAGCTTCATCGAAATAATTTCTGATAACAAAGTAACCATGTTCGTCGTAACGGTTACTTAATTGTTGGCTGTTTTCTACCACTGACTACCTTCGTTCATTCTTTACCAAGTAATAACCACAGATTTCTTGGGCGCATAATGCCAGACAGTCGTCATTCAACCAAGTAACTTAGGTTTTCCTTCTTACACTTACCTCTATGTTTACATCAAACAATGCGAGCGCGACAAGCACGCTCTTTACAGTTGTATTTGTGATGTGCGTTGAGTTCATTCTAGTTATCTTTACGGGTTTGAATTCAAAAGCATTAAATTCGCAGTTATTGATTTGACGCTAATTGTTAACCTTCAAAAACCCAGTTTTGCCAGCTTTGCATACGTAGAATCACTTTACGCACGATAGAGAACATTTCCCATTTCGGTGAATACACGGCGACATGCGCATCTGTTCCTGCAGGGATAGGTTGACCATTCAATAGCTCTGGTTGAACAAGCTCAACTTTCACTAATACGCGACCACCGACTCTCTGAAGAGGATCATTTAGATTACCCGAAGGTGTGACGGCACCTTGTTTGAAGATGTCCAATACATCCACGACTTTTGCTCGGTAAGCGTGGCCGGGAATCGTTTTGAAGGTCACTTCTGCTTCGTAGCCGGGTTTGATATAGCGCGCTGGGTTTTGTTTGAATGCTGCGACAATGGTTTTAGATTCGTCATGCACAAACGTTAGGTTCCCTTGGAAAGGAACGACACGGCTTTTCATGCCTGGGCGCAACGCTACCTGTGTGACATAGCCATCTGTTGGCGCAACAACCAATGTTTTATTGAGGTCGAACTGAGCTTTATCGAGCTCGGCAAGGTGAACCTTTTTTGCGGCCAATTGTTGTGCAATCTTCGAATCCGCCACGTTAAGTTGAATATGGTTTTGTGCCTGAACTGCTTTGAGCTCTGCAATGGAGTCGGTAAATTTGTCTACTTTTGTTTGAGAGGCAAAATCACTTTTTGCCAGCTCGATAAAACGGCTTAATTCTTTTTCATTGAAGACAAGTTGAGCTTGTGTTTTTTTGATTGATTCGCGGATGTTTTGCTTTGATAGAAGCAGTTCATCAATGGCGGCTTTCGTCGCGGTTACTTCCGCTTTGGCTCTGTCTACACTTGCTTGGAATGGGGTCGGATCTATTTGGTACAAAGGGGCTCCTTTCTTCAAAGCAACATTACCTTGCACAAAAACATCGGTGACTTCTCCCGAAACTTCGGATGTGATTGGGGTGGTAACACTATATACACCAGCGACTCTTGCTACTGGCTGATACATCGCCATGTATAAGAATATCCAACCTACCAAGAAGGCTCCGATGACAGTCGCGGTTGTAATTGTCCATTTGTTTTTAGGCAGCTTTAATACACGGAATACAATCACACACAGTGCGATATAGCTTAAAATTATCAAGGTTTCCATTACTGTTCCCCCTCGGTTTTTGCTTGCAGCGCATCGATACGTTTTTCTAGCTCATCGAGCTTTGATTGTTCGGTATTCGTTGCTCTCAAAGGCTCACTCAACATGGCCCAAACCCAAAGTAGTGGCCACATTACATGTAAGAAAAAGAGGCTGACCCAGCCCGCTACGTGGATGGCATCTTGATGGGGGTGATTGCGTTTTACAGCAATTTCATAAGGAATATCGTGAATAACAACGAGTCCGTACACTAAGATCAGTAGTACGAGGATCAAAATACCCAAAGATAAGTAATCTAAAGTAAGGTTCATAATGTTCTCTCTATTACAGATGAAATCGACCATTAATTTCAGCAGAATTAGAGAGCATAAAAGTTAACCCTTACCCAATCGATAGGGTAAAGGTTAAATGATATTTAAGTATTACTTAATCCAGAGTGCGTTTTGGCTTAATTAGAGAGATAAGGGGCTTAATTAGAGAGGGGGCTAAGTGAGGGATTGAGTGGCGGAAATCAATGCGTCGCGAAACCACTTATGTCCGTTGTCATTCCGTTGAGAGTGATGCCAAGTCATATAAATGGGCACTGGCTCAGTGGAAAATGGCAACTCAACAATTCGATATTGATCGTTTTTGGACACTTTCTCTGCAATGGAACTCGCTGTTACACACAGCCACTCTGTCTGGCTAGCCAATACCAATCCAGTGAGTGCGGAACTTGTTTTGTAGGCGACCCTTCGTACGGGCAACGGTACGTTACTGACCGAATCAAGGGTGTAGTTATTCATTCTTTGTGTTTGCCAAATGATGTGTTCTTCGGCAAAAAATTGCTCCATCGTTATGCTGCCTTGAATGCGAGGGTGACTTGCATTCAGTACTACTACAAGGCGTTGTTCAAACAGCTTCACGTTGTCGTAACCATGTTCTTCTAGGGGAACGGTAGACAAAATAACATCGACTTTGCGTTGTCTTAAATCGGCTTGTCGTGATTGTTCATCAAGGTGTTCAATGTCAGCTTCCATATTGGTATTGGGAGCATGCTCGGTTCGATACTTGGTTAGTTCGGGAACGACCAATATATCGATGTCTTTGTGGCTGGATATTCGGAAGGTACGGCGACTATTTTGGGCATCAAAATGTTGGCGAGACTTAGAACCATTCAAGAGTAAATTCAAAGGCTCTTGCACTTCTGCATGCAACTCAATGGCAAAGTTTGTTGGTGCAATTCCACGTCCTTCGCGTATGAACAAAGGGTCGTTGTATTGTTCTCTTAATCGGTTGAGGGATTGGCTTACCGCCGGGGCTGAAATGCCTAATGCTTCCGCTGCAACGTTCACACTGCGAGCTTTCATTACCGCATCTAGGGTTTTGAGAAGATTGAGATCCATTAAACAAACCATTTAAGCTAACGTTAACAATAATTAGATTATGGTTGAATCTAAGCTTAATACTAGTCATCGAAGCCGTGCGAATCGATTTCCTGACAAGAAATTAACTGTAGTGCTGAACTGCTTGATTGTTGTTGCTTTCTCAACGATGCCGTCCACACCTAAGCTGATGTGAACGTTTTCGATGACGAGTAAATCAATGGTTTATCTTACTGGTGCTATCACTATATCGCAGACTGTGGCGTTGAGTTTGTTTTGTGATTTTGCGTTAGTGTCTGAGGGTTAGCAGTTTCAGCTTCGTCTGGAGACGTAAAATGCTTATCTGTTAGCGTCACGGTCATTGATTCATGTTTCACTGTTATGGTCGAAGCTTCGGATTGGGCTTCATTTGTCGTCACAGGTTCAGCGAATACCATTAGTGAGGTTGTAAATACGATTGTTGCTAGTGCGATTTGAGTGAGTGTTTTCATTTGGCTGTATCCTATTGAGTAAAGGTAATTACGAATAGCTGATACGTGCACTATAGAAATTATGTGGAAGTGGTTCTTATCATTTTACGCCACCGTAAAACTTATACGGCGGCACAACATATTTACTGAGGTTATGGCTTTTGATGTATAACTTCGAACATATAGCTTTGGATATGTAGGTAAGATGATTTGCTAATTCCTTCTCGCTCTTCATTCATTGTTGGTGGTATCACCCACTTACTGCCACATTACCAACACAGCTGCGATTGAAAGCAAGATCAGTGCAAGAATGTCTTTGCGAGCAATGCTTTGCCCCAACCAGAAGTAAGAGATTAGCACCATAAAGACTACTTCGATTTGCCCTAACGTCTTTACGTACGGTACGGCTTGAAGTGACATCGCGCTAAACCAGCCAAGAGAACCAATCACGCTCGCTAAGCTTGTCATCACCACCAGTTTCGACTTAGTAAATATCTGGCGCAATGTGTCGCGTTCTTTGAAAAAGAGATACGTGCAGATAATCACCGTTTGAAGGGAAATGACTAGAAACAGCACCCATGCAGCGCTATGAGGGAAGGGTAGGCCGATGCTCAAGCTGGCTTCTCGAACCCAAAGAGACGTTAAAGCAAAGGCTGTACTGCAAGCCATACCTAACAAAAACACTTTGGGAGAAAGGCTTCGCCAGCCAGAAGAGCTACTCATTATGAGTACGCCCAAAGTACCAATAAGTACACCAACCCAACCTGTAATAGTCAGAGCGGTGCCAAAAAACAGCACGGACAATACCGCCGAAACTGGAGCTTCACATTTGGCGAGTCCGGCACCTATCGCATAGTTCTCTAGCTTAAACAGCATCACCATCAAGCCTGTCGCAAGGATCTGCATAATCGCAGCAGCAACAATGTAGAAAACAAACTCACCGGAAAAACTCGGCGCTGAGACTGGCTGCCATTGGTACAGCGAATAGAGATAAATAAGCGCGATTGGGCCAGCCCAAATAAAGCGAGCTAACGTCACGCCAGCCACACTCATTGTGCCCGCTAGTTTACTTTGAAATGCATTGCGCCAAGATTGGCTGAAGGCTGCGAGAAGAGTAAAAGCTATCCAACTAAAAGACATGACGCTTCCATGTGTTATGTAATTTTATGATTATCTTAACAAAAAATCACATGATAAGAAGCGACATGGTCTATTTATAGCCAGAGGCTCACTTTTACTCTCTATTCGGTATTAGAGCGCTCTTGAAAGGTCGACGCTTTTTTTAAAAGATAGGCTCCTTCTTGTTTTTGAAATAGAACAGCGCGCTGATCGAAACGAACAATAAGGTGAAGTAATAGAAGAACGAAGACAGTGAAGCCAAGAAGTCGAGGTTCTGTTCTATCTCTTGTGCGGTGTAGCCTTGAGACACTAACTTATAGTAGTAGGCATATAAAATACCGATCAAACCATACCCAAGGTTAAACATCAGGCCTTTGAAACTGAGAACGGTGGCTCTGTTGTGTGATTCCGTCTTTTTGTTCAGATGGTAGCTGATGAATATGTTCATCGTCATGATGATAAAGATCAGTACCAGTGCAGGGAGCACACCATAGATCGACCAACCTAAACTGATCCAATAGTAGGTCGCCATGCTCGCTAAACCCATAACCACAATGAAGGTTTTAGGCTCGATGCTTTCTGCCAACCTTCGGCTTTGTCCTGCCAATATAATTTTGAGCAAACTGATCCCCGCGCCAATAAAACCGAAGTAGATGATAGGAATATCGATGGCAAGATAGTATTGGCTGTTCATGGTTAGGAACATTCTCGAGGTGTGTTCGAACAAGCTGTAGTACAGCAAGATGAACAGCACGTAAGGCGTAGCAAGTACCCACTTACCTGTTTCAGCCGTTAATTTAAGGCTGGCAATGGTGGTTGCTAATTTGGTTTGATCGCTTGGCATCACCTTTTTCTCTTCGCGCATGTTAATCGCGGCATAAATGGCGATCATCGCGACAAGTAGGGTAGCGAAAACAGGAATACGCATGAGGTCTTTGGTGCTTTCTGGCTCTGCTAATCCGAGAGCATGAAAGATGTTCGCCATAAAGTTTACATCGTACATCGCAGCACCAATTAAGGTGACAAAGATCCCCACACTAGAGGCGACACGAAGCTGGATTTGTAACACTCGCGGCCATAATTCTTCATTGCCTTGTTCTTTCAAGGTGTCGTAAGCCAATGCCTCGTCGGCTCCGCTGGCTAACGCCATCGCTAAACCACTTAATATCCGGTTAACCAGAAACACAATGAAGACTAGATTGGCATCTCCAGTCGGAACAAGAGCGATCATGGCGATCTCAATGAACATCACAATTGAAGAGAGCACCACAAGCTTTTTACGCCCTAAGGTATCGGCGAACGCTCCTGATGGTACTTCTGCAAGCACAATGGTGGCCGCCCAAACCACATTGAGCATGGCAAACTGAGAAAGGGTTAATCCGTAATCTAAATAAAGTAGGGTGAAAATAGGGTAATAAAAACGCGCAAAGTAGCTGCTTCTGAACATCAAGAAGTAGCGGACATTGGGAATTTTCAGGATTTCTTTGGGCGTCATGATAATTTCAGTACTTTAAATAACACATTATTATGTATAAACCGTTTTACCTTATAAATCATGGAATTGTTGCCATAATCCAGAATTAAGTGATTTAGATAACCTTCTGGCTCTCTATTCCTAGTCGGTTACAGATTCACTCCTCTTCAAATCACCATCCTATCCATTTATTTTGTTGTGATCGTTTCAACTTGTAAGACGGATTTTGGTTCAAGATCGAACTTCTAAAACGTCGCTCTCGCATTTACATCTTATTGTATGATTTAATTGTTGGTGATAACGATACGCAATGAATCCAATGTAATTGAGGAAGCGAGCATGATCTTAGAGTCATTCAGTCTGGAAGGGAAAGTAGCGATAGTGACGGGCTGTAACACAGGGCTTGGGCAAGGTATTGCATTAGGCCTAGCGGAAGCCGGTTGTAAAGTTGTCGGTGTTAACCGTACAGAGCCTGAAGAGACTATTGAGAAAATGAGTGCAGCAGGCCATACGTTCCTAAACGTCAGTGCTGATCTTCTCGAGCAAGCGTGCATTCCAGGGATTATAGAGCGCACTTTGGCTGAGTTTGGTCAAGTCGACATTCTTGTGAATAATGCAGGAATTATTCGCCGCCAAGATGCTATTGAATTCTCAGAGCAAGATTGGGATGACGTAATGAACGTGAACACCAAGACCGTGTTCTTTATGTCTCAGGCGGTTGCAAAGCAGTTTAAGGCTCAAGGCTCTGGCGGAAAAATCATTAACATTGCATCAATGCTCTCATTCCAAGGTGGCATTCGAGTTCCTTCCTATACGGCTTCAAAAAGTGCTGTGATGGGAGTGACACGTGCGATGGCGAATGAATGGGCGCGCGACAACATCAACGTGAATGGGATAGCACCCGGTTATATGGAAACGAACAATACCCAAGCTCTGCGCGAAGATGCTGTGCGCAATCAAGCGATCCTTGAGCGTATTCCGGCTGAACGTTGGGGTAAGCCGCAAGATATCGCAGGTCCTTGTGTGTTCTTAGCATCATCAGCATCGGACTACATTAACGGCTACACCATCGCTGTTGACGGTGGTTGGTTAGCACGCTAATTGGTTTTTTATTCTAAATTTTGAGTTTGCAGCAATCTTGCAGGAGAAGATAAATGAAAATCGCTTTAATGATGGAAAACAGTCAGGCAGGTAAAAATGCCATGGTTGCAGCTGAGCTGGAGTCAGTGGCGGGTGGCATTGGCCATGATGTTTTTAACTTAGGCATGACCGACGAGAACGATCACCACTTAACGTATATTCATCTCGGTATCATGGCGAGCATTTTGATCAACTCAAAGGCTGTGGACTTTGTTGTGACAGGTTGCGGTACTGGTCAAGGCGCTTTGATGTCATTGAACCTGCATCCGGGTGTAGTTTGTGGTTACTGCCTAGAGCCATCAGATGCTTTCTTGTTTAATCAAATCAACAACGGCAATGCTATCGCTCTTGCTTTTGCTAAAGGCTTTGGCTGGGCTGGCGAGCTGAATATCCGTTACGTATTCGAAAAGGCTTTCACTGGTGAGCGTGGCCAAGGTTACCCATTAGAACGAGCAGAACCACAACAGCGTAATGCAGCCATTTTGAATGAAGTGAAAGCGGCGGTGGCAAAAGATAACTTTATTGATTCACTAAGAGCAATCGACCAAGACCTCGTGAAAACAGCGGTTGGCAGCGAGCGTTTCCAACAATGCTTCTTCGAACATTGCCAAAACCCAGACATTGCGGATTATGTTCGTTCACTTTTAGATTAACGTTATCAATAGCTTAATTGGCTGCTAGATGAAAATAGAAAAGAGGAGCCCTGAGGCTCCTCTTTTGTTTTGCTCTGTGAGTCTGATAGTTATTTTTGGCGTGTACAGGTTATATGTGATTCACTCTAGATAATCAGTTCACACGTTTGAAGTTAGGCAATAAGGTTTCTGGCTGTTGCTCTACAAACGCTTTGCTTGGTGAGTAGGCACGGAAGTAAACAAACCAGTTTTCGTCTTCTCGGGTTTGCACCCAGTTCGCTTCATTCACACCTGCTGGTTTCGTTGGTGAGAAGTGGAACGTGTAGTTACCTTGTGCATCTTTAACCGTTCCATCGATGTTTGAGCCCACATCGGCACGCTCAATGTCATTGTCGATGATGGCGCGGTTTTCAACGTTATAAACAGTGATTGTCCAGAACAGATCGGCGAAGTTAACATCACCATCCAGAGTCAGAGTGTAGTGGTTGCTGCCATTAAGCCCCTTACCACTGTCATCACGGTAGTTGTCTAGGTAAATCTGACCCCAGCCACCATTCTCAAAACCGTGCATTGCTATGTCGTTGGTTACAGCTTCGTAAAACCAAGCCGCGCGCCCGTCGAGATCCATACCATGGTAACGATCTTGGTTTGGTGTTGAAGCGGTTGCGACTTCCCAAAAATTACCTTCCTTACCATAAGCTGCGTGTGGCAAGCGCTCTGTTTTGTTGAAGTCGATGTTCTTCACCATCGCTTCACCCATGACAACGGCTTGCTCTAAGATCTCACGCTGCTGAGCTGATGGTTCAAATGCCTTGCCTTTTTCGATACCTAGTGGGCGTAACATGTCGTGCATCATGCGATCTCGCTCTGCTACTGTCTCAGTTTGAATGGCTTCATTCAACGTATTCCAAAATGCCATGCCTCTTGGGTGTTTGGCATCTTCACCACGCTCAGGGAAGTTTACGCCGTTATCACTCAGTGGCTTGCCGTTGAGGTCTGTAATCTTGAGAGCCTCTAAGTCTTTCATACGTTGTTTGTCTGAATCTGCCATTAAGCGAACGCCGAAGAATACATAGTTGGTGTCCGACTCAAAAACCTTAGCGCCCTTTGGTAGGTTGGCTGGTGTTTCAGTCCCTTTGGCTTTGACCACGTAAACACCCGGTTCGGTCATCTGTGAAATACCGATTTGCCACATGGTGTGTACCGCGCCACGCAGTTCATTTGTGGGGATTTCTATGATTACAGGTTCTTTTTCGACGTTAAACCAAGTAATCGCGTAAGGCGTAGAGGTGTTGTAAGTTAAACCTCCGAGCTTAGATTCATGAGACTCAACATAAGTAATTTGACCGTCCTCTGCACCCATGTCGGCATAGGCTTGTTTCCATGCGTAGTTTGACACCAAAGGCACCGACCAAATGTAAGCTTGTGACGCACGTTGATAGTCCATCAGTTCAAACAGTTTCGCTGAGCTTTCTTGTGTTGGAATGCCATGAAGAAAGTCGGTTTCGAAGGTGAAATCTCCCGCACGTGTTTGAAGGGTTTCTGTTGGGTTATCGTTTCCAGCAATCGCTGTTGCTGAAAACAAAGCCGCTATAGAAACGAGCATCGCTGTCGATCGTAGTGGACAAGTGAAAGTACCGGCAATTGCTTTAGATAAAATGTTCATGTTGTGTCCTCAAAAATTCGAAACTTGGTTTTTAATTTGAAACTGTTCTTAGAAATTGAAACCGTTCGTTAGAAATACTCAGTTAAAGCGGCTTTGCTAAAACTGATTGGTTAGAACTGATTTGTTAAAACTGATAGTTAAATTCGATACGGTGATCACCGTCTTCGATACTTGTGTTTTCAGTCCAGTTTGCGAAATAACGAACGTTCGCTCTTGGGTTGATTTGGTAACTCGCTGCAAATTCATGCGCGAGTACAGAATCACTGCCCTCAAAACCATGATCCTTGAACGTTGAAGAGCCTGACATTGTGCCTAAATACATTGGGTTATAGTTCAGCCAAATCTTGTCTGTGAGCTGCATTTTGGCGTACATACCTGCCACGTAGAAAGTACCGTGCATGTTATATCGGTCACTAAGCTGATCTGCATCGAGATCGCCTCCCGTGCCTTCAACCAATTCTTCGCCCGCAGCGATACCGACACCTGCGAGAGGGTAGAAGTTAAACATGCCCATTTGTGGCAATGCTTGAATAAAGCTGTAAGACGCACTGCCTTGGTTGCTATCGAAATCCCAAGACATATCAACTTGAGTGCCTCGGCCATTGGTTAGGTCGACACCGAAGTTTCTAAAGCGGATGGAATCAATACTGTCGTCAGCACCTCGATCGTTCCAACCAATAGCTTCACCAGCGATACCTTTGATTTCAAAAACATTCATGCCCATGGTTGTTTCGCTGCCAGTGTCGTAGGTTTGTCCGACTTTAAGGTTTAAGCCTTTGTCGGTGTAGCCGAAGCCACCTTGTGTATAAACGGCTAACGGGTCTGACATGTCTTGAATTTCGGCCTCTTCCGCGAGAACGTTACTTGCTAAAAAGAGAGGGGTTAGAGTAAGGATGGAACGTCGTAATAACATAGTTGCCTCATAGAATTATCTCACTACATCCTTGTACTTCGTGAAGGTGGGATAACTATACAAAGTGGACTTTATTAAGTTAATTCATATAAACTTAACTATTCGTTAAGCAATGATTTATGGTGTCTCATGAAACTGAACAATGTCGATTTGAACTTATTGAAAGTGTTTGTGGTGGTGTATCAGGAGAAGAGCTTGCGAAAAGCCGCTGAGAGGTTATTTGTCTCGACACCCGCGGTTAGCCAGAGCATCAAGAAGCTAAAGGAGTCGCTAGGTGAAGAGTTGTTTGTCTTATCTCACCAGAAGTTTCTACCAACGCCTTATTCAGACGACCTGTATCGACGAGTTTTTCCGCTATTGGACGGGTTAGTCATAGCGATAGAGGAAGGAAAGCAGTTTAAACCTGCGGATCTCAATGAAGATTTTAAGCTAGAGGTGAATCCTCATGTCCTCCCTTGGTTGACCCCCGCTCTTTTTCATCAACTATCAGTAGAAAGCCCACTTTCAAGGTTGATTAGTCATACGAGTTCCCACAATTCATTAGAAAGGCTTAAGAGTGGCGAGATTGATTTTGTCATTCATTTTGAAGCTGAGAATTTGCCTGCCGAGATCATAGCTGTGCCTCTCGTGACCTTAAAGTTTGTATTGGCGGTGAGAGCTGATCACCCTTTCAAGGCGTCTATCGCTACAATTGATGACTTGTTGTCGTTTCCATTTGCTCACGTTGACCTTGCTTATTTCGACCAAAACAAACATTCACGGTTGGAAGAGGAAGTGTTAAGCCAGGGTAAGACAATTAACATGGCACTGCGAACGACTTCCATCGTTGGGTTAATTGAAACGATTAAGAACTCTAATATTATCGCCCCTTGTATGCCTCCTGTGATTGAGCAACATAAAGGTGTATTGCGCTCAATCGTGATTGAAGGACTAAAAGAGGGGAGTGAAGATATGGCGGTATTTGCTTATCTTAACAAGAAAAATCAACACTCAGCCAAATACAAATGGTTATTGGATTTGATCGAAACGGCGATGGCAGACGCTAATCACAAGTAAGATACATGCTTGTTTGTCTCTACTTTTCAGAACTACATATAACTACTCTTTGATAACTTATGGTGCGGACGGCTGGATTGATTCTGAGCATTTCTATGCGTCGGGTGAGTCCATGCGTGATAACGGTGATGGTACGGTGTCAGTGACATTTAACTGTGGATCCGGTGAAGCTTATGATTTTGAAGTGTCTGAAGGCTGGGCGGGAGTGTTACGCTTATACGAGCCAGTCGATGTGAAAGAAACTTTGGAGTACATGGAAACGCTGCGTCAGATCGAGATTAAAGAGCTTTAGTATTTCTTCGAATTCCTGAAATATCCAAAAAAAATCCCCTCAAGAACCTTTCTTGAGGGGATTTTTATCAGTCGTTGATTAACTTGTTAGCCGTTTACTCTTCACCTTCGGCTTCTTTAGAAGCATTAGATGTTGTGCCTTTTTTTAACCAATTATCAAGCACGTCTTGCAGTGCATTCAATGAGGTTGGCTTCTCTAAGCGGCCATCCATCAACTTGCTGATCATATCGAGTTCACGTTGTCCTGATTCACCAGACAAAGCAATGATCGGCGTGTCGGGCGAGCGCGCCTTGATGATTTGGCTTGCGTCAAAGCCGTTCATGACAGGCATTTGTACATCCATCAAGATCAAGTCGACTTGGTGCGTTTTAAACAGATCAACCGCATTCTCACCGTTCTTTGCTTGCAGGCTGTTAACACCGAGTCGGCTCAAGTACATCTGAACAAGAGTGCGTTGTACCTCTTTGTCATCAACGATCAGCACGGTGGGTGCGAGATGATTTGATACTGATGGGTTTGTTGCTTGCGTCTTTTCAGTTTCAGTTTCAGTTTCAGTTACAGGCTCAGGAACGTTATCAGCACTTGGTACTTGCTTTTCTGGTTTTGCTTCAGCTTCGGCTTTATTTTCAGCTGGTTGGTTGTGTTTCCAATCGTTGAAATAAGGCGTGCGCAGAGCGTCTGCTTTCGGTGCATTCGGCACGACAGGGAAGTAGAGATGGAATTCCGTAAACTCACCAAGCTTAGATTTACATTCAACTCGACCACCAAATGAACGCATTACGCGTTGGCAATAACCTAAACCTAAACCACTACCACCGCTTTTTTGGTAAGAGAAGAAGTCATCGAAGATTTTATGAGCAATGGTTTCATCGATGCCCGGTCCGGTATCTCGGAAAACGAGGATGTTCTCGTAAGAACCCGTCGTGGTACTGATCTCTATTTGGCTGTTTGGATAGGAATCAAAGTAGTAGATTGCGTTACGGATCAGATTGAAAATAACGAAGTTGAATAAGGTCTCATTCAGTTTTGCCACAAAATCAGCATGTTGTGGTAAACGAATTCGCTCAATAATCTTCTCATTCTCGAAGCCATAGTGGCTGACGGCTTGATCCACGGCTTTGTGGATTGAGGTCATGGTGATTGGCCCGTGCTCAGGTGAGCTGTCACTGACTTCTCGCAAGATGATATCAATCAGTTGTCGGCCGCGTTGAATCGCAGCTTGGCCGTTCTCAATATCCAGTAGGATCTGTTTTGCTGGGGCTTGATTATCAATATGCTGCTTCAGGATTTCAAAGTGCAATTGTACTTGAGCAAGCGGGTTACGCATTTCGTGGGCAATTGAGTTAGCTAATGCACGGCTTTGACGTATGCGTCTATCTGCTTCAATCGTGCTTTGTACACGCGTTAGTAAGGTCTGTAATGCAGAGATCTCTTCGTTAGAGAACATCTGGTCATTACTCTTGTGCGATGACACCAACAAATGCGTAACGGACTTACCTTGACCAAACAAAGGCATCACCAAGGCAGTGTTGTTCGAACTCATCTTTTCATACAGCGCTTTGATCGAGCTTTTCGCTGGCGCGGTGTAATCTAACTCTTCAGACAGTTCGTCAAACACCAAAACAGACTTGTTCGTTGAAAGATAATCTTCGTAGAAGGTTTCGTTGTAGTTGCTGTTAACAAGGCGCAATTTGTCTTCTGGGATTTGCAGTAGGCTACCTAAACGGCGCATTGCATCATCAATTGATAGCTTGAAGTCTTCTTCTAATGCAAGGATTTGTTGGACGGGTGTTTCCTTGTTTCCGTAGACAAAGAAAGAGGCGTAGCGACCCAAACGTTTGTAGAGTACATGCCAAGTCACCCCAATAAGTGCACAGATGGGGATTGCGATTAACCATTGGTTGTCGTCAGTCAGCGGGATAAAGATCGCGCCGAAAGGTATCACTAAAATGGCGCACACTAACAAAGCATTCAAGCTCATATACGCAAGGTATTTCACGCTGTAGAAGCGAGAAGTCAGCAGGGCATAGCCAACGAACAACATCTCACTGATCGACAAGGCGGGTGGTAGCCAAGTGAGTGAAAAATCGCGCAAGAAAAAGGTCATACCAAGGTGAATCGTTGCCGTCGACAGCATAAACACCAAGATACCCGCAATCATGTAGCTGGTTTTGGTGAGTGTCAGCTTGCTGCTGTTAGCACGCATCGCGACTAGGTTGACGAGAGTCAGGACAACAAAGCTAATCATGCCAATGAAGAAGTACGATGTGTGCGGTCCAAACTCAATCACGAATTGGCTTGGTCCTACAATAGTAACGTCTTCAACGGTTAACCCTGGATTTAAATTAATAAAGAAGGAGTAGACAGTTAGGGTGACGAAAATCGCTTGTTGCCATACATGCACCTTGCCATTGCGTTGCTCTGCGGCGAGCTGACACGAGAAGTAATAGGCAAAGGCAAACGCAAAGAAAGAGGCGAGGTTGGCAAATTTCGCAGCCAACACAGCCGTTGAAGCGCCAAGCTGTGGTAGTAAGTCGGTATGGAAGTAGGCATTACTGCTGATCCACGCAACAATACAGACAGAGTAGGCGATGTACGCGACATGGTGTGTGCCCGCGATCGCTTCATTTTTGAGTTTAAGGCGGTAGCAATAGTAGAGTAACCACATCACGACGACGGCCACCGTTGCCAGCAGCGTTATTGCTTTGGCGTAGACGATTGCCTCTAAGCCGAAATCAAACATGTTCATCCTTTTTTACCGAACTTGGTTTGTCTACCGAGCTTGCTTTATTTACTAAGTTCGCTTGTTCTGCTGAGCTTAGCTTTCTGATCTCACGCACTGCACGTTTGTAGTGGCGAAAATCGGTATCGTTGAATACGTTGACCATTAATTCGAAATTCCAAAATCCACGATAAATGGTGGTGCCATCATCGTTTAGCTCGCAATATCCTGAGTGGAAATACGCTTTTGGGTCGATGGCTTGATAAAACTGAAGCATGAAAGGTTGCTCGATAATGGTGAAGCCGATCTTATACCCAACTTGATGTAACACACTCATCAGCTCTTTTTGAGCAAGATAGAGGAAGTAGAGCTTTTGTTGGGTGTTACCGCTGACGGTTAAACGCAGTACTTCACAAATAGACTGCGTATCAGATAATTGTAACTGGAATTGATTATCGAATTCTGGGAGAGAATAACATTTTGACAGTGTCGATGGCGTGAAAAGCTGCAACCCAGCGAGTTCATCGTAACCATGCTTTGGCAAACAGTATTGCCATTGCTCATTACTGAACGGTGGCGCATAGCTTAACCATGTTTCATTCTTTGACCAGTCTTGAATCAACGCTGAAGAAACCAGAGTAGGAAAGGCTTCATCTGTTGGGTGTTTGAGTAGAATAAAGTGCTTACCCGTTTGCGAAAGGTGTAGTAAAGGCAGCATTTCAAACCATTTCTCACCTTTGATGAACACCTCAAGGTTACTCAAAGCGATGGCATCACTGATTGGCATTCCTTGAGGATGACAGGGCGTTTGCACCACAAGCGGATCATCTTCTATTCGTTCAATGATTGCACCATAGTAAGCACTATCTTTGATCGGGAGTTCAGTGTGAGAGGGTGCACTTGCATCCAGCGGTGATTTTACTTTGATGGCTGCAATTTCACATTCACACCAAAAGTCTAACCAATGCATGTAACACTGGCCTGCGGCTGCTTCTAACAATGCCATCTCTTTCGATAAGGAACTTGGATAGCGTTGAATAAGATCGCGATAGTCCATCAGTTCAAATAAAACGGAGAGGCTTTTGTGTTGATGTTCGGGGAAGAACGACTCCAATAGTCGTCTACGATAGTCTGTGACGGTTTGAAAAAGAGCGGTACGTTCTTGTGGCTGATAAGCGTTGATCATGAGCTCGATCAGCGCTTGTTGTTTCTTTTCGATAGACAGACTGCTAGCCAACAGTGAGTCTAAAGACGACGTTAATTTCATGGTGTGAACCTAGCCTAGGTTTATATAATTATTTTTATTTGATTTGCACCAGTCAACTCGACACGGATTTATAGTAAGTATTTGAAATAAAGTTACTTTGATGAACAAACGTAACTCTAATTGTGTCTATTGTTTTTAAAAACAAGTTGCATAATCGAGCGCAAGTCTACTACTTGTGCTGACCCTTAACAATATGGGTTAGTCATGTACGAATTAATTAATGATTCCCTAAATTAGAGTGCTCTCAATCACTTATATGGTTTGATCATGTGTGGAAGTTAATTTATTCAATCTGAGAATATCCTTTTGAATTTATAAATTAGTTCTGGGTGTTTATTTTTTGAACCAAGCTCATAAATCATACGCAACTCAATTCACCTTATGGATTGTAAGGAATATAACAGCGCGCTCAAATATATAATTAACTAATGAGTGTAGTATGTCTCATCTCCGTCTATTTCCACGTCATCGCTTGGCGACCGCTTGTATGCTTGCCAGTGTGTCCAGTTTCTCTTTTGCTCAAAATCAGTGTGAGGTGCTTGATCTTCAACAGGCGTCCAATCTTGCACTCGCTGTCTCTTCGGCAAACAACAGTTGCTACAGTTCTTGGTTCTCTGCATCGAATAATTCACTAGATAATATCTATAGCGAAGCGAACCTAAGCCGTATTCACGCTGCACTGAACTCAGAAATAACTCGTTACCGAGGTGAAGCTGAACAAGCCCGTAAACTTGAAAACCTTGGTGAGTTTGTTCGCGCCGCTTATTACGTTCGCTATAACGCGCAAGCGCAAGACTTCAGCGAAGCGTTGAGTCAGCGTTTTGCTCAGTCGACCATTGCTTTCTTAGCTAACCCTAATGCGTTAGATCAAGGTCGTGAGCAGGTGGGTGCATTGAAAAGCCTGACGCTAATGGTCGATAACGTTAAACAATTGCCACTGACAATGGATGCGCAACTTGCGGCATTACGTCACTTCAACCAAGAAACGGCGCAAGACTCACAATGGGTCGACGGGTTAAACAATCTGTTTCGAGCAATGGCAGGGCACGCAGCTAGAGATGACTTCTACGATTATATGGCTAGCCATACCCAGCATATCGACACGCTTGCAGCATTCGCCCGTGATAACACGTGGGCTTTAGATACTGATGCGAGCTTCCTTGTTTATAACGCCGTCCGTGAAACTGGTCGTTTGCTGGCAAGCCCGGATAAATTAACGAAAGACAAAGCGCTGCGTTTTATGCAGCAAGTGATGGTACAAAACCCACTTGGCAGTGAGCATGACAAGCTTTGGTTAGCGGCGGTTGAGATGATGGGGTATTACGCGCCAGACGGCTTGAATGGATTGGATCTAGAGCAAGCAAAACGTGATTTAGCAATGCGTGTACTTCCCAATCGTCATGAGTGCCAAGGGCCTGCGATTATCCGCTCACAAGATTTAACGCAAGCACAATCAATTGAAGCGTGTGATGTACTCGCGGCAAAAGAGGCGGACTTTCATCAAGTTGCGAACACCGGCCAACAACCTGTCGCCGACGATAATAACGAGCGAGTTGAAGTCGCGGTGTTTGGCAGTAAAGGTAGCTACACCGATTACTCGGCATTCTTGTTTGGAAACACCACCGATAACGGCGGTCAGTATTTAGAAGGTAACCCTGCAGAAGTGGGTAACGTGGCGCGTTTCGTTGCTTACCGTTACGCTAACGGCGATGACCTTTCAATTCTCAATTTAGAGCATGAGTACATTCACTATCTCGATGCGCGCTTTAACCAATACGGCTCCTTTAGCGACAACTTGGCACATGGTTACGTTGTATGGTGGCTAGAAGGTTTTGCTGAGTTCATGCATTACAAGCAAGGTTACGATGCCGCTGTTGGTTTGATTAGCAGCGGGAAGATGAGTTTATCGGACGTGCTTGCGACCACCTACTCTCATGATTCCAACCGTATCTATCGATGGGGCTACTTGGCGGTGCGCTTTATGATGGAAGAACATCCTCAAGAAGTGCAGAGCTTGTTGGCACTGTCTCGTGCAGGCAAATTTTCAGAATGGGCGCAACAAGTGAAAGTGCTTGGGCAGCAATACAATGGTGAGTTTGAGCGTTGGCTAGACACTGTTTCAAATGAACCAACAGAGCCTACTGATCCCACAGAACCGACTGAACCTACAAATCCAACAGACCAAGCCATGGTGCTTGTCGCAAACCAAGGTGTAGTGTTGAATGGTGAGGCGTACAGTGAGCAGTTGTTCTACGTCGATGTACCAGAGAACACCACGCATTTTGAGGTTTCGATTGAAGGTCATGCTTCAGGCCAAAGCCAAGGTGATGCTGATCTTTACATGAGCTACAACAAAGAAGCGCATTACTATGATTTTGAATTCAGCCAATACGGAAATGGAAGTAATGAGATGGTGACGTTTGAATCACAGTCATCGGGTTTCATCAAACCGGGTCGTTACTACATGAGTATTGCAGGACGCACCGATTTCAATGACGTAACACTGTTGGCATCACTAGAGACAGAAACGCCAACGCCGCCATCACAAGAACAGGATGATTTAACGCCAATAATACTGGAATCAGGTCAGTCTCAAATACTCACCGTGCACCAACGACGTTATGCGGCGGTTTATGTTCCACCGGGCGTGCAAGAGGTAAGAGTATGGTTGAATGATAAGAGTGACGTTGCGGAGAGTGGACAGTCGAATGCTGGCAACGTTGATCTATTTGCAAGTCGTTCATACTGGCCTACTTCGGGGCAACACGATTATGCCTCTAATTACCGTGGTAGCAATGAGTACCTGCAAATCCCTGTAACAGAAGAAGGCTATGTGCATTTCTTACTGAGTGCTGAACAGCAAGGGGATGATGTCGAGATGTTGGTGTTCTTTCACTAGTAAAACAGGCAGTAATTAAAAAGCACTAACGAAAACGCTACCCAATCTAAATGGCCAAAATATCAATTGAATAGACGGGTAAAAAGCCGGGCAGTAGTGTCCGGCTTTGTTTTTCTGACAGTGCTCTGTATTTATAGAGTAGTTACACCATAATCTCTGATGAAGTAATGACATTTAAGGTCTAAGCTTGCCTGCATATGAAACATCATTACGAGTAATTTCTCGTAAATGACTGAATGAACGATGTAGAGAGGATTCATGAAAAAAGTACGATTAACATCATTACTTGGATTAGCAGCCGTGTTTAGTGTCGCTGCGTTAGCTGGATGCAGTCAGGAATCTGATGTTCCCGCTCAACCGCAAGAGAAAGCGAATCCGATCTGTAGCACAAAAAACATGACAGGTGGTTGGTCACAAAGTGATATTACGCCAGAAGCAAAACAAGCTTTAGATGTGGTTCTGGGACAAATGAATACCGCTGCGAAGCTTGAGAAAATCTTGAGTGTTCGAACTCAGGTTGTCAGTGGTTTGAACTATGCTATCGATTTTGAGATGGATAATGGCGAAGTTTGGAACACCATTGTGTATCGTTCGTTGCAAGGTGAGATGACAATGACGCAAGCTGCACAAAAAGGTCGCTTGTGTCCGTTGATTAACTAGTCCATTGATTTACTTGTCTATTGATCAACTAACCCATTGATTAACGTGCATGTAAATAACGTCACACATAAAAAGGGCTCCTAGATTAGGAGCCCTTTTTTATTCTGTATAGTGCTTACGTAATGAACCTGATTAACTGGCCAGTTCTGGCTCTGACAGCTCGGGTTCATAAAGCTCTTGCACACAAGCACGGCTGATGTCTTCATCAATGTAGGCCATCCCAAGCTTATTGAGATAGTCCATACGATCCGCAGTACGCAGTTCGATGTCTGGGCCTGCGATGTTGTTCTCTTGATAGATCTCAGTTAAGTGAGCCATGAATTGCTCGCCAACACTCATCATTAATAGGCTCATTGCGCCAACGTCAGGCCTTACTTTGGCACTTTGTTTGTCTGTTAAGTTTACTGCTAATACGATAGGGCGTTCTTCACCTTCAAAACGAGTGCTGCGTTCGCGAATGGTTTGCTGAGCCCAGTAGTAGGCCAGTTCTTTGCTCTGAGTTAAGAAAACGGGCTCAACGGATTCGGTGTAGTTGTTGCCAATGGTTGCCATGGTTTTTGAAGCGGCTTCATTGAGTGCTTTGTCTCCTGAGCGTTTCAGTCCTTGGCCTTGGATTGAAGCGAGTAAGGCTGAAGATGTGCCGTGATACCAAGTATCACCAGTAGCGAAACCATTTTCTGACAGTAGTGTTTTAGCATCTTGTAGGTGTGTCGGTATTGAAGTCATAGGCACTCTCAATAAATAGGAATGTGATCAGTTTAAACAGAATTTTTCAGGGTCACAGTGGTGTGGAACACAAATTTGAGGCTTTGAGATGAAGCCGGCAGTACAAGCTTCATCCCAAAACCTCCTCCCTCCCAGCACCTAACAGGGAAAAGGGAGGGGGAGATTCTAGAAGGGAAACGCTGTTAACGATTAATCAAATTGATTAGACGTATTCGCTTCACCCGCTGCTTTTAGTGCATTTTCACCAGCAAAGTATTCTTTGTGGTCATCACCCATGTCTGAACCAGACATGTTTTGGTGTTTAACACATGCGATACCTTGGCGAATCTCTTTACGTTGAACATTAGCAACGTAGCCCAACATGCCTTGGTCACCGAAGTATTCTTTTGCAAGGTTGTCAGTAGACAGTGCTGCTGTGTGGTAAGTCGGCAGAGTAATCAAGTGGTGGAAGATACCCGCTTCGCGAGATGCGTCCGCTTGGAATGTACGAATCTTCTCGTCAGCGCTTGCAGACAGTTCAGTTTCATCGTATTCCGCACTCATTAGGCTTGCACGGTCGTAAGCTGATACATCTTTACCTGCTGCTGCCATTGCATCGTATGCTTGTTGGCGGAAGTTTAATGTCCAGTTGAATGATGGAGAGTTGTTGTAAACCAGTTTCGCATTAGGGTGTACTTCACGTACGCCGTCCATCATCTCTTTGATTTGACCGATGTGTGGTTTCTCAGTCTCAATCCAAAGAAGGTCAGCACCCGCGTTGATTGCTTCAATACAGTCGAATACACAACGGTCTTCACCTGTACCTTCGCGGAATTGGTATAGGCCTGAAGGGAGACGCTTAGGACGAACTAGCTTGCCGTCACGGTTGAAGCAAACATCGCCTTCAGCCATATCTGCAACATCAATCTCTTCAACATCTAGGTAAGAGTTGTAGATGTCACCTTGGTCGCCAGGTTCTTTCACTACGGCGATTTCTTTTGTTAGGCCAGCACCTTGTGAATCGGTACGAGCAACAATGATGCCGTTGTCGATGCCTAGTTCAAGGAAAGCATAACGAAGTGCGCGAAGTTTTGCGTGGAAGTCAGCATGAGGAACCGTTACTTTGCCGTCTTGGTGACCACATTGCTTCTCATCGGCTACTTGGTTTTCGATTTGTAGACAACATGCACCCGCTTCAATCATTTGCTTAGCCATTAGGTAAGTCGCTTCTGCGTTACCGAAACCTGCATCGATATCCGCAATGATTGGTACTACATGTGTTACGTGGTTGTCGATTTTGTCTTGGATTTGGTCTTGTAGATTCACATCACCCGCTTCACGTGCTGCGTCTAGTTGACGGAACAAGCCACCTAGTTCACGAGCATCCGCTTGACGTAGGAAGGTATATAGCTCTTCTACTAGGCCAGCAACTGACGTTTTCTCATGCATAGATTGGTCTGGAAGTGGACCGAAGTCAGAGCGAAGTGCTGCTACCATCCAACCTGAAAGGTATAGGTAACGACGGTCTGTCTTGCCATCAAAGTGCTTCTTAATAGAAATCAGCTTTTGTTGGCCGATGAAACCATGCCAGCAACCCAGTGATTGAGTGTATTGAGAGCTGTCTTCGTCGTAAGCCGCCATGTCTGCACGCATAATATCTGCCGTGTATTGCGCAATATCCAGACCTGTTTTGAATTTGTTTTGAGCTCGCATACGAGCTGCAGATTCAGGGTTGATTGCATCCCATGGAGCACCAGCAGCGCTTTTTGCAACTTCAATCTTTTCGATATCTTGTGTAATTTGCGACATAACTATTCCTTAGTTTCACGTGGACATGTTGGCCAATTTGGCGAGGTCATTCGATTTGGATTAAATCTAACCATGGACAAAGAATAACCATGTATGTGATAATTTTGTTAATTTATAGTTATTATATTCGGTATTTTTCTTATGAATATTGCTCGTATAGACCTTAATTTACTTGTGTATTTAGACATGTTGCTACGTGAAAGAAACGTAACACGAGCAGCAAATCAGTTGGGAATCACTCAGCCAGCCATGAGTAATGGCCTGCGTCGATTACGTGATCTATTTGAAGACCCGCTGTTGGTGAGAACCAGTGAAGGGATGATACCGACCGAGCGAGCACATAAACTGCAGCCATTGATTAGAAACATCTTGGCGAATGTAGAAAAGACATTGCAGCCGACCACGGAATTTAATGCAGAAGACAGTGAGCGTGTGTTTCGTATCATGGCGAGTGACTATGCTGAGTCGACTATTATTCAGCCGCTATTGAAAAAGTTGAGCGAGATAGCACCGAAAATACGCTTGGATATTATGACGCCAAGTGACGTGAGTTATCAGGATGTGGAGCAAGGCACTGTTGATATTATCATCAACCGTTTTGACGACATTCCACAGTCGTTCCATCAGATGAGCCTTTGGCACGACGGGTTCTCTTGCCTATTTAGTTGTGATAACCCGATAGCGGACAACTTCGATATTTTGTCTTATCTAAAGGCGCAACATATCTGGGTAAGTAAGACGGGTATGGGCACCGGCGTTGGGATTAACCCAAGCGAAGCGCAAAAGCTTGGTTGGATAGATGAAGCATTAATGCGCATTGGCAAAACGCGTAATATCACGGTGTTCACACGACACTACCTGTCGGCGATTCTCTTCGCTCAACAGAAGAACCTGATCCTGACCATTCCAACCAAAGCGGCACAATTGCAGCGCAATAACCCTCGGTTGTTAATCAAACCTGCGCCATTTGCTATTGAACCCTTTGAGGTGAAAATGGCTTGGAGTCCATTATTACAAACCAATCCAGACCATCAGTGGATGCGCCGATTGATTAAAAGTGTCGCCAATGAAATAGAGAGTGGTGTGACGGAATAACACAGTTTGTAGGGTATTTTTTATATGAATATCCAGTATAACTGGCATAAATTAGCTAAATTTATGTCCGTTGAGTAAGTTTAAGTTAGTAAAGTAAATTTGAGCTAGTCACGAAAATTTATTGAGTAGCCATCAGTTAGTTTGAGAGAGATTTTATGAGCAGTCGTATTCAACAGGGAAGCTTGAACATTGATAGCACCCTCTACCAATTAATTAATGAGCAGGTGATTCCTGGAACAGGCATTATCGCTGAAGACTTTTGGCAATCATTTGCAACCATCCTTGAAGATTTGGCTCCAAAGAATCGCGCATTGCTTATCAAGCGTGAAGATCTTCAACATCAAATTGATGTTTGGCATCAAGAGCGTGCCGGACAAGCGCTAGATGCGGCAGAGTACAAACAGTTCTTGCAACAGATAGGCTACTTAGTCCCTGAGGGCGAAGATTTTCAAGTAACCACTGCAAGCGTTGAGCCTGAAATTGCAACACAAGCGGGCCCGCAGCTCGTTGTGCCTATTATGAATGCACGTTTTGCACTTAACGCGGCTAATGCGCGTTGGGGCAGTTTATACGATGCGCTCTACGGAACCGATGTCATCAGCGAAAGTGACGGTGCAGAAAAAGGCGGAAGCTTTAACCCGGTTCGTGGTGCTAAAGTAGTGAGCTACGCTCGAGGTTTCCTTGATGACGCTGCACCGTTAAACGGTGTTTCCCATAAAGATGTGACCAAATACAGCATCAGCAACGTCAGCATTGGCAATACACTAACAGCGACCTTAGATAACGGTGAAGAAGTCACTCTAATCGATCGCAACCAGTTCATTGGTTACCAAGGTGATGCGAGTGCGCCTTCAAGCATTCTGCTTAAGCACAACAACCTACATATTGAAATTCAAATTGACCCGAGCGCACCGATTGGCAGCGTTGATGTTGCTGGCATTAAGGATGTGCTGGTGGAATCGGCTCTCACCACCATTATGGATTGTGAAGATTCGGTAGCAGCGGTTGATGGTGAAGACAAAGCACTGGCTTACCGTAACTGGTTAGGCTTGATGAAGGGTGACTTACAAGAGTCGCTAGAGAAAAACGGCAAAACCATCGTTCGTAACCTCAACCCAGATCGTCAATACACCAGCGTGACGGGAGGCGAGATCTCGCTGAAAGGCCGCAGCATGTTGTTTATCCGCAACGTGGGCCATCTAATGACCAACCCTGCCATTATTGATGCTGACGGTAATGAAGTACCTGAAGGTATTATGGATGGCATGATCACTTCACTAATCGCGATGCATGATTTAAAAGGCAACAGCGCGTACCAAAACTCGACCGCGAACAGCATCAATATTGTTAAACCTAAGATGCATGGTCCTGAAGAAGTGGCGTTTACCAATGAACTGTTTGGCCGTATTGAAGATGCATTAGGGCTAGATCGATTCACGATCAAAGTCGGCATCATGGACGAAGAGCGTCGTACTTCAGTCAATCTTAAAGAATGTATCCGTGCGGCTAAAGATCGTGTTGTGTTCATCAACACAGGCTTCTTAGACCGAACGGGTGATGAAATACACACTAGCATGGAAGCGGGACCATTTGCGCCTAAAACACAGCTGAAAACCATGACTTGGATTGGCGCTTACGAAGACCAGAACGTTGATCTTGGCTTAGCTTGTGGCCTGCAAGGTAAAGCCCAGATCGGTAAAGGCATGTGGCCAGAGCCAGACAACATGGCCAAGATGATGGATGCGAAAATCGGACACCCACAAGCAGGTGCCAATACCGCTTGGGTTCCTTCTCCAACTGCCGCGACTCTGCATGCTTTGCACTATCACAAGGTGAGTGTACCAAGCCGTCAGAAAGAGCTTCGTGAGCGTGTGAGAGCGAACGTTGACGATATTCTTACTATCCCGTTACTAGGTAATCAAAAGCTGACTGCTAAAGATATCCAAAATGAACTGGATAACAATACACAAGGTATTCTTGGCTACGTAGTGCGTTGGATTGACCAAGGAGTCGGTTGTTCGAAAGTGCCAGATATTAACGATGTAGGGTTAATGGAAGACCGAGCGACATTGCGTATTTCAAGCCAACACATCGCTAACTGGTTACGCCACGGCATTTGTGATGAAGCACAAGTAATGAAAACCATGAAACGTATGGCGGCAGTGGTTGATGGACAAAATGCTGGGGATCCAAGCTACCAAAACATGGCACCTGATTTCGAAAACAGCATTGCGTTTTCCGCAGCGTGTCAGTTGGTATTTGAAGGCTGTGCTCAGCCAAGTGGTTACACCGAGCCTGTGTTGCATGCTATGCGACTAAAGCTGAAAGGAACTGCACAATAAATAATAAAAAAAGAAATACCCCTATTTGAACCGAGCCCAAGGTGCCGCGCTAATTTAGCGCGGCTTTTTTTTGCTTTTTTTGGGGGTGAGGGCGAAGCTCAGAAGAGAGGTGTTAGTTGGGCTATTCGATGTTTAGGCTTATTGATGTTGAAGAGCTAGGCTTAACTTACGACCAAACCTAACTACTTCCGAGACCTAGTTACTACCAAAGCACAGATACTTGATATCCATGTACTCATCAATGCCTTCTTTAGCACCTTCTCGGCCAATCCCTGATTGCTTAACCCCGCCGAAAGGCGCGACTTCGGTTGAGATCATACCGTCATTAATGCCAACCATGCCGTATTCAAGCGCTTCTGCTACCTGCCATACGCGGTGAATGTTCTGGCTGTAGAAGTAAGACGCCAAACCATAAATGGTATCGTTGGCCATTTCGATTAGTTCTTCATCGGTTTCGAATTTCATCACAGGCGCGACTGGGCCGAAGATCTCTTGTTGAACGATGTCCATGCTGTGTTTCACGTCTTTAAGAACCACAGGTTGAATGAACAAGCCGTCAAGCGCTTGAGTTGGCGATGCGGGTTGTGCACCTTGTTCCATCGCTCGGTCAATCAAACCTTGAATGCTTTGTTTCGCCCTTTCACTGATCACGGGGCCAATAGTGACGCCTTCATCTAATCCGTTACCTATTTTAAGCTGCTGAACGGCTTGGTCGAATTTCGCCACAAACTCGTCATGTACCTTGCTATGAACGTAGAAACGGTTCGCACAAACACAGGTTTGGCCTGCATTACGGAATTTTGAAGCCATTGCGCCTTGAACGGCCGCGTCGATATCCGCATCGTCAAACACGATAAACGGTGCGTTGCCGCCCAGTTCCATTGAAGTGCGCTTAATGCCTTTCGCAGCTTGAGCCATCAAGATACTGCCGACTCGAGTCGATCCAGTAAAAGAGATCTTTTTGATCAGTGGGTGTGATGTGAAAAGCTCACCAATCTGTTCGGGGCTGTCGCCAAGTACGACTTGGAGTAGATCTTTCGGAATGCCCGCTTGGTAAGCCAATTCAACCACAGCAAATGCAGAAAGCGGCGTTTCATCTGAGGGCTTCACAATAAAACTACAGCCAGCAGCAAGGGCAGGAGCGGCCTTACGAGTGATCATCGCAATTGGAAAGTTCCATGGCGTAATGGCACATGCGACTCCGATAGGTTGCTTGATGGTCACCAAGCGTTTGCCAGCGACGGTGCTAGGAATTGAATCACCATAAGTACGCTTGGCTTCTTCGGCAAACCATTCAATAAAGCTCGCGCCATACACCACTTCGCCCGTTGCTTCTGCTAACGGCTTACCTTGTTCAATGGTCATTAGGCGAGCAAGATCTTCTTTGTTTTCAAGGATCAGTTGATGCCAACCACTTAGCAATGCAGCGCGGGATTTAGCGGGAATTTTTGCCCACTCTTTCTGCGCAACATGAGCACGTTCGATAGCGCTCTCTAACTCCGCCTCGGATGAGATTGGCGCATGGCCAATAAGATCACCCGTTGCTGGGTTTGTGACTGCAACTGCGTTGTTCGCTTCTGTCACCATAAAAGAGAGTAAGTGCTGGTTCTTAATGTTTAGCATCGTGATTCCTTTGTTGTGATTACTTTAGACGTGTTGCTTATGTGCGGGTTGGCGAGTGATTAAATGACTTCGACCAAATGTTGATTGGTCGAAGGGCATTGATGTTGATTCGCTAATTTGGGTCATTCTCTGAGATAGATCTGCTCACTAGCCCCAGTTATCAGACTCGATCTTAGCGAGAGCTTTGGCTGCTTTTTGAAGAGCTGGCAGAAACTTGATCGCTTCGTCTGGTTTTACTCGAATCACTGGTGCTTGTATTGCTAAGCCAAGATTGGATTGACCAGTAGAAGACGGTATCAATACGGCGATACAAACTAACCCGGGTAAGAACTCTTCATCATCAATAGCAAAACCTTGGATCTTCGCTTCTTCGATGTCTTTCTCCAGCGTCGAGTAGTCGGTGATGGTTTTTACTGTGTATTGAGTGAGAGGCACACTTTCGATCAGTCTTCTGCGTTGTGATTTCGACATGTGAGCCAAAAATAGTTTGCCTGTGGCTGAGCAATGTACGGGCACGCGAGAGCCGGGTTGTAGATGGAAGCGAAGCGGGGCTTCGGTCTCTGCACGGTCAAGGTAGATGATCTCACCGCTCGACAGTGCCGTTAGGTTGCAGCTCTCGCCGACTTCTGCTCGAAGGTTTTCAAGAATAGTGCGTCGTGCGCTGTGCATGGTGCTATTGAACAGCAGGTTTTCAGCAAGCTTTCTGAGTCGAATGCCAGAGCTGTAATGCTTTTCGTCACCATCTCTTTGAATAATACCCGCAGCTTCTAATTGTTGCAGCATGCGGTGCAGAGTTGGTTTCGGTAGTCCGGTTTCTTCGACGAGCCCTTGAAGAGAAATAAACTCATCTTTTTGCGCTATCACCTCTAATAGTGCAAAAAGTCGGAGAGTGGGCGTATCTCCTTGAACTTGTGGTGTTTCTGTTTGCATACAGTGATTCATCCTTGCGATATGTCTATGTATAAGAGTGTACATACCAAATTAAAAATCTTCAATTATCTGAATAAAATTTGACCTTTTTTATTATTTCAATAATATAAATATAAATTATGGAACAATTAATCTCAATAAATGGAATTTAAGATGAAGGCGATTGAACGGATTATTGATAAGGCTCACTTAGATCGTAAGCGAGTGGTTTTGAGTGAAGCAGAAGACCCTCGTGTACTCAAAGCGGCACGATCAGCGATAGATAAACAGCTTGCTTACATCACGTTAGTCGGCGATGAAAAGGCGATTATCGAAGCGGCGCAGTTGAACCACATTAATCTCGCCGGCATCCACATTGTTTCACCACAAACATCAGCACTCAAAGCTGTGTTGGCTGAACGGCTCTATGAGCTAAGAAAAGCCAAAGGCATGACTTATGAAGATGCATTGGAGAAGGTCAAAGACCCACTGATTTTTGCCAATTTGATGGTGAGGGAAGGGTTAGTAGACGGCACAGTCAATGGCGCGGTTTACACCACGTCTGATGTAGTACGGGCGGCGCTGCAGATCATTGGGCCAGCACCAGACAGTGAATTGGTGTCTAGCTTCTTTCTGATGATGTTGTGTGAGCCTTTCCATAACCTTAAAGGCGGCATGATTTTCAGTGATTGTGGTTTGGTGATTAACCCCAATGAAACCGAGCTTGCGTCCATTGCAGTAGCGGCATCAAACAGCGCTCAAACGCTGTTGATGGAAGAACCGAAAGTGGCAATGCTGTCGTTCTCTACCAACGGCAGTGCGAAACACGAATCGGTCGATAAGGTTCGTAATGCCGCTCAGTTAGTGAAACAACGTTGTCCCGGAATAGCTGTCGATCAGGACGTTCAACTCGATGCCGCGATTGTCACCGAAATAGCCGCGAAAAAGCTGCCCGATTCAGAAGTGAAAGGCCAGTCTAACGTATTGATCTTCCCTAATTTAGAAGCGGGGAACATAGGCTATAAGCTCGCAGAAAGATTAGGTGGCGCGGTCGCGATTGGCCCGTTACTGCAAGGATTGAATCAGCCTGCCAATGACTTATCCAGAGGGTGTAGCGCGGAAGATATCTTTAACGTAATTGCGGTGACTGCCGTACAAGCGCAGCAAGGGAAAATACCAAATTCAACGACTGACGCGGCGGCTGATTCTGAAAGAAGAGAAGAATCGACCTTTGATTTTAGATACTAAAATCTAGTGCCTGAAGCTGATATTCACATTCAAATCAACCCCAAACAACCTAATTAGGATTGCTAATGGAGTTACCTGTTTTACTCGCCATTCTTGCCACTATTGCGGTGGGTACCTACTTCCAAACTGTCACGGGTTTTGGCCTCGGTATCATCGTGATTGGTTTAACGGTCAGCCTTAATTTGGTTTCCTTACCCGTTATAGCCGCTGTAGTCAGTATTGTGACTTTGTTCAATTGCTTGGTCGCGTTGATGGGTAAGCCACTGCTTGGTGAACTCAAGATTCTGGTGGTGTTAGTGATCGGTATTATTCCCGGCGTATCGGTGGGAGTTTTCTTGCTGGATGAGTTGAGCGATTCGGCAACGCATATTCTCCGAGGACTATTGGGTGCGATGGTGCTATTCGCAGGTATGAGTTTTATGTTCAAACCTAAAACCAGAAAGGATCGTTCGGCAACTGTATCTTTCCTTGTCTCAGGCTTTAGCTCTGGGTTAGCGGGTGGGTTGTTTGGGATGGCAGGTCCACCGATTGTTTATCACCTCTATCGGCAGCCTTTTACTCTCGATCTGGTGCGAAGCACACTGCTGATGGTGTTCGCTTGTACGTCAATGTCCCGTACTGTCAATGTCTACGCTGCAGGCGACATGGAACCGAGCATACTGTGGTTATCAGCGATCGCTGTTCCCTTGGTGGCGCTTGTCACTATGTTTGCTCGGCGCTTCCCACCGCCGTTGTCCAATGATCAACTCAGAAAGTTGGTGTTTATTGTGTTGATGTTGATTGGTGGGTATTTAATGGCTGTCTCTGCATGGTCGTTGCTTGCTATTTCTTAGTTGCTTGCTATTTCTTAGTTGCTTGCTGTCTTTTAGTTGCTCGCTACTTCCTAGTTACCTCTTAGCTGCTTGCTACCTATTAAGCACATTCCGATAAAAGGCTAGCGGTTTGCTAGCCGATACTTCACAGCTCCCCGAAACGTAACTGCTTATATAAACAAAAACCTTAACGCTTTAGCATCTCAAATACGCTCTTAGATAATCCAAATAAGCAACTCTCCTGCACATCTAAGGTGATGTTACTGCGGTAGTACGGGCTTAAATCGACGCCCATTCCCACACCATGAATCTCGATATGGTTTTTGTTTGATTCACGCTCAATCACTTGTTTGAGGTGGTTATCCAAATAGAACTGATCGTTGGCGGTGCTGGTGGCAGTATCCATCGGACAGCCGTCTGAGAACACGATTAAAACCTTTCTTTGCGCATTGTGCTGTTGCAACCGCTGACTAGCGAACTGCACCGCTTCGCCATCAATTCCTTCTTTAAAGATGTCTGCTTTCCGAAGGCTGGCAATGCCAAGGCGAGAGCGTCTCCAATGTGTATCAAAATCTTTAAACACAATATGTCGAACTTCGTTTAAGCGGCCTGGGTGTTTCGGTTGGCCTTGCTTAAGCCATTGCCGATAGACTTTGCCACCGTTCCAGTTATTGGTAGTGAAGCCAATAATCTCAAATGGAATGCTGGTCAGTCCAACGGATTTGAGAATTGTATCCATCAGTAGGCTTAGCTTGTGACTGTGTTTCTGCATTGAACCTGAGCAGTCCATCAAAAACGTGATGGCACATTGATGAGATGCGCCGATGTCAGGTTGATAAAAGACAGTGCGATCTAATGGCGATGTGATGAGCTTGGTGATGGTCGTGGCGTTAACAATGCCTTCTTCTAAATGGTCCTGACGTCGATTCTTCTGTGGCGTGGCAACAAAGCGAGTGAGCATCGCGGCTAAACGGCGAGTGTTTACTTGTCTCGCCATGATGTCATCGGTGAGCTTTTGTCTCAGTTCGAGTAATAGGGCGCGCCTGACGAGTTTGTCTGCCGCGATGACTTGATCCAATTCTGAATTAAAGACCTGATAATTGGCGCCCGACAGCTCGAATACCTTACTACTGCCCGTGATGTCGGTATAGACGTCTTCATCTTGAATGTCACCATCCACAATCAACGCAAGCTGCGCAAGGATCTTAATGTCTTCTTCGACCGTTGGCGTGGGCGAGTTATCACTTTCTTGTTCTTGGATGATTAACTCTTGTGCAAGGGCTGCAAGATCATTGGCGCTGTGTGCAAATGACTCTTGGTCGGTTCTATGTTGCTTTAAGCGCTTCAGGCTGTACCCGAAAGTAGGCACGATGCCGGCGCGAGTCGATTCGATGGTTTCAGCAATGGGTTCAGACACCGGAACGCCAGTTAAGCGGGTGTGGATGACTTGCATCAGAGTAAACAGCAACATGCCGATTCGTGATTCGGTGAAGCCATTCTGATGATATTGGTCGCTCCAATACGCAAAATTGAACAGAATACTGGTGGTTACACCTCTTAAATAAGATGGAATTTGCGATTCAATTCGTACCTGTTCGCAGAAATCATATAACAGACGTTCGACTTCGTTTTTCGGTCGTAATGAATAGTGAAGATCAGCATCTGAAAGCAAGAGTCGTAATGCTGATGAATCGATCTTGCCTTGCATCGAAAGCTTGCTGTTTTTCAATTCATGGCGAGAAACAAAGGTGAGATCGTTAGTATGTGCAGACTGATAATAACAGGGGCTATTGCCTTTATAGAGACGTTCTCCCCGATAATTCAGACTCAACTCACCGCTGATCGCTCTGGCGACAGACACGCCAAGATCGAGGATCTTTTTCTGCTGGGAAGAAACATTGGCCATGGTTTACGACTCCGAGTGCGAATAGTTTTGAGTGGGCGTTTCTAAATCTTCACCAAAACAACGGAAATAATATTCGCTAACCAGTTCTTTTTCTTCGTCTTCACAGCGATTCAAGAATGACAGTCTAAATGCCGTCGCTACATCGTCGAATATTTGGATATTTTCGGCCCAAGTGAGCACCGTTCGCGGAGACATCACCGTTGAAAGGTCGCCAGCTCGAAACCCGTTACGCGTTAATCCTGCGGTGGCGATCATTTTCTCAACCAGTTGTCGGCCACTTTCATTATTCAGCTCTGGAAGCTTGGATAACACGATCTTGGTTTCATGTTGTGGGTCTAAATAGTTGAGCGTAGCGATGATGTTCCATCTATCTAATTGACTGTGGTTAAGCACTTGAGTGCCCGAATACAAACCGGAGAAGTTACCTAAGCCAAGCGTGTTGCAGGTAGCAAACAAGCGAAAAGAAGGGTGAGGCGTGATCACTCGGTTTTGTTCTAAAGAGGTGTATTTCCCGTCCTGCTCTAATAGTTGTTGAATCACAAACATCACGTCAGGACGACCAGCGTCGTACTCATCTAACACCAGTGCGATGGGTTGTTGAATGCTCTGAGGAAGAATGCCTTCTTTAAACTCTGTTACTTGCATTCCATCTTTAATGACGATGCTGTCTTTACCTATGAAATCCAAGCGACTTAAGTGTCCGTCTAGGTTGATCCTCAAGCATGGCCAGTTCAATCTCGCGGCGATTTGCTCAATGTGAGACGACTTGCCCGTCCCATGTGTGCCTTGAATCAGTGTGCGACGATTGGAGGTGAACCCGGCCAATATCGCTAGCGTCACTTCAGGGTCAAAACAGTAATTAGGATCGACTTTCGGCACATATTCGCCCGCATGTTCAAATGCCATCACGGTTAGATTGCTGTCGATCCCAAAGCGTTCTCTCACACTTACTGGTTGCGTTGGTATCAATTCCGCCTCTTTCATCATATTTCCCTCTATATAGCCCATCACTTGTCGCTGCTATCGCGATATGTCATCGATTATTAACAGCTCCGCTTAAGTTAATGGCACTTTTTGTACGAAAAACTACCAATAATGTGATCCAGTTTTATTAATTAGAATGAATTGTTCCAATTTAATATAAAAAGTTGACGCGCAAAAATTCTACTACTAAGGTGAAATTGAATTCGAAAAAGAGACAATTCATTCCGAAAAATGAAATTTTGGTTAACTCAAGGAGAATGGAAGAATGAGTGAGCAAGAAAAACGTACGGTTGTTTCCGGCACAGTAACAATGACACCATCAGAAGCGTTCGTTGAAACTATGGTTGCTAATGATGTTACCGACATGTTCGGCATCATGGGGTCAGCATTTATGGACGCAATGGATATCTTTGCTCCTGCTGGCATTCGATTGGTCCCAGTGGTACACGAGCAAGGTGCTGCGCACATGGCAGATGGCTACTCTCGTGTATCGGGTCGCCACGGCGTCGTTATCGGGCAGAATGGCCCAGGTATTAGTAACTGTGTGACTGCGATTGCAGCGGCGTTCTGGGCACATAGCCCTGTCGTAATTGTAACGCCAGAGACAGGTACAAAAACAATGGGCTTAGGTGGTTTCCAAGAGTGTAATCAGCTTCCAATGTTCCAAGAGTTTACTAAGTATCAAGGACACGTAACGCACCCAGACCGTATGGCGGAATACACGGGTCGATGCTTTGACCGCGCGATGAGCGAAATGGGTCCAACTCAACTGAATATTCCACGTGACTACTTCTACGGTGAAACTCAAACCGAGATCCCTAAACCCGCGCGTTTAGACCGTGGTCCAGGTGGCGAGAAGTCTCTGAACGAAGCAGCAGACCTGATTGCTGAAGCGAAATTCCCAGTCATCATTTCTGGTGGCGGTGTGGTAATGGCAGATGCAGTTCAAGAATGTGCAGCATTAGCAGAAAGACTAGGTGCACCGGTAGTGAATAGCTACCTACACAATGACTCTTTCCCTGCGAGTCACCCATTATGGTGTGGTCCTTTAGGCTACCAAGGTTCGAAAGCAGCAATGAAATTGATGGCTCAAGCGGATGTGGTTATCGCTTTGGGTACACGTCTTGGTCCATTTGGTACTTTGCCTCAACATGGCATGGACTACTGGCCGAAGAACGCGAAAATCATTCAGATTGATGCCGACAACAAGATGCTTGGTCTGGTTAAGAAGATTTCGGTTGGTATCTGTGGTGATGCGAAAGCCGCTGCGGTTGCTCTATCTGAAAGATTGGAAGGCCGCGCACTGTTGTGTGATGACAACATAGGCGCTCGTCAAGATACAGTGGCAACAGAAAAAGCATTGTGGGAAAAAGAGCTTGATGAATGGACACACGAACGCGATTCTTTCAGCTTAGATATGATTGAGGAAAACTCACACGAGACTCCGTTCTCTGGTGGTGAATATCTACACCCACGTCAAGTACTGCGTGAGCTAGAAAAAGCGATGCCTGAAGACGTAATGGTCTCGACGGATATCGGTAATATCAACTCAGTGGCAAACAGCTACTTACGCTTTGAAAAACCACGTAGCTTCTTTGCTGCAATGAGTTTCGGTAACTGTGGTTATGCGTTCCCGACCATCATTGGTGCGAAAGCAGCGGCACCTCATCGCCCCGCTATTTCTTATGCTGGCGATGGTGCGTGGGGCATGAGCTTGATGGAAACCATGACATGTGTTCGCCATAACATTCCAGTGACAGCCGTGGTATTCCACAACCGTCAATGGGGTGCAGAGAAGAAGAACCAAGTCGACTTCTACAACCGACGCTTTGTTGCGGGTGAACTTGAAAACCAAAGCTTTGCAGAGATCGCACGAGCAATGGGCGCTGAAGGTATCACGGTGGATAAGCTAGAAGATGTAGGTCCAACCTTGCAAAAAGCCATCGACATGCAGATGAACGAAGGCAAAACAACCATCATTGAAATCATGTGTACTCAGGAATTGGGCGACCCGTTCCGCCGAGATGCACTATCAACACCGGTTCGTTTCCTAGATAAATACAAAGATTACGTATAAGTCATAGGTAGTTTGTCCGGCCAGCGCATCATCGAGAATGTTATCGAGCGCATGGTCGGACAATATTAACGGGTAATTGGCAAGTGCTTAGGTGAAGAACGTAAACGCTTAGTTCAGTAATCTCTCGTTAAACATTAGAACACTAATTAAATGACTCATAAGTATATAAGTGGTTTTAGATATATACACTTTGTCACTCGTTATTATTAATCGGTCCTTAACTAATGGATCCACAAATAGTTCTTTTGACGAAGATATATACCTATTATCATTTTTAAATAATTACAACGAAACTAATTGAACCATTGATTAACGTGATTATTAATGCTTTAACTTTACCGAATATAAATTAAGTTACTTATTGTATGAATGTTGTGAAAAATAAACGTTATATAAGCTCACTCGAAGAGCTGTATGAAATAATCGATTCACTCATTGCTGACTGTAGTGGGCATCGTGGTTTGATTTATAACGTGTGTGATTATGAAAATAATAACTTGATGCCAAGCTTAGGTCGCTCAAATCGAAAGAATATTCGCCGTGTCGAACAAGAACTTCTCTCGACCGTGAGAGTTTATGGCGGGCATTCGTTGAGTGCACACGAGATAAACGATTGGTTATTGATGTGTTTAGCCAAGAAACAGGGGTTTCCAACCCGTTTACTTGAGTGGACAGATAACCTGATTAATGCGCTGTGGTCTGTATGTCATAGCCAAAGTAAAGACTGTATCAATATTATTAAAGCCATTGATTATCATAAGGTTAGTGTTTTTAACTCACCATGTGACTTCAATAGGACTCAGATATTCAATGTGGCTGATTGTGATCAGCAAGAGCAACGAAAAGATAAGTGGTATTCCATTCACCCATTTAAGGAAGGTGGCAATGATGCCATTCAGCCTTTGTACGATGAGAAAGAATATTCAAACGGTCTAGTGTCCGTTCATATTCTTCCATCAGAGAAAATAAACCTGATAAAGGAATTAATCTCCATGAATGTTTTAAATGAACCGACAGAATATATTGAAGAGACACTGGCTGATTTAAAAAATGAAGCCCATGTAGATAGCAATCAAGCAATGAATAAAGGTGAGGGTAATATCGAATTACAAGTTAATACTCATGATCGCCAGCTTGAGCAGTATGGCCGAAAGTACCATCAAGATTTTGATTTCGACTAAAGTCTAATATTTCTACTGATTTTATTTAGAGCTCATATAAATTTAGTGATTACGAGATAAATAAAATTAGAACACCAATTAATTTATAAAAAGATGAAATCTGTGAGCTTAAAGATTGTTTATAAAGTAACTCGAAGTTAGAGTGGCGAATCTTGTTATCAAGTTGTTAAATTTTCACAGATCTAGTTTAAACACTCTAATAAAAAAGTGGCGCAAAGCTACTGAAATTTAAACCAATAACGAAAACATAAAGGATTATGGAATATGAATATGCAAACCAATGCAACGACATTCGTGCTGGAAAACCAAGTCGACACCGCCTTTTTACAGTCTTTTAGTGATGCATGGAATAACCATGATATTGAAGCGCTAATGTCGTTTATGACCGAAGACTGTGTCTTTCACACCGTGGCAGGAGAAGGCGAACTTGGAAACACTATCGAAGGGTACCAAGCCGTTCGCAATAGCTTTGAATTGGTTTGGCAGAACTTTCCAGATGCAGCCTGGAGCGACCCTGTCCACTTTGTGTGTGGCGACCGCGCGGTAAGCGAATCAACGTTCTCTGCGACTAACCCTGATGGCACCGTCATCGAAGCTCGTATGGTTGATGTGTTTACCCTGAAAGATGGAAAAATCAGCGTAAAAAATGCATTCCGTAAAACACGACCTCTTTTGACTCCTAACAACACTCCCAAGAGCTAGACACGAAACCACAACCCGTTCACGTGTTATGACTAGGAGAGTCGAATTATGAGTTTAGTAATGGAACAACCGGCAGCCGATGTGCCGCCAAAGGTGACAAGCACCCAAGCACAAGAAAGTACCCAAGCAAAAGAAAGATACGATCCAAAATACGATCCACTTAAAGATAAAAGCCCAGGTCACGGCAAGGAATACGCCCCGACTTATTGGGTAGATACCGCAGGTGCACCACCTGAAGATGACGGCCCAATTACATCGGATATGGATGTCGATGTGGCGATAATCGGTTCAGGCTACACAGGCCTAAGTACCGCGATACACCTTGCTGAAATGTACGGCATTAAAGCGACTGTGATTGAAGCTAACCGCATGAGTTGGGGCTGCAGTACCCGAAATGGTGGTCAAGCTCAGTGTGCGTCAGGACGTTTGAAGCGTTCTCAGTGGATTGAACGCTGGGGACTCGAAACCGCGCTAAAAATGCACCGCGAATGCATCGATGGCATGAACACGTTTAAGTCTCTAATCAAAGACATTGATTGTGACCCGCAGCCGGGTGGCCACTTATACGTTGCTCACCGTCCAAAAGTGATGGTAACACTCGAGAAAGAAGCCAAGTTGCTACGTGACACATTCGATTACGATGCGCAGATCTTAGATGCGGAAACCGTAAAGCGTGATTACGTTGGCGACCAAGAAGCAGCAGGCGCAATGCATGAGCCAGAAGGTATTGGCATCCATGCAGGGAAACTGGCGTTTGGTTATCTAAGAAAGGCGAGAGCACTCGGCGTAAAAGTTCACCCAGCAAGCCCTGTGATGGGTTGGGAAACACGTAACGGTGTGCACTATCTAAAAACACCAGGTGGTGTGGTTAAGGCTCGTTCTGTCGGTGTTTGTACCGGTGGGTATACCAGCCAAGGTTTGCATTCAGAGCTTAAGAATCGCCTATTACCTGTACTTTCTAACTCGATGGTGACACGTCCGTTAACTCAAGACGAAATTGCCGCGTGTAACTTCAAAACCAATCAGGTGATTACTGATACCAGAATCCTGCGTCATTACTACCGTTTGTTACCCGATAACCGAGTGCAGATCGGTACACGCAGTGCCATCAGTGGCAAGAATGCACCTGAAAAGAAATACGAAGACATGTTGAGAGCGGATTTAACCCGAAAATTCCCTTCTCTCGATCAGATCAAAATCGATTATTCATGGTGGGGGTGGGTGGATGTTAGCCACGACATGATGCCAAGAATCTATCAGCCGAATCCAAAGCAATCCATATTCTACGCACTAGGGTATGGCGGCAATGGTGTGATGTACTCCGCTCAAGCAGGCAAGCGCCTCGCTCAGTGGATCGCAGGTGAAGGTCATAAGCTTGACTTGCCAATATTTGAATCAAAACTTCCGTTCCCCAACGTGAGGGAAGTGGTGGAATCTGAGATGTTTGCACCATTTCGAAGAGTAGGGCAACAGTTCCTTTATCAGTGGTATTCGTTAAAGGATGAAGTGCTTTAGCTACTCGAACATTGTTTCCAAAATAGGGAAATAGAACTACGACCAGGAAAGTTGTACCAGGTCACCTTGTGAGCAAAGTACAGGCAGGAAGCCTGTATGATATGAAAGGTTAAGACTATGAAATTGATTAAAAATAAAATTATTGCTGGCGTCACAATTGTAGCAACAGCGATGCTATCTCATACCGCGGCAGCAGCAAATTTTAAAATGGCTATCGGCGATGCTGCTGGTGGTACTCAGTGGGAATTAGCGACATCATTTTCTGAATTGATGGAGAAAAAAACAGACGGTAAAGTCAAAATCGACCTGTTCCCGAATGGTCAATTGGGCAACGAGCAAGACACCGTCAACGACGCGGCAATCGGCCTTCTCGACTTCTCAGTATTGGCGATCAACAACGTGACGCCTTTCTCTCCAACGGTTGGTCTATTGACCATGCCTTATGTCATTCAAAGTGCAGAAGAAGCGGTGCTATTAACTCAAGGCCAAGTGGGTCAAGACCTTGTCGATAACACTATTCGTGATGCAGGCGTTCGTATCGTTGGTTGGGCTTATTCTGGTTTTAGGGTTCTGACAAACTCTAAAAAATCAGTGGCTTCACCAGCGGATCTAAAAGGACTAGTGATTCGTGTTCCTCGTAACGAAATCATGATTGCTTCTTACCAAGCATGGGGCGTAAACCCAACACCAATGGCGTGGTCAGAGACATTTACTGGCCTGCAGCAAGGTGTTGTTGATGGTCAAGACAACCCATACATCACTGTGCATGCGATGAAGTTCAATGAAGTACAAAAGTACGTCACAAACCTTCGCTACATCTTCTCTCTTGAGCCGCTAATCGTCAGTGAAACTGTCTTCCAACAACAGACGCCTGAAATGCAAAAGATCATTCTTGAAGCGGGTCAGGAAGCGACAGAGCACAGCTTTGCATACTTAGAAAATACTGAAAACAAGATCCGTGAAGAACTGCAAGCAAAAGGCATGGTCTTCACTGACCCAGCAGACAACGAGCAAGAGTGGATCAGTAAGGTCACTAAGTCAGTTTGGCCTAAGTTCTATTCAAGCATTGGGGGCAAAGACAAGCTAGATGACGTTCTTGAGTTACTAGGTAGAAAGTAACGATTAGATTCGCCCTATCTGCTGTTCTTCGCGACTTAATCACCTAGCGATAGAACGGTTAGATAGGGCATTTACATGGCTTTACTCGTTGATCTGTCCAGTACCTGATCTTTTTAGTACCGCGAGCGACTGGTTGTCATGTGGAAATCAACATTGGAGGTTATATGTCAGTCGCTAAAACAATAAAAAAGCACCTTAACAACATTGAGGAATATACATGTTGTTTGTTGTTAGCAAGCTTTGTCCTATTGCTGTTCACACAAATCCTTACTCGTCAGCTTTTCGATTACTCCATACCTTGGGGTGATGAAGTCGCTACTTACATGTTTGTTTGGTTTGCCTATCTAGGGGCTGTTGTTGCGGCCAAGATGTCGGCGCATAACCGAGTCAGTTTTCACTTCAAGTTCTTCCCCCCGATTGTTCAGACCGTCTGTGAAACCATCGCTGACTTCTTATGGCTGCTGTTTAACGGCTACTTTGTTTATCTCAGCTACGATTTCGTGTTCAACAAAATGAATTTGTTCTGGAAGTCCCAGACGACAGGCATCCCAATGAAATACTTCTATATGATTTTGCCGATCGCATTTTCTCTAATGATGCTGCGCATTATCTGGAACAACTATGAGCGCTTATTTAAGGGCGCTAAGAACGAAGATCCTGAAGTCAAAGAACTGCGCAAAATGACGGCACAAAAGTCATCACAGTAGTCGTCACAGAGAATAGCCGTAATAGAGAGATGTAATAATGGAATCCTATTTAACTCTAATTTTATTTGGTGGCTTCTTAACCCTGTTAATTCTGGGTGCACCAATCACAGTATCACTGGCTGGCGCTTCAATGGCGGCCTATATGTTACTCGACAAAAATCCCATCGCTTTAGTACAGATCGCGTTTACTTCGGTGGGTAACTTCCCGTTAATGGCGCTGCCGGCCTTTGTTCTTGCTGGCGCATTAATGGAGGCGGCGGGTATCTCCAAACGTCTGGTAGATATTGCAGAGAGCTTAGCCGGACCCGTGACGGGTGGCCTTGGCGCTGCAACCGTGATGGCGTGTTTGTTTTTTGGTGCTATCTCAGGTTCAGGCCCTGCAACCACAGCTGCGGTAGGCATGCTAATGGTGCCTGCAATGGTTAAGCGAGATTACGATAAGAGTTACGCATCGGCAGTAACGGCCGCATCAGGGGGCTTGGGGATCATCATTCCACCATCCATCCCGTTAGTTATTTTCGGCATCTCAGCAATGGGATTAATGGCACCGCCCGAAGCCATCGCTCAACACGGGCAATTTGCTTCTTTATCTATTCCTAAATTGTTTGTTGCAGGCGTTGTTCCTGGCTTTATCATGGCATCTACACTCGTTGTCACTAACTACTTCATTGCCAAGCGAGAAGGCTATAAAGGGTTGTCTGAGAATTGGTCATTTGGCGAAGTAAGACACGCTTTGCGCCGTGGCATATGGTCGATACTGGCTCCATTTCTGATTCTCGGAGGTATCTATAGCGGTATGTTCACACCAACAGAGTCAGCGGTTGTGGCAATTTTCTATTCGCTGTTTGTGGGTGTGTTTATTCACCGAGAGTTATCGTTCAAAAGCACCATCAAGTCATTATCGACAACCACATGGATTACCGGGCGTGTGTTGCTGATTCTATTCGCTGCAACGGTATTTGGTCGCTTGTTAATCGAACAAAAAATTCCGGTCGTGGTGGCTGAGTCATTGTTAGGTTTCACTGACAATATGTACATGGTGTGGGCACTGACTATTGTGCTATTGCTTTTCGTCGGCATGTTCATGGAAACGCTAGCCGCGATCATGATTATCGTGCCAGTGCTGTTGCCAATCATGTACATGCTCGGTGCAGATCCAACTCACGTGGGTATTGTGGTGGTGTGTACGTTATCGATAGGTTTTGCTACACCGCCGCTCGGTGAAAATATCTTTGTCGCCTCGGGAATAGGTGGAGCCACGGTCGAGCAGATCACCGCGAAGATCCATCCCTTTGTTCTTGCATCCGTGGTGGGCGTATTCGTTATCGCTTTCTTCCCACAAATTACGCTTTGGCTACCGTCCTTAGTGGGCTATTAGGAGAAGTCACTATGAATATATCAAGAATTATTCTTATTGGTTGTGCAGTGTTTGCAGTGATCAGTGGCATTGGATTGCGTGCTGAACATTCAGAAACAGTGAAAGAAAACGAGCCAGTCAATGTGCTCGATATTTCAGAGCCACATGTGGTCAGTGACGCGGAAAGAAGAGCCAAAACCCTGCTTGCGAAAGCTGTAGTGCACGTTCAAAAAGAAGGCGATGAAAGCGTTCAAGACTTCATGAGCGATGCTGAATACATAGATGGTGAGTTGTATGTATTCGCTTTGGGGATTGATGGCCAATTCCTCGCCAGTGGCGGATCTTCAATGGTGTTGGTGGGCGACAGTGTTTTAGACACTCAGGACGTTTACGGTAATCCATTTTTCCGTGAAATGATCACTAAAGCAGTACACAACGGTTTTGGTGAAGTTAAGTATCACTGGACCAATCCGACTGATCGTATGGGGGAGCCGAAAACCACCTTCTTTGAACGAGTGGGCGATGTGATCGTCGCTGTGGGTTATTACCCAGAACGTTCAAGTGCTGCTGAGGCAAAGAATTTATTGGCGAGAGCCATGACAGCGATAGTGGAGTCAGAACAAGAGAGCTTGACTGAATTCAATGACGCTGAGGGTAGCTTTGTTGAAGGAGACTTGTATGTGTTTGTGATGGACATGAGCTCCGGAAAGCTACTTGCACATGGTGTATCCCCTGAGCTTGTTGGACGTTCACACAACGAAATTCTAAGCCCTGACGATAAGCCAATTCTCACTGAGATGTTAAATCTCGCCAAAGAAAATGGCCGTGGTGTTTACACCTATCGATGGCTAAATCCCCTGTCGAGCAAAGTCGAAACCAAGCACACCTACTATCGAGTGATCGACAATAAATTGGTTGGGGTCGGTTATTACACAAAATCAAACAACACGTAAAAGTGTGTCTAATGAGCTCTCAGCCCAATTAGATAAAGGGCTGGGGGCGGAAATTCCGGTTTGTGTAAAAAATCAATTTAGTAAAATTCACACTGTGAAATTTTTGTTGTGAAATTGTTTAAAAAATACAAGTAGTATGAAATACATGGAAGCCACACAGTAAAGAACACATTTGAAAAGGGTCAATCAGGATTTTTGACCTACATGAAATTCAAAGCCGTAAGAGGGAAAGATTATGAATATGCTGACACTAGACAAAACAGAACTTCACAGAAACCATTCAACATTTATTGCTGAAGCTGTCTTTGCCGTAGAAATGGTGAAAGCAGACAAGCAACTCGAAAAACAAAAAATGGCGAAACAGTTGCTTGATACTCTATTCCCTCTAGAGGCGGGTTCACACGAAGATGCAGTGAGCTACGAGATTGATTATCGACATGTTCAGGTTTATTTCAAAAACGGCGAGCACACTGGCCTGAAAAGAGCGAAGCACTTTGTCGCTTATGCGGGTGATAAATCTAAACCATCGTCAATTCTATTTCGTGACGAGAGCGGTACCCATGTTGAAGTAACAATAGGTGCTCGTAAAGGCACTGGCAACTTAGAGTTGGTGAACATCGAAGACATTCAATTAGAGACATGCACCACGTTTGGCCAAACTGAAGCGAACCTCTCTTCTGGTATTCGCCACTGGGTTAGCTTAGTGAAGGGTGATGAAAGCGGCCGACCAAGCGCATCGAGTGAAGATAAAGAGTTCACTGAAAAGAATGGCGAAGATTACAACCTAGGCTTTTGCTTCGCGATTTAATGTACTGCCTTTGAAATGTGCAGTCTCTGTGGCGAGAAGCGTAGCAAGACATAGCACTGACATTTGAATACTGATTTCTCTTTTACCTTTGGTAATTTCCCCGCCCCTATAGCGGGGCTTTTTTATTAGAGCTATAAATAAATCAGGTTGTTGTTAATATTATCTGTAGAAAGTTTGCATGAGATTTTACGGTGCATCATTTTAATTTAACGTATTGTATTTTAAGATTTTTGTCTGTTTATTTTATTCTGTTTTTATTGGGTTAACTATCACTATCAACGGTGGTTTGGGTAACTATTGAGCTAAAACTCAGTCAAAATGCTTCGACCTGTGCTATAATACGCGCCTTGGGATTGAGCCAGTAAGTCCATTTATCACCAATCATTGTGATTTTTATCGCCTTTATTTAGGTGGTGCGGCGAGCCAATCAAGTAGTAATTGGATATGGAGAGCGTCCTTATATTCGTTGATTCGGATATGTGAACATCATAATTTATGAGTTTTAAATCAAAAAAATACAGTATCGATTCTACTGACTATCAAGTTGGTCAAGATAACGTCAGTAAATGGGGCATGGATGTCCACAACACCGTCTTCATAGCCTCAGTAGGCTTATCTCTTCTCTTCATCATCACTCTTCTTGCTCTTCCTCCAGCAGACGCTAAAGCTGCTATTGATTCTATTAAGGGTGCTGTTTTATCAAAGTTTGACTTCCTGTTTATGTGGGGAGCTAACATCATGCTAGCGTTTGCTGTTGTTCTAGCATTTTCACCGTTGGGTAAGATTCGCCTAGGTGGCGAAGACGCGACGGCGGACTATTCGATGTCATCTTGGATTGCGATGTTATTCGCAGCCGGTATGGGTATCGGGCTTATTTTCTGGGGTGTTGCTGAGCCAACCGCGTTCTTCACTAACTGGTTCGGCACACCATTAGATGCGGAACCTTTTACAGAAGCAGGCCGTGAACTAGCACTAGGTGCAACCGTATTCCACTGGGGTTTTCATGCATGGGCTATCTATGGCATGACGGCGCTTTGTCTAGCGTACTTTGTTTACAACAAAGGCTTACCGCTATCAATGCGTTCTGTGTTTTACCCAATACTGGGTGAACGAGTTTGGGGTAAAACAGGTGATGTGATCGACGTACTAACGGTACTGGTTACTCTGTTTGGCCTTGCGACTTCATTAGGCCTAGGTGGTACGCAAGCAGCAAGTGGTATTAGCCACGTGTTTGGCTTGGAAAACAACATCTACCTTCAGCAATCTATTATCGTTTTGATTATGGGTTTGGCGATCATCTCTGTTATGCGTGGCATGGACGGTGGTGTTAAGTTCCTAAGTAACCTGAACATGGTTATTGCGTTCGTATTCCTTGGTCTTATCGCTGTATTGAACTTTACGACAGTGCTTGATTCTGTGGCGACTGCAGCAACGGGCTATGTGAAAAACATCGTAGCTTTAAGCCAAAGTGCGGGTCGTGAAGACACAACATGGCTGCATGGCTGGACTGTGTTCTACTGGGCATGGTGGGTTGCGTATGCACCATTCTTCGGTATGTTCGTAGCGCGTATTTCTAAGGGCCGTACGGTTCGTGAGTTCCTACTTTGCGTACTGATTATCCCAACATTGGTAACGTCGGCTTGGATGTCGATCTTCGGTGGCGTGGCTATCGAGCAAGTAATTAACCATGTGGGACAACTTGGCCTCGACCAAGGCATTACAGACGTATCTCTAAGCTTGTTCTACATGCTAGATGCTTACTCGTTCGGTAGCATTCTGTCAGTTCTCGCAGTCGCATTGATCATTGTGTTCTTCGTTACAACGCTAGACTCAGGCTCTATCGTTATCGATGGCATGACAGCGGGTGGTAAACTAGAAGTGCCAGTGAAACAGAAAGTGGTTTGGGCGGTTATCTCAGGTGCTATCGCGATGGTGATGTTGTGGATTGGTGGTACTCAATCTATTCAAGCTCTGCAATCGATCACGATCATTGCTGCACTGCCGTTTACGATCATTCTTCTTATTGGCTGTTTTAGCTTGTTGAAAGGTCTACTGACTGAAGTAGATAAAGGACAAGAAAACGTTAGCGAAACCGCTAAATAAAGTAATCGAGTATGGGGAGTATATAGTTCGCTAATTACTCCTTATTCAGTGTTATTTCAAAGCTCTCTTGTACTGTGTGCAAGGGAGCTTTTTTATGCCCAAGAAGAAATCAAAGACAAGTAGAAAAGACAAAAAAAGAGCCACAAGTGAATCGTCACTTGTGGCTCTTTTTAGTTTTATGGAGCAGCTTTAGCTAATAGCTAATAGCTAATAGCTAATAGCTAATAGCTAATAGCTTACGCGTTCAGTTCGTGCTGAATAACGTAATCCAGAGCACCGACTACAGCAGCAACTTGAGCGTCATTACACTCTTCGTCAGTCACTTTGTCGCTGTCTGGGTAAACCTCTGTGGTTGTTCCGTACTTACAGTCGGTCACGCCGCCACATAAGCCAAGCTTCTTCATTGGGTAGTTGATCACACCGTGTTGAGTGACGTCTGAACCAATGATCTTGCCTTCGTCATCCGCAGGCGCAATGTGCGTTACTTTTTCTACTGAAGCAATTACTGCCGCTTGGAATTCTGGTTGCGGGTTTTCTGTATCGCCAACCGTGTAGAAACCATCTGGGATCATACCTTCGATGTACTCAATGCCATCACGAGCAGCGAGTGCTGGTCGGAATTCAGTTTCATCAGAATCTGTCGTCTCATGCAGGTCAACGTGAACCAATACTTCTGGCAAAGAGGCCACTAAAGCACGCAGGTTTGCTGATTCCTCTGCTGGCGTACCGTCATAGAATGAGCGGTTTGGATCAACAGCATTTGGATTCCAGCGGTTGATCACTTCGTAACCCCAAGGGCTTACACAAGGTGCTACTACAATGTTGAAGTGCGCTGCGTATTTCTCTGCTTGTGTCGCTGCAAATTTGATAGCGCCATGCACGCCACTGGTTTCGTAACCGTGAACGCCACCTGTAACGAGAATGGTCGGCTTTGACTCATCCCAGTTTTTGCTCTTAATTGCGAAAAGTGGGAAGCGAGCTTCGTCGTAGCTCAGTGCACCGTATTGTTCGATATCAAAACGGTCTGCAAGTGCTTTAATCTTTGGCACAACTTCTTGTTGGTATTCACGCTTAACCGTTCTTTGAGCTAACCATGCTTCACGTTCTGCTTGTTGCCACTTTTGTCCTGGCTTACCAATTGGGTAGGTAGATTCACTTTTCATCTATACTTTTTCTTTTATGTTCGTGAAAGATTAAGACAGATTATTCCTGTCTAACAGAGACAGCAATAGAAAACACAACTTGTGACTTTATTTTTTACAGACTCATAACTTTGATGAGTGAATTGATGATGTTACATTTCATCGATGGTTCAATCCTTTAAAAAGAGACAATAAAATGGCTGGAGCAAGTTTATTAACACTGCTAGATGACATTGCAACCGTGTTGGATGATGTCGCACTGATGTCTAAGGTGGCAGCTAAAAAAACCGCAGGCGTATTGGGTGACGATTTAGCTCTTAACGCTCAGCAGGTATCCGGTGTTTCTGCTGAAAGAGAAATCCCAGTGGTATGGGCGGTCGCAAAAGGCTCATTTAAAAATAAGCTGATTTTGGTTCCGGCGGCATTATTGATCAGCGCGTTCATCCCTTGGTTGATCATGCCACTACTCGTGATTGGTGGTCTGTTTCTTTGTTTTGAAGGGGCGGAGAAAATCTTAGAGAAGCTCTTTCCTCATGCTCATCAACATGACGAGAAGGAAGAGGATACGAGTAATGGCGAATCCATAGAGGAATATGAGAAGAGAAAGGTCTCAGGCGCGATTCGTACCGACTTCATATTATCTGCGGAAATCATTGTGATTGCGCTAGGTACCGTAACGGGTACAAGTATCCTTACTCAGATTCTTGTCGTGAGTTTGATAGCCGTTGTGATGACGATTGGTGTTTATGGCTTAGTGGCAGGGATCGTTAAGCTGGATGATTTAGGTTTCTATCTCCAGCGCACATCGAATGGGAGTATCATTAAAACCAGATTGGGTAATGGGTTAGTCGCCTTTGCACCAAAGCTGATGAAGATGCTTGCTGTGGTCGGTACAGCTGCGATGTTCTTGGTTGGTGGCGGTATTGTGGTGCACAACGTTCCTGCGATTCATCATTTAATTGAACCGATTATTATGGATTTTAGGGGACATACGATTGCGACAGCGGTGGTACCGACGTTATTAAACGGTGTGATTGGGATTTTAGCTGGCTTGATTGTCGTTGCTGTTTGGACTGCGATTGGAAAAATGCGCGGTAAGTAATCGTTAATTATTTCTTATAATAAGACAGTCTTTCATCGAAACAAAAAAGGGTCACCATAATTATATGGTGACCCTTTTCGTTAAATGGAGGGCGTTTACTTAACAGCCCAAGCGCTTATTTTACAGACCAAGCAATCGTCTCGCCGCCACGGATTGGCACAACAATGTCTGAACCGAAAGGCATCGTTTCAGCAACATTCCACTCTTCTTTAACAAGAGTGATGGTGTCTGCATTACGTGGCATGCCGTAGAAATCCGGACCATTGTGGCTCGCGAACGCTTCTAGGTTCTCTATCTTGCCTTCTAAATCGAATACTTCAGCGTACAGTTCAACCGCAGCGTGTGCTGTGTAAGAACCTGCACAACCACATGCTGACTCTTTAGCACCTTTAGCGTGTGGCGCAGAGTCTGTACCCAAGAAGAACTTCTTGCTACCGCTTGTTGCCGCTTCGATAAGTGCTAGCTGGTGTGTGTTGCGCTTAAGGATAGGTAGGCAGTAGAAATGTGGCTTAATGCCGCCAACCAACATGTGGTTACGGTTGTAAAGCAAGTGGTGAGCTGTGATGGTTGCCGCTACGTTCTCGTTAGCGTTCTTAACGAAAGTCGCTGCATCTGCAGTCGTGATGTGCTCTAGAACGATCTTCAGGTTAGGAAAGTCGTTAACAATCGGTGCTAGAACTGTGTCTAGGAACTCTTTTTCACGGTCAAAGATATCAACATCGTGAGCCGTTACTTCACCGTGTACAAGCAGCAACATACCCACTTCCTGCATCGCTTCTAACACGTGGTAAATCTTTTGAGCTGAAGTTACGCCTGAATCCGAGTTTGTCGTCGCGCCAGCAGGGTATAGCTTCGCCGCTACAACAGCGCCAGATTCTTTCGCTTTGCGAATTTCGTCAGGTGTTGTGTTGTCTGTTAGGTAAAGTGCCATTAGAGGCTGGAACTGTTCACTTGGCTGCTCTGCCATGATGCGTTCACGGTAAGCAAGAGCCATTTCGGTATCGGTTACCGGTGGGATGGTGTTTGGCATGATTAACGCTCGACCATTGTAGCGGCTGATATCGCGGACTGTATCTTTTAATACTTCGCCATCGCGTAGATGAACGTGCCAGTCGTCAGGACGAGTAATCGTAAGTTGTGTCATTGAAGGCTCCCACCATTTGAAGTGTTATGTAGTTGGAGCCTAAACTCAGCGAAATCTGTGAAAGCAATCGCTTACGTTTAGGCGACAGGATGATAGTGGAAAAGCACTTTCATTTCATCCTATTTTTAACTCTTCAGGGTTAGGAGCTTGTTTTTATGGATATTTTATTCGGTATCTATTTGTTAATAAGGGTTAGCGAGTGGCTACCCACAGACCATGGATCATTCCAGGAACCCAGAAGAAGAAAGTAAGAATGATATTAATCACCAAATCTTTCCCGGCGCCGCGAGCGAAGAACACACCTACAGGTGGAAGCAGTACACATAAGATGATAATGACGAGTTTGTTCATGATAAATCCTTTTTATTCAATGAAAGTTCAATGCGGTAATCGTGTTCATATTATAGAACGTCTGGAGAGTGTTACTGCATTGCTGCCTTAATGTATCAAGATAGAAAGCTAAACATCTCAAGATACTAGCTTAGTATCAAGTGTTTAATGCCTGCCAGTTTATCTATTTATAACCATTTGTTAGCATTGGGACAAACAACAAAACATTGGAATCGTTATGTCGCAGTCACCTTTGGATCAAAAGGCTTTGGAGCAAGAGCTTTCAGGTCAACAGCCCTCCTTATCTCAAATTAATGTGTTTCCGGTTAAATCAGTGGGCGGGATCGCACTCTCTTCTGCTTGGGTCGAAAAACAGGGTCTTACTTTCGACAGACGTTTTATGTTGGCACTGGCTGACGGGTCAATGGTTACAGCGCGTAAGTATCCGAAAATGGTCAAGGTATCTTCAAGCTTGCAGCCTGACGGTTTGATCTTCACTTATGAAGGCAAAGAGCCTTTGCGTCTAAAGTATGCAAATTTCAAGATGCAAGAAGCACCAGCAACGGTTTGGAAAGACAGCTTCAGGGCTTACACCACCAATGATGAAGCCGATGATTGGTTCAGTGATGTGCTTGGAGTTCGTGTTGAGCTATTGTTCTCTGGTGAGCAATCGAATCGTGTTCGAGAAAAACTCGGTCAGAATGTCAGTTTCGCTGATGGTTACCCAATGTTAGTGATCAGCCAAGCCTCTCTAGATGAGCTTAATCGCCGCAGCCCTGAAGCTCACTCGATGGATCAGTTCCGCACCAACTTTGTTGTTTCGAATACCGAAGCCTTTGCTGAAGATGGTTGGAAGCGTATCCGTATCGGTGAGGTTGAGTTCGAAGCGGTGAAGCCTTGTGAGCGTTGTATCCTAACGACGGTTGATGTTGAGCGTGGTGAATTTAGAGCAACAAAAGAGCCTCTTAATACCTTCTCTACATTCAGAGCTAACGAGCGTGGTGGCGTTTTCTTCGGTCAGAATCTTGTGGCTAAAAATGAAGGTTTGGTTAAAGCGGGTGATGTGGTTGAAGTACTCGAAACCAAAGAGAAAGAGCACTATGAAGACAATTGGGTTGAGTCATTACATTTAACGTGTGTTGAGCGAGAAGAGATCGCTCGTGACTTTACGACCTTTTGGTTAGAGCCTGCCAAAGAAAACCATTCATTGCCAAGTTATCAGCCAGGGCAACATCTTCCGATTGAGATGGTGATTGATGGCGAGAAGGTTTCTCGTCGTTACACGTTATCTTCTAGCCCTTCACGAGCGGGTCGTTTAGCGATTTCAGTGAAGCGAGTGGACGATGGTCAAATCTCTAACTGGTTAAATGATCACTTCCAAGTGGGTGATACTTTGGTTGCTCAAAATCCAGATGGTGCGTTCTACTTAGAAGCGAATCCAACTCACCCGTTATTGCTTTTGTCTGCAGGCAGCGGTATTACGCCAATGCTGTCGATGCTTCGCTACCTAGCCGACCATGGTCAAATTGATGACGTGGTTTTCTATCATCAATGCAGCAGCGAAGAAGACATCCCTTATCAAGCTGAGATTGACAAGATCGCCAGTGAGCACGCGGGACTTCGTGTGATTTATTCATTAAGCCAACCAACCAAAGAGTGGGATGGTTTATCTGGGCGTCTAAGCGTGTCGCATGTCGCTAAAATTGAAGAACTACACAAGCGCCAAGCGTTCGTTTGTGGCCCTGACGGCTTTATGGATAATGCGAAGAAACTGCTGATTCAAATGGGACTCAACCCTCAGCATTATCATCAGGAAGCGTTTGGTGTGGCTCAATCGACCGAGGAAGCTGTGAAGCAACTTCAGTTGAGTGTGAATGGCTACTTGTTCGAAGGTAATAATCAGTCAACCTTGCTAGAGCAAGCAGAGTCGGCCGGGGTATCTATTGCTTCAAGTTGTCGCGCGGGTTTCTGTGGCGCTTGTAAAGTGACCCTTGAGTCAGGGCAAGTTCACCAACCTGATGTACCAGCGCTGCAAGAGCATGAACGTAACATGGGTCAGATATTGGCGTGTTGCAGTGTTCCGCAAACTGATATCGAAGTTGTCGATTAACGTCTCGTTAGATCATTAAGAAAAACGCATTAAAAAACACTAAATAGAAAAGGCCGGAAGTTCGCAAATGAGCTTCCGGCCTTTTTGATTCTGAGACTAATTTAAAAATTAATCGTAGATCGTTGGGATTGGTTGACGCTTGTGCTGAGTTGCTTTGTAGATGCCAACTAAGCGATCGGATACGTCTTGAGGGACTTCTTTGCCTTCAAGGAAATCATCAATCTGATCGTATGAAAGGTTCAAGGCTGCTTCATCGGCTTTCTGTGGATCAAGCTCTTCGAGATCAGCTGTGGGTACTTTCTTAACAAGTTGCTCTGGAGCGCCCAGCGTTGCTGCAAGCTCACGAACTTGGCGTTTGTTCAAACCAAACAGTGGTGCCAAATCACATGCGCCGTCACCGTGCTTAGTGTAGAAGCCAGTGATGTTTTCCGCTGAGTGGTCAGTACCAATCACAAGACCGCCAACGTAACCAGCAATTTCGTATTGTGCGATCATGCGAGCACGAGCTTTCACATTGCCTTTCACAAAGTCGATTTTTGCAGAATCTGTTGGTAGTAAGCCTGTGCCTTCTAAAGCCACGTGAGAGGCTGCGTGAAGCCCGTCAACACCCGCTTTAATGTTTACAGAAACTGATTGAGAAGGCTCGATGAAAGACAAAGCAAGTTGTGCTTCGTCTTCATCTTTTTGCTCGCCATAAGGTAGGCGAACCGCGATGAATTGATAATCGTTGCTGCCAGACGTTTCATTTAGGCTGTTAACGGCCATTTGCGCTAGGCGACCACATGTCGTTGAGTCGACACCGCCGCTGATACCTAGGATAAGAGACTTACATCCAGATTGTTGAAGTTTAGTTTTGATAAAATCCACGCGACGAGTCACTTCAAAGTGAGGGTCGATAGAAGGTAGTACGCGCATTTCGTCACGAATTAACTGTTCCATTCGTATTCCTTTCCTGCAAGCAAATTAAAAATCTAGTGTTATCATACCTAAATCATCCGATTTAAAAACCTCTTTGCACAAGCTTAGAAAGAGAAGGCAGCAATAAACCATGGAAAAAATAGCCATTTTCGGTAGTGCGTTTAATCCACCGAGCTTAGGTCATAAAAGTGTGATTGATTCACTGGCTCACTTCGACAAAATTCTACTCGTTCCAAGCATTGCTCATGCTTGGGGAAAAGAGATGCTAGACTTTGATACGAGATGTCAGTTAGTTAACGCATTTATTAGCGATCTTTCACTGGATCAAGTTGAGCTTTCTTTGATCGAAAAGAGTTTGTTTACCCCAGGTGAAAGCGTGACCACTTATGCTGTGCTCAATGAGCTTCAAAACTTACATCGTGACGCGGAACTCACGTTCGTTATTGGGCCTGACAACTTCTTTAAGTTTTCTTCTTTCTATAAATCAGATGAGATTACCGAGCGATGGTCTGTGATGGCTTGCCCTGAAAAAATAAAAATTCGAAGCACCGATATACGCAATGCTTTGCAAAATGGGAGCAATGTTGCAAAACTGAGTACAAAGTCAGTTACAAAGATATTGCAAGACAGTGGACTGTATACAATAATGTAAATTCACTAATTCAAGAGGTCTGATGACTATGCTAAAGCGCGCGATACCAGCGACGATGATCATTGCAGCATGCAGTATGCCTGCTCAAGCTGATTGTGATTTCTTTAGTTTAGATTCGATCATGCTGACTTCTGATGATGAAAACAGCTGCTTAGACTTTTCTTCGAGTATTGAGTCTTTTGGCCAACGCATGATGGAAATCAGCGGGCTAAGTGATGAAGAGCCTGAAGCTCCAGACTATTGGTCTGATTGGGTTCTTCAAAGCAAAGACACGCCACTGTTAACTCAGAGCCTTGAATCCAACTATGTTGGTTTGGGTATGTGGTTCCCAGAAGATCTTGAAGATGAGCAGTATGATATGTCGACTGAAGAGTGGTTGATGAATCATGGCCTTCAGCTGAGCATCGGTTTTGGCGAGAAAGTCGACGGGCAACCTCGTATGCGTTTTGATTACCGCTGGCATGATTCACGAGATGCAGACCTTATGATGCAGGTTGAATTGCCATTCTAGATAGCTAGTCATTAATCTACGTTTAAATGCTAAGAATTAAAAAAGCCGCAAAAACTGAGTTTTTGCGGCTTTTTAGTATCTAGTTTGTTGCTTTCAATATCACCTATCACCAAGCTATAAATCTTCACCGAAAACAAGCATGCACAGTTGTTCGAACTCTTCTTCTTTCCCTGAGAACAAATCATCAATCACAAGCGCACGTTTTTGACCTGATTGCATGCGTTTCTTCGCTTCGCGCATGACCATCACCAAGGTGTGTTCTTGTGGCAGATTCGAATCATCAATGTTCCACTGATTGAATCGCTGAGACAGAGCACTTTCACAAAGCAGTGGTTTAAACGACAACACTTCTTGCTTCAATACAGAAAGCATATCTTTAAACGCTTGTTCCGTATTATTGGCATTGGAAGTACGAGCTTTGGTTTGCTCTAGCTTTTCTAGTAGCGCCGAAGAGAGGTTAGTTTGCGTGATGTAACCCGCTTGTCTTGGGAATGAATCCGTCAAGCGAACAGAAAAATCGACACGATTAACCTGTGTATTCGGGAAGTAGGTCAGTGAAGTTAAGCAGTCATAAGGAACCCAAATGCTTTGACCGGGTTCAACTGCGTACTCTTGTTTACCGAGCTTTATTAAAACCAAACCACTCTGAACCGATACAAGGCTATGTTTTAGTACTTTCTTGCGAGGTGTAATCACCAAGTGTGAAAAGTAAGCCGATGTATATTCAATAGCGAAGTTCATAGATAGTACCTTAGTTTTGGGACGTCAAGATTACCGCTAATCTTAAAGAATGCCAACAATAACAGGGGATTTTCAATCTTTCTGGTCTGACCTTGTCAAAAGTATGGGTTCTGTAGCTGCGAGAAGTCAAAACAACGCGTAGAATGAGCCAGCTATTTATTATATGAATTAAAAAATGACCTCTCCGACCGATCCATATGTTGATATTCGTCCTTACGGCGATGATGAAATCCCAGCGGCACTAAACCGTCTTATTAATGATGAAGAATTTATCAGTGCGATCCTGCACTATCGTTTTTCAAACCATGCGTCTTGGTTTAAAGCATTAATGAGCCCGATCTTACGCGTTTACTTGAAAATGAAATGGAGCAAGCTGACCAGCGTTGAATCCATTCAGATTGAAGTTAAAAAGTACTTACGCGACACGCTAGCTAAGACGACCAATGGTGTGACATACACTGGTGTAGAGTCACTGGATGCGAATCAAGCTTATTTGTTTGTTTCTAACCATCGTGATATCGCTATGGATCCTGCACTTGTTAACTACGCTCTGCATCAAAATAACCACCAGACTTGTCGCATTGCTATTGGTGACAATCTGCTGAAGAAGCCATGTGCGACTGAATTGATGCGTCTGAACAAAAGCTTCATCGTAAAACGTTCTCTAAAAGGGCCACGTGAAATGATGAAAGCGCTAGGGCAGTTGTCTTCGTACATTAAGCACTCTTTAGAAACAGGTAACTCTATTTGGATCGCTCAGAAAGAGGGTCGTGCAAAAGACGGCAATGATTTCACAGAGCCAGCAATTCTGAAGATGTTCCATGTTGAGGGGCGTAAGCAAAAAATCGCATTTCCTGAGTACGTGAAATCATTGAAGATCGTTCCGGTGGCTATTTCATACGAAAACGATCCATGTGACACAGCGAAAGCAATAGAGCTTTTTGAAAAAGACGTAAACGGCAGTTACGAAAAAGGTGAGTTTGAAGATATCGAAAGTATCATTCAAGGTATCATCGGTAACAAAGGACGTGTTCATGTCGGTTTCGGTCAAGTTATCGACCAAGATTTTGAAACGCCAGAAGCGCTTGCTGAAGAGATCGACCGCCAGATCCATGACAACTACAAACTTTTTCCTGTGAACCTGCTGGCTGCAGAAAAAGATGATGAGTCTATTACAGAAGTCGTTAAGAAAGAGTTTGAAGAAAAGTTATCAGGCTTACCTAAAGGTGCTCGTCAGTACTTAATCGATAGCTATGCGAATCCAGTGAAGAACATTGGCTAGTTCGCTATTGGTTAGTGCGCATAGCCGCTAACCAACAAAAGATTGAATTGAAAAAGGAGCTTTAGGCTCCTTTTTTGTATCTGTGTGTTGGTATTTTTCTCTAAACGCCAAAAATAAATAACCAATGAGTCGGGCTGAACTTAGCGAGCAACCGCTCCACCAAGATCTAAGTTGGTTGGCCACGTGGTAATGGTATTACCACCGAGGTAGATGTTTCCTTTCACTGTCATCGTATCGGGAAATTCAGTAATCGCAGAACCGCCTATATATAAGTCCCCATCAATGACTATCCCATTCGGGAGCTCCGCCAAAGGAGTGCGAATCACACTGAGGTCGCCTTTCACTCGAAAACCGTTAGGCAATCTTTGAAGCGGCGTATCGGTCAGGTTAATAAACCCTCCAACTCTGACACCTCTCGGCCAACTGGTGATTTGGCTGCCAATCAAGTCGGCATAGCCTTTAATCTTTACTCCCGACGGAACTCGGGCGAGTTGGCTGTTCCCGCCTTTAAGGCTGCCGTTTACTTCTAACCCTTTGGGTAGGCGTGTTATCGCAGTATTTTCTATATTGAGGTTGCCATCGACCACTAAACCCGTAGGAAGCGACGTGTAAGGTTTATTTCGTAAATATAAGTTTCCGTAATTATCGAGATGGTTCAATATTTGATACTGATCGAGTGGTTCTGCGGCTACATTTGTTATGGTTAAAGAACCAATAATAAGTGCAATTATTCGGAGCATAACAAGCTTCTTATTACGAAAGACGTTAACACTATAATGAAAAAACTATTCTCGCATAGTGTTTTACTCATTTGTTGGTAGGTAAAAAGGTATAGAGCACAATGAAAGGTGAATCTGTGATTGAAATAAAGCGTCAAATTCTAAAAGGTTTTGTGATTTTAACCTCTGTGTTTTGTTCAGTATCAGCGAATGCTAATAAAATAATATCCACGCCGGCTAAGGCTGCTGTCGTTGTCACTCAGAGCGATTCACAGCAACGAGTTTGTTATTATGATGATAAGGCATATAGTCTTGGTGCTGTCGTTGAAGTTTCAGGTGTTTTGATTCGATGTGCGGCTGAAAATGATTTTGAGACCAATGGTGCACTAGGGTGGATTGAAATTATAAAAAAAGACGAGTAATAAACTCGTCTTTTAGTGATATGAATATTAGTGCTTAAATTAACGCGCTAGAGAGCGAGTCTTAAGTTCGAAAATAATCTTCTCGGCACTTACTTCAAATTTAAAGCGTGCATGTAATTCCGTGCTCTCTTCTGTCATCTCTGAAGCTTCAAACTCGACATTGCTAGACACTTGCTTAGCTAACTCAACGTACTTAGCAAACTCAGTTTCAATAAGGGCTTTAGAGCTACCGTAAACAGTTACCTCAGCAACCTCATCGCCTTCTTTAATGATGAAACCGATCTCACCTGCGCAGCCGCAAGCCTCACATACATCATTGTTACCAACATCTTGGCTCATAAATAATCCTCTTACAAAATCTGAGGTTATTCTAACGAGCAATTTGATCTGTATCTACAAAAATTAAAATCTTTGAACTAATTTACACTGGTATGCTATGTTGTTTGAACAGAGGTGAAATTAATATGAACATTCGCGGCGCAAAATATCTATGTGATCTTGATCATGTTTTGCTGAAGATTAATGTTATTAATTTGTCAGAATATCATTCACTTAGTTGCGTCAGGAATGATTTTATAAGACTATCTATCGCTTGATAGGTATTTATACAATGAATTTTTCGTTGGGTATTTCATATTCTAAGTCGTTATTTAAAATTACCGGCTTAGGATCGTAAGGTGGTTATTCGAAGAATAATTAGACTAAGCGTCCAAAGAGGCGTCACTGTCGAATTGTTCGTACATAGTATTTGTGTGAATGTAGTTATAAATACTTGCGATAAAACACCTTGCTCACATAATGCTGATAACGATTTGCATTCTGACTTCAATTGACTGAGTTAGATGGATTTACAAAGAGAAGAGCCTGAATATGCCAAAGCGTAGTAAAGAAGATACAGAAATCACTATCCAGAAAATCATGGATGCCGTTGTAGACCAGCTATTAAGATTGGGTTACGACAAGATGTCATACACGACGTTGAGTCAGCAAACGGGCGTTTCTCGTACAGGTATAAGCCACCACTTTCCAAAGAAAACAGACTTTACAGCAGCGCTAGACGGTCGAATCTTCAAGATGTTCATGGAACACATTGATTTCGAAAATGGTCTTGATGCATTCTCTGCTAGCTGGGTTACAGCACTTGAAGACGCTGAATTCCTAGCAATCTTACGTTTACTTTTCCATCATATCGTTACTGCTGAAAGTGCACATGAGTTTGCGGCAAACGGTATTGATCGTCTTTACAAGCTAACTGAAACTCAATTTGGTGATACTAGCGGTAAAGAACTAGAGTGGTTGATTGGTAAATCATTGATTCGTATGAGCCAATAATCAACACACAATGAAAGAAGCTCCTGAGGGAGCTTTTTTTGTGCCTGTCATTTCACTTCTCCTATCACTTCTTTTCGTTTTTCTGCCGTACGTATACCGTTGTACCAATCTTTGCATTGGTGTTGAATGGAGTTATTTCTTTTCTTTTTATATGCTTACGTTCACGCCTTATACTTTCACTCCAAGGCGAAAAGCTAAGTAACACCAATTGATAATGTTGATTTCTAGAGCCTCAAACGTTCAGGGTGAGACGTTTTAGGAGTTATTGCTGTGGTAACTAACAAAATTGAGTTTAAGACGAGAGAGGGGCTATGAGCCAATAAAAAGCCTCGAACAGATCGAGGCTTAGAATGACGTCATTGTTACTAGGAACGGATACTCAAAATGAGAAGATCCTAAACCGAACTTATTGGGCGGGGTGAATTTGAGGGAAGCTCATGGTTGGGTGCTTTTCTACAATACTTTTGTAGCCGTACACATCTTCAATCATCGAAGGTTTAAGCGCATCCCAAGGGTTGCCATCACACACCAAATTGCCATCTTTCAATACCACTAATCGATCGGAATACTGCGCGGCTAAGTTGAGATCATGCAAAACTACGATAACCGCGGCATTGTGGTTATCGGCTAACTCTCTCGCGATCTTTAAGGTGTTGTGCTGGTGGGCAAGATCCAGTGCTGATGTAGGTTCATCAAGCATTAAGATGCATTGGTCACCAGAATAGTGAAGCTGGGTTAGCACTCGAGCCAAGTGAACACGCTGTTTTTCACCGCCAGATAGCGAAGGGTAGAGCCTTTCACTTAAGTGAGTCACATCAGCAATATCCATTTTTTGGCTAGCGATGTTGGTGAGGTTCTTGTTGGACTCTTGCAGAGGAATACCACCAAGCTCGACAACTTCATGTGCCAAAAATGGGAAGGTCAACGTACTATGCTGAGGAAGCATAGCTAAGTGCTTTGCCAACTTTTGAGAAGGCCACTTGTCTTTGGTGTGTCCAAAATATTGAATATCACCGGTGCTCGAAATCTCTTGGCATAACGCCTTAAGCAGCGTGCTTTTCCCTGCGCCATTTGGCCCAAGCAGTGTGGTTACCTTTCCGGCTTCAATCTCAATAGAAACACCATCTAATATCACTTTACTACCGAACTTTACTTCGATGTCGGTCGCTTTTAACGCTGAAGGAAACATTAAAGGATTCTCCCTTTCTGTTGAAATAGAAGGTACAAGAAGAATGGAGCACCGATAATCGCAGTGACAATTCCCACTGGTAGCTCTGCTGGTGCAAGTACCACGCGTGAGAACATGTCTGCAGCTGTTAATAGTAATGCACCTAATACCGCTGAGAGGGGCAACAAAATTCGGTGATCTGGGCCAGCTAACATGCGACCTAAATGAGGGATAACAAGGCCGATGAAGCCAATCATGCCAGATAGGCTAACGGTGACGCCAACGCCTGCGGCCGTCAGTAGAATCAATCTTCGCTTAAGCTTCTGTACTGGGATACCAAGATGCTGCGCTTCTGATTCCCCAAGTAGCAGCGCGTTCAGTGACATAGCTTGACGATAGAAAATAACAAACAATCCAACGAGCGTGACAGCAGCAAGCAAAATGCCAGACCACTTAGCACCCGCTAATGAACCCATTGACCACAATGAAAGATCACGCAGCATTTGGTCATCAGCAATGAAATTCAAGAAGCCAATACCTGCGCCTGATAGTGCACTGATCGCTACACCCGCTAACAACATGATGGTGACTGAAGTGCCGAATTTGCCTGTACCTAGCTTATAAACGAGCAGCGTGGTTAAGGCTCCGCCTAGAAAGGCAAATATAGGCACAGCTGCAAAGTTCATGAAAGCGGGGTATTGCAGTGAAAGCTCAGAGAAAAGCACGATGGCTAATGCGGCACCCAATGAAGCTCCGGCAGACACGCCGATGATTCCTGGTTCGGCGAGTGGGTTTCGAAATAAGCCCTGCATTACCGCGCCACACAAAGCGAGAATTGCGCCGATTAGCATGCACAATATCGTTCTGGGTAAGCGAATTTCTTGAATCACCAAATTGATGTGAGGTGCTAAGTCATTATTTGGTTGGAGCAGGCTGGCTGCGCTGTCAGCCAAGCTAATGTTCATTGGCCCAACAGTGATCGAGTACAGCGCGACGAAGACTAAGGCAGCTCCTAAGCCTAACATCGATGTTTTCAGTGGGACGGATCGTAGCAACATAAAGAGCCTCAATGTCTATCACCAACTTCAATACTTATCACCGACTTCGCAAAAAATGAGACGGTGATGAGCATTAAGCAAGCAACAGTAGAAATAGGGTAGTCGAGTTATAGCGGGTAGATAAGTTATAACGGATAGATAAGTGCGTTTAATCGCTTCGCTTCAGAAAGGCTTTCAAGGCCAAGCCCTCCAACTAAAGCGCTGCCCTTCACAGTAATGATTTGCTTGTTCATGCCTGCTGGCGTCGCCGCTAGCATAGGTAACGATTTAAGAATGGCATCAGCGCCGCCCATTTTCTGGTAGCTACGGCCGCTCACTAAGATGACATCAGGCTGCATTTCTACCAGTGATTCCATCGACAGTGGTTTGTAAGACGTTAGGCTTTGAGCAGCAGGGTTAACACCGCCAGCCAATTCAATGATCGCGTTGGGTGAAGTCTCACCACCGGCAACGTTCGCAGGACGACCTTCATGCAACAACAGGAACAACACTTTCTTCGCTTCGTTGTTGGGTACTTGGTTTGCTTTCAGTGCCGCAATCTTCTGATTTACTTCTGCTTTAACTTGTTCTGAGTGATCTTCGGTATGGGTAATCTTAGCGATTTGGTCGATACGCTTTAGTAGCCCCTCAACGTTCGCTTCAGTGTTTACGATCTCGACATCGATACCCACAGACTTCAATTGAGAAATGGCGTTGTCTGGCCCCATCTCATCTGAGCCGATGAGTGTCGTTGGTTCTAAGGCAATCAAGCCTTCAGCAGACAAGTTTCTGTGGTAACCAATCTTCGGCAGATTCTCTGATTGAGGGAAATGGCTTGTCACATCAATCGCCACTAACTGCTCTTCAGCGCCTAATGCCAAGACCAATTCAGTAACGGCACTGCCTGCACTTATGATTCGAGGTTGTTCTACGTCATTGGCCATTGCCGTTGGCGCAGTCAGTACCAAACTCATTGCGGCCACTGAAAGGAGATGTCTCTTGGTCTTTAATTTATTGAGCACGTTTAATTTGTTCATAATCATTTCTTTATATTATCTATTTGTTTCGCGAAGATTCTCAGTGAGCAGTCCGTTCGCATTGTGAGTTCGAATCTATAGAGGTCTAGCTCTGGCTATTTGTTCTTAGTAACTAGAGCTTAACCTCATGAAAATAGAGCGTTGTTCTAGCCATCTTCGGTGAGCAATTGGGTTGCGGGTATTCCATTCTCTTGAAGAAACGACAGCAACTTCACTAGGTTCTCAACATTGGCAGCTTTATCTGCGCCAATGATGATCGGCTTTTTATCCGCTGAACCTGTTTCTTCGAGTAATGCAATTTTGAAGTTTTCCCAGTCGATGTACTCTCTGCCGTTAATCGCCCAGTAAGGTTCGCGATCTAAGATATTGACGCTTATCGAATCTTTATGAACTTCAGAAACGTTCTTAATATCAGAGCTTGGTAGTTCGACTTCTAGTGACTCCAACTTCACCGATGCTGTCAGAAGCAGGAAAACCATCACGATAAAAATGATGTCGAGCAGCGGTGTTAAATCTGGCGCTAAACTTTGTGTTTGAGATGAGTGGGGCGTTTTAATCATGCTTGGCTCACATCACCGACTTTGTTCACTGATGAGCCTTTAGTCTCGTCAGAGTGATTGGTTTGAATCGACATGCCTTCTAGCCACACATTCACATAGTTCAGAGTATGTTCTAACTGAGCCAGTACTCGGTCGGCCCATAGCCCAAGTAGTTGAGCGCCTGAGATCGCAGGAAGCGCAATCATCAAGCCTGCCGCTGTGGTTCTCATTGCTAAGCCAAGGCCGTCAGCTAGATCGTTCGGTGTAATACTGCCGGTTGTAGCTGCAACTCCTTTGAACATCTCAATAAGTCCAAGAACGGTACCAAGTAGACCAATTAGAGGGCTAATCACGCCAATCAAACCAAGCAGCCTTAAACCTGCATGCAGCTGGTGGCGTTTTTCTTGTAGCCAGATGCCTGCTGCATCTTCACGTAGTCCTTTTGAGAAAGAGTGGTGAGCAAGCAACATCGAGACGCCCTTGTAAAGTAGTGGTCGTTTACCTGAAATCGAATGAGCAAGTGCTTCGATCTCTTTGCTGTTGGTTGGTGAGATCTGGTTGAGCTCACGACGAATGGCGCGTTTGCCAACACCAATGCTTAACATCACTTGGAAGACACGTTCAGCGATGATCATTGCTGTTAGTGCAGAACAGATGAGAAGAGGCCAAGTCATTAAGCCAAGTTGATCTTGTAAGTAACTGATTTGTTGCATGATTAATCCAACCTAAAACGAACAGGTATTTGTACACGGTGAGCAATCGCTCGTCCATTGACAGTGTGAGGTGAGAATTTCCATTGTTTAATGGCGTCTAAAGCGGCGTTGTCGAGCATTAGTGCGCCTGATGAATTTACTAATGCTTGTTTAATTTGTTTGCCTTCTGCGTCTAACCAGACCTCATAAGTTGCGACACCTTCAACGCCACGACGTCTAGCTTGGCGTGGGTAATTCGGTGGTGTCGGGCGTGAAGAAAAAGAGGGCTTAGTCACTAATACGGGCTCTTGGTTTGATACGCCTTGGTTTACTTCCTGAGGTTGGTTGGCAGACTCGGCCAGATTTCTATCGACTTTCTTGTCGGCCAGTTTTTCTGGTTGAGGCGTTGGTTTGGATTTTGGATCTGGTTTTAGTTCTGGGCGTTTTTTCTTAACGACCTTTTTCTCAGTCTTTGGTTTCTTTTGAATCGGCTTCTTTTCAACAACCTTTTTCTCTACTTTCTTAGGTTGAGGCTTATTGGTGATCGCTTTTTTCTTTGGCGTCGGTTTGGCTTGTTTTGGCTTAACGGCCTTGGGTTCGACAGGTTTAGGTTCAGCTTGTGAGACGGTTTCTTTGATTGGTTCTGGTTCAACCGGCTCTGTGATGGTTTTTTGTTGAGCCGGGGAAGGCGTGTTCTTAGGCGTGAAGTTGATCGATACCGTGTTCGATTGGCTACCTGCAGGCATCGCAAATACTTTGGATTCTTGAGCGACAAACAATAGCGCCGCATGAATCACTAACGATGCACCGCCTGCAATAACATATCTAGGAACGTTCACATTCAATCCTTTACCAAATCTAAAATCTGTACCGGATTATTGCTTAGAATCTAAATAAGATCAATTATCAATTGCATTATCATTTGCGTCTATTTATGATTCTCTCAGTTTTTAGCGAATAGTCTTCCAGACTTTGCTATGTAAGTGTTTAGAGAGATTATATGAGTCTTGATATCTATAAGTTTGACGAATCAATTCTGGGTGTTTCTAGCCCTGATCCGCTTCGTTTTGCGTTTGCGAAAAAGCATTCTGCACATGCCGGAGGAAGTTCAATTCCGGTCGATCCGAGCAAGAAGTTGGAGCTCTTTGATGAACTGATGCTAAGTGAAGGGAAAAAACAGGATAAACGTTGCTTGTATATCCATATTCCTTTTTGTCGTGTGCGTTGTACGTTTTGTAACTTTTTCCAAAATGCTGCAAGTCGCAAATTAGTGGATGAGTATTTCGATGCGCTGATGGTTGAGTTGAAGCAAAAAGCCAAAACCCCTTGGGCTCAGTCTGGATTGTTTCATGCGGTATACATTGGTGGTGGAACACCTACCGATTTGTCTCCTCAACAAGTAGAGCTGTTAGGCAAGGCTATTCGCCAATATTTCCCACTAGCAAACGATGTGGAAATGACCTTAGAAGGGCGCATCAATCGCTTTGGCGACGAGATGTTTGATCGTGCGCTTGAAGGTGGTTTCAATCGCTTCTCATTCGGTATTCAAAGTTTCAATACTCAGGTTCGACGCAGCGCTAAGCGCCTAGATGACCGTGAAGTGGTGTTGGAACGTATCAGTGCTTTGAGCCGTACCGAGCAAGCCCCCATCGTTCTGGATTTGCTGTACGGATTGCCATACCAGTCTATGGAAGTGTTCCAACAAGACTTAGAAGATTACATGTCTACTGGTGCTCACGGTATTGACCTCTACCAACTGATTGTTGGGGGTAATGCTCCAATGCTTAATCTCGTTGAGAAAGGAAAAATTCCACCACCAGCGAACACGCCAGATAAAGCGAGTATGTACTTGGCGGGCGTCGAGTTCATGGTAAAAAATAAGGTCAAGCAACTGAGCGTGAATCACTGGACTCGAGATAACCGAGAACGCAGCATTTACAACAGCTTAGCGAAAACTTATGCCGAAGTTCTGCCGATTGGTTGTGGTGCTGGTGGCAACATCGGTGGTCATGGAGTGATGCAACATCGAACTTTAGACAGCTACATGGAGTCTATAAAGCAAGGTCAATTACCTATTGCGATGATGACGAAGCAAAGCTCACTAGAGCCAATCTTCTCGACATTAAAGGCAGGCTTTGACTCTGGTGTTGTTAGAAGAAGTACGTTGCCGACCTTTATGGGACAAGACACGTTCGATTACTTGAAGCCTCTGTTCTCACATTGGGAGAAGAATGGTCTGGTTGAGCTTTCAGAGAATTACCTGAGCCTGACTATTGCTGGTAGCTTCTGGGCAGTAAGCCTCGCTCAGAGTGTGATTCAAGTGCTTAACGCTGAATATCAAGCGATGCACCCTGCACCGAAAGCATCAGGTTCAGGCGTTCACCCGCATGCAAGTTTAAAGCACGCTTAATATCGAATTTTTAGTTTATACCTAGGGCGTGTTGACCTTTCGAGGTTAAATTTTGTTCGAGATAAAAGCGTTTTAATCGCGGCGAGGGGGAAGTAGCCTAGTCATTCTAAGCAAATCTCCCTCAACAAAGAGTAGAACGCTTTTAGCCGAACCCTTCGGGCAGCGTTTGCTGGTCATTTCTACTACGTTATTGGCTTCTCATGTAGGCTAGCTACACATCAAAGCCTCTGCCTTGTATAAATACCCAGCAACTCGCTGCAAAAATCAGCTCGATAGATCAACACGCCCTAATGTCAATTACTCGTTTATACGGACACATATTCAATGACAGATACAACATTAGAAATGACAGAAACTCTAGAACAACGTGTCGCACGCATTCTAGAAGAAGAACCAAAACTGCTTCCTACTGCGATTGCTGAGAAGCTAGGTGTTTCAGAAGTTGAAGTAGTGGCTGCTTTTCCAAATAACATGGCAGTGATGCTAGATGGCAGCAGTGCTCAAGAGATTCTAGAAGGTTTGGTTGGTTGGGGCCCGGTGACCACAATTATGCATTCATTCGGCTCAATCTTCGAAGTAAAAGCGCCTTTCCCTAAAGGTAAAGTCGCACGTGGTTACTACAACCTAATGGGCAAAGAAGGCGAACTTCATGGCCACCTCAAACTCGACAACATCAAACATGTTGGCTTGGTGAGCAAGGCGTTCATGGGTCGTGAAAGTCATTACTTCGGTTTCTTCAGTGAAACGGGCGAGAACATTTTTAAGATCTACCTAGGTCGCAATGAAAAGCGTGAACTTATTGCCGACCAAGTTGAACGCTTTAAAGCACTAAAAGAACAAGCTTAACGGCAAGCTTAAATAAGGTTGTCTACTCGCTTAAACAGTACATCAATGCTCGAGGATCGTTTAGTTCGCTAATGATCGCTCAATCTCGAGCAAAAATAATAAATCAGAGAAAGTGAAGAAAGGAATTACCCATGGAACAGCAAGTAAAACAAGAACGTCTACAAGGTCGCCTAGGTCCAGAAATTAAAGAGTTTCGCCAAGAGCGCCGTACCCTTCAACTTGCAACGGTTGATGAAGAAGGTCGCCCGAATGTAAGTTACGCACCTTTCGTTCAGAACCAAGAAGGTTACTTTGTTCTAATTTCTGATATTGCTCGTCATGCTCGTAACTTGAAAGCGAACCCTCAAGTCTCTTTGATGATGATTGAAGATGAAGAGAGCTCGAAGCAGCTTTACGCACGTAAGCGTTTAACGTTTGATGCGCAAGCGAGTGTTGTAGAGCGTGAAACAGAGCTTTGGACTCAAGTGATCGGCCAGATGCAAGAGCGTTTCGGCGAGATCATCGATGGTCTGAGCCAGCTTCAAGATTTCTCTCTATTCAATCTTAAAGCAGAGAACGGCCTGTTCGTTAAAGGCTTTGGTCAGGCATACCAAGTGTCTGGTGATGATCTGGTGGATTTCGTTCACCTACAAGAAGGCCATAAAAAAGTGTCTAACGAGTAATCTCGTTTAACCGATTTCTTCAGGAGCCCTCCAATGCGAGGGCTTTTTTATGTCTAAATGAAAGAGTTTGGTATATTGGCGTTTGATTAACATTTATGAGTAAGGATCGGTACGTGAAACCAGTAAGTCGAGATTGGGATGAGTTCTGTTACCCGTTTATTTATGAAGACAGTCCTATCTGTGATTTTGAGATTCTGTCGGACGAACTTTGTTGTCGAGTTGGGTTGGTGCTGTCTTTGGAATTGGAGCCTCAGGTTCGCGAGATACTGCAACGCCTGCAGCCGAACCTCTATCACTTGAATGGTTCTGTACGTGGGAAATTAGCGATCACCGAGTCTGAATTGGTCGAGCTCAAGCAAGATTATCATCACATTCGCGATCAGCTAGAAGGTGGTTTCAAAGGGTTTGTTTTGCCCGGTGGGCACCGAGTGTCCAGTGAGCTTCACCTATGTCGCTGTCAGGCTAAAAAAGTCGTGCGAGCCTTGGTGAGTATTGAACATCATGAAAGCAAAAAATCGCCAGACCCGATTCTTTTTAAATACGCTAACTTAGTGGCAAACACACTCTATGCATTGGCGTCTTTTACCAATCATGTCAATGAAGTCGAAGAAGTGGAATTTGTAAGTAAGAGCTACTCTATGCCAAAGAAATCGTAAGGCAGAGTTCTACATTGATTCATTTCTAATGCCTAAGAAGCTAAGAAGCTAAGAAGCTAAACCATTAAGCATGATGCTAGGTTTAGCTTCCAAAACAGAGCTTAAGCAGCGGTAGAGGCTTCGTTTAAGACTTTTGCACCGCGTAGCATAGCTTCGATTAGCTCGCCCGCATTGAACTTTTCAAGTGCTTCATGTGCTCCTACCTGATTGGCGCGGTCGACACAGATCTCACTCGATAGTGAGGTATGTAAAATACAGTAAGCATGACTCAGTGCGCTGTCGTTTTGCACTTCAAACGCTAGCTCATAACCATCCAGTCCCGGCATCTCAATATCACTCACTAGAAGATCAATCGCATTGCCTACGCTGGCTTGGCGTCGCATCAGGTCAATTGCATCTAAGCCGTTATTACAAATGCTGTAAGGGATGTTGATGCTGTCTAAGGCATCTGATAGCTGTTTACGCGCAATCAAAGAATCATCCACCAATAAGATATTCAGCGCTTTGAGGCGTTCCCTTTCGACATCAGTCAGCATTGGAATATGCGCGTTTTCATATGCAGGGTAAATCTTAGAAAGCAGAAGCTCCACGTCGAGCATTTGCACGATACGATCTTCAAAGCGAGTAATTCCTGTCACAAACACATTGCGACCGACACTCGCGGGTGGTGATTCAATACTCTTCCAATCACATTCAATGATTTTATCGATTGAGCGAACCAAAAATGCCACGACCGTTCTTAAACAATCGGTCACGATGAGTACACAGTCATTGTATTCAGCAGGGGTGATCGGGCGAAAACCAATCGCAGCAGACATATCAATGACAGGAACCGTAAGGTCGCGGATGGTCACCGTCCCAATCACATGGTGATGAGAGTAGGGGATCTGGGTCATTGGCTGGAAAGGGACGATTTCTCTGACTTTAAGCGTGCCTATCGCAAAACTTTGAGTAAGGGATAATTTGAACATCAACATTCCCTGAGACTGACTCGCTTTACTGATCGGTTTGGCCATAAGAGGCTCCTACTTAATACGCGCTTAATTTATAAGGATTAATTTAAAGGGAAACGGAAGCCGCAGCAAGTCACTATGCGGTTTTTAAAGGGCTTTAAGGCAGTTGTTTTCGGTTATAGAGTGAAGAATGGCGGTTCTTGGGTTAAAATCACGCTAAATACTCGCTGTCGATGAATCTAAGTCGGCAAGCAGACAGCAACAAACTGAGAATTATCATGGCAAGAACAGCAGCAGCGCTTCATATTTTGGTGAAGCATAAAGAACTAGCAGAAGACATCATCACGCAGCTTAAAAAGGGCGCTAAATTTCAAACGCTAGCGAAGAAGCATTCAACGTGTCCATCGGGCAAAAAGGGCGGCGACCTTGGTGAGTTCAAAAAAGGCCAAATGGTGCCTCAGTTTGATAAGGTTTGTTTTTCTGGCGAGACGCTTGTACCACATCTTGTAAAAACAAAATTCGGTTGGCACGTGGTTAAGGTTCTTTACAGAACTTAGTAATAAATATGTGTTAGATTGAATAAAAGGAGCGTATATACGCTCCTTTTTTGTGATCTTTTGGCGCATTTAAAAGCACAATGGCTGAGTGTTCATCCCAGACGTTATGCGATAATTGTCGCTACGCCCTCAACTATCCGCCGTGACTAATCGGTGGGAGGAGGAGGGTTTTTAATGAGTAACTCATATAATAAATACCATTCTTAAGGAAATTTATGCAGCTTTGCCTTTTAGCCTTTGTCTTTATCTAGAAAGCTGTAAACGAGTTTGGTAGGAGAACAACATGGAGAGTTCAGCTATGTTAAGCAACCCAGCGACAGATGTCATATTGCATGCTTTTGACTGGTGCTACGCTGACGTAATGAAGAACGCCCCACTGATCCAAGAGTTGGGCTATAAATCGGTTTTAGTATCACCGGCGATGAAGTCGTTACGCGGACCTAAAGGCTGCGACCGTGATTCTGGCACCCAATGGTGGCAGCGCTATCAACCACAAGATTATCGTGTGATCGATAATCAGTTGGGTGACACGCAAGATTTCACTGCGATGGTGAACACGTTGAAGGAGCATGGGCTCCGAACTTATGTAGACGTTGTGTTCAATCACATGGCTAACGAATCGAGTATCCGTGGCGATTTAACATATCCCAACCAACAAGACATGGCGTCTTACCAACAAGATTCTGAGTATTACGAATCGATACGCCTGTTTGGTGATCTTTCTAAACCTTTATTCGATGAAAACGACTTTGTTGAAGCGTTTGGCATCAAGAACTGGAAAGACACTTGGGAAGTGCAAAACGGACGTATTACTGGTGGAGCCAGCGATCCTGGCTTGCCAACACTGCTAGACAACGACAATGTAGTCGCACAGCAGCGAGCGTACCTAAAAGCTCTGAAAGCGATTGGTGTTAAAGGTTTCCGCATTGATGCTGCGAAACACATGACATTGTCACATTTGCGTAAGGTGTGGACTGATGATATCTGCGAAGAAATGCACATCTTCGGTGAGATCATTACCGATGGCGGCGCGACGAAAGAAGAGTACGAGCTGTTCCTTGAGCCTTACCTCAAACACACTCGCTTAGGCGCTTACGATTTCCCTCTGTTCAATACCATCTTCAAATCCTTTGAAGAGCAGGGCAGCTTTAAATCTCTGATCAACCCTTACTGTTTTGGTCAGGCGCTATCCAACATGCGAGCGATCACGTTTGCCGTCACTCATGATATTCCAAACAACGAGGTGTTTTTGGAGCATGTGATGGATGAAGTCGACGAACGATTGGCTCACGCCTTCATTTTGGGCCGAGATGGCGGTGTGCCACTGGTTTACAGTGAACTCAGCACCAGCGGTATTCTGGATCAGAACGGTCAGCCTCGTTGGCTTAACGACTGGCAAGCGCCTTACATGAAAAGCATGATTCAATTCCACAACCATGTTCATGGCGAAGCGATGCGTGTGGTTGAAGCGAATGATGATTTGCTGGTGTTTGTCCGTGGTGACAAAGGCATTGTGGTAATTAACAAGTCTAAACGAAGCAAAACAGCCTCATTAAATTGGACTGGCGCAGTAACGGATCTGTTGTCTGGTGATGTATTTGAATGTGTTGGTAAGGACTTAACCATTAAGGTTGAATCTAATCAGTGCATGATGCTGACGACGAACTAGTTCGAGCCTGTTTCAAGCTAACTTGCATTGCTCAAAACGAAAAGCCCCGCTTACTAGCAATCAGTAAGCGGGGCTTTTTATTTGAAGCTGTTTATTGGTTACTAAGCGGAGCGTTAGTTAAACAGACAGGCTATTAAACCGTGAACTTGTTCAATAGTTCATCCTGTGCACGAACATTGTCAGTTTGTACCTGCATTGCCGTGTTTGCTTCTTGAGCTGCGTTGGATACTTGTGTTGAAAGGTCTTTGATCTTAACAGTGTTGTTATTGATCTCTTCCGCTACCAAGCTTTGCTCTTCTGCTGCTGAAGCTATCTGAATGTTCATATCAGAGATACGCTGAATCGCGTCACGGATTCGGTCAAGTGAAGAGTTCGCTTGCTGAGCACGTTCAACGGCGTCAGTAGCTGTGTCTTTACTTTGATTCATCGCGTTAGATACCGAACTTGCACCCGCTTGGAGCTGCTCGATCATGTTACGGATTTCAGTTGTTGATTCTTGAGTACGTTGCGCCAGAGTACGAACTTCGTCGGCTACGACTGCGAAACCACGACCTGATTCACCCGCACGCGCCGCTTCAATCGCTGCGTTCAATGCCAGTAAGTTCGTTTGGTCTGCAATATCGTTGATTACCTTAAGAATCGTTTCGATGTTCGCAGTCGCTGATTCCAGTACTTGTACTTCAGCTACAGCTTGGTCGATACGCGCTGAAAGGTTATCAATGGCTTGTGTGGTGTCACTGACGACAGATGTGCCGTCTAGCGTTGCTTCATCAGCTTCACGAGCCGCAGCTGCAGCGCCTTGAGCGTTGTTCGCCACTTCTGTTGCAGTCACCGCCATTTCGTTCATTGCAGTTGCTAGCTGCTCTAGCTCTTGAAGTTGCGTATTCATCGCGTTTGCTGATTCGCCTGCACCTTTAACCGTGATTTCAGTACCTCGTTTAATTTCAACACCAATCGCTTTTGATTGAATGATCTGATTTTGCAGGTTTTCGGTAAAGGTGTTGAAACCTTTCGCTAGGTCAGAGAACTCTTGGTCTGTGTTGGTATCTAGGCGCTTAGTTAAGTCACCTTGACCACTCGCCACATCTTGAATGGCTTGGTTAAGCACATCCAGTGGACGCATTAACACACGAATCAAAACAGTCAGTGCAATGATGCTGAGAATAACCGCAATCAACGAGTAGATCATTGAGCTGTTTTTCAAATCTTCAACGGTTTGGTAAGCAATTTCTTCATCAAGGATTGCGCCTATGTACCAATCTTCACTTGGGATGTGAGTGAAGTTCACTAGGAACATCTTGCCGTCGACCTCAATTTCTTGAGAGCCTTCACGAATACTTGCTTGTGGCATGTAGCTTGAGAGCATTTCGCCATTGTTTTTCGCATTCGGGTGAGCAATTGTTGTGCCGTCAGCAGTGACTAGGAATAGGTAGCCTGCATCAAACAAGTTCACTTGGTTTACCAATGTTGCAAGGTTGGTCAATTCTAGATCGTAGAACATACCAGCAGTGAAGCGACCGTTGTCTTTAACTGGCGTACCCACTGAGATGATGACTTTCTTACTTGATGCATCCACATAAGGAGCGGTAACAACTAAACTGTTTTTGGATTTAGCATCAATGTACCAAGGACGAATTCGAGGGTCGTAATCTGGACCCGCTTCCCAACCGTCATCATTTTCAATGACGAAACCGTTTGCTTCGTAGCCAAAGCCAACCGCAAGAAAGCTGTTTTTAAGTTTTGGTTTCTCTAAGATTTCTTTTACGTATGTACGATCTTCAGGGTTGATCTCGATGACTTCAGTCGTCGATTGAGCCAACGCTTTCTTGGCGTTCATCTCGGATTCGACGGTATTCTTAACGCCAGAAACCATTTCTTTCAGGCTCGCATTGACGTGGTTTTCTACAGCACTTCTTACAGTGTAAAGTTGTTGTATTGAAAGCAATGATACTGTCACTAGCAGCAAGGCTGATGATGCAGCAACCACCTTATGGCTAAATTTCATTGAGTGTTCCCCTTCTCACAGGCTTTGCGAAGTCTAAAGTTAATCGTGTTTTTCTAATTATATATATCGACGAGATTGAAATTTACTTGAATGTAATTTCACAAAATAGACTACAAAAATACAACAACCTAAACAATACAAAATTCACTAAATCACATATTTGTTACTTTTAGTATTTGGTTCAATGAGTTGGAAGATACACGCGAGCCCAGAGCCAGCGGGTATTGATGATTTATTAATTAGACGTTTATGTGTGTGGTTTTCTATTAAAAAACGATGGAGAGGATAAATAGATATGAAATCAAGCGAACTGCAGGTTTTATATATTGGTGGAGTTTTGGGTGAGAAGGTGAATATGTCCAACGAAAATAAAAAGCCCCACAAAAGTGAGGCTTTAATAGAGGGTGTTATATAAGTGGCGTCTAATTTAGAATATTAGATGCGCTACGCCAGCGATAACTGGAAGCGTAATTAAAGTACGCAGAATAAAGATAATAAACAGCTCTAGAATGTTCACTGGGATCTTACTGCCTAGAAGCAGAGCGCCTACTTCAGACATGTAGATTAGCTGAGTTACCGACATTGCTGCAATAACAAAGCGAGTCATCTCGTTGTCGATAGAAGCAGCAAGGATTGCTGGGATAAACATATCCGCAAAACCAACAACAATCGTTTCAGATGCTGCAACCGCTTCAGGTACACCAAGTAGCTCTAGGAATGGAATGAAAGGTTGACCTAGGAATGAGAACACTGAGGTGTATTCCGCAATAACCAAAGCCATAGTACCAAGACCCATAACCACAGGCAGTACGCCGAATACCATATCGACTGCGTTACGGATGCCTTCAGCAAATACTGACTTAGCTGACTTCACTTGTGATGCTTTGTTTACTGCTAGCTCAAGACCCCAAGAGAACGTTGAGTGACCCGCAGGGATCGCGTCAGCGTCTTTGTGTGGCTTGCTGCCATCAATGAAGGTGTCTTTCTTCATGCTTAATGGAGGAAGGCGAGGGATGATTACCGCAGCCACAATACCCGCTAGACAGATTGCTGCGTAGAAAGGCAGGAATAGGTGCTCCAGTTCTACTTGAGCAATAACGACAAGACTGAACGTAATAGATACTGCTGAGAAAGTGGTACCCACAACCGCAGCTTCACGCTGAGTGTAGAACTTCTTCTCGTACTGTTTACTTGTAAGAAGGATACCAACGCTGCCATCACCTAACCAAGAAGCCATACAGTCGATAGCACTACGACCTGGCAGGTTGAAGATTGGACGCATTACTTTGCTTAGCAGCGTACCGAACAGTTCTAACAAACCGAAGTTAAGTAGAAGTGGTAATAGTAAACCTGCAAAGATAAATACTGAGAACAGTGTTGGCAGTAGGCCTTCTAGTACGAGACCACCAGTGTTTTCTTCCCAGATAAACTCAGGGCCTACTTGGAAGAAAGCCATGAATGCAGCAGCACCGCCGATAAGACGAACCAACAACCATAGTGGAGATGGGTTGAAAAGACCGTTTAAGAAAGAGCTTGATGTAATGAATGTAGGTTTGAAAATGGTGCTTAAAACGGAAGCTACAGACATGAAAGCAACGATTGCAGTGATAATAGAAACTAAGTATTCACCAAAAACCGCTTGAATTGATTTCGCTAGAATAGCGACAGGGATCGTTAGATCACCTTGGTAGCTGATCGGAGCCATGAAAAGGAACAAACCAATCAGAGATGGGATTAAGAAAACCCAGAAACTGCCTTTAGATTTCTCTGGTTGAGCAGTATTCGTGTTGTTAGACATGTTAATTGTTCTCGTATTTCTACATGTAAAAAAGCCACATCCTTGGCGTTTTTATTCTCTAAACATCCGTATTTTCTCACTGGCTGCAAGATTACCCAGTATTGATAGTGCTTGCAATACTATTCATCAAATATCGCTAACTATTCACACTGGTTATTCTGTAACTCTTTAGAAGTTTAGAATAAAGTGTTGCGGATGTTACGTATTTTGAGGATATATTGCCAGGTATTTATAAATTCACTGGCGTTTCAGTTCGATAGGTCAGGTAAAGCCAATAGCTAAATGCGATAATGAACGCAAATGAAGCCGGAAAAGCCAGTGCGTTAATCTCAAAACGTTGAAACAGGCAAGCTCCGGTTAAGCCCCCAAACAAAAAGCCAACCACAATGAACATGAGTAGTTTTGCTTTTCGACGGTCAAACGGTGTGCCTTTGAGGCGAGCGCCAATCATGATCCCAAGATCGGTAATGATGCCACTCATGTGTGTGGTACGAATAATCGCACCGCTGTAAGTGGTAATCATCGCATTTTGCAAGCCACATGCGGCTGAAGCGAAGTATTGCCCTGAAGTATAACCTTCCAATAGTGCCCAAAGCGCCAAAAACAGCAATCCACCCTCAATACATAGCGCAACACCGTATCGACGACCCAATTTCAGAGCTTGGTTTTCAATAAAGAATCCACTGAAAGCTGCGCCCAACATAAAACTCATGATGACCAATAGCAGGTGTATTGAAGCACTAGTGGGGGTTAATAAGCTACTGCCCAACAAAGACATAGTGCCGGATATGTGGGAGATGGCTTGGTGTTGGAAACCGAGTAAGCCGATAGCATTAACACTGCCAGCTAGGCCTGCTAACAGTAAGGCGCCGTATTCAACCCAGCGAGGTAGCTTAGAAATCATGTGGTTCACCCTGGGTTAAAAAGAGGAGCAGATTATAACGCTAGCGGAAAGATACGCTAGCGCTGTGGAGCGTTGATATTTGATCTTAGGCAACAGTATTGCAGTTTGTTTTAATACGGTTGCTTTATAAGGATAACGGTCAGTAACAAGCTAGTTGTAATGGCTCATCTGGTGGTCAAACTTGACCCAACCGTGTTTACGTTCTTCATAGACTGAATAGCTTGGTAATGGGAAATCTTGCTCTTTAAATAATCCTAGTGGGACGATATAAAAATCGGCGGCGGCAACGGACTGTAAAAGCATGGTGGTGCCACACTTGGGACAAAACTGATAGGTGACTTCATTGTCAGTATCGCTGATGCGTGAAAAAGAGGTCACTTCTCCGCTTAGCGTTACTTGCTCTATTGGGTATCGAGCCTGAACTCCGAACACACTTCCGGTGCGTTTCTGACATTCATAGCAATGGCAGACAGAAGTTCGTTGAGGCTCGCCTCTGCATACTAGGTTGACTGCTCCACAGCGGCATTCGCAACTTCTGATATTTCTATCTTTAATATGATTGATATCCATCCATGCTCCACTTCCAGTTAACCCTGTATTGATAATTATACTAAAGCCCTTTATGGTTTGCACAACTGGATGAAAATAAAAGAATATAATCGCTCATGAAAAAGAAAATCTTACCTATACCTCTGATTTTACTGATTCCGATTGTCATGCTAGTCGTAGTGATACTGGCGGGTATCTATCGCTTTAGCTTAAGTGACGAAGAGATCTTGGCGAAGTTTCCTTCTTCACAAGTCAGTTATGACCCAGTCGTTGAAACTGTTTTTGATTTGAAGACGACCAACCCATGGACAATTAAAGTTCCTGAGACCAACGCTTACGCCTTTATAAATGAAGTCGATGAGACCAAAGCAATCGCGTTTGGGCGCTATGATTCCGGTGTTGAACGCGGTGTGGCGACAGTAGACACCAAAAGTATTTCTGCAGTGACATTGGGCAAAGCGAGTTTCTTTGTTGCGCCAATGTGGATATCGAACCAAGGCAGCGGCGTATTTTATTACCTTGGGCTGTTTAAACACGATCAGCAGCGAAGCCGTGTTGTGTTAGTCGATCAGCTTTTACTCGGCGATCGCGTGCAAATCCAAACCTTAGATGTGACTCAGCCTCCTGAAGATACGACAAATAGTAAACTTACAGGGAGAGGTTTTATCGGCTTTACACAGCATTCTGCGGAACAATCATTCGCAGAAGCACCGTCTGAAAAGGTGTTAATGAGTTTTTCTTTTGATACGCAATCAATTGGTAAGCAATAACATTTTTGTTCGTATAAGGATCTGTTGTTTATGTGAGCCAAATTACATATTATCGTAGTTAGATGAATGAAATTTAGACACTCCTCAAGGCTGTGTCTGCTTATATTTTTACAAATGGAGCTTGCGAATGATTAATAAACGTTTTTTTAAAACCAAAGATGAAGTGGAAGTGACCTTCGAGCTGGAAGCTCAAGAAGCAAACTCAGTTTCGATTGTGGCTGATTTTCTTGATTGGAAAGCAACCCCAATGAAAAAGTTGGCGAAAGGGAAAGTCTACAAATTCAAAACTCGTCTGCCTAAAGATGGCGAGTTTCAATTTCGTTACCTTGTTAATGACCAAGAGTGGGTGAACGACGCGAATGCGGATCGTTATATCCCCAATGATTTTGGTGGCGATAATTGTTTGGTATCGACGGTTACTGCTTAACCTTAACGTAGTTATTTAATTGCTTAACTGCTGACTCGTGAGACACGCTGTTATACGGGCGTATTTAGTCAAGATTTCACGATCAATACAGCTTGTTTATTAATTAAGCAAAGCGGGATAACCTAAATCAATAGAAAGCAGAAGCTAGGTGTTTCTGCTTTTTTATTTTTAAATTTAGCGATTAATTTTATTTGCGATAAAGTGTTTTACAGGGACGGTAACTCAATGACTTAGGTGCGATGAGTAAGATTCGCATCATATTATGACAATGCATTGATGATTTATGCGTTTGAAAAGCATATCCTATGCCTTTATATCGTAGAAAGACCTGTTTACCGTGTATTCAAAAATATTCTCCTCTCCGTTTTCTGAGCTTTCACCTGTAAAAAAAGCAGCTATTTTAGGGCTGCCACTTATTGCAGTTATCGGTGTTGCTTTACAAACTTCTCAATCAGATCTGACCAAAACGATCGATCTGAATTTACCGGACTCAACCGTGATTGAGTCAATTCTGTCGCCTTCTTCTGTTGTTATTATCGAGCCGCCGACATTTGAGTATCAAATTCAAACGGGCGATAACTTAAGCAGCATTTTCACTCAGCTTGGATTTTCTTATAAATCGATGATGAGCGTGATGGAAACGGATTTAAACTTCCTTGCGCTAGACACGCTTCGACCTGGGAACACATTACGCTTTTGGCGTGACGAGGCGACTGGCGAGCTGTCTAAGATGGAAATTCAATTTAGTGTTGCTGATAAAGCGGTTTACCGACTGCTTGATGACGGTAGCTACGAATTTGAAGACATCTCTATTCCTGGTGAATGGAAGCAAAGACCTCTAGTGGGCGATATTCAAGGTAGCTTCTCTATGTCGGCGAATAAAGTCGGCCTGAACAGTCTTGAGATTGACCATATTGTGACTCTTCTTAAAGACAAGTTGAACTTTAGCCGTGACCTACGTGCTGGCGATCAGTTTGAAGTGCTTCAGAAAGCTCAATTTGTTGACGGTGTTGCAACCGGAAAACGTGAAATTGAAGCGATTAAGATCATCAACAAAAATCGCGTTGTTTCTGCTTATCTTCATACCGATGGTCAATACTACGATGCGGACGGTGATAGCCTACAACGCGCTTTCCAACGTTACCCTGTGAGCAGTAGCTGGCGTCAGAGTTCTCAATTCAACCCTAAACGCTTACATCCTGTGACAGGTCGAATTTCACCACATAACGGTACAGACTTCGCGACGCCAATTGGTACGCCAGTTCAAGCTACCGGTGATGGTAAAGTGATCATGACCCGTAAACACCCTTACGCGGGTAACTACGTGGTGATTCAGCACGGCAGCACTTACAAAACGCGCTACCTGCATTTAAGTAAGATCCTTGTTCGTAAAGGGCAAACGGTGTCTCGTGGTCAGCGCATTGGCTTATCGGGTAAAACTGGCCGAGTGACGGGTGCGCATTTGCACTACGAACTGATCGAACGTGGTCGTCCTGTTAACGCGATGACAGCAAATATTCCGATGGCCGATTCTGTGCCGAAAAAGGAAAAAGCGACATTCGTAGCATCGAGAGATGAAGCCGACAAGCTGCTTAAGAAAGCGTTGGAAGAGCAATCTAACAACAGCTAGTGATAGCGAGTCGGATATCGCTGATGAGTCTAATCGGTGAATAAGCGAATAGCTTGGTCGCTTATATATCTAAACATAGAAAAGCCGCGAGTGCTGATTTGAATACCTAAGTGTTCAATTCTGCCCTCGCGGCTTTTTTGTTGCTCAAGCGACATCCTCTCAAAAGCCAAAAGCCAAAAGCCAAAAGCTCAGAGGCCTGAAGATTTTTGCTGTCATACGCTCAGCGCATTTATATTGCTGACGATGGTTTCTGGGCGGAGTGGACAAGAATAGAGGTAGCCTTGGATACTGTCGCACCCCATTGAGTGGAGTTTATCTAACTGCTCACGCTCTTCGACACCTTCGGCGACGAGTGATACCCTCAGTCTTTGCGCCAATTGAATGATCAACCAAACGACGCTTTCTGATGTGGAGTTGGTTAATAGGTTCTGGATAAAGACAGCATCGATTTTAATACAATCGATAGGGTAGCTGTGGATGTAGTTTAGACTTGAATAGCCAGTACCAAAGTCGTCTAAAGCAATGGTGAAGCCTTGCTCTCGAAGATAGTTAAGAGCGTCTTTGACTTCAGGTGTTGGTGAAAGCAATACGGTTTCGGTCAACTCGATAACAAACTCATTCGCTTCGAAGTTGTACTGTTTGATCGTTTTAGTAAGGTATGCAAGGTAGCGCTTAGAGTCACTAAGCTCGTGAGCTGAACAGTTGATACCCAGTTTGATTTTATAGCCTAAGCCTTGCTCAAGTGTGATTTTTGCTCGGCAAACGAGTTCGATAATACGTTCACCTAACTCGACGATAAGGCCAGATTCTTCCGCGACTTGTATAAACTCTACTGGAGAGATGTCACCGTGTTGAGTTGTTTTCCAACGAGTGAGCACCTCAAAATATTCCCAACGCGTATCGTCTTTGCCTACGATCGGTTGAACCACCACATACATTCCATTGTCTTCAGATGCAGGGGCATTGGCTTGATTGCCATTAGATACCGTTTTACTTGATATTGAGCCTTCAAGCTCACTGCGTAACGCCGCAATCAGTTCGGTTTTTCTTTGATAGCGCGCTCTTAAATGGGTGTCGTAGCATTGGATGTGCGTATCAGTGTGCTGTTTACATTCTTTTAAAGCCAAACTGGTATTAAAGATGATCTGTTCTACATCTTTATTATTTCCATCTGAGCGAGCGATACCAATACTGACATCAAAATCAATCTTCAAATCAACGCTGCAGTAGCCTTGTTTTATTTTGGTTACTATCTGTTCGCAGATACCGATTGGGTCGTTATGATAAGTAATGAAAGCGAACTCGTTACCTGCTGTTCGAAAGGTTAAGTTGTTCTCTGGTAATGTTCTGCGTAGGGTTTCAGCGACATGCTGCAATACCTTGTCACCAATGTAATTACCGTGCATGTCGTTAATGGCTTTGAAGCTGTTTATATCCAACAGAGCCACAGTAAAAGGGGTGACATTCTGTTGAGTAATGGACTCTAACGTATCCGACAAACAACTGCGGTTGAGCAACCCAGTAAGACTATCGTGTGAGACTTCATAACTGAGTTGATTGACCAACTGCTCAGATCGGTCGTTGAACCACATCTCACGTAAGGTATGAATGACGATGTCTGCGAAAAGTTGATGGTGTTTGATCACTTCTTGTTGTTGGTCTGGGCTCAGAGGTGATGTGAAGGTCGAAAATAGCACACCCATGACTTCGCCACTCTGAGTTCGAGTGGGAATCGCGATCGAGTTTTGAGAGGTAATTTCTTGCCTGAACGCTGACGTTGGCAAAGATTTAACAATGTATTGAGCGAAAGAACAATCAGGGTGACTTTGATTAACGGCTTGCTGGTAGATGTGACCATGACGTGGATTGATTTTGTCATGCAGTACGTGGTCAGATTGCGCAATCACCAAAGGTACCATTTGGTCTGGAAAGTATTTTTTCTCAATGATGCTGGTGTATTGAGTACCAAATGTTTGATGCAAAGTAAGCACGGCCGACTCTAAAAGGTCGATACCTTCCAATTTTAGTAAACGGCCAATGCGCTCTGTATCTATCATGCTGCTGTGCGTATGTTGAGTCATAGTCACCATCCGTAGCTAACCAGAATCAGTGTGTAAGCTGTATGTATATGATTTTTATAAGCATAGTTTTTAAGTGTATAGTCTTGTATGCATAAAAACGGCACACATAATCAATATGCGTCTAGTTTATTATTGGTCGTGTTGTGTATTTTTTCAAACTCAGTTGTGACTTATTTCACAAAATCTGAGTGCTACGTTCTCTGTCTAGCCTGTCTTTCAGGTGATCCAAAAATAGCTTTGTTCGTGTATGTGAGTAGTCAAGCTTAGGGTAGTACGCGTAAACCATCACTTCGTCGGCCGTTATATTTGGCAAGACTGGAACTAATGTCCCTTGTTTTAGATCTTCTTTGATCATTGCTTTGATGGTTAAAAGCACGCCCATTCCTCGCTTTGCCGCATGAAACAAAGCCTCAGGGTTGGTAGTCGCGAAGTTTCCATTCAACGTGATTCGTTGACCTTTAGTGAGTGTCACTTCTCGAGTCGGACGCTCTCCCCAGATTAAGGAATTATGCTGCTCTAAATCTTGTTCGCAGGTGGGGTAGCCGTGTTTGGCGAGGTAACTCGGTGCGGCATAGAACCCCGCTTTGTGCTCAAACAAGGGCGTTTTCTTGAAGCTTAAAGAGTTGAGCTGTTCCAATTCTCGACTGATCACAAGATCCAATCCAAGCTCAGGTAACTGTCCTGAAGTGGTGGTGATGAGTTGTACCTTGATATCTGGGTATTTTTCTAAGAAGTCGTCCATGTATTGCACGAGAAACTTAGAGCCAACAGCAATGGTTGCCCCTATTTTTAGCAGGCCTGCTGGTGTTTGGTTTACTGAGCGAGTCTCGTCAATAATCGACTGCCAATTATCGAGCTGATCTTTGGCTCGCAGGTAAAAAAGTGCGCCTGCTTCGGTTTGGCTAATTGAGCGAGTCGTGCGCTTTAATAGTTGAGTGCCAATGCGCTCTTCTAGCCAGTTCACTCTTTTGCTGATCGCTGAACTGGTGGTATTCAGTTTACGTGCGGCTCCATTGAAGCTGCCTTCTTCTACTACTCTTACGTAGCTTTTTACATTAAGAATCCAATCCATATTATTTCCTGCTAGGACTTAATCAAATTCCAATTTGGTTAATTATCAATTACTGGTTTTGAATATAGACTTATATCATGAACAAATAACAAACGAACAGGGAATTTTTTGAGCCAATCGACCTTTAAAAAAACGCCGTTACTCTTAGCGATGATGATCATTGCTACGGGACAAGTGGGTGTGAGTATTTACCTCCCATCATTGCCATTAATTGCTTCTGACTTAAGTGTTACCCAAGTGGATGTGCAACTGCTCGTTACACTGTTTCTTGTGGGTTTCGGTTTGTCGCAGCTATTTTATGGCCCAATGTCTGATGCCGTGGGAAGACGACCTATCTTCTTGTTGGGTCAAGGTGTTTATCTGATTGGTACCATCGTTTGTTTTGCATTTTCTGACAATATGACCGCTTTAGAAGTTGGCCGCTTGTTGCAAGGTCTAGGCGCGGGCAGTGCTTCGGTGCTCGGGCGTAGTGTTCTTAGGGACAGTTATGATGGCCCTCAACTCACTAAGGCGCTGTCTTATATTTCAATAACAGCTTCTATCATGCCGATTATTGCGCCAGTGTTTGGTGGTTGGATCTCGTTTCATCTAGGCTGGCAGGCGGTGTTCCTGTTTGTTCTATTGTATTTATTGGCCATATATATTCTCGGTTACTTTGTGTTGCCCGAGACACTACCTTACGGAAAGAGTCGTTTTGAAGTCAGCCAAGTAGTGAAGAACTACGGGCGCTTGTTGACCAACCGCCAAGTGATCAGCAGCGCGAGTTATAACTGGATGAGCTATATGGCGAGCCTAGTGTCGTTATCTTTGTTCCCATTCTTAATGCAAGAACAATTAGGCCTGACAGCCGCTGAATATGGCTCTTTGATGATTGTTCCTTCGGCAGGATTGTTGATCGGCAGTGTGGCGTTGAACTTACTCAATCGTAGGTTTAGCACTCCGCAATTGATGAGTTTAGCGATTTTGATCGTGTTGGCGTCAGGTACTTGGTTATTAACACATGAACTATCCATCTTTAACCTAGTGTGGGCATTTACTTGGCTAGCGATAGCGCAGGGTATCTCTTTCCCTCTATCGATCAGCATGTTGTTGGAACCGCATAAGAAGCAAGCGGGTGCGGTGTCTGCGCTGTCGGGCTCCATTCAAATGTGTTTGGCGGGCTTGTTAGGTGGGTACTTAGTTGAAAGCTGGGTCACGACTCACCTACAGCTTGGCGTGTTCTACCTGATTATTGGTGCGGGTATGGGTTCTGTATTATGGTCCTCAAGTCGAGCCAACAAAAAAATCGCCTCTGCAGCAATAGAGTATAGCTAGATAGGTTTTATACTTACACGCTCTAGTTAAAGCGTTGTATTTGTGTTGATGGTTTCCTACAATACTTCGGTCCATTTAATAGGTGTAAAACATGCAGCAAAATGAATTTGAAGTACTGGTAAAAGCGATCTGCGTACTGGATGGCTTGCCTCAAGCGCTCGAGCTATTGAAATCCAACGAGGATACTGAAGTCGCTGAGGCTGCAGAATCACTGACTGGTCAATTTGCGTTAGCTGAAGTTGACGGCGAAAAGCGTATTTACCACGTGACGCTTCAAGAGAATGAACAAGGCGAAGAGCAAGAGTACATCGAACACGTTATGAACGAAGGCGATGACTTAATCAAATTTGCAGCTTGGTTCTTCGAGACAATGTTCGAATTAAAGCAAAAAGATACGTACCAGATTGCTGGTAAAACTTACAGACAGCCAAAGCGTAGCTAGTGTTATAACAGCTTCGTTTGAAAGGTATCTTTAGAACTAACGGTTTTTTAGAACTCAGCCTTTTTCTAAAAGCAGCTTATTGAGCTGCTTTTTTATTGCGTTCTATTTATAAACTCATATGTAATCTAGGAATTTAATTACATGAAAGTGTGATGTAAGTCTTGTTTTTGGGCGCTTTAAGTGTAGAATCCGCGCATAAGAAAATTGATTATGTGCGGAGATAAGCATGAATTACGAACTAGGCCACGCATACCTTGGCCAAATGGTAGCAAAAAACATGATGCACGAAGCATTGTATGGCAAGTCAAAGCCAAAAAAACCATCGTTCTTTAAACGAATGATGAAGAAAATGTCTAAGTAAGCATTTTTTAACGGAATTTTAAAAGGCCTTAAACTCAATGAAGTTTAAGGCCTTTTTCGTTTAAGCAATTGATGACATTCAACGCTCTTTTTTATTGTGGATGGACACAAAAAATCTTTTAACTTATTCAGCGATCTTCGGAGATCAACTGGCTGATTGGTTAGATAAATCGACAACGTTGTTTGGAATGGAATCTAGACCATTTTCTTTCATCCAAGCTTCTAAGTTGTCTGCTCCGCCAATGTATTTACCATCAAGCCAGATTTGAGGTACGGTGACTGGTGTTTTTTCACCAATGTGCGCTTTTACTTCTGGGATCATGCGATATAGAGCGGCGCTGTCTTTCACGACATCGTGGTATTGGTACTCAACACCCGCTTCATCAAGCATTTTCTTTGCTTTGACGCAGAATGGGCATGTCGCTTTCCCGTAAACAATGTTGCCTTTCAGGCTGTCTCGTTTCGTCCACTCTTTGATTACTGATTGAACTAACACTCCACGATTGAGTGCTTCGCCTTGGCTAACAACCTTGCCTTCAACGACAAGAATCGGCGCATGCCAAGAACCCAGCTTGAGTGGTTCCCACCAATGAGATAACCAATCTTTCACTTCCAGTTCGACATCGACATCGGCTAATTCATTCTCAAAAGTGTCCTTAAGAATGTCTTTAGTAAGGGTACATTCTCCACATGGGATATTGACTTTAAATGGACCCCAGCTGCCTGCCCAACGGTATAGTGTAATCTTGACTGGTTTCTTCATGGTTACGACCTCGTTTAAAATTCTCTTATCAATATAGAACGGACAGTAGCGTTATTTATTTCACTCGCTTTAAACTTTCTTCGATTTCGACGGTCTTTTTGTTTCCCAGTGGGTAATAAAAGCAACTGACGCAATAATAATAGCGGCTCCTAGCCATAAACGACCAGGTGGAATCCAACTAAATACGATCCAGCCTGCTAATACATTGAGTGGAAGCTTCGCGTGGTCAAATGGTTGAACAAAAGAAGCATCGGCTACGGAGTACGCTTTTACAATTGCCCATTGTGCAAGGGCAGTCATTACGCCAATGACCACTAATATTCCCCAGATAGTGCCACCGCTCGGGGTTTGCCAATCGGGCACAGCAAGAAGAAGATTAAAGGGTGTGATTAAAAGAAGAAGGTAAACCACCATGGTCGATGGGCTGTCTTGCGATGACAGCTTTTTCACCATTAGAGAGTAGCACGCCCAAAAGAATGCAGCGCCAACAGGCAGTAGCGTTGCCCAGCTAAAATCTTCTGCCCATGGTTCCAAAATGACCATAGCACCGATGAAGCCCGCTAAGGTAGCACCCCAACGAGCTGCGCCTACTTTTTCTTTTAAGAAAAGCCCGGATCCGATAGTCGCAAAAAGTGGTGAAGTCATAAGAAGAGCAATACCTTGCCAAATCGGCACAGGGTAAGCCAGCGCCCAAATCCACAGCTGAATACCAATAACTGATAAGAAGACTCGGAACACGTGCAATTTTAGATTATCGGTTTTTAGCGCGCGGCGAATCCCTAACGTTTTAAGGTAAGGCAGAATAGCAAGCAACGCGATAGCGTATTGAATGACGGCGACGGTGGTAGAAGTAAGTCCGAAATGAATGCTAGCGATTTGAGTAAGGCTGTTAATGACAGCAAAGGCTAAACCAGCGGTTAGCATCCAGCTAGCGCCTTGAATCGGATGGTGTTGTGACATGATGCTTCTAATTCTTTGATGTGGTTTGTGTATGATACGGATTTACCACGATGAAACCAGAAAAAGCATTGATGAAGTTGGTCAGAATATTTGAATATGAAAAAAGGTTGAGCGATTGCCCAACCTTTTTAGCGTCTATCTAAAGTAAATTTAGATTAGAAGTCGTAGCGTACACCTAGGCGAAGTGTGTCTTCACCTTCAGTTGTTAGACCTGTAATTGGATTTTTCTTTTCGTCCAAGCCATTGATGTAGTATGCAAGGTATGTACGGAAGTTGCTGTTTAGCTTGTAGTAGCCTGCAAGCTCGATGCCGTCAACAGAGTCTGCTGTAGAGCCGTTTGCTGCTTCGTCTTCTTGGTACGTGTACACTACAGCAGCAGAAAATTGGTTAGTTAATTTATACTGTGCTGCGAATTCCATTGCAGTGAACGACTCAGTATCTGCACCAACTGCTTTATCGTTTGAGTCACCTGTTGAGTATGTTGCGGCTAGGTAAAGGTTATCTAGAGAATATGCTAGGCCCGCAAGGATTTGGTTTGCGCTACCGTTACCTGCACCTAGATCCTCGCCAGAATATGCAAGGCCAAGATCTAGACCGAATGGCAATGAATACACACCAGAAATGCCGTAGCCGTCTGAGTCTTTTTCACTATTTGCTTGGTAAGTCGCTTCTAACTGAAGTGCGTCAAAGCCACCGCGGTATGCAAATACGCTATCTTCTTTGTCAGAAGCTGCGTCGATTACTTGCTGAACACCAGAGAACTCAGTGATATCCGTAAAGTCAGATACTATTACTGAAGCCATGTCTTGGCGACCGACAGAAAGTGCTTGGCCATCGAAATCAACACCAGCGTACATGTAACGGTTATTAAACTCACTGTCACCAGTGCTTTGCTCTGCTTCGTAGAAACCGAATGCTGTTACAGTATCTGTAAGTTCTGTTTTACCACCAAGGTTTAAACGGAAACGAGTTTTATCTTCCATTGTACCTTCAACTTCAGCACCGCCTGAACCAATGAAATCACCACGGAACTCTGCACGACCACCAATTTTAAGCTCAGTACCATCAGAGCTGTAAACCGTTGCTGCTAGAGACGAACCTGAAACTAGTGCTGCTACCACTGCAGAAGCTAGAACTGCCTTTTTCATAATCACTTACCTTGTATTTTAAAATCCGTGAGCAATGTGCTCTCCGTTTCGATATGAAGCTAATTTAGAGCAGATAAATTAAGCTTTCATTTCTATAAAATTACATTTCTGTGAATAGGGAACTTTTTTACATGTTGATTTTATTGCACTTTTATTTCAATCGGCTGAGTAATTAGTGAATAGTTATACAAGTTTAGGCGCTTTTCTATTGGTCCGTTTAAGTTTTGATTAGCGGTTTGTTCGCGGTAGTTGAACTGCAATGAAGGTAGATGGTGAACTCTTGTCGCCGAATAACAGTTTGTGCTGGTGGTTATATCCTCTATGATGCAAAAACTTCAAAGCGAATAGATTCTGATCAACAGGACGGAGAGGTTTCATGAAAACAGAGTACTTAGGTGATGTTTTACAAGGTAGACAGGTTATTGGCTCCTTGAATGTGGACGACCTACCCACTGGGGAACATCAGTTTTGGTTCCAAGTGACCAGCGATGGGTTAGGGCAACCGAAAAATATGCCAGTGTCTGTTTTTAAAGGAAGCCAAGATGGGCCAAAGTTGATGATCACCGCTGGTATTCATGGTGATGAGTTGAATGGCGTGTTGGCTGCTCAACAAATTATCAGAGATCTCGTTGGCAAGAACCTAACTGGCACCGTGACTATTGTGCCTACGGTCAACCTGTCTGGTTTGTTAAATCATAGCCGCGATTTTATCTCTTCTGATCCGGGCTCATGTCCAGCTAATCTTAATCGACTTTTCCCTGGTGATGCACATGGTTTAGCTGCCGAGCGTTTTGTGGCTTCATTATGGGAGCGCTTACTCAAGCACAATGCAACGTTCGCGGTTGATCTTCATACCCAAACGCGCGGCGCGGTTTATCCTCTCTATGTTTTTGCTGATTACCGGATTGATCAATGCTTAGAGATGGCGAGATTAATGCAACCCGATTGCGTGCTCAATGACCCAGGCGACCCAGGTATCTTAGAAACAGTATGGAATCGAAGTGGTATCCCAAGTATCACGGTCGAAGTAGGGATGGGTAAGGTTACTCAACCTGACATGATTCAAAGGGCGGTCGACGGCGTGTTTAATATGTTGTCTTACTATGAGATGTCCGAGGCTGTCGGTGAGAAAATAACAGAGCCTAAGCAACTTCCCGATCTTGATTGGATCGAAGGCAACAATGTTGTGTCTATTCGTGCCGATATCGGTGGTTTTGTTCTACCTCAGGTTGAACTCCTACAAAGCGTAGAACAAGGTGAATTGTTAGCGATTCAATATGATGCATTTGGTAACGAATGCCGTCGCTATCACGCGCCGTCTTCAGGGCGCGTACTTAGCTATAATGTGGATGCATTAAGGGAGCCGGGGGCGCTTGTTTGTCGCTTATTGAGCTAGGCCTAAGTTAGAAAGTCGCTTCATCATACCGTCATTTGAAACGCGTAAAAAAAGACCGAGCAGAGCTCGGTCAAAGGACAGTTGTCTAGAGTTAACACGTCTTTGGACTCTTCGACATAACTGCTCTTAGAGTAACGAGATTAAATTAAGAACCCATTGCGAGATGGTGACACTTCGACTGCTTTTTTGTTTCAAAAATAATATGGGAAAACATCATCTTAAGCTCATGAAAAAGCCGACTTCGAGTTACGCTAGTCGGCTTTTTATTCTCTTCTCTTTCGAATCTTTATCTCTATCTAAACCTGATTAAAAAGCATCATCCACAATATCTTTTAGTCGATCGTAAGGTACATAGCCCGGTAGCACCTGATCATTCATCATCATTGTTGGCGTTCCTGTTAAACCCAGAGCGCTAAAGGTTTGATGGTTGGTCATTAGCGTGTTCTTTTGTTCACCTGTAGTGTCCAACTGGGCTTCTGTTCCTGTTTTCTTCGCCACAGCTTGTAGTGAAGATTTTGTGTGGCTACCACTTTTTGCCATCAGCAGTCTGTTGACTTCAGGGAAGGCTTCTGGATTATCTTTCCATACTTTCATTGCGTATAGAGCCGCATTGGTATCAAGGCCATCTACTTGTTGCTGCTTAAATGACAAGTACACATTGACGATTTTGATATCACTATTTTCAGAAGCTAATTTCACTAAGCCTTTCTCTAAGCGTTTACAGAAAGGGCAGTTGTAGTCAGTAAAGTTAACGATGACTGATTTTCCGTCAGGGTTGCCCGTGATTGGGTGAGCGTCATTGTTATACAACCAATCGTGACTCTCTGCTTGAGCTTTCTTTGCTTGCGCTTGGCCAGCTACGTACTGCTCTAAACTTGTATGCAGCCCTGAAATCGTAGAAGGGTTCTCCTTCAGGAACTGGTTAATTTCTTCGAGTTGCTGGGTTTGTTCTGTGCTTAACTCAGCGAAGGCACTTGTGCTCATTAGTGAGCCTAAAATCAGTGTGCTAATCAGATGTTTTTTCATGTTGTTTATTCTCTAATTCTTGATAATCGTGAGCGCGTTTTGGGTCGCGCTCACGGTATTATTGTTTGTTAAATTGGCTTTAATCGGTTCATTTGCTCTGCTCTGTTTTTCTTAGTGAGCGAGTTATGCAAAGTAGGTTCTTAACCACAGGCCGATAGGGGAAGTAACGCCGGTTGCGATACTGCTAATCTTTCCATCTTTGATGATGACAATACTTGGCGTGACATTGACTCCCCAACTTCTGCTGATCGATCCAGAGAGATCATTGATAACAGGGAAGTCATACTCTTTGGCGTCTAAGAAGCGCTGAACACGTTCGTCTGGGCCAGATGAAAGTGCGACAGAAACTACTTGATGGGAGTCGCTGAAGCTATTAACCGTCGGGCTCACCAATTTGCACGCGCTACACCAAGTCGCCCAAAAATAGACAATAACGGGCTTACCGCTTTTGCTTAGCTCGATAACATCAATATCCTCACCTTGGATCGACTGACCCACGATTGGAATCGCGTCTCCTTGAGGCATGCTTCTGCTGTGGTAAAAATCCATGGCAAACGAAACCACGCCAACGATCAGTATCATTGAAACGAGTTCCTTTCCCCATTTCTTAAGACGGCTTGGCTTTTTGGTTTCAGCCTTTACAGCGTTGTCTTCAGCTGAGCTAGGCCTTTGTTCATTGTTGGGCGTCTTCATCAATTATCTCGCAGCGTCGATGGCTTGAATAACAGTGTCACTGTCTAGAATCACGGGTAATGGAATACCATTTTTATAGCTCGGGCCATAAACGATATTAAATGGCACACCAAATCGCCCATTACTTTGTAAGTATTGAGTGACACTTTCACTTGGTGTTGTCCAATCGCCTTTCATCAAAACAATGTCTTCTTGTTGCAGGTGGCTGTAGACAGGATCTTGAAGAATGACGCCAATTTTGTTGGCTTTACAGGTGATACACCATTCAGCAGTCACGTCGACAAAGACGGTTTTTCCTTCCTCGACCAACTGAGGGATTTGTTTCGCATCCAGTTTCTGCCAATCAAGGTTATCGACAATTGGCGTTGCCCAGTTATCAGCGGTAACACTACCGACGATCAATGCAGCACCAAATACCAAGGTTGTGGTTGCCACGATAGGAATCAGTACCTTGCGCCCTAATTTCATGCCAATCCAAATTAGCACTGAAACAACGATAAACAGTGACAACAAGATGGTTGGGAACTTGCCAATGAATGGGCTCAGTAGGCTTGTTAACCACAGACTGGTGATGAACATCATTAAGCCGAATACCAACTTAACTTTGAACATCCACGCGCCCGGTTTTGGTAGCAATTTAGTTAGGCTTGGGAATAACGCGAAGATCAACCAAGGTGCACTCATACCAATGCCGAGTGCGATAAAGATAGCCCACAACTCTTGGTAGCTTGCTCCAAGCGCATAAGCTACTGCGGTTCCTAGGAATGGAGCGCTACAAGGCGTCGCCAATAGTGTCGCAAACATGCCTTGGATAAAGTGACCGGAATGTGAGTCATCGCCTTTGGTTGCCATCCAAGTGTTTAAGCCTGACGGAAGCCTGAATTCGAATAGACCGAGTAGGTTAACTGAGAACAGTAGGGTAATGATCAGCATGAACCCGATGAACCAAACATTTTGGAACTGGATTCCCCAACCAATCGCATTACCACCCATTTTCAGAACGGTCATACCTAGAGCTAACAGCGCAAACGAAGTGATAACACCGGCAGCAGATGCTAGGAATGAGAGTCGGATGTGGCGATTTGAAGCACCTTGGTTCTGAATGATGCTGTTTAGCTTCATCCCTAACACGGGTAGAACACACGGCATGATGTTGAGGATTAAACCGCCCACTAACGCAAAGCCAAGCATGACTAGAAAGCTGTTGTTGCTTGTTTGGTAAGCTATCGGCTCTGACCCAACTTGCGCGGTCATCTCTTCGGCAAAGTTAGTATCTGAAACGGTAATACTCACTGTGCGATCCGTTAAGTCGACCTCGCCGATCCAGTTACTCACATCGAATACTGCGGTCATTGTATTGTCTGTGATGTGGACGGTTGGTGGAGAGAAGAAGTCATCAAGCACTTCTTGTCCATCAATCAATACCATCGGTTTATCCCAGCCTTCCTTACTTGTTAGCTGAGTCACCAGTTGTTGTTTGCTTTTATCCCAGAATAGGCCGTTCACTGAAGTGCGGTTAGCTTCTCGTGGAGATTGGCTCATGCCTTGATTGAACAAGAACATCGCTTCTTCATCGAGCTCTAATGTTTGCGGATCAATCGGCAGCTCGATGTCGTAATCGGTTAACACACAGATATTGGTACACGACGGAAAGGTGAACGACGCCTTGAACAGTGCTGGCTTTGTGTTGTCTTTCAGTGTCAACGTAACGGGAAAGCTGACGTGTTTTTTGTAGCCTAACGTCATCACGTCGAGTTGTTCGTAGTACTTAGGGATCGGCCAATGCCACTCTACCGATTCTATGTTTGTTGAACCAGACCAATCCCAACTTGGCGGGATACCACCTTCGCCGGGGCTACGCCAATAGGTTTTCCAATCGCCGTCGAGAACGACATCCAGCACGGTTTGAATCTTAGAACCGTCGTCCGATTGTTCACCCGTCGACATCATTCGCATCTTGACTGGTGGATGTTCAGGCACGCTGAGCCAGCCCGTCGTCTGTGCCAAAGCAGTAAATGACGTCATAACCAAAAGGGCAGTGACTAGCGTTTTCGCGCATGTACGCATGCAGAATGCCAACGAATCGACAAACTTAGTTAGTAGTGTGTTGTACACAAATGTATCTCCAAAAAATAAATAAAAGGGTGTAGTAGCCCGGTTATTTACTCTCTAAATATACAGTGCTTTAGATGTAAGCGGTGTTTTGTAGGTCGAGAAGAGCGATGGTTATCTCTAGACAACCTCGATATGTGAGGTGATAGGCTGTACGCAACAGCAATAAACAGGATAAAAGGAATCAGCCAACCTGTTTTAGGTGTCGCGAAGGTGAGCATTTTTGAGCTTAGGCTACACGCGCTAGAGTTTGGCGCTGACAGAGTTTTAGAAGCTTCTGTACCAAAAACGCTAGCATAGAGCTCAGACATTTTATCGAAAGATGCGACGATTGCTTGTGGGTGGCTGGTTTCTGCACCGACAAGTATTGATTGTCCAATTAAGGGAGCTGAAGAGGTTACTTTGTTTGCAGACAGCGTACTCGCCAGACAGGTTACGATAACAAGTCCGGTAAGGAACAGCGCCCAAAGCGAATGCTTTTGTCGGCGGTTCTGTTTAGATAAGAAAAGTAATGGTGTATTCAGCAAATCAGTCAGTATTCGAATCAGTTAGTCGTTAGTCGCTCAAGCGAGCTCGTTGAATTGTGGCTAGCTTAGATAACTTTACTCTGAGCTACAAGTCATAAAATTGTCAAAGCAAAAGGGATGCATAAGTGCCAAACCTTGCGAGTGAGGCATCAAGTATCGGCTTAAGTTCATAATAATTTGTTCTTTTTCTCTGACCGCTGTTTTTCTCATCAACGTGACTCTATTTATCACCAAAGTAGTCGTTTTCTAATCAAGATAACCGTTTTTTAACTAAGGGACTTGTTTCTAACAAAGGTGACTGTTTCTAGCTAAGGTGACTTTTTTAGCCAGATAACTTTTTCCAAGTAACGGTTTTAAGCGCCTGTTGCGCATATGTGAGGGGCAGCTTGGTTCTGTTTGAAAAAGATTAAGTAAATAGCAGGCACAAAAAAGCCCAATTGCTCGTTAGAAACTGAATTGGGCTTTTTCCATCAGAGCTTAGTGCTCGAAACTCAAAGGCTTTGCTCGGTTTACTTAGTGAGTACGACGTGGGCCGTTGCGAACTAAGTCTTTACCATTTTCGAATACTTCTTTAGTGATCCAGCGAGCAAGCAAAACCTTGTGGCTGCTGTTGAATACTGCAACGAAATGACGACCATCAGAGTTATTGGTTGCCATACCTACGCCTTCAACGCCTTCAAGACCTAAGCCACCCGCTTCCACTGAAATTAGGAATTGTTCTAGCTCTTCTAGCGTCTCAATAATATCAAGTTCGTTGTTCATTTTATGCTCTCTTGCTGTGTGCCAACATCGGATTTTAGGCGTTTTAGTACATGCGCCCGAGAAGAAGTATTGGCCGTTGTTCTTTGTTGGTTGCGTACTTTACAGGTCATAAGAGGGGATTGGAACTCTCAAATATTAGATACGAGCTGATATTTTGCGATTTTTTAACATAACATACGTTTAAATGCTTGTTATCCATATTCTTTTTACTACTATTTAGAGGGTCAATTTAGACATTAATAGGAATTAATATGATGAAGGTTTGGCGTTGTCTATTTTTAATGTTGGCGTTTGTCGCATTCGGAAGTTTTGCGCAAAGCGTGGAAAAAATAGCAGTAGCACAAGATCAGTTAATGCTCGATCTGGCAACACTAGAAACGGCGCACGATGCTGAAAAACCCTTTCTTGAAGATATATTAAGGCGTAAGAACCAAGCCTTACGCGAAGAGATCTTTTCACAGTTGTCGTCAGATAAAAAAGAGGGGCTTGATGTCACTCTTGCTCAGCAGGTTGAACTCTTACAAAAATTGCTGTCATTGAATGAAGTTAAAATTATCTCAATGAGCAAAGAAAACCGTTCGGCTGAAGGTGATGTTAAAAAACGTCTTGAGTTACGCATTCAGAAACGAATCGGGATGATGGATGTCTATTATCAGCAGCTTGCTAAGACATTAGATTGGTCGAAAGAGCGCGGTGTGGATGTAGCTGTACCGGAAGGTGAACTTAAAACGGCACTTGTTGGTCGTTCTAAATATCTGACTAATGCCATTCTTTACACCGACACACAGCGACAAGATCTAGAAGCGCGCCTGTCTTTCGTCAGTGAAGAAGAGAAAGCGGTCATTAAAAAGGAGCTTGAACGATTCAGCGAGCGAACCAGTGTTATGGTGGCGAGCTTAGAAGAGACCATCACGTTAATGGAACCGTATGGCGTGGATGTGACCTCTTACAAGCGTGTGCTTTTGGCAACGACGGGTGATATCAACGCTGACGTGTTGGATGTTGATGTCGCACTTGAACTGCTCGATGGTTGGTTACGTTCGTTCAGCTCATGGGCTTTCGAAAATACCCCTTCTTTTATCGTTAAACTCGCTCTGTTTCTCGGTATTTTGTATATAACTCGCCTTATTGCTAACGTCGCTCGCAAGACCGTTCGTAAGAGTGTCTCGCACTCTAAAATGGACTTCAGCGTACTGATGCAGGATTTCTTTGTATCCATCGCATCCAAAGCAGTCGTGTTTATAGGTTTGCTGATTGCCCTGTCTCAAATAGGGATTGAGCTAGCACCACTATTAACGGGTTTCGGTGTTGCGGGTGTCATCATTGGTTTTGCATTGCAAGATACGCTGTCTAACTTTGCGTCAGGTTTGATGATCTTGATCTACCGCCCTTATGATGTGGGTGACATGGTTAAAGTTGCTGGTGTGCAAGGCACAGTAAAAGACATGAGCTTAGTATCGACAACCGTCCAAACCATTGACAACCAACGTTTGGTTATTCCGAACAACAAGATCTGGGGTGACGTTATTAACAACATCACAGCAGAGCGTGTGAGACGTGTGGACATGGTGTTTGGCATTGGTTATTCCGATGATATCGATAAAGCAAAAGCGGTATTGAATGACATCATTATTGCTCACCCTCTAGTACTTAAAAAGCCAGAGCATATGATCAAGCTCCATACGTTGAATACATCTTCTGTTGATTTCGTAGTAAGACCTTGGGTTAAAACCGACGATTACTGGGATGTGTATTGGGATGTGACGGAAACCGTGAAGAAACGCTTCGATGAAGAAGGCATCACGATTCCATTCCCTCAACGCGATGTACATGTTTACAATCACGAAGAGAGCTAATCCAAAAAGAATTAACTACGGCTTAAGGTCGATTTTTTCTTGATGTGAAATTAAATGGACGCTGAATAAGCGTTCATTTTTATTGGCTGTCAGTTTATATTGAGCTTCATTCTTTTATGTCACTTCACCCACCTTAGAATTACGTTATGATGGGGTAGGCTTAGTTTGGACAGTTGAAATCGAATGGATGATTCACAGCAAAAAACGAATACTAGAAATACAACGGTAAGAAAAGCGACCCGAATTGAAAGCGTCATGAACTCTGCGATGTGGCATTTAACTCAGCGAGATATGACGGAAAGCGAGTTGATTGCGAAGCTCAAAGTGAAAACCGACAATCAAGAGTGGATCGATGAAACTCTAGGAACTCTGAAAGGCTTTGGGTATCTCAAATCTGACCAAGTGTTTGCAGAACAATTTGTGGAACAAGCGTTCTCGGGTGAATTTGGTTCTCGATATATTGTCGAAAAACTGAAGAAGAAGGGCCTGACGGACTCAGTGATTTCTGATGCAATCCATAAGGTGTCTTTTGAAAAATCTATTGATGAACAAACTATCTTGATAGACCGAATCAACCATTACTACACAAGCTTTACCATGAGTCGTGAAAAGCTAGTCGCCGCACTGCAAAAGCGTGGTTTTAGCTATCAGCAAGTAAAAGTTGCGATTGACCAGCACTCACAAGCACATGAACTAAAAAGTAATATCCAAATCAAGGCTGAGAAAGCAGATTTGGAGAAAGAAGTACTCAAGTACGCTCGTAAGGGCAAAGGCTTGACCGCGATTCAGCAAGAGCTCAGACAGCGAAAAATCGACACGACTGAATTGCCACAATTGGTCGACCGATTAATTAACGAAGAGCAGCTAGATTTTTACTCTTCTTGTTTAGAACAATTGCAGAAGAAATCTTATGATCTTAAAGATCACAAAGAGCGTTCAAAGGCCTATGCGATGTTGAGCCGTAAAGGCTTCTCTTCTGACGAGATCAAGTTCGCTTTGAGTGAAGGCAACGAGTAGCGGGTGCTATTGAGTTCAGGCATACGTAACGGGATAAGTATCTAGCCTTAAAACACCGAAGCTTCAGACATATCCGTTCAAATATGTAGTAGCTTCAGATAGATAGTTAAAGGCATCTAACACTTTGTTTTAGCGTGTCGCGTGCATGCTTTCTGCAATACCTAGTCCATTACGCAACGCGAACTGAAGAAGGTCATTGTGGTTGTTCAAATCGAGTAATCCAAGCATTCTGTACTTATGTGACTCTATAGTTCGAGGACTTAGGTGGAGCTGTTCCGCACATTCTTTCGCACTTAGGCCTTGGGCAATAAGTGCCAAAACCTTGGTCTGTTTTTTCGTCAGCAATAACAGTTTGTCGCTGTCGTCTTCTAAACGGTTTTCAGTTTGTTTCAGTGTTCTTGCTAAGGTCGAATGTTGCCAGTAACAAAGCCAAACTTCACAGACCAACTTCAGGCGTTTGATATCTTCTAGGTCGAAGTTGGTATCAGTGTCATGGAAGTTGGTGAAAGATAGTGCTCCCCAACGTTGATTAAAGAGCTGTAGAGGTATGATGCAGTGCCATCGGCCGCCTTCTTTATACAGTTGCTTTAATACGTAATTCTGAGTGTTCTTAAGCTCGTCTTTCGAGAATGCGAGATAAGTTTCGTTGGTCTTTAGCAACTTCAAATAATCAAGATAGTTGCCACCAATGAGGCTCTGTTTATTGACTGGTGGGATGTGTTTTTTGGATACGGAGAATGTTTTGCCATCTTCGACCAAAACCATTGAATTTGGGTAAAGTGTCAAACGATCAATGCCAAACCAATCAAGCACATCAAAGCTCGCTTCTGACCAAGTGGCTTGAAAACACTTAGGATCACTATTGATGAGGGTCGAGGATTGCTTCATCAATAACTGTTCAAAACTTAGGTTAGTAGCAGACACATCTTTCCTTTAGCAATATATTCATCAGATTAATATCCCGAAGACTATGCGTTCGTAAAGCACAGTGCAAGATAAGATGTTTACATTTTCGAGTGGTTCTAATTTTCGTTTTTTTATAACTCTTTAATCTAAATATTAGGATGATAAGCGGTAGATCTACTGCATTAATTGAACAGTGTTTTTTAATAAAATCGGGCATTTATACAACCGAGTAAACACTGTGATAAGTTTAAGGGCGTTACTGAGTATTTCAGTCTCGATACTGACTTTTTTTCATCCTACTGCAAGCGCGAACGCATCCCCAATGTTTGTGTATGCGCAGTCACCTATTCATTCAAATGTGCTTTCAACACAACTTCGTTCTGCTCAGCCCAAAAGGGTGGGGACTATTGAGTTCAAGTCCTCTTATACCCAAGCCAGTATATGGGCACACACGAGTGCGTATTCGCTCGACTATTATCAAAACCAGTCAAATATTGCGATTGAGTGGCAAGCATCTCCAATTTGGAAAACCGAGCTGGATTATCGAGTTGTGACTGCAAAAGATAATGGTTTAGACAGCTTTGTGATGGGTTTTCACGATCTGTTTGGTATTGGGCAAAATGGCCGTGATGAAGTGGCGGAAGATCAGTTCACCATGGGTTTTCATAATGCAGGTGTGCATGTGTCTGACTTTGAGGGTGATGATTTGACCAATGCGCTGACTTTTTACAATGAGCTTCTGTTGCATTCTAGAGGGCCGATGTCGCTCTCTGCTGGTGGCTCTTTATTTTACAACAACGTAAAAAGTGGCCAGTTTGCCAGAACTAGCTTCGAACAAGGCGTCCAACTTAACTACAGCTTTATCACTTTAAGACATAACTTTTTTTCAACGGTAGGTTTGGTTCACCGTAACGGTGATGACTACCTAGTTAGTTTAGAGGGTTTCAGCGCAAGTTGGGCATTAGGGTATGAGTATATGTTTAATGCTCGGCACAGTTTGTTAGTTGAGTCTTTAAATTATCAAGGGTGGGCAACGGATGAACCAGATTTCTCAGAACCTTCCAATGAAGTGGTTGTTGGTTATCGATATCGTTTTAATCAACTCGCCATTGAAGCTTTAATGATCGAAAACATCCGTAATATGGACAACAGCACCGACATTGGGTTTACGCTCGGCTTGCGCTTCTCTATATAAAAGCCATATCAACATATCATTATGTAATTTAATTCACCAAAACTATAAAATTTTCAGTAATTTTACGGTATATCAATATACGAAATTTTTGAACAATAGCACCACTCCAAAAGGCCGGATTAACAAGGCCAAATCAATATAGACAGGTAGTGGTTATCATGAAAAAGACATTAGTAGCACTTGCGATTGCGAGCATCTCAAGTTCAGCTTTTGCTGTAAACACAAGCAGCCAGAACAGCCAAAACGAAGACATGTTTGCATTCGATTCAATGCACAAAGATCAATTCTCAGTATCAGGCTCTTTCGGTGTTGGTGGTTACTACGACACGGGTTCTAAAGCGTTCTACGATGACTGGGCAACGGGTCTTACTCTTGCCGTAAACTACCGTAACAACCGTATTGTTGGTTACTTCGAAACTGACATGATGGTGAACTACACGACAGACAATAACGTTTCAGCGAATGATTCAGCTAACTACAAGTGGACAAACGGTATCGATACGGGCCCTGCAACAGATGTAGATAAAGCGTGGCTTGGTTTTGACACTGGTTTCGGTATCGCTTCATTCGGTTGGGAAAACGATACAGCACTAGATAAAGTTGATGGCGCAGGTGACAACACTTACGAGTTTGGCGCTTCTGCTGGTGATGCTTCTGACGGCTTTAACGTTGTTAAATTCCAAGGTGCAACAAGCGGCATTGCTTACGGTATCTCTTACTTCGAAACGAAAGACTCTCGCAACGATGAAGGCTTCGACAAAGGCGTGAACGGTTACATCGGTCTAGAGCAAGAAGTGTTCAACCTATACGCAGGTTACGAAAACCGTGATTACGAAGCTGATTATGAAGTTTACACGGTAACAGGTAACTTGAAAGTCGGCGCTCTTAAGTTAGGTGTGAACTCTTGGATTGAAGAGAGTGACTCTGTTAAGAACACAGGTTACTACGTTTCAGGTGGCTACACAGTTTCTGAAGACCTAACAATCGCAGCGGGTTACGCATCAAGCAACAACGAACTTGACGGCCAAGCGGATGTAGACGCTTCTTACATCAACATCGCTGCAATGTACCGTATCTCTGATAACGCTGACATGGGTATCGATATCAAGCAAGATCTAGACGGTTACCGTATAGGCGAAACTAGCGCGCAATACGACGAAGAAACACACGTATTCGCAGCAGCTTATTACTACTTCTAAGAGCTTTGAATTTGATTGCTATGGTGTAATCGCTTGCCCGGTCGTTACGCCATATTCTCTTCTTTATGCAGTTTAAGCATCCACAAATCGACATGTGGTATGCCACTCAAGTGTTATGAGTGGAATTATTATTTGGAGAAATGTAATGGTTAAGAACATTACTGCCAAGGGTGTTATTTACGGAAATGATACCCTGTTTACATGTAAACCGAATCGAAACGGACTATTTGAATTGGCACGTAAACATGGAAGAGTTGCAGGTACTCGCCCACAAGATCTCAAGAACAAGGTTTATGCTGAATCTCTTGATGAAGCTTGGAAATTACTCAAAACAGAGAAGTTTTATATTGTTTTGACGGGGCAGGTATTTGGCATTCATCGAAAATCACTAAGAAGCGCTGATTCTGTTGATGTTGAGTTTGATACTGAAACTCGCTCGGCATGTGTCACGGTATAGATCCAAAGCTGAATAAAAAAGGACGATAGATTATCGTCCTTTTTCCGTTTCAGTCTTGAGCTCAACCTTGCTTACAGAGGCTCAAACACATTCTATCGACTGTTATTGTTGACTATTGTTATTATCGACCGTATTGCCCAACGATAAATTGCTCAAACTCATCACACATCTTGTTGTTTGATTCATCATTATTCGCCAACTCTGTCGCCCCATCCACGATCGATATCTTTGCATTTAAATCGGCGACTGGCGCGCGTTTTCTTGTCGACAGCTGTTTAATCTTTTGCTCTTCAATAGCCCAAGCTTCTTGCGGTGATAAGTTACACTCGTCAGCGAGATATTTGGCATTAAAACCTTCCCCAGTCAGGCTTTCGATTGTACCGTTATGGTTCACGCTATTGCCTTTATGCCAATAGTGTTTCGCCAACAAAGGCCCGATCTCTGGGTTATCTGTTAAGTAACCAAACTTGTCGGTGAAATAAGCACGTGTTTGATACACCGCCATGTGAGCCAATAGATAACCTTGGTATGAGCAAGATGCTTCATCAGACAATAAGTGAGGGATCGCCATCAGTGGACGAGGGCTGCAAGCCAATCCAAGAATTGCCTTTTCACTGCTACGAGCAAGTGTCGTGATTTTTTCCGGCGTGAGGTCTTCATCAGCTAATTCGTACAGCGCTCGCTCGAAATATGGAACCACAAGAATGCTGCGCTCTTGGTAAGCTCGAAAGGGCTGTTTGTTGTCGATGATGGCTTTAATTAGATCATCTGGCACAGGTTGCCCGTCCGCATTTAGCGCGTACTGTTTTAGCCAATCAGCGTCATTTAACAAGCTGTCGCAGAACATGGATTGTGTTTCAGCATAAGCCATTGAAGTCGGCGCGAACTCTTGAGAGAAACAAGGTGCGTTCATTTTTACGTTAGCAAAATGCGCGGCGTGACCACCTTCGTGAAATAGCGTGTTAATCCCATCATAGCCACTGCCTATTTGATCAGGCTTAGCGTTGCTAGTGAAATTAACTTGAGCCGCAACCCAAGCATCTTGGTCATAGAAAGAAGGGATAGGGCCATGACAGAAACCGTTAGGGTATTTTCCTTTGCGATCAAGCAAATCGAGTTTCAATGTCGCTTGAGAGTATTCAATGTTGAGGCGACCAAAAGACTCTATCCAGCGTCTCAGTGATTTTGAGAAGGGAACATACGGGTCTAAGTCATTCATAACATCACCAGCAAAAGAGTAGGTGAAATTATGAGCTTCGAGTGCACTTTTTCCTTTCTGCTTAGCTAAATTCGCTAGGCTTTGTTGATGGCTGTCACGCGTACGTGCGTCGAAGTCGTCTAAGATCGTAAACAGTTGCTCTGTTGTCATCTGTTCAGTTTTAACTACTGAGTAATCAAAAAAGGTGTTGAAACCCAGTGACTGAGCAAATTGGTTACGCTTTTTGATGAGCTCAATGAAACCATTCACCAATAGCCACTGTTCTAAATCGAGCAATGTTTGGTGTGCAGAAAGCCTGACCTTTTCATTACTATTGGTTCTAACTGTTGAACCTAGAACGGGCAACGAGCCTTCTGTTTCTTCACCCGCCTCATTGACGTAAGTCATTACGTGATTTTGTTTTTTCTCAAACAGATCGGCTTCGAATTTGATGAGGTCGGCTTTCAGTTTCTGAGATTGTTGAGACTCGATCGCGTGAGATTTAAAGGTTGCTAACCAGCCATTTAGTCCAGTCAATGTGCTCTCTTTTTCTTCCACGTCTTGAATTTCGTCAATGGCAGAAATGTGCTTTTCGATAGTGGTTATCTGTTCAGCCGCGCTAAGAAATTCGGTCCACTGAGTTTGCGCTTGTGTTGACCCATTATGGTCGTCACTTATCCCCATGTAAGTATCCCAAAAGAAGTCTTCTTTGGCTTTATGAGTTGCAAGATACTTTAGATTTAATTCGTTGAGATAGTTCGTAGCAGTCATGATATTCCTTGAAAATAACGCTTGAATTTCAAGATTATGACACATTCATAAGGTGTATTGTGTGACAAAACATATAACTGAATGCAAGTCACAGCATATCGGTTTACTTTACGGCGTATCAGTGATAATTAATTAACTGTTAAAGATTTGTTTTTTGCTAGTATTGTTTAGGGGATGTTCGCTGACTTTTCTCCCCTTTTATTGAGTAAATTGATGTTCTCAATGTCAGCGTTTTTGTAAGGAAGAGGTTTAGGATGGATCCTATTTTATATATCGAAGTTGGTGGCGTTGTTTGGCAGGTGCTTGCAGATGGTACTTGGCTTCAAGTGCCCGCATCACAACCCAAAGTTGAAGGTGTGCAAGTTGTGAGCATTGAGCCTCAGAATTTGGATCAAACTCAACCTCTCACTGAGCCGCAAATAGCCGCTGTTGAGCAACAGTTGGAAGAGGTGGTCTCCCAACTCGTTAACAATATTGAAAGCGCACCTCAACAACAGAACTCTGCCAGCGATCAGCCCAGCTCCAGCGCTTCTTTTATTGCTTATGTTCGCTCCACATTAGACGAAACACTCGCAGACGCGGGCTTTGATACTCGTCCCACAGAATATGAAGAAGAAGACACCACTTCAAACGATGGCAACCTAGATGCGCTGTCACCTAGCGCAATATTAACCGTCGATATATTAGATGGCGGTGACGGTTACGAAAACCAGTTCGAAGTACCAGGTGTCACGATTACGGGCACGGCTGTGGATGTTCGAGACGGGCGTACCGTTGTTCTGACCATCACCGATGTTAATGGCAACACAGTCACCACTTCCGCAATCACAAATGACGAAGCTTATGTCGTCGATGGCGTCGATCTTTCTTCGCTCGCGGAAGGTGACCTAAAGGTTGACGCGATTATTGCAGATGACTTTGGAAATAGCATTACCGCTAACGATTCCACAATCAAAGACACCCTAGCCACAATCGATGTCGACTTTGATGGCTTTGGTGACGAATTTTATAACCAATTTGAAATTTCCAACGGAGTGCTAGTCGGTACTGTTGCCAATGTCGAAGATGGCCAGACGATAAGCATTTCTATTACCGACAGCCAAGGTCTCACACAAGAATACACAACCACCGTTTCAGGCGGCACGTGGACACTAGTTTCTCAAGATTATTCTAGCTTTGCCGAAGGTGATCTCACTGTCGTTGCTAGTACCGTCGATATTGCAGGAAACCCTACAACAGCGACCGATACCATCGTTAAGGACACGCTTGCGAGTATTGATGTTGACTTCGATGGCTTTGGTGATGAGTTTTATAATGAATTAGAAGTAAACAATGGTGCTTTGGTTGGTACTGTTTCAAATGTCGAAGATGGGCAAACTATCTCGATCACAATAACGGATAGTGAAGGCTTATCCGTAAATTATTCGACAGTTGTGTCTGGCAACAGTTGGACATTAGTCAATCAAGATTACTCAAACTTCGCAGAAGGTGAACTTACTGTAGTCGCAAGTACCATTGATATAGCGGGAAACCCTACCACCGCTACCGATACCATTGTTAAAGATACTCTGGATAGAATTCTAGTTCGGTTCGATGGTTTCGGTGACAACTATTACAACCAAAGTGAAGTGAATAAAGGAGCCCTTGTCGGTGCCACCTTCAATATTGAAGATGGTCAGACGATAAATATAACGATTACTGATAGTAATGGACTGTCTGTCGACTACACCTCGGTTGTTTCTGGCAATTTATGGAGCCTAAAAGAACAAGATTATTCAGCCTTCGCTGAAGGTGAATTGACTGTTGTCGCAAGTATTACAGATATAGCGGGTAATACTATTTCGTCCACGGATACCATTATAAAAGATACGCTAGTGGAGATTGGAGTTGAGTTCTCTGGATCTGACGATGAGGTTTATAACCAAACAGAAGTCCTAAATGGAGTGTTGGTTGGTACTGTTGGTTATGTTGAAGATGGTCAAACAATCTCAATTACCATCACCGATAGTGCAGGCACATCGTTAGATTATTCAACAACGGTTTCAGGCGGTACGTGGACGCTTACTAATCAAGATTATTCAGCCTTCGCTGAAGGTGAATTAACTGTTGAAGCCAGTGTCACTGATATCGCAGGAAACACGGCGACTTCAACGGATACAATATTAAAAGACACGCTGGCGACTATTGATGTCGATTTTGATGGTTTTAGTGATGAGTTTTACAACTCTGCTGAGGTTAATAATGGTGCATTGGTTGGCACGGTTGCTAATGTTGAAGACGGTCAAATAATTTCAATTACCATCACTGATAGTGCAGGCACATCAGTAGACTACTCAACAACTGTGGCGGGTGGCACGTGGACTCTTACCAATCAAGATTATTCCGCTTTTGCAGAAGGTACCTTGACAGTAGAAGCGACGGTAACCGATATCGCAGGTAACGTAGCGACATCCAGTGGCACCATAGTTAAAGATACATTAGCGGACATCAATGTCGATTTTGATGGCTTTGGTGATGAGTATTACAACTCCGCCGAGGTAAATAGTGGCGCTTTGGTTGGCACGGTGACCAATGTTGAAGATGGCCAAGAAGTTACCATCACCATCACGGATGTTAATGGCAAGTCAGAAAACTATACCGCTACAGTCACTGCTGGTGAATGGACATTAGTCGATCAAGACTATTCCACTTTTGCTGAAGGCACTTTAACGGTAGAAGCTACGGTTACGGACGTTGCAGGCAATACTGCTACTTCTAGCGATACCATCGTCAAAGATACGTTAGCGGACATCAGTGTCGATTTTGATGGCTTTGGTGATGAGTATTACAACTCTGCCGAGGTCAACAAGGGCGCATTGGTTGGCACCGTGACCAATGTTGAAGATGGTCAAGAAGTTACCATCACCATCACGGATATTGATGGCAAGTCAGAAAACTATACCGCTACAGTCACCGCTGGTGAATGGACATTAGTCGGTCAAGACTATTCGGATTTTGCAGAAGGTATTTTGACCGTTGAAGCAAGTGTTACGGACGTTGCAGGCAATACTGCTACTTCTAGAGACACCATCGTCAAAGATACATTAGCGGACATCAGTGTCGATTTTGATGGCTTTGGTGATGAGTATTACAACTCTGCCGAGGTCAATAATGGCACATTGATTGGCACGGTGACCAATGTTGAAGATGGTCAAGAAGTTACCATCACCATCACCGATGTTGATGGTAAGGCAGAAAATTATACGGCGATAGTTTCTGGCGGAAACTGGACACTGACAGGCCAAGACTATTCGAATTTTGCAGAAGGTATTTTGACCGTTGAAGCAAGTGTTACGGATGTTGCGGGAAATACGGTCACTTCTAGCGATACGATCGTTAAGGATACGCTGGCTAGCATCACCGCAGAATTTGATGATGCCGATAACATACTCAATACTGAAGAAGTGAAATCTGTTCGTCTACAGGGTGTGGTTCAAAACGTCGAAGACGGTCAAACCGTAGATGTCACTGTCACTGATAGTAATAATCAATCTATAACGTTACAAACCGTGGTTGTTGCGGGTGCTTGGAGCATCGATGATGTCGATCTGTCTGCATTTGCGGATGGCAACATTACCGTAGAAGCAGTTACCATTGATATTGCAGGTAATGAAACAACGGGCACTGACTCGACAGGGCAAATTGATACCGCCCCACCTGTTATCGATATTGATACCTTATCTGGTTTCAACATCTTAGATTTTCGTAGTGGTGATTTAACCACCATGCAGGGAACGACCGATGTTTCCGAAGGTTTGCCTGTCTATATTGAAGTTAACGATGGCACTCAAACGCTGACTTTTGTTGGAGTCGTGGATGCGTCAGGTGGCTGGCTAGTCGAGAATATTGATGTTTCTAGTCTAGATCCGTCTTCAGAATGGGTCATTGATGCAAGAGTTGCCAATTCAATTGGTAATGAAGCCAGTGATGATATGCCAAGTATTATACTGCCTGGTTCCGTCTCATTTTCTGAAAGTACCGTTGGAATCTTCGGAGATCAAACCCAAGCCACTGACATTAATATTCAGTTCGCTGATGAATTTGCTTTTAGCGCAAGTCAAGCCTCTGCTGAAGCAGTGACATCTCAAGGTTTATCTCTTGCGATAACATTAGAATCTGAAGGGCAAGTACTTAAAGCCATTCGAACTGATGGGAAACTGGTTTTCGAAGCGAAGATCGTTGGAGATACCGTTGAAATCACTTTCTACCAAGCGGTTGACCAACAAGCTGGGGAAGAGTTGCTGCAAACGTCGCTCATTATTGAAGGGCTTCAAATCGATGATGATGGTACCGAAGAGCTCGTTTTAGGCGAATTACCGATCACAATTCTAGATTCCGAACCTGTGCTGTTCGGTGAATCTTACTCGATGGTTGAAGGTGAAACATCGTCTGGCAACGTTCTCAGCAATGACATTGACCTTGATACCGCACTAACCATTAGTAGCGTCGAAGTCGGTGGAGTCAGCAAAGATGTTTCAGGTGCAACACCTGCAGTGTTCAATACCGGGGATGGTGTATTAACCGTATTTGCCAATGGCCAGTGGACCTTTGAAGCAAATCGAAATCTAGACCATAACCAAGACCACACCGTTACCTTCAATTACGTTGCCGCTGACTCTAGTGGTGATTTTGGCTCTGCGACGGCGACCATTGATATTACGGACGGCGCAGCCGGGCAGATAACAGATAGCTCTAAAACGGTAGCAGAAGTTGACGTTACATCCGGCGCACAAACTATCAATGCTCAATTTACTGTATTAGGCGGTTCGGATAACCCTGACCCCGACTCTATAACATTCAGCGCAGAGACCGTAGCGCAACTAGAAGCGTTAGGTATTACTTCAGGTGGTGATTCCACGGCACTTACTTATACGCTCAGCGCAGATGGTCGTACTATTACAGCTAAGCAAGGTGATGATGATGTGTTCTCGTTTTCAATGACGACAACCGTCGACGGGAATAATGTGCTTGCCGATATTGTGTTGGTTATTGAGCGCCCATTAGATCATGTACTCACTAGCGACTTACTCACGATTCCATTAAATATTGTTGGTACCGATACCGATGGTACTGCTTTAGAAAGCGGCCAGATTTCATGGGTAATCGAAGACGGTGATGATCCGAGCTTAGTTCTTGGTTCGAATGCGGCTGTCAACGAATCGGATTTAAATAATACTCCTGTCGGTGAAGTGAGCAGCACGGGCTCATTCAGTGTTGGGATTGGTAGTGACTACCTAGACAGTGTGTACTTTGATTTAGCAGATCAACCTCAGCTCTTCAGCGGCGGTGAACAGATTTATTACACTGTCTCTGATGATGGCACCGTTTTGACTGGCTATGCAGGGCCAGTAGTGGGTGGAGATGTGGCTTTTACAGTGAGTTTCACTGCCCCCGGTTCTGGTGATGTAGACAGTAGCGTGGATTATGTATTCACACTTTATAAAGGTTTAGACCAAACCAATGGTACGGATTCGCTTCCTTTTACTGTTACTGCTCGTGATTCTGATAATGATAAAACCAAACTGGATCTTGATGTCACTATTACAGATGGTGGTGAGCCTTCCATTGGGAGTGGCACGGTTGAATTGTCCGAAAACCCTATCGCAAATACCACTCCTGACGGCGTAAAACAAAGCGCAGTGGTGAACTTAGATATAACAGCTTCTCATGACCCGATCGTCTATCTTGGTATTGATGTGACAAACGGTCAGGCTGTTTTGGATGGTGATGGTGAAGCGGTTACGCACAATGGTGAGGCTTTATCCTGGAGAGATAACGGCAATGGTAGTTTTGATGCGATATTGAGTAACGGCGATGTCATTCTTCAGATTCGCCTACCTTCTGATTATTTCCTCGAAGCAAATGCCTCCGGAACGGTTGCTGTTGAGATTGATCTATATCGCTCCATTGACCACGGTACAGGGCTAAAAGATACTGAATTAAATATACCGACCACAGTTGTTGTTATTGATTCTGATGGTTCGCGTTCAACTCAAGAATCCGACATCAAAATATACGACGGTAAGGACCCTGCATTCTCAATTGTAGGTAGTATATCTGTCGATGAAGACGGCCTCATTGGTGACAATGAACAACCTGGTACTGAAGAGCCAAGTCCGTCGATATCAATTATCCAAGGCTCAGATGATATCGCATCAGTCTCAATTAATACCGCTGCTTTTGATGCGCTTGGTTACAGCAGTGGTGGACGAGCGATATCCTTGCAAGAAGTGAATGCCGATGGTTGGTATTACGCTCAAGATTCGTCGGGTAACGATATCTTCCGAATTCGTTTTAACAACGATGGTACTACAGAGTTCAATCTGTATGCGCCGCTCGATCATGCAACTGGTGGTGGTGAAAACAACCTAGCTGTGAATTTTGAATTGGTTGTCACTGATGTCGATGGTGACAGCTCTGATCCTGCTATTTATTCAGTCAACGTTACGGATGCGGTTCCGACCTCTCGAAGCGGCTCGATTGAAATGGTTGAGGGCGATGATCTCAATGGACAGTTCTTAACGGAAGAGTTTGCAGGGGCAGATGGTGCGGAAATCATTAGCTTCACCTATCGAAATGTCACGTATACCTTTGATGATGTCGGTACTCCTATCACGATCAATCTTATCAACGACTATGATAGTGGATCTACTTATGGTCAGTTTACTCTTTCACCAGATGGTAGTTACCAACTAACCACGAATCCAAACGTATCGACAGATCCTACTAACCCTAAAATAATCGATGATATTGACTATTTGGTACGAGATGCAGACGGTGATGAAGTAATAAGTAACGCTGAGCTTGTGTTAGATGATAACGAAGGTTTTATTCGTTATGAAGATTCAGAAACCACAGAAGACAACGATGCGATTATCGTCGTGAGTGTGGCAACCGGAGATGTGGACCAAAGCGAAACCGTTACTGCTATTGAGTTCTCTGAAGCTTCTTTGCAAGGCGGTAGCTTGTACTTAGATGGCGTATTGCTTCAAGTGGTTGATGGCAAGGTGACGCTTTCAGGTAATCAGTTAACGGCGATTGACAATCAGTTTACCGGCCCTAATGGTCAGTTGACTTATCGACCTGCACTCCATGAATCGAATACGACCTCAACGGTTATTTTAGCGATCAACGCCATCATTAGTACTGACACGGTTCCAAAAGAGCTGACCGCTGATGTATCGGTTTCTGTTTTACCCGTAGCGGATGCCCCGGATTGGTCAGATTCTGTATTTACCTACCAATCCGTAGAAGATGACGCAGACCCAATTAAATTAGATATCACCGCTCAGTTGGTTGACCAAGACACATCTGAAGAATTGTCTTACACCATTAGTGGCATTCCAGATGGGCTGAATATCACCTTGAACGGTAACGCGGTTAAAGAGGGCAAAGAGTACACCCAAGCTCAAATCGATAAGATGGAAATCAGAGCCGATGAAAATCTTGCGGGTCGATTCGAGTTTGAGATTACTGCGATTGCAACCGAAGCGGGAAACACCTTCGCTGACCCCGATGATAAAACGGCCGATATTGTTAATACTGTCGTTGTCGAGATTTCGCCGGATGCTGATACTCCACATGTATCCGTTAAAGACTACAAAGGCTTAGAAGATGAAACCATCTTCCTTAAGAATGTGATTGATGGTGCGCTAACGGATACTGACGGTTCTGAATCATTGAGCTACCAAATCGAAGTGCAAGATGGTTGGTCTCTTCAAGGCGGACTCTTTGACCTAATTGGTCCCAACACTTACCTTGTGTCGGCGGAGGCCATTGAGAATAACGTGGCTTACCTCATACCAAAAGAAGATATCAGTTCGTTTACTGAAGACCTGTTTATCAAGGTAACTGCGGTAGCCACAGAATCGACGGTTGATTCACTTGACCCTGTTAATATCACCGCACTTAGCGACACCAAGACCATCAATATTTTCCTTAAAGGGGTAGTGGACGAGCCTATCGTTGTGGATGGCGGTAATGCTCACTGGGAATATGACAGCGATACTAAAGTCATCAGCAACCAATCTGTTCTCAATGAAGATGGTCTGATTCGACTTGATTTTGTGGTTCAAACTTCTGATGACGACGTTTCAGAAGAGATCAATATACTTCTGACCAATATCCCTGACGGCACCTTGCTAGTGGATTCGTTGGGTGAGCCAGTGTCGCTGACGATCGCGTATGTTGATGATGTGACAGGGCCTGTATTCCAAGTCTCTAACGCTCAACTGAATGACCTATACCTCAAGCCTGTTACTGATTTCAGTGGCGAGTTAGAGCTAACTGTTATTGCTATTTCAACAGAGCCTGATGGTGATTCGGGTGAGTTCCCGATGACGTTAAAAGTAGAGTTAGCGCCTGTTGTTGATCAAGAAGATGGTCAAACAGTCAGCACTCAAGGTATTGAAGACAGCCAAATTGGATTGAACCTAGAGCCATCAGTGAATCAAGATGTTGATGGAAGTGAGTCTTTAACTGGTTATGTGATTGACAGTCTTCCTGCTGATCTGACTCTTTATTTTGATGGTAGTGTTATTGATGTGCCGGTTTCCGGGTTAGATTTAGAAAGTTTATTAGACTCTACGACGCCAACACTGTCCGAGCTTTTAAGTAGCGGAAGACTGTCCGTCACCGCTACTGAAGATTTGAGCGGTACATTTTCGATCCCAATTACCTATGAAGTTACCGATACTTCGCCGACAGGCGCGACGGATGTAAAGGATATTTCAGGATCAATCAGTGTCACCGTAGATGCAAGGGTCGAGTCAGATACTCGTTTGGAAAGTTCTGGTCAGCTATACCTCAGTGATGACGGTTCTCCAGTCAACGTGTCGGATGCGGTTACTTTTGTTGATGCAGATATGGATGGTTCAGAGTACTTGGATTATATCCTGATCGATGTGCCTGATGGTTATTCGCTGATTATCGATCACCCCAACGGAGCCGCTCAAGATGTTTCAGGAAACTGGATTATCTCTGCCAATGGCCTGACGAGTGACTCTATTCAAGAGTTGGCGCAAGAGATCTTGAGCGGTATGACGATCTCCAGCCCAAGCGACACACCTGTGTTAGATATTGTGGTGCGTGCTCGTGTTATCGATGGAGAAGATTCAAAGTATATAGATACTTCATTCCAAATTCAGATCATTGGCCATGACGGCGGTGGCGGTACTTGTGATCCTGTAGGTCCACCAAGCCCGATTCAACCGGATGGTGAGATTAAGACACCAGAAGGGGAAGATATCGATCTTACGGGCTTGCTCAATACCAATGTAGCCAGTGACCCAGACAATACGATCTCTTTCTATATTCCTGCCGATTCTCTTCCTGAGGGCGTCGAGATTTCTGGTGATGGCGTTATTGCTGAATATGACGCATCTGGCGAAGTAGTCGGTTACTCGATTACTGCCGATGGTCTCTCGAAACTGACGTTAACTGGATTGGATGAGGATTTCGCTGGATGTATTGATTTCACGATAGAGACAGTCGAAACCTCACCGTGTAACGGCGACACAGTAACAACACAACAGACGATTAGTATTCAGGTGTTACCAGTCGTGGATGACATTACCGTGGCCACAGATTCGACAACAATCCAAGAAGATATCGCGACAGACCTTAATCTCGAACTCGTTCTTGGCGATAGCGTTGAAGATGGTCAGCTAATCACGGGTGAAGGCAATAGCGCTACTGGTAAAGAAACCGTTAACTCTCTGACGATTACGGTATCAAATGGTGGCACTCTATCAGAGAGCCCTGCTGATACTGGCTTGTTGGTTGATAACGGCAATGGTACTTGGACCGTAACCGATCCTAGCCGACTGAGTGATGTGTTGGTAACACCACCTGAGCATTACAGCGGCGAAATCACCTTAACAGTAACCGCCAATATTACCGATGAAGCGGATTGCGTGACTGAAACGGATACGCAAGATAAAACGACCGTGGTGACGATCACCGTTGAACCTGTTGCTGATGCAGCAAACTTGGTAACGCAAGATATTGTCGGCGACGAAGATAACTACATTTCATTGTCATCGCTGAGCGCGGAATTGATTGACCAAGATGGCTCTGAAAATATGTCCTTGGCATTGAAAGGCGTGCCTGAAGGTGCGGTTGTTGCGATAAAGGTGGGTGACAGCTACCAATTAGTTCCTAACAATGGCGTCGATGGAGGTACATTTGATGGCAACCCTACTTACGAGTGGCAACTGGATCCAAGTCAGCTTGCTAACTTAGTTATTTTGCCTCCGCGAGACTTTAGTGGTGATATTAATCTGTCTCTAGAAGCCATTACTCAAGAAATTGGCACGACTGATATTCGTTATACGGCATCTGAATTCACCGTGGGTGTGAATCCTATTGGTGATAAAGTTGAGTTCTTCGATTTACCAGAACAGCTCACTGGAAGTGAAGATGATGGCATTGCTATCCCACTTGATGCCAATAGTTTTGAAACCAACAGCGATGAATTCTTATCAATTACTGTAACGGTTAATGCAACTTCGGATCCGTCAGGGTTAGTCGGATTAGACCGAATTCGAATTGGCTCAGAAACCAGCTCTTTTATCCGTGTTGGCGATATCGCGCAGGCGACGATTCTCGTTAAAGCAAGTTCTGTTGATGAGCTAGAATTCTTTGCTGGTGATGCGTTTGGTAATCTCGACATTACGATTACCGGCCGAACGGTTGATCAAAATACCGTACTTGGCGAGTTAGTGGTCGACACGGGTGACCCAAGCTCACAAGACATGACGCTTATTATTACACCAGAACCGGATGCGCCTTTACTAAGCGTTGAATACTCTTCAATTGTGGCTGAAGCAAGTGGCACGATTCCTCTTGGTTTAGACCTTTCTCTTGTAAATCCTGCCGATTCAGAAGTGGGCTTCATTACTATTTATGATATTCCCGCAGGTTTGACGTTCTCACACGGCTCTATGGTTGATGGTCAATATGTGGTGGATTTAGCAGATGTACCTAATTTAGCAATTACTGGCGGTTATGATGGCGTTGACCCATTTGAACTCACCATCGAGCCTTCTGCTGAGATAGGCAACAACCAAGCGGTAGGGTTGCCTCAAACGGTATCGGTTGAATTTGTTGCTGACGGCGACTCTACCATTACCGCGACAGACGATAACGACTTGTTGATTGGCGGTACCGGTTCTGACAATTTTGTGTTTGAATCATCAGGTTTGGGCAGCGCTGAGGCACCAAGCTACGATGTGATTCAAGATTTTGATGTGTCTCCAAATACGGATGCAATTGACCTCTCGGGTATTTTGGGAAGCCTAGGGCTTAATACAGGGCTAGGGGCAACACAATATCTAGATTTAGAAGAATCTGGTGAGGGCGTGACCATTTCTATTAAGCCAAATGGAGATGATGACGTTCAACAAAACATCTTATTAACCGATGTTACGTACGACGATCTGTATCAAGGCGACAGTAGCAGTGCATTAGAAGCACAAATTTTGCAAAAAATGATAGAAGACAATAATTTAACGCTGTAAGTTAGATGTACGGTCTATAAAAGGAAGTTTAGATTGGTAGAACAAAAAGACAGCTGGCTAGGTTGTGTTGAGTGGTTATGTGAGCATTTTAATGTTCGAAGCCATCCTTCTAAAATAGTGTCTGGCCTACCTTTAGTCGAAGGAAGGCTCAATGAGTCCCTTTTCCCAAGAGCGATTGAGAAATCGGGCTTAACTCTGAGCCACGTAAAAAAAGAATTACTGACTCAATGTCAGTTCCCCGTTGTTGCTGTTAATTCCGCGACAGGGAGCCCCCTTGTCGTCACTCAAGGTTCCGGTGACGACTTTCAAGTATTGGATTGCGAAACCAACTCAAACCAACAAACTTCATTAAAAGAATTGGTTACTCAAGTCGAATCGTATGTTTGGCAAGTGGGTGCTCAAGCTCTCGATGATGCTCGCGTTCAATCCCATGAACGCAGCGAAAATAAGTCCAACACCCGTTGGTTGTGGCGTGTCGTAAAAGAAGTAAAACCCTGGTACAGAGATCTGTTTATCGCGTCATTCTTGATCAACTTGCTCGCGCTAGTCGTGCCTTTGTTTACCATGAACGTGTACGACCGCGTGGTTCCGAACCAAGCGTTTAACACGCTTTGGGTTCTGGCGGCAGGCGTTGGTATTGTTGTTATTTTTGATTGGGTATTGAGAAGTTCACGAAGCTCTGTGACTGACATGGCTGGGCGCTATATTGATAACAAGTTGTCTTCTCAACTGTTCTCTAAAGTCCTTGGTATGAAATTGGAAAATCGACCTCAATCGGTAGGCGCATTTGCCAGACAGCTTCAAGATTTCGATAGCGTTAAAGATTTCTTCACTTCTATTTCTTTGGTTACTTTAGTTGACCTGCCATTCACCTTGTTATTCCTATTCCTTATCGGTTGGCTCGGTGGTGCGATGATGTTCATCCCTGTCGCGATCATGTTGGTCTTGATTGTGCTGAGCATTGCGATGAAAGGTAAAGTCGAGAAAACATTCGATGAAACCGCACGTTTGTCGACACAAAGACAAGCCCAGTTGTTTGACTGCTTAACAACCCTTCCTGATATCAAGCAAAACAATGCTGAGGGTATAACCCAGAAACGTTGGGAACAGACGATTTCATCGCTCTCTCAATGGCAGACTCAATCTCGTCATTACTCTAACATTGTGACTCATTCCATTCAGTCGAGTCAGCAGATCGTCACCATCACTCTCATCATATTCGGTGTGTATCAGATCTCTGAAGGCTTGCTGAGCATGGGTGGCTTGATAGCGGTGGTGATGTTGAGTGGACGTGCTGCGAGTTCAGTAAACCAACTTTCTCTTTTAATGCTGAGATTTCAACAAACCCGTTCGGCCGTTGAAGGCCTCAACCAGATCATGGACTTACCGCAAGAAGAATCTAAGCACCAAGTGATCGACAAGGGTGATTTTGCTGGTGGAGTCAGATTAGATGAGGTTACGTTTACCTATCCTGATACTCAAAGCCCTGCGTTGAAAGAGATTTCTCTTGATATTAAGCCGGGTGAGCGAGTTGGTCTTGTCGGTGCGGCAGGTGCCGGAAAAACCACACTTTTATCGATTGTGGCTCGTCAGTATTTACCAACAACAGGGCAAGCTTTTTACCAAGAGATTGATGGGCAATTATGGCCTACCAGTGTCTTGCGTAGTGGTATGGGGTGGGTAGGGCAAACCACGAATCTTATCTTTGGCAGTGTTTACGACAACGTCACCTTAGGTGCGACTAACGTTGATGAAGAAAAGCTAAGGCAAGCGCTGCAACAGTCAGGGCTGAACGGTTACATGGGGCGCTTGAGCAACGGCTTAGAAACGCCAGTCGGCGAGGGTGGTCGATTGCTTTCAGGAGGCCAACGACAAGCTGTGGCAATAGCGAGAGCATTGTATCACTGTCCAAAACTATTGATCATGGATGAGCCTACTAGCGCACTTGATAATCAGGCTGAGATACAGTTCTTCAATGCACTTCAAAGTATGCCAAGAGAAACTTCAATGCTGATCAGCTCACACAAATCTTCATTCTTGATGATGTGTGACCGAGTGGTTGTGTTGGATAAAGGTCAAATCGTAGCTGAGGGTGAGCCAAAAGATATCCTCTCTCTACAGAAGAAAAGTGTACCCAAAGGGGCGAGTCGATTTAAGACGGTTTCAGTGGTGAAGGGAGGCCGTCATGAGTAATGATATTCAATGGACCAACAACCACTTGGCATTCCGTTCTCGTAAGCTGATTTGGCTAAGCGCTCTACTCATTGTCTCTATTATCGGTTGGGCGACGTGGGCAACATTGGAAGAAGTGGTTATCGGCGAGGGCAAAGTCGTTCCTAGCCTTTCTGTACAAACCATTCAGAGTTTAGAGGGCGGTCTTGTCCAAGAAATCATGGTGCGACAAGGCCAATCAGTGGTGAAAGGACAGCCTCTGGCTAAGCTCGAAGATACACGTTTTAAAGCCGCGTTTTTAGAGTCGGCTCAACAAGCCGATACCTTACTGGCCCAACAATTAAGATTAAAAGCGGAGCTGGCGACAGTCGTTTTAAATAATGATGCCAAAGAGTGGTTTGAACGAGTGGTTTTGGTACCGCAAAATATTGTTGTTGATGTATCAAGCCACCCCGCATTAATGAATGCCAAAGCGAACTATCGAGAGCGTTTAGGACAGTTGAAGTCTGAACTGGAAGAGGCGGCACTTCGCATCGAGCAGCAAGATCAAGCACGTGTCGATACGCTCAATAATATTCAGACTTTAGAGAGCAGCCTAGATATCGTGATTCGAGAACGCAACATGTTGAAAGACGTAGTGGCGAGTGGTGCTGTAGCAGAAGTCGAGTTGCTGAAACTGAACCGTGATGTGGTTAAACTGAAAGGTGATATTGCCAGCTCGAAAGTGGCGGCTCAGAAACAGATAGCGGCTTACTCAGAATCGATAGCCGACCACCGCAGCATCGCGTTAGATTTTCGTGCCAAAGTACAAGGCCAACTGAACGAAGTTGCCAGCAAAATAGCGCAATTGAATGAAAGCCAACAAGCGATCGCCGACCAACTTAAACGAACACAAATCTTAGCGCCAGTTGACGGAACAGTTAAAGAGGTCTTTGTACGTACCATTGGCGGTGTTGTTCGTCCCGGCGAGCCGATCATTGAGATCATTCCATCAAACAGTGATTTGATTGTTGAAGCGAGGATCTCTCCGCAAGATATCGCGTTTGTTCATACGGGACTGGGGGCAACAGTCAAATTCACGGCCTATGATTTTGTCATTTATGGCGGACTTAAAGGCGAGGTGATTTATGTCAGTGCCGACGCCTTACAAACGGAAGACGGCAACGCCTATTATCGCGCCCATATTCAGTTAAACGAAGACCAACAACAAAACTCTGCTTTTAGCATTATCCCAGGGATGCAAGTCGCGGTTGATATATTGACCGGAGAGAAAACAGTATTGAGTTATTGGTTAAAACCTATTTTACGAGCTAAGGAAAACTCACTTCGCGAACGATGAAGTGCGTTGAGCATAAATATAAAAGGAAGTGTAATGCATTCAAAATTCTTACTCTCTTCTTGCTTACTAATGAGTGGACTGTCTCAAGCAGCGTCATTAGAAGAGTCCGTGGCCTTTGCCATCGACTATAGCCCAGAGATATTGGCGCAGTACTCCCGATATCAATCGGTGGTAAGAGACGGAGACGCGGCGAGTGGTTTGTATATGCCACAAGTGAACTTGTACGCAGCGGCAGGCTATGAAGAGACACGCTACAACAGTGGCAGCAAACTCGATAGCGATGATAGAGGCCTAACGAGAACGGAAATTGGCGTTAAAGTTTCCCAGTTACTGTTCGATGGTTTTAAAACGACGTCGAATGTCGACCGATTAACCTTCGAAGCGGAAGCTGAGCGTCTAACTCTGATTTCACGAGCTGAAAACGTATCGTTAGATGTGGTGAGAAACTATCTCGATATTCTCAAGGCAGAGACGTTACTTGAACTGTCTAAGCGTAACGTAAAAGAGCACCAAGAGATCTACCAAGATATTCAAGATAAAAAGAGCAAAGGGTTGAGTAGTAATTCGGATTTGGCTCAGATCTCTGCGCGTGTTGCGACGGCGCAATCTTCACTAATCGCTGCTCAAAACAACCTGTTTGATTTACAAACTCAGTACCTACGCTTAGTAGGCAAGCCTGCTGTGAACTTGGTTTATCCACGTTTTGATTATGCTCTGTTACCAAGCTCAGCACAGGTCGCGCTTGAACAGGCTGTCGAGAATCACCCTGAAATCCAAGCCTCTTTGCTTGATATCGATGCGGCTCGTAAAGAGATGCGCCGTGAGAAGGGAGATTACTACCCAGAGCTTAAACTCGAACTTCATGCTAACAAAAATGACAACGTGTCTAATCCTCCGGGTGGTGTCGATGAAGATGCGCGTATCATGTTAACGATGGATTACGACTTGTTTAATGGCTTCTCTACTGACTCTCGCGTGGAATCATCGGCTTGGCGAGTTGAAGAAGCAAGAGCAATCAGATTAAGAACGGAGCGTGAGGTTAAAGAGGGCACTCAGCTCGCTTGGAACGCCTACAAGATGCTTGAACAACAAAAGTCTCTTCTTCAACAGAACGTGGATGCAGCAAAAATTGCAGAGCTTGGCTATATCCAACAATTTAATGTTGGTAGACGAAGCTTGTTGGATGTGCTCGATGCAAAAGTGGAAGTGTTCTTGGCTCGAAGAAACTTCATCAGCACCGAATACGATCAAACGTTGGCTGCATACCGTGTATTGAACGCGATGGGCATGTTGACCTACGCATTAAGGGTTGAACACCCAGAAGAGTGGCAAGGGGAGAACAAGTAATGAGATATTTTAAACTAGCACTACTGAGTTCTATCTTGCTAATGGGTTGTGCAGAAACGCCTGACACGACAATGACTCGCCATCAAATTGATGATCTCGCGGATGATGACCGTGATGGTGTGATTAACCAACGAGATCTGTGTGCTGATACACCAGAAGGTGTGACGGTAGACATTAAAGGCTGTGCAAACTGGAAAATTGTCGAAGATGTTGAAGTGTTAAGCGTGGCATTTGATTTCGATAAATACGTTCTAAAACCTGAACACACGACCGTTCTCAACGAGTTAGTGCGTTTACTGGGTGAGCAACCAGATGCATCAGTGACCTTAGTTGGTGATACGAGCTCAGAAGGTACTAACGTATATAACAAAGCACTGGCCAAGAAAAGGACTGGGGTGATTCGAGACGCTCTGATTGACAGAGGTGTCGATGGAGAGCGAATTTTCGAACAAGAATTTACTCAGATAACCAGCTTAACGCAGCATCTTCACAAGCGTAAGCGTAGAACCATTGCGGTGTTAAAAACAGAGAGTATGGAAGTAAATCCATCTTGGAATATCTTTACCTCAGAGATGCAGCTCGACAGCAATAGTGATGTTGAATCTAAAACATCGATTGATCCAGTAGGAGGCCAGTAATGAAACGTCTATCTAATAAATCGAGCTTACTGCTTGCTGCTGTACCTGCATTTTTTTCTGTATCAACGTTAGCGAATGACGTGAGTGATATTGGTTTGGTCGCGATTGAACCGAACATGGAAGGGCTTGTTAAAGATTTGCTTGAGAGCCAAGAGATCGATCTAGAGATTTTACTGAGTGACAGTGTCCCAGAGCAGATGATCATGCAACGCTCGCGTGTTGGTATTACTTCCAAAAAGTGGACTGACAAAGAGATGGCTAGGTTCGACATGCGCTACGGCTACAGACCGACTGAGCTAATGTTTACCGCCGACGTAATAGCTATTCTGGCGAATGAGAATAACCCCGCCACATCCATTAGTGTTGCTGAACTTATCGATGTGTTTGGTTGTTCTAACGATCCCAAGCACCCTAAATGGTTACCAAGCAGTGATATTCGTAACGGTGAAAGCCTAGATACTCATATGTTGCCTTTTGCTATCGATCACAACCTAAAAGGGCACACCACCTTTTCAAGCTGGGTCGAATGTGGAACGGAAGGAGAATATGCTCATACTCAATTCTTAGCGGATTTACCTGACCTCATTAATAAGATTGAAGATGAAGAAGCTGCCATTGGTTACACGGTTTACTCAGACCAAATCTCCGATGTGAAATGGCTGAGCGTGGTTGATAATTTAGGCGTGAACTACGACTTGAACAAAGAAACGATTCTCTCAGGTCGTTATCCATTAGCAACGGTTTACTACATGTACCTGAATATTCCAGCGCATCGCAAAGGCTTTACGGAACAAGAGAAATTCTTTGTGGGGCTTACTCTGTCGGAAGAGCATCAAGGCGTGTTGAACCAATACGGTTTCATCAGTTTGCCGCCAGAAGCTATTCAGCGTAACAAAGTTAGGTTATCGCTTGAAGAGCCTGCAATAGAAGGTGGTTATAAATAATTGGTATGACGTATTGTATGTAAGCCGTCGGAATGGTATTGTTAGTTCCGTAATGGTTCTCAACGTGACGGATTACGTTATTCGGCAATAGAATTTATCTAGCGGGCATGTATGCCCGTTTTTTTTTCGCCTAAAATTTGTGGCTTGAGCGGTTGTTTGTTGATTGGTCACGTATAATGGACGCTCCGTACCGCGTGAAATAAGCACAAATAATGAGAACTCTTCCTGTCTTAATCCTACCTTTGTTATTGGCTCTGAGTACCTTTTCATTTTCTGCGCAAGCGAGTGAAAGCTGGTGGTTGCGAACGTTATTCAATAGCGACCCAACTCAACCGAGTTCTCAAAACTATATTAACGATATCGATCTTATGGATTGTGGCGAAGTTGAAGGCACTCTGTTGTGCAGTGACTTAACCCAATATTACGATCTGGATGTTTATGTTGAACTGGAGTTGGGTGACTCAACCGTCGAAGTGGTTCGCCTTAATCTGCCATATTCGAACCTAAGTTACACAAAGCTTCAGGCATATCTTCGTCAAGATGGCTTTGCTCTCAGTTCAATTCGCATTGGAGAGGATGATTTTGATGTCGTCGCTCAACTCGAACAAGCAAAACGTGAGGGAGTTGGTTACGACAAGGTAGATAAACAACTCGTCGAATTCATCAACTCACAACATCAACCCTCTGAACAAGTGAGTGTATGGAATGTGCCTAGTTCTTCCTCATCTTCTTCTCGTTCGTCTTCTTCTTGGGTTCAGCTACATAGTGATGGTGACAACTTAACGGTTGAACTAAATCGCTTTTAATTGCTCAAATTTATAGATGGTTTCGTCATTCATCAGAGTAAACAAGCCTTTCAGGAGAAAGGCTGACGGGCAGACAGCAAGCTATTATTCATTTAAGTGTTCGTTTTTCTGTGGCTCTCACATTTTTAGTAAGCGTTTACCTTTGCCATTTGTTATACGTTGAGCCTTCGGTAAAACGAGCTTAGGATACGTGCAGTATTGATAAAGGAGACAACCCATGGTTGCAAGAGTAACGACAGCGCCACAAGGCCCAGAACTTTCTGAGCTGGTGCAAGGATACTGGCGTACAGCAGAGTGGGGCATGACCCCGCAACAACGCCTGACTTTCCTGAAGCAGCACATTGATCTTGGTATCACAACTGTTGATCACGCGGATATTTACGGTAACTACCAATGTGAAAAGTTGTTTGGTGAAGCATTAGCGCTTGAGCCAAGCCTCCGTGATGATATTCAAATCGTCACCAAGTGCGACATCAACTTGTGTGGTGACCACACTCCAGATCGTAAGATCAATCACTATGACACCAGCGCGCACCATATTTACCAATCAGTAAATAATTCTCTAGAGCGTTTGGGTGTAACCGAACTTGATGTATTACTCATTCACCGCCCAGATGTACTGATGGATGCAGATGAAGTAGCAGAAGCGTTCGCTGAATTACATAAGGTAGGTAAAGTTAAGCATTTCGGTGTTTCTAACTTTTCACCGCGTCAGTTCGACTTACTGCAATCTCGACTAGGTAAGCCACTGGTGACTAACCAAGTTGAAATCAATCCATTGAACTTCGAAGTCGCCCATGATGGCACGCTGGATCAACTGCAGATGAACCGTATTCGTCCAATGGCCTGGTCTTGTCTCGGTGGTGGTAGCATCTTCAGTGGCGATTCAGCGCAAGCAATTCGTGTTCGTGATGAGTTAGAAGCAATTCGCCAAGAAGTGGGTGCAGATAGCATTGACCAAGTAATTTATGCTTGGGTTCGTCGTTTACCATCGAATCCGATCGCGATTATTGGTTCAGGTAAGATTGAGCGCGTGAAGACGGCCGTTGATGCACTGAAAATCGAGCTGACCCGCGAACAGTGGTATCGCGTATGGGTCGCATCTAAAGGCCACGGTGTGCCATAGGAAACGATTCAAAATAGAAGTAAAAGCCAGCTAACAAAGCTGGCTTTTTTGTGTTCGCCTAACATGTTTCTCCAAAACTGTGATTAAGGTGGAATAATTTTCAAAAACACTCATAATGCACTCTGTTTTTCACCAGTTGGATATTTCCATTGAGCACTTCAAAATTCTCTTCAATCGCCCTTAAACCAGAGCTTCTAAATACGTTAGATTCTCTTGGTTATACTGAAATGACGCCTATTCAAGCGTTAAGTCTTCCTACTATTCTGGATGGCAAGGATGTTATCGGTCAGGGTAAAACGGGTTCAGGTAAAACAGCTGCGTTTGGTTTAGGTGTGCTGCAGAACCTACGCGTTAAGCGTTTCCGTGTTCAGTCTTTAGTGTTATGTCCGACTCGTGAGCTTGCAGACCAAGTAGCAAAAGAGATTCGTACTCTTGCTCGTGGTATTCACAATATTAAAGTGCTGACACTATGTGGCGGTATGCCAATGGGCCCACAAATTGGTTCATTAGAGCATGGCGCACACATTCTTGTGGGCACTCCTGGTCGTATCCTTGACCATCTAGAGAAAGATCGTATTGACCTGTCTGAGTTGAACACACTTGTGTTGGATGAAGCTGATCGCATGCTAGAAATGGGCTTCCAAGATGCACTAGATGCTGTTATTGAAGCAGCACCAAAAGATCGTCAAACGTTATTGTTTAGTGCAACTTTCCCTAAACAGATTAAATCTGTTGCAGACCGCATCATGCGTAACCCTGAAATGGTGAAGGTAGAATCAACGCACGATCACTCAAGCATCCAGCAACATTTCTACAAAGTTGAAGGTACTGAAGCTCGTGATGATGCATTAGAACTACTGCTTCTTCATCATCAACCAGAATCAGCGGTTGTGTTCTGTAACACTAAGAAAGAAGTACAGAACGTAAACGACGAGCTAAGCCACCGTGGCTTCAGTGTTATCGAGCTTCATGGCGACATGGAACAGCGTGAACGTGACCAAGCTTTGGTTCAGTTCTCAAACAAAACCATCTCTATTTTGGTTGCAACGGATGTTGCTGCTCGTGGTCTTGACGTTGATAACCTAGATGCTGTGTTCAACTTTGAGTTGTCTCGCGATCCTGAAGTTCACGTACACCGCATCGGTCGTACTGGACGTGCAGGAAGCAAAGGTGTCGCTATCAGCTTCTTTAGCGAAAAAGAGATGCACCGTGTTGCTCAAATTGATGAGTACATGGATATGCCAATCGAACCGTCTCAGATGCCAGCAAAACCAATTGCTAAACCATACTACTCAAACATGGTTACCATCCAAATTGATGGTGGTAAGAAGGCTAAACTTCGTGCAGGTGATATTCTTGGTGCGTTGACAGGCCAAGGCGGTATTGATGGTAAATCAGTAGGTAAGATCAACTTGTTCGCGATGCGTGCTTACGTTGCTGTAGAAAGATCAATGGCTAAGAAAGCATTAGGTAAAATCGAATCAGGTAAAATGAAGGGCCGTCAGTTCCGCGCCCGAATTCTGAAGTAATTCGAGATTGTCTCCCTTTACTGCTAGTCATGCTAGTGATAACGCAGTAAAGGGTGTTCCACAGTTAGTAACGTATCAAACGTTTATTCGTCGGGTCTGATCGAATAGAAATCGTTGATATGTCCTCCTTCGCTAAGATACCAAGTCATCGCTTCCTGTCGATTATTAGCGGATATCGTAATTGTGGTTAGTCTTCCATCGTCAAAATAACAAAGCTCGTACTCTAACTCGCTTGTATAATGAGGAGTAGCGGCCATAGCTTACCTCCCAAATATTAATCATTTGAAAATAAGAAAACCATTCGTTTATAGGGTTCGTATTACGTCAAATGAGCAATAAAAATCAAGTTACATCACTGCCATTAATTATTTTTAGTTTAATCATTTGCCGAAATAGTTAGATTAGCAAGTCTGAGTCTCAATTTATCTCAAAGTTTTTACGGCCACCTCCTATTAAGGCTACTTTTATAAGAGCTAAAACTAGCGTTATAAGAACCAGAGCTAACCTTAAAAGGGTGAGTTAATGGATTTGTGGCTTTACTGGATATCGTGAGAGGGTTAAATGAGAAAGTGTCGATGGTTAGTCTTATTAGTCTGTTTTGTATTCGCTGGCTGCGGGACTAAATTTGCCTATAACAATATAAGCTGGTTTGCGATTAGCTATATTGAAGACTTTGTTTCTCTATCGAATAGTCAAGAATCCGAGCTCGAAGAGCGCCTCGACTTATTACAGCAGTGGCATAAAGAAACTCAACTACCGCTGTATATCTCGCAATTAGAAGCGATTCAAAATCTAGATCGTTCTGATATGAATTCAGTTTTTATCATTGACCAAAGTGAACAAACTAAAAATCATATTCGCTCTATCGTTAATAAGTTCTCTCCTGATATTTATGCATTAAGTATGCAGCTTACCCCAGAGCAAGATAACGAATTCTTAAAGAGCTTTAGGGAAAAACAGCAAGAATATTACGAAGAAAGATTATCATTGAATGATGAAGATTCGAGAGAACGTTATCGAAGTCGAATTGAAGATCGGTTAGAGCGATGGCTAGGGACTGTATCGAAAGAGCAAAAACAGATTATTTCGACTTGGTCTCAAGAGTGGGTAAATACCAACGATAACTGGCGCCAATATCAAAATAATACATACCAAGATCTCACAACACTCATGCAAAAGAAGACTGACTTACATATTGCGCAGCCAATTATTATGAACCTGCTTTTGAACAATGAAGCATATTATCCGCAAGAACTGGATTCTCAACTTGATAAGAATATGCAGACATCAGCGAAGTTTTTGGTGGATATCGCGGCAGTGAGTAGTGATAAGCAATGGTCTTATTTTATGAATGAGTTAGAAAGCCTTAAATCAACGTTGGTAGCACTGCAGGAGTAGTACGGCTCTAAATAACATCGATACATGTTAAGGCTGACCTCGTGAAACGAGTCAGCCTTTGTTTCTTTCTATGTTTTGAGCTTTAGGGTTTTAATTGCGATTGCTCATCAGCAGCTTTGGAATAGAGCCTTTAGCGGTCTTAGATATTTTCTGCATCAGTTGAAAGCTCGGCTGTTGAATGCCGTGGTCACTTTGAAGCTCATCAATCATCAATAACCACAACCGTGCTGTCATTTCTGAATCGGCTAACGCTCTGTGGAAAGTACCGTCGTTGTCAATATTCTTAAAACGCACAAGGTCGCCTAGCTTATGAGTCGGCGCGTCTTGGATTAGACGGCGAGCAATCAACATTGAGCAAGCGAACTTGCCTGTGTAGTCTCGGCCAATAAAGTCTAACTCCGCATCGAGAAAGCGCTTATCAAATGACGCATTGTGAGCAACCAGTTGGCTGCCTTGGATAAAGTCTGCAAACTCACCCATTACTTCACTGCAACTGGCCGCTGTGCTTAACATACGGTTACTGATTCCGGTATAGCTTTCAATGAACCCGCTAACACGAAACCCTGGGTTCATGAGTTGCTGAAAGGTGTCGACGACTTCGCCGTTAACTAATTTAACCGCACCGATTTCAATCGCTCGGTCACCCATGTTTGGTGATAAGCCTGTGGTTTCGAAATCGAGAACGATAACGGAGTCTGCGGAGTTTGGAGCCATCGTGTTTCCTAATGCTATTTGGTTGTATCGCTTTATATGGGGCGCTTAGTGTTGCTATGGGGCGATCTATTGCGTGGTGTTGTTCTATTTCGTGTTGCTGCTGATCGTGAGCTCAGTGTAACCCGTCGAATCATCATGCTCTCTGTTGAAGGTCAAAGTATCGTAGCGGTGAACAATCAATTCAGCGGTGGTGGCGATAATCGTTCCTTCAAGCAAATGCCCACCAATTACATCGCCAGTTTCATCAGCAACGGATATATGAACGTGCTGGTGGTTAGGTGTTAGCGTTGCCATTACAGACACAATTTCGAACGGAGCTGTGATTAGCTTGGTGTTGTTTGCATTAGCCAAACGAATATTGAGCTGAGAAACACACCCGACACACGACGCGACAGAGCCCGCTGAGATATTGTGCGTTGTCACTAGCTTTTGGAGCTCAAGCTTCAGGTCTTGGCCTCGGGTTAATCTCGTAGCGATAGGAGTGATCATCTTATTGCCTCAACGTTATATGTATTTCAAAGAACAAAACGAAGCCACATAGGGCTTCGTTTTATTTTCATGTTGGCTAACGCGACTTTTGTATTTTCTGTCGCTGAAATTACTTAGTCTTGTTGCTGTTCTCTTTTCTTCTTAGGCACGAAGTTCAGTACAGAGATTGGCACTTCTTTGCGTGGTTCGAAACCTTCAACAACGCGACGCTCAATCAAGTGACCAAGACGTTTTTCGATAATGCACAGGTTCTTGAAGTTGTCTTTCGATAGGAAAGATATTGCTTCACCAGACGCATCAGCACGGCCTGTACGACCAATGCGGTGAACATAGTCGTCCGCTGGGAATGGGATGTCGTAGTTCACTACGCGGCTTAGATTATCGATATCGATACCACGAGCAGCAACACCTGTCGCAACTAGATACTTTAGACGACCTTTTTTGAAATCAGCCAGAATCTTTTCACGAATCGCTTGGCTACGTCCACTGTGGAAAGCTTCCGCTTCGATACCACGCTTTTCAAGTTGAGTAACCAACTTAGCCGCGCCGTGCTTAGTCTCGATAAAGATAAGCGCTTGGTCCCACTCACCGTCAGTGATCATGTGGCTTAAAAGTGCAGATTTGCGGTCTTTATCTACAGTAACTAGCCATTGTTCGATGTTCGCTTTAGAAGCGTCAGTTTTGGCAATTGAAATCTCTTCTGCTTCACTGATTGCGCTTTTCGCTAGCGCACGAACTGGCGTTGATAGCGTTGCTGAGAACAAAAGGTTTTGAATGTTTTGTGGCAAACGCGCGATGATTTTGTTGATGTCTTCGATGAAACCCATGTCTAGCATGCGGTCAGCTTCATCAAGAACCAGTACTTCAACTTCATCAAAATGAACGGCACGTTGTCCGTACATATCGATTAAACGACCTGGAGTTGCCACAAGAATATCGACACCTTCGATCAAGCGGTCTTTCTGGTGTTGGTAAGATACGCCACCGTACATCGCTAGTGATGTTAGGTTTAGGAACTTCGCGTACTTAGTAATGTTCTGGTCAACCTGAATCGCAAGCTCACGAGTTGGTGTCAGAATAACAGCACGAATACGTTTTTTACGTTGTGTTTCACCTTTACTTAGCATTTCTAAGATAGGGAGAACAAAGCTCGCAGTTTTACCTGTACCTGTTTGTGCAGCAGCAATTAGGTTCTTACCAGAAAGCACAATCGGAATTGCTTTTTCTTGAATAGAGGTTGGCTTTTCATAGCCTTGTTTTGCAACGGCTTTAACAATAGGTGAGCTTAATCCAAGCTTGGAAAATGGCATAAGTTTCTCGGTATGATTTGGCTAAATAGCGATGGAAAGGTTCAACAATCTTATACAAGGATAAGATTAATGGCGGCATTCTACCATGTTGCTAGTGTACCGCTAGTAACATAGACACTTTAGTTGGATAATACTGGTTCAATAAAACGACGATAAGACAGGGATGTATGGAAATTACGCCGAATGAACGCGATGCAGTATATAAAACGATTTTTTCTCGCCGAGATGTTCGTGGTCAGTTTCTTCCTGATGAGATCCCAGAAGATGTGTTGATGCGTGTACTAACCGCAGCGCACCATGCGCCCAGTGTTGGCTTTATGCAGCCTTGGGACTTTGTCGTTGTCCGTGATATCGAAACCAAACAACAAATCAAAGCCGGTTTTAATCAGGCTCATGCAGAATCCGCGGAAATGTTCACCGATGAAAAGCAGGCAATGTATAAGCGTCTAAAGCTTGAAGGCATTGTTGAATCACCTATCGGTATCTGCGTGACTTGCGATCGCAACCGAACCGGAAAAGTCGTTTTAGGAAGAACCATCAAACAAGAAATGGATCTCTACAGCACCGTGTGTGCGGTTCAAAACTTGTGGCTCGCGGCAAGAGCCGAAAATCTCGGATTAGGGTGGGTGAGTATTCTTCACGACTCAACACTGCGAGACGCATTAGATATCCCAGAAAATATCGATATCGTGGCGTACTTATGTATCGGCTACGTTGACCACTTCAAAGATAAGCCCGAACTCGAAACCATGGGCTGGCTACCAAGAAGAGACGTCAATTCAGCGATTCATGAAGGGAAGTGGAATTCAGACCAAATCAAGTCAAACGAAGAGTAATTGCATCTGCCAGTATTAATCTCGATGGCTAGTATCAAGATCTAAAAAAGGGCTCATTGAGCCCTTTTTGATATTTGCTAGCTGTTATCTGATTTAGATATACAAACCAATTTAGATAAATAAACCGAGAACCTAAGCGATCTCAATTTTCTCAGCTTGGTTCTGTTCTACCATAGACAGTGCTAGCGCTTCCGCAGCCTTAATACCATCGATACCAGCAGATAGGATACCTCCAGCGTAGCCTGCGCCTTCACCAGCAGGGAAGAAGCCCTTAAGGTTGATGCTTTGGTAGTCTTTGCCACGTTTGATGCAGACAGGAGAGGACGTACGCGTCTCAACACCTGTTAATAGACCGTCTGGCGTAGAGAAGCCTTTGATCTTCTTCTCGAACGCAGGGATTGCTTCACGAATTGCTTCGATAGCAAAATCAGGTAGCGCCTTTGAAATGTCTGTTAGGTGGATACCCGGCGTGAATGATGGTTTTACTTCACCGATTTCACTTGGATCGCGACCTTTCAGGAAGTCACCGATTTTCTGTGCAGGGGCGTCGTAGTTCTCGCCACCTAGAACATAAGCGGCACTTTCTAATTCACGTTGTAAACGGATACCTGCTAGTGCGTCACCTGGGTAATCACGCTCTGGGTCGATACCCACAACGATGGCACTGTTTGCGTTACGTTCTGCACGAGAGTATTGGCTCATGCCGTTGGTTACTACGCGACCTTCTTCAGAAGTCGCGGCAACCACAGTACCACCCGGGCACATACAGAAGCTGTATACAGTGCGGCCATTCTTACAGTGGTGTACTAATTTGTAGTCCGCTGCACCTAAGATAGGATTACCTGCGTTTTTACCGAAGCGAGCTTCATCGATCATCGCTTGCTTATGTTCGATACGGAAACCAACAGAGAAAGGCTTAGCTTCCATGTAAACGCCACGTTCGTGCAGCATTTCAAACGTATCACGAGCACTATGGCCAACAGCCAGTACAACGTGGCGAGATTTGATCTCTTCACCGTTAGAAAGCGTCAAACCAGTGATTTGACCGTCTTCCATGTGAACGTCATCAACGCGAGTGCTGAATCGGATTTCGCCACCTAGCTCAATGATAGAAGCACGCATCTTCTCGATCATGGTAACCAGTTTAAAGGTACCGATGTGCGGCTTACTTACGTATAGGATTTCTTCAGGTGCACCTGCAGCAACGAATTCTTCGATTACTTTACGGCCGTAGTGCTTTGGATCTTTAACTTGGCTGTATAGCTTACCGTCAGAGAATGTACCTGCGCCGCCTTCACCAAACTGTACGTTTGATTCAGTGTTCAGTGTACGCTTACGCCAGAAACCAAAGGTATCTTTCGTACGTTCACGAACTTCTTTGCCACGCTCAACGATGATTGGATTGAAGCCCATTTGAGCAAGCACTAGGCCAGCGAACAAACCACAAGGGCCAAAACCGATAACGACAGGGCGCTCAGTTTGGTTCTCAACCGCTTTAGCCACGAATTTATACTCCATGTCAGGAGTCACTTTTACGTGCGGGTCGCTAATGAATTGCTCTAACAACTCAGCTTCGTTTTCAACGAGAACATCAAGCGTGTAGATAAGTAAGATTTTTGATTTCTTACGAGCATCGTAGCCACGTTTAAAGATATTAAAAGAAAGTACCTGATCAGAATTAATGCCAAGTTTCGCTTCAATAGCGTCTTGAATGGCTGATTCTTCGTGGTCTAGAGGGAGTTTAATTTCGGTTAAACGTATCATTTCGATGTCTCGTCTTTATAGGTGTCTTAGCTAGACCGCTTCTAAACGCAGAGTTTGATGAAAACGCTGATGTTGAAAGAAGCGATAAGCTCACAATGGCGCGCATTTTACGAGAAATTGATTTATCTGTCATACTAATTTGGAAACTTGGAGCAAATAGACACGATATTAGAGCCGTATGATGTTGAATTTTGCCTTGGGATGAGTATTATCCTCCATTCTTCAATTTTGACTAACTTATAGAGCAGAGCATCATGGCATTTGTCGTAGGCGATAACTGTATTCAATGTAAATACACAGACTGTGTGGCGGTATGCCCCGCAGATGCGTTCCATGAAGGCCCGAATTTCATGGTAATCAACCCAATCGAATGCATTGATTGTGGTTTGTGTGTACCTGAATGCGACGCTCAAGCGATCTTCCAAGAAGATGAACTGCCAGAAGATCAAAAGATCTTTATTGAAGTGAATGCCGAGCTTGCCGAAATCTGGCCGGTACAAACTGAAGTCAAAGCACCGATGGATGAAGCTGAAAAGTGGAATGGTGTCGCTGATAAGTTGGCAATGCTAGAAAAGTAATTGTTGAAAAGAACTCAAATAAAAAGGCGTACTGATTTAATCAATACGCCTTTTTTAATATCTGAGCACTGTCGACTGGCTCGTTAGCTTATGAGATCTAGCTATGCTGACGACGCATGTTGTCGAGAATAATACCTGTCGCCATTGCTACATTCAGAGACTCTGCGCCACCGAATGCTGGGATCGTAATTTTATCAGTCACGTATTTAGCGGCGTGTTCACGAATGCCGTGAGACTCACTACCCATCAGCAAAATACCGTTGGCTGTAAACTCCGTCTTATGAACACTTTCGCCTTCTAAGAACGCCCCGTAAACAGGCAGGTTCGCTTGCTCTAAGTATTCAGGTAAGTCTGTTTGACTTACGTGTACTCGGCCAAAGCTGCCCATGGTCGCGCTGATCGTTTTCGGGTTGTATGGGTCTGCACAGTCGCTGCTCGCCACGATATGCTTAATGCCATACCAGTCTGCGACGCGAATAATCGTACCTAGGTTGCCTGGGTCAGATACACCATCCAGTGCAATCATTAACCCAGTAGCTTTTGGTAGTTCAAATGTTGGGATCTCAACAACAGCAATCGCCGCATTATTACTCACCAAAGTACTCGCTTTGGTTAGATCATCTAGTGAAGCTTCAACACAATCAAACTCAAACAGTGACGCGTGATTTTCAGATAAGAAATCAGCCGTAGCAAAGACGTTCTTTACGACTAAGTCACTATTGAACAGCTCAAGAACGTTCTTTTCACCTTGAACTAGAAACAGGCCGTGGGCTTTACGCTGTTTCTTTTGGCCCAGAGCACGAAGGAGTTTTAATTGGTTTTTTGAAATCATGTTTTTATCCTAGATATAAGCCCGCGCATTATAGAGCAAAGGTTGGAGAACCAAAAGCGTGATAACTCAATGCGATCCACTAAAAAGCAAAAGCAACCCACTTAAAAAAGAAAAGCGCACTAAATAGCGCGCTCTTATCTGATTTACTTGCCTAAGTTTCGCTGAGCCGAGAAGGCTAGGCTAAACCGATTATTTAATATGGGGCAGGGTAGCGCTTAAACACGGTGTTGATATCAGTAAGGATCTCTTCTGACAACGGTTTGCTGAACGCTGCTACGTTCTCTTTCAGTTGTTCCATGGTGGTTGCGCCAATAATAGTGGAGGTGACACCATCAACTTGATTACACCACGCTAATGCTAGTTGGCTCGGTGTAAACCCGTGAGCGTTCGCAACTTCGACATATCCTTTTACGGCTTCATTGGCAGACTCAGTGTCGCGGAAAATACCTTTACGCTGCATGTACGTCCAACGGCTTCCTTCTGGTCTCGCACCATCAATGTATTTGCCACTCAGCATGCCCGCTGCTAACGGTGACCATGGCAGGTATGCAACGTCTTCATGCACACAGTTTTCAATCAAATAAGGCCAGTCTTTCGCGTGCAACAGGCTAAATTCATTCTGAATAGAGACCATTCGCGGTAAATCATGCTTCTCACTGAGCTTAAGGTAAGTGTTAATACCCCAAGTGGTGTCATCAGACAAACCAACATGACGGATTTTTCCTGCTTTAATGCAGCTCGCCAGTGCTTGGAGGATCTCTAGCATCTCCGCTTCATGCTGCTTTCGGTCGATATCACTGAATCGAATATGATTCGGGAAATGTTTGCCAAAGTGAGGCGTGGTTCGATTTGGCCAATGCAATTGGTAAAGGTCGATATAGTCCGTTTGTAAACGCGCTAATGAAGCGTCAACCGCTGCAATTACAGCTTCACCCGTGATTGGCCCGCCATCTCGAACCCAAGGCAATCCCGGACCTGCAATTTTGCTGGCGATGATGACTTCTTGGCGGCGCTGCGGATTGCGAGCTAACCAGTTACCGATGATTGCTTCCGTTTTACCGTAGGTGTCTGGAGACGGCGGTACTGCGTACATCTCTGCGGTATCGATAAAGTTAATACCTTGGCTTAGCGAGTATTCGATTTGTTGGTCAGCTTGTTGTTGCGTATTTTGCAGCCCCCAAGTCATGCTACCAAGGCAGATTCGGGAAACGGGAATTTGACTACTTCCTAGTTTTGAGTATTCCATTAAATTCGGGGTTCCTGTAGTGAGGCTCGTCAGTGCTCGCATTGTGGATACTGAAAAAGGGCGAGTGAGGAATGAAAACGAATATGAATTATTAGCACAAAATGGCAGCACAGGGTATGGCTTGGGCGAGTTTAATGAGTCATTTCTCAATGCAACAAATGAGTCTGCTTGATGATTGAGAAACAACATACAAAAGACGCGATAGATAACAAGGTGTTAATAGATCAGGCGCCTGAATGAAGCTGCATTGGGATAGAAGAAAGGTCCAGAGACAAAAGAGCTCTACATCAAAGTGAAGTAGAGCTCTTTTTTAGGGGTTCTATAAACAAGTTCTGAGTATTGATTAAGTTACGAGGTCGCGTTGGTGTCAAACCCACCTTGAGATTGCGCCTGTCTTAGAGCTTCCTGCCTTTGAACTTCTTTCTCAGTTAATGCTGGTTGAAGTGTTTCCTCAGAGGCTTGAGGAGATAAAATGAAATATTTATTAATCGTCATAACTGTGTCTCCGTGTAACGTATGACAGATTCTGCATCAAGGATAAAAGGTGATCATCATCCACTTTGTACTTTTTTTAGGCTGAGAGCGGAGGGCGTAGAATGCGTACAAAGCGATCGCTTATCATCCGTATGCAATGTTGAACTGACGAAACCCTCTTGCTTTCAAGTATAGGAAGCTCGTCTAATTTCGCACAATAATGATTTAGAGCAATTACATACATGGTCAGGGGCGTAAGATGAAAAGCCTCGCGACTGACTCTGCGTACGTATTAACTTAACAATACCTCGCTTATCTACATGAAGAATCAAGTCAGTAAATCAATTACTTAATCCATGGTGAGATGAATTATGGAAAAGCTTGTCGAACGTTTTCTGAATTACGTTACTTTTGATACCAAATCCGATCCTTCTAATCAGCAATGCCCAAGTTCACCGGGTCAAATCACGTTTGCTGAAGCCTTAAAGTCAGAATTGATCGCACTAGAGTTAGTTGATGTTTCTTTAGATGAAAATGGCTATTTGATGGCGAAACTGCCGTCGAATGTCGATTACGATGTGCCTGCCATTGGCTTTGTCGCACATATGGATACCGCCCCTGATGCATCAGGCGCGAACGTGAAACCTCTGGTGATTAAAGATTACCAAGGTGGAACGATTGAATTAGGCACGAGTGGCGAATGTTTAAACCCAAGCCAATACCAAGACCTTGATACCCTGCATGGTCATGACCTAATCACGACGGATGGCACGACTTTACTTGGTGCCGACAACAAGGCGGGTATCGCTGAGATCATTAGCGCGATTGCCCATCTTAAAGCGAATCCAGACATCAAACACGGCGACATTTGTATTGGCTTCACACCGGATGAAGAGATTGGTCGTGGTGCGAACCTGTTTGATGTTGAGAAGTTCGGTGCTGAGTGGGCGTATACCATTGATGGTGGTCCAGTCGGTGAGTTGGAATTTGAGAACTTTAATGCCACGAGTGCTGATGTGATCTGCCATGGCGTAAATGTTCACCCGGGTACCGCAAAAGGCAAAATGGTGAACGCGATGAATATTGCGGCTCAATTCCAATTGATGATGCCAACACAAGAAACACCCGAGTGCACAGAAGGTTATGAAGGTTTCTACCACCTGAAATCCGCTGAAATGGGCGTAGCGCGTTCTGAATTAGGTTACATCATCCGTGATTTTGAGCGTGAAGGTGTAGAAGCACGTAAGGTATTCATGCAACAGAAAGTGGATGAGCTGAACGAGCGCCTAGAGAAAGGTCGTGTTGAGTTGGTGCTCACCGATAGCTACTTCAATATGAAAGAGATGGTTGAACCGCATCAGCACATTATCGAGTTAGCCAAGCAAGCAATGATCGAGTGCGATGTTGAGCCTATGATCAAGCCTATCCGAGGCGGCACAGATGGCGCTCGCTTATCTTTCATGGGGCTACCGTGTCCGAATATCTTTACTGGTGGCTACAACTTCCATGGTATTCATGAGTTCATTACCATTCAAGGCATGGAACAAGCGGTAAAAGTGATCGTGGAACTGTCTCAGCGTACCGCTATTCACTATCAAAAATAGCCGCCTAAAACGCGATATCTCTTTGTATTTTTGAGAGTATTCATTAATACTCTCTTTAAGCATAAGGGAGTACGCGATGAAAAAGTTAGTTTTACTTTGCACCCACTTAGCCGTGGGTGCTTTTGGTTTTGGGCTTGGTGTCTACGCACTACCTATCTTGATTGAGCCTGATTCTCCTTCCTCAAGTTCTGTTGAAGCGATCAGTCAGCAGGCGATCTATACAGGTGAGTTCACCAAAGACCGACAAGACAGTGACTTTTTGCATTGGGGAGAGGGCACCGTCTCTGTCTCTGAAAGTGCGATAGCTTTTGAAGGTGAATTGGCGCCGGGGCCGGATTATAAGGTTTACCTATCACCTAAGTTTATTGAAACCGAACAGGCATTCAATGACAGCAAGAACGAGTTACTGAGAGTCGGAGATGTGAAAACATTCGACCGATTTATGGTTGAACTTCCCGAAGGTACTGATCTTAATCGATTTAATACCGTTGTGATTTGGTGTGAAACTTTTGGCCAATTTATTACTTCTGCCAAGATAAAATGATAGCCTTACCTAAGCTGATAAATGCATGAAAAGGAGCGCTCTATTTTTGAGCGCTTTTTTATAATGCGTTTTTTGGGTTGAGTCAGTCGCTGTGTCGTTGTCAAAAGCTCATCATTATAGAGCTAATCGTTTTAATGCTCGTCGTTATAAAGTTTAATGGTTGTAATACAAAGGAATAAATAATGGAAAAGATGTGGCAAGTAATAGATTTCCTACTCGCGCATAAGTTTATTTTTAGTGCACTGATTATCTGCATTATTTTAATAATCCGACGAATCACTTTGTCTCGAATCCGTGGTGATGTCGCTTTTCTAAGTGAAGACCAACGTAATTGGATGTCACGCACCAAAAACGGTACGTTTGCCATTATTATGGTCACTTTATTTGTGCTGTGGAAATCTGAAATCAGCGAATTTGCACTGTCTGTTACCGCTATTGCGGTTGCGATAGTCGTGGCTTCAAAAGAGATCATTCTCTGTTTTACTGGCTCTATTCAACGTGCGAGTTCTCGCTCATTTAGAATTGGTGATTGGATTGAAGTGGGTAAAATCAGCGGTGAGGTGATTGAGCACAACTTGATGGCGACTGTGATTCAAGAAATCGATTTGTATCACGGGCAATACCACTTCACAGGCAAGACTGCTACGCTGCCTAATAGCATGTTCTTCACTTATCCGGTAAAGAACCTCAACTTCATGAAGCGTTATGTCTACCACAACTTTTTTGTGACGGTAAAAGACTTTGTAAACCTATACCCTATGGTGCCGGATCTTATCGTGAAAATTGAAGAGCATTGTGAAGAGTTTATTGATGTTGCCCGTCGTTACAATGGTGTGATTGAGAAGCACGCTGGTGTTGACCTTCCTGGCTCTGAACCGCATATTCATATCACGAGCAGCTCAACGGGTGAGCAAGAAGTCCACTTCATGATTTTCTGTCCGACAGAGAAAGCGATTCACCTTGAGCAGGATATCCGTAAGGATTTCATGGAAGCTTACGCTCTGGCGTTCCCAACCAACGCTTAATTTACTCATCAGTCGATTGCGATCAAGCCACAGCGTCCAAATTATAGTTTTCAAACTATAGCGCCTGAAAAAAGAAAGCCGAGAGCGATAATATCGACTCTCGGCTTTGTTGTATTTGAGATCTAGACTTAGACCTTGAGACCTAGCGTTAGAGATTAATCCAAGTCAGCGAGTGGCAACCAGTCTACTTCTACACCAGCTTGCTCAAACATATCTTGGCTTATCTTGATCTTATCTCCCCAACGAGAAAGGAAATCTTCACTTTGCTCTGGGCAATGTACCGCTGAAATCCCCGTTTGGATGATTTTTGCTGCACAGTTCGGACAAGGGAAGTGAGTGACCCAAACTTCACAACTGTCTAAATCACGTTTAGCAAACAAGATTGCATTTTCTTCAGCGTGAAGTGTCTTGAGGTATTTCATCTCGCGATCGTCAGTATCAGCACTATCAGACACGCCATGTGGGTAGCCATTAAAACCAACCGAGACAATACGGTTGTGCTTCGTGATTACGGCACCGACTTGAGTTGAAGGATCTTTACTCCAAGAACCGACCAATTCCGCCATTTGATAGAAACGCTTAGCCCATTTTGAAATCATGAGAATTCCTTAACAATTAAATGTGAATGCTTATCTGCCCGACAATACATTATGTTAGACAATATCCATAGAGAACAAAAGCTGAGAGGTTGATTTACCTAGAGATTGTAACGTGTTTGTAACCACTTTATAAGCACTTGGTTTCAATTAACATATTGATACACTTTGGCTAGTTATAATTGATATTCCTCGGACAATGGTAACGGGTGTGTTACGTAAATTTTATACTGTTCAAATACTAATAAGTGACGGTATAACCATGCGTAAAAAGTTGATCCTTACGGCTCTTGCAAGCTCTCTTATTCTTGCTGGATGTGGGCAAGATGCTCAAAATGCCAAGCAAGCGCCTCTACCTCTCGTAGCTGTACAGGATGTTAGCGTTGTTTCTCACCAGCAAAGTAAGTCGTACATCGGTCGTATTGAAGCCGTTGAAGACACGGCTATCACAGCGCAGGTTTCTGGCTATCTACAAAGCCGTCATTTCAATGAAGGTCAAATGGTCGAAAAGGGCCAATTACTTTACTCGATCGAGCCATCTTCTTTTGAAGCTGAAGTCGCAAGCGCAAAAGCGTCTGTTGCTCAAGCGAATGCAAACCTTAAAAAAGCCGAACTTGATTTCAACCGTGGTAAGAATCTACTTCCTAAAGGCAGTATTTCTCAATCGGAATTCGATGCATTGACGGCAAACTTATTAGGCTCTCAAGCACAGCTTGAAGCAAGCCAGGCTCAGTTAAATGCTGCGAATGTCCAGCTTTCACATACTCAGATCGTAGCGCCTTTCTCTGGAAGGATCAGCGACACCAAAGTGAGCACGGGTGACCTAGTTTCACCGTCTTCAGGTGTATTAACTACGTTGGTTAGCCTTGACCCAATTCATGCTTCATTCAGCATCAGTGAGCGTGAACGTATCGAGTTAGGTATGGATCGCATTGAAGGCGACGGCAGCAGCGATTCTGCGGGTGTTGAAGTTCAGATCATGCTTGAGAATGGTGAAGCGTTCGAACATCTAGGTCAGCTTGATTTCTTGGGCAACCGAATCAACCTAAATACTGGCACGATTGCGATGCGTGCTATTGCCGATAACCCAGAACAGCAATTGTTGCCGGGGCAACACGTTCGTGTTGACTTGCGTGAGAAGCAATCTATCGACGTAGTTACTATTCCTCGCCGTGCGGTTCAAACCGATCTAGAAGGTGATTTTGTGATGGTGCTGGTGGAAGGTGAGGCTGCCCCAGTAGCTGAACGTAGAAACATCGAGATGGGCCGACAAGTTGAAGGTGGTGTGATTGTTCACTCTGGATTAGAGAAGAACGACGCGGTGATCACTCAAGGCTTACAGCGTGTGCGTAATGGTATGTCTGTTCGCATTCAACCTACTGCTGAGTAAGGGGCTTATTTATGTTGAGTCGTTTCTTTATTCAAAGGCCTAAGTTTGCCCTTGTCATATCCATAATCTTAACACTGGCGGGTGCGATCTCTCTCGCTATCTTGCCAGTGGCGGAATATCCAAAAATTAGTCCGCCTTCTGTTAGTGTTACAGCGTTCTATACAGGTGCAAGTGCTGAAGTAGTAGAACAGGCGATAGCCGACCCCATAGAAACGTCGGTTAACGGCGTTGAAGATATGATCTACATGTCTTCTAAGAGTGCTAATGATGGTTCATACAACCTTAACGTGACCTTTGATGTTGGTACTGATGCTGATATGGCTCAGGTCAACGTTCAGAACCGAGTTGCTCAAATCGAATCAAAGCTTCCTCAAGAAGTTAGAATGGTGGGCGTCACCGTTAAAAAGCGTTCACCTGACCTTTTGATGGTATTGAACTTCTATTCGCCAAACGGTGAATACGACGATCAATTCTTGATCAACTACGTGAACTTAAACATTAAAGACCAATTGGCTCGTGTAAAGGGCATTAGTGAAGTTAACGTTTTGGGTGGTGGTGAATACGCGATGCGTGTTTGGTTAGATCCTGAGAAAATGGCTAACCTGAATATAACCACCTCTGACGTGAATCGCGCGTTGGCGGAGCAGAACGTTCAAGTCGCTGCAGGCCGTATTGGAGCCGCGCCTTATAACGACGCGCAAGAAGTGCAGTTCAACTTGGTAACAAAAGGCCGACTAGAAACGGCTGACGAGTTTGAAAATGTTGTGCTTCGTGCAAATCAAGACGGTTCAACGGTTTACCTAAAAGACATTGCACGCGTTGAGCTTGGTAAAAAGTTCTACGATGGTAATGGTAAATACCGTGGTCAAGATGCTTCAATCGTAACGCTGTCACTTCAGTCAGACGCTAACGCACTGGAAAGTGGCAAAGCAGTCATGGCGATGCTAGACAATCTAAGCAAAAACTTCCCTGAAGGCGTTGCTTATGAGGCGAGTTATGACACCACACTCTTCGTTGCAGAGTCGATCAAAGGCGTAGTCAAAACACTTATCGAAGCAATTTTGCTGGTTATCGCGGTAACGTATCTGTTCTTAGGTAGTGCGCGTGCGACCTTGATTCCGGTGGTTGCGATTCCGGTATCTTTGATTGGTACTTTTGCGATCATGCAGATGACAGGCTTTACCATCAACACGGTAACCCTGTTTGGTTTGATATTGGCGATTGGTATCGTAGTAGATGATGCGATCTTGGTTATCGAGAACGTAGATACCACGATGGCCAAAGACCCAACGATCTCACCGCGTAAAGCAACATTGATCGCGATGAAAGAAGTAACGGGTCCAATTGTGACATCTACATTGGTACTACTTGCCGTGTTTATCCCTGTAGCGATGCTTCCGGGTATTACAGGCATCATGTATCGCCAGTTTGCTCTGACTATCTGTATCGCGGTTGTTATCTCGTCAATTAACGCACTGACCTTGTCTCCGGCATTGTGTTCATTGGTTCTTAAACAGGGTGGTGGTAACACAGCACGTTGGTACCAAGCGTTTAACCGTGGTCTTGAATCTGTCACCAACAAATACGGTCAAATTGCAGGCTTCCTTGTGAAAAAGGGTGTTCTACTGTTTACCTTCTTTGTAGTCGCGCTAGCAGCAGTAACTTACTTTGCGAAAACCACGTCTACGGCATTTGTACCTCAAGAAGATAAAGGTATCTTGCTGGTTAACGTGCAACTTCCTGACGCAGCATCACTGTCTCGTACAGAAGATGTGACAAAGCAATTGTTAGAGATGGTTGAGCAAGAGCCGGGCGTTGATGGTGTGACACTGGTTAACGGCTACGCATTCATGACGGGCGCTTCTGCTTCTAATGGCGCGTCGCTATTTATAAAGCTGCATGATTGGGATATGCGTAACGCACTGGATGGTCAACATTCCGCACAAGCTATCTCGCAACGTATTAATGGCCGAGCAGCCACTGAACTGCCTCAGGCGATTGTATTTGCGATGGGACCTCCAGCCGTTCCGGGTATGGGTGCTGCTTCTGGTTTCGAATTTGTTCTTGAAGATACATTAGGCCGTAGCCGAACTGATCTGGCGATGGTAATGAATGACGTGATTGCTGAGGCGAACAAACAGCCTGAGATTGCACACACGTTCAGTACTTTCCGTGCCAACGTTCCTCACTACTATGTCGATATCGACCGTGAGAAAGCGCAGCAATTAGGCATTCCGTTGTCGGAAATATTCCAAACGCTACAAGGTAATCTTGGTTCACTGTACGTGAACGATTTCACCATGTTTGGTAAGAACTTCCGCGTGACCATGCAAGCTGATAGTGAACACCGTAGCAGCATGGATGATCTCCAACGATTCCACGTGCGTTCGTCTAATGGCGAGATGATCCCGTTAAGCACATTGGTGACTTACGACCAGATCTTTGAACCAGATGTAGCATGGCGTTACAACATGTACCGCAGTGCGGTGATTCAAGGCCAACCAGCTCCGGGTTACTCAAGTGGTGATGCAATTGCAGCGATGGAACGTGTCGCAGCTGACGTGCTGCCTCAAGGCTACCAGTACGAATGGACAGGCATGGCTTACCAAGAAGTACTAGCAGGTAACCAAGCGATCTTTGCTTTTGCACTGGCTCTGATCTTCATCTATCTGTTCATGGTGGCGCAGTACGAGAGTTGGACAATCCCTATAGCGATTATATTAGTGGTACCTGTCGCGACCTTAGGTTCTTTCTTGGCGCTGAACCTAACTGGAACGCCGCTTAACCTCTATGCGCAAATTGGCTTAGTACTCTTGATAGCATTAGCCGCGAAGAACGCAATCTTGATTGTGGAGTTCGCGAAAGTTGAGCGTGAAGAGAAAGATGCATCAATCGAAGATGCGGCAGTGAAGGGCGGTACGCTGCGTTTCCGTGCTGTGAACATGACCTCTTGGTCGTTCATCTTAGGTATCTTCCCGCTTATCTTCGCCGCGGGTGCTGGTCACGTGAGCCAGAACTCGTTGGGTATTTCACTGATCGGCGGTCTGTTATGTGTGTTGTTAGCGGGTACGTTCCTAATCCCAGGCTTCTATGCATTCGTTCAACGTAAGCGTGAGAAGGCACACGGTGGTAATACTAAGTTGATTCCACTCGACGATGAGTAAAGGAACTTTTATTTATAGGAACGGTTTTTTGGTAAAAACCGCTTCCTTATAAAAATTATTCCCTTATGAAAAATAAGGCTTAGTGTGATGCTAAGCCTTATTTTTATTCCAATCATGAATGAAAAAAGTCGTTTATATAATCAAATGTTCATTGTGTGATGGAGTTAACACTCTAAAAGTAGGTGTCTAATAAAATGATGTTTTATTTTTAACTTGTTGATATTTAATAATAAGTAATGGTTCAGCTAACGTTTGTACGCTCGAAAACATTTGCACAATAGTGTGAAGTGTTTCAAAATTAACACGTTATATTGAAATTTTTGTGCACTGAGGTTCTTATGAAGGTCATTGATTTATTTAAACACCGAGGCGATAGCGTTTCTTCGCAACACTCAGAGTTTATGCAATGGATGTCTCCAGCTCTTAGAGAGTATTGGGGCGACTTCCTGAACCGCACGCAAAATAGTCATTTCTTCGCATGGGTTCGTGATCACCACCAACCTGCAGTTAATGAAGATGCACCAGTTATGCCGATCGAGAAGCCGATCGAAATTAAGCCTGAAGCACAACTTGTGTTGAATGAGCTTAATCAGCAGATCGGTGAAGTTATTCATACTGGCGATTGGATTAATGTAAGTCAAGAGCGCATTAACCAGTTTGGTTTAGTGACTGAAGACATGCAGTGGATCCATACTGAGCCTTCTAAGGCAGAAACGGATTCACCTTTCAAAACAACTATCGCACATGGCTTTTTGACCCTGTCTCTTCTTCCAAGATTGACTGACAGTGTTGATCCAGATAAATCTCAATTCCCAACAGCTAAAATGGTTGTGAACATTGGTCTTAACCAAGTTCGTTTTCCTTACCCTGTTAAGTCTGGCAGTAACGTTCGCGCTAAGAGCACGTTGACAAAAGTAACGCCAATCAAAAAGGGCTTAGAGATTGAACGCGAAATCCGCGTAGAAATCGAAGGGGTTCGTCGCCCTGGTGCAGTGATAGTGTCGGTGATTCAACTTCACTTTTAATACTTTGCTTTTAAGAGAAATTATTCTTAGACGAAGATTATAGATTCCAAAAAAAGAGAGAGCTAAATGCTCTCTCTTTTTTGTTTGTGTCATATCAAATAGACATCACAGCATTACTAACATAACTAATAGCTCAATAGCTCAATAGCTCAATAGCTCTTTGCTACTTAATGTGTGTGTAGCTACTTAATGCGTGTATAGCCGTATTCTTCGATAAGATCTTGCCCTTGCTTTGACTTCACGAATTTAATGAAGTCTTTGCTTTCATCCGACACTGCGTCTGTTTTGTGCAGCAACAAAAATGGACGAGCCAGTTCATAGCTGTGGTTCGCAATGTTCTTTGATGTTGGTTCAACGCCTTCAAATGTGATTGCCTTAATCGAACGATCGACAGAGCCAACAGAGATAAAGCCAATAGCGTGTGGGTTATGGTTAACGATTGTTTTTACCATGCTGTTGCTGTTTACAACCAAGTTATTTGGATTGATGTCAGACACTCGACGGTCATTAATGATCTTCGTTAAACCAAGTAAGCTTTCGAAGCTGTAGCGTGAACCAGAAGAAGCTTCACGAGTTACGACCGCGATAGGTTGGTCGGCACCACCCACTTCCTTCCAATTCGTTACCTTACCTTTGTAGATATCGAATAGCTGTTCACGAGTGATGTTATTCACGGCGTTCGAACGATTGGTTACGACTGCTAGGCCGTCAAAGGCAATTGGGAATACCTGTAACTCTTCGCTCTGTTCACGGTTGGTTAAGTAACGTGAGCTCATACCCACGTCAGCGACACCTTTATTCACCATGGTAATGCCAGCTGTAGAGCCTATGCCCTGAACTGCAATGTAATTATCAGGATGAGTCTTGTTGTACTCCTCTGCTAATACATCCATCACTCGAGCAACAGAAGTGGAGCCCGAAATATTGGTTTCTTGTGCATAAGCAGCATGAGAAGAAAGGGCTAAGGATAAAAGAGAGGCAAGCGCGACTCGTAACATAAACAACTCCTAGTTAATAACATTTGTCGCATATGATAGGTCGGTTATATGACACTTTTGTGAAAATTCATATTCGTGATTTAGTGTCCGGAATCTTTAAACCAATACCGCTAACGTTGGTTCATGAGCGCGAGACGGCTTTACGAAAGAAGATCGGATATGAGAGCGCGGTTGGTATTTTGTTTGCCCTTGTTCGCTAAAGTGTTTGTTGAGTCCTAAGCTAATTAGAGACTGATTGAAATTTCTATTAAGTTAGAAGGGGTGTTATGTCCGTCATTCATATAGAACTTAACCGGCTTTTAATTGGGGCTGAAAAGCTCTGTACTTCTCGAAATCGCAGTTTACCTGTCGAGCTAGGTAAATCCTTATATGAAGAGTGTGAGGGTGGTGTCTTGTTCTCTCAGGCCCACTATTTGCTCGACTCATCCCATAGTGATTATACAAACGAAATCGCCTGCGTTACTTTTGATGAGTCGTTGACTTGTTGGCTGGTTATGGTGCCGCTTGAAACCGAAGTAAGCACCGATTCCATTCATTGGGGACCTTATCCCTACCTTCCTAAATCTAAGGATCTTGATGCTATTTTGTCTGAAATAGAAAAAGATCCTAAGTCTTATTTTTGGTCTTAGTTAAGGCAGTGGTCTTAGGTCATCCACCTATCTAGTTGGTTTTAACCCCGACAACCTCTTTGTTAAACCAAGGCTGTTAAACTTTAAACCATACAACTTAAGTTTTGAAACGAGTTTGGGGTTGCTGAGCTTGAGCAATCAGTGATCTAAAGTCTTTTGGTGTCTTGCCATGATACGTCTTAAAGGCGGTGCTGAAGTGTGCTGCACTCTTAAAGCCAGACTCATAAGCGATCTGTGTGATCGATTTAGCGGATGTTCTGAGTTGGGTGGCAGCATGAGCAATACGTTTGATTTTCAAAAGGTTTGAAAAAGAAAGGTCTTCAGCGGATAGACGTCGCTTCAGTGTCGCGGGAGACATGCCCATGTAACTGGCTAACGTGTCTAACGAAATATTGTTTTCGATGTTTTGTTCTATGTAGTGGATAACTTTCTGCGTGACGGTAAGCCTTGCAGCTCGAGCAATGATCACGAGTAGAGCAGGGTGCTTCTCAACCATCAAAGAAAGCAGAGCTAAGCCCAGTTGGGTGAGTGCGTAGTCATTTTTAGGAGAAGAATCAGCGAGAGACATAGTTAGCTCTTTCAGCTCACGTATTTGGATGTCAGCTCGGTCGAACTTGATGTATTCCTGAGGGACGCGTAACGACTCAAGATCTCCAGACTGGTTGATGAATTTTTGGAATATCGATAAATCGAAGTCTAAACACGTTGCGCTGAATTCACCGTTTTCAGTATCAACGTCGATGTCTTTAATTTGGCCGGAGTTGTATAACGTGAAATCGCCGGCTTGAAGTGAAGCTTCAGTACCATCAGGTAGGGTGAAAGAAATACTGCCTTTCGAAACGATGAAAATACCGTTTTTAGAGGCGGGGTAACGTTCCCGTTTTCTGGGAATAAAGTTTCTAAATTGAGTAACTGTTATCGATGACATAGTGCGCTTCTTTGACGTTGTAAACGAGTTGCTTATTGGTTTTAGTATTGTTTAAGCATGAGACATTTACAAAAAAGGCGCTAATAATTAGCGCCTTTAGAAGTAAACCTATCAGAAATTAGGCTTTGGTTTCGTTTGTTGTTTCAGGCTCGCTAGGCAAGTCCGCAAATACTTGTGTAGGTTTTGCTACCAAGTTACGGTTTTCCTGATTAACTTCTGAGAGAACTACTTCTAAAACGTCTCCCAGTTTGTATACCATTTCTTTATCGATAGATACAGTACCCATATCACCGTTGCACTCTATTCTTTCTTTATTATTAAGAATGAGAGAGCCAGGGATAAATGCAGCCGCACCATTTTCAAGTAGACGTACACGCATACCAGCACGGTTAATGTCGAAGATCTCTGCTTGGAAACGAGTTTCTTCAACTGGAGCGTTCGCTAGAGTACGAGCATACAACCAATCGCCAACGTTACGTTCAGCCATGCCGTGGTGACGGCGGTGTAGAGCAAGTTCATCACCAATGGTTTCGTCGGGTGTTTGAATTGGTGCTTTACCTAAGATGTGTGCTTTAAGCATACGGTGGTTAATCATGTCCCCGTATTTACGAATTGGAGATGTCCACGTCGCATAAATGTCTAATCCCATCGCGTAGTGCGGCGCAGGTTCATTGCTGATCTCGCTATACGCTTGGAATTTACGAATACGGTTGTCGTAGTAGCTGTTGTCTAAAGAACCTAACCAACGACGCAGAGTAGCAAAACCTTCCAGAGAAACGATCTGCTCTTCTGTAAACGGTGTTTCTGTTTCTGGGTTAACCAGCTCTAGAACGTCTGTTAATTTCTCAGCTTTAAAACCAGAGTGACAGTTAAAGACGCCTTGGTTAAAGCTCTCTTTTAATACTCGGCCTGCACAAATGTTCGCGCTGATCATAGACTCTTCAACCAACTTGTTCGCACTGCGACGCATGTCAGCGTGGATAGCAACAACATCGTTATCTTCGCTAAGCTCAAAGCGGTAATCAGGGCGGTCTGGGAACACAACCGCATTTGCAGAACGCCACGCTGAACGAGCTTGAGCAAATTGGTGAAGGTCAGAAACAATCGCAGCGATCTCTTCTGACGGTTGCCACTTCTCAGATGCGCCAGTTTCTAGCCAGTCAGATACATTGTCGTAAGCAAGACGAGCGTGAGATTTGATGTTTGCAGCGAAGAAGTTAATGTCATCACCGATAACGCCATCTTTAGATACCGTTACTGTGCAGCAAAGTGCAGGGCGAACTTCGTTCTCGATCAGTGAACATAAGTTGTCAGCCAGATCACGAGGCAACATTGGAATGTTACGGCCAGGCAGATAAATAGTGAAACCACGCTCACGAGCCACTTTATCCATCGCATCATCTGGAGAGATGTAAGCCGTAGGATCTGCAATCGCGATAGTCAGTTCAAAATCACCGTTCTCTTTCTTCTTCGCGTAAAGCGCATCGTCCATATCTTTTGTGCTTTCACCATCAATGGTCACAAAAGGGACGTGTGTCATGTCGATACGTTCAAGATCGGCGTCATCATTGATCTTCCAATCATCGATACCTTCAGGCTCGCTGTTAGGTAGGTCGTTTTGTGCCAGCGTTACCCACCAAGGTGCGATCTTGTCGTCAGCGTCTGTGATTTTCTCAGAGATTTGAGCCAAGAATCCGTTGTCACCTTTTAACGGGTGTTGAACGATATGAGCAACAACCCAGTCGCCTTCTTTTAGCGTTTCAGGGTTTAGACCCTTCTTTGCTTTCGCTTTAAGTTGTAGCTTTTTCAGTTGCGGGTGATCAGGAACTACGTTCAAACGACCTTTAAACAACTTCACTCGAGCAATAAAACGAGTAAGACCCTGTTCAATCAATTCCTCAGGCTCTGCTACTTCGCGATCCTTCTCGGTGCGAATGATGGCAATAACTTTGTCACCGTGCACACATTTCTTCATGTATGGAGGTGGGATAAAGAAACTGGTCTTGTTATCGACTTCGAGAAAACCAAACCCTTTTTCTGTGGCTTTGATTGTACCTTCCTTTTTAGGGAGGGTTTCTTGGATTTGCTGTTTGAGTTGAGCGAGTAGAGGATTATCTTGAAACATTTGACTTTTATCTATCGAGGACAATTGAGCACACTATAATCATTGCGAGGCTTGATTACTACTGAAAGGCGAAGTGAGCGTAAATTAATTGCCCTCTTATTTAACTAGGTCAATTTGCTCGAAGTTTGGTGCTGTGACGAGATATTCATCAAGTTTTGACGATATGATAGCCAGTATTGATGTAAAACCGAAAAATATGTGATGTATTTCAATTTTTTCTGGCTTTTTTTATGCATTTAGGGAATAATCCGCCTCCCTTAGACGTCCCTAATGGCTTGAAGTGTTTTATTACTGCTTCGTAACTCTGAATGGAATCAGTATCTGATTGGATCAGTATTGGAATTGATAGAGCTCCCGGGACCTTTTGTTTACTTATATATAGTGGGATCCCAATGTCCGAATCTGTAATTCAATTTAATGAATTAGCCCTTAACGATAACATTCTTTCAGCTCTTGATAGCATGGGTTTCGTTTCTCCGACTCCAATCCAAGCAGCAGCTATTCCTCTTCTTCTTGAAGGCCGTGACGCACTAGGTAAAGCACAGACTGGTACTGGTAAAACAGCAGCATTCTCTCTGCCTTTACTTAACAAAATCAACCTGAACCAACACAAACCACAAGCAATCATCATGGCTCCTACTCGTGAGCTAGCTATTCAAGTTGCTGCGGAAATCAAAAACTTAGGTCGTGACATCAACGGTCTTAAAGTTCTTGAAATCTACGGTGGTGCTTCAATTGTTGACCAAATGCGTGCTCTAAGCCGCGGTGCTCACATTGTTGTTGGTACTCCAGGTCGTGTTAAAGACTTACTAACTCGTGACCGTCTACACCTAGATGAAGCGCATACATTTGTTCTTGATGAAGCAGATGAAATGCTAAAAATGGGCTTCGTAGATGACGTTACTTGGATCCTAGAGCAAGCGCCAGAATCTGCACAACGTGTACTTTTCTCTGCGACTATGCCTCCAATGGTTAAGACTATTGTTGACCGTTACCTACGTAACCCGGCTAAAGTTGACGTTGCTGGTACTAACCACACAGTTGACAAAGTAGCGCAAAACTACTGGGTTGTTAAAGGCGTAGAAAAAGACGAAGCAATGTCTCGTCTTCTTGAAACTGAAGAAACTGACGCGTCAATCGTATTCGTACGTACTCGTCAAGACACTGAGCGTCTAGCTGATTGGCTATCTGCACGTGGCTTTAAAGCTGCTGCACTGCACGGTGATATTCCTCAGTCTCTACGTGAGCGCACTGTTGATCACATCAAACAAGGTGTTATCGATATCCTAGTTGCAACTGACGTTGTAGCACGTGGTCTTGATGTTCCACGTATCACTCACGTATTTAACTACGACATCCCATTCGATGTTGAATCTTACATCCACCGTATTGGCCGTACTGGCCGTGCTGGACGTAAAGGTAAAGCGATCCTACTAGTTCGCACTAACCAAATCCGTATGCTTCGCACAATCGAGCGTGTAACTAAGTCTCAAATGGAAGAAATCCAACTTCCACAACGTGACGAAGTTGCTGCTGCACGTGTTGCTAAGCTTGGTGCTGAGCTTGAAACTGAGAAAGAGAGCAAAGCTCTAGAAAACTTCGCAGGTTTAATCTCTACACTACAAGAATCTCTAGAAGTTGATGCTGCTACTCTAGCTGCAATGCTTCTTAAGCGTCAGCAAGGTAAGAGCCCTCTATTCTACGTTGGCGAAGACCCAATGATCGCTGCTATTGAGCGTGATAAGAACCGTCGCAAAGAGCGTCGTGAAGACCGTGACAATGGTCGTGGCGATCGTAACTTCAATACGCAAGATTGGGATACGTACCAACTACAAGTTGGCCGTGAGCAAGGCGTTCAGGTTAAAGATATCGTTGGCGCACTAGCAAACGAACTTGGCCTAACTAAAGGTTCTATCGGTGCTATCAAGCTAGACCAAGGTTCTACTTACGTTCAACTGCCAAAAGCAATGAACTCTGAAACTGCTGGTAAGCTAAGCAAACTTCGCATTCGTCAAAAAGAAGCTGGCGCTGTAGTTGTTGATTTCAACGACTTCCGTGAGCCTCGTCGTGGCGGCGGCGGTCGTGATGGCAACCGTGGCGGTCGTGATGGCGGTCGTGGCGGTCGTGATGGCGGCGGCTACCGTGGTAACCGTGAAGGCGGTAATCGCGAAGGTGGTAACCGTGAAGGCGGCAATGGCGGTCGTGGTGGCTACCGTGGCAACCGTGACGGCGCACGTGATGGTAACTCAGCTGGCGGCCGTGATGGCGAGCGTCGTTTCGACCGTAACCGTGGTGGCGATCACCGTGGTAACCACCGTGGCGAACGTGGCCATGGCAACGCAGCAGGCAATGGCGGCAACCGTGGTCGTCGTCCAGAGCGCAGCGAAGGTTAATCAACCTTTAGTTTTAAGCTGAAGCTTACAAGCCAAGTGCTTATAGACGAATAGCTTAAACAGTGAATTTAAAAGCCGAGCATAATGCTCGGCTTTTTTGTGCCTGTTATTTTATTTGTCGCGCCTGTAGCACGTTCTAAGCCCAAGTTTAGACAATGCCTCGTATCACATGGCAATCCACTCACATGCGCTGAAAGCGTTGTTTAGGATACTTAGTTAGGGGATATGGGAGTCGTTCGCTGTCTAGCAAAAGAAATGCACAGCTATAATGAAAATGAACTTTGAAGTAAGAGCTGCTCAACCTTTCGAGCTAAATAAGTGATCTCTCTAAATTATGAGGCGAAGTGAAACGCCATAAATTCTATTCGCGGGTATTGGTAACCAACCGCTCTATATTTAAGTGTCGTGCTGTATTTTTTAAGTCGCAGCGTAGAACGCTAGCTTGTTTTTTGGCTTTATGGGCTTAATTCATGAATTGGACTCTGGGATAAGGTTTCAATACAAGATGACTTTGCTCTCAATGTAGTTTGTATGAACCTATCAGTTTCATAAGTGCATTTACTTCATCTAATTCAACTATTTTTTAATTTTCGTTCTCGAAAGAAATGAATTGATGACTAAGATCAACTTAATTGTGTTCATTTGGTGGTTTTTGCAAAACAAAAGTTGAAAGATTCAAAAATTATTGAATAATAGACTTAACTAAAATTGAAGCGCAAACTTCACTAAATTCGTACTGAAACAGGATCCATATCCAATGTCTAATTCGTTTGTTCTGGTTATTAACTCGGGTAGTTCTTCCCTTAAATTTGCTGTCATCGATTCTGTTTCTGGTGACGCAGTATTAAGTGGCTTAGGGGAGTGTTTTGGTCTTGAAGATGCTCGCATGAGCTGGAAGTATCAAGGTCAGAAAACAGAAATTGCTATTCAAGGTGAGGGTAACCACCACAAAATTGCCATTGGCAAGTTGGTAGGCTTGATGGAAGACCTAGGCTTTACGGCAGATATCGTCGCTATCGGTCACCGTATCGTTCATGGTGGTGAAAAGTTCACTCAGACTGTTCGTATTACTGAAGAAGTAACGAATGAGATTGAAAGCCTGTCTGATCTAGCTCCACTTCATAACCCAGCAGGTGCTATTGGTATCCGTGCTGCGATCGAAGCTTTCCCTTCTCTACCTCAGTTCGCTGTGTTTGATACTGCTTTCCACCAAACAATGCCACAACGTGCATTTACCGGTGCCATCGCAAAAGAGCTATACACAGACTTTGGCGTTCGTCGCTACGGTTTCCACGGTACTAGCCACTACTTCGTTAGCCGTGAAGCAGCGAAAATGGTCAACAAGCCAGTTGAAGAATCTAGCTTCATCTCTGTTCACCTAGGTAACGGCGCTTCAGTATGCGCAATCAAAGATGGTAACAGTGTTGATACATCAATGGGCTTCACACCGCTTTCTGGCCTTATGATGGGCACACGTTGTGGTGACTTAGACCCAGGTATCATCGAGTACCTACTTAAGAAAGGTTGGTCACAAGAGCAAGTATTCAACTCTCTAAACAAGGAGTCTGGCTTCCTAGGCGTGTCTGGTCTTACGAGCGATGCTCGTGGCATTTTAGAAGCAATGGAAGAGGGCCACGAAGGCGCGAAACTGGCTTTTGAGGTGTTTACTTACCGCGTAGCGAAATACGTTGCTTCTTACCTTGCAACGCTAGATTCTTTAGACGGCATCATCTTCACAGGTGGTATTGGTGAGAACTCACTACCAATTCGTCGTGAGATCCTAAGCAACCTTAAGATTCTTGGTTTTGTTGAAGATGTAGCTGGTAACGAAGCCGCTCGCTTTGGCGCTGAAGGCATCATCGCTAAATCAGAAATGCTTGGTGCAGTAGCAATGGTTATTCCAACCAATGAAGAATTCGTTATTGCTCAACAGTCGGTAGAACTTCTGTAATCGAAGCTAAAGCCTAAGCAAGACAAATATTAAAAAGCGAGCCCAAGTGGCTCGCTTTTTTGTGTCTAGTAAAGATGCGTCTGAACGCTTTAACAGGGGGGCCAAATTAACTATGCCATTACATAGTCCACATGGCTATCGTCAAACGCTGTTAGAACAGAGTTTTATAGTGTTCCGGAATCGGTAAAGTTATTTAGCCTCTGAGCGGTAGTTTGGATCTGTCCAACATCGAGGTAACTCTTCACCCGACATAAACACCAGTTCGGACTTTTTAAACATCTCAGGGTCTTGCTGCTCCTCGCCAGCTTGAAACCGACCTTCGATGCTGTCCTGAAACAAGTTGGTCAATTTGGTCATTTCAGTAACATCTACGAGGTCACCGCTCTTTTTCTCTTTTAGAAACATTTTGCTACCCTCAATTTAATCGATCACCCCTAATTATAATTGCTATTTAGAAAATGAGAGTCTTTTCAAATCCGGCACTCCTTGACTAAGCAGGGCTCAGAGCTACGCTTATGATCATCGACAACTCAATCGATGAACAAACTCACCCTTAACAAATAAATGGAGTCGCGATGTCATCTGCCCATATTGCAAACAATCTCAGTGAACTCATTGGCGATACCGATCTTGTTAGAATCAACAGCCTTTCAGAGATATCAGGTTGTGAGATTCTTCTTAAGTGCGAACACCAGAACCCGGGTGGTTCGATTAAAGATAGAGCGGCACTTCAGCTTGTGATGGATGCAGTAGAAGCCGGTAAGCTTAAGCCGGGAATGACAATCGTCGAAGGTACCGCAGGAAATACGGGGATTGGCCTTGCTCTAGTGGCTAAATCTCTCGGTTATAAAATGTTGGTGGTGATGCCAAAAGGGCAGGCACAAGAGAAAGAGCGTATGGTCTCGCTTTATAACGCTGAATTGTTATTGGTCGACCCTTGTCCTTTTGCAAATCCTGAACACTTTTACCACACGGCTAAGCGGATTGGTGTCGAAAATGAGAATTTCTGGTGGGCAGATCAGTTCGAAAATCTCAGTAATTATCGAGCGCACTATTTAAATACTGGCCCGGAAATATGGCAGCAAACACAGGGTAATATTGATGCTCTAGTTTCAGTGGTGGGGACTGGAGGAACTATTGCTGGAAACTCACACTACCTATCTGAGCAGCAACCCAATCTCGAAACTTGGTTGGTTGACCCAAATGGGTCTGGCATTTATTCGTTTCTCCGTAATGGACAGTATCAATCCACAGGAAGTTCGTTCACGGAAGGCATAGGGATCATGCGAACGGTTGAAAATTTCAGGCAGGCAAAAATCAATCGTGCAATCACGCTGCCCGATCAGGATTTGGTTACGATATCCCGCCTTGTTGCGGAACATGACGGTATTCTTCTAGGAAGCAGCTCGTCGTTGAACGTAGCAGGAGCGCTATACGCCGCGGCTAGAATGGGGAAAGGAAAAACCATCGTTACATTTAGCTGTGATCTTGCTGAGCGCTCGTATTCGAAGCTGCACAACGAAACGTTTCTGAAAGAAAAAGAGATACAGCTTAATAAAGAAAACCTTTCTCAACTATGGGCTCGTTATCAAGCGGAAGATGGCAGTATGGTCGTCAACGTATAGTCATTCTAAGTTAATACTAGCCAGTGGTTTGCCACTAATCCGTTAGAGCTAAGCATCCGGTTAGCCCTAAACACCCGCTATCGACAAATCCGGCACTATTGCTTGCTGTAAGGGTAGTGAATTACGTTGTGGAATACAGCATTTCCTTCCCCAACATTTTTGTAGCCATGGCTCTGGTTGGCATTGAAACGAACGGCTTGCCCTGCTCGTAACGTTTGCCACTCACCATCAAACAGCACAGCCATCTCTCCCGAAATACATAAAATATGCTCAGTGACGCCTGCGTTATGTGGTTCGGATTCATGGTGGTAATCTGGTACTAGAGTGAGTTCGAATATTTCAAACCCTAGTGCCTCCTCAAAAGGAAACAACAAACTGACGAAGAAACCAGCGTTGTATTCCTCATGCCTTAGTTCGTTTGCATCTCTGAATAAGCTCGTCAGTTCACTGTTTGAACTAGCAGCGATAAAACTCGAAAGTGACACCTCGAACCCAGAAGCTATCTGCCAGAGCTTAGCGACTGTTGGGCTTGATTCTCCACGTTCAATTTGTCCTAGCATTGCTTTACTCACGCCTGTTGCTTTTGCCGTTTTGTCTAAGCTCCAGCCTTTCTCTTGGCGAAGGCGTTTCAAGTTAACGCCGACCTTAATTTCTGTTTGCATCTTTTCTCTACAAATTTTTTTAAAAAATCAGTTGTGCGTTATAGCGCACAGGTGCTAAGTTCAATCTATGGACGTTATAACGCACACGGGAATAAATTAACATGACTAAGCTAAAATTTTCTCACGTCAGTACCGGCTTTATTGCTGTTTTCATCGGTTATGCGAGTGCTGCTGCGATCATTTTCCAAGCGGCAATGAGTGCAGGAGCAACTGAAGAGCAAGTCGCGTCATGGTTTTGGGCGTTGGGAATTGGCATGGGCGCCACTACGATATTGCTCTCGCTCTATTACAAGAAACCTGTGGTTACAGCTTGGTCGACCCCTGGAGCGGCGTTGTTAATTACTTCTTTGGAAGGGCTAACAATGAACCAGGCGGTTGCGGTGTTCTTTTTTAGCTCTTTGTTGATCACGCTGGTTGGCTTAGCGGGAATCTTTGAGAAGGTACTTAAACAGATCCCAACATCAATCGCATCTGCCATGCTGGCGGGGATTTTGTTGCAGTTTGGTTTGGGGTTATTTACGTCGTTAATGGAAGAAGTTCAGATAGTAGCGGTCATGCTTGCTGTATTTATTTTGGCTAAAGCAAGGTTAGGAAACTTACTGATCCCAAGTATTTTCGTTATTGCTTTGGTGATGTGTGTCGGTTTTGGCAAACTTGATGTCAGTCAGGTCACAGTCGGTTTAACTGTACCGGTTTTCATTATGCCTGATTTTGAGTTCTTCTCGTTGGTTAGCGTCGGTATCCCACTGTTTATTGTGACTATGGCTTCGCAGAACTTGCCAGGTTTTGCTGTGCTTAAAGCGAACGGATACCAAGTTGATTCATCTAAGATCATCACCACCACTGGTGTAACCGGGCTACTATTGGCCCCGCTTGGTGGCTTTGCGTATAACCTTGCAGCTATTACAGGAGCAATCTGCATGGGCCCTAATGCAGATGATAATCCAAAAACACGTTATATGGCTGGGGTCTCGATGGGTGTATTTTACCTGTTAGCTGGTGTGATGGGGATGTCATTCGTGTCGTTGTTTAGCGCGGTTCCCTCATCGGTTGTGATAGCTGTCGCGGGGTTAGCGGTGATGCCTACATTGATGAATTGTTTAGCCGTTTCGATGGCAGACAACCACTATCGAGAGCCTGCACTTTTTACTTTCCTATTCACGGCTTCTGGCACCAATTTACTAGGGATCGGCAGTGCATTTTGGGGTCTGTGCATCGGGTTATTTTGTTGCTGGTTACACAATTACAAGGCTAAGTCGCGTGGAGTAGACAAGACTTCGCAAACTTCGTCGTAATGGGATGATCTCCCAAGTGAGCGTAGCCTCAAATTTATCAGTAGTCACTATGGTGCTCTGTACTTGATAAAAATATTCAGATCGAATCAGCCTTAGGTTGTGATTGAGATAGTATTTTGCTACAAAACGCGCATAATCTCGCTATATAACATTTAAAGAAGAAATTACTTATGACTAGCTTTCAATACTACTTTCACCAACTGCCTTGCTTCGACTGTAAAAAAACAACGGTAAGTACTGATCTTGGTTGGTTAACGCCTGCGATGAAAGAGGATGCTATCGCTCAACTGACAGCGACTCTTGCGCAAGGTGAGATTACACCTGATCTTTCAGCAAACGTGGTTTGTACTAAAGATGAAGCTCGTGAGTACCTACTACTAAACTTCTTCGGTTACTCAGAAGAAGAGCTAGCAAGTGACATCGAAGCGGATGATGAGAAAGAAGTCGCGGATGAAATCGCAGAGCTACTGGAAGAAGGCAAAGACACCATCACTTTCGAGCATGAAATCGCTCTTCAGTGCTGTGCAGATTGTGACGTTGTTGAAGACGAGTCAAACTAAGCTCTTGTATTAAGAGTATTAAACCAAGTACTTGTAATACAGTCAGTATGTTCATCATACCCATATGATGCTCAAATGATTAAAAGCGTTAGCGAATTGAAGTTCGCTAACGCCTTTTTTGTTTTGGTTTCAGCCCTATTGATTTTGAGCGTAATAGTTAATGGCACTAGTGGTTTTTACATGTATAAATCTTGCAGTAAACTTTTTATCCACGCATGAGTTTGATCTTGACTCGATCTTGGATGCCATGCAGCTATCACTTCAAACGTTGGTAATGGTTCAGGCAGTGCAATTTCAGCGAGCTTATCGTTCGGTAGCATACGCGAAGGCAAGAATGCCAATACTTCCATCGCTGCAATACAATCGGGCGCAGCAGAAAAGCTCGGCAGAGACATGATGGTATTTCGTTTATATCCTTTATTCGCAAACCATTCATCCGCCGATCCTTTTAAGTTAGCTCGCGACGGTGATATAACAAGTTGCGGTGCTGCTGCAACCTCTGCCAAGCTCAAACCAGTAAAAAGCTCGGCGTGACCTTTTGCTGTAACACCGAGGTGTCTCTCTTCGTATAACAACATTGATGGACAAGTCTCAGGAATGAACGCTGGAAATGTTAGTGCAAGATCCACATCACCTGAGGCCATTAATTGATACAGGTTATCTGACTCAAAACGACGAATAATAATTTTCAAGTTCGGTGCACATTTACGTATTCCAGCAAGTAATGACGGTAAGATAACTTGGATTGCATAATCTGATGCACTGATCCGGTACACACCGTTTAAGTTTGCTGGATTAAACTGGCTTGAATCACTCAAGGCACCAATTGCGAGTAAAATCTGCTGAATTTTAGGTTCAAGTGCTTGCGCCTTTGGGGTTGCTACAACCCCATGGCTACTGCGAATAAATAACCTATCTTGAAATATCTCACGTAACTTACGCAACTGTTCGCTGACAGCTTGCTGAGTAATACCTAACTGTGTTGATGCTTTTGTTAAACTTTGGTGCTTCAGTACCGCCGAAAGAACACGAAGTTGTTTTATTTCTAATTTACTGATATCAGCCATACTTGTAACTTATACATGGTTGTCTTTATTTTAATTGTATCTGTTCGGAATTATATTGCGAGTCATATTCATTGACGTGAAAAGGATATTCATCGAAATGTACCTACGATTCGAACATTACTTTTATTTATATTGAGATCACGATGAAACACGACGCATTATTTTCACCAATAAAGATGAGTGACAAAACGCTGAAAAACCGCATTGTCATGCCACCACTAACTCGTTCTCGCAGTACACAACCCAATGATATTCCTAATGACTTAATGGCAGATTATTACGGTCAACGTAGCTCAGCCGGTTTCATGGTAACCGAAGGCACGCAAATAGAACCTCGTGGCCAAGGTTATGCTTGGACACCTGGTATTTACTCTGCTGAGCAAGTCGAAGGATGGAAAAAAATCACGAAGTCAGTTCATGACAAAGGCGGTATTATTTACGCGCAGCTTTGGCATGTTGGTCGTGTATCACACACTAGCTTGCAGCCAAATGGAGAGGCGCCTGTTGCGCCGTCAGCAATTCTAGCTGATGCTGTGAAAGTGTTCATTGAAACAGCACCGGGTGAAGGTGATCTCGCTGATCCAAGTATGCCGCGTGAGCTATCTACAGCTGAGGTGAAAGCGCTTGTTGAAATGTATGCTCAAGCGGCACGTAATGCTGTCGAAGCGGGTTTTGATGGTGTTGAGCTACACTGTGCCAATGGTTATCTTGTTAACCAGTTCATTTCTGCTCACACAAATCATCGTACTGATGAGTACGGCGGAAACCTTGAAAACCGCTTACGCTTCTTAAAAGAGATCACTCAAGCTGTCGCTGATGTAGTCGGCAAAGATAAAGTCGGTGTACGTTTTGCACCACTTTTCGAAACAACAGATGAAGTACGTGTTTATCTTGGTATGGTTGAAGAAGACACTCATGAAACTTACGTTGAAGCAATTAAACTCATTGATGAAATTGGGGTTGGTTACCTTTCTCTTGCTGAGGCTGATTGGGATGGTGCACCGGACCTACCGGATAGTTTCTATCAAGCGGTAAGAGCTAATTTCTCAGGCCTTGTTATGTATGCTGGTAAATACACAGCAGAAAAAGCAACAAGCATGATAGCAAAAGGTTACGGTGATATATTTGGTTTTGGTCGCCCGTTCATTGCAAACCCTGATCTACCGGACCGCATCAAAAATGGTTGGTCATTAAATGAAGTAGACCCAAATACTATGTATGGTGGGACAAATATTGGTTATTCAGATTACAGCTTTTATAACGCTGAATAATCGTCATAGCATAAACGGCAATTCTGCCGTTTATGCTAGTTAACTATTCTATGGGGCATGTCTTCTAAGCTCTAGAATTTAAGAAGTCTTGGCTTTTAGGAACATTGTTTTTTAGGAATGTTGTTTTTGAAGAGGGCTCGATCCCTAGGTTTTTGCAGGTTCTATAATACCTTGGTCACCCAATTGAGAAAGGATCGCTGCGGTTTTCTCTCTGAATAAGTCTCTTAACAAGCGAACGGTCGGTGTAATGGATTGACGGCTTGGACACACTAACCAAAGTTCGGTTGGTGTTGGTTTGAATTCAGGCATAACATTGATGACCTCACCAGAGAGCAAGTGCTTCGACATATCTAAACAAGACTTTATTGCGATACCTTTCCCTGCAATACACCAACGTCTCACAAGGTCAGCATCGTTCGATGTACGATTCCCTTTAAGCTTCACTTTATGATCTTGATTGCCATCGTGAAACACCCATTCGTCTTGCAACATGTCGTGGAGTTGGTAAAGCAAACCATTGTGCTGAGCTAAGTCACTAGGTTGTTTTGGTGCTCCCATTTCAGCCAAATATTCAGGAGCAGCACACAATGCCCTCGGCACATCGCATATCTTAAAACCATACATGTTGGCGTCAGTCGGGGAACCGTAACGCAGCGCCATATCGACGGAATCTCGGTAGAAGTCGATATTGCTATCGCTGATGCTAGTGCGAAGCGTCGCTTTTGGGTATTCAAGTAAGAACTCATCTAACCAAGGTATGATTAGGTTACGCCCTAGATCCGATGAAAGCGCAATGCGAATTTCACCGTCAAGAATACCGAGCTCTTCTCGCATGTTGAGCTTTGCTTGATCCAACATTTTCAATGCTTGTTCACATTCAGGTAGATAACGCTCACCCGCGGTAGACAATCTAAGGTGGCGCGTGGTCCTGATAAACAATTCAGCACCTAACGCAGCTTCAACACGTTTAACTGCAGCACTGGCAGTGGCCGTTCGCATGTCTAGGTTGGTGGCTGCTGCAGTGATACTGCGAAACTCCGCTACTTTCAAAATGACCTGTAAGTCTTCAAGAAGCATGTTATCTACCTGTATTTAATTATGTTCTAAACATGGAGCTGGAATGTTTCCCAATCACAATCTGCAAATGGGTTATCCCTACTTATCGCTTCTAAGTTAGCTTCAAACACTTAATTGTCAAAATTAATTTGATAATAATTCAAATGTGAGGCTGTTCTTCATTAGTAATTTTCTCACTATCATCTTCCCATATCGACAACGTAGCGCAGTACGCACTGTATGGACGAAGCCTACGATCTAGGGGAAGTAAGATGACTAAGAAAATCACAATGGGTGTAACGGATTTGTCATTCCACCGTACGACCGCATCACTGGTTACCAATGTATTAAAAGCCATGGGGTTTGAGGTAGAGCGTATTTTCTCTCCACATCAGGAGAACTTTGAAAAGCTGAAAGCAGGCCAAGTGGATATGCTTTCTTCTGCGTGGTTGCCATCAAGTCACGGTATCTACAAAGCGGGCGTTGAAGACGTTGAACCGCTTATCGAGCTTGGGCTTCATTATGAACCTTACGCGTTGTGGGGCGTACCAGACTATGTACCTGAAGAGGCGGTTTCTGAAATCTCTGATTTATTAAAGACCGAAGTGATCGAGAAAATGAACTCGACTATCCAAGGTATCAATCCCGGAGCTGGTATCACACGTTTCTCTATCCAAATGATGACAGACTATAGCCTGAACGATGCCGGTTATAAGTTCTTTCCTGGCAGTGAAGACGATTGTTTCAGTGCATTTGAAAGTGCGGTCGCAAACAAAGAGTGGGTCATCGTGCCCCTATGGAAACCGCAGTTTCTGCATTATCGCTACGATATTCGCGAACTCAAAGAGCCTAAAGGCTTGCTCGGAATTGTTGATAGAGCGGTACTGCTTTTAAGAGATGACAAGAAGCTCTTGTTCAGTGAAGAACAGATTCAGAAGTTGGATTCACTGCGTTTCTCGAACGATATTATTGCCGAACTGGATTACAAAGTTTGCCGTGAAGGTAAATCACAAGATCAAGTCACACATGATTGGTTGATTGAGAATGGCCTAATTTAACCTCTAAGCCGTTGGCAATGCAGTTAGATGTCTGCATTACCCAGATAGCGGCAATACTATTATCAAAAATTATTTGAGAATTATTCAAATATTAGGCGGTTTATCTCGGGTGGGAATTAACTAAGATTAACTCGTCTAATTCAAGGAGAAAGCACAATGTCACTACCATCAAAAATGAAAGCTATTGGATTTACTCAGTCACTTGCGATTACCGAGCAAGAGAGTTTGTTTGAGTTTGAAACGAGTCTGCCAGAACTAAAAAATAATGACTTGCTGGTAAAAGTGAGCGCGACTTCTATCAACCCTGCAGACGCTAAAATTCGTATTCGTAATGCTAAGGATAAAACACTCGAACAACCTAAAGTACTGGGCTATGACGCAGTCGGTGAAGTTGTTGGTAAAGGCACAGACGTTGAAGGCTTCGAAGTGGGTGACCGTGTGTACTATGCGGGTGACGTAACACGTATGGGTGCTAACGCAGAATTCCAAGCTGTGGATTACCGTATTACGGCTAAAGCGCCTAAGAGCCTTTCTGATGAAGCTGCAGCCGTTATGCCACTAGCAACGCTTACGGCTTGGGAAGCATTGTTTGACCGCTTGCGTGTTCGTCCTGAAGAGAAAAAGTCTATCCTGATCATTGGTGGAGCAGGCGGTGTTGGTTCAATTACGATTCAATTGGCGAAGCAACTGACTAATCTGAAAGTTATCGCTACAGCTTCAAGACCTGAAACTGAACAGTGGGTTAGGGATATGGGTGCAGACCATGTGGTGAATCACCGTAACTTGGTTGAGTCTGTACGAGAGCAAGGTATCCAACATGTGGATTACATCTTCAATGTTGCTGATACAAAAGGGCATTGGGATTCGATGGTAGAGCTAATAGCCCCTCAAGGCATGATCAGCTCGATCGTGGAGTTTGATGGCGGAGTTGATTTGTCTGCGTTACAAGGTAAATCAGCAGGCTTTATTTGGGAACTGATGTTTACACGTTCACTGTTCAACACTGATGATATCCAGAAGCAACAAGACATCTTATTCCAAGCTGCAAACCTGATTGATGCGGGTCGTATTAAATCTACGCTTACCACCACATTGAATGGCTTTAGTGTTGAGACACTGAAAGATGCACATCAACGTATTGAAAGCAGTGCATCGATTGGTAAAACGGCCATCAAATACTAATTGCTGATGTTTTAATCCGCCGTTGTTTTGAGTCGTTGACGGTTTAAATAGAAGAAGCCCCTGATATCTGATTGCTAGTCAAAAAGTATCAGGGGCTTTTGTTTAGCTGTGATTTACTCAGATTTTTTGGATGCTTTGAATTGAATCTGAATTAGGTTTAGCTCGAAGGGCAGGGGCTGTTTGTCTGCAATCAAAAAGCCGATCTGTTTGATGTCTTGTGCTTTAAGTTCTGGCGCATCGCTAAGTAGCCGACCTCTGAACTCGGCTTTAAAGTCGTTTAGTTGGAAGACTTTCTTGAGTTGTTCACCCTTGATGGTTTCAAAGCTGAGCTTGTAGTTAGTTCTATTTCCATCTATCCAAGTTGTGAACCGTAATTGATAAGTTCGGCCGTCACCAACAAACTTCAGCTCTATACTGTCCACATCAGAGTTTACGGATTCAACGGAGCGGTTGATTGAACTGAAACCACCGTTATTCTCTAACGATAGCTCACCCCTGAATTGACCTATCCCATCATCATAAATGAACCCGCCTGTTGAGATGCCGCCCATTACATTGTCGTTGATCGCAGACCATTGCTGGTGTTCGCTCGCTTGCGTGAAATCAATCATCTCTGTTCCTGCTGTTGACGCTTTAGACCATAAAAAAGAAAGGCAGAACATTAAGCATAAAGGCGCTGTTCGCTTACGCAATGAATGCGTTCTAAAGTCGGATTCGTTCATGATTTTCTCCATTATTTCCTCGTTAGCTATGGATAGTTTACGGAGAAGGTTCAGTTTCAAGCATAGCTAAACAACGGTTGATGAAGTCTTCATAGTTCGATGCCTTGTCGTATTCGATCTTCAATGAACCATGGAACATCAGTGTTACCGTGACGCCTCTGTAGCTTAACCAACAGGTGTAGCCATCGTAATCGTGCCAGGCTACCATCTCACCCAATTGATATTTACTGTCCAATTGCTCGCCAGATGATCGAATGCAATCGAACACTCTGAGAAATTCAATAATGGTGATTCTGTTGTCCATGTACCACTCCCGTTGCGCAGTCGATGAAATATGCTAAGTGCTTGTATTTGAATTAACTACGGTTTAGTTCTGCATTGCGATCACTGTGGGGAGGCCTGCATACAACATCCATTTCATCGGCTCACTTTGTGGGAGGTGTGGCTTGGAGAGAACACCTCCCATAAAGTGACTGGTATTAAGTACAAAGAACATAATACGAGGCAAGAGAGTCACATTAGATTAGGTCGTCTAAACTTAGATTTGTATGGCATTAAAAGCCGAACAATTTAGGCTCTAAAAACGTTCTCGAAAATAAACGTAAATTAATCCTTTACCTCAACTTAACTTGAAGTATTAGCATGAACTCCGTTGCTTACGAGAATACTTTAAGGAGAGAAGAATGATCCAACTTGAACATGTGAATTTAGTCGTTAAGGACATCCCTGAAATGCTGACTTTCTACAAAGCGGCGTTCCCTCATTGGTACGTCCGTGATGAAGGAAAAGGCGAATGGTCGGGTAAGCCACGTAACTGGCTGCATTTTGGCGACGAATACCAATATATCGCGATGAGTGATCATGGTGAGGGTGAAAATAGAGACTTAGCAGGGCATTCGGTTGGCCTCGCGCACTTCGCTTATGTGACCAATAATATTGAGAGCGTCATTCAACGCCTTATCGACGCGGGCTTCCCAATAGCCAAACCCGGTGCCGAAGAACCTTATCGAAAAAACGTCTACTTTGTGGATCCGGCTGGTTTTGAAATTGAGTTCGTTGAATACCTGAGCGATGCTCCCAAACTACGCAATGCCACGTAATAAAATTCGTTAATCGAGTTGGTGTGCTAGAGCGAGTTTGTTCGAAATAAAACGTCTAAGAAAGGGTGCTAGGAAGACTTACAGAAAAGGGCATTGTGGAATATTCCGCAATGCCCTTTTTAGATCTATTGACTAGCTGACTAGCTGACTAGCTGACTAGCTGATTAGCTAACTGATCTTTCGTTCGGTTATCTACTTAGCTTTAAATGGCACTAATAGTTGTTTGCCAAACACATTGATCAGCGCGCCAGTCACGATTAGGCCACCGCCTAGATAAGTCCAAACTGATGGAATCTCATTGAAGATCCACACGCCTAACAGTGCCGAGAAGACAATCTGAACGTATGAGTAAGCCGAAGCTTTGCCCGCGGCTTGTGTCTGCATTGCTTTGGTCAAGCCATATTGGCCGATTTGAGTGAAAATCCCAACTAGCACCAGCATCACGGTTAGGAATAAGCTCGGCCATACAAAGTCGTTCCAGATAAGAGCTGTGGAGATCGGTAGGGCAACCAGTGGGAAGTAGAAGATGATGACAGAGCTGTCTTCGGTTTGGCTCAGCTTTCTTACAATCACGTAAGCAATTGAGCTACCAAACGCACCGCATAGCGCCACCATAATGCTGAATAGAGGTAATTCGCTGCTCGCGCCGCTGTTCATACTTGGTTGCACCATCACCAATAATCCCGCTAGGCAGAATGCAATGCAGATCATGGTCGATTTTTGGACGCGCTCTTTGAGGAATAACACACCGAGCAACGCAGTAAACACAGGATGCACGTATTGCAGGATAGTTGCTTCTGCTAACGGAAGAGTGGTTACAGCGTAGTAAACGCACATCAGTGCTACGGTACCTACCGCGCCACGAACAAACAACAAAGGTTTGTTATTACCCCAGATTGAAATGCCTTTTCGTTTTACGTCGATGTAGCTGATGATCAAAGACACCAAAGCCCTTGCTGCAACGATTTCAAATACAGGTATGCCATAGTTGCTGATGTATTTCACACAAGCTGACATCAGTGCGAATCCAAAAGCGGAGAGGATCATGAATCGAACCCCAACAGGGATTTGTGAAAAAGAGAAAGAAGACATAAAAATATCAATAGGCTGAGGGAAAAGGAATCATAGCGTAGTTTAGGATCTTCGACCAAAGTCTTTGTCCGTTTATTGTTCTGAAAATACTAATCAAAAGTCAGGATTGCCATCATTCAATCGGCCTCTACGTAATATCTACCATGACTCAGTTTTATAAAATCAACCCCAACAGAGAGTGACCTTAATTCAACTCTGACTTATTTTGGTTTCAATTGGATTTAGTCTTCTTATTATTTCGATGAATAGATAATAAGAGACATTTTTATGAAACCAATAAATACCCTACTCATATCCGCCCTTGCTGTTTGTTCTTTCAGTTCCGCGACTTACGCCGATACTATTTTGCACGCGTTCAACTGGAAGTATTCAGATGTGACGGCCAACGCGAATCAAATTGCTCAAGCTGGCTATAAGAAAGTACTTGTCGCGCCTGCAATGAAATCGAGTGGCAGCCAATGGTGGGCTCGCTATCAACCTCAAGATCTACGCACTATCGATTCTCCTTTAGGCAACAAACAAGATTTAGCCGCAATGATTGCCGCACTCAAAGGTGTGGGCGTCGATGTGTATGCCGATGTGGTACTGAACCATATGGCGAATGAAAGCTGGAAGCGAAGTGACTTGAATTACCCTGGCACAGAAGTGCTAAACGATTATGCTAGTCGTTCAAGCTACTATGCTGACCAGACTCTGTTTGGCAACCTAGCACAAGGTTATGTGTCAGCGAACGACTTTCATCCAGCGGGCTGTATTTCCAATTGGGAAGACCCTGGTCATGTTCAATATTGGCGTTTGTGTGGCGCCGATGGCGATGTAGGTTTGCCTGACCTTGATCCAAATAACTGGGTAGTGTCACAGCAACGTTTATATCTGAAAGCGCTAAAAGATATGGGCATAAAAGGGTTCCGAATTGATGCAGTGAAGCACATGAGCCAATACCAAATCGATCAGGTATTCACGTCTGAAATTACAGCGAACATGCATGTGTTTGGTGAAGTGATTACTAGCGGTGGAGCAGGGAACAGTGGCTATGAATCGTTCTTGGCACCTTACCTGAATAACACCAATCACTCTGCTTACGATTTCCCGCTGTTTGCGTCGATTCGATCGGCGTTCTCAATGAGCGGCGGTTTAAATCAACTGCATGATCCTAAAGCGTACGGTCAGGCACTTGATGATAACCGCTCGATCACCTTTGCGATCACACATGACATTCCAACCAATGACGGCTTCCGTTACCAAATTATGGACCCACAAGACGAGCAGCTCGCTTACGCTTATATCCTTGGTAAAGATGGCGGCACACCGTTGATCTACAGCGATGATCTTCCTGATTCTGAAGATAAGGATAACGGTCGCTGGGGCAATGTGTGGAATAGCTCGACAATGAAGAACATGTTGAGTTTCCACAACGCGATGCAAGGTAAATCAATGACGATGATTTCGAGCGACCAATGTACTTTGCTGTTTAAGCGTGGCAAAGAAGGCGTTGTTGGTATTAACAAGTGTGGCGAAACGCGTGGCGTGACAGTCGATACTTACCAGCATGAGTTCAATTGGAATGTTCAATACAAAGACGTATTAAGCAGCGCGACAGAAACCATTTCTTCTCGCTACCATACGTTCAATCTACCACCACGCAGTGCGCGTATGTTTAAGCTGTAGCGTCTGGCGTAGTTAGAGAGCAGACCCAATAACCTAAAAAGCCGCAGTTAATACTGCGGCTTTTCTAGTAGAGAAGGCATTGCTAGCACATCAAGCCGTTAGAAAGGCGAGCGACTATTGGCAATGGCAAACTGTTGATAAAGATCGGCCACTTCAACTGGGTTGAACTCATCTTTGTAAGTCAGCTCACTAAGTCGGTGTGTGATATTTTGTAGTTCATGCGAACGTTGCTGAGCACGCTGCTGATAGCGTTTGAAGGCTTGCTCTGTTCCTTCAAAGTTAGAAGCAATGCTTTGTGCCAACACGTAAGCATTCTCAATGCCCAAGCTGAATCCGATACCCATGGTCGGGAGCACTGCGCAACAGGAATCTCCCAGTAGAACAGCATTGCCACGATACCATGTATCAAATGGTGCAACATCGGTGAGTGGAGAAGGCAAGATCTTCGATTCAGGCGTATCTCGGATCATATTCAGTAGGTAGCTCGGATAGTGGGAGAATTGCTCTAACACGGTTTGTTTAGATAGTGTTTCACCTTCTTCAACGGCGCATGCAGCAAACCAGTACTTGCCTTGGGTTTCTCGATCGTATGTGTAGGTTACGATACGAGATTTATCACCCGCAAAAACATAGCATTCATCATCGCTGATTTCTGATGCTTTGAAATCAATCTCACCGCGGCAGCAGTAGACGTTCGGTTGTCTTAAAGACACATCAGGCGCAACAAACTTTCTCACTTGAGAGAACACACCATCGGCACCGACAATAATATCTGCATCAAGTGGTTCGCCATTGACCAGAATCTGCGGCTCATCGTCGTTTTGAACAACAGTGCAGGTTTGGTTAGTGACGATGCAGTCATCTCCTAGCTCATTTAATAGCAACTGGTATAAACGGCTGCGATGAAACAAACCAATTGGCGCGTTGGCTTTGCTTGGGGAGTCACTCATATTGAGCGTGTTGATTGGCAATCCTGTCGCCGTTAATGTCGAGATGGTATCGACTTGGTTGCACGAAGCTTTTACTTTGTCGACCCCAACCAGTGCCGCAAGTACCTGCATGCCCTCTGGCCACATGATGATGCCCGTACCGTCAGCACGCGGTTGTTCAGCCTTCTCGTATATTCGAGCTTTAATGCCAAATTTACGCAGTGATAAGGCGAGTGCCAAACCATTTAGTCCTGCGCCGATAATCGCGACTTTTAGACGTTGTTGTTCCATGACTTTCTCCTAAGAATAAGATGCCAATATCTGTGTACTGGTTCATAGGGCGTAAGATAGGTCATTCGAATCAATAAATAAACGTTATGGATTATAAGGTTAATGCGATTTTTAAATCTTAGGTGCAGATCCCTTAATGATCTTGGATGACTCCAGACCAATGGTTTTGATGGGATAGCGCTTTCAGTAATTCAATCTCTTTCGCTGTTTCGCCTTTCAGCCATTCAATTAGGTCATTTATTACCGGCGAATGAGTACGCTGGTGGCCAAAGTAAGTCCAAGCACTGTGTTGGATCTTGGCGTTTTTAGGGCAGTATAAAAAGCCTCGTTGAAGTTCTTGTAATACCAAAAGCAAATCTGTCACCGTGACACCTTCCCCCGATAAACATGCACTGAGCGCTAAATCTAACGACAAGAAGCTGGTGTTTCTGACGGGCTTTTTCGGCGGGAACTCGACATCGGCTAGCCATACTTTCCAGTCATGATGATCTAAGGTGGGATGGAGCCTTGGCATGGTTAAGATCGAATCGAGGTCGGTGTCTTGCGTCGTTAAACTGGCAGAATTCGTTAAGCTAGTAGAACAAACCGGCGCCATGAACTCCTCGCGCAAGAAAGTGATATCAGGTGTATTGTCATAGCGTTTTTTGAAGCGAGTGTGGAAGATCAACAAGTCATACTCGCTGCTGTTGATCGCTTCATCTTCTTCAATCACAGGAACAATCACGATCTCGTAGTCGGGGTAACGCTCGTTTAATTCACGAACCTTAGATATCAATACTCGCGTTGCAAAACTCAGGGTCGCTTTAATTACAATCCGCTTCTGTTTTGGTTCACTCCAAGAGGCGATCACCGATTCGATATTGCCGTAGCTATCACGCAAAGCCACATACAAATCATGACCTTGTTCTGTTAATTCAATCGCTCGATGCTTACGAATAACCAGCGATGCGTTTAAGTCATCTTCAAGCTGTTTGATCTGACGGCTGATCGCACTCTGTGTCACGTTGAGTTCATCAGCGGCCAAGGTAAAGCTCATAAGCCTTGCGGCCGCTTCGAAGGCTTTTAAGCCATTATGTGAGGATGGCAAGCTAGGATATGGGGTCATAATTCGTTCGCATGAGTTTATGGAATGTTAGAGTCGCAAATTTATCAATTGAACGCCAGCCTCATCGATCGTATTTTGGGCGGAATTAACTGAGGCGCTCATGAAAAAAATACTCACTCTTGCATTCCCTTTGATCATTTCACAGCTGATATCCATGGCTTTAGTCCTTACCGATGTTTGGATGATGTCGCGTATCAGTGTGTCAGCCCTTGCGGCTGGTGGCTTAGGTGTCTCTATATACTTCTTCATCTTCATTATTGCGAGCAGCACCGTAGGGTGTGTCGCGAACTTGATTGCGATCGCTTGTGGTCAGCGCGTCGCTCGCCCAGAGTTTGGTAATACACAAATTAGGTTGGCGGTGAAAGGCGCAACTATGCTGGCATTCGTCCTCAGCGTGACCCTAATGGCGAGCTTCTGGTTTGCTCCGTTGGTATTAGAAGCAGCAAAACAGCCGCCAGAAGTGATTGCCTTAGCCATGGAATACGTACACGCCTTGAAATGGGTGATGTTGCCTTCGCTTATCTTGCTAGTACTTCGCGGGCTAACCAGTGCGTTCGGTAATGTGCGCTCCATTCTTGTGATGTCTGTTATTACCGTAATTCTGAATGTGCCAGTGAGTTATTTACTGACGTTCCAGCTCGATATGGGCTTAACGGGCCTAGGCTTAGGAACCGCCATTGCTGCGTTTATCGTGATGGTTGGATATACGGTTTGGGTGTTTAAACGCGACGAGTTCAAGCAATTCGCACCATGGCTTCATACTGAAGAATATTCGATTAAGTTGATGAGTCCTTTATTGATGATGGGCTTGCCGATTGCAATGGCGGCTTTACTTGAGCATGGCTTAATCTACGGCGGCACCTTAATGGCGGGCACGATCAGTATTGCTTCGTTAGCTCTGCACCAAATCCTGCTGCAATGCTTAAGCTTCACTTGGAACTTCAATTTCGGCTTCTCACAGGCTGCCGCTATTTTGGTTGGGCGTGACTATGGTGCGGGCAACTACGAAGGAATCAAAAGAACATCCGTTCTAAGCTTTATTTTGGTGTCTGTGCTGAGCGTGGCGTTGTCTGCTGTGTTTATCATATGGCCTGAAATGATCGCTTCTCTCTTTAAGTTAGACGACGGCACTGGCGCGATGACTTCGTTATTGGCTTCTGTTATCTGGGTGGTCGCGTTGTGCTTCATCGTTGATGCTTGGCAGTTACTGGCAATTAACCTATTGAGAGGGATGAAGATTGTTTCAATGCCAACCGTGATGACAGCCATTGGTTACTGGGTATTTGGCCTACCTGCTGCTTGGTATTTGATGCATAAGTTCCAGCTTGCAGGGATTTGGGGCGGAATCGGCGTCGGTTTAGGTGTAACGGGTATTCTATTGCTTATCCAATTAATGCGTGTCATCCAAAAGAATAACCAATCTCCAGATTTGTCGAATCATGCTTATACGTGATTGGCTAATGGCGCACTGGACAACAAAAAGCCGCAATCATTAAGGTGACTGCGGCTTTTTTGTTATCTATTCCGATTCTTCTCTTTTGGGGGAGAGGGGAAGAATCAATATCAGGATTAGGGGCAGCTATTTTCTGCCAGACGATTTATTGCCAAGCTACTTTCTACCAAACTATTTTCTACCAAACTACTTTCCACCAGAGAGCGCAGACTTCATCATGGTTTTAAATTGCTCTTTCTGCTCTTCAGTCAACACGTTATAGATGTTGTTCTTAAGACGCATCTCCTGCATCACCATCGACTTCTCTGTTGCTTGAACCGTGTCGATGACCTTTTCCATTTCGGCTTCATCAAAATCTGGTTGAGTCACAAGGCTGATCTGTTTCTTTTTAAGCTCTATGGCTTTATCCATATCAATCTCTGTTCTATCGGATTGATACTCTTGTACAAGAGAGAACACTTCCGCTTGTTGCTCTTCGGTTAGATTCAAAGAAGCAATAACCATTTGCAGTGGGCTAAGCGCTGGCTGTGGCGGTTGTTGTGGTGTTGACGCACTCACAAACGGAGCGGTAACGAGTAAAGCTGAAGCAGTTAATACACAAAGCGACTTTTTCAGTGATTTCATTGAGTTTCTCCTGTTAGTGGAAACAAGAGTATAGACGGCGGAGCTGAACTCGATATGAACACGCTGTTCAGTTAAATGAGATTAACGATTTACGTTCACTTAAGTACGTCCAGATAAGTACCTCAAGTAAGTAGAGAGTGGGTTAGACCTTGGTCTTACAGAAACCTACGGCAAAGGTGACTAGAATGATTTGAGTTGCTCACCGTTTTATCAAGGAATACACAAATGGAAGTTGGATTGTTCTGGGCTGAGAAAGGGATGTTAGTGCTTGGTGCACTGTTTGTTTTGACGAGCATTATGCAGTACGGAAGACGCAGTAGCGATTGGAAAGGCGTGATTACGATGTTCTACAAGCGTATCCCAATGAATATTGCAGAATACAAATGGTACCGTTTGGGCATTGCTCTGTTGGTGTTTGCTGTGGTTATACGTTTCGCATTACTGATTCTATGGCCTTCATACCAGTTTTAGCCCTTTGTATTCGCTATTTTATATAGATTTATATAAAGCATATAAAACCGATACATTCATGATGAGATTGAGCCTTAATAAACTCACTTATTAAGGCTGTCATTTCATAAACTAGCGCTGTTGTTCCATAAAAAAGTGCTATTACTCTATAACGACGAACGGTTATTACCTTTGTAGCATATTGTTTTTCATGAAGAATAATGCTGGATAATAGCTTACCTGCTTGTTTCATCATTCTTACTAATAATCTACACATAAATCCATTCACCCCGTACCTGATACCATAATGTTCTGTTACACTCGACCGAATTAGCTTTAATTTGTCGGTGGTGCATTTATGTCGTTCCCAGTTCTTATATGTGATGATTCTGCGTTAGCAAGGAAGCAGATGGCTCGATCACTGCCTAGTTCTCTAAATGCAGATATAACTTTTGCTGTTCATGGGCTTAATGCACTTGAAGAGTTAGCTCAAAACCAATTTAAATTGATGTTCCTCGACCTCACCATGCCGGAATTAGACGGCTATGGCACATTGGAAGAGATGCAACGTTTGGGTGATACCACGCCTGTTGTCGTTGTTTCTGGTGACATACAACCAAAAGCACAACAGAAGGTGATGGATCTCGGCGCTAAAGCGTTTTTGCAAAAGCCGATCGATAAAGAAGCGTTAAAAGCGATTTTACGTGAGCACGTCGAGCCACCAAAACAACCTCAACTGTATACTCCTACTGCTCTCGAACTTCCAATATTGCGCCGACGCGATATTTATATGGAAGTCGCGAACGTAGCGATAGGCCGTGCTGCTGATGCACTGGCTCGTCATTTTAATGTATTTGTCCACTTACCACTTCCGAACGTCAACATCTTCGAAGTGAGCGAATTGCACATGGCGCTTCGTGACCTAGCCGACAACGACCAAGTGTCGGGTGTTTGCCAAGGCTTCAGCGGAGAAGGCATTGCAGGCGAAGCATTAGTCTTACTGAGTGATTCTAGCGTGAGCGATCTTAAGAAGCTCATGAAGGTGCCAACCGAAAGCGAACAGCTTGAAGAACTAGAACTGCTGATGGATGTATCGAATATCCTAGTTGGTTCTTTCCTTAACGGGCTAGGGGAACAATCTGAGGTTCGTTTCTTCCAGAGTTCTCCGGTTCTGCTCGGGCAACACATATCGATTGATTCTGTCATTGAAAATACCAGTGGTTCGTTTAAGAAGACCATGACCTTTGAAGTCAGTTACAACATTGATGGCACTTCAATCCGTTGTGATCTTCTGTTTATGTTCGTTGACGAATCTCTGCCTCTTCTAGACAACAAATTGGCCTACCTAATGGAGGAATTTTAATATGCTGAATCTTCCTGCTGAATTTGAACAGTTCCACTGGATGGTGGACATGGTTCAAAACGTCGATATGGGGCTGGTGGTCATTAACCGTGACTTTCAGGTACAAGTTTGGAATGGCTTTATGACGCACCATAGCGGTAAGCAATCGCACGATGCGATCGGTAAGTCTATCTTTGAACTGTTCCCTGAGATCCCTGAAGAGTGGTTTAGGCTCAAAACCAAGCCTGTCTACGATCTAGGTTGTCGTAGCTTCATTACATGGCAACAAAGGCCTTATCTATTTAAGTGCCGCAATGTTAGGCCTGTAACCCAACAAGCCGACTTCATGTATCAGAACGTGACGCTAAACCCAATGCGCTCACCAACAGGGCAAGTCAGCTCATTGTTCTTGTCGATTCAAGATGCGACCGCTGAAGCGTTAGTCTCTCAAAAGAACTAGCACCGCTCTATTTACTAAACAGCACTTTTTTATGTGTGTATTAGCATCAGTCTAATCAGCGAATAAAAATGGCTAAGGTTAATTACCTGAGCCATTTTTTTGCTTTTTATTCTTCAAATCTAATCTTCCCCCTCGCTTTTCACGTCAACCAATCTTCTTTTTCTATGCGCTTTACTCAATATTCCAGGTTACATGAACGACCGGGAAGCCACGAAACGTGCTTTCGGCGCGCAATGCTACGGGTTAATAGAAATTGGATTTATAAAGTTTGAGCTTGAAAGCATTATTTAATGGAGTGCGAGGGCTGAATTTTCAAACCCAAGTGAATCTTGGTCTCTAGATCGAGTCGTTATCACTCTACTTTTCCAAGTGACCACAAAATAAAAAAGTGACGAGATTGGCCAATTTGGTCAAAAACAGATAAAAATTAGAAAAAAATCTAATTTATTTAAGAAAAAAGGCATTTTTTTGTTGGAGAAAAGTGTGGTTTTTATGTGATTTCGAGGCACTTTCTTCACATTATTGCTTTATGAGGGGGACATTACGTAGAAAAGGGAGGAAAACGATTGCGCAATAAACCAACAGTGTTTGCGTGAATGGTTCGCTAAGTTATTAATTAGTAAGAATTTAGTGGGAAAGTGTAGCTAGGGAAGTTTTAGCGGATATGGAATCTTTGAGAGGATAGCATAAAAAAAAATGAAATATCAGACTTGCTGTTACTAAATCACGACCTATAATGCTGAAAACCGGAGCGTCTGCCAACGCTCCGGTTTTTTTGTGTCCGAAGAAAAGTAAACTCGTCTGCCAACGGTTTTACTACGCATTTCGCGAGAGACACATAATTTTATGAATCAAGGAAAACACCATGCGTATCGAACAAGAACTAAAGTTAGGTTTCAAAGATGTACTCTTCCGTCCGAAGCGTTCTACCCTTAAAAGCCGTTCTCAAGTTGAATTAACCCGCGATTTTACATTCAAGCATAGCGGTCGTCAATGGTCTGGTACTCCAGTAATTGCAGCTAACATGGATTCGGTAGCAAGCTTTGAAATGGCAGCTGCTCTAGCAGAGCACGGTGTTATGACAGCAGTACACAAGCACTACACAGTAGAACAGTGGGCTGAGTTCGCTAAAACAGCAGACAAGAAAACTCTGAACAACGTTTTTGTATCAACAGGTACGTCTGAAGCTGAGTTCGAGAAAGTTAAGAAGATCATGGCTCTTAGCGAAGAGTTTGTATTTATCTGTATTGATATCGCTAACGGTTACTCAGAGCACCTTGTTGAGTTCGTACAGAAAGTACGTGCAGAATTCCCGACTAAAGTTATCTCTGCGGGTAACGTTGTAACAGGTGACATGGTTGAAGAGCTAATTCTAGCTGGCGCAGACATTGTTAAGGTTGGTATCGGCCCTGGTTCTGTTTGTACTACACGTGTTAAAACAGGCGTAGGTTACCCTCAACTTTCTGCAATCATCGAGTGTGGCGACGCAGCACACGGCCTTGGCGGCATGATCATCGGTGACGGTGGCTGTTCATGTGCGGGTGACGTATCTAAAGCGTTCGGCGGCGGTGCTGACTTCGTAATGCTAGGCGGCATGCTAGCAGGTCACTCTGAGTCAGGCGGCGAAGTTGTAGAGCAAGACGGTAAGCAATTCATGAAGTTCTACGGCATGTCTTCACAGTCGGCTATGGACAAGCACTCAGGTGGTGTTGCTAAGTACCGTGCTGCGGAAGGTAAAACTGTTTTACTTCCATACCGTGGTTCTGTTCACAACACAATTTCTGACATCCTTGGTGGTGTACGTTCAACTTGTACATACGTAGGCGCAGCAAAGCTTAAAGAGCTAACTAAGCGTACGACTTTTATCCGTGTACAAGAGCAAGAGAACAACGTATTCGGTAAAGAGTAATCTGAACGAATTCGATTAGTTTGAAAATCAAGAGCCGCTTTTTAGCGGCTTTTTTTTGTTTTGAATAGAAGCAATAGGTCGAATTATCCCAAGCGTATGTGTTCCGGTTGTTTTGTAGTCTATTAGAACTCCAAATAATGGTAATTTATTAGTAAGTCGGTAAAATGTGCCAGCTAAGTTTCTTTGAGTATTTTTAATGACAGTAAAAGCGATAGATTTGTTTGCCGGTGCCGGTGGTTTTACTCTTTCTGCAATCGATGCAGGGGTAGATGTGCTTGCGGCTATCGAGTTTGATAAAGCCGCTGCTAATACTTATAAAGAAAACTTTATAAATACACGTAAATTTAAGATTGATTTACGAGCTGGTGAAGAAGAGGGTGACATCAACAATGTAGAGCCTTTAGAACTAAGAACTAGCTTAAAACTTAAGAAAGGTGAATTAGACCTTATTCTAGGTGGACCTCCATGTCAGGGCTTTTCAACTCACCGAATTAATAATGCTGGCGTAAACGATCCTCGTAACGCTCTGTTACTTAGGTACTTTGAATTCGTAAATGAGTTTAGCCCTAAAGCTTTCCTTGTTGAAAATGTTGCAGGCCTACTGTGGAAGCGCCATAAAGACTTTTTAGATAAGTTCATTTCACTTGCTGAGAATGCTGGGTACGTCATAAAGTTTTGCGATATTGTCAACGCGAAAGACTATGGTGTACCGCAGAATCGAAAGCGTGTATTTATTTATGGTCTGAGAAAAGATTTAGATTGTGAAATTGTCGATTTTCCACCAAACCCTACACATTTTTCACCTAGCTCATCAGAGCAACCTCATTGGGAAACCGCATCTAGTGTTTTTGAAAAAGTCCCAACAGAACTCTACGAAAAGTACTGGATCGATTATTTCAAAGATAAAAAGAAGCTATCATATGAGCAAACGTATGAGTTGTTAGACTCTTTAAAGTTTGGCTATCCATTTAAACAGAAAGACCCTTGTGACACGAATATGACCCCATCTGAAATGATGGTAGAAAGATTTGTAGACACACCGCTGAATGGCAGTAGAGAGGACGCTGGTGAGAAGCATAGACTAAAGTGTCATTCTAATGGATATAAAGGTCATAAAGATGTTTATGGTCGGATTCTTATTCATTTACCAAGTAATACCATAACAACTGGTTGCCATAACCCTTCGAAAGGGCGGTTTGTTCACCCGTGGAAGAACCATGGAATGACATTACGACATGCAGCACGGTTTCAAACTTTTCCTGATTGGTTTGATTTTTATGGTAGCTCTACAGAACAGGCGAGGCAGATAGGAAATGCAGTTCCTCCAAACTTAGGAACCGCACTTATTGAGTCTATAGTTTCAAAATTTAAATAAGAGGTTTTGAAATTATCATATCAGATTGAGACTAAGCTTTAATGTACTTAATAGTTCAGCCCATTTAGGATGACTTTTATTTCTATTCCGAATGAATACTTTTTGTAGTTGAAGTATTGTTTCGCTATTAGTCTCTTCTTCTCCATTCATATTAATACAAGCGCTTTTAAATTTGTCCTTAAAGTCAGCTTCTAGAATAGTTTCTTTGTAAATATTAGGTAAAGTACCATCTGCTACATCCCAAATAAGTTCTTCTGGTGTATCTGTATCCATGAAATGAAACTTTTCATGGTACTTATCAAGGATGCTGAGTTTTAGTTCTATTGCCTGGGTCTCGTTTGATGCATTGCCTCCATTTAGTGGAAGAGGGAATGTTGAACCATTAACACCAGTCTGCTTACTCAATATATTATCTAAATTTCTATATTCTGATGGTGAAATATTTTGGCTAAAGAGTTTTACTTCAAGTATTCCACTTTGAATCTCTGGCGTATATTTGTGTTTGTGTTTAGGGTGAACTGACTTACGCTTATCACCATCCAATAAGGCTATATCTTGGCTAGTATCATTTGTTACAGCTAGAAGCACTGGCAGTTGTTTGACTATAGTATCTGCGCCACCCGGATATGGGATTACGACATAATTATTTGAAATTGTGGCATCTATGTCTTGTAATGCTGCTTCAATTAGGGATTGTGCTAACAAATCTTCGACATAAATTTTGACTTTTGTGTCAGTTATACCTCCTAATCTACTAAATGCCTGCTCAGGAGAGCATTCGTTAGATATTGAGTATCTTCCACTTACGTCTTGCTGGAATAGTTTAATTGCATTGTTCGGCAGGTTTTTCAAAAAATGTTCAGAGTGCGTTGAAATGACTACTTGTGCACCTTTTTCGAGAATAGCTTCAAATAGTAAATTTCTTAATTCGTTCTGAGCTCCAGGGTGTAAAGACACTTCTGGTTCATCTAGAAGTATTAGTGCATTTTCAGGTGCTGAAAGTACTTTGCATACACAGTTAACAACTGCTACTTCCCCACTACCAGCAGCAGCTTCGGAGTACTGGTTTGAACCATCATTAAAGAAAATTGAATAACCTTTATCTTCAAACATCGTGTGAAGTACACGTGTTGCTGAAATGTAGTGCTTACCTAGAATTTTATTAGCCCAGTATAGCTGCTTTTCAGTTAGAACTTCGATTTTACCAATTTGCTGGCTATACCATGAAGTTGGAAGGCTAGATGGACTATTCAATTTAGTTTTCAAATAGCGAGAGCGATCTCTTAGAAAATCTTGTACGTGTGAATAGTTATTGCTTGCTTGCATGTCTTTAAAATAGAAAGCTATGTCAAATGCACATAACTCGCTTCTAAAGTCTATGTAGACTACTTCTTTGTTGACTGCTTTCCAGCGAGTACTAGTTCTATGCTGTTCATGTTCTGGTAAAAAAATATCTGGCATCCTATCCATACCATCAGCTAACCTAGGCTTTGCAGTTTCCCAATAATCAGGGTTTTCCCTTTGTCCTGTTCTCGCTGAGCGAATTCTTAACTTAATCACCTCAACTTGTTCTTCCATGCCGTCTGGTATGTATTTGTAAATAATTCGGGCTGAACCACCGCTCTCGTCATTTTGAATCGGGTCTAGTTCCGTTGAAAACCAAAAATCGCCAAGGGAGTTTCCTCTGGCTGCACCGTATAAAGACGTTAAAACTGAAGACTTTCCTGAGCCATTAGGGCCGACTAAAGCAGTAAAAGCCGAATCAAAAGTAAGAGTGCTATTTAGTTGCAGTTTTTTATAGAATGGGTACCTAATTTCTTGAATGAAATTGGCCATTTTGTGGGTTTTTATTTTTGATATTTTTTTTATTTGGTCAGACATGAATATATTAGTCAATGATGCGATTTAGCACGATTCTACACGAATTATTACGTTATAAGAAATGTTGATATCTCAGTTAAGCAATTGATACTTTTGACATTAGCAATGTCTATTGGGAGGCGTTTTTTGTTGATTTAGAACATTAGAATTGCAACATGAATAGTTGATTTGGTATAATCTGGTTATAGCGGAAGCCAGGATGGTTCAGTGTCTACTTCTAAAGTGGGGACGGGGGTTCGATTCCCCCATGGCCTGCTGTTATCAAGCTACTCTATTTAATCTTTTCGCCGTTTTCATTTCAGGTTTTAAAGTCTTCAATTTTTCCAAGTGTTGATCACTTATCTTTAGATAGTTCAATGATTCTGCTTTGCTTAATTGCTCCAGATCTAATTCATGAGCATTTCTAAAGTCGGCTCGATCAAGTATGGCTCCATCAAACTTGACATTCGTTAATTGTGATCCAGTAAACTCAGCTCCGGTAAGATTGGTATCCCTTAAGTCAGCGTTTGTCATGTTGCAATTTATAAATTTGGCGCCTTTGGCATTCGACGTATCTTTGAGCACAAGTTTCGTAATATCAGATTCAAGCCAAGTACATGAAGTTAACTTACTACCATTGAAGTATGATGAACGCATTTTAACGTTATTAAACATAACGTTAGTCATGTACCCCTCTTGGAGTTGAAAACCGATCAATCTCGAACCGCTTTCAAACGAAAAATCTTTTACATTACAGCCATTGAGAGTCAGTTGCGTTAGATCTATGACTTTCACGTTGTAATGTTGTAATCGTTTAATATGACCAAACTTCTTTCGATTCACCTCTGGTAAATCTAAGTCGGCGTAGTCTGATAGCTCCTCAAGCATGCGCTCAATCTCATCTTTTTTCCTCCTTTCTGCTTTTGCTTTAGCTAGTTTCTCTGCTTCATCTTTTTGATTCTTAATCTCTCTTCTAGCTCTTAAGTGGTCAAATCCGAATACAATTACACCGAAGATGATGAAATCTAGTAGAAAGCCATGAGCTTCAACTAAGAAGTTTTCCCAAAATCCTTTGTCATAAAGTCCAAAGGTAATATTAGACATAGGAGTAATATTACTAAAAAACGGCCAAAATCCAGTTATCCCCACTATTACAATAAGCAAAATAACCAAGAATCCAGCCATCGATTTTATGGGATTCTCTAGTATATAGTTGGTTAGTGGGTTCACATTGTCATTCATAATTCTAATGGGCTTATTTTTGTTAGTCGTATTGATCTATTTTCACGATCTTTCTCAAGGTTCAGTATTCTATGGCAACCTATGGCAGATACCAGCACAGTTTTCTACTGTGTCTCTACCACCATCTACCAGCGGAAAGAAATAGTGAACCTCTAGATAAGGTCTGTCTTCTTCAGTCCTAATGGAGCATCTTCGTTGCAATGATGCTCTTTAGAACTACATGTAGTGCTTGATTACCTTAGTTAGGTGAAAACTTTGCCACTTATTGAGAGCGTTATTCTGCGCTGAATAGTCGCTATTTGATAAGTTATTACCCTTACAAAAAACCTCTAGTTCGGAAGTCAAAAGCGATGCCAACTCAGGCACTTGAGTAAAAGCAAGTAGCATTATGTCCTCGTACGAAGTCTTTGTATCCATTGTAAACTTGGTTAGAACCTCTTTACGGATAGAATCATCTAACGGACTATTTTGAATATATAGTGCCGATGAAAAGAAGTTATAAGCACCGTAAACCTTTGACATTTCGTTTAGGTAATCGTACTCCCGCAGATAATCCAATGTATGTATTAAAATAGTAATTACATATACGAGATTATGTTTCAGCATTTTTTCTTCATAACCAATGTCACTCTACCTACAACCCTTACTTCATTTTTTTGGACTGTTAGAGTCGGGCCACTAAAGCTGATCGCTAGCTTCTTGCCTGGTAAACGCTGAATGTCGTTTAGAGACAGTAGGCCGTCCATATCGACTAGGTACGTACCGCTTACTGCTTGGTGAACTTTTTTATCGACAATGAATGTAGTCCCATCGTGCTCGATGCTCATCATATACAAACCACGCTTAGATTGACTTAAAGGCTCGTTTCAAAGCCTATGAAATATTTAATGATGTATAGAATATCATTATGATCTCATATCAAGTAGCCCTAAAACCGTACTTCATGATTTGTAACAGTTAGTTATGGCTTTGAGAATAGTTAAAAAATAGGTTAGTTGGTGTCACGGAATCAAGGTAGAGGATGTTGAATTAAGGCGGAGAGATGTAGTTTGAGTTCAAATTGGGATGAAACCAGAGAAAAGAGGCCCAGTAAATCACTACCGAGCCTCATTGTCAGACTTTATCACTTCTACTTCGCATAATTCGAAGGAAACAGTGCTCGTTTCGCTTCTTCATCACGTTCGGTTTTAAATTCAATGCCTTTACCAATCTCGCGAGCGCGCAGTGCAGCTGGACGAGTGTTGATTGCGTTAAACCAGCGCTTCAAGTTCGGGTAAGGTTCTAGGCCTTCTTCACCAAGCACGAAAGGTGCTTTATCAATCCAACCCCATGCAGCGACATCGACAATGGTGTACTCATTTCCGACGATAAATTCACGACCTTCCATGTGCTTTTCTAACACTTCGTAATGACGTTGTGCTTCACGTAGGTAACGGTTCACAGCGTAGTCTAGGCCTGCTGGCGCAGCATGACGGAAGTGTACCGATTGACCCGAATAAGGGCCAAGGCCGCTCGCGATAAACATCATCCAAGAGAGCAGTTCAGCTCTGTCTTCTGGTTGTCCCCCAAGCTTGCCTGTTTTCTCTGATAGGTACAGAAGGATAGCGTTAGAATCGAACACGCGCTGTCCATCGTCTTCAATGGCTGGTGTTTTACCGTTCGGGTTAATCAAACGATATTCCGGTGTGTGTTGCTCGCCCTTTAAGGTATCAACAGGAACGAGTTCAAAATCTAGGCCTGTCTCTTCTAGAAACAGAGCGATCTTCATTGGGTTGGGTGTTTGGTGAAAATAAAACTTAAGCATGGGGTAACTCCTTGTATTGATAATTCATTAAAGCATTGCTTGAACGATCGTTCAATAATTGATTTTGAATTATTTGAAAATACGTCGATTCGCATTTAGCGGCCATATGTTTAGAGCTTCGTTATCTGTGGGGAGGATCAACATCGAACAATTCGGTGTGTTGGATTTTAAGTTGTTGAAAAATGAGCTTAAAGTTGCTGTTTGGGCGTGTTGTTTTCTGCGGAGCTCGGGTTTGTGATGGGTGGTTTTCGGTGGAATAGGGCGTATGAAATCCGCAGTCAGATATTCCAACAAAAACGTTGAGCACTGGTTCAAACCAGAATTATCTGAATACACAGGCTTATTGGTAAGTTCAAAATCGTGATCTGTTGCCACATCTTATGCAACAAATGAATATTAGCCTTGGAGAGTAAGGTTTGGTTCACAGTTTTTTAATCTTGGGGGCTTACATTGGGGAGCAAATCTGATGTGAACACTTAACGACACAGGATCTTTCCATGAAAAAGAACATTATCGCCCTCGCTCTTGGTGGCATGCTAGCCTTTGGCACAACACCTTATTCTTTTGCTGCTAACGATGGCGCAGTACAAGCTTCTGCCGATTACGCGCAGTTGGTGACAAAGCGCCAAGTTGTCGACCAATTACTTCTTGATGCGTTGCAGGCGTTTAAGTCTCCGGCAAGAATTTCTCACGCGGGCTTCACGGCTAAAATGCCAAGCAACATGGAAATTGTGACTAACCGATTGTTAGAAGCGTACCAGTTAGAACCTTACCGTACTGACTTGTTGATCTCGGCAGCGAACGCTCAGATCTACAACAAGAACGCAGAACGCGCTATTGAGTTGTTTGAACAAGCACTGACGGTTGCGCCAGACGATGTCGACCTTCATGCGTATCTAGCGGTTTGGCAGCGATTTGAAGGCAATGAAAGTGAATCCAACAAGCACATGGAGAAACTGGAAAGCCTGAATAAAGGCAAAGCAGAAGACATCAAACGTATTTTTGCAACGGTCGACCGCGTGTTAGAAACACCTCTTAAAGAGTCTGCGGATAAGGGACTGTTGAGCGACCACGGTGCTATCGTTACTTTGGGTTACGCGCTTAACCCTGATGGCTCTATGCATGAAATCTTGATTGAACGTCTTGAAACAACACTAGCAATGTCGAAAGCTAACCCAGACGCGATGATCGTCTTAACCGGCGGCGTGCCAAAGAACCATAAGACAGAAGGCAAGCTAATGGCGGATTGGCTTATCTCAAAAGGGGTAAGCAAAGACCGCATCATTGAAGAGAACTACGCGACCAGCACGGTAGGCAATGCCTTGTTCAGTAGCTATGCGCTTGCTCGTCATGATATTAAACATGCGACCATTATCAGCTCAGCAAGCCATGTTCGTCGTGGTCAAACTCTGTTTGAAATTGCGAGCTGGCAAACTGGCCCTCAGGGCATTACCTTCGATACGGTCTCTTACCCGGATAAGCCGCTAGAAGATCTTAAGAAAGCGAGCAGTGGTGAGCTTCTAGGCATCTACCGTGACGCACTGAGAACGTATGGTATGTGGAGCTACCGCTCTTACCCACTAGAGTCTCGCTAAGCCCAAGCATTATTTGCGTTTGGGAAAAGCACAGTTCGTGTTAAACCAAAGCTTCACTTGCTAGTACAATCGAGCACAGCTAGATGGTATGCTGTGCTCCTACTTAATTTAGTGTTTCAAAGGCAAAAAAATGAACCCGATTTTAGCGATGTTGAAAGAGAACAATATTAGCGACGAGCAGATCAGCGAGATATTCAAAACGTTGACCGAGAACCCTCTTGCAGCAATGGCGACAATCAGCCAACTTGGTTTACCACAAGATAAGCTTCAAATGCTGATGGGTCAGGTAATGCAAAACCCTGCGCTAATCAAAGAAGCAGTTGAAGAGCTTGGCCTAGATTTTTCTAAGGTTGAAGCCGCTAAAGAGCAACTTCAAAAATAAGTGAGTGTGATCTAGCGATTGAGCTCATGAGCGATAGCCGGTTTGGCTAACGGTTCTTGGCAGCGCTAATTAGACTCTAATAAAAAGCCGTTTGAGCATTGTGATTGATGCTTGAGCGGCTTTTTTGATCGCCATTAGAATGGGTTAGGGTACTAACAAATGCCAACCCGATGTGACTCACTTGTTCAAATCATGTACTTTCGTGTTTTAACTCGTTCTAAACCGATCTACTCAGGCGTTGATCATGAAATCTAGCTTAAGCATTCGATCTTACACCAAGCAATTTAATACCCATGCTCATGAGGACCATCATCAATTGGTATTGCCGATCCAAGGCAGTATTAATATCGAAATGGTGGGGTATGTTGGCAAAGTGGCCGTGGGCGAATGTGTGGTGATTCCGGTAACCACAGCGCATGCGTTTAAGGCGGATGAAGCAGCGCGGTTTATTGTCGCAGATATGGCAGAGTTGCCGCAGCACTTGTTAGAGCATGAGCTCTCGGTTTTCACGATCACGCCACCTTTAATGAGCTTCTTGCTGTTTGTTGAAAAGCAGCTGGAATATCAGGTCGATAGTGGCATTGAGTCATCAGTTTTGGATGTGTTTTCATTGCTGTTAGAGCAACAACAAGTCAGCAAGAGCATCGACCCAAGAATCCGTGCGGTACAAAGGCTGATAGCGGATAATTACGCCCAACCTCTCTCTATTCCACAACTTGCAGAAACGGCCTGTTTGAGTTCTACTCAATTCAAAAAACGCTTCAAAGAGTGCTTGGATATCAGTGCGCTTAAATACATCACTCGATATCGTATGGAGAAAGCTCAAGCCTTGTTAACTCATACCGATTTACCGGTTCAATTGATTGCTGAAAATGTGGGCTATAGTGATGTGTCTGCTTTCAGTCGTCGCTTCTCTCAGCACTTTGGGATGTCCCCAAGGACGTTTCTAGGCTCAATGAAAGACAGTCTTTCGAAACAACAATAGCGTCCTTTTAGCAAACTAACTTATATCAATCTTCACTATTATCTATTTCACAACTGAAAATTGGATAATAGATATGAATCTTGCCATCAATCGCGTTAACGAATTCCAAACGGGCACTTTGGCCATCTTGTTTGCTTCTATTTTATGGGGCACGACAGGCACCGCCGCAAGTTTTGCGCCTGATCTCAGCCCATTAGCGATTGGTGCTTTCTCTATGGGGGTCGGTGGCCTAATGCAAGCGGGCTTGGCGTATCGAAAAATCCTATTCGCTTTCGACAAACTTTTGCAGAACAAGAAGCTGTTGGCAGTGAGCGCTTTGGCTTTGGCGGTCTATCCTTTAGCTTTCTATTCCTCAATGAAATTATCAGGTGTGGCGATTGGTACCGTGGTTTCGATTGCTACCGCACCTTTCTTTTCGGCACTATTAGAGTGTCTGATTAGCAAAAAGAATAATATCAACAAACGTTGGCTTACTAGCTTTGCGATTGGTGTGGTAGGTATTGGGCTGTTGGTGTTTTCAGAATCTTCATCGGCGAATGAATCCGGTGATGATCTCAAGCTGTTAGGTATTGGCTTAGGTCTGGTCGCTGGGTTGTGTTACGCCATTTATTCTTGGGCGACCAAAGCACTGATCGATAAAGGGATTAAGTCACAAGCGGCGATGGGCAGTATTTTTGGCCTCGGTGCGATGCTGTTGCTGCCAACGCTCTGGTTTACTGGTGATAACCTGTTTTCCTCACAGACCAACGTATTAGTCATCAGTTATCTTACGCTGATTCCACAATGCTTGGGTTATATCGCGTTCAGTTTTGGTTTACGTCACGTCACTGCGAGCAGTGCCAATCTGCTGACCTTGTTTGAACCAGTAGTCGCAGCGGTGCTTGCCGTTTGTGTTGTCGGTGAGCTGATTCCTTTTACAGGCTGGTTAGGTATGTCTCTGATTGTGCTGTGCTTGTTTATACAGTCGAAGCCATCTAAAGGAACGTTATAAGTATTTGTTTTGTTTTGCCTAATTGAAATTTTTTCATGTGTAATTCTTATAATTGAATAAAATCAGTATCTCAGTTGTGAGAGTGCTGTTACTATCGCTATCAATAGTCGGGGGGCACATACCTTATTTGGTGTTTGCTGAGATCGTTAATCGAGACCCGTTGAACCTGATTCAGTTAACACTGGCGTAGGGAACTATAAGCACTCGATCTACGTCTGCACCCATGAAAGCTTTCATGAGCCTAATGCGACTTCTCCTTCGATCAGTGTTCGTTCTCCTACGTCTTGTAAGATAGTAGGAGCGACAATGACACACAGTTCTATTTCAAAAGCCTCAACTCCAAAATCCTCAACACAGCAGCACTCTGCTGAAGACACGATTCGCACGAATACTCCGATTGTTTTAACCATCGCGGGTTCTGACAGTGGCGGCGGTGCCGGTATCCAAGCTGATATTAAAGCCATGTCTGCTACCGGTAGTTTTGCTTGTTCTGTGATTACCGCTATCACTTCCCAGAACACGCAAGGCGTGTCAGCAATTTTTCCTATTCCACTCGACCATGTCGCTAGCCAGTTAGATGCGGTTTTTACTGATCTCAATATTGTGGCAGTAAAAGTCGGCATGTTGGCGGATTCGCAAATCATCAAAGTCGTTGCAGACAAAATTAAGAAGTACCAACCTAAACACTTAGTGATTGACCCTGTCATGGTCGCGACAAGTGGTGATCTGCTGTTAGAAAACTCAGCAATTACGACGCTGAAACAAGAATTAATTCCGCTGGCAGACATCATCACCCCTAACTTGCCAGAAGGCGCTGCACTTACAGGCAAAGCGGTACCTGAAAGCGAAGCCGAAATGCAGGGCATGATTGAAGACTTACGCGCACTAGGTGCTAAAGCTGTCCTGCTAAAAGGCGGTCACTTAGAGAAGGATGAGAACAGTAACGACTTACTGATTCTGCCAACCACATCTGCTTTGATTAGCGCGAAGCGCTTTCCTACCAGAAACACCCATGGCACGGGCTGTACGCTCTCTTCTGCCATTGCTTCTTTCTTGGCTCAAGGCAACACGCTTTCAGAGGCAGTTGACCTAGGCAAACAATACATTTCGCGCGCGATTGCCCATGCTGACGAACTTCAAGTAGGTCAAGGTCATGGCCCTGTAAATCACTTCTTCGCTGGACACGGCAATGTCCGTTAATACGGTTGGCGTTCAACTCAGCAATGCCTCCTTACGTTATAACGACAGCGAGCACGCAACCTTATCGGGATTGTCGCTTAGCTTAAACGCAGGTAAGTGGACGGTATTGTTGGGTAGAAGTGGCTGCGGGAAAACCACGGTATTGCGTTATCTGGCAGGCTTGTTGGACGACAAGGTGGAGTGGCAGGGCACATTGGTAACCTCTGATGAACTGCCTTTAACGGATCGCATCGCTTACATGGCGCAGCAGGATTTGTTACTGCCATGGCTGTCGGTTATCGACAATGTATGCCTGAGTCATCGCTTTCAAAATCCAGCTTCTGATAAAGCACAGCAAACCAATCAAGCACTAGAGTTGCTCGCTGCGGTTGGCTTGGTCGATTATGCGAATGCGATGCCGGATCAATTGTCTGGCGGTATGCGTCAGCGTGTTGCTTTGGCTCGCACCTTAATGCAAGACAAGCCAGTGGTGCTGATGGATGAGCCTTTCTCTGCGCTGGATGCGGTAACAAGACACAAGCTGCAAAGTTTAGCGTGTGAATTGTTAAGAGATAAAACCGTTGTGTTGATTACTCATGATCCACAAGAAGCGGTGCGTTTGGCAGATAACTTGTATGTGTTGCAAGGCACACCGGCGAGTGCACAGTCACTGTCTGTGCCTAATACAGCGACACCAAGAGTGTTAGACGGTGAATGTGCTGAGTTACAACAAGCGATCTTAGATCAGTTGGAGCGTGATTATGAATGATCTAACGCGAAGTGAAGCTGTGACTCGTTCAACTAACGCGCAAGCTAGCACAACACATCCTCGTCAGATGAATCCCGTCATGCGCTTGGTTATCAGCAGTGCTGTGATTCTTGGTTTATGGCAAATGGTGGTGGTTATCTTTGAGATGCCTAGCTTCATTCTGCCTGCGCCTGCAGAAGTCTTTTTAAAACTTACTGAACGTTACGATGTGCTACTCAAACACACTTGGGTGACTGCGCAGGAGATCTTACTTGGTCTATTGCTCGGTTTATCCATGGGGCTGTTTTTCGCCCTACAGATGTTGATGTTCGAGCCGCTGAAACGTTGGTTGTTGCCTATCTTAATTGCTAGCCAAGCCATCCCTGTGTTTGCGATCGCACCAGTGTTGATGTTGTGGCTGGGTTATGGCATCGCGTCAAAGGTCGTCATGGCGGCGATCATTATCTTCTTCCCCGTGACCACTTGTTGTTACGACGGTCTGCGAAATACTCCGACGGGTTATCTTGATCTTGCTAAGACCATGGGTGCCTCGAAATGGCAATTGCTCCGTTATATCCAACTGCCTGCTGCGCTGCCAACTTTGGCGTCTGGCATTCGTGTCGCTGTGGTTATTGCTCCAATTGGCGCAGTCGTCGGCGAGTGGGTGGGTTCGAGTGAAGGGCTGGGTTACCTAATGCTGCAAGCTAACGCACGCATGATTATCGATGAGATGTTTGCGGCCTTATTCATCTTGGCGGTGCTGTCCATCTCGCTCTACTTCATCACAGACAAATTACTCAAAAAAGCTATCCCTTGGGAGAACCAGTGATGGTTAGCTCGATAACTCTTTGTTTAATAAAGCTTCGCTCAAGGCTATTTATCTAAACAAACCTAGTTAAAAATTAGATCGATACACACAATAATAATATTCAAAAGGAAAGGTTAACTATGAAAAATACCAAATTGGTAGGTGCAGTGGCACTGCTTGCTTCGCTAGTTTCAGGTCATGCATTGGCGGATTCTGAACAAAAGAAACTGACATTGATGTTGGATTGGTTTGTGAACCCTAACCACGGCCCAATTGTGATTGCTCAAGAGCGTGGCTACTTTGCTGACCAAGGCCTAGAGGTGGAAATCCAAGAGCCAGCTGACCCAAGCACACCAGCAAAATTGGTTGCTGCCGGTAAAGTCGATTTAGCGGTAACTTACCAACCAAGTTTAACCATGGATGTAGCGGCAGGTTTGCCTCTCGTTCGTGCATCTACTCTTATCGCAACGCCACTGAATACGTTGATGGTTTTAGATAATGGCAAGAACGATTCACTAGCGGATCTGAAAGGCAAAAAGATCGGTATTGCGATTGCGGGTAACGAAGAAGCAACCATCGGCACCATGCTAGCTCAAGAAAATGTTGCGTTTACAGACGTGCAAACCATCAATGTCGGTTGGGCACTTTCATCTTCATTGGCATCAGGCAAGGTAGATGCAATCTGGGGTGGCTTACGTAACTTCGAAACCAACCAGTTAGCCCTTGAAGGTTTTAAAGCGAAAGCATTCTTCCCAGAAGAGCACGGCGTACCCGCTTACGACGAGCTTATCTTTGTTGCGAACGCAAAGAAACACGACGACGAAGCAATCAAAGCGTTCAACAAAGCACTTGAGCAAGCAACCACTTACATTGTGAACCACCCACAAGAGTCATGGAGCGAATTTGTGGCGTACTCACCAGATACGTTGAACAACGAACTTAACCAACGCGCATGGAACGACACGCTGACTCGTTTTGCACTTCGCCCTTCTGCAGTGGATATGAAGCGCTACGACGATTACGCACAGTTTATGTTCGACAAAGGCATTATCAAATCACTACCAAAAGCCGCTGATTACGTACCGACTTTTGACTAAGGAATATCATGAAATACCAAGACTTAATCCAAGCCTGTCAGCAAGATTGGCAAGACTACACCGAGCATGATTTTGTTAAAACGCTGGCAAACGGCACCCTTGCTCAGCCGTGTTTTTTGCATTACCTGAAGCAAGATTTTCTGTTTTTGAAGCAGTATGCTCGCGCTTATGCATTGGCAATTTACAAGGCTAAAACCTTGGCTGATATGCGTCGTGCACTGCCAAGTGTTCATGCGCTGCTAGATTCTGAAATCTCTCACCATGTGACTTACTGTGGTCAATGGGGTTTAACCGAGTCTGACTTAGAAAACGAACCTGAAGATTTCGGCACTGTTGCCTACACACGCTATGTTCTAGATGCGGGGATGACGGGTGATCTTGTCGACTTATATGCGGCATTGGCTCCGTGTTCAATTGGTTATGCCGTGATTGGTAAAGCACTGTTAGAAAGCAGTGATACTGTTTTGGAAGGCAACCCATACGCAAGCTGGCTGCAGCTTTACGGCGGTGAAGAGTTCCAGTCTGGCGTAGCAACGGGCGCGGAATACTTCAATCAACTGCTTGCTGAAATTGATATCAGCAGCGAGCGCGGTCAGAACATCGTTCATATCTTCAAAACCGCAACACGTATGGAAGTGGCTTTTTGGCAGCAAGGTCTGAATGCACTTAATGACTCAACAGCGGCTTAGAGCGACTTTCACGAATAAGGATTTATCTATGCTAACTGAACAAATCATCCAATCGCTGCGCGCAGTAAGAGAGCAAAAACCACTGGTTGTGAACATCACCAACTATGTCGTGATGAACAACACGGCCAACGCGTTATTGGCGATTGGCGCTTCGCCTATCATGGCGCACTCACAGCAAGAGTTGGCAGAGATGATGTCTTTCTCTGGCGCTTTGGTGATCAACATCGGCACGCTCGACAGTGTGTGGACGCCAAGAATGCGTTTTGCTGTTGAACAAGCGAATGTAAACAACAAGGTTGTGGTTCTTGACCCTGTGGGTTGCGGTGCTAGTACGCTGCGTACCGAGACGTCTCGTGAAATCGCACGCTTAGCTGACAAGTTGATCATTCGTGGTAACGCGTCTGAGATTATCGCGTTAGCGGGCGAGCAAGCGCAAAGCAAAGGTGTTGATGCGCTAGATAGCAGTGATGCAGCATTAGGCGCAGCGCAATGCTTAGTGGCTGAATACGGTGCGAATGTGGTGATTTCTGGTGAGACGGATTACGTTGTCACCAAAGACAGTGTTGTGACGTTAAACAATGGTCATCCAATGATGCCGTATGTCACCGGCATGGGCTGTACCTTAACGGCATTGACGGGCGCATTTGCTGCTGTTGGTGAGGAAAGTGGTTTGGCTGCGGCGGCGGTATTGGGTGTGGTTGGTGAAATCGCGGCTGAGAGCTCACGCGGCCCAGGTAGCTTGCAAATGAATTTACTTGATGAGCTGTATCAGCTAGATGAAGATACACTGATTCAACGTTTGAAGATTCAGTAGATTCAATCTAGATCTGTATTCCTAGCTTATTAAAAAGCCCTCAACACATATGTGTTGAGGGCTTTTCTATTATTGCTTCAAAACCGTATTAACTCGTCGTCGTGTTAGTTATCTCGTTATATGAGCAATTGGTTTCGTTAGGTTCTAAATCGATTCACTTGGCTCTCTAAGTGATGAGCAACTTCGGTTAAGTCGCTCGCTGCGCCAGAAATGCTGCTGACAGACTCTTGGTTGCTCTGCGCGATGGTATTGGCACCTTGCGCGTTTTCACCTAGAGATTTTGTTAGGCAATCTTGTTCATCGACGGACACTGCTATCTGGCTATTCGCTTGGTTCAGATCTTGAATGTGTTGGTTGATCACATGTAAGTTCTGAGAAGCTTGCTGTGCCTGAGTTGAAGCATCTGAAACCGTGCTGTGGCTCTCTTTGATCGACTCTAACGCATCTTTAGCGCCACGTTGCAGTGAGGTGATGAGTTCGTCAATCTGGCTTGCAGAATCTTGGGTACGCTTAGCGAGCGTTCTCACTTCATCCGCAACTACCGCAAATCCGCGACCTTGTTCACCCGCACGAGCAGCTTCAATAGCGGCATTCAATGCCAATAGGTTGGTTTGCTCAGATACGCCTTTGATTACTTCAAGAATAGCGCCAATGTTCATCGACTCTTTGTGTAGGTCAGTCACTTTCTGGCTACTCACCTGCATGCTTTCATCGGCGCTGCCAATTTCATGCAGTGTTTTATCGACTTCTTTGAGGCCCATCGCCACATTTTCGGTCGCTTGATTTGCAACTTGAGAGGCGTGGTTAGCACTTGAAGCAATTTCTGATGTGCTGGAAGCCAATTGATCAACGGCAGAAGAGATATTGATCATTTCATTGTTCAGCTGTGTCGCGTTGGTCGAGCTGTTATTGGTCACTTGATTGAGTGACTCCGACATCTCACCAATACGCACGCTAGAGCGGTTCACTTGACCAACAATATCGCGCAGAGATTCAATGGTGATCTCCATGTTGGTCAGCAGTTCGCCAATCTCGTTCTTGCTCTCAATGTTCACCTCAACATTTAAGTTGCCTTGAGAAAGCTCATTGGTGATCTGTTTAACCTGTGCGATGCCTTTGGTAATAGAACGAGTCACCAACACAGCGCTCGTCATGCCAATCACCAAAGCCACACCCGTTAGCAAGAAGATGATTTGAACTGAACGTTTTTCACTGGCTTGCAGTTCTGGCGTTAATGCTTGTTTCTGTTGCTCTAGAATACTTTGAGCATCCGCTACTGCGATAGCCAAGCTGTCACCAATCGAGGCAAGCGTTGCAGTTCTTTGAGTGTTTTCAATCATCTGCTGATGAACTTGCTCAAAGCCTTTTGCATACGCTTCACGTTGGTTTGAGAAGTCTTCGATCAACTCGCTTTGGTAAGGGGATGATTTAAGAGACTCAATGTCGCCTTCAATACCTGGCAACGCGTATTCAAAGATATCTTTACCCGCTTCATAGGTTTTTAGGTCGTTGTTGTTTGAGTAACTCAGTACAGTGATCTTGGCTGCGAGGAAGTTCTCCATCAACATACCCGCGTATAAGCTCGCGTTTGGATCGTTGTTGTTGTACGACTCATACAACAAGCTCTGAGCGGCTTTGAGGGCGTTGGTTTCTCGTTTGACCATCTCGACATTCACCAATTGGTCGATGAGCAGCTGGCTCTGTTTCATTGAGCCATAAGCCGTGTCAAATGCCGCCACGCTGTCTTGCACTAATTGCAGGCTAGCTAGGCTATCGGTTTTGGTGGTGGTTTGGATTAAGTTGTTCAGCAGTTCATCAATCGCGAGTTTGCTTGATTGATAATTCGTTTCGTATTGCTCATCCAATGACTCTAAGTAACGTTCAGAGGCTAAACGCATCTGAAGAAAGTGCACTTGAATGTTGCCTGATAATGTCGCCTTGTGGCTGAGCTCACTGTACTGGCTAAAGCCGTTCGACAAAGTTTGGATACCTTTGTAACTCACAAGGCCTGAAATGACGAAAAAGAGTAAGCAGATGGCATAACCCAGCTTGATCTTAAACGCTATAGAAAGGTGGCGCATAACTATCCCTATATTTACCTGATTCCTTCATAGCGAAGTATTCCATAAAACAGCGTTCTGGACAGGCTTAAGTGAATAGTTTGTGTAATAAGTAACGCTTTCGTTAAAAATTTCAGGATTTTCGGTATGCTTTCAACGAGTTGTATATTCAATGGTGCGCGCTTAATTGAGCTAATTTAGTATTAACTTCCATGCACATGATGCGAATTGTCGGTAAAATGGTAGCAACTCAATTTAGACTCCGACTCCAAAGGCACGATATGAACCCTTATAAGCTCTACTTAGTAACGGATGACCAACAAGATTTAGAAACGCTTAAGTTCGTGGTTGAACAAGCGGTCGCTGGTGGTGTCACTATGGTTCAAGTAAGAGAGAAGCATGGAGATGTGAGATCTTTTATTGAACGAGCGCAGACCGTTAAATCGATTTTGGCTGGCTCTGGCGTATCGCTGATCATTAACGATCGGGTAGACGTTGCGTTGGCTGTGGATGCTGACGGCTTGCATTTAGGACAGTCAGATATGCCGGCTGAGTTAGCCCGTCAGTTGATTGGTCCAGATAAGATTCTTGGTCTTTCGATTGAAACTGAACAACAGCTTCAAGAAGCCGATAGTCTGCCTATTGATTACATTGGCCTCAGTGCACTTTTTGCCACACCGACCAAGACGAATCTTAAGAAACATTGGGGTTATGACGGCATTAAAATGGCGTTGGAGACAACGAAGTTACCGATTGTCGGTATTGGTGGAATTAACGAATCGAACATCCCGCAGTTAGTTGAGAGCGGTATTCATGGGTTAGCACTGGTATCTGCGATATGTCACGCTGAAGATCCAAAACAAGCGACGCGTGATCTGTTGTCTCTAATGGGGGAGTGAAGGGGTTATAGACTAGAAAACAAATGAGGTTAACCATTTGTTTTCTAGTTAAACAACAGGCTCATAAAAAGGCTAAATTGGCCTATTGATTGAGCTTTTAAGACAATTTATTGAATACACAGTTTGGTTTACTGAGCGCATAAAGCAACAGTTCCGATGATCATAAGAACGATCGCGGCATACCAGCCGTATTGTGCGGTTTTATCAGCAACAAACACCTTAATGTAGTTAAGTTCTTCATGCGCCATTGCAATGAAGTCTGTGTAGTTAATCGATAACTCGCGGCTCGCTTCTTTCAAGTCTTGCTGAAGTTTGTTGAAAGCCTCATCGATGAAGCCTTTTGTTTCTGAAACAGACGGAGTAGCAACCAAAGTTAAGCTATTCCAAACTGCCATACGCGATTCATACTCGCTTTCACTGACACAATTAAGTACGCGTAAATCATACTCTCGTTTGTTACGCTCTTTGCCCATTTTCTCAGGGCAAATATTTCTTAAAACGTTCACGACAAATTTTCCAAAAGGTTCATTTAGATATAAAAAAGCACTCGAAGAGGGCTCATAAACTGGGTGCGAATCAATATTCAAAGGTGATCTATTTGAAGCTTTCACAAGTGGTTGCAGGGCAGGGGCACTTATGTGGGAGATTTGAAGTTGGGTCAGTGGTGTTAAAGAGCGATTTGGTTTTGTCGATATCAGTTTGATAAGACAAACCCTTTGGGATCGCATACTAGTTATGTCACTTTGGGATATCAACTAGGGTGTTTTATCCACACGACAAAGAAAATTATCGGCACGAAGAGCGGAAATGAGGTAGTGCTGGAGAAAACACCACCGTCATTGATTTAGGATTCCGTTGCTGAAATAGGTGAACTCAAGGATTGGGGGAGATTAGTTGGCTTGCCATTGATTGTTCTCTAATGAGTGGCCTTTTAGTTTTTCAAGTAAACTTGTTAACACTGGGCCATTGATATGGCTGCGAGACACTAAGCAACCCACAGGAGTAATCCAACCACCATGCTCGTGTGCCACTGGCAGTGCAACGAGATCGCCTTTCTGAATTCCTTCCATCACCATCATTTCAGGCACATTTGCCCAGCCTACGTTTTGTTCAACGAGATCGATGATTGTTTTGTGGTTGTTTGCATACCAAAGCATGGAGCTGATGCCATAGGTGAACCACAATTCGCGCTGCTTCGAACTGCGATGCACACATTGGCGGTAGCGCTTTAGGTCTGAGTCTTGAACGACGGGCATTTGGCTCAGCTCGTGTGTGGCAGAGCTAACCGTAAGAAAGCGTGCTTGGCCCAGTAAGAAAAAGTCCATATCTACTTTAAGTTCACCGTCCGCATAGATGATGCCAATCTGTGCTTTTCCGCGTCTGACTAAGTCTTCAACATCGAAGGTTGAGGTGGTAATAATATCGAAGTGTGTGATTGGAAACTGAACGGCTAGTGAGCTGATTATCTTAATGAAATTCTTATCTATGATGCTCTCATCAATGGCAATGATCAGTTCGTGTTCATCTTCTTGTGTCAGCGACTCTACTTTTTGGTCGAAGTACTTTTGTTGGTCGAGAATCGACTTAGCGACAGGCAATAACGCTTTACCGGTGTTGGTCAAAACAGGGATGTTTTTCTCGCGGTTAAACAGCTCTTGGTCGATGGCAATTTCTAGGTTGGCGATCGACTGGCTGACTCCAGACTGAGCGCGTTTCAGTTTGCGAGCGGCGGCAGAAAAAGAGCCACTTTCACACACGGTGACGAAGACTTTTAGTTGCTCAAAACTGTACATGTTACCTCTCGCTCAATACCAAATGGGATGATAACGCTCAGGCTATCACTAATCGTGATGACTGTTAACTTTCTCTTATTATTTCCGATGACATAATCCGAGCTAATCCAACACAGACTAGATTATTTAGAGGAATGTATGAGTACGTTAGAAAGAGTGTTCCACTCAGTGTTATTCGAAATTTTGGCCGTAACACTTTCAATTATAGGCTTGGCGATATTTACCGATCATGATGTGAATGCCTTATCAGGAACCATGATAGTTGTTGCTACAATCGCTATGATTTGGAATTACTGTTTTAACCGCATTTTTGATCGCTACTTTACGGGTGAAAAATCTCAGCGTTCACTTAAGCTGAGAATATTCCATGTGGTTTTGTTTGAAGCAGGCTTGTTGATAGCGACGATCCCAGTGATGGCTTTCTTGCTTAATGTGGGGATTTGGCAGGCATTCTTAATGGATATCGGCGTGACCATTTTTATTACCATATACGCGTTTGTGTTTAATCTGATTTACGATCATGTGAGAGCCTTCTTGGTGAGAAGACGCGAGTTAGTTTTACTTTAGTGATTAGTGATTAGTGATTAGTGATTAGTGATTAACGTTGAGTGTTAGCTAGCGACTCGCGAGAAAATACGGGGTGTATCAAGGTTTCGGTCGAAATTACGCCTCCGTTAGTCGTGATAAAGTCTGCTATCTTGTAACGTAAGCTGAATCACTTTTCATGGATTGCTTTAGAGGAACGGATGCCAATGAGTCACCAATCACTTGCGATAGTGAGCAAAGAAGAAGTTGAACTCTTTCTTGGGTTATTCCAACACCTAGATGGTGATATCTATTCTTTGCTCCGCGATGCAAAAATCCCTAACGATATATTAACCAATCGTCAGCACTATCAATATCTTCCAGAAACCACGATCAAGAACGTACTGGATCTTATGGGTCGCTCTTCGTCCAAAGAAGAATTTGCGCTGTATATTTGGAATTTTTGTAAACAGGTTTATGTTCCAAGGTTTGTCGCTCAACTCTCCCAAGAAAGTTCATTGAAATCGGCTTTAGAACAGTTTTGTGAACAGATAAAGCTGCAATCCAGTGACGCCAATATGTATGTGACTCAATCGGGCGGAAAGTGGTGGTTTGTTCGTGAGAAGCAACACAACGACAGTGTTTGGGCTCATTTTTCAGAACTGTTTGCCGTGGTGTTCATGAATGAATTGCTACTGAAATTGACACAAGGGCAGTGGGCTCCAACCGAAGTGGGCATTCAAGGGGATGATATAGAAAGCTTTCAATGTTTACCGCAAATGGGGCCGGCTCAGCTTTTCAGTGGAAGGCCCGTGACGGCCTTTTGTATTCCGGAAACAATGATGTTGTCGCCGATAGTTTTGGCGAGGCAAGCCCAGGCTCGTCCCAAAGCAGAGGATGACGCTAAAGGTAACTCGGCTTTTCCCAACACGTTTGTCCCATCATTTTGTTTGGCGATAAAACCTTACCTATCAATGGGTAAACTTCCAATAAGTTTAGCCTCTGATATTCTCAACATTCATGTTCGTACTATTCAAAGACGACTTGATAAGGAAGGTGTCACCTATAAAAAGCTCATTGAAGATATGGTGCTAGAGCAGACCTTAGAGTTGCTAAAGTACTCTGACCTTTCCATTACCAGTATCGGATCTAAGATGGGGTATTCTGACTCATCTCACTTCACACGCGCTTTCAAACGCCAAATGAACATGACACCTAGACAATACCGGAAGTCATACTGCTGAGCATCACACAATCTCCATAGAATTCCCCTGTGTCATCAAATGGCAGTTTTTCAACCTTGAAGAGTGGCAACATCACTACTAAGTTATTGAATGTTGATGAGATGTTTTAGTGCTGTCGTTTACGCTTGTCGTAATTCCTAAAAACACCTTTGAAACCTCATGACACTCAATCGTAGTTATGGACTCGTTATGGGAAATGGATTCCACTCATTTACGGATAACAAGGTGTGAAAATGAAAAATGCAGGCTTAAAGCTTTCTATGGTAGCGCTTTCGTGCTCATTTGCTCTCTCGGCAAACGCGGCATCAACGCTTTTTACGAATGTTGATATTTTCAACGGCACAGAAAACAAGCTTTATGAAAACCATCATGTTCTCGTTGAAGACAATCTGATCAAACAGATCTCAGCAAGCCCTATTGAAGCAGGCGAGGCTGCCGTGATTGATGGTGAAGGGAAAACCTTGATGCCAGGCTTGATTGAAGGCCACGGGCACTTATTGCTGAACGGCGGAAACCTGAGCGATCATGAAAACAACCGTACTATCGAAGAGCTAGCGGCGCGTTCAACGGTTAACGCAAACGCAGCATTCCAATCGGGCTTTACTACTTGGCGTGATGCTGGTGGTTTGAATACAGGCCTGCGTAAAACGATCGATTCTGGGATGATAACGGGGCCACGTCTTTACACGTCGGGTGCCTTTATTGGTCCAACCGGATCTCACGCCGATTTTAGTAACCTAACCACGGCTAACCAACATTTCTTTGGTTCAACAACCAGTATGGCTCGCAATAGCGTGAGCTTTAATGCGGATGGTATTACTGAAATTAAAGCGGCGGCACGTCAGAACTTTAAGCAAGGTAACAGCCAGATAAAGATCATGTCATCGGGCGGTGTTGCATCATCTTTTGACCCGTGGCAGTTAAATGCGATGTCAGCGGAAGAGATTGAAGCTGCGGTTGAAGTCGCAGATGCTTATGGCTCTTACGTGATGTCACATGCCTATAGTAAAAAAGCAATTATGCGTAACCTCGACGCAGGGGTTAAAACCATTGAACATGGCTTTATGTTCGATGGCGATATTGCCGACAAAATGGAAGACAAAGGCGCGTATATCACCACCAATATGACCGCGTTCTCACCATATTTAACTCAGATAGAAGCGATCAACTCTAACCCAGCCTCTAAGCGTAAAGCAGAGTCTGCAACTAAAGCATTCAAAGACTACATCTCGAACGTAAACAAGTATCAGCCTAAATGGGGTTTCCACACGGACTGTGTTGGTGACATGGTTTCTTGTATTAAACAAACCGACCACACGATTTACCTTGCGGGTAAAGAGCTTGGTAACTTCTTCACCTTGAAAGGCATGACATCAGTAAATGGTGAAATCATGAAGTTATCTGGCGTGATGGACCCGTATCCAGACGGTAAATTGGGTGTGGTGGAAGAAGGTGCGTACGCCGATCTACTTATCGTAGAAGGTAACCCACTTGAAGACTTATCCGTGATTGGGGCAAACGAGAAGTGGTTTGACGCAGAGCCACGTAACCCTGAAATCGATACCATCAAAGTCATCATGAAAGATGGCAAAGTCTACAAGAATACACTTTAACTTCGTTTAATTGATGGCCTGCTCCGGTAGGCCTCTTTCTTCAAGGTGCACATCATGCAAAAAACACTTTCTCTTGTCTTGTCAGTGTTATCACTTACTGCTGTCTCTCTACCAACTTATGCCAATACGGCCGTTGCTCTTGAGTGGCAAGACCTTAATTCTGCTGCACAGGAAGTGACACTCGAAATGCCTGATCTGACCGATCAACAAATGCGCCTATTACAAGGTGTGATAGCGATGAGTGCATCAAAGGAAGAACAAGCGCAACAACAGGCTGTGGAATTCAAAGAAACGTTAAAAGAGCAAGGCATCAACGCAGATGAAGTGATCGCACTTCGTGATGAGTATATGCAAACCATGAAAGCAAGCGCTGAAACGATCACCACTGAGTTTGATGGCAAGAAGGTTCGAGTACCCGGTTTTATTGTTCCTTTAGAGTTCTCTGAAGGAATGACAGCAACAGAGTTCTTATTAGTTCCCGTGGCTGGAGCGTGTATCCACATGCCACCACCACCTGCAAACCAGATTGTGCGTGTGTCTTTCCCTGAAGGCTTTCAGGTACAGAACGTTCAGTATCCTGTATGGGTTGAAGGCGATTTTAGCTCAAACAAAGTGACCGAAGAGGTTTATCTCGTTGATGGGAAAAGTAACCTCACTATGGGCTATGAAATGAATGCTTCAATGATTGAAGACTATTACGAGAAAGAAAATTAATGGTTGTCATCAAATGACAATTTTCGATGTGAGCAATGAATAAAATAGAACGAACTTAAAAAGCATTGGTGACAAGATGAATTCAAGATTATCTAAAGTAAGTATGGCAGTGATGGTGGCGGCAACCTCATTGAGTCCTGCGGTTTATAGTGCAAACTTTGAAGGTCCAGACTCTGTTGAAAATACCATTGCACAACAAAAAGATCAGCAGCTGAATTGGCGCGAAAAGCTTGCCGCAGATGGCTTTACATTTGGTGCGGATTACTTTGCTTTAGGCCTTACCTCTGGAGATGGGGTTGGTGGCGATAGCGTAGATGCCTCATCGGGTGTGGCACGACTGTACGGTTCATGGCATCTACTAGGGAACGGCACGCAGAACTCAGGTAGCTTGGTATGGAAGGTCGAACATAGGCATGCCTATGGCAATACTTCACCAAAAGAGTTTGGCTTTATAGGTTCAGACCAAATTGGATATGTAGGCTTGATAGCTCCAGCTTTCAGTGACCAAGGTTTTCGAGTTACTGACTTAAATTGGAAGCAGAAAATCAACGATGGTAAAGGCACCATTATTGTTGGCTGGCAAGATGTGACGAACTATGCCGATGTTTACGCTTTAGCAAGCCCTTGGTCTGGTTTTACGAATTTAGCATTCTCGACAGGTTCAGGTGCAATGGGCTTGCCGGATGATGGTGTGCTTGCGCTTTCTGCTGGTCATATGCTCGGCGAGAATTTTTATGTGGTCGGTGGTATCGCCGATGCAAATGGTCAGTCAGATGATATCTTTGATGGCTTTGACACCGCTTTTGGTAGCGATGCATCTTACTTTACAACCTTGGAGTTAGGTTGGACGGCTTCGCAAGAGCAAATCTATACCGATAATTTCCATGTGACCTTCTGGGATTTTGGCGACGATACTCGTCATAGTAATAGCCTTGCAACGGAAGGTGGTTCAGGGGTTAATTTTTCATGGAGTCAGTTTATGACTCCTCAAGTGATGCCGTTTGTTCGTGGTGGTTTCTCTGAAGGGGATGTTGCCCTTTACGATAAATCAATTTCCGTTGGTATGGGCTATTTCGGGTTAGGAAAACCAACCAATAACCTAGGTGTCGCGCTGAACTGGGCTGAAGTGAACGGTGATTCTTTTGAAGCTGATGCTAAAGCGATAAGTGGTGGTACAGAGCAGTGGACAGCTGAAATCTACTACAACATGCAGTTTGGTGATCACCTTCAAGTTACGCCAGATATTCAGTACATCAAAGATCCTGCGTTCTCTAGTGAAAGCAGCGCTTGGGTATTCGGTATTAGAGCGAGACTGTTTATCTAATTTCGCTTAACGTTATCTTGTTTAGACTTAAAGCTAAACGTAAAAAGTGAGCCCTTAGTGGCTCACTTTTTTGTTTCTCGTTCGATTAAACCTAATCTATTCGAGTGCTTAGGCTTTTTCGGTTTTCTGCGTGTCATCCAGTGCAAAGTAGATTTTAGAAACAATCACTTCGGCAACCAGAATGGTAAAGACCACAGCAAAGAAGGCGATGACACCGTTCCAAGGCCCTGTGAAATCGACTTTGTCACCAAATAGAATATTGATAGCTTCTAGCATCACGAATTTTGAACCGACGAGAATCACGTAGCTCGACAGGCCTCTATAGATCTTAGGGGCAGTGCCGGGTTTCGACTTGAAGTAATCCGCGAGCTTATGTTCTAAGCCGATGGATAACTTGAGCAACAGCTGTAGCAAAATCGCGGCAGCAAATGAGATGGTGAAAGACTCGATATTGACGAAGTCCCAGTATTCATCAAAAAAATTGAGAACGGTTAAATCAACGAGGACGGCGAGTGTGTAACCGACAAAGAGCCGTTGGGGCGTATTAAATCCATATACTTTTTCTATATTGCTCATCTACATCTTCCTGAGTAAAGGGTTATAAAAAACTTAGGAGATAAACTTATAATTTTCAAACGCTTATTCTTTTATATGCGAAACAGCTCTTAAACCGGGTGTGGCGTATTATGGTAAGTATCCCTGTCGAGATTGATTCAAGATGGTACTTCGACTTAAAGAGGAGTACGTATGATTATTTATTTTAGGATACAAGACGTAGAAGAGCTTTGGGGCACGATAGATTTAGCGACACTATTACAACTCGAACTTAGAGGGATATCAACACCTTCATTAACTATCTGATTGAAATAGTGATATTACCAATTACACTTGAAGCATAAGTTTGAATGGAGTCAACTTAATGCTTTCACCCCGCACGTTATGTCACACCTTAATTCCCCTTATTCTTGGTAGCTTCATGTCTTCGACTGCGTATGCTTCAAATGAAGCGATAAAGGATCGTTTAGAGAAGATATTCGCCGCATCGATTGCCCTTACAGACAGTGACGCTGTTTCGATTGGCTTTGTTGATTTTGATCCGAACTCGTTTATTAACCTCAATGACAACGGTTTTGGTTCTGACAAAACCATTGATACCCGTAGCCAGGTGAGCGTTGGTTCCATTCCTTATTCGTCGACCATCAAAACCGACAATCCTGATCTCGATGTGATTTGGTCTGTGCGCGCATCTTATGTGTTGTCAGAACAAGACATTGAGTTCTCAACCGACGTGACTTCTGATCGTCGTCTGAATCCAAATAAAGACACCGTGTTGGGCCTGTATGGCTTTATGGGGCTTCAAAACCAGTTAGACCGACATTGGTCTATCGGTTATGGCTTAGGCGTCCACACACTCTATTACCGCAATAAATACGAGTACAAAAACAGTTACACCAGAACCTTTCAATCGCAACTCGATGGTTATGCGTTGAACACGTCAGCATGGGCATTAATCGGTGAGCCTTCCGTTAAGTTGCAGTATTTAAAGCCGACCAACTGGGGAAGCTGGAACGTATCTTCTAGAGCTCGTTATTTTTATGGGACAGGGTGGGGAGAAGCCAACGACGGTGATATCGGTAACCCTGAAGGTTTCCGGTTTATTAATGAGATTGAATTCAGACAAAACGTAAAGTGGGAGTCACTTTCCCTAAATAACCCGCAGGTTCACTATAACTTCAGACGAATCGATATCGCGGGTGATCTCGAAGATCCTTTTGACACCCATTATTACTACGAATTTGGGGCTGGTTTGGTATTTGATGTTCCTTACGATTCTTACTTCTTTGATAACTTTGGTGTCGGAATCAACTTCAATTACGGAAGTTCATTGAGTGGCGGTAGCTTACTCTTTTTACTCAATAATTAGCATAAGTCGTTGATCCTAAAAGTATGCATATAATTTGAATTTGTATGTGTCGTAAAATGGTAAATATCTTAGTGGAAACTTAGCCATCATAGCGATTCGCCCATCACCAGAGCAAACTATGAACAAGTTAAGTTTTGACCGCAAAATTCCGCTATACGTGGTGTCTACACTTGCCCTCAATATGGCCGTTAGTCTGTGGTTATTGAGTGTGGTTTCTTCGGCAGTCATGGCTTTTTCTGTGTGCGCTTTATTTGTGCTCAGCAGCCTCATTACTGCACGCCTATATCGACATGAAATGGCTCAAAGCAAGAATAGCTTGTCTGAAGCGATCATTGATGGCGTCGCTGGTTTTATCATCCTCGACAGTCAATTGAGGGTAATACAAGTCAATCAACAGTTCTCTCGAGTGTCAGGCTATGCCTTTGACCAAGTCCAGTCTCGCCCGATTTCTGATCTCTGCTTCATGAATAACAGCAGTTTGATATCGACTATCACTCGTTCACTTAAGGAAAATCATAGGTGGAAAGGAGAGTTGAGTGGGGTCAGTCGACTTGGCGAGCAGTTTACTGTCAACGTTGTAGTGGAAAAGCTAACCGAAATCCTGCCGCACAATAATAAATACGTTGTGACCTTTACGGATATTAGTCGACGCAAAGTATTAGAGCGTCGATTAAGAATGCTGGTGGACACCGATTCTCTAACAGGGTGTTGGAATCGTCGCCGTTTTGATAAAGATCTCAACCATTATTCAAACTTAGCGGAGCGTTATGGTTACACGCACTCTTGTTTGGCGCTAATCGACTTGGATCACTTTAAATCCATTAACGATAACCACGGCCATGACCAAGGTGACGCGGCACTTAAAGAGGTCGCTGAACTGCTGAGAAATAACAGCCGAGACACTGACATCGTAGCGCGAGTTGGCGGTGAGGAGTTCGCTATCTTAATGCCAGAAACTAACTTGGCAGAAGCGTTTGAGGCGATGTATCGATTGAAAGAAGTGATAGCCAAAGGCACAAGTTTGAATTTAACCGTGAGCAGTGGTGTGTCTGAAATACAGGCACAAGCCGAAGCGACTTATCGCAGTGCAGATAAGGCGCTTTATTGCGCCAAAGATAACGGGCGAAATAGGGTGTGTAGCTCTAGCTTTAGCTCAGGTTACGCGACACCAATCGTCCTTAGTTAGGCGTGTGTCGCTCTGGCTAATTGGTTAGATCTGCATCTAAGCCGAGATCGAGCGTTGGTAAATCTTGGGCGTGAGGCCTGATACGCGTTTGAAGGCTCGCGAAAAATGAGAGATGTTGGTGTATCCCAACTGGCTCGAAATGTAAGTCAGCGTGTGACCTTCTTCCATAAGCTCACATGCGACTGAAAACATAAGGTTTTCTTTGATCTTTCGATAGGTCGTATTTTCATATTTGAGTTTGCGTTGAAACGTTCGCACAGAAAAGTTGAGTAGTTCAGCCGCTTCTTCAAGTGAGAGGTCTTGTTCTTTCATATAGGGCTTGAGTAGCTCATAAACGCTGTCAGTAAAGCTCGTGTGCCACTCAACAATCGCAGGCTTGTTACTCAAATCTTTGGCCGTGAGACGAATAGGGATTTGTAAGATCTCGTCAGGGATCATAATGGCTGTAGAGCTATGGTCGATAAATAGTTGGCAGTGACTTGAAAGCAGTGTTTTAACGATGTCTGTGTTATGTCCTTGTAAGCGGACTTTGGTTGGTTGCCAAGGTGATTTAGATAAAATGGTTATTAGTTCAATGATATAGGTGATAGCGAAAACTTCACCCCATTGGAACATCGGAGAACTATCTTCAGGGGCGGTTCGACAAAACCAACTTTGCCCATGCTCTTGGATAAAATCGACTTTGCTGCCGGGAGAATCGTACGTGAAAATCGTGTTGATGTGTTTTAACGAATCTTCAATCGTTTCGAACTCGGTAAATTGATGCAATACGTATGGGATGATTCTTTGTTTAAAGGCGAGGGCGAGTAGGTCTGTAAAGCGAGAGACGCCAAGTTGTGACGACGTTAGATAAATCAGTCGTTTAATCGATTCTGATGGCACAAAGTCGCTTTCAGACTCAATAAGATCAGGCGGCAAACCCGAATCCTTTAGCAATTTATGTAGGTCAAGTCCGTAGTCAGTAAAAACTTGAACCAGTATTTTTGCGTAATTGGTTTGAATTACAGGCACTTGGTAAGTGGCGTCAACCATATTTCAACAGTCCTTGTATGCAATTGCATTATTTAGACACGCGTATCATTTAGCGTGTTTAGTTTAATAAATCTAACCCTATTTACTTGAGTTTTCCATGGTCGGGTTTATTTTTAAGGTATTAATTTTGTTGATGTTAGTTATTTAGAAGGGAGTCCCATGTCTGAAGTCACAGGGAACAAGCAAGACGATAGTGAAGAAGTTACTCAACCAAAAAACGGAAAAGACAGGGTAAGAAAGGTCACGAACTACCTCCTATTTTTTGTGGCATTTACACTGCTATTCAGTGTAATCGCAGATCGTATTATTCCTATCACTGATAATGCACGCGTGAAGGGTTATATCGTCCCGATAAAACCAGAGGTGTCGGGCAAAGTTTTGGATATTTTAGTCCAACCGAATCAATTGGTTAATCAAGGTGATACGCTCGCCATTCTTGATGAATCGGATTACCGAATTGCCGTTGCACAAGCTGAACAAAACCTTGAAATTGCCGGACAAAATGTTGGCGCACAAACAGCGAGTATTGCTTCTGCACAGGCCAAGCTTACGTCAGCGATTGTTGAAAGACAGAACACCAAGTTGCAAGCTAAACGTGTATTGGAGATGGCCGACAAAGGTGTGGTCTCTAAATCTGATGCAGACAAAGCTAGGGCAGCTCTAGCAACTTCTCGAGCGGCTGTTGTCAATGCAGAGGCGGATCTTGAAGGTGCGAAACAACAAATGGGTAAAGAAGGCGAAGAAAACAGCCAAGTGAAAGCCGCATTATTGGCGTTGGAGCAAGCTCAATTAAACCTAGAACGTACGGTTATTAAAGCGCCGACTCAAGGTGGTGTGTCTAATTTCAGTTTGTCAGAAGGTTTCTATGCATCTGCAGGGCAAGCCATTATGACGTTTGTTTCTACTGAAGATATTTGGATTGAAGCCTACTTCCGTGAAAACAGCCTGGGTAATGTCACTGTGGGTGATGAAGTGGAAGTCGCTCTCGATTTTGCTCCGGGGCAAATCGTTAAAGGCCGAGTGAGCAGCATCGATTGGGGCGTAGACTGGGGGCAAAATGATCAAGCGGGTAAACTTGCTCAAGCGAGTCAGCAAACAGGTTGGTTACGTCAAACTCAGATGCTTCCTATCATGATTGAATTTGAACGAGACGATATGCAAGGAATGTTGAGAGTTGGTGGGCAAGCGGACGTGATTGTTTACAGTGGTGATAACTTTGTTTTCAATGCGATAGGCAAATTGTGGATTCGATTTATAAGCGTATTGTCTTATGTCCGATAAGCCCATTCTTGACCAACAAACACAGCAACGGATCCTGCGTTACACCGTCGGGGTCACGTTGGCTGTATTTTTGGCGGCGTGGATCAATTGGCCATTGGCATTTGTGGCTCCTGTATTCACAGCCAAGTTCTTAATCGACAAGCCAGATCTCCATAAAGAAACCGTCTACGAGCTGTTATTGGCCGTGGTGGTGACCATGGGGCTGGGCTTGTTGTTGTCTCGTGGAATCACACACTATCCAGTCCCTCTTTTGATTTTAGTGGGCTTGATGATGCTTTGGGGTTACTACTTATTCGTTGACCCTAAATGGAACTTGTTCGCGACGATTCTGTTGATCGCAGTGCTCATGTTACCGTTCATGGCCATTTCTAATCCGGGTGTTTCCGTATTATTAGCATCGGGCTTAGCAACCTCAGGTGTGGTTTCAGTGACGATTTTTGCACTCGTACATTTCTTTTTTCCGGAGCCTAAATCTGAATTCTCAGGGTTCGCCGCAGCGCCACTCGAAAGGAAACAGCGTTGGTATGCGGCCTTTAGGGCGATGATTATCTCCTATCCAGTAGTTTGTTTTTTCTTTATTTTTCAAATATCTGAAGCTTTACTGACAATGATGTTCATTGCCTTGCTATCGTTGATGATTACGTCAGAGAAGTCGATAAAGTTGAGCGCTTTTCTGGTGATAAGTAACGGTATCGGGGGATTGCTGGCGATTGCTGCTTTTTCAATTCTTTCGATAGTACCCAACATTGTCTTCTATTCTTTGTTTATAGGACTCATTGCCATTCTTATAGCTACCAAGATCTACACGGTTCCTGAAAAAGCACCTATTTTTGCCACTGCATTTAGTACCTTACTGGTACTGGTTGGTAGCACATTGATGAGTTCCGGTGACATCGATAGCAACACATTCATACGCATATTCCAATTAGTGTTAATTGGCATATACATGATTTTGGCTTCACTCTTCCTTGAAACCAGGAATTGGAAGTTCTTACAAAATCAGCCTTAATTTTGCCCTTACAAGGACGTCTCATGAAGTTAACCGATGATTTTTCTAAACAGGCGATTGATGCCGCAATTAAGATTGCTGCCATTGCCATGCTCGTCTATTGGTGTTTTTCGATTTTGCGCCCATTCATTCTTTTGGTGATATGGGGCGCGATCATTGCGACTGCGTTGTATCCAGTGGCGGTCGCAATTTCAAATAAAACGGGGATGTCGAAAGGTAAAGCCAGTGCATTACTGAGTCTCATCGGCGTGTTATTACTGTTGATTCCGTTGGTTGCGCTTTCTTCAGGTATCTACACAAGTGCATCCGATTTGATGGCGGGGCTACAAGATGGAACTTTGTCACTGCCTAAACCGAAAGAATCTTTGCAAGACATCCCTTTGATTGGTGAAAAGGTCTATGCAACTTTGGTTCATGCCTCGAACAATATCGAGGGGGTGTTCATTAAGTATGCTGAAGAACTCAAGATATTCGCTTCAAAAGTGGCCTCAGTTTTAGGCTCACTAGGTGGTGGTTTCATTCAATTTATTATATCGACCATTATTGCTGGTGCGTTCATGAGTAATGCTGATAAATGCCAAACAGGAGTCACTCATTTAGTGGCGCGTTTAACGGACGGCAAAGGTGAAGAATTGGTTCAGCTTTCTAAGTCGACCGTGCGCAGTGTTGTGCAAGGCGTTATCGGTGTTGCTGTGATTCAATCCATGATGTCGGCAATCGGTTTGGTGATTGCAGGCGTTCCTGCCGCTGCGTTTTGGGCGCTCGCTGTTCTGCTCATTGCAATCATCCAACTTCCACCGATTCTTGCTCTATTACCTGCGATTATTTACATGTTCAGCGTTGAATCGACGTTAGCGGCGAGCTTGTTCTTAGTGTGGTGTATTTTGGTCAGTGGTAGTGACGCTATCTTGAAGCCAGTATTGCTAAGCCGCGGATCTCATATTCCAATGTTGGTGATTCTGTTGGGCGCATTAGGTGGCATGGCGATGTCGGGCATTGTCGGTTTGTTTGTCGGTGCTGTGATACTGAGTTTAAGCTATGAGCTGATGATGGCGTGGCTTGGACTTGAAGAGAAAAACCAAGAAGAAACTGAGAAAAAAACCGCAGAGGTTGAGGAAAAATAGATGAAGCCAGTCTCTAAAGACGACAACTTCTACTTCTTATTTTATGCATTGTTAGTGCTGTTTTTTGGCTGTGCAGTGATGCAACAGTTTTATCCGCAGGGTCAAAAGACCATTCTGTTTTTGATCATTATTACTTTGGCTGTTTCGATTGTGGGCATCCATAAAGAGCGAGCCTTGTATCGCTCTTGGTATGGTCTGCTATTGATAACCGCTACGGTGTCGGGGGTATTCTCTTTTTTGGAGGACTATAATCTTTCGATAGTGACGTTAACGGCATTGGCTGTGTTTCTGTTCTCACACATTTATTCTGCTCTTAAACAGGTGATGCAAGCCACGAAGGTCACGCCCAATCACATTATTGGTTCTATCTGTATTTACTTACTGATAGGGCTGGCTTGGGCGACCATATACTTGTTGATTCTGGAAATTTTACCCAATGCATTTAATGGCTTGGAAGAAAAAATTTGGCTGACGAATCTGTTTAATGCGCTGTATTTTAGTTTCATCACGCTAACCACCGTTGGATATGGTGACATTTCACCGGCTTTGCCCGTCGCACAGTTCTTTGTGTTTATGGAATCCATTATTGGCAGTTTTTATTTAGCTATCATGGTCGCGAGCTTGGTGAGTATCCGGCTTGCACAGTCTCAATCTCAATAGAACACATACAAAGAAGCCCAGCAGTAGCCGGGCTTTTTTTTGTTTTACGTTCTTCAAAGTCAAACGTAGCTTTGAGATTGAACTCCTTATGAGCTACAAATCTTAAGCTTCAGTGCCTTGAATCTTCTCTAATTCAGCGATAGTCGTTTGCGACACAAGCTGACCATCCATGTAATAGCTCACGTTCTGACCATCTTTGATTCCAGTCAGCGTCGCGGTTTCGCCACTTGTGTAAACAATGTCCATTTGAATGGTGTTTTCGTCGATTTTCATCATCTCACCAGTCTCAATGGCACGATTGTTTGAAATCGGTCCTACAGGCGCTTCTTTGAGGCTTGGATCAAGCTCATCATTCACTTTGAAGTGGGTATCTGTTTTGGTATCAAAGATGTGTGGCGAACCACTGATTGGGTTTTTACCCGTCCAGAACTCCAATGAGTTGAATACCACATAATCGGCCGCGGTAGTAATACCGTATACAGGCGCTAATAAGAAGTTCACACCAGCACGAGCATAACGGTTGTCGACAACTTCGACGTTAAATTTCATCACTTTCCCTGTTACGGCGTTACTACCGATACAACCAGTTAGCGCAGAAGCCAAAACCGTTAGTCCTACAATTTTAAGTGCAATCTTTTTCATTTAAGTACCTGTATAAGTTAGAAGTCTGTTTTGTTGGAACAGGTGTAGTATGGATTTTAATCGATGATCAGTTTTACCATTTAACGCCATCGGCGATATAAAATGGATTCGACTTTAGACACCAAAAGCCAGGTATAAAACGTTGGGTATAAAAAAAGCGCGACCTAAAAGGGCGCGCTTCATGTTTTTTAAAGGAGTGTCGTGCTAATAACAACGGCTACTTCATGACATAGGTATAAGTCTTCACCGCAAGCCAGCGGAAAAATCGGAATAAAAGGGTTGTGGCTTTAACAGTAAACTTGGTGATGGCAACCATTGCTTCTGCAGCAATGCTCATGCATTTATGTAAGTCAGAATCTTTGTATTCAGAATAAGTCATGGTTATTTCTCATTGTTATCTTTCATAAGTAAGTAATGACTCCTGTCTGGCTCTATACCCTGTGCGACTAATGTACGAATATTCGCCGGTTGAGACTTACCATTTAATGCCATATAGATTGAAAGTTAGCCGAAAGAGAAGACGTTGAGATAATTTAAGAACATACCTAGGTGTAACTCATGAAGTTACCGAGAAATCGTGGATAATAGTGGTATGATCGCGGGCTCAGCACCGTGAGTTATCAAGAATAGGAAAGAGAATGACTAACCTTACAGAGCAGCAAGAAGCTGCAATGGCGACGTTTAAGGAAAACTTACACCTTCCAAATGGTGGTTTTCATAAACTGATTATCGAGCTAAGTAAGGAATATCAGCTGCCTTTCCAAAAGGTTCGTGGCGTTTTAAAGAAAGCTCAAAAAGACGTTGAACGTCAAATCCGCGAAGATTTTTCGAGTGTCGATGATGGGGTTCTTAGCAAAGCAAACTGGTTGAGTATTATTAAATCGAAGCTGGTCGAACTGGCGGAAGATAACCAAACGGTGATGGATAAGCTGCAACTCAATCTGAAATATCAAAAAGTACTGTCGGCAACCAATGGTTCAATCGCAAGTGAAGACGAGCGTGACGAATTGATTGAAGAGTTGATTCAAGCTTATGAAAAAGAGGTGTTCAAACCTTTACTTGCGATGCTGCATACAACAAAGCTGTATTGGAAGTTAATGCTGGTGGATGAGACATGTAAGATGAATGAGGAGAATCGTGAGAAGTTCAGTGATTACCCTCAACACATGCAAGCTGCAGAACACTTATATACTCTTGATCAAAAGCTAAGGTCGATGCCGTTAACTTATTAGTCCATGAACGCAATGATAATGACTCATTGGTGATTCAGAGTTTGATATAAGTTGGTTTCAATAGAAGTACGATAACCTAGCTAGCGTTAGCCGCGTGTGAAATGCAAAAAGGGCTAGGTTTCTAATCTGTTTTACTTCTACTCTATTTTGTTCTGCTAGAGCGAATTGAGGGTGACATCTTTGACTTTTTTTATATCTGTCGAACTAGACAGTGTTTCTTTATGTAGCCTATGGGAAATGCTATAGGAGTGTGAAATGTCCTAGGGTGTTTCCGTTGCCTGAAACGATAGTTCCGATGCTTTCTCGTTCATTAAATTCAAAGTCGATGAGATAACTGTGATGTTGTAGCTTGGGCAATATGTGGCGGTGGAGTATATCGCTATTGAGCTGTCGAATCTCGGTGACCCATGAAATCTCTTCTTTGTGTAAGTCTATTTTAATCTTGAGCATTTATTACCTTTTAGTTTATTGACTGTTTTTTCGCGTGATAGTTGGTACCAATGGGTTTGTCGTGTTGTTCTGCGTGACATAACTGTGCCTTGTGTTTATTACATTTATATTTAAGTAGTCGATCTATTTTGAATTCGCTAAAAAGAAAGCAAATGATGAATAGAACGGTAGTGGGATCTGATTTAAAAGCTATTGAATGACTATCTAGGTGAAAGCTGACGCAGAGATGGTGTAACGAGGAATCGAGAACTGTCTTTGTGGAACTTGGACTTACTTTAGCATTAACAGCTCTATAGATTAGAGCCAGGAGGCGAACTATACGCCTAGTTTTTTAAATTACAACCCTATTTTCAATTAATTTTAAAAATATTTTTGATTGATTTATCATCATCTGTTGAGGATGAGTGAACGAAGGGGGTGTGATGAGTCATGTGTTTTTAACCCATCTGTGATTTTGCATCTAGTCGTATTCTTTACAATGAGTAATGTCAATTTAACGGCAAATTTGTAGATTCTTAAGTGGCTGTTATATAGCATCTTTACATTGTAAATTGTAATTCGAAATTTTGGCTGAAGTCTAGTGACTTCAGGGGCTATGGTGTGTGTTTACACTTAATGCTTATACACATATTAGTCGTGTTTGCTTTTTACCTGCTCTACGGTTTAGCTTGTTTTTACCATCTTTTTTCCTCTCTAACTTGTGATCATTTTTCCCTTCGCTGCCTTTGTCATTTTTGAGTCACTCTCAATTCTCTCCCGACTACGCAAAACATGAATACCCACTTTTACGTTTCTGAATAACAAAATAGTTGTGCCTCAATTTTATCGCAAATATAATTGATAATAATTATCACTTGCGTTACAAGTTTGTTGTCAATTCCATGGCAAACTTTAAATTATCGTTATTTAGCAGTTGTGTACTCCCCATGCTCATCTATGAGTAGTGTGACTTTTATTGTCATGAGTGGTGGTTTATCTCAATGGCAAAGGAAGAAACATGAAGAAAACTATTAATTCAGTTCGCCAGTTATTGAGCGGACTTGCCATCGTACTTGCATCGTCTTTGATGATGACCGCTCAAGCGGAAACCGTGACTATTGAGCACGTAAAGGGCACTGCACAGTTTGATGAAGTGCCACAACGAGTTGTGGTTCTGGGTTTTGGTAGCTTGGATGTGCTGGATAAAATTGGTGTGAAACCAGTAGGCGCGCCTCACAGTTTAATGCCTGATTACCTTACGTCATACAAAGAAACGACAGCAAACACTGGCTCGTTGAGCGAACCTGATTTTGAAGCTATCTACATGTTGAAGCCTGATGTGATCATCGCAGAAAACCGTATGCTTAAGGTTTACGACAAGTTGGCGCAAATTGCTCCAACCATCATGTTCTCTATTGAGGGTGACAAGTACTGGACTGACGCTCAACAAAACTGGCGCGCACTCGGTCAGCTGTTTGATAAACAAGCAGAAATTGAAGCGATCATCGCAGAGACTCAAGATTCTATTGCAGCGGTAAACGACAAAGTAACGTCTGGCGAAACCACTGCGATGATGCTGATGAACAACGGTAATAACATTGCGATGTTCAACAAAGGTAGCCGCTTCTCAATCATCTTTGATGACTTCGGATACGTTGAATCAAAGAGTGCGACAGTAGCGCCAATTAAAGGGACACACGGTAACCTAATCTCGTTCGAATACATCGCCGATGCAAAACCTGAAGTACTTTACGTTCTCGACCGTGAAAAAGCGATTGGTAAGTCAGAAGGTCGCGCACAACAGCTGTTTGATAACCCATTAGTTGCGGCGACACCTGCAGCGCAGCAAGGCAACATCGTTTACCTTGATTCAAGTGCTTGGTATTTGGCGGGTGGTGGCGTGACAGCGATTCACAGAATGTTGGGTGATATTGAACGCACGATTCAATAGTCACCAATCATCAGATTTTCGGGCTTATAAGAACGTTCTTATAAGCCCTTTTTCACTTTTCATATGGACTCAAAGAGACCTACCTTTAGTATTATTTCTATGTTGAAACCCATTGCCGCTGCTGTATTTCTTGTTGTGTTATGCGTTACGTCATTGATGATTGGGGTCGCTGAAATCAGTTTTAGTGACTTCTTCAATGGCAACCAACACGCCAATTCCATTTATGTTGTTAGTCGGATACCTCGACTGTTCGCGATCGTGCTAGCTGGGGCGGGTTTAAGTGTTTCTGGCCTTATCATGCAGCAGATTGTTCAGAACAAGTTCGCTGCTCCTTCTACGATGGGCACGATTGATTGCGCCATGTTGGGTTACATCGTCGGTATTCTGGTGCTGGGTAATGCCGCGCAATGGAGCTACTTAGGCTTTATCTTTGCGTTTGCGGTGTTAGGCACTATGTTGTTGGTTCGCTTCTTACAACACCTCAAGTTCAAGAATGCGGTGTTGGTGCCTTTAATTGGCATCATGTATGGCAACGTTGTCTCATCTCTAACAACCTTTATTGCTTACAAATACGATTTAGTACAAACCATGTCGGCATGGACAATGGCGAACTTTGCGAGTGTATTGCAAGGCAGCTATGAAATCCTTTACCTCGCGGTTCCTGCTTGTGTGTTGGCTTATTACTTTGCAAGCCAGTTCAGTGCGGCAAGTATTGGTGAAAGCTTTGCAAAAAACATCGGCCTCAATTATCAAAAGATCGTTTTCATTGGTGTTGCTCTTGTCGCGATCTGTGCCTCTTCGGTGGTGATGATTGTTGGTGTTATCCCATTCCTTGGCCTTATCGTGCCGAATATCGTGTCGCTGATGATGGGCGATAACATGAAGAAGATTCTGCCTTGGACAGCTTACTGGGGCGTGATCTTGGTATTGGCCTGCGACTTGTTAGCTCGAATCGTCATCTTCCCTTACGAGATTCCAATCTCGATGGTAATCAGCATCTTTGGCGGCTTGATTTTTATCTACCTAATCATGAGAGACAAGTCGAATGCGTGATTCAGTAAAAATTGCGATTCTGGCTATCGCGTCTTTGGGGATGGCGGCAGTATTTGTGGGGCAGGGACTTACGTGGGATAACTACGAGTTCTTCTTGTCTTTGCGACTACCAAAATTGCTGTCGATTGTGTTGGCGGCGGTGGCGATTTCTGCATCGTCATTGGTTTTTCAAACCATCACCAATAATCGAATTCTAACCCCTTCAATTTTGGGTTTTGACAGTTTGTACATGCTGGTGCAAACGGTGCTTCTGTTTGTGTTTGGTGGTACTAGCTTTTGGGTAATTGATGCAATCGCGAACTTTTCATTGTCTGTGACTGTGATGATCTTGTTCTCGTTTGCGCTGTTCCATTTTTACTTTAAGAGTAAGCGAAACAACGTATTTACACTGTTGTTGATTGGTATTGTGTGCGGCAGCGTATTCTCAAGCTTGGCTAACTTCCTTGCGATGTTGATTGATCCGAACGAGTTTGCCGTGCTGCAAAATGTGATGTTCGCGAGCTTCAATAACGTGAAAGGTGAACTGGTTTACCTCAGCCTTATTCCACTGGGTTCGAGCTTGCTTGGCCTGTGGTTGTTAGCGCCTAAGCTTGATGTGCTTTGGCTTGGTGTCGATAACGCGACAAGCTTGGGCGTGAATACCAAGCGATTGACTCAGATTACCTTGGTGATTGTGTCAGTGATGGTCGCGGTATCGACGGCTTTGGTTGGCCCTGTGCTGTTCTTTGGTTTAATCACCGTCAGCTTAGCTCGTCAGATATTCAAATCTTATCAACATCGTGTGCTTATCATCGCGAGCAGTTTGTTAGCGGTCGTTCTATTGGTTTCAGGCCAATGGTTTATCGAAAAAGTAATGGCGTTTGAAACCACTGTGAGCGTGATCATTAACTTGGTCGGCGGTTTGTATTTTATGTTCTTGTTGTTACGCACCAGAATTCAGTAAAGGTAGTAAGTAGTGATTAAATTAACAGGTTTGAGTAAGAAGTATGGCAAGACACTTGTGGTGGATGATGCCAGTGCCATGTTCCCGAAAGGGGAAGTGACTTCTATCATTGGCCCAAATGGTGCGGGTAAAAGTACGCTTCTTTCAATGGCAAGCCGCTTAACAGAAAGTGATGCGGGCGAGGTCGTTATTGGCGATAAGTTACTGGCTGAATGGGATACCAAAGAGCTGGCGAAGCACCTTGCCGTCTTAAGACAATCAAACAACATCAATATGCGATTTACAATTCGTGAGCTGGTTTGTTTTGGTCGTTTTCCGCATTCCCAAGGTCGCTTGAAAGACGAAGATCATAAAGTCGTTGATACGGCGTTAGAGCACCTTGGTATTACCGATATTCAAAACAAATACTTAGATGAGCTCAGTGGCGGTCAGCGTCAAATGGCGTTTATCGCGATGGTTGTGGCACAAGATACCGACTATGTGTTCTTAGACGAGCCACTAAACAACCTAGATATTAAACACTCTGTGGAGATCATGCAGACGCTGCGTCGTTTAGCGCATGAGTTTAATAAAGCGGTGGTGATCGTGATTCACGACATCAACTTCGCTTCGTGCTACTCAGATAACATTGTTGCGATGAAAAAAGGCCAGGTGGTTAAGTCGGGCAAGGTTTCGGAAGTGGTTGAAAAATCAGTGATGGAATCGATCTACGAGATCCCATTTGAGATTCGTGAGTTCGATGGCGTTCGAATCTGTATGTATTATTCAGGTCGTTAGGTTACTGGGTCCGCGAGGCGATTTGATTTTCTAATGACTTACGTGAAAAGAGCTCCCAAGTGAGGAGCTCTTTTTGTTTTTGCCAGTTTGTATTTTGTTAATAAAAGGTCTGGCTTCAAAAGTAATTTGTATAATTTCCTTTGTATTATAATGACTTAATCGACGTAATATTGACTGGTCATACTTCGATAAGCGTTGGTTTGATGTCACTCGAAGATCTACTCTTCACTTTCAAAAAACAATTGCTATTTTTTCTGATTAACCTCTAAAAATCGATCTACACTATGGTTATAACTGTTTGATTTTTATACGAGGTATCAATGAGTCGTAAACCCATAGTGTTAGTCGTGGATGACACCCCAAGCAATTTGGATGTGTTGACTGCAATACTTAAAGATACCTATCAAGTCAAAGTAGCAATTAACGGTACCATTGGCATCAAGATAGCCAAGATGGTGCCTCAGCCAGACCTCATTCTCCTCGATATCATGATGCCAGATATTGATGGTTATGAAGTTTGCAGACAGCTCAAAGAACAGCCCAATACCGCGCATATTCCCATTATCTTCGTGACTGCCAAAATTGGACCTGAAGCTGAAGTAAAAGGGCTCTCCTTGGGGGCTGTCGATTACCTAACCAAGCCGATAACCCCTGCAATCGCACTGCAGCGTGTGAAAACGCATATCGCACTTTATGATCAACAACGCGCGTTGTTTAGTCAGGTAAAAGAGAAAACCCAAGAGATCAATCTAGGCAAGCTAGAGACGCTGAACATATTGGGTAGGGCGGCTGAATTCAAAGATAATGAAACGGGTATGCACGTGATGCGTATGAGCCATTATTGTGAAATATTAGCCAAGGCGTTAGGTATGACAGACGAAGACGCTGAAACTCTGCGTGACGCGGCTCCAATGCATGATATTGGCAAGATTGGTATTCCCGATAGCGTGTTACTCAAGCCGGGTAAATTGGACGCCGACGAGTGGACCATTATGCAAAAGCATGTCGAGTATGGTGTTGAAATCCTCGGTAGGCAGAGTGACTCCAAACTGATGCGTATGGCGATTCAGGTGGCGCAATATCATCACGAAAAATGGGATGGCAGCGGTTACCCAAACCAGATCGCGGGTGAAGACATTCCTTTGGTAGGGCGTATTGCCGCGGTTGCTGATGTGTTTGATGCTCTCACAGCAGAGAGACCGTATAAAAAAGCATGGAGTGTTGATGAGGCACTGAGCTTGTTTGAAGAACAAAAAGGCAAACACTTTGACCCAAAAATTGTAGAGTTACTGTTTGAAAACCTATCTCAAATCTTAAGTATTAAAGAGCAATTTAAAGATGAGTGATCGCTTTATGTCGTCGCTAAATCGTTTGGTTGTTTTTTGGGTCATTACACTTTTGGTGTGGCCTCTGCTAATGCGACCTACGAATGCTGCTGAGGTAACAGATACTGAGTTAAATCAGTGGTTGGGAAATCAACCAACGGTAACTTTTGTTGTCTTGGCCAACCATTATCCTTACTCATTCATCGATGATGATGGGCAGGTTTCTGGGATCATCAAAGATTGGACATTGGATCTTGAACAGCGTTTTGGTGTTCATGTTCGGTTTGTCACAGTTAACTCGCGTGTCGAAGCTAAAGCCGCGTTAGTCGACGGGCGAGGCGATGTATTCCCATTCCAACAGTTTGACCCAAGTGAAGGTGGTCGCTTTCTTGCGAGTGATCCCTATATTCCTTATCAGGTCGCAGTGATTGTTCCCATCGACAACAAAATAGATACTAACATCGACCAAACTCAAAAGCGCCGCATCGCGATGGTTAATGAAAATATCGACTTGGAGCGAGCCGGTGTCCAATTGAGCGCTATTGAGCGAGTGGATTTTGATAACGTTATTGATGCAGTACGTGCGTTAGGGGCTGGCGATGTCGAAGGCATAGTCGGTGAGCCTATCACTACCATGGATCTTGCGAAAAAAATTGGCGTGCATGATCTCGCGGTCAATTATGTTTTGGAGCATTGGAAAAGGTTAGAAGCATCAATGGTGATTCGTACCGACGAACCAGAGCTTCTGACGCTAATCAACAAACAGGTTGAAACCTTCGACGTTAATAACAAGAACCAAATTCTATCAAAGTGGCTAGATAGTTCTCCTTATCGAGTGCCACTAAAAGGCGTGTTCGGTTTTGGTAACCCTCCGTATATGTACCCAGACAGCACTGCGGTCGGGCTAGAACACGACATTCTTCAGCGTGCTCTTAATGATATGGGATATAAGTTGGGTGACGTTGTCACTCTTCCCCCTAGCGCAGCTCGCAAAGCCATAGATAATAATAACTCTATTGCCTTTGTTTCTGGCGTTCAGTTTGATGACCCCAATACGCACTTTTTAAGTGATAACGTTCTTAATGTTGAGTTTGTTCCTGTCTCACTGACTCGCCGCAAGCTTAACCTCAAGTCCCAGAAAAACTTGTCACTAGGGGCATTACTCTTTGACGAGACCTCTCCAATCAAAAATTCTGTTGAAATACTGAAGGGTAAGTTGGACATCGAGCGTGTCGAAGATTATGAAGGTCTCGAATCGGCATTCTCACAATTGAGGGCTCAAAACATTGACCTGTTAATGGTTGAACGCAGAGTGCTGGAGTGGTTTATCACCAATACTCGTTTTATTGAAATGGCAGAGCTAACGTTACATGACGAGTATAAGGCTGAGTATCCGATCTATGTTGACTTTAAGAATGAAGAAATCAGAGACAGCTTCAATGCCGCGATTAAAAAGCTAAAACAGGCCGATGATGGTTTAAATCAAATTATCGAGATTCAGGTTCAGAGTGATTTAAGCCAAGTCCTTAAAAAAGCGAATATAATCGCGCAAATATCCGCATATTTTATCGTCAGTGATCGCCTTGAAGATTTGACGGAAGTTTTTGAAATTTTCGACACGGACAGGTCGTTTCAGGTGATCACGGCACAAGCAGATAACAATAATCGCCCGATCAAATCTTGGTATATCGGTAACCTAGTTGATGAATATGGAGAGAAGAAGAACACCTCTCACTTTTCGTCGGTGACCAAGGTAGCGAACTACCGGACCAAAGGTGGAAGCACGAACTCTGGTTCTATGACTTTCTACTTTGATATTAAGTCGTTAGACCGAAATCATGTTTACTTTCCATCCATCGAACAATTTAGTTCATTCGGTGATGCGGCGAAACGCTATATCTCTGATGTTTACCAAATGAATAATCTGACTGGAGAGATCTTAAACCTAAGCCAAAAAGAGAGGCTGTGGATTAAAGACAACCCGGATGTGCGGATAGGTATCGACCCTAACTCGCTGCCTTATGAAGCGGTATCAAATACCGGTGAATACATCGGGATGATTGACGATTACCTAACGCTCATTGAGCAGAAAACAGGGCTAAGTATTAATCATGTGGATGTCGCAAGTTGGTCTGAAACCCGAAGCTTAGTTGATCATCAAGAGGTTGACCTGGTTTCTGCGGCTCAAGAAAACCACTCATTCGGAGAAAGCGTTAGAGCAGCACAAAGCTTGTTTTCGAGCCGCTTGGCGATCGCATCAAGGCGAGATGTCACTAGCTTAGTATTAGAAGAAGCGGTTGGATGGAAAATTGGTATTTTGAAAAATGCCGCAAACACTGATGCGATAGTGGAGAAATACCCAAACGTTGAGTGGGTGCTGGTTGATTCAACAGCTGATGGGCTGAACAGATTAGATGATGGGGTCTTAGACGGCATGATCGACACTGTTGATGTCCTCAATTACCTCATTGATTCATTTGGTCATCGAGAGATTGGAATTGTCGGACGACTTGATTTTTTCCTTTCACCCACTTTACATGTCATCAAATCTGAGCCTTTGCTTTATTCGATTGTGAATAAGGCGATTGAGAGTATTTCTGCTGAAGAACACCAAAAGATATCGGCGAAATGGGCAGCGCCAAAAGCGATAGAAAGAGTCGATTACGAATTGGTTTATACCATTTCAGGCTTTGCTTTGGTGATCGTTCTACTTATCGTTTTCTGGAATCGAAAACTCGCCAAGCAGATAAGTATTGCCAATGATGCGACAGAAGCACTTAAGAAGGCTCAGGATCAGCTCTACAACATGCTCAATAGCTCCCCGATTGCCGCAGCAGTGGTGTTTGAGGAGCAGGTTCGTTATGCCAATGACACTGCAAAACGCCTGTTTGGGGTGGAAGACAAGGAACTTTCTTCAATTGACGTGGCTGCCATTCATGATTCTTTATCTGCTCGTGATGAATTACATAGAGAGCTTAAACTTAATGGAAAGGTCGTCAACAAAGAGCTGGTGTTGAGAAGGTCTGATGGAACACGGTTTGTCGCTCTAGTCAGTTACTATTTGTTTGAGCTAGATGGCGAGATAGCCACGCTGTTCTGGGCGTTCGATATTTCTGAAATGAAGCGTCTTAACGAGCAACTTGAAGAAGAGAAACAGAGAGCCGATCTCGCAAGCCAAGCGAAGTCTGAATTCTTGGCTAACATGAGCCACGAAATTAGAACGCCAATGAATGCGATTATTGGCCTGTCTTATCTCGCTATCGGAGAAATAGCGAATCCGGTTGCGAAAAACTATGTCGAAAAAGTGCATCGCTCTGGGCATTCACTATTAAGCATCATCAACGACATCCTCGATTTTTCTAAGATTGAAGCAGGGCAGTTGTTTATCGATAGTATTCCATTTAATTCGTTAGCGACTTTCCAAGATGTGATTGATCTTATGGAGTCCAAAGCGGCTGAAAAACAACTCAACTTGTCGATGTCGGTTGACCCTGCGTTAGACACTCCTCTGCGCGGCGATCCATTAAGGCTATTCCAAGTAATACTTAACCTTGTTGGTAATGCGATTAAGTTTACGGAAACTGGCACTGTCTCGCTAACTGTAGCCCTTGTTGAATCAGACGATAACAGCCTGACTATGAGGGTGATGGTGGCCGATACTGGCATAGGAATTTCTGATGAGAATCTACACAAGCTCTTTGAAGCATTTAGCCAAGCTGATAGTACAACCACGCGTCGATTCGGTGGTACAGGGTTAGGACTCAATATTAGCCAGAAATTGGTTCGCGCAATGGGTAGCCAAATTAGTGTTGAGAGTGTTTTCGGGCAAGGCAGCGAGTTTTCGTTTGTTCTAACATTGCCAAGATCAAGCATTGAAGAATTGGCAGAGTTTAAAGCCCAAGAGCTGCAACTGGATTACCAGATAGAGTTCAAAGGTCAAAGGGTATTGCTCGTCGAAGATAATGAGCTAAATCAAGATTTAGCTTTGGCATTCTTCACCCGCTCTAATCTGAATGCCGACTTGGCAGAGAATGGAAAAGAGGCACTGGAGTTAGCTCAAAGCAATGAATACGAGATGATCTTTATGGATCTGCAAATGCCGATCATGGATGGTTTCGAAGCTACACGTTTGATTCGTGAGTTTGATAAAGATGTACCAATTATTGCGATGTCGGCCAATGTGTTTGCTGATGCGAAACAGCGAGCGCGAGAGGCTGGAGTCACGGACTTCTTGGATAAGCCAATTATCATCGATAAAGCCACCTCTTTGATTACGAAATACATCGTGCCAGAGGTTTTGGTTGAGGGTAAAGCGTCGTTAGAGTCTCCTTCAGGTAGGATGCAAGATAGCAGCCCTAATAGTTCGACATTAAGCTCTGATGCTCTGATGGTTCTCCCTGTTTTCTCATTACCAAGGTTCGGTCAGCTGACTCATCATGATGTGAAACTGCAAGAGAAGATGCTTGGTAGATTCTGCCAAGGGGCGCCTGACATTATGTCGGAAACTTTCGACAACCTAATGCAAGATGAATGGGTGATGTTAGAGCGGAATCTACATACGTTAAAAAGCATGGCGGCTTCTATTGGCGGGTTGCAACTAGCTGAACAACTCGGTGGTCTAGAAAACAAAGCCCATAACAAGGCGTGTAATGAGCAGGATCTTAAACAAGCTGATCTTGGGTTAATCGAATTGATTAAAGCGGTTGAGAGCAGCTTTGATACGTTGGGTGCTGAAGGTGCTGAAGGTGTTGAAACGGCATGTACTCAAGAAACTGATGTGAGAAGCGCTGATGCATCGAATTCGCCTAATATCACTCAAGAGCAGCGTGCTCAGTTGTATTCGCTGTTGGGTGCTTATGACAACGATGCGACCCAATGCGTGACTGAATTACTGGCACAGTATCCACATTCAGCAGTTCTTAAAGATGTCCAAAGTGCGTTAGATAATTACGACTTTGAACGAGCCAAAGAGGTTCTGAGCGCTTCTGAGTAGCTGTCTTTTGAACATCACTCCAACATTCAAGCCTTTATTCTTACAGTGAAATAACGAACTAGCTAAAGGCTTTAATTCTTTCTGTGTCTCGGATTAATTACTGACGTGTTGTTTGATGAGATCGATAAGGGTGTTGTATCTGTGCGGCAGTTTTCGATTTCTTTTCTGAACCAAATACAGTGTTTCTTCAACCTTCACTTTAGGTGGCACAACGTGCAACTGATCTCTGTCGGGAAAGTTTTCGACAGCTCCTGCGGGTAACACGGTGAACCCAAGCCCTTTTGATACGGGTAATAGAATTTGGTGAAGTTGATTAATGTAGCCAGACTTCGGTATTTCATTGATGTTGATGTTCGCTAAGTCTTTATCTCCGCATAGGTCAAAATACAAAGACAGGTAGTGAGCAGAGTCTGGATGGGCTATGAGACCGATATTGTGCAGTGCTTCAGGGGTAATCTCTAAGTCAGCAAGACTATGATGGACGATTAAGCACAGCGCCTCATTACCAATAACTTGGCTCTGATAGTAGCTGTCATTGGGTGAATGTCTGACGATTCCAATATCGGTGGTGCCTTGGATTAGATCGTTCAATATCTTTTTGTTCGGTGCCGCTTCTAGGTTGATGCTCAGGTCTTGATGTTGCTGCTGCAGTTCAAGAAGCTTGGGATACAGACGCAAAGAGAGTGAACCCGAACAGGATAGATGACATTGCCCAGAATAAGGGTTGTCGAAACTCAGAGATTCGAATAAATCTTCTTGGTCTTTTTCCAGTTTAAGAGCGTAGCGATACATAATCCGACCTTGTTCGGTCAGTTCGAAACTCTTATTTTCTCTCGATAACAAGTCACAGTTACAGGCTTGCTCAAGCTTTTTGATGTGTTGGCTGACGCCAGGCTGTGTCATATACAGCTTTTCTGCAGTTTGGGTGAAATGACCAACTTCAACCAGAGTCTTAAATGTATTGAGCCAAAGTGGATTAATCATACTCACCTTTAAATGTTAACGCCTATGGATAAAAGGCTTATAAGTAACAGAGCCTCTAAATAACAAAGCTTCTGAATAACAAAAAATTATTATTATCTCATGTAATGATAATTTCAACTCTAGAGCGTAAAGCGACGAAGATCAAAGCATCATTGGTGGAATATTGTTCGAGGTATTAAGCGAATGGTCATTTACTTGAGTTCATCACACGTAACAAAGTGTTGCGACTTTGTTGGATTTTTGGTCTAGTGACCAACTGTGCTCATATTTAGGAACGAAGATGAATAGAAATGTTTGGCTGCTCTCACTGTGTCAGGCCTTGTTGATGACGGGCAACATATTACTGATTTCGGTGATTGGCTTGATAGGCAAACAGATTGCACCCAGTGTCAGCATGATTACTTTGCCTGTTGCGCTGCAGTTTTTAGGCTTAATGGCAGCCACTATTCCTGCGTCTTTAATTTCAGGAAAATTAGGACGAAAACGAGGGTTTAGTATCGGTAATGTGGTTGGCATTACCGGAGCAAGCCTTGCAACTTACGCTTTATCTCAGCAACATTTCTATCTGTTTTGCTTCGCCACATTTTTGCTCGGGATAGGTATTGGTTTTGGTACGCTTTATCGCTTCGCGGCAATTGAAGTGTGTGACGAAAATGCCCGCCACCGTGCGATTTCAATATCAATGGCTGGTGGAGTCTTGGCGGCGGTACTCGGGCCTAACTTAGCGATCATGTCTCAACAATGGTCAGCAGATGGCTTGTACATCGGTGCTTTTGCTTCGCTGATCGGCCTAAACATCTTAGCTTTAGCCTTGTTACAAACCATTCAGTTTCCTAAGGTCTCTTTTAATAGTCAGGCTCCCAAAGCCGATCCTTTAAGTGTGATCGTGAAAGCGCCGAACTTTATTGGTGCTGTGTTTGCGGCCATGGTTGCTTACGCCGTAATGAACATTTTGATGACGGCAACACCATTGGCGATGATTGGTTGCGGATTCGATTTTACGAAAGCTGCTGGTGTGATTGAGTGGCACGTATTGGGTATGTTTGTGCCTGCATTCTTTACGGGCTCCCTCATCGAGAAGTTCGGCTCAAGGATGATGATCCTTGCGGGTGGTGTGTTATTTGTGGTGAGTATTGCCATCAATATCCATGGCGTATCAATTTGGCACTTCAGGGCGGCTTTGGTCGTGCTTGGTGTGGGTTGGAACTTTATGTTCATCGCTGCAACAGGTTTATTCAGCCAGTCGTATCAAGCTCAAAACAAAGCCAAGGCACAAGCGTTCAATGAATTTGTTGTGTTTGGTTGTGTGACTGTCACGGCGCTACTGTCTGGTTGGTTGGAGTCAACGGTGGGTTGGCAAAACCTTAATGTTTACGTTTTACCGTTCGTTTTGGCCGTAATTTTGTTGTTTGCATTCAGTGCGCGTAAGTCACGAATTCAAAAGCAGCCTGTGTAATGGTTCATCGAATGGTGGTTCAGCAAATCCGTTACCGGAATTAAAGCGCTATTACCTCGAACTGCTAAAAATAAAAAGCCCTACCAAATTGGTAGGGCTTTTGCTTATGGCTTAAATAATAACGTTTTCTTAAAACTGCTGTCTTGGCTTATATCCTGTGACAACAGTACTTAAGCTGGGTTTATCAGTACGCACATTATTGGCTACGTACTTATTTCAATGACTTGAGGTTGGATCGACTTACAGGTCGACAGTAATAGTCTTAGTCGTAATCCCGCCTTGGTCATCGATTATTTTCAGTGTCACCTCGTGTTTTCCGTATGAAGGGAAGATAGAAGTGAATGTGCGACCTCGTTTCACCTTTCCATTAGGAAGTGTCCACTCGGTATCAACAATACGCCCATCACTGTCTGAACTTGTTGACCACATGGTCACCCAACGGCCCAAGTGAATGTACTTCGCACTTGCTTCTGGTAGAGCGTTTGGAGATTCAACACTCACTACGGAGCTGAATGAATCGGTAGCACCTTTGTCGTCAACAACAGTCAAGCTTACCGTGTATTCACCGGCTTGCTCGTAAGACCAAGTTGGTGCCACTTCGTTGCTTGTTGTGCCGTTGCCAAAGTCCCATAGATAACTGGTGATCTCGCCATCTTGGTCAGAACTGAAGTTACGTGTAGACACGTTCAGGCCAGTGACATTGAGTTCGAAGTTCGCAGTAGGGGCGACGTTGTGTTGGCTTACTTTAGATAAGCGCACCACACCGTATTCGTTGTCATTACTCTGATTCAAAATATCAACGGCTAAGCCAAATTCCGTCAGGATACGTCCTGAATCAGGCGCTTGTGGAGACGTGTAATCTTGGTCGTCAGAGAAGCTAGCATTGCCAACCAAACTGGTATCTTCAAGTACATCATCGTCGCTGTTCACAAGACGCATTGGAGTATGATCTTTGAGTGAAAACGCCGCATCACGAACTTGGTAACGAGTTTGAGCGACTTCGCCGGATTTTTCCCAGGTCATGGCATTCTGGTCGGCATCGACCACACCTAACCAACCTTCACCTGGGTGTTTGCCTACCCAGTTATCAGTCAACGACTCGTCTACGTACCAAATGATTAAACCCGGATCGAATGAGATCAGTTGACCCATGCGTTTGATGTTGGCTAGACCTTCATCAACGTCCATGTGGCTGCGCCATTGTAGTAGGTAGTAGTGTTGCGCTTGGTGGAATCCATTACTCAGCTTGTAGCCATTTAGGGCGAAGGTGGAGTTGTTTTCACCATCGTCTATTGAGGTGATCTCACCATCAACGACCATGCTTAGATTATCCAAATAGAAGCCTTCCATCGCCAAGCCACCATCGGTGATGTACTCAAATGACAGTTCTACTTCTTGGCCTGCCCATTGTGAAACGTCGAACTCAGCGTCAATCCAACCGCCAGATTCGCCGCCAATAGCAGGAACGAGGCCAGTATTGTACGGGTCATCCATTGAGGTGATGTTGCCTGCGATGGCTTGTCCATTCACGAGTACGCGCGCAAAGTCGTAGTCTTTCTCAATTTCATACCAAGTTTTGAACGAAAGCAGTGCAGAATCGCCGGCTGGAATCACCAACTTGCGTGTCATGCTGTTTTTCAGGTCATCGCCTTTTTGAGAGTGGAACGAATACTCACCAGCATACGGTTTTAAACCTTCGATCTGTTTTTTTGGAAGATCCACTTTAATCATGTTCGGACGGCTGTTATCCGTTGTTTGGAACAGCGTATAAACCTGTGGGTTGTCTTCTAGGTCATCAATTGAGATTTGGTCATCGTTAATCCATCGACCGCCAATCGAGTTTTGTAGAAAATGTTTTGCCCAAGAGCTGAATGCTGTGGGTTGTGTACCACCAATCTTACCTGCCCAGCTGCCTGAAGACATGATTGACCAGTAAGATACTGGTTCACCCTTGCCTGTGTATTGCGTGTCGTACTCGTCTGGCAGACCTAAATCATGGCCATACTCGTGAGCACATACACCAGCTGCGGCGTCAATAGGCTGAATGGTGTAATCAAATGCAGCGTATTGGCCACCAAAGCGGTCAGGAAGAGAGCTAGAGGTACCTTCAAGCACATGTGTGCGACCAAGGTTGAATCGGTGAGACCAAATCGCATCAGGGCCTAATACGCCCCCACCGGCTTCTTCGCCAACAGATGCGTGGAACACCATTAGATGATCAATCACGCCATCGGGTTCACGGAAGTTTCCGTCACCGTCGTAATCGTAACGATCTTCAATATCGTAATCGGCTAGGTTGATACTCGGATCTTGAGCCAATTGATTCAGAGCTTCACGAACCAGTTCTTGCGCGTTGAGATCGTTGTCGGTCGTCGGGGAGTTGCCACCGTAGAATGACGCAGGTTTAGAGGCGCGATACCAACCCGCAGCTTGACCTGCAACGCTGTAACTGTCACCTGATTCACTTTGGTAATACTGGCGCATCGAGATTAGATTTTCGCCATTTGGCCCTGTGTAGCCAGAATTTGAAAACAGTAATTCTTGATAATGTTCTGGGTTGTAGCTCTCGTAGAGCATTTGGGTGTGCTCTTTGGTCAGCTTGTTGTCATTCCAGTTCAAATCAGGAAAATCGACCAGTAGAGCGAGTACTTTGTCGGTACGCTTGGTGCCGACTTCTAAAGCAAAGACACTCGCTTTTTTAACACCGGATCCTTTTTCGATGGCTTTGAGTATTTTCGCTCGTTGCTCAAGTGCTTTTTTACCGAATTGAGCGTCGCCTTTAAAACCGGAATTGATCTTATTTTTTAAGTAACGGTCAAGTGCGTCGTGTTTTGCCACATCGGTTGCATCTTGGTCGACTAAGCCTTGTCTAACTAGCATTTCAATAAGTTTGTCTTCATTAACAACGCCTAAATCAATAGGTGTTTTTGCATAACTACTGGCGCTAAATAGAGTAAGCATTGCTGAAGCCAACAATGTTTTTCTCATCATTTTCATTATATTTCCTTTTTATATTTCCATGTCGATATCAGTATCAACTGCCTTCTTCGAATCAGTTGTCCGAGTCTGGCCTAATACACTCTTGTGGTGTCTTATTTAACTGACGTGTGTTTGCTGTATGTTTTGTACTTTCTATCTCTTTTATACTTTCTATTTCTTTTATACTTTCTATTTCTTTTGTATTGGTTGTCTCTTTTCTATTTTTTGAATCAAACTGAGTGCTCTTTACTTTTTTAGCGTTGAGATAGATACGCAAAGCTTTTTGATTGCCTTCATAGGTTAAGCCAGGACAGATAACGCCTCGCTCAATCAATGACTTCAGCAATAGTTCGTCGTTCTCAATAGTGGAAGCCTGTGACAGTGAGGAAAAAATTAGAACCATTAAAGCCATTGTTTTGTGTGACATTCTTATATCAAGCCATCAGTTTTGATTATGTAACAAAATATATTTATAAAATTAACCAATCAAACGAATAATTATTACAAATCATTATTCGTTCCGGTTTCAACATTAACAGTTAATATCAAATAAGGATGGTTATTTATTTTATTGTCAGTTATTTAGTAAGGTTGGGCGCATTAATAGCTGATAGTTTTAATATTTGATATCATTATTGGGTAAATGGTTATTCTGTTTCAGAGCGCTTTATGTAAGGTGTGGGGTTATAATTAATCAAACAAATGTTTTATTGTCGGTGTTAAAAAAATGCATGTAATAATTGAGTGTTTAATAAATAACCATGCTGAAATTATTTTCACTCGAAATATCAATAATTAGGCTATTAAGCGCGATTTAAAGTGCTTCAAGAGAACAGATTTCACAATAGCTCGATCAAATGGAGTTATCAGATAAGAAAAAGAGCCCGTGTTTAGGCTCTTTTAGTTCGTGTACTCGTTAGCTATTTGTTTATGGTTGAGTAGATAATTGCCACGGTTAAGACGTTCAAGCTTACTAAAGACTTTGTTGAGTGAGTGCTGTGCAAAGAATTAAACATTCGTACATTCCATACCTCTGTTTCAATGAGAACCGTGAGATTTGAACTGTAGGTAACTTAGATGACTTATAAATGTTGATTTGAGAAGAAGCGTTGAGCTTTGTGAGGTGTCGAGCGTATTTTTGTATAAACAGCAGGCATTTACACAAAATGTGACGTTCACATTTTGTCATAACTTTAATAATTGTATATATTCCTCGCCTAAAACAATAATTAACAAAAGTTAATATAAATGACTGTCAGCTCATCTTCTCAATCTCGTGAAACGCTTCTAAGCGAAAACGAACAACTCGTGTCCACTACCGACCTTAAAGGCATGATTACTTACAGTAATGATGCTTTTTGTCGCATCGCAGAATACAGCCAACAAGAGTTGCTAGGGCAACACCACAATATCGTCAGGCATAACGATATGCCGAAAGCGGCTTTTGCTGATATGTGGGTTAATCTAAAGCAAGGTAAAGCGTGGCGCGGTATCGTAAAAAATAAAACCCAATCCGGTGGTTACTACTGGGTTGATGCTTACGTTACCCCTATTTACGATGGCGGAAAGGTGAGTGGCTATCAGTCTGTTCGTGTTAAGCCGAAAAGCGAATGGGTACAAGTCGCGGATAAGGCTTACCAAAGTTTATTGAAAGCAGAGAAGTCGGGTCGTCAATGGTCATTACAGATCAGTGACAGTGTTCGTTATGCGGTGTTGTTAGGCTCTTTGGCTGCGCCTCTGATTTCAAACCTCGTTGAAGTAGGGCAAATGTCGCAATGGTTACTAAGCTTATTGCCTGTTTCTGCGTTGGCACTCTTATTCAGACAAGAGCTTGTTGATACTCCTTTACAGCTTAAAAAGTTGCAGTCGAAATTCGATAGTGTGAGTCGTCTCGTCTACTCCGGTAATAGTAAGTTCTCTATCGCCGATTTCCATTTGAAGTTGCTGTCTGCTCGAATCAGAACAGTGTTAGGCCGTATGACGGATTCAGCTAAGCCGTTACAAGATTTAGCCGACAACCTTAACGCGACTTCTTACCAAGTTTCAGATGCTTTAGATCAACAGACGAAGGACATACTTCAAGTTCGTGAAGCAACGGAAGAAGTGGAGGTGACGGCGAATGAAGTGTCATCTCGTACCGAAGAAGCGCATCAAATTGTCGACGTTACTCTGCAAACCTGTGCGGGTGCGAAAGAGAGTATTAATCAAACACACCGTAACCTCGAAAGCTTGGCCTCACAGGCCGAGAAAGCAACGCACACGACTTATCAACTGAGTGACCAAGCGCAAAGTGTCAGCAAGATAATGGAAGAGATCGGTGGCATTGCCGAGCAAACCAATCTATTGGCATTGAACGCAGCGATTGAAGCGGCGAGAGCAGGTGAGCAAGGACGTGGCTTTGCCGTAGTTGCGGATGAAGTGCGTGCGTTATCAGGTCGCACATCTAAAGCGACGATTCAAATCAAAGAAAGCATTGATACCATGTTGGCAACGATTGAAGGTTGGCAGAAAGATATTTTGGCTAACAGAGAACAAACGGATGCGTGTGGTGATGTGGCGAAGGTGAGCTCAGAGCGCTTGTCTGAAGTCGAAACTTTAATGCAATCGATGATCGAGTTAATGCAGTCGGTTGAAAGTTCTGCACATAAACAGCGTCAGCTATCGAGTGATGTAAACCTTCATATGCAGTCTATCGCGTCAACCGCTGAGCAAAATCTAGTGGCGACTCATTCAGTCAAAGATCATTCGAAGGATCTCAAAGAGCAAGTGAATGAATTCTATCAATTGGCGAAGCGTTTCGAAGAAAAATAGCGGTTACATTTTAGCTAAATGAGCAATAAGAGAAAGCCTTGCGAAATTAGCAGGGCTTTTTTGTGAGCTAAAGGAACCGTTAACAATCAATAGATTAACAGTCAACAGATACAAAAAAGCCCCGCATTTTCATGCGGGGCTTTCAGTATGCATCACCCATTTAAGGGCGAGACAATTTAATCAAGATTAAGCTAGAAGCTCTTTTGCTGTGTTTACTACGTTTTCAGTAGTGAAACCGAACATCTTGAATAGCTCGCCTGCTGGTGCAGATTCGCCGAACGTTGTCATGCCGATGATCTTGCCACCGAAACCAACGTACTTGTACCAGAAGTCAGCGATGCCAGCTTCTACTGCGATACGTGCTGTAACGTCAGATGGAAGTACAGACTCGCGGTATTCTGCGTCTTGCTTGTCGAATGCGTCAGTAGCAGGCATAGATACTACGCGTACTTTCTTGCCTTCAGCTGTTAGTTCAGCAGCAGCGCTAACCGCTAGCTCTACTTCAGAACCAGTTGCGATAAGGATAAGCTCTGGTTTGCCTTCGCAATCTTTCAGGATGTAACCACCCTTAGCGATGTTAGCTACTTGCTCAGCGTCACGGTCTTGCTGTGCAAGGTTTTGACGAGAGAAGATAAGCGCAGAAGGACCATCTTTACGTTCGATTGCCAGTTTCCAAGCAACTGCAGATTCAACTTGGTCACATGGACGCCATGTGCTCATGTTTGGAGTTAGACGTAGAGAAGCGATCTGCTCAACCGGTTGGTGAGTAGGACCATCTTCGCCTAGGCCGATAGAATCGTGCGTGTAAACTTGGATGTTCTGAGTTTTCATCAGAGCTGCCATACGCATTGCGTTACGAGCGTATTCCATGAACATTAGGAACGTTGCGCCGTATGGTACGAAACCACCGTGCAGAGCGATACCGTTCATGATAGCCGTCATACCGAATTCACGTACACCGTAGTGGATGTAGTTACCAGAGAAGTCGTTTGCTTCAAGCGACTTAGAACCAGACCACATAGTCAGGTTAGAAGGCGCAAGGTCAGCAGAGCCGCCCATGAATTCAGGTAGCATAGCACCGAACGCTTCTAGTGCGTTTTGAGATGCTTTACGTGATGCGATGTTTGCTGGGTTAGCTTGAAGATCAGCGATGATTGCCGATGCTTTCTCTTCCCATTCAGCAGGAAGATCACCGTTTACGCGGCGTTTGAATTCAGCTGCCAGCTCAGGGTATGCTGCTTCATAAGCTGCAAGTTTCTCGTTCCACGCTGCTTCCTTAGCTGCGCCTGCTTCTTTCGCATCCCACTCTGAGTAAACTTCCGACGGAATTTCAAAAGGACCGTGCTCCCAACCTAGTTGCTTACGAGTTGCTGCGATTTCGTCAGCGCCTAATGGTGCACCGTGACAGTCGTGCGTACCTGCTTTGTTTGGAGAACCAAAGCCGATTACTGTTTTAGTACAGATTAGAGTCGGACGAGGATCTGCTTTAGCTGCTTCGATAGCCGCGTTGATAGCGTCAGCATCGTGACCATCAACTGCTGGGATTACGTGCCAGCCGTAAGCTTCAAAACGCTTAGGTGTATCGTCAGAGAACCAACCTTCAACTTCGCCATCGATAGAGATGCCGTTGTCATCCCAGAAAGCAACCAGCTTACCAAGACCTAGCGTACCCGCTAGAGAACATGCTTCGTGAGAGATACCTTCCATCAGACAGCCATCACCCATGAATGCATAAGTGTAGTGGTCGACGATGTCGTGGCCTTCTTTGTTGAACTGTGCCGCAAGTGCTTTCTCAGCCATCGCCATACCAACAGCGTTGGTGATGCCTTGACCTAGAGGACCTGTAGTCGTCTCGATACCTGGTGCGTAGCCGTACTCTGGGTGACCTGGAGTCTTAGAGTGCAGTTGACGGAAGTTCTTAAGATCTTCAATTGAAAGCTCGTAACCTGCTAGGTGAAGCAGAGAGTAGATCAGCATTGAGCCGTGGCCGTTAGACAGGATAAAACGGTCGCGGTCAGCCCACTCTGGGTTTGATGGGTTATGGTTCAGGTGAGAACGCCAAAGTACTTCAGCGATGTCAGCCATACCCATAGGTGCGCCTGGGTGACCAGAGTTTGCTTGTTGTACGCCGTCCATGCTTAGAGCACGAATTGCGTTAGCTAGATGTTTGCGGTTCATAGAAACTTCCGAATAAAAATTAAGATAAACAAATTGATAAAAGTAGGGGAACTGAACGTTCCCCTATTTGAAATTGGTAAGAGTGATTACAGCTTAGCTGCGATCATGTCTTCTAGTTTGCCTTGGTCAACTGCGAAGTTGCGGATGCCTTCAGCTAGCTTCTCTACAGCCATTGGGTCTTGGTTGTGATCCCATAGGAACTCAGCGTGAGTCATTGCTGCAGGACGCTCTTTAGTGCCGTTAGAGTCGATTAGCTTCTCTACTACTTCGCCTTCAGCCGCTTCTAGGTCAGCTAGAAGTTGAGGAGCGATAGTTAGACGGTCACAGCCAGCAAGTTCAAGGATCTCGCCGATGTTACGGAAGCTTGCGCCCATAACAACAGTCTTGTAGCCGTGCTCTTTGTAGTAGTTGTAGATGTCTGAAACAGAGATTACGCCTGGATCTTCTGAAGCTTCGAAATCGCGACCTTCTTTCGCTTTGTACCAGTCCATGATGCGACCAACGAAAGGAGAGATTAGGAATACGCCAGCTTCAGCACAAGCACGAGCTTGAGCGAAAGAGAATAGAAGCGTTAGGTTACAGTTGATGCCTTCTTTCTCTAGGATTTCAGCAGCACGGATGCCTTCCCAAGTAGAAGCCAGTTTGATAAGGATGCGGTCGTTAGTGATGCCAGCGTCGTTGTACATTTTGATAAGTTGACGAGCTTTAGCAACGCTGCCTTCCATGTCGTAAGAAAGACGAGCATCTACTTCAGTAGAGATGCGGCCAGGTACAACGTTAAGGATTTCTTTACCGATGTTCACGTTAAGCATGTCACAAGTGTCTTGAACTTGTTGTGCTTTGTCGCCACTTTGCGCTTTAGCGTATTCGATAGAAGCATCGATTAGAGGTGCGTACTCAGCAATTTGAGCGGCTTTAAGAATTAGAGATGGGTTAGTTGTTGCATCTTCAGGAGTGTACTTGCTGATAGCTTCGATATCGCCAGTGTCAGCTACAACAGTTGTTAGTTTACGAAGTTGCTCTAATTTATTGCTCATTTTGATCATCCTATGTATCGCAGAACACCCCTTTAATGGAGAGGTGTGGGCATTTGCAAGCGAACTAATGAAGTTCCTCATGGTTGTACCAGTGAGTCAAACTTACATTAATTTAAATTTTTCTCCGAACGAACATTTGCACAGAACATTTGATCGCTCGATGAGTAAATGATGTAGCCATATTTATCCGATCTAGCCCCAAAGTCAACGGTAAATAGTGCTGTATGGTGACTTCAGTCAAATATATTTCGCTCTAGTAATCATGGGGTATGCAAGCAAACGTTTAACGAACAAAGTGAGGTGAATTAATCAACAGCAAAACTATGGTTATGATGCTGAGCAAATGTTCCTTGTTGTTACATATGCTCAGGGTGTAAGCTTGTGTATCACTTACTGAGCTCTCCTATATTAGGAAGTACAGCAGGTAAAATAATTGTTAAATATTGGTTGAGTGGTATATGAGTAACAATATCCAAGATGTTTCCGAAGAAAACACTGATCTCCTAACCGAAGTCGCCGTTGCCTACTATCAAGATGGTGCGACTCAAGAAGAGATCTCCAAAAAGTTCTCTATCTCTCGTGCAAAGGTTGGTCGAATGCTCAAACAAGCCCGCGATGAAGGGATTGTTGAGATTACCGTGAAATACCACCCTGTCTTCAGTGCCAAAATTGAACAGCGTCTCATCGAAAGGTTTGGTGTGAAGCGTGCATTAGTCGCTCTTGATCAGCCAAATGAAGATAAGCAGCGTTTACAGGTTGCGGGCTTGGTGTCGAACTATCTAACGAGTACCTTAAAAAACGGCATGGTAGTGACGGTCGGCCAAGGTCGAAACGTATCGTCGGTAGCTCACCATACTGGTGTGATCACGCCACGTGACTGTAAATTCGTATGTGGTATCGGCGGTATTCACCCAAGAGGCGGCATGTTTAACGCAGACCATATATGTAGACAGCTAGCTAAGAAGTACGGCGGTTCATCAGAAACCTTATACGCGCCAGCTTATGCAGAGAACAAAGCACAAAAAACCGCATTCATGGAGAACAGTACTGTTAAGCAGACACTCGATCTAGCCCGCAAGGCAGATGTCGCATTAGTGGGTATCGGTGATATGAGTGAAAACAGCTATATGGTCGACCTAGGTTGGTTTACGGCGGGAGAGGTCGTTCAATCTCGTTTACTACAAGGCGTGGTCGGTGACTTTGCGGGTTATGACTTTTTTGATGTCCACGGCAAAGCCGCAAACACGGTGATGAGTGACCGAGTCATCGGCTTAGGTTTGGAAGAGTTCCGTCCTATCGCAGAGGTAATTGCTATCGCTGCCGAGAACAGTAAGCCATTAGCTCTGTTAGGTGCACTAAGAACAGGTGTGGTTGACGTGATTGCGACTAGTGTAAGTAATGCTTTGACGGTACTTAACTTGGATGAGCAACTTAGCGTGAATAAACCAAACGGCAGTGAATAGTAAGACATCCATACTTCGTTGAATTCACTATTTGAGCAATCATGGAAATTCCCTTAATGAAACCAGTGTAATAAAGGGGTTAACTATTAGATATGACTCGAATAGTGAATTTGTTCAGCGGTTGAAAGAATTATCACTCTTTAATGTTAAGCCACACTAAAGGAGATAATTATGAAACTGTCATTTATCACACAAGCTATTTCTGGCAACAGTGACCAATCAAGTTCTATCTTTAAATCTAATTCTATTATTGCGCTTAGCTTAATAGCCGCGGCTTGTATGCTCACACCTACGGCACATGCCGATGATAAAGTCGTCGCAGGGTATTTTGCGGATTGGCAATATCTGAATAAAGACAACCCTTATACTGTTGACGACATACCTGCAGATAAGCTATCACATATTATTTACGCCTTCTTGAGTATGTGTGGTCCTCATAGCGGTGCTGGTGAGCCAGTCCAAAAACAAATTAAGCAGCAATGTGCAGACAAAGAACCATATACCGCGATTATTGTGGATAAAGAAGCTGCGTTAGAAGTCGATTTTGGAGACGTGGATGTTGATGTTGTCTATAAAGGCCACTTTGCTCAGTTAGCTCAGCTTAAAGCCGACAATAAAGACATTACAATATTGCCATCATTTGGTGGATGGACAATGTCTGAACCTTTCCATGCGATGGCAAAAGATCCTAAAGCCATTGCACACTTTTCAAAAACTGCTGTTGAGTTGATCCAAAAATATGACTTTTTTGATGGTATTGATCTTGATTGGGAATACCCAGGAGGCGGCGGCTTAACTACTTCGCCTTGGAACCCAGAGACTAAACTAACCGATGAGCACAAAGCACTAGAGCGTGAAGCATTTACACTTTTGGTAAAAACAATTAGAAGTGATTTGGATGCTCTATCAAAGACGACTCAAAGAGATTACGAGCTTTCAACAGCTGTCGGTGTTGGTGCTAAATCTGCACAAATTGACTGGAATGCAGCCAGCCCATATTTGACGAACATGTTTGCGATGACGTATGACTTCCTTGGTGGGTGGGGAACTCAGACTGGTCACACAACAAACCTGCATGCTACAGAGCGTAGTTGGTGGGGAATGGGAGCTGATGTCTTCATTAATCAAATGATTGAGCAAGGTATTCCTAGCGAGAAGCTCGTGATCGGGGCAGCTTTTTATGGTCGAGGCTGGCAAGGGACAAAAGACTTTGTTGGTGAGCTGCCTAAAGGTGATCTGGTTTCTGAACAAGGGGCGCAGTTCGGTACTGGTGAAAACGGTTACTTCATGTTCTGGGACCTTATGAAGAACTACAGCAGCAAACAAGGTTATGAGTACAAGTACGATGAACAAGCTCAAGCACCTTATTTGTGGAACCCAGATAAAAAAGTATTCATATCTTTTGAAGATAAACGCTCTATCAAAGCAAAGGCAGAGTGGGCGAAGAAATCTGACCTAGGTGGTATCTTTACTTGGGAATTATCAGGAGACCCTTCCGGGCAATTGATAGATGTCATGCACAATGAAATGAATAACTAGCTCATCAAAAAACACCTAGCAAGTATGTTAGGTGTTTATTTATCCATTTGCCTTACTAGTCTATTTACTTACGGTCTTAAACAGAGCACTCAGCGTACTCGGTCATCTGCTGATTTAGGTGAATAGCCAGCTCTTCGTAAGGTATAGGGCGAGAGAAGTAGTAGCCTTGCATCAAATCACAGCCACATGCCTTTAGAATCGCGAAATGCTCGTTCGATTCCACGCCTTCTGCTAGTACTACCATGCCGAAGTTTTTACCTATCGCGATAATGTTTTGCACCATAGTGAGTGACTGTTGGTCCACAGCGATGTTTTCAATGAAACTCTTGTCAATTTTAAGCTCGTCGATAGGAAGTGCTTTCAACATGCTCAATGATGAGTAGCCTGTACCGAAGTCATCTAAAGATATTTTGATATTCTTTTCGTGTAAGGCTTCGAAAATAGGCTTCACTATGTCTACGTCTTCAATGAACAAGCTTTCGGTAATCTCAAGCGTTAAGCAACTTGGAGAGAACTGATACTTCTCAAGCGTTGCGAATAAGTGTTCTGAGAACGACTTATGTGAAAACTGACGTACGGATATATTGATCGAAAGACCGATTTTTTGTTCTGTCGTTCGGTGTAAATGGGCGATTTGCATAATGCTGGACTCGATAATAAAGGTACCGAGTTTTTGCATCAAACCAGTGCTCTCCGCGACTGGTATAAACACATCGGGTGGAACAAACCCTAGCTCGTCATCAATCCAACGAACCAGTGCTTCGACGCCATGAGTACTCTCGTCAGTGCGAACCAAAGGCTGAAAAGCCATGAATAGTGTTTGTTTCTCAATAGCAATTCGTAGCCGCTGTTCTACTTTCATTTTGTAGAGGTGAGCGTCTTGCATGGCTGTGGTGAAAATGCTGTACGAGTTTTGCTGCTGCTTCGCTTTGTACATGGAAATGTCGGCAGAGCGGAGCAGGCTGTCGAGATCTTTTCCGTGTTCAGGGAAACGCGCAATACCGATGCTACAACCCAACAAGAACTGAGAATTTTCGACCTCATAAGGTTGGGAAAGAACTTCGATAAGGCGTTCCGCCAGTCGTTTAATCTCGGTCTCACTCGTCATCGGCGTTAAAAACAAAAACTCATCACTAGACTCGCGCACTAATAAGCTGAGTCGAGAGCGGAATCGCATCAAACGCAATGCGATCTGTTTGAGCACCTTGTCACCGAAGTCGTGCCCGTGGGTATCATTGACACATTTAAAGTTATCGATATCGATAAACAACAGCGAGAATTGCTCTGACTCATCCTCAATCCATTTACCAATGTTTCGGCGCATGTATAAGCGGTTTGGTAGAGAGGTTAATGGATCATGGTTAGCCTGATAAATGAGTTGGCTACGAGTGCGCTGTTCATTCTTGGCAATCGACTTAACCAAAAAGTAGAAACCAAATTGAAGAAAAATAAAGGCAACGAAAAGAATGCTGAACTCTTGTATAAATATGCTATCGACGTGAGTTAGATCCGTACGTCCAATCACCCATAATTTGTAGTTTGGGATGTATTTTGCGCTCATTAAAGAGTGGTATTGTTCATCGTCGACGACAAAAGAGTAGGTTTCTTGCCTATTCATCGCCTCTTGCACGCTGATTCCGAAGTGGTCGGTAAAGATCCGTGCAATACGTTGTAGGGCATCTTTGCCTACTGGAGAGGAATACGCACTCTCAGATTCGATATCACTCGAATAAAACTGGCGATAACTGTCTGTTCTGATCAGGCTTAGTGTATTGAAACTTCCGGCGTGAGCATTATTTTCAAATACGATCGTGGCGTCTAACCGTAGCCCTGCGGTCATTACTGCATCGATTTTCTTACCATCGATCGAAATGGATTTTCTCAGCGGGATAACCAAGCTATTCAACGATTCTTGAAAATAGGTACGGCCAAGCACCATGCTACTGCTTGATAGGGCGTCTAAAAAGGAGTCTTTCGTTGGTGCGTATTGCAGCAAGTTCCTTTGATTCGCAAGTTGGAGATTTGAGCTGATCGAGAGGTAGTCACCGTCGGTGTTCAACAAGCCAAACGCTGCAATCGCGGGGTGAGTATCTAGCAGTTTATCCAGTATTGGTCGAATTTGAATGGAGGCAGTACGAGTGAAGTCAGACTGCTGGGCGAGTTGGTGCCCAACCACTTCAAGCAGTGCTTCTTGACTGGTCAAGAGTGAGCTTACAGAGCTAGAAAAAAGCTCGACTTGGATATGTTGTTGCTGGGTGAAGTCATCTCTGTTGGCTTGCCATTTAGTTACGCCCAACGCGGCGAAAAGTATCAGGGTCAGTAGTACGATCAACGCGTACAGCGACCAGATATTTTTCTTAAATAGAGCCATGAGATGCCTTTTGTTGGTTACTACTTTTAACAGAGTGCAAGTGACAAACTATTGGGTCGTCAGCGTGATTCGTGCAACGAAAGATACAAACATCAATGATGACAGTATCAATGATTAAATAGTGTAACGACTACGAGCAGAGATTCTTGAGGGAAATATTATTATTCACCGCATTGATAACGATTTACCCAAGATTAATCACGGTTTATGGTCAGTAAATCGCTATAGATTAAAAAGCAACCGAGTAAATCCAGATTTGTTTTCAAACGACGTAGCATTACCGCAAAGCAAAGAGCTTACTGTGTGAGACGTTAAGTCATCACTACGAGTAAGCTCTTTATGCATGCGCAGTATATTCTAACAGTGGCAGTAAGCGAAGTTGAATTACTTTTTAGTCGCAGCGATGGGTAATTTCTCGCTAGCACCCCATTCAGTCCATGAGCCATCATAAACGCCCATTTCACCTGAACATCCGGCCAGTTTAGCGGCCAATAAAATGATGCAAGCCGTCACACCAGAGCCACAGCTAAAGAACATGGGTTGAGAGGGGGTTAAGTTTAGGGTCGAGAAAATGTCAATTAACTCTTCTTGAGGTTTCAATTTACCTGCATTTAAGACTTGTGCAAACGGTAGGCAAATCGAATTCGGTATATGGCCACTGCGCAAGCCTTCACGAGGTTCAGGAACTTCTGAATCGAAACGAGCTTGTGAACGTGCATCCAGAATGTTTGCACTTTTTTCATCGGAGTAGTTTTGGATTTGCTGAGCATTTACAAAGTGGTTGTCTTGGATTTGACCTTCAAAATTGCCCGCTTTTACTTCGGTTCGATAGTCAGTCTCTGTCGCGTAACCGGCTTTTATCCAAGCAGGTAAGCCGCCATCTAAGATGTATACATTGTTGTGTCCCATCGCCATAAACATCCACCAAGCACGAGGCGAAGCAAAGGTTCCAGAGTTATCGTAAACCACAACCGTACTGTCTTGATTGATACCAATTTCGCGAGCGCGAGTGTTGAAGTGTTTTTCGGAAGGAAACATGTGAGGAAGCAAGGTGTGCTTGTTGCAAAAATCCTTGTCGTAATCAAAACGAATCGCATTAGGTATCATTTGTCCTTTGATCTTTTCTGACTCACTTGGGATCTGAAATTCGATACTGGCATCTAGGATTACAATGTTGTTTTCTTCTAGCAAACGTTGTTGAAGTTGTTCTGGTGAAATGAGTGGCTGAGTCATTCTTCTTATATCCATTCTTGTTGTTATATCGACGACTAAGGCGCTGTTCTACAGTGGATGAACTGATAGCTGCTTTGTCCGGTTATTTGATTGTTTAATGTATCAAGCGCGACCACAGAATCAAGAGGGCAGTCTGTTGTTGGTGGAATGGAAACGCGAAATATTTCGTTGTTTTGAGTTTCAACCGTGAGGTAGCGCCTATGTCCGTCTAGGGATTGAGTGAGCGTGTTAGAAATCACTTTGGCTTGAACACGTTGCCCTGTCTCTGAGGTTAAAGGGAAGTAGGTGAGGGCTAACAGTACACCGACACCACACATTAAGATAAATAGACCTATTTTTAACTGTTTCATGAGAGTAAGTCTTTGAAGGTTATCTTGAAAAGATAAGTCAGATTGGCAGTAAAGTGAATGTGATCAATCAGAAAGTTTGAGTGACTCCCTATCCCTGCGAGATCAAAAAGTGAGCATTGCTGCTCACTTTTTATTGATACCGAATCAGTTTTTCATCTGTTGACGACCAAACTGTCTCAGCCGATTACCAAACTATCTGAGAATCACTACTTGATACCACTTGTTGTAATGGCGGCTGACCGTCATAAAACCAAATTTCGACCAACAGTGATTCGTGATTGACTGGAGCCGTAAAGTTAGACGCGAATACCCCATTATTTAACGAGCCTGCAATCACTTTACTCGAATAGTCCGGTTTAAAGGTCGAGTCATCCCTTGTGCTGAAACGGCTATAAACCGTGACAAAGGAGCGAGCCGTTGAAATGCTGCTAATGTCGATGTCGAGATCAAACTGCTCAATAGAGCTGTAATCAAAGCCGTCGGGTACGACTACATCGGCCATCGTATAGATTGGTGTCGCTGCTGCACTTGTCGCTGGAGATGTCGTTCCTGTTACTGGAGTTGAAGGCGCTGCTGGCGTCGACGGTGTTGCTGGAGATGGTGTCGATGCACTGCCGCCGCCACCACCTCCTCCACACCCAACCAATATCAGTGGAGTGACAGCGAGAATAACAGTCAACGATTTCTTCATGTTCCAAGTTCTGTGTGCAGGCATACCATCTTCCTTACCTAGGTTGCGACTCGAATCAACGTAATGAGTTTCTCGATAGTGTTTATTGTGAATAGTCATAACGTCTCTCCTTAAGGTTCGTAGCGTTGATTGTCTGCTGGTGATTGGTGCCATGTCTGGTTCGTGTCACCACCGGACTCTGCGTATTGTTTGAACTCAGGGTAAGCGGTAACAATATCCACATACTCTAGCGGCCATTCCCATTCATCGGTTGACGTAATGATCAGTGCCCAAGGGTGGTTCTCTGCTGTTTTGAAATATTTACCTGTTGATGGATTACTGTCATCGACACCTAATCCAGCCTCAAAGAGATTCGCAGTATCAAAGGCTTCTGTTGGTGCTTGGTCTGGCAAGTGAACTTCCCAACTGCGCCCTGGGTGCAGAGGTAGATTTTCACCGTGATAGTAACCCGCTGTTGCAAAGATGAACGGGTCGTAAGGCATGTCTGTCCATGTGTCGGTACTGATACCTGAGTCAGACAAGCTGATACCGATTTGGAAAGAGAATTGCTCGCTTTCTTTACATGAGTTACTGGTTCGGTAAAAAGTACATGACGTGTTTATTTTCGAAGTTAAGTCCTCGGCGGCAACAAATATCGCCTCACTACGTCCTTCCTCCATGTCTAAGTCAGTAAATACACCATTGTGTTTCATGTAAGAATTACCGCTGTCTACCGAGTTTGGAGCAAGGTTTGGTAAACGAACGGCGAAACCATTTCTATAGGTTGCACCAACAGCAGCTAGGCGACCGTCGATGGTGGATTTAACCACTTTTCCGTCTTTTAGGATTTCTGTGATGCGATACATAATCACGGCATCATTCATGTCGTAGTCGGCTTTATAAGGCCAGTTATCTTCATACGCCAAGGTTGCGTAACCAGAAGCACTTGGGAAGTAACGGGCTGTAGCGCCGTCGTTAAGAACATCAACTTGAATATCAACTACCTCACCAGATGTAGAACCACCAAAGTAGCTCAGGTTGGTTTGTTGGCTGAATCTGAAGCGAGCCCAAGTAGTCCCCGTTAGTGCGTTGATATCGACATTTAGGAACAGATCGTTTTCACCAGCATCCAGTTGGTAGTCGGTAAATACTTGTTCGTTAGCACCATCGAAGCTGCCATCTTGGTTCCAGTCTATCCACGCCGAAAGGTAACCGGTTGTTGAAGCTTCAATCACCACTTTTGAATCAAGTCCGGCTTCAAGTGCGGTAACAAAACCGATACCACCGTTTGCCCATTCATCATCCACCCCGACAGTTTCATCTGATTGAGGTGTGACATAACCATCTAAATCCGCATCTGGAGGCGTTGTACCTAACCATGTGATGCCATCAAGTTCATGTCGAGGGCCATTGCTCGCCAGTAAGGTTAGGTAGCTGTCTGGAGCATCACCGAAGTCGATGTTTGAGTCTTCATCAACAACAGGTGCATTAGCACAACGAGCACCATCGTTTTGTCCAGAAGCTGGACCATTCGAAACAAATTCAACGGCTGGAACAATACCTGCCGCGATATTGGCAGCGTTGTCTGGAGACAGATTGATACGGTAAATTTTACCGTCTTGGTTTCGAGATACGTAGTAGTAGCCGTTGACATCAAAATAGCCAGCGCCGAACGTACCTAACTCGCCGGTGTCTCCGATGTAGGTTTCGGCACCAGTTGTAGGGTTGAAGCTGTATAAGCCACCAGAGTTATTATCGATACCATATAAAGAGCCATCACTTGGATGAAAGGCGAAATCAGTCAATTTTACGGTTGCTGGGCTGCCTACAATTTTGTTAACGGTAACAGTCGCATTTGGATCAGTATCTAAAGGCGATAGGTCAACGGTGAACAGTCCTTTACCTGTGCGGTATAGGTAGTAAACATGGTCGTAGACATCGCCTACATAAAAGGTGTGATCGGTTGGTAAGCCACTTGTGTTGATGACTTCTGCTTGGAAGTCTTGGCCAAGACGCACTAAGCGTTTGTTTGTGGTGTCATAGCCATAAATATATCTGTCTTGAAAATCGAAACCGACACTATTGATGTTGGCATTCATGCCTGTATCGTCTTCTAACAGGGTGGTTGAGCCCGTCACTAGGTTAACGCCCCAAACTTGCACTGGGGTGGATTGAAAGAGGTATGCCTTACTCGGGCAGGTATCGAATGGCGCTGCGTTGGCGACCAATGGCGCACTTAATAGCAAACTTAACGTTGTAATTCTCATATCTACATCCTTGTGATGGAAGGTGTAGATACTTTTACAAGTTACGTGCCAATTTTAACTCGTTGATTTTTAACTTTTATATTTTATTTTTTTGGGTTTTTTATTGTATTCTCAAAATGAGAACTCAAATGAAACTAATCTCTCATAGAGTATTTCAAATTGATAAAGCGCTTTGAGGAACTGACGTTGAGATCTAAAAAAGCCCTGACTTTTAGTCAAGGCTTAGGTTGTCGATTAGAGGGGGATAGGATTTAGTCTATCCACACACCGAGCAATTAGGCATCTTCATCAAATTCATCTCACGCCAGCTGTGCGACATGGCATCGAGAATCAAAAGCTTACCTTGCTTTGGTTGCCCGAATTTAGCAATCACCTTAATCGCTTCTAGAGCTTGCGCCGCGCCTACCATGCCAATAACAGGTGCCATTACACCCGCTTCAACACAACTTAGGGCCGCATTTCCGAATAGAGCACTCAAGCACTGATAACACGGCGCGTCGGCGTCTTGATAAGTGAATACGCTAATCTGACCTTCCATGCGAATCGCAGCACCAGAGACTAATGGTGTTTTCGATGCGTAACATAAGCGGTTCAATTGATTGCGCGTTTCAACATTGTCACTGGCATCAAGAACTAACGAGTGCGCTTCAATTAACTTTGCAAGCGCTTGATCATCAAGCCTGTGGTCGACGGTTTCAATCGTCAGATGAGGGTTCAATACCTGCAGCGACTCAGCTGCCGAATCCACCTTCTTCTTGCCAATATCAGCATCGGTGTGAAGAACTTGTCGTTGTAAGTTTGAAAGCTCGACAATATCATCGTCGATCAGTGTTAGCTTACCAATGCCCGCAGTCGCAAGGTATTGAGCAGAGGCACAACCTAAGCCTCCAATCCCTAATACTAAGATTGAGCTCTTCTTTAGCGCTTCTTGGCCTTCAAAATCAAACTGCTTAAGGATGATTTGGCGGTTGTAGCGAAGCATTTCTACGTCAGACAGTATTTCCATCAGTAAGCCTCGTTAGTAAAGCGTTGAGTTAAACAGTTGGATCTGAACCGTTTCACCGACTTCAACACGGCCGCGTTCGCGCTCTAGTACCACAAAGCAGTTTGCTAAACTCATTGAGCGGAAAGCGCCAGAGCTTTGGTTACCTGTTGTTTCTACGACAAACTGACCGTTTTCAATCGAGTAGATGCCACGTTGGTAATCAGTACGACCTGGGCCTTTTTTGAATGCAGACTTGGTGATAGCAGGAATAGATTCTGGTGCTGTCCACGCGGTATGACCCGCAAGCTTAGCCAGCATAGGTTGAACCAGTACGTACATCGTCATCATCGCTGATACTGGGTTACCCGGTAGGCCACAGAACCACGCGTTATCCAACTCACCAAATGCGAACGGTTTACCGGGTTTGATTGCAAGTTTCCAAAAACCGATTTGCCCCAGTTCTTCAAGAATGTCTTTAGTGTAATCCGCTTCGCCAACACTTACGCCGCCAGAAGTCACAACCACGTCTGCTATTTGCTGTGCTTTCTCGAACGTCTCTTTAAGCGTTGCAGGGCAATCTGGGATGATACCTAGGTCGATAGCTTCACAACCAAACGCTTCAATCAGCGGTTTAATGCCGTAGCGGTTGCTGTCGTAGATCTGACCGTCTTCAAGAGGCTGGCCTAATGGTTTTAGTTCATCGCCAGTAGAGAAGAACGCGACTTTAGGCTTGTGGAGTACTGTAACGTGGCTCACACCCAGCGAAGCAATCATTGGAATGTCACGAGGTGTTAAACGTTCACCGCGGCTAAGAACGAGATCACCTTGTTTGATGTCATCACCGGTAGGACGAATGTTATTGTTCAGCTTGATGTCGTCTTGTTGAATCTCAATACCAGCGTCAGTTTCGACCGTATTTTCTTGCATGATAACGGCGTCACAACCTTCAGGGATCTTTGCGCCAGTCATAATGCGAATACAGGTATTGCTTGGCCATTCACCTTCGAACGGTTGGCCTGCAAAAGATTTGCCTGCCAATGGTAGTACTTTACCGTTCTCTAGGTCTGCTAAGCGCAGTGCATAGCCATCCATTGCTGAGTTATCAAAAGGAGGTACGAAAATAGGGGAAAGAATATCTTCAGCAAGGACATAACCTAATGCTTCAGCAAGAGGCAGAGATAAAGTCGTTTGGATTGGTTTGATTGGTGATAGCAGCTTATCTAGTGCTTCTTCAATTGGCATTAAGCCGGGAGCGTCGCAACAGCCCATAATTGAAATCCTTTGGTCGTTATTATTTTGATTTGGTGGTTGGCAGCAGTGATTCAATAATGATCGAATTAATACTATTTACCAACGAAATTGCAGCCACTTTAGCATAGTTTAACCCCCGTAAATAATGACCTCCCTTAAAATATGGGTGTATTTATTCAAAATTACGAGTATCCTTGTTTGCCATCCAGAAGGGGCAATAAAAGAGGAAGTTCAATGTCAGGTCTTAGCGAATCAGCGAAGTTGGTTAAAGATGCGCTAGCAAGCCGCGGATTAGAGACACCAATGCGTCCTAATCAGGTTAGCCGAGAAGAGAAAAAGGAACGAATCGAACACCATATGCGTGAGATTCTAACTCTCCTTGAACTTGATCTTGCAGATGACAGTCTGGAAGAAACACCACAACGCATTGCGAAAATGTATGTGGATGAGATTTTCTCTGGTTTGGATTACGCCAATTTTCCTAAAATCACCGTGATCGAAAACAAGATGGGTGTTCGTGAGATGGTACGAGTAAAAGACATTACCGTAACCAGCACATGCGAGCACCATTTAGTAACCATTGATGGTAAAACCGCAGTGGCTTACATTCCGCAAGGTAAAATAATTGGTCTTTCGAAGATCAACCGAATCGTTCGTTTCTTTGCTCAACGTCCTCAAGTTCAAGAACGCATGACGCAGCAAATTCTTGTTGCATTACAAACGCTATTAGAAACCGATGACGTTGCTGTAACTATGGATGCTGTTCACTACTGCGTGAAATCGCGTGGTGTTATGGATGCTACTAGTGAAACGACAACAACAGCACTGGGTGGTATTTTTAGATCAAACCCAGCAACGCGCCACGAATTCTTACACGGCCTGCGTTAATTCGCTGCAATATTGGAAGAACGCAATTTAGCCTCTGTAAATTGAAGTTCGTTGAAAATATTCTAAGCCTCGCTTTCTGCGGGGCTTTTTTGTGCTTGTAATGAAGTTAACTGAAATGGCTGCGAATGTCGTCATTCCCTAGCGTGAAGAATGAGCGAGTAGGGAATCTATTTGTCTGTGTGCTTTCTGACTTGGTATGAGATTCCCGACTCAGTCGTTCCTCCTTCTCGGGGATGACGGCGTGTGAGGGTTCAGTGTGTATTCTATCGACAGCCTTTTAGAGGCAAACGCTGCTGATCTTGCAGAATGAGAGACTCGTTAACTTTCGTCATTCCCTAAAGTGAGGAACGAGCGTAATAGGGAATCTCTGGCGGCTAAGCAGAATAAGTACGCTCTATAAAAATATAGAGCGTACTTAGAGTCAGTCGTTGGTGGGAGTGCTTAAGTTAGATTAAACAAACGCTTAAAACGATGAACAAAGCCTGATGGTTTGTTCTCGGCTTGATAGAGGTTCAAGCCATCATAAAAGCTGCCCATGAACTCGACTCGAATCTCGTCATCAGTACTTCTCAAAAGGCGAGACAGTAATGTTGCGGTCGCAGCAGCATGATCATTGGCTAGGCTGTAATCCATTCCTAGTCGTCCTTGAATGAACAACCATAAATGCGTCACTAACTTCAATTGCTGAGCATTGGAGTTCTGAAATTTGTCGCCGTGTTCACTGCCTACCGTACTATCGAAAACGCTTTGCATCGCCTCGCTGGCTTCTTTATTACTTTCAAAGCGGTAGCTCACATCGATATGCACTTTTGTTAACAGCCCAAGTAAGGTTTGTCGCTCTGAGTTGTCAGGCTTATTCTCACTCGCGTGTTTGAAAAGAGCATGGTTTTCGTCAGTAAATGACTTTAGCTCTTTTTCATAGCCAGTCGTCAGTGCTTTCACTGAATCGAGACCAGCGAGCTGCAAACAAGTTTCGAGCTTAGTTTGGCGCTGAGATTCAGTCTGAGTTTGGATCTCAGTCATTACTCTGTAGCTCTTCCCAAGTGACTTCTGCAGATTGTGTGTCGCTGTTAACGAAAGCAGAGTTACCCGATAGCATTACAGAAAGATCCATAGTGCGCTGTGTCATTTCAGAGAGCTGTTCGATACCAGCATTATCCAGACGGACAATTTGAGCTTTCAGATAACCGAACTTGCCTTTGTTTTGTTCCCACCACACGTTCGACTTGGTGTTGAAACTGAATACGCGTACAGACTTAGATAAGCGAGTCGCTTTTTTCACGCGCTCTGGATCAGGTTCGCCCACATCAATCCATTCTAGGATTTGGTCATCTAACGACTTCTGCCATAAATCGGGTTCTTCAATGCTAGACAACCCTTTAGTGAACTCAAGTTCAGGTGATGCATTGATACAGAAAGCCATGATTCGAGCCATCATACGCTGTTCTGTTTCAGAAGGGTGTTGTGCAACCGTTAGATTAAAAGAGTCGTAATAGTCACGATTCATATCGGTTAGAGAGATACGAAACTTGTAGATTGTCGGTTTAAGAGCCATTGAGGGGGTGTCTTAGGTAGAAATAGTGAGGGGGAATATTACCTTAAATCTCTGAATAGCGGGTAAAAAAATAGCCAGCAGAGGCTGGCTATTTTTAGAAAGCTTTAAAATACTAAATTAAAGTACTTTGATGCTGTCAGCTTGTGGGCCTTTTTGACCTTGAGATACTACGAACTCAACTTTTTGGCCTTCAGCAAGAGTTTTGAAACCGTCGCCTGTGATTGCAGAGAAGTGTGCGAATACGTCTGGACCGTTTTCTTGTTGAATGAAGCCGAAGCCTTTAGTTTCGTTGAACCATTTTACTGTACCAGTAACTGTGTTAGACATGATGATATCCTAAAATTTAATTTTTATAGTGAGCCAATTGTGGCACTGATAGCGTGGAAAAGTTTATTGCTATTGCGTACAACACAACGGGGTTACTAGTAATCCAACGAAATGTTTATATACAAAGAACTTTCTTTCTAGCCGAGATGAAGTCTAAATCAAATCAGGGGATAGTCAATCGAATCCATAACGAAAGGTTGCAGAAACTTGGGGGCAGTCAAACTTTGCATTCCTTAAATATCATGGAGTTACAGTAGTATGGTGATTTGTTGTCGTTTTTGTGAAAAACGTGGGTGAAATTGATGACAAATTTGGAGTAACTACACTGGTTTTATACGTGTAACCACTAAGTCGAGGCCTTTGAAATAACCACCACCAACGCTAGGTTTCCAAACCGTGAGTTCGGCAGACGTTTCGCTAGATTGGAGTCCTACTAAATGGTAAATCAACTGATGCAACCATACCTTACAATTGCGGTGTGATTGCGTACCGTGTTATTTCTTCAGGCGATATAGATTGCCATTGTCAGTGCTGAAGAAAATGTCGCCATCGGGTGAGGTTTCGATGTCTCTTATTCTTTCACCTAAGTCCTCTAGAATACGTTCTTCTTTGATTGCCTCACCTTGTTCGTTGACCGTCACAATATTGATGTGGGTAAGTTTAAGTGCGCCTGCCAACAGCTTGCCTTGCAATTCAGGGTATTTGTCACCTTGGTAGACGATTAAACTGCCCGGAGCGATTGAAGGAACATAGACTTTCTTAGGCGCTTCAATACCATCTTTGGTTTCCGATTCGCCAACGCTGATAGGGCCCCAATACTCTTTACCGTGTGAGGTCACTGGCCACCCATAGTTTGCACCTGCTTTTATTAGGTTAATTTCATCACCACCGCGAGGACCGTGTTCAATCGACCAAAGCTTTTGAGTCGGGGATTCGTAATAAAGACCTTGTGGATTGCGATGGCCAAAGCTCCAAATCTCATTGAGAACCTTGTCGTTATCGGTGAATGGGTTGTCACTAGGTGTACTTCCATCGCTATTCAATCGTAATATTGAGCCAGCGTGAGTCATGGTGTCTTGGCCGTTGTCTCTGTCACCACGATCACCGATTGAAAAATACAGATGGTTATCATCAAAGGTTATGCGGCTGCCAAAGTGACGGCCTGTATCCGTTCTAGATTTAGACACAAACACATCTTGCCAGTTAGACACTTCACCGTTTGAGTAACTGGCAGAAGCGAGGGTTGTTACGCCTTCACCATCGACCTCTTTACTGTAAGTGACATAGAATTTCCCAAGTTCAAAAGGGGAAAGCGCGATATCTAATAGACCACCTTGGCCTTTCGCCCAAACATTGGGAAGCCTGAACAGTGTGCTTTGCTCACCTGTCTTTAAATCAACGTGTTTAATCACGCCTGCTTTTTCTGTGAGAAGCATAGAACCGTCATCGACATAAGCGAGCCCCCATGGAATCTCGAGGCCGTCAGTGATCTTCTCTGCCTGCCATGCAAATACTGAAGTTGAAGCCATTGGACCTGAAACGATGAGTGCCAAAGCACAGGAAAGAATACGATGATGAGTGTTCATTGAAGTCCCTTGATTGTCATGACGTTGTATTAGTTTAGCCTGTGGCTGGTAAGTGGATAGTTAAGATAAATGAAAAGTGACTATTCACATATTTAGTTGAGCGAGTATTGTATGATTATACAAGCTCACGTATGTTTACCCTGCCATCCTCTATTCGATTTTTCGGAGCACAATGAATACTAACCCTGCAACCTTTTCGTTATTTTCTCTGTCTTTACGTTGTCAGGTAGATATTCAAGCTATCTATTCTCAAACCACTCGATCTCAGAACAGCGGTTCTATTGGATACTTTACATCATGAGTCGTCGATTTGACTTTAAATCGATCCTACTTGCGTGTTTGGTCATCAGTATCGGCCAACTCAGTATGGGGTTGGTGTTTCCTTCTTTACCTTGGATCGCGAAAGACTTCGATGTCTCGCTAGAGCAAGCTCAGCTCTTAGTGAGTGTCTATTTGTTAGGTTTTGGTCCATCTCAGTTTATTTATGGTCCAGTTTCAGACGCGCTAGGACGTAAAAAAGTACTGCTAACCGGTTTGTTGATTGCCATGCTTGGGCTGTTGATGATCATCTTCTTTAGCCATTCATTTACTAGCATGGTAATGGGGCGTTTTCTTCAAGGTTTAGGGACTGGCTGTTGCGCTGTACTTGCTCGCGCTTCAACACGAGATAGATTCAGCGGAGCAGACTTGCCTTTAGCGATGTCCTACATTGCGATGGTCGCGTCTATTACACCTTTGATTGCGCCCGTAATCGGCGGCTTTATTAACTTCCATTTTGGCTGGAGCATGGTGTTCATATCGCTACTTGGCTATGTCTCATTAGCTTGGGTGGTGCTGGCATTCAAGTTTAAGGAAACCGTCACTCAGATCTCCGCTATTCCTTCGCTAAAGAAAATGATATCGCAATACAAAGAGTTGTTAACCTCTCGCTATTTTATGAGCTTTGCGAGTATTGGCTGGCTTAACTTTAGCTTGATGATCACCACAGTGTCAGTGATGCCGTTTATCATGCAAAATCAGATTGGTATGACGTCAGACGAATACGCAATGTGGGCGGTCATTCCCGCATTAGGGATGCTTGGTGGTACAAGTCTGTGTAACCGTATTCGTCCTATGTTGGGTAACAAGAAAACTCTCTTATGCACGCCTGTATTGCACGTTGCTGCAGCCTTGTGGCTTTTCTTCTGTCCACTTGAACCTTTGTACCTAATGATTGGCCAGTTCTTGATGATCCTTGGTAATGGTATTGCGCTACCTTGTGCTCAGGCGTTAGTGATGTTGCCTTATAAGAAGAACGCAGGCGCGGCGGCTGCGATGTCTGGCGGAGGTCAAATGGTTGTGTCCTCAATGGTGAGTATGGGGTTGGTTCAGTTAGGGCTAGGGGAAGCATGGCACCTATCGATCGTGATCATGGTGTTCACACTGATTACACTGTTTAATATTTTACGAGGTTTTAGTAGCCAAGAAGCGAGAGAGTCTCAGCTTAATTGCGAGTAGATATTCTAATAAGGCCATTGAAGTTCTACGACTTCAATGGCTTTTTTTTGTTGGATGTTGGATGTTGGATGTTGGATGTTGGATGTTGGGTATGGGACTTGGAATGAAAGCCTGAGCTATTCGCAGACCACTGCAACTTTCTCACTTGCGGCTGTGCTTGCTGGAACTGGATGATCGATCAGTCGGATAGGTGACTCGTACAAAGCGGATAGCGCTTGTTCGTCGAGCAACTTGTCGGCACTGCCTTCAAATGCGATCTTCCCTTTTTTTAGCGCAACAATGTGTGTCGCGTAACGCAACGCTAGGTTCAAATCGTGCAAGATAACGATCACCCCAACATTTTCCTTTTTGTTGAGCTCAGATAGCAGACCCATAAGTTGAAACTGGTGATGAACATCGAGTGCCGATGTTGGTTCGTCGAGAATCAATACTGGTGACTGTTGTGCCAGCAACATAGAGACCCACGCGCGTTGACGTTCACCACCTGATAAATCATCCGCTAATGCCTGTGAAAACTCGGCGACACCAGTTCTTTCCATTGCCTGTTGAATGATCGACTTATCCTCAGAGTTCCAACGGCCTAATGCGCCTCTCCAAGGAAAACGCCCTAAGCGAACCAACTCTTCTACGGTTAAACCTGCAGAAGCGGGAAGCTTTTGCGGTAAATAGGCAATTTTTTTTGCTAAGTCTTTGCTTTTGAGTGAAGAAAGAGAAGACCCCTCGAACTCAACGATGCCGTGATCCGGTGACATTTGTCCTGATAGCAAGTTAACGAGCGTGGATTTGCCAGAACCGTTATGACCAAGAACTACGGTCAGTTCATCGGTCGGAATAGTGAGATCGTCAACTGAGAGAATGGTTCGGTTGTCTCGAACGATGTTGATGTTTGAAAGCTGGAACATGTCGGTCCTGTATCGAGACCAATAGCGATGCTTAATGAAAGCAAATTTGTCGTACTGGTCTTTAAAATAGTGGTTGTTATTTGGCCGTTTTTTTGTTGTCAGGGTGCCTAGGACAATCGTCGCAATACTTTCTTGAATCGCACTTATAAACGAGGCAGCAACTGACTCTGATCAGTTTTAGCATTCCTGAATGGATATCGACCTTAAGGCTGTCTAAATGACTTTCAGGCAATTGGCATGCTTCTAACCAAAGCTTAGCTTGCCCAGTGATATAATCATTAGTCAGGCTTGGCTCGTGCTGCTGAAGTTTTATCAAACTGCCTAACAATAGATCGGCCAATAAATGATTGGTAAATCCTGGGCGAATACGTGTCCATTCACTTATCTGACTGCGATAAAATTCAGTCAATGTAAGAATGGCTTCTCCAGCCTGTGGGATAAGCTCTTCAGGCGAACCATGCTGATGATCACCATTAAAAAAGCGATAGCCAGTAATGAACTCTTTGTATCTAAACTGACCGATGTTCTTGATATCGGGTAGCGAATGAAGCCCATAGATAGAAATGAAAGTCACATAGATAGGCTGCCAGCACACGAGATCCCACGTACGCGTTAACCAATACGCTTTGCCTGCTTCAGGGTGGCTTTGCGCAAGCCCATCGTAAACTCGTTTGAGTTCTTTATGGCTATTCTCATTTGTTACCGCAATGCTTTTGCTATTAAGTGCCCCAAAGCTTCCGCTTAAATACGGGGTAACTTCTTTTGAGTAAGCGAAGATTTTCTGATGTAGAGACGGGGCTTTCCGACGAGTGATAATATTGTGCAGTTGGGGAAGCATCTTAAATCAATAAATGAGAATCAGTTGCGTTATCATAACGGACATAATCGAGGATAACCATACAAAATGGAGCATCTACTCGGTGCTTTTGACGTTTTTGAGATTTATAAAGTGTGGGCAGGCTGTACATTTTTAAGTGATAAAAGCCTTTTTAAATGATAAAACTATTGGTGAACCTAATCTTTTGCTACTGACTATAGAGAATATGAAAGCTTGAATATGAACACACCAGCATTTGATCGTATCAGCCGCGTTCTGGCTTATATCCATGCGAACTTAAGCTCGACATTATCGCTAGAAGATATTGCGAAACAAAGCTGTTGGTCTCGCTGGCAACTGCAAAGAGTGTTTCAAGCTGAAACCGGGCTTACTGTGGCTAACTATGTGAGAGAGCTAAAGCTGAGTCAGGCTGCCGAAGAGCTACTTGATGGAAGAGAGCGTGTCATTGATGTTGCACTCGGGCTGGGATTCAACTCAGAAATCAGTTTTAGTCGTTCCTTTAAGCAGATGTTTGGGGCAAGCCCAAGCCAATATAGAAAAGCGGGCAAAAGAGTTGGGCTAAGAAAGCCGATACAAGTATCTGAAACCGTGAGTACAGAAGAGAAAGGCGCTCTGAGTTTTGTTGAGGTTCGCATTGACGAAAAAGAGTCGTTTCTTGTTAAAGGCATGACATCAGAAATCAGCGGCTTGTTTTCACTAACACAAGATTTTGCAGAGAAAGTCCCTCAACTTTGGTCTCGCTTGGAACAGGAAGTTACGATTCCAAATGATAATGTGCTTCAGTTTATTGGCGTCGTTGATCTTACTCAGTCTTGTTTCGATGGCACCAACATCCACTATTGGGCTGGTGTTGAGCTTCACGACGGAATTTCCATCCCGCAATTACCAAGCATTATCTCTGATAAATTGAAGGTGCTGACCATCCCTAAGCAAACTTATGCTGTGGTTAAGCATTGTGGGCCGATTGAAAACTTGCGACATACCTTGAGCTGGTTTGTGCTTAACTGGCTGCCGAGTTCTGGTTATCGTGGTGTCGATGGCTTTGAACTCGAAGTGTACCCATTTGGCTATCAAGCCCATGCATCAGATGCTGAAATGGAGTACTGGGTTCCTATTATTAAATCGTAATCATATCCCCACGAAACCTCTTTCTGTAAACCTCCCACTGAATAAGGTCAATTGTGTTTTTAATCAGCAATTGGCCGATTTTCATTAAAATTAGGCCAAGTTCTTTTTTAATTTGCACCAAATTGTTAATTATCCCATCTCTAGATACATACAATGCAAATGAGATTTATTATTATTTATATTAAGCATTGGTACCGAGGGAATCATGACCACTCACACTCGTTTTAAGTATTCATCATTGGCAGTAGCGTTGCTCACTGCATTTTCAGCGCAAGCGTTGGCGGAAGAAACCGTTACAGCGGCAGACTCGAATATCGAGACTGTTACTATTATGGGTAAAGCCTATCGTAATACAGCGACTAAGTCGGCACTTGAACCAGAAGAGACGCCTCAAGGTATTACGGTTATTGATGAAGAACAGTTAGAGCAACGAGGTGTGAAGTCCCTCAACCAAGCGCTTAGATACGCGCCGGGTGTTGTTACCGAGCAGAAGGGCGCATCCGTAACAATGTACGATACGTTCTCTATTCGTGGCTTTAGCAATAACCAAAGTTACTACGATGGTTTGGTGCTTCCGTTCCTAACTGGTTGGAACCTGCAACCTCAGATAGACCCTATAGCGATTCAGCAAGTAGAGGTGTTTAAAGGCCCTACGTCTGTGTTGTATGGATCGATGCCACCGGGTGGTATGGTCAATATGATCGCGAAGGCACCACAAGAAGACGGGTCTACAAAAGTTGGTGTATCTACAGGTTCACGAAATCTAATGGAAGCCTCAATTGATACTTCAGGTCAGCTTGGCGACAGTGATTTTTCATATCGTTTAGTTGCTCTCGCTCGTAAACAAGACAGCCAAGTCGATAACGCAGAAGAAGAGCGTTATGTGATTGCTCCATCGTTAGATTGGCAGGTCTCTGATAGAACACTTATTAACTTCAATCTTTACTATCAGAATGATCCGTCGATGGGTACTAACTCTGCAATGCCGCTTGAAGTGCTGAAGGCAAGTGATCCATCTGTGTCCATGGGCGACAAGAACTGGAGTACCTTTGAACGTGAAGTCTTGATGTTAGGCTATAAGATCAATCATCAAATCAACGATAATTGGACTTTCCTTCAGAACGCTCGTTATACCGATGCGTCTCTGTATCAGGAGAATACTTACCACACCGCGACTAATTTCAATCCTGCCACAGGCAGTTTAATCCGAAATGCTTACAGTACAGATGAGGATTCACAGAGCTTTGTTATCGATAACCAAGTTTCAGGCCGCGTCGAAATTAGTGGCTTAGAGCACAATTTACTATTCGGTGTCGACTACCTAAAGCTAACAGGTGATTCTCTGTACAAAGAATTCACTGCGAATGCGGGCTTCTATGGGTTTGATGCTTACAATCCGAACAATGACCTTTTAGATAAAAGCCAGCTTCAAGAGAACTACCGAGAATCTCACGACATTACGACCGAGCAGCTAGGATTATATTTCCAAGACCAAGTTCGCTACGACGCACTGGTTCTGCTGGCTGGTGGTCGTTACGACATGTTCAAGGCAAGCGATGATAAAAATAGCTCTTATCCAACTTATGATGGAAAAGAAGAAGCCGATCATAACCAGTTCTCTTATCGTGTAGGTGCCTTGTATGAGTTAGATAATGGTATTTCTCCGTTTGTAAGCTACGCGACGAGCTTTGAGCCGGCGGCAGGTACTGATATTAATGGTAACTCTTTAAAACCTCAGCTAGGTGAACAGGTCGAGTTGGGTATCAAATACCTGTCTCCAGATATGTCGCAACAAGTTACGGCTTCTTACTTCCATATAACTAAGAAAGACTCAATTGCAGCAGATCCATCAGATCCGACATATCGCTCTAAGATTCAGTTAGGTGAAGTACGTTCTCAAGGTGTGGAAGTCGAAGGCCGATGGTTTGTAACGGAAGATTGGGATGTGAACGCGAGCTATACATACGTCGATATGGAAGTAACGGAAGATGCAAACCCTGATCTTGAAGGAACGACACCAATATACGTACCGACACACGCTGCGAATTTGTGGAGTAATTACTATGTGTACGGTGGTGCTTTAGCAGGTACGCGTTGGAGTGCTGGCGCTCGTTACATGGGTGAGATGGAAATGGATGCGACAAATACTCAAGGCAAAGTACCGTCTTATACGGTTGTCGATTTATCCCTGGGTTACGACTTAGGTGAGGCGAGCGACACACTATCTGGTGCAACGGCTAACTTGATGGTTAACAACCTGTTTAATGAAGAGTACTACACCTGTTACGACCAATCGAACTGTTGGTTCGGTGCTGAGCAGTCTGTAGAGCTAAGCGTGAACTATGAGTTCTAACTAAGTTAGTGTATCCAATTTAAAGCAGCCTAGTTAAGGCTGCTTTTGTCGTTTGAAGAAATATAGAATTTAGATTGAGTAGGCAAAGATATGAGCTTAAAACCAATAGCTTCCCATTTTTCTAAAGCAAAGAACTTGAATACAAAACTCGCGTTATCCATCTTAGCGAGTACGTTATCGTTTAATGTAATGGCGGATTATCAAGTCGAAGATAGCGAGGGTGTTAAAACCCTTGAAACCCAACCGATTAGAGTCGCGGCGCTGAACTGGGATATTGCTGAACAAGTGATTGAACTCGGCGTTACACCAGTCGCAGTGCCCGATATTGCAGGTTATACCGATTGGGTTGTTCAACCTGCCATTCCAGAAGGTGTGGCGGATATTGGCACTCGAACTGAGCCTAATTTTTCTGCTTTGAAGAAGCTAAACCCTGATGTGATTCTTATCGCTTCTCCTCAGAAAGATCTTCAGGAGCGACTTTCTGAAATTGCGCCCGTACTTTACTACCAAACGTACAGTGAACAACACAGCAATGCAGCGGCTGCTATCGAGAACTTCAAAAAGATAGGTCAATTGCTTGGCAAAGAAGAGCAAGCGAACAATAAACTGGCTGCGATGGATGAACGTATCGCTGTTCTAAAAGCTGAACTAGATAAAGCGTATCCGGGCGACAAGCCGAAAGTCACCTCTTTCCGTTTTGCGAGTACAACTTCTGTGTTTATCTACGGCGATAACTCGATTCCGCAATATGCTCTTGAACAGTTAGGTTTTGAAAATGCGATGGATCTTCCTGCGAGTCAGTGGGGCATCAGTCAAAAGCGTATGACCGAGCTTAAGAACGTCAAGGGTGGCATTGCGCTTTACTTTGAACCTTTCCCATATCCAGACAAGTTAGACCGTTCTCCGGTTTGGAAGAGCATGCCTTTCGTTCGTAATGGTCAATCTAGCCCAGTAGCGGCAAGTTGGAGTTACGGCGGTGCCATGTCGATTTTGTATAACGCTGAAGCTATGGCGCAATCGCTGCTGACGCTAGCGGAGTAGTAATGAAATCCAGTAGTTTTATGATGGGGGTTGCGTTGTTTTGTGCTGCCCTTGTTCATTTATGGTTAGGGCAGTCGGAATTTGGCCCTATTGGTGAGTTGCTTCAACAAGTCTCACAGATCAGTGACAGCGCGACATTCAACTCAATGGTCGATGAATCATTCGAGCTGATGGCGTTAATTTATGTCAACTTACCTCGTTTGGTGATGGCGATTTTGGTTGGTGGAACACTTGGCACCATCGGTAGCTTGTTTCAACAACTGACGCAGAATCGCATGATGTCGCCGCTAACCTTAGGTACATCGTCAGGTGCATGGCTTGGTCTGGTTATTCTGAATGTGATCGCGCCGATGTTGGTCGCTCAGTATTCAGTTTGGTTTGCTCTAGTTGGTGCGCTGCTTGCGATGGGGCTGATTGTTTCGATTGTTGGAATCAAAAACATGAGCGGCTTGCCAATTGTATTGGCGGGTATGGCGGTCAACTTGTTGCTAGGGGCATTTGCGACGGCGATTATTCTGCTCAACGATCAGTACGCACAAAATCTGTTTGTGTGGGGAGCGGGTGACCTCGGGCAAAATGGCTGGGAACAAGTACTTTGGCTGATGCCTAAGCTGCTGCCGATTTTTGTCATATTCTTATTGGCGCCAAGAGTCCTGACTTTGCTCTCGATCGGGACTGAAGGGGCTGCGGCGCGTGGCCTTAATATCGGTGCGACCTTCTTTGTGTTGATGGCGGTGGGAGTCTGGTTGGCTTCAGTATCTATTACCTCGGTAGGCGTGATCAGCTTTATCGGCTTGATTGCCCCTAATATCGCAAGGCATCTAGGTTTTCTAAAGGCCAAACCTGAACTCATCGCAAGCTGTGTATTAGGTGCGCTATTACTCTGTGTCACCGACAGCTTGGCGATCTTCTTGGCGCAATGGTCTTTGGATATGATTCCAACAGGGACGGCAACTGCGGTGATTGGTGCTCCTGCGTTGATCATTATTGCGAGAAAGCAAATGTCTGCTCAAGATCAGTTGTTTTTCTCAATGCCTAAAGGTCCGAAGTCTATTTCATCTTTGGCTTACTTCTTGTTGGGCTCGATGATCTTCGGGTTGTTGGCGTTGAGTACATTGTCACAGCCTTCTTCTGATATGGGCTACTTTGTTATCCCAGACGCATTTGAATGGTCTATTCGTTGGCCGAGAATGTTAACGGCGATATTCGCTGGTGGCGGTTTGGCGGTGGCTGGGGTGATTTTACAAAGATTGGTCTATAACCCGCTCGCAAGCCCTGACATTCTTGGTGTGTCGGCGGGTGCGGTTCTAGCTTTGATTTTCAGCAGCTTGTTTATGGGATATTCGATTCACTCATTGAGCCCTTGGATTGCTTTCTTAGGTAGTGCGATTGCACTGTGTTTATTGCTACTCCTTGGCAAGAAGCATCAGTTTGCACCTTCGATCTTGATTCTCACAGGTATTTCATTAACCGCAGTTTTGGAAGCTTTGGTGCAATTCTCTTTAACGCGAGTGGGTGAGGGGAAATACACATTATTGGCTTGGTTAGCCGGCTCTACTTACCGTGTGGAGCCTGAGTCAGCCACTATAATGGCTGTCGTGGTAACGGCTTGTATTGGTGTTGCTCTGTTACTGAGCCGTTGGGTGACCTTAATTGCTACTGGACGTCAGTTCGCGAGTGCCAGAGGGCTGAATATCAATATCGCCTATGTGGCACTGTTGTGTATTGTTGCGATCTTATGTTCGGTCGTGACAACCACCATGGGGCCTGTCGCGTTTGTCGGCTTGTTAGGTCCGCATATCGCTGCAATGGTGGGGGCTCGTTTGGTTCGAGAGCAGATCATCTTGTCGTTTTTGATTGGTGCAGCATTGATGCTATTTGCCGATTGGCTAGGGCAAGTGGTGGTGTTCCCAGCGCAGCTTGCAGCAGGGACGTTAGTTTCCATTATTGGTGGCAGTTACTTCATATTCTTGCTGTTAAAGTCTCGAAGGTCGTAGAGACAGTGTTACCTATTTAATGAAATGTTAAGCAGAATATTAAGGCAGTGGTAGAACGATCTACCACTGCTTTTTTGCTTTCGGCGTTGGAAGTGAGTGGAGTGCCGAGATCGTGTAGACGATAAAATGAACAACACAGCTCTCGCTTCTTAATGTGCAAGTTTGGCATATGTTAATAAAATGTATAACCTAAAGGTCTGACCACTTAATTGAGTAGCCCACATGACCGATCTCTCTCGCATTACTTGCTCCATTGATGAAAACCAAATCGCGACCGTGGCATTAAATCGCCCTGACAAACTGAACGCCATTGATATGGCGATGTTTCAGGGCGTCAATGACATGATTAGGAACCTAAAAAAGAACACCGAAATTCGCGCGGTGATAGTGAAAGGTAATGGGGCTGATTTTTGTTCAGGGCTCGATATTAAGTCTCTGTTGACCAGTAAATCTGGCGCGATGAAGCTTTTGTTTAAATGGTTACCGACACTGCCAAACGCTGCTCAACATTTCTCTCTTGGTTGGCGAGATATTCCGTGTCCCGTTATTTTTGCGATTCACGGACGCTGTTGGGGAGGTGGGCTTCAACTCGTCAGCGGTGGTGATTTTAGAATTGCTAGCCCAGACGCAAATTTCTCTATTTTAGAAGCGAAGTGGGGGTTGATTCCAGACATGGGAGGCGCCATCGCATTTCGTGAACTGATGCGTAAGGATCATACGTTAGAAATGGCAATGACGGCCAAGGTGATCGACAGTGAAACAGCAAAAGATTATGGGCTGGTAACCAAGATTTCCGAAGACCCTTACGCTGAAGCTTATGCGTTAGCGCTTGAGTGTGCGAATCGGTCGCCAGATGTTGTCGCTGCTAATAAGAAACTCTACAACAAGACTTGGTGGTCAAGCCCTGGCATGGCCGTGTTTTATGAGACCTGGTATCAGATAAAGGTGGGGTTAGGCAAGAATAGAGCAATCGCTGCTCAACGTGAAATCAACCGCGACAAACCACGTCCATACGTCGCGAGAAAGTTCAAATAGCGTTTGTACAGGAATAACGGATATTCCATTTGCTTATGGGGCTTTGCGGTAACCTTAGAGCAATTTAATGTCTAAGGCTAAATGAGCAATCTGATGAACAAAACTTTTACTTACTCGCTAGCTGCCACCGCAATTTTTACAAGTTTAAATGCTTTCGCAAGTGGTCTATTTTTACAAGAAGCTGTCGTCGCCAATGCTGGTACTACCGGCGCCGGGGACGGTGTTTATACTCGCTCTGCTGCTGCAATGTGGACGAACCCTGCCACCATGTCTCATATGGGCGAAAGCAAAACGACCATCAATACCATGGCGTTTGATCTTGAGATGCAATATCAAGACAACCAAGATTCTAGCGGTGATGGTAAAGGGCACTCAGTGCTTCCTTCATTTGGTGCGTTTCATGCACATCAAGTAACAGACAAACTGCACCTTGGCATTGCGCTTGGCGCTGTCGGTGGCTCAAGCCTAGATTACGGTAGTGAATGGGCGGGTGCTGCACTTCTAGAAGATATTACTCTAACTGCAATGCAAGTGAACCCATCACTCAGTTATAAGCTGAATGACCAGTGGTCAGTAGGCGCAGGTGTTCAATTCAGTTGGGCTGCGTTTCAACAAACAACGTCGGCATTCACGGCAAAACAAGACACTGATTGGGCCTACGGCTATAACCTAGGTGTAATGTACACACCAACAGACAAGCTCAAATTAGGCGCAAGTTACCGCTCGAAACTAGAGCATGAGTTTAACAATGAGTTAAAAGGCTCCTTACCTGGTAGTAATCGTTCTTTATCTACAGATATTGCGTTACCTGAGATTGTCGATGTCAGTGCTAGCTACGCTTTGAACCAACAGCTTGACCTATTGACGAGCATTCAGTTCCACCGTTGGAGCGCGTGGGACGAGACAGTATTAGACTTTGGTGCATCAGTTGGTGGTAACCCTGTAGGCGGAATTCCAATTAAGCGTGATTGGGATGATGTGTGGAAGTTTGCTTTGGGTGCTGACTACCAACTTAACTCAGACTGGCGTCTAAAAGCGGGCTTCTCTTACGAAACATCGCCACAGGACGACCCGTCAATGCAGTGGGTTGACCTCCCTGTAGGCGAACAGTATCGCTATTCGGTAGGCGCTTCAACGTATTGGGATGATATTTTAATTGATGTGTTCTACGAATACGCGGATTTGGGTTCGGTTGAAATGGATCGTTTAATGGTTGATGGCTCTTTCGATGGCCGTATCCACTTCGTTGGCGTTAGCGCGACTTTCTAATGACAAAACATAATCTATTCATTGTTGCTGCGGTAACACTAGGTTCAACTGGTGCTTTTGCTGAAGAAAAGCATCCAGATGACCCGACTAAAATCGTGACCAAAGCCGGCGTTGCTTATAACGAAGAGCTTAAGTTCTCAGGCTCTATCGGGCTTGATGAAGCTCGAATGATCAATGCTCGTGTCAACGCGGACGGCGAAGAGTGGCGAGTGGGTGGTTCATGGTTATTACCGTTGGGTATCGTCAATTTCAACTTTAGCCGCTCTGAATACGACAACGATGCTTATAAGAATAACTACAGTATCGGGACATTTGTTCCGTTGAGTTATTTTGATATTGAGCCGTTCGGATGGCAAATCTTCCCGATGGCTGGCTACAGCTATAACGATGGTGAAGTGGCGGTGTTCGATGATGATAACGTTGGCTCTGACTATGTATTGATGCCGAGTTCAACACACGGTGGCTACATTGGTGCGTTTGGTTTAAAAACGATTACGGATGAATGGTCTATCATGGGCTTCGGTGGCGGTTCAATGGGGTCTGATGATTACTCCGGCTATTGGGCTGGCGTCGGCGCAAGCTACAAATTGAGTGATGCTCAATCATTCAACTTCTTCACTATTTTTGCTGAGGACGATTTCGGTGAAAATAACAGTGTCGGTGCATCGTATACTTACGAATTTAACTAGCTAAATTTAAGGCCCCATGTTCGTAATATTTGAACATGAGGCCTTTATTAATTTTTGTGTTAGTTGCTTTTCAGCGACTGCTCTTTTATTACTTAGCTGCTTGAGAACACAGTGCTTCGTAACGTGCAACGTAGCTTTGCATTACCGTATTCATCGCATCTGTGATGTTTGAGTATTGCGCTTCTTCGAGGTTCGCAAGAGAGACTCGTAGCGACCAAGTTGGTGCATCAAAACCTGCCCCTGGCATTACAATTACACCATGCTCTTCTGCAAGACGAACCAAGAAGTCTAGCGGTTCGTAGGTTTCTTCTAACCAAGAGAAGAAGCCCTCGCTGTGAATTGTTTGAGCGATTTCTTTCAGGTCAATCTCTACATAATAAAACGCACCTGTTTTATCGCCTTCAGCAATGGTTGGCGTTGCTAGGTTTTTCTGCATCAAAGTATTGTATCGACGACGTACAATCTGCTTAGCCAAGCGCTTGTATTCTTCACCACCTTGCATCAATGACAACAACGAGAACATCGCCATTTGGATTTGCTGAGGTGTTGAAAGGCCAGCAGTATGGTTCAGTGCAACAGCACGGCTGTCTGCCACCAAACGGTCAATAAATTTAATCTTACTCGGTTCAAGGGAAATGCCTTGGTATCGTGCTGTTAATGTGTCTCTGGTTTGCTCCGGGAGGTCTGCAATCATACGGTCGAAGTTATTGTCTTCGTGAACGCCAATTACGCCTAAACGCCAACCTGTTGCACCAAAATACTTAGAGTACGAGTACACAAGAATTGTGTTCTTCGGAGCAAGCATCGCTAATGAAGTGAAGTTATCTGCAAAGGTGCCATAAACATCATCAGTCAGTAAGATGAGCTCAGGACGACGGTTAGCAATTTCTGCGATCTTGAAGAGTGTCTCGTCACTTAGTCTTACCGATGCTGGGTTACTAGGGTTCACCAAGAAGAACGCTTTCACGCTTGGATCGTTTAATTTCTCTAATTCAGAATCAGGGATCTGCCACGCTGATTCTTCTGTTGCCATGATTTCCACTTTGTTTAGTGAATAATCTTCAAGCTCTGGCATCTCGATGTAAGGCGTGAAAATTGGTGCGCCAATCGCAATCGTGTCGCCTTTGTTTAATAAGCGGTTGCTCTTCAATGTATTGAAGATGTAGACCATTGCTGCGGTACCACCTTCAACTGCAAACAAGTCAAATTTGCCAGCAGGTAGCGGTTGAGAGCCTGCCATTTCTTGCTCGATGTATTTACGAGCAATAAGTTCTGAATACTTGAGCATACGATCAGGCACTGGGTAATTGTTACCTAGAATACCTTCAACCCATTCATCAATAAGTGCATCACCGTCTACTTGGTACTGCTCGGTGATGAATTGGAAAGCTTCGATCAAGAACTGAACACCTTCTTGATCTTCATGTTTTTCACAAAACTGAAGAAAGCGCAGGCTAATATCTTGTTGAATTCCCATACCACCAAAGCCTTCATACCCGGAGAAGTTCGATTTTGACTCTTCAAGTGCAAACATACCTAATTGGAAGAAGGCTTCACGTGGTGCTGTTGCAACCCAGTTTGGGTTACCACGACCAGCATTGATCATCGATTTTTCATGTGTGTTTTGCGCAAGGTCGATCAGTGTGTTTTTGATTTCAAATGGGCTTAGTGTTTCTAGGCGTTTTTCATCTGTGCGTTTCATAGTAATTTCTCTTCTCGTTAATTTAAAAATTAAATTTGTTAATATCCAATTATTTTGAATATATAAGTTAGGTAACTTCTCTGAGTCGTTAGCCTGATAGGCTAGCGACTGTATTAAGTCATTGATTAATAATCTGAATGTTCAATTGTCTGATTCAGCGTTCAGGTTTTGATTACGATATTTTGGTAATTAGGTTGATAATGATCGGACCCCATAAGGTGAGGAAGATATTGGCAACCGCATAAGTCATCGTGAAACTTGGCACTGGTGTGCTGTTTTGTGTTTTTTCTAGTAGCGATGCGAATGCAGGGTTTGCACTGCGGCTACCGGCTACAACCGCTAGGGCTTCAACTGGGTTTTTGATTTTCAACACGTAGTAGTTGAATAGGAACGTTAGGATCTGAGGAATCAGGGTCACTAACACGCCAAGTAACAGCAGCGTTACGCCATTTTGTTTGATGGCTGTTAGCGCAGGAGCACCTGCATTGATACCAACCACCGCAACAAATACCGCTAGGCCAAATGTCTGCATGAAATTAGCAGCGCCGTGGTTAATACTGCCTAAGCGTGGAGTGCGCATTCTTAGATAACCCACAAGCAGACCGGAAACCAGACAACCTAAACCTGAACCCAGAGCGATATGAGAGCCACCAATGGTGAAGCCGATTTCGCCGATGAGGTAACCCAGAACCATACCGAACGACATGGTTACGAAGTCAGTTACACTCCCGAGTGGGCTGTTGTAACCGATTTTTTTGACTACTTTAGCCAGGTCTTCTTTTTGACCGACAAGGGTAATCTCGTCACCTAAGTGCAACTCTGTTTCAGGCAGTGTTGAGATGTCGTGTCCCATACGTGACAGTTGAGCGATATAAACGCCGCGGCGAATACGTGCATTGGTTTCGTCGTGAAGCCTACGCAGAGTAATACCGGCCAATTTCTTATTGGTGAGTACGACTTTTTGTTGTGTATGAACTACGTTGTTTTCTTCGCTGAATTCCCCCAGTTCAACACCAAGTGACGTCACTTTGGGAAAGGCTTGAGTTAACCCCGTTAGATAAACTTTGTCGCCTGCCGCTAAGATAGGGTTGCTTGCAATATCTAAAGTGGAATCGGTATTTTCGTTGATGCGATAGATCGCTTCGATGGTGAGATCAGCATTGAAGGCTTCTTCTAGTTCAACCACACTTTTGCCAATAAACATTGAGTTCGCAGTTACTTGGTAAGCGCGTGAAGATACTCGGTTTAAAGCAGTAAACTCACCTTCGTTTAATTGCTTGCTGCCAGAGCCCATCTGTTCAGCGAGTTTTTTCGCTTCTTTGGTGATGTTCCAGCCCATAACCATAGGGATAATAGACATCATCAAAATTGGGCCCAGTGAGCCGAAGATGTAAGTGATTGAGTAACCAACAGCCACGTTTGTTTTAAGCGTTGAGGTTACATCTGGAGCCAGGTTTAGTTGGTCAATCGCGTTACCCGCAGTACCAATGATCGCCGATTGTGTTAAGCCACCAGCCGCCAGACCAGCTGCTAAGCCTTTGTCTAGCCCTGCCCATTTAGCGAGAAGAACGACCGTGATTAATCCGATAAACGTCATCACAAAGGATGCGAATAAACGGGTTAACGATGAAAGGCGGAATGATGAGAAAAACTGCGGACCGCCGTTGTAACCCACCATAAAAATAAATAAAGCAAAGAAGATACTTTTCACTTCATTAGAAATTGCGATTCCACCAATTTGTCCAAGTGCAACGGCTACCAGAAGTGAACCAGCAATACCGCCAAGTTCAAATTTACCTATTTTGATTTTGCCAATTAGGTAACCAAGACCTAATGAGAGAAAAAGAGCTATGAATGGATAGTCTCTTAATTGTTCAATTATAAATGACATAGTAAACCCTTGATGGAACATCATGTTAATAACTCGACGTTCCAATTTTTAGATATGTTTTATTTAAAGTGGCGTTTCATTATTAACGCCACTTAGACAATCATAGTGCTTAAGAACTTTGCTTTTTATGGTGTAAGCGTGATGATTTCTTATGTGCGTGCGTTTTATCTTTATGGTGCTTATTGTGGTGACCATCTGGATGATGATTAACTAAATGTTTGTGACCTTCAGGTTCTCCGCCATGAGGGTGACCAGAATGAGATGGTTGATGCTCTCTATATTCTAAATGGTCTTTATTATGTTTATGGTCGACATCTTCTCCATATACACGTTTCATTTTTTCTTTAATCGCTACTTTTGTATGGTGTGCTTGATTAGACATATTTATCTCGGTTAGTTGTTTAAGGAACGAGGAGGATTATATCTGTTTGTGGCTAAGATAAATCACGTGGTAATAAAATAGACATAAAGAATGAAAATGATTTTTACTTGATTATTTTGTATTAAGTTATTGTATTTGTTTGTTTTATTTTTATTTTATATAGGCTGAATACGATGTTATGGGAGTTTTATTTATTGGAGGTGGCGAACGTTAGAATGGCCGGACTTTAAACACGAGGTGAACACATGAGTAAATATAAAGGCGTTATCGTCGGGTCAGCTCTATTTATATTGTTATCTTTTGTCTTTGGCTTTCATTATGTGAAAGGCGAAGTTATCAAAGAAAAACTAGCAAGTTTTAAATTACCAGCGACTTCAGTAACAACACAAAAAGTAAATAAAGAAGTGTGGAATGAAAGTTTACAGGTGATTGGTAATATCCATGCTAACCAATCAATCAATGTTTCGAGTCAAATGTCAGGGCAAGTAAAAGAAGTGCTTTTTAATTCGGGTCAGTATGTAAATAAAGGTGATGTGTTGATACAGCTTGATGATGCTCTATTGAAATCTAATTATAAAAGCCAGTTGTCGAAATTGGAATTAGCAAGAGTTGAATTAGTGAGAAACAAAAAGCTATTAAGAAATAACAGCGTATCTCAAAATTCGGTTGATAAGCTTACTGCTCAATTTAATTCGGAATCTGCAAAGCTTGACTACATTGCTACTCAGATTGAATACATGAAAGTAAAAGCACCATTTTCTGGCAATGTGGGAATTAGAAAAATTGATGTGGGTGATTTTATTAATTCAAGCACCGAGATTGTAGACCTAGAAGATAGCTCTAAACAGTTTGTCGATTTCTCTATTTCGGAGCTTTACCTTCATGACGTTCAAGTAGGGCAGACGTTACAGTTTGAATCTGATGCCGCTAATGATGAAGAGTTTCATGCAACGATTTCAGCGATTGAACCGAGTTCAGACGCGAGTACACATAACATCGAACTGCGCGCGGTAACGACAGAACCAGTGCCGTTGGAATCGGGCATGTACGTCGATGCGACATTAACGACATCAGAATCAAACACCGTGATCAGTGTGCCTTCAGTGGCGATCAGCTACACATTGTCTGGCGATACAGTATTTGTTTTGGACCTAGCAACTAAGGCTGTAAGTCAGCACTCAAGTGATACACCTTTCTATGAGTATAAGGTGGTGCAACGCACCGTTGAGGTTGGCCCAAAACAAGACGGGTATGTAGGGATCCTTTCTGGATTAACAGAAGGGGATGTAGTGGTGACGTCGAATCAGCACCAACTCAAAAATGGCGGTTTGGTGCTGGTTAATAATCAACGACCACTCGTTACCGATACCAAGAAAAGTAACTAGGATACTCCCATGACATTTACTGATGTATTTATCAAACGCCCCGTTTTGGCGACGGTATTGAGCCTTGTGTTGTTGGTCTTGGGTTTAAAAGCCTTTACCTCTCTACAAGTTCGCCAGTACCCAGAAATTGAAACCGGCGTTATTACGATCACAACAAGCTACCCAGGTGCCAGTGCATCCAGTGTACAAGGTTATGTAACGCAGCCGCTTCAGGCCGAGATCGCTCAAACAGCAGGCATTGATTACATGACATCGGATAGTGCCTTGGGTAAGTCCGTGATTACCGTGTATTTGAAGCTGGGTTATCCGTCGGACGGTGCGTTGACTGAAATTCTGTCTCTGGTACAGCAAGTGAAGTACAAGCTTCCTTCTGGTGTTCTAGACCCGAGTATCCTTAAGTCGACATCGCAATCACCGATCTTATATGTCTCATTCTCGAGTGACACGTTGAAAACTGAACAGGTGTCAGATTACGTAAGCCGAGTTGTGAAACCGACCTTTTCAACGGTAGAAGGGGTGTCGAAAGTTGATATTTTAGGTCAAGAAGACTTTGCGATGCGTATTTGGCTGAAACCTCAAAAGCTTGCTTCGTATGGTTTAACAGCGACTGACGTACAAAACGCTTTGCGTTCAAACAACATTGTGAGTGCGGCGGGTAAATTGCAGAGCCCTTATATCGAAGTTGATATTAACGCCCACACAGACTCTAGCTCCGTTGCTGACTTTAAAAACATGTCGTTGAAAACACACGATGGCCAATTGGTGCATTTAAAAGACGTGGCGACCGTCGAGTTAGGGGCGACAAATTATGATTCAGATGTTTTGTTTAACGGTGTCACAACGGTTGCAACCGCGATCAGTAACACGGCGACGTCTAACCCATTAACGGTAGTGCAGGGGATCTATGAATTACTGCCACAGATAAAAGCAAGTTTACCTGACGGTATCAAAGCCAATGTTATTTATGACTCGACCAAGTTCATCGAGACATCGATTGATGAAGTAGCAAAAACGCTGATGGAAGCGGCTCTGATTGTTGTGATTGTTATCTTTGCGTTCTTAGGTTCGATGCGAGCAATGTTAATTCCACTCGTAACGATTCCGCTGTCACTGATAGGGTCAATGTTCTTCATGTTAAGCATGGGTTTCAGCATTAACTTGCTGACGCTATTGGCGATGGTATTAGCAATTTCTTTGGTGGTTGATGATGCAATTGTAGTGGTGGAGAACACATTCCGTCACCTAGAGGATGGCACGAGCCCAGTTAAAGCAGCCATGGACAGCGCACGTGAGATCGCGGGGTCGATTATTGCGATGACCATTACATTGGCGGCGGTATACGCACCAATCGGTTTCATGGGTGGCTTAACCGGCAAGCTGTTTACAGAGTTTGCGTTTACCTTGGCGGGTTCGGTTCTGATCTCTGGGTTTATTGCTTTAACACTGACACCAATGATGTGTTCAAAAATCCTAAACAAGTCTGTTTTAGATGGAAAACTGGTTAAGAAAATCGATGCAGTTATTGCAGGTGTAACCGAGCAATACCGTAAGGTTCTAGAGCATGTACTGAATAACCGAGTGTACATTTGGCCAGTTGTTGGCACGTTATTGGTAAGCCTAGTGTTCATGTTTATGAATACCGCATCCGAGCTTGCTCCTGAAGAAGATCAGGGCGTAATGATTGTAATGGGGCAAGGGCCAGCACAAGCGAACACGGACTATATACGTCACTTTACTCCAGCATTGACTGAAGCGATTTCAGATAATGATGAAGTACAAATGACCATGTTGGATAACGGCTATATGCACAACAACGCTTTCTTTGGCCTAGGTGTATTGAAAGATTGGGATTCACGCGAAGCAACGGCGAAAGAGGTGATGCAACGCTTCGAGAAACAGAGTTCTGTATTACCAGGCTTGCAGGTGTATACCTTCTCTCCACCGGATCTACCAGGAACGCCACAGGGCTTGCCATTCCAGATGGTACTGAAGACACCAACGGGTTCGTATCAAGATCTTTACCAGTACGCAGAGAAATTGAAAGAGTACGCACAGAAGAGCGGTAAGTTTATCTATGTTCAAAATGACCTTAACTTCAACAAACCACAGGTAGAGATAGAGATAGACCGCGACAAAGCCGCGCAAATGAACGTGAGTGCGCAAGATATCGGTACGGTATTGTCTCGCTTCATCAGTGAAGGGTTCGTCAACTACTTCTCGATGGATCAGCGTAGCTATCAGGTGATCACTCAAGTTCCGAACGAGAATCGTAACTCTTGGGATGATTTGAAGAACTACCACGTACGATCGAATACTGGTGAGATGGTACCGCTGGCTTCGTTAATTGAAATTAGCGAATCTGTTCAGCCATCAAAAGTGGATCAATTTCAGCAGCTAAACAGCGCAATGATTGAAGCGAAAATGATGCCGGGTGTCAGTATTGGTGAAGCGTACAAAGTAATGGAAGAGGGAGCCGCGAAGATTCTGCCTACGTCGTACAGTACAGATACATCAGGTCAGCTTCGTCAGTTCTTACAAGAAGGTTCTTCGTTGGTAACAACGTTCTTCCTAGCTTTGGTGATCATCTACTTGGTACTGGCTGCGCAGTTCGAAAGCTTGCGTGACCCATTGGTGGTATTAACCAGTGTTCCATTATCGATTTTTGGTGCTTTGATGCCGCTCTACTTAGGCATTGATACGCTCAACATATACACCGAGGTGGGCTTGGTGACCTTAATCGGATTGATCAGTAAGCACGGTATCTTGATTGTGGAGTTCGCGAACCAGATGCAGCAGGAGCTGAAATGCAGTCGTCGCGAAGCTGCCATCCGTTCGGCAACGGTTCGCATGCGACCAGTGTTGATGACAACGGCAGCGATGGTGGTTGGTGTTGTACCACTGCTAATGGCATCGGGCGCAGGCGCACAAAGTCGATTCTCGATTGGCTTGGTGATTACGGTCGGTATGTCGGTAGGTACATTGTTCACCTTGTTCGTTGTACCAACCATCTACACCTACTTGGCTGCGGATCACCGCGGACAAGAAGCCTAATTCAATAGTTAACGCTTATGTCTAAACCGTGTTGTGAAAATCACCGTTTAGATATAAGCAGCCGCAAGGCACAACAACGGTTAAACATAAGCAACCGTTAAACGTAAACAAACAACGACTCAACAGTGAATAGCGCCATAATCGCGCTTCACTGCTGAACGAAATTTAACTAATACACATTTAATCTGTACGAATTTAATTTATGAGCCTTATCGCTTAGGGATTCGTGCACTCAAAATTCAGAAAATTAGAGGTTCACATGAAACTACATTACTTATTCCCACTACTTGCTTTGTTCACTGTTGGCTGTTCAAGCACGATGCCAAATAAGCAAGAAATTCAAAGCGTCGACTCAGAGCATTACTTCGTTGATAGCCAGTTTGATGATGATATGGCGGGGATGTCATGGATTGCAAAAGACAGCGGCACGCATTATTTCAACCAGTTTAAATTTGAAACGGTAGGCATCAAAAAAGCGGGCATAGATAACCGAGTATCGAAAGAGGTACAAACGCAATTCAAAGCTGAACTTGTCAAAAAAATGGATGAAAAGCTGGCACATAAATTACAAGGTTACTCGAACGTAATTTTGGACAATAAGGTGCTCGATATTAGCGTGATGCTGTATGGCATTGATGACATTCCAGAAGACATGCGAGTGACCGAGTTTATTCCAGTGGGCACTGTGATTGGTGCTGTTAAATACGCAGCGGGTACGCGAGATCGCTCGATTCGCATGCTAGCGAGTGTTGATCTGAAAGATCATGAGTCTGCTGAGCTGATTGGCCGCCGTATCTTTGTCGTGAATGACAACGGTGTTCTAGAGAATGAAAAATCTGAGATTACCGTAGCCATGTTGGATAAGAATATTGACCAAATTACTCAGCAAGCTGTCGACTTCGCTTTCGAGGTCGCTTACTTAAATAAAAAAGAAGACTAAGGCTATCGAGATAGCTTGATTACAGCTACAGCAGTGAACGTATTGGTGTCGGTCTTCTACTGATCAACGCTTTGTAACTGTTGCTCGTTAAGCTTGCTTCAATAAATCGTTTCTGTAGCGAATAGCATCTCAAACAGCCTGTATCGAAAACAAAACAGACCGCCGATGATTGGCGGTCTGTTTTCATATCAGCATAGATAGAGCGAAGATTTAGTTGTTATTGAAGGCGCAACTCGTTTTTTTTCATAACCACCGACACTAAGTCCTTGATGGGTTGTTATAAATATTGACTTTAATAGTGAGACTTATTCGCATTTATTGATCTTGATGAAAGAACCGATTAGATTGTCCGGCTAGAATCAGCAAGTACATGATTATTTTGAGGTGTTTATGAGTACAGTTGTTGTATGGGGAGCGGGAAGTGGTTTAGGTGCGGCAATCGTTGAGCACTTCCATCTACAAGGTCATGACGTCGTGGCGGTCGCGAGAAATCCAGACAAAAATGCTCGCTTGCAAGAGCTGGGTATTAAAACACTGCGTTGTGATGCAACAATCCAAGAACAAGTAGAGCGCACTGTGGCTGAGTTGCCGAAATCTGCACTCGTGGTCTCCAGCATGGGTAGCTTTACCGCTGAAGTACCGGTTGACTACATTGGTCATCGTTATCTTATTAATGCGTTGGAGCAAAACGGTATTGCTCGATTTTTGTTGGTGACATCATTAGGTTGCGGTGATTCGTGGCAGTACCTATCTGAACGCTCGAAGAGAGGGTTTGGTGCTGCGGTTCGTGAAAAAACACTGGCCGAATCTTGGCTAACGTCCAGTACTTTAGATTACACAATCTTGCGACCGGGTGGCTTGTTGGATGGTAAAACCACAGGTAACGGAGAATTATCACAACAAGTCGAAGTGCATGGCGTGATATACCAACAAGAAGTGGCGCGTCTTATCGAAACCTTGCTAGCCAACAGCGCGAGCATTGGTCAAGTTTACCAGTGTGTGGATCCGACGGTGACATACGGTTAGAACGCCTCCTTATTCGCTGGCTGATAAAGCAGTTAGATGATTCATAAAGCCGTTCACTGATAATGAACGGCTTTTTCTTATACTAGTGTGACCCTACCTTAATCTAGATTAAGTTTTCCTTGTCTTATTCTCTGTACTATCCGCATAAATCAACGCCCATTCAGTAATGGACAAAAGAGAGTCACTTTGTGAAAAAGAAGTGGTTCTCTTTTGTCTTTTAAAATGGGCAAACATAATAAAAGATTTAATGAGGATAAGACTTGAGCACTTTGTTTACAGAAACCCGCATCGGCACCATGACATTGAAGAACCGCTTTATGCGAAGCGCGACGTGGGAAAATATGGCAACAGAAGATGGCCATATGACAGACAAGCTTTACGCTATCTATGAAGAGTTAGCTCAAGGTGAAGTCGGCCTGATCGTGACGGGCTATGCCAACATCGTCGAAGAAGAGAAGCCTAATGCAGGCATGATGGGCATGTATAACGACTCGTTTATCGAAGAGTATCAAAAGCTCACTCAATTGGTTCATGACAACGACTCTAAAATCGTCATGCAATTGGCATACGGTGGCACAAAGACCACGCATGATCTTGGCGAACGAGTGATCTTTGCACCAAGTGAAGTTCCTGAAAAAGGGACTCAAACACTGGGTAAAGCGATGACCAAAGACGAAATTGATTACATTGTTGATGCCTTTGCTCAAGCGTCATTGAGAGCACAAAAATCAGGCTTTGATGGTGTTGAGATTCATGCTGCTCACACTTATCTGATTAACCAATTTCTAAGCCCTTATTACAACCAACGTGAAGATGAATACGGCGGTAGTCTAGAGAATCGCATGAGGTTTCTGTTAGAGATCTATACTGCGACACGTAAGTTGGTGGGCGACGACTTCCCAATTTTAGTTAAGCTCACGGCCTCTGAATTCTTTGAAGGTGGTGTTACCTTCGATGAAACACGTCTCGTGTGCAAAAAGTTAGAAGAAGTGGGTGTTGATGGCATCGTGGTGTCAGGCAACATCCATGGCAAAGCCGACACCATGATTGGCGAATCTCACGATGGATTCACCATTCAAGCTGAAGGTTATTTTCACGAATATGGTCATGCTATCAGCCAAGACGTAAATATTCCGGTGATCACTGTGGGTGGATTGACGGATTTCGATGCCATTGAAGCCATCGCAAATAACACGGGCATTCAATATTTCGCGCTTTCAAGACCGCTGCTTTCTGAACCACATTTGGTTAAGCGTTGGAAAGAAGGGGGCCGAAGCCCTGTTGAGTGCGAAAGATGTTCAAAATGCCGAACTAAACGTGGCAACTTCTGTGTCGTCAATAAAGACAGAAAAGCACAGCTTGCTCGTATGTAGTCGTTGAGCCTAGCTCCAAGAGTAAGCCTAAATTTATAAGCGAGTCTAAGTTTGAGTCGGTGTTAATCACAGACTCAAGCTTGTATTCTACAAAGCGATATTTGAAACCTTATTAATCACATTCCTCTGTCAATTTGGTGCGCATAAACAGGTATAATGCGCCCGTAAATTTTTTAACCGAGTTATCGTTAACAAACCGAGTCTACTGTGAAATTACTTCCCCTCTTAAAGCAACCTCGAATCCACTGACGTCTCTTTAGTTTCTGCGACATTACGATCATTTCAACTGTGACTACACTATTGATGTATTAGGGCACCCAGTGCTACCACGTCAGCGAAGCTGTGCACGTTGAATCTGTATTGTCGAATATATTGATATTTAACTAATAAAGATTAATCAGAGGTAAAAATGCAAAACAAGCATTGGTCTAAATTCGAATTGCTGCATGAAGTAGTCAGCAACCCCAATATTCATATCAAAGGTCAACACAGTTACTACAGCGATTGCTGGGACAACGGCTTTGAAGGTTCAGTTGTCCGTTATCTGCATGGTGATGAAGTCAGTCGTCAGTGGGAACCTCGCTGGGAAATCGATGAACTGTACATCGGTGACTATGTTTGTATCGGGGCTGAAGTGGTGATTCTGATGGGCGGTAACCATACCCACCGAGTCGACTGGTTCTCTTTGTATCCATTTATGGATGTCATCGAAGAAGCTTACATAGGTAAAGGTGATACTCATATCAAAGATGGTGTTTGGCTAGGTATGCGAGCGATGATCATGCCGGGCGTGACCATTGGCGAAGGCGCAGTAGTGGCGGCGAACAGCGTCGTTACAAAAGACGTTGAGCCTTACAGCATTGTCGGCGGTTCTCCAGCTAAAGTTGTTAAATACCGCTTTGATGAGTCTGTTATTGATGAGCTCATCTCAATGAAAATCTACGAGTGGCCAGCAGAGAAGTTTGAATCACTAAGACAATATCTGTGCGATTCAAACATAAAGAGCTTGAAGCAAGCGGTCCTAGATTACGACAACAATAACTAACCAGTATCGTTATCAAACATCTGTTGTCTAACATTTGTTGTCTAACATCCAAAATGATTGGGCTGTTCAGGTAACAAGAAGCGGTTTAAATGAACCTTGTTTTTCTTGTGTTCTAACCGAGCCCTCGTCTATTTGAGGGCTCTATGGCATGAACTTAGTTACGTGGCGTAAACCTGAGTCATGTTTATAGTGAAAAACACGGTAAATCAGCTTGTTAGCTTGCATAACCTGAAGGTGTGTACCAACCTTATCTCATAAGCATGGATAAGGATTGTGTATGCCTGTAACTTCAGTAAAAAACAAAGAGGTAGTAAGGAAAGTCTTACTACCGTCTTTACTTATTAACCTCTTGTCATTAGCCGTTCCATTAACGGTTCTCCAAATCTACGATCGTATTCTTCCCAATCAAAGTTATGGCACGGCAACACTGCTATTAGCGGGCGCTTCATTGGCGGTTGCAATGGAAGCTTTGATTCGATTTGTCCGTACTTGGCTGCTTTCAGCAGCAGCGAGCAATACCGAAAAAACAACCTATCAAACGTTAGCCTCAAAAGTGACGACGGCGTCTTCCCGTCAAATTCGTCAGGTTGGTGTGGGTGGCGTCGAAGAAGGGTTAGGTTCGGTTTCTAAAGTAAAAGATTGGTATTCCGGTGGTGTGATTGCTGGGTTCATCGATTTACCATTCGCACTTATCTTTTTGGGCTTGGTCGCGTACATCGGCGGTGAATTAGTCGCGATACCTGTCGCGGTTTGGTTGTTCACTCTTTGCATTGTTTGGGTGTCGTCACGAAAGGTCAAAGTGCTGAGTAAGCAGGCTTCGGTTTATGAACAGCAAAGAAAAGCTTTTCTTATCTTGATGAGCCAAACGATCCAAGGGATTAAACGTCAGGCGATCGAATCCCGTATCTTCAGCCAATTTAAGTCACTCAATCATTATCGTTCCCAATCGAAAGCCAAAGAAGAAGAGCAAAATGCATTCGCCCAAGAGTGTATTCAACTTGCCGCGTTAGCCACATCTGTTTTATTGGTCATTACGGGTAGCTTGTGGGTACTCGATGGGGAGCTTACAACCGGTGGTTTGGCAGCGTGTTCCATTCTTTCGGGCAGAGCCGTTGCTCCGCTGAGCGCGCTAGTTGGAGTCAGAATCAAGCTCAACTCTATACACACTGCCAATCAAGCCATTGAAAAGCTGGGGGATTTAGATAGTGCTGTTCAACAAGGCATTAAGCATGAAGCATTTAAGACGTTAGAACTGCAAAATACGTCTATCGAACGATACGGCTCAGTTTACCAAGTCAGTTTAACAACGGGAAAAGGTGAGCTTATTCTACTCGACAGTGAAGACCGTCATCTTAGCAGCCATATGTTGTCATCCATTGCTGGTGTTGATGAGCTCATCGCTGGGGATATAAAGATCAATGGTGAACCCGCGAGCGGAGAGTCACTCCGTTCATTGACTGGCTATTGCGGTGTAAAAGCGCAGCTCGTATCGGGGACGATATTAGATAACCTATGCGGTTTTAATCCGGATCAAACAGACAAAGCCAATGACTACGCTAGACGCCTTGGTTTGACTAAAGAGATCACAAGGCTGCCTGAGGGATTAGAAACTCAGATCGGCCATACAAGTGCTTCATTATTGTGTATGGGCAATATCAAAATGCTCAACATCGCCGCTCAACTCGCCAGTGATAAGCCGATTGTTATGTTGGAAAGACCAGATGCGTCGCTTGACCTTGAAGCGTTGGCGAATTTGATTTCCGTGCTTAAACATGATGTTGAACAGGGGCGCACCATTATTGTGGTGACGCACTATCCTAAGTTACGTGAACTCGCAACCCAAGTCGTCACGGTTAATAAATCATTGGAAGCGGGGGAAGCAGCATGAATCATTTAGAAACGTTGTGTTTGTCCGTTCTTAAGCAGCTAGAAGTGAATGCCAATATTCAGCTGTTTGCTCGCCAATGGGTTGAAGAGAATGGTGTCGATTCTATCGATGATATCTTTGCTTTGTTTGACCGGTTATCTTTGCCGTACCGACTTGTTCCGGATGTTAAAGACGTCGGTGACCATCAACTGATTTTAGCCGTATCTGGTGAAGACGATATCACGCTCGGCCATGTAGAATCAGGAGGTTTCGAGCCCGTTGAAGGGGAAGATGCGTTGGTATCGAGCCCTCAGTTTTGTATTGTTATCGACGGCAGTCCAGTCGAGAAAACCTCTACAGATTGGGTTGGTGAACGGCTACATGCTTTCAGACCAATCATCCCTAAGCTATTACTTGTCAGTTTCATTACCAATCTATTTGCACTCGCCGTACCTTTCATCACCATGTCTATCTATGATCATGTGATCGGTGGAGATGCAGGACATGAACTGCAAGGTATCGCAATTGGCGCGGGTTTGTTGTTTATCATGATGGGTTGGTTGCGAACGTTACGTAGCCGTGTATTTGCGACAGTTTCGAACCGTGTCAGCCGTGAAATCTCACAGTCTGTTGTTCAGAAACTATTACGTAATAGCTATTCTCAAAACCAGCAAACGGCTTCTTCAAGTCAGCAAAATCAATTGCTTTTGTCTGAGCGGATATCCGGTATTTTATCGGGCCCGCTAGGGAATGCTTTGTTTGACTTGCCGTTCATTCTTTTGTTTGTGATCGCAATAGGAGTGTTGGGCGGTTGGTTAGTCTTGGTTCCACTGTGCTCTTTGGCTCTGTATTACATTTTGGCCAAACGCTCGATTCGCTCTAGCAGCAAGCGTTCAATGCAATCGACGGTCGCGGGAACAAACCGCCAGAATATGGCAAACGAATTGTCCTCTAAATTGGCGTTTATTCGAAGCTCAGGTATTGCGAGTTACTGGTTACAGCGTTTCGAGAAAGCTAACTTCTTAGCATCAAAAGTTTCGTTTTCTCAGTCGGTTCTGCAAAGCCGTTATACCTCGATTTACTACTTCATTGGCGTGGGTTCAACGCTGGCCATTATGGGGTTGGGTATCGGGCTTATCTTTGAAGAAGTGATGACTCCGGGTGGCTTAATCGCATCGATGATGTTGATTTCTAAGGTGACAGGGCCTGCGCAAATGTTGGCAAATAGCGCGCTACGTTTTAACAGCTTTAACCAATCAAAATTGCAGGTGAATCGCTTATTGTCTCAGCCATCGGAGCGAGAGTTCAGTTATCAGCACCATCCATTACCTTCGTATGCCCCAAGCTTGAAACTAGAGCAAGTTACGCTGCGTTACCCGAAACAAACTCGACCTGCACTCAGTGGCATCAGTTTTGATATTGAAGCTGGTGAAATTGTCGCGATAACTGGGCCATCAGGGAGTGGTAAGTCAGCCATGTTGGAAGTCCTTTCAGGGCTGCAACTGATCCAGAATGGCATGGTTGAAGTCGAAGGCGTCAACTTGGTGCAATACGATCCTCAATTGTATCGTCACTGGTGTTTCATCCGAGCGGCTTATCCCGATTTACTGACATTGAGCATCCGCGAATGGCTTAATGATGGGCATAGTGTCTCGGAACAAAAAATGCTGAGTGCGATAGAAGCCGTAGGTGGCGGGAGTTGGTTTAGCTCCTTAGCCGAGGGTTTAGATACACCAATTAGTCGTATTGAACCCGATAGTCTCTTTGATATGTTGTCAGGCAGTGTGGCTCAAATATTGATAGATGCGAAAGCTCTGGTTTACGACTATCACTTGTATCTTTTAGATAACCCCGTTCCCGACTATCATCCAAGAGCCAAGCGTATATTCGGTGAATTTCTGTTGTCTAAAAGAGGGAATGCCACTGTCGTATTCTCCTCTCATGATCCTGATTTAATTAAGTTGGCAGACAAAGTGGTTGTGTTAAATGAAGGTACCGTTGTGTATGCCGGGCCATTGGAACCAAAAGAAGCTCAAAGTGAGCAGGAGGCCGTAAATGGATAATAAATCAGTTGGTCAGAACATGCGCTATGGCGAGTTAGTTGAATCAAAAAATACGGCACGTTCATTAATGATGGCAACTTGGTCGGTTGCGTTGTGTGTGGTTGCTTTTGCGACTTGGTCTGTGGTGACTCAAGTTGATGAAATAGCCAAGGCCAAAGGTGCCGTCATCCCTGAAGGAGAGAAGCAGGTTCTTCAGAGTGATATCGGTGGCAAGCTTAAACGGATCCTGGTGAAAGAAGGGCAACTGGTAGAGAAAGGCCAGCCTTTAGTTGAGTTTGATGCCACTTTCCAACAGACCGCTTTGGAAGAGTTAAAGTCTCAACAGGTCACGTTGCTGACTAGTATTGAACGTATGAACGCTTTGTTAGATAACCGTGAGCCTGACTTTGTAGAGTATGAAGTGGAGTTTCCAGAGATTGTTAGCCAACAAAAAGCGCAGTTAAACGCTCAGAAAGGGCTTTATTACCAAAAACGCATCGTGCTTGAAAAAGACAGTGAACAAATTGCAGAACAGCTTCGAAGTTTAGAGAAATCGCTGCCAAGTTATGAGAAAGAACTGTCGGCCACCAAGCAAGAACTGAACATCCTCGAGAAAGGTTACAAGTCTGGCAATATTTCACGCCTTAGAGTCTTGGAAATGCGCCAGAAACTGGCAAGCATTGAACAAAAAATCGAAGAGGCTCGTGGTAAAAAAGCGGTCCTGATTAAGCAAGCCGATGGGGTTGAACAAAAAATTGAGCAACTACTCGCGGAAGCAAAAGTGAAAGTCAGTGATGATCGCTCTAAAGCCGTGTCTGATCTATCGGCTCTGAATGCCAGAGTTCGTTCAAGCCAAGCTAAGTTAATCAACACACTACTGGTGTCTCCGCTCCAAGGGTTAGTTCAAAGCCTGCCAAGTACCAAAAATGGTGGCGTAATTCAGCCTGGTGGAACCGTGGTAGAAATTGTTCCTATCGGTGGTAAGGCCGACTTTAAGGCTCGTTTGTCTCCAAGAGATATTGGTTTTGTGAGCGTAGGGCAACCAACGCGTATCAAGATTGATGCGTTCGACTACAGTCGCTTTGGCGCATTGAAAGGCATGGTTGAGAGCATCTCTCCGACAACCAGTAAGAATGAGCGAGGCGAAATCTTCTACGAGGTCGTAGTCTCGGTCGACAAACCTTACTTTAGAGATAACCCGGAAACATTCGCAATTTTGCCTGGCATGACAGGAGAAGTCGACATTACCACTGGCGAGAAGTCCGTATTCCAATATCTTTGGAAGCCGATTTATACCAATGTCAGTGTCGCGTTTGGTGAGCGTTAACCATAATAGAGACTGGTTGAAAGTAAACGAATAACAACAGCAAAGCATAAAAAGGGAGCACATCATGTGCTCCCTTCTGTTTAGTACCGTTATCGGTTAACTATTTGGATCAATATCCGGCAGCCCGTCTATGTCGTTGTGATGATGGTGTTCATCATCTTGATTGTGGTTGACGTTCGCGTCATGGTGCTCAAGCGCATCTGACATATCCAAGTGTGCTTGGTCATGTGTTGTTGCATCTTGATGGTCAACTTGTGCAAGTACGATGTCCATGTCCGCAGGTTGATCGTGAACCGTTGTCGTTGTCGCATCGGGTTTAATGCCCAATGCATCCAGATAAGCGGCTGCACCATGATGGCTGACATCGTGATGCTGAGAATCAGTGGCACCAACATGTTGTTGCTCATTTTGAGTACTGCTGTCATCTACGATGGTGACAGAAGCCTCAAACGTTAGAGGTGAATCTGGTTCATCGTGCTGAACTGGCGGCGGTGGAGGAGGCGGTGGGTTTACATGGCTTTGAATATGCCCTTGTAAGTCTTCAGTGGTCACTGCGGTGACGCCCGTGACTGAGTTGTGCGTTGTTACTTCTGTCTCGAAGTAATGATGTCCATTGTTCATTGGACGATCTGACACTACCACAAGGTGACCATTGGCCGGTACTGTGTAACTGCCGTCATGGCTAGCATTTATGTTATGCCCATTACTTTGTAGTGTTAGCCCTTGTTGCAAGTGGGTGAGTCGAATACTGGAAACAGACTCATCACCTGAAGATAAGTGCGCTTGAATATTAACTGGTACTTCATAGTGGTCGTGAGTGACTAGAGGGAAGTTTGATGGCAAATGACCTTTTAGCACCGTACCGTCACCAAGAATGACGTTTTCGATGCTTTCCAGCTCCATCTCTTCGCGCCCATCACTGATTTTCTCACCATGGTCATGTAAGCGTGGGGCATTATTGCGATTGTAAGCACCTAAAATGAGGGTATCGCTACCATGTCCACCTTCTATTTCCTTATCAGTCAGTCTTCCTCCTAGGAATAAAATGTCATTTCCACCCTCTAGTTCAGCCTCCTCATGAAGTCGTCCACTTACGATGATGATGTCGTTATGACCATGACCTTTTATCTCATGGCTACCGCTAACTGTCGTTGCATGTGCCCTTATAGAATGTGCGTAAGCTTGTAGGGTGCTTGGGGTAATACCAGCAGTAACATGGTGAGCATTTCTTGTATCGACCGTGACACTGATTGTTGGTGGGGCGTAGGGTACAGGGTCGGTATGACCATTAATGGTCATCGTAATTTCTTGCGGTACTTTTTGGCCATGGCCATCATCCACAAGCAAGGTAAACTTGTCTTGCAACGTGTCATTATCATTGAGGGCATTAACAGTAGGGTTACTGTTATCTAAGTGATACACCCAAGTGCCGCTATGCGCATCAAAGACAACATGGCCATAGGCGGCACTATGTGTTGGATCTAGTGCAACGCTGGTTGTGTCTCCATCTACGTCGTTGATTATTAACTGGCCTGCAGGGTTTAGGTTCGAATCTTCATCGACTGAGTGTTGGCCTATAATATGACCCGCTTGCGGCTTTTCCGATACTGTCGGTAAGTCGTTGGTTCCGGTAATGGTGATCACGATATCGTGCTGCGTTCCATCTGCAGACTGAATTGTGATGGTTTCAGTATCGGTTTGCCCTTGACCGAGCTGTTGAACGATAGGATGTTTATTGTAAAGGTCGTAAGTCCAGTGGCCATTGCTATCAATGTGCGCATGGCCATAACCTTTACTTCCTACTATTCCCACACCGCCTTGAACCGCGATAAACCCAACTGTTCCATCAGGGTCACTCGCTGTCAACGTACCTGACGCTTGAAGTGTTGTGTCTTCTTGGGCCGCCCCTGTGGAGTCTCCACCGAATGTTGCAGGGTCAGCAACATCAGCAATATTAATGAATATAGAGCCTTCTTTTGAATCTATATGACCATCGTTTGCTGTAAATTGCACCGCACCCAGCCCGTTGATATTAGAACTAAAATAGTTGTGAGTTGGGGTGAAGATGAGTGATGAAATATCGGATGCACTGACGTCATCGCCAACATTCACCGTGGTGCCATTCATCGTTAACACGCCATGGGCGACATTGGTAATCGTGATATGGTTTAACGCATCCCCATCAATATCGGAATATTTAAAGTCTGCATTGGTGAACGCATGAGGTTTATCTTCTAAAGAGCTAATGAAACTCGAGCCAACGATAGGTGTATCATTCACTGCATTGACGTTCAATATCATCGTTGCACTTGCCGAGTTTTGATGACCGTCATTCGCAGTAAACGTAAATTGCGCATAGTTGGCCCCATTTTCATTGTTGATTGGCGTGAAGGTTAAATGGCCAGCGTCTAATTCAGCCTTGCTGATTTGTTGGTTGGCGATTACGGCTTTCCCGTTTAAAAGTAATAATCCATGACTTGGTATGCTGCTAATAGTCACGAACTGCAATGCGTCGCCATCCTGATCACTGTAACCAAATTCACTTGTCGTAAATGTTTTGGTGGTGTCTTCATTTGTAGATAGGGTTTGCCCTGTCACCGCAGGTGGATGGTTGTCATCAGTGCCTTGAATGGATATGGCAAGGTGAGCGGTTGCAAGGTTTCCGTGGCTATCGCTTGCTGTATAAGTGATGCTGTCCACTAGAGGCGTTGATGTAGAATTAAGTTGCTGAATCGTACTCAGTTGGTTATCCAGCGTGTAGGTATAGCTGCCGTCTTTGTTTAAATGGAATAGTCCGTAAGTGCCTTGAATGTCGCCAGTTGTCGTGACAGTAGCGGCATCGGCGTCGTTACTCAGTAGGTTACCGGATACTGGAATTGTAGAATCTTCGATTGCCGTGTTGCTGTCGTCACTCGCACTAGCAGTTGTGTCTAATACATAGTTCGAACTAGCTGATGATTGAGCTGTGACGGTATTACCTGCAGTATCTGTACCTGCTACGCGAATACTCAAGTTTCCATCGGGTAGCGAAGATAAGTCGATACCAACAAACTCTTGATACTGATGGTCAGGGTGGCTAACGCTTGTACCCGTCCCTTGTCTCTGCACCGTTTTCAGGTCAACAAGAAGAGGCGCGCCACCGCCGTCACTGGTAATTTCGAGAAGCGTTACTTCTGAATCTTTAGGCAAGTACACTTGTACCATCATCCCTTGACCATGCTGATCAACTTGAGCTGAATTGACTCGAATATCAATTTGAGTATCTAACGTATAGCTCAATGAAGTTGAAGGAGAGACGTTGCCCGCGACATCTGTCTGTCTCACTTGAACATTGTTTTGTCCTTCAGCCGGAGTAAATTGAGTGCTCCAATGCACACCGTTGTCGATAGAATATTCGACCGTAGCACCTTGTTCTATTCCTCCGACACTCAGGTCTCCAACATTCGTAATTTTATCTGAAGAAGAGCCACCTGAATCTGAGGTTAGAGAGACGCTTGGCGCAGTAGCAGTGTTATCTAAAGTAAAAGTTAAAGAACTGCTTGTGGATATGTTACCCGCGGTATCGGTTTGTCTAACCTCAACGGTGTTACTTCCTGTTTGTGGTGTAAACGTATTGCTCCATGTATGCCCACCGTCAACGGAGTATTCAATAGTTGCACCTGTCTCTTGCCCAGCAACCGTTAAGGCTCCGTCACTAGTTATATGGTCTTGTGCATTTCCGGTATCGTGAGTGAGAGAGATTTGTGGAGCATCAACACGAATGTCATAGGTGAATGGTCTTACACCTGAAGATGCACTGCCTGTATTTCCTACAGCATCATGAGTCGAGATAGTCGCTTCGATACTGTGCACTTGTGCGGAGTTTGAATGAATATTATGAGAGAGTAACACCTTACTTGGAACCGTTACTAAGTAATTACCGTTGGCTTGTACTTGAGCGGTATAACCGGGGATAGCCTGTCCATTAATGGTAAGCGACACCGTATCGCCAGTGTTGAAATCACCACTGACATGACCGGTGATATCTATATCGCCACCCGCTTCAATCTTGTTGATGATATCATCTGAAGTTACTGAGTTGACTGTAATGCTAGGTAATGGTGCATCGGTATCAATTAACAAATGGGTGAAGATACGAGGGGTTGAATTGCCTGCTGTGTCAACGGCACCTACTTGTATTGGGTAGTCGCGATCGGTCGCCATTATGTTTTGGTGTTCAGATGCACTTAGGGTCAGTGACCATGTGCCATCTGATTTTACGGTTGCATCATAAAAATGATTATTACCGACGATGACATAAACGACATCTCCAGGCGCAATGTTAGATGTCGTGCCGGTGATCACCAATGGTTGGTTGTTTTCAGCTGCATTTAACGCATTGTCTTGTGATATTGGATTCACTGTGACTGTGCCGGGAGTTGTATCTAAGGTGAAACTAAAGTGCGTCGCTGGAGAGACGTTACCCGCGATGTCAGTTTGTCTTACCTGTAAGTCATTGACACCTTCTATTGGATTAAATGCAGTCGTCCAAGTGTGTCCGCCGTCATTTGAGTACTCTACTTTTGCGCCGGCCTCTGTTTGAATTGAAAGCTGAGAGTCTTTAGTAATTAAGTCTGGAGTATTGATGAGGTGTCGCCCAGTGTCATTGTGCAATGAGACAGTTGGAGCGCTAGCTGTGTTGTCGAGGGTGAAAGTCACTAAAGTATCGGCCGACACATTCCCCGCAGGGTCGGTCTGTCTCACACTGACGGTGTTAGAACCTTGTTGTGGCGTAAAACTCGATGTCCACGTGTGTCCGTTGTCCGTCGAATATTCAACGGTTGCTCCTGCCTCTTGTCCGCTAATTGTCAGCGCACCATCGCTAGTGACTAAATCTGACGTATTGCTTCCCGTGTCATGAGTTAATGAAACTTGTAGTGGTGCTACGTTTTTGTCAGCGCTTGGTGCGATAGAGTTTGTCACTATTGATGTATTGCCGTTTTTATCGGTAATACTGGCTGCAATTGATGCTCCAGGGGCTACTTCTACATTGACAGATTTCGCCAAAAATTCAGCGTCGGTAATAAGGTGGGATTGCCCGTTAATCGTCAATGTATCTTTTGGCTGTGCGTCAGGCGGCAAATGAATGGTACTTGTTATGGTATTGGCGGCGCCGGAAGCGACTTCCGCTGCGTTGTAAATGTTATCTGCGCCAGTACTCTCAAAGCTGATAGTCGGTGCGGATGCGTGGGTATCAACGGAGAAGCGATCAAAGGTGCCTGCATAACCCGAAGCGGTGGTGTTGCCTGCTTTGTCAGTGGCTTGAATATAAGCGACGTAATGGTTGTCTGGCAGATTAGTTGCATCAACACTATATCCACCGTTGCCGTCGAGTGTCGCATGTAAGGTTTCAACGATGGTACTTCCGCTTTTGATTACGATATCAACGCTTGTGGTATCCAGAGAAACGGTACCACTGAAAGTAGGCTGATGGGTTGCAACTGAGGATAGGTTAACGTTCGAAATTGTCGGTGCTGTGTAGTCTACTTCAATCGGCAATGAAGCGCTGTTTTGGTTACCCGCTACATCGGTCGATGTGACCGTGAAAGTATGGCTACCCTCGGCAATATTCGACGTGGTGAGTTGATAAACACCACTGCTATTTGCTGTTCCTGTTGCCACCATTTTACCGGTTTCATCAGTGATCGAAATAGATGAGTTTGCTTCAGCGCTGCCAGTGATTATCGGAGTGTGAACATTCGTGAGATCGTCTGTGGCAGAAATACCTGAGTCAGTAGACGAGTTCAAATCAATAGCAGGCGCAGCGATTTGGTCATCATATGTGAATGTCAGCGATGTCGGAGAAGACACATTCCCCGCAGGGTCGGTCTGTCTCACGCTGACCGTGTTTGCACCTTGTTGTGGCGTAAAACTCGATGTCCACGTGTGTCCGTTGTCAGTGGAATACTCAACGGTTGCACCTGCTTCTTGCCCAGTGATAGTCAATGAACCATCGTTAGTGATCAAATCAGACGAGTTGGTTCCTGTGTCATGAGTTAATGAAACTTGCAGTGGCGAGACAGCAGTGTCAGAACTTGGTGCAGTTGCGTTTGTCACTGTTGACGTATTGCCGTTTGTGTCGGTAATACTGGCTGTAATTGAGGCGCCAGGTGCCACTTCTATATTGACGGATTTCGCCAAAAATTCAGCATCGGTAATAAGGTGGGATTGCCCGTTAATCGTCAATGTATCTTTTGGTTGCGCGTCAGGCGGCAAATGAATGGTACTTGTTATGGTATTGGCGGCGCCGGAAGCGACTTCTGCTGCGTTGTAAATGTTATCTGCGCCAGTATTCTCAAAGCTGATAGTCGGTGCGGATGCATGGGTATCAACGGAGAAGCGATCAAAGGTGCCTGCATAACTCGAAGCGGTGGTGTTGCCAGCTTTGTCTGTGGCTTGAATAAAAGCGACGTAATGGTTGTCTGGCAGATTAGTTGCGTCAACAGTATATCCGCCGTGGCCGTCGAGTGTCGCATGTAAGGTTTCAACGACGGTACCTCCACTTTTGATTACGATATCAACGCTTGTTGTATCTAAAGAAACGGTACCATTGAAAGTAGGCTGATGGTTTGTAACTGAGGTTAGGTTAACGTTTGAAACTGTCGGCGCTGTGTAGTCTACTTCAATCGGTAATGAAGCGCTGCTTTGGTTACCTGCTACATCGGTCGATGTGACCGTGAAAGTATGACTACCCTCGGCAATATTCGACGTGGTGAGTTGATAAACACCACTGCTATTTGCTGTTCCTGTTGCCACCATTTTACCGGTTTCATCAGTGATCGAAATAGATGAGTTTGCTTCAGCGCTGCCAGTGATTATCGGAGTGTGAACATTCGTGAGATCGTCTGTTGTAGAAATACCTGAGTCAGTAGACGATTTCAAATCAATAGCAGGCGCAGCGATTTGATTGTCATAATTGAATGTCAACGATGTTGGAGAGGAAACATTCCCCGCAGGGTCGGTCTGTCTCACGCTGACCGTGTTTGCACCTTGTTGTGGCGTAAAACTCGATGTCCACGTGTGTCCGTTGTCAGTGGAATACTCAACGGTTGCACCTGCTTCTTGCCCAGTGATAGTCAATGAACCATCGTTAGTGATCAAATCAGACGAGTTGGTTCCTGTGTCATGAGTTAATGAAACTTGCAGTGGCGAGACAGCAGTGTCAGAACTTGGTGCAGTTGCGTTTGTCACTGTTGACGTATTGCCGTTTGTGTCGGTAATACTGGCTGTAATTGAGGCGCCAGGTGCCACTTCTATATTGACGGATTTCGCCAAAAATTCAGCATCGGTAATAAGGTGGGATTGCCCGTTAATCGTCAATGTATCTTTTGGTTGCGCGTCAGGCGGCAAATGAATGGTACTTGTTATGGTATTGGCGGCGCCGGAAGCGACTTCTGCTGCGTTGTAAATGTTATCTGCGCCAGTATTCTCAAAGCTGATAGTCGGTGCGGATGCATGGGTATCAACGGAGAAGCGATCAAAGGTGCCTGCATAACTCGAAGCGGTGGTGTTGCCAGCTTTGTCTGTGGCTTGAATAAAAGCGACGTAATGGTTGTCTGGCAGATTAGTTGCGTCAACAGTATATCCGCCGTGGCCGTCGAGTGTCGCATGTAAGGTTTCAACGACGGTACCTCCACTTTTGATTACGATATCAACGCTTGTTGTATCTAAAGAAACGGTACCATTGAAAGTAGGCTGATGGTTTGTAACTGAGGTTAGGTTAACGTTTGAAACTGTCGGCGCTGTGTAGTCTACTTCAATCGGTAATGAAGCGCTGCTTTGGTTACCTGCTACATCGGTCGATGTGACCGTGAAAGTATGACTACCCTCGGCAATATTCGACGTGGTGAGTTGATAAACACCACTGCTATTTGCTGTTCCTGTTGCCACCATTTTACCGGTTTCATCAGTGATCGAAATAGATGAGTTTGCTTCAGCGCTGCCAGTGATTATCGGAGTGTGAACATTCGTGAGATCGTCTGTGGCAGAAATACCTGAGTCAGTAGACGAGTTCAAATCAATAGCAGGCGCAGCGATTTGGTCATCATATGTGAATGTCAGCGATGTCGGAGAAGACACATTCCCCGCAGGGTCGGTCTGTCTCACGCTGACCGTGTTTGCACCTTGTTGTGGCGTAAAACTCGATGTCCACGTGTGTCCGTTGTCAGTGGAATACTCAACGGTTGCACCTGCTTCTTGCCCAGTGATAGTCAATGAACCATCGTTAGTGATCAAATCAGACGAGTTGCTTCCTGTGTCATGAGTTAATGAAACTTGCAGTGGGGCGATGTCAGTATCAACATTTACTGAAAGGGCTGGCGATGTTGCCGGTAGTGTTGAAGAAGGCGCTAATGCTTTGGCGGATAGATTATGATCGCCATTCGCTAGATTGCTTACTGCAACACTATAATGACCCGAGCCATCAGATACTGCTTGTCCAATGGGTGTGGAACCATCATAGATAGTCACTTGTGAATAAGGGATATCCGTGTGTCCGGTGATTGTTGGTGTACTGTCTTTGGTTAGATTGTCAGTTTGCGATACTCCACTATCACTCGAGGCTGCCAGATCTAAGGTCACCGCATTCGTTGGCGCTGTGTTGGTACCGGAAGGAAGAGTCGGTTGCCCTGTTGTAATCGTTGGTGTTTTTGGGACGGTCGCCGAGATCGTTGGCTGCTGTCCGGGAATTACAGACACCTGACCGTTGGCATCGAAAGTGATGAACTTTGAATCTTCTCCACCGTGATTATCGGCCACTTTGACCTCGAATACATCGAGTCCATGGTAGGTATGGGTCGCAGTGTTATACGTCATTCCTGCAACAGAAGAGTGGGGAGTATAAACATAGGATCCCGATGTAGGATCAACCGATAGGTCACCAAATTGACCAGTCGAAGTGACTACCGAAAATGAATGGGTATCTTTTGTGTCGATATCGGTTTCGGTCAGAGTGCCCGTTGTTGGGGTCGATTGTGTGACCGCAAGCACTGGCGCATCGTTGGTGCCGTGAATCGTGATCTGAATTTCATGAGTTGTGCCATCAACACTGTGTATGGTTACGGTATCTAACGCTGTTTCACCAGCAGCAAGTTTTTGAACTTCCGGAGAAAAGTTATCAAGTTGGTACTCCCAGGTCCCATCTCGTGAAAGTAAGACGTGACCACCGAGTTTTGTGTCGTAACCGATTCCAGAATAATTTTGAGCATGAACCACAGGGTCGAATATGTCTTCACCCGCATCACTATCCGTTATGGTTAGTTGCCCCTTGGTGATTAACCACTGCATTCCATTGAAGCTATCTTCCGTGACATCTCCTGTATCGGTACCGGCAATGACAGCGGCATCATTGACTGCTGAAAGAGTCGTACTCGCTCCGGTATGAGTTGTTCCACCATGCGCATCTGTCACGTCATAGCTGAAGTGTACCTGACCGTTATAGTTATTGGTTGGTGTAAAAGTGTATGTCCCATCTTTGTTATCAACAACAGAACCATGATCGACTAACAGATTCGCAATGGAAAGCTTACCGGCGTCATTGGTATCCACGTCGATAGTATTGGCAAGCAAATCGGCTTTTGTGAAAGTAAGCGCCGTATCTTCTTTACCTGTGGCAAGTGTCACTTCAGAGCTGATGTACGGTCTATCGTTATCGCCATGAATTGTCACGACAATATCGTGTGATGTACCGTCTTTAGAATAAACGGTAATTGTGTCAGTTAATGACTGCCCATCACCTAGTTGGTCAATGGTTGTGCCAACAGATGTCGTTGAAGTACCGTTAGTAAAACCGTTGTGGCCAATATCAACCATGTAATGCCAAGTACCATCTTGGTGTAAGTTTACTCGTCCGTATTGGCCTTGGTAATCATAACCGCCACCTTTAGGGTCAAATTCATTATCTCCAGTATCAGGGTCAGCAATCGTCAGTTTTCCATCTGCATAAAGCGCTTCGGATGTTAACTGGGTTTTACCGTAGTCAGGTGACATATCAGAGTAATGTCCGTGACCTTCATCGACCGAACCCGTATCTTGGCCACCGATTACAGCGGTATCGTCGGTGCCGTTCACCGTAATTGTTATTTGATGAGGCGTGCCATCAGCAGAATGTACAGTAATGGTGTCAGTCGCCGTCGCGCCTTTACCTAGCGCTTGAACTTTCGGATTGGTGTTATCGAGATCGTACGTCCATTTACCTGAGTCAGTCAGATGAAGGGTACCAAGAGCACCTACAATATCCGAATTCGAGAAGTGCGCTTCGCCAGTATCGACATCAGTGACAGTCAATGTGCCACTGGCGTGCAATTGTGATTCTTCCGTTACCGCGCCAACATTCGTACCACCGATCACCGCTTTATCATTAGTACCATTAATCGTGATAGTCACTTGATGTGGTGTGCCATCAGCCGACTGAACGGTAATGGTATCGGTAGCTGTTGCCCCTTTACTTAACGCTTGAACGGTTGAATTAGTGTTATCAAGGTCATACGTCCATTTGCCTGAGTCAGTCAGATGAAGCGTACCAAACGAGCCTACGATATCGGTATTGGAGAAGTGTGCTTCGCCGGTATCAACATCGGTTACGGTGAGTGTTCCAGAGGTTTGTAACTGCGATTCTTCTGTGACAGCTCCTGAGCTTGTTCCACCAATCACTGCTTTGTCGTTAGTGCCGTTTACTGTAATCGTCATTTGATGAGGCGTTCCATCAGCCGACTGAACGGTAATCGTATCGGTAGCGGTTGCCCCTTTACTTAACGCTTGAACGGTTGAATTAGAGTTATCAAGGTCGTACGTCCATTTGCCTGAGTCAGTCAGATGAAGCGTACCAAACGAGCCTACGATATCGGTATTAGAGAAGTGCGCCTCACCTGTATCAACATCAGTAACGGTGAGTGTTCCAGAGGTTTGTAACTGCGACTCTTCGGTGACAGCTCCTGAGCTTGTTCCTCCAATCACTGCTTTGTCGTTAGTGCCATTAATCGTGATAGTTACCTGATGAGACGTGCCATCAGCCGACTGAACGGTAATCGTATCGGTCGCTGTTGCCCCTTTACCTAACGCTTGAACGGTTGGATTGGCATTATCTAGGTCGTAAGTCCAGCCACCAGCATCTGTCAAATGCAGCGTACCAAGAGCACCAGTAATATCCGCGTTTGAGAAGTGCGCTTCGCCGGTATCGATATCCGTTACGGTGAGTGTTCCAGAGGTTTGTAACTGTGACTCTTCGGTGACAGCTCCTGAGCTTGTTCCACCAATCACTGCTTTGTCATTAGTGCCGTTCACCGTAATTGTTATTTGATGAGGAGTGCCGTCCGCTGAGTGAATAGTAATGGTATCGGTCGCTGAATTTCCTTTACCTAGAGCCTGAACGTTTGGATTTTTATTGTCGAGATCGTATCGCCATCCACCGTCATCTTTGAGGTGCAAAGTTCCTAGCACGCCTTTGATGTCAGAGTTAGAGAAGTGCGCTTCATTTGAGTCAACATCAGTGATGTTTAACTGACCAACAACAGTAGTGTTTAAATCTTCGGTAACGTGGTTAGAGCCTAGATTTGTTGGAATCGCAGCAAATGAGTTTGGTGAACCGGCAGTACTACTAGTAATAACGGCTTGGTCGTTGGTGCCATTAATCGTTACCGTAACTTGATGTGCTGTTCCGTCGGCTGAATGAACGGTGATGATGTCTGTTGCAGTAGAACCGTGGGCCAGTTTTTGAACGGCTGGGTTCCCGTTGTCTAAATTGTATGTCCACGTACCGTCTTTTGATAGAACTAACGTGCCAAATTGACCTGTCAGTAGTGATGCTTGAAAATGGTCTTGCCCAAGATCTGAGTCAGTGACCGTTAGTTGACCGTGAACCTGTGTCGTTTGATCTTCTGTTACTGAGCCAGTATCGACGCCAGACACAATCGCATTGTCATCGTTACCGCCAATCGTCATTTCAATGGTTTGGGGAGTCCCATCTTTTGTATGAATCGTGAATGATTCATGCAGGCTCGTTAATGACGTTAAAGCTTGAACATTTGATAGGGAGTTATCGACTTGGTAATGCCATTTCCCGTTGGCATCGATGGAAAGCGAACCGTATTGTCCGGTAATCGTTTCAGCAGTCACAGAGCTTTGGTCATGGTCTGGGTCCACCACATCGATTTTACCGCTAGCACTTAACAGACCATGAGAGTCTACATTGTGATCTTCAATGACTACACCGCGTAAATCTCCAGAGATCGTTGGGATATCTTGCTTTCCGGCTACTGGTATTTGAACGACCAATTGCGAGCCATTCGATAGATGCAACATAAACTGGTCGGTGCCAGGTTGGTTTTGGTGCAACAGAACATATTGAGGTGAAAGTGGATTCAATACGAATGTGTAATGACCATTTGCATCGACATGTAGTTCCCCATATTTCCCTGCGATAACCTCAGGTAAAAAGGTGACGGGTAGATCAGGAGTCACCGGAGTATGTGTTGTTGGTTGTGGAACTTGACCGGATGAAATCGTAGGGATGGAGACCGCAGGGACGTAGTGCACTTGAGGGTGAGACAAGCTTGATAAGTGGTGAGAGGGTGTCAACGTACTGTTTTGTGAGTGCTCGCTATTAGCGTTTTCAGCTTTAGCTTTGTCTGACGGAGCAATGTTTTCTATGATGTCACTCTTTGGGTGTTCCTCAGCCAAAAAGTTCATGTCTTCCTGAGAACGCTGTTCTTCTGAATCTATGACGTCGTTTGGCGTGTCTTGAACATCGTGTTCTTGAGGGCTTGCGGAAACGTGCTTGGCTAACGAGGGCAAGATCAACATCAAAGACTGTGAGAGTGGAACATTGACCTTAAGTTTCGAGTGCAGTCTTAACTTGTTTTTAGTCTTACGTTTGGTTCTCTGATCTGCAGTACTGTCAGAATGTAGAGGTGTTTTGGTTTTGGTACTTTCTTTGACGTTGTTTTTTTTAGTCATCTTCTCATCCGTGAATCTCGATTACTCTGATTTAAGTAAAATACACAGATGACGGTTTAGCGAACTAATTAACTTATTTTTAAAGAAAAAAATGGGAAATCAAAGATTTCTCTCACTTTAATGAAAGGTGCTGAATATTCTTTGACCGAACAAACTGAAATGATAGATAACAGGGTTGACCTTACCCTTAGGGTAACCTTTATAGTTGCCGTATAAATTTAAAGGTTAGCTATGACAAACACACTCCGAACAACTTGGATTACTGTTTTCAGCATCATCGCGATGTTGATGTCTAGCTATGCCTCAAGCTCTTCAGCCATGATGGCCAATATCATGGCAACGCAGATGATGTCGAATAAATCTATCTGCCAGCACGTCGATTCGCCGAGCGAACCTGATGCCGCTTATGAATTTGCTGCTGGTTGTCATGTGACCGTTAGCGATTCCGATATGAACGATCATGTTCATGCAAGCACTCCTAATAGCGATCCGTCTGTTCATGATGAACACGTCATTTATGTTGAGCTATCTGCTGATGAAAAGATGGCTTCGCATCAAGAATCAATGGATGCTCACGGTGAACATGTGATGGGCAACAACTGTTGTGGCGGTTCGGATTCTGCTCATATCTGTTGCTATTCTGTTTGTTCTACAGCATCACACACAATTCAGGCGATCCAAGCCAACTACCAAATTTCTTCTTCATTAGCTCGTTTTCAGCCGGTCACTATTGGCCAGAAAGTCGCACGCGCTCAATCTTTGCTACGCCCACCCACCGCATAAATCTATATCTAAAAACATAGCGATATCAGAGTCATAAATCTGATGCGCCAATCTTTTATACGCGTTATTTAACGCTAGATATGGACATTCATTGTGAATATAAAACCAACAACCTCTGTGTTTGTAATGAACACGAGCTTAGTGGTCGCTGCTGTCTTGTTTTCAAGCACTACATTAGCGACGACTGAGTTAGCTTCTACCGTTCAGCAAAGCTCGTCACAGCAACTCAATACACTGATCGAGATAGCCTTAAGCCAAGACGGTAACCGCAAGCAATACTTTGCTCAGTCACAAGCGATGCGAGAAACCGGTATTGCCAGCGCAACCTTGATGGATCCGAAACTAAAAGTCGGATTTGGTGGTCTGCCAGTCGATAGCTTCCAGTTTGATGAAGACCCAATGACCAATATTTCGGTTGGTCTGATGCAGCAATTTGAACGTGGCGATACGCTGGATCTACAGCAGAAAAAAGCGGGGCAGCAAGCGGATGGTTTGGCTCTTCAAGTGCAGGCTCGCGAACTGACCGTCGCAAATAGTATGACGCAGCTTTGGCTTGAATTGGGTTACCAACAAGTTGCAGGAAGCATCATGAATGAGAACCAACGCTTATTGGTTGAGCTAGAAAACTATGTGCAGACCAATTACTCGATTGGTAAAAGTGAGGCTCAAGACTTACTCAATGCTCAACTTCAAGTCAGTAAACTTGATGAGAAACTGCAAGCCAACCAACAAGTTCAACGCCGTTTAATCTCTCAACTGTCTGAGTGGCTTGGTTCTGACTGGTTAGGATCTCAAGCGATTAACTCTCAGACTCTAGAACCTCAGGGGAGGCTTCATGCGACTAACCAAATTGATTGGTCGTTATTGGAGAGCAAGCTGGCGACTAACCGCGATTCAACCAAGCATTATCAACTGTTGATGGAGCATCCGCTCGTTAAGATCACAGATGCGACTATCTCATCCAATCAAACTCAAGTTGAGCTAGCCGAGCAGGCGTATACGCCTCAGTTTGGTGTCGAAGTAATGTATGCCCATCGACAAGCGAACAACATGGCTGGAGAACCGGCTTCTGATCTTGTCAGCGCTTATCTAACAGTCGATATCCCTCTGTTTACGGGGAACCGACAAGACAAGAACTTGTCTGCGGCTCAGTACCAAGTCGGGGCAGCTAAATCTCAAAAAGATACCTTACTTTCCCAAATGAACGCGCAAGTGAATGCGTTATTGGTGGATAAGGCGAATCTCACCCAGCGACTAGATCGCTATCAAACGTCCTTGCTTCCTCAAACCGCGGCACGAATCAGCGCGGTGGAAAGAGGTTATCAAAACAACACCGCACAGTTTAACGATGTTATTGCAGCGACAGCGGATGAACTGGCACTCCAGCTTGAACAACAACGCTTAATCACCGATCTCAACATCGTAAATAGCAAACTGGCATCACTGGTCAGTGGCTTTGACTATCAAGTTAATGAACTGCAACTCAAAACAACAGCCAATCAATAAAGGAATAGACAATGAATACAGTAAAAGTAGCGACTATCGCTTTGTTGGTCGGTGGTGCATTGGGTTTTAGTGTGAATCACTTTGTCATTGGTTCAGCACATAACATGTCAGCGATGGCAGGCATGAAAGAAGCGGAATCCAAAGCTGACGAAAGCAATGAACCTCTGTATTGGGTTGCGCCTATGGACCCAAATTATCAGCGAGACAAGCCGGGTCAGTCACCTATGGGGATGGATTTAATCCCTGTTTACGCGGATGACTCAAGTGGCGTTAAAGATGAGCCCGGTACCGTGTTCATTGATTCGTCGGTGGAAAATAATCTGGGTGTTAAAACAGCCAAAGTTAACTTCGAAGCGCTGTCTCCTCGTATTGAAACCGTGGGTTATGTGGCGTTCGATGAAAGTACATTGTGGCAAACCAACGTAAGAGCAGCTGGCTGGGTTGAGAAGCTTTATATCAACGCTGTCGGCGAGAAAGTGAATAAAGGTGATGTACTGTTCACGCTTTACTCGCCAGAACTTGTAAAGGCACAAGAAGAGTTATTGAGTGCTTATAAAACAGGTCGTAAAGGATTGGTCAAGGGCTCTACTGAACGCTTGGTCACCTTAGGTGTAGATAAAGCGCAGATACGATCCATTGCTCGTAAAGGGAAAGCCTCACAAACCATCGAAATCAAAGCGCCTGCGGATGGTGTCATCGCTAGCCTGAATATTCGAGAGGGTGGTTACCTTTCGCCTGCTCAAGCGGTAATCAGCGCAGGGCCTCTAAATGAAGTGTGGGTTGATGCTGAAGTTTTTGAACGCCAAGCGCACTGGATCTCATCAGGCAGCAATGCCGAAATGACACTGGATGCGATTCCCGGTAAGGAGTGGCAGGGCAACGTAGATTATGTCTACCCAATTCTGGACCCGAAAACTCGAACCTTGCGCGTTCGTTTGAAGTTCTCTAACCCGCATGGTGAGCTTAAGCCGAACATGTTCGCCAATATTGCACTGAAACCGATCAGTGATGAATCTGTTCTTACTATCCCAAGATCGTCGGTGATTCATTCTGGTGGCATGACACGAGTAGTGCTGTCTGAGGGGGATGGCAAATACCGTTCAGCGCGTATTGAGGTTGGTCGTGAAGCCGGCGAAAAAATAGAGGTGATCCAAGGGTTGCAGCAAGGTGAGGACATTGTCACTTCTGCACACTTCATGTTGGATTCTGAATCGAGTCAATCGGCTGATCTTTCACGCATTAATGGTGTTGAAGAAGAAGCCGAAACGGTGTGGGCGAACGGTGAAATTTCCGATGTGATGCAAGGCAGCCGCATGGTGACGATTAACCATCAGCCCGTTCCAGAATGGGATTGGCCGGGCATGGTGATGAACTTCATCTTCGCTGAAGGCTTAGATATGAGAGACGTTAAGCGTGGTCAAGTTATTGATTTTGAGATGATAAAAACGGAATCAGGTCAGTATGAAGTCGTTGACTACAAGATAAGCGATCATCAAATGGCGGGCGAAGTGTGGGTAAAGGGAGACATCACCATGCTGATGGCAGACTTCGGAATGGTCACGGTAAATCACAAGCCAGTGTCTGACTGGGATTGGAAGGCGGGTGAGATGAACTTCCAAGTAAGTGATGACCTTGATTTATCCGAGTTTACCGAGGGTCAAAGCATTCGGTTTCTAGTAGCGAAGCAAGGTTCTGATTATGTGCTCAAATCTCTCGAACCGACGAATAGCACGGGTGAGGGCACATTATGATCAATGCAATCATTCGTTGGTCCATCAGTAACCGATTCTTGGTTCTGGTTGCCACAGTCGCCATCGTATTTGGTGGCTTATACAGTGTTAAAAATACACCTGTCGATGCCATTCCTGATTTATCAGACGTTCAGGTGATCATCAAAACCAGTTATCCGGGTCAAGCGCCACAAGTGGTCGAGGATCAGGTGACTTATCCATTGACTACCGCCATGTTAGCGGTGCCGGGTGCTGAAACGGTTCGTGGCTACTCGTTCTTTGGCGATTCCTACGTTTATATCATCTTCAATGACGATACTGATATGTATTGGGCGCGTTCTCGCGTGTTGGAATATTTAAGCCAAGTGGCGCCTAATTTGCCATCAAGTGCTAAGCCAACATTAGGGCCAGATGCAACCGGTGTGGGTTGGGTTTACAGCTATGTATTGCAAGACAAAACTGGTCAGCACGACTTAGCGGAACTCCGTAGCCTGCAAGATTGGTTCTTGAAGTACGAGCTACAAACCGTAGATGGTGTATCTGAAGTCGCGACCGTTGGCGGTATGGTGAAGCAGTATCAAGTGCAGATTGATCCGGCCAAATTACGTGCTTATGACCTAACACTTCAGCAAGTCAACAAAGCAATCCAAGATGGTAATCAAGAAACCGGTGCTTCTGTTGTTGAGATTGCCGAAGCCGAACATATGGTTCGCACCACTGGTTACCTCACAAGCATCGAAGACATTCAATCTCTGCCGTTAAAAGTGACCGACAAAGGTACTCCGCTGCTATTGGGTGACATTGCCGACATTAACCTTGGACCACAAATGCGTCGTGGTATCTCTGAGCTGAATGGTGAAGGTGAAGCCGTTGGTGGCGTTATCGTGATGCGCTTTGGTGAAAATGCCAGTGAAGTGATCGACTCGGTTAAATCCAAACTCGCTGAACTGCAAGCGGGCTTACCTGATGGTGTCGAAATTGTTGCGACTTACGACCGTTCGACTTTGATTGATTCAGCCGTTGAAAACCTTTGGAAGAAGCTGGCTGAAGAGTTCATAGTGGTTGCGATCGTGTGTGCGCTGTTCCTGTTCCATATCCGTTCGTCGTTGGTTATCGCTCTAAGTCTGCCTGTCGGCATCTTGGGTGCATTCATTGTGATGCATTGGCAGGGTATTAACGCCAACATCATGTCTCTTGGTGGAATAGCGATTGCGATTGGCGCCATGGTTGATGGTGCCATAGTGATGATCGAGAACGTTCATAAGCACATAGAACGAACGCCTCTGACCGATAAGAACCGTTGGCAGGTGATTGGTAAAGCGGCAGAAGAAGTTGGCGCACCGCTGTTCTTCTCGCTCATCATTATTACCTTGAGCTTTGTGCCTGTGTTCGCACTAGAAGGGCAAGAGGGCAAGATGTTCTCGCCACTTGCGTTTACCAAGACGTATGCGATGGCCGCAGCAGCCGGTTTGGCTATCACGCTTGTGCCTGTGTTAATGGGTTATTTCATTCGCGGCAACGTGCTACCTGAACATAAAAACCCAGTCAACCGTAGCCTAGTGGCGATGTACAAACCGCTTCTAAACCTCAGCCTAAAGTATCCTAAGGTGATGATTGTTATCGCACTTGGCTTAATGGCGTCTGCTTATTACCCAACCAGTAAGCTTGGTAGTGAATTCATCCCTCCTTTGGACGAAGGGGATTTGATGTACATGCCAACCACCTATCCGGGCATCTCGATAGGTAAAGCGCGTGAGTTGTTGCAACAGACCAACAAGCTCATCAAAACCATTCCAGAAGTCGAAACCACGTGGGGCAAAATCGGTCGAGCAGAGACGGCAACCGATCCTGCACCGTTAACTATGATTGAAACGGTGATTCAGCTTAAACCACGAGATGAGTGGCGTGACGGTGTCACTACTGAGTCTCTGCGCAAAGAGTTTGATGATCTGATTCAATTCCCCGGTTTGACCAACGCTTGGGTCATGCCAATCAAAACGCGTATCGACATGTTAGCGACCGGTATTAAAACGCCAATTGGTATCAAAATCGCAGGCCCAGATCTGAGCGTGATTGAGGATATTGGCTCTCAACTTGAACCTATCTTGAATGGTGTCAGTGGCACGGCCTCTGTCTATGCCGAGCGTGTCGCGGGTGGTCGTTATGTCACGATAGACATCAAACGTCGCTCTGCTGCGCGATATGGCTTAAGCATTAAAGAAGTGCAACAGGTTATCTCGACTGCGGTTGGTGGCATGAATGTGGGCGAAACCGTTGAGGGACTAGAGCGTTACCCAATCAATGTCCGTTATCCACAAAGCTATCGTGACTCTGTCGTCAAGCTGCAGAACTTACCGTTAGTAACACCAAATGGAGCTCGCATCGCTCTATCGGACGTAGCAGATATTCGTTACGAAGATGGCCCTCCGATGATTAAAACGGAGAACGCGCGTCCTAATGGTTGGGTGTTCGTTGATATCGAAGGGCGCGACCTTGGTTCTTACGTGGCAGAGGCGCAAAAAGTCGTTACAGATCAAATCGTCTTGCCTGCTGGTTATTCACTGGCATGGTCTGGTCAATACGAATACATGGAGCGCGCCAAAGAACGTTTAAGTGTCGTTGTGCCAATCACCATCGCCATCATCATGTTGTTGCTCTACCTCAGCTTCCGCCGTGTCGGTGAGGTGATGATGATCATGCTGACATTGCCACTCGCAATGGTTGGCGGCCTATGGCTGATGCATATCCTCAATTACAACTTCTCCATTGCAGTGGGGGTGGGCTTCATTGCCCTCGCCGGGGTTGCTGTTGAGATAGGTGTGATCATGTTGGTCTACCTAAACCAAGCTTGGCACTACAAAAAGTTGGATGCAGAAGAGAACCAGCAAGCACTTCAGAGTAAAGACTTAACGGATGCGATCCGTGAAGGGGCAGGACTGCGTGTCCGCCCTGTGATGATGACGGTACTCACGGTGATTATCGGCCTCATTCCAATCATGTATGGCGAGGGTACGGGCTCAGAAGTGATGCAACGAATTGCTGCACCAATGATAGGCGGTATGGCTTCTGCGCTGTTGCTCACCCTACTGGTGTTGCCTGCAATCTTTAAGCTCTGGAAACAGCGAGAGATCACTCAGAGCCAAAACGAGACAAGTAAATAACGCACTGACTATAAAGCCCTTACTTGCGAGACAGGAGTAGGTAAGGGCGCACCACATGAATATGTGAAACTAACATAAAACAGAATTAATCTAAGGAACGACCATGAAAAAGACACTAATTGCTATCGCTCTAACACTGACCACTGCAACGGCTTTTGCTGAAATGGATCACTCAGCTGTTGACCATTCAAGTAAAGATCATTCAGGCATGGATCACTCAATGATGAAAAGTGGAGAAATGGACCACTCGAAGATGGATCACAGCATGATGAAGGATGGAAAGATGGACCATTCGAAGATGATGAATATGGATGGAATGATGGACATGGAAGGTATGTCAGAAGTTGGGATGCCAGCTCAAGGCGCAAAACCGGATAAAGTGGTTCATGTCCTACTGAGTGATGACATGAAAATCACTTTTAAGAACAAGGTCGATATTGAGCCGAACGACGTGGTGCAGTTCGTTGTGATGAACACAGGCAAGATTGATCATGAATTCTCGATTGGTTCTGCTTCAGAGCAATTAGAGCACCGTGAAATGATGAAAAATATGGGTAATCACGCTCATGACTCGGGTAGTACAGTTACAGTTAAGCCGGGCAAAGCGAAGCAGATGCTTTGGCATTTCCACGGTGATAATCAAGTCGAATTTGCCTGCAATATTCCAGGACACGCGGAAGCGGGCATGGCGAAGTCGATAACGCTTTAGGCATTATCTAATAGAGCGAGAAATAGCTGCTAGAAAAGTACTAAAAACAGAAAGCTAAAAGATAAGTCTTAGCTCATCACGCTAGTTGAGACTTATCTTTCTTGGCCACTACTGTAATAGGATCGATGTTTCCAGTAGGTGGTGAGCTTCGCCACTGAGGTGTGGTAGCTCTGACATGATCTTCTTAAGTTTGTCGTCGATCGATTCCACTTCATTCAAAGAACGAAACGCAAGCACGGCCTGTTCTGGTTCGCTGCTCACATAACCTTTCAACGTATTAAGCTGAATTTTGTTCGCATTTTCGACTTTTGACAGTGCGACATTGATTGCTTCGATGTTTATTGTTAACTCATTGCTTTTAAACATTTTTAATTATTTTTGGTTGTTGCTAATGCGCGCACATTAACACAACTGTTTTTTCGGATATTGACCAAGATTATTAAACCAGCACTTTTATGAAATCTGAGTTTAATTGAGAAGCATTAGCACAATATCATTTTGTCTATCCATGCAATTGATTCATGAGCTTGTTCCTTAGTGTTAAACATCACAAGAAATCATAATATTTATTTTTACGAGTCCATTTTTTGCGAATGTTAACGCTCTATTATTGAATCTATTTCGCTAGTTTTCTTGGAGATATGAAACATCTTTAAGGAATAATGATGCAAAAAGGAACGTTATCTCTCGCGGTTGTCATGATTTTATCTTCTGGAGCAACTTATGCTGAAGAGCAGATTAGGAATAGTCACTTTAAAGGCAATATGGATGGTTGGTGGAATGCTGGCGCCAACATAGCAACAGAAAGTAATGAAGCGTGTATTGATATAAAAAACCCAGGAAAGAATTCTTGGGATGTCATTTTAGGCCACAGTGGTATTGGTTTAGAGCAAGGTCAAAAATATCAGGTATCGTTCGATGCATATGCGAATATTGATACTGAGATGAAAGCCTTGATCCAACATGAAGGGCCTCCTTATACGCACTATTTTCTAACCGAAGTAGGAGTGTCCGAAGACAAGCAAAACTATACGTTTGATTTTTTACAAGAGCTTGATAGTGATGCCGATACAGAGTTCCAGTTTCAGCTAGGCGCTCAGAAGGAAGGTATCATCTGTGTAGACAATGTTTCTGTCGTAGGCAAACCATTTGTAAAAGTGGCGACTAAGATGCCTATTCGAGCCAATCAAGTTGGCTTCCTACCGAAATCCGATAAATATATCTTTGTTGAAAACATCTCGACGACACCTTTGAAATGGACATTAGTCTCTCAATCAGGGATCAGCCTTGATCTCGGTAAAACAGAAGTATTCGGCTTGAATAAAGCGTCGGGTGAGCACATTCACCGAGTAAACCTTTCAAAATATACAGACACGATGAAAGGTTTAACGGTCAAGGTCGACGACGATGTGAGCTATCCATTCGATATTCGAAACGATGTTTTTAGTAAGCTGAAGCTCGATGCGTTGTCTTACTTCTATCAAAATCGCAGCGGCATTGAAATAAAGCCAGAGTTCGTTCAACGTAAGGATCTTGCGAGGCCCGGTGGCCACATGTCCGATACGGCAACATGTTTTGATAAAGTTGATAGTTGGGGAAATAAATGGCCTGGCTGCGATCTGACTATTGATGCGACCAGTGGTTGGTACGATGCAGGCGATCATGGTAAATATACGGTGAACAGTGGCATCTCAACATGGACGCTTCTGAACTTATACGAGCGAGGGAAGTTCTTAGAGAACAAATCACTTCCTTTTTCAGAGAGTAAAGTAAAAATCCCTGAAGCAACCAATGGCGTTAACCCGCTGTTGTCTGAAGCTCGCTGGAACATAGAGTTCATGTTAGCGATGCAAGTTGATTCTGACACGCCTATCGCTGTTCCTGTTGGTAATCAGTCTGCCAGTAAACAGCTAAAACTTACCGAGATTAACGCGAGAGGGCTGGCATTCCACAAGATCGCGGATGAGTCTTGGACTGGTATGCCATTACCGCCACACAAAGATACTCAGAAACGTTATGTTGGTTATCCTACTACTGCGGCTTCATTGAATCTGGCGGCAATCGGTGCTCAGTGCGCGCGTATTTGGAAAGATATCGACAGTGATTTCTCGCAGTTATGTTTGGATTCAGCGACCAAAGCGTGGAACGCAGCAAATCAACATCAAGATATCTATGCTTACGACAACTTCACCGGTTCTGGGCCGTATGATGATATCGAATTGAGTGATGAGCGATACTGGGCTGCGGCCGAGCTCTTTATCACAACCAATGATGAGGCTTACAAAAAAGTATTGATTGATTCCCCACACTATCTTGAAGTGCCGAAGGGGAACATCAATGCGGATGGTGACATGTATTGGCAGTATATAGCGCCTGCGGGCACCGTGAGTTTAGCCGTGGTACCTAATTCATTAGACAGCCAGGTTATTGAACAAGCACGTAAGAACATCATTAAAACGGCAGAATCTTACACCAAGCAAGTTGCCAATGAAGGCTATAACATTCCTTATACCGTAGAAGAGTATTCGTGGGGCTCAAACTCCAACCTTGTAAACCGAAGTATCTTTTTGATTTACGCTCACGATTTTTCTAATGATGTTCGATACATCAAAGCGGCGGCTAGTGCTATGGATTATATCCTCGGAGGTAACCCGATGAATATCTCTTATGTTACTGGTTATGGAACGAAACCTGCTGAGAATCCTCATCATCGATTCTGGGCTTACGCTGCTGATGAAAGTTCACCAAAACCAGCACCGGGTGCGTTAATTGGAGGCCCAAATTCGGTAAGTTTTAGTGATCCTATTGCCGCTGTGATGAAAGGCAAGTGTGTTGGACAAACGTGTTACAGCGATAATATTGGAGCTTGGACGTTGAACGAGATAACCATTAACTGGAATGCACCGCTAGTATGGGTTACTTCTGCTTTAGATGAAGGACAGCTTGATTGAGGTAATCAATTAAATTAAGAATATTCAAAGAGTAATATCATTTGGTATTGCTCTTTTTTAATGCAAAAAATCACACAATGAAGTGCGCAGTTTTAATTGTTTTAGGTTTTGAAGCTAAGAGGAGATGGTGAATCTAAAGGGATATTGGAACTAAAGAGAGTTTGAAACTAAACAGAAGTTGGAGCGTGCAGCGGGAATCGAACCCGCATCATCAGCTTGGAAGGCTGAGGTAATAGCCATTATACGATGCACGCACACTGTCTTAAGAGTAAGACTGAGGCATCAAGAAGACTGGAGCGTACAGCGGGAATCGAACCCGCATCATCAGCTTGGAAGGCTGAGGTAATAGCCATTATACGATGTACGCACATCGTCTTAACGAGTTTGATAATGCCACATCTAACTGAAAACGAAACCTTTTTCTTTCATTTTTATTCTAAGTGCTCGCATAACCACCACTCCGCTAGTTTTTCAATCATATCTGGCGTCATGAGAGTGAATAAAATGTGACTAAAATCTCGTTAAAACGAGGGCGAGAAATAATAGTAAATGTCATGCCGTTTTTTTCGATAAATCCACCTTAATTTATAAACCTGCTTTAGTGGTGCTCAGTTGTCATAAATCTAATAAAAATTAAGGTATTTGGAGTGTTAACATAAACTGATTTTTATTCGTGTTTCGGCGTTCGTTAATAACAATCTGAAGGCATAAATTTAACTTATTAGCCGGTCAAAACATTCAGTAAACTAATCCAAAATGAGTAGAGTTATAGAGACTTCTAAGCCTTTGCAGAAAAAAGTAACGAGTTCAGTTGATAATTCACGCAAAAGCCTCGTCATTCCGTCTGTCGTTTGGTACATTTGCCGCACATTTTGTCTCCCCTAAAATACCCATGCCTTCTCAGTTCCGAATTAACAAAATTGTTGAAATTGGTGATACTCTTCACCGCAGTGGTTGCGCTCCGTATAAGCTTGAAAAATATACACAATATTATGCTAAAAAGCATGGTGTGGATGTGATGATCCAAGCAACGCCAACCGCGATTAATTATCAGTTTCCAGACGATAACAACGCTGTGATTCTAAAGCGTCTAAAGCCTGCTTCAATTAACCTGAGTTTGTTGGCCAATACGATCATCCGTATTAACCAACCGAGCAGTGAGCCTGTACCAGAGCCTGTTGGTTACTCTAAATTTGTGACAGCACTAGCCAATATGGGTATTCCGCCTGCGTATTTGATGCTCGTGGGCAGTACGTTGGAAGCGGTTGGGTTTTCTGCGTTATTGGGTTTGATGGTGTGGGTCTGTCAGCAAGTTCTTCATTCACGTCGCGCTATCGCAGTTGAGTTCATATCTGCATTGTTGACGGGTATCTTCGTGGCGTTTTTGGCGAGTACAGGCTTGCCGATTCCGGTGTGGGCGTTGTGTATTGCGTCAATCGTTTTGTTCGTCCCCGGATTATCCATAGCCAACGCATTAGAATGTTTGGCGTTTAACGATCTCGTCTCTGGTACCAGTTTATTAGGGCAGAGTGCCTTAACGCTGATCAAGCTGTTTGTTGGGATTATCATGGGTCTCAATATTGGTGAAGCAATATGGGGACAAGCGGTCTCCATCGACTATACCAATGCGGTACCAATGTGGATGCATATATCCGGCTTGGTGTTGATCTCAGTATCTATCGGTGTGATGTTCAATGCGCGCCCTAAAGACATCTTGCTTGGCTTGCCAGTTGCGGTTCTTGGCATGTGGGGGCCGTTCTACCTCGGTTTTGATAGTGGTTGGGTTGTGGGTACTTGGGTAACCACGGTTCTTATTACTTTGTACGGGACTTGGATTGCCAAGAAGATGGAGCTCACAGGCTCTATTTATATCGTGCAAGGCATTATCATTTTGGTTCCGGGTAGCCGAGTATTAGTGAGTGCCAGCCAGTCGGTGTTTGAACAATCTATTTTGCCTATTCCAAGTATTGGTTTGTCGGCGTTATTCATGTTCTCTGCAATCGTTGCAGGGCAAATCACCGCTTACTCGATTTACTCGCCAAAAGTCGAACGTTAAGCCGTTCTGGCTTCTCAAATCTTTAAACAAACACAGCTTAGCGGCTGTGTTTGTTCGTTTTAGGTGCTGTTCTTTTCAACGTTAAGTTACGCTACCGAAAATTGGTTCGATTTGTGCTCGCTAAGCCTGACAAGAGTTATTAAAATGGGGACAAATTCTATTTAAATGAAGTATTAACGTATGTCTTTACCTCCTTGTCCGCAATGCCAATCTGAATATGTCTACCCAGACCAAAACAACCTAATTTGCCCTGAGTGTGCCTATGAGTGGAACCCAGAAGAAGAGCGTTTAGAAAGAGAAGCCGCGCGTGTTAAGGACGTAAATGGCGTTGTATTGGAAAGTGGCGATAAAGTTACCTTCATTAAAGATCTAAAAATCAAAGGCAGTTCTTCTGTACTGAAAATCGGCACTAAAGCGGTAATCAGACGAATCAATGAAGGCAAAGATCACCAGTTAGATTGCAAGCTTGATGGTGGCGGTGAAATGCTCGTTACGGCGAAGTACGTTAAGAAGCAATAGCCATTGTTTCAAATAATTGTCGTAAATCTTCAATAAGTTTAAGTGGCTTCTCGGCCATACTGATTCGTATATTAAATCGCTATAATTTCAGAGAATTAAGATGATCAGAGAATACCGCCCAGCCGATATTGAATCCGTTTTAGACATTTGGTTAACCGCCTCGATAAAGGCCCATGACTTTGTGGCTCCTGAGTTTTGGGAGTCGAAAGTGGCTAATATGCGCGACCTATATATTCCGGCATCAACAACTTACGTGTATCAAGTAGACGGTGAGGTTCGTGGCTTTTATTCGCTTTATGAAGGGATCTTAGCGGCGATCTTTGTCAGTACAGAACATCAAGGCAGTGGTATTGGTAAGCAACTTATCCAACACGCGAAGCTTGAATGTCCGAACTTGTCTTTAAATGTATATAAAGAAAACCAAGCGACGATTCAGTTCTACTTGTCCCAAGGTTTTTCTATTGTGAGCGAACAATCTGATGAGCATACCGGACACCAAGAATACACCATGCACTTAGCTTAAGCTTGATAGCTAACCCCGGAAGAAAAGTAATTAGGAATCGAAACTATATGGACATGGTTAAAGCTGATATTTCACACTCAAGTGCCTTTCGTCATTATGTGAATGCTTGCTCTGAGGATGGGTTAGATATTTATACAGGTATTTCTGACAGTAGTGATGCGTATTTAAAAAGGCGAGTCGCTTATTCAAAAGGTGAGGAACTGCCAGAAGGTTGGACGCCTGCTTCTACGTATTTTTGTATCGACTCTGGTCAAATCCTTGGTGTCATAAGAGTTCGTCATGGCACCAGTGAATACATTCATGACGTTATCGGCCATATAGGCTACGAGACTTTGCCACAAGCGAGAGGGCAAGGTATCGCAAGTCATATGTTGTCTTGGGTTCAACGTCACGTACTGACCGAAAACGCTATTATTACCTGTGAGTACGGCAATATTGCTTCGCAAAAAGTGATTGAGAAGTGTGGTGGGCAGTTCTTAAATACCTTTTACTCAGAGCAAGATAAACACGAAGTTCTACGCTATCAACTAAACCCTAAATGAACACTGAAGCATGGCACCTTCCAATTCTCACTTGCTTGTCGTGAGCGAGTTTTTTGGAAATGAAGCCGCTGGTGATTCTGATTCATTAATTATAGTTCATTGATTATTGTTGGAGATATTTTGAAGTATTCGACAAGACCCGCTCAGTCATCAGATTATGAATTTCTGTTTGAGCTAAAAAAGGCGGCTGAATTTGAGCCAATTAAGGCTGTTTTTGGCTGGGATGAGCAGATTCAACGAGATATACACGCCGAAGAGTGGGCAGAAGAACGGCCTGAAATCATTGAATATCAGGGTAAAGCGATTGGCAGTGTGTTGTTGCAAGACAAAGACGACCACTTCTATTTTTGCCGGTTCTTCTTACTGCCTGAATATCATGGCAAAGGTATTGGCAGCCAAGTTTTAACGGATTGCTTAGCTCAAGCAGCCAAACTCAATAAGCCTGTGGCGTTGTGTTATTTACAAGGTAATCGAGTTGGGGAGTTGTATTTAAGGTTTGGCTTCGAAATCACCTCGCAAAACGATCAGTTTGTCTATATGTGGCGTCAGTAATTTCAAGCGTTAGTTATAACCTCAACGGCACAAGGTACCGTTGTGTTGTAATCGTCATTCAATAGGCAAAGACAGCACACCACCATTGAGTTCTACTTGGCTCAGCCATTCTGTTGGAATCGCTCCGTCTTCTTCGCAGAAACACGCCGCTAATACCGCGCCAATCACAATCGCACGCCCGCAGCTGTTACCGCCACATAAGATGTTGTTGCGAATGCCTTGTTTATAATTTTGAGCACCCGCAATGATGCGAATCAGCAGTGGAAACGCAGCACTCAGTTCACAATGCAATCCAAACTTCTTCGCGGCATCTGTTATTGAAAGCTCAGGTTCAGCCAATGCTTCATCGATTTGATCGTGTATAAATCTGCTGCAAGTTTGTCGCACCATTTCTACCGACTGTAATGGTGAGTTGCCTTGAATCGCTGCTTGAATCAACAGGGTGATGGCTTGCGCCCATTCCACGGCTTTGTCGTTGTTGTTGGTCACTCGTACCGCGCTCTCGACCATAGCTGGTAAAGTATGAGAGGTGTAAGTACACGCCACTAATGGAATGATCTTTGAGATTGCGGGGAGCTGTGTATCGTCTGCGCCACACGCTGTAATCGGGGCGTTTGCCAATTCTAGTTGATGGATGTTCAACAAGCTCATACGAGTGGCTTTATCAATGTAGCCTCGCCAACTGCCACCAAAATCAAACCAGAAACGGAAGTGCTTAATATAACTCGCTTCATCGTATTTTTGGTTGTCGACTAAGCTATCGACCATCGACCATCGCCAATAACTGAGCACCATATTGAGATTGTTCGCCTGCGGTTTTTCCTTGGTGCGCAAAGTAGCCCTTGTCTTGATAATCGAATTGATTCGGTGAGCGAAACTCTGGCTCAAAACCCGCTACGTGTAAGATCCTCTCTTGGTCGTAAAGCCAATGCAGCCCCATGGAAGCGGCGTCGCCAACTAAGGCGCCAACAACCGCGTAAAAAGCTCTTTCTTTATGATTGTCCATGTTGAGTGATGTCCTTGAGAAGAATCAACGTAGTTCGATACTTTAAGTATAGTGATTAGGCGAGTATTTTGCTGTGTTTCTAAGAAGAAATATGAAGAGATAAATCCTGATTGGTCAATAACTTAAACCAATCAGGTGAAATTAATAAGGGCAATGAATGGTCGGGCGAGCCGATACTTTTGTTTAATGGTGTTACTGATGGTTAAGGTAGGCGCTAGAACGTTGCTCAATCACTTTGAACAGACGCGAAAGTGCAAAGCACAAAGTAAAATATACGAAGCCTACAATCAGCCATATCTCGAAGATCAACCCCGAGGAGTTTGCCATCTCAGTACCAACAAACGTCATCTCTTGGATGGAAATCAGAGACACAATCGACGTGTCTTTAACCAAGGAGATTGCTTGACCTGCCAATGGTGGGGTGATGGCAGTCAATACTTGTGGGCCAACCACAAATCGATACTTAGACAATGCAGATAAGCCAAGCGAATCGGCCGCTTCCCATTGGCCTTTAGGAATACCTTCTAAACCCGCTCGAATCACTTCCGCAATATAAGCCGAAGAGAGCAAACCAATACAAATAACACCAGACGCTAAGTTTTCCCAAAGGTTAGCTGGGCCGAACAGGAAACCTTGAACAGCGTTAATCTCGCCATTGTGTTCACGTAAGATACTTTCTAAACCAAGTAATGGAATCAGTTGGTTAGAAACGAAGAAATAGAAGATGAAGACAAACACCAGTGGCGGAATATTTCGAACCAACTGGATAAAAATCAGTGCAGGCGTTCTGAAGAAAGCGATTTTGGAGTGCCTTGCGACTCCAAGTAATGTCCCAAAAGAGAGTGCTAACACCATGCTCCAGACACTCAAGCGCAGTGTAGCGATTAAGCCTTGGAAAAAATAGGGAATACTGCCTTGAGAAGGTGGAATGAAAATTAGGGTAAACGCATCTTCCCAGCGCCACTGGTAGTTAATACCAACCGCGGAACGATAATAAAGCCAGCCTGCAAACACACAAATGACAGCGAGTAACACACCATCTAAAAGAGTAAGGCGTTGATACCAAGGCTTCATATGAACGTTGGGCTTAGGTGTTGTTAATGCGCTAGTACTACTCACGTCATTCCTGTTTAAACATTAATTATTATTGGGTTGTTGCTTGGATCTAAAACAAATCAAATAAGGCTACTTAAATCGTCGATGAGAAGGCAGTGCAAACAGTGCACTGCCTTGGTTTAGATTCGACAGATTAGCTCATATTAAAAAGTGAGCTCAACTTCAGATTACTGACCTTGAGCAATCTGGTCTTGCCAATCTAGAGTAGAGAACCAGTACTCGTAACGCTCTTTCAACCAACCGTCTTCAGTACGTGCTTTGATCCATTCGTTGAAGAATTCTGCCTTGTCAGTTTCACCTAGGCGAACTGCAAATGCTTCGTTACCTTTAGATAGACGCTCTTCAAATGGAATAAATAGCGTGTCTGCGTTTTTAATCGCTTCGTGTTCTGGTTTCGGGCTAGACGCGATAACTGCGTGCGCGTTGCCGTTTAACACTTCTTGGAATGCTTGAGCATCGTCATCGAACTGTAGAACTTTCGCTTTAGGGAAGGTTTCACGAGCCACTTGAACTGTGAATGCACCACGACGAGCTGCAATTTTCACGCGACGAGAATCAAAATCAGATATCTGAGTAAAACCTTCCGCTAGTTCTTTGTTAGCAGCCAGTTGAACACCAGAATGAGAGTATGGTTCAGTGAACAGCACGCTTTTAGCACGCGCTTCAGTAATAGACATACCGCCGATGATCACATCAAACTTCTTCGATAATAGAGAAGGGATAATGCCGTCCCATGCCGTAGGTACAAATTCGACTTTCCAACCTGAATCTTCGGCAAGGCGTTTCGCCACGTCAATTTCAAAGCCAACGAGATCGCCTTGTTTGTTACGCATCGCCCAAGGTACAAAAGTCGACATACCAACACGAATAGAGCCGCGCTCGTTGATTTTGTCTAGGTTAGGCGTTTCAGAAGCAAGTGCAGGCAAACTTACGGCAAGCGCAAGTAGAGCTGTAATTGCGGTTTTAAATAGCTTCATGCTGATAAATCCTTATTGTGTTCGCCAGTTAGCTCCGAGCTTATGCTCAAGCCAAGCTGCAACGGCAGAAAGTGAAAGTGTAAGTGCGAGATAAATGATCGCCACAGAGAACCAGATCTCAAATGGCATCGCGGTTTCAGAAACAATGTTTCTGGCTTCGGTTGTCAGGTCGAAAATTGCCATGACACTCACAATCGAAGAATTTTTGATAAGGGAGATAACCTCATTCGTCAAAGGCGGCAACGTGCGTTGAATCACCTGAGGAAGAATCACATCCCAATAAGTGTAGGTCTTTGATAAGCCCAAAGATTGAGCGGCTTCAAATTGTCCTTTAGCAATGCCATTTAAACCGGCTCGGAATATCTCGGCAGTGTATGCCCCTTGGAAAAGTGCCAAGGCTAAAACAGCCGTGCTAAAGCGATCCAACCCTAACACGGGGCCAAACACAAAATAGAGCAAATAGATTTGTACTAATAACGGCGTATTACGAATCAATTCTACATAGCTGGTGGCTAAGGTCCGCCCAACCACAGAATTAGAGTTGCGTAATAGGGCTGTGGTTAAACCAATAGCTAGTGTAGCGACCAAAGAAATCAGAGAGATATTGATGGTGACGAGTAGCCCTTCCATCAATTCTGCAGGCCACCATTCGCCATCTTCATAAAAGGCGATGTAGTCGGGCACGCGTTCCCACTGCCAGCTGTATCCCATGGCTTGTGCGCCAGAATCGAGGATCCAGATAACAGCTGCCGCGAGCACAACAATTTGTACCAATGCAGACAGGGCGGGTTTCACAATTTTAAGCAGCATCAGTAAGTCAGAATCTGATTTAGGAACGCTTGAGTACGCTCGAGTTGAGGATTCTCGAACAGGCATTGTGGTGTATTGGATTCCACGATTTGTCCTTCGTCCATAAATATGACACGGTCAGCAACACGTTTCGCAAAGCCCATTTCGTGTGTCACACACACCATGGTAATCCCTTCACTTGCAAGCTCAACCATCACATCAAGCACCTCATTGATCATTTCCGGATCAAGAGCAGATGTTGGTTCATCAAACAATAGAAGTTCTGGCTTCATACAAAGAGATCGAGCAATCGCAACACGTTGTTGTTGGCCACCAGAAAGTTGAGCTGGGTACTTATTCGCTTGCTCTGCAATGTGCACACATTCGAGATAATGCATCGCCGTTTTCTCTGCTTCTTCTTTGCTTTTCTTGAGCGTACGAATCGGAGACAGAGTCAGGTTTTCAAGCACGGTAAGATGGGGAAACAAATGGAAGTGCTGAAACACCATTCCGACTTGGCCGGGCGTGTTGAATTTGCACGGAAGCGTTTGTTCTAGCACGGAAAGCTCGCCACTTTCGAAGGGTTCTAGCTGATTGATACAGCGGATCAAGGTTGATTTACCTGAACCAGACGGTCCGCAAATCACCACTATCTCTCCCTGTTCAATATTTAAATCGATATCCTTTAGGGCATGAAAATCACCATACCACTTGTTAAGTGACTTAAACTTAACCATTTCCTTGAGATTGTTCAAATCGTTGTTCATACCTAGTAAAGAGACAGGTTTACCTTAACAATATAGAAATATGATTGCACATAAAATTAGGGACTTATGAGAATTTAATAGCATCTTGTAGGGCAAATTAAAAAGCAGCGCCTGATTTGGACGCTGCTTGAGGATATACGCAAGGGCAAAGAATTTGGTTCAGCTTGATGCCTCAAATGTTCTTTAAGGCAATTCACTTGTTCAATTCACCTTTGTGTTTCGATCTGTCTTTTGCTTTCTTTAAGTGTTAGCGATTTTATGAGCTCGCACGCTAATTTGTATCTAGAGGGTAGGTCTGTAGCGTTTTTGAAGTGGCATAGCTCCCCAACTACCTCCAAATTTTACTTGATGGTTTGGATTGAAAACTCCTAAAGATCAAAAGAAACATCACATACCCGTATTGCTGTTTTTTCACAAAATATAGGTGATAGTAATACAATCATTTCCGGTGCATAGGTACAAACCGTTTTAAGTGAGCCCAATTGAGCACTTTTTTTATGCTGATGCCACTCTTTAATCTTTTGATAAATCTCATGTTCAGAACTTATATCCTTTATTGAATGCTCTAATATATTGAAAGCATTTATTAACTTACCTTCCAGAACTTCATCCTGATATTTTTTAGTTTCTTTGAATATGTAAATAGAGGTTACCCACCCCGATAAGCTAAGAGCAAGCATTAAGCACATAGACACAGCGTTACTAAGTTTCGTTTTCATAAGGAGCCACCTTTTTGATCCTAGGTTGTTGATGTCCGGCAAATTAAAATAAATTCATCTTATGATGTGAATGTCAATTCGCAAACGATCGCGTACTAGTATTTAATAACACTACACACTTTTAGAATGAAAAATTCTGTAAAAGAAGGGGATATCTCCATTAAAATTATAGGGTTTCTATTGCATATTGTGGTTAAAGACCCAACTTCAGCACTGCTGCCCTTTAGGACCCAATCGGTTACCATAGAATACATGTGATCTTCTGAAATTGAGTGCCGAAAAGCAGAATCCAAGATATTGTAAGCATTAATTGTTTTCCCTTCAGAAACTCGCAGTTGATACATTAAAAAATTATCGTATAAGTACATAGAAGTAACCCACCCGGAAAGGCTAATGGTAGCCATTATTAATGAAAGTGAATTGCCTTTAGTCTTTATGAAAAACATAACCCTGAATTACCTCTTTGTTTGACCAACTTTTATTTTCACCATTGACCTGAATTAACAATATTTTCACTTAGACTGCAATTAAAGTAAACAATCAAACTTGAAACATAACATTCCATGCAATGGGCACGATTTTCTCACAATTGAGAAACCATCAGTGTCACATGTGTTTAATGTAAGGTTTTAAACCTAAAAATAATGCTATACCTGTGATCATTGAGTGGACTGATTTTCGGTGAAATCAGGATCATGCTAAGTAATATAAAAAATCACACTGACTTCTCAGCAAAAACACATGCGTGATTCTACCCGTGATAATCGAATATGCGATCGCATTGATGAGGTTTTGCTTGCTTCTGAAGGTTGCAGTTGCACCGTGATTCCTTAAGTTCTTCGCATTCAGGAATCGTGGCTACTATATTCTTTTAGAAAGCTTCAGCCTGAAAATGGTGGTAGCCAAAATAAACTTTTTGTCGCTTAAACAATGCAACGTATCACACATTTGCTGAGAAGACTTACTCTCATACTCTTCAAATTATTGCCTATCCTAAAGAGGCGTTTGGCCTTAGCTAAAAGAAACCGAAAAATGTTCCACTCAAGTTTGATGAGTCGAAACGGAAAGCGTTCATTGATGCTTTTGACCTAACGCTGTCGACGAAAATCGCGATGGTTGATACGTACAGGTTAAGATAAAGTGCTGGAAACGACAGGTGAGCACAGCCGGCTGCATATTGTTGGTGCGCTGAACCTGTCGAATATTGGTTCGATCATTGTTAGCGATTTCGAAAGTATTAGCAATGAGAGCATTGTTCGCTTTGTCTGCAAGCTCAGAGATATCTATCTATTTAACTACAACATTTATATCATTTTAGATGGAGCAGGATATCAGCGCAGTGATTTAGTCAGAGATCCGGTATTTGTTATTTATATTGAGTTGCATCATCTCCTACTTTACAGCGCAAATCTCAATTTAACCGAGAGGCTCTGGAAGGTAATGAACGAGAAGTAATATTTACTTCAAAAATAAAAGAGACTTAAAGGAGGGCATGGGGCTTTGTTGCGTAATTAAATTTAGAGATAGAGCCACCCCGTTTCGCGTATTTCTTAGTCAATACGACAAGTTTCAGGCATACCTAACCCAGTAAGCTTGTTCAACGCTTTTATCATCGCGTAAGTTTCACCCACCTGGGCATTGTAATTTCTTAAGCTCAGTTTCCCTCCTTGCAACTGTTTAACTCGATACATCGCTGTTTCTGAGAGTGAACGTTTGTGGTATCCATACCACTCTTTCCAATACTTATTTGAGCCGTATAATTTTTGGCAACCCACAGCGAGATTTCGAGGGTGACCAGGCTGCCAGAAGGCTACCCCTTCTCTTGGGGGAATAAGCGCAATGGCTCCCTTAATCTTAATAGCAGCGTGACACGCTCTCGTGTCGTAAGCGCCATCACCAGACACCTCAAGGATACTTCGGCGTGTTTGTTTCAGTAAGTTCGGGAGTACTTCTCCATCTGTAACCGTCGATAAACTTAGCTCGGCGGCAATGATCTCATGAGTGTTTGTATCGAAGGCAATATGAAGCTTTCGCCAGACTCTACGTTTACCATCCGTCCCGTGTTTTTTGACTTTCCATTCACCTTTGCCATAAACCTTAAGGCCAGTAGCATCAATGGCTAGATGTTGTATCGCTCCTCTCGTTTTAGTCTTAAATGAAACCTTAATTTACTTGGCTTTACGACTGATGCAGGTGTAATGCGGACAACTTAACGGTACATGGGCTAGCCTAAATATCGAGTCGATAAATCCTTGAAGCGCTCTTAATGGCATAGAAAAAACTCGTTTGACCATGAGTGTTGTCGTGATAGCTAAATCACTGAACCGACGCGGCCTCCCGCGCTTATTCTGTTTGCTTTGCGCCCACTCGCTTATTGTTCTTCATCACTCCAAAAGGTCAGAGAACCACAGTTAAAGAGTGATTGGTTATATTGCTTCCAGTTGGTTGTTTTACACCAATTTAACTAAAAATAAACACTTCTTTGACGGGGCCACGCCAATGTTGACCTAATATTTTCACGAATCATGGAAATGTTTCATGATGTTTCATGATGTTTCATGATGTTTTAGGAGATTATAATGAAGTTACAAGCAGTGGCTATAGGCCTTATGTTATCGAGTGGTACATCTGCCGCTCAAAACATAAACGAAGACACAAAACATTTAGACGATAAATCTGGGATCTGGGTAGGTGCTAATCTTGGAGTTGGCTTTGTAGATAGTTCGGATATAGAAGATGGAGAAAACACTGCTCCAAGCACAAAGATCGAACTTGGCTATGATATTAATCGTAATTTCGGAGTATATGGAAGTTACGATTATTTGAGTAATTTAGATAATTCTGACTTGCATTTAGGCACGATTGGGATTAAAGGTAATTACTATTTTACCGATTATTTTTCAATGTTTGGGAAAATTGGCGCTACATATGTATCTGGTGAGAATAACATAAAAGATGATAACTTTAGTGGTACTGCTGGTTTAGGTTTTGAATACCAGTTAACTAACTCGGTAACGACAAAAATTGGATATGATTATTATGACCAAATAGAAAAGAAAAGTGGTCAAGACTTCCACTTAAATCAAGTGTATTGGGGGATGACATATAAATTCGGCCAACCAAGCACACCTCTTGTTATTGAAAAAGAAAAAATAGTAGAAAAAGAGATAGTCGAAACAAAAGAGATAATCAAAACTCGAATATCGCGCACAGAATATATTTTGCCATATCAAGTCGGTGAGGTTGAGATAAATGACTATGGGCGCTATAACTTAAATGAAGTGGCTAGAGTTATGCTTGATAATCCTAGCTTGAAAGCTAATGTTATCGGGCGTACAGATTCGCTTGGTTCCGATAAAGTTAATAAAAAGATTTCTGAGAAGAGAGCTGACAGTGTAGCTTTATTATTGATTAATCAAGGAGTTGATAGTTCACGTATAAATACATCAAGTGTTTCCAATGAACAACCTTTGAGCTCACAAGAAAATGGTCCGCTTGAGCGTTCAGTACAGGTCATTCTCAAGTAATATCTATTAACCTTTTAATTTCTTAGGCCACTACTATTATATTAATCAGTGTGGCCTTTTTACTATTTTTATATAAACGAGGATTTTAATGCTGGTTAATTATTGCCATAAAAGGTGGGGTAATATGTAGAGCATTGAAGAACATCATAAGGATACAAAGGGTGAGAGGTGGTTTTGTAGGTTTTTAGTTGTGAATTATAAGCTCTACTTCAGTACAACCTGAAGAGTAGCTTGGTTCTTACCTAAGGTGAAACTATGCTCATAACGAGCAGCATTTCAAGTGGTTTGATTCTCTCTGAATTTTTTGTTTTACGCTGGTAGCCCACGAAACCGATTTAAAAGTCTTCTCATCGAATGCATTTTTGTGGTATCTTGTAAAGAGTTTTTTTTTGAAAATAAGTGATTATGAATAAGATATTGTGTTTTATTGTGGGCTTAGGTGTTGTGTTTACGGCTCATGCTGAGGGTGAAACCGTTTATGTTGGTGGTAAAGTTGGTTGGACGCACTTTTCTAATGGTTGTGAATCACACAATTTAGATTGTGATAGAGAAGCTATCGGGGCTGGTGTTTTTCTCGGTTATAAACTAAATGACTGGCTTTCAATTGAAGGTGGATATGATTATTTAGGTAAAGCGAAAGCTATTTACCCAAGTCTTGATGCTCCTTCAGTTGATGCTCCTTATAGTGCAAAATTTCAAGGTGTCGAGTTAGGGGTCAAGGCCGATTATTATTTAAATGATAGCTGGAATATATTCGGCAAAGTTGGGGGGCTTGCATGGAGGGCCGATAAGAAAGGAGAAGAATTGAATTATGATGTTCAAGAGCGAGATGAAGATTTTTCTTTGATGCTTGGCGCTGGCCTTGAGTATCGCTTAACTAAGGAGTTAAAAACACGGATAGAATATCAATGGTTTGATAACGTTGGTGGCGAGAATACAGGTGGTTCAAATATTAATTTCCTTACGGTTGGTTTGACTTATTCTTTTGGCTCAAAAGAGGAAGCTCCTGCTATTGTAGACCCTGAACCATCAGTGCATATCGTTCAAGCTGAAATAGTAACTCTTAATGAGTTGAATGGACAGGCTCTGTTTGCTTTTGATAGCGCTCAACTATCTTCTGAAATAGAAGTTAATTTCGCATCAATTTTGGAAAGACTTAAAAGTAACCCTATATCGAAATTAATCATTGTTGGGCATACCGACTCCCAAGGCTCAGAGAAATACAATGAAAGGCTATCTTTGAGACGAGCGCAAAGTGTTGCTAATTATTTTGAAAGTAATGGTATCGAAATGAGTCGAATTCAAGTCGAAGGCCGAGGTGAGACGGATCCAATTGCGGATAATAACACCTTAGAAGGCCGTTCAATAAACCGTCGCGTTGAATTAATTTCTCCCGCTTTTTCATCTGAGGTTAAACCATGAAATTAAGAGCTTTTTTTATTGTGTTATTATCAAGTTTTCTTTTTGCTTGTGGTGGAGAGAACAGCGGAGCACCGTCTCAAGGTGGTTCTAATCATCCGGCAGAACATTGGAATATACCTTTAGCGCAGTCAGTGGAAGTTCAAGGTGACGTATTTTCTGGGAAAACAATAAATGGTAATTACACATACTTTGACCCAAATTCAAAAGCTCGCCCAGAAAATTCAAGCGAATTTAGGTGGGTAATTGATAATGTTACTCAAAATATAACGTCGAAATCATTTGATCTTCTTAACGAACATGTAGGAAAAGATGTTGTTTTTTGTGTCACACCAATAGCCCTTGGAAACATTAATTTTATCGGTGAGGAAGTTTGTAGTTTACCCGTAGCGGTTAGTGCTCCAAGCACAAATGTAGTTCCCGAAGCTCTGAATGTAATGATTGATCCAGAGGTTAACCTTGTTACTGGTGATCAAGTGTCATCTGCTTATGTTTATTATGATCGAGATAACGATACAGAACTAAACAGCAGGTTGTTGTGGTTTCTTAATGATGTATTAGCGCAAACTGGCGGCGTTGATTTTGATTTGCCTGCGAATTCAGAAGATAAAATATTAAAATTTTGTGTAACGCCAATATCGAATACATCTCCGACAACAGGATTTCAAGTTTGTGCAAAATCAGAAAAAATAAAGCCTAAAGTGGGCTCTGTACCTGTTGCAAATAATGTATCAATTACTGGTGCTATCACATCTGGTTCTAATCTTGTCGGGTCATATTTATATACAGATATAGATGGTGATTTAGAAGGTATATCATTATTTAAGTGGAAACTAGACGGAGTTGACATTGGTGGTGTTTCTATAAATAGTTATACTCCATCCGTTACTGATGAGGGAAAAACTATTAGTTTTTGTGTTACACCTGTAGCGAGTACTGGTGAACCAAAAATAGGGCTTGAAGCTTGTTATAACGCGGGTATTATCTTGCCTCCTTTGGGGTTCCCTCCCTCAGCAACGGTTTCAATTAATAATAACTCAAATTCTCCAGTCGCTGGTTTTAGATTACCTGCTACATATACTTATATTCCAGGTATAGATGGACTTGCTCAAGGTAGCTCTATTGTTACATGGAGCGTTGATGGTGTTGATTCTGGTGTTACTTGTTACCCATTTGCAATTCCTTGTAATTATACAATCAAAGATAATGATGCGGGGAAAGTAATACAATATTGTGTTACACCAGTGAATGTTAATGGTGCGAGTGGTAGCAAAGTATGTGAAGATATCGTTGGAACATCTATTAAATATAGTGGTAACTTTAATCTATTTGAGAATATTAATGTTAGTTTGCAAGGGTACTCTAATAATATCAAAACGAGTTGGGGAGTCACATCAAGTTTTGGTATTCAGGACCTACAAAGTACAGGGTTAACATATAAAATAGAATATTTAGATAAGCTTGGGTTCACACTTTTAGCTAATGATCTTGTTAGTCAGGATATTGAATTTTGTGTTGAAGATCTTGATAAAAGCTACAATAAGTATTGTCGTCGAGTGTCTGATGATTCATCAAGTCAATATCTAACTGTTAGCGACGGTACTTTTGTTGGGGGTGGGATTGTGAACCGCTATAACACACCGAAAGGCATTGCCCCTGCGACAGTTTATCAAGATATGACAACAGGTCTTAAATTCATGAGACCATTAACACCGGAAGAATCTGAATTTGTCGGTGTAATTGCTGATAGTACAGTTGGGGAGCAAAACGTTACCATTGCTCATTACTCTTTAGCTAACGCAAGACAATTATGTTCTTTACTACCAGTTGATGGCGGGGGGTGGCGTTTACCAACATTTGATGAATTACGTAACTTTAATACTAACTTATCAACGTATAATAACCTAGTTGTTGGTAGTTTAAATCCCGCTGGTTTATCTTCACCTAACTATGAATTAGGTTGGAGGGGGCTACGTTCACCATGGAGTGGTATTGGGTATGCATTACGAGCATCTGATGGGAGATTGTATAATACTCAACCTTCCACTGAGGGAGAGGTGTCCATTGTAGGTCAAGATACTAAATTTTTTGCAGTCACTTGTGTTAAATAGTACATAGCAGTCGAATATAAAAGGTGACCGCGCAATTGGTCACCTTTTGTTTATTTATCAGGTAGAAAGTAAATGAAATTATCGTTGTTCTAAAGGATACGAACGGTAGATCCGCGTACCATAAACACGTAATGCATCACGATAAATACTTAATAGCTCACCGTCTGTGTGTTGTGATTTCTTAAGCTTATTACTCCCTCTAATAACCGTGAAACTTTATACATTGCCGTTAAGCGTTTGTTGTAACTATAACGCTTTATCTCAAATACTTATTTTAGCTATATAGTTTCAGGTAACTACCATGAGATCTTGGGATCACCAAGCTCCCAGAAGGCTGTGCTCTTTTGGTTGGATGAACGTGACGTGCTGAACTTGTTCTAGCACAGAAAGCTCGCCACTTTCGAAGGGTTCTAGCTGATTGATACAGCGGATTAAGGTTGATTTACCCGAACCAGATGGTCCGCAAATCACCACTATTTCTCCCTGTTCAATCTTTAAATCGATATCCTTTAGGGCATGAAAATCACCATACCACTTGTTAAGTGACTTAAACTTAACCATTTCCTTGAGATTGTTCAAATCGTTGTTCATACCTAGTAAAGAGACAGGTTTACCTTAACAATATAGAAATATGATTGCACATAAAATTAAGGACTTATGAGAATTTAATAGCATCTTGTAGGGCAAATAAAAAGCAGCGCCCAAAATGAACGCTGCTTTTGATGTACGAAAGACCAAAGAATTTGGTTCAGTGTGATGCCATAAATATTATATAAGGCATTTCACTCGTTCAATTCACCTTGGTATTTCGATCTGTCTTTTGCTTTCTTTAAGTTTTAGCGAATCTTAGTGAATCGCAGACTCTAGAATCTCACGCGTTTTCTCTGGCGTGATAGCTTGGTTCTCACCAAGTTGCAGGTAACCGTGTGATTCAAGCTGAGCAACAACGTTGTCGATTGCTGCCGCTTTAGTCGCTTCGTAGCCGTCGAACATAGTTGCAACGTCTAGGCTGTGGTAGAATGCCTCGATTGCAGTGATAGTACGTTCTGCTAAGTCAGCACCCGCTTCTAGGCCAAATACGTTACGACCCATTTGCTCTAGCTTGCCACGCTTCGCTTCGATTTGGTTACGAAGTAGTGAAGGTTGAACAATCGCAAGTGAGCGTGCGTGGTCTACGTGCCATAGTGCTGTGAACTCGTGGCCAATCATGTGTGTTGCCCAATCTTGAGGAACACCAGTACCAATCAGGCCGTTAAGCGCTTGGTTTGCTGTCCACATTAGGTTTGCACGCCATGCGTCGTTGTCACGCTCGTCGTATTGCTTACCCAGTACAAGTAGGTTTTTCAGCAGTGTTTCTGCGTAACCGTCTTGAACCATCGCGTCTGTTGGCATTGTGATGTATTGCTCACACACGTGTACCCAAGCATCAACTAAACCGTTGATCAATTGGCGTTCAGGCAGAGACTTCATTACGTCTGGGTCCATTACCGCAAACTTAGGCTGTACTGCAGGGTTCATGAATGCCAGTTTCTCTTGAGTCGCTTTACGCGTGATTACTGCACCCATGTTAGATTCAGAACCCGTAGCAGGAAGCGTCAGTATTGCACCGATTGGTGTTGCTTCTGTTACTTGGTGTTTGCCCGCTAGGATGTCCCAACCGTCACCGTCGTATTTAGCCGCTGCAGCCACATACTTAGAACCATCAATTACCGAACCACCGCCAACAGCGATAATGAATTCTACGTTTTCTTCTTTAACAAGAGCGACGGCTTTGTCTAGCGTCTCTTTCGTAGGGTTTGCTTCAACACCTGCGAACTCAATCCAAGCATGATCTTTAAGAGATGCGACTACTTGGTCGTAAACACCATTGCTTTTGATTGAACCGCCACCGTAGATGACAAGTACTTTCTTCGAAGTATCAACCGCTTGGCTGATAGCGTTGATTTGACCTTGGCCAAAGTGAATCACAGTAGGGTTAACATAAGTAAATTGCATTGTAGGTTCCTTGTGTAAAGCTAGATTTTTTATTCTGATGTGTTGCTCAATTTCTATATTTGCATATTAGTACAGGAAACTAGGGTGGTGAAGACCAGTTTCTCCAAATTAATTGCCTATTTCTACAAAGTTGTTATTCTTTTTGGGCTTTTGTGCAAATACACTCCGCACCTTGAATGGAATATCACCCGTTATGAATACACTCGCTCAGTTAATGCAGTCTTACGCCGAATACAAAGGTTGGAATGATCTTGAAGGGATCAGAGAAACTGAGATCGAGGGCGTTTGGTTTTACCGAAGCAGCGGTGGTAATCAACGTCAACCTTTTACCTATCAGTCTGGCATCATCATGCTTGGGCAGGGCAAAAAGAACATCTATATCGGCGAAAGGCCTGTTACTTACGCCGCGGGTGATTACCTTGTCGTCGGTGTGCCAATGCCATTAGAGTGCGAAGCCTTACCCGTCGATGGAGAACCATTGTTTGGTTTGTCTATTAACATTGATTCTCAGCGTTTACATAGCTTGGTGAAAAAGCTGGAAGACCAAGGTTTTCTCGAAAGCTACTGCAACAAGCATAAGCAGAACTCGAGTGGCTTAGAGTCGACACCCATGGAAGAGCAGATGCTAGACAGCTTTACTCGACTGATCAAAACGCTTCACTGCGACATCGAAGCCAACATACTGGGCGATGCGCTTGTCAGTGAAATTGTTTATCGCGCACTCACAGGCTCAGAAGGGCGTGTGTTGTTCGATCTTGCCCATCACGACGGCCACTACGCACGTGTTGCCAAAGCACTGTCTAAAGTACATGAAGAGTATGACCAAACCATTACCGTTCAATCGTTAGCCGATGAAGCGAACATGAGTGTGTCTGCTTTCCACAATGCTTTTCGTAACGTCACCTTTGAATCACCACTTCAATACCTGAAGAAGGTAAGGCTCAACAAAGCTAAAGAGCTGATTCAGTCAGAAGGCCTGCGAATCAATGACGCTGCACGCCGAGTCGGCTACTCCAGCCCATCCCAATTCAGCCGTGAATTTAAGCGCCACTTCAACACAACCCCAAGAGCAGTGTAGTTCTTCTTTCTAGCGAATCTATGTTCCGAAACGTGCGGTATTTCATGTTATGCAATATCACACGTACCTTTTGGTTGATCGAGAAGCATTTATTTTATAAATGTCTATCATTGAAAACCAAATCAAAAAATTTTAGCCAATTAAAATAAGTAATTAGACGGGAACAGTTTCGTATTGAAGTGCGAAATTTATGCTGTCTTATGGCTTTGATGAGCCGCTTGAGATTTGCCGACGACACTGATGAAAGGACTAACAATAGATGATACGTAATTTTTATACGTGCGATAAAGAAGTCGACCACAACAGTCATGGAGGAGATGGAGAGATTGATATTTATCGAGCCTTTCGCCGGAAGGACTTTGATGGTGCTTGGGATTTTGCTATTCGTGTCGTAATGCCACCTGGTAGTTCAATGGGAGAGCATACTCATGGAGATGATGAAGAAATGTATATCATCTTGAAGGGCGAGGGAACGATGATTATCGAGGGTAAAGAAGAGCACGTTACTTCAGGTGATATGGTAGTCAACAAGCGATTCGGAACACATAGTTTAATTAACACGTCTGCTAATCAAATAGAGTTGCTAATCATTCAAGCTAGTCAAAAATAAGCTTATATAATCAATTTCTTAGGGGGGCTTTTGTTCGATTTATTGAAAAAAGTAGCACTGATTAATTTAACAGCAGCATTGGTTGTTTTAGCGCTATCTCAGTTTATCCCTTTCTTTGCCACGACAAGACTTGTCGACTTTTTGTTCTTTGTGGTCATTATCATTTGGGTTCTAGCAAAGTTAATGTGGGAAGGTGGCGTTCAGAGTAAGACGACATGCCTTGATGACCCACTTACAGATAAAGTTTACAAAATGGTCGAAGGGCATGACTTTGATAAAGACCAACAAGAACACTACCGAATGAATTACCAAACAGGCTTGGTATTGTTTATCGCTGGTTTACCCGCTTTCGTTGCTTGCTTTGTTCTGCAATTTCTTTGAGTTAGGAGTTCACCAGACACAATGGCGTCGATCATTCATTTTTGACGCCATCTTCATTCCAGACAGCACGGGTTTCTAGTATCCAAACCATCTTTCTCACGCAGTTACCCTGAACCTCACACTTGTTTAATTATATGAGTAAATGTATCTAATCATGGGCTTTGGCAGATTGTTGGCATTTGATTATCGAACATATTATTAACTTACTTGTATAAAATAGCCTCTTTAAAATAATTAGTTAAATAGCTTAAGAGTTTATGCAGGATATTTTAGTGGTAGTTCAATGGTTCTTATAATCAGGCTGTTTTATTGTGAACAACCTATCAAACAACATCTAAACTTCGAGAATTGCTCATCACATTATCTGAGATAGTATTCATTATTATTGGATATACCCAAAAACAAAGATACTTGAGCTGTTGGGTAGTCCTAATTTCGTTGGATAATTAGTCTATCATTGACTAATTATCCCATAAGCTACTGATTCTTAGTTGAATGAGACTCTGATGGATATCACGTTTACCCTAAAATAATTCACTTAACATGGCGCTACTTTAATCATTCTTTCTAATACGATTGTTAAATTTAAATACGTATTCCTATATTATTAAAAGGATAATTCCGATGAGTAGCGATATCATTAAAATTTCAAGAAATACTGAAAACGCACCAATAAATTCTGTATCTACACAAACGGTCGCTTTTTCTCATTATAATAACTTTTCAGCTCAATTACCTGTCGACCCTAAAACAGGTGAAGTTGTGATTGGTGATATTAAAGACCAAGCAGCGCAATGCTTAAATAATATTAAGACCATTGTTGAAAGCATCGACCATGTTATGGATGATGTTGTGAAGATTAATGTTTTCGTTAAGAATATTTCTGATATCGATGCTATCGATGAAGTTTACAAAAGCTTCTTCCAAAACAGCCTTCCTACACGTACAGTCGTGGGCGTCGCTGCGCTTCCAAACAGTGACGCTTTAGTTCAAATGGATGCGCTTATTTCAAACGGCGAAGGCACCAAACCACAAGCACCTTGCGCGCTAGTGAAGGTATCAAGAAATACAGATAACGCTCCGCAGAGTGCTGTATCGACGCAGACTGCGGCTTTTTCTCACTACAACAACCTTTCGGCTCAATTGCCAATCGATGTAAATACAGGTGAGTTGGTTTCAGGCGGTATCACAGAACAAACGACACAATGTTTAGCAAATATTAAAACGATTCTAGAGAGCATCGGCCATGTTATGAATGATGTGGTTAAAACCACTATTTACCTTAAGAATATTGAAGATGCAGAAAAGGTAAATGAAGTTTGCACTAAGTTCTTCCCAAGTTATGTACCAGCGCGAACGGTTGTTAATGCCGCTGAACTACCAATGGGCGCTTTAATTCAAATCGATACATCCGTTTCACATGGCGACGGTACACCGCCACAATTACCAGAAGACACTCGTTTACTGGTTATTGAAGCGAATAATACTGTTGATGCGCCATTTATGTCTTATTCACACACCGTTGCTTTCTCTCACTACAATCATATTTCTGGTCAACTACCTGTAGATCCGAAAACCAATGAAGTGGTTGCTGGTGGTATAAAAGAACAAGCTGAACAGTGCCTACAAAATATTAAGGCGATAATCGAAAGTGTTGACCACAGCATGGACGATACGGTGAAAATTAATATTCAGCTTAAGGATATTTCAGATATTGATGCGGTGAACGAGATCTACACTACGTTCTTTAATGCTGACTTACCGGCAAGAACGGTGGTAGGGGTTTCAGAGATTCCTATGAATGCTCTAATTCAAATTGATGCCGTCGTTTCTAACTGCGAAGGCACGCCACCACAAGACTAAACGTCATTTGACCTTTCTCGATAACAGCGATCAGATCTCGGTTTAAACTCCTAAATATGGAGTGGCACATCAACCGTAGATCTGATCAGTTAATGTCATCCTAGACGTTAATCAATCATCAAGCCTCGCTACACAACTCGTTCAAAGCGATATAATTAAGCTTATTCTCGACATATGGTGCTTATTAAGTCGAAGTGTTTTAATATGAAAAACAGACGCTTAACGTAAGAAAGAAAACCAGTTTATGCAATTTCGAATTATTTTACTGCTGTGCCTTGCCCTAATAGGGTGTTCGTCCAATCAAGAATTGATACCCGACCCAAAAAACATCACGCTATTTTATGGCGATACATCGATCTCGGCAGGTGTTTTAGAGGATAAAACATTTAGTTCAGTGCTCGCGGATAGGGTTGAAAGCGTGACGTTTTCGGGTTCAATACGAAAGCAAGACTCTGGCTACTTCGTCGATATGTTAGTGATTCGAGAAAAGAAAGAGCCACGTTCAACTCGACAATTAAATACTTCGCTTCTTATGAAGCCCGGAGAGTTGGTGGATGTTGGCGGTGTGAATAACGATGTCTTCAGAGTCATTATTGAGTAGCAAGACAAACATGCCGATTAATTTGAATTTTCACTTTACCTCAACCTAACTTCAAGTCTTAAGCTTCTTTTACTCATTGAAAAGGAGCTTATTATGCAAAATAACTATGTAAAAGAACTTGCTGTCAAAACTTACCAAGAAGACCTTCAGAAAGAGTACGTAAAATCTAAAGCTCGCCCATTTCATGCCCCAAGTTTTATCGGAGGCATACTGTTGTCAGTCGTGTTGGTTGGCTTGTTTTAACTTATGCAGAATCTTTGATCCACTGCCAACTCTCAATACATCTATTTGATGCACTTTAATGCATAAGGCACAATCGCTTAGGTTGAATTATGACGCCAATGTCGAGAGGAAGTATGGCAAGTCCAAGAGTTTTAAAGGCGCAGATTACTGATATTGCCTGTGGTGAGAATGTCACTATCATCGAGCCAAGCAATGTTTATGGTTGTGAGCTTAAAGATGACGTGTTCGTTGGCCCCTTTGTCGAGATTCAAAAGAACTCCGTGATAGGCGAGAGAAGTAAGATCCAATCTCATACCTTTATTTGTGAGTATGTGACTATCGGAAATGACTGCTTCGTAGGCCACGGCGTGATGTTCGCAAATGACTTGTTCAAAGAGGGTAAACCAGATCCAAACCCAGACAATTGGGGACGCACGGTTATAGCAAATAACGTTACCATCGGTTCTAATGCGACAGTATTGTCTGTCAGCATTTGCGAAGGTGCAGTGATTGGAGCGGGTAGTGTGGTGACCAAAGACATCACCGAGAAAGGTATCTATGCAGGTAACCCTGCTAAGAAGTTAAGAGACTTACCTTAGACTCAGAAGACAAGCTGAGATGTATGAATCATAAGGTGCGGCTTTTTAGATAAGCATCAGAGTATTGATTATGGATATATTTTTACACTTACTTCAGCCAAGCGACGTCAGTGCTTTATTGGAGTTTGAAGTCGAAAATAGAGCGTGGTTTGAGCAATTTTTTCCAGCTCGGGAAGACCGTTTCTATTCCAATGCGGGTGTTGCCGAGCAAGTCGCGAGCTTTCTAACAGAGTATGACAATGGCGAGATGATTCCTATGTTGATAAAAGACGCTAATGGCACTATTTGTGGGCGAATCAACGTTCGTGATATCGGCCAGAACGCTGAAAGTGGAGAACTAGGTTATCGAGTGGGTCACGCATATGGTTCTAAAGGTATTGCGTCCAACGCGGTGAGGAAGTTACTTATCTACTTGGCTGAGCACTCTTCCCTTAAATATGTTGATGCCTATGCGTTAGTGGGTAATGTTGGCTCAAATAAAATTTTATCCAAGGCCGGTTTTGACTTAGTTGAGCGCGTTGAAAGTTACGCCGTGTTCAAAGGGAAGGATCAAGATGCTCATTATTATCGTAAAGCATTATCTAATTAGATGGTTATTGGTTCAAACACATTAGAAGCTGGCAGCGTCCTTCTAGCCAGCTTCGAGTCTTTTTTTTCAAGGTTTAAGGTTACTTCTAGTTACGGCCACTTATAGATTTACGGTTACTTCTGAGGTTTGTTTCGTTCGATTACGCTAATCGCGATAGCCAAAAACAGGATATCTTTCACTAGGAAGAAGTTAGTGACTAAGATGCCATCTGATACTTTCCAAGCATTTGGCGTTGTAATCAGGAAGCTGAGTGTTACAACAAAGATAGCCGCTGCTGCAATGCCTGAATAGAATGCGACTGTCGGCTTCTTAAATCCAACGATCAATCCAATAGCGACAATGATCTCCGCACCACCCACCATGTTAGACACAGCTTGTACAGAGAACAGATTGTAAAGCCAGTTCATTGCAGGATGATTTGCGATTAGCGGTTCAATGAGCATCGCTTCGGTTGGCGTAAACTTATAAATACCAATCCAAGCGAGCACCAATGCTACGCCAACCACTCCAAGGTTATATCCCACATTACTCTGTTTTAAATCATAGGTTTGAACATGCATAAAAGTACTCCATTTAATAAAATCCCTGAATATGACCGCACTAGTGCAAAATTAATTTCGCTGTGAGAGTATTAGTTTATAAAATGAATCATAAACCTTGGCACTTTTGGTATTCCTTATGCTAATGATTTATGTAAAGAAAATGAAACTAGAGCTTTGAATGAGAGCTTTAGATGACAGAATAAGGAGATAGGTTATCAAAGCGTTTATATATGATGTATTTGGTGGGGAGTCAGCGAAAGGTAACCCTTGTGGGGTCGTAGAACTTGGCCAATGGTTAGCCGACTCGGAATTACTAGAAGTAACGCATCAACTGGCATTGCCAATCACTGCTTTCATCGTGAAATCAGAAAATGATTTCGATATTCGTTGGTTCGCCTTAGATGGTGAGATAAACCTTTGTGGTCATGGTAGTTTGGCTGCAGGCACTAGTTTGATCGAAAAGTATAAGCTCAATGAGGTTACCCTAAATAGTGATTATGGACAGGTCGTGATCTCTAGAAAAGAAGGCTTATCTCAAATAGAACTGCCAAGCTGGAAGGGTAAATCTTACTCGCAGGTAAGCGATGTTCCTATTGATTTAGCGGCTTTAAATCAACCTGTTATCGAAGCTTTTTCTACGAGAGATTTAGTGCTGATTTTGGATTCAGAGGAAGCCGTAAAGAATTTTTCGCCTGACTTTGAACTGTATAAAAAAATTAAAGATCTGCATGCAGTGATGGTGACAGCCAAAAGCTCAGATGACAGTTATGTTCTGCGCTATTTTGCGCCGAAAATCGGTATTTCGGAGGATTTAGCGACAGGTTCGGCACAATGTTCACTGGCTCCATATTGGTTTGATAAGTTAGGGAAAGATAAACTTTCAGTTCGTCAGCTTTCAAGCTCTGGCGGTTGTTTTGAAGTTGAGAGAAAGACAGACTCTTCAATTGCGGTGTTGGCACGAGTTGAGCGCCGTCCATAACAGAATGGTGATCTCACTGGAGAGATAGAGCTTTCTAATTTTTGTTTTCAATATTAGGAATTTGGATTAGATTACGCTGACGTAAACCTAATTATAAGAAGAGAATCGCTCGTGAAAATCCATAGAATTAACCCGACCAAACGTTGGTCTGATGTAACTGTATTTAATGGCATCGCAAGTTTTGTTGAAGTACCAGAGACGGATACATCGGCAGGAATTAAGAGTCAGGTTCAGCAAATTTTTGATCAAGCTGAAGAAATGATGAGCTTGGTCGACAGCGATAAATCTCGCGTATTGTCGGTAACTATTTACCTAACAGATTTTGATAACTTTGATGCACTAAATGAAGTGTGGGACTCGTGGTTCCCTGAAGGTAGCGCACCAAGCCGTGCATGTGTAAAAGCTGAACTGGCAAATCCAGAACTGTTGGTTGAGATGTCGTTTATGGTTGCTGCGGGTGAAAAGTTTCAATAAGCCGAATTATCGGTAGAAATAAGCTTCGTTAATACAAGTAACGAACTGGTAAAACAAAGCCACTCAGGTGAATCACTTGAGTGGCTTTTTTTGTTTTACACGCTAACCGAAACTAAATCGGATTAGCTATTAAGCGATGCCTTGATCTCTTGCCATCTGCTTCGCAATCTTCGGAGCATGCCATAAACACGGCAACAAGATGAATGATACCGGAACAGCGGTGATCACAATGAACGACTGCAGGGCAGAGATACCACCAGAGCCCATTGAGATAAGTGCAATGGCTACCGCACCCATGATGATACCCCAGAAGGTACGTACCGCTGCGTTCGGCTCTGTTGTGCCTGTCATTACTACACTGATCGTGTAAGTCATCGAGTCACCTGTCGTCACGATGAACGTGGTTGTCAGGATAAGGAACAGAATCGCCAGCAGAGTTGGGAACGGCAGTTGCGCTGTAATTGCTAGAAGAACAGCTGGAAGGTTAAAGCCTTCGAACGCACTAGAAATCACGCCTGGGTTCTCTAATTCAAACGCTAAACCACTACCGCCAACGATGCTGAACCAGAAACAAGTTACAAGCGGTGCAATGATGCTGATAGAAACGATCATCTGGCGAATGGTACGGCCACGTGAGATACGAGCAATGAAGATTGCCATCATCGGGCCATAACCTAAGAACCAACCCCAGAAGAATACCGTCCAGCCACCTAGCCACGCTGTATCCTGGCGGTAAAGTGCCATTGGGATGAAGTTATCGACCATTTCGCCCATGCCTTGTAGGTAGCCATCAATGATGAAGCTTGTTGGGCCTACTAGCAGGATGTAGCCGATTAGGCACACAGACAAGATGATGTTGTAACGGCTAACCAGTTGGATTCCCTTGTTCACGCCACTTAGTGCAGACAGCGTGTACATTGCGATAGCAAATACGATAACAACACTTTGAGTCGCAAAGCTGTCTGAAATACCAAACAGTTCGCTCAGAGCGTAGCTGATTTGTAAACCAAGGAAACCAATAGGGCCGATAGTACCCGCGGCTACAGCGACGATGCTGCATGCGTCGACTACGTTACCAATCCAGCTATTTATTGCTTTGTCGCCAAGTACTGGGTAAAGCAGAGTACGAGGCTTAAGAGGAAGGCCTTTGTCATAATGCAGGTGCATTAACACGATAGAAGACAAACCGCCTAAGATTGCCCATGCAAGGAAACCCCAGTGCATGAAAGATTGTGATAGAGCGTTGAACGCCATCGCTTGCGGATCAGCATTGCCATAAAGTGGCGGAGCCGAAACAAAGTGAGCAATAGGTTCTGCCGCTGCCCAGAACACACCACCGCCGGCTAACAGCGTACATAGGACGATAGACATCCATTTAAAGGTGGTCATTTCAGGGAGGGCAAGCGTTCCTAAACGAACGTGGCCTGTGCGTCCTAGTGCAAGCACTAAGCCGATAATGAAGTTGAGTAGTAGTAGGACTTGCCAGAAAGCACCGAACCACTTAGTTGAGTAACTAAAGCCGATGTTAACAAGTTCGGACAACACGGAGGTGTTGGTGAAAGCGAGGATGACAAAGAGGGTTAAAAAACTGCCACTAAGCCAAAAGACTGGGTTTCCGAGTTCCAGTTTTTCACCCAAAGATTGAGCTTTGTTGAAATCGATAGAAGTAGATTCTGCGTTGATGTTTTCGTTGGCGACTTGCGTCAAGTTGGACATTATTTCTTCGCTATATTTGGCTCTTTCAAGCCTATGTATTTCTCCCACACTTGCATAGAAATGTGAGGTTCGTCAAAAAAGCCGCAGATACTAACACATTTGTTATCAAAAAGTGGGCGAATTCCCAAAAGAAACCCAAATCATCTATAAATCTCTACTTTTTGGTTAGTTTTAATGCGAATTTTTTCTCAACACTGAGTCACATTTCTGATTTTTGAGACATTATTTTTTAGCTTTCCGAAATAAATTAATATTAGTTGTTGGTGCAAAATAAGTGTCGACTCATTGCATGCTATAAACAAATTAATGCGAGTCATTTTATAAATACTGAATATTTTAGGTGTTTAATTGGCGCTGTTACCTACAGTTGTTTTGCGAAGAGATTTAAGTGGTGAGGAAAGCGCCATTTAGATTAAACATCTTGAAACAACAACTTAAGGGATAGCTAACATGCACCTAAACCAAGGAAGAGTGGCCAAGAAGGTTTTTACACTCAGTACTCTCACCGCGTCATGCTTGATGGCGTTCAACAGTTATGCGGCTGTTGATTGTTCAACGTTAGAAACGTGGGACTCTGCCACGGTATACACCGGTGGTGATCAGGTTTCACATGACGGCAGCGCGTACTCAGCAAATTACTGGAATCAAAACAATAACCCGAGCCAATTTGAAGGTGACTATGCACAGTGGAAAAAGCTAGATGTGTGTAGCGGCAATGGAGGCGGTGGTACACCCAATGAAGCACCAACGGCTTCGTTAACAGCGCCAACGGCATCAGATGTGATTGTTGAAGGCGACAACGTCGTATTAAGCGCAACAGCACTGGACACTGATGGCAGTGTTGCTTCCGTAGAATTCTTTGTTGATGGTTCTTCGGTCGCGGTTGTGACAGCGGCACCATTTGAAGCGGCTTGGGCTGCAACGTCTGGTAATCATCAGATTTCAGTTGTTGCAACGGACAATGAAGGCGCAGCAAGTGTTACAAGTGCGGTTTCTGTCTCTGTTGATTCCGTTACACCAGGAAATGAAGCACCGACAGTTTCAGTTGCGCTTTCAGCAGCAGCGGTCGATGTTGGTGGTGTGGTAACGCTTACTGCAACAGCAGCAGACAGTGATGGCACAGTTGATAAGGTTGATTTCTATGTGGCTGGTGCCCTTGTGGGTACAGCAGCGACAAGCCCATACACACTAGATTACACAACGACTCAAGCGGGTTCTTTAGCGGTTTACGCGAAAGCAACCGACAACCAAGGCGCAACGGCTGATTCAGCGCTAGCTTCTTTGACGGTTAACGGAGCTCCAACGGTGAGCACTTGTCGTCCTGATGGCCTGTATCAAACTCAAGGTGTCGATGTACCTTACTGTACGATTTACGATGATGAAGGCCGTGAGAAGATGGGTGCGGATCATCCACGTCGTGTGATTGGTTACTTCACAAGTTGGCGTGCAGGGGACGATCCACAAGCTGCTTACTTAGTAAATGATATTCCTTGGGAGCAACTTACACACATTAACTACGCTTTCGTGAGCATTGGCTCAGATGGCAAAGTAAATGTGGGTGATGTAAATGACCCTGAAAACGCAGCGGTTGGTAAAGAGTGGCCGGGCGTTGAAGTTGATCCTGCCTTAGGCTTCAAAGGTCACTTTGGTGCGTTAGCGACAGCGAAGAAAAAACACGGTGTTAAAACGCTAATCTCTATTGGTGGCTGGGCTGAAACCGGTGGTCATTTCGCGACAGACGGCAGCCGAGTGGCTGATGGTGGTTTCTACACTATGACGACCAACGCAGACGGCTCTATTAACCATCAAGGTATAGAGACATTCGCAACTTCAGCGGTTGAGATGCTGCGTAAGTACCAGTTCGATGGTCTAGATATCGATTACGAATACCCAACTTCAATGGCGGGCGCAGGTAATCCATACGATAAAGACTTTATGGAACCACGTCGTCAGTACCTATGGGCTTCGTACCAAGTGTTGATGAAAGTGTTGCGTGAGAAGCTTGATGCAGCCTCTGCACAAGATGGCAATCACTACATGTTAACTATCGCGGCACCTTCTTCTGGTTACCTACTGCGCGGTATGGAAACATTTGATGTAACCAAATATCTCGATTACGTAAACATCATGTCTTATGACCTTCACGGTGCGTGGAACGATCACGTAGGTCATAACGCTGCGTTGTTTGATACAGGTAAAGATTCAGAGTTAGCACAGTGGAACGTTTACGGCACTGCGGCTTACGGTGGTATCGGTTATCTGAACACGGATTGGGCTTACCATTACTTCCGTGGTTCTATGCCAGCAGGTCGTATTAATATCGGTGTGCCTTATTACACTCGTGGTTGGCAAGGCGTGACAGGTGGCGAAAATGGCCTTTGGGGCCGAGCTGCACTTCCAAACCAAGCTGAATGTTCAGCAGGTACGGGTGAAGGTGAGAAGAACAATTGTGGTCATGGTGCAATTGGTATCGACAACATGTGGCACGATACCGATCCGAAGGGCAACGAAATGGGCGCGGGCTCTAACCCAATGTGGCACGCTAAGAACCTAGAGAAAGGTATTTGGGGCTCTTACGCTGAGGCTTACAAGCTTGATCCTGTGAACGATCCATCTGATGTTTTAGCAGGCACTTACACGCGTAACTATGACAGCGTGGCGGTTGCGCCTTGGTTGTGGAATGCAGAGAAGGGCGTATTCCTTTCAACGGAAGATAAACAGTCTATTGATGTGAAAGCAGACTACGTTATCGACAAAGAGATCGGCGGCATCATGTTCTGGGAACTGGCAGGGGATTATAACTGTTATGTACTCGATGCGAACGGTAACCGAACATCTATCGATACGACCGAACAAGCGTGTAATAGCGGTAACGGTGAGTTCCACATGGGTAATACAATGACGAAAGCTATCTACGATAAGTTTAAGTCTGCGACTCCATATGGAAACAAAGTGGCGACTGGCGCTATCCCGACAGAAGCGTTGGATATTACGGTTTCAGTTGGTGGCTTCAAAGTAGGTGACCAAAACTATCCAATCAATCCTAAGATCACGTTTACAAACAACACTGGTCAAGCACTTCCGGGTGGTACCGAGTTCCAGTTCGATATCCCAGTGTCAGCACCTGATAACGCAAAAGATCAATCGGGCGGTGGTTTAACTGTGATTGCTTCGGGTCATACTCGTGCGGATAACATTGGTGGATTAGATGGAACCATGCACCGAGTGGCGTTTACTTTGCCTACATGGGAAGAGCTTCCAGCTGGTGGTGTGTATGAGTTAGATATGGTGTATTACTTGCCAATCTCAGGCCCTGCTAACTATGCAGTAAGCGTGAATGGTGTCGATTATGCCTTTAGCTTTGAGCAACCAGACCTACCATTAGGTGATATCAGTTCAGGTGGCGGTAACCCTGGCGATGGTGGCACAAACCCAGGTACATGTGATACAGCTGGTTTAGCGGTTTACCCAGACTTACCTCAGAAAGATTGGGCGGGTAACCCAAGCCATGCAAACACAGGTGACCAAGTGGTTCACAACGGCAGTATTTACCAAGCAAACTGGTGGACAAGTTCTGAACCGGGCAGTGATGGTAGCTGGACTCAGGTTTGTTCTTAATCTAACGATAGATTATGTATTTATAGATAACGAATGCGAATGATTTTAAGTTTATTTATCAGTATCTTAGTTTGATTTAAATACATAGCTGAAGCGTAAAATCAAAACGTCGAACTGAATCCAGTTCGGCGTTTTTGCTATAAGTCACAGATTGCGTATAGAAACCTCTCAGAATATCGACACTCGTTCAGTAAAAAAGATAAGTATGATATAAAACAGTCTGCCTATAACAAAAAATAGCGTTACCTAAAATTAGAAAGCTATGGGGTAATCTTGAAAGTCAGACGTAAATACATTCTTAGTTTTTCAATTGTGCTGGCCGTAGTTTCTCTGATCCTCTCTGCTGTTCAATTCAACCGAACGAAAGAATCACTATTAGAATCCAACCAATTCTTCTTTCGTACTATTGTGAACGCGAGTTACGACATCGTAGACACCACAGTCAACGAAGCGATCAAAACCTATCTCAAAGGTGTGACGGATACCGTCGCCTCTCACGCACTGCGTGTCACTCCAGAACAAGAAGTTGAAGAAGTCATTCGAATTGCCAACGAATTGGTGATTGGAGAGTCTGGTTACATCTACCTGATGTCACCACAAGGTATTCATCTATATCACCCGTTTTTACAAGGGAAAAATCGCGCGCATTTAACCCATATTCAACAACAACTGAGCTTACATTCTGGAATGACCCAGTATTCTCATGCCAATCCGCATGAAGTCGGTAAGCGTGCGAAGGTCGCATATTCAGTGAGGCTACCGAGTGGCAATACATTGGTGGCGACCACTTATAAAGATGAACTGATGTATCTGGTTGATCTCGAAGCACTTAAAGACAAACTGAGAAAGTATTCGTATGGCGATAGTGGCTATGTATATATCGTTGATTTACAGGGCACGTTAGTCCTTCAACCTAACTTTGAACACGAGCACTTAAAAGTCTTGATTGATGACTCTTCAGAGTTGCTTATCGATAAAGTCGTCGATGAACCTGAAGGTCACTTTAGTTACTCTATCTCTACGGCAGATGGCACGACGAGTAAAAACATCTTCTACAAGTTTTATCCGTATCTGAATTGGGTTATTTCTGCTGGTGTCTTAGAACAAGAGCTCAACAAAAACCACAGCTTGTTGTTGGCAAGTTTGATGACGTTGGTTGTTAGTCTACTGAGCATCATTGTTGTTCTGGTGCTTTACCTGCGGCATCGTCACTTAAAGATCTTAGATGTGGCTAGCCTAGATTACCTTACAGGGCTGCAGAGCAGGCGCAGTTTCATCGAACAGATAAAGTTGAGAATATCAGATAACTCACCTTATCCATTGCAAGGCGTGGGTGTAATTTTGCTGGATATTGATCATTTCAAGTCGGTGAACGACCTACACGGACATGCACAGGGTGACAGTGTGATTTGTGCGGTCTCAAAAACCTTGAAGCAGTTTACAAATAATCATCGCTTGATTGCTCGTTATGGTGGAGAAGAGTTTATTCTGGTGACCTTTGATTGTGATGAGCTTCGGTTGTTTGAATTATCAGAAGCGTTAAGACACAGAGTTGAGCAGATAGAAGGGTTAGTTTCGCCAGTGACTGTGAGTGCAGGTTGTTGCTACGCTCAGGTGCTGTTTCAGATCGAAGGTACAATAGAAAAAGCCGATAAAGCGCTTTACCGAGCTAAAGAGAATGGTCGTAATAACACTCAGATGTATCGAGAGAATGAATATCGCATTGCGTATACCTGATGCACTTGGCGTCTTTTAAAACGATAGATAAAACGACAGATAAACGATAAATAGAAAAAAGCCCAAACTGTGCTTCTGTTCTTTATTAGAACGAGAGGAACCGTTTGGGCTTTTTCAGAATTATTTGAAACGCGAGTCGCTAATTTAAGCTTTCGCTGCTTTCATCGCTTCCGTTTTTTTTTCCTTTTGCATTTTTGCAAGGAAGTAGATATTTACACAAGCGATAAAGCCGTTGGTGGCTGCAACTGGCCACGCATCAATCATGATGCCGTATGCTGTGAAGAGAGCACAGCCAATAAAGTTAAGGACACGCAGACGAACGATGTCTTTCATTGTTAATGAAATTGCGACCATAATAGACGCAGCGTAACCTAAAATTTCAACCATATTGAATTCCATTGTGTGACCCTCTTAAATTTGCCGATACTTTGTCGGTACCAATTCTTCTCTTCATGAGATGATTGAGGAAGCTCCGTGCCTCGAATGGTCTGGTTATGTTTTACGGGGTAGACTATACCAACTCTGTTTTTGTGATTAAACCCCCAAAACGGGCAGAAGTGAAGGTTAGCGATTACGCAAACGTTTAATGACCTTTCTATTAACATAATTACTAATTATGTTGGAGGTTTAATTGATAGTTATTCTTATATAAGTAGGGACGCTACGAATGATAAAACGCTCCATTTGTGCAACAAAAAGCAAAAAAAAAGCCGCTCTATTGGCGTTAATGATGGTTGGGCTGACCGCTTGTACGACACAAGAACAACCAGCAGTACATGACTATGGCGTGGTGACCAGTGGTGACTTCGAATTCATGAAAAATGGTGTGACGACATACTCGTGGCACCCGCGATCAGAACAGGTATACCTTTCGCAAAAATACGATGAAACTGTAGTGACCGATATGGTGCGTGTAGCGATTGAAGATCAGCTGTCTGCGAAAGGATACAGCTTAGAGCAGGGCGGCGGTATTGGCGATGTGGTGGTTGGTTTCGGCTTAGCGGAAGAATCAGAGCTCAATGACAATTCGATTTTTGATGCGGTTCAGCTTTCTACTGGTGTTCCATTCTATGATGGCAAAGGTAAATTGGCCGAAAAAGGCTCACTGTACATTGTGTTTTCGGTACCTAATTCTGAAGTGATTCAGTGGCGGGCACTAGCTCAATCTGGTATTCAACCGAAACTGGGAGCAGGTGAAAGCAAACAACGTATTTCGGGCTTTGTTGAGATGCTATTCAGACACATGCCACAACGTTCAAACTAAACGTTAAATACATTCATTGAGTCAATATTACTTGTTTAAAAAATGGACAGATCGCAGATTATACTTTTTTATTTGTAACTAAAGGTACATTTGCGTAAAGCAACGTAAAGTTCGCGCTCCTTTTGCTAGCATTTGTCTATACTGGTCAAAACGTTAACTTAGGTTTGATTCAATGAAACTGTTCTCCAAATACTCTCTCCCTCTATTAAGTATATTCATTGTAAGTAACGCAGCGATGGTTAGTAATGCAGCTATCGCAGCACCTTCTATAGTACCGACTCCACCTAGCTTAGGTGCGAAAGGGTATGTGTTAATCGACTTTAATTCCGGTGATGTGCTAGTCGAAAAAAACGCACACACTAAATTAAACCCAGCAAGCTTAACCAAACTAATGACTAGCTATGTAGCTGGACAGGAGATGAAGCGAGGCAACATCTCTGCGGATGATCAAGTAAGAATCAGTGAGAATGCATGGGCGAAAAAATTCCCAGACTCATCGAAGATGTTCATTGAAGTGAACACCGATGTGGCGATGATGGATCTTTACCGTGGTTTGATTATCCAATCGGGTAACGATGCCAGTGTTGCGATTGCAGAACACGTAGCTGGTTCACAAGACGCCTTCGTTGATTTGATGAACTCTTGGGCAACCTCTTTAAAACTAGAAAATACCCACTTTGCTAACGCACATGGTCTAGACGCCGAAGACTTATATTCGACACCTTATGACATTGCATTGTTAGGACGTGCAATTATTCGTGACCTACCAGATGTATATGGCTTATACAGCGAGCGCTCGTTTAGCTACAACGGAATTACACAGCACAATCGCAATGGTTTACTTCGTGATAGAAGCTTAACCGTTGACGGAATGAAAACCGGTTACACATCTGGTGCAGGCTACAGCTTAGCGAGCTCGGCAACACAAGGTGAAATGAGACTTATCGCGGTGGTTATGGGCGCATCGAGCGTTAAGAGCCGTGAATCAGACAGCAAACAGCTATTAAGCTACGGCTTCCGCTTCTTCGACACACTGAACCCACATCAAGGCGGTGACCAAGTGGCTGAAGAGAAGGTATGGTTTGGTGAGCAAGACACGTTGAAGCTGGGTGTTGCAGAAGATACCTTCATTACTTTGCCTAAGTCAGACAGTAAAAAGTTAACGGCATCGATTGAACTTGATTCTGAACTAAAAGCGCCGATTGCTGAAGGCCAAACTTTAGGTGTGGTTCACTACACAGTCGATGGTGAAGATGTTCAAACTCAACCATTGATTGCGCTAGAGGCTGTTGAGCAAGGTGGCATATTCAAACGTCTGATGGACTACATTAAATTGTTCTTCGCGAGCTTATTCTAAATAGAGTCGTTATTCCGCTAAAACGAGAAAATTTAGTGGGCGTTGTGAGTAAATCACAACGCCCATTGTTATTTTTACCCGCCTGAAAACGGTGCCTTTCGCTTTCTTTATTAGCCGTAGCGAGCGGTTTCGATTACTATACGCAAAATTTAGCAGTGTAGTCACTTATGACCATAGAGATAAAGAACGTAACCGAACCCGAAGTAACATGTGCTAATTGTCAGGCATGCTGTTGTCGTTTAGAGGTTATGATCATCACAGATACCGGCGTTCCTGAAGAGCATATTGCGTATGACGAATGGGGCGGCGAGACCATGCTGAGATTAGATGACGGATGGTGTTCGGCAGTTGATAGAGAAACACTGATGTGTACGATCTATGAAAACCGACCTTGGATCTGTCGTGAGTTCGAAATGGGCTCTTTCGAATGCGTCGAGCAACGTACAGATGTGATGGGCTAAGCGCTGGCTGTATCAAAAAAAATAACTAAAAGTACGCTATCGATCTGTGATAAATACACCATCAGATTAAATTTCAGGGTTCTATATCTTAAGCAGATGTAGAACCCTGAATTGTTTTAGCGAAACAAAACTATGGATCGATTAGGGTAACCTAAAACTCTGACGGCACTTCAAACTCGATCCACTCACCAGTTGTTGGGTGAATCAGTTTTAGGTAGCCCGCATGAAGGTGTAAGCGCTCACGTTTGTAACCATAGAGATCATCACCTCGGATTGGTACACCAAGGCCCGACGGGTGAGCGCAATGCACACGTAGCTGATGGGTGCGTCCTGTCTTTGGATACAAGTGAACCTTGGTTTGGCCATTGTTGGTGCTAACCGCTTCCCAATGAGTTTCAGCGTTACGTCCATGTTCATGGCAAACCAATTGTCTTGGTCTGTCTGTTATGTCGCCGCGCAAGGGCAAGCTGATATCGCCAGATTTGCCGTCGATTTCACCATCTAACAGAGCTGTATATCGTTTCTCTACGGTTCTATCTATGAATTGCTTCTGGATGTGTTTGTTAGATTCTGCGGTCAGTGCCAAAATCAATAATCCAGACGTCGACATATCTAACCTATGGATAATCAAAGGGCCTGTTGCGTCGGGGTAGCGCGCTTTAATGCGTGAATAAACAGAGTCTTCGATAAACTTACCAGGAACCGACAAGAACTCCTCGGGTTTATTCACCACCACGATCTCGTCATCTTCGTAGACAATATCAAACGACTTACCAACCGCAGGGTTCACGATAAGCGGGTTATCTTCTAATTCTATGCCGTTTAGCTGGTGGGCGAGGCTCTCGAAGCTTTTGCTTTGGCAAACAGGGTATAGGTTTGCGTGCTGGCGAATGACAGCCGTTGGAGGCAATCCCCACCAAAACTCAGACAAAGCTAATGGTTTAAATCCGTGTTCAAAAGCAAAATTAAGCAGCTTAGGTAGGCAACAGTCGCCAGAGCCTTCAAGAGCGTCTTTGCCATCTAACAATTCAAGCAGGTTCTTTGATTCGAGTGCTTGGTTGATAAAGCGATAATGAGACAAGCGTTGCGCTTCTAATTCGGCTGAGATCGCTTGGTACTCTTGCTTGCGGCTTTTGAGTTCACTTTCGATGGCATCAACTTGCGACTGGCGTTCTGCGATCTTTTGTTTCCACTCGATACGGAGCGCTTTTAGGTCGCGCTTCTCTTGGCTGCTTTGATTGCCTAATTGTTTAAGCAGGTCAGCGGCTGAATCAAGATTCCCCAACGCTTTCTCTTGATTGGCTTTTTCTCTTAGAACTGTCCGCTCAGCCTTGTTGGAAGCCATTGCGATCTGAAATGCTTCAACTGCTTTACTCGCATCGTTTTTGAGTTCATTTAGGCTTGACGTCAAATCATCTAGGTTATGAGTTTGTTCTAGATTCGTAATGTCATCGACCAAGGTTGCTTGCTTGACTAAGCCTTGCGTGTTTTGGACTTGAAACTGTTGCCCATCAAAAGCAGAAGGAACAAAGGCGATACTTGTTAGCTGAGAGGCGAGTGAAGAATCTAACTGCAAACCTGAAAATGCAGAAAGGTAGCCTAGCTCTTGAGTTGTTGGATCCTGAACAAGAAGAACTGCATAGAGGTTGCCTTGCGATGTTTCATTCACACCGCAGTCGAGCAATGACTGCTGAAGTTGCTGCATGGCAAACTCACACGTTGGATGCGGTGTGTAGTAGTACGGAAACGTAAAGCGAGTCGGTAGCGGTAAGTCTACATTCGTATTGTCGTTTTTTAGGTGCAGTGGTGTGTATTGAGCAAGGTTTGCTGACATGAAGATCAAACTCTATGGCTGTTCAGTTAGAGTTCGGTATTGTTGTCGAAATGAAGGCAAATGAGAAGCCAAAGCGAAAGATAAATCGGCTTTGGCTTCATTTAGTTGCTTGTGCTTATCCTAAGCGCGCAGAGCTTGATTGAAACTCGATCAGTTCGAGTGTTCTAGCTCTAGTTGCTCGGCTTTTTGGTAAGCAGGGTGGCTCGTTAAAAGATAACCGTATTTAGCAATGTTAGGGTAGAGCGCAGTGGCACCGAAGTTACCCACGATTTCTACGATGAACGACATCATGAAATCGGCACCCGTCAGAGTATCAGCTACAAGGTAAGTTTTACCGTCAAGCGCTTCGTTGACAAAGGTTAGGACCTTTTGGTTTTCATCATCAGCGTAGCCGCCAAGGAAATTTGTCTCGCAACCGTCTTTCATCACAAAGATTTTAAGTAGCATTGGCAGGATACCAGAGCTTTCAGCGAAGTGAAGCCACTGTGAGTATTCCACGTAGTCAGCGGTGCCGCGCACTGGTGCGAACTTACCTTGACCGTATTTATCGATTAGGTACTCAGTGATAGCACCAGATTCGCTGATCACAACACCATCGTCTTCAATAACCGGAGATTTACCTAGAGGGTGAACGGACTTCAATTCTGGTGGCGCTAGAAACGTTACACTGTCTCGTTGGTATGGTTTGATTTGATAATCAACACCAAGCTCTTCCAGTAGCCAGATGATTCGTTTTGAGCGAGATTTGTTTAGGTGATGCAAAGTAATCATGGTTTTACCTAGTTAACTGGTTCAGTTTTTAAATTTATTTAGCTTCGTTTGTTTTGATAACAAGCTTACCGAAGTTTTGGCCTTCCAATAGACCCATGAATGCTTGTGGCGCTTCGTCTAGGCCTTCAACTAGGTGCTCACGGTAATGCATCTTGCCTTGAGACAACCATTCTGTCATTTGAACAGCAAACTCATTGTAACGGTGTGCGTAGTCATCAAAGATAATGAAACCTTGCATCTTAATACGCTTGACCAAAAGAGTGCCCATAAGGCTAGACATACGATCTGGGCCTTCAGGAAGTGATGTTGCATTGTACTGAGAGATAAGGCCACACACAGGAATACGAGCACCTGTGTTAAGCAAAGGCATTACGGCGTCGAATACTTTGCCGCCAACGTTTTCAAAGTAAACATCGATACCGTTGTCGCACGTTTTAGCCAGTTGTTCTGCGAAATCGTCAGCTTTATGGTCGATACATTCATCAAAGCCCAATACCTCTTTTGCGTACTGACACTTCTCTTGGCCACCAGCAACGCCAATGACGCGACAGCCTTTTAGCTTGCCGATTTGGCCAACTGTTGCGCCTACTGCACCTGTTGCAGCCGCAACGACTAGAGTGTCGCCTTCTTTAGGTTGGCCGATATCAAGTAACCCCATGTACGCAGTAAAGCCAGGCATACCCATGATGCCTAGTGCGTAAGAAGGGTGTGTTGGCTCTTTACCTAGTTTGATTAGGCCCTCACCATTAGACACACCAAGATCTTGCCAACCAGTGTAAGCCAGTACCCATTCGCCAACTTCAAAATCGCTGTTGTTTGACTCTTCAACCTGACACACGGTTGCACCGACCATCACTTCGTCGATTGCAACTGGATCAGCGTAAGATTTTGCATCGCTCATTCGGCCACGCATGTATGGGTCTAGAGAAAGGTAGACTGAGCGAAGTAACATCTCACCGTCTTTAATTGTTGGTGCAGCTACTGCCTCTAAACGGAAGTTATCTTGAGTCGGTGCGCCAACTGGGCGAGAAGCCAATACGATGCGGCGATTGTCTTGTTGAGTCATTGGATATCCTTAATTTTATATTATGTTCATTTAGAATTAGACCAGTCGTCTAGTCTTATTGTCTAAAAATCCCGCCTTCATCAAATTGATAAGAGGGCGGGTTATCTGTCGTTAGTAAAAACTAAACACAGTACGTGGTTAGTTTTTACCTTTCAAAATCTGTTGGGTTAGGTTTAAAGCTGATTCTAAGGTGCTTGAGCTCTGGCTTAGTTTGCTCAACAAACTTGCGCCCAACCACATAGAATATAGATTTTGAGCGGTTTCTTGGCTGTCTTCAACCTTAATGGAGCCATCTTCAATACCACCAGCAACACAGTGTTGTATCGTAGAGGTCACTTTTTCAGCCCCTTTTAGTAAGGCTTGACGCATAGGATCAGAAAGATCAGAGACTTCAGCGCTGAGCTTAACGACTAAGCATTTATGAGCGTTACAGGTACCGTTTTCAATCTGTGACCATCGAGTGAAATAACTGATAATTCTCTGGTAATGGTTGCCTTCACCATGAACCAAAATAGTTTCAACTCTGCTGATGTAGGTCTCAAAATAGTGTTGGATCAGAGCCTCGCCAAATTGCTCTTTCGATTTAAAGTAGTGGTAAAATGACCCTTTCGGCACGTCCGCTTCTTTAAGCAATTGCGATAAGCCAACGCCGTTAAAGCCGTTGTTCACTATTAATTGGTAGCCAACATCTAAAACATGCAGGCGTGTGTCATTTGTTTTTTCGTTCATGGGCAGTACTATAATTCAAATTAGACCAGTCGTCTAGTGATTGGTTTTTGAGGGTATATTCCGTCGTGGCTAAAGTGACTCAAAATGTTCAGATATAAAAAAGCCCCAACATAGCGCGTATGTTGGGGCTTAAAACAAGCGCTTGGATTATTTGATAGAGATTAACTCAACATCAAAAATCAGTGTTGCTGAAGGTGGGATTGGGCCTGAACCACCTTTACCGTAAGCCAATTGGCTCGGGATAAACAGGCGAACTTTTTGACCTTCAACCATGTAAGTCAAACCTTCTTGCCAGCCCTTGATTACTTGCTTAAGAGCAAATGAAATCGGCTCACCACGATCAACAGAGCTGTCGAAAACAGTGTCGTCGATAAGTGTACCGTGGTAATGAACCGTTACTTTGCTGTTCTTAGTTGGGTGCTCTGTACCAGTACCTTCTTCAAGAATCTAGGTATTGAAGACCACTTTCAGTCGTAACAACCCCTTCTTTAGCGCCGTTTTCGATAAGGAACTGTTGGCCTTGCTCGAAGTTTTCGTCACCAGACTTATGATTCATCCAAGTACGATAGATCATGAAACCAGCCAAGATGAAGACAATGACCGGGATGATAAATTTAGACATAGTAAAACCTATTTATTGTTGATTCTTTATAGAGAAAAGCCGTTACGGCTGAGTCAAAAGGTAGTTGATTGTTTTTGCGATACCTTGAACATCTTGGTGGCCTGCAGTTAGGACTTGGTACTTACCATTGATGATAAAAGTCGGTACTGAGTTGATTTGGCCTTTTACAGAGATCTCCTCTGCTTTCTTGATAAAGTCAAAAAGCGCAACTTGCTGTTCTTTGTTCAGTTGGTATGGGCTAACCAGACCGCGAGAAGTGAACGCAGTCTCTAGAGCTTGTTGACGTTGTTCAGGAGTCGCATCTGCACCCATTTGAACCGCACCGAATAGATCATCCATGAAAGCGTGGTCAGGCGTTGCGTCAAGCTGCATTACCGCTGTGTAGTAGATCATCGCGCTAATTTGAGCACTTTCGTTGAAAGTCACATGAACTTTGCCAATCTTTTGGTCTGTCAGTGATTCAAGCTCTGGAATTGCACTTTCCATTTGACGGCAGTGACCACAATTAAGAGAGAAGATTTCAGTGATCGGAGATAAGTTAAATTCAGTCAGAGCCGCTGGAAGTGCTTCGTATTGAACACCTTGTTGTGGCTCATCTGTTTCACTACAGCCCGCGATAATAAGCAGGGCAGCGAGTGCTGTAATGAATTTAGTAAATGGTTTAAACATAATGTTTGCTCTAGCGTTGAGAAGTCGTGAGATTCTAACTATTTAGTAAGAATTGGAAAACAATTATAAGGTAAATAAATGCAAACAGTTCGAACTAGCGGGTGATGACAGGCTAGTTGACGGTTAACTGTGATCAAAAGCACTTTTTTTGGATGTGTTTTTTTCGTCTAAAGTTTTTGTCTAAAGTTTTTCTCTCGGTGCCGATATAGACATTAGTGAATGGTTTATCTGCATGAGTGGTTGGTGAAGTAATGAGATATTTAGCAATAATGTTAAGCATAGCTTTGGCTGGGTGTGAAGCTACGTCACCAACTGATTTACTTGGTGGTGACATGCTAGAGACTGCACCACAAACTGATTACGACCTTATGCACCCTGAATGGGGCGTGGTTCAAACGACACGCGTAGCAAGCAATCGTGGCTATTCAATGCAGAGCAATACTCATCAACAAACAACCATTACCACCAACTACGGGCGTGGCGTTTCAACCAACGATCCGCTAGAAGTTTTCCTGAGACAAAACCGTATCGATTTCGAAGTTCTGCCTGGCAACCATGTAATGGTAAAGCTTGAGCAACATGTGAACTTTAAGACAGGCTCTGCTTTCCCTGAACCCGCTTACAACCATTGGTTAGATACGTTGGGTAGTTATCTTTCTCAGCGTCAAGATATCGATGTTGTGATTGAAGGTCATACCGACAATACGGGTTCTGATCAAATCAATGATCCTCTATCAGAGCAGCGTGCAAAAGAAGTGAAAGCTCGATTAGAGAGTAACTATGTATCTAGCCGCTCTATCTATACTCGAGGCTTCGGTGAATACGTGCCGGCTTGCAACAATGCTTCAGCCCAAGGTAAAGCATGTAACCGCCGTGTAGAATTGATGCTGATTGTCGCTAAATAACAGTTAGTGTCTCTGTTCTTGTTCAAAAGAAAGTAAAAGCAGATAGATCAAACAGGTATAGATAACAGACATAAAAAATCCCTCACATAAGAGGGATTTTTTGTATCTGACTTTCGCTTAGCGTTGTCAGCTTATGCGAATTGCTTTTCTAAGTAAGTGACGATGTCTGAAGACTCGTACATCCACTCAGTTTTGCCGTCTTTTTCGATACGTAGGCAAGGCACTTTAACGCGACCGCCGCCAGCTTCAAGCTCTGCACGGTGTTGTTCATTGTTTTTTGCATCACGAAGTTCAAACTGAACCGATTGACGTTTCATCGCGCGGCGCACTTTTACACAAAATGGGCACGCTTCGAATTGGTATAACGTGTGCGTTTTTGCTTGCTCATTCACTTGGCTTTGTTCTTCTTGAGAACGTTTCACACCGCGAGGGCTGAAAACAAAATTCAATAGCAAAATGACGCGACCTAAGAACCAACGGATAAACTTCATAACTCTCTCTACATATTTAAAATTAGCGTTACAATTTGCAGCATTATATACACAAGTTTTGTCAGATGCTCGCAACAAACGGCTAATATCTATTTTGTCCGTTCGATCGTGTGAGACTTAGCCACATTTAACCCCAAACGTTTTGATAGTCGGGTTAGGTTTGCGCGGTCTGTTTTTAGAACTCGTCCTGCTTGTGCCCAGTTAAAATTCGCATCTTCTAACACTTCTGTGATTATCGTACGCTGGAAATCATCCGTTGCACCACGTAACCCTGCAGTCAGGTCAATAGTGGGAGTTGATAACGGCGTGGTTTTCACTTGTGTCGTTGCGATAGGTTGATCTTGATCGAGAGGGCCACAATCTTCTTTAGTTATCGTCACGAGGTTTTTGTTGGTGCTACGAGCCAGTGCTTTCAATGCAGAACGGCTGATCACGTGTTCAAGCTCACGTACGTTACCTGGCCAACCGTAACGGTTCAGGAACACAAGTACATCAGAACGGAACTTAACTTGGTTGATACCAAGCTTACGACGTGCCTGCTCAAGGAAGAAGCCCGCTAGCAAGCTAATATCGTCGCCACGGTCTTTCAGTGCAGGCACTGCAATAGGGTAAACGCTGAGTCGGTGATACAAGTCGGCTCTGAATCGGCCATCTTCGACTTCTTGTTTCAAATCTCGGTTGGTCGCAGCCAATACACGAACATCAATGGTTTGAATGTTGTCTTGACCTACTGGTTGGATTTCGTTGTTTTGCAGTGCACGTAGCAACTTACTTTGAGCAGCTAAAGGCAGTTCGCCAATTTCATCAAGGAACAGAGTGCCACCATCCGCCAAGGCAAACTTACCAAGGCGATTTTTATCGGCACCAGTAAACGCACCACGAACGTGACCAAACAGTTCACTCTCTACTAGGTTTTCAGGAATCGCAGCACAGTTTACATACACAAGCGGGTTACGCTTACGTTGTGATTGATGATGCAGAGTACGAGCCACTAACTCTTTACCTACACCGGTATCACCGTGAATCAGGATATTGAATTCTGAAGGCGCGACAATCGCAATGTCATTCTTAAGCGCAACCATGGTATCGCTTTTGCCAATCAGTTCGCCGCCATCGCGTTCCCACGCCTCAACGTTTAACTCTTCTAACAGCTGTTTTGATTGTTTTGCTTGATGTTCTAATTGCGAGAACGTTAGTGCCATTTGCATGGTTGACGCTGCAATAGCTGCCAGTACTTCGAGATTGCGAGCGGGAATATTCGCAAAGACATCAGGCTTTAGGCTATCTAACGTCAGGATCCCCAGTAGCTTCTCACCAAATAACAGTGGAAGACCCATACAAGCGTGCATCGGTAGATCGCCGTCGTGATCGATCAGCAAACCATCGAAAGGATCGGGTAGGGAGCTGTCAGCATCAAAACGAACAGGAGAGCGAGACGCGCAAATTTCTTCAAAGCGAGGGTGCTCTGAAATGATAAAGCGACGACCGAATGTATCTCGACTGAGCCCTTGCATTGCGATGGGTACTAGCGTGTCACCTTGAAGGCTTAAAAGCGCGACACAATCACACGTGATGGTTTTCCGAATAGCATCGATTAGGCGATTGAAACGGTCTTGATCGTTCACACCGCTAGCGAGACCGATGGTCATTTCCATAAGAGTGGATGCTGAGATATCTTGCATAAAGGGCTCATACTGTTTGTATTTTTATACATGGTAGAGTCTTTATGACACAAAAAAAAGGTCTTTTTGACTAAAGTTTGAAGTGAATTTTCGAAAGGATGCCAGATACAGCAAGCTTTCGCATGTTGGCACCCTTTGTGCAATGTGTCCATTACGTGTTGTCTATATGACTGAATATCTGACCTATTGTTGATTTGAATCAATTAATGCGAATTTATCAGTCCACGTGATTCTCATAAAAAAATGCAGCCATAGAGCTCATTGAGAAAGAATTGGTATAAAGTCATCTTTAAATAAAATTAGTCAAATTGACATCAACGGTCAAAAGACTAAGTGTTCGGAGTAAATCAATGCTAAACAATCTACATATCAACATCATCAAATCGACGATTCCTCTTTTAGAAAGCGCAGGCCCTGCTTTAACTCAACACTTCTATCAACGTATGTTTACTCATAACCCTGAGTTGAAAGATATCTTCAATATGACTCACCAAAGAACAGGTCGCCAAGGTGTGGCACTGTTTGAAGCTATCGCGGCTTATGCAAAGAACATCGAAAATCTAGCGGCGTTAACCTCAGCGGTTGAGCGTATTGCACAGAAACACACAAGCTTTAACATTCAGCCAGAGCATTACCAAATCGTTGGCCTTCACCTAATTGAAACACTGCGTGAGTTAGCTGCTGATGCATTCACACCAGAAGTAGAAGAAGCGTGGACTGCGGCTTACCTATTCTTAGCGCAAGTATTCATCGACCGTGAAGCTGAACTTTACCTACAGCGCAAGCAAGCTGTTGGTGGTTGGGAAGCTGCACGTGCATTCGTAATTGCAGACAAAATTGAAGAATCAGCATTAGTCACAAGCTTCATCCTGCAACCAAAAGATGGTGGTGACGTTCTGGATTACACACCAGGACAATACATTGGTATCGAAGTGAAACCTGAAGGCGCTCAGTACAGCGAGATCCGTCAATACTCACTATCAGACAAGCCAAACGGCAAGCAGTACCGAATTTCTGTGAAACGTGAAGGCCAAGGTCAAGAGACTCAAGGCGTGGTATCGAATCACATGCACGATACTGTTGCTATCGGTGATGAAGTTAGCCTATACGCACCAGCGGGTGACTTCATGTATCAAGAGCGCAGCAAGCCAGTAACGCTTATCTCTGCGGGTGTTGGTGTAACGCCAATGCAGTCTATGCTTGAGTTCTTAAACAACGAGCAGAAAAACGAACCTGTACTGTACCTTCACGCTTGTGAAAATGTAGGTCAGCACTCTTTCACGACTCGCGTTAAAGATATTGTTGCCGACAAAGGTTGGGCAGCGAAAACGTGGTACATGAACAAAGATGAGTCTGCATGTGAGAACACACATGAAGGTCAAATGGATCTAGCGTCTATCTCTGACACTAACGGGTTTGAGGAGAGCGATTTCTACATCTGTGGACCTGTTGGCTTCATGAAGAACATCGTAGAGCAGCTAGATGCACTTAAAGTGGATCGTTCACGCGTACATTACGAAGTATTTGGCCCTCACGCTAACTTCTAATAACTCTCGATAGACTAGCCTGAACTATTAACACCCTTGCCTATTCAAAGGCCCCGCAGTGCGGGGCCTTTTTTGGTTTGGTTTATCCAGCGAGCGATAATTGGATATTGGAATAGGGAGTGATCAAGGTAAGATTTTCTGGCGTTCGATTTAAGAACGCTTAACCTTTTTGGACATGTAATCAGAATCAAAAAACTCGGGCCAGTACATTTTTACGTAACCGCCAGCGACCCAAATCACTAATATGGTCGCGATGGTTAGCTCAAAAAATCCAAACCTGTGTAACCAGTACCATTGAGGGAACTCGGCCCCGAAAAACGTGGTTAAACGATGCATAGCAATAGCACTGATGACCGATGGGAAAGTAACAGCAGCGATAGAAGGCTGGAATTTCAGACGCATTAATCGGATATAACACAAGTAGATAAGCAGCGTCATGGTGATTGCGATACCCGCCAAAGCGCCCGTTAGAATAGGATCTGGGTTGTCGAAGTTAACTAAGTAGGCCGCCAAAGATAAGTTTACTGGTGCGGCCATGATTGCAAGAGTAGGTCGAGCTCTACGAGGTAAATTCCCTTCAAAAACCAAGCGGTAAAGCACTACGGGCAGCATGAAGAAGTAGATGCCAATACACGTTGCTGCGAGTTTTTCTGAAAATACCGTGTGTCCAAATTGCGTGCCTGCCAATGAACTGCTGATCAGCCCTACAGGATAAAGAAACCAACTTGGAACAATGTTCGACATTTTGAAATTGATGATCTGAAAACCGAAGAACAACACCATCATGGTAAAATGCAGTAATAACGCGCAGAACCAAATTGGGTAGGCGATTATTGGAGATATCTCGGCTAGATAGTCACACAGAATCAATAACGCCATGCTCATCGGCGCCATTAAGCTTCCACTTAGCGGATGGCGAATATCATTAATGAAGGTATTAAAGCTGGTGAGATAACGGAGTAAAACAGGCAGTAATAACAGCGCACCGAAAGCAGCAAGGTAAGGGCGAATGATCTCACCAACCCCAGGTAGGTATAATGCCCAAGCTTGCCCTAGTCCAATTACACCAAGTGCTAAAGACGCCTGAGAGGGCGGTACATTTTTTACTTGGGTTAATCTTCTCCAGTTCAACGACTTGCTCCAGCTTAGTTATTTATAGCATGTGGGTGCTTATAGAATATCAGTGAGTAATAGAATTTTTGCTCTAGTTAGAGCGTGTAGCTGTGCCATCAATAGATGTTGAGGGCATTCAACTAATTTTGAGTGGATGATAGCAAGTTTAACGTTTGCTTTTTTGATTTTGATGCGGAATCGGGACATTAAGCACGTTGAATGTGTGCTTTTGTTTCATGAGTCATTTGTAATTAACGTACTTCCTCTTGTTGAGGCAGGTCTTGTTGTCTTAACTTCTCGTTTTTAAGTGTACGGTTCAATAGTTGGCTGTAAATTGGCTGACCGCCAAGCATTTGCGCAATGATCACTGCGCCCAAGCAAGTAATGATCAATGGCAGGATAAGGTAGTAGTTATTGGTCATTTCGATAACCAGTAATATACCTGTAATCGGCGCTCGAACGGTGGCAGCAAACAAGGCGCCCATACCTGCAATCGCAAACATACCCGGTTCAATATTCAATTCAGGAAAGAATGCCGCAGCAATAAGTCCAAATGCGTAACCAAAGAGCGTGCCGAGTGCGAGCATCGGTGCAAAGATACCGCCGGGAGCACCAGAACCAAAACAAAGCAGCGTAGTCAGTACTCGTCCTAGAAAGATCAATAACAATACGTTGGTGCTGTAACTGCCATTAGTGATGTTGGGGATAATACCAATACCACCACCAGTCAATTCGGGAATATAAAGAAGCAACAGGCCAAAGCAGCCACCGAGCAAGGTGCCGGTCATCAAGTAGCGTTTGCGGTCATTTTTGTGGATGGCCACAAACAGGTCTTGAGAAAGCGTAATCAGCTTATTGAAAATCACACCAAACAGGCCGAACAACACACCTAACAATAAGAATAACCACAGAGCATCCAATTCAGGAGGCTGGTATTGAGGCATTGTGATAACGGCGGATTGGCCGTTAATAGAACGAAACACAATATTGGCTGATACAGCGGAGATGATGACGGCTTTGATCGAAATGAGTGAGTAACGAAACTGTGGTCTCATTTCCTCGACCACAAACATGATCCCAGCGAGCGGCGCATTGAATGCAGCCGCTAAGCCACCAGCAGCGCCTGAAGCAAGCAATGAGTGTCGAGTATCATCATCTTTTACTCTGAAGATGTCAGTCACCATACGACCAATACTGCCACCCATTTGCACAGTTGGTCCTTCACGACCTAAAACCATACCGGAACCTAGCGCGCCCATACCGCCAAAGAATTTTACTGGCAATACTCTCCACCATCGAACAGGACGCATACCGTCCATCGCACCTTCAATTTCAGGGATACCGGATCCGGCCGCTTCTGGAGCAAAGCGGTGAACGAGGAAATAACCAATAAAGGCAAATGCAGCACTGATCAAGAAAGCGGCAAGCCAAAGGGGTAAGTGGCTACCAATTTCATCTTTTAGCCAATCGGTACGAGTTTCGGTGATGAAATGAACCGCGACTTCGAAATAAGTGCCAACAACGCCAGCAAGTACACCAACGATGCAAGAAAGAAAGAGAACTGAAGCTGGGGTTTTATCTCTTGAGAGAAATTGATTAATAGCATCCCTTGGCATTTTGGCGAGTAGGGACTGCTTAATTTTCTCTCTTCTGGTCATTGAGATAAGGCTCCTGAATGGGTTGAGGCGGGACTGCAATAAATTATACGCTTCCTCTGCATATCCTATAGCAGCAAAGATGCAAAGTTGAATTTCATTTATGGAATATACGTGTTTCATAAATGGAATCTATGGGCAATAGTGGAATCACCGTCACAATTTTGATTGATTCTCAGGTGGCACCTTGAATATCCCCAAAAATGAACCATAGTTAAATCGTAAAGCAACATAACAAACCGCAAGGAGACGTGAGGTTTTACACACAATTTGGATGGATTCAGATACAAAGTTTTAGTTTCTCGTTAATTGTTCAGGTCGATATTTAAGGCTTCCTGATTCGCGAACTCACGATTGAGTAACGAGAGTGAGGCGTACTTCAAGTACGCCTTTAGTTTGTCTGGAGCATCCATTTTTCATCGTTCCCCCCTTTCTAGTGACACTCATACAACTTCTGGCTTAAATCATTCTCCGTATAAACAAGCGATTGGGGTCAATTTCTCCGTGATTGTGTATATACTCCTAAAAAAAGGAGAACTGATATGACCAAAAAAGTTCCTACAAACATAATTACGGGTTTCTTGGGTGTTGGCAAAACGACAGCTATTTTGAACCTGCTCAAAAACAAACCTGAGAATGAAAACTGGGCTGTCCTAGTTAATGAGTTCGGCGAAATCGGCATTGATGGCGCATTAATGACAGACCAAGGTGCTTTGATTAAAGAAGTACCGGGTGGCTGCATGTGTTGTACCGCTGGTGTGCCTATGTCAGTGGGCATTAATGCCTTACTGCGTCAGAAGCCGGATCGCTTATTGATTGAGCCAACAGGGCTTGGTCATCCAAAGCAGGTTATTGCGACGCTAACTTCAGAGCAATACACACCTTACGTTGACTTAAAAGCGACGCTAGGTTTGGTTGATCCAAGAAATCTGTCGATTGAGAAATATACGTCTAATCAAAACTTCAATGATCAATTAGACAGTGCTGACGTGATTATCGGAACCAAAGTAGATTTGGTTCACTCTGAAGATATCGACGCATTCAATGATTGGGTGACGGATCAAACACCCGCAAAAGTGTTCCATAAGCTGATTCACGATGGTGAAGTGCCATTGGAAGTGTTGGACATTGAAAGGGTACATGGCAGTGCTTCATCTCATATTGAATCACATCATCATGATCACGCTGAACAAGAGCCTCAATTCCAACTTCCTCCCGGTGAAGCTTTCATCCGTAAAGAGAATAAAGGGCAGGGCTACTTTAGTTGTGGCTGGTTGTTTGGCGCTGAACATAAGTTCGACTTCGATGCGCTATTCTCTATGTTATCGGATCTAACGGCTGAGCGTGTAAAAGCGGTGGTGAATACTGACCAAGGTTGCTACGCGTTCAACGTGGCGAATCAAGTCGTGTCAGTGAATGAAATTTCCCTTGATGGCTTTGAGTCTCGCCTCGAAGTGATCGACTCTCAGTTAATGCCTTGGAGCGATTTAGAGCAGATTCTACTCAAGCTGTGTGGTATTAAATAGTTGTACTAATATCCAAGTGAAATAACTTCGAAACGTCATATTTATACACAAAGTATAAATATGACGTCAGAATGAAGCCATGCACTTAAATTTAATCATTGGTACAGACAACCTTTGTATCTAGTTTGGGCAGCATCTATTTACCAATCTTCATTTCTAATTCCCTCCTCACTACTCCCTCAAATGCTTAAAAATTGCCACTTGCGCATAAAAAGTCCGATTAGATTAATTTTCCGGCCTCATTGACCTTGAATGAACCTCAATGATGGCGTCTGTCTGTTTCCATTCATAGTTTGGGTTGGAATACTGTATCCAAAGTAAGTCAGATTGGAATGCGGGGGTTATTAATTCAAATGAATGTATTTTGAACAAGAAAGAACAATATTCTTGTTGTTTGAATGCGTTCAATGACCACGTATGACTAATCTAATTAGTATTTAAGATCAGATGGTTAGACGAAATGAATGGCCTTGAAATTAGACTGTGTATTTTATTGTTTATTGGATTGGCATTAATAATTAGCTAGATAACATAACTATTAAATAATGGGGAAGTTTGTGGGGATAGTTTCATTGATAATCCTTTTCTTACTCGTTGGTTTGGTTCTGACTAAGTGTTTTGGGCAAAAAAGAGTTCAAGTGAACGTCAAACACTTTGTATATTTTGGAGATGGGTCTTACTCAGAGTATCAAACTAGAAAAGAGGCAATGGATAAGGTAACTGAAGTACATAAAGAGGCAGGGAAGATTAAATCAAATCTGCTAGATAAAAATATGCGTGAATCACGGATAAGGTTTGAGTACCACAAGGCCGATTTGATGCAGCACACACATTACTCAAACGAGCCTCCGCTCTAGCAAGCCAAAACATTTTGACATTAGGTAGTACTTTCAAGGTGTACTAAGCTTCTCTACAGTTCTCAACTTAGTTAAAAATTAAGAAGTCGAAGCTTAGCAAACATAGTAAATGTATCGAAGGTCGCTAAAATGCCTATTCTTTTAGTATTGAATGAAATCACACTCGATGGTTTGAATCTCGACTTGAAGTGATCGACTCTTAATGAATGCTATGGGGCGATCTCGAGCAGATTCTACTCAAGCTGTGTGGTATCAAATAACCTTGTTTTGGTTGTTTGAAACCATGATCTTGGTGTTTACCTCGTAGAAGGCGTGATAAACACCAGAATAAATGAGAAAGTTTGCGTTATATCACGATAAATGTGAGATAAATCACTCTAATTACTTTATAGTGCTCGGCTGAAATAAGAATGTAGGCTGTCTGCTTAAGGAACCCGTAACAATGTCATTTTCCTCTCAAGGTTTTGCTCCTGAATTAGTCAAAGCGTTGACTGAGTGTGGTTATGAGAAACTCACACCAATTCAACAAAAAGCGATTCCAATGGCTCGTAAAGGCCATGATATTTTTGCTACTGCTCAAACCGGTACGGGTAAAACAGCGGCATTCTCATTACCTGTTATCCAACACCTTTTGAACAGCGGTAAAAAAGCGTCTAGAGGAACGGCTCGCGGCCTTATTCTTGCTCCGACTCGTGAGCTTGCTGCGCAGATCGCTCAAAACATCAAAGACTACGTTAAATACACTGAACTGAGCGTTTCAGCGGTTTACGGTGGTAACAAGATGTCTTCACAAGTTCGTCAACTAGAACTGGGTGTTGATATTTTGGTTGCGACTCCAGGCCGTTTAGAAGAGCACTTAGAAGCGGGTAACGTGTCTATTGCTAACCTAGAATTCCTAGTATTCGATGAAGCTGACCGTATCCTTGATATGGGCTTCATCAATGCCGTTCGCAAGATCATGTTGGATGTGGAAACCTCTCCACAAATCATGATGTTCTCCGCGACGACTTCAACTCAGTTAAACCAGCTGTCTGTTGATATTCTGCGTAAACCAAAACGTATCAGTGTTGAGCGTGAAAACTCAACAGCTGCAACTGTTGGTCACGTGGTGTACCCAGTTGATCAAGAGCGTAAAACCGAGCTACTTTCTGAGCTGATCGGTCGTAAAAACTGGCGTCAGGTTCTTGTGTTCGTGAACTACAAAGAAACAGCAAACGATGTAGTTAAAGAGCTTAAGCTAGACGGCATTAAAGCGGTACTTTGTCACGGTGATAAAGCGCAAAGCGCTCGTCGTCGCGCATTGGATGACTTTAAAGAAGGCAGAGCTCGTGTGATGGTTGCAACCGATGTTGCAGCTCGTGGTCTTGATATCGAAGACTTGCCACACGTAATTAACTACGACATGCCTTTCCTAGCAGAAGATTATGTTCACCGTATTGGCCGTACAGGTCGTGCTGGTAAACAAGGTCACGCAATTTCTTTCGTTAACCGCGAAGAAGAACTGACAGTTGTTCAAGTTGAAAAACTGATTCAACAGCGTATTCGTCGTGTTGAGCAACCGGGTTACGAGCCGAAGAAACGTGATGCTTACATCGAGAAGCTAAACACTAAATCGGCTTACAAAAACCGTCAGGGTCGTAAGAACAACGCAAACGAAGAAAAACCCGATCAAGCAAGCGCTGAACGTCGTTTAACTATGATGAAGCGAATTCAAAACCGTCGTAAGTAATTCCGATTGGTGATCGAAAAGAGCCACTGTTATGTGGCTCTTTTTGTTTGTATTGTTCGCAATATTGTTTATTGTCATCATTACTTCGTTTCAATATCGCTTCATTTCAAGTCCGATCAAGAAGCACAAGCCACTAAATAAAAATAAGCCAGTAAGGTAATAATATGGATAGCGCACTACTTTGGGCTTTTATTCCCACGTTTTTCTTTGTCTCAATCACGCCCGGTATGTGTATGACCTTAGCTTTGACACTTGGAATGAGTGTTGGATACAAGCGTACATTATGGATGATGATCGGTGAACTGGCCGGTGTCGCTGTGGTTTCTATTGCCGCGGTATTGGGTATTGCATCTATCATGTTGAACTACCCGTGGCTATTTACGGGCTTCAAATTTGTTGGTGCAGCTTATTTGTTCTATTTAGGCGTCCAGATGTGGCGATCAAGAGGCAAGTTGGCGATCAGTACTGACAACCAAACAACAAAAGTCAGTAATGATTGGGATTTGGTGGTGCAAGGCTTCGTAACGGCAATCGCGAATCCTAAAGGCTGGGCATTTATGATTTCGTTACTGCCTCCTTTTATTAACAGCAAAATAGATTTAGCACCGCAGTTGTTCATCCTAGTGTCTATCATTTTGGTTTCTGAATTTGTCTGCATGACCTTGTACGCGACAGGCGGCAAGAGCTTAAAGCATATGCTGGGCAAGGCAGACAACGTTAAGTTGATGAATCGTATTGCTGGCACGCTAATGATGGGTGTTGGTGTGTGGTTGTTCGTGAGTTAACTGTGATTAACGGTATTGCGATCAGAGATAACGGTTAGAGATCCCCGACTCAGTCGTTCCTCCTTCTCGAGGATGACGAGTACTTGGGAGATGAGGAGTTTTGAAAGCTCGGATTCTTACTTAAACCGAGAATGAATAGAATATAAAAAGAGCGATAGGGCATTTAGCCTTATCGCTCTTTTTCGTTCTAACGTATTTAGAGTGGGTCGCTTTTAATCACTATAGATATCAAAGAGACCAGCTTTAATTACCTGATTAAACGGCAATTTCACCACCGTCTTCACGGCGGATCACAACAGTTGCCGCACGAGGGCGAACGGACATGCCTGATGGAGTCTGTTCTGCTGCGTTGTCGCTGTATGGCCAATTACCAGGGTGCTGAATGTTTACGAACAGTGACTTGTAATCAGGGCTAATCGTAAAGCCAGTCACCTCACATCCGTTTGGACCAACAAAGAAGCGTTTAAGTTGCGCTTGGTTGCCTTCACCAATCACAGCACTGTTACCGTTGTCGTCTGTTAGCTTAGATGGGACCACTGCTAACATTTGGTCGTTGGTGTAACTCGTTACTTCATCTGCACCGTTATCCGTCTGAATCCATAATATGCCACGAGCATCAAACGCTAATCCGTCTGGGCTAGCAAACTGGTTCATATCCGTAAGGCCAGAACGGTTGGTGTCTGCATCGCCGTTGGCAGGTGAACCGAATACGAAAATATCCCAAGTGAAGTCTGTTGCACTTTCACCTTCATCCCAACGGATAACATGGCCAAACTTGTTGTTCAAACGTGGGTTTGCTGCGTTCGTTTCACTGGTACGCGCGGTGTTATTGGTAAGTGTTAAGTATACAGAACCTGTGTATGGATCTACTGAACACCACTCTGGACGATCCATTGGTGTTGCACCCACAAGGTCGGCTGCTCCAGCTGTATTTAAGATGATTTCAGCCAAAGAGTTGAAATTGTCTGCCAGAACCCCACCCGATAACGTTACGCTATCCAGTGTCAATGGTAGCCACGTGCCAGAGCTGTCTTCGTTGAAGCGCGCCACGTAAAGTGTGCCTTCATCCATGTATTTATCACCTGTTGCTAGTCGGTTTGATGGGTTACCATCTGCTGGATCCCAAGCGACAGCTGATTCGAATTTGTACAGGTACTCGAAACGAGAGTCGTGGCCTGAGTAGAAGACAACTGGCTGACCTTCTTCTAGCTTGCCAAAAGTGCAGCCTTCGTGACGGAAACGACCAAGCGCAGTGCGTTTTTTCGCTCGAGCGTTCTCTGTGTAAGGGTCTATTTCAACAATATAGCCGTGGCCGTTTGCTTCGTTACGGTAATCATCTATTGAGCTTGCACCTGTAGGCTCTATGTTAAAGCGAGTGAATTCATCTAAGTGCTCTTCTGCATTGCCAGCCAATGTATCCCACAAGTAACGTGTGCTGGTATCGTCGATACCAATGCGGTCTTGTTCTTCAGTTCGAACGCCTGCATTAACAAAATAGCCGGGCCAGTTCTCTTCACATGTTAGATAAGTGCCCCAAGGGGTGAAACCATTACCACAGTTGTTTAATGTACCACGCGCTTGGCTGCCATCAGGGGAGAAGCGAGTTACAGTAAGAGCGGTATGTGCGACTGGGCCAGATAAGTCCATTACAGTCGCACCAGTGTAACGGCGGTTGAGTGGGTCGGTATCGACCAATTTCCACATGTTGTTTTCCAGTTGAATTCGGACAACTGACACGCCATGGGCATTAATTTCTTTACGTACTTCTTCAACAATAGTACGGACGCCACCTTGTATGGTTTGGCCGCTAGGGTGCAAAGCATTCGTATCAATATATTCATGGTTAATACACAACAAGCCGTCTACGTTGCTGTCATTTAACGGGAAAAAGTGCATCCCGTCGTGGTGCATACCCAAGGCATTCAATTGCTCTTCGCTTGTGTTACTGCCGTCATCCTTCCATGCACTACCTTGTGCGTTAAGCGGTGTGCCCCATGGGACTAAAACTTGTGCCATGTAACCTTGAGGAACCGAAACAGCATCGGTTAGTGAGCCCGGAATCGAATCAAAGTTCAGGACTGCACTAGAGACACCTGAACCATTTCCTACTGATGAGTCTGGACTAGAAGAGTTACACCCAGAAAGCCCAAATGCACCAAATGCGGTCATTGCACTGATGCCGAGACCACCTTTCAAAACGTTTCTTCTTGAAAGGTTCGCGTCGAGTACTTCTTCGAATGGTTTGTTTTTACTCTTATTGAATCGAGTGCTATTAAATGTTTCCTTGCTCATCTGTACTGCTTCCTATTGGCTGTAATTATTATGGGTTATTCACGACTTGCTCGGCTATTAATCGAATGGTTAATAACTTGGATCAATGTGTGAGTCATCCTGAGGCAGTTAAGTGACGGATTTTTATGAATTAGATTAAGTTTTTGTTTCTGTAGCACGATTTTTGCGATTAAGCGTGATGAACAATACAAAACTCTTGGGAAATGAAGAGGAACTGTGTATAAGTGCTTTATTAAACGTAGAGAGAGACAGTTATGAAATTAGATAAAATCGAAAACAAAAATCGCCGCCTTCGCAAGAAATTATACCTAGGTGAATTCGCGATTCTGGGTTTTGAAGTAAGCTGCAAGACATCGATTACTGATTTTGACCAATACGATGTGTTCATTGATGAGTTCATCGACTTCATCGATAGCATCGGTCTGTGTTTTGGTGGCGGTGGCCTTGAGTTGTTTGAAGGTTTCCTATGCTCTATTGAGCGTTACCGCTCAGTAACAGAAGCAGAGCAACTGCAAGTTGCACAATGGCTTGAAGCTCGCGCTGAAGTAAGCAAAGTTGAAGTTAGCGAACTTATTGACGCAAACTACGCATTCTAAATTGATGTTGTGCTGTTAGCTTAACTTGAAGGTCGATTACGGCTTTTAGAATGAGCAACAACACCTTAGAACAAAGGCCGAATCGTTATATCGATTCGGCCTTTTTGCGTTTGTTACGTTCCATTTTATTGCTCACTCTTGTTCTTTTATAGCTTAACAAGCCGTTAATAGGACTTTTTTTTCGAATAAATATCAGCGCTTTACTGTTACTTCTCTTGGCTGTAATAAGTTTGAATAAACTTGTGAGAGTTTTATGAGAATTCAATGAAGTTGCTGATAGATTTGATCGCCATTCTTAGAGTCAACAACACCACAATTCGTTCTGGCAAAGGTAACGGTATATCGCTGTTATTCGTTTTGTTGGCAACGATAGGACTCGATAAAGGATGGAATCAAAATGAATAAACGAACTCAAATCAGCTTAGTGGTTAGCTCTGCTATGTTGGCCTTTGGAACAGCACAGGTTCAAGCAGCACAGCTAGAGGTGACGGTGACCAATGCAACGAAAGGAATCTATTTTACCCCTATTTTGGCAGCGGCTCATGATTCTAACTTGTTTATGTTTAGGACGGGTGAAACCGCTTCAGCAGAGTTGGAGTCGATGGCCGAAGGTGGTGACATTTCTGGCCTTTCAAGTCTGATAGCTAACGCGGGTGGCGTGGTGGTTGAAAACCCAGCAATCGGGATATTGAATCCAGGTGTAGCGACCACGTTTGATATTGATACTGGTGATTTGGCTTACTTGTCACTAGGCGCAATGCTACTTCCTACCAACGATGGGTTTGTTGGTTTAGACAGTTGGAAGATCCCAACTCAAGCGGGCACTTACAAAGCAACGCTCAATGGTTATGACGCAGGCACTGAAGCGAATGATGAGTTGGCTGGCAGCATGCCAAACCCTCCATTTATTACTTTTGGCGCTGGTGGTACGGGAGTTGAAACAGCCGTGTCTAACGCTAAGGTTCATATTCATCCGGGTAACATTGGTGATAGTAACGCGGCTGGCGGAATCAGTGACCTCGATAGCAGCAGTCATCGTTGGTTAAACCCTGTGGCAACTATCACTATTGTTGTGAAGTAAGGGGGATGTATGAAAGCTAGAATTCTATTTATCGCGGCCTCTGTCGCTATTTTGGCGGGTTGTCCGGATGATGACGATGATTATTATCGTTACGATGTCAGTGTTACTAACCTAACACCCAATCAACCTATGTCGCCCCTCGCGGTATTGACTCACAATAATAGCTTCAATCTGTTTGAAGTCGGTCAAAGTGCCTCAGTTGACCTTGAATACTTAGCGGAAGGTGGCAGTAATACACAGTTGCTTGCACTCAGTGACAGTGACGCGAATGTTTACCAAGGTATCTCAGGAAACGGGCTGATCTTGTCGGGAGAGAAGGACACATTGTCTATCCGAGTCGATCCTGCTTTAGAAGGTTACCTTTCGGTTGCTTCGATGCTCGTGAATACCAATGATGCGTTTGTCGGTGAATCTGGCTTATCGCTGAAATCATTAGCGGTGGGCGACACGTTTGTTATGAACATGAACGTGTGGGATTCAGGAACGGAGCTGAACGATGAGCTTGCAGCAACCATCCCAGGGCCCGCTGGCGGTGGTGAGGGCTTTAATAGCGTAAGAAATGATAATGATGTGGTGAGCTTCCACTCAGGCGTCATCAGTCAAGATGATGGCTTAACGACCTCTGCTCTAAGTGCTAATCATCGCTTTCTTAATCCAGGTGCGAGAATCACCATTACCCGAACTGAATGATTGGGTTAAGCGTGAAATGAAAGAATTCCTGCTCTGTTCCGGTCAATTGAAAGGTGGGTAGACTCCGAATAGAGCAGGGATCATGAATAGTGCTGCGGCAAATTTGATGGCAAACATATTACTGGTTGAAGACGACGATGATTTAGCGGAACTGGTGCAAATGCATCTCAAGTTTCAAGGTCATCACGTCGAAAGAGCCAATACAATTGAAAAAGCGCAGGGCCTATATCTGGATGGTCAGTTTGATTTGGTCGTGCTCGATCGAGGCTTACCTGATGGTGATGGGCTCGACTTTTGTCGCATGATCCGTCAGCAGGAAGATTGGACTCCCGTGTTGATGCTCACAGCAAGAGACGCTGAACTGGATAAAGTCTCGGGCTTAGAAGCCGGTGTCGATGATTACATCACCAAGCCATTCAGTGTGCTCGAGTTTCAAGCTCGTGTTCGTAATGTTTTACGTCGGGTTAATCATGCAGAAGCCACGATCAAAGAGGTTCCAACAACGGAATCTGTGATGAGTTTTGGCGGCCTTACCATTCAACCGGAGCGTCATCAGGTTTCGTTAAACAACCAAGATGTTCTATTGACCGCGACAGAGTTTACTTTACTCCATTTCTTAGCCACCCGTCCGGGTCGAGTGTATAGCAAAGATGAATTGCTCGATCATGTATGGCACACCAATCATTCAGGCTACCACCACACCGTTTGTAGTACCGTTAACCGTTTGCGAACCAAGCTTGCTATGCCTAACAGCGATGATAATTTTATTAAGACCGTTTGGGGTGTTGGGTATAAGTTTGAATCGAAGACTTAGTTCTGGTTATCGCTTTTAAGTTCATAAGAGAAACAGAAGTCATGAAGGAGATAGCATGAGTTTTAAATCACGTTTAGTGTTGTTTACCAGCTTGTGGTTTCTATTGGTGAGTGTGGTCATCGCCTATACCTACCATTGGCAGAAAGAGACTATTGAGCAACGAACGAAACAGAGTTTACACAAAGAACTCGCGCTCCACATGCGCGATGATAACCCTCTTATGATTGGGACGGACTACAACCCAAAAGCCCTTAAATCCATCTTTCATACCTTGATGTTAATAGGGCCAGACTTTGACATCTATTTCCTCGATAGTCAGGGCAATATCACCACGCATGCAGCGCCTGAAGGAACAGTGTTAGCGAACCAGATAGACCTAGCACCGATTAAGCAGTATCTAAACGATGAACCTTATCCGATTTTGGGAGATGACCCGATCAACCCAGATTCTCGCAAGGTGTTTTCTGTCGCAGCGATTGAAGAGCTAGGGTCTACGGTTGGGTATCTTTATGTACTCATTGGCAGTAACCGCCATACTGTGATTGCTAACTCACAGGTCGACACGCCTTATATCGCACTCGCAGGCCTTATGTTGGTCTCTATTTTGGGTTTTGCCATAGGAGCTTATCTATTGGTTAAACGCAGCTTGTTGAACCCGATAGAAGCTGTAACCAATAAGTTGCAACAACAAGCCGAACAAGATTTCCGCTTAGAACCTAATTTCACACATCAAGTACCAGAACTGGTGCCGATCGCGCATTCTTATCAGTTGATGGCAAAGCACATTCAACAACAGTTTTTGCAACTGGAGTATCAATCATCGCATCGTAGGCAGAGCCTATTGCAGCTGAGTCATGATCTGAAAACACCGTTATCGAGTGTGTTGGGTTACCTAGAGACGTGGAAGATTCAAAACCCACAATCGGATCCCTTAATCGATGTTGCCTACCGTAATGGCAATAAATTATCTGATCAGCTCCATTCGCTGCTAGAAAACGCTAAACATGATAATCCTGTTCCCACGTATCAATACGCTGCGATTGACTTAAATGTGTTGATGAGTGAGTGCTTGGAAACGATCCGAAGCAAGTATCTTCATAAACAGGTCGAGATTAACGTCAACATGCCTAGTGGGATAAAGGCGGTAGGGGATTGCGATTTACTTGAGCGGTTGGTTTTAAACTTGTTAGATAATGCGCTGAGGCATAGCCCAAGTGGAACCATGGTGTCGCTGGATATCGGTTTGGAAGCGGATTCCAAGCGAGTGAAGGTGGTAATTCATAATGAGGTTGAGCTGGAAGCGCCAAACGGTTCGTTGGGTATTGGTACTAAAATCGCTCAGTCGATATTAATGCTGCATCACAGCGTATTAGAAACAACAAAGGCAGAGAACTCGTTTAAACAAAGTTTCTATTTGCCGTCGATATAGCATTATTTTCCGTCGATATAATGTTATTTGCGTTCGATTTAGTTCTACTAGGATTAGCTTAGGGCATAGGCGAGTTGTTCACTGAGTAGCGAACAACTCGTTGAAAAGCTTTTAAATTGAAGAGGCATTTAAGCGTCTTCATTTCCTTCTTCGTTGCCTTCATTCACTTTCGCGTAAAAATGAAGCAGTTCTGTCAGCTCTTTTACCCAACCGAATGCTTCTGTCGGTGCTTTTTCCAAAATCTTTTCTACTTTCTCGCAATGAGTTTCAAGGTCGATGGCTTGCTCAAGGTTGAACGACATTGCGTAGAAGTGCCAAAGCAATAGACGTGTCATACGCTCAATGTTTTGTTGTGAGTTATCTGACTCACTAAATGCAAGGTTCACTTCACTCAGCGCGATTGCGGTCATTCGTAGCATCGCATCGAACTTCGCTGACTGCATGCGCTCTTCACTGGCGACTTCTTCCTGCTCAAACGTAAACAATTCCGTCATCGCGTCTTCAGGGACAAGACGATGGATCATTCTTAAACTGAATTCTTCTAGTTCCTCACGAGGCATGGTGTTTAAGCTAGTTAAAGTGTAATCGCGTTGCATAGCGTTCTCTTGGATGAGCAAAAAGGTCGGACAGTTTAATGGAGAACTGAGCTTAGAAAAAGCATATTTTGGATAAGCCTACGTCTGCAGGCTTATCCAAGTATCAAACGCCTTAGACTCAGCGCTTAAAGGTTATTTATAGCGACTTAAACATTGTATAGCGACTCAAACGTTATCAGCTTTTGCTGAAGCTTGGTGGTTGATACTGCATAGACTGATCGTTTCTCATGAAAATGTTGCTCGCGACCAAGCTGCCGATGCAAATCGAACAAAGAGCAACCCAAGTCATCGCATCTGGAATCTCGTTAAACAGTGGAACCGCCAACAGGGTTGCGACGGCGGGGGTAGCACTACCAAAAGCGGCCGATCGCTCTGCGCCTAATGTGTTAACAGCATAAAGGTAAGTGAAAGCTGCTATTAACCCAGCACCGACGCCTTGTACTGCAGAATGTACAGCAAGCTCTGTAAATGGCCATTGGGCGATTGGTGTATCCATTAGATGGCTGGGTAAGCTGCCAGTCAGGATAAGGAACAGCAATAGCAAAGTAGAACAGAATGAAATGAACCCCGCACTCACTAATGCATCAAGGTTGGCGACACGTGCTGAGATGGTAAAAGTGGCCCACATTAAGCTTCCACACAAAAACAACAAATGGCCTTTGGTGTATTCAAAGTTGAAGCTGCTTAAGCTACTGCCTAAAAACAGCAATATACCGAGCAAAACCAGAGCTAAACCGGCGATACGGTGTCGGCTAAGGGGTTGCTTAAAAAGGAGTACCGCAATGCCAGTGACGAAGAGTGGCAGCGTTCCCGGAACTAAAGCACTCCCGTGTGATACCGGAACAAATTGCATAGCTGTTCCTGCGACGAGCAAATAAGGCAATCCGCACCCCACAAACATGCCTGCTAGGTAGCGTTTAGGGACTGAAGAGATAGATGTGCGCGCTTTCCATACCAAAGGCAGTAGCACTAATGCAGGGATGAGAAATCGCGTTAGTGCGATGTCTGCAGGTGTTAAATCTGAATTCGCGCCGTCTTTAAGCGAAAGAAAAAAACTCGCCCAGATAAGCAGAGTAACAACGATTGATAGATAGCCAAGCTTCATAGTAAATAAGGAAAGTGGATTATGCTTAATTATGAATTAAGAGCTATGCCATAGGTTGGCAAATTTAGTTCTAACTTGAGTTATCATTGAGGATTCCTGCTAATATTTATCAAATTATTAACGAATTTAACCAATGATCGGCATTTACTATGGATAGAATTGATAGGCATCTTCTAGAGTTGCTACAAAAAGATGGCAGGTTAACCACGGCTGAGTTAGCAGATGAAGTCGGTTTATCACCTTCACCGTGCGCAAGACGCATCAAAAGGCTTGAGGAAAAGGGAATTATTGACGGCTATCGTGTGAGTTTGTCGCGAGAGCAAGTTGGCATTGCTATGAGTGTCTTTGTTGAGGTGAGTCTAAACAATCATCAAGAAGTGTCGATCGATAAGTTTGAAGGCGCCATTGTCGAGATGGAGGAGGTGATCAGCTGCCACGTAGTATCTGGCGCTTATGATTATCTGTTAGAAGTGGTTAGTCCGAATCTGATGTCCTATGAGGCGTTTACAAGAAAGCTGCAACGGCTCTCAAACGTCAAGGACATACATACGCATCTCGCGATTAGACAAGTGAAAGGTAATGCGCCGCTGCCTGTCTATGTTGATTAAGATTGATTGTGTTGACTAAGACTGACTGCTCTAAATCAGCTCGATTAAGCCAAGTAAGAGCGATTAAGCTGAAAGGGTAACTTATATGCATTGAGGTTGGTTGGTGAGCTGAAAAAGCAATGTTCTAATGCTGATAGAAATGTCAGGTTGAAAACTAAACTAGGCTCGACAACTTAACATAGCGGCCATAAAAAACGGAGCACCTTGTGAAAGGTACTCCGTATGTATAGGTGCAAAAATCAGTGATATTTAAAGTTAGAGATTGAACAATCTCCGGTTTTTACATTAATTCTGAATGAAAATGCATGTGAATGGTAATCCACACCGTCATTCCAAATTGTCTCTCCAAATATCCTACATAGCTCTAGCTCACTTACTGAACCGAACTCTTCCATGTGTTTAGCGACAGATAAAAGTTTACCTCTTATCTCTGCAGTCCCTTCCGTGTTACTCAAGCAGTTGAAAGCCATAGTCTTTTGCATATTACCTAGCCAAAATGTTTCTTGTTATTAAGTTATATGAAGAATCATGATAACAATTTTCTGGCGTTTGTAAATCTATTTTGTGATGAATATCTCACATATTTACTTGCATTGGTCGGAAAATGAACTTTATTGTTGATAGTTAGCACATTAGATTTACAAGCTATTGATAAAGCTTTGATTAACTATTTTTCTGGATATTCTGGCAGCGAGATAGTCCGTTATGAGAATAAATCCAGTCGATGAACAGAGGGCGGTGAGTGTGAGCTTCAGTTTGATGCATCATTTATTGGTGCTTTGCATGGCGTGCGTCATCTATCATTTTGGCTTCCTTACGATACTTTGATGACAGCTGACGGAATTTTTCGCTGAGTGTGTGGAGATCTTTGGCGAGCGATTGCGAGCTCGTTACGTGCAACTGTGCGCTTTCGGTTTGTCGCGGAAGTTTTGCTTTAGCACAGTGTTGAGCAACGGCTTGCCATGAGTGAATAAGAGATTGAGCTCCGTCTAATTCGGTAGAGACGACGTATGCCTGTTTTAACAAAACCTCAGAGACATCATAAGCGGTATTCATATGACTATTGAGCTGCACATTAAACCTTTCTTCATATTTTGCCCAAAGCTCAATGATCTGTGTTTCGTTGAAGTGTTTAGATAGCAGAGTTTGTGACTCATAGGTTGAGAGAACTTGGTTGAACTCTTTGGTGTATTGGTTGTAGCGATCTTCATATACGAGTTGGCGATCCAACAATGTTTGCCAGTTTTCACGATCGCAATGGCTTGCGACCGCGGCATTGGCAATCAAAGGTACGCTCATAATGATAACCTTTACCCAAAAACGCATGACTTTCCTCTACTTACCGTGCTCTCTACAGACAGTATAGATGAGTGGTGGCGTGAGTTGATGTACACTTCATGTAACCCTAAAACGGAAGAGCTGGTGGATTTGATGAAAAAAGCGCTGATCGCTTTACTTGTGTTGTTAATATTGGGCGGAGGAGGAGCAGCGTACTACTTCTTTGTTATGAAGAAAGACTCACCACCAGCAGACAAAACCGAAGAGTCCGTTGAAGAAGTTGCTCAGCCTGAAGCTGATTTAAAACCGATCATGGAACTTAAACCTGAGCCAGAACAGACAGAGTTTTACGTTCTGGATAGAAAGCTTGAAGTGGTAGAACAACCAGAAGTTGATGGATTGATAACAGATTACCTCTACAAAGGCGAAAAAGTCGAAGTACTCGAAAAGCAGGGTGAATGGGCACGTATCTCAGACTATATCGTTCTAAAAGAAGACGGCCCACAGACGGCCGAATGGGTTTCGATGTCTGGCCTATCCAATGATGAAGTGATTATTTCTGAGAAAGAAAGCATAGAGATATTGGATTCATATTTGGTTAAATCCGACGATCTTAAGATCCATAAAGAGAAGTTCCGCAATACGGTTGCCGAGCTGATCTCTGATGGCGAATGTGACCCAAGTGACTTCGAAGAATTGGGTGGTTGGGTGAAATCGGTAAAGTACAGTGACCGAGATGTCTATTTTATCTATTGCGGCGGACTGTCTCTTGAAAATAAAATTTATTTAGATGTAAATACAAACGAAACATTTACTAAGTAAGATCCGATCCGATATTAATAATTAGATGTATTAATAGCCATTAAATTTTCCATTTATTTAGACTGAAAGCCCACTCTCTTGAGAGTGGGCTTTTTGTTGTCTACTCAATTTTAATTATCGAAACAGAGTTTTAGCCATTGTGATTTCAACATTTATTTATATTGGATTTTATATAGAACAGCCTCGATAGATTTATTAATAGGCAATAGTAATCTCACTATTATTCCCTCGATCAATTGTTTCGTTTCTCAATATTGCATTCTCATTGAAACTAGTTAGGGAGTGTCATTTTGTTTCTAATAAACAAAGGCTTATCGGCTTGGTGATATAATTAATGTTAAATAAAGTCTATTTATATCAGTGGCTTGGTGGGTTTTACATAAGCGTAACATTTCATGGTTTTTGGGATGTAAGTCAGATTTCTTGCCATAACATGAAAATATTTTTTATTTGTAATAATACTTTTTGATTTTGAGATGTAGGGTTTAATTAAAGCAAAACGTAAAGTTTAATTATCGACTAAGACATTATCTTATTAACATCATTGTTATTTAATTGCTTGTAAGGGATGGAACCATTAATGAAAAAGCTTGCTTTAATTACAGGATCAAAAGGCGGTATCGGCTCAGCAATTTCTTCTAAATTAGTCGCGGATGGCTATCGTGTTATCGCGACCTATTTTACTGGGAATTATCAGTGCGCACTGGATTGGTTTAATGAAAAGCAATTTACTGAAGATCAAGTGCGATTGTTTGAATTAGATGTCACCAACACCGCTGAATGTGCACAGAGCTTAAGCAAGTTGTTAGAAGAAGAAGGCACGGTGGATGTTTTGGTCAACAACGCAGGTATTACTCGTGACAGCGTCTTCAAAAAGATGGATGCCGAAGCTTGGAAAGATGTGATTGAGACTAACCTCAACAGCCTTTTCAATGTGACACAGCCTCTGTTTGCACCGATGTGCGAAAAGGGCAATTGCCGAGTCATTAATATTTCTTCAGTCAATGGCCTAAAAGGTCAGTTTGGACAAACTAACTACTCGGCGGCTAAAGCTGGAATGATTGGTTTTTCAAAAGCCTTGGCAGCAGAGGGGGCTAGAAGCGGAGTGACGGTAAACGTGGTTGCCCCTGGCTATACAGGCACACCTATGGTTGAGCAAATGAAGCCTGAAGTCCTTGATTCAATTAAAAACCAAATCCCAATGAAACGTTTAGCGACGCCTGTAGAAATTGCAGACGCAGTGGGCTTTTTAGCAAGTGAATCTGGCGCGTACATTACAGGCGAAACACTGTCTGTGAATGGCGGCTTGTACATGCACTAATTGGCGAAACTGAAGGGAATGGAATAATGGAAAAAGTATTTATTGTTGGGGCTAAACGTACTCCTATTGGTGCCTTCACCGGGTCGCTAAAAAACGTATCTGCGGGCGAGTTGGCTGGCGTTGCGATCAAAGGCGCACTTGAGTCTGTCGATCTTTCGTTGGATGCGATTGATGAAGTGATCGTCGGTAATGTGATTTCGGCAGGTCAAGGCATGGGGGTTGCTCGTCAGGCTTCCATCTATGCAGGGTTACCTGAGGAAACACCTGCATACGGTGTGAACATGATCTGCGGCAGCGGTATGAAATCGGTGATGGATGCGGCGGCTCACATCAAAGCACAAGATGCTGAAGTCGTTATTGCGGCGGGTGTTGAGGTGATGTCTCAGATTCCTTTTATTGTGCCACCGAGTATTCGCAACGGACACAAGATGGGCGACATCTCAATGAAAGACTTGCTGGTGGGTGATGGGTTAACCGATGCGTTCAATCACTACCACATGGGCATGACGGCTGAAAACATCGCCAACACTTTGAATATTTCGCGTCTCGCACAAGATAACTACGCGTTAGAAAGCCAACAGAAAGCAGTTGCTGCGATTGAAGCGGGTAAGTTCAACGAGCAAATCGTACCTGTAGAAGTTAAGCAACGCAGACACACCGTCACTTTTGATACCGATGAGTATCCGAAGTCAGACGCGACATTCGAAGCTCTACAAAAGCTTCGTCCAGCCTTTGACCGTGAAGGTACGGTTACCGCAGGTAACGCTTCGGGCATCAATGATGGCGCAAGTGCCATTATCTTAGCGTCTGAATCTGCGGTCTTGAAATACGGCCTGACACCACTCGTAGAGCTAAGCAGCTACGCGCAATCGGGTTTAGACCCAAAAATTATGGGGTTAGGTCCAGTAGAAGCGGTATCTAAAGCGTTAGATAAAGCGGATTTAACTTTAGAAGAAGTTGAGCTGTTTGAGTTGAATGAAGCCTTCGCTGCACAGGCGTTAGGCGTAATGTACCAGTTGTCTGAACAACATGATCTGCCGCTTGAAGCGTTCAAATCTAAGGTTAATGTCAACGGTGGCGCTATCGCACTTGGTCACCCTCTAGGGGCATCAGGTAACCGAATTATTGTTTCGCTCATCCACGAAATGATCGAGCAACATACCAATTATGGTGTTGCTTCGCTTTGTGTGGGCGGGGGAATGGGAACCGCTGTTTTGCTTAAAGCTATCGAGGGTTAGAACTCGACATACCGTAGGCGAGCTAAATTGGTTTTTTAAGCTATTAATTTTTTTAACTATTTCTTTATTACGCTATTTCTTCACTAACTATGTATTCACCAGGAGTTACTTATGTACACGGATATTTTCAAAACAATCACAGACCAAACTGAAAAGCAGTTCGAACCGTACTTGAAATTCAATAAGTTGGTTGCAAAGAACGTTCAAACAATGACTGAACTTCAAATGAATGCGTTGCAGACTTATACCGATATGGGTCTTGCACAAATGAAAGCAGTCAATGAAATCAAAGATGTAAATAGTCTTACAGCTTTTAACGGTCAGCAACTAACGGCACTTACTCAATTGTCTCAACAGATGATGAGTGATAGCTCAAAAATGCAAGCTGCTGCAAAAGAGTTCAAAGAAGATGTTGAAACACTAACAACTGAAAACTTGAAAACAGTTACACCTGCATAAAACTAGTCGCCATCGAGTTAGTACAGGTTGGCCTGTGCGGCTTGGTGGCGATTTTCCGATTATTGGAGTCATGTTATGTTTCAACACTTCTTTTCGGACTACCTTGTTAAGTTTCAACAAACGAACCAGCAATGGTGGGAAAATTTTGAACAAAACAAGGAAGCCGCGCAATCTCCCCTAAATAAAGCGATGCAAGAATTGAATTTTGATGATGCATCGAAAATTTTTGAACAAGCCGCAAACCAACCAGCCGTTCTACTTCAGCTGCAATCCCAATGGTGGGAACAGCAACTGCAAATCTGGCAAAACGCAGCACTGATGGGTAACACTGAAAGCGTTATCACTGAAGATCGTGGTGACAAGCGTTTTATCGATGATGCATGGAAGAACGACCCTTTCTATAGCTTCATCAAGCAATCTTACTTGCTGTTTAGTAAAAGCTATATCGATACCATCAACTCTATTGAAGGCATTGACGAGAAAACCAAAGAGCGTGTAGCGTTCTTCTCACGTCAGGCTATCAATGCCATGTCTCCAAGCAATTTTATCGCGACTAACCCAGAGTTGATGAAGCTGACTCTGGAGAGAAATGGCGAGAACCTTCTTGATGGGTTAGAGCAGTTGCAAGCGGACGTGGAAGCGAGCGCCGACATCCTTAAGATCCGCATGACCAATAACAACGCATTCCGGTTGGGGGTGGATGTCGCGAATACAGAAGGTGATGTCGTCTTTCAAAATGACTTGTTTGAACTGATTCAGTACCACCCAAAGACACCACAAGTTAATGCGACACCATTGTTGATCGTTCCGCCGTTTATCAATAAGTACTATATTCTCGACCTTCGTGAGAAGAATTCGATGGTACGTTGGTTGCTTGAGCAAGGGCATAGCGTATTCATGATGTCTTGGCGCAATCCGGGCGAGGCGCAGAAAGACCAAGAGTTCGGTGACTATGTCACGGAAGGTGTCGTTAAGGCGGTCACCGCTATTGAAGAGATTACCGGCAAAGAACAAATCAATGCCGCAGGTTATTGTATTGGCGGTACAGTACTCGCATCTACGGTGGCTTACTATGCGGCTAAGCGCATGAAGAAGCGTATAAAAACGGCGACCTTCTTTACCACATTATTAGATTTCTCTCAGCCGGGTGAGGTTGGGGCGTACATCAATGAAACGATAATCGACGCGATTGAGAAACAGAACGACGCGAAAGGCTACATGGATGGTCGCTCGTTGAGCGTGACGTTCAGTTTGCTTCGAGAGAACAGCCTGTACTGGAATTACTACATTGATAACTACCTTAAAGGCAGTAGCCCGATAGAGTTCGATCTGTTGTACTGGAACAGTGATAGCACTAACGTGGCGGCTAAATGCCATAACTTCTTGCTGCGAGAGCTCTACCTTGAAAATAAATTGGTTCAAGACAAAGGCGTGAAAGTAGGTGGTGTTTGGATTGATTTGAATAAGATCAAAATACCAAGCTACTTTATCTCAGCTAAAGAAGACCATATTGCTTTGTGGCAGGGGACTTACCGTGGTGCATTAAACACTGGTGGCAACAAAACGTTTGTTTTAGGCGAGTCTGGCCACATTGCCGGCATTGTTAACCATCCAGAGAAAAAGAAATACGGCTACTGGTTGAACGACAACCTAGACGATTCTGCTGACGAATGGCTAAATAACGCAAGCCATAATGAAGGCTCATGGTGGACACACTGGGATCAATGGTTACAAGGCTTTGAAGCTGACGAGAAAATCGAACCTTTCAATCAAGGTTCCGAGCTTCACCCTGTGATTGGCAAGGCGCCGGGCAACTATGTTAAACAGGTGCTGCCGATTGTTGATAAAGAGGCCGCTGAGCAAGACGTCGCCGAGACAAAAGCTCCGGAAAGCGAAGCTTAGAATTGATTATCACAACTTAACAGTTGAAATACGAAGCGCCAGATAATAAAAAAGCCACTGAATTCAGTGGCTTTTTAGTATCAACTCATCCCTAAAATAATTGGCATAAGTTGAAGCAATTTCGATTTCTAATCGATTTCTTTGTCTTTAGTCATAGATAAAAGCCAAAGAGATACGGCTGCAACACCTGCAAAGCCACCAAGAATGATAACTGGCATAGCGCTGTAACCTAGGATGTGCCAAATTACGCTTTCTAAAGTACTCATTCAATCGCTCCTTATTGCCAGCCTTCAACGCCGTGCATGTCTGGTAGTTTATGTGCGATACCTTTGTGGCAATCTACACACGTTTTTTCACCAGAAGCTAGCGCAGTTGAGTGTTGTTTCGCACTACGAGGGCTCTGCTCTGAAAAGTCCATGTAATCAAACTGGTGACAGTTACGACACTCAAGTGAGTCATTGCCTTTCATACGTTTCCACTCACGTTCAGCAAGGTGGGCACGACGTGCTTTGAATTTCTCTTCAGTGTTGATGGTTTTTGCAATAAAGTGCGCGTACAACTCTTTAGATGCCTGAACCTTACGTACAATTTTATCTGTCCACTCGTGAGGTACGTGACAATCTGAACAGATAGCACGAACGCCTGAGCGGTTAGAGTAGTGAATTGTTTCTTGGATTTCAGCAACAATAGGAGCATGACAACCAGAACAGAACTCTTCCGTGTTGGTTGCTTGCATACCTGTGTTAAATGCACCCCAGAATAAAAGACCGCCAGCGAAGCCCAAGAAAAGTACAACGCCTACCGCTGCTTTACTTGGTGTCGCGAGTCTTTTCCAAAACGCTTTAAGTAATTTTATCATATATAGCCTCTCTTACCGTCTGGCTACGATTAACGCAGTGAATCTACAGGTTTGAACTCGTTCTCAACTAGTGGTTTAGCATTAGCTTGAGGTACGTGACACTGTAGACAGAAGTAACGACGAGGTGATACGTCTGCAAGTACCGCATCTTCACGGTTCATGTAGTGAGTTACACTCACTTTAGTAGCACCCATTTCTTTTGCGTTTTTCCAGCTGTGGCAAGAAAGACACTTGTTAGCGTTAAGAGAAACTTCATAGCTACGAATAGTATGAGGCACTAGAGGTGGTTGGTATACGTAGTCACTCTCAAGTACTTGGTCACGAGGGAACTTTTTGAAGTCATCCGCTGCGCGAGTAGCTTCAAGTTCACTTGCACCACGTAGAGATTCTACGCCACCAATGCCGCCTGGGTTATCCAGTTCAGCTTGAGCTTGAACTGCACCAGCTAGCAAAAGACCAGCTGATAGTAGGGCAGTAATCAGTTTTTTCATGGTTAATTTCTCCGCCTAAAGGCTAATTCTTTGAGTGGACTACTTCTTTCAAAAAGTAACGAAAAAAGTAGTCGCAATATTAAATACGTTAGATCTTGTATCTAGGTTCTAAAAGCAATTGGCGCTTAAGAAACCTTAGTGATCTTAACTGGACACTTCTTGTAATCCGTCTGCTTAGACAGAGGATCCGTTGCATCCAAGATCAACTTGTTGATCAGAATTCTTGCATCAAAGAATGGTACGAATACCAAGCCTTGTGGTGGACGGTTACGACCACGAGTTTCAACACGAACGCGTACTTCACCACGTTTGTTTTCGATAAGAACTTCATCACCACGGCGAAGGCCACGAGCTTTAGCGTCAGCAGGGTGGATGTAACAAAGTGCATCCGGTACTGCTTTGTAAAGTTCTGGTACACGACGAGTCATAGTACCTGTGTGCCAGTGCTCAAGAACACGACCTGTACATAGCCACATATCGTATTCATCGTTTGGTACTTCTGGTGGCGCTTCGTATGGAGCGTTGATGATCAGTGCTTTACCATCTGGCTTGCCGTAGAAGTCCCAGTCAGAACCTTTCTTAGCGTATGGATCTGAACCTTCTTTAAAGCGCCAAAGTGTTTCTTTACCGTCAACAACAGGCCAACGTAGGCCACGAACTTGGTGGTAGCGATCGTATGGTGCTAAATCATGACCGTGGCCGCGACCAAAGGCTGCGTATTCTTCGAATAGACCTTTTTGAACGTAGAAACCTTGAGCTTGTGCATCGTCGTTAAGCTCTTGAGCTTCAGACAGTGGGAATGCATCAACGTTGCCGTTTTTGTAAAGCACGTCGTACATGGTTTTGCCACGGTACTCAGGCATTTTCGCAACCAGTTCTTCGCCCCAAACTTCTTCAATAGTGAAGCGCTTAGAGAACTCCATAATTTGCCATAGGTCAGACTTAGCTTCGCCTACCGTTTTCACTTGTTGGTACCATGCTTGTGTACGACGCTCTGCGTTACCGTAAGCACCTTCTTTTTCGATCCACATTGCTGTTGGAAGGATAAGGTCAGCCGCTTGAGCTGTTGCTGTTGGGTATGGGTCAGAACATACAATGAAGTTATCCGGGTTACGGTAACCTGGCAGACGTTCAGTGTTGATGTTTGGACCAGCTTGCATGTTGTTGTTACACATTACCCAGTAAGCGTTGATCTTACCGTCTTTAAGCATACGGTCTTGAACAACAGCGTGAGCACCTGGTTTAGCAGGGATAGTGCCTTCTGGAAGTTTCCAGATGTCTTCTGCGATTTTACGGTGTTTAGGGTTAGCAACAACCATATCTGCCGGAAGACGGTGAGAGAACGTACCAACTTCACGAGCTGTACCACACGCAGATGGTTGGCCAGTAAGTGAGAATGGGCTGTTACCTGGAGTAGAAATCTTACCTGTTAGAAGGTGGATGTTGTACACAAGGCTGTTCATCCATACACCACGAGTATGTTGGTTCATACCCATAGTCCAAAGTGACATTACTTTGATGTTTGGATCGGCGTATTGCTTAGCCAGCTTGATCAGGTCATCTTGAGATACACCTGACATTTCAGATGCTTTCTCAACGGTGTATTCAGCAACAGAAGCTTTGTAGTTCTCGAAGCTAATATCAGTCATTTTGCCTGAGTTAGGGTTCGCAGCTGCCTGTTGTAGAGGATCATCATCACGAAGGCCGTAACCGATGTCTGTTGTTGCTTGCTTGAAGTTCGTGTGCTTGTTCACGAAATCCCAGTTAACGGCATCGTTTTGAATGATGTAGTTAGCAATGAAGTTAGCAATCGCTAGATCTGATTGAGGTTCGAAGATGTAACCCGTGTCTGCAAGCTCAAAAGAACGATGGTAGTAAGTAGACAGTACGTTTACTTTAACGTGTGGGTGGCTTAGACGACGGTCTGTAATTCGAGTCCATAAAACTGGGTGCATTTCTGCCATGTTTGAACCCCACAGAACGAATGCGTCTGCGTGTTCGAAATCATCGTAACAACCCATTGGCTCATCGATACCGAAGGTACGCATGAATGCACCTACCGCAGAAGCCATACAGTGACGAGCGTTTGGATCGATGTTGTTTGAACGGAAGCCCGCTTTCATCAGCTTAACTGCTGCGTAACCTTCCATTACAGTCCACTGGCCTGAACCGAACATACCAACGCCTGTTGGACCGTTCTTTTTCAGAGCTGCTTTCCACTTCTCAGCCATTACGTCGAATGCTTTGTCCCAAGATACTGGTGCAAAATCACCATCTTTGTGGAACTCGCCATCTTTCATACGAAGAAGAGGCTGTTCAAGACGGTCTTTACCGTACATGATTTTTGAAAGGAAGTAGCCTTTAATACAGTTAAGGCCTTTGTTTACAGGTGCTTCTGGGTCGCCTTGAGTCGCAACCACTTTGCCGTTTTGAGTACCTACTAGTACTGAACAGCCCGTACCACAAAAACGACAAGGCGCTTTATCCCACGTGATTTTTGTTTGATCTGAGCTAGCAATCAGGTTGGTTGCTGTTGCCGGTAGAGATACACCTGCAACGGCTGCCGCTGATGCAGCTGCGTTTGCTTTCACAAACGCACGTCTTGTCATTTTCATACTTCACCCTCAAGTTGAGAATTGTTGCTTCCAGTTTCTAAATCCGTTTCGTCTAGATCAGTCTCGATTTGGTGGTAAACCAAAGCTGTCCCTAAAACGTTCTTAATGTTATTTATTGCTTCGATGGTGTCCGTTACAAAACCTTGGTTTTCGGTTTCTAGGACCACGATGATTTTGCCTTCAGGGCTATCTCCGTAGATCTCTGCATTATCAAACTTTTCGATTTCTGCTTTAATCTCGACCAGATGCTCTGGGCTCACATGCACGACTAAACTTGATATATGCACTTCATTTAGTGCCATAAATTGCTCTCGTTATTTTTGTTTTATGCATTACTCACAAGAATAGCTGAAGTAGGGCAAACTGCTACGCAGGCTCCACAACCGTTACACTCATTTAACTCGATTTTTGGTAGAGCAACACTGCCTGCTCTAAGTTGAAATTGAATGGCCATAGGTTCACACATGTCACCACAGCTTCGGCATTCAACATTTTGTTGCGCTAAACACTTATCAGAAATACGTGCTTTTGCTTGCCAAGGCTCTCCTTGCTTTGGCTTAAAAATGGGTTCGGGACAAACATCTGCACATTGATAGCAGAACGTACATTCATCAATAGAGAAATCGACAGTGGGGAACCCACCATCGCCTACAATGATTATCTTAGTCTCACAACTCTCGATGCATTTTCCACAGCGAGTACAGTCATCTACAAAGCTTTCTAGGTTGTTAATCCAAGGCAAACGAATTTGGCTTGCATCCACTTTTTTTCTCGAAAACATACGGCGTTTTGATAAATCTACCACAAGTAACCTATAGATGTTGCTAAGATGTTGTAATTGTAGGCCATTATTTCATTAATATCTTGTAATTAGTCCTCACAAGTAGTGTAGTTTTAGAAACAATTGTATAAATACCCCCTAAGGGCTAATTAGGGGCATATATTGTCTTAGATCAATAAATTACAAAGCGAGTGATCACATATTGAATGGAGCTATGATTTTTGATGTGTGACAATACGATCTTGCTGGCTATTCATCTCTCACTAGGAAGGCTTTTTTGCTTATAAAACCGGTTTCATCTGTCACTAGCACAATAGCAAAATCGTTGCTTTCTATACTGTTGCTGTCGGTTGCTACTACTGGCTTTGCTATCTTCACTTTGGCTTCGAGCTTGAATGATGCAGAAGCCATAAATGTGGCAGGTTCAATGCGTATGCAGAGCTATCGTTTGGCGCATGATATTCAAATAGAATCAGCTGATTACAATTCTCATATCCAAGAATTTGAAAAGTCACTCTATTCGTCTTCAATGGCTGAGTTGGTCAGTTGGGAAGTGCCAACCGATATCACAGAAGATTACTATCTAATCATTGGTCGCTGGCATGAATTGAAGCGGGTATTGAATAGCGATGATCGTCAACATTATCTGGTGTTGGTGGAAAACTTTGTAAATGAGATAGACCACTTCGTTTTCAAGCTTCAGGAGTTTTCAGAGAATAAGCTGATTAAATTAGCGTGGGCTGGTGGTATTGGCTTAGGTGGCATTCTCGTCATATCTCTTTTTGTTGTTCACTTTGTGCGTAAACAAGTTGTTAAACCTCTCCATGCGCTAGTCGGCGCGAGTCAGAGGATAAAAAATAGCGACTTCAAGGTGGAATTGCAGGTTACCAGCAACAACGAATTGGGTATTTTGACGAAAACGTTCAACTCAATGGCCAAAGATTTGGGTGTGCTTTATCGAAACCTCGAAGATGTCGTTGATGCCAAAACGATTGAACTGCAAAACGCGAACCAATCATTACAAGCGCTTTATTATTCGTCTCAAGAACTCACGGTAACGCGGATTGCACCTGAAAACTTTCGGGCCATCTTGCAGCACCTAGTCAGCTTAGAAGGGATTGAGTCGTTAAGATTAGAGATTGTAGATAACTCAGGTCGTTCATTGATAATGGATGAGGGCTACGACGCGAATCGTGAGTATGAAAAATTTGAGATGAAGCTGGATGATAACGAGCTCATTTTGGGTTACCTGTATTGCTCATATCATCATGGGCACTCAACAAAGACGTTAATAGAGAGCTTTATTCAACTGTTATCTCGTGCAATCTATTATAATCGCGCGCAAAAGAAAGCCGAGCAGCTTATTATAATGGAAGAGCGTGCGACAATAGCACGTGAGCTGCATGATTCACTTGCTCAGTCACTTTCATACCTGAAGATCCAAGTGACTTTATTGAAGCGTGTGATTGGTAAATTACCTGAGCAAAAACACCGCGAGCAATCAGAGCAAATTGCTTCAGAGATAGGTAATGGCTTAGCCGATGCTTATACTCAGTTAAGAGAGTTGCTCACGACATTTAGGTTGTCCATTAAAGAGGGCAACTTCGGAGATGCTTTGAGCACCATGCTCGAGCAACTCAGTGATAGAACAGATGCCAAGATTAACTTAACCAATAATCTGTCATCGATTGAGCTTGATGCGCACAGTCAGGTTCACTTGCTTCAATTGATTCGAGAAGCAACAATAAACGCAATAAAACACGCCAATGCCGACTTGATAGATGTATGCTGTATCGATGAAGATGGTGAAGTATTAGTCGTGATCAAAGATAATGGAGATGGCTTTGACCTAGGTAGTTCGAGAATGAACCACTATGGAATGAGCATTATGCAGGAGCGTGCGGCAAGACTGAATGGCGACTTAACGATTGAAGCAGCTCAAGGTGAAGGCTGTACAGTCATATTGAAATATAAAAGTTTGAAGGAAGTTAAAGTTGACGATTTGTAAAGTAATGCTGGTTGATGATCATCCATTGATGCGCCGAGGTATAAGCCAATTACTAAGCTTTGAAGACGAATTTGAAGTGATTGCAGAAGCGAGCAATGGCACCGAAGCCGTTGCACTTGCTCACGAAGAAGAACCTGATTTGATCCTTTTGGATCTGAATATGAAAGGGATGTCTGGATTAGATACCCTAAAAGCACTTCGTACCGATGGTTCAAGCGCTAACATTGTCATCTTAACCGTATCGGATAGCCCTGCAGATATAGAAGCTATCGTAAAAGCGGGCGCTGATGGTTACTTGTTGAAAGACACTGAACCCGATGAACTCATTGAGCTGCTTAAGCAAGCACACAGCGGCGACAAAGCCTATAGCAGTGTCGTTTCTCGTTACCTAAATGATGCTGACAGTCGTAATGATATCTTCGACCAACTGACTGAGCGTGAAACTCAGATCCTTCAAGAAGTTGCGAAAGGTTACCGTAACAAGCAAATTGCTGATCATCTGTTCATTTCTGAATCGACAGTTAAGGTACACATGAAGAGCTTGCTGAAGAAGCTGCAGGTACCTTCACGTACGGCTGCAACGGTTCTTTATCTAGAACGTTACGGTGAAATGAAGTAGGGCTTGTTCCTTTGAAATAAACTATTTCAAGCCATACTATTAGTTACAAGTGTCCGGATCAAATAGCGTTAGCTTCTAACGACATTGAACATGTTACATTAAAAAAGGCGCTGAACTATTAAGTTCAGCGCCTTTTTGTTTCAGCATTTTATATCTAAATTAGCATGTCTCTTTTAATGAGAATTAAGCTGCCATTGGTACTAGAACAAGCGTACCGAAGATAACTGTGATAAGACCACAGATTACTGGGACAGATGTACGTTTTACGACTTCAAATGGGCTGATTTTACCCATACCAGAAGTCGCTACAATTACACCAGATACTGGCGAGATGGTACGACCTAGGTTCGATGCTTGAAGCATTGGGATGATTAGGAACGCTGGGTTCAAGCCCATTTTCGCTGCCAGTGATGGAGCAAGCTCTACGAATGCATAGAATGGCGCGTTACCAGAACCTGTCGCGATAGCAGCCGCAACCGTTAGACCCGTCAGGATTAGCATCAGTGCGATACCGCCTGCGCCTGCCGATTCAGCAAGACCGATTAGGTTATCAATCGCACCGATAGACATTAGACCTTGAGCAAATACGCCCGCCGCAACCAACAGCATTACCACGCCTTTGAATGCTTCTGCCATGCCTTGGTAGCAAGAATCTAGATCTTCTAGCGTTTTTTCGCCGTCGAACTTCTTCACAACATAATCGATGATTGCGCCCACGAAGATAGAGCCCACTACGATAGTGTAGATATCAAGTGACAGGCCCGGAATTGTACGGCCGTTAAATAGGAATACACCGATGATAGGCAGGAATGGCAACGCAGCGTAGAAAGCGGGTGCTGTCGTTTCAATGTCAGAAACGTCTACTTTTTCCATTGGTGTGTTTTCTTTCTTATCCAGATACTTGTTCCAGAAGAAAGCGGCTGCAGCCATTACGATGATTGCACAAATAGAAACAGGAAGTACCGTTTGAACGGCAAACACATCAAGAGACATTCCTGATTTTTCAGCTGCAATAACCACATCACCAGACGTTGGTGAAAGGATAATTGCCGCAGGCGAAGCACAAACCGCGACAGCAGCAGGGCGAGAAATACCCATTGCTGTCATCATTGGGAATAGGGTCGCCATCAATAGAACACCAAGGCCTGTTGCAGAACTTACTGCTAGCGACATTAGACACGCTACGATGTAAGCCGCAACAAGAAGTACATAGGGAGACTTGATAGCTGCAAGTGGTTTAGAAAATTGCTTTACTACCACGTTGTTCGCGCCGATATGAGTCATGTATGAAGCGAAACCACACAGAAGCATGATTTGCATGCCTAGGCCGCCCCCGCGGTATTGAAGCATGTACTTAACGAATTCTAGTGCGTCGGTAACCATGTTACCTGTTGAAGCTACCTTAGCTGGTAAAACTGTGTGACCAATAAGGCCAGTAATAAGAAGTAGGGCAAGGCCAGCAGTTAATAATACACCCGCTGCTTTATAGCCTTTCACAATAAAGTAACCAACAGCGATGGTAATCACTAATCCGATCAAGAGCTCTAGCATAGAAATCTCCACAAAGTTTAAAAAATATAAGAAAGTGTTTCAGAATATGACAATGAATGTACAGAAAACTGCACTGTGGCACGAGGCATAGTTGAGGTTGATATGATCTAAGACAAACATTTTTTTCGATGTTAATTATGGTTATAAATCATGATTAACTACTGTTGTTTAGATGTTAATAAACAAATTATGTGGCCTGCTAGAATATAACTTGGATCACTTTTGATTGGTTTAGTTGCATATGAGTGGTTAGTTTATAAAATTATCGTGTTTTGTTTATTTGTCGAGGTAACTGACAGGAAAGGGGGCTTTATGACAAGAAAGTGGATTGTTTTATGATTTGGCGCCTACTGAATTAGGTTGATAAACGCCAAATCATTGGAGGATGAAAAGTACTTATTATTGCAATGTACTCATCAATTTATATTTAACTCAGGTTCGGTGTTTGAATAAGTTGGTAAATCAGGACATGCCATCTTTTTACAAAAGTGGATCATGCCATTTTGAGTGACGAGTAACAGCTCATCATCGTTCAGAGGTATGTAAGGCATTGCGTCTGACGACAATACAGAACCTTCACTGATCATGACTTTCTCATAGAACTCTAACTCTCTATTCGGCAAAATTTGCTCATGTGCACTTTCATCTAATGAAATATTGTGTTGAGTGGCCGTATAAGATCCAGATGAAGTAAAGCCAGCTTGTTTGGTAGACACATACAATAAATCGTAGCTATTGTTTTTCTTAAACTCGATATTGATTGACGACTGATTATAGATAACTTTATTAGTTGGGGTGATCACAGACGCAGCGTTAGCTAAATAATGGCCTTGCAAATGAACTTTAGGAAAAATAGTCGTCAGCCAACCGACTAAAACACCAATTAGTGTCACTCCAATTAATGTACGTATTTCTTTATTCACAAGTTACTCCTGTAAAATCACTAGGGAAGCTTAAAGATTTTCCTGAATTATCGATGATGATTTTTCGTCCTTTATGCTCATAAAGAGTAACGTTATTAAGCTCATTAAAAGTAAACTCGTCTGAGGCTATTTTACAAGAAAGAAAATGCTGACCAGTGAGTTCTTCACCTAAGCTATTTCTATTTAAATATGTGAATAGGTAGTGAGAACAAACAGCGGCAATTATAAACAAGGCTATCAGTGTCAATAGATTGTTTTTCTTATCTACAGGGGCGACTGTTTCAGCTTTGGTGGTTTCTTTATTAGAGTTAGCTGTTTGTTGCTCAGCTTCTTCTGATTCCTGTCGTCGTTTTATTTTTTGTAATGCGCGTTCTTTGTCTTGCGTTACTTGCCCTGAAAATCGGTAACCTTTACCGCGTTCAGTGACAATGATCATTCCGGTTTTATCTTCTAAAGCTTTGCGACAAATGGAGATAGTCTGCATTAAGCTACCATCTTCTACATATATACCTTTGGACACCCACACTTGCTCGATTAGAACTTGGCGAGTGATCACTTCATTCGGTCTAGAGATAAAATATTTGAGTAACTCTGACTCATTAGAACCTATTGGGTAGGTACGGCCCGTCTTGAAGTGATGGATTTCACTCTCTTCTAAATTGACCTGTATATCATCATTGATAATGAATTCAGCAGACATCTGGGTTCTCGTTGTTATAAGCGTTCTAACGTAAATATAACAAATGTCAGCATAAATATAAACTCACTATTTTTCGTGCTAGTACATTGTAAGTTGTTAAATATAAACAATTAATCTTTATCATTTAGACTTTCTTATAAACCTTTTTTAGGTTGTTTAATGCGTTTTAAGGTGCTTGGCGTTCACTGCTATTGGATCATTGTTCGGTGACGCTGATTTAGTGGGTGTGGGTTAACGGCTCAAATTTCTTACGTAGTTCTATCAACGTGTCATTCCAACTCTGTGTTGCCTTGCTCTCTGCGAATAAAAGTCAAGCTTACCTCTGACTCAATCGGCAACTCAAATAACGATAAACGCATGACCACACCAGTTAAATGCGAAAGCTACGAGGGAGAAATTTTGAAAGAATTCAATAAGCCATATTTATGTGGACTAATAACGCTAGCCTTACTCGGCTGTCAGTCAGAAGACTCGACTCAAGAGCCCGTTTCAGTATTAGTACCTTACAACATTAATGAACTACCAAAACCGAATGACGGTTACGGGTATGACGACGACGGAACTATCACTGGAGTCGGTGAAGACGTCGCAGCAATGTCATCGACTAACGACGCGTATTATCAAGATTACAATAACTCATACGCAGCCCTAGACGGCTGGGGGCTTTGTGCAGAGCCGATTTTAATTCCTCTACAAAGTGTTAATTCTGATAAGCGTTATCCACTAAATAACGAATCCTTAGCCGGGAATGTTGTATTAATTGATAACGTAACAGGTGAGGAAGTTGATACTAAAATATCAGCTGATGGTTCCAATATTATTATTCAATGCGAATCAGGATTAAAAGAAGGAACGACGTATTCGATCGTTGTGACTGATGGGGTAAAAACTGAATTTGAAGAACCTCTAAAAGCAGATGCTAGCTTTGATGAATTGATATATTCAGGTGTTCCACTAGAAAGCGATAAGGAAGTAAGTCTTCAAGAGCAAGTCTTGAGTGCAATTGATTCATATTATGCGTTATATCCAGATAAGGGTATTCCTGTATATGCCGCGCAATTTAAAACTCAGAGTGCTTACTCGACTTTAGATGCGATGAGAGATAATCATATTTCTGAAGGTACGTCTTTTTTACGAGAACCAACTTTAGTTCAAGATAAACAGAACAAGTATGATCTCTATACTCAAAAGTTAAAACTGCCGTTTTATTTACCTTTTACCGAAACCCGTGAGGTTGAATGTGATTATGACGAATATGAGCCTAAAGCATCATGCCCTCCTTTATACGAATGGATGAAGACTGATTCTGGTGGCTTTCCTACTGAGGCTGATCCACTTCCGGTTGTTGTAGAGTCACAAATTATCAATGCTGATATCTACACCCCAGCTCGTTGGGATGGAATAGAGCAACTACCGACGGTTGTGTTTGTTCATGGCGTTACAGCTGATAAGTCAGCGGCTTCGCTAATGGCAAAAGATTATACGACACAAGGCTTTGCCGTGGTCGCTATTGACATGCCTTATCATGGCGAGCGCATGAGATACGATGTAAATGGACTTGAAATTAGTGCTAAAGCAAACAAATCTTTCTTCATCAATATCGACTCACCTCTAGCTCTTCGCTCCAATTTACAACAGTCAGTTTCTGATTTTCTAGGGTTACGCTTTGCTTTGAATGATCAGCCGTGGGTTGATAAGAGCAATATCCACCTAGTCGGACACTCTTTGGGCGGAATTATGTCGGTAATGGTCAGCGAGTTTAGCCAAGAGACTCGTGAGCTACAGGCTAACTCTGACTTCTCATTTAATACCGTTAATTTTGTTGTTCCGGGACAAGGTTTAACCAATTTGGTTTTGTCTTCTCAAACTCTGGGACCAGAAATGTCTGAAGGTGTGAAAAAATCGCCGGATGTACAGCGTAGTATCGCTGAAACTGTGATTCCGGAAAACTGCGACGCAGAGAATAACAACCAAGAGTGTATTGAGTCATTAAACGAGTTTGTCAGTTTATCTTCCGAAAATGCTCTTACGGTTAGCCAGTTAGAAAATGATATTTATGACCTCCTTGTGACTGGTTTAAAGCAGGGTGTTCAGGCTGCTATTGATAGCTCTGACCCAGCGAGTTTTACATCCCGCCAAGCTAACAACAAACAACCAACGTTATTGCTGGCGGCAGTGGGTGACTGCGGTGAAACGTGTGATGTTGGAGTGGATTATATACCAGACAGTGTCGTTCCCAATTCAGCTCCAGACAACATAAGAACGGGAACTGAGCCACTAATTAGGGCTTTGGGATTAGCTCCAATTACGGGTACGACAGGACAGCCATTAACTACTACAGAAACCCGGGGGGTTATTCGAACGACCACGGGAGGGCATGGTACTTACCTTTTCCCCTACGAGGGAACGATGGACGAATCAGGATTACCCGGATTTCCAGATTCTGAAGAGCTCAATTTTGTTTGGGATGCGACCAATACTCAGCAGGTTGCCGTTGCATCGATGGTAACAACAACGGGTGCATCAATCGAAATAGTGAACGAAGATCATATCGAAACAGAGGTGCCTCAAGATGAAGAATAAACTCTTATTAGGCACCGCAGCTGCTCTCATTCCTTGCTTAACAAACGCCGCAGGATTCCAACTTAACGCACAATCAGCAACAGGGTTGGGCCGTGCATTTGCGGGCGATGCCGTGATGGCAGATAGCGCCGCGATTGTTGCAAAAAACAGCGCTGCGATGGCTTACATCGAGCAACCAACACTCTCTGTTGGGGCTATTTATATCGATAGTGGTATTGATGTGTCTAATGTTAGCTACACGCCAATGATTGGTGATACTCAAACGTTAGATGATCAATCGTTAGATGCGGGGACGTTAGTCCCAAACATTCATTATGTTCATCCTATCGAAGGTTCTAAATTCACATTGGGTGCAACTGTGCACTCTAACTTCGGAACCGATGTTGAGTTTGACGAGTCGTTCGAAGCGGACGAGTTCGGAGGTAAAACGGCGCTTTCCAGTATCAACGTTGGTTTCGCTGTGGCTTACGAGTTGTCAGAAAAGATCAACTTAGGCGCGGGGCTGGATGTCATTTACGGCGAGGGTGAGATATACCGCCAAGGCTTGCTAAATGTGGACGCAGATGGCTTCGGTCTGGGCGCAAATGTTGGCGCGACTTACCAAGTCAACGAACACAACAAATTTGGTATTAGTTATCGTTACAGCCCAGATATCGAAGTAGAAGGTGATATTACTAAAGGTGGTGTCCCTGCTGACAAGATGAACGTGCCTCTACCAGACACTCTAGAGTTTTCCGGATGGCACCAAATCAACGAGCAATGGGCATTCCATTACAGCCTGCAATGGGTGAATTGGTCTGAATTTGATTCATTAACGTCTGATTCTTACGACGATTCTATCAAGGAGTATCAATGGAAAGATGCAGGACATATTTCGGTCGGTGGCACATACACCATGTCAAAAGACATCGTGCTAAGAGCGGGCTACATGTACGACATTTCTCCAACTGATGAACTCACATCGTTATCAATTCCTGATGTTAACCGTCATTGGCTAACGGTCGGAGGGACATATAACTTCACGGCTGCCGTTCTGTTGACATTGGTGTCGGATTTATCATCGGAGAATCACAGGATATTGACGAAAGCCTGACGACTATTCCTGGAACGAGTTCCAATATAACTGCTGATGTGACTGCCAATGCTCTCTTGCTTGGCGTTCAATATCAGCATCGTTTTTAACTTTTACTTTGGAGTTCTAAACGTAAAAATTTAGGAATCATATAAAAATTGTAGGGCTCGACAGTGAGTTGAGCCCTTTTCTCATTATTAGCTGTTTTAGCATTATTTAAATAGCTGGAAGCTCATTAAGTAAGAAATAGCTGCTTAGAAAAACGTTTTAATTCAGACGAATTCAACGGTTATGGTTATTAAAAATGAAATTTACAAAGCTTAGCAAAACAATCTGTTTGGCGCTGTTTGCCTTACATATCACCCCGACGTTTGCCCAAGACTCAAATCTGATTCCTGTGACTATCGAAAAAGCTCACAAACAAGCATTCACTTCTTCAATTAACGAGGTAGGCAAAATTAGGGCGACGGATTCTGCTGCATTGACATTTAGTGCTTCCGATAAAATTCTTAACATCCATTTCAAAGATGGAGATTCGGTTAAAAAAGGCGAACTGATCGCTCAATTAGATAACACCAAAGCGAAAGCCGATTTAGATAAAGCTAGAAGTTCTTTAGCACTAGCCAAGTCGAAATTGAAGCGAGTACAAGAATTACTAAAGAAACAGCCTGACTCTATGTCTCAACAAGATGTTGAAGAGCTAGGAGAGCAGGCAAATCTAGCAGCCGCTGATTTCCGTCAGAAAGAAGCGCTGATGAATGACTATTTGTTGGTTGCGCCATTTGATGGGCAGTTAACCAATTTTACCCACTCAGTAGGCAGTAAGATCGATGGCGCCACAGCGTTAGTGAGCTTGATTAAGCTTGATCCTGTCGAAGTTCAATACTCCATTGGACAGTCAGATTTAGGCAACGCTCAGCTTGGACAGAACGTTTCCATCCAAGTTGATGCTTTTGTTGATGAAGCCTTCTCTGGTGTGGTGGATTACATAGCGCCAGCCGTTGATGAAAGCTCTGGCCGCGTAGAAGTGCACGCGCATGTGACCAACCCTGATCACCGTTTAGTCCCAGGTATGTTTTCCAAAGTAAGTCAAATGACGAGCGAGGATTCAACGAAGATGGTGGTTTCTCAAAACTCAGTTCAAGCAAAAGATGCGCAGCGCTTTGTTTGGGTTGTGAATGGTGAAAAGATTGAGCAACGCGTTGTTGAATTGGGTGTGAATACTAACGACGGATATGTTGTTGTCGAGAAGGGATTAACACTAGGCGATAACGTCGTTGTGACGGGGCAACAGAACCTAAAGAAAGCGTCGTTAGTTAAGGTCATGAACCCAAATGCCGAGCAGAAAACGGTTGAGCTGATAACCGAGCAGGCCGCTAAAGAGAGCTCGAAAAAAGCCGTTAAGCCTGAAGTAGAAATGACCGAAATTCAAGCTGATGAGTCACACCCGATTGAACCTTCTGTTGATTGGACTGAATCATCAAAAGCGGTTGACGAAGTAATTAACGAAAGCAGTAAAGGTGCAGAAAACAACGTTACTGTTGAGCATTCATCGAATAAAACCCAAAGCAAGGAAACATTAAGCAAGGAAGCTGTAACGAAGGAGAGTGTGAATGAAGCTTCCTGAGATCTGTATTAAGCACCCCGTTTTTGCCTCTGTTCTGAGTATCACGATTGTTTTACTTGGCTTGTTGTCATTTCAAAAACTATCAATTCAGTATTTCCCTGAACATAAAACACCCTCAGCAACGGTAACCGCTGCGATCAACGGTGCGAGTGCGGAGTTCATGTCGCGTAATGTGGCAGACAAGCTGATTACCGCAGCTACTGGTCTTGATAGTGTAAAAACCATGACGACCGACTGCCAAGAAGGGACGTGTAATCTTAAAATCATCTTCGAAGACGACATTGATGACGTCGAATACACGAGCCTGATGAACAATTTGCGCAGTAGTGTCGAGGCCATTGGTGATTTCCCACCTAGTATGACGGATAAGCCGACAGTAACAGACGACTCATCTGACACCAGCATGCCGAGTAACATCATCACTTTCGTGAATACTGGCAAGATGTCTAAGCAAGATATGTTTGACTACATTAGCCAACAAGTTGTGCCTCAATTCAAACACATTCAAGGTGTTGGAGGTATCTGGGGGCCATATGGGGGTAGTGATAAAGCGGTGAGAGTTTGGTTGCAACCCGATCGTATGATGGCTCTGAATATGAGTGCGTCTGATGTGGTGGGGACACTAAGTTCTTACAACGCGACGTTCACTGCAGGTACTATCAAAGGCGAAGTTCGTGATTTCTCGATTAACCCTGTCAACCAAGTCACTAGTGTTGATGATGTGCGTGATCTGGTCGTTCGTGTCGACAATGGAAAAATCATTCGAATTGGTGATATCGCTGAAGTCAAAATGGGGGAGGAGAGTCTAACGCCGAGTATTTTGCGTGTCGATGACAATCTCGCTATGTCTATTCAGGTGCTGCCACTGAAAAGTGAAAATCCGGTAACAGTTGCTGATAAAGTTAAAAAACAAATTGATGTAATTCAACCTCAGTTGCCAGAAGGCATTGAGATGAAAATGGTTTACAACCAAGCGGATTTCATTAAAACCGCGATTGATGAAGGTTTCATAACTCTGGTTGAAGCCATTGTTCTTGTTTCTGCCGTCGTTGTTCTGTTCCTTGGTTCTGTTCGCGTGGCTTCGATTCCGATCATCACCATTCCAGTGTGTGTGATTGGCGTGTTTGCTGTGATGCATTTACTTGGTTTTAGCATCAATGTGCTGACTATTCTGGCGATCATTCTCGCGATTGGTCTCGTGGTCGATGATGCGATCGTTGTGGCTGAAAATTGCTACCGTCATATCGAAGAGGGTAAAACTCCATTTAACGCTGCAATTAAGGGGTGTCGAGAGATCGTCTTTCCAGTGATTGCGATGACGCTGACTTTAGCGGTTGTTTACTTGCCAATTGGCTTGATGGCTGGCTTGACCGCCGATCTGTTCAGGCAGTTCGCGTTCACGCTTGCAGCAGCGGTGATCATCTCTGGATTTGTGGCATTAACGCTTTCGCCAATGATGAGTGCTTATTTAATGAAGCCTGTATCAACGCCTCCAAAATGGTTCCAAGAGGTCGATGCCAAGCTGAATCGACTGTCTGATGTGTATACCAGAGAGCTGGGCAAGTGGTTTGAACGTAAAGCACTGATGAGTGGTATCGCTTTGATGCTGATTGCTCTGTCTGCCTTAGCGGTTTGGACAATGCCTCAAGTGCTGCTTCCAACTGAAGATACTGGTTTTGTTGAAGTCACATCGACACCGCCAACAGGCGTAGGGCGACAATACCATTTAGACAATAACGCACAGCTAAATAGCGTATTTGCCGATGATAATTCAGTAGAAGCCAACCTATCTTACATAGAAGGAACACCCACAAACCATGTGCTATTGAAGCCGTGGGGAGAGCGTGAGAAATCCGCTGATGAGTTGGTGAACGAGTTTATTGCTAAAGCGCAAAGTTCAGTCTCTGCCTACGGCATGTCTTTCAAAGTTCGTTCTGCAGATAACTTGAATATCGCGACCAACATGATTTTAGAGCTCACGACGGTGAACCGTGATACATCAGCTTTGTCAGAAACCGCGCATCAGGTTGTTGAGGCACTAGAAGACTACGAGGGCGTAACTAACGTTAAGAACTCGATGTTACGTGATCAATTGCGTTATGACTTGTCAATTGACCGCAATGCCATTGTGTTGTCTGGCGTTAATTATGGAAATGTAACCAACGCACTGTCCACATTCTTAGGCTCTGTTAAAGCGGCTGATTTACAAGCAGACGACGGTTATACCTACCCAATACAAGTACAAGTAAACCGTAAAGATCTTGGTGATTTCAAAGTGTTGGACAAGTTGTACGTTGACTCTCAATCAGGTCAAAGACTTCCGTTGTCACAGTTCGTTTCTATTAAACAAGTAACGTCGGAATCGAACTTCAAGACGTTCATGGGGCAAGACAGTGCGGAAATCACAGCCGATTTAATGCCCGGATATACGGCTAGCGATGTAAAAGCTTATGTTGATGATAACGTACCGAGTTTATTGCAGCCTGCTCAAAGCTATGAATTCAACGGTATTGTAAAAGACTTAGTTGATTCGAGTGCCGGCGCTCAAGTGTTGTTCGTATTGGCGTTGATCTTTATCTTTTTGATTTTAGCAGCGCAGTTCGAAAGCTTTGTCGATCCGATGATCATCTTGCTCACCGTGCCACTGTGTATTGTGGGGGCGATTCTGACGCTATCGGTATTTGGCCAAAGCCTAAATATCTACTCAAAGATAGGATTACTGACTCTGGTTGGCTTAGTGACCAAACACGGTATTTTGCTGGTGGAGTTTGCTAACGAAAAACGTAAATCTGGTGCGAGTGCTCAAGAAGCTGCGATCAGCAGTGCACGTTCAAGGCTGCGTCCTATCTTGATGACATCATTAACGATGATCCTTGGTTCATTGCCGTTGGCACTGGCAGATGGTCCGGGCTCATTAGGTCGTATCAATATTGGCTTAGTGTTAGTCGGTGGTTTATCTGCTGGTACGTTCTTCTCATTGTTTTTAGTACCTGTCGCGTATGTCGGTATGGCGAACTTAAAGCAAATGGATGTGCTAGCTCGACTGAGAACGAAATCAGTATAGTTTATCTAACCTATTTTCGGCGAGTGTAATCAAAGAAACGAAAAAGCGCCCACCAGTATCATGGTGGGCGCATTAACAGTTATAGGTATCAGTTTGTTTTTGTTGTTAGCAGATTCGAATTTTACTTATGATCGATATCGATCTTCGAGAAGCTTACCGAGAACACTTCGCCTGCTAATTCTTTCGATGGCTTTATCTGAGCATAAAGGCCCGCTTTAAAGTAGTACTCTTCATTTAGCCATGACTTTGATAACGTCACAGAGTTACCATCGCGATCTTCTGTTTCAACCCCCCAAGCTAAGAAGCGCTCTGACAATTCGTCATTAATGAGTGTTGAAAGGTAAATACCTTGGTCATCTAGGCGAATCGTGTAATCCCAATCCATGTTTGCAGGTGCGACCCCTAGGTTGACACTGAATGGCTGACAGTCGCTGCACATTTTGTTTCCTGGTAGAAATGAATCGTTCAGAACAACACGTACTGGCTTGTTTTCACCATCCCACTGCAATTTCACTAGTGCCTGTTTAATGTCTTTACCATGAATTTGGCCAAGAACGACTTTTGGGTCACTGCCTGTCACGTCTTTATTCGGGAACTGATCAATGCTCACTGTCGCTCTCAGTTCATGTGTCCCTGTTACCGCCCAGTTTTGTTTTCTGGTACTGCATCGATTTTCGGTCTTGAAGTTATACAATTCACGCAGCTCTGAACGAGCGTATTTTGTGTTTGCTGTTGTTGAAACTTGGCCACCAAGGTCGACGGTGAATGTTAGACGTTCTTCGCCATTAACAGACTCACGAGAGAACCAAGGAAGATGAGTGTCGTTGGTCAGGTACTCTTTGCCATTGCACTGTTGCGGAATGAGTTCTGCTGCGCTGCTGCGACCATCGTTATAGTAATCGTCGCCACTGACTGGAAGTGTGATCTTCCATTGTTCGAGATTCCAGTTGCAATCGGTACATGTTGTAAGGTCTGTCTGATCGCTTGTAGCGTTGGCTTCGCAGCCCACGAGTAATAAACCGCTAGAAATCAGTGCCGCAATCTTAAAGCCTTTTAAAGGTTGTTGAGAGTTGAACATAAAAAGTCATTTGTAATACAAAAGATAGGCAAACTTTAGCGATAAATTACGGCGTTTTCATTCGTCTAATAGCAGTTTTACATTTAACTGACAGAGCTTTGAGCTACCGCTCCCAAAAACACATCTTAATACAGTTTTTCTAAGTAACGGAAGTAGGAGTTGGGTCAATGAGGTGAGCTTTTATATACGGACTAGTAATGATTAACTGAACGATCACGCAAATCCTTTTGCATGTTCGATGGGGGAAACCTTGCTTAGAAGTCGTAGTTTAGATTCATTGAACTGTAGATTTCAGCGTTACTTTGGTCTGACGCAACAGTGGTGTTATAAATGTATTCGGTATCAAACGTGAGTGCCAAATTTCCCATCAGAATGTTCTTCAAATAGCCCTTGAGGTTGTAGTTGGTGTTCTCTTCACCGTAGGCTATGTTTGCGGTTGCACCCATAGAAAAGGTTTCAGTGAGCGTTAGTGAGCCATCAACACTCGCATTGACGATCAGTTCATAGTTCTCTTTATTCGGAAACTCTTCATCGGAGGATTGTCGTTTACTTATTCGGTAACCCGGGCCTGCAGAGCCCTGCAGTTTAATTCGTTCAGTATCGTAAAAGTGACGACCCAATCCGGTCGCGGTTATGAATTGCTTGCGATAGGTACCATAGTGGTCGTGCTCAAAACGAGTTGTTGCGACTAAATAGGTGACTTCGTTTAAGTCATAGCTGATGCCATAGTTGGTGGTATAGCGATTGGTGCCATCTTCATCATTTTCGGCATCGGTATAATACGTATCGAACTGTACTCGTTGCCCCCAGTTTTCTTTTTTGTAGCCTACTGATATTCCTGAGTTAATCGACAACGATGAACTGGTGTTTTGAGAGTAGATAAAACCCAGTTTGGTTAACGTAGTGAAAGGCGATTCGTCTTCTTGTTCTGACTCTTGATTCAGAATTGATTCATTTTCGAAGGATTGTTCTTCAGTAACCTCAGCTTGTTCTGTAACAACAGCTTCTTCCACCGATGCCGTTTCTTCAGCGAATACTTGAAAAGACAGAACCATCGCTGCTAAAGGTAGCGGGTTGAAATATCGTTTGTGTAGAACAGTGTTTCTTAATGTGAATGTAGTTTTTGATATAGCGTTTATCGACATAATGGTTAGGTATATAAATGATTGAACACGACCAACCAAGGGTTAATCGTGATGAGTAGACAGTGATCGAATCGAAAGTTTTAAGTGAGCTACGACGCGATAGGCAAAGGGGAAAAGAGGGTTTTAATCGCAGAGAACCCATTGCCCCTATGAGGGTTGAAATCTTCAATATGTACAAAGAATTCAAGAATCTCAGAGGGCTTGTCATCTTCAATCAATAAGAATTCCAACAACCCTTTTTCGATATGACACGAAAGAATGGTTTCGTCTAAATTGTCTGCAGAAATCTGTTCAACATTGATCACGACACTTGTCTCGGGTAAGACATTGAAAGAGTCCTGCGCACATTTAAGAATACAGCTGCACACGTACTCTCGATATAAGGCGTTGCTTTCTGAAAGGGACAAGGTTTCCAACTTTACTTCGCCTTGGCATAAGACCTTTTTATCTTTAGGGATCACGTTGTGCTTATTAACCTGAATGTTGATTTCTAACAGGTGACCATTCTTGTAGGTATTAAAGTTGTGGTTTATTAGCTTGGTGTCGACCACTGACGCGTTCATCGGGTTCTGCTGAGCTTCAGAAAGGGCAGACAGCTTTGCTTGGCTATCGTTATTCAAAACGCCTTGCGACAATTGATTGCCTTTTGCCCAGTAGCTGTAGTTCTGTACCCAATCTACAAATTCCGCTTTGTATTGTTCGATGTCTTTCTCTGCTGCTAGCTCGACATTGTTTGTGAGGGTGTGAAACTTAGATTTGTTACCCAACAGTATATCTAGCCAGTATGGTTTGTATTCATCAAGCGCTTCCATGGCTTTGACTTTATGGTCGAAGCGAACTGTTGGCATTGTAGGCGCAGGTTCCATGGCAATCGACTCCCAATTCACTTTTGGTGTTGGAATGGTATGTACGGATTGGATTAACTGCAGGTGCTGGTTGAACAAGGTCACTTCACTAACCGCGTTCTCAAGTTGTTTCGTATTCATCTACATTCCTGTCGACTGTTGTTCATATCGTTTGGCGTTCATTTTATGGCCAAATGACACTCGGAATATTTCAATGAATGTGAATGATCTTTCGTGAGGTTGTTTGATAATGGTTTAGGAATATTTGTAGTGGTAGCGTTGAGGTTTATCGGTTGGGAAATGAGAGTTTTAACAGAGGACGAGTGTCCTCTGTGTTAGTTATAGCAATACTTGACTGAGTTCTATCTTTGGCGTCTTGCGACCAAAGTGAATCGGTAATCGTTAGATGTGAAGTAGTTTCGGCTGTATTCAAATACCGTGTTATTGGCGAGATAACCACGAGTGCGCTTTTCAATAATCGGTTGAGAAGGATCGATATCCAATTGTTTAGCCACGTCTTCAGGTGGAAGAATCGGAACCAGCTCTTGCTCACTTCTATCAATCACCATGCCTTTGGTGTTTTCAATAAAGTCGTATTTTGATGTTTGCATCACTTGATAGGTAAGATCTGGGAATAGGGCAACAGGTAACCAAGTTTCTTCAACCGTGATTGGGTTGTTGTCTATGAAACGAACACGCTTTACGTAGAAAACCAATTCGCCCTCTTTGATATCCAGATGCTCAGACATAGCCAAAGAGCAGGGCTTGATTTCAAAGGCCAAAACCTCACTGTGCGTTACGACATCCAAATGCGCCCACTTTTCTTGAAAGCTCGATTGTTTGTAAATGTCGTAATTGATTTTGTTCTCTTTAACGTAAGTGCCGCTGCCTTGAACGCTTTCAAGCTCATCGTTTTCGATCAGTAGTTTCAGTGCTTGTCTAACCGTTACACGGCTGACAGAAAATACTTCACGTAGCTGTGCTTCTGTTGGAAGTGCTTCTCCAACTTTATATTCACCAGAACTGATTTTTTCTCTTATTGCATCGGCGATTTGGCGATACATAGGGAGTCTTGCCATTTTTGCCTCATTTGTGCGCTAGGACAACTAGACTTTGATTAACAACCTGTACCTTAAATACGTAAATTTGCTCTATATAAGCCTTGCTTTAAAGGTTAGTGTGAGCGTCGTATCGGCGTTTTGTAGTACATATAATACAAATTAAACGATACATAACAAGCTTTCTTAAAGGATTTACCAATACGATTTAAATACAAATTAAATACAAATATGTATTGGTGAGATCGTGATCACGGATTAAATGTCTTGAAGTTGTATTATTCTTCTCGTCGGCAGGGACGACTGTCGTACTAATCCGTGACTATGGGACAAAGGTTATGAAACTTACTACTCTAACGAATAAGTCGCTCGTAAATCTGCAAACTACGTTTAGCAGTCGAGAAGAAGCGATTTACGCACTTGCTGACCAACTGAATCAGCAAGGCAAACTGCATAACAAGCAAGAGTACCTTGATGCAGTATTTGCTCGTGAAGAGCAAGGCCCGACAGCGCTTGGTGAAGGCCTAGCTGTACCGCATGGCAAGACTGACGCGGTTAAAGAAGCTGGCTTCGCTGTAGCAACGCTCAAGGAAGACATGAAATGGAAAGGCTTGGATGAAGACGAAGATGTAAATCTTATCTTCCTAATTGCGATTCCAAATGCAGAAGCGGGTTCTACCCACATGCATCTGCTCACTGCACTGACAACTACATTGGTTGACGACGATGTTCGCGAAGCGGTATTAAAAGCGACAACGGCTGAAGAAATCTTTGCGCTTCTTGATGGCAACAATCAACAAGAAGGAAAACAAGACAACTTAGATACAAATGCGCCGACAATTGTATGTGTGACTGCTTGCCCTGCAGGTATTGCTCATACCTATATGGCAGCTGAGTACCTTGAAAAAGCAGGCAAAAAGCTTGGCTACAAGGTTCATGTTGAAAAGCAGGGCGCAAACGGTATTGAAGATCGCTTAACTGCGGAACAACTTAATAATGCAGTGGCGTGTGTATTTGCTGCTGAAGTAGCGATTAAAGAGTCTGAGCGCTTTAATGGCATTCCTCGTATTGAAACCCCAGTTGCGGAACCGATTAAGCACGGTGAGCGCATTCTTAATGAAGCGATTGAAGAGTCGAAAAAAGGTAACGGTGCAGAACGTAAAGTTGCTATCGATGACAAACCGAAGAAACTGCCGTTGAAAACTGAGCTTAAACAAGCACTGCTTTCTGGTATTTCTTACGCGGTTCCTCTTATAGTTGCTGGTGGTACTGTTCTTGCGGTTGCAGTTCTTATCGCGCAAATTTTTGACCTGCAAGAGCTCTATGCAACAAAAGATTCTTGGCTATGGATGTATCGCAAACTAGGTGGCGGCCTACTGGGTACATTGATGGTGCCAGTACTGGCGGCTTACACAGCGTACTCATTAGCAGATAAACCGGCACTTGGTCCTGGCTTTGCCGCGGGTATTGCAGCAAACATCATTGGCTCTGGTTTCCTTGGTGGTGTTGTTGGTGGTTTGATTGCGGGTTACGTGATGCGCTGGGTGAAAGAGCATGTTCGCTTAGGCCCTGCGTTTAACGGCTTCCTTACTTTTTACCTTTACCCGGTGATTGGTACTTTGGTAGCAGGTAGTTTGATGCTGTTTGTTATCGGTAAACCTGTTGCGTTCCTAAACCAAGGTCTGACGGATTGGTTGAACGGTATGTCAGGCACTAACGCTCTGCTTCTAGGTGCGATTCTTGGTCTGTTTGTATCATTCGATTTGGGTGGTCCGGTAAACAAAGCCGCTTACGCATTCTGTTTAGGTGCAATGGCGAACGGTGTTTATGGCCCATACGCAATCTTCGGCTCAGTAAAAATGGTATCAGCGTTCACCGTAACGGCTTCAACCATGATTGCTCCACGCTTATTCAAAGACTTTGAGATTGAAACGGGTAAATCAACTTGGCTACTTGGCCTAGCGGGTATTACTGAAGGTGCAATCCCAATGGCGATTGAAGATCCAATCCGTGTAATCGGTTCATTCTTACTAGGCTCTGTGGTTACAGGTGCAATGGTGGGCGCGGCAGGTATTGGTCTATCGACTCCGGGTGCAGGTATCTTCTCTATCTTCTTGTTACACGATTCTGGTTTGGGCGCATTCTCTGCTGCTGCAATCTGGTTCGGTGCTGCCATTGTCGGCACAGTGATTTCAACCATTACTCTTCTGATGTGGCGTGGTCACGCTGTAAAAAAGGGTAAGTTTGAAGCAAGTACTGCAACACAGAACTAACTGAATTTTGAGTTAGCTCCTAACTCACTGCGAAATCAAAATATAAAAAATAACAAACAACTGGCTGTCCGAAATACCTGTGCTCCTAACGGTTTTATTCTCACAGATTCTGGACGTGGTTTTCTGCACCCTAAATTTAGTGGCAGCCAATTTTAACCCCTTGAAAAACTTTAATTTAGTCGTATTTGAGCTCGAATCTAAGATTTACTCGAAGCGACACATTTAGGTAAATGATTATGACTACATCACGCGTACATATTACTCCACACATGCACTGGGATCGTGAATGGTATTTCACAACAGAAGAGTCTCGTATTCTTCTAGTGAACAACATGGAAGAAATCATGAACCGTCTGGAGAGCGATCCAGAATACAAATACTACGTTCTAGATGGTCAAACAGCCGTTCTAGAAGATTACTTCGCGATCAAACCAGAGAACACAGAACGCGTAAAAGCATTGGTTGAAGCGGGCAAGCTAATTATTGGCCCTTGGTACTCTCAAACCGACACAATGCAAGTTTCTGGTGAGTCGATTGTACGTAACATGATGTATGGCATTCGCGACTGTATGAAATTTGGCGATGCAATGAAGATCGGTTACCTACCAGATTCATTCAGCATGAGCTCTCAGTTACCGATGATCTACAACGGCTTCGATATCACGCGTGCAATGTTCTGGCGTGGTTGTTCAGAGCGTCACGGCACCAACAAAACAGAATTCTTATGGCAGTCAAACGACGGCAGTGAAGTAACGGCACAAGTGCTTCCGCTGGGTTACGCGATTGGTAAATACCTTCCTCAAGATGAAGAAGGCCTGCGTGCTCGTCTAGATAAGTACTTCCCAGTGCTAGAGAAACCATCGGTAACCAAAGACATCCTGCTGCCGAACGGTCATGACCAAATGCCAATTCAAAAAGACATCTTTGAAGTAATGGACAAGCTTCGCGAAATCTACCCAGATCGTGAATTCTCAATGAGCCGTTACGAAGAAGTGTTCGAGAAAGTAGAAGCGGCGCGCGACCAACTCGACACAATCAAAGGCGAGTTCAACGACGGTAAATACATGCGTGTTCACCGCACGATCTCTTCTACGCGTATGGACATCAAACTGATCCACGCGGAAATCGAAAATAAGATTGTAAACATCTTAGAACCGCTAGCGTCTATCGCTTGGACATTAGGCTTTGAATACCACCACGGTTTGATTGAGAAAATGTGGAAAGAGAGCATGAAGAACCACGCTCACGACTCGATTGGCTGCTGTTGTTCTGACAAGGTTCACGCTGAGATCCTAAACCGCTACATCCTTGCGGATGACATGGCGACCAACCTGATTCATTTCTACAAGCGTAAGATTGTCGACCATATGCCAGATCGCGAAGGTTGCGACAAACTAGCGATGTTTAACCTTTCTCCATACGAGCGCGAAGAAGTGGTTAACACGACTATCACTATCCGTGCGCAAGAGTTCTCTATCTTTGATGAAAACGAAAACCCAGTTGAGTACTTCATCCAAGGTAAGCGTCAAATTGACCCAGGTAAAGTAGACCGTCAAATCGTTCACTACGGCAACTACGACCCGTTCATGGAGTTTGATATTCAGATCAAACGCACTGTGCCGGCAATGGGCTTCACTACGTTACACATCCAAGGTAACGAGAAGGGCGCAGTAAAAATCGCGGAACAAAAAGATTACTTGCTAGAAAACGATTACTACCGAATTAACGTAAATGACAACGGTACTCTGACTATTTTCGACAAAGAGACAGAGCAAGTCTTCGACCAAGTGCTTCGTTTAGAAGACGGTTCTGATGACGGCGATGAGTACGATTACTCACCATCTCGTCAAGAGTGGCTGTTGTACTCCGACGAATTCCCGGTAGAAACCTCGATTGACCACCAAGGCTTCCAATCGGTAGCGAACATCGCTTTCCACATGAATGTTCCTGTAAACCTTGCAGAGCGTGAAGAGCGCACGGGTCAAAACGGTTTTGTCGAAGCGCAATGCCAAGTGGTATTGAAGCAAGGCTCTCGCCGCATCGAAGTACGCATGGAGCTAGACAACCAAGCCGACGACCACCGTGTACGTGTGCTAGTACCAACGCCATTTGTTTCTGAAACTGTGGTTGCGGATAACCAGTTCGGTTGTATTACTCGCCCAACCAACGACCCTGCAATGGCGGTTTGGGAAGAAGAGAAGTGGAAAGAAGCGCCGGTTCCTGTGTATCAGTTAATGAACTTTGCAGCGCTAGAAAACGGCAAAGCGGGCATGGCTATTATGTCGAATGGTCTGCGTGAATTTGAAGTGATTGCATCTCAAGGTGACGAAAACAGAGATACCTTCGCACTGACATTATTCCGTGGTATCGGCGTGTTGGGTAAAGAAGAGCTATTGCTTCGTCCGGGTCGTCCTTCTGGTATCAAAATCCCGACCCCAGATTCACAAGTGCGCGGCAAGTTAGTGTGTGAATTCACACTGTGTGGCTTCTCGGGTAACCACATTGACGCGAACATCATGGCGCAAGCACGTGACAATGTCACTCAAATCGAATGCTACAACAAGATCCCTTACAATGCGATGAAGCTGAATGTGGGCGAACAAAACCTACCGATGAGCTTTAGCCTTTTGTCTAAGCAACAATCAGGCGCAGTGCTGAGTGTGCTGAAGAAAGCGGAAGATGAAGATGCACTGATCATGCGTGTTTATAACCCGGCAGAAACAGGTTCTGTGTCAGATTCAATTTCGTTCACTCAAGCGGTTTCAAGCTGGAAAGAAACAAGCATGGACGAGCGCGTTCGTGAGGGTGATGTAGAAACTGAAACCTTCGGTGGCTTGTCTTTTGGCGAACTGGCATCTTGCCAAGCAAAAACATTCCAAATCAAATTCTAATTTCAATCACCCGCTCACCTTGGTGGGCGGGAATGGTGAACGACAATGAAAATTGTAATTGCCCCTGATTCATTTAAAGAATCACTTGACGCTCATCAAGTTGCGTCTTGCATTGAGCGTGGATTTGCTGATGTTTTCCCTTACGCAAAGTTCGTAAAACTGCCTCTAGCTGATGGCGGTGAAGGTACCGTAGATGTGCTGCTAACTGCGCTTAATGGTAAGAAACGACGGCTGCAAACGACGGATCCAATCGGACGTGAATGTACGGCTTATTGGGCTTCACTTGAACAACAGGTTGATGGCAAAAGCGTAAACACTGCCTTGGTAGAGTTTGCCCAAGCGTCGGGTTTAGACCGATTAACCGTAGAAGAAAGATCACCTCTTACAGCATCATCTTACGGCACAGGGTTGCTGATTAGAGATGCGCTAAATAAAGGCGTGGAACAAATCATCATTGGTCTAGGCGGTAGTGCCACCAATGACGCAGGGGCTGGCATCTTACAAGCGTTGGGAGGCCAGTTATTAGACAAGCAAGGCAACGAGCTATCTGCTGGCGGTGCCGCACTAAGTCAGTTAGCGAGCATCGATCTTGATGGACTGCACCCGAGATGCAAAGAAGTGACGTTCGTGGTCGCGTGTGATGTGAACAATCCACTGTGTGGCGAAAGCGGAGCCAGTGCCGTGTTTGGTCCGCAGAAGGGAGCATTAAAAGTTCAAGTTGAACAACTTGATACTGCGATCAATCACTTTGCCGATATCGCTCAAGCACATACGGGTACTAATCATCGCGACAGCGCGGGCTTTGGTGCTGCTGGTGGTACACCTCTGGGGTTAAGTCTTGCATTCAATATCCAAATTAAAGCGGGTATTGAGATGGTATTAGATGCTTTGGATGCAGGTAAGGTGCTTGAAGGTGCTTCACTGGTCGTAACTGGAGAGGGGCAGATGGACAACCAAACTCTGCAAGGTAAAACACCTTTCGGTATCGCTCAGAGAGCCCAACAACTGAATATTCCAACCATTGGAATTGCGGGCTCTTTGGGGCAAGACGTTGAAAAACTTTACGGCTCAATGTCTAGCTTATTTGGAACCGTACGTTCACCTCAGTCTTTAGACCAAGTTTTATCAGAAGCGAATCAAAACCTGACTCGCACTGCCCGTAATATCGCCGCCACGCTCAAGCTTGGCAGCCAGATTTTTAATGAGAAGTAATTATGTCTCTATTTAAACTCGACAACGTTATTCAAAACTACGCATGGGGAAGCAAAGACTCCATTAACCAACTTTTTGGTATTGTGAACCCAAACCAAGAACCTCAAGCAGAAATTTGGATGGGTGCTCACCCTAACGGTTGCTCAAAAGTAGGCGATACCGGTGAGTCGCTTTCTCATATGATTGATGAAAATAAAATCGATGTCTTAGGCGGGTATACGGCGTCACGTTTCGGTGAATTACCTTTCCTGTTTAAGGTGTTAGCCGCTGAAACACCGTTGTCGATTCAGGTTCACCCCAACAAGCGTAAATCAGAATTAGGTTTTGAACGAGAGAATACACGCGGCATCCCTTTGAATGCGTCTAATCGAAACTACAAAGATCCAAACCACAAACCTGAGTTGGTTTATGCGTTGACTTTCTACAAAGCGATGAATGGTTTTCGTCCAATCGACGATATTATTGCTTTGTTCGAAGAAGCAGGTATTCCTTCGCTAGCGATTGAGCTTAATGTACTTAAAGCTAATGCCGACAGTGATTCTCTGAAGTCTTTCTTTAGCGCAATTATGTCGCTTGAAGGTGAACGTAAAGAAGCTGCACTTGATGAGCTTTATGCTGCACATGCGCGGCCAGCTAAAACGGTGATGGGACGTGAAGCTCTGCAATACAGCAAAGAGTTCAAACAGCATTATCCGGGTGATATTGGTCTGTTTGCACCATTGATGCTTAACACGGTTGAGTTGGCTCCGGGTGAAGCAATGTTCCTGTTCGCAGAAACCCCCCATGCTTATGTTCAAGGCACAGGCTTAGAGATCATGGCAAACTCAGACAATGTGCTGCGTGCCGGCCTCACCCCCAAATACATAGACGTTCCTGAACTTATCGATAACACGATCTTTGAGCCGATTAAGCCAGAAGATATTCGCCTTAAGCCTGTATTGAAAGAGGGAAAGATGAGCTATCCGATTCCTGTAGATGATTTTGGTTTTGATATCTTATCTGCGACTGATGAGAGCAAGTCTCAGTATTTACGTAGCGCAGAGATCTTGTTCTGTGTGGAAGGAGAGGCGACCGTCACTTCAGAAGAACGTACAGTATCACTTAAGCCCGGAGAATCGGTCTTTGTAAGTAGTAATTCAAGTGTTTACCAATATCAAGGGAATGGCATTTTGGCTCGTGCTTTTAACTAGTGCCCCCGTGCTAGCGATCAGCAAAAGAAATGTCAGAGTACCACTGTAAAGTGGTACTCAATATTGGATTGATGGTTGTTACCTATCTGTTTTTGACAGCATTAATTATTGACCATACCCGCTACTCTGGCGGGTTTTTTCATTATTAGAATGAGTAGATATAAGCTTGTAGAAACGAAAAACCCTGCGATAAGAGCAGGGTTTTTATTGAATCTGTACTGAGTGACTGGTTATGCGATGTGCGTCATTTTGTTAAGCACAAAGGTTTCAATACAACCTTCAGTCGCAGCCATGTACTCGGCGATGTGTTGGCTCGCTAAGTGTTTCTCTAGATGAGCTTCAGACTCCCAGTTCTCATGAAAAACGAAGTGAGCTGGGTTACTGTTATCTTGGTGCAAATCGTAGTTAATACAGCCGTCTTCTACACGGGTTTTGTCGATCAATTTAATCATCTCTGATTTAACTAGCTCAGTTTTGTCTTCTTTAGAGACGATCGTTGCAATAATAGTCAGTTTGCTCATTTTCAATTCCTCGGCTTTAAACTCGATAAGTTCACGTAATATAAGTATAAATTCAGATTGAAGAAAGAGTTCTGGAATCCAATAACTATGGTTCTTGGCATCCACAATTTAAATCCGAAAGCATAACATTTGGGTGATCGGTCACGCTCATAATAAAGCCCTCGTAACAATATGAGGGCTTATTAGATCTCAATTGAATGGGTTAGTTACTGAAATCCGCTTTCACCCAGATCATACGGTGGTCTGAAGAAACATCCTTTCCGTTACCATAATCACCAATTCGTGAGTCATTGAATAGCTTGCGTCCTTCTTCGTACGAAGCTGACCAATAAACACCAGATTCAACAATGTTTAATGAAGCTGATGGCAGTGCGTAATCTACAGCAAGCCCGAATGTAGAAGTAATGCGGTTTGGCTGTGGGTGAGACGATGATTTATCAACGGCATGTTCAGCAGCACCATAACTTGTTGGATACAAGCTGCCATTGGTGACATCTTGGTTAACTAATGCATCATTGTGCAAGTCTTGCATTACAGAACTAATACCGTCGCCATCTACTGGATCTAGGTTTTGGTCACCCATCATGACAAAGTGTTTACCTTGTTCTAAACCGCCAGTTTTTCCAGAATCATCATAGATGAACGATTTGTTTTGGATGTATTGGTGCCAGAAGTCGACTTCTGCTGCGTTCTGTTCAATGTTCTTACCGACATCGAAAGCCGGTGGAGTAGGGTGTGACATCAATAAGTGAACGGTTTCTGTACCATCTTTGGTAGGAATGAGTATTGGAGCATCGACGTGGTTTTTTGACGAGAGACGAACTTCTTCCCATTCAGCCGCTGTGTACCACTCGTCACCACAGTCCATGCCTACAGGGAACTTACTAGGATCATCACATACTGTGATTGTTGGGATAGTCGCACCTTCAAGATCTTTCCATTTAAATTCTTGGAATGTGCGAGTGTTGGCCGTGTCTATCTCATATTTAGACATTAGAGCAAACGCATACTGACCATGGTAGAAACCGAAGCCCCACGCATCTCCAGGCAGTGTTCCAGCGTTACCATCATTATCTAAATCAAAACCAAACTCGTTTAGTAAACCTGTATTGGTAGAGTAGCCTTCAAAATATGGGTATGAAATTGGTTCTAGGTTCGCGTCGCCACCTGCTCCTTCAATACTTTGAGCGACAGAAAGGTAGTTTTTTTGGAAGCCTTCTAGAGCTGATTTGTCGGTGCCAGCACCATCATTGTTAAATTCAGCCATCATAAGAACGTCAGGGCGATTCTTTTGAATCACCGCTGCTACGTTGCGGATCTGAATAACTTTCGCTGCTGTTTCTTTGTCATCGGCACTAATTGTATTATTCAAGTAATCGGACACCAACGTCGCTTGGACGCTAGGTTCGATTTGCATTTCAGTTACGAGATCTTGAAAGGTTGCGCGGTCAAATGACAAGTTATAGGTAGCGATCTTAACTTCTTCAGGTTGAACGTAATCCGTGTCGCTGCTACAACCAATTAAAAGTCCAGAAGAGATGGCGAAAGCGATAGATGTTTTTAACAATTTCATAAAATGGGTCCGCTAATTGCTGAAAGAATTTTGGGACACGCATATTATGAGATGGATATCGTTCTGTAAGTGATATTTGTCACAGCAAGTTCTATAGGTTGACATCTTGTTGCATTGGAAATGTGACATTTGGAACTAGTGTCTGTTATTAGAATAAACACTTAAATTTCATGGGTTTAATTAGATCTGTGAAATAAAAAAGCCCTCATAGCAATATGAGGGCTTCAGAACAAGAACCAAACTGTGTTGTTATTGGGGTGTTAAGCGTATTGCTTTACCTTAAGCATATTGCTCCACTGTCATCGCCCAGTTTTTCTTCTGTTGTTCAAAATTCATTTTGATTTGTTGATAACGAACTTTAAGTACTGAGTGTTCGTATTTTTTCACAACGTCTTCACGTTTACTTTCAAGTAGCTGTTTTTTGACTTCGTAGTATTCGTTCATGTTTGATACTAGAGCATCGAACTCTTGTTGAAGCTTATCTGCGATTTGCTGTTTGTCGGCACGGTGCATGATTTTCTGCTGAGTGCGTTTCAGTAGCATTGTCGCTTCGGCCTTTTCAATACGAGCTTGGGGTGTTTTCTTAAGCTTACTTGCTAGGCCCATCAATGAAGCACTCTTAATCAACCATTTCGTTGGATCGTATTGCCACCAGTAAATGCCATTACGGTAGTCGTTCTCAAAGATGTGGTGGAAGTTGTGGTAGCCTTCGCCAAAAGTGAGTACTGCTAACACACCGTTATCACGCGCTGTGTTTTTGTCAGTAAAAGGTTGGCTACCCCAGATATGAGCAAGAGAATTTATGAAGAAAGTTGTGTGGTGGTTAAGTACCAAACGAACCGCACCCACGATTAACAACATACCAATCACATCGCCGTAAATCACCCCTAATGCGATAGGAACACCAATGTTCATGAGCAATGCCAGCAGAACGTAGTGCTTATGCTGCCACATCACGATCTTGTCTTTCTTCAGGTCGCGACAATTCTCGTAATCAGTGTACATTGCTGTGTTGTAGTTACGGATCATCCAACCAATGTGTGAATACCAGAAGCCACGTTTGGCTGAGTATGGGTCTTTGTCGTTGTTGTCGACATGCTTGTGGTGCACACGGTGGTCAGAAGACCAGTGTAGTGCACTGTTCTGGAGGGCAAATGCACCGCCCAAAGCAAACAGGAATCTTAGGCTAGAATGCGCTTCAAACGCTTTATGAGACCATAAACGGTGATAGCCTGTTGTGATAGACAGATTACAAAAAGTAAAACAGACCGCTAGCCATATCCAGTGCTCCATTCCATAGCCAAAAAAGTAGCCATAAACGGGAGCCGCAACAACAGCAAGCAGCATACTAGAAGAGAATACAAAAATATTGAGCCAGATTAATGGTGGCTTCTTTGTTGATGGTTTGTCAGCACTATTCATTAGCAAAATTTCCATTGGGCTTACATCTGTGCGCTAGAATATCAGCGTACACGTGTAAGTCAATATTGAAAGTGTAAACGTGTATTAGTATGTTTTGCTTAAATATTGTATAAAGGTAGTGTGAAATGTAGTAGCAAGTCATAAATGGAAGTACTAAGGGCTAATAAATGGAAATTAAGGTAGCTGAATATAAAGATTATGAGCGGATTGCCCAATTACACGCGGATAGCTGGAAGCTATATTACCGTGGCATTCTTGCTGATGATTACTTAGAAAATGATGTTTTGGAGGACAGATCTGTTATTTGGCAGACTCGTTTGATTAATCCTCCTTTTAACCAACATGTTTTATTGCTTGAAGAGGGCGGTTTACTGGTTGGTTTTGTCTGCGCGTTTGGTAATCACAATTTTGAACGTGGTACGTTCATTGATGCGTTACATGTAGACAATAATTACCGTGGTCGTGGCGTAGGCAAACGTCTTTTGTCTGAGTTATCGAAGTGGTTACAGCAATATTATTCGGATTCAGGACTGTACCTAGAGGTGATGTCTGAGAATCACCAAGCCATTGCATTTTATCAAGCAATTGGTGGTAAAGAAGAACTAGAGCAAGTTTGGAACGCACCATGTGGGAGCCAAGTGAACGAGAAGGTGATTTCTTGGGGTTCTCCAGAGGAGCTTGAACAAAAAACGGCGAGTGTTGTGTATTCTTAACCCGTAATTAAATATGACTATTTTTAACGAACTAACGTTAATTTAAGTGCGGTTAGAACGAATAAAAAAGCCCCAGACTGAATAGGTCTGGGGCTTTCTCATTTTTAGGGCGTTAGTGGGTTTCTAGTCCGACCAAGAGATGCAATTTCTTCCCTTCTTCTTCGACGAATAGAGAGCTTGATCGGCATCGTTGATGAGTTGTTCAACCGATCCTAAGGCTTGAGTCACATGCTTGACGCCAATAGATACCGTGACTTCAAATCGAAGCTGGGCTGGACAAGCCAATAAGTCGTCTGCAAGCTGCTTAATGCTTACCTCACTCTCGTTTTGGATAATGACCAAAAACTCTTCACCTCCGTAACGAAAGCAGGTGCTGTGTTGTGGCAAGGTGTCTTGAATAGCTTCAGCCAAATCTTTGATGACCGCATCCCCGGTCTGATGGCCATAGGTATCATTGATTGACTTAAAGTGATCAACATCGATCATGATAGTGGTCATTGAAAGCTGTCGGTCAATGTTCGGTTCAATAACTTGATGCAGATACAGTCGGTTATAGCACCCGGTGAGTGCATCTTGATACGAGAGTGCTTCAAACAAGTTAGATTGTTTACGTAACTGGATGGCTTGTTTACGAAGTTGTTCTGATTGAGTAAAACGTTTATGTACTTCGAAATCTCGTCTTAAACAAGAGGCTGCAATAAGAATGTAAGCTGAAGCGTATACGGAAATCGTTTCCAATTCGTGACTAGGCTCTGCTGCGTAAAGTGGTGGTGCTAAGCCAACGAGATAGCATAAGAAGATAATGGTCAGCGCGCTTAAACTATATCGAGCGGACATTCTGGAAAATGTCCCAACGTAGATCATCACGAGGATGGTGCCACCTTGATAATCTAAGTTCCCGAAATCAATGGCGATGCGACCAACATAGACGAGAAATAGGGCGCTGATGACCAGAAGAGAAGCTTCGAGCTGTTGTAAGTGGTTAGGTTTATGTTTGATGCAATAAGCCGCAACGAACATCATGATGACGAAAAGTACCGTTCTCAACACCACAGGAAAAATGCATTGTGCCCCAAAATTGATGTAATCGGAGATAATGAAAGTAAAGAATATGGTTATAGGTACGTAGATGAATTTTACGTACGGTAGATAGATTTCATTGTCGAAATAAGTCTTAAATCGTTGGTTTTGAAATCCGGGGTATGAACGCATTGGAGGCAAATCGCTACTGTGTCACAATAATTTGGTGCAAGTATGTCTACGTCGATGCTGGTTGTAAATGCGAGTTTTTATTTATGTGACAATATGTTAGTTCTATCATCATAGGTGTGCAGTTTTTATGCTCACGCTCTAACTTTTCGCGGTCAGAGCGTGAATATCTTATAATTTCAAAGACGTTAGCGCTTGTTTTTCAAGTAACGCTTACGACGCTCTTCTTTTTTCTTAATCTGTTGTTCAGCTTTCAGTGCAGCCGCTTCTTCAACTTCAACCAGCTCTTTAGTAATCATCTCTGGTAGCTCTAGCGTTACTTTACCTAAAGTACCGCTGCGAAGTTCGTGAAGAAGGATTTCAGAACATTTGTGAATGTCTATATGACCACCTGCACGAAGTGCACCGCGCTTACGCCCAATGGCTTCCATCAATTCGATATCTGACTCTGGCAGTTCTTCAATTTGGTAGCGTTCTTTCAAAAGCTGAGGGTACTGCTTAGCCAGATACTCGACGGTGTAGAATGCCACTTCATCGTATTCCATTGCCGTGTCTTTTACGGCACCTGTCGCGGCTAGGCGGAAGCCACTGTGTGGGTTTTCTACTTTAGGCCAAAGGATTCCTGGAGTATCTGAAAGGATCACGCCATTTTGAAGGTTGATACGTTGTTGACGACGAGTTACCGCAGGTTGGTTACCCGTTACCGCAATCGTACGTCCAGCCAAGCAGTTGATAATGGTCGATTTACCCACGTTCGGGATGCCCATGATCATTGTACGAATGTTCTTACCCATCTGTTCACGGTGCGGTGCTAATTTACGTACTAGCTCCATCACGTGGTTAACTTCTTCTTTAGCGCTGGTGGTAATCGCAATCGCCTTAACACCTTGCTCTTTCTCGAAGTGCTCAATCCAACGCTCAGTAAGCTCAGGATCCGCAAGGTCGCGCTTGTTCAGTACTTTTACACAAGGCTTATCGCCGCGCAGTGAAGAGATCATTGGGTTTTCACTACTGAACGGGATACGAGCGTCCAGTACTTCGATGATCACATCAACTTGTGGGATAACTTCTTCGATTTCTTTGCGGGCTTTATGCATGTGACCCGGAAACCATTGAATAGACATAGAGATAAACCTTGATAAATATATTTGCTGCACATTGTAAGGGTTGGATGATACGTGTAAAGGTATATCTATCCCGACGTTCAATGAGCTCAGTGAATTTGCTTGTAGTATAGGCGACGTGGTGACGCGCAGTTGTTGGATCTCAGAGCAGAAACTTGCGAAGGGGGGGAACTTGGAGCAAGTTTTGAAATGAAGTTATATTGCAACTTGTCTCTTATGTGTGCTTAGCACATTGAAAGGAGAGTTTCGTCACCTGTCATCGTGTCTGTTGGTAATTCTAATTTACTTTTTTCTTTGTATTATAGTTATACTTTGAGCTTTATGTCTGGTTGTATAATAGTCTCTAAACTATTGATAAAATATGCTTTTCTTATCGCTTCTTTGCGATTTGTGACATTTATTTTTTTATATATATTGTATACGTGCGTTTTTACCGTACTTTCTGAAATAAATAGTTCGTTTGAAATTTCTAAATTTGAATCTCCTCTAATCACGCGCTTGAATATTTGAACTTCTCTTTTCGTAAGGCTAGATAGTATTACTTTCGACTTGAAAGTGTAATCGTGTCTATTAGATAGAATATGTGACATTAACTTTCTCGGTAGCCACAAATCGTCGTCACACACCGTTTTTAAACAACGAGTAAGGTGATCAATAGGAGCGTCCTGATAGATGATTCCCTTTATATTAAACAAGTTGAATAGTTGCATTACGGTAATACTCTGTCCGGTAATGTCAGCAGGAACATCGTAGACTACCCATTTATTGGATTCTATTTTTGATAAGATGATGTTGATATCTTCGATATTTGCCAATAGTAAGTAGCTAATAAGGACGACATCAAAAGTCTTATGGTTTCTCGAGCGCCCAATGCTTGCCATACATTCTCTGCTAAAAGAAAAGTCACTGTATTTTTCTATTTCGCGCTGAATAAACTGGTTGTTAATACCGTTGTCACCAATTAGGAGCATGTGCTTTAAATTATTTCTATGCATAACTTATTCCGAGCCTGGCAAATCAAGTTTTGATTCTATGACGTTGTGTTTTATAAAATTGAGCTCTACGGCTTGATTTTTACATAATTGCATAATTATGGTTGCTGTGAAAGTTGAGGTTCAATAGAAATTTGTAATGTATCCTCATATTGACCTCCTGGTTTGTTCTCTGTTTCGCCGATGACAAAACTCAAAGGAATAGGTTGACCAATCGTAGCGGAAAGACGTTGAACTCTTGCATCAAGTTGTTCAAGGTTTACCCTGTCGTTTTCGAGGGAAAGTTGGTATGGAATATCCCATTTTGTTTCATTAGATTCATGACGTAACATTCCTTGATGGGATGATTCCAATACGATGGTATAAGCTGTATTGCTTTGAACCCATAGGTTAGGTGCGGAACGAATAACCTTGTTGGAATATAAAGTCCCTAGATCAAGGTCATAATGTTGTTGGGTCAATCCATAAAAATGAATTTTTGCAGCAGGCGGAACGTTAACAGATACCGGGAGTGAACTAGGGCTAATTTCTATTTGTTTACTATCTGAGGTATAAGAAGGCGAGACTTCCAATAACCCTCGATAGGTTCCTGACGCTAACCATTGTTTACTTGGGAAACGCATTTGTATCGTTGTCGAAGGTTGGCTGTCGGTTAATGATAAGTACCATTGATTAGCCACTGACATACCAATCTGCCCACTCCATTCAAAGTCTAGTTTTGCTTGGTTTGCCCCTTTTAACGCTCGACTGGTATCGTTAAGTTGTAAAATCAAGTCTAGTTTACAAGGTGCGCCAATTATGATCGCATCTATACGGTAAGTGTTTATTGTTGCGAACGTTCCTGCGCTGAAAACATCATATTGTGATTTCGATGAGACGGGTTGAATAGTTAACGCACTGGCTTCACACGCCAATGCCGAAGGTACATGGTTTATGGCGATGAGGAACAAGGATCCCCAAAGAACTTGTTTATTCCACATAAACATCTCCTAGTCTTATCAAGTTGTCACTGCGTTCACTGAGGGTAATGATGACTGACTCTTGTTCTTTAGTGTCGAGTACCAATTGATACTTTCCCGGCTTTAATCCAGAGATTGCGAATATGCCGTTACGATTAGTGAAGAAGTCAATCGGCAACTGTTTTGCCTCACCAAGGTAATGTGCTACACCAGCGACAAGTGAAATAGGGTTGTTACTTTGACGATCGAACAGCTTGCCAATAACAGTTAATACAGCATCCGATCCGATCTGTAGCTGAAATCCCCGTTTATAACCAGGCTTAATCCAAAAAGCACCATCACCTAAGTCATACCCTGGTGGCAAGTTATCGACCTCGTAACCGACTACTTGGCCATTGTAAGCAACAAGGTCAGGTACCATGGCACTTGCATCTCCTTTAAGATAAACGCGTGCGTATTCACCATCTTTTGTTGGGTCGACAGCCACGTCATTTCTTGCGAGGCTTTCGTGCTTGCTAACAATAGCAAAGGCTTCGCGCACCGGTCTGCCGATCGTCACAGATGAACCTGCAAAAGCAAGGGCACTACTTATAGTCACGTCAGTACTGTGATTTCGTGTTTCACCACTAATGTCTTCAAGCCGCGAAGCGTGGGTCGCGTTTAATTCATAACGGTTGGCCGTGTAGTTAATACCAGCATCCATATCGGCATCCGTTTCTTCGTTAGTAATGACACTCGCAAACGCCGATATCCCCCCTGTGTTACCAATATTATTCTGATAGCTGTAATCTAAGGCGGATTCATTAAGCTCTGTGGTGTAACGACCGACAACACGAGTTTGTCGACTAAGAGGCCAGCTTATGGTGACAGTAGTGCTGATATCATCGTCTTCGGTTGCGTTATGCCGATAGTTAACGCGTGCACTCCAAGTTGCGGGAGTATCAAACAGTCCATCCGATAAACTCGGGCTAATCAGCCAATAATCGTTCTCTTTGTCTACTCCTGAGCGATAATTGAGGGTCATGGCGGCACGTAAAGACTGACCAAGGTAAATGGAGCTGAATGCAGACACATAATGAGTGGTTAAGTTGATATCGATATCGGAAGCATCAAACCCTGAGACCCCAGTAAAATTGTTGGCCAGATATTCATAACTCACACTCAGTTGTGGGGACAGCGTGTTCGTATTGGAAAACTCCGCATCGAACGCAAATTTGTAAGCGTCGCCAGTTCCAAATGTAGGGTGTTCGCTACGAGAGGCAGTGAGTTCAGTGACGCCCCATGTAGAAGCTAATAACGCGGTGGCACCATATTGATAAAGATCTTCACGGGTTTGAAGGTTCGTGCCCAACGTTAACCAAGGGCTAATACCCACATCGATATAACCATGGAGAATACGCTCGTCGGTTAGGTACTCTAGTTGTCCATTTTGTAATTCAGAAGGCGCTCCATACATGATGCTATATTCAAACTCACCGCTATTGAGCAAATCGTTACCGGTTGCAATAGAAAACTCGATGCGTTCTTCATTACCTGAGCGGTCGGTGATGACGAGTACAATATCATTGCTACCTTGCGCCAGGGGTATATCACTAAGGTTATAGCTACCAGCGCCTAGGGTTAATCTTTGGACGGCAATCCCACCTATATAGACATCGACATTTGAGGCCCTTTGAAGTGTAAATGATTGATTGGCTCGTGGTCGCGCATTTCTGGTTGGAATGAGTGTGAAATCTCGAGTTAAGCCAATACCAAGTATGTCGGTGCTGTCCTGAAAAGATTGACCACTGTTGTACATATCGCCGAGCACAAGTCGTGTGCCTTGTTCTGCAAAATCAATATTAAGACGAGATCCTTCTCTTACGTATCGTGAATCTTGTGATGAGCTGTTTTCTAAATAGGATTCGTACTCAAAGTTTAGAAAACCAATGTTAAGTGCGGAATCGAATTGACCGCGGTAGAGGTCCTGCCTTGACGAATTCTGATCGACATATTGGCTCTCATTGGCCGAAAGGGCAAAGCTAACGTATCCGCTAAACAAACTTGGCTCAGCATAGTTATAAAAATCATCTGCGCCGTTCATAGACAGTTGCTGGGTTAAGCTAAATTCAGGCGGTACCGTCACGATGCATTCTAATGAAGAGAAATCGAAACTCAGACCTAATCCTACGCTCTCAAAATGGTGCTGAGACAGCATCTCATCGTCTGTCGTGTCATTGAGTTTCCCAATACCTTCTTGAGTTACGACGGACGAAAGGAGAGAAAGCGTACTTTCCTTCGGTAACAAGATTTCATTGTTTGCGGTAATGATAATGTCCGCTTCGCCAAGTATGGTGTCACTTATCCTTAACAAAGAGGTAAGTTGAATATCTCGTCCAGTGGGGTTCAAGACCATTTCTTGACCCCAAGCAGCAGGGCTTAAGGCAGCACAATAAAAAAGTACTAATACCAAGACATACAAAACTTGCCATATGTTGTGATAGGTTTCAGTCTTCATGCCCATTGTAAGTGCCCACTGGTAAATAATTTAAAGAAGAAGGCAAAGTAATAATGGAGCGTGGTGGAATAAACTGCTCACCTAAAACCTCATGTACTTTTTGGCTCAGAGATTCGAGCCCCGAAAAATGAAGTAACGATGTATAGGTAAATCGTGACCCAGAATTAGTGAGTGTTAGTTTGCCTTGTTCATCTATGTGTAATTTCACGTCAGGCTCTAAAGAGGATGAGTGAATGTGCAGCAACGCATTGTAGTGAACTTGTAAATTGATACCGGTTGTTAAACCGATGGGTTTGTCTATTCTCGCGTTGTTTTGGCCAATATTCACGGTACTGAAGCGAACGAAGTAACTCTGGGAGGTTTCGAGCGATCGGTTTCCCAACCACTGTATACGGAATACCTGGCGTGCTCCGGGTTCCAACATTGCGGCTGGTGGAAACACAAACATCTCTTCACTCGATAGATCAGATGTCTCGAACGTACCATCAGATGAGAAGTTCAATCGACGAACGTTAGCTTCAAGCGGGAGAGCTTGTGTTGAGTTGTTAGTTACAACTAGTTGCGACGTCGCCCTGTGATCGGTGTTGAGCTCGATGACGGTTGGAAACAGTGTTATGCCAAACGTTTGTGCACACAGAAGCCAATAAATGAGCCCACCCAAGATATAGTGTCTCATTGCTATTGATCCTGCTCGATTTCAATCGCTAGCGTGTCTACATTGTAATTTTCAAGTGGCTGCATTTCGAAAAAACGAGTGGAGTAGGGAAGCACTAAAGTCCCCGGAATACGTTTAGCGATTTCTACGCCTTTTAAATAGGTTGAATTTTTACCATCAGATATCTTCCATGTTGTATTGGTTAATCGACCATAACTATTACCACTGTTAAGTACTTCAAGAACCCATTTGTTCTTTTTGTCATTTTGTTCGATGCTTTTAATTTCTAGCTGAGAAGCTGTATTCTGAGGTCGCACGTTGATAAGCGTATTAAACTGAAGCAAAAGACTTACTTGCCCTTGGTTGCTGCTCGCTCTTTGAACTTTTACTTGTTTAACAGCAATGCGATACGCTTTAGATTCTCTGATGGAAGGATCGCCCAAATAGCGCACCATAATCGATTGCGATCGTCCAGGTTCTATTATTGCGGTCACCGGTATCACTAATAGCTCGTCATCTGCAGGCGTCGTGGTCTCTTTCCCATATTCGTTCATGGTCATAAATACTGGAGACAATTCAACCGTGAGTGGCTCGGTTGAAGAGTTTTCAACCCTCATGGTCATTTGAGCTCTTTTGCCAAGCGGTGTCATTTCCATAGACATCGGTTCGACTTTGAACGCATGAGCGGACAGACAAGTGAATGACAATAGGAAAAGAACGATCCATTTATGCATGATCCATTTATACATAGCGAAGAGCTCCAAATTAAACTTATGTCGTTGAGATTGAGATTGAGATTAAGTCGGAGGCCAAATAATAGCCCCCGACTTATTAACCTCTAATTTGAGGTGATATTTACGGTTAATGTATCTGAGTAGCCACCTGCCCATGGGGAGGTTTCTGTCGTCACAATATCAATAGATGCGGCAACACCTGTCGCTAATGCTCCAGAACCGCCATAAGAATTACTGACTGAAACGTCATTTAGACCTGGGCCCCCTGGTGCATTAAGCGTGAAAGGAGCTAAGCCTGAAGGATTAAATGTTGCATCGTATGTAAGAGCGTAGTCTTCGCTATCATCTGACTCTAGACCACCTTCAGCACTTGTCAGTGTCACAGTTGCACCATCGACGTCATTACACTTCATGTTAAGACCACTAACAGAAAGGTTTTGAATTTGAGATACGTTACCAAAGTCCATCAGTTGCGTTGAAAGACCAGTAACCTCACATACAGGTGAAACAAATCCAACTAACTGGACATCACCTGGAGCGGCTTGGACTTGAGCACCAAAAATAGCTGTGACTGTTGCTGCGTAGAGTGTTAGCTTTTTCATTAGAAATTCCTTTATCTTAAATGATTGGCTCGAATACTGCTGAGCGTATGTTGTTCTGCAGATACATTGCAGAGTTTTCACTTTGTCACGCTATGAATCGAAGGGTAAACTTCGATCTCAATAACGTCTTGATAATAACCTGCGAAACGCAAGCTATTTTCGAGTGCTACCCTAAGACTCCCATGTTGAGAGAACGGAATAACACCAGAACTGTCTATCATTACTGGTAAAACAAGTTGGCTGCTGTGCCTACTTTCATAAAGACGAATTTCGTCTATTTGTAATGACAAATTGTAACTTTCAATAATATCAACTCCTTGGTGTTGATATTTTAAGCCTCCATATTTTGAATTGATCGTGATACCCAACGGACGGTTACAATAGATATTAAAAGGCAACGATTGCACATCACGGTGTTCCGTGAAATTCATAATGTTGCCAGAAAAGAAGTTTATTTCGCATCGATCTTTGATCTGGCCACTAATTCCTAACGTTAAGCTATTAGCACTAACATATAATGAGAATGACATACTAAAAATAAATACGTAGACGATGAAGTTATGAAGTGTCCTAAATACTCTAACCATAATTTCACCTCTCAGCGATTGAATGTAACTTGTTGCTTAACTTTGAAAACTATATGTGCTCTAAAAAACGATGAAGTAGTAAAAAAAGTTGATTATTAATGAGAAGTATGAAATTTAGTATGATTTTAGGCCGACGGATGGAGGTTAAATTTGTAGTAACAACCTGATATTCAATTAGATAAGAGGCCTTTACCTAAATTTAATTATCGAAAGTGTTTTTTGTTGCGTTGAAAAAGTTTAATTTGTAGTCTATGGGTTCTAGCGGAATTAGGTTGAGTTGGAGTTATTAGCTCTATTCTTATTGGATGTGAATTGAAAATGACCAAAGTATGAATTAATTAATAAACTTAGAAATAGGCAGGTAAGATGTGGTCGTAACAATACGTGTTAAGTTAACTATGAATTAAAATTATTTAATGCAAACTAATGAATTTATTGAAATAAATTAAATTATAAAATTTATACCTACCTGTTAATTGTTATTCTTATTGCAATCAATCGTAGTGATAAGTTTTTATTAAGTTTCTATATTTTTGTTTCTTAACGGTGTGAAATTTATTTGACTGAGTTAGCTTCCATTTTAAATAGATTTAATATTCTTATATCTAAATTAAAGTCGACAAAAATTCTTGAATGGGTCATATCGAGAGTGCGTTATGTTGCCGTCGATACTGTGGTGTTTTCTTGACAGCTAACCTTAACAAAAGTGAATTTCCTTATGCGATGCTGGCGTTTTCTCTTCGAGGTTAAAGCCTGAAGACGTGTCCCGTTTGAGTTCATCTCTTATCCATCACAAGCAAGAAGGAATGACTACCTAGGTGATTTTAAGAGATCAAGACATTAACGTTATGAGCGCACATGACGAAACCGACACCATAGCCTGATGTCGGATTTGTTGTGTCTATTTAACTGACTAAATCGCTTCGATTTCCGGCAGAGCGTATACCTTCATTGATTCAACGTTCGGTTGATAGACACGTAATAAGAAAGACCAGTTGTCTTTAGGCGTGTGAGCAAAGTTTACGTTATTGTCATCCGCATGTTTTTTGCAGTCTAAACCACCGAATATCACCGTGAAAGTACCGTCTTCGTTTTGCGTTAGTCCTTGATTGGTCGAAACGATGTTGTTCTCGTTCGACATAAGATAACCTTTTGAATCGTAGACAGTGATTGAGTAATAACCTAGGTCACTAGCTAATTTAGGTGCTTCGTATGTCGCTTGGTAACATTGTTCACCTTTGGCATTCTCTAGTGCGTAAGGTGCATACATTGCGGTGTCAGCTGTCGATAGGCCGAACGCTCCAGCAATTGTGTAAGTAGTCTTTTCCCAGTCAGTCACATCTTGCGCTCGGTATTGAACGGTATCGTATGTGTCATTTAACTTATCGTATTCTGGCATTAATGCAGTACGAACTGCTTCCATAGCCTCAGTGTTTGGCTTTGGTAATCCTTCAAGATCTTGACCACCACCGATAATTTTTACTTTCGGCTGAAGCTCTTTCGTAATCCGCTTAACGTTTTGTTTTGTTCCATCTGTCGCAAAACGCAAGCCTATCAGCACATATTTTGTATCGAACATTTCAGGAGTGAACTCGTAAGTTCCTGCGCCAACCTTATAAAATGGTTGAGTGTGGTTCATATCTTGAAGGTGAAGTGTAACCAATTTCCCATCGTTCTCAGGTACAACGACTGTAAATGGTTTTGAGGTATCGATAACGCCCATTGAGTACAAGTGATCAATGGATGGTGATACAACCCAGCGAGTGTCTTTGTTCGCCAGTTCTTTGAAGTGATGAAGGTTGTTTAAGCCTAACTTAAAGTTGCGAGCAAAATTGTCAGCAAACCAAATGCCTTCTTGGTTTATGTACTCATGCACCGTCATACCATGATCTTCTGGGTTTACCGCCCACGAAGAAGAGTCAATGTTAGCAAAGACGTCTTCAATCGATTTATCTTCATTGTTAAAGCTGTTTGTGGACGTTCCTGCAACCGTAGAGAAAGACGTGACCACTAATAAAGAAAGTAGAGTTTTTTTCATTTTTAAATACCATATTCTGTTTTATTAAGTTGAGGTAATGGTAAGTAAAAGTTTGGTATTTATGAAATGACTATATAGAATTACAGGTATGACAAATATGTTATACCTGTGAGGTTGGTACTTTGAAAGCTGCGCTAAACAAGATCGATTTGAACCTACTTAAGGTTTTACATGTTTTGATAGAAGAGCAAAATGTTACCCATGCTGCGGAGCGACTTTTTCTTGCTCAGCCTTCTGTGAGTCGGAAGTTACGGAAACTTCGAGAGCAGCTTGATGATGAGCTCTTTGTTTCGACTCCACAAGGAATGAAACCTACCTACAGGTGTAATCAAATCGCAGAGTCACTCCCAGACTTAATTGCGCTTCTAGAGAAAACATTAACTCCGGTAAAGAAGTTCGACGCGTACAGCCACGCTGGGCATATCTCTTTGGCCATTAATCCGCTTTTAGGACAGTCATTGCCTCATATCTTGTTTCTATTCCTTGCCAAGCATGCGCCAAACGTGACGTTCTCTTGCCACATATGGAACCAGAATACGCTTGATAATTTAGCGAAAGATAACATTCAGTTAGGCATTAATTACGACGTCCCAATAGGCAGCAAGGCCATATTGCATAAACATTTGGCCGAAGATCACTTTAAGTTGTATGCGAATAAATCCCATCCTATTCATCTGAAGAAGATTGTAGAATTTGAATATCTTTCAGAATGTCGATTTGCAATTGCACAGTTGGCTGAGTGGAATGAAAAAGAGGGGATGATGGAAAACATGTTGGTGCAAAGAGGATTGAATTATAACGAAGTCTTTCGTTCCGAAATAATCTCAAATGTCGCAGCTGTGGCAGCGCAAACAGAGGCTTTATTCCCAACTTCAGAACTGTATATCGATAATACGCATAACCTAGTTGAAGTTAGTCATGCGAAGCTTCCATCATTCAATAGCAAGCAGATTTTGCTTTATCAACACAAAAGAAGGGAGTCAGATCCTTTCTACTTGTGGTTACATGAAAACATAGTCCAGTTGGTTGATGGGTTAGGTTAGTCGAGTAAATATTGATTTGTGCGACATGCAGTCTCGATAAAGCACTTAAGCGTCGTTAAACATTCTTTATTATTGAAACCAAAATCTGACCGGTGAGATCTTCATGCTCATCGGTCTATACATCGTTATAACAATATCATATCAATTATTTGCAATACATTGTTGATGTAAATAATGAGGTTTTCATTAACTTGTACAAATACATATGTTTTATTGATGAATTTTCGAGTGTTAATTTATTGGTGTTGTCCCACGTCAAACTTCCCGAATTTAAATCGTAGTCCTTAGCGGAAAAGGTTGTAAGATTTTTCCTACTTGTGATTTTTCTCTCTTAAATAACAGTGGTTTAACTTTAATAGTGGTTTGTTACCTAATTTGACAAATTAGATGTCAAGTTTAGGATGTCCGACCTGTGTTATTGGGAAGTTACATGTTGAATTTTAGAAATACAATCGTTTTATTTGCTATCACTTTGGTTTGTCTTGTCATCCCAAAGCCTACTGTCGCATCTGAGCAAAGGGACGATAAAATTGTTGTTGGTGTGCTTTCAAATAATAGCCATGACGGCGGTGGTAAATTTGAGGCTATTTATGGAATCAGCTTAGACTACCTATCAAATATAAGTCATTTTTTAAATTTAAAATTGGAAATTAAGCATTACGATAATATTCCCGATCTGCTGGATGATGTCGAAGCAAACAAAATTGATGGTGCATTAGGGTTCAGTAAAACAGAACAAAGGGAGAAGAAGTTTTCGTTTTCGGAACCGATCTTCTCGACGACTCTGGCTGTTTGGTACCGAGATGTGTACCTGAAAAACAAAAATCAAGACCAACTGACATGGGCGTGTATTGACAAAAGCGTGTACTGCCAATTTGTTGAAAAACGTGGCGCCCAGAAAATCTATAGAGCTAAATCCCGTGATGATGCGTTCAATGCGGTCTTGCAGGGCAAAGCTGATGCGCTTGTCAGTACCTACGTTTCAATTAACGAATACCTCGATCATAAGAATGTGATGAGAGGTGCGGTTGATGTGCCGGTATGGCTACCTGAAGAGAACATTCGATTTGTTTCCAGTAAAGATAACTCAGATCTCATCAAAGGCATCGACTCAATCCTTTTGTGGGAAGTGGAAGGGCGTGGCATTCGGTCAGTGGCTTCAAAGAACCCTTATCACGTCAGTGACAAGCTCATCTCACAGTACAAAGCGCACCAAAACGGTAAAGATGTGATCACATACAGTTCGAGCGGTGAGGCGTATCCGTTTCTTTTTGAAAACGAAAAGCAACAACTTGATGGCATGTTGGTGGAATACCTTGCTTTGGTTTCTTCGAGAACAGGGTTGGGTTTTGACTATGTAGTGCCTGAATTGAACCTAGAATCGAGTTACACCTCTTACAACGCGGATATCGTTCCAGTGTCATACCGAGACAAGACGATAACTAAGGCTGATAGATGGCTAATCACCAAGCCATTCATGCGTGCAAGCTTTACTAAAGTGACATACACCCAAGCGAACACTATGCCTAAATCGGACAAAAAGGGCATTCTTCTTAGTGTCAGTAAGCAGGGAATAATTAATGTCGGTCAACGTGAAGACACAAATATCACACGTTATCGAGATATGAAAAAAATCCTTGATGATCTTAAAAGTGGCGAGATATCGGCAGCTTACGTTCCGAGTGATATTACGTACTCAATGATTCTGAATGACTCTTCAGAAGGACTCACATTTGATAAAAACCAAGGCATTACTTATTCAATTGCCTTTGCGGTATCGAAGAAAAATGCCGAACTAAAGAATGTGTTAAACAGCATCATTGATACGGTGAGTAAAGAAGAGATAGAAAAGCTTCGCCGCAACTATCGTAAATTCAATTTGGTTTACGGTTACGATAGCAGCAATGTGAATAAATTTGCCGCTTTGGTATTGGTCGTGTTTGTGACTCTGTCATACCTTGGTTACCTGCTCTTGGTTAATCTGCGCTACAAAGTCAAACTGGCAGAGTTGAATGCAGGAAATGAAGAGAAAGAGAAGATTTGGCTCTCTGAGATCATTCAAGAGATCAACAATATCGTTTTTATTCATAATGATAGGAACGAGATATTACTGAGTAACTGTCCTAAGTTCCAATCGAACGAATGTCAGGTTTGTACCATGAAGTCGCAAGCGAGCGGGGCTTCATTAGTCGGAAATCAGATCGAGATCAAAACGATTCTTGATGGTCATAACCTCAACGATACTCACTTGGCCGAAGACTGCCGTCTAGATATCTCTCATGTTCACAGAGAGAGTAAAACGATCTCATCATCGAACAGTGATAAGCGCTTTATCTTGACGTCTCTGCTTGATGTGTCTGCGCAAAAGAAACGTGAGAACGCGTTAATCAAGGCAGAGAAAGAAGCCAAACTAGCAGTTGAAGCAAGAGAGAACCTGCTAACCACCATGAGTCACGAGCTTCGCACGCCTTTATCTGCTGTGCATGGGTTGCTCGACATAATCAAGATCAACGCGAGTAATAATAAAGACAGCCATTTAGTCGACCAAGCCATTCGTTCTCTCGACCACTTAAACAAGTTGGTGGATGGTGTACTTGATTTGTCGAAGATCGAATCGGGTGTGTTATCTGTTCAGGCTGAAAAAGTCGAACTGTTACCCCTTCTTTGTGACGTTTTCAGAACCTTTGAACCCATTTCGAAAAGTAAGAACCTTAGTTACAGCGTCGAGATTCATCCCTTTGCTTTTCGTTGGGTAATGGTTGATGGCATTCGCGTCGCTCAGATACTGACGAATTTGCTATCGAATGCAGTGAAGTTCACCTCGGAAGGCCAAATCAGTGTAGTGGTTGCAGTTGTCGATGGTCAGTTAATTGTAGAGTTGACGGACACAGGCATTGGTATGACTCCTACACAGCAAGAGCAAGTATTGAAACCTTTCGTGCAGGCTGATGACACCATTACCAGACAGTTCGGTGGCACAGGGCTAGGGCTTAGCATTGTTGATCAACTCCTGCAATGCATGGGTGGTGAGCTTCATATTGAGTCTGAACTGAGTCGTGGTACTACGATTAACGTTTCGATTCCGTTTGTCCTAAACGAAAACGAAGGCAGTGCAGATTATGAGATTCGAGATCTGACTTACTCACGCGACCTACCAGATAATTTAAGAGGTTGGTGCCACGAGTGGAGGTTGACGGAATCCGAGAATATGCCGGATCTGAGCACCATACGGAACTCTCAATCTAACCATGTTGATATGACCTTTCGCGGAGGTATGAATGATCTGGTCACAATTGAACATGAACAATTGAAATACCCAGACAGTTTATTGAATTTGATCGTGAAATCAGATGAGCACGCAATCAATGTACCACTCCCGAAAGCGGTCAGAGAATGGAAACATGGCGATGTACTCATCGCAGAAGATAACCCAATCAATCAAAGTGTCATGACGCTACAAATGAATGAGATCGGCATCAAACCTGTGTTTGTGGATAACGGTCTTCAGGCGTGGGAATACATTAATCAGAACCCGATTAAATTGCTACTTACTGATTTTCACATGCCTGAACTGGATGGTTATGAGCTAGCCAGCAAGATTAAGAGCAGTGACCAGTTCAAAGGTATTGTTGTGATTGGTATCACCGCAGAAGACTCTCGTGTTGCACGAGAAAAGACCAAAGATATCGCGATCGATGACATTCTTTACAAGCCATACAGCGTTTCCAAGTTGTTGGATATTCTCGAGAAGCATGCAACGTCTTTGAACCAGGCGCCAACTTGGCTAGAACGATTCGACAAAGATGATGCAATTGCGGTTGCCAATGTGTTCATCAATACCATGAGCGAAGATGTGGCGCGTGTTGACATCAATTCGCCAACCATCAACCGAACGCTTCATCGAATAAAAGGAGCGTTAAACGCAGTCGGTGCAAATGAAATCGCTGTGTTGTGTCACGACGTTGAGTGCTGTGAACCGAAAGCGAATCAAGAAAAATTAGGGAAGCTAGTTAGGACCATTGAGTCAGAAATTGAATTTACAAAAGTGTGGTTAAAAGCCAATGAATACTAATCTCGAAATCATGATTGTTGATGATCATCCAATTCATCTTATCTTACTAAAGCAATTGTTAATTAAGTTAGGTAGCAAGGTTACCGTTTTTGACAATGCATTAGACGCTTGTGAGAGCGTGGCTGAAAAGAAGTACGATATCATCTTTTGTGATATTCAGATGCCGGTGTATGACGGGATAGACATGATGTTTATGTTGGACGAGGCGAATTACCAAGGGAATGTGGTGTTAATTAGCTCTGTGGAACTGACGGTGATTTCGGCTATTCGTGCGATGTGTGAAGGTTTCCCGTTCGATGTGTTGGATATCATTGAAAAGCCATATACCCAGAAATCGATTGAAGATGTATTGGCGATGAGGCTTAAAACGGCCAATAAGCTTTCCCCAGAAAGGAAGAAGACAGAGGTAACCGATGAAGAGTTTTTGGTTGCTTTGGCAAAAGGACAAATACAGAACTATTACCAACCGAAAGTAGACTTTGTCACGGAACATTTGTCTGGTTATGAAGCGTTGGCTCGATGGGTTCACCCTGAATATGGCGTGCTAACCCCAGATGTGTTCTTGCCTATTGTCACTCGATGTCAGTTGTCTGCAGAGTTGTTTGATACCGTTCTAAACAACGCGCTAGATGACATTAAAACTCGAAATCTGGACAAGAAAATTGCCATTAATGTCGATCAATTCAATTTGGAAGACAGCGACTTTGCCCAAACCTTTATTACTCGATGCCTAGAGCGAGAGGTGAGCCCTTCGGCTTTCATTATCGAGATCACCGAGCGTGACACCTATCGTAACAGTGTCTCTTTGTACAAGAACCTCACTAAGCTGAGGGTGAATGACGTGTCAGTATCGATTGATGATTTTGGGACGGGTAATTCGACCCTGGAAAAGTTGGCTCAACTGCCGTTCAACGAAATGAAAATTGACCGTTCGTTTGTCTTTGAAATCAAAGATGATCAAAAGAAAAAGAATATCGTTTTATCAATATGCGGTTTAGCGAGAAACCTTGGTATCAAGCTTGTTGCTGAAGGTGTAGAAGACCATGAGACTTGGTCTTTGTTAAAAGAGTACGGTGTGGAGGTCTGTCAGGGGTATTTTGTGTCAAAGCCATTGCCGTTAGAACTTGTTACTAACTTAGATATAGATATCAAATGAACTGTTTAATCTTCGATGATCATCCCTTGGTTTGTGTGGCCATAAAATCACTCGTTGAATCCTCACCGCACATAGGTCAAGTCTACTTAGCTTCAGAATTGAAAGTCGCTAATGAGTTTGTTCGAAAATCAAAAATCGATTTGTTGATTCTTGATGTGAATTTAAATGACTGCGATGGCTTTGATTTTTATCGCCGTATCAAAGCACATGGCTTTAGAGGCAGAGTGGTTTTCTACTCCACTGAAACCAGCGCTTACTATAGTGAGATGGCATTTAAAGTGGGGGCTAATGGGTATGTATGTAAGTCAGAGCACTACGACGTCCTAAAAGATGCGATAGAGGCTATCGTGAAAGGTTACTCATTTTTTAAAGAGATTAACGACCCCAAAAGTACAGCACAAATGCTTAAGCTTTCTGAGCGTGAAGCGACCGTGGCAAAACTATTGTTGAAGGGGATGACCAACAAAGACGCCGCCCAATTGCTCTCTATTAGTGAAAAAACAATCAGTACTTATAAGAGAAGGATGTTAACCAAATACAATGTCGATAGTCTTATCGAGTTGTCGAGAGTAATTGAATTATGACAATAAAACGAATCCTTAGACTAATGCCAAAATTTAAAGTTGCTACACTCTCACTGACCTTTTCGTCACTGTCCTTCTTAATGTTTATCGCTAGTTTTGGTACGGTGGCTATCAACAACGATATTAAAGAGTTTGATTTAAGCACGTTGCAGTTAGATAGGCATAAAGACAACTTAGTCCTATTAGCTCTGTTTACGGAATCCCAAATAAATCAAACGACTGGTGAGAGTAACCATGAATTTGATAGAGTTGATGACGTTAACTTTGTCGATAGTATTTACGCGCTAGCTGATCCTGAATTGAACGAAGCTGAAATTGCAGTTAGGCATCTCATGCACCAAATTTCATTGTACAAAAATCTCGGTGGGATTGAAGATAACTTTGTGTATTTCTATCGTTCATATTCTGGATCGAAATACATCTTTCCTAATAAATTTGAGAACTTCAGTCCCTCTGAGGATACTTCATTGCGGGAGACTTGCCTCGGAAGTGAGGTGTGCTCAATTACCGCAAAAGAATATCAATTAGCGGATAGGGTGACCATATCACCACCTCATATTGGGCTGATTAACAAAAACGAAATCATTTCAATTGTTACCCCTGTTTACGGTGAAGGGGATATTATTGGTGATTATGTGCTGAATATTAATATTGGGCAATACATAAGCGATGGTTTAGATTTGGGGTACGAGACTGAAAATAATATTAATAATCTGATTGTCACATATCCAGGCTACCCATACTCATACCTTAATTACAGTAAGACGACGGTCGCCGACAATAGAACAACCTACACGTACCGATACCCATATTCTAAGTTGCTGATTGACTATTTCTGGGTGTTTTTTGTTCTTTTTTTAGTGAGTCTCAATTATTTGTTTTATGTAAATAAGGCGAAGATTACCAAAGATGATTTGGTCGATGCGAAGCACACGGCGTTAAAAGATGAGCTGACAGGCTTGTACAATCGTCGAATCTATCATGAGCCATCATTTAAGCAAGCGGTACACGGCAAGGCTTGTTCTATTATTGCTATCGATGGTGACAGGATTAAGAAGATTAATGATAGCCTCGGCCACAGCTGGGGGGATGAAGTGATTCAACACATTGCTCATTCAATGAAAGATGTGTTCCGTCGAGACGATTTTTTGGTAAGGGTCGGTGGCGACGAGTTTATCGTGATTATGCCAAATTGCAGTTTTGAAAATGCTAAGAAAGCCGCAGATATTTTGAAAAACCAAGTAACAGAATCTAAAGTAGCTTCATTGGGTTTTGATGTGTCCGTAAGCGTGGGTGTTGCCTTTAAAGGAGCGAGTGAGTCTCTGGAAAGCGTGCTTCATAAAGCCGATGATAAGCTTTATGAACAAAAGGCGAAGCGCTGATTTGGCGATTTTATTATCTAACTTGTTGGTTTTAAACACCGATATGTTAGATAAAAGTCATAACTATTGGCTGATGGAAAGGATAACGTCAGCAAAGGCTTGCTCTCTTGTATTGACTAAACTTACATACTAACGTGTACATGTTCGATAAGTTTATGAAATTAAGATGAAGGGTTATTGCTGTGAATAAAGATTTAGATCTAAATCTTCTGCGTATTCTGGTGTTGTTGGATAAACACCAACAACTTAAGCCAGTGGCTAAGATTCTTGGCAAGAGTGAGGCTTCGATAAGTAAGTATCTTGCTCGCCTTAGAGAGCAACTTGGCGATGAGTTGTTTATTCGACACGCTCATCACTTTGAAAGCACGGACTTTCTGAAAAAGCAGCTCCCCGTTATTCAAGCAGGGCTAGACAGCCTAGAGTCTTGCATAGGAGCAAGTACCTTTGATCCTCTGACTTACGACCGCTCTATCACAATATCGATGCCTCAAGTAGCACAGTATTTTCTTGGTGAAGCAGTTATGAGTGACCTTTTTGATTTAATGCCGCATGCTTCAATTAATATTGTGAGCCCAAGCGATCAGACAATCGAGAGCATTTTAGATGGAAAAGTAGATGTGCATTTACATCATTTTAATGAAGACAGCCCTAAGACTATCTATCAACAACCGATTGGTTCATTGCCTGTCGGATTAGTTTTCCCAGAGGAAATAGAGGTCGATACATTAGAGGAAGCTATATCGTTGCCGTTTATTTTGCTGGAGCTTAAAGGATGGAAAGGGTCGAAACAAATTGTTCAAATGATCCTAGAAAAAAAAGGGATTGATATCGAGTCTAAAGTGACAGTAGGAGATATTGGTCTGCTGTTTGGGCTTTTAAAGCGCCGTAGCAGTGCAACAATAATGATGAATTTTGGGCGCTCGATCAACGGGTTTAGGTTCATTGAAATACCAGAGTCTTACTATTCAACGGGTCGACCTAAAATAGCGGCATACGTAAAACAAACACATCGCCATAATGCTCTCCATCAATTATTGATTAGTGTGATGGAGAAGAACCTAAACTTAGCTCAATCATTCAATCGATAGAACCGTCAAATACTGCCTGTAAGTTGCACTAACTCCACTATAGAGTTAGCCCTGTACTTGTTGAGAATACGTGTTTTGTAAGTACTTATCGTCTTAGCACTGAGCGACAACTTCTCAGAGATAAGCTTGTTAGAGTGGCCTTGAATCAAGTACTGAAATACGATGGCTTCCTTATTTGATAGCTTGGTACTTTTTCCTACATTTGCTTGGTCAGACTTGAAAAGAGAGTAGCCTTTCATGATGCTGATTAAAGCAAAGTGTATAGATTCATGGTTCTCGTTCTTACTTAGAAAACCATGAGCGCCTAATGTAAATGCGGCCTCTGATAGGCTTGAATGATCGAGGGAAGAGACAAACAATAACTTTCCTTCGTAACCACGGGCTTTAATTATTTTAGCGAGATTCATACCATCACTGTCAGCCAAAGTCACATCCAGTACGATCAAATCAATTCTCTGGTTTCTTAGCAGTTTTAGAATCTTATCGGTATCGGTGGTTTTGTAGATATCTTCAATATCTAGTGCACTTGTAATCAATTCAGAAAGGGCTTCTCTATAAAGAGGCTGCTCATCAATGATAAGAACATTTTGCTTGGTCATAAGTCACCTAGGTTATCGCTTTGTGACGTCCTGTCTCTTTAATTATTTAGATAGTGTTAAGCGATGATTCTATGTAAAAACATTAGCGTAAGTGTGAAAATGACATTTTAATAATGTGAAAATGACGTTGTTTTAAGAAAATATGCGTAAGCAATAGACAGGAAGTATGCGACTAATAGGCGGTTCTACCTCTGGCTTTATAAATGGTTTGGTTGTAATTGATACTGTTTAGCTCTTCTTTTGTGTGCAAGTTAATCATAAGGTCGTTGCATTGATTGATCTTTGTACGAATATCGTGCTTTCCTTCATAAGGTGTGGTGAGCCGCGACGATAATTTCAAAATGGCTAAGCATGTTTTTTTTGAATGCGGTAAAACATCGTGAATGTTTAAATAATGACCAAGATGTTTGGTTGTTGTTAGACTTTGGTTCGATTTCATCGACACGATCTGTTGTCTAATTTCACTTAAACGTCGCTGCGATGTTGCTAACCGTTCCTTAAGGCCGTTAATCATATGTGCTTGGCTTCGAATAATACTTGGATGTTGGTCTTGGTTAATGCTGTCGTATAGCTTTTCAATGAAAGAAGGGATTTCGCTTAAAAATGAACACTTCTCCAATAAAAAGCATAGATGGTAAAGGTCGTAGAAGTGAAAATCTGAAAGGTAATTGACCGCATTTTTGATGTTAAATGTCGCTTGTTTAAGATCTCCTTTTAGAAGTGCGATATGAGCTGTAACTAATTCGTTTTGTATAACGAGTTCTGGAGTTTTACTGATGTCGTTCAAAATTGAATTATATGAAGCGATCTGTCTTTCAAATAAATGAATAGAACCACCAAGGTTCTGTTTGTACAGAAAACAGCGCAAGTAATTTATCTTAGTGTAGATCCCCCCCCTAAACGTGTTGAGGTTTTTCTCATAGTATCTCTTGATGTAAATAAAGGCGTCTTGATAAGCTTCAGCGGCAAGAGATAAGTTGGCAATGACTAATTCACGTTGTGCGCCAGCATCAAGTAGCATGGTCGACTGCTTTAAATGTTCAATGGCATTCGGCAAATCGTCTTCTATCGAATACATGTTCGACATTTCGTCGTGAAAGTAGGGGTTACTTTTTTGAGACTGGACTGATTTAAGAACTTCTCTAGCTTGATCTAATTTATCGGTTTCTAAAAGCGTGTTAGCCAAGCCAGTTTTAATCCAGTCTAAGTCATCTTCTTTTAATAGGCTTTCATACTCATCTTTGGCTCGGTCAAATTGTCTGTTCTTAAGTAACGCTAACGCTTTGTACTTCCGGATTAGTTTTGAATATTCAGGGTGAAATGGTAGGAGCTCGTCGCATTCTTCGACTACACCACAGAAATCACGTTCTGCTAATTTTTTGAAGATTGGAGCTAGCACGGATTTTCTTTTCAATGCCGAAAACAATCTTTTGATAAAAAAAGGTTTATTAAAAGGCTTTAGGAGGTAATCGTCTGGATCTGCGTCGATGATGGAACGAACCACATTGTGATCGTTTTCACCGGTAAGGAACATAAACACGGTTGTTGAGCTCAGAACACGCGCGTGTTTCAGTTCTTCTAGTAGTTGATAACCGGTAAGTTGGGTTTGGAAGTTGTAATCACAAATAATAAGATCAAAAGAACCCTGTCGACATTGATTAATGACATCGAAAGGTTTGTAAGCGTAAGATATAAATTCAAAGCCGATTTGGCGCAATATTGCAGTGACACTACTAGTAACAAGTCGAGAGTCGTCTGCAACCAATACAGTATAATTTTTTATATCGTTGTTCATTATTTTAATTATTAACCAAATTTATCTTATTGTAACAAAACGGGAATGGCTAAAATGTTTAAAGAGTTAAAATAAGAAAATTCCTACAGAAATTCGATTAATTTCCTACGTTATTCATATCTAACCAATCTTTAACCGATTGAACACTATGTGAAATTAATTTAATAGTATTGAGGTTTGTTTCTTCGACAGTGTTATTTCCTGCTTTTAATTCCTTCTCTTCCACTTTAATGAGTTGCTCTAGTGGGAAGTGTCCGATTGAAGAAAGGCCACCCTTTATGCGGTGTAAGACTTGCAAGGTTGTTGCGCGCTCAGGCTTTGTATCCCTTAGTTGCTCTAAGTCTTCTTGCATGACGTTAACGTAAACTTCCGCAAGGTAAGCTCTTTGATCGTTAGGGTAGTTGGATAGCCAATAGATGTTGTTGGATTTACTCGGTCTAGTTTGCATAAGAATATTGGTTGAAATATTGGAAAGAAAGGGTATCTATTATCGTCAGTTAATGGAAATACCAAAGATTGATTAAATTGATGTCATTGATATTTAAATTGTATATTTGTGGGCGGATAGGTAGAAGTATATTTAATTCGGGTGAGTAAATAGTGTGATCAATAAAATGGGTAATAGAAATTAAAAAAGACCATTAATACTAAAGAGTATTAATGGTCTTTTTGTAGCAATATGGTGCTTAATCCCCAGTACGTTCAATCAAATTCATGATCGATCTTACGTCACGAATTTATAGCGACTTCTCGATAGCGATAAGGAATCGAGCAATGTCTTCTGCACTAATATCACGGTGAGTAACAAAGCGAACAGGATTACCTGGTGACATAGTAATGCCTTGTTCACCTAGCTCTCGTGCGATGCGGTTGATATCTACGGTCTCATCTAATTTAGCAAACACAATGTTAGTTTGAATGAAATCAGGGTTAACAGAAAAGCCTTCTAGCTTGTTTAAACCAATAGCTAGATTTTTTGCATTGTCGTGGTCAGCTTTAAGTTGAGCCACGTTCTCTGTAAGCGCCATTTTACCTGCTGCGGCAAGAATGCCAGCCTGACGCATACCGCCACCTACCATTTTACGTAGGCGGCGTGCTTTAGCGATGTACTCTTTACTACCAAGAAGTAGGGAGCCAATCGGCGCGCCTAAGCCTTTTGATAAACAGATCGTCATTGAATCGAAGTGTTGTGCGATCTCTTTAATGTGAACATCTAGTGCCACTGCCGCGTTGTATACGCGCGCGCCATCTAGGTGCATTTGCAGGTCGTGTTGGTTTACGAACTCACGAGCTTCCGCTAAATAAGACATTGGAAGTACTTTGCCATTAATCGTATTTTCTAAACTAAGCAGCTTAGTACGTGCAAAGTGGCTGTCGTCTGGCTTGATCGCAGCAGCAAGCTTTTTAAAATCTAACGTGCCGTCTGGATTGTTCTCGATTGGCTGAGGTTGAATCGAGCCAAGTACTGCAGCGCCGCCGGCTTCGTACTTATAGTTGTGCGCTTGTTGGCCACAAAGGTATTCGTCACCACGCTCACAGTGTGCCATTAAACCCAGCAGGTTGGCTTGTGTACCAGAAGAAGTGAACATCGCCGCTTCAAAGCCGGTCTCATTCGCTGCCCATTGCTCTAGTTCGTTTACGGTTGGGTCATCGCCATAAACATCATCACCCACTTCTGCATTTGCCATTGCATCACGCATAGCTTGTGAGGGTTTAGTTACGGTATCAGAACGAAAGTCCATGTTTCTCTCCTAGAGTACTTTAGGTAGTCATATAATTGGCTATAGATAGCCGCATAATTGGGCTTTGCTTAAACAAGCGATAGTTTTGGTATCGGTAATTTGATCGTGTCGTATTTTGTCGTGCAGTTCTTCTAGGCTTAGTTCGATCACCTCTATGACTTCATCTTCGTCGCATTTAAAGCGGGTAGTGAGGCTTAAGTCTTTGGCGACGAACAAATGCTGAATTTCATCACAGAACCCAGCTAAAGGGGTAACTTGTCCTAAGCTTTGAAAAGAAGTTGCACTGTAACCTGTTTCTTCTTCCAACTCTCGCTGGGCACATTCAAGAGGTGTCTCACCAATTTCCATGGTGCCAGCCGGTAATTCTAAAAGCCATTTTTTAAGAGAAGGGCGAAACTGGTTAATGAGGATGATTTTTCCAGACGAAGTGATAGGAAGAATAACTGCCGCGCCGGGGTGGTTTATTGTTGTATGTTTTACCACGACGTTCGTAGGGAGCGTCACGTTCTCTTCTATGAGAGAAATACTTTTCCATTGATGGATAACTTTACTCATGCAGTCTGGCCACATTCCTTGCCAATTTTTCGGATAACTGAAGACGTGCACCACCATAACGTCTATGGTGTCGAAAATAAAAGAAAAATTAGGCTTAACAATAGATTTAATTTCACGCCGTTCGTGATGCTACTCTCATAATTGGAATCTATGATTACGCAAAAATTGCAGCGTAACCATCTGATATAAAGGCAACTCAATAATAAAAGATGCTTGTAACAAAGTGCTAACAAATGTATAAAAACGTATCTACACTCTCAACTGTTCAAAGATTTTCGGAGTAACGCATGAACCCTTCTATTTCCTCACATGCTGACAAGGCGCTACTCTCTGAAAGAATCAATAAATTAGCGCATGCTCTCTCTGATGGCGTTTATGAAAGAGAAGACACCATCAAGCTTTGTTTACTGGCGGCTCTTGCTGGTGAAAGTGTGTTTCTATTAGGCCCTCCGGGCATCGCAAAAAGCCTTATCGCTAAACGCCTCATCCAGGCTTTTGACAACAGTAGCTATTTCGAATATTTGATGACACGTTTCTCTACACCAGAGGAAGTGTTTGGCCCGCTAAGTATCCAAGAATTAAAAGACAACGGTCGTTACGTAAGACTGACCGAGGGTTACCTACCAACCGCACAAGTCGTATTTCTTGATGAGATTTGGAAAGCAGGTCCTGCAATCCTAAATACGCTTCTTACTGTCGTGAATGAAAAGACATTCAAAAATGGCGCAGACATCGAGCGCGTGCCTATGCGCTTGTTGGTGTCAGCCTCTAACGAACTTCCAGACGAAGACAGCGGGTTAGAAGCTCTTTACGACCGAATGTTGGTTCGTGTGTTCGTAAACCGTATTCAAAACAAACAAAACTTCAAATCGATGCTGACGACTGGCACATCTCAAGAAGCTGTGATTCCAAAGGGTTTGGCAATTACGGATATTGAATATCATCAATGGCAGAAAGAACTCGATAAGCTTGAACTGACGGACAACTCGTTTAACAAGTTGTTTGAACTGAAAACCATGCTGGAAGAGACAGTTAAGAATCAGGGCTCATCATCAGAGTCTGAATTGTATGTATCAGACAGACGTTGGAAGAAAGCGGTCAAGCTATTGAAAGCGAGTGCATTCTTCAGTGGCCGTGATAGCGTGAATCCGCTGGACATTATGCTTCTGCAGGATTGCTTGTGGCATAGCCCAGAATCACGTGATGTGGTTCGTAGTGTAGTTAAAGACTTTGCATTAAACCGAGCGTTTGATCAGCAGGAGTCTAAATCTCAAATCGAAATGTCACGTGAAGAGCTAGAAGAAATTCAAGATGATGTTGAATCAACGTTATCGGTGTCGCTCTCTATGGAGTCAACCAGCGGCTTACTGCGTAAAGACGTTTACCAAAATGATATCAAGAACGCGAAAATGTACAGCGTCGGCAGTGCATACAACCTAGTTAAACTGGTTATGCTGCAAAGCAATATGTCGGTATCTGAATCTGAGAAAGGCGATAGCCGTTGGGTATACGTTGCCAAGGATGATTTCGACCGTGCGCTTAAAGAAGGCCACGGGGATATTTACGGTTACGTAAATGAAAATAAAAACCTATGCCGTTTAAAACTCGACTTGGATGCATCGAATCAATTAGTGATTAAAGATATTGCCAATCGCTCTGTCTTGGTGAGTGTGGTTACTACCGACGGTTTAGACCAAGAATTGTATAACAAGTGGTTGAGTGGCGCTGAGAAAGCCTTAGAACAGTTAACTGAGGCTGAATTTAAGTTAAAGAGAGTTCGAACTGAATTCCATGATGCGTTGCCTCACAACTATATTGATCCTGATTTACCGAAGGCAATGGAAGCAAGCTTGCAAGCGGTAACGCAAGATCTTGAAACCACAAAAGTGAAGAGCAGTAAGATCGCACAGCGCATTAAGTTCATGAGTCAGTACTTCGAGTAAGGGGAGAGCATATGTTAGGAGCAGACGGCTTAAACCTCGCTTTGATGGTAGCTGACTCAGGAATCATTGATACAGCGATGAATGATCTCATCGCTCGTTCTCAAGTCATGATGGCTGCTGAGAACAAGGGCGTGAAAACGTCGGTCAAAAACCATTTGGTTAAGTGGCGCGGTAAAGTCAAAAAACGCGTTACCAAAGTGTGTGAAACTGATCGATTCCAAGAAGAAATTGCATTGTACCAAGAGGTTATCTACTGGGATGAACCCCAGTTTTTTGATGAGATTGACAGTGTCATCAAAAAATTGGAGTGGCACTCAGCTTTCTACCTTCAAGCAAGACGTTTAATGGAAAACAACAAAGGCGTTTATAACGCAATGTTTCCACACTACTTTTGCGACCAGTGGTATCAATCGCTTTCAGACGCGATTAAGCAAGCTCAAGTAACCGAACTTGAAACAAGCAAAGAAAAAGTTTTAGCTGACCTTTATCAACGCATGGAAACCATGAAAAACATGGATAAAGTGACGGAATCGGGTGATGAAGGGAGTGTAGGGCGCTTGTGGGACATGGCTTCGGCTAAGTTGAGTAAAACCGACCTAACGGTAATGAAGCGTCATGCGGAGTTTCTAAACAAGCACAAAGGCCTTCAAGAAATCGCTGAAAAACTAGGTCGCATGGCAGGCTTAGAAGATGATCCTTCTCTGCACAAAGCCCCTGTAGAAGAACTACAGATGGTTGAAGAGAAAAGTGATGAGGCAGTCGATGATATTGTTGGGATTCATGAAAGTGATGACCTCAACAAGATGCTGCCGAACGAGACCATGTTCTTAGCGTACCCAGAGTTAGAAGTGATTTTCTATAAACACTTGGCCGACAAGCGTTTGCTTAGCTATCGTTCGCAAGGTAAATCTCGAACGCTACGTAAAGTCAAAGCTCAAAAGCCAGACAGTAAATCTGTGGACATTGAAAAAGGTCCATTTATTGTTTGTGTTGATGCGTCGGGTTCAATGAGTGGTTTCCCTGAACAGTCAGCGAAAGCGATGGCTTATGCCTTGATGCAAATTGCCCTAGCTGAAGAACGCGATTGTTATGTGATTTTGTTCTCTTCAGAACACATTACTTATGAATTGACTCGACAAGACGGTCTGCGTGAAGCCAGTGACTTCCTAAGCTACTCATTCCACGGCGGGACAGACCTTGAGCCAGTGCTAATGAAGTCGATAGATTTGATGATGGGCGACAAGTATAAGAATGCTGATTTGATCGTGCTTTCTGACTTTATCGCACCAAAGCAGTCTGATGAAATGATTGCTCAAGTCGAGAAACTTAAAACGCACAAAAACCGTTTCCATGCAGTTAGTCTTTCTAAGTATGGTAACCCTCAACTTATGACCATGTTTGATCACTGTTGGTCGTATCATCCAAGCCTCGTTGGCCGCTTCATGAAAAAGTGGTAGTGCGCAAACACCTTAAATGAATCGACTTTGCTGTATGCTTTTTGAATAAAAAGATCGAACATGCAGCAATTTGATTTAAATGTCAGCAAACAGAATTTAAATTCACATTTTTGTTTGACTATCTTCACTCAATCCGTAAAGTAGGCACCCGAACACAGCGGGGCTAACGTTTAGTCTGTTCTAACGTGTTGAAAAATGGCGCCTTGGCAGAGTGGCTATGCAGCGGATTGCAAATCCGTGGACCTCGGTTCGACTCCGGGAGGCGCCTCCATTCTCTTTCTCTCTTTTTAGTTAATGAGAAATTAGACGAATGAAAATGCGATACTAGCTCAGTTGGTAGAGCGCAACCTTGCCAAGGTTGAGGTCATCGGTTCGAACCCGATGTATCGCTCCAAATTTTGTAATGTTGATTAATTTTGACATTAAGATGGTGTTTTACTTTTCAGTAATCGGCATCGCAATAAAGAATTGCGTGCCCTGGTGGTGGAATTGGTAGACACAAGGGATTTAAAATCCCTCGGCGTTCGCGCTGTGCCGGTTCAAGTCCGGCCCGGGGCACCATCTATTTGATTGTTATCTTGTTTGGTAGTGATCAACAGAGTCGTTCTCTTAAAACACGACTTGAAGGCGCCTTGGCAGAGTGGCTATGCAGCGGATTGCAAATCCGTGGACCTCGGTTCGACTCCGGGAGGCGCCTCCATCATTTAGAAGAAACCAGTCCTTGTGGCTGGTTTTTTCGTTTCTGGCTTCTTTGTTTCTTGTTTCTTCATCCTTGCCTCTTCTTTTCTCCCCTTTACCTTTCATAAACCCACTCTATTTTGATGAGATCCTAAGTTGAACCTTTGTTGATAGACCGGTAAATAAATCAAAGTCACAATTAACCATAATGCTCAATTTGTTTCATGGTTTTATGGGATAACCCAAATTAAAACATGCGCATGAGTGATAGTGTCCCTCTTTTATATTTCTTTAATTGTTCTATAAGAGGTTCTTAAATATGCAATTTAGTCTAAAGAGAAAAATGGTTTTCTCTGTAGTTTTGGCGATTGCTGTTACATCTGCCATTCTTCTTTTCATGGGTTATAAGACTTTTCAAACAAACAGCTGGCAAGCAATAGAAAGTGAAAGTCGCAATACACTTCAAGCTCATGCTAAGGGCATCAGTGACTGGTTTTATGATAAGAAACAAGCAGTACACGGACTTAAGCAACAAGTGCAGCTTAACCCTTCAATAGATATCGTTCCTCATTTACGTCAAACCTTGGTATCTGGTGGGTTTGGATTGAGTTATTACGGTAACAAAGAAGGTGAGATGTTCCGTCATGATCCTTCATTGAATAAAGCGGGCTATGACCCAAGAGTCCGAGGTTGGTATAAACAAACCTTAGCTGAGAACCGCGCAGTGACAACCAAGCCGTATGTGAGTGTGACGATGCAAACCTTGGTGGTGACATTGACAGACCCTGTGACCGAGAATGGATCGATCATCGGTGTTGTTGCATCAAACTTGGCATTAGACAAATTGATTGAAGACGTATTAGCCATTCAGGTTCCGGGGAATGGACGTGCGATTCTGATTGATAAGCAAGGAACGGTCGTTGCTCATCAAAATAAAGATTTCATTCTGAAACAAGTCAATGATATTGCGCCAGAGCTGAGTGTGTCTGGCTTGAACAGTGCTGCGCAAAACTTGACGACGATCTTTACTCAAGTGGACGGTGCTGAGCGAGTCATCATGGCTGAGCCGATTAAAGGCACTGACTGGTTACTTGTGATTGAAATGGATAAAGACGTACTAGAGCAGCCTCTGTTCGATATGTTGATTAGCCAAATCACTACAGGTTTGGTTGTATTGATCGTTATGGCTGCAGCAACCTCATGGTTTGTTGCTCGTCAATTAGTTGAGCTGGGTCGAGTGAGTGAAGCATTAGCTGATATTTCGGAAGGGGAAGGCGACCTCACACAAAGACTACAAGTGTCGAGCCAAGATGAGGTGGGTCAACTTGCCGATAAGTTTAATGTCTTCGTTGATCGGCTCCATCAAATGATGCAAAACGTCACTCAAGTTTCTACAGCGATGAGCAGCGGTGCCGAGCATGCTAATACCAGTGCGATGAAGCGCAGTGATAGTGTAAGCAGGCAACAAGATGAGATCACGATGGTGGCAACGGCTGTGACAGAAATGGCGACAGCAACAGCCGAAATAGCGACGAATGCTGAGAGTACGGCGAAAAGTGCGACTCACTCGGTGGAGTTGAGCGAGCAAGGCTTCCAACAGATGGCTAAAAGCCAATCATCGATTAATGACCTCGCTACTGAGCTAACAAGTGCTGTGTCTATCATCAGTGAGCTTGAAGAGCATGGTCAGCAAATCGCGTCTATCTTGGCGACGATTCGCGAAATAGCGGAGCAAACGAATTTACTCGCGCTTAATGCGGCTATTGAAGCGGCAAGGGCAGGTGAACAAGGGAGAGGTTTTGCTGTGGTTGCTGATGAGGTTCGTGTGCTTTCTCAACGTACTCATGCTTCAACAGAAGAGATCGAAGACAAGATCAAACGCTTACAGCAAGCGACTAATGGTGCGGTTAAAGTGATGACACAAAGTCACGATATGGCGAAAACAAGCGTGCACGATGTGGATATGGCCGGAGAGAGCTTGGCTCAAATCCGTGAAGCGATTCAGATGATCAGTGACATGGCGACTCAGATTGCCTCAGCTGCTGAGGAACAGTCTTTAGTCACCGCGGAAATCAATGCGAATACGGAATCTGTTCGCGAAGTCAGTGATGTAATGGCACTTGATGCAACAGATGCAGTCTCGCAAGCCGATCAGCTCAGCCACCTAGCTAACGATCTCAAACAGGAACTCTCAAGATTTAAACTTTAAGTTCAGTTAAAATCATAAAGAGCACAAGTCATTACAGGCTTGTGCTCTTTTTGATGCAGCCAGCATCAACTTAATTCACTGCCTCAGTGCTTATCGAAGAAATCTTTGTTACGAATATACTTACTCATTAGGTGATAAGAGAAAGGCCTTATCAACCAGCTAAAGATAGAGCGACCAAGGCGGATTAATGTCGGTGTGTTTTCGTAGATCCTGCCGTTATAGAGCCAAAGTATTTTCCCTACATGCCAATACAGCAGTGGCACGGGCGGCATGAAGGTGACAATATCGATGTCACAACAGATACGGTAGGTTTTCTTGCTTAATCGGTAGTTCTTTTTGAAACTCCAATCACCCACAGCGGGTTGGCCAAACGTCACAATTCGTTTAATACAGCCTGGGTACTTTTGGTCTAGGTAGTCAGCAAAGACGCAGCCAATCGCGCCGCCAGAAGAGTGCCCGGTGATAGAAATCCTTTTTCCTTGCTCTAACAATGGTATGAGCGTGGCCTCTAAGCGTTCGATAACGGTTTGCCCAAGTTTGTCTTCGTTACGACTCGGTTGGCTTTCTTGAAACATGAGATGATAGAAACCAGCATGTACACGATAATTCAGCCCAATCCTTTTACAGCTTCTGGTCCATAGTGCAAAAGTGAGTAGCCAGTCAGAAACACTGTGTGACCCCTTGATAACCACGACGACTTCATCTTTGTCGCTGCTCCATAAGACTCGAATCATGGTTTTACCAAATTGGTTCTTTATGATGCGCTGCCCATTAGGATCGAAACCGTATCGAGTTTGTTTAAATACTCTAGGGTAGGCGAGGTTACAGAGCACGGCGTAGCGTTCATATTGGTATCGTTTAAGTGGCTTCACGTTTTTATTTCGTAATAGTCGTTACTTAAAACTTTAGTCTTTGAATGTGAAAAGCACATGAAAACGAGGGAGTGTTTTGTTCATTCAATGGAATCAACAGTATTTAGTGAATCTCCAAACTGGATTTCGGCTTATGAGTTCCTGTTAAAATTAAAACCTACGTATAAGAACCGTACAAGCTGCACTAAATTCATTCGTTTGAGTTCGATAATTAATCACTTGAATTGAAAGATAAAATTTACTGTTGACGAATTTTTTCTATCCGTTAAAGTACACCTCGTTCTCTCGGCTTAGGTCGCAGAGAGATGGTGTTTTACTCTTCAGTAATCAGCATCGCATGATTGCGTTGCCCTGGTGGTGGAATTGGTAGACACAAGGGATTTAAAATCCCTCGGCGTTCGCGCTGTGCCGGTTCAAGTCCGGCCCGGGGCACCATCTATCTAGTTTCTACTTTAAGTAGAGTGTTGAACAAAGAGTGGTTCTCTTTAAACACTTCAATATATTTATATGTTGATTAAGGCGCCTTGGCAGAGTGGCTATGCAGCGGATTGCAAATCCGTGGACCTCGGTTCGACTCCGGGAGGCGCCTCCATTCTCTTTCTCTTACGTTTTGATAAGGTAAGAAATTAGAAGAATGAAATTGCGATACTAGCTCAGTTGGTAGAGCGCAACCTTGCCAAGGTTGAGGTCATCGGTTCGAACCCGATGTATCGCTCCAAATTTTGTAATGTTGATTCATTTTGACATTAAGATGGTGTTTTACTTTTCAGTAATCGGCATCGCAATAAAGAATTGCGTGCCCTGGTGGTGGAATTGGTAGACACAAGGGATTTAAAATCCCTCGACGTTCGCGTTGTGCCGGTTCAAGTCCGGCCCGGGGCACCATCTATTTGATTGTTACCTTGTTTGGTAGTAATCAACAGAGTTGTTCTCTTTAAACACTATTGAAGGCGCCTTGGCAGAGTGGCTATGCAGCGGATTGCAAATCCGTGGACCTCGGTTCGACTCCGGGAGGCGCCTCCACTATTCAACGTTGAAAGGCCAGCAGAAATGCTGGCCTTTTTGCTATCTGAAATTTCATATCCTCGCGATTCCTCGAAACTGCTGACGTTTACTATCTGTTATTGCATTTTAAGTTTCTTAATTTCTTAATTTCTTAATTTCTTAATTCTGAATTGGTCTAGTGGCTTCGTTACTCTATTAGCCGTTTAAATACTTTAGATATGTGGCCGGAGTAGGGGCTGGTTTTGAGATAAAACTTAAATCAAACTTTTCCATTTACGTGTTTGCCAAACTAACTGTTAATCGGGTGTGGTGTTTGTGAGTAAAATAGACAGTTCGACGAGTATGCCGTCTGAGGTTTTAGGCATTAAGTTCTTCACATTTATACATAGTTACTCATGAACCTGTAACGCTTTCATGAGTTCTTACACTTCTCAAGTCTTTAAATGAAAATGATTGTCATTTACTTACGTTATTGCTAACCTATTGTGAAAGTTTACAACCTACTTCTTAATGCGTTGAAGTGTATATAAAACCCCTCTAAACCCTACCAAACCTACGGTTATTCGTTTGCTTTGACTGATAATTAAGCAGATCTACCTCTTTTGTCCTACCCCTTTTGGGTAGTTCGATTTCGTAATTGATTTACATCATATTTTCATTTTCTTTCATAATTCATTATTCGTGTAGTTAAGAAATATATAACCTTCAGGAATTCTTATGAGCAAGATGAAGCTAGTCGTAATCGGTAACGGGATGGTAGGCCATCGCTATATCGAAGATTTAGTCGAGAAGACAGATGTCGCTAACATGGACATCACGGTGTTCTGTGAAGAGCCTCGCGTAGCCTATGACCGTGTACACCTTTCTTCTTATTTTTCACACCATACTGCGGACGAACTTTCTTTAGTTAAAGAAGGCTTCTACGAGAAACACGGCATCAACATGCTGATCGGCGAACGTGCAATTAACGTTAACCGTGAGAAAAAGACTGTTTACTCAAGCACAGGTCGTGAAATTCAATACGACAAACTTGTTCTTGCAACTGGTTCTTTCCCATTCGTTCCGCCAATCAAAGGTCACGAAGGTAAAGACTGTTTCGTTTATCGCACAATTGAAGATTTGAAAGCGATTGAAGCAACCGCTAAGAACTCAAAGTCTGGTGTTGTTGTCGGTGGTGGCTTACTAGGCCTTGAAGCGGCGGGTGCACTGAAAGCACTTGGCGTAACCACACACGTTGTTGAGTTCGCTCCTAAGCTAATGGCTGAGCAACTTGACCAAGCGGGTGGTAACCAACTTCGTCAAAAAATCGAACGTATGGGCGTAAACGTTCATACAAGCAAAAACACGCTAGAAATTGCTCCTGAAGGCACTGAAGCTCGTAACGTGATGCGTTTTGCAGACGGAACTGAGCTAGAAACTGATTTCATCGTATTCTCTGCTGGTATTCGCCCACAAGACAAACTTGCTCGTCAAATGGGCCTAGGTATTGCACCTCGTGGCGGCATCGAGATTAACGATCACTGTCAAACGACAGACAAAGATGTTTACGCAATCGGTGAGTGTGCGTCTTGGAACCAAACGTTCTACGGCCTTGTTGCTCCTGGTTACAAAATGGCGACCGTTGCTGTTGACCACGTTGTTGGTAACGAAAGCACATTTGAAGGTGCCGACATGTCAGCGAAGCTGAAGCTTCTTGGCGTGAAAGTGGGTTCTATCGGTGACGCAAATGGTCGTACACCGGGTTGTAAGAGCTACGTTTACCAAAACGAAGAGTCTGAAGTTTACAAACGCATCATCGTTTCTGAAGATAACAAGAAGTTGCTTGGTGCCGTAATGGTCGGTGACACATCTGATTATGGCGATCTTCTACAGTTAATGCTGAATGAAATCGAGCTACCAGAACACCCAGATGCATTGATTCTTCCTGCTCACGCAGGTGCTGAAAAACCAACACTTGGCGCGGACTCTTTACCAGAAACTGCCGTTATCTGTTCTTGTTTCGATGTAACGAAAGGCAAGATCGCTCAAGCGGTTGCTGAAGGTCATCACACCATTGGTGATATCAAAGCAGTCACTGGCGCAGGTACAGGTTGTGGTGGTTGTATTCCACTTGTGACTTCAGTGCTAAACGCTGAACTTGCTAAAGCAGGTGTGGAAGTGAAGAACGACGTTTGTGAGCACTTTGCTTACTCTCGCCAAGAGCTTTTCCACCTGATTCGTATCGAAGAAATCAAAACATTCGATGAGTTACTAGAGAAATACGGTAAAGGCTACGGCTGTGAAGTATGTAAACCTCTAGCGGGTTCTATTCTTGCTTCTTGCTGGGGTGAACACATCCTCAAGCCTGAACTAGTGAAACTGCACGATACCAACGATAACTTCCTAGGTAACATCCAAAAAGACGGTACTTACTCTGTTATCCCTCGTATGGCAGGTGGTGAAGTAACACCTCAAGCACTTAGTGTTCTTGCGGATGTGGCGGCTGAATACAACCTGTACACCAAAATCACAGGTGCACAACGTATAGGTCTGTTCGGTGCTCAGAAAGATGACTTACCAGCAATCTGGAAGAAGTTAATCGCTGCAGGTTACGAAACGGGCCAAGCTTACGCAAAAGCACTTCGTATGGCTAAGACATGTGTTGGTTCAACTTGGTGTCGTTACGGCGTTCAAGATTCAGTTGGCCTAGGCGTGATGATCGAGAACCGTTACAAAGGCATCCGTACTCCTCATAAGATGAAGTTTGGTGTGTCGGGCTGTACTCGTGAGTGTGCTGAAGCTCAAGGTAAAGATTTAGGTATTATCGCGACTGACGCGGGTTGGAACATGTACGTGTGTGGTAACGGTGGTATGAAGCCTCGTCACGCAGACCTACTGGCTAGCGACCTAGACCAAGAAACATTGCTGAAATACATCGACCGTTTCATGATGTTTTACATCCGCACGGCTGCGCCACTGCAACGTACTTCGGTATGGATGGACAACCTAGAAGGTGGCGTTGACTACCTACGTGAAGTGATTGTTGATAACAAACTTGGCATCAACGACCAGCTTGAAGCTGACGTGGCTGGCTTAGTGGGTAACTTCGCTTGTGAGTGGACTGACACTATCAACGACGAAGCTCAACTTAAGCGCTTCTCACATTTCATCAATGCTGATGACCGTGATGAAAACGTTGTGTTTGTTGACGATGGCCGTGAACAACACCGTCCAGCGACATTCACAGAGAAACACCCAGAAGCGAAGGGCGACATCCTTCACGTTGAACTGGTTTAATTGGGAGACGACATCATGGCATTTACCAAAGTTTGTAAGATCGAAGATATTATTCCAGGTACCGGTGTTTGTGCATTGGTTGGTGGTGAGCAAGTTGCTATTTTCCGCCCAACGAAAGCCGAAGAAGTGTTCGCTATTAGTAATACTGACCCGTTTTTCCAATCAAACGTTTTATCTCGCGGTTTAACGGTTGAACACAAAGGTGAGCTTTGGGTGGCGAGCCCACTTAAGAAGCAACGCTTTAACCTAGCAACAGGTGTGTGCATGGAAGACGAGAACTTCAGCGTGAAAGCGTATAAAGCTCGTATTACCAAAGGTGCTGTTGAAATCTCAGCATAATCGAATACGTAACAAGATTTGATAGTTCAAGGGTTCTAGTTCCCGACATTGCCTTAGTTCGGCAGCTAGAGCCTTTTCCTATCCAATTTTAACTTTTAATTTTAACTTTTTAAGGACAATCTTATGTCTCCTGATTTTAAACCAGCTGAATTCGTTCAAACGATGATCGATGTGGGTGAAGCGAAAACGAAAACAAGTACTCGCGATCTTCTGATTCGAAGCACAATGGCAGGCATCATTCTTTCTCTTGCTGTTGTTGTGGCAATTACGACTATTGTGCAAACAGGCATTGGTATTGTTGGCGCGCTTGTGTTCCCAGTGGGCTTCGTCATTCTAAGTGTTATGGGCTACGACCTAGTAACGGGTGTATTTGGCCTTGCTCCTTTAGCGAAATTCGATAACCGCCCAGGTGTGACTTGGGGTCGTGTTTTACGTTGTTGGGGTATTGTTGGCCTTGGTAACCTCATCGGTTCTCTAATCGTTGCGGTATTGGTTGCTATCTCATTAACGGGTAACTTCTCTTTAGATCCAAACGCAGTCGCACAAAAGTTCATTGCGGTTTCTACAGCTCGTAGCTTAGGTTTTGAAAACATGGGTATGGACGGATGGATCACGTGTTTCGTACGCGGTATCTTCTGTAACCTAATGGTATGTCTAGGCGTGATTGGTAACATGACAGCACGTACTGTGTCTGGTCGTGTAGCAATGATGTGGTTCCCAATCTTCATCTTCTTCGCACTAGTATTCGAGCATACAGTAGTAAACATGTTCCTATTCCCACTGGGTATGATTCTAGGCGCTGATTTCGGTATCGCAACATGGTTGAACTTCAACCTTATCCCTACAATCCTTGGTAACATCGTTGGTGGTTTGTTCTTAACATGTGTTCCTTTGTTCCTAACACATGCTAGAACCGCTCCTTCTCTAGGTGCTAAGTAATTCTGAATACGGTGAAACGTAATTTAGTATGAGATTAAGAGCCCCAACAACATGTTTGGGGCTTTTTTAGTTCGAAAGCCTTAAACATCATCAATGCGTTGATTTTTATTGAGTAAAATAGCTGCAATAGACTGTTTTGTTATAATTACTTCTATCTTCGTTAGTATTTAGACTGAATATTTAACTCAACACCTGATAGTCTAAGGGTTAAGGATTTGGATAAGTCATCATTAATACAGTGACTTATCACATAGATTGAAGCTTGAGATAAAACAAGCAAACCTTCGGAGCACAGCATGTCAGAAGTATCGTCATCGAATGTTAAAGAAGTAACCAAAGGATTGGTTTCATTAGTAGGCGCGGGCCCTGGTGACCCTGACTTACTTACCCTCAAAGCGGCACGTGTTATTCAACAGGCTGATGTGGTCGTTTATGACCGCTTGGTATCTAAAGATATTTTGGCAATGGCTAACGCCGATGCAGAAATGTTGTATGTGGGGAAAAAGCTCGACCATCACTGTGTACCACAAGATCAGATCAACCAACTGCTCGTAACTAAAGCGCAAGAAAATAAGCATGTTGTTCGCCTTAAAGGCGGTGACTCGTTTATCTTTGGTCGTGGTGGCGAAGAGTGTGAAACTCTCGCTGAAAATGGTGTGAAGTTTGAAGTGGTACCCGGAATCACGGCAGCGGCAGGCGCGACGGCTTACGCGGGGATTCCGCTTACACATAGAGATCACGCCCAAAGCGTTCAATTCATTACTGGCCATCTTAAGAAAGACGGTGAAGATATTGATTGGCGCTCGCTTGCTCAGCACAACCACACGATTGTGTTCTACATGGGTCTGAAAGAGAGCCCGAACATTCAGAAAAACTTGCTTGATAACGGTATGCGATCAGACATGCCCGTTGCGATTATTGAAAATGGTACGCGCCAAGAACAGAAAGTGTTCCGTGGTGGTTTGAGTGACTTAGCTAACCTTGCGAGTGTCGCAAAAAGCCCAGCACTTATCGTTGTTGGAAGTGTTGCTCAGCTCCATGAAAAACTGGCTTGGTTTAACAAGCAAGCTTAAGTGATTGATGATCAAGCTTAGCTTGTTAGCTTGGTTGATAGTTAACCAAAGGCTTAGCTGACTAAGAATCAAATACTGCAGCGGCTGCCTTGTCGCTGCATTTCTTGTTTACGCATCGGCATCTCATCAATCAGGTTAGTGATCAGGTTCCAATCGGTTTTTCCGCTCCATCTGTGCTTCTCTTGTCCGTCTTTACCTATTAAAACAGCGGTATGCGACCCTTTTTGTATCTCATAGATGCTCGTTACTGCCTCTAGATTAAACTCCTCATCAAGCCATGTCGGTACGGTATAGCCACTTTCTGCTATTACCATCACGACCACATCACGTTCGTCCAATTGACAGTTGTTTATCAGTACTTCATTGAGAAACGCTTTAACGACAGAGTCTTCCGTTGGCGCGAAATAGATCACGCTGCGATGAGGGAGTAATTTGGAATGGGAATAGGCTGGGTAAGCGTGTAGCGAGTTGACTGACAGAATCATAAACATAACCGCGCTTGTTACTAGATTTTTTATTGATTTGGATAATGCTTTGGCTAACGCTGCACAGCAACGTGGCAACACTGAGCCGTTGGTGTCGCTGCGAATACATGATCTAATTGTTTGTCGGTACTGCATGTTCCACCTTCCTTGATAATCTCGAACAAGCTCTGAGTTAAACTAATATCAACTACGTTAAGCATAGCTAATGAGTTCATTTTTATTAAAGAAAGCGGCTCGCATTTTAGAGTTGAATAGAATAGGGTATACGGAAAATCTAAAGGTATGAATTTATGGAAAACATAGCAATTTTGGTCGACGTTCAGAACGTTTACTATACAACGCGTGACAAATACCGTTCTAACTTCGACTATAACCAGTTTTGGTATGTTGCCACGGAAGGGCGTAACGTGGTTGAAGCCAATGCTTACGCGATCTCTAGCCAAGATCCAAAACAGCGTCAATTTCACCACATCCTTCGTGGTGTTGGCTTTAACGTAAAGTTAAAACCGTTTATTCAGCGTCGAGATGGAAGCGCAAAGGGGGATTGGGATGTCGGTATCGCGTTAGATGCGATAGAACTTGCTGAGACAGTTGATACCATTGTTTTAGTATCTGGTGACGGTGATTTCGAAATCCTTGTTGAGCGAATCAAAGAACGATTTGGTAAGCCAGTTGAAGTGTATGGTGTACCGGGGTTAACTGCTCAAAATCTTATCGATTCTGCCTCAAAATTTGTACCGATTGAAAAAGATTTCTTACTATAGGGTAAATCTCGCATTTTATAATTGAAATCAATAATAACGATAATTAAAATGCAAACTATTATTATTTATCGGTTTGTATGATGTCGCGCGTTTTAGTTGTTGATGATGATATTCAGTTATGTGAATTGTTGGGTGAAGTCTTAGAAAATGAAGGGTATCACGTTGATACCGTTCATTGTGGCGAGTCTGCGCTTGAGTTCATTCAGTCTCACCCTGTTGATTTAGTGTTACTTGATGTGATGCTACCTAACCTCAGCGGTATTCAAGTTGCTAGACGAATTTGTCAGCGCTTTGCTACCCCCATTCTTATGCTAACCGCTCTTAACGACGATGCCTCGATGCTCGACGGATATCAAGCGGGTGCCGACCAATACATCGCCAAACCTTTCAATGTCCCTGAACTGCTGACCCGCATTAAGGTGATCTTGCGCCGTGTTGGTTTCGAGCGTCAGAGACAGTCTTTAGCTTCATCTAACCATGGTTTGTGTGAACAACTTTCTCGTTTACCACTAACCGGGACAGAAAAAGATCTGCTTGATTACTTGGTCAAAAACGACGGGATCGTTGTATCGAAATCTGACCTTCAAATCCATGTTCTTAAGAAAGAGCTTTGCCCTTTCGATCGTAATTTAGATATGCATATCAGTAATATACGTCGAAAATTGGTTCAGGCTGGTTTGTCCAAGCAACATATCAAAACTGTTCGAGGTAAAGGCTACAGTTACCTAGAGTCGGTAGGGGTATGAGTAAAAAATTGCTGCGTTGCCCTGATTTTATTGCCAAGCGTAAGGATGGCTTAACGTTTCAATTATTCAGCTATCTGACGGTGATCCTAGTAAGCATCTTGATCCTTCAAGGTGTGGCGGAACGAGCGCTGATGAAAGCCTTATTGAAGGTACCTGAGTCGGTAAAGTCTGAAATGCTCGACCTAGCCTATCAAGCCAACGTGCTGATTGAGGAAGGGGATATGGATGAGTTAGCCGACTGGGGTAATGCTCAAGGCTACTATCTGTTTGTTATCGATGATAATAATCGACCCATTACTCATCGACACATGCACCCGCACTTTGAATTCAAACTCAAGTACTTGCGTACCTTAGATCATCAGTTGAGCGATCGCGTCAGTAAGCCTATCTTCGGTTTGCCACTGAATAATGGCAACACTTTAGTCATTCAACTACCGCACCAGTTTCATCCGGCTAAATCCTTTGCTCCATATTCCTACATGCTGAAAGCCTTGATTGCATTGGTCGTATTGTCGCTGTTCTCCATTATTATGGCAAAAAGCCTGCAGCAACCTCTGGATCGTTTAAGGGAGGCGAGTCGAAGATTAGCGCAAGGGGATTTCTCGGTGAGTGTTGTGTCTGAGCTTGATTCAACCACGCGTGAATTCAACGAACTTGCCCATGATTTTGATCATATGACTCGTGAGATTAAGTCACTGGCAGAAAAGCAGCGTCGTTTGATTCGTGATGTGTCCCATGAGCTACGAACGCCATTGGCAAGGCAAAATCTCGCCTTACATCTTTTGCGCAGCAAGGTCGATGATAAGAGCATTAGCTTGCTTGAGCGAATGGAAAGCGAAACTGAAGAGATGAATAAGCTGGTGGGGGAAATCCTTGAATTCAGCCGCCTTGAAACGTCTCGTTATGACTCCAAGTTAAGCTTGATGCATCTTGAGCATTACTGTTCGATGCTCATCGCGCAGATGCAAAACGACTTGAAGCCGAACCAAACCTTAGTGGGCGATTTAGAGACGCCGACATCAATGGTTCATGTTGACGAGAGGTTGCTTCTCAGAGTGATTGGTAATTTGGTCGGTAACGCAATTAAATACGCCGGTGAGAATGCTCATGTTGTCGTGACGACTTACGAATTGTTAACCGACAAACGTTACAGTGTCATATCCGTGGAAGATGACGGTGATGGCATTCCTGACAACAAGATTGCAGGGATATTCGACCCGTTTACTCGCATAGAGTCAGCGCGCGATAAACAGTCTGGTGGTTACGGGTTAGGCCTTGCGATTGTTAAAGAAGCGATGGGTGTGATGAATGGGCACGTTACTGCTAAGAATAGAGATGGTGGAGGGCTTAGAGTGAACCTTATGTTCCCAATCGCCGATTAGCTTTCTGTTTTTATCTGTCGTGCTCCATAGCTAACTATGACTGAAAGCTTGCTGAGAAACATGGCTTAGAAATATAACTAAGAAATATAGCTTAGAAACATAGCCCAATAAAAAACGCCACTGCAGATGCAGTGGCGTTTTTGTTTATACCTTTTTCATTATCAGCTAAGGCATAGCCATTAATTACGCCTCAGCTTGAAGGTAAGAAGCTAGATTATGCCTGTTGGCGTGCTAGCTTAACTTCTTCTTCTTTCTCACCAGCTGCCGGGTCGTTGAAGCGAGACTCATCAAGAGAACCTTCAGACTTAGCAACGATGATAGTTACGGCACTATCACCTGTGATGTTTACTGCGGTACGAATCATATCAAGAAGGCGGTCAACACCCATGATTAGAGCAATACCTTCAAGCGGTAGACCAACTTGGTTCAATACCATCGCTAGCATAACAAGACCAACACCAGGAACACCTGCAGTACCAACAGACGCCAATGTCGCTGTTAGGATAACCATTAGGTAATCACCCATAGTCAGGTCGATGTTATAAGCTTGTGCGATAAACGCAGTTGCAACACCTTGCATGATAGCTGTGCCATCCATGTTCACTGTTGCACCTAGTGGTACTGTGAATGAAGCGACTTTGTTGTCTACGCCCATGCGGTTTTTAGCCGTTTCCATTGTGACTGGAATCGTTGCGTTCGAAGAGGCAGTTGAAAACGCAAACATGATTGCATCTTCCATCTTACGTAAGAACGTAATCGGGCTTAGGCCTGTGAATCCTTTAAGCATCGCACTGTAGGTAACCAAACCGTGTAGAAGTAGGGTACCTGCAAGCACTAAGAAATATTCTGCTAGGTTCCAAATTGCGCTTAAACCAAGGCCAGAGAACAGCTTCGCCATCAAGAAGAACACACCGTAAGGTGCAAGGTTCATCAGAAGAGCGACAAGCTTCATGATCACTTCGTTCAAGTCAGAGAAAACCGCGGCGATACGCTCACCAGGTTTACCCGCTGCACTGATTGCAATACCAAACAACACAGCAAATACGATAACTTGCAGCGTTTTACCCTCAGCCATCGCCTGAATAGGGTTGGTTGGGAACATGTCGATGATTACTTGGCCCAAAGAAGGGGCATCAGCTGATTTGAAAGAGCTCGCAGCAGTAAGATCCGCACCAGCTCCAGGCTGGAACAGGTTACCGATAGTAAGTGCTAGAGTGATAGCAACGGCTGTAGTACCGATATAAAGTGCAAGCGTTTTGCCCCCCATACGGCCAAGAGTTGATAAATCTTTAAGAGAGCTTGTACCGCACACTAGTGAAACGAAGACTAGAGGTACAACAAGCATTTTTAAACTGGCGACAAAAATCTGTCCGCCTACTTCAAAGAGTCCGTTAACGATGTAGTTGTTAACAAATCCGCTGTCTGCAAAAAGGGATTGAATGGCAAACCCCGTTAATATGCCCACGACCATACCGAGGATAACTCGACCAGTTAGAGACATAGGTTTCTTGGTATTCATTTAGAACACTCCTTATTATTTATAACTTTGATACCTTTTCAAAGTGAGCAGGAGATTAGCAGTCGGTTGTTCAAATCGAAAAACAAAAAATGAGTTTGAAATTATAGATGTGATCACAATCACTGATAATTGTGTAAATTAAACAAATAAAAACAAAGTAATTCACTATTTATTTACATTTATCGAGGGTTTTATACATAAATCCGTCGTTTCAAAGGTAGTAAATAAGACAAGACAATTTTCTTATCGATCGTCATATCTTAAATAGACCAAGCAAATAACGGTGTTTCAGAAGATTCGAAGATAACTACAAGGTTTTCTATTCAAACGAGCTGTAAATATCTGTATCGAATTGGATTTGTGGAACCTGTTAAAACCACTAGATATGCGCCTTTACAAAGCTTTACGAATGCAAAGAATGTAAATTTAATGCAAATGGTAATAATTATCACTTATATTCACTCCCGAAATGATTAGTGGTACCGGAAACGGTTCAACGAGCACATCGAATAAATAAAAAGTGCTCGAATAAAAGAATAAAGCGGAGTAAAGGACATGTTTTCAAAGAGCCCATTGGCTTTAGTGATCGGCGCAGTATTAGCTTCACCAGCAGTATTGGCAGAAACAGTAAAAACAGACGAGCACATGGTTGTTGAAGGTCGCGACTACGGTTACAAAGCCGACACAAACACAACAGCGATGCGAATGGAGGCGACTCAATTAGAGACTCCGGGACAAGTTTCAGTAATCGATGAGCAAATCATCGATGAACAGCGTGCAAGTACGTTAGGTGAAGTTCTTAAGAACGACGCATCTGTTGGTGCGGGTTCTAAGTCAACTAACCGTGAGCGTTTCACGCTTCGTGGTTTTAATTTGGAGAGTAGCTCTGGTTACCTGCGTGATGGTGTTCAACACTGGTCTCATTACCGCCAACCAGTAGAGCTTTTGGAGCGAGTTGAAGTATTGAAAGGCCCAGCTGGTCTACTTTACGGTAAGTCTGCTCCTGGTGGTCTTGTGAATATGGTTTCTAAGAAGCCAACATATGAAACTCAAGTTAACGTAAGCCAAGATATTGGTTCTGATAGCTACACTCGTACTACTGCTGATGTAAGTGGCTCATTGAACGATGATCAAACTTTACGTGCCCGTCTTATTGTTTCACAAGAAAACCAAGACTCTTACCGCACACGTTTTGATGGCACAGATGTAGAGACTGACCGCTTTGTTGGTGGTCTATTTGTTGATTACGATATCAACGAAGACATCATGTTGTCTGTTCATTACGACCGCACTATTGAAGAGGGCGATTTAGACAATGGTTCTAAAATCGATACTTCTACAGGCAAGGCTATCGACCCTAACACGGTTAATGATCAACGCTTTGCTCAAACCGATAACGACGTTGCAAACTACGGTGCATCCGTAACCGCTAACTTGAACGACGCTTGGTCTGTGAAGGCTGGCATCAGCCGTCAGTTCTATGAGCGTCAACGTACTGAATCTGATAACGGTGTAGATTCGCAGAAAGATAAAAGTGGCAACATTACTGGATATGGATACAAAGTATCAGATCGTCACGACGAGTGGACGTTTGACACGGCTTATGTAGATTTTACTGGTGATTTCGATGCACTAGGTGTAAACCACCGCCTACTTGTTGGTGTGAATGGCCTACATTACGATTACGAGCGTTTATACGATTCTGGCTACACATGTGTTAACGCAACTGAAGCTGAAGCAGCTGCTGCATGTGGTAACGGCTTTGATATGCCTTCTAACGTTAGCTACAAGAACGACAATGAAGTGTCTCACTCTGAAAGCCAACACTACGGTCTTTATGTTCAAGACTTAGTAACGCTGACTGAACAATGGCAAGTACTTGGTGGCGTGCGTTTCGCTTACGACAAAACGACGAGCAGCTCTAATCAAGAAGAGAGCTACAACAACATTCTTCCTAAGCTTGGTGTGATTTATTCACCAGCGTCTAATGGTTCTATTTACGCGGTTTACTCTGAAAGTTTCGAACCTGTTGGCGAAATCACAGATAAAGATGACGTGAACTTTGGTCAGTCTCAAGATGCTAAGAAGGGCACACTTTACGAGCTAGGTTCTAAGTGGGAACTGTTTGATGAGCGTTTGTTTGTATCAGGAGCCTTGTTCCAGATCACTCAATCGAATATGCAAGTGACTGAAGACCTAGATCCAGCAAGCAATAACGGCAAAGAGACACGCACAAGCCAAGTCGGTGAGCAAGTTCATACTGGTGTAGAACTGTCGGCTACCGGATACATGACTGAAGCATTCTCTTTGAGTGCATCAACCATGTTCTTGGATGCTGAATACCAAAATGACCCTGCACTTGAAGGTAAAACTCCAGCAGACGTTCCTGAGTTTACGGCTAGCATTTGGTCTACTTATGCATTCAACAACGGTACTGATGTAAACCTAGGTATTTATCATGTAGGTGAGCGTTACACAGAAAGCGCTAACACATTCAAAAAAGATGCTTACACTCGTGTAGACATGGGTGTGTCTCATACAATGAAGTATGACGAAAACCTAGATTTTGTTGCACGTTTCAACGTAGAAAACTTGTTTGATACTGACTACCTTGAAGGTGGCAGCACAAGCAGCGTTGTTGTTGGCGAAGGTCGTAACTACATGGCAACTTTACAGGTAAAATACTAATTTGTTAGTAGGGTACTATTGCTAGCATAAATATAAGGGGAAAGTTTCGGCTTTCCCCTTTCGTGATTCTGCTATTTAGTAAAATATCCCTAGTAATGTGAGTGACTTTTAATGATAATGAGACTGCTTATCAATAAAATTCATTTGACCTTCTTCTTATAGTAAATGACTACAATTATGAATCTTTTAAAAACTAGCCTAGCACTTGCGATCAGTTTGGTTGCGACGTCTTCGATGGCAAACAGCTTGGATCAAGCTCAATCAATTCAAAACAAGACCAATAACGCGTCGGCTTCGAGCCAAAAGGTTATTGATAAAAGCTCACAAGCGACTTTAATGCTGCAAGCTGAGATTGAACGTCTGCAAGAAGAAGTTAAAAACTTAGAAATCTATCACGATCACCTTGCTGCATTAGTAGAAAGCCAAGAAAAAGAATCTGAAAGCTATCTAGCGCAAATCGACGAAATTAAACTGACACGTCAAGGTGTTGTGCCTTTGATGTATAAAATGATCGACGGGCTTCAAGAAACCATTGAAAACGATCTTCCGTTCAAAAGACAGAGTCGCCTGAGTCGTGTAGAAAAGTTAAGAGCGACGATGACGCGCGCTGATGTCAGTGACGCTGAAAAATATCGTCGTATCTTAGAGGCGTATCAAATTGAAGTGGATTACGGTATCAAGCTCAGTTCTTACGCTAGCCGTGTCGAGATAAGTAAAGACAAAGTACTTGAAGTTGACGTTTTGCACCTTGGACGTATTTCATTGGTCGCTCGTAACTTAAACGGCACTCAATATTGGTCTTGGGACCAAAATAGCTCGCAATGGCAAGAGCTTGATTCTTCGATGAAATCTGAGCTTGATAAAGCCTTCGATATTGCTAATAAGCAAGCGTCACCTAGTTTGATTACTTTACCTGTTTCTTTAACTGTTGCGGAGGTTAAGTAATGAACTTAAAGCCATTAGCAGCATTGCTTTGTATTACTTCAATTTCATTTTCTGCTTTGTCAGCTTCTGATACGACTGCTCAGCTAGTTAATAAGGCTAAATCAGAGAATCGTACTCAAGCTTCCCACAATGTTGTCCGTGAAGCGGATTTCAAAAAGACAGAACAAGAGCTGAAAGCGATCAAAGCACAGCTTGAAGCGAAACGTACATCGGTTCAAAACGCGACAGATGTTCTTACTCAAACCTTTAGTGATAATGAAAATAAGCTGGCGCGTTTAGAAGAAAAACTTCGCTTAGAGACAGGCAGCTTAGGTGAGTTGTTTGGCGTTGTTAGACAAAATGCGAAAGATCTCGATCATGAAATATCTGACACCGTCACTAATGTCGATCGAGCTGCTTACACTGAAACTGTTTATGACATCGTTGACGCTAAATCGTTACCATCGATGCCTCAATTAACAGGCCTTTGGCTAAGCATGATGGAGCAAATCCAAGCAAGCTCAGAGATAAGCAAATCGACCGTTTCTCTTGTTAATAATGAGGGAGTAACTGAAAGTGCGGAGGTTTATCGCCTAGGCTCTATTGGTTTGGTTGCAGAACCAGGTTACGTATGGTGGGATTCCAAGCACCAAGATGCGATTGTTTATCTGAAACAGCCATCAAATGGTCCAACACTGGCATCGCTTTCTTCACTTGCGAATGGCGAAGTATCTAATGTGGTTGTCGATCCCTCTCGTGGATTCATGCTGGAACAATTAGCTTTAGAACCAAGCTTAGCTGACCGCCTTCAAGCGGGTGGTGTGGTTGGTAAAGTGATTCTTGGATTATTGGCTATTGGACTAATCATCGCATTGGTTCGTGGTATTTCTCTTGCTATCGCTCGTCAGAAGATTCGCGCACAACTTAAGAACCCTGAACAACCGGGTAATAACCCGCTTGGTCGTGTTCTTGCAGTTTACAACAAAGAGCAAAACCAAACGGTTGAAGCACTGGAGCTGCGTCTTTTAGAAGCCGTCGTTGATGAACAGACTCATTTAGAGAAAGGTTTATCGATGCTAAAACTTCTAGCAGCACTCGCACCAATGCTTGGCTTGTTGGGCACCGTAACCGGCATGATCGAAACATTCCAAGTGATCACACAATTTGGTAATGGTGACCCTAAAGTTATGGCTGGTGGTATTTCGATGGCGCTTGTAACAACAGTACTTGGCCTAGTTGCTGCAATGCCATTGCTATTGGCACATAACATTCTTAGCACTCAGTCAGAGAACATTCGCAATATTCTTGAGAAGCAGGGTATTGGCCTTGTTGCTGAGCAGGCAGAAAAAACAGTTGAATCAAAAGCTGTCGTTTCACCAGTTGGGACTGCTGCGTAATGGATATTTTGTCGGGTTCTCTATTACCAGCGAGTTGGTTAACGAGTGACTGGCTGCTGTCTTTATCAAGCTTTATGGAGCAGGGCGGTTTCGTCCTGTGGTGGCTAGCGGCTGTTGTCTTAGTGTATTGGGTGCTTGTGGTAGAACGCGTGCTTTATCTTGCGTTCTATTTTCCAAAGCAACGCCAAGCTTGGATTGCAAAGTGGCATGAAAGAGAAGATCACTCTTCTTGGCATGCTAAAGCCATTCGTGAAGGTTGGTTAGGCCAAGCGAGTATCTTACTTAACCAAAACTTGAATTTTATTAAGCTGTTAGTCGCTATTTGTCCGATGTTGGGCTTGTTAGGCACCGTAACCGGTATGATCTCTGTTTTTGATGTCATGGCGACTCAAGGAAGCAGCGATCCTAAATTGATGGCTTCAGGTATCTCGTTGGCGACGCTGCCAACCATGGCGGGTATGGTTGCTGCACTAGCGGGCATGTTTGTTCATGCTCGCTTAGCGAAAGTGTGTAACCGCTTAGAATTGAAATTAGAAAAATCTTTAAGGAGTCAACGATGAGACTCGGTCGACGTCATTCTAAAAACGAAGAGGCTCAAATAGACCTTACTTCGATGCTTGATATTGTATTTATCATGCTTATTTTCTTTATTGTGACCAGTTCATTTGTTCGTGAATCAGGGGTTGAAGTCAATCGCCCACAGGCTTCTAACGTGGTAAGTCAAAAGGATGCGGGCATCTTTGTTGCGATTACTTCTGCGAATGACATCTTCATCGATAAACGTGTTGTTGATGTTGAACGTGTTCAAGCGACGTTAGAACATTTATTGCTAGAACAACCTGATGCTTCTTTGGTTATTCAAGCGGATGAGCACGCTTACAACGGTACTGTTGTTAAAGTGATGGACGCCGCTAAAGGTGCGGGTGTTAAAAACATTGCGCTTGCTGCTGAAAAGCGATGATCTTGGAGGATCTTCATAAATGATTCGCCTATTTCTTGCTTTACCGCTAGCGGGGGCATTGGGTCTAGCGCTGTTTTCTTTCATGGCTTGGATGGTTGATAATGGCCACCAACGTTCACCAGACAACAGTGAAACGTTAAGTTTCAACATGGTGATGGTTGAAGCTGAGCAAGAAGTCCAGAGAAGACAACGCGCAGTTCCTGAACAGCCAGAAATGCCAGAGCCACCACCAGAAGCGCAAACGTCTCAGTCACAAGCTGAAGTCACGCCTCTGAATTCGATGTCTTCACTGCCTTCTTTGGATTTGAATACATCGATTGACGGCCTAGCGATTAACGCGCCGACATTTTCTGACTTTGGGTCAAACCAACAGGCAATGCCTTTGTATCGAGTAGAACCTCGTTACCCAGCTAAAGCGCTGAAGCGTGGCGCTGAAGGTCATGTCATTATGTCTTTTACCATCGACGAAACGGGACGCCCAATTGACATTCAAGTCACTGACGCAAACCCACGTCGTATGTTTGAACGTGAAGCGATGAGAGCACTTAAAAAATGGAAGTATCAACCGAAAGTCGTCGATGGAAAAGCGATAGCTCAGGTTGGTCAAACCGTGAAACTAGAGTTTAAGTTGGCAAAATGATGAAACAGATATGGATATTAGTGGGCTTGTTGTTAATGCCCCTTACAACACAAGCAAAAGAGCTAACTCAATATACTGCTATTCGTGTTCAAAAGGCGCACAAGCTTGCTCAAGATGAACAGGTTAAACAGGCGATTGACGTACTTGCAGGCTTGGAGCTTTCTAAAGGCTACGATAAAGCGTACGTAGCGCGCATGCTTGGTGTGTTTTACTGGCAAGATGGTAAAACCGACACGGCAATTAAGCAGCTTACTTATGCGGTCGACAGTAATTTACTGGTGGATGAACAGGCTTGGGTAACGAAACGCATGCTTGCTGATCTATTACTAAACGATCAGCAGTTTAAAAAAGCGCTTCCGCACTATTACGAGTTAGTAAAAACTGCGCCAGAAAAGGAAAAGAAAGACACACTTTGGATGCGAATTGCACAAGCTGAATATCAAATTGAAAACTGGTCAAAAGTACTGGTGGCCATTGGTAATCGCGATAAGTTCAATTCAAAACAAGAGCTATCACCTTTATCGCTAAAATTGGGTGCTCAGCTACAGTTAAAGCAGTGGAAACCGTCTATTCCGACACTGGAAAGCCTCATTGAACTTCAACCAGAGAAAGATAACTGGTGGCGTCAACTTGTTGGTATTCAGCTAAGATTAGAACGTAATCGTGATGCATTGAACACGTTAGCACTGGCTGATCTACAAGGTGTTGAGCTGAAAAACTCAGATCGCCGCTTGTTAGCACAGCTTTACGCGAAACGCGGTATTCCAGAACGTGCAGCTCAAGAAATTAGCAAGCTAGATGATGCGAACAGCGACGTTCAACTTCTAGCGGAGCAAGCAACTTACTGGCAGCTAGCGAAAGAGTGGGACAATGCGATTGAAGTGTGGACGCTAGCGTCTAAAAAAGACACTCAATATCATTGGAATGTGGCTCAACTATTGGTTCAGCAAGGTTACTACGACCGAGCACTGGTTGTTTTAGACAAAGTGAAAGACAAAAACAAACAGGCCGACGTTGCATTAGCAAAAGTGCGCTCATGGTATAAGTTAAAGAACTTAGACAACGCCCTTGCTCAAGCTAAGCGTGCGAACAACATTGAACCCTCTTCTGAAGCAAAAGGTTGGATTAAGTATCTGACTCAGCTAAGAACTGTGAGTGATAACGGAAACGTCTAACTGCTTAATAGTAAACAGAAGACAAGAAACAGCACACAAGAAATAAGATAAGCAAAAGGGTGTCATTTGATCGTTCAAATGACACCCTTTTTCAATTTATCTCGTAATTTTTCTCATAATTTAGTCGGCTAGAGTCCATCTAGTTTTGTTATAGGATTAATCGATTACGGATCGCACATCGCCCCACTAGACGTTGCACTTTTAATTATTCCATTGCTGTCAGCGATCCAGTTAATAGTGCAATCACGAGAAGGGTTTTTAAAAGCGTACAGAGTGCTGCCATCCTTTAGTGTTTTTTGAGTCTCTTTCCATGCAAACGTCCGTGATTCCCAAAAGCTGATAGGCCGTGATCGCTCGGTTAGGTAGCGTTCTTGTACTTCGGCTATGTCTGAACCTATGTACTTCTGGATATGTTCTTCCGTGCTGGCCACTTGGCTACTGCACGCTGTTGCTAGCGCAGCAACAACCAAAACAACAATAATACGCATGTCAAAATCCCTTTAAGCTTATTTAGCTCTCTTTCGTTGGTTACAGATCCTACTTGTTGGCAACGTACATCCACCGACGAACCCATTGTTTGTTGATCTTTAAAGTGATCCAACCTCCGAATAGTCCCAATTCTCAATCGTTAAAGCCACTATTGCTACCTTAAACTAATCTCAATCAAGCATGTTTAGATTGAGATTTTTTGAGGCTTGAGCTTGTTATCAGTTAGCTCAAATACAACTTATCAATTGCCTCTAATACAAGTTAGCAAGAATATGCAAACAGTTCGATTACTTCCCATGTAATGTTATGTAAATTTCCTTACGCTGCTCGGCAAACGTAAACAATGTAAATTGAATGCCAATACGAATGATTATCAACTAAATTGTCGCCATAAAATTTATAGGTATTGGTTTGTATGTCGTTAAAAAGTAGGGCGGTTCAATCATGGGCTCGTCGACTTCATGTTTATATTTCAATGGCGCTTTTGTTCGTTGTTCTTTTCTTCTCAGTGACAGGTATCACCCTTAATCGACCTGAGTTATTTGAATCAACACAACCCAATATCCAACGGTCTACGTTAACGCTTCCTACAAGTTTATTTTCAATCCAAGACGGGCGATTAAAAGCCGATGAAACGGCCTTTGAAACCTTTTTGTTTGAAGAAGCCAACCTATCTGGCGTTCCTTCAGGTTTAGACATCTACGCAGAGATTGAAGGCGGTGAGTTGCTCATCGGTGAAGTGTCTATGGACTTCAAAGGACCAGGCTACAACGCTTCTGTGTTCGTTGACGTGACGTCTGAAATGGTGGAAGTCGAAACCACCAATTACGGCGTTATCGCGCTTTTGAACGACCTACACAAAGGGCGTAATAGCGGTGAAGTTTGGAAATGGTTTATCGATATCACTGCGCTACTGATGATCTTCTTTGTGCTTACTGGCGTGTGCTTACTGTTACCTAAGAAAAAAACGCTCAATACCTCCATTAAATGGACGGTGTTTGGGTCTGCAATCTCACTTGCTATCTATTTTGTCGCCGTACCTTAACCCTCCAGTAGGTTGATGAGTCTGCTTGATGAATCAGCATGAAGAACGAAAGGTTAAACGGATTTAAAAGGTTGTTAAAAATGAAAAAAATGAACTGGAGCAAGGCGCTTCTTGCTTTATCTCTTTTGCCAAGCCTAGGTATGGCACAAGCGATCCCTGATACGGCAAAACTTGATGTGAACTTTAAGCTTCCAAAGATCGATACCTCTATGTATGCGCGTCCTTATGTGGCGGTGTGGGTAGAGAACAGCGAACGAAAGTCAGTGAAAACCATTGAGCTTTGGGTTGGTAAAGATGAATGGCTTAAAGACTTACGTAGCTGGTGGAGAAAGGTGGGACGTTACGATCGTGAATTGGTTGATGCAGTGACTTCTGCAACGCGTCCTGCTGGCCAGTACCGTTTCGTTTGGGATGGTAAGAGCGATGAAGGTCAAACTCTAGAACAGGGCGAGTACACGGTTCATATCGAAGTGGTTCGCGAACACGGTGGCCGTAATTACCTTCGTCAAAAAGTATCACTAACGGATACAAATGCTTCCTATGAGCTAAAGGCAACGGAAGAGACGGGTGAAATCACTCTGAACTACATCGCTAAATAGTAAGTGCGAATAGTAACTAGTAAGTACGAATTAAAACCAAGCTGAACAGAATAGACAGTGGTCATCGTAGGCTCAGATAGAGCGACACGGCTAACAATTATAAATAATGGAATTGAACATGATGAAACAGACAAAAATTAAGGCACTTGCACTAGCAGGTGTTATGGCGTTCGGACTAGCAGCAACGACTACAGCGCAAGCTCACCCGCGTTGGATCCTGCCGTCTCATTTTACCGTGTCTAAAGAAGGTGGTGACTGGCTAACGTTCGACGTGACTGCGTCTCATGGTACGTTCGTTTTCGATAAGCCAGCAGGCAGTGAAAACGCTCATGTCATCATGCCAGACGGTCGCAGCGAGCGTCCTAACTTTGTTATTCGTGGTAAACGTCGTTCAATCTTTGATTTCTACTTCGAAGAAGAAGGTACGCACAAAGTTGCGATAAACAATGAGCCTTCTTACTACACGCAATACAAAGCGGGTCGTCGTGACACAGTGAAATGGGTCAAAGCAAACAAAGCGGAACGTGATTCAGTTCTTCCTGAAAAATCGCGTGACGTGGTAACACAAATCAGTTTTACCCGTGCAGAAAGCTACATCACAGTGGGTAAGCCATCGGATTCAGTATTTAAGATTGAAGGCAAGCTGCTTGAAATGAAGCCAGTCACGCACCCTTCAGACATCATTGAAGGTGAACCCGTGACATTCCAATTCTTCTACAACGGTGAAATCCAGAAAGACGTGAAAGCGGAGATCACTCGTGAAGGCACACTTTACCGTAACCACCAAGAGCAGATTGATGTTGTGAGTGACGAGAACGGTGAAATTACGTTTACTCCAGACGTAGCGGGTCGTTACGTAATGAAAGCGAACTACAAAGGTGAGTTGATTGACAACCCACTAGCTGACAAAGCAAGCGCGAACGTTCACCTAACGTTCGAAGCACTGCTTCAGTAATCTGTGATATCGGGGCTCGATCCCTGATTAAGCAACTAAAAACTTAAGGGCTCATTTGAGCCCTTTATCGCTCAGTTAACTTCTGAGAATTTGCACTGTGGCTAGGGTACGAACCATGACAATAAAAACAAAACTAAAATCGATAATCACTCCATGCTTGGCACTGGGACTTGGTTTCGCTGCATTACCTGCGCAAGCACACTTTCCACTGATGAGTTGCTGGTTTGAAGGCAAAACCGTGGCCTGTGAAGCAGGTTATTCTGATGGTAGTAAAGCGATTGATTACGCAGTTGAGATGTACGATTACGAAGACAACTTGATTGCAAAGGAGATGACGGATAAGCGTTCTATCGTTGAATTTCCAAACCCTAACACTGAGTTCTACCTTGTATTCGATTCGGGCCATGAGTTTCCTGTTGAAGTGGACGTTGTTGAGATCAGCGAGAAATGATGATTCAAGGCGTACGTGCTGACACGGGTGGCAGAGAAGGTAAATGGGTAGGGCTGATCATTGTATTCATCCTGAGCTTTGCCACGGTCGCTATTCCATTTCATCAGGCAGAATCCCACGTGAAAGCGGTACTTGATCATCAAATTCTGGTGACCGATGTTGAACAAGAAAACTTGGCGATGCTATCAGAGCTACGTTTGGCTCATGAAGAGATTCGTGACCTTCGTATGGACTCAGATGGCGAATGGCCAAGTGTTATGTCATTGAAAGATGAATGGGTCGCGCCTTTTGTTGAAGACCAGAGTTGGAAGCGCAAAGGTTCTCATACTTGGTTATTGGATAAGCGTGGTTACTACTTTTCTACGCCAAGCGAATATGCGACACCAAGCGAGCATTCTACGCCAACCGACCATGGTTCTGCGGATTCCTTTATTTTGAACGCGAACAGCGTTTCTCCTGAGGTTTGGATCTTCTTCGGCGGTGTAGCGACACAGCCAGCTAGTTTTGACCAACACATGCTTGAGTCTACTGGTTGGAAAATGGTCGTGAACGAATCAGAAATTGAACAGCATCATGAAAACGATGCTCACTAATAATAAGAGAATTACTATGCGAATTATGACTCTGTTCATGTCGTTATTGGCGGTGTTCATGGCACCCAATGCATTGGCAAAAGAATATAAGATCGACAGCGATAAGCTGACGATTGGTATCACGCTTCAGCCTTACTACAGCTATGTAAAAGCGGTGGTGGGTGACAAAGTTAACATTCTCCCATTGGTTGATGCTGGCTTTAATCCGCATAACTACTTACCACAACCCAATGATTTGAAGCGATTGAGCCAGATGGATGCGATCGTGGTAAACGGTATTGGTCACGATGACTTCGCGCTTAAAGTGATTTCAGCCGCGCAACGTGATGACTTAGTGGTAATCGAAGCCAATAAAGAAGTGCCTCTACTTCCTGCATTAGGCCAGTCTGTTGGTCAAGGTGCTGTTAACCCGCATACCTTTGTTGGGCTTTCGACAACGATTCAAAAGGTTTACACCATCGCCAGTGAAGTCTCTACGCTTGACCCAGACAACGCTGCGTTTTATCGCAAGAACGCGCGTAAGTACGCCAAGCAATTTCGCTTTATGAAGCGTGATGCGATGTTGTCACTAGGCGAACTCGACACATCAGGCATGAAAGTAGCGACGACGCACAATGCTTACGGCTATATCCTTCAAGAGTTTGGTGTAGATGTGGCGGCGGTGATTGAGCCTGCACACGGTGTTGAACCAAGTGCTAGCCAACTGCAAGAAACGATCGAAAAGATCCGCGCATCGGGTATTGATGTTCTGTTCTACGAGCTAAATATGCCAAACCGTTTTGTTGACACCATTGAAGCGGAAACGGGCGTTCAGCTTTACCGTTTCTCTCACATGACGCACGGTGAATATGAAGACGACAAAGTCGCAGTTGAAATGAAGAAGAACCTAGAAACGTTAATCGAAGCAATGAAATTTGCGGCGGCGAACCACGCGAAAAGCGGGAACGCATAATGCTAGGTCCTTCAATTTCAATCAATCAACTTGGTCTGCAATACGACAACAACGTCATTCTTGATGATATTTCACTAGAACTTAAAGCGGGTCAGTGCCATGTGATCATGGGGCCAAACGGCGGAGGCAAAACATCTTTGTTGCGCTCGGTTCTTGGTTTGACGCCTTTCTCTGGGCAAATCAATATTCATTGGCCAGAAAAGCCAAGTATTGGTTATGTCCCTCAAAAAGCGACTTTCGAATCGAGCTTACCCCTGACGGTAATGGATTTCGTACTGCTTAACCAAACTCGAATTCCGCTATTTTGGCGTCGTAAGTCTAAGCAGTTGGATCTCGCACTCGCACAATTGGATCGTGTGGGAATGGCGACTCGTAGTGACCGCCGTATGGGCCAGTTATCGGGCGGAGAACAACAACGTGTGTTGTTTGCACAAGCGTTATTGGATAACCCAAGCCTATTGGTGTTGGATGAACCTACGACTGGCATGGATGAGCAGGGCGTTCGTTATCTTGAATCTCTAATTCGTGAATGTGTTGATGAAGGTCGCACGATTCTTGCCGTTCACCACGATGTAACCGCAGTACGTCGCCTTGAAGCGAATGTACATGTTGTGAATCGATTCTTGGTTGATAGTGGCCCACATGAACAAGTGCTGCACCCAAGTAAAATCGAGAGTTTATTTCAGCACTACAGCAGTGGCGCAGCCATCGTTAAATCGAAGGAGGTTGCGTAATGGAATGGTTACGACAACTTGCCGTAAGTGGCGTTGAAGCGGGTTGGTTATCAGACAGCTTTATGTATGCGTTCATGGTGAATGCATTGGTTGCTGCGTTGTTACTAGGCCCGTTACTAGGTGGCCTTGGTACTTTGGTTATTGCAAAGCGTCTGGCTTTCTTCTCTGAAGCCGTCGGGCACGCAGCGCTAACCGGTATCGCTATCGGTGTTTTACTTGGTGAGCCACCAGAAAACCCAATTATTGGCTTATTTAGCTTCTGTATGATCTTCGCGCTGCTTCTTCACTTTGTAAGAAACAGAACCAATGTGCCATACGACACCTTAGTCGGCGTTTTCCTTGCACTTGCGTTAGCGGTCGGCGCAGCATTGCTTATGTACGTGGCACGTAAGATCAATATCCACATGCTTGAGAACGTGTTATTTGGGTCGATTCTAACAGTAACAGACCAAGATTTAGCGATTCTCGCAGGCAGTTGCGCGATCATCATTTTGCTCTTGATACCGACGTTCAACCGTATTCTTTTGACTTGTATTAGCCCTGATATTGCCAAGGTTCGTGGTTATAACACCAGCTTCTATGACTACCTGTTTGTCATGATGATCACCTTAGTGACGATTGCAGCGGTGAAAATAGTGGGTGCGGTTCTGGTTGGCGCGTTATTACTGATCCCAGGCGCTACGGCTCGATTGCTAACTAAGCGCATGGGTAGCTTTGTTTTACTGTCTGCGTTACTGGCAACCATCGCGTGTTTGGTCGGAACAGTATTACCGATGGAACTTAAACTGCCAGTGCCATCTGGTGCTTCAATCATCATCGTTTCTGCAACATTTTTCCTAGCGGCAACGCTATACCGAATTGTAAGAAAGGCATAATCATGACTTCTTTAATGAATCGTATTTCAAGTTCACTAAAAGCAACGGCTCAAGTGAGTGCAGTCAGCAGCCTATTGTTGGCTGGCTCAATGGTGTCGATCAGCGCTAATGCAGAGGATATCCTCACCAGTACGCCTGTGACTTACGCGTTAGCGACAGAGCTAACCAAAGGCACCGACATTACCACTGAATACCTACCACCAAAACGCTACGGCATTGATCGTCTGCCTAACTGGTTTGGCACTAAGGGCGTAAGTAAGGTGCTTAAGTCTGGTGAAAAGGCGACCGTTGCATTAACGCTGTCGTCCATCTGGCAAGCTGATCCTACATTTGTTTACGCAAGGCAGGGTAACATCCGTTTGGTAGAGGTGGATGCGGCTCAAGCGATTACGCCGCGCGCGCAAGGTGTTGCAGCGTTGACGTTATCGAGTGGTGATGTGTCTAAGTTCGCGTGGTTAAACCCAACCAATTTAACGCGCATGGCGGCAATTGTGGCTGACGACTTTAAGCTGTTGTGGCCAGCGCAAGCAGAGACGATTGATAGCAACCTACAACGCGTAATGCTTGATGTTCGTGAACTGATTAACAAGCAACAAGCGGTGTTATTGGATAATGACGTAGATTCAGTATTATTGCTTTCAGAAAGCTTGGAAGATTTCGCTTCTGGTAGTCAACTGTTTGTTGAAGACCGTATGTTCAAAGCAGAACTGGAATGGACAGAGCAAGATAAAGCGAAGCTCAAAGCGATGTTTTCAGAAGACGATGCTCTATGGTTAGTCACAGCGAAAAAGCCTACGACTTTGATTAAGTCACTGGTGCCGAATGAACGAATTCTTGTTGTTGATTCGGTAGACCGTTGGGGAAGAGTAGGGATTAATGCAAAAGCGCCGTTCGCACGTTGGGAAGTTAAACCATTCAAAGGTTAATTGAATAGCTAAGTGGCTAGGTTAATACGGTAGGATCAAAAAAGCAGCCCAAATAGAGGCTGCTTTTTTGTTGTTATCCAATGGCTCTGTTCGGAGAGTTGGACAAGAGTACTGCGAGTTTACGATTTACTCTGCAGCTTTTGTCTCTTCAGATCCAGTAGTCACTTCTACAGATCCTTCTGTTTGTTCTAGAGCGGCTTTCGCTTGTTCTTCAGCTTCCATTCTTGCGCGATCAGCTTTAGAAATATAGCGAGGCTTGTTGCTACCATGCAGTTTAGAATTCGCCTGTTTCTGTCTTTTCTTTAGAATTTGATTGATTTTTTTCTTACGGTTCATTGCTGCATAGCCTTGTATTTAGTTTATGCGGTGGAGGATAATCATTTTAGATCTAGAACTCAATATTTACATGGTATTCAGCAAGGAAAATATCACTATGCAGGCAGTCGAGACCGCTCGTTTACGATTAAGAATGATCACACCTCAAGATGCGGCGTTTATCCAGCGATTATATAGCTCAGAAGATTTCCTGCGTTACATCGGAGACAAGGAAATCACAGATACTGACAAGGCTGTTGAATACATCGAGAACAACATTCTCAAAATGCATCAAGAGAAAGGTGTGTGCTTATTGGTGGTTGAAATTAAAGATTCCTCAACGCCAATTGGAGTATGCGGATTAATCAAACGAGATAACTTAGAGTCTCATGACATCGGCTATGGTTTTGTCCCTGAAGTCTATGGGCAAGGTTTTGCATTGGAAGCGGCACAAGCGATAATTGAACAAGCTAATCATAATGCTGATATCGATCATTTAGTTGCCATCACAACCTCTGATAACATTCGAAGTATCGCACTACTGACTAAGTTAGGTTTTGTGTTCGAACGAGTTGAAGAGACGATTAATGAAAGCGTCAATCTCAACCTGTACGGTCTCTCATTAGGTAATTAATCATGTTCCAACATAACAACATTCTACAAGGCGAACTCGAGACGGAGTACAAAACCGTTATTGCGATGGTGCACATCTACTGCAAAGATCACCATGGTGCGGTTCGTCAGAATAACGCGTTATGTGAGGAGTGTGAGCAACTGTTGCGTTATGCAGAGACACGACTTGATAGATGCCCTTATGGCGAAGCAAAGCCGACCTGTAATAAGTGTCCGATTCATTGCTATAAGCCTGACCCGAAAGAGCAGATGCGTTTAGTGATGCGCTATGCAGGGCCAAGAATGCTACTTAAGCATCCGATTTTAGCAATACGACATTTGATTCATGAGAAACGGAAAGTGCCAGAGAGGCCACTGCCGAATGTGTCTAATCGCCATATCCGAATTAACAAGAAGTAACTGGCGCTTTAAATCAATTACTGACGAAACGAAAAAAGGTCTGATTTCTCAGACCTTTTTGTGTTTCTAATCTTCTTGTTCAGAAGGCGGCTAGCTTCATGAGGTTAAGCCGCTTGTGGTTCTTCATAGGTAACCGTTAGGTTGTTGATCCAGCGTCGGCTCAAGTATCGGTGTGAACAGATGGCCAGTTTCACCACTTCTTCTACCAACATCAGACCATAGATGTATTTGAAATCCCATCCAGCGACAAATGCGCCGTAAATACACACTGGAATACCAACCATCCACATCGCGATGAAATCCATGCGCAGGCAGAATGCATTGTCACCACCAGCACGAATAATGCCGTTGATGATTACCATGTTTAGCATGCGAATTACGACAGCAAAGCACATGATCATCATTGCTGGCGCGGCGAGTGGGTATAGTTTCTCGTTTGTTAAGTTAAGCCAACTCAATACGTGCTCTTTGCCTAGGAAGAGGAGAAGGCCGACAACCGCACCAAATCCAATTACAGCCTTTATGAACGTTAGGCCCATGCTCATCGCGTCATCAAATTCATCACGGCCGAGTGAGTGGCCAAGCAATACTGAACACGCTACAGAAATACCAAAGAATATCGAGTAACACAGCGATTCGAATGGCGCGAGCATCGAGAAAACCGCTAGCTCTGTTGTGCCCATGTGACCGAAGATCATTTGGTATGCCATAGTACCCATTGCCCACAACACGGCATTCATCGTTAGTGGCAAAGCAATACGTCGGTAAGACAACCACAGTGACGGACGATGTGGTGAGCTTGGAGTGGTTAACAGCCAATGTTTACGCATACGCATGTAGCTATACATCAAGCCCACTTGAATCAATCGCGCTAAGGTTGTCGCTAATGCCGCACCCGCAACGCCCATTGCTGGAATGCCGAAAGCCCCTTTAATTAGAATGAAGTTAAGCGCAATGTTGAGTGCAATGGTAACACCCCCTAATAACAGTGGAGTTACGGTGTCACCTGATGAGCGCATGCTTGCTTCCACCACGACAACAATATGAGTCAGCAGCAAAACAGGGAAGCCGTACCAAAGGTAATTGGCGCCAAGCTCAATCACGGTTTGATCGCTGGTTTGCAACATCATTAAAAACTGGGATCCAAGAGTGATGATTGCAGTGACAGGCAGCAAAACTTTTAAGCCAAACACCATTGCGATAGATGACACGGTACGTGCACTTTTTCGGTCATTCTTTCCCCAGTATTGAGCAACTAATGTTCCGTTTGCTGAGGCCAACCCTGCCATAATCATAATCGCAACGAAGTGCCATTTTGATGCAATTCCCACAGCGGCTGCTGCTTCCATACCAAAATCGCTGACCATTAAGACGTCAGCAAGGGCAAGAATAGCAACCAGCGCACTTTGCAAAGCAACAGGCAAACCAAGTTTAACGATACGAGGTAAGATGCTCTCTGGCTTGTTATTCATAGATGAGTTAGGGTTGATGTTAGTTGTCATAAGCTCTCCGATTTATGGCAGAACTATAGTGATTTGAGCGAAGTAACAACATGTTTAAAAAACAACAAAACCTGTGCGAATCCGTCATTGATGCCATGAAGCCTAAATCAACGTGGCAAGATGATGTTTTTCTCGCGGAACATTGCAAAGAACGTTTTTTGACCGTTGAAGATATCCCAGAGATGAAAAGCTGCGGTGTCTACATGGGGGGTATGGCAAAGCTGCATGGCGCGTATTGGGTTGAGCGTGAATCCGTGAATGTTCATACGCTAATTTTTACTCAAGAAGGGGGCGGAATTCTAACCACTGCAACCTCGGTACAAGCCATCTCCCCATACACACTTGTGGTTCTTCCTGCGGAAACCCCATTTCGCTTCGAGCTTGATCCTCAATACAACTATTGGAAAATGGCGTGGATGCTGACGCCCGATACCCCGCAATGGCAGCATATTGCGAGTTTAGGTCAGAGCATTGTGCCTTTCGGAGAGTGCGAACAGATCTGGTCGCTGATGAACTTGGTTTACTTTGAAATTGGTGGCCGTGCAAGTTACAGAAAACTGCTCATGAGCGAGATCATTCGAACCTTAACGGGCTTTGAGCCCAAATCGACGAGCACCACGGCACGTGTTCAGGCGTTATACAACGAAATCGAGAGCAGTCTACATTTAGCGTGGACCGTAGCGGGGATGGCAGAACGTGTTTTTATCAGTGAAGAACAGTTAAACCGAGTCACTAAGTCGTTGTTTAACGTGTCTCCACGTAGCAAGTTGATACAACTGAGAATGGACAAAGCGACCAGCTTGTTGAAGCAGCAAGATTGGTCAGTGTCGATGATTGCCAACCGTTTAGGCTACAAAGATCCTTATAACTTCTCGCATCGCTTTAAAAAGCATTTTGGTTTATCGCCAAGTCAATATCGAAAGAGTCATCGGGTCTCAGGCTAAACAGTGGGACTGCTGAAGCATCAAATCTATACATAATATAAAACAGTGTTCATTTACAACATCTAATAACGGCGCAATGCAGTAAATTTACTGTATTGTTCGCCGCTGACGTTATGTACTTTCCTCCTACTTTTATGACCATGGTTAAGGCTTACAAAATTAGAGGTTAGTGATGCCACAAGATGCGACAGAGATACTCGACTTTGAATCAGACAGAAAAATCGTAATTAATATGAGAGAATTCCATACGAAAACGAAACTTGTCCGAAAAGCTGGCTGTGGTTCGATTGTCGGGACGTTATCCGAGCCTCATCGTAAGGTACTTTTTTATCTTTACGAGAATAAAGGTGAGGTGATCAGCAAGGATATTTTGAAGCGTGTTGGCTGGGCTGGCAAGTCTGTCACTTCGGCTTCTGTGCTTGTGGCTATTTATGAAATACGCGGAATGATAGACTGTAAATTCATCTACACCATACCTAATGAAGGCTATATGTTAGAGACTGACTCCTGCTGTTGATAATCTGTTCATATTCTAATAATAAAAATTTAATCTCTTTACCGTATACGCCACTTTCATTATCTTCGATTTTAAACGTCCATATATAAGTGACGTTATTAAACACATCTCTTAATGAAGTTGTGTCGTTGGTTGCTCTGTTAGGGAATATGAATATGGATACTTACCCAGTAATTGAAGGTAATAAAGTTGAAAGCAATGCGGTATTGGAGGTAAACGGTAAGGTTATTGAGCTAAATACGAAGCTCATACGAAACGTTGACAATGGTTATGTGCTTGGAACGATGCCATTAGCGTACAGAAAAATCATTTTATTTATGAATCGGCATCGCGGACAGTTATTCAGTGTTCGTCAGCTTAAGAATATCGGTTGGGAAAGTGAGAAAGTCACCAATTCGTCGGTAATTGTCGCTATTTCTGAGATACGCTCAATTTTAGGTGATGGTTTGATCTTAACGATCACTGGTGAAGGTTACGTTTTCCAGCCTTAAATAGCATTTGCTTCAGCAGCGTTTTCGTCATTTACACCGTTTTGATAAATCGAACGATTTCAATATATTGAGCGTTATTCCCCCCTACGTATCAAAAAGGGCGCTTCCTTCAGGCTAATAGCCTTTAGTGAAGAGCCCCAATAATATCGACTCGTTTAGAATGGTCAGAACTGTTTAACCAATTATCTACCATTTACTCCCTGCGATTTACTCATTACCTGCTATATCACTCGCCAGCAATCTGTAGAGGAGAGCGCTTTAGGCTTGCGATTAACATGTAAATCGTTGTCGCTAGCAAAGACGCAAACAGGTAAGTAAATAGTCCTGCTTGAGAATCCATAAAGCTATCTGCTACTAATGGTCCTGCGACTGAACCGATGCTGTAACACAACAGCATAACCTGAGTCACTGACACCAGATAGCTTGGGTCTAAGTTACGACAACCTAAATTAATCGCAATTGGGTAAAGTGCGAATGTTGCCATGCCCAGTACGAATAGGCTCATGCCTAGTACGTAGAAATCATGGTTTATCGTTAGTACACCAATGCTTGCAACCCCTAGTAGGCAGAACAGAGCCATTAATAACACTTGCCCTATGTGGTGAGATAACCATGTCACCATCGGCTGAACAGCCATACCACCCATAATTACTAAGGCCATCAAACCACCAATATCTTGGTGTGCGATGTTGCGCTGAGCGAGCTCTACAGGCATCAAGCCATAAATAGAACCAAGTGTTAGCCCCGATACAATACAACCAATTAATGCGCTGTGGCTCAGTTTGCTGATTTGCTTAAGTGATAAAGACTTAGCATCGTGAATTTGTGGTGCTGTCGCTTGTCCGTACATCAACACAATGATCGCACCAAACAACAAGGTGAACATTGCAATGAAAGGCACGCCGCCTGTAATACCAAGGTATCCAATGCCAAGTTGACCAACGGCAGAGCCGCCGTATAGCGAACACATGTAAACCCCTAAACGTTTCGCACGCTGAGATTCATCACCGCTCATTAGCCAAGATTCTACAATCACGAAGATACCTGCAACAGCCACACCAGCCACAAAGCGAGCTAACAGCCATACTGCTTGGTGTGGGATCAATGGCAATACAAGGATCGTTGCGATGAACACACTCAATGCGATGACGAACGCGTCTTTGTGACCAACGCGAGCGATCGCACGTTCAATCAATAACGTACCCGCTAAAAGACCTGCATAAAAGGCACTCGCCAACCAACTCGATAGATTACTGTCTAAGCCATACTCAGACAGCATTAATGGTAATGAACTCATTAAGTAGCCTGAAGCGATCGCGTAAAAAGACAATGCAATAACAGGAACAGTTATGCGAGTTGTTGGTTGGATGTTGTCCAATGCAGGAGCCTCTAAATAGTGAAAGAAACGATGAATTTTCCGCGACTATGGGGGAGAAACTGGATTGGGTAAAACGAATAAAAATGGTCGTGAAGATAAAAGAAATTTATCGTATTTGTTGGCTAAAATACCGTTGTGATATTTCATGTTTTCGCGATATTTTCTGCGGTTAAATAGCCGATAAAGCGTTGTTCAAACGACTATTTAATTTGAAAGACGGAGAGAGATTCGTTGTATTCATCAGATTTTAATTTAGGGCGTTTAATCGTGCTACACCACTTCGTTTCGGTATTGTCTGGGCGAGCTTCCACTCCACTTACGAAAGGCATGTCGAAAGTTAGCGCTGTCGGAAAACCCAACGCGCTCAGATATCTCTTCAATGCTCATTTGAGTTGAAGAAAGGTAGTGTCGAGAAAGGTGAAAACGAACGTGGTCAAGTATCTTCTGGTAACTCGTATCGACGGCTTTGAGGTGCCGGCGCAGCGTTCGAGAAGACATCCCCAATTCTGATGAAATAGATTCTATCGAAGGGTAACATCCAGGTCTCTCAAGTAGCATTTGAGAGACTTTTTCTTTTAGGCTGGTGGACGCACTGACTTTTGCCAACATGTCGTCACACGATTTCAGACACATCTGCAGCGTGATGGTATTGGCGGTAGGAAGAGGCGAGTACAAACTTGTTGCATCAAACTGCCATTCAAGGCGATCACTATTGAATTCAACGGGGCAACGGAAAATCTCTGTGTAGAGGTCGCCGTATTCTGGCTTCGGGTAAGGGAAGCGGATCACTTGGGATGGGAATGGCTGTTGTAGTACTTCTTCACACAGGCTTTGAATTGCGGTGAACCAATATTCGCAACAAAATGGCAGCAGCGAGTCCAAGTCGATCAGCTGCTCGGCTCTAAAGTATCCAACGTTATCTTCTACTGACATCGTTTTTCTAAGTACAGGGCCTGCAAGCTGCAGATATTTAAATCCAATCAGCAAAGCATCTAAAAGCGTTTCACTACTGAATACGGCATAACCTAGAACGCCAAAGTCGCTAAACCTTGCTTGTTGGCCGACTCTTAACCCCAAACCGCCTTCATCGGTGTTCGCCAATGCGTTACTGAACACCGCCAACTTTTGCGCCAAGGTAATGTGGGTGTCTGGCGTGTTGAGCTGCAGAGCATCAATGTTACTGCCTTCCAATAATGCTTCGATATTGAGGGCGGGTGACATATAGCGATGCAGTAATTGAAGATCAAGAATGCCGAATGCTTGCATATCGGGTTCGTAGACTGCGGTGTATTTCATAGGATGCCTCTTGTTGAATATTGCCATCTTAACCGAACTCTTAACATTTTCGCTTGTCGCCTGTTCTCACTTTCCCAAGCTTGTTCAAACTTTTGCTTTATGTGTGCAAGGTTTTACAAGGCCTGATAGAGCTGTGTCCGAATATCACCGGTTTTTGTCTTTTTGAAACCTGTTCGAAATGTTATCAAAATGTTGTAATTTGATGGGTTGCATATTGGAACATCTCAAACATTTTGCTCAATAACTACTGTTTTGCTCAATAAATACTCTTACCTACATGACACACCAATGTGCAGGCTTTGATAGCAACAAAGACAACACTTATTACAACGATTAAAACGTCTAAGGCGAATGTGACCGCTAGGTCAAGCCGAATAAGGAGATCATGGATGCACAATCTTGCTGTTAACTTGGAGCGCAGCGCTTCGCTTTTTCCAACTAAAGCCGCTCTGCGTATGGGATCGGATGAAGTCAGCTTTTCTCACTTAGAACAACTTTCTGGAAACGTGGCCGCGAATCTAAAAAGACTCGGGTTAAAGAAGGGAGATAAGGTCGCGTTGTCGTGTCCGAACGTCACATATTTTCCAATCGCTTATTACGGGATTCTAAAAGCGGGCTGTGTGGTGGTGCCTTTGAATGTGTTATTCAAGGCCAGAGAGATCGCTTATCACCTCAATGATTCAGATGCGAAAGCTTATTTATGCTTTGAGGGCAGTGAAGAGCTGCCAATTGGACGCTATGGATTACAAGGCTTCGAGCAGGCAAATCAGTGTGAACACTTTATTGAGATGCCAATCCCAACAAGCTCAGGAACTCCTTCAGAAGCACATCAGCAACATGAATCGATTACCGACTGGATGCCACAACCTTTGGCTTCGTTTGAGTCTGTGGCGTGCAATGGTGATGATACAGCTGTAATTCTGTATACCTCAGGTACTACAGGTCAGCCAAAAGGCGCAGAGCTTTCACACACCAATATGCAAACCAATGCGATGTCGTCACAATATTTGATGAGATTGGAATACAGCGATACGACAATGGCCACGCTCCCTTTATTCCACAGTTTCGGCCAGACCGTAATGATGAACGCGAGTGTGTTAACGGGGTCGACCATGGTATTGATTCCTCGTTTTGAACCGTCACTGGTTATTGAACAGATCATTAACCACAAAGTCAGTGTGTTTGCGGGTGTTCCTACTATGTATATTGCGCTTCTAAGAGCTGGAGAAGAGTCGTTAGAGCGCTCTGAACAAGTCAAACACAGCTTAAGGCTTGGCGTGTCTGGCGGTGCCTCTATGCCGCTTGAGGTTATCCGACAATTTGAATCCCGATTCGAACTTCCGGTATTGGAAGGTTATGGGCTGTCTGAAACAGCGCCGGTTGCCACCTTTAACCATATTGATGGTGATCGCTTGTCGGGCAGTGTTGGCCAACCTTTGTGTGGTCACCTTGTTAAGATTACAGACATTCAAGGTAACTCAGTCGCCATGGGTGAATTGGGCGAGGTCTGCATCAAAAGTCCAAGTGTCATGAAAGGCTACTATCAAAGACCAGAAGCCACGGCGGAAGCCATTAGAGATGGTTGGTTCCTAACCGGAGATATCGGACGCACCGATGAGCACGGCAACTTGTTCATTGTTGATCGAGTGAAAGACATGATTATCCGTGGTGGTTACAACGTGTATCCGCGCGAAGTTGAAGAAGTTTTGATGTGCCATCCTGATGTCGAAATGGTCGCAGTTGTGGGTGAGCATCATGATCGCCTAGGGGAAGAGATACACGCTCATGTGGTGCTTCATGAACATACACAATGTGATAGCGAAGTACTGATAGCTTGGTGTCGTGAACAATTAGCCGACTACAAATACCCTCGCAAGGTGTTCATTCGTAAAGCGCTACCAATGACGGCGACAGGCAAAATTTTGAAACGAGAATTACACCCACTAGAAATAGCGGAGATGACCAATGGATAGTTATGATTTTATTATTGTTGGCGGTGGTTCTGCGGGGTGTGTCATGGCTTCGCGGTTGTCGGAAGATCCTAATGTCACTGTTTGCTTACTAGAAGCGGGCGGCAAAGATACGAGCCCATTCATTCATACACCGGTTGGCGTTGTGGCAATGATGCCAACCAAACTGAATAATTGGGCTTTTGAAACCGTTAAACAACCGGGTTTGAACGGCCGCAAAGGTTACCAACCGAGAGGAAAGACACTTGGCGGCTCTAGTTCTATTAATGCCATGATGTACGCTCGTGGGCACCGTTATGATTACGATACATGGGAAAGTTTGGGTAACACTGGGTGGGATTATGAATCGTGTCTGCCTTACTTTAAGAAATCAGAAAATAACGAAGTTCACCAAGATGAGTATCACGGCCAAGGCGGTCCATTGAATGTAGCGAATCTTAGGTCGCCAAGCCCAATGTTGGAACGTTACTTAACGGCGTGTGAGTCGATAGGGGTTCCTCGTAATGAAGACATCAATGGTGCGGCACAATTTGGGGCGATGCCGACTCAGGTGACTCAAATTAATGGCGAACGATGCAGTGCTGCCAAGGCTTATTTAACGCCAAATCTTTCGAGACAGAATCTCACGGTCGTAACCAAAGCAACCACACATAAAGTTTTGTTCGAAGGTAAGAAAGCGGTAGGAGTCGAATATGGCTTTAACGGACAGCGTTGTCAGATCCAATGCAACAAAGAAGTGATTCTTTCTGCTGGCGCCTTTGGTTCCCCCCAATTGTTGTTACTGTCGGGTGTCGGCGCTAAAGGTGAACTAGAGACGCATGGTATCGAACAGGTTCATGAGTTGCCTGGAGTGGGTAAGAACCTTCAGGATCATATTGATTTAGTGCATTCTTACAAATGCAGTGAAAAACGTGAAACTTTCGGTATCTCGTTGCAAATGGCCTCTGAAATGACCAAAGCCTTACCGCTATGGCACAAAGAGCGTCGTGGCAAGATGACCAGTAATTTTGCAGAAGGGATAGGCTTTCTCTGTTCAGAAGATCATATCGCCGTACCGGATTTAGAGTTTGTATTTGTCGTCGCTGTGGTTGATGACCATGCCCGAAAAATACATACCAGTCATGGGTTTACGTCTCATGTCACCTTGCTACGACCGAAAAGCATAGGGACCGTAACGCTCAATAGTATTGATCCTTATGACCCGCCTAAGATCGACCCCGCGTTTTTCAGTCATCCAGAAGACATGGAGATTATGATTAAGGGCTGGAAGAAACAGTATCAAATGCTAGAGAGCTCGGCGTTTGATGATATCCGTGGCAATGCTTTTTATCCTGTCGATGCCAATGATGACAAGGCTATCGAGCAAGACATTCGTAACCGGGCTGATACCCAATATCACCCAGTGGGAACCTGCAAAATGGGGACTAATGATGATTCGCAGGCCGTGGTAAATAACGATCTTAAAGTCTATGGGTTGAATAACTTAAGAGTCATTGATGCTTCTGTGATGCCGACATTAGTGGGAGCGAATACCAATGCGCCAACTATCATGATCGCCGAAAAAGTTGCAGACCAAATAAAAGAACAATACGGTTTGAGCAAGCAACGAGCCAATGAACAGGCAGAAGATGAGATGGTTGTATAATTAAAAGAAACAGAGATAACTGATTGATTTACAGTAGGTTAGGGAGTCCTATTTTGATAAGGCTCTCTAACCTATTTTTTGTACGCTTCTTCAAGCACAAGCTAAATCAAAAGCGATACAAAATATGCGTCTATTTGGTCAAAGCTTGATTAAGCCATTGATCAAACTGGCCTTTTGGTAACGCACCGTTAATCGTATCGACACGTTTGCCATCTTTAAACACCATCACCGTCGGGATACTTCTGATTTGGTACATCGCGGCAAGCTGTTGCTGAGCTTCAGTATCAATCTTCACGAATCGAACATCTCCCGAACGCTCCTTAGCAACGTCACTGAACACTGGTGCAAAGCCAACACATGGGTTGCACCATGTCGCCCAGAAATCGACAACCACAGGCTGTGAACTGTTCAAAATAGATTGGAAATTAAGTGACGTTCCCTCGATAGGAGCGCCATCGAGCAATGCTGTTTTGCATTTACCGCAGGTTGGGCTTTCTGAAATTCTTTCTGAAGGAACTCGGTTTACGCCATTACAAGAAGGGCAACGTGTGTTGAATGTAGACATAACTTTCTCTTTTTATTGTAACTCCGTGTCTAACGCGATTTACGAATCACGCACGGAGCGCTTATACTGTTTAAAACTAGAATACGATACTTAAATAAAAACAAACAATAAACAGGTAAATGATGACAAAATTTTACGCCGAAATTACTGGCTGGGGAAAGTGTCTGCCACCAGCCGTGCTGTCCAATGATGATTTAAGCACTTTCATTGATACGTCTGACGAGTGGATTCGAACTCGAACTGGTATCGAAAACCGTCGTATCAGTCATGTAAATACCTCTGAACTTGCGACTGTCGCTGCGAAACATGCAATGGCGTGTGCTGGCCTAACTGCTGAAGATATCGATCTTGTTATCATCGCGACGTGCAGCCCAGACTCACTTATCCCAAACACCGCATCTAAGGTTCAACAGAATCTAGGCATTAAGAGTGCAGCGGCTTTCGACCTTAATGCAGCGTGTACTGGCTTCATTTACGGTGTTGAAACGGCGACTCGACTGATTCAAGCGGGTAACTATCGTAATGCTATCGTTGTGGGCGCAGAACGTCTTTCATTCTTCATTGATTGGACCAAGCGTGATACCGCGGTTCTTTTCGGTGATGGCGCTGGTGCTGTGGTTCTATCTCGCACCGAAGAACAAGTTGGCTTACAAGAAGCTCAGATCGGTTGTGACGCAGAAGGTCGCGATATTCTAGCTGTACCAAAATTCGGTACATCTATGGATCGCTTTGCTGCTGACAACGGTTATTGGGACTTTGATTTCGTTGGTAAAGAGATCTTCAAACGTGCAGTGAAAGGCATGGGCGCAGCGGCACATACAGTATTGAGCCGCACTGGTATCTCAACCGACAACATTGACGTTGTGATTCCGCACCAAGCGAACATCCGAATCATTCAAACTCTTTGTGATATGGCGGGTATCGATCGCGAGAAAGCGTTTGTTAACATCCAAAACTACGGCAACACATCCGCAGCGACTGTACCAATCGCATTGTGTGAATCGCTAGAGCAAGGTTTCGTTAAGCCGAACGACAATATTCTTGTTGCAGCGTTTGGTGCGGGTTTGACGTGGGGTGCTGGCCATATTAAATGGGGTAGCCGTGTTGAGCCGCTAGGTCAATCAGATGCTAAGCTTCCAGAAGCCGACAAATCTGCTTTAGAGCTTCTAGAAAGAGCCATTTTACACTGTAAAACACACCCGAATTCAGCGAGCGAATAACGTTGATGGGTACAGTCGTCAAAGTACGTCTTATGACGAAAGCCGACCTCGATGGGGCGGCTTTAGTTCACCAAGCTACTTTTGTTCGACAGCAAAACTCAAAAACTTGGTTACAATGTAACTTAAATGCTGCACCGCGCTTTCTTAACTTTGTTGCGGAGAGTGAAGGTGAGGTCGTGGGTTACATCATCTGGGTTCAGAAAAGCGGATTTAGACCTGAAGCTGTTTTAGAACTAGAGCAACTTGCCGTGTTACCAAGCGCGCAGGGGCAAGGATTGGGTAAAACGCTGATTCTAGATTCGCTGCCGCAGGTAAAACAGCATTTGGCGGAGCAAGGCTCGACGCTCAAACATGTTCTGGTTACCACCAGAGCAGACAACTTTGCACAAAAGCTTTATCAATCGACGTTGGGCGCAGAGGTCGAAACCACGATTTCAAACCTGTACTCAGCTGATGAAGTGCTTATGATCGCTCGCAATGTAGGTGAGCGAATCTGATCGCTGAGTTATTAGAACCCATTATAATCAGCGATCTAAATTGATTTACGTTTAATTAGGGACTTCTACAGTCCCTTTTGTTATTTCTTAGGAAGTGTTTTGAAGAAAGTTTTAGCAATTGGCTACGTTTGGCCAGAACCGAATTCATCGGCGGCGGGCAGCCATATGATGTCACTTTTACGCCTGTTCAAGAGACAAGGTTGGTCCGTTGAATTTGCAACGCCAGCTCAAGAAACCGAGCACATGATCGATCTCTCTGAAGAGGGCATCACGAGCCAATCCATACAGTTGAATTGCGATAGCTTTGACCAGTACATCGAAGAGCTGCAACCCGATGTCGTGATATTTGACCGTTTCATGATGGAAGAGCAGTTTGGTTGGCGTGTTGAGAAAGTATGCCCGAATGCCTTTAAGTTACTGGATACGGAAGACTTGCAGTTCCTACGTAACGCGCGCCATGAAGCGGTTAAGAAAGAGACTGAACTGACCAAAGCGCATTTGTACAGTGACTTGGCTAAACGTGAAATTGCCGCAATCTTACGCTGTGATCTTTCATTGATCATTTCAAGTTACGAGATGGAATTGCTCCAATCTGAGTTCAATATCGATCCAAAGTTACTACATCATCTCCCGTTCATGGTTGACCTCAATACGCTGCCTGAAAGCACGAAAATCTTTGAAGAACGTAAGCATTTCATAACGATAGGTAATTTTAGACACGCACCGAACTGGGATGCAGTGCTTCAGTTACAGAAGATTTGGCCGAAGGTTCGCAAGCAGTTACCTGACACTGAACTTCATATTTACGGATCTTACCCTCCGCCGAAAGCAACGGCTTTGCACAACCCTAAAACCGGTTTCCATATCAAAGGTTGGGCTAAAGACGTTCAAGAAGTGATGGAACAGGCACGTGTGTGTGTCGCGCCACTGCGTTTTGGTGCGGGCATTAAAGGTAAGTTGCTTGATGCGATGAAGCTTCAAACTCCAAACGTGACCAGTGAAATTGGTAGTGAAGGCATGTTGCCGCAAGGCAATTTGCAATGGCCGGGCGCGGTTGCAGACGATATTGATGAGTTTGTTGAGCAAGCTGTAGCTCTCTATAAAGATGAAGAGAAATGGCTTAAGGCACAAAGCCAATGTCATTCAATCCTTGCAGCGCACTACGAGCAGAATCAACTGGGCGACACATTGATTGAGAGATTAACTGCATTAGAGTCCGATCTTGAATCTCATCGACTGGATAACTTCTTTGGTTCGATGCTTAAGCACCACAGCATGGCAAGCACTAAGTACATGTCGCAGTGGATAGCTGAAAAGAACAAGACCAAGTAACAGACACAATAAACCGAATCAAATAATAAGCCCTTAGGTTAACGCCTAGGGGCTTTTTTCATGTAGGACGCTTATTAATTCCAGACTTACAAACTGAAACATACTAGCAATACATTAGCATTGACTAATTTATATTTATTAGTAAACTCTAATTTATATTTATTAGTAAAGACTAATTTAAAGTTGCGACGAGTTAAATTTAAGCAGTAACGAGTTAGATTCGAGTTGTTAGATGGGAGAGGTCGGTGATGAGTTTAATACCTTGGGATGCATTGTTCGGTGGCATGTTGTTAGGCGCGTCGGCCATTATTCTTATGTTAGGAATAGGGCGAGTAGCAGGAATTAGCGGTATTGTTAGCCGATTATTGCCATTAGGCTCGGACAATAATGCAACTAAGGCTTCTCAAGCAGGTTCGGACAGCAACATTGAGAGGACCGAAAAGCACTGGCGCATTGCCTTTGTTGTGGGAATGGTCGCAAGTGGTTGGCTATTGATTCCGACGGGTTACCAACTTCCACAGTTAGAAGAGATGAATCTTGGTTTAGTGATTATTGCTGGTCTTTTGGTCGGCTTTGGTACTAAAACAGCGAACGGTTGTACTAGCGGCCATGGCATTGTCGGAATGGCTCGTTTATCTAAACGTTCTATTGTTGCGACCTGTGTATTTATGGGTGTGGCAATCGTAACCGTGTTTATCAAGAACTTGATTGGCTTGGGGGCATAATGAAAAACGCTTCATTTACTATCGTTATCGGTTTAGTTGCAGGTATTCTGTTTGGGTCAGGAATGATCATCTCAGGCATGGTTGATCCTGAGAAGGTACTCGGCTTCTTAGACATAACCTGTAACTGGGACATTAGCTTGGCATTCGTCATGGGTGGCGCGCTGTTGGTCTTCGCTCCGTTTTATCATCTGGTCATTAAAAAGCGTGCTAAAGCGATCAATGGCGAGCCGTTAGATAGCCGTAACAATCCACTAATCGACAGAAAGCTGATTCTTGGCTCTATAGCGTTTGGCTTAGGCTGGGGGATTGCAGGCTTTTGCCCTGGCCCTTCGGTAACCAGCCTAAGTGGCGGCAACCCGACGGTCTGGGTGTTTATGGTCAGCATGCTGGTGGGAATGTGGCTAGCGGGTCGTACGAATAAAACTTGCTAGCGTTTAACCTATCGCTTATCGCATAGGCTTTATATGAGCATTTGATAAGCTGACTCGCTTTAATTAGAAAGCCAGTCAGCCTCTTTTTACATCTCTATCTACTATTTAATAGTCGTTGAAACTGGGCAGTGGTCGCTGAGTTTGTAGTCCAACACATCTTGCGTTTCAAATACCTTTTGCTTCGCAGGAGTAGCATCTAAGGACTTACTTAGCACAATATGGTCTATTACTGAACGGAACTGGTGCGTGCGGTGGTTATTACGATTTGAGCGAACCTTACAATCTGCTCGAGTTTTTCTTGTTGCCAATTGCGCATCGGTGTTTTGCGTCATATCTTTCCACATCCAATCTCTTGTATAGGAGAGGTTGTGGTTAAAGTCGCCCAGAATCGCGTAGTCTTCGCCTTTACGTTCTCTTTGTTGTATCCACTTATTCAGTTGTTGAGCTTGGTCTTTGAGCCTTGAACAGTCACGGTTAGATTTATACGCGCCGCTGCAACCCGCCTTTAAATGCACTGACAACATGTGAATTGGTTTTGTGTCCGTTTCTAAAACCATATAGCTGGCAAACCTAAGCTTGCTGTTAGCACTCGTTTCTAGAGGAAAGTCAGCGTAGTCAGTGAGAGCGATTCCTTGACGAACCGCGAAGCCCGTATATTGATTCACTTCTTTGAATTGTAGGTTACTGTTTTCTGGTAATGCTCGGTCAGATATTAATATCTTGTATTGATCGCCCGCGATGCGCTGAATGGCATTTACGTCATCGACTTCTTGGAAAGCCACCACATCCGCATTTAAGGATTGAAAATACTGTTCGAGTTTATCGAAATCCGCTTGATCACGTTGGGCAGAAAACTTATTCACAGCCACATTGGTTGATAACCATTCGATATTCCAACTGGATATGGTCAAAGGTTCAGCAAATGCGTGGCTGCTGAGTAAGCAACCTAGCATTACCCACTTTTGAAGTCGTTTCATTCCAAATATCCCTAATTTTGTCGTCCAATATAGTTGAGCCGTTATCCTACAACACTTACCAAAAATTCAACTCTTTTTAGCAGTTTTTTTATTGTTACATTGTTTCTTTTCGACTTGAGAACTCACGTAATAATATTGGATTTATCTTGTTCAGCGTGCGCGTTTTGTTGATCCAAATCAATACTCAAAGTTGGTGGTTCTCGTTAAATACGCCACAATATCTAGTGTTAGTTAAACGATAAATCGCTCTATATAGTGTGTTTGTGGATAAGTCTGTGAATACCTCAAGAGTAAGGAGAAGTGGTGAAATCAATCGTAATCAAGCGTGATGGCTCAAGAGCTCCATTCAGTAGAGATCGCATCCAAGCTGCAGTGGAAGCAGCATCAGACAAAGCCGATAAGGAAATTGCTATTTATGCTCTGAATGTGGCATTAGCAGTTGAGTTGAAGCTCGAAGACTACGATGAAGTTCATATCTCTGAAATTCAAACCATGGTCGAGAACGAGCTAATGCAGGGACCTTATAAGTCTCTGGCTCGTGCTTACATTGAATATCGTCATGACCGCGACATCGCACGTGAAAAGCAAAGCGCTTTAACGCGTGAAATCGAAGGTTTGATCGAAGAAAGCAATGTTGATCTGATCAATGAGAATGCCAACAAAGACGGTAAAGTTATCCCAACTCAGCGTGATTTGCTGGCGGGTATCGTGGCTAAACACTATGCGAAAACTCACATTTTGCCGCGTGACATCGTACAAGCTCACGAATGTGGTGACATTCACTACCACGATCTAGACTACGCACCGTTCTTCCCAATGTTTAACTGTATGCTTATCGATCTGAAAGGCATGTTAACGCATGGCTTCAAGATGGGTAACGCGGAAATCGACACACCTAAGTCTATTTCTACGGCGACAGCGGTAACCGCGCAGATCATCGCACAAGTGGCAAGCCACATTTACGGCGGCACAACGATCAACCGCATCGATGAGGTTCTAGAACCTTACGTAATGGCGAGTTACGAGAAGCATTTATCATTAGCGAAAGAGTGGGATATTCATAGCCCAGAAGCTTTTGCTATCTCTCGTACCGAGAAAGAGTGTTACGACGCGTTCCAATCTCTGGAATACGAAGTAAACACACTTCACACCGCTAATGGTCAAACACCATTCGTCACGTTTGGTTTCGGTCTTGGCGAAAGCTGGGGTTCAAAACTTATCCAGCAATCTATCTTGAAGAACCGCATTGCAGGTTTGGGTAAGAACCGCAAAACAGCGGTATTCCCTAAACTGGTATTTGCAATCAAAGATGGCTTGAACCACCAGAAGCAAGATCCAAACTATGACATCAAGCAATTGGCGCTTGAGTGTGCATCTAAGCGTATGTATCCAGACATTCTTAACTACGACAAAGTGGTAGAAGTGACAGGGTCATTCAAAACGCCTATGGGTTGCCGTAGCTTCTTGAATACTTACGAAGAAAATGGTGAGTTGATTCATGAAGGCCGTAACAACTTAGGTGTTGTTAGCTTGAACTTGCCACGTATTGCGATTAACGCAAAACAAGATATGGCTAAGTTCTACGAACTGCTTGATGAAAAATTGAAGCTAGCTCGTCGCGCTCTAGAAACTCGTATTTCGCGTCTAGAAAACGTGAAAGCGCGTGTTGCGCCAATCCTATACATGGAAGGTGCCTGTGGCGTTCGCTTGAAAGCAGACGATTCTATTGCCGATATCTTCAAGAATGGCCGTGCGTCGGTTTCTCTTGGTTACATTGGCATCCATGAAGCGATGACAGCACTTTACGGCACAGACGTTCACCTGTATGACGATGGCGAAATGCGTGCTAAAGCGCTTGAGCTGGTGGAGTACATGAAGCGTGAAGTGGAATCTTGGACAAAAGAGACAGGTTACGCGTTCAGCTTATACGGCACACCAAGTGAAAACCTATGCAGCCGTTTCTGCAGCATCGACACCAAAGAGTTTGGTGTAATTGATGGTGTAACTGACCGTGGCTACTACACAAACAGCTTCCACTTAGACGTACAGAAGAAAGTGAACCCATACGACAAGATCGATTTCGAGATGCCTTATCCAGAAATCTCTAGCGGTGGTTTCATCTGTTACGGCGAATTCCCGAACATGCAGAAGAACATCGAAGCGCTAGAAAACGTATGGGACTACAGCTACACACGTGTTCCTTACTACGGCACCAACACGCCAATTGATGAGTGCTACGAATGTGGCTACAACGGTGAGTTCGACTGTACAAGTAAAGGCTTTACGTGTCCTAAGTGTGGTAACCATGACTCAACCAAAGTGTCGGTAACGCGCCGCGTTTGTGGTTACCTTGGTAGCCCAGATGCACGACCATTTAACTTCGGTAAGCAAGAAGAAGTTAAACGCCGCGTGAAGCACCTTTAGTCAGGTCTAAGAGTACTAGAAATAAGATTGGTATCGGCTCAATGTCGATACCAATTCTTTTGTTTCAGTTCTTACAGCACTTCGTTCAAAATATTAAGCCATCACGAGTTTCAATACTGCCTTATGAATTATCATCAATATCACCCAATCGACGTTGTAAACGGCCCAGGAACACGCTGCACTTTGTTTGTGTCGGGTTGTGTACACCAGTGTCGCGGGTGTTATAACCAGTCGACGCAAAGGTTGGACTCTGGGCATTTGTTCACTCAAGAACTGCAAGACCAAATTATTGCTGATCTCAATGATCCGCGGATTAAACGTCGTGGCTTATCGCTTTCTGGTGGTGATCCACTGCATCCGGCAAACGTGTCTGAAGTGCTTAAGTTGGTTCAACGTGTGAAAGCGGAATGCGAAGGCAAAGACATCTGGATGTGGACGGGTTACGAGCTCGATGAGCTTGACGAAAAGCAGAAGCAAGTGCTTGAATACGTAGATACTTTGATTGATGGTCGATTCGAGCAAGATAAAGCGGATCCAATGTTAGATTGGCGTGGTAGTTCAAACCAAATCATCCATCGATTTACTGACTTGTAGCTTTACTGACTTATAAGATTTGTTCTGATTCAGGACTCTCGTAAACAGAAAAAGAAACAGAAAAAAGGGCTTCATCATTAGCGTAATGCTACAAATCAGCCCTTGGGTGTGAGTTCTTTTGAATCTATCGCCTGCACGTCAGTGTCAGTTGGTACCTGTTTAAATAGGAATGTGCTCAGGCTCATCGATTAGGTTGTTTATCCATTTCTTGGATTGAATCCTCTTACTGGTTAGAACGATTTTGGCTAGCTCTTCCAGCAGCACAATCATCAAAACCCATTCTAGCGGCCACCCCAACACCAGCGCGGTAAAGTAGGCGAGGGGAATACCGATTGCCCATTGGCCAAACAGGTCGATGAAGATGCTATAGTTGATATCGCCACCACTTTTCAGCACTCCGCCTATACCAACCATATTGAAGACTCTTAATATCATGCCGAGTGCCATGACTAAGGTAACGTTAACGGCCGTATCTTTAAGCTCTAAGTGAGTAAGATCGATCATGTATACGATCGCGGGTTTAGCAAACCAGCACAATAAGGCTAATAGAGCCGCAAGCCCACAGCTGACCAATACATACCCCCAAGCTGTATTCTCAACACGCTGATAGTTCTTCGCGCCGATCTCGTTACCTAGAATGATTGAAGCCGCGACGGCAAACCCCATGAACGCCGAGATTAAGATGCTTTCAACAGGCGATAACAGTGAAATGATCGCAAGCTCTCCAACCCCCATTTGTCCAACGATCACGTTATAAATCAGTATTCCACCCGCCCAGGCCGTATCATGAACCAACATAGGTATAGCTATCGTGAAGTACTTCTTTCTGTGCTTCGGTAATATCGCATCTCGCCAATTGCTTAGTGTTGGAAATAGGTGGGCGTAGTGTCTCTTTGCCATAGCAAGCAGGGCAACCGTTTGAAAGAATCTAGACACCGTAGTACCAATTGCCGCGCCAACCACCCCCAGTTCTGGAAATCCAAACAAGCCAAAGATCAATAAGGCATTGAGGATCGCATTGACGATGATCGCCCAGATGCTGATCTTGGTGGGTAGCCTAGCTTCGCCGACCGATCGCAGTGCGCTTTCTAGTGGTACTACTATCGCGGTACCAATAAGGCTGGCTCCTGTTATCCAAAGGTAATCCGTTGCCAATCGGATGTAATCAGGGTCTGAGGCCACCACAGACACTACTGATTCAGGAACCAATGTATAGATGAACACAAAGGGGATGATGGCAAAGATCGACAGTGCCCATGATTGCGCTAGTGTACGTCGAATTCCGTTGAAATCACCGGCGCCAAAATATTGCGAAGCTAGCACGCTCACAGCTCCGCTTATCCCCGATACCATGATCAAGTTGAAGAAGAAGATACGATTGCCAACACCAACAGCGGCGGTTGCAGAATCACCAAGCTGATTGACCATAAAAATATCGACCACGCCTAGCAATGAAAACAACATGGTTTGCAGTGAGACAGGTAAACCAATGTGTAATAGTTTTTGCCAAAACTCTTTGTCTAAATGACGATATGTCGAGAGCATCGCATTTCCCCTCTAGTGAATATGCGAGAAGTTTATCGGCATTTGTTTTAACTGTATTGTTCAGACTCATCACAAACTTTTGCCAAACTATCTAGTTTAGTGGTTTCGCAACTTATACGAGCTAGCAATTGAATGAGTGAGAAACAAGAACAGTACGAGATCTCCGAAAAGACACACCAAGAGTTTGTCGATCAAAGCCATGTTTTGGCATTTGAAGAGCTCGGTATCGTTCAATGTGGGACGGCGTCGTGTCGAGACTTCTTTTCGGTGTATCGGAAAAACCAACAGAAACACATGCTGTTGTATACCGTGAGAGGAAAAGGTTGGTTAGAAAGTGGGGCGTGTCGTTACATTTTAGAACCGGGTTCGTGCATTACTGTTCCTGCAGGCATAGAGAATGGCTTTGGTATTGAAGAAGAAACATGGCAGATCGCATGGATCTTTCTCTCGCCTAATAAACAATGGGAAAATGTTGTCACTGATGAAGTGAGTTATGCGCTGTCTCCGGCAGCAGAAGTCGTCTCGTCGTGCATTCACACTCTGTTGAGAAGCATTGCTTTACCCATCGATTTGGGTGGTGCGATTGCCATACACAGCGTAGCCCAAATAGAATTCATGATTAATGCGCCGGTCCCGCAACAGCAGTCACGAAATTTGCTTCGCTTAAGACGCGTGTTCGACAACGTACAAAAGCAGCTTCACAAAGAGTGGAACGTTCATGAACTCGCGAGCTTATTCCCTTGCTCAGAGCCGCATTTCCATCGCTTGTGTCAACGATATTATTCTCATAGCCCGATGACCCACATTATGCGCATGAGAATGGAGTACGCTGCTCGATTACTCAGGTCGAGTGATTGGTCGATTCAACATATCGGTGAGATAGTTGGGTATCCCAATGCTGCTAACTTCAGCACCCGATTTAAGGCTTGGTCGGGAATGACACCAAGGCAATTCAAACAGAGTGTTTGATCGATGTAGCTGCGAGAGGTAAAACAATAAAGCTTATATATTGCGTAATTGTCTCTTAACTGTTCGAAAATTAAACTATATCTTCGCTTAAAATGACCAATCTCTGATTACTTCTGGTAACTAAGCTCTTCTATTAAAAAATGTTTCTGATTTTAGTACGAAAATGTTAACGTGAAATCCATTACTTGAATTTCAAAGGGTTGTGACTTTCATGTTTTCACATCTACCAAAACCAACTTTAGATCCAATTTTATCTCTTTCTGTCGCTTACCGTGGCGATCCTCGTACTGACAAAGTCGATTTAGGCATTGGCGTTTACAAAAACGACCAAGGCGAAACACCTATCATGAAAGCCGTTTCTATGGCTCAAGATATTGTTGTCGAGACTCAGAAAACCAAAGCTTACGTTGGCCTAGCAGGCTGTGAAGAGTTTAACCAGAGCATGGTTGATCTTTTGCTTAAAGGGACTTCTGCAATGGATCGTGTAGCCGCGATTCAAACACCGGGTGCAAGTGGTGCACTTCGTATGTTGGGCGACTTAATGAAAGTTTCTCAACCAGACACCACAGTTTGGATTTCAAACCCAAGCTACGTTAACCATAAACCGGTGATGGAAGCGGCAGGCTTAAAAGTTCGATACTACAATTACTTCAGTCTTGAAACGAAGCAAGTTGATGTTGCAAGAATGATGGAAGACCTATCAACAGCGGGTCCATCAGACGTGGTACTACTTCACGGTTGTTGCCATAACCCAACGGGTGCTGATATCAATTTTGAAGCGTGGCAGGAAATTACTAAGTTATCGCAAAAGAATGGTTTCTTACCGTTCGTTGATATTGCCTACCAAGGCTTTGGCGATGGCCTAGAAGAAGACGCGAAAGGTCTTCAACACATGGCTAACAATGTTGAAGAAATGCTGATCACAACGTCTTGCTCGAAGAACTTTGGTTTGTATCGTGAAAGAACGGGCGCGGCGATCGTTATCGGCAAAAACAGCGAACACGTTGGCAACGCAAGAGGCAAACTTCTTACGCTGGCTCGTTCAACTTACACTATGCCGCCAGATCACGGTGCTGCTCTGGTTAAAACAATTCTTCAGAATCAAGAGCTAACGAAGATTTGGAAGCAAGAGTTGAGTGAAATGCAGCAACGTTTGTTAAATCTGCGCCAAAGTTTATGTGATGAATTGCGAAATACTTATAACACGTCACAATTTGACTTCATTGAAAGCCATAAAGGTATGTTTAGTGTACTAGGCTTTAAAGAAACTCAAATGAATCAATTACGTGAAGAATATGGAGTCTATGGTGTTGGTGATGGACGCATCAATATTGCAGGCCTTTCCGAATCTCATATTCCTTACGTAGCAAAGGCGATAGCCAACGTATCAAAATAAAAAGGTGACTGAATGTACAATTGGAAAGCGATTATAACCCTGATGTTAAGTGGTGGCCTGTTTGCTTGTTCGACGACGACTCAAGTTCCTGTCGAGCCAGAGCAAAAGCCGCAAATCGAACAACCTGTTGTTGACGATTCTTCGAAGGGTGAGACTGAAGCAACGGAAGGCGAGAAAGTAACGGAACCTACAGAAAAGCCTGAAGAAGTAAAACCAGTAGAACCTGAAGTAAAGCCTGCACCTGTTGAAAAGCCAGTTGAGAAGGCCAGAAAAACAAGTGATGGTAAATTGATCCTTGGTGAAGAAGAGTGGGTGTTTGTTCCTGGTCTTAAAGAAGCATTCAAAGCTCGTGTCGATACCGGTGCGACGACTTCATCAATCAGTGCAGTCGATATTGTTGATTTTGAACGTGACGGTAAAGATTGGGTTAAATTTAAGATTGAACATGACGGCATCACAACGGAAGAGGTGAGCTTACCTGTAGAACGTTGGGTGAAGATCAAACAATCAAGTGCTGAAGGCACACAACGACGTGCTGTTGTTGTCGCTTCAATTCAAATCGGCGACCTAAAAGACAAGACTGAGTTTACGTTAGCAGACCGAACGCATCTTTCTTTCCCACTTCTGTTGGGTAGAAGCTTCTTTAGAGATGTTGCGGTAGTAGATGTAAGCCAAAAATACGTTCAAAAGAAAATTACTAAATAACGGTTCATCTTGTCACCTCCTCATCAAGCCTTTTGGTCTTGAAGAGAGGTAGCTTTAACAGAACACTTTAGTATCGATAAATAGAATCCCTGTCAGTTCAACTGGTGGGGATTTTTCTATTTACACGTTAATAACGTATGAAAAGCATCTAAATGGTCTATGTTTACCATTCGTTTACTGTTTAGCCTCGACAACGTGATCGAGATCTCTATATAATCCGCGCTTCGATTTTTGTTTAATCCATACTTTCGTACTTCTTATTTAGGTTATTGAAATAGTCTAATAATTATCTGTCAGTACACGCTTAGGAATTAGTTCTTTGATATCTACCGCGAACATCACAATGCAATTTGGCGCAGAGCCGCTGTTTGAAAACATCTCTGCTAAATTTGGTAACGGCAACCGCTATGGTTTGATCGGCGCCAATGGTTGCGGCAAATCAACGTTCATGAAAATCCTAAGTGGTGCATTAACGCCAAGCTCAGGTAACGTTTCTATCACTCCTGGTGAAAAACTGGGTGTGCTAAGCCAAGATCAGTTCGCATTCGAACAATACAGCGTTATCGACGTTGTGATCATGGGCGACAGAAAGCTGTGGGAAGTAAAACAAGAACGTGACCGTATTTACTCTTTGCCAGAAATGAGCGAAGACGATGGTATGAAAGTCGCTGAGCTTGAAAGCGAATTCGCGGAAATGGATGGCTACACAGCAGAAAGCCGTGCAGGTGACATCCTGATCCAAGCGGGTATCGAAGAAGAGTTTCACTTCGGCCTGATGCAGCAAGTTGCTCCGGGTTGGAAACTGCGTGTGCTATTGGCACAGGCACTGTTCGCAAACCCAGATATCTTGCTTCTTGATGAACCAACTAACAACTTGGACATTCACACGATTAACTGGCTTGCTGAAGAGCTAAACCAGCGTAAATGTACAATGATCATCATTTCGCACGATAGACACTTCCTGAACTCTGTGTGTACACACATGGCGGATATCGACTACGGCGAGTTACGTGTTTACCCAGGTAACTACGAGTACTTCCTAGAAGCGTCTGGCTTGATTCGTGACCAACTTCTAGCGAGCAATGCTAAGAAAGCGGCTGAGATCAGTGAACTGCAAGACTTCGTAAACCGTTTTGGTGCGAACGCATCTAAAGCGAAACAAGCAAGTTCTCGCGCTAAGAAAATGGATAAGATCACGCTTGATGAAGTGAAATCATCGAGCCGTATGAGCCCATCAATTGATTTTGGTGAAGGCAAGAAACTACACCGTCAAGCGCTTGAACTTAAAGAGCTTGGTCACGGCTTCGATGGCGAAACATTGTTTGCTGGTGGCAACTTGCTGCTTGAAGCGGGTACACGTCTTGCCGTTATCGGTGAGAACGGTGTGGGTAAAACCACGCTGCTACGCTGTCTAGTTCAAGAACTAGAGCAAAACGAAGGTATCGTTAAATGGTCTGAAAACGCATCTGTAGGCTACTGCCCACAAGACAGCACAACAGACTTCGACAATGATTTGAGCATCTTCGATTGGATCTCACAATGGCGCACAGCGAAGCACGATGACCTAATGGTACGTGGCATTCTAGGTCGCCTATTGTTTACTGCTGATGATGCAAACAAGAAAGCACGTAACTGTTCTGGTGGTGAGAAAAACCGTCTGTTATTCGGCAAGTTAATGATGCAAGACATCAACGTACTTGTTATGGACGAACCAACGAACCACATGGACATGGAAGCAATCCAAGCTCTTAACGATGCGCTGAAGGTTTACACTGGTACGCTTATCTTCGTAAGTCATGACCGAGAGTTTGTTTCTTCACTAGCAAATCACATCATCGACGTGAAAGACCAACAGCTAGTAAGCTTCCAAGGTACTTATGAAGAGTACCTAGACCACCAGAAAAAGATGCTGATGGTTAACTTATAAGTAAATCGCTGGCTTAGGGCGTGAACGACTTAAAGCCAGCGAAACTAACAAACAAAAAAGCCCCGAACATTAATGTGTTCGGGGCTTTTTCTATTTAATTCATGTCGCTATTTATTACTCAGTAACCAAACCTAGATACGAAATCTAGATTAGAAACCAAATCGAGCCGACATTAACAGCTGATGTCCGTAAGTGCCGTTGTTTCGCATATCAAGGCCAACAGAAAGTTGATCCGTAGAGTGGAAACGTGCACCAACACCAACAATTGAATGCGTGTCGTCGTTGTCGATCAGTTGGCCTAGGCGTGCGTTAACTTCCACGTTTGCCATTAACCAAGCTCTCAAGCCAATATTGACTTCAGTTTTGATGTGGTTGTCGTCATTACGTTCAATGTTGTGTAGGAGCATTTGACCCGTAACGTCAGCAAATTGACTAATTGGACCGTTAAATCCCATACCTACAGCCGCATCCCAATCACTTTCAAATTCAGAATCGATGCGTGCAACGAAGTGTGAGTTCTGAGTGAACATTGTCGTGACTTCACCACCGAAAGTACTAGGGCTCGTACCCATGCGCAGCTCGAATGTGTTGTAGTTAAAGTTGTTTGCAGACGCAGAGAATGAACACAGTGCAGCTAACCCCAGAAGGACAGTCTTGTTTGTGCGACCTAGCATGGTGACTCCATATAAATTGTATTTTTCGGCAGTATATACAAAAAAGCCTGCAATATGCAGGCCAATTTATTGAAGTTCGCTATTTAAAGCGAGATGTTGGAATTTTGGAGCTTACAACACTTGGATATGGTCAACTTCGATCTCTGGTGTTTTGCCACCTTCGTACTCACCGAAGATACGTACTTTAGTATCAGCCGTAAGCGGTTGTGCTAGGTGGATATCGTCATCTAGCTCAATTTGAATTTCGCTCTGTCCGTCAGAGAAGATAAACGTGTCATTTTTAAGCTGACGAACAATCTTGCCATCTACAATTGCGTCCTGCTCTGAGAACATGCTTGTATCTGCAAGCAGTGTCGCAACAGAAACGGTTTCGATCGGTCCTGTGTACGCAATAGGGCTCTCGTGCTTGCTGTTGTTGGCGTGATTGGAGTTATTGTTGTTGTGGTCACCAGCCATTGCGAAAGTAGGAGCAAGAATAATAGTGGTTGCGATAGCTAATACAGTTTTTTTCATGATGAATTCCTTAATGTTGTTTTTAGTAGAAACGTTGTTCTGAATTTGAAACATTTCTTTTCGTTAGTGAGTTTTTCGTTGATACGCTTATTTTGTTTGTAAGCTTCGTTTCGATGGAGCTATTAAACAACACTAGGGTTGAATCCAGAGTGAGTAAGGTATTCATTTTCCATTCATTTTATTGAGCATCTACTCGGCAATGACGTTAAGATGGAGGCAGAGAAATATTGCCCACAGCTATAAATTGAATATTAAGAAACTAAAATATTAAGGATTGAAGTACAGATGCGAGCACCATTAAGCGCCCTTATGGTTCAAGGGACAACGTCAGATGCCGGGAAAAGTGTTTTGGTGGCAGGTTTATGCCGTGTATTGGCCAGAAAAGGCATCAAAGTGGCACCCTTTAAGCCACAAAACATGGCTTTAAACAGTGCAGTGACAAAAGATGGTGGCGAAATTGGTCGCGCGCAAGCGGTTCAGGCGCAAGCTTGTAATATTGAGCCGTCTGTTCACATGAACCCTGTATTGTTGAAGCCGAACTCAGACACGGGCGCTCAAGTCATCCTTCAAGGCCGTGCACTGAGCAATATGGAAGCAACCGGCTACCATGATTATAAGAAAGTCGCGATGAATACGGTGATCGATTCCTTCGACCGACTTTCTGCAGAATATGAAAGTGTCATGATTGAAGGTGCGGGTAGCCCAGCTGAAATTAATCTGCGTGAAAATGACATCGCCAACATGGGGTTTGCTGAGAAAGCGGACATCCCGGTGATTATCGTGGCTGATATCGACCGTGGCGGCGTGTTTGCGCACCTCTACGGCACATTGGCTCTGTTATCTGAATCTGAACAAGCTCGCGTCAAAGGTTTTGTGATTAACCGCTTTAGAGGCGATATCGCGCTGCTTCAATCTGGCCTTGATTGGTTAGAAGAGAAAACCGGTAAGCCAGTGATTGGTGTTCTGCCATATCTTCATGGTTTCAACCTTGAAGCGGAAGATGCCATCACTTCAGCCCAAGAGTCTGACGGAGAAGCTAAACTTAAAGTCGTGGTGCCTGTTCTAACCCGAATCAGCAATCACACAGACTTTGATGCGCTAAGGCTCAATCCTTCCATTGATTTACGTTACGTAGGAAAAGGCGAGCGTGTGAACAACGCGGATTTGATTATCTTGCCGGGCACAAAATCAGTAAGAGCCGATTTGGATTACTTAAAAGAGCAAGGCTGGGACAAAGATATTCAGCGCCATCTACGTTTAGGCGGCAAGGTGATGGGTATTTGTGGTGGTTACCAGATGCTAGGAAAGATCATCCACGATCCGGATGGCGTTGAGGGTGACCCCGGCAGCAGTGAAGGGCTAGGGTATCTGGATACTGAAACGACCTTAACGCAGCAGAAAACCTTAACTAACGTGTGCGGCACCATGACGCTAGATGGAAAATCAGCACAAGTAAAAGGTTATGAAATTCACGTAGGTAGGACTGATGTCAATGAAACAGCCTTACCGGTTCAGTTAGAATCAGGCTGCCTTGATGGTGCAGTGAATCAAGACAACTCGATTTTTGGTACTTACCTGCATGGCGTATTCGATAACAGTGATGCGTTATCGCTTATTTGCGAATGGGCAGGAGCTAATGATGTTACCGCGATTGACCACGAACAACTGAAAGAGTTGGGTATTAACCGAATCGCCGATGCCATCGAAGAGCACTTAAATCTTGATCTGCTGTGGCCTGAGCTTTAAGCATAGGTTTGAACTGGAAATATCGGCTAACAACTGAAACGAACAACAGATAAGTGAGAACAATGAAAAAGCTAGTCACCCTTGTCACCTTAGCATTAACGACTTCGTTGAGTTCGACTCATCTTTTGGCGGCAGAAAAGCTACGAGTTTATGCCGCATCATCTATGACTAACGCGGTTAATTTGTTGATAGAAGAGTTTGAGAAAGAACATTCAGTCGATATTGTTCCCGTTTATGCCAGTACATCGTCATTGGTAAGACAGATTGAAAGAGGGGCACCTGCGGACATTTTTATTTCAGCAAATGAAAAGTGGATGACGCATTTAGTCGACCGAAAATACGTTTCTAGTGACAATGTCACTAACCTGTGTGAAAACGAACTTGTTTTGATTTCTCCGAAAGAGACGTCGGTATCATTGGAACTCTCAGAAGGAGAACAGTGGTCTAAATTGCTGACTAATGAACGACTTGCCGTCGGTAATACGATGTCGGTGCCAGCAGGTATCTACGCTAAGGAAGCGTTAGAAGCTCTGGGTGTTTGGGGTAATGTGAGCACTCGATTGGCACCAAGTAACAATGTTCGTATGGCATTAGCCTTGGTGGAACGCAGTGAAGCGAAGCTCGGCATTGTCTACAAAACCGACGCTTTATTATCGAAAGAAGTTGATGTCGTCGCGACGTTTCCTTCAAATCTCCACACACCAATACGTTACCCTGTAGCTAAATTGAACGACAAATTAACCACGAATGATTTCTATACTTTTCTGAACGATGAAAAGGCTAAGGACATTCTGAACAGTTTTGGTTTTGAAGCGCATTAAATGATGTTTTTATCTGAGTACGAATACCAAGCCTTAATACTGAGCTTAAAAGTTGCTGGGTTTGCTATCTTATGGCTTATTCCCATCGGCATAGGCTTAGCGTGGCTGCTTGCAAAGAAACAATTTGTTGGCAAAAGCATAGTCGAGAGCATTGTGCACCTGCCTTTGGTGCTGCCTCCCGTGGTCATCGGTTATTTGTTGCTGGTGATGATGGGTAGACAAGGCGTCATTGGCTCATGGCTTAATGACGTGTTTGGTATTGTATTTAGTTTTAGCTGGAAAGGCGCGGCGCTTGCGTGTGTTGTTGTCGCGTTACCATTGATGGTTCGTTCTATCCGCCTGAGCTTAGAAACTGTTGATAGTAAGCTTGAAGAGGCTGCTGCCACATTGGGCGCTTCACCGATTCGTGTGTTCTTCACTATTACATTACCTCTGATGATCCCTGGGATCATTACCGGCACCATGCTTTCATTCGCACGAAGCTTGGGTGAGTTTGGCGCGACAATCAGCTTCGTTTCCAATATTCCCGGTGAAACTCAAACCATCCCGCTGGCTATGTATACCTTCATTGAAACCCCTGGCGCTGAAATGGAAGCGGCACGTTTGTGTGTCATTTCAATTGTTATAGCGCTTGGTTCATTAATGCTTTCTGAATGGCTTAATAAGAAGTCTGCACAGCGACTAGGAGGCAATGCATGAGTGCTTTGATCCTCCAATACCAGCAACAGTTGGGTGAAACGTTCTTTGATATTGACCTAGAACTCCCAAGTAGCGGCATTACTGCGATCTTTGGTCGTTCTGGTGCGGGAAAAACATCACTTATCAATGCGATTAGTGGCCTTAAGCAGCCAGATAAGGGCTTGATCAGCGTATCGGGAACTACCTTGTTCGACAGTGATAAGGGCATTAACTTGCCGACTCACAAACGCAATGTCGGCTATGTGTTTCAAGAGTCGCGATTGTTTCCGCACATGAAGGTGTCAGGCAATCTTAAATATGGCATCAAAGACTTCGATAAAACGCATTTCGATCAGATTGTCTCCTTGTTATCTCTCGGTTTATTGCTAGACCGTTACCCAGCGCGTTTGTCGGGGGGCGAGAAGCAACGTGTGGCGATTGGACGTGCTTTGTTGTCTAAGCCGAGTATTTTGTTGATGGATGAGCCTTTAGCGTCTCTCGACTTGCCTCGTAAGCGTGAAGTCATGCCGTTTTTGGAGAACTTATCTGAAACCGTTCAGATTCCGATCATTTACGTGACGCACAGCCTTAACGAGATTCTACGCTTGGCCAATCATCTTGTGATCATCGAGCAAGGCAAAGTCATTTCGTCGGGTGTGACAGAAGAAGTGTGGGCTTCAAGAGCGATGCAGCCGTGGCAATCATTTTCAGAACAAAGCTCATTGTTTGAGGGGACGTTGGCTGAGCACAATGACGATTATGCGTTATCTCGTTTGAAGCTTGGTAAATCGACATCGTTGTGGGTTCAGAAAGTGTCGAGCGACATTGGGGCTGCAGTAAGGTTACAAGTTAGGGCAAATGATGTCTCTATCACGCTAGAACAGCCGCAAGGCACTTCGATACGTAATATCCTTCCTGTTACCATTAAAAGCGTAGAGACGCACCAGCAAGGCTCAAATAAGCAGAGTGTTGCGGTAGAGCTGGAGCTGGAGCCTGGTTGTTACTTGTGGGCGACTATAACTTTATGGGCGTTGGATGAGTTGAGTTTAGAAATCGGTCAGCAAGTTTACGCTCAAATTAAAGGTGTGAGTGTTGCTCAACGAGATATTGCCGTTACGCACTGATTCAGATGCGCCCTTTGAGGCAATGAGTTAGATAAGTTCGCCCATTGTCTTTTCTATGTTTAAAGCTTTTCAGCGATGTTTACTGTTAGTCTGCAATATGAATACTAGTCAGCGATATGAATGTTGATCTTGATTCCATGAATGGATACATGCGTCATTTTTATACGGTATAACTGCCAGTTTTGCGTCACACTGTATGAGTGCTAAGGCATATTGTTTGCTCTAACTGTAAGAGTGACAAGAGCTGCAATGACAAATTCTGCATCAGCGCAAGAACGCGACGAACGACGAAATTAAGCAACGAACAGACAAAGCAGCAGGCACAAAAAAGCCGCATGTTTGAAGTAACATACGGCTTAATCATTAAGTTTTCATTAAGCACTCAACCTAAATTTAGGTGAGATGAATGGCTTATCGGATGAAAACTTCTTTAAAATCACGCTTCAAGATAGCATCACGGCGTGCTTTCTTGATTTGCTTAGCCATATCTTTTACACAGTTATGTAAAATTTGGTCAAGCAGTTGAGCTCGGTACTCTTCTTTTTCTTCATCAGACATGCCTTCTGGAAGTTTAAGAGTAGGGAACTCTTCCATCATGTTAACGCCAGCGAAAGCTTGGCTAACAGAGATTAGAGCGTGGAATTGCTCAAAGTTGTCCAAAACATTTTGTGCGCTTGCTGGAAGGCTGCTCCAAGTTTCACGCACTGCTTCTTCAGACACCTCGTGAATAGAAGTAACCATGTTGTGCATCTCTTTAGGCACTTCATCAAATTCGATAACTTGGCGAAGCTCTGGTGAGATAGTGGTTAAATCGATTTCTTGTACTTCGTTGTTTGTAGCGTCTGACATAGTATTTCTCTTTAAAAAGAAACAATGCTAAAAAGATCTGTAAAAAAGTCAATATAATATAGAGATTAGGGCATGAATTAAGCCCAAAATTGAGCTACTTTCAATATTCAACGCTAGATAAAGGTGATGTGATGATAGAAAAGGGATCTTCGATGCGCATATTGCTGGTTGATGATGTTCAACTAGACAGGATGCAACTTGCTATTCGACTTAAGCAATTGGGACATATTGTGGAAGCGGTAGGTAGCGGTAAAGAAGCTCTAAACATCTATTCTGATTTTGATCCTGAACTCGTATTACTTGATATCAGCATGCCAGACATGGATGGTTTTGAGGTCGCTAACGAGGTTCGTAGACAATTCCCCGAATGGGTTCCCATCATATTTCTGAGTGGTCATGAAGAACCTGAAATGATCGCGAAGGCGATTGATGCAGGTGGTGATGATTACCTCATCAAACCGGTTAACAAAGTGGTGCTGAATTCAAAACTTATCGCGATGCAGCGTATTGCGCATATGAGGCGAGAGTTAAAACAAAGCACCGCCAAACTTGAAGAATTGAACATACTACTGCAACAGCAAGCTAATGAAGATGGCTTAACAAAATTGTATAACCGTCGATATATGGATACTAAGCTTGAAGAGAGCATTGCGTGGCACGGACGACGTAATATACCCATGACCGTGATACTTCTAGATGTAGACTTTTTTAAGCCTTACAACGATAATTACGGACATATTCAAGGGGATAAGTGCCTACAAGGGCTTGCTAGCACCTTGAAACAGCTGTTTGTTCGAGCTGGAGAGTTTGTTGGCCGTTATGGCGGTGAAGAGTTTGTTCTGGTCTTAAGTGACACGGATAGCGCAGCGGCTAAATTACATGCGACTCGAATAAAAGAAGCATTGCATGACATGAACTATGCCCACGACCACTCAAACGTATCAGATAGAGTGACAGCGTCACAAGGCGTGCTCTCATTCGTGCCTGCAGGCGGAGAATCGACCGCTTCAATTTATGAAAAAGTCGACCAAGCGCTTTATCAAGCAAAACAAAGTGGTAGAAATACCTTTATACAGCGCAGTATTTTGGAGCTTGCAGGCTAGTTGGCGAGCTCTTCCGGATATTTGAATTTATACTTCTATTAGCGTTTGAGCTTGGAAGTGCTTTAAGTGATAAGAGAAATGCCATATTCAAAGTCATTTTCTATGGCTAATACATGTTGGACACTGATTGTCCCTGTATTCTACTTTGCGGTTCCTACCAATGTTCAAGCGAACCAGTTGTCTGATCTTGTCCGTAAGGATATAGAGCAGAACTTTGCAACCAGTGTACTTCTTAACGACACTGATGTTTTTACATTCGGTATCAACAACTTTGACCCTAATAAAGTGTTTCGTTTAGACAATGAAGACATTGGTTCGAATGATTCCGTAAGTCGTCGGAAAAACATAACCTCGCTTAGCCTTCCTTATACGTTTGAGCTACCAGCTTATATCGAAGATAACCATCAAGAGGTGACGCTGCGCTTATCAGCATTACGCACTGAGAAAGACGTTCAATATGCATCAGAAACTGTGTCTGATTTTCAGAAAGAGACTGTGATATCGGGCTATGTTGAGTTTGCAAACGTGTCTCAGTTGGATGAGTACTGGAGTTTTCATTCAGCGATTGGTAACCATATCTCTTACTATCGGAATGATTTTGAGTATCGTGCGAACATACTTAAACCTGTTGCCGAACAGCTTGATGGGTTGTATCTCAATACTGACGCTTGGGCTTACATCATAGAGCCCAAGATTAAATTGATCTATGAAGACAAGAATAACTGGGGTAAATACAAACTCAGTACCAGTTGGCATTATTTTAATGGTGTGGGTTGGGGAGAAGCCAATAACGGTAACATTGGCCACCCAGAAGGTTGGTATATCGCCAATGAAGCAAAGATCTTTTATGATTTAGTACGTTGGGACAAAAACATCACATCGATGTACTCCAGTATCAGACGAATTGATATTGGGGGCGATACTGTAGCGCCTATGGGGACAACGTCATATTACGAGGGCAGCGTAGGCTGGTTACTTAACCCGAACCTATTTAACGATTGGGTCGATAATGTAGGCATCGGGTTTACGATCAATTACGGTAGCAGCTTGAAAGGCGGGAGCTTGGTTATCTTCTTCAACCAAGATTAAGCTTCACCAAGATTTAGCTTCTATTTGGATATAAGCTCTCTTCTAATGACTTGTTTTTCGCTATAGCGGCTAAAGCTCCTACTAAGATACAACGCTTCTTCCAGAGGCTCGTTTGTCGCTACAGCGATTAAGTTTCTAACTATAGCCCTTAAAGCTTCTAGCTATATCGCCTAACTGTGAACGCACAGTTTATTTCGGCCAGTTTCTTTCGCTTTGTAAAGTGCATTATCGGCAAGCTTCAACACTTCTTCAGGCTGTTTGGTGGTTGTACTGTCAGACAGGCCAATACTCACCGTGACATTGACTACTTTAGTCGGCTTGCCATTCTTGCCGCGCTTTTGCATGCCCACTTCATGATCATCAGGGCGGTCGTGAGTATTACGAATGATCATATCGTAATTCTGGATTTCAGAAATTAGAACTTGAAGATGCTCTTTGACTTGCTCAGTGTTCTTACCTTTGAAAATGATCGTGAACTCTTCACCACCATAACGATAAGCTTTCGCGCCACCTGTAGTTTCTCTTAATATACGCGCTACTAGCTTTAACACATCGTCGCCAATGTCATGGCCATAGGTATCATTGAATTTTTTGAAGTGATCGATATCGACCATCGCCATCGAATATTTACGGCCTAGGTGTTTCATATCGACTTCTAATGCATGTCTGCCAGGGATGTTAGTCAGTTGGTCATTAAACGCCATATCGTGGCTAGCGGACATCACATAGACGATAATCAATATGCCTGACAAAGAGAACATGGTGCTTGAGATGTATTGGATATCAAAGAATATGAAGGTACTCGAAGACAACAAAATCGCGCTGTAAACAACGACATCGATAGAGCGGTTATAAACCAAAACCAAAATCGACGTTAGGCCCAGTAAACAAAGGCTATAGAGCACCAGAATAAAAGGCAATTTAGAAAAGTCTCTAACGGTAAAGAGAATGCCTTCACTCCATGATTCAAAACCTCCGGCATGGAAGTGAGACACAATCAGTTGCGCCCAAACCATGAATAACACCACAACCAAGGCGTAAAGGAACATGGACTTTGAGTTAACCCCGTTATCGGGGAAGGCATACACCAATAAGCAAGTAACCGGCACTAAAGCGGCCAGAAGAGACAGCTCCAATAATGTGGTTCCAGTGTTTAATGGGGTTTGTAAGCGGACTTGGATGATAAAATAGGCAACGAGCATGGTGAGAGACACCATAGCCATACGACCTTGCCTGAATGTGTGACACAGCAAAACGGCAACGCTCAATAAAATATACGGAAGGTTGCTAGCAAACCCTAAGTTTGAATCGGTCACGAGAATGACGTTGTTCATACCTACGAGTAACATTGCTAATAGAAGTAAGGGAAAGCAAAATCGAAACATGCTCGACGTTACAAAAGAAGATGCCATTTATGTGGTGAGCCTAAGTGTACTGATGATCTTATAATTTAATTTTATACGTAGGATACGGTTAAACAAGCGATTGCCAAGCTTTTTGCGTAAATCAGAGCAAAAACATAGTCATAGGTTGCTATTGGTGCAACTCTTTTTATATGTATTTGAGTTGCTATTAACCATAGAACGAACTACATAGTATATATGAGAAATTAATTAGTCGTTATAGTTAGTTAACATGCAGTTAGTAAATCTGTAGTAATGAGTAGGGTATAGTAAGGTAACAATATGTAGGTCGTTGCCAATCAGGCTAGAACACGATCTGTCGTGATAGCTACAAATGGAGGTGTAGTATGCAAATCAGTGTGGATGTACACAATTATATGGAAACGCTTGTTGGTCATGTACTGGCTACCGAGGAGTATGTGTCGAGTTATACAAGCGAGCAACTTGCCGATCTTGCTTGTCTTGCGTTGGGCCAACTGAAACCTATCTATATCCGTTTTGATATTGATTTTCTTTCGGCATTACCGGAAGACAAATTGGTGCTCTATAAAAGAAATAGTGAGATCGCAGTCAAAAACGCAGAAAGCATGATTATTGAGGATCGAAGACGAGATCGAACGGACAATGTGCCCGTTATATTTAGTCAACACAATTTTGACGATGACGTAGAATTGCAATGGTATGAAAAGCCATTGTTGAACACTAAACAGTCGTGATAGTTTAGTGTCAGTACGGTCATTTAAGGAGTAAAAAACGTGGGATTCTTTTCTAGATTATTTGGTGGCAAAGAAAAAACCGAACAAAAAGTAGAGATTGAGCCAGTGGAATACAAAGGCTTCAATATCTATCAAGACGCCATTGCAGAATCTGGTCAGTACCGTGTGGCTGGTCGTATCGAGAAAGAAATCGACGGTGAAATTAAAACTCATCGCTTTATTCGTTCTGATGTTGTTTCAAACAAACAAGACGCCGATGAATTGATGCTTAAAAAATCGCAAATGTTCATCGACCAAATGGGCGACAGTATATTTAGCTAACCAATTAGGGTTAGAGTTGATGTTGGTCATAATTTGGAGAGCTTTCAGTGTATATGCTGAAAGCTCTTTTTAGTTTTAGGGATAAAGAACAGCTAGTAGGTTGTTATTAAAAGGATTATTGGGAAGTGGTTTGACCTCTTTATTCGAGAGGCCCGTCATTTATCTAAATTAAGTGCTCAAAATCCATCCAAATCGTTATAAGTAATAACTTTTCCTGTTCTTTGAACAAAACGCTTGAAGTATTAGTTGTCGTTAGATACAAACGAATAAGTCATTGTGCCAATAGTCAAGGAATCGCTATGCAAATTGGTGTACCAAGAGAAACACTCGCAGGTGAAACGCGAGTCGCTGCATCGCCGAAATCGGTAGAACAGCTTCTAAAATTAGGATTTGAAGTTTGTGTTGAATCACAAGCAGGTGCGTTAGCAAGTTTTGATGATACAGCTTATGAACAAGCTGGAGCAAAAGTTGTAACCGCAGATGAAGCTTGGAAATCCGATATTATCTTTAAAGTTAACGCTCCCATCGTTGACGAGTCTAAAAATGAAATCGAGTTACTTAAAGATGGCGCAACACTGGTCAGCTTTATTTGGCCTGCCCAAAACCCAGAATTAATGGAACAGCTTTCTAGCCGTAATATTAATGTGATGGCAATGGACTCGGTACCACGTATTTCTAGAGCTCAAGCTTTGGATGCATTGAGCTCTATGGCAAACATTGCGGGTTACCGTGCTGTTGTTGAAGCCGCTCATGAGTTTGGTCGTTTCTTTACAGGTCAAATTACGGCTGCAGGTAAGGTTCCGCCAGCGAAAGTATTGGTTGCTGGTGCGGGTGTTGCTGGCCTTGCGGCTATCGGCGCTGCGGGTAGCTTAGGTGCGATTGTTCGCTCTTTCGATGTTCGTCCTGAAGTAAAAGAGCAAGTCGAGTCTATGGGCGCTGAATTCTTGGAAGTCGATTTCAAAGAAGATACCAGCGCTGGTGATGGCTACGCAAAAGAGATGTCTGACGCGTTCAACAAGAAAGCAGAAGAGCTTTACGCGGCTCAAGCGAAAGACGTTGATATCATCATTACGACCGCACTGATTCCAGGGCGTCCTGCGCCTAAGCTAATCACAAAAGAAATGGTAGATAGCATGAGCGCGGGTAGCGTGATTGTGGACCTTGCAGCGGCCAATGGTGGTAACTGTGAATATACCGTTGCTGATAAAGTTATAACAACCGCTAATGGCGTAAAAGTTGTGGGTTATACCGACATGGTAGGTCGCTTGCCGACTCAGTCGTCTCAACTGTACGCAACTAACTTGGTTAACTTGCTGAAACTGCTTTGCAAAGAGAAAGACGGCAATATCGACATTGACTTTGAAGATGTTGTGATTCGTGGTGTTACCGTGGTTAAAGCGGGTGAAGTCACTTGGCCAGCTCCACCGATTCAAGTTTCAGCGCAACCTCAACAAGCGAAACCTCAAGCTGTTAAGCCACAACCAAAAGTTCAAGAACCTGTTTCTCCTGTTAAGAAAGCGGCGGGTATGGCAGTGGCGGTTGGCGCCTTTGCTTGGATAGCTTCGGTTGCTCCTGCTGCGTTCTTATCTCACTTTACCGTTTTTGTTCTCGCTTGTGTGGTGGGTTATTACGTAGTTTGGAATGTCAGCCATTCTCTGCATACACCTCTGATGTCAGTAACAAACGCAATCTCAGGGATCATTGTTGTGGGCGCGTTGTTGCAAATCGGACAAGGAAGTGGCGTTGTCACGTTCTTATCATTTATCGCCGTATTAATTGCAAGTATCAATATCTTTGGTGGCTTTACCGTGACCAAACGTATGCTTGAAATGTTCCGTAAAGACTAAGGAGTAGCAGATGTCTGAAGGATTAGTACAAGCAGCTTATATCATCGCTGCTGTATTCTTTATTATGAGCTTAGCCGGACTATCGAAACAGGAATCTGCTCGCGCAGGTAACTATTACGGTATCACTGGTATGGCAATCGCATTGATCGCAACGATCTTTGGCCCTCACTCTGCAGGTATTGTGTGGATCATCATTGCTATGGTGATCGGTGGTGGTATTGGTATCCACTACGCGAAGAAAGTAGAAATGACAGAAATGCCTGAGCTGGTGGCCATTTTGCACAGCTTCGTAGGTATGGCTGCCGTACTTGTTGGTTACAACAGCTACATTGACGCACCAGAAGCGGCAACGCATGCAGAACACGTTATCCACCTTGTTGAAGTTTTCCTTGGCGTGTTTATCGGTGCGGTTACGTTCACTGGCTCTATTGTTGCGTTTGGTAAGCTTCGTGGCACGATTTCATCGTCTGCATTGAACATCCCTCATAAGCACAAGTGGAATCTCGCGGCTATCGTTGCTTCTACATTGCTAATGATTATGTTCGTTAAAGTTGATGGCAGCATGTTTGCTCTTATGCTGATGACGCTTATCGCATTTGCTTTCGGTTACCACTTGGTGGCATCGATTGGTGGTGCAGATATGCCAGTGGTTGTATCAATGCTGAACTCTTACTCTGGTTGGGCAGCAGCGGCAGCAGGTTTCATGCTTGCAAACGACCTGTTGATCGTAACCGGTGCATTGGTTGGTTCGTCAGGTGCGATTCTGTCTTACATCATGTGTAAGGCAATGAACCGCTCGTTCATTAGCGTTATTGCTGGTGGATTTGGCCAAGAAGTGGTTGTGTCTGATGGTGATGAAGAGCAGGGTGAACACCGCGAAACATCAGCTGAAGATGTGGCTGACATGTTGAAAAATTCTAAGTCAGTTATCATCACTCCAGGATACGGCATGGCAGTAGCTCAAGCTCAATACCCAGTGCATGAAATCACTGAAAAACTAAGAGCTCAAGGCATTAACGTTAGATTTGGTATCCACCCAGTTGCTGGTCGATTACCGGGTCACATGAACGTACTGCTTGCTGAAGCGAAAGTGCCTTATGATGTCGTTCTTGAAATGGACGAAATCAATGATGACTTCAATGAGACAGATACTGTATTGGTTATTGGTGCGAATGACACCGTGAACCCTGCGGCATTGGAAGATCCAAACAGCCCAATCGCTGGCATGCCAGTACTTGAAGTTTGGAACGCTCAAAACGTTATCGTGTTCAAACGCTCTATGAATACAGGTTATGCTGGTGTGCAAAACCCATTGTTCTTTAAAGAGAATACTCAGATGTTGTTCGGTGATGCGAAGAAAAGCTGCTTAAGCATTCTAGAACATCTATAAACCGCAACTATTCTGCAGTAAAACTAAGGAGCTCATATGAGCTCCTTTTTTTGATTCTAGTGAACTAAGCTGTTTAGAATCTTAGAATCTTAGAATCTTAGAATCTTAGAATCTTAGAATCTTAGAATCTTAGAATCTTAGAACTTATTGTGCATGTAGGTGCATTTCTTGTATTAGCAATAAGAGCAGGGCATTCACGGGTAAATTGATTAGCGAAGCTGTTGATTAAGACGCGTAATCGTTTTCTCTTTAAATACACACCACTTTTCATGCGGTTAAAAATTTATCTTTGATAGCGAATGGTATATATTTGATTGATCTGTATGAATTTGCGCTTGGTTTGTGATCATCAAAAGAATATATACTCTGTTCATCGCTTCGTTAGTCGTTTCAGCAAATGCGTTTGCTGATTCTTTGCCTGAGCGTATCGATCACTTTACTAAGTTGTTTGATCATCAAACGGCCATCGAGTCTTATGATATTCGATTGCTTCAGGCGGATTACCCAACTCGTTTGATTATGCCGTCTTCAATGCTGCCACAAACAGCAGAGTACCCATTAAAAGATATTCAACGCCTTTACCAGTTATCTAAGACGTGTAGCGGAAAATTACCACTTAGCCCTTTAATCACCGAGCCTTTGGTGTTTACTCGCGCAATGTGTAAAGGAACCAAGCTTTCTGACCGTTGGTTTAGTCGTAGCGGGCTTATCCACCCAGGTGGTGGTTCTTATGCCGCGCGTTACGTTGAAAAGTACCCTGATAAGTTCGACTCCTTAAAGCGCTTTATGCACATTCAAGAGCGTCCAAACGTTGAGCATGATGAACTGTTATCTCGCTTGCAGGATATGGACAGTGAAGCGATTACTGCACTATTGGCTGGTGCGAGCATGTTTGTCGAGCTTGACGAAATGTGGGTTAAACGCGGCGACAGGTACTATTTATACAAAGAACCGGTTTGGTCTGAAAACGCAACACAAGCGGGTTTATCACTCAGTTTATCTTCCGAAGGTAACAGCTGTTTCGTCCAACGCGGTAACGTGTGTTGGGAGATAGAGGATCACTCGGAACTTCTACAAGTCGCGATGTTCATACTGGTGTTTGCCAATATCATGCTTGTGGTGGGCTGGGCTATATATCGTTGGAACAGCAAGAAGCAAGAGATGAAAAGTCGAATGCTTGTCCTTCAGATTTTGACTCATGAACTCAGAACACCGATCGCGAGCTTATCTCTAACGGTTGAAGGCTTTAGACGTGAATTCGAACACTTACCAGAAACGGTATATGATGAATTCCGTCGACTTTGTGAAGACACACGTCGTTTAAGGCAGTTAGCCGAAGCGAGTAAAGATTACCTACAGTCGGATAATCAACCGCTGGCCACAGAGTGGGTGCCGAGTGTACAAGAATGGCTTGAGTATAAAGTCGAAGAAGATTTTGCTCCGGGTATCGAACTCCGAGTAAACAAAGACATTGCTGCAAAATTGAACGTATATTGGTTAGGTACGTGTATCGATAACCTGATCAGAAACGCCGTGAAATACGGCGTGGCTCCAGTGATACTAGAACTGAATACTTCTGACAAGAAGCTGACATTCAAAGTTATAGATAATGGAGACTTGTCCCGTAAAGATTGGGGGCAACTAAGAAAGCCATTTGTAAGTAAAAGTGGACTAGGTTTAGGTCTGACGATAGTGGAATCTATGGTCGGAAAAATGGGCGGTCACATGACGCTGATAGGCCCCCCAACAACATTTATTTTGGAGATACCTTGTGAAACAGACATTGCTTCTCGTTGAAGATGATAAGAATTTAGCTGACGGTTTATTAGTTAGCCTTGAGCAAGCTGGATATGAATGTTTGCATGCAGAGTTAATCTCTGAAGTTGAAGGCTACTGGGAGCAAGCGGATTTAGTGATTCTAGATCGCCAACTGCCAGACGGTGACTCAGTAGATTCACTACCAGCTTGGAAGAAGAAGAAAGACATTCCTGTTATTTTGCTGACGGCACTTGTGACAGTAAAAGACAAAGTCGCAGGCCTAGATTCAGGTGCAAACGACTACCTAACGAAGCCTTTCGCAGAAGCGGAACTGTTCGCTCGAATCCGTGCGCAATTACGCCTGCCAGATGCTGAAGAGCAAGATGCATCAAAAGTGATGGCTCAGAACCTTGTTATCGACAAAGCTACTCGCGAAGTGTTTTTTAACGAGCTTGAAGTCACGCTAACACGTACTGAATTTGATCTACTCTTGTTCTTGGCAAGCAACTTGGGTCGCGTATTCACACGTGATGAATTGCTTGACCACGTATGGGGTTATAACCATTTCCCAACAACACGTACCGTAGATACACACGTTCTTCAACTAAGACAGAAATTACCAGGTCTTGAGATCGAAACGCTTCGTGGCGTTGGTTATAAGATGAAAGCGTAATGAAAAAAGCCTTACTTCCACTATTAGCGTTAGCAAGTGTCGTTAGCCCGGCACAAGCGGCCGATTGGTTTAAGAATAGTGATACTCTGACCCAAGTGCACAAACATCTGCTGGATAACGATTTATCCCAGATGTTTGATTCATTAGTGGAAGTTTGGCAAATTAACTCTTCTCAAGTAAGAGAAGATCACCTCAATGAATTATTTGACCAAGCGTTAAATAAGGATTGTGGAAAAACCCTCACCAAAAAGACCTTACCGGAATGGATTAATTCGCTGGTCGTCAAAAGACACACTATTCAAAGCCCTGGACGAGATACATTTAGAGTTGTGATCGAAGTTGAGTCCGAAGAGAGCATCCAAGACATCACCTTCGAGAAATGGGTTGATAAAGTTGTCTCATCAGATAGCGAACTCACGAAAGATAAAGAAGTCGTGAATAACGCTTCTGTCATTCTTTATAAGCAACGCTACAACCTGCCTTCTCAATTGGACTCTGGTTTATACCGTTTAAATGTGAAAACTGAAGGCGGCGTAGCTTGGAGTACTTGGATCATTCTTGGTGAAATTACGATGCGACAACAAGTACGTTGGGCATCTAAAGACACCTGGAGAATCGACAAAAAAGAGCTTCTTAACCCATATTGTCCGTTACCAAAGTTAGACGTTGGTTTGTACGATTACATCGACGAACACTATGAGCAGGTATGGGGCAAAAGCTACGAGTCAGATTATCCCATCAGTTTAAGTGCTGAAGAAGTTCCTAATGATCGCTACGTTTTGGCCGTTTCGATGATACATTCGCGCTGGCAAGGTGACATAGCGATAGAACAAGCACAAACTATCAGTAAAACTTATGATATTTCTAGCGAAGAAGAGTTAAAGTAATTTAAAATTGTGCCGTTAACTATGTAAGGGATCTAACAAAGATAAACGGCATGAAAAAAACTACTAAACTACTCGCAACGTCAATTGCATTCGCCAGTCTTCCTCTTTCAGCAGCAAACTACGCCATTGAAGCGCGTGGTGATGCGATGGGTGGTGTTGGTGTTGTTTCTGCAAACTTCTTAACCGCTCCATTCTATAACCCAGCATTGGTTGCTATTTATCGTCGTAACGATGATATGGGAATGATCACGCCAAGTTTTGGTGGTAGCTATAACGACCCTAACGACATGAAGTCGAACATCGATAGTGTCGTTGATGCATCAAACACTGCAGACTTAGACGCCGCACTGAATAAACTGGATGGCAATCAAGCCAACGTTGAATTGGGTGGTGTTGTTGCGTTCGCACTTCCTAACCAGTTTGTTGCTGCAAACCTTTTCGCGAAAGCCTACACCGAATCATTTGCGACACCTAACGTTTACACAACAGGTTCAGATGAAGACAAAGTGGAACTGTCTACCGTTGAAGCTGTTTCTATCGGAGTCGCTGAGGTTGGACTTTCTCTAGCAAAATACCAAACCTTTATGGGTCAACACATCTCATTTGGTATCACACCTAAGATCCAACGCATTTATACATATAACTACGTTGCTTCAGTTAATGATTACGACTTATCTGATGTTAGAGAAAACAGTGATGGTGAAACAGCCTTCAACATGGATGCAGGTGCACTTTGGTTCTTCGGTCCATTCCGAGTCGGTGTTGCAGCAACGAACTTGATCTCTAGAGACATCGAAACCAAAGATACGACGAGAACGCTAACCAGCAGCACAAGTAGTGCGACACACCAAGTCGGCGGTAAATACACTTACCAACTTGAGCCGGTTTACACCGTTGGTGCAGGTATCGTGTCTGACTACTTTACGTTGAGTGTCGATTACGATTTGAATGAAGCTGAAAAGTTTACTTCGTTCGAAGACAACGAACAGATGATTCGTGTTGGTACGGAAGTCGATCTTCTACGTCAGCTTAAGTTAAGGGGAGGGTACTACAAGAACCTGGCTTACTCTGATTCAGAAGGAACAGTCACAGCCGGTATTGGTATTTCGCCACTCAACTTGTTCCAGTTAGATCTAAGTGCTAACTACACGAACGAAAATGCAATGGGCGCTTCAATCAATTTCCTTGCTAGTTACTAACAGTCCTTATATAGTTCTGCTCCTAAATAGAGGAGCAGAGCATGCTAAACGACTTACCAACCCTTTCTCACGAAGAACAACAGAAAGCTGTTGAACGAATTCAAGAAATGATGACACAGGGCATCAGCACAGCACAAGCTATCAAAATCGTTGCTGAGCAAATTCGTGAAGAAATGAGTAATAAAGAAGAGTAGGGCATCAGCCCTTCTTTTTTAACACCTTAGTGCACTATAACTAAATATCTTATCCTCTAGTATATTATCTCGTACATACCCACTCTTTAGTTACCCTAAATTCCGACCTAACCAAAACCCTTAAATTTAGCTTATTCAATAAGTTACAGTGGATTAATCCACTTCATAGGCTTTTCTTGGCTTCTATTTGTAATTAAATTACAGCAAGATCTGAAAGTAAACCAATTGCCATTTTGGGTGTCAGTATTTATGTCACCATGCCTAAGTGGTTCAATATATGGCGTTTTTTAAGGCTAGTGACGTTGTGACTTCTGTTTTTAACGGATACGAGTGCATGAATGTTCAGAAGCAGACAAATGAGGATTTCATCTAAGAACAGTGCGAGGTAAGTGACGACGGTGATGTTCAAAGCCGATACCGCGAGTGAATGCCACCGCTTAGAGCACGCTTTACTCGCTAAATATGTGCATTTTGATACAAGTGTTCAGAAGCTAGAGGCGTAAGGAAGAGCTGTTTATAGAGCGGTTAAGGAACGATACGTATCAACATGAGAATGCCATTGATGACGTTATTGAAGGTGGTGTTGTTACAGGTGATGCGAACGCGCTTAGAGATGTCCAAATCGATTAGAATTCTGAGGAGACAACAAAGCTTATGAGCTTATTTTGTCTGCGGTTAAAAACCTAACGGCTGCTTAGTGGAGAGACGATATCGACAGGGTATTGATTGCGTTGATTGACTATTAGCAGAGACTTGAATGTATAACTGTAGTCCAGTCTAGCGAGCCTTAATAAAATGTAGCGACTTGGTTTCGTCCGTTGTCTTTCGCTTGGTAGAGTGCTTTGTCTGCACGTTTGATGGCAGCACGTATCGATTCATGCTCCTTAAGCTGCGTTACTCCGGTCGAAGCCGTGACTTTAAGCGCTTTAGGCCAAGTGCTTTGGTCCATTGCTAGGTAAAAATTATCGATAGATTCGTTACACTGTAGCGCAGTTTGTTCTAGGCAAACGAGTAGAAACTCCTCACCACCCCAGCGATAAAGCAAGTACTGCTCACCAAGGCTCTCGTTCGCTGTTGCGACAAACTGAATAAGTACTTTATCACCCACTTCATGGCCATGTTGATCATTGATCTGCTTAAAATGGTCTAAATCAAACAGCGCGATGTGAATGGTTTTTCCTTGTTGCACCAGCCATTCGAAATCATAGAAAGTATCTAAAGCCTCGGTTCGGTTCCTACATCCGGTCAACGGATCGGTTGTGGCCTTTACCTTTAGCTCTTCAATTTCTTGGGTTAAATAGCGTTGTTGTTCTGCTGCACGCGTTTTACTTCGCTGTGCGATATGTAATGCGCAACCTATATAATAGATGGCATACGTCACCCATAATCCAACCAAAAGCTCACCTAACAAAGCTTTACTGATGATTTTACCGTGGAAAACAATGCTCGAGATCTTTAGTGAATGATGCCCATCAAGCGTGCTCGCTCCAAGCCCGAGCTCAACAGAGACTGCGTTTGTAATGTCTACCGCGCTACTCGTAATAGGTTGATTGTAATGGTCAATCCACCAAAAAGGGACATTGAAGTAATTTAAATCAATGTTGTTTTTATCTGGTAACGAGAAATCTAATCGATTGAACTTGTTCGACATAGCATCGCCTTTCACGCTGTAATTCTTGTCGTAATTACGAATGTAGAAGCGAAACCTTGGGTCTTCTTGGCCTTGGTAATCCATATTAATGGTGACCGAATCGAACGTAGAGAGATCGAGCCCTTTACCTTGTGTCGATATAACGAATTCAATTTCACAGAAGGGCAAGCTATAGGTTCGCTCAAAGTCACACTGTAACTCAATTCCATCTTCTGTCTTATGTAATAAGCCTACGGTGCCACCGTCGTGGTCTCTGTCTGTGTTAACGCGTGTAGGGTATTTGTCTGGTGTAATAACGTAGCTCTTATCCATGAGCGTATTAAATGAGATCAACGACACTAGCGTGATTGCTAGGCAAAAAATCGAAAGGAATATGTTGAGTTTTCGGAATGCTTTGTCGCTCATGATACTAACCCGTACACGTGATTCGAATGTAATGCGCAATGCCTTAGAGTTGGCGCAATCGAAGATTAGAGTATTAGCATTGATAAAATAGCTATACCTAAAACTGACCCAGAATTGACGGTTATACAGGAAAGCGCACCATTAGACCAAATTCAAGTTTAAAAGTTGAACGCAGACCCTTGATTCTGAATGTTATTTGCTCAATAAGTGCGGTTTTTACGGGGGTAATAATTTAACTGTATATTTATACAGTTAAATTTAAAGTGGCTCGGTTTGTGTAATCAGAGCGGTGTGTGCGAGCTTTATGACGAGACACGAGGCCACTGTTTACTGTTCATCAATTAAAGTGGAGGGCAGTTATGTTGCAGTGTCACTTTTGGGACTCAGTTTTATCGAAACACTTTGTTAGCTATTTAATCTTTCGTAGCACTCATCTTGTCTTTCATTGCCAATTACGCGCCATACGTCGAATAAGCTTTAACGCACTGTAGGTTATCCTGAAGGTGGGTGTTGTTGTGGTCGATACGCTAGGCATGCGCGCCATGGTGCGATAATTCACAGATAAAGCGCTATTTTCTTCGGAAAGTAGTCCTTTCTACATTTTAAGCCCCCTGTTTTACTGTTAATGATTTAAACCACTGTTATAAGAGGGGGTAATGGATATAATTCTTTCTCAAAAAATTAAATAGATGAGCTCGTGTGATAAAACTTAACTGGCTTAGTGGATAACACAAAACAGAATTCAACGTGTGGAGTTAATAAGAAACGCGGTCGCGTGTGTGAAATCTGAAAAGCAAACAGCAACAATGCCAACAAGATTTACGCACAGCGCTGCTAAGAGTTAGTACAAACAGATAAACATACAGTTGAAAGTTGGACGAAGCGAAACGAAGTTTTCTAGTCGACAAAGTTTGTAGCATGATGATTGAACCATGAATGATGTAGTTAATGGCCACACATATAATGATAAGGTTAAAAGAGTTTTAATAGAATACTGGTGAGCTCACGTAGCTTAGGTGCCAAATTTAATAAGGGTTTAAGGGTAAATAATGAGATTGCTATCTTTGGAATTAACCACACGCCACTGCGCATTATGTACGTTATGTTAAATAGGTTTTGGTGTTTATAAGGCAGGTATCTTTGTGTGATGCCCTGCCTTTGTTCGGTGTCGATATTCTCTGATTTATACTGTGTATTTAACCATATTGGCTATTTACCATAAAATACCTAATATCCAGTGATAATAATCTTCGATTTTAACCCTGGTATTAGTTAGAGATTAACCGCCAGCGAATTTAACTTTGAAGCCTTTCTTTTCAAGGTGCGCTTTGATCTTGTCACGCGCGTCACCTTGAATTTCGATGTTGCCATCTTTTACTGAGCCACCACAGCCACACACTTTTTTAAGTTCTGCCGCCATTAGTTTTAATGGAGCGTCATCTAGGTCTAAGCCAGTTACGACAGAAACGCCTTTGCCTTTACGGCCTTTGGTTTCTTTTTGGATTCGAACAATACCATCGCCTTTAGGACGTTGGACTTTCTCTTCTTCAGGTGTGATACGACCTGTTTCTGTTGAATATACTAGGCTCATAATTTACTTCTTTTGTTGCTCTGCTTTTTGTTTTGCGAGTAAGTAAGCTTCTATATGACGTTGGATTGCAATTTTGCCGCCTTTAATTAGGCGACCGTTAAACATGCAATACCACGCATTAGGCTCACCGGTGTCATTCTTGATTTGGTAGCCGTTGAAGTTTTCAGTCGAGCCACCAGTTCCCTCGACTTATTTAAGGCAGTGAATTCTTTAGGATCAATAATCGATGCGGTTTCAATCCACCAATCAATACTCTTCTTAACGGCAGCTAAATTGCCCTGAATAACATTATTTTTTAACTTCGCACGCCAAACCGTGTTGGTCGCATCCGTCGATTGCAGATGGACGCTTCGATAAATTGAATTAGCCATATCTATTGATCATCTTTTTGTTTTCACTGCATTAATCATAAGTATACTTTTAATGATATCAAGCATAATATGGCAAAAACACCTGTTAAGGTACGGTAATTTGAGAAAAAAAGTCCCTATTTTATCTGACTCTGTGATAATTAATTCATTTGTCGAAAAATTGAACAGCAATGCGTCGATTGAAATTATAGATGAGTTAACAGGATACCAATATTCTCGCAATTCACTGTTGGGCATCTACAGTGATTGGAATCGCTACCACGCGTTCTGTGTTAAAAAACGCATTAACACTCTTCCTGCCTCTGTAACGGCAATTCGGCGCTTCTTAGAGACTGAAGCCAATGACAGAAAATACGCGTCGTTAAAACGTTACACTGCAACGCTTAGTTTGTTGCACACTGTGCTCGGCTTCGCTAACCCTATCAAGCATCGGCAAGTTCGCTTTACCCTACTCCACTTACAAGCTCAAATGGCTGGTGATGCTAAACAAACCAACGCCATGACGTCGGCACACCTCACTGAATTGAACACGCTGCTTTCACATGACAAAGCTAACTTAAGAGAGATTCGCGATATCGCTATTTATAACGTGATGTTCGAGTGTGCTTTAAAGCGTTCAGAACTTAAGTCGTTATCGACCAGTGATGTTGGGAGTACTGACAGTGATTATCAGATAACGATTAAAGATTCTGTGTATCAGCTTTCACAAGTTGCGAGTGTCGCACTCGAGCGTTGGCTTGCATTTACTGGAACACAAGATGATTTACCGGTGTTTCGCGCGATAGACAAGCATGAAAACATCGGGCTTCAGCCATTAGATGATTCTTCCATCTATCGGATCTTGCGTAGAGCGAGTGATTTACTACAGCTAGCAGAAAATCATCATTTCTCAGGGAACTCGATTCGTGTTGGCGCAGCACAAGAGTTGTCGAAACAAGGTCTTAAGGTGAGAGAGATTCAGGATTTTGGTCGTTGGCTCAGCCCTGCTATGCCAGCTCAATACGTTGGCAATTTTGATAATGCAGAGCGTGAAAAGATGAAGTTTAAAGCGATTCTTCCCTGGCAGTAACGACAAGCATTCTAAACACCTGTTTTTAAAAATAGGCTTCTAAATACGGCTAGTTAAAAACAATAATGCCTTGGCATAAAGCGCAAGGCATTAGTTTGTCAGCATCTCGTTGTTGGGTTCAGCTCTAACAACGAGTGAATAGATGAACTAAGCAAGGCTCGTTCTAACGCAGTTCTCTAAGAACTGACTAAATTTAGGCCCATCATGTTCAACCATTTTAGGGAACATGGAAATCGGCGTCATACCCGGGAACGTATTCACTTCGTTCAGGTAGATCTCATTATCTTGTGTTAAGAAGAAGTCGATACGAGATAAATGACGAAGCTTCATTTGAGAGAAAACTTTGCGCGCGCTGTCTGCAATCAATTCACGTTGTTCATCAGTTAGATTACTTGCTTCCACTTCAGTAATTGAGTGGCTGTCTGCACTGTATTTCTCTTCATAAGAATAGAATGCGCCATTCGGTGCAATCACCTCGCCCGGCTTGCTAATGTAAAGCTTACCGTCAAGTTCATACGCAGCAACTTCCAGTTCTCTTGGAACGACTGACTTCTCGACAAGTACTTGATCTGAGTAGGTAAACGCTTTGTTTATTGCTTCGCTTAGATCTTCTACTTGGTTTACTTGATAACAGCCAACAGATGAACCTTGACGAGCCGCCTTCACAAATACTTTACCCCAATTTTCAAAGGCTTGAGTTGCTTGTGAGTGAGTTTGCTCTGTGTTGTCTGACAGGAACAGGTATGGTGTATTTGGAATGCCCAGTGCGTCATACCAAAGCTTCGACGTGATCTTGTTGAAGCTGTTGTTACTTGCTTCAGAACCACAACCTAGATACGGAATTTTCGCCAGTTCAAACAGTGACTGGATGTCGCCCGTTTCACCTGGGAAGCCGTGAATACAAGGCACAATGAAATCTACTTTTGAATCGAGTTCATCGCCACGTAAAGCTTGATTGTTGATATCGAGATAAACCAATTCACCTGAATCAAGACACCAGCCTTCGTTTTTAATCTCAACTCTTACAACGTTAAAATCTGCAACGCTATTGAGCTGTTCAAAAAGGTAATTGGCTGAAACTAAAGACACTTCATGCTCAGAAGATCCACCGCCGCAAAGTAGAAGGATGTTTGTGGTGTTCATGGGTAAATTCGGTCCTTGAAACTAGGAATACTGACTTCAATGATAAACAAAAGTCGAAATAGGTACAGTGTTTTGAACGTTAAATTTGTGTCCGAAAGAACGAGCGATTAACTATTAAACAAAACTGTTCGTCTTAAAACAAAAGAAGGAGCATTTGCTCCCTCTTCATGAATTAAAACTTAGTTCAACTTGTTAAGCGTTGGGTATTCAGAGTTTTTGATGTCATCAATGCTCTTAACGAACGGCTTCAAGTTTTGGAAAGTGGTCGGCAGAGTCGAGATAGCCTTTTTAGCTTCCAAGCGTGTCGCGTAATCACCGTAAAGGACAGTGAACCACTTAGTGCCGTTAACCATTTTGTAGTTTTCCCAAACTGGTTGAGAAGTCGTTGGTAGCATTTTCACGAAAGAATCGACTTTAGTTTGGCTGCCAACAGCAACAACTTGAACTGTGTAACCAAAACGCTGGTTCATGTCTTGTTGTTTCTTCGTTGGGCCTGTTACTACTGCAACGGGTTTAGCCCTAGTCGTTTGAGTCACTTTCTGTTCAACAGGTTGGGTCTTGATAACGTTGACGACATTCTCTTCAACAACGCCTGTTTGCTCAGATTGAGATACAACTGGAGCTTCAACTTTGGCAGTTTTGTACTCTTCTTGATAGCTATCTGAAGTTACATTAGTCACGTAGTCGTCAGATACACATGCAGCCAAGAGCAGTGGCAAAGTCGCAATTGCAAATTTTTTCATGGAAAGCTCTATATCCTTAATAATAATTACTATAAATCATGCCGATACGTCGGTTTAGAATCAAGTTAACTTTGAGATTATACACCATTAGTGGGTGACCTATTTCACAAACTTTATGCAGTGTTTGCTTATTCATCTGAATTCGGTGAATTTGCCATCAACCTGTGAATCAAAAGTAAGTTACGATGAACTTACGTGCATTGCTAGGATATGTCTATGAATCATCTTGATCCCCTCCTTAAACCCCGCTCAATCGCAGTTGTTGGTGCTTCTCAACGAGAAACCCGAGCCGGATATATCGTTATGAACAATTTGTTGCATGGGGATTTTAAAGGTGCGGTGATGCCGGTTACGCCGAAATACGATTCAGTGGCCGGTGTACTTTCTTATAAGAACATTTTGTCGTTACCTATCGTTCCAGATCTCGCGATTTTGTGTACAAACGCGACACGCAATGTCGGTATCTTTGAAGAGTTGGCCGAGAAAGGGATTGCGTCAGTGATTGTGCTCTCTTCCGACATGCACCAGCACAGCGACAACGGCGAAACGTTTGATTCAAGATGCCTAGCCATTGCCAAAAAACATAATATCCGAGTGTTAGGCCCGAATAGCTTGGGGATTATTGTCCCTTGGCTCAATTTGAACGCCTCGTTCTCTCCAGTGACGGCATTACCCGGCAAAATCGCCTTTGTTTCTCAGTCTGCGGCTGTTTGTACCACAATTCTTGATTGGGCTAACGACAAAGAGATCGGCTTCTCTGCATTTATTTCGATAGGTAATGGCAGTGACATCGAGTTTTCAGAGCTATTGGATTATTTGAGTACCGATTCGCACACTGAAGCAATCTTGCTTTATGTCGATAGTATTAGTGATGCGAGGCGCTTTATATCTGCGGCGCGTGCGGCTTCGCGTAACAGACGAATTCTGGTGTTAAAAGGTGGTAGAACAGCGAAAGGCAGAGCAGCCGCCATGGCACACACAGGCGGTGCCGACACATTAGACATCATTTATGATTCCGCAATTCGACGTAGCGGCATGCTGCGAGTTAAGAATCTGCATGAACTGTTTGCCGCGGTAGAAACGTTGACTCACTCGGTGCCATTGCGTGGTGAACGTCTCGCTATTGTGACCAATGGCGGCGGCCCTGCAATTATGGCCGTGGATACCCTATTCGACCGTGGTGGCAAGCTTGCGGAATTATCTGAGCAAACTCTAGATAAGCTGAGTAATGTATTGCCATCGAGTTGGTCGCATAGCAACCCTATCGACATTGTCGGTGATGCGGGCGATCAGCGCTACATTGATACCATTAACACGCTGCTTGATGGGGATGAAGCCGATGCCATTCTTATCATGCACAGTCCTTCTGCTATCGCACACTCCGCCCAAACGGCAGAGCGAATTATTGAAGCGATTAAGAAGCACCCTCGTCATAAGCGATTCAATATATTAACCAATTGGTCTGGTGAGCTGACAGCAAGGCCTGCGAGAAAGCTGTTCACGGAAGCGGGTATTCCAACCTATCGAACGCCGGAAAGTTCTGTGGTCGCCTTCATGCACTTGGTCGAGTACAGACGTAACCAACGCCAGCTAATGGAAACACCAACGACGGCTGAAAAAGTTCACATTGAAGACTTGGCTGATGCGAAAAATTGGATAGAACGCCAACTACTGGATAAAGATACAGTTAGTCTTGATACTCACCAAAACAGTCAGTTTTTCAAGCACTTCAACTTAGATGTTCTGCCAACTTGGATCGCTTCAGACCCAAGTGAAGCGGTACATATTGCTGAAACGATTGGTTATCCCGTCGCAGTAAAACTCCGTTCTCCAGACATTGCACATAAGTCTGACGTGCAAGGTGTGATGCTCAATTTACGAAACAGTAGTGAAGTTGCCAATGCGGCTCAAGCGATTCTCGATCGATCTCAACTGTCGTTCCCTACTGCGCATATTCATGGGTTGTTGATTCAAGGAATGGCAAAGCTTGCGGGCGGGCAAGAGTTACGTGTGAAAGTCACAACCGATGAAACCTTTGGTCCTATCATTTTGCTTGGCCAAGGGGGCTCTGAGTGGGACGAATCGATTGATGCAGCCGCCGCCTTTCCACCGCTGAACATGACGCTGGCTCGTTACTTGATTATTCGAGCGATAAAGAGTGGCAAGATTCGCCTACAGAAATTACCTAACCCGATCGACATTGAAGGGCTCTCTGAGTTGCTGGTTCGTATATCTCAAATGGTGGTCGATTGCCCTGAAATACACGATTTGGATATCCATCCAGTACTGGCCAATGGTGACAAGTTCACGATATTGGATGCCGATATCATCTTGAAAGCTTATGAGGGAGACCCGCAAGAAAGACTCGCGATTCGCCCATACCCAGTCGAGCTGGAAGAAACAATACAGTTAAAGGATGGGACTGAGGTGCTGCTGCGCCCTATTCTTCCAGAAGATGAACCGCTTCACGCTGACTTTATTAATCGAGTCTCTAAAGAGGACTTGTATAAGCGCTTCTTTAGTGATGTCGGTGAATTCAATCATGAGGCATTAGCTAACTTTACTCAGATCGATTTCGATAGAGAGATTGCTTTCGTGGTCGTTCGTAAGGAACAAGGTGTGCCTGCGATCATCGGTGTATCAAGAGCACTAATTAACCCTGAGAACACGGATGCAGAGTTTGCGATACTGATACGGTCGGACCTGAAAGGTGTTGGCTTAGGTCGCATACTGATGACTAAGGTTATCGATTACTGCCGTGCTAAACAGACCAAGCAAATGTCGGGAATGACGATGCCAACGAATAGAGGGATGCTGACACTAGCTCAAAAGCTTGGTTTCAAGCTAGATATCAGTTTTGAAGATGGTACTGCTGATATGGTGTTACCGCTATTTGAGTGACCATGTTTTTTTAAGGTGTTGAATACACCAAGATTTGGCGTCGCCCATTTTGTTGCGTCGCCAAGCCATCACGATATCGATAGGCTGCGGCTCGGTACCCGAAATCTGCTGTAGAACGCCAGATTTGATCAGTGGTTTAGCAATAACATTCGGTAAGGTGCCAATCCCTAACCCCGTCGTCAGAGCTTCTACTTTTGCAGGAAAGCTCGTTACCGTTAAACGTGGTTGTTTCTCTAGGATATTACGACTTAAAGCGGGTTGATCGCGTGCTGTATCTGCAATTGCAATCACCCTGTAACTTTCTCTCGCCTTCTGATCGAATTCACCAGAACGCTTGTGAACATAGTGGCTTGATGCCGCGACCCACACCATCTCCATTTTACCAATTACGTCACTTTTCATATCGTTTGGAATTGTATCGAGCTTAGGGCATACCAATAAGTCAGCACGACCATCTGTGAGAGATTCCCAACAACCCGCTAAGATTTCCTCTTGCAAACGAACACGTGTCTTACTGATCTTTCCTAGTTCATCGACTAGCGGGAAGAAATTAGCAATCGGAATAATACCATCAAAGGCGATGGTCAAATCCAACTCCCAGCCATTTGCAAGAATACTCGCATCATTAACGAGTTGTTCAGTGGCACCAAGAATGATCCTACCTTGCTCTAATATTAACTGCCCCGCCTCTGTGAAATTTGCACGGTGGCCTGAGCGGTCGAAAATCATGATATCCAAGTCTTGTTCTAACTTCTGGATTTGATAACTCAATGAAGAAGGTGCTCGATCCATTTCATTCGCTGCAGCCGCAAAACTCCCACGACGATCGATGGCATCCAGTATATGTAGTGCTTCAAGTGTTATTGGGCTATGCATCAGTATCCAACTTTATAAATGAGAGGTTAATCACAAAAATTGAAGTATTCACCAGCTAAATGGAACGTTTAAAGCTTTTAAAATACAACGAGTTATACGGTTAAAACAGGTTTAGACTGACGAAATTGAAAATAAATTCAAATGCAAATAATAGTAATTATCATTTAGATCCAATATTATCTTTCGCAAATCAAGATAATACTATGGAATTAAGGTAACTATCAGATGTATAAGCAATCCCTACTCTCTGCTTCAATCGTTTTAGCGCTTTCATCAACCTCAGCCTTTGCTGAAGATTATGCCCTATTTGACGAGGTTGTTGTATCTTCGACTCGTACGAATCAAACACTTATCAATACTGCGGCTTCTGTGACTGTCATCTCTGACGAGCAAATCGAAGAGAACATGGCAAAAGATGTTAACGAAATCTTCGAATACACTCCGGGTGTGACGATGAACTCGAGCTCTCGCCAAGGCGCACAGACTATCAACATTCGTGGAATGGAAGGCAAACGCGTTAAGATTTTGGTTGATGGTTCATCGCAACCGGGTTCATTTGATGGTGGTCCTTATGCATTTATTAACTCTAGCGGTATTTCAATCGATCCCGACATGTTAAAAAGCGTTGAAATCATCAAAGGTGCAGCTTCAAGTTTACATGGAAGTGACGCTATTGGCGGCGTTGTTGCTTTCGAAACTAAAGACCCTTCTGATTTCTTAAAGGATGGTGAAGACTTTGGTGGTCAAGCTAAATTGTCTTACTCTTCAGAAGACAATTCTTTTAGTGAACATGTTGCGCTAGCGAATCGATTTGGTGACCTAGAAACATTGGTAGCCTACACTCGCCGAGATGGCGAAGAGTTGCAAAACTTCCGTAACCCTAACGACTTAGAAAACTACGCTGTTGAAGGTCAAGATACCTCAGCAGATAATCTTTTAGTTAAGTTGCAATACCAATTAAACGAAAGTCATCGTATCGAGTTTTTAGCTGAGCTAATCAAAGATACTTCAGACTCTGACATCTACCACTCAAGCTACGATAGCTATACTGGCGCTGATGACACAACGCAAAATCGATTCGCTATTAAGCACATTTGGTTCGCTGATGGCGCAATTGCCGATACCGTGACGAGCAAAGTATCGTACATTTCAAAAGAAGAAAATGGTGTAACGAAGCGCTTTAAACCTGCTGGTCCAGGTATGCCACCTTGGGTACCGGCTAACAACGACAACTTACAAACAAAAGACTACGAATACACCGAAGATAAGCTTGAGATCGAGACGCAGCTAGACAAAGAGATTAACAACCATTACCTAGTATATGGTGCGACTTATACACATAGTGATATTAGTAACACCAATATGGAGTACAACTCTGACCCAGCTACTGCCGATCAGCTTTATGTATACACACCTGATGCTAAAGAGCAAAAATTCGGTCTGTTTGTTCAAGACGAAATTAGCCTAATGAATGACAAGCTGGTTGTGACTCCAGGTGTTCGTTTTGATTACTTCTCAACGGACCCAGGTAACAACACTATCGAATCGTTAACTGACTTCTCTGATTCCGCAGTAACAGGTCGTTTAGGTTCAACATACAAACTGACAGATACAGGCACTATTTTTGGCCAAATAAGCCAAGGCTTTAGAGCCCCTTCTTTCGATGAACTGTACTACACGTATGACAACCCTGGACACGGCTACGTAAATGATCCAAACCCAGATCTGAAGTCAGAAACCAGTATCTCTTACGAGTTGGGCTACCGTCATAATACTCAAGCTTCATCATCTGAAATTGCGGCTTACTACAGTGACTACGATGATTTTATCGAGACAGTGGTTACGAAAAAGGTTGGCGGAACAACGCACTATTCTAACGTTAACTTAGATTCGGCCACGATTAAGGGGATAGAGTTCTCAAACACGTTACTTTGGGATGTTTTGGTAGGCGCGCCTGAAGGCATTTCGACACACTTCGTTGCATCATACACTGAAGGTGAAGACGGAAACGGAAATGCACTAAATAGTGTGAATCCTTGGAATGCTGTTTTAGGCCTTAACTACGACGCTCCAAACCAAAACTGGGGTACTAGCCTAAAGTTAAACTACACGGCTGACAAGTCTGGTTCAGACATCAACTTCGATGACGAAAGTGGCGGTAACGCTGGTCAAGCTGAGCTTCCAAGTGCTACGGTTGTTGACTTGACGGCTTACTACAAGCCAATAAAAGATCTGACTATTCGTGGTGGCGTGTTTAACTTAACGAATGAAGAGTACTACCGTTGGAACGACATCCGCGGCGATGATGAGCTTTACAAAGAGAACTCTCAAGCGGAAAGAAACTACGGTATTTCAGCTAAATACGAATTCTAATTCGTTAACTAACTGATACAGAAAAACTAATGTAGCAGAAACTAAAAAGCCAGCTTAATGCTGGCTTTTATCTATTTCACTAAAAATTGTATCAAAAAGGAATAAGTGAAATTACGTCTTACTTCTCTGCCATTTCTTTCTTAACCATTACTGCAGCAGCAATGATGAAAGTGATGATTAGGCCTAGTTCCATGATTAACTCCAAAGAAAATTAACATTAAACATATAATTCGCGAGCATAGTAACACAACGAATACAGAATGATACTTTTTAACCACTAATTTACTTTTTATTCGATTTAGATCAAAAAAGATGCCCTAAAGCATCTTTTTGTACGTTAACTATTCATGAAACGACTAGATCAACCAGGGAAACCATCAGGATTCGTTGACTGCCAGCGCCACGTATCTTCGGTCATGTCAGTCAGTGTACGTGTCGCATTCCAGCCCAATTCTTTCTGAGCTTTAGCCGGATCTGCCCAGCATTCTGCGATATCACCTGGGCGACGATCGACCAGTTGATAAGGGACTTGTTTGCCGCTCGCTTTCTCAAACGCCTTAACCATATCTAATACACTTGAACCGTTGCCTGTACCAAGATTGTAGATATGAAGACCGTCTTTACGCCCTACTTTCTCAAGTGCCGCGATATGACCGTCAGATAGATCCATGACGTGGATGTAATCACGTACGCCAGTGCCGTCTTTTGTTGGGTAGTCGCTACCAAATACTGATAAGAATTCACGGCGGCCTACGGCTACTTGAGATACGAATGGCATTAGGTTATTTGGGATACCTTGTGGGTCTTCACCTAACTCACCACTTGGATGAGAACCGACTGGGTTAAAGTAACGCAGTAGTGTAATGCTCCAATCTGGATTCGCTTGTTGGAAATCTGTTAAGCACTCTTCAACCATTAGCTTACTACGGCCATAAGGGTTGGTTGCACTTGTCGGGAAATCTTCAGTGATTGGAACACTGGCTGGATCGCCGTATACCGTTGCTGATGAACTAAATACCAGTGTTTTCACACCAGCTTCACGCATTGCATCAACAAGAACTAGCGAGCCATTTACATTGTTGTCATAGTATTCAAGAGGCTTAGCAACGGATTCACCAACCGCTTTCAAACCAGCAAAGTGGATAACAGCTTCGATGTTATGTTGCTTCATGGTTTCAATCAGCAGTGCTTTATCGCGAATGTCGCCTTCAATAAAATCAGGACGAACGCCCGACACTTTTTCGATACGTTCTAAAACGCTTGGTTTGCTGTTGTACAAGCTATCAAAAAGTACAGGTGTCATACCTGCGTTGATCATCTGGATACTTGTGTGACTGCCGATGTAACCCATGCCACCTGTAACTAAAACATTCATGTTTAGCAGACCTTTTAATTAAAATTATTCAACCTATCACTTATGATACAACAACTTAGGGTGGGCTCACAAACACCGGAGCCTATTTACCCTCACGAGCGAACACAAACTGGCCTTTTCCTTTGCGTTTCGCTTGGTACATAGCCTCATCAGCAACTTTTAGAATCACGTCAATATCACGCTCTGAGCCATCAACTAAATGGATACCTAAGCTCGCTCCCACATGAAGTGAACGCTGTTTATAGTTCACTTCTTGCCCGATCAGATCCAACAATCGCTCGGCTAACTTAGCTAACAAGACCTTGTTTGTCTGTTTAATAATAAGAACAAATTCATCACCCGACAAACGTGCAACCAAATCCCCCGCTCTTACCTGAGATAACAATCGGTTTGATACTTCTTTAAGGATTTCGTCACCTGCATCGTGTCCATAGCTGTCATTCACTTCTTTGAAACCATCTAAATCCAAGTAGATAACCGCGAAATGCTGATTTGAATAGTGGCTCGACGTGACAACATCATCCATAACCTTATACAGCTGCGCTCTATTCGCTAACCCGGTTAATGCATCGTGATGAGCCAAGTGTTCGAGTCTTTCCATCTCTTTAACGTTGGACAAATCAGACAGCGTTAATACCATATCAAATTCGTCTTTCTCATTGTCTGAGGCAACTCTATTCACTTTGACAAACATTGGAACTAACGTACCAGACGCACTCTTCTCCCACACTTCGCCTTGCCATTGACCATAGTTCTCTAACGAACTGCGAATTGTCGGCATTAGTGATGAAAACTGCTGCCACGAAAATACTTCAAATGGTGTTTTGCCCACCAGCAGATCAGAGTGATAACCGAGAAGTTGTGTGATCGCCGGGTTAACCATGGTTATCACATTGGACGAGTTCAGCACGATCAAACCGTCTTTACTGTTTTCGAAAACACCCGCTGCAATACGTTGGCGGCTCATGGCCGTTTCTATATCTGTGACATCTTGGATTGCGTAAAGAATACGACCGTGTTTTGTCAAAGAACGGCTACTCACACGAAGCCAGCGTTTTGATTGAAAGAGATCGGTGGTTTCCAGCAATTCATCATTGAGTTCAATATTGGCATCAGTAACAACTTGTAAGTAGCCCGTTTGCTTGGTCGCGATCAACTCTTGGATCAACAAGTTCTCAAGAAAGGCTTCCGAGCATTTAAAAATATCCCGAGTAGCTGCGTTCGCATGAAGGATGAGCCCTTTTTCATCCACCACCAGCAACGAGTGCTGAACGGTTTCAATGACCTCATTTGCGAACGATTTTTCTTCTTGTAACTTGTCTAACGTAAAATTGATTTGGTTGTCGCGATGTTGAAGCCTTTCTAACATGGTATTGAAAGCTCGAACCAGATCACCGATTTCATCGCGGTTCGTTGCGACCAATTTCGGCTGCTTTGAACGACGCTCAACGAAGGCTTGCATCGCCTCATTGAGGTCAAACATCGGTTCGATGATCAAGCGTTGAACCAACTTGACCAGTACTCCGCCTAAGATCACCAGAAACAACAGGTAGACGACCGCAACCTTGAAAATATTCGTTAAGATCGCATTAAACGTCTCTTTCGATATTGTCACTCTCAAGTTCGCGATCACTGCGCCATCCAGCGTCACTGGAACGAGTAAAAATATGAAATGCTCAGATATGGCAAATTGATGATCTGCGATATCGTTTAATTCATCTGTATTTGGCCTTGGAACCAAAGTGTTGCTCACCTGATAGCTTGCAAAAAGCTGCTCGTTAATGTCATAGAGCTTCACTCTAACAATATCTTTATCTGCTACGAAAGCTGACAAGATTTCCTGAGCCGATGACTTGTCTTCAAATAGAATCGCGGCTTGTAGGTTATAAGCAACACCTTGTGCTAGCACTTTAACACGCTGGATAAGACTCTCTTTTTCTCTTTCAAACGTGACAGTGTAATTTACTGATTGAATCGTGACAAAAGTGACTGCGATGAAGATGATGATGGGTAATATCAGCTTGTTTTTAATCGATATGTTATTAATGAAAGACAACATTATTGGCCCTCCACTATAGCGATTCGTAACAGATTTGAGCCAATGACGTAGTCACCGCGCCTTGCATTCTCTAAATTGATCTTAGGTTTGAGCTTATTATCAATGTGAGTGAGCTCAATGACTCCACCTAAGTCCGTAAAGTTAGGGATATCACTGATTGTCACAGTATGTGGGGAGTGCTCTTGACTAAGAAATTGGTCATTTTTACGGTCAGACAAATACGTAATATCACACTTAGAAGTAATCGACTGTTGAACTCGGATAGCGAGCGAACGAATAGATTTCCCCTCTGTAATTGACGTTAGCACTTGGCTTATCTTTTCATCGCCAATCACACAAAAGTTCACAGCGTTCATTGAGCTTTCATCATTCCAACGTATAAAATTCGCAATTCTAAAAAGGTACACCGCTTTCACTTCATAAGATTTGAAGCTAGCTGCCGAGGTATTCAAAGGCATAATAAGCATCGTTAAAGCGGCAAGGCCTAATTTAAAGAAACCGAGCTTAATGCGGTGCTTAAGCCATTTAGAATTCATGAGAGATCCTCACATACACCGATTCTTGATTGACGCTTTTCTGAGATGTGAATTCAGCTTGATAGCCGTTACTCTTACCTATGTTTTCAACAACCACTTCAATTAAAGGCGCTGCGGACGACTTTTTCCATGCGAGACGCGCATCAAAGGTTATTTCATGTGGGTAAGACTGCCATTCATATTGAGTGCCATCGCCTGCTACCCAATAGTCTGGGTAATTCACATTAATGTACTGGCCAATTACATCGAATTGCCAACTTTCTGTGATATTCCACATCAACTGTGCCGTGGCTAAATGTTCATTATCAATATCGTAATAAACACTCGTTTGAGGACTAGATTTAGGGTCATCACCTTTATTCTCACCTTCCAATGTCGTATAGGCGTAACTCAGGTAACTGGCTAGATCTGCGGTGAGTTGGTAACTCGCGCCTAACTCTAAGCCATAAGTTTTTGCTTTATAATCATCAGACAACGCCCCGACATAGACATGGTTAGCGGGGATATCGTTTGGGTCATAACTGTGGAAGCGAAGGTTGTCATGTTCACTTAGGTAAATCGTTACATCGAGTTCAAAGTTTGAATTGTTTGAGTAGCGATAACCCATTTCCGCCGTTACGACGTTCTCTGTATCAAGATTCGAGCTTGATTTATATACATCTAAGTAGCTGTTGTTTGAATCAGCATTGTAACTATTGAAATAATAGGTGGAATTGGAATCCATATAAGATGGTGCAACAACTGCACGGCTAAGCCCCGCCCATACGGAGTGACGTTGAGTTAACTTATATAAACCACGCAGTTGAGGTGAAAGCTCAGTTGAATCATTCTGTGTAAAGTGTTCAACCTTGGCACCAAGAGTAATAGACAGCGCTTCCGTCATTTGAATTTGAGACTGTATAAAAGCGTTCGCAATATAATCATTGGCAGATTGGATATTGTAGGCTCGACCGTAGTAATCAGGGTTGTACCAATCAACGTCCGAAACTTGGCTTGAGGAGAAATCAAGGTACATATATCGCAGACCACCACCGAGTGTTAGCTGATAGTTTGCCGACAACTGGTTGATATAAGTAGAGTCAAAATCGAGGGTTGAGTAGCTTCCTGGAGCGTCTGGCGCGTTATCCTCATTATATTCACCCCATAACGAATATGAGAGTGTCGAATTTTCATCAAAATGGCGAGAATCGTTGAACTGGACGTAAACAGATTGGCTCTTATTATCAAAATCGTTGGCTTGTGATCTGACAAAGGATCCCGAGTTATCATATTGGAACGTATACAACTCCGACTCATAAAAGCTTTTCTCACCACCAATACGTAATGACCAACTTTCTTCAGCATTACTTGGCTGAAACACCATCCCTGCCGTTTGTGCTTTCCATTTTTCAGATTCGTTTGTGCGATATGTGGGCTCTTCTCGGTACTTATAAAAGGCACGAGCATTCACACCGTCGTTTAGGCTTAATCCCTGACGAACACTAAATTCATAGTTATCAGTATTAGAAGCGACACCTGAGAGATAAGTCCCCTGCGTCTCACTGGCAGACTTAGTAATGATATTGACAACACCATTAACCGCGTTGCCTCCCCAAATTGTTCCGCCGGGGCCTTTTAGTACTTCGATGCGTTCGATGTCGGCAAGTACATAATCAACATCGCTCCAATACGTACCGCCATAGACTGGGCTAAACAAGCTTCGTCCATCCATCATCACGAGCATCTTGTTATATAGCCCATCATGAAAGCCGCGCGTCGAAACAAACCATGAGGTTTCATTGAATTTGGTGACTTTGAGTCCAGGTACAAGTGTTAGGACCTCTGCAATGGTTTTCGCGCCACTGCGCTGAATTCTCTCATTAGAAAGCACATACACCGACGAGGGAATGTCAGTGAGTTTTTGTGTTACTTTCGAAGCCGTTTCCATTTCGACATCTAACATAGACAACTCTTCAAGGCTCATCGACATGAGCTGGTCTAGAGAGTTTTCTTGAGCAGAGACAAAAACAGGTGTCGTTAATGCTAGTCCTAAGCAAACCTGGCGGGATATCATGTGCTCACCTAATATACAGATAGATATTAATCCTTTAATCAATAGTTCAACTATATATGAAATGCCATACTGGTAAATTTTCGGTATCGAAAGTTTGAGTCAGGTCACTGTTTATTTATGGCATTTATAAGACCGTCATTACTTACCTCAACGTAAAGGATTAGCACCACGTGACAACGAAGATTTTGCTTAATTGCGACATGGGAGAAAGTTTCGGCAATTGGAAGATGGGCGATGATGAGTCGGTCATGGAATGGGTCGACATGGCAAACATTGCCTGTGGTTTTCATGCGTCCGATCCCCACGTGATGTCTAAAACAATTAAGCTTGCCGAACACTACCATACTCAGATAGGAGCTCATCCCGGCTATCAAGATCTTGTTGGCTTTGGGCGACGTTCAATCCCTCACACTATGGACGAGATCAGCGAATTAGTTTGCTATCAAGTGGGCGCACTGCAAGCCCTATGTCGTTATCACCATACTACGGTTGGGTATGTGAAACCTCATGGTGCCCTTTATAACGATATGATGGCAAACACCGATGTGTTTAACGCAGTCGCTCAAGCGGTTGCTGAGTTCAACATCCCTTTAATGATCCTCTCTTCTTCTGATAATCAACAGTATTTAGACATCGCTGATGATCATGATTTGCCTCTACTCTTTGAAGCGTTCGCAGACAGAGCTTATTTAAACAGTGGACAGCTCGCGCCGAGAACTTTAAAAGGTTCGGTTTATGTCAATCAAGATGATATCTATAACCAAGTCATGCAGATCGTCAATTACGGATCAGTCACAACGCTCGAAGGTGAACGACTCCCTATTGAAGCCGACACGATTTGTGTCCATGGCGATAATCCACAATCGATCGCATTGATAAAGAAAATCAGACAAGACCTCAATGCTTTTAATTAATATTGCGAAAGCTAGAAAGCTAGAAAGCTAGAAAGCTAGAAAGCTAGAAAGCTGTAAGCTAGAAAGCTGTAAGCTTCGAAGCGGTTAGTTAAAAATAAAGCGATAAGATAAGACCACAAAACAAGAAACCATGGCCAATTACCAAAGCTCATATGCTGTGATTAGCACGAATGGTATTTTAAAGCGTATTTCTTCGTATCAGTATGGAAGCGAAATGAAGATGAACAAGATTGAATTCAATATCGACCCTGTCGCAGAGTGCAGTGTTCTCGTTACATTAAAGCAGGCTTACTCCTCAAACGTGACGCAAAGTGTAGAGCACAGTTCAAGTGCAGATGATTCTCGATACATGGCCCATTTTTCTGAAGCCATTCGACAACATTTCGCGTCAGTATTAATGAACGTGACACCGGCTTATCACACAATATTGGTGGATTACCTCCCTTACCGAATATCAGAACAACAATTGGTTGAACAACTTAACACCCTACTCACTCAATCCTTGTCGACACTTGCAAAAAAACATTCCCAATCAAATGTTATTGAACTGCCAGCCTATTATTCTAAAGAGACCGCACTCGATTTAGAACGATACCAAGACAAAGGGCTATCGTTAGATTCTGTTATTGCTTATCACACCTCTCAGACATACCACGTCAGTGCAATTGGCTTTATTCCTGGCTTTGCCTTTATGTCTGATGTGCCTGATGAGCTGGTATTGCCACGCCATGCGACTCCGCGTTTAAGCGTGCCTAAAGGCAGTATTGCTATTGCGGGGTCAAAAACGGCTGTTTATCCATCTAACTCACCGGGTGGATGGAATATTATAGGTAACTGCCCTTTATCATTGTTCAACTATGACCAATTAACCAGTGCAGACATAGCTTCGCAAGGTCTCTCATTATTGAATGTTGGCGATAGCGTGCAATTTAAAGCCATTACTAAAGAAGAGTTCATTGAACTAGGAGGCGCGCTTCATGGTTAAGCCAACACTCACAGTACTTAAGCCGGGGCCTATGAGTTTGATTCAAGATTTCGGACGGTTTGGTGTTGCACACCTCGGTTTAACACAAGGTGGCCCAGTGGATGATTACTCTTACAGTTGGGCTAATCACCTATTACAAAACCCCGTAAACTTAGCCGCGTTAGAAATTACCTTAGGACAATGCGCTTTCAAGATCGATCATGATTGTGAAATGTCGATATGTGGCGGAGACTTGCAAGCGGCTATAGATGGCCAGAAGCTTGAGAACTGGAGTACTTTTCAAGCTCGAACTGGGCAGGTTTTATCTTTTGGATTACCGAAAAATGGCCTTCGAGCCTATTTGGCGATTAAGGGTGGGTTTGATGTTCCCGTGACTCTAAATAGTCGTTCTACGGTTACACGGGAAAAGATTGGTGGTCTTACCCAAAATGGTGAGCCTTGCCAACAAGGTCAGAAGATAGCATTCTCGACACATCCTCTCACTCAACCTTTCAAGCCTGTGAGTGTCACGTTCAGATACAAGCCGAACTATAACTTGCCTTTGAATTTACGCATTATCGAAGGTTATCAATGCAATCTGTTTTCTGAACCTGCGAAGGAAACGCTCTATAGCTCCAACTATCGTGTTGACCAGAATTCGAACCGTATGGGTTATCGACTCAGTGGCGATCCTGTCGCTTCTCCTGATGTTTCTTTGTTATCTGAGGGAATTGCACTTGGGGCAATTCAAATCCCACAAGACGGGCAACCTATCGTGCTATTGAACGACCGACAAACCATTGGTGGGTATCCGAAGATTGGGTGTATTGCTCGAATTGACTTACCGAGGTTAGCTCAAGCAAAACCGGGCCATGAAATATTGTTTAGTAAAGGCGAACGCTTGGGCTTACAAGATGTTTGGTGCCAATGGGCTCAGTTTTTCGGCTATTAGTTTTTTGCGATGTGCTATGTTGCTAAGAATAATCAACTAGGAATAATTAGCTAGGAAGACGTCGTTTTGATGAGTTTCGGTATCTAAACCGATGTTGAAATGAAGATTCGGCTTACCTATTACAGTAAGCCGAATTGAAGGAGTTAAGCGCTGTCGATGATGATAGGCTAATTATAAGCTATTAAGCGTGATCTTGACCTGATACCTTGGCAAGCGCTTCTGGATATCCACGTTCTTGTGTCAAATCTATCGCTCTGTTTTCAATATCATTTAGATTAAGTGACATTGTCACCGAGTGCGTATCTTCAATAGATACCGCCTCTGATACGTCAAACCATTGCTCAGCAACCTTTTGTGCCGCTTCTAATGTTGAAGAAGCTTTCACGACTTCAAGTCGAGCATAGCGTTCACCACAGAATGAAACGTCTGAAGCTCTTAAGCTTGGATCGGTTCCCGGAATCTGTTGTGCACCAAACAAAGGCTTACCACCAACCAGTGCAGAACTGAAACTTGGGATGAACTGAGACATATGCGTTATTGCCGCGCGAGTTCTTAATTCAAGCTGCTCTTCACTCCAACCCGATACGATTTTCTTAAGCAGCTTGGAAGGTAACTGTGGCTGTGACGAGTCTGTTGATGAAGAAACAAGTCCTCCCTCGAACAGAGTAATCCCTTCTGTCATACCGTGAAGTTGGAACACACCATCGGCATATGGCGTTAATTGCGCCATGCCTTGCGGTGTGCCTCTTGGGCCATGAAAGATAACCTCTGGCCACTCTTCCTTACACTCTTGCGAGAATGGCCACTCCGTCACGTATGCGGCTTTAAATTCGACTAATCGTTGCTGCTTAGAGCCTACGAAATCATCAACAATGCCGGTTTCGAAGCCACTGGCATTAATCAGATAATCCGTTGTTAGATTGCAGCTTTGGTTTTCCCTATCGGTGTAAGTCAAAGACCAACCTTCACCTGTTGATTCAACAGACTTTAAACGGCTGTTGGTTAACACGGTGCAATTCGATTGCTGACCTAGAGACAGTTGAGCCGTGGCAGAGAGTCGGAATACGCTCCAACCATATTCTTGAACCATCGCGACAGGGTATTTCAGCGTGTCTAAATCTGTGTGCTTAGCAAAAGGAATACACCAATCATCGAGCGACATTGGTTTTAGGGGCTGAGTTCGTTCAGCTATCTCTAGCAATTCCTCTTTGCTGTAGAGCTTGTAGTACTCTTCCGGGTCACCAAGCACTTGGTTGCTTTTATCTTGTTTAACAAGCTCAGCGTAAGCGCTTTTGATTATCTTGAGACGTGGAAGCAGATCCATCGGTTCACCGCCATCACTATGCGGTACGGCGATGATTGTCGGACGAATATTGATGGTATGAGGGAACAAGCGGACGGTATCAATTGACTGTGTGAGCAATTGAAGACACTGCTCTACAGAAATATCTCGATACAAATTGCCGCCAGCGTGCAGGTGGCAAATTGGTGGACCATTAACCAAACTCGGCCCTTTTTCCAAGATAGTTACCTTAAAACCCAACTCACTAAAGTGAATCGCGCTTGTGGTTCCGGCAATACCGCCGCCAACAATGGCAATAGAAGGTTGATTTGTATCCGTTTTGTTGTGGTTCATCGTGTTCTGTAGAATTAGATTAACTGCCTCTATTCTACTTTTGTTCGGCGATGAATTAAATCACATTTTTATCAAGGTCTTAGCATTCTGCTTCTTAATATCCATAAAAAAAACAAAAATAATTTCTTGACTTAATAACTCAAGATTACGATTTGAAGGTTATCTAACAGTCAGATTTGTCCTAAGTGACGCCACATAAAGGCTGTCTCAATACTCGTAAAACATCGATGTTAACTTATCCCTAAAGTTATCCACCGTTTTTGTGGATAACTGTTGATAACGTTCTTGCTAAGTTGCGCAAACCCTTTGTTTACAGGGACTAACCGATGTTCATAAAATCGGCGATATTGAACAATGAGTTTTAATTAATGCTGAGAAATGTCTATTTTAAGGTGAGATATATCTTGTAAGTCACACGAGTTGGTTAAATAAAAAGCGGCCTATCGCGAGTGACCTAAAAGATATAAATAGGTATTCGCTGCAAGGCCGCTTTACAAAGTGTGGGTGACGTAAGTGAGTCACCCGCCTTTACTTAACCAATATCGTTTTAGTGACTATCCAAAGTCTTTGTTTACTGGCGCCAATAAACGTTTAATCAAACTGTTAACTACCGCCGCTAAGGTGATGAAAGTCAGCACAGGTAAAACAATCCACAACATTGGATGAAGTGATGGCTCTAACTCGAAGCCGAAGTTCATCACACCAGCGACACTCAGCTCGGAGCCCAAAGCTGCAATCGAGCCCGCCACCAGTGCCATCAATCCATATTCACACCAAATGGTATTAAGAATGCGCTTCTTACTCGCCCCTAAGGTTCGATATAAACGAATCTCTTGCTGTCTCTGAGATAGACTCAATCTTAACAGCGTGAAGATTAACAACAGCCCCGCTACCACGCCAAGTGCCGCGAGCACGGTGATTGACCAGACGATTTGTTTAAGCAGCTCTTGTATCTTGCTGCCCATCTTTCGAATGTCCATCAAACTTACAGTCGGGTGATTACGTGACAGATCGTTGAGCATTTGATTGTGCTGCTCTTCTAATCTGAAGCTCACCAACCAAGTAGAAGGAATCGAACTCAATACATCCGGTGTAAAGATGAAGTAAAAGTTTGGCTTCATTTCACGCCACTCTACCTTCCTGATACTATTCACGTTGGCCACAACACTCTGGCTGTTTATCGTGAAGGTTAGCTCATCACCAATCTCCAAGCCAAGCTGTTCAGCCACTTCAGATTCGACGGACACACCTTTCTCTTGAGTCCAAGCACCTTCAAGCACTTCGTTATAGACTGGTAGAGCGTCTCCCCACGTAAAGTTAATCTCTCGGCTCAGTGCATCTGTCCCTTCTGATGTATCACTGTACTCGTTCGCTTCGACTCCGTTTATTGTGGTTAAGCGGCCACGAATAATTGGAAACGCCTGAGTACGCTCTACATCGTTGGCATCAATGGTCGCGAGATAATCGTCTTTCTCATAGCTCGCAATGTTCAGTGCAAACGCATTTGGCGCGTTTTCAGGTAAAGTTTGTTGCCAATCCGACAATAAATCGCTTCTCACTAACCAGATAATCGATAGCAGCATCAAAGACAACGCTAAAGACCCGAACTGAATACCAGTCGCAAAAGGTGTGCGATTGATTCGACTTAACGCCAAACGCATTGAGGTTGATGTCGGTAATTTGCCAAACAAACGCAATACCACATTACTCACGACCGCTAATACTAAGAACAGACAAGCGATCCCAGCTAAGACTATCCACACCAACAAGTTGTCGCCATACATCAACATCATTGGAATAATAGGCACAAGCAATAACAGGTACTTTTTATAGCTTTCACGTAACTGATGGTTTGATTGAATAACGCTGATCGCTGATGTGTTGACCAAGCCTATTAGTGGGATACCTAACGCGGGTACGCCAATCAAGATGCTTGATACAATAGCCAGTATTGCAGGCTCAGCACCATAACTAGGAAGTGGTGTTGGGAGTAAGTCGCCCAGTGGGATTCGCAATAAAAACTCTAAGCCAATACCAATGGCGATACCCAGTACAGCACCAATTACGACTAACAGAGATACCTGTACAGATAGCCATTTAATGATCCACTGCTTACTCGCACCTAAACTTTTAAGCATCGCGATGGTTTTTCGACGACTCGCCACATAGTGTTGGCAAGTCAGAACTAAAGTGGTCGCAGCCATGATCACAACGATGGCTACCGTTAGCGATAAGTATTGAGTCGTGCTTTCGAACATCTCATTGGTACGACTGGCTGAGTCTTGTGTACGCCAGCGATCACTTGGTGTCAGTTCGATACTGTCTTGTGCGGCTTTGAGTTTCGATTCATCACCATTTAAAAACAGTCTAAAGCTAACGCGGCTACCTGGTTGGATCGCGCCTGTCGCTTCAACATCGCTGTTGTGAATCAAGACTGCAGGCATTTGTTGGAAAGGGTTAAAACTCAAGCCCGGTTCTTGCGCGATACGCCCTGTAATTGTTAAATCGGCATCGCCTATCATGACGTTGTCACCTACTTCAACTTCTAGCTGAGCAAATATACGCTCATCAAGCCACAATTCCCCCGGTTCAACATGATTGCTTGCCGCGTTATCCGCACCTTCTAGTATCATTTCACCGCGTAAAGGGTAATTGCTCTCTACGGCTTTAACGGTAACCAATTGCATCGAGTTATCACTGAATGCCATGGTTGAGAATCGAGTTAACTGAGAGCTTTCTAACTGTTCAACCTGAGTCAGATCTAATAAAGGTTGTGGGATTGGGTTTGCCGATACAAATACACTGTCGGCGGTTAACGCATCTTTGCCCTGCTTTACGATCACTTGTTCCATACGCTCAGCCAAAGCTGAAAGCGCGAACACACAAGCAATGATGAGCGTTAGAGCGATGGATACCGGCCATAACTGACCATGTCGAATTTCTTCGATGCTCCATGAAAACAGTCGTTTGTTCAGTCCGTGTGATGAATTCAATTTACACTTCCTCTATGTGACCGACATGCATTTTCAAGGTTCGCTGGCAACGCTGTGCGAGTTTAGGGTCGTGCGTGACGAGAACAAGCGTGGTGCCGTGCGATGAATTGAGTTCAAACAACAACTCGACGATTTTCGCTGCCGTTTGTTGGTCTAGGTTGCCCGTTGGTTCATCGGCAAACAAAATTTTAGGCTTAATCATAAACGCGCGAGCCAATGCGACCCTTTGTTGTTCGCCACCTGACAGTTGAGACGGCAAGTGATCAAGCCTATCTTTCAAGCCCACTGATTCAAGCAGAGCCGTCGCGCGTTCGATGTCTTCGTCTTCACCTTTCAATAAACAAGGTAGCGTGACGTTTTGCAGCGCAGAAAGGCTTGGGATCAATAAGAAGCTTTGGAAAACAAACCCAACGAATTCACTGCGGATTTTGGCTCTCGCTTCGTCATCCAGCTGTGATAGAGGTTGGCCTAACAAACTGATTTCGCCAGATGTTGGCACATCGAGCCCTGCAAGCAGTGTCATTAACGTGGATTTACCCGCACCTGAAGTACCGACAATCGCAACCGTTTCACCCTCACGAATATCGATATCAACATGCTCTAAGATTGTTAAATGTTCTTGATTAGTAGACACTGTCTTGGAAACAGCTTCTGCTTTTATGATGGATGTATGCATGACTCGACTAATTTCCTTTTTATTTTTTATTTTATTTTCAACCGCTTCGTTAGCTCAAGGCCCTACGTCAGCTCAAGTTTCCAAGTTATTGGTACTTGGCGATAGCCTGAGCGCGGGTTACAACATGGATATCAAGCAAAGCTGGCCAAGTTTGTTGCCAGACGCATTGGAAAAACATGATAAAACCGTGAACGTGGTCAACGGCAGTATTTCTGGTGACACAACGGGCAATGGCTTAGCGCGTTTACCGCAACTGCTTGAAGAACACGCCCCAGACACCGTTCTTATTGAACTCGGCGCGAATGATGGACTGCGTGGCTTCCCACCTAAGCTTATGTCTGCGAATCTGGATCAGATCATCGAGCAAGTAAAAGCCGCGGGCGCAAAACCAATTATGATGCAGATTAAAATCCCACCTAACTACGGCAAACGTTACAACGAACAATTCGAGTACGTTTTTACATCGCTGTCTGATCAACAAGACGTGCCACTTTTACCCTTTTTCCTTGAGCACATCATCCTCAAACCTGAGTGGATGATGAACGATGGACTGCACCCAAAACCAGAAGCTCAACCTTGGATCGCTGAATTCGTCGCCGAAGAATTATATCAGTATCTTTAAGTTTTAATGGTCTAGCTCAATAAATTTTACACAGCTTTACGTTAGCCTGAGTGCATATCACCGTTAACTGTAAGGTTATTTATGCTGATCGAACCTATTATCAAGGGTGTGGTAGCCAAAAGCGCTCACCCTCTTGGCTGTAAAGAAGCCGTCAAACAACAGATCAAATTTGTTAAGAGTGCGCCGCAAATCAAAGATGGCCCTAAACGAGTCCTGATCATCGGCGCATCCTCTGGCTTCGGGCTTGCCGCTCGTATCGCCCTTACCTTTGGCGGTGCTAAAGCAGACACCATCGGCGTCTCATTCGAGCGCGGTCCTAATGAAAAATCCTTAGGCACTGCAGGTTGGTACAACAATATCTACTTCAGAAGAGAGGCCGAACGAGAGCAGCGTACTGCGATCAACATCGTTGGCGATGCCTTTTCACAAGAGACACGCTCCCAAGTTGTCGAAGCCATCGAAACTTACTTCGAAGGCGAAGTGGATCTCATTATCTACAGCTTAGCCGCTGGCGTTAGACCGAAACCAAATTCCGAAGACTTCTGGCGCTCTGCGATCAAGCCAATTGGTGAAAGCGTCACTGGCGCGACGATATCTCTTGAACACGATCATTGGGTAACTAACACGCTTGAAGCAGCAACCGAAGAAGAAGCCCAAAGCACACTTAAAGTCATGGGTGGAGAAGACTGGGAAAACTGGATAGACGAGCTGATCAATGCTGAATCGATTGCTCCAGGCTGTAAAACCATCGCATTTTCTTATGTTGGCCCAGAAGTGACGCACCCTATCTACTTAGACGGTACTTTGGGGCGAGCTAAGATCGACCTTCATCAAACCAGCCATGCACTTAATCTTGAGCTAGCTAACTTTGATGGCAATGCTTACGCGACCGTGTGTAAGGCATTAGTCACCAAGGCAAGCGTATTCATTCCGGGGTTAAGCCCTTACCTGCTTGCTTTATATAAAGTGATGAAAGAGAAAGAAACGCACGAAGGTTGTATCGAACAGATGCAGCGCTTGTTTAGCAGCAAACTGTATGGTCAGGAAAAAGTGCCACTTGATGGTGAACGACTAGTGCGAATGGATGAATGGGAACTCGATCCAGAAACCCAAGCTCATGTGACAGAGTTACTTGAAGCCATGGATGAAAACAACTTCCAATCAATCGGTGACTATCAAGGTTTTAAAGAAGAGTTTTTACAGTTGAACGGTTTTGCTCAACCATCGGTAGACTATAAACAGAAACTTAACACTGAAGATTTTATAAAGTTAAAGCCTTAATCGAAACTTATCTCATTACTGAGACCCAGATTCATATTTGAAAACCTCTGCAAAATTGCAGAGGTTTTTTTCTGCAACTTTTCTTATACTTAATTAACGTAATGTTCACAGGCTATTTGGTTTCATCATAATTAACACAGGATGTGTTGATGCATTAAGCATAATTGACTCGGAGTCATATGAAGAAAATTAAAACTCTAGATTTAGACATCCCAGACGACATGAAATCCGGTTGGCAAAATATTGTCGACTTGCTGGCTCAGATCACGGAGGTCCCAGCGGCTCTCATCATGCGTGTCCACAGCAACTCCATCGAAGTTTTTTCAACCAGCCGTAGCGAAAACAATCCTTATTCCCAAGGCGACTCAGAAACATTAGGCAATGGCTTGTACTGCGAAAAGGTAATGGAATCTCAGCAAAATCTCGTTGTACCTAACGCCTTGGCTGATCCCGAATGGGAAGATAATCCTGATATCAAACTTGGTTTGGTGTCTTATTGTGGTATTCCGTTACTTTGGCCGAATGGCGAGTTGTTCGGTACGATCTGCATCTTAGATTCTAAAGAAAACCACTACACACCTACCTATATCAAGTTACTTGAAAGCTTTCGTACTTCAATCGAATCTCAACTCAAGACTTTGTTTCAGCACGCGAAACTGACTCAGATGAATGAAGAGTTAAAAAACCGCGTTTACACTCGAACTAAAGATCTCGCGAGCCTGAACTACTCACTCAACCAAGAGATTGATAAGCGCAAAGCGGCTGAACAAAAAATCAACTTCCAGAAGAACCACGATCTTGGTACCGGATTTTTGAACCGCAACGCATTTGAATCTCGCTTAAACCAAAGGTTGGCTACCCAGAATAGACTGACCGATTGTTCCTACGCTGTCATTCATATCGGCTTTACCAATGGTCGACGCATCCAAGCTCGTTACGGTTATAACGCATTAGACCAAGTGTTGGTTGAATACCGTCAACGAATCGAAAGCATCTCCGATGTTGAAGTTTTCACGGCGCGCCCTACTTCTGTTGACCTCGTATTGGCGTTCAGCGTTAAGGATTTACAGCATCGCCTCGAAGAACTGTGCAAGAGTTTGGTTAATGTTGGCCATTCAGAATTCGCCATAGATAATGACAAGGTTCATTTGCATGCTTTTATTGGTATTGCGATAACTGACAACGAAGACGATGCTGAAAGTGCGCTGCAAAAGTCGTCAGAAGCGATGCTTGCCTGTAAAGACTCAGGGCAAAAGTTTGCTTATTACTCTCAGTCACATACCGAAGAACAAAGTCACCTGAATAAGATCGAAGGTTATTTGTTACACGCCGTTCGTAATGACGACTTGATGCTCTATTTCCAGCCAAAAGTCTGCCCGCTCACTCATCGCTGGGTTGGCGCAGAAGCGCTGTTACGTTGGAGACACCCTGTTCTTGGTGATATCTCAAACGAAACCTTGATTCACATGGCGGAACAGAATGGTTTGATCTTCGAGGTTGGCAGCTTTGTGTTGCGGAACGCGATTGAAAAAGCCAAAGAGTGGTCACAATACGTCGACGATTTCAAAATGGCGGTTAATGTGTCTGCCGTCCAACTCAAGAACGTACATTTTGCCGAACAGGTTATTCACCTCTTAGAAACCTATCACCTTGAACCGCACTTTTTAGAACTCGAAGTCACTGAAAGCGGCCTGATCGCGGATGAAGTGGTGGCTAAGAACACCTTGGAATCTTTGCATGATATTGGTGTTACATTGTCACTTGATGATTTCGGTACCGGCTATGCCTCATTCAGTTACCTCAAGAAGTTCCCATTTGACGCGATCAAAATCGATAAGAGTTTTGTCGACCAAATGTTGAACTCAAGTGAAGACAAAGAGATTGTTCGTTCTATTGTTCAAATTGCCAAAAAACTCGACTTAAAAGTCACCATCGAAGGCATTGAGTCAGAAGTTCAGGAGCAATTCATCGTTGAAGAAGGCTGCGATGTTGGACAAGGTTACCTCTACGGAAAGCCGATGCCCGGGCAAGAATTCGAACATAGCTTAGTCAATCAAAACTATTTGGGGTCAACTCGTTACGCTTAAAGCGAAAAAGAGCAGTTTGTTTTGGATTTAGGTCTACTTTCTCTTTACTCTAAAGGTGGTGATTTTTATAATCGCCGCCTTTCTGTTTTTATCTTCCCTTTATATAGGCATTCCTCGTTATGGATCAGTTGACTGCAAAGCTTAAAAAGCTCGAAAAACAAAACTTCCGCGCATATCAACAAATTAAAGGTCAATACGACTTTGCTGATTTCGAATTACACATCGACCACGTTCAAGGTGACCCGTACGCATCTTCTTCACGTTTTCGCGCAACACGCGCTTGGTCGTTAACAGGGTTAGGTTGGCTGAAAGAAAAGTCTTACGAATACCAAGTAGCAGCGCGTGATTTTATTGCACGTAGCTTCTCTGAGTTTGCTAAGCAAGAAGCGACCGTGTCTATCGCATTAACGGGTCAAACTGTTTTGGATAACACATCAGTGGTTTTCACCGAGCACGGTATCGAAATCCGTTTTCGTATTAACCTACCAGCTGATGGTCGTAGCATTCTTGCAAAGAAAGCAATCAACATCATTACGTTCTATTTGCCTAAGTTTATTCGTCGTGCAACGCTTGAACGCGAACTCAACATCGAAGCGATGATTAAGCATTGTGAAGCTGTTGAAGACCAAGACGCATTGCGCGCTCAATTGGAAGAAAACAACCTAGCGGCATTCGTTGCAAACGGCAGCGTATTACCTCGTATCGCAGGTAACTGTGATTTACCAATGAAAGGCGCGGTTCCTTTCTTAGCACCAGAGTCTTTGAGTGTTACCTTAAACACACCAAACCAAGGTGATGTGACCGGTTTAGGCATTCCTAAAGGCATCACACTGATCGTTGGTGGTGGTTTCCATGGTAAATCTACACTATTGAACGCCGTTGAACGTTCTATCTATAACCATATTCCCGGTGATGGTCGTGAAGGCATCGTGACTGCGACTGATACGATGAAGATCCGTGCTGAAGATGGCCGATGTGTACATAACTTGAATCTTTCAAACTACATCAACCATTTACCAATGCAGAAAGACACGTCTGATTTCAGCACACAAGATGCTTCAGGTTCGACTTCTCAAGCGGCTTGGTTACAAGAATCTATTGAAGCGGGTGTACAAACGCTCCTTATCGATGAAGATACTTCAGCGACTAACTTCATGATTCGTGACGAGCGTATGCAAGCGCTAGTATCAAAAGGGGCTGAGCCTATCACTCCACTTGTTGACCGTATTGGCCAACTGCGTGAAGAGATGGACATCTCAACTATCGTGGTAATGGGTGGTTCTGGTGATTACTTAGATGTGGCTGACACTGTGATTCAAATGCACGACTACCAAGCGGTAGACGTAACTGAAAAAGCACAAGAAGTGATCGCTCAACACCCAACTCAACGAACTAACGAATGTGAGACAGCATTAGAAACGTTTGTTCCTCGTTCATTAAACCGCGCAGCACTGATGAATATTCTTACTGACGGTAAATTCCGTGTTAACGCGAAAGGCAAAGAGTCACTGCGTTTTGGTAAGGAATTCGCGGACCTTTCTGCATTAGAGCAGTTAGAGTCAACTTCAGAAGTGAACGCGATTGGTTGGGCATGGTTCCAGTTTGCACAAACTCCAGGTTGGTCAAACAATCCCGCTAAAGAGTTTAGCGCTATCTTAAGCGATGAGTGGCACGTGAACATGCCAAACTACGGTGACTTAGCGAAACCAAGAGTATTGGATGTAATGGCCGCTCTAAACAGAATGCGTAAATCTCAGTTCAAACCTTCGAACTCGAACTCCAACTCGAACTAATATGTCGCGTTAAGTTAACCTTATCTCGTATTACGGCTCTCATTTATGAGGGCCGTTTTTTTGCGTTCAATTCCTATATTTCTATCTGATTCGGCCACTCTTTGCGTGACTGCATTGCTGGTCAGCGCTTTAATCATAGAAATCCAAAAAATCATGACACAGTTTTTACAAATCTATAGTGATATTCAGATAAAGTCCCGATTCGATAAGTGTAACTAAATGTAACAACCTGAGGTTTTGATGAACCACAAACGCGTAAAAATGCGTGATCATAAAAGTGAAGTAAGGCTGTTTAGGAATCGTGTCATCGTCGCATTTTCCGGGATATTACTTTTCACTCTCGTCTTAGTTGGAAACTTATACCGACTCCAAGTTGATAATTTCGAAAGTTACCAAACCCGAGCCGATGGTAATAGGATTAAAGTCCTTCCTATCGCACCGATGCGTGGGTTGATTTATGACCGTAACGGTGTGTTGCTTGCTGAAAACAAACTCGTCTTTGATCTCACCATGATCCCAGAGAAAACCGACGATGTTGATTCGATGTTAGAAAAGCTTAATAAATTCATTCCGTTAAACGAAGAAAAAATTGCTCGCTTCAAAGCGCGTTATCATAAAACACGTCGTTTTAAATCAGTGACGATATTAGAGAACCTAAGTGAAAAAGAAATCGCTAAATTCTCTGTTCACCAATATCAATTTCCTGGCCTGTCTATCGACACCAGTCTCAAGCGTTTCTATCCAAATGGTGAAGTTCTAACTCATGTCTTAGGATATGTAGCTCACATCAACGACAGTGACCTCAGAAAGCTCGAGGAACAAGGGAAAGAAGCCAACTATCAAGCGACGACCATTATCGGAAAGTTGGGGGTCGAGCGTTATTACGAAGATTTGTTGCATGGCCAAAAAGGCTATCAAGAGGTTGAAGTAAATAGCCGCGGCCGCGTCGTAAGGACGATCAAATACGTTCCCCCTGTCGCAGGCAAAGACATCGTGCTTAATATCGACCTTGATTTGCAAAAATACGTTTTCAAGCAATTAGATCACCGCACTGGTAGTGCAATTATCTTGGATCCAAAAGACAACAGTGTATTGGCGATGGCGTCGAGCCCAAGTTACGACCCCAACCTGTTCGTCGATGGCATTTCAAGTAAGAATTATCGAACTCTACTAAATGACCCTGCCCACCCGTTGGTTAACAGAACCACTTTGGGCGTTTATCCCCCGGGTTCAACGATAAAGCCCTTCATGGCTGTTGCAGGTTTGCAGGAACATGTTATTTCCGAAAATACGATTCGCAATGATCACGGTTCATGGCAGATTCCCGGCTCTAAACCTAATTCTAAAGCATGGAGAGACTGGAAGCGTTGGGGCCATGGTCCGGTGGATGTCACACAAGCTATTGAAGAATCGGTTGATTCCTTCTTTTATCAAACTGCCTTTGATTTAGGGATCGATCGTATTTCAAGTTGGATGAATCGATTTGGTTTTGGTGAGCCCACCGGGATCGATATCTATGAAGAAAGCAACGCCAACATGCCAACCCGAGAATGGAAAATGGCTCGTTATCGAACGCCTTGGTATCAAGGTGATACAGTCCCTGTTGGGATCGGGCAAGGCTATTGGACGTCGACTCCTCTACAATTAGCAAAAGCGACGTCTGTATTAGTCAATCACGGAAAAGTGATGCCTCCACATATCCTAAAGGCGACGTTAGAACACGGAGAAGATTTTGAGAAACAGCACGTTGTTGATCCTCAACCTATGCCGTCGATTGAGGAAGTGCCAGACAAAATATGGGATATACCGATTAACGCAATGCGATTAGTGAACCACGGCAGTCGTGGTAGTGGTAGACGTGCATTTAAAGGCGCTAACTACATCAGTGGCGGTAAATCCGGTACTGCCCAAGTATTTGATCTTGCGAAGGATCAGGTCTACAACTCTAAAAAGCTCGCAAGGCACCTACTCGATCATGCTCTGTATACCGCGTTTGCACCTTACGATAACCCGGAATACGTTGCCACAGTGGTAATTGAGCACGGTAATGGTGGTTCAAAAGTCGGAGCGCCTTATATCCGAAAAGTGCTCGATTTTGCATTTGAGCATAAAAGCGGCCAGAACAAAGATAACTCCTAGTACCAAGAAAGCCCCACTCTAGATTCATAGTATGGGGCTTTTTATTTTAGGGTTTCATTAAACGTAGCTCGAGACTCCGTAGATTACGAGCTTCTTAATACATGCCATGCTTCGCACAATGTCTGAAACTTAGCCGTGTTGCCCTCGTCCCTATCTGGATGCCAACGTAGTGCGAGGCGTCGCCACCTTTTACGAATCTCTTGTTGAGTCGCATCTAATGGCAACTCAAACAAACTGAGTGCATGGCTCCTGTCCATATCCGTTTCACTGCCACCAACAAACCTTTTATATCGAGTCCAAAACTCATTCAACAACCTTTTGACTTCACCCTCATTCGCCTCATAGTTAAGCCAGTTAATGTAGTAGTCACGCAATGGGTCTTGGAGGTCGATGGTATGAGTGTTGCCATGATAACGGCCGCTCATCAGTTCAATGTCCATGGCTTGAACCTGCAACCAACTATCTGGATATAATGTCTCTTGCAATTGATAGAGGGCGTTCATAATTAAGAAGTTTTTCTTAAACAGCTCTTTTTCAGGTACGGGATCTAACACTGGTACCAAACCGAGATCTTTAAGGTGTGCCGCCAAGGTATGCACTTTCCATCCACATGGCTTTTGCTTAAGCACTTCCATAATTGGCCAAAGCAACGGGTTTTCCATATGTGCTTGAAAATTTGGGCTAATATCCTGATGACTTGGTGAATCTGGATTGTCTAACATAATTAAGTGAGCCGTTGCCATATGCATTTGAGTGTCTTATCAATTGAAAGCGATTTACGACAGTTTGTCGAGTTTCAAATCAAATAAACATCAATCCGTTGCACCAGATATACAAAAGGCCAGCATTACGCTGGCCTTCAAGAGTATACAGTTCAACTTATATGAGCTTTAACTGATTAGATAACGCCAAGCTCTCTTAGACGTTCCATTAGGTATTCATTTGCCGTGTACTTCTCAGACAAAACCACTTCTGGTTTCGGGTGAAGGAAAAGAGGCAAAGAAATTCGAGACTTTTCTTGGCGAGCACCTGATGGGTTGATTACACGGTGAGTCGTTGATGGGAAGTAACCACCAGACGCTTCTTGCAGCATGTCACCGATGTTGATGATCATGTTACCGAAATCACATGGCACATCAATCCACTCATCATTTTGAGCTTTAACTTGAAGGCCAGGCTCGTTTGCAGCAGGAAGAACAGTCAGTAAGTTGATGTCTTCATGTGCTGCTGCGCGGATAGCACCTGGTTCTTCATCACCTTGCATTGGTGGGTAGTGAAGAACACGAAGCAGCGTTTGTTCGCTACCATTAATCATTTCAGAAAGCGCGATTGAGAACTTATCTTGTACTTCTTGAGGCGCATGCGCTTCAACCCAACCTAATAGCTCTTGAGCAAAAGCATTAGCACGTTGGTAGTAATCTAAAATCTGTTCTTTTAGCTGTTCAGGAATCTGACCCCAAGGGTATACGTGAAAGTACTCTTTGATGTCTTTTACAGTGTGGCCCTTAGCAACTTCAGACACTGAAGGTGGAAAATATCCATCTTGTGTTTCAACATTAAAGCGGAAGTTCTCTTTCTCTTCAGAAATGAAGAATTGGTACCAGTTCTCGTAAATTGACTCAACAAGCTCTTTTGGGATCGGGTGATTCTTAAGAACACCAAAACCCGTTTCACGTAGAGAGCGAACAAATTGTTCTGCTGCATCGTCAGCAAGGTAATCGACAGTTTCCAGTTTCATGACTTTTCTTTCTTGTTATGTAGTGATGCAACGATTTTAAGGATCGCTTTGTTGTAAATCAAACTTTTGTGAAACTCTCGCAACCGTTTGTCTAGATACTGGGCGATAACGCTGGTTTTCAACAAATATGGTGATTAGAGCGCAATTGAACGCTGTTCATTATTGTGTAACTATACATGAAACTTATACAGGATCTTATGATGACAATTACGCCACTTGCTCAAAATAGACCTCTACTCTCACTAACTTCTGTCTATCTTGTTATCTTTCTCTTTTCAGCCTTTGCTCCGTCTTCAAGAGCCGTTTGGATCGCTGAGATTATCCCTGCTCTCGGTATTCTTGTCGGGATATGGTGGTTATCCACCAAGCTTACCTTTTCAAAGACGGCTTACGTCCTGATGTTCATCTGGTTGGTTCTGCATACAATTGGTGCTAAGTACACCTTCGCTGAAGTACCCTTTGATTGGTTTAATAACTTGATTGGATCTGAACGCAATAACTTCGACCGCGTGGCGCACTTTTCGATTGGTCTTTACGCTTATCCGCTCGCTGAATATTTGATTCGTAAGAAATTGGCTCAACCAGTGTTGGCGTGTTTCTTTGCCTTATTTGCGATCATGAGTGTTGCAGCAGGTTATGAGATTATTGAGTGGTGGTACGCGGAGATTGCAGGTGGTGATGAAGGTATCGCATTCCTTGGTTCACAAGGCGATATTTGGGACGCGCAGAAAGATATGCTTTGCGACACCACCGGAGCGATAGTATCGCTAGTGATTCTTAAGCTTCAAGGTCGAGTCAGAACTTATTAATATTAGCCTTTAAACTTGAACTTCAGTACCAGATTTGAAATGCCACACACATTATGTGCTGTGGCATTTATTCTTCTCTATTACTTCATTGTTACCTTGCCACCCACAAACTTGTAGGCTGGCGTACCTCGAACCAAGGTATCTCGCGCAAATTCAATTCCGCACTCAGGGCACACACATGGCTCTGTCGTGAAATCTTCAACGATGCGTTCCTTAAAGCACTTAACGAGCGCTCCTTTACCGCCTTTTCGATACTTGAAAAGTTGCGTCTTACATTTAGCGCAGAATATCTGAACCGTTTTGGTCGGTTGTTTCTTGTTAGGTTTAGCCATAGTAGTTAGTGATTAAGCTCTGTGTTTCTTAAGTTTAGGGGCGACAAGAACCAAGCTTATCCCAAGTAAAATGACAGTCGATGAGATAACAAATTGCATGGTGACAGGTTCAGATAGCAACAAAACGCCGCCAAGTGTCGCGATAACTGGAACAGAAAGTTGCGCAATAGATGCGACCACTGTATTCAGCTTTTTCACCACGTAATACCACAAACTATAACCCACACCAGAAGCCACTGAGCCCGACAATATTGCGTAAATCAAACCTTGTTCAGTGATGGATATTTGCGATGCCACGCTTGGAATAACCGCTAACAGGCTTACTAACACAAGGATCGCTAACGAGCTAAATCCAAAATTGGCTGTCGTAGATTGCAACGCATTTGTGGATTTCTTACCCGCCAATGTATAAATCCCCCAGCCAACTCCAGCCAGAGTCATCAATATGATTGAGGTTACATCTGGCGAACTTGACGATTCCGTCGGCATGAGTAAGTAAACGAGCCCAGAAACTGACAACAAACAACCACACCACTCTAACAATGACATTCTGTTGCCAGCTAACAGGTGTGCGGCAATCATAGTGAATTGAACCGCGACAAACAGAACCAAAGCACCAAGCCCTGCCCCTAGCGTTAGATAAGCAAACGAAAAGCCGAACATGTAAACAAGTAACGCCACTATGGCAGTTAGATCAAACTGAGAACGAACCTTGGTATACGTCGATGTGTTGTTGACCGCTTTATCTTGTTTGCGCTTAGCGCTTGAAGATAAGGTTAATAAAATCAACAGGGTAAACGCACCCGATATGATACGCACGATCGAGAAACTCAAAGGATCAATCGTTTGATCCATCAAAGCCCAACGACACAACACTGAATTGGCCGCAAATGCCACCAGCGTAATAAATGTGATAATCACCGTTTGCATCGTGTTGTCCTAATCAAGTTAACTCTGGTTTTAATCAACGTCAGGTTTGACCCAAACTTGGCTAAAGTCGAACCAACCAAGCGCATTACACTTTGCGTTCTGCAGCGTACCGCACTGGTCTTTGTTTACACCTAGCCAGCAGTGGAACATCGGGATCAACTGATTGCTTTGCACAAGTTGCTTACCTAGTTGTCTTGCTGGGAATTGCTCAAACTCGCCCGAACGCCAACGATCAATCATGTGACACCATTGGTCAAAATCTTCTGCTGGGCTGGATTCATCAAGAAAACTGTAATCCATTAACCAACCGGCCAGCGCATCATCTCTATTATTGGCAATCCCCATTGGGTTAATCCAAATATCAACATTGTCGGCGTGTGGAGGATCAGTTTCGTAACCGAAAAGCTCGACATCAACATTATATTGCTTCAACACAGTGACGATGGCTTTAGCGAGTGTTGGAAACATTGGATGTTGGCATTGATACGCCAATCTCACGCTTGGTTTAGTGCTTGCTGGTGGACAAATTGGTGTTTTCAACTTGATGTCATACCAACCCGGTTTGATTCCGTAAGCATGCAGCACACCCAAGTCGATAACTGTCTCTTTCGGAATATGCACAAACAGATCTGAAGCGTTCAAAGCATTTGATAAGAACTCAGCCCACGCTGGATCTTGTGCGATGCCCTTCTTTCTATTGAGTAGTAAATACGTACAACCCGGATCAAGTTCAACTTCATCGCTGTCACCACGGTCTGCCATTACTGGTTTAGAAAGGCTTGGGTAAACCATTGATGAATAAGCCTCATCGACCACCCAAACTTCAACGCGATCAATCAGCGGCCTAAAACCAAAGTATCCGTTGAAAGCCGTTAACACGAGTTGCTTCTCATCGTTCTTTTCAATGCGATAAGGGCCAGTACCAATAGGTCGAATATCGTAGTCTTCACCACGTAAAATCATCGGCAAGGTCACTTTAGCGACCGATTCGGTAAGCGCGAGTGGGAAGTACTTATCTGGACGCGTCAGAAAGACATCAACCACGCAATTGGCCGGTGATGAGACATCTTTAATATGAGAGAACATATTGAGCGGCTCGAGCAAAAGAAGCGTATCCACAACGTGGCTTGTTAACAGCGGTTCTCCATTATGAAAACGAACGCCCGGCCTTAGAAAGAATCGCCATTGGTAATCGTTAATCTTTTGCCATGAATGAGCAAGATCAGGCTGTAGTTGATCGTTCTCATCGAGGCGCGTTAACCCACTGAACACCTGACACGTGATGTGTTGTTCAGATCGTCGCATAGATTTAGTTGGGTTAAGCATGGAAAGTGGACGGTAGTAAGGCAAACGAATAACTTGCTCACCTTCTTGATACTGTACGCCCAAGTAATTTTGAATCACTTGAGTAAGCTTGGCTGCATTATGATCAAGTACCGACAGTGCTTGGCCAATTTTACCTTCTTCTAAGTAGCGGCGTGCTAGGTTTTCGCTTACATCACAGCGATTCTGCTTAAAGATAAGCTGAGAGAGCTTGCCTCGACCTGCTGCGGGTAACCACTCTACCCAACCCTCTTCTTCGAGTTTATTAAGCACCATTCTGGCATTACGACGCGTACAACAGAGCACATCTGTTATGTCGTCGAGCTGAACATCAGAATCTTTACCATCGAAATATTCGAACAGGGTTTCAAATTGAACGCGAAGTCTTGGGCTACTCATAAAGAGGAAAACTTATTCAAAGGATATTGAATTCAGTTTCCCTATTTTATGAGTCAAAATCAATCGAACTTACTAAGTTTTTACGAAGAGATTACGAATGTGACTTGATTAAGTGGACTTAATAGAAAGTCAAAAACCGAATTAAACGTTGTTATAACCTATGGTTACATTACATCGCAGCCGATTTCAGTGGCGATATCACGGAGCTGTTGTTCATTGTCTAATTTAATCGACCATTTACATTCTGAACCGTTGGCAGAAATAACGTTTGCCCCTTTTCCGATCAGTTGAATCGCATCGACTTGCGCTTGCAGTGTGACTCTATGCTCACCATCTAAACGAACAACCAACTCATGTGGCGTTGCAATGACTTTTCCACTTTTAAACGTTATGACCATGGATTTCTCTAACTAAAATAAACAATTTGTATATGAGGTTAATAAGCTGGGGTTGAGTGATTCCTATCCCCAGCCTTTGTTATCGAATTAGCGTTTGTGCTTCTTCACAGCAATGGTTAAACGGCTTGTACATACCAAGCGTTGACGCTCATCAGTGATGTTTATCTGCCATACTTGGGTGGACACACCAAGGTGAATGGGCTCGGCAGTGCCAATAACATGCCCTTCACGCATCGAGCGAACGTGGTTTGCGTTAATATCCAAACCAACGCAATAGTAGCCTTCTGGTACACAGAAATTAGCCGCTAATGAGCCAAGCGTTTCAGCTAAAACTACCGATGCGCCGCCATGAAGCATGCCCAGCGGTTGGTGCGTAAAATGACAAACCGGCATGGTCGCCACCAAGGAATTATCGTTGACCTCAGTGTAAACAATGTTGAGGTGCTCAATTAAGGTATTTTTTGAGGTCGCGTTGAAGGTATCTAGGTCAACGGGCTTTTTCCAAATACTCATGTGGGTTCCTTAATTATTGACTTTGTTTGTGCGTAAGCTGCTTTACTAACACGAATGGAGATCGTAACGATAACAATCGTTCTTAAATCCAATAGTTATCTTACAACTATTAGTTATTACGCAAGTTGATGTTAACATGCATAAAAACCGAATACACAGAGGATATTGTATGACGTCATGGATGAAGTTTACCTCGCTTCTCACACTAGCAGGCCTGACCGCATGTAGCGCTTCCCCGACAGGAAGAAACCAACTGCTGCTTTTTTCAGATCAAGATATGTCTCAGCTTGGAGCACAATCTTTTGAGCAAATGAAGAAAGAACAGCCAATCAGTAAAGATGCAAAAACCAACGCTTATGTTCAGTGCGTAGCGAACAGTATTACTCAACACATCCCTAAGCAAGGCTTTAGTGAATGGGAAGTCGTTGTTTTTGATAGCGACCAAGTGAATGCGTTTGCCCTACCTGGTGGAAAAATTGGCGTATACACGGGTTTACTCAATGTTGCTGTTAATCAAGACCAACTCGCAACAGTTATCGGACACGAAGTGGCTCACGTTCTCGCTGACCACAGTAATGAACGTCTATCTCAATCTCAAATCGCTAATACTGGCTTATCTATTACTAGCGTCGCGTTAGGCGCATCAGAATACAAACAGTATCAGGGCATGACAATGGCTGCGTTAGGCTTAGGTGTTCAATACGGTGTTGTTCTACCTTATGGCCGAACTCAAGAGTCTGAAGCCGATATTGTAGGCTTAGAGTACATGGCTCAAGCTGGGTTCGATCCAAAACAAAGTGTCGATTTGTGGCAAAACATGGCGAAAGCATCAGGTGGGAACCAACCACCCGAATTACTTTCTACGCACCCTTCCCACAATACGCGTATTAAAGATCTACAAGCGAAAATAAAAACGTTACCTCAATCTGGAACATCAAGACCAAATTGCAAAGCGTAACCTGATGCTAGATTAAATTCAGAGCCTCAAATACAAAAACGCCCTATCCATATTGGTTAGGGCGTTTTTAGTACATCAAGCTAATGAGTTATTCAGATAGCGTTAACTATTAGGTTATGTACCTAAAATTTGTAACGGTAGGCTGAGTAACTGATCGCCAGTTGATGCGAAGTACCAGATAACGCCGATTAAACTGCTCACTAAGCCAACATACCAAAGGAATGATACGACTTGGCCATATTTATCTAATGGCAATAAATGGCTATGGTGACGCCCTTTCCATTCGAATAGGATTTCAACACTACCCATGATCAATAAGAAACCAAATAAGGTTAAATTCAACTGGTAACTCAACACGACGCCAGAAATCGCTGCTGCCACACAAAGCACAATGCCAAGAACGCTGTTCATTGAAAAACTGATACTTTTCAACACATGGCCGCCATCAAGAGGCAAAATCGGCAGTAAATTGAACAGGTTTAACAAGGCATTAAATACCGCAAGCCCGGCAAAGAACATCTCGCCAGTCGCCCAGTACAACACCATAAATATCAACGACAATATCAAGCCAAACAATGGCCCCATGATAGAGATAACCACATCTTGCCATCGTGTATTGATCTTTTCGTCGGATAACGCCAAGCCACCAAGGAACGGGATTAAATAGATGCCTTTGGTCTTCATGCCAAAGTATTTCATTGCTCTGATATGACCGTATTCATGGAACATAAGACAAGCGATCAGGGCAAGCGCGAACTGAATTGAAAATAGCCATGAGTAAGCCGCTAAACTCGCAGAGGCAAGTACCACCTTAATTAACTTGGCACTCTTGAGGGCTTTCATACCCAGCGACACTAGCCCTATTAAGCTAAAACGTTTCTCAGGCTTAGGTGCTACAACGGGAGTTTGTTGCTCGATATCTTTAGTATTGCGATTGCCTTCGGTGATGGTTTGGCCATTAACAGACGCTTTGTATGTCATCTCAAATGGTTGCCATTGAACCAACGCCTCAACGTGACACTGCAACGTTTCTTCTCCAGATCGGAGCGTAAATGTATGCGTTCTCGCATCACCTTGATCTGTCGTTGCATCCAACTGAGAGACCAACGTGTTATCCCAAAATAACTGTTGCCACCCTGCCATTGACCCCTCTAAACGAAGCGGTTTACCAAGAAACTCTATCGCGAGTAATTCCAAACTAAAATTCCAATTTAATGACTTTCTAAATGAACCAACATTATGCCGATTTAGCGATTAGCGGTAAACATAAACAAAGTTGTTACATATTGAGCAGTTGAACACTATTTGTACCAATGAGATTCACAATCATTCTGGTCACACCTCCAACCACCAATAAACCATTGATTGTAGTTATATTATTAGTGTTAAAGTCCCGCCCCTTAAAAATATAACTTCACAAAATAACAACTCATTCTTTGACTTTATATGAAATATGAATTTAACATGCCATTTACATTAGAGCTTAGACACCAACAATGCTCAGTGTGTTTTCAACAATAAGAATGAGATTTGATGCCCTAGGAGGGTCACGGATGAAAACAATACAACGCTCTCTCGTTTCGCTTTCTGTGCTATTTGCATGTAATTCACTTGCGGCTGGTTTCCAAGTTGCTGAGCATTCTGCCTCAGGTCTTGGTCGCGCCTTTTCAGGTGAAGGTGCAGTAGCTGATAACGCGAGTGTGCTAGCGAGAAACCCCGCCGCAATGACCCTATTTGATACAGCCCAATTTTCAGGCGCGGTTTCTATCGTTGATCCAGAAGTGGATATTACTCAAAACAACGTTCCAGGATCTGGCGGTCAAAGCCAAGTATCCAAAGACGTAGCGCCACTTCAAGTCGTTCCTGCCGCTTACTACATCAGCCCAATCAACGATAAATGGGCTTGGGGTATAGGTATGTTCTCTAACTATGGAGTTGCTACTGATTATCCGGATGATATTTATGCGGGTGATCTTGCCGGTGATACTTCACTTGTGTCAGTGAACCTGAACCCGAATGTGGCGTATCGAATTAATGACCAATTCAGTGTTGGTGCTGGTGCAAACCTTGTTTACGCAGAGGCAGAACTTAATCGTCACCAGGGTTCTATATCGAACATCACTGGCGATCCTGCTTCTACAAAACTGATTAGCATGACAGGCGAAACCTTTGCATTTGGTTGGAACATAGGCGCGTTATATGAACTGAATGAAAACAATCGATTCTCTATCGCATATCGTTCAGAAGTGGACCTAGATTTTGATGATGGCGACTTCAGCGATTACACGGGCAGCATCGTGCAAGGTAGTGCTACGACAACAACAGGCCGTCTAAAAATTACATTACCTTCAATCATTGAAATCTCAGCTTTTCATCAACTGACGGACCAATGGGCGATTCATTACGGTTGGCAACAAACTGGGTGGAGTAGTTTTAAAGAGCTTAAAGCGACGAGTTCAGATTGTGTAAGTGGCGAGTGTTTTAAAAAGACCGAAGACTACGACGACAATAACCGTTACTCATTGGGTGCGACTTACCAGTTAAACCAAGAATGGACCTTACGAGCGGGTTTAGCTTATGACGAGCAAGCTGGTGAAGCGACATTAAGCATCCCTGACAGCGACCGTTTCTGGTACAGCGCAGGTTTGACTTATCAGTACAGCCCTAACCTTTCAATCGATGCTGGTTTCGCTCTTGTTCAAAGTAAAGAAGGTGATTTCACTGAAACCAATGAACTTGGTCAGGAACTTGAATTCTCTGGTGACGCTGTAGCTTACCTATCTGCAATTCAAATGAACTACACCTTCAACTAAACGGAATTAAAACATGAAAAAGTTATTTAATGTTTCGCTGCTTGCGTCAGCAATGTTTCTTGCTGGTTGTGGTGATGGCTCTTCGAGTTCAGGTGCTTCAACTGCGATTCAATATGAGCAATACATTCAAGATTCACTCGCACAAGCGACGAGCATCAAGTTTCAACTAACGGGCGCGGATATTGCGGTTCCTCTTCCTAGCTTCGCGTTGATGGATGCTACCGACGGTACACTTGGTTTACCGACTGGCGGTGATGATTCATTAACCAACCCTATTGCAGCAATGAATACAATGGATGGCTGGTCAACTTCGATGCCAATCATCATGGACTTTGAAGGTACTGGCTTAGCTGACGGCGTAGCGACTGGTGGGGTTTACCTATTAAAGCTTAGTGGTTCGCTGACTTCAGACACAGCACCAACTGTTACTGGCGTATTGGCACAAGGCACTCATTTTAATGTTCTGTCTAGTGCTTCAACCGACACCTTCACGATCGTATTCAAAGACTCTCTTGATGCTTCAAGTGAATACGTATTGGCGCTTTCCAATGAACTAACGGACGTTAATGGCGATCCTGTTGGCATGTCGGCAAGTTACGCTGCGCTGAAATCAAGTGCGGTAACTTACACCGAAGGTAGCCTTGCTCAAGCACAACAAGTAACACAAGGTGTTGAAAAGATCTTTGCTGGAGCGACTGCAGCTGGTGCTATTAACCTTGATACTGAAAACATCATTTATTCGACGTGGTTTACGACAGAGTCTGTCGGTGATTCCCTTTTCGCTACCAAAGCGGCAACGGCAACAGGATTGGCTACAGCAAACCTCAATAGCGTTTGGACAGGTAGCGCAAACCCTAACTCTGTTGACCTGTCGACAGCTTATGCGATGCAGTTTGGTGCTACAGAGTTGTTCACAACAGCGCTAGCAAACGATACTGACTTTGATAAGTATGTTGCCGGCAGCGACGCGACAACTATCGCAACCTTGAAAGGCGCGATTAATGGCTTGTATGGCGCGACAGACAACGTAGATGTGACTCAAGGTTTTGTTCAATTACCTTATTATCTAGAGACAAGTGCTACTGAATGGAACTCACAGCCATTCGAATCGGGTATGCCTAGCTTAGCAAAAGTTTCAAGTGCTTTAAGTGATGCTAACGAGCAAGCTAACATGGCTGCTCAATTAGTTGCTGCAGGTATCGATACTAGTGTATTAGCGACTGACCAAACAGAACAGCTCAAACTGGTTGGCCTAAACCTTACTCTAGTAGATGGCTCACCACTTGATAGCGAAAGAGTTATAACGAAATACTCTCCAGTTCCTCAAGTTAAATCATTAGAATCTGTCGAATTCTTGCTATTTACGCCTAATGGTACAGATCCTACTGATGTGGTCATTTACCAACACGGTATAACCTCTGCTAAAGAAAATGCTTATGCGTTCGCTTACAACTTAGCGAGAGCTGGCGTTGCTGTTATCGCAATTGACTTACCAATACATGGTACGCGCAGTCTAGATGATACCCGTTCAGCAAACGCAGATGTGTTGGCTTACTTGAACCTTGCTAACCTTCCGGTAGCTCGCGACAACGTTCGTCAAAGTGCACTCGACGTAATGGGATTACGTGCGGCATTGGCAGTATCATCGCAAGCAAACTTACTTGTCGGATCGCCACTTTACAAGTTTGACCTACTTCCACCCACTCTTTCAGAAGTCAAATTCTTGGGGCATTCATTAGGTGGAATTGTTGGAACAACTGCAGTTGCATCATCTAACCGTACGTTAGGTAGTGCGACTGCCGATGCTTTATACAGCTTCAGCGCTGCAGCTATTGAAAACTCTGGCGGACAAATATCTAACCTTTTGCTGGGTTCACCATTCTTTGGCCCACAAGTTAAGCATAACGTGGCATCAGGTGCTTCTACCGAATACGCAAGTTTCGCTAGCGCAAACTGTACGGGTTTAACAGATCAAGTTTGTTATAACACGTTTGAAAAGAATGCAACTGTGGCGCAAAAAGCAACCATGACCGCAGCATTTCAACAGTTTGCGTATGCGGCACAAACCGTGTTAGATACCATTGACCCTTACACAAATGCTGATTACTTGCTAGCAGCTTCTACTCAGATGCCTATTTATATGGGGCAAGCACAAGACGACCAAACAGTGCCAAATACTGTTGCGGATGCACCTTTTGCTGGTACAACACCGCTTGCTACTAAACTTAGCCTAGAAGTGGTAGATGGAAATAATACGACACCAAATGGCACTAAAGACTTTGTTAAGTTTAGTGATGTGGCATCGCACAGTACATTTGTCGCTCCTCAAGATGACACTACACCTATGCCACTAGATTTAAACCATCACATTAGCATGCAGACACAAGCTACAGATTTCTTGGTAAACAACGCTTTATCAGCAGGCTCAATTAATGGAGCAGTATTGGAACAATAACTCTTCCTTACTGAAACCAAATGCCAGCCTAACCGCTGGCATTTTTGTCTCTGTCGTTCGAACAATTCCCTAGTTAACCGTTTGCATAAACCTTTAAAACACAAATGGTTGATCTCAGCTAAAATTAATCAAGGCAGAATACCGTACGACCTCTTTCTTTATTGTAAATAAAGTGGATAATAGCCCCGTAATTTAATACCTAATAAATGTGAGTCCATTATGTCTTCTGAAGCTACGATGCTAGAACGCTGCCAATCTAAATGTGAACTATGTGGTTCTGATTCTTCTCTTACTGCATACGCAGTGCCGCCACACAGCCACGTAACAGTGGATCACGGCATCATGGTATGTGACAAATGTCTTGGTGAGATTGACGACCCTAAAGATATCAACCACTGGCGTTGCCTAAGCGACAGCATGTGGAGTCAAGAAGCGCCAGTTCAAGTAACTGCATGGCGTCAACTTACTCGTCTGAACTCTGAAAGCTGGGCTCAAGACGCACTAGACATGATGTACCTTGAAGAAGAAACGTCAGTTTGGGCACAAATCGGCATGTCTGCTGATGATAAGCCTCTTGATGTGAACGGCGTTGAACTTAAGAAAGGTGACGACGTAACAGTAATCAAAGACTTGCCAATCAAAGGTACTAACCAAGTGATTAAGCAAGGTACTGTTATCCGTGGTATCAGCGTTGGTGACGATCCTAAGCTTGTTTCTGGTAAAACAAACGGCGGTCAATCAATGTACGTAATCGCTGAGTTCTGCCGTAAGAAGTAATCTTACGGTAAGAAAGTGATAGAAAACGAAAAGGCGCTGATTAGCGCCTTTTTTACACCTGAAATTCTTACAACTTGAAGCTATCAATAAGGTGCTCTCGATAGTTCTTGATGACCGATACCAAAGAACCTTTTATTCCGCTGATTTGTTTTGAGTGCGGACACCATAATGCAAAGCCAAACTTGAAACCTTCTACCATTTGTTGGGAACGAATAGGTTCTATCGAATACTTTGAAAACTCCAAATCAGTAAAAAAGGCTTTAGGTAACAATGACCACCCCAACCCTTCTTCGAGCATTTTGATAATCAAAACCAGTTGGTCGATTTCTTCATAATCAGAGCTCACCATAATCTTTTCTGACATCCCTTCTTCAATCAAAGATCTCAATACAAACTGCTTCGAATTTCGGAGTGCCACAAGGACTTCATCTTTGCTCAAGGTAGATAACTCTCCACCTTTTTGCGCAAATGGAAAGAATTCGAAATGCCCTAGAAAAGTGGCATCTAAACTGTGCATAGCACGGCTATCATGAACGTTAACCAAACCAAAATGGTAATCGCCAGTCTGTAACCCTACTTTAATTTCTTTCTTATTCCTGACGAGGAAATTTACTCGCATCATCGGAAAATCGTGTTTTAACTGCTTACGAATATCCACCAGCACACGTTGAGGAATCACACTAGAGTAAGCAATCGTAATGTTTTCTAATCCACCATAGGACAGACTCAACGCCACTTTGTCAAAAGTCCTAGCTTGTTCAATCGTCTGTTTCGCGTAGTGATAAAGAAGGTGCCCGTCGTCGGTCGGCTCGACAGAACGGCCGACTCTTTCAAAAAGATTGACTGCGAGATGATCTTCCAAGTTAGTAATAACTTGTCCAATAGTCGTTCTGTGCTTGTTAAGCTTTACTGCTGCTTTACTAAATGACCGTTGCTCGTAAACGGTCACAAACGCGAGAAGTTGTTCAATACTAAAATTCATTCGATCGCACTGGCTTTCTTGATTATCTCTTTAAGTTATCACGAAATGGTCTGTTTGCACTTTTTGAGGACAACAAAGACAAATCAGATCGACTAGACAAGCGTGAACTGTCTAATTTGTAATCATCACCCATCTATATAAACCACAGTTTTCTGCTTTTGATGGATCTGATCCTCTATAAGCGATTATCCAAATTGTGCCAACTGCTTTATCGTTCTGCCTATCAGAACGAATAGAGAACAACACCATGAACACAATGCCACATGAACTCGTGTGGGGTGAAATCTACTTCCCACCGCTGTTACTGGTTATCGCGCTCGCTTATATGCTGACGATTTTGACGGGTTCAATAGCAACCAAGTTCGGACTGCACAAATATGTCGCCTTTCCTGCATTAGCAGAAATAAGTCTAATTGTGATTTTTACTGGCGTGATTGGCCAATTCATTCCCATCTTATAAGGCCTTACCTTGATAAAACGTTACCTCATCACATTACTATTATTTGTTGCTGCAGGCTCTGTGGTTTATAGCTATTACCAATCTTATACAAGTAACCCTTGGACGAGAGACGGGCAAGTCAGTGCCTACATAGTGTCTATTACTCCTCGTGTCACCGGACAAATCATCAAAATCCACGTAGATGACAACTCTCAAGTGTCTAAAGGCGATCTACTTTTTGAGATCGACCCTAGTATTTATAGAGCGGCTTACAACAAAGCACTAGCGACACAAAAACAAGCGCTTGCTCTACTTGCGAAAGCAAAGAATGAAGAGCAACGTGCAGCGAACCTAGAAAAGAGAACCTCTGGTGCCGTGCCCGTTTTAACGTTGAACAACTTAAGCAATGCTGTTGAAACCTCATCAGCGAATGTTCAAGTAGCCAAAGCCAATGTTGAGGAAGCACATTTGAACCTCGAATTTACCAAGGTCTATGCGCCTACCAACGGATACATTACTAATTTTAACTTACGTGTTGGATCGCAAGTGGTTGCCAACTCACCTGTGGTTGCGTTGATCGATGAAGATAGCTTTTGGATTGAAGGTTATTTTAAAGAAACCGACCTTGTTGGGGTCAATCCACAGGACAAAGCGTTTGTCACTCTCATGATGCACAACAACGTCCTGTTGAAGGGTCACATCAAGAGTATTGGATTTGGCATTGCTAAACAAGATGGCAGCACTGGCAATGATCTTCTACCTAACGTGAACCCAAACTTCGAATGGATTCGTCTTGCTCAGCGTATACCGATTAAAGTGAAGTTAGATAATGTGCCTGAAAACCTACAACTTCGTGTCGGGATGACAGCTTCAATCAAAATAATCAAATAGTTGGATGGCTTTTATGTTCAATGCATCAACCAAAGAAGCGATTAAAGCGGCGCTTTCAATCGTTATCGCGATCTGCCTTGCGCTGTGGTTTCAATGGGAGAAGCCTTATTGGGCTGCAATAGCGGTTGCCGTAATGGCATTGAACGAGAGTTTTGCTCATTCAATCAATAAAGGCCACAACCGTTTAATGGGCACCCTATTAGGAACCGGTTATGCCTTTTTCTTGATCGCGATGTTTTCACAAGATCGTTTTCTGTTCCTGACGTTTTTTACCTTGTTCCTAGGAATATGTATCTTCATGTCGAGTGATGAAAAGTATGGGTACGTCTTTTCGATTGGGTTCGCTGTATGTTCCATCATCGCGTGTATGGGTGGTTTCGATAGTCAAGTAACGTTCTACTTTGCAGTATTACGGATACAAGAAACTCTGCTCGGCGTGATAACGTTCTCTATTGTGTATCGCTTAGTTTGGCCGGTAAACACGGAGCAAAACTTTGTACAGCGCTTTGAAGCGAGCAGAGAGGCATTGTTAACCGCAATGCGTAACACCGACAGCTTAGATATAGAAGCCTTAGAATCCAACACCGCGAATATTGATAAGCTCTACCAACTGCTAGATTTACCATTAAACGGCAGTTATCACCTTAAAGAGAATATTCAAGACTGGCGGTTGAGAATCCATGAATTGGCTCATATTCAGGCTCGACTGCTTGAACTCGCCTCAGATGAACTTACTCATGCTATTGATTGGATTGCTCTGACCCAAAAAATGGAAAAACTGGAGTTAATCGCGCCAAACCAGTCATTGATTGGTGATGTATCGTATGTGGTCGGTAAGAACCAAGGAGTTTCTTGGCACCACGAACATCGCACCTTTGTTCAACATTTGAATGAGGATGGGAGAAAAGTCTTACAAGGTGTCTCGATGTTCGTAACATCGCTATTGGTTTGGATATATCTACCTGTACCAGGTGGTTTTATCTTCCCAATGATTGCAGGTGTGTTTTCTTCCATGCTACCGACCATGCCACCAAGTGTTATCAAAGATGCATTTTTCGGGGTGATCGGCACTGGTACCATTATTTTGCTTCAATACGTCTTTGTCATGCCAATGATGAGTGAACTTTGGCAACTCGCACTTTTTTATTTCGTTAATAGCGTAGTGATATGGAAGGTTTTCGCAACACCTAAGCTTATGATTCATAGGATACTTGGTATTAACTTGCTCGTCGTGCTTACTTCTGGCGCTCTTAACCTAACGCCAATATACCAAATTGAGACACCATTGCTTATGTTGACCACGATCCTGATTATCTTGATGATCGCCAAGCTGTTTACTGATCTCTTTAGAGTAAAGAGCACTGCTTGACTTAAGCGTTAACAAGATCTTTTGAGAACAGACTGACAGACACAAAAAAGGCGCAATTAAGCGCCTTTAAAAGTCTCTTTTTACCGATTCAATATCAGTTATTTCTCAACCAAACATCTTGGTTTTTAGGTGCTTTCTTCTTTTTCTTCTTGCCTGTGCCTGCCGGTGGCGCAACGGGTTTTAATGCAGCAACAAGTGCAGCGGTTGCCTCTTCATCCACTTCAAAGCCTTCAATTTGCTCACGCTCAAGACGAATTTTGTTCTTCTTCTCGATGATTGTGAAGTGATGATAGTCTTCGTGATCGATCAAAGACAATGCTAAACCAACCTCACCCGCACGACCACTTCGGCCAATACGGTGCATGTAGTCTGATGGGCTACGCGGTAAATCAAAGTTGATTACGACAGGAAGCTTTTCAATATCCAGACCACGAGCAGCGATGTCTGTCGCGATCAGAACATCAATCTCGCCAGATTTAAAATCTTCTAGGATACGAGTACGTGAACCCTGGCCTTTATCACCGTGGAATACTTCCGCAATGATACCGCGCTTGTAAAGCTTGTCTGCCAAATGTTCACAGCTGTTCTTCGCATTCACGAAGATCAGGGCTTGGCGCCATTCGTGTTGTTGAATCAGGTGCGCTAACAAAGCTGTCTTGCGGCCTTTTTCGACTTCAAATACACGTTGAACCAGTGTGCTTGCATTAGCACTTTGAAGTTGGACTTCAATTGGGTCGTTCAGTAATTCGTGAGTCAGCGTTTTAACTTGCTCAGGGAAAGTCGCAGAGAACAACAGAGTTTGCTTCTTGCTTGGCAGCAGCTTCAAGATCGCGTCAAGTTCTTCGGTAAAGCCAAGGCTCAACATACGGTCAGCTTCATCAAGCACTAACGTTTTAACTTTATCGAGTTTGATAGCGTTGCTTGAGATTAGGTCAAGCAAACGACCCGGCGTTGCCACCAAGATGTCTGTGCCGCCACGTAGCGCTTGCATCTGAGTGTTCACCGATACACCACCGAATACACAAACAGTTTTGATTGCACCGTTGAAATGTACTGCGTAAGACTTAACGCTATCGGCAACTTGCTTAGCAAGCTCACGTGTAGGAACCAAGATAAGGCCAGAAACATAGTTACCTTTGCCCGAACGACGGTCTAAAGGTGCATCTTCATGGATCTTCTGTAACAGTGGAAGTGCAAATGCTGCGGTTTTACCTGAACCTGTATTTGCGCCTGCAATTAGGTCGCGTCCTGCTAACACACTTGGAATAACTTGCGCTTGGATAGGCGTTGGCTGTTGGTATTCAAGCTCGGTTAGACGAGCCATCAAAGGAGAAATTAAGCCAAGATCGGAGAAGTTGGTTGGTGCTGTGGTGTTAGTCATTAATTGCAGGAACTCAAAGCTAAAATAATAGCGCGCTATATTAACGTATTTCAGCAGTATTACGTAACTAAATCGCCCCTTTATCCCTTGTTTCAGTGGTTAAGACCCACCAAACCAAGCAAGAGATGAAGTAAACGGTATTAGAAGTGTTCTAATCATCGTCTCAGCTTCATCTCAATGTCGTTTATCTTATTGGATTGTCACTCGTGTAACACGGTTGCTCTTGCAAAACGGTCATCCTTACAATTTAGTTCAACCACCCTGCTACCGTTTGTTCCGGCACATACGAGTTAGGCTCGGTTAACCACACGGCCACGGCATCTGGCGTGGCGACTAATGGATCAAAGTCGACATTGAATTGCCATTTGGATTCACCGCGTTGGTAACCATCGTAAACCACCACAAAATCATGCTCGAGTTTCTTACCTTTGTTCTCACCTGCTTTAACGCTAGTGACTTCGTTCATCGCCAATAAGGCAATATGAGCCACATAATCCCCTTTGTCTTCGTAACTTACACTGAACGTATCGCCTTTATGATTGACGGTTAACTTAGGGTTACTTTGTTGTTGGAGCGAAGGGAGATTTCTATCGAGCCAATTAAAGTAACCGCGCCACTCTTTTCCATCGACGATAAAGCCCGGAGTATAAACGCCACTTGTTACTCCATAAGCTTTGTACAAGCGTTGCTTCTGACTGAATGCCTTGCTCGCGAACTTATCTCCCCACCCTAGGTAATCCCAATAATCGACGTGATAGGCGAGCGGAATGACTTGCGTCCAAAGATTAGGGTCGTCTTCAAAAGTACTAAGGTAGGCATCAGCAGGCGGACAACTTGAACAACCTTCAGAGGTGAACAATTCAATAACCTGCGCAGGTTGACCTTCATTACTCCAGGTTTGTGCAAACGACACAGAGGAATAAAAGCCGATCGGTAAGGCAAGTAAACAGAGTTTAATCAATGGTGAGTTGCATTTGGCGTGTGACATACAGAGATCCTTGTACAAAGCGAATTGATTGGCGCTCAAATACAGACCGTTATGCCTAAGTCTTTCTTTCAGGTGATGAGTTTCTTTCAGGTGCTTAGTTTGCGAAGAGATAGAGTTTATTGCAGATACAAAAACGCCAGCTTCAGAAGCTGGCGTTTTCTTAAAATTCTATATTTTACATGTTAACGCTAAGATTAACGGTTAATACCGATATCGCGTTGCATGTGACCAGATAGGTCGCTTGCGTAGTAACTACGTGGAGAGTTGTCTACGAAAAGAATATCGAAAATGTGTGCAATCAATCCTTTGAAGTTAACCGAGTAGGTCTTCTTATCCATAGAGTTAGGAACAGCGATAGTATTCATTTGCATTGCTTGAGCCATGATTGCCTCTCTATAAATTTGTTTATGTGGTTCGTTCTGATGGCAAGAATAATAGGTGATCTTTTGCAGGTTAAAAAATGACTAAAATTAGATATTCGAATTAGTTTTTCTAATAAAACAAACCATTAACAACCCTAAGAGATACATATGCACAATGGGTGAGTATAAATTCAACATGATGCAAAAATCATGCATTTAGTACAAATAACCCACAAACAAAAGTGGCCAATGTCACAGAAATTTTACATAAATAAATTTTCCACTTCATCGACCACGTATCCCTTATCGAGTTTTCGATAAGTTATATTTGTTTTAATTTACTTGTTCAATGTCTGGCTTCTTTGCATAAATCGACGCTATAACCGCAATCGTCATAGTAGAAATAAGCACCGCTAACGACCAATACGTTGGGATAGCCCATTCGCTGTCGACCAGTAGCATTTTCACACCAATGAAGACCATGATGAACGCCAATGCTGGCTTCAAGTAGATGAACTTATCCATCATGCCTTGCAGCACAAAGTACAGAGAGCGAAGGCCAAGTAATGCAAATACGTTTGCAGCAAGTACCAAGAACGGTTCTTGTGTCACCGCAAAGATAGCTGGGATAGAATCCAGTGCAAACATCACGTCCATGACGGCAATCGCACCAATCACCAACATCATTGGAGTAAACGCCCATTTAACGCCCTGTTTAACCATTAACGCAGGACCATGAAAGTCCTCGGTGACAGGCATAATTTTACGAAGTAACTTCTCAGGTAGTGTGTTAACACTCTCTTCTTCGCCCTTGTCTAACGCCAACTTAATACCAGTACCAATCAAGAACGCCGCAAACACGTAAAGCACCCAGTGGTATTCAGCCAACAGCTGCGCGCCTAATGCGATCATAATTGCACGAAGCACCAATGCACCGATTACACCCCAAAGAAGCGCACGTGGTCTTAGATGCTCTGGAACTTGGTATTGAGCAAAGATCATCGCGAATACAAACAGGTTGTCTACGCTCAATGATTTTTCTAACAAGTAACCGGTAATGAATGACACTGTTGCTTTTTGTGCGGTGTAGTCACTATTTGGAGCATAGATGTCCCAAAATAGGTAGATAGAACCTGCAAACAAAAACGCGAGTACGAACCAGAAAACGCTCCAAATTGCCGCTTTCTTAATGGTTACGCTGCCACCACGAGTTTGATAGATATCAATAGAGACGAGAATTACTGTCAGCAGGAAAAAGCCCACATAAGTCGTCATGATTGGCGATGAAAAAAAGGATTCACTATTGGTAGATAATAGAGATTGAGTTGAGTTCATTATTCCTCCGGGCGGAAGAACTGTACAAAGACCTTCCGCAAACAAAGCATATCAAGCTCCATTACGGATCTTGACTGTGATTGCGTTGGTCTCGTTGAAGTGAAATATGGGATTTCACCTTTACATACCGGATAGACTCTTGGCCTAACGAGATGACGATATGTAAACTTGCGCTAACTACTCCCCAAACGCGTGGATAATATTCCCCTATTTATGTTTCGTCTAGATAAATTTGTTCTAAAAAAGAAAAAAGAAGCAAAAGCTCCTTTTTCTATTACCGCTGTTTTATCAAAATGACACACACATTGATTCTAAGAATACCACTCACGTGTTCACCCTAGATGAATGCTTAGTGATACTTGAAACGAATGATATTCACCTATAAACCAGCCATGGGTACCAAGTACACTAACGCAGACCAAACAGACACCCACCCAACGACGGCTACCGCGTCTAACCAATCTTTCTTATCCATGCTTATCTCCACAAGAAGGCAACCTGCAGAAATAAAGCATAAACAATGCCAAATTTATAAATCACCCTCACTAATAATACTAAGTGCAAATATTATTAATGATTATCGAAAGCACTCCATGCAATTAAGCGGCTCGTTGTATTGAAGTGACTCCGGGTGGTCTTGTAAGAATTCAATAAAGCAGTCGGCCATTGAGTCAGTAGTAACAAAGCCATCGCCTATCATATCTAAGACGGCATTATAGCCTTCTTTGCCTTTCATGGTGTAGGCCGATGACGCGCCTCGGTAAATTCGGTCGCGAGCAACTGGCTGCCAACCGGATGTTTCAGAGTGTATTTCTAGATGATGAATACGATGTCCTAAGGGTGCTTCTTTGTGATAACAAAACCTCAAGTTATGAGTATAAGGAAAGCTGCCAGAACCCGTACCTACCACACCATTATCCAGCGCGTTGTTAATTGCCCCTTCTAACATGCCTGCGATCGTTTCACCTTTTACGTCATACACACCAATAGGTACGGCAAACGGTAGTAGTTTTCCGGCAATATCGGCAACGGAGACGTCTCCGCTATTGAGTGAGTTTCTCACCCCACCAGAATTGTGGATCGCAAATTCTACGCCGTGTCCTTTTTTGTTCATCAGATATTGAAACGACTGGGCAACCAAAGGCGCAAGTTGACTAGGCCCTTGTTCGTCAGGGATACGAACATGGCGGAGTTTTGTGCCAGCATGAGCGATAACTTGTTGTTGAAGCTTTCGAACTCTCGGCTGATATTTATCCGTCAGAATGCTTTGCAGTTTAGGATCTTTTTTACATACCGCGATATTCGAGTGGTTGTTTAAAAACTCACACGCCATATCGTGAGCATCGCCTTGCCCTACTTCACTTAATTTGGCGTCTATAAACAATCGACGTCCCAACAGCAGTTCATTCTTGCCATTAAAATGTGTCACTTTGCCTGCAGAATCGAACTCAATTTCACAGTGTCCGAGGCTCATTGCGTGGAAACCGGCTTGTACAACATAGGTGTCGCCAATTTTTACGCCGTAGTCATCGTCTTTCACTAAGCCGATATCTGAGAAATCGCCTTGCAAGCGGTGACTATGACCGCCAACAATCACACCGATGCCTTGCACATTCGAAGCTAGCTCTAAATCAGCTTCATAACCAAGGTGACTAAGCAGCACTATCTTGTTAATACCAGCCTGGTGAATTTGTTCTATCGTTGCTTTTGCCGTTACTAACGCGTTTTCAAATGGTGTATCAAAGTCTGGATTCGCAATGCCCGCCATTTTGTCGATGCTTAACCCGAAGATTGCGACCTTCTCGCCATCAAACTCTTTCGTTATAAAAGAAGCACTTCGAGTTTCAGTTAGGTAAGGCTTAACAATGTCGTTGTCCGCTAAGGTATGAGTTTTATTGATATCCTCATTCGACAAATTCCAGTTACCCGCCAACAATGGGAATCTGATTCTTTTAGCGAAAATGGCGACAGGCTCATTGCCCATGTCTAGCTCATGGTTGCCAAGGGTCATGGCATCAATATTAAGGGCGTTCAACAAATCGGCGTTGGCTTTTCCCTTGAATAGCGAAAAGTACAACGTGCCTTGGAAGCAGTCTCCAGCATGCAGGAACAAGGTTCCGACCTTCTGACGTTTAGCATCTTGCTCTAATTGTTTAAAGCGTGTTGAGATTCGAGCAAAGCCACCAGCACTGACATAAGGTTCAATGATGTGGTTGTTCATTTTAAGTGATAGCTGTAACGAGGTTGGTTCAAAGTATGAGTGGGTGTCGTTGATGTGTGCCAACACTATTTTTGTTGGCTTATTCTTTTTAGTCATATTTTCTTCTCTCTTTGTCCCTTCATACTAGGTTGAGAATCATGACAGAATCGTGAATTTTATGAAACTGCACTGCAAAAAAATACTCAAGATAGATCAAAAATCTCGTTTTGATCCGTATGAATAAAGAGTGGGTTTTGTGACAACTGAGCATACCGGATAACAATTTTTCGATTATGATTAAAGATATCTGTTAGCTTTCAAACAATTAGCAGAGCCTTCCGTTAGGAGTAAGCCTATGCAACTAGAAAGAATCGAGATTTCTGGCTTTCGAGGTATCAAGCGTATTTCACTCGCGTTTGACGAGCTAACTACGCTGATTGGTGAAAATACTTGGGGTAAGTCTTCTTTACTTGATGCTTTGTCCGTCGTTCTTCCTTCAGACGGAGTCCCATATCACTTCGAAATGACTGATTTTCATGTCGATTATTCTGTTTCACATCCACAGTCTCAACATCTTCAAATTGTTCTCGCATTAAAAGCTAACGACAAGAGCGAACTCAACGCAGGTCGTTACCGCAAACTCAAACCTATCTGGGTTCAAGACGAGTTTGGCACATACCGTATCTATTACAGAATCAGTGCGACGTTAGAGCAATATGAAACGACAACCCACTACGCCTTTCTAGGAATCGATGGCAACCCTTTAAAGCTTCATCACTCTGAGAAACTGGCGCAGGAGTTAATGACATTACACCCTGTGATTCGTTTGCGAGATGCAAGGCACTTTGATCGTCCTTTCAACAGCAAATCGCTGAACCACAATGCTCACCTACCAGCCAATGTTCATGCTAGTAACGTTCACGCTAATAATGTGAATGGAAATGGTAACGGCCAGAGTCAAACAACCAATGGTAATGGCAGCAATGGAAACGGCAATAACGGAAATGGGCGTCAGGCAAGGATAGAAAAGCGCATCGACAACACCTGTCGTCGCTTAATGGCAATACCTGGTCATGTAAATAAAGGCGAGATGCGCAGTAGCCTAGAATCGATGCAAAGCCTAATTGAGCATTACTTTTCTTTCAAAAGTACTTCTCGACGAAATCCGAGAAAACAGAGGGATGGTTTGCTTTATTCTGCAGGGGCAAATGACAAGAGCATTCATCAACTTGTCGAAGAGACCAAGAATAAACAGACTCGTTTGTTATTCATGGGTTTGCTCAACGCATACTTACAAGCCAAAGGCCCTACCGATCTAAGACGTTGCGCGCGCCCTCTTTTGATCCTTGAAGATCCAGAAGGTCGATTGCACCCAACACACTTAGCAAGAGCTTGGAGCTTAATGCAAAAGCTGCCGATGCAGAAAATTCTCACCACCAACAGTGGTGATCTTCTTGCTGCCGTGCCTCTTCAGTCTATTCGTCGATTGGTTCGTCAATCAGACAAAACTATCGCTAATCAACTGAACATGAACCATTTCAGTAAAGATGAGCTAAGACGCATTGGTTTCCACATTCGTTTCCATCGTTCAGGGGCTCTGTATGCTCGTTGTTGGTTATTAGTGGAAGGTGAAACCGAGGTTTGGTTGTTTAATGAGTTAGCCAACCAGTGTGGCTATAACCTTGCTGCAGAAGGTGTGCAAATTATCGAGTTCGCGCAGTCTGGTCTTAAAGCGCTCATTAAAGTAGCGCAAGAGTTTGGCATTGATTGGCACGTGGTGACTGATGGAGACGCTGCTGGTAAGAAGTACGCTGCGACTGTGTTATCTAAGCTTGGTAATGATCAGGAAAGACATCGACTTACTGAACTGCCCGATAAAGATATTGAACATTACTTGTATATGAATGGCTTCGAAAACTTTTTCCGAGATATGGTTAAAATCCCTTACGATCACCCTATCCCTCCGAAGAAAGTGGTGGCTAAGGTTCTTAAGAAACACGCGAAACCCGACCTTGCACTCGCGATCGTTTCTCACTGCGAGAATCAGGGACAAGACTGCATTCCGCTGTTACTAAGGTGGACGCTAAAACGTGTTATTACCATGGCAAACGGCAACACCTAAGCGCTTTAATTAATTGATAGGTGCTATTGATTCTCCTGCAGAGAAGTTTTTTAACTGATTACCTAAACCAAAACCAAAAAAGGCACACCAAGTGGTGTGCCTGTATAAATCGATATACAAATTAATTGGGGGTTATCTTGCAAGAGTTCACAGTGACTAAACTAAGGTTAACGAATTAAGCCTTAACTTGCTTAGCGTGTTGTTCAACCGCTTCCGAAGATTGGGTCGATTTTTCGTGAAGCCATAGCCCCGTTGCTTTCATCAAGTATCCGAATACACCACCAAGCAGTAAAGATGGCACGACAAGTTGCCAATCGCCACCTGCCGCAAACGTCGCACAGCAACCAATAAAGGTTCCTGGGATATAACCTAACCACGCTTGTTTCGCTTGAATACACATGAAGAAAGCCACAATAGCAGTAATCACATAGCCTAGAATCTCTAACCCTGCGAAGGTTGAGCTTTCGATAATCACCATTGCCCAGAATACGCCCGTCATGTTGGTCAGTAAGCTACCAGCTAGCCCTTTAACACCGCCTGTTGGCGACGCAAAATAACTGGTGCAACCTAAGAAACCGGCCCATGACAGTAAGCCGAAAGAGATAGCTATCCATCCCCATAGACCTGACAAAATACCTGTTGTTAATGATATCGCGACTAATGTACTCATACTATTTCTAAAGCCTAATTACGCAATTCATCGCAACCGGATTTAGCCTCACTTAAAATCAAGTAAGCATATTATGGGAAGAACGCCTTTATTTAGCCGATCACGATCACATTAATAATGTACGCCGATGTGTATTTATCATCAGATGGAGACCGGAATCGCTTATTCAACACATTCAGTTATAAGGGGCTGTTAACCTTTCGAGCTTGATTTTGCAGCCTTTGTGGGAAATTTATACAAGACAGAGGCTTTGACGTGTAGCTAGCCTACATGAAAAGCCGATAACGCAGTAGAAATGAACCACAAGGGCTGCACGAAGGGTTCGAGCTAGGCGCCCCCGAAAAAATCGCTTTATACTTTGTTGAAGAATATTTGCTTAGAATGACTAGGCTACATACTCTTCGCCGCGTCTAAAACGATTTCACCTCGAACAAAACTTAACCACGAAAGGTCAACAGCCCCTAGCCTTTTATCAAATCTACCTTACAAAACCGACGGTTTGCCTTTCATCATGCGCTTACCTTCTCGCTTAATACACTCAGCAAGCGGGTTTTCTGCCATATCAGCACGCCAAATAAACGAAAGCGTACGTTCCATTTCAAGCTCTGGCACATTCAAGGTAACAAGTTGGCCTGATTCAACAAACTGCTCGACATCGAGATAAGGTAGACACGTTAAATATGGGCCGTTTGCAACCAAACTTCTTAAAACAGGAACGTGTTCATATTCGCGCCAAACATCAAGATCACCAATTAAATGATGAATAGAGCTATCAAAAACCTTGCGAGTACCGGAACCGTGTTCGCGCAATACCCACTTCGCTTGCTCTAACTGAGCCAAACTCACACGTTCACGCTTCGCGAATGGGTGATGTGCTGATGCAACGACCGTTAAATGGTCGGTACACCACACTTCTTGGTTAACTCGACTGTCGTCACAGCGACCTTCGATAACACCTAAGTCATATTTATAATCTAGTACGCCATCAATGACTGCATCGGTACTTTGCACGCCAAGCGAGATTCGCATCTCAGGAAAGTCGTTATCAATAATACTGATGAGGTCTGGAACCAGGTGTTCTGCTGGGGTTTGGCTAGCACCGAGTTTGAGCTCTCCACTAAGTAAATGCTGCTCGTAGAAACCCATCTCAATTTGCTGAGCATCTTGCAGTAAACGCTTCGCTTTAGGCCTTAGCCACATACCCCAATGAGTAAGGGCCATTTGCTTGCCCTGCCTTTCAAACAAAGGCCTGCCGAGCATTTTTTCCAACTGTGCAAGAGACATACTTGTCGCTGATTGAGTCAACGCCAATTTGTCTGCTGCCTGACTAACACTCCCGGAATCTGCCACTGCATCAAATACCGCAAGTTGTTTTAATGAATAACGCAAAATTCATCCTTAATTCTTTTAATAACTTATGTCCTGCTGCTCGTTTTTTGTTAAGCCGATGAGCAATTGATTTCATTCTACGCGTAACCAAATCTATATCAATAATTTTGATGTGGTTTCTAAAAATTATCAATTTTACCTCTACCCCTCAACCCCCTAATCTGGAATGGCAGGACACAAACGAGCCCTGCAAAACATTACTGATTAACCATTACGGATTAACTAAGTCATTAACACTAGGAATTACACATGACGGATTGTTCAAGGGGGGGATATGGCAACCAGCACTTCTGAAAATCAGCAACTGTTCTCGCCAACAGAAATGATGGCGGAAGCCGAGAAGTTTGCATTAAGCAAAGCAAATAAAACCAGCAGCATGACATTGAGTTTGGCAATCATGGCTGGCGCATTCATCGGGCTTGCTTTTTTATTCTACATCACGGTAACCACAGGTAGCGCTGATGCTGGATGGGGGTTGAGTCGTTTAGCCGGCGGTCTTGCATTCAGCATGGGGTTAATCCTGATTGTAATTTGCGGTGGCGAGCTGTTTACCAGCTCAGTGTTATCAAGCATTTCATGGGCTAACAAGCAAATAACCTTCACTAAGATGCTGTCTATCTGGGGCAAGGTTTACGTCGGTAACTTTATCGGAGCCATGTTCCTTTTGGCTTTGGTAAGCGCAGCAGGCTTATATCAATTAGATGGTGGCCAATGGGGTTTAAACGCTCTAAACATTGCTCAACACAAGCTACACCACAGCCCTGTTCAAGCGTTTGCTTTGGGTGTGCTTTGTAACTTGTTGGTGTGTTTAGCAATTTGGTTAACGTTCAGCTCTGCTAACGCCATGACTAAAGCAATGATGACCGTGTTACCCGTTGCAATGTTCGTTAGCTCAGGCTTTGAACACTGTGTGGCGAATATGTTCATGGTTCCGCTAGGCATCACTATTCAAGCATTCGCACCAGAAAGCTTCTGGATGCAAATAGGCGCAACACCAGCGCAGTATGCAGACTTAAACGTCATGAAATTTGTCACCGCAAACTTAATACCAGTGACAATCGGCAACATCGTAGGTGGTTCGGTATTGGTCGGCTTAGCCAATTGGAGCATCTACCGTCGCCCACAACTTAAAGCAGCAAAAATTACAGCAATAACTCAAACAGCAGAAATTACGTCAGTTAAGGAAATCACTATGAACACTACAACAACTATCAAGCAAATCATGAACACTCAACCAATTACACTAAGCGTAGAAATGCCTACATCAGTTGCAATTGATTCACTTTTAGACGCTCACCTTGTTAGCGCTCCTGTGTGTGATGTTGAAGGCCGACTAGTGGGTATCTTATCTGTTCACGACGTAATGGTTGATCTTTGGTGCCAAGACTATATCCCAACTAAAGGTCAGAAAGTGGTAGACCTAATGAGCCGTGACGTTGTGGCTATTGATGCAAACGACAAGCTGGTTGATGTTGCTGAGTTCCTATGTATCGATAAAGAACAACTGTACCCGACCACAAGCATGGGCTACGCCACTCGCCTGACTTCTCTTTCTTTAGAAGAGCGTGCAAAAGCAATGAAAGTAAGCCAACCACACATGCTTCCAGTGCTAGAAAATGGCGTAATGGTCGGTGTACTGACTCGCACAGAAGTGATGCAAGCGTTACGTCCAATCTACGGCGACCGCCTAAACGTGGTTCCACAAGCTGAACTAGAAACAGCTTAACTGGCGATTGTTTGTAAACTAAATATTTCACCAGATACAGATTAACTAATCTAAAGCTGAACTATTAGGGATTAGTCGTTCAGCTAGATAACTCAGTCATGGCAACGTTGACTGGCTAGAAGTAAATGGAGGCTTAAAACGCAACTCAAGGTTTGACACAAAACAGATCGAAACGCGTGGCCATTTACCTCAATAAAAAAGGCGCAAAGTCATTACTTTGCGCCTTTCTCTATTTTTAGCTACTTGTTCTTTTTCTAACTAACCTGCTAGTTGATATCGACCAAACTTTTGATGTTTCTAAAAATGTTGATACCAGTCAGCGATTATTGATAGCTAGATTACTTCTTTACACCTTCAACGTGCAGATCCATATCTACATAGCTTGAAGCGCCCATTACTGGAATGTTGAAGTCAGCAAGTTCTAGACGAGTTGTGCCAACGAAACCAGCACGCTCACCGCCCCATGGGTCTTGACCAGCACCGATGAATTCAGCTTCGATAACGATAGGCTTAGTTACACCGTGAAGTTTAAGGTCACCCATTACTTCAAGTTTGCCTTCGCCTCTATCAACTACTTTTGTGCTGTTGAATGTTGCATCTGAGAATTTGCTTGTATCAATGAAGTCAGAGCTACGGATGTGCTTATCACGTTCTGCGTGGTTTGAATCAAGGCTTGTTGTATCAATCGTTACGTTCACTTTCGATGCTTCAACGTTGCTCTCATCAAATGAGAAGTCACCTGAGAATGTGTTAAAACGACCTTGGATAAAGCTGTAACCTAGGTGGCTAACTTTAAAGTTAACTGAAGCATGCGCTCCTTTTGTATCAATCACGTAATCAGCGGCGTTCGCAGCGAAAGGCATTGCCATAGCAAATGCTAATCCTGTAGCGATAATTGACTTTTTCATTTTGAAGCTCCTATCATTTTTCGTAGCGTATCGTCTTTGTCGATAACGTGGTGTTTTATCGCCGCTAAGGCGTGCACTGATGCCATAATGATCAGTACCCATGCAGCATAGTAGTGAACCGTTCCTGCGAGATCAGATTGGTTTGCAAATAGTTCACCCATACTTGGTACAGTGAACCAATTGAATACCTCGATCCCACGGCCATCTGATGTCGAAATCAAATAACCTGAAATAAATAAAACCGCTAAGTTAATGTACATAAAGCCGTGAGCAATCTTCGCTGCTGCAACTTCATAGCTTTTCCCTTCCACCTTAGGTGACGCGGTAACTAGTTTCCAAAGCAAGCGGATAACGGTAACGGCAGCCAAAAGAATGCCTACCGAACGATGGTAGTCTGGCGCTGTTTTGTACCACTCGCTGTAATATGAAAGATCAACCATCCACAGGCCTACACCAAATAAGCCAAAAATCGCGAGTGCTGAAATCCAATGCATCGCTCTTGCTAAAGGGTTGTAATTTCTAACGTTGTTGTCCATGCATCTATTCCGAATGTTAACGAGTAGTGTAGTTTTGAAAAGCGTACCCTACACCAAGTTTGTGTAACATATTATTTACCAAGCTTTACATTGGTAACATCATTTCAAATTAAACGAGTTATTCAAATTATTTGAACAAGTTTGGGCTAAACGTTAGATTTCAACGATTTGTTCGATCTCGTAAAGCTCATCTGAGATGTCTAACATTTTACGTTCCATCACTTTTTGCGCGTCTTCTATCCCCTTGTTGTAGTAAACAGCACCAAACTTTTTGCTTATGAAGTCGACCAAGAATTCCGTGTCGAACTGACCAAGTTCCACATCGAGTTCATCTTGAAGGTACTTTTGAAGCGTATGAGTGAGTTCAGACTTTTGTTTCGAATCTAATTGAATGGTCATGAATGTTTCCAAATAAAGAGTAAGTAGATCAATTGTGATTAGCTGACTAAGATTAAGCTAGCCACCAGTAACTTTGCTAACTAAGCATAATCCTTGTAACTAATTAGAATTGTTCATAATTTAGAATACAGACCATTGAAGTGCCAGTGCTATCCATAAAATCGCTCGGCAATAGCTAATTTTGATAGAGGGATCAAGAACTCGCACTTTGGCGATAGGTAATGGAACCTCAATTACCGTACTATTGCCCATCAATAAGATAGTAGCTGTGTATAAGGGACTTCATTGTTATTAGATCTAGTGATTAAAAGCGTCAATCAGTTTCAAGACGATTGCCTAAAGCTATGTGAACGCCACTACCCTACGGTACACAATCAAGGAATCAGTGAGCATCACATCGGCAAAGCCTTTGCCCGACGAATGGAACACACCTTTGTTAGCTTTAACCATGCAAGCAACATCAGCCCACTCGAAATGCTCTCTTCTGGTGAAAACCCTCGACACTTCCGAATCTCTTCTGAAATCGGTACCGTTTGGATGATCAGCCATCATATGGTGAGCGCAGGAAAAACCTGTCGTAAAAAGTTGATGTTAGACATTCATAACTGGCAGCAAGAGTATGGATTTGCCATTCAGCCAAATGACGTTTTGATCATTGTCTCCGACCATTGGATAAGCCGAAGTAAAAACAGTAGTGAGTTGTTACATTGGTGGATGGGAGAGCTCCCAGACGAGATGACGGAATACAGCCAGCAAGGCATCACTCTAAGAGAGAGTGATTCTCAATTCGCTTCCGATTTAAATAATAACTTCAGAATCAGCCCTTGCTTTATTAAATTCGGCCACCCACTTAAACGGTCAGGAAATCAACAACTGGTTCGTAAATATCTGCAGCTTTATGCGGTACTTCAATGGCAGTGATAATACGGGTCAACTTTTTCATTCAATATTGAAAGTAAATTGTTAGACCTTCATCCCAATATTTTATAAAAGATAACTCATTCCCTGTTCATTAATTATTCGAACCTTCTGTTTTAATTATTAATAGTTGTTGTACTCGCCGTCTCGATTTTGAGAGATAGATATCATTTCTATGTAACTCGCTTAGCCTCTCCATTTTGTAACTTTGACATTCCCCCACAATCTAGGCCTTTAACCCTACTTTTCTCTGGTGTATCAGCGTTCTAGCCTTATATTGGCTGGGGTTAATATGAGAGAGGTTACTCAGCCATTAAATTCACAGTAACTATCAAACACAGTGAATGATAAGTAAATTTAATGGCTAATGTCATTTATCATGCTGATTTTTCGTTAATTATATTTATTTAAATATTGACCCTACAAATGAATTTTTATTAATTGACAATTTACTTACACCTGTCAATATTGTGACAGCCATGACGTATGTTTTCGTCATTAAATAAACACCTTTATTAGCGACTATGATTTTATCAGACAGAAGTGAATTTATTAGCTGTATATCTGTGGATGCCGATATGCAGTTTATTGCGAAATATCAAGACTTAACACTTAGAAGTGTCTATCAACCTATATTTGACAGTTCAATGACTCAGATAGGCGTTGAGGCTTTGGTTCGTATTTCGAATAGCAAAGGGGATGTTGTTCGTCCTGACCACTTCTTCCATTCCGACGATACCTTGTGTACTGACAAGATCAATGTAGAAAGGCTGAGTCGCGCTATCCATATCCGTAACTTCGCACAATCGAATATCCGCCATTTACACTTGTTTTTGAATGTTCTTCCAAACGTTGGTGAATTGTTTGCTGCAGAAAAAGTCAGTGACAGCCTGTTGGCTAAACGCCTTCATGAACTCAACCTTTCATGTGAACAAATCGTGATGGAATTAGTGGAACTGAATGCCGAAAGTGAAGAGCGTTTGAAAGATGCAGCCCACTCTCTAGCTGAAAATGGTTTTCAAATTGCTGTTGATGATTTTGGTACTCAAGCATCAACAGAGCAGCGTGTTCGTCATATCAACCCACATATCATCAAGATAGATCGTTCTGTCATGTTGGATTTTGAACAAGGCGATACAAGCGAAATGGAGTTGGTTCTCGATCTTGCTAATCAAATTGGTGCTAAGACCGTAATCGAAGGTATCGAAACCCAGCAACAGCTCGCAGCAATGCAAAGCTTAGGCTTCGATATGTATCAAGGCTATCACTTGGCGATGCCAAAGCCGATTGAATTAGATCTCCGCCTCGCAATCTAGAACTGCCCCCTGTTCTTCCTGAAGCCGCTGACCTTTAGTTAGCGGTTAATAATTAATGGTAAGCAGCTTTCTGGTAGCGCCAATCTTGTAGACCAAATCACACCCATAAAAAAGCCCAGTCAAAATTGACTGGGCTGGCTTAAAAGAATCTGTTTTATATCATTCCCTAATAACCCGCAGTGGACGGTTTGATTCTATATAGAATAGCGAACATCACTGGTACTACTATTAGCGTGAGTACTGTAGCAAAGCCTAAGCCTGCCATGATGGTAATCGCCATCGAGCCAAAAAATGCATCGAATACCAAAGGAATCATGCCCAAGATAGTCGTCAATGCTGCCATAGATACCGGTCGTACGCGACTAATCGCACTGTCGACAACCGCTAAGTATGGGTCTTTACCTGTTGAAAGCTCAGTGTTTATCTGGTCAAGCAACACGATACCGTTTTTCAAAATCATGCCGCTTAGACTTAGCAAGCCCAAGAACGCCGTGAAACTGAATGGCATATTAGTCCCTAGCAAACCAATCGAAACACCAATAATAGAGAGTGGTACCGTAAACCAAATCACAAGTGGCTTACGAAGTGAGTTAAACAGAAGCATAGTGATGATAAACATCAGCAAGTAACCCATTGGCAGTGAACCAAATAGAGATTCTTGTGCATCTTTAGAGCTTTCGTATTCGCCGCCCCAACTGATGCTGTAGCCTTCTGGTAGATCTAATGCTTCTATCTTTGGTTTAACACGAGCAAACAAGCTTGCTGGCGTTTCATCACCCAATACATCGTGGTCAGCCAGCACGGTTAACGTACGCTTTCTATCGCGACGTTGAATCAGTGGTTCAGACCATTGAAGCTCTACACCATCAATCACTTGCTCAACTGGAATGTAAGTTTGTAGCGATGGGCTCCAAATTTTCACATTGTTCAGTGATTCAAAGTCAAAACGCTCTTCTTCAGGTAAACGTGCAACGATAGGTAACATATGAGTACCATCACGCAGTAAGCCGATGTTGTAGCCGCCAAACGCCATTTGTAACGTCTCAGACAGATCAGTTTTTGATATGCCAAGGCGACGTGCCTTTGATTCGTTAAATAGTGGCACTAGTTCTTTAGTGCGTTCACGCCAGTCGTGACGAACATTTCGTGAGCCTGGATCGGCAAGTAAGACGTCTTCGACTTCAACTGCAATACTACGCAATACTTGAGGGTCAGCACCGATAATACGCGCTTCTATCTTTGAAGCTGGTGACGGACCAAATTCAATCAGTTTGAACTGGAACGTTGGTTGCTCAAATTCGTTCGCTAAGTCTTTGTCCAACTCGGCTAGAACCTTAAACATGGTGTCACGGTCAGTGGTTCTTACTTGTAACTGGCTGTACGCTTCGTAGCTTTTCTCTGGTTGGTATGTCAGAGCGAAACGTTGCATGCCCTGCCCAACCGTTGTGGTTACAAACTCTACGTCGTCTTCTTGACGAATGTAGCTCTCAACCTTTTCAGTCTGCTTGATCGTTTCACGTACATCCGTACCTTCTGGCATCCACATGTCTACGTAAAACATCGGAGTATTTGATGGCGGGAAGAACTGTTGCTTCACCTTACCAAAACCAACAACAGACACGGCGAGCAATACGATCATACTGACCACAGTTAACCATCTAAAACGCAATGCGAATTTCAGAGATGCACCGAATACAACGAACAGAATACCTTTGTATGGGTCTTCGTTCTCATCGACTTTATCTTCTTCTTTAAGCAGCATCTCAGCAAGGAATGGCGTCAGCGTTAGCGCCGTAACCCAACTCAAGAATAATGAGAAACACAACACCCAGAACAATGAGCCCATGAACTCGCCCGTTGCATCTTTCGACAAGCCGATAGGTGCAAAAGCGGTAATAGCAATAATGGTCGCACCCAATAGTGGCCATTGCGTTTGTGTCACGATGTCTTTTGCTGCTTGAAGCTTAGTCTTTCCTTTCTTCAAGCCAACTAGAATACCTTCAACGACTACAATCGCGTTGTCCACCAGCATACCGAGCGCGATGATCAAAGCACCCAGTGAGATACGGTGCAGTTCAACATCGTTGTAGTCCATCAGGATGAACGTACCGAATACGGTCAGTAGCAGTACTAATCCGATAATCAAACCACTGCGTAAGCCCATTGCAAAAAGCAGTACGATGATAACAATAGCAACGGCTTCTACTAGGCTGATTAGGAAGTCAGCCACTGATTTGTCTACTTCTTGCGCTTGGTTGTAGAAGTAGTTCAGCTCTACACCGGCAGGCTTAATGCTTTCTAAACGATCCAGTTCGGCATCTAACGCGTTACCAATTTCGACGACGTTTACGCCTGAAGAGAACGCTATACCTAGGTTGATAGCTGGCTTGCCGTTATAAGTTAAGACATTGCCCGGTTTTTCTTGGATACCGCGAGTGACCTCAGCAACATCTTTCAAACGGATCAGGTTGCCAGTGTCACGACCATGAATGATTAGGTTTTCTAGCTCTTCAACTGTGCTCAGCGTACCGTTAGGTTTGATCGTTAGGCTTTGGCCATTCAACATTATCTCACCTGCCGATACCACACTGTTTTGTTGTGCTAACAGTGACGTTACCATCGACATATCTAGGTTCAGTGCCGCTAAACGCTCAAGTGACATCTCAACAAACAGTTGTTCTTGTTGGTCACCCGCAATACTTACTTTGCCGACACCGTCGACCAGTTCGATTTCACGCGTTAGGTAATCTGCGTACTGTTTCAGCTCAACGTAATCGTAGCCATCACCAGTCAGCATGATCATCACACCAAATACGTCACCAAAATCATCAATGATCTGAACGGAGTTAACACCACTTGGTAGTGTTGGCTGTAGATCGTTGATTTTACGACGCATTTCATCCCATATTTGTGGTAGCTCGTCTGGGCCGTAGTCCATCTTCATGCTGACCATAATTTGAGACATGCCATTCGACGAGGTCGAAGTGATCTTATCGATATAAGGGAGCTGCCTTATCTCTTTTTCAAGCGGATAAGTCAGTTCTTCCTCAACTTCCATAGACGTAGCGCCAGGGTAAGTTGAAATAATCATTGCATCTTTAATGGTAAAAGCTGGGTCTTCTAAACGGGAGAGATTACCAAAAGACGTCACACCGCCAATGGCCAAAATGACTAGAAACAGCCAGCTGATTACTTTGTTCTTTATTGAATATTCTGCGATGTTCATTCTGCTTTTCCTGACAATTTGATTCCGTCACGAAGTTTTCTTAGATTCGAGTTTACGAGTAGCTCACCTTGTTCAACGCCATGAGCAATAAGTGCGCCTTGGCCGCTGATCTTGTCGACTTCCACTTCGCTTTTGAATGCTTGGCCGTCTTCCATTTTCCACACGTAAAATTGGTTCGCTTCAGCGCCCGCTTGCAGGGTCGTCATCGGTAACTGATAACCTTGAACATCACTCAGGCCTGCTTTCGCCATATCCACATTTACCGTAACGCTCGTACCCGGCAGAATTTCGTTTTCTGGTTGCAACATTTGCATCCAAAACTCATAAGTGCGAGATTGCGGGTGCAGTTCACTGGTGTGCTCTAGGTAAGTCAGAGGGTATTTTCCAGAGTGGCCGCCAAAGGTTGCGTCAGGTCGATAGCTGTTCGAACGCATGTCTGGGCTGATAGATGCTAAGATCGAATCTGATACTTGAATTCGCACATACACCTTGTCGTTCTGGTACACGCTGAGTAACGTTTCGCCCGGTGTGGTGTTTTCGAAACGTTGCTTATCGACGGTTGAAACCGTTCCAGAAAATGGTGCTAAAAGCTCTGTGTAACTCAGCTTACGCTCTGCTGCAGCCAAATTAGCCGATGCCAGTTTGTAATTAGCAGTCAGCTGATCGTGTTCTGATTGCGACAACATCTTGCTATCAAACATCTCAGAACCACGCGCCAGTTGCTTACTCGCTAATTTGAATTGAGATTTAGCGTCTGTCAGATCTTGAAGGTATGTTGCGTTGTCTAAGGTCGCCAGTAGCTGGCCTTTTTCTACGTTGTCACCAGCTTCAACCAATACTTGTTGAATCTCACCAGCAAGCTTAAATGCCAATGGTGTCAGTTCCGCGGGCATCACCTGTCCGTTAAAACTTCTGAATTGGTCAGTCAGTGGCGCGCCAACCTCAAAGGTTGAAACCAAAAGTGAAGGTTGCTCACGGTGGCCAGTTCCATTGTTACAAGCTTGAAGCAATAACGCAGAGGCAACCACAACTGATAATTTGGAAAGGTTCATTAAATACCGCCCTCACGTAACCAAGCTTTTACTTGTTGCCCATCAGATAACACATCGACACCCGCTTCTACGATCAGGTCGCCAGAAGACAAGCCTTCAATAACCTTGCCTTGCCCATCAAGGGTGACTTGTACTTTAGAAATCAATTGAGACTCTGGGTTGTAGCGCCATAGTTCACCCTGGTCTGCTTCTTTGCTTAACCAAGCTGAATCAACAATGCCAATACCGTTGTCCGATCGGTTTTTCTGAACTTCAACTTGTGCCGTCATACCAGAAAGCAGATTAATACCTTCAGGTTTCTCGATAGACACAACCGCTTGGTAGCTGTTGGTGTCTTCGTCTGGTTGCGTTGAGATCTCTTTAAAACGCGTTGGGATACGAATACCGCGGTGGCTATCCATCACAACCCACATGTTTGAGTTGGTCAGGTCCTGAATAGAACGGTCTTCAAGCTTTGATACAGGAATAGAGAAAGTCACATCCATCTCGCTGTGATTTAAAATATTAAGAACCGGCTGCTTTTCAGCGATTAACTGATATTGCTTACCAAACACCATCGATACCACGCCATCGAATGGAGCAACTAAGGTGGTGTAACCAAGGTTTGTTCGTGCTTGGTCCAACTCAACTTCAGCGGCAGTAAAGGTGTTTACGGCTTGGTCGTAGTAATCCGTGCTTACAAGCTTCTTCGAGTACAGCTCAGACGCTTGCTTGTATTGGCTGTTCGCCAAATCAAATTTTGCTTGTGCTGCATCAACCGCGATACGGTAGTCCGTTGCATCTAGTACAGCGAGTACTTGGCCTTTCTTCACTTCTTGTCCCATACGCACAGAGAACGTTTCAATATCTCCGCCCACTTGGAAAGAAAGCGCGGCACGGTCGGTCGCATCCACTTTTGCGATAAAGCTATCAAGCTCGATATCCGTCTGCTGAGGGATCTCAAACAGCTTTACTGGCTTAATAACTTGAACCGTTTCTTCTGACTGAACCTTGTTACATCCGGTCAAAGAGCTTGCGAGTAATAGTGCAGCAAACGCCACTCCTATCTGCTTACCCGTCTTGGCTTGAATAGACAAATTGGACTGCATGATGCATCTCCATTTAATTATTATGATTTATTACACAGGTGGGCAGTATATTTAATATTAAAGAATTCTCAAGCTTTACTTTCCACCTGTGCAGTATTTTTTATTTTAAGGAAAACAGTGTAGAATGTGGTAATCAGGTAAATGTGTGAAAAGAAGATGACAGAAAAGAAACAAGGTAGAAGAAGCGCAAAAGACGCCGAAGAGACTCGATTTTTGATCATGAGTGTTGCTGCGGATATGTTCTGTGAGCATGGTTATGATAGCGTTTCGCTACGAAACATCAGTGAAAAAGCAAGCGTCTCGCATAGCCTTATCCGCCATCATTTTGGTAGCAAAGAAAAGATCTGGCATGCTATAAGTGACTGTTTACATGAATATTTTCAGTCTTACATTGCTAAGATAGTGGAAGAGTTACCAAAAGGCATTGCGCCAAACATTACTATCTATTTATTTAGTATGCGTCTCTTTAGCAACATGATTCACTCACGTAAACCGATGCAACTTATCACTGACTCTGTTCGCCAAAAAGACAACTTGGTCGATTACTTTATCGACAATGTTGGTAATGTCGAAAGACAAATCCATATGTTGGCAGAAGAATATAATGATGCGAACCCAGATAACTTGATCAACATTTATGAAATTAAATGGCAAATGATCATGTATGCGCACGGAGCGGTATGCCTAACCCCTTTCATGGAAAGCACTTGGAATGAAGGTGACATGCAATCGACGCCTGAAGAAGCATTGCTAAAACATTGGCAATTGTTCAACAAGCAGATGATCAGTATGTTCAATATCAGTGAAGAATGGGTCTTGAACCCAAGCTCGATTGAAGAGCTGATTTACGAAGTCCCTTGCGTGTGGAAGTGCAATCAAGAACACCATTAATCGAATGCTTTTGTCTGCCCTGATCGTAAATTAATTGACTTAATATAAAAACGCACCGTTACAGAACCAACTGTAACGGTGCGTTTTTATATGTGTAGATCTTTAATCGAGTTCTTTAGGTCCGCTTATTAGCGACGTGCTTTACCACGGTTTTGATGGATTTTAAGCTTAGCTTTCATCTTACGTTTCTCCGATGAACGACTCTTACTGCGACCACCGCGATCAGGGGCCACATCTTTTTCAAGGCTTGGTTCAAAACCCTCTAGCCACTCTTGAGGCAGGCGCGTATCCAACAATCGTTCAATGTCACCCAGTAGGTAAGCTTCATCTTGACTCATCAAAGAAATGGCTAAACCGCTGTTACCTGCGCGGCCTGTACGTCCAATACGGTGAACGTAATCTTCTGCTTTGAATGGCATATCGTAGTTCACAACTTGTTCTAGTTGCTGAATATCGATACCACGAGCTGCCACGTCAGTCGCAATCAACGCGCGTACCTTGCCTGATTTGAAATCATCCAGTGCCTTTTGGCGCGCACCTTGGCTCTTATCACCATTGATTGACGCCGCTTTAATGCCGTCTAGCTTAAGCTCTTTAACTAGTGCATCAGTGCCCTGTTTAGTTTTAGTGAAGACCAACACTTGTTGCCAGTTCTTGGAACCGATCAAGTAAGCCAGCAGTTCACTCTTGCGTGATTTATCAACGGGATAAACCATCTGGGTAACCGTGTCCGCGGTACTGTTTTTTGGCGTAACTTGAATTTCACTTGGCGACTGCATCATACGATGCGCAAGCGCTTTTATTTTATTATCGAACGTCGCAGAGAAAAACAGAGTCTGACGTACTTCATTCATGCGTGAAAGAATGCGTTTAATATCAGGCATGAAACCCATGTCCAACATGCGATCCGCTTCATCAAGCACCAACACTTCAGTATGGCTCAGTATGATGTTCTTAGTGAACATGTGGTCGATAAGACGACCAGGGGTTGCTACTAAGATATCTGCGCCGCCACGTAGGTTGTCAGTTTGAACCTTCATGCTGACGCCGCCGTAAGCGACAACCACTTTAATGTCGGTACCTTTCGCGTAACTGGTTACGTTATCAAATACTTGTTGTGCTAATTCACGCGTTGGCACTAATACAAGGGCGCGGACTAACTTAGGGTTTGGGATAACGTTATCTTTAGTCTCGATTAATCTTTGAATAATCGGCAAACCAAAAGCTGCGGTTTTACCTGTACCCGTTTGCGCACCAGCCAATACATCTTTGCCTTCTAGCACCAATGGAATCGCTTGCTCTTGAACACTGGTTGGAGCCGTAAAGTTAAGCTCGGTGAGTGTTGTAAGCAGTTGGTCAGACAATCCAAGTTGGTTAAAAGATTTAGTAGGTTCAGACATAGTATGATACTCAAAGATTAAATAGGCGCGGATTGTAGCAAACCTGCATTACGCTGTTTACCTTTCCTTTTGATTTTTCGTCAATTGAAGTGCACTAAACTGGTTTGCTTCTTCTAAAACGCTTGGATACAGCTCATTAAAGTGACACTGCAACTTATCATAATGGCGTTCTAGGTCGTCGTAACAGTTTTTGAGCATGCCTAGCTTAGGCCTTCTTAAAGCCATTCGTTGTAATACCAACTCAATGGAAGACATGTCTTGATAGCTTTCCAACCACCGCTGTTCTGCCATCTTCTGATGAATAGTAACGAAGTTTTCAGGCCAGTGAGGTTCTTGATGTTCGAAAATCTGCTGATGGCTGTCTGAACAAAAGTGCTCTAACGATTGTGTCGAGAACTGGCCCCAATGATTAGCTAAGCAGTGATCCCAAAAGACATCGAGTGCAATAGGAGCAAAGCGCCTTGTTTGATCTGAAAAGAGAGATTTTGCAGAACGAGACACATCATGACGGTCGGTATAGCTATCGACGAATCGATGAAGTCTTATTCCGTTAGAAAGCGAATCTGAATAGTGTTTATTAGGGTCACCCTTAACGAAGTCACCTAACAGGTTACCGGCTAAGTTACTGTTGCAGTGTTGAGCGATGTGTAGGTGTGCGAGAAAGTTCATTGAACCTCATTAAAGTATCGAGAACTAAGTAACATGGTAAACGTACTCGTTTATCTTCGCGAACTTTAATGAGGATAGTTTTGATATGACGTGTGAGCGAATGAGATTTGCTCAGTTTAAGAATTGTCTAATTTGAGAACGTTGAACTACAAAAACTTTTAGCTAAGGAAGCTTTCGTTTAAGTACTTTTGCTTAAAAAGCTCAAGTTAAAAGTTTAAAAGCTTAGTTCGAAGACTTAAAAAGTTCTTCTGCTAATTGTTTAACTGTTTGTTCGTAGTCAGATAAATCAATGCCAATTTCCATAGCATCTAACAACTCAAGACTTTCGTCATTATAAGATTGGTCACTCATAGTGCCCCCTCTATTCCTTGATGTGGACATAATGTCCTGTTAACTAGTACACCATCTTGGACTTATATTATGTCACTTTGATGAACGCACTCTACTCTACCCATTCCATATTTATAGCTTGAAGCTACTCGCGATCATTAACGCTTATTTACGTTAAAGGGGTATACGCGAACGACATATGTACTGCTACCTTACACCAAGTACAACAAATTACTCTACAAATTTTGAAGCAGATCATGGTCAAACGTTTGCTTAGGCATTTCCGATGCCCTGCCACCCACCATTGTAAATATTAATTTACAGTGGATATTTTTAATTACATTAGAGATTGCATTTGGAATTAAACTCAATCAGAATACTTGAAAATCGAGATATTCTTTTGGTTTATGCGCTTAAGCTAGAAGAATTACAATGAAAACACACTCTAACGTAAAGAATTATATACAATGAATAAATCAAAGGTTTTTGGTAGTACTTTGATCATTGCAGGCACCACTATTGGTGCTGGCATGCTCGCTCTTCCACTTGCTTCTGCAGGTATTGGCTTCTCAACTTCGCTTTTCTTAATGCTGTGTCTTTGGGCATTAATGGCCTTTACCGCTTTATTAATGGTAGAGCTTCATCAATTCGCAGAATCGGACGCAACCCTACACACTTTAGCTCACACAATTTTAGGGAACAAAGGAAAGTGGATTGCGAGCTTCGCCGTTATGTTTCTGTTTTACGCTTTATGTGCTGCCTACATTGCGGGCGGTGGTGCTCAATTCAACCAACGTATTGCGGATATTGCAGGCATTGAACTCAACGGCCAAATCACAACCCTCCTATTTACTCTGTTAGTTGCTGGCGTTGTGACGATTGGTACACACAGTGTTGATAAAGTTAACCGCGTTTTGTTTGGCTTAAAGCTAATCGCGATGGTTCTAGTGCTTAGCTTTCTAGCACCTAACATTACTTCTCAGTACCTAATGAGCATGCCTTTACAACAAGGCCTGATTGTTGCGGCGATTCCGGTTGTGTTCACCTCTTTTGGTTTCCACGGCAGCATTCCTTCGATTGTTCGATACCTTGATGGTGACGTCCGTTCTTTACGTAAGGTCATGATCATTGGTTCTGCACTGCCTTTGGTCATCTATGTTTTCTGGCAGAGCGTGACTTTAGGTGTGATTAGCCAAGAGCAGCTATTGTCAGACACCAGCTTGGGCGCACTGTTAGTCTCACTGTCACAGACCGTTCATCAATCTAATCTTAGCGTGATCGTTGGTGTATTTGCCGATCTTGCACTGTTAACCTCATTTATTGGCGTGAGCTTGGGCCTATTCGAATTTATGGGTGATTCATTGAGCAATAAGCTAGGCAGCGCTAAGCGTGTCAAAACAGCATTGATCACTTTCGTTCCACCACTCGGTTTTGCTTTGTTCTACCCACAAGGCTTTATCATGGCTCTGGGTTACGCAGCAATTGCGCTAGCAGTGCTTGCAATCCTGTTACCAACAGTGATGGTTTACAAAGTGCGTTACACTGATTTCGCCGTTAATGGACAAAATACTCAAGAGACTTACCAAGTATTAGGCGGAAGCAAAGCGTTGTTTTTAGCGGGTAGCGTTGGCGTGTTTATCATTGCAATTCAAATCCTTATTTCAGTAGGGTTACTACCTTCATTAGGCTAATAAACCTATACGCGGTATAAATACTTGATTGGGATCTCATAAACGATATGTTGGTATCATTAATTTTCACAATTAGTCGATTGGTATCACATTTTTATTGAGGTCGGTTATTTAGAGTCCACGGTAAAGGATTTACCGTGGAGTTTTTATGAAAGAAGTACAATTTCGAACGATAGACAAGCTGTTTATCAAAATGTCTATCAACGACAAGTTTTGGGTTATTTTCTTAATCTTTTTTGCCGCTGTGGCAAGCCTAGCTGGACTCAACTACGTCAACAAAATGGAACAAATTGACGCGAGTGCAAAACAGCAGGTTGAGTATCAACTCAAAGGCATTTTATCAGCGTCAGATTCCCCTGCCTCTGTTCGTTTTGTTAGCCAACAAACTCGCCCTCAAGAAACCATCATTTCTAACAGTGGCGCGGTTACCGCAACGGCTCTTGCACAAGATGGTAACTACTACTCTCTGACCGTTTCAAATAACGATACACAAAACCAAAAGCAGCAAGCACTGTACACTTTATTACTCAGTCTTTTATGGTGTGCGCCTTTTGGCCTTTTCAGTTACTGGGTTGCGACCTTCCTAGGTGGCGCGTTATGGGTGCTTTACTCAACTACTCAAAAGATTGGTGACGGCGACTTAACCTCACGCCTTGGCTTCCACCCAGGCCGTGATGAGTTTGGTACTATTGGGTGTGCACTTGACCGTTCAATGGACACTCTAAGTGAGTTAGTGAACAACGTAAACCACAGTGCCGCGACACTCAGTGAAACGTCGGCTTCTTTCGAAACAGAGATGAAGCGCAGCGAAACACAAATCATGAGCCAAAACGCGTCTTTGGACTCTGTGGCTACTGCAATGGACCAGATGACAGCATCAGCTAACGAAGTGTCGAATATCTCTGCACGTTCAACTGAGCAAACAGAACAAGATGCACAGCAAATCAACGATAGCCACTCGAAGGTTCAACAAGCCATCTCAGAGATCAGCACACTTTCTTCTCTGATTGAGCAAACCTCATCTTCGGTGACCAGCTTAAATGTCAACACCAGCCAAATTAATGAAGTGATCACGACGATCAACGCAATCTCTGAGCAAACTAACCTACTTGCACTAAACGCAGCGATCGAAGCAGCTCGTGCAGGTGAGCAAGGCCGTGGTTTTGCGGTTGTTGCGGATGAAGTACGAACGCTGGCAAGCAGAACACAGTCGGCGACCGTTGAAATTCAAGCGATGATTGAGCGCCTGCAACAAGAAAGCCAGAACATCGCTAAAATCACTGAACAAACGGTTGATCAGGCTCAAACCAGCAGCCAACTGATTTCAAATATCGGTGATGACGTGAATTCTATCGCGGCTTCTGCGAATACCTTGATGGACATGAGCATTCAGATAGCCACTTCTGCAGATGAGCAAAGTAATGTAGCGAATACCATCGCGGCAGAGCTTAACGATATCCGCAGCCAATCAGATGTGATTAAAGATGTGGCTCAAAATTCTTCAAATGGTGTATCTAAGCTAACTGAAGCCTCAGTGTCTTTGTCTCAAACTTTGGCAAGATACCGCACTTAAGACTCGATGCTATAAACTTGAAAGTCATAACGTTCAAAGCCAACGCAAAAGTGGCTTCCAGTTAACGTGAAGAGAAAATAAACTAAGAAGGACTCGCACTGAGTCCTTTTTTTATTGACGATTGTTAATAACAACTTCCATTAATAACCACGTTATATACACGGTCTTTAAAGATGAGATTATCATTACCATGAAGCAAGTCGCAAAGGAGAGATTATGAAGGGGCAAAACTGTCTAATAATCGAGCTTAGGAGTAATCTAATTAAACGGGTCTTATTTTCGCTTACCCTCTTGCTGCAGGTGACATAATGAATAATACAGAAGCACCAAACAACGAAGACATCACATGCCCTCTATGCCAACACGACGAATATCTGCTCTCAGAAAGCGGAGAAAAGTTTACGTGCGCATCTTGCGGTTTCCACACCAAACAATTTAGTAAAATAGTCAGCCTTCAAATAGGCACTACCCCACCAAAACTCCAGAGTTCGGTATACCGTTCATTGAGCAATGCTTGCCATTAATCCAAACTGAAATTTCTTCCAAACTGTAAATATCCTGAGCCGCTAGCTCTGCTATGTCGGCTTCTGGATCATCATTCAGTGAATCTTCAATCGTTGGTCGCAGTCTAAAAGATTGAATACCCGCTCGAACCCCAGCCTCAATACCTTTCACCGTGTCATCAACATAAATACATTCGTTTGGTAAAAAGCCCATATTCATTGCGGTATACATGATCAGATCAGGCTCAGGTTTCCAACTATTAGCGTCAAATGCCGAAAAAACTTTGCCTTTGAAGTCATCAAGCATACCCGTCATCGCTAGTGATGATTCAACTCTCGATTTCGGAGCGTTTGAAGCGATACAAAATTCGATGTCTTGTCGTTTTAGAAATTCAATCAGCTCAATAGCGCCATCCATAGGTTTCAAATGACGCTGGAAAAGTGCTTCAAGTTCTGAGCGGTAAAGTGGTTCAAGCGTATCAACGGATATCGACAGTCCAAGGCGTTCTTGTGTATCCATCAATATATCGGCCAACTTCCCACCTTGAAAATGGGCGTAACAGTCGTTCACGTTTAAATCAGCGCCGAAACTCGAGAATACGTTCACTAGAGCTTGGCAGCACAGTCTTTCGCTATCGATTAACGTTCCGTCACAATCAAAAATTACACACTTAGTTTGTTCCAACCGCATAGAAATTTCACTCGCTTTGAATCCAAGCTTTATCCTATAAGGTTATCTTCAGGCTCGGCATGATTAAGCTAACACTTTACCTAAACTTAGTTATTTTTCTTTGCAAAATATGCAGCTGATCACCTTATGATTCAATATGCTTAAGCATTTTCATCTAACTTAGAGATATATGAATAGTGTTTTCAGTCCGATATTTTATAAATGATAATTAGTCTCAAGCACAAATATAAACAAGTAGAATATGTAGCGTAGAAAGAATGGTGGGAGAAATGGTTCAGCTCACCCTATGATGAGCTAAAATCACGCACAGTTTGCTTGTTGAGAAGTAGCAGCTAAAGCAACTAGTTCTGAATTGGAACTATCTGGGTAAGTGTCTCTGATCGCAACAAACTCTGGTAAATGGTCCAGCAATAGCTTGGCAAGCTCAGGATCAAACTGTCGACCGCACTCTCGTTCAAATAGGTCTACAACCATTTCTAACGGCCACGGCTCTTTATAGCAACGTGCGCTCAACAAGGCGTCGAAAACATCGGCTACGGCAGTAATGCGTGCAAACAAATGGATTTCATCAGCAGCCTTACCATTTGGGTATCCTTCACCATCCCATCGCTCGTGATGCTCATTGGCGATAATCGCAGCTAAGTTAGTGATGTCACCCGCTCCACTGATCAGCAAATTGTAGCCTGCCGTTGTGTGCAACTTCATCACTTCCCATTCTTCATCCGTTAGTTTACCTGGCTTGTCGAGAATCGATTCTGGCACTGAGATTTTACCTACATCGTGCATCGGGCTGATGATTTCAAGCATTTCTACTTCACGGTGACTTAAACCTCGATGTTTCGCCAAAAGTGCTGATAACTTCGCAACACGCTTTACGTGATTACCCGTTTCGCCAGATCGCGTTTCAATGGCTTCACCTAATACATGAATCATGTCTTTCTGAACGTTCAGTGTTTGCTTCTGCAGAGCGAGAATCCGCTTGTTCTTCTTTGCCAGCTCTTTCTTTTGACGCAACGTAATGAACTGCATCAAGATAATCAGGCTTAAGCCCGCAATCACCATGGTCAAGCCCATCAGCAGTTGGAAGTTCTTACGAATAAAAGAAGAAGGTTCATTGATGACAACAGATTCTTCAGGTAACGCACTCTCACCGATGCCGAACTTTTTCATCGCCGGATAATTGAATACGAAACGTATGTTGTCACCCGGTACCAACGGTGAAGAGAAACCAAGCGATACGTACTTGTCTAACGCATCAACGGCTTCTTCGCCCATACTTTGTGAGTGATTAACATAACCGCCCAACACGTCACCTAAGATATTGAACTGCCATAGTGCGAACACAGGAGCCGCGCTCGATACTGACAAGGTTTCAGCGATCTCTTGATAAGAGTGATAAACGCCTTGTGCGAGTTCCGTGTTGTAGTGGCTGAGCAGAACAGCATCATCAACGGAGATAGTTTTTAAGTACTGTCTCGTCTCTTCAAGGGTTTGATTTCGAATTTCAACCAAATTGATATCGGGAAAACCAACCATCACCTTTTGTACTTCTTTACGAATCAATTCAGAAGTGACACTGTAATCATTTACAAAGTACAGGTTCTTAAGGTTTGGCCTTAACTGTGAAATCAACTCGATGTTAATGTCGATATGATCATTCTCGTGAAGCACGGTTGCTCTGTCAGTAACCGCGTACATGTCTGTACTGGTATCATTAATGCCAACCGCAACAACAGGTGTATTTCGGTCAATTAAAGAGCTGATGGATTCAAGAAAATTTGCTGCGTTATCATCGGTAACAATGACACCATCCAAGTGATAACCTGAATACTTAGCTTTAAAGTAATCGACAAGCGAGTCGTAATATTCTGGACTGTTGATACGCTTGGTATCTAGATACTCAATTGAAAGTTTAACTTCGACTTGAGATTGATTGAACGCGTTATCGATTCCCTTTTGGAAATCGGCGGTCCATTGGTAGGAAGGTCCATAGGAGTGGATAACTAGGATGTGCTTGATATCCCAGTTGTTAGCGTAAGTAGCTGTAGAAAAAGCGCTAACACACAATACAGCGATTGATATCAATAGCTTGTACATACCGGACCCTGTTTAAAAGACGGTGTATTGTACTCAGATTAACGCTTTATCAAAGGTTCTTTAGCTTTCCAACCATACTTTATGGCTAGAACCTTGATCTTGTGCCCAAAATTCGAGTAACTGTTTAGCAAACCCAATACAGTCTTGATCATGCTGGTTTACAACATCTGAGATCAGCAGTGAATCGTCAGTCGCTGTAACAATCGCACTCGCTACCACATCACCGTTCTTGGTACCTACAAATAGTTCATGTTCTTCCGATAGCATTATTTGGCTTAAGAACTCCAAAATATGCGCTCTTTCCGTTTCATCTTGATACGCGCTAGCTTGGTTAAGCGAGAATAGAACCGTCAGCTTATGAAAGTCGACTTTATGTAATTCATCTAATTGGCTAGGAGTTTGATCTTGAGGAAGAAGTTGATATGTTTTTTGAGGAAGTTTGCTTTTGTAGAGGTCTCGACCGAGAAGGCTCTCTTTTGCGGGGTACGCAATATCGAGTTGGCTGAATAGCCATTGGTTTTTCTTATGTGCATTTTCAGGTATTTCGTTATTCATTCTATTAGTACCTACGTTTAGTATCCCCAAATATCACAGTTATTTGGAAGACATATGGTCGACTGAGGTGCCGAGCTACAAGCAGAGAGCATACAGAGCATGACCAAGGCCAACAAGTACTTTAAATGCTTCATATTTTTCATTCTCCAACAACATCCTTTAAGAACTCGGTGAAAAGCTCTACACTCGTATTCACGCTTTCAATATTCCTATAGTAAACAGAACTATATAAATAAAAAGGACTTCTTATGAAAAAAGCCTTAATAGCAGTTGGTATCATGACATTGTTGGCTGGCTGCTCAGACAATGAAGTTGGCGACGTATCTCTCGGTTTCTTCACCATGAAAGATATCAAGATGTCTTCTCTAGATGACGACAAGATCGCAGGTGTAACTTGTCATATCGCATCCATCGAAGCAAACCTTAGCCTGTCAGATCCAAGTGATAGCTCTATCTCTTGTCGTCAAACAGGTGAAATCACACCAGAAATGATTGCTCAAATAGACAAGAGCAAATCCGGCGAAGTGGTATTCAAGCAATCGAAAAGTATCTTTTTCAAAACAATGAAAGTTCGCCGCATCTACGACGCAGAGAATCAATCATTGCTCTACTTGTCTTACACCACAAAAGAAACAGAGGGTAGTTTCAAACACAGCCTTTCCACTGTTCCTCTATGGGGTACAAAGGCTTACGTCGATCCTGCTACGTTAGTCCCTACGGAATAACGAGCTTGAATCACCTGTACAGACATTGTGCAGGTGATTCAAAATGTAATAAAAATGAAAGAAACAGAAACAAAATGTGATATCATGCGGCAAAATTTTTTCACTGTATTTGTCATATGAAATTTCCTGGACAGCGTAAATCTAAGCACTACTTTCCAACTCACGCCCGTGATCCGTTGGTCAACCAAATTCAACAAACACCTAAGCTACACCGCGCAACAGTTGTCGGTATAGGTCAAACGATTGTTGATATCGAAGCCCGTGTTGACAACGAGTTCCTAGAAAAATACGAGCTGAGTAAAGGTCACTCGCTTGTATTGGAAGAAAGTAAAGCCGATGCCCTTTACGAAGAGCTAGTTGAACGTGGTTTGATTACGCATCAATACCCTGGCGATACCATTGGTAACACGCTACACAACTACTCTGTTCTTGCAGACAGTAAATCAGTTCTGCTTGGCGTTATGTCTAAGAAAATCGAAGTGGGTTCGTTTGGTTACCGATACCTTTGCCGTACCTCTTCTCGCATGAACTTAAACCACCTACAAACAGTTGATGGTCCAATTGGTCGTTGTTACACGCTAATTACCGAAGATGGCGAACGTACGTTTGCGATCAACGAAGGACACATGAATCAACTGCTTCCTGAAAGTATTCCTGAACAAATTTTCGAAAAAGCCTCTGCATTAGTTGTATCTTCATACCTAATGCGCGGTAAGCCTGAAGATCCAATGCCTAAAGCCGTACAAAAAGCGATTGAATATGCGAAAGCACACAATGTGCCTGTTGTACTGACGCTTGGTACTAAATACGTGATCGAAGGTAATGCTGAATGGTGGCAAGAATACCTGAAAGAAAACGTTACTATCGTCGCGATGAACGAAGACGAAGGTGAAGCATTAACGGGTGAGAAAGATCCATTACTTGCTGCGAATAAAGCGCTTGAGTGGGTTGACCTTGTTTTATGTACCGCGGGCCCTGTTGGCTTGTACATGGCAGGTTACACTGACGAACCAGCGAAACGCGAAACCACACTGCCATTGTTACCGGGTAACATCCCTGAGTTCAATAAATACGAATTCAGCCGTGCTATGCGTAAGCAAGATTGTGTAGACCCAGTAAAAGTATATTCTCACATTGGCCCTTACCTAGGTGGCCCACTTGAGATTAAGAACACCAATGGCGCAGGCGACGGTGCGCTTTCTGCACTGCTACACGATATGGCAGCAAACAGCTACCACTACGTGAATGTACCAAACTCAGAGAAACACGAGCACGCTTGTCTGACTTACTCGTCACTGTCTCAAATTTGTAAGTACGCTAACCGTGTAAGCTACGAGGTATTGACTCAACACTCACCTCGCCTTTCTCGTGCCCTACCGGAACGCGAAGATAGCTTAGAAGAAACATACTGGGATCGCTAATCTAGATTGAGGCACTGATTCCAACGGGTTAGTGAAGCATTCTAAGATGACCAATTCCTAATAGGGCTGCTATATGCAGCCCTTTTTCTATTGGTGAGTTATGTGAATGGCGCAACACCTAATCAAATCTGATTTTTTGTCAGATTAAGATTTGATCTCGCGCAATGACTGTTTAGATCTGTTATCTTCCAGCACATAATTCGTGTGGTTTGCCTTTACTTGGTCAAATTATACAGTACCATCGCCACGCAAACGTTTACGTAACACCTTTCGGTTCTGATATAAGGAGCAAATATGCTATCTGATATTGATATTTGTCGCTCAACTCCCCTTAAAAACATCAGTGAGATTGCCAAGCAAGCTGGCCTGAATCATGACGAACATCAACCCCTTGGGCTTTACAAGTCTAAGGTTTCTCTTACGTCACTTGAACGCCTCTCTGACCAACAAGACGGCAAATTGATCGTTGTGACTGCGATTACACCGACGCCACTCGGTGAAGGAAAAACGGTCACCACAATTGGCCTTGCACAAGGTCTCGCCAAAATAAACCAATCTGCGATGGCGTGTATTCGTCAGCCTTCTATGGGCCCAGTATTTGGTGTCAAAGGCGGAGCTGCTGGCGGTGGTTACTCTCAAGTGGCGCCAATGGAGCAGTTAAATCTCCACTTAACAGGTGATATTCATGCAGTGACAGCGGCTCATAACCTCGCCTCTGCTGCGATTGATGCTCGTTTGTATCATGAGCAACGTGAAGGGTTAGAAGCCTTTGAAGCGCGCTCTGGCTTAAAAGCATTAGATATAGACCCAAGCAGAATCGTTTGGCGACGCGTGCTTGACCATAATGATCGCGCATTGCGCATGATCACGGTAGGAAAGAACGAGGCAGACAAAACAATCAACGGCTTTGAGCGCGAAGATGGCTTTGATATCTCGGCTGCTTCAGAGCTAATGGCCATTCTTGCGCTGGCTGACGACCTGCAAGATTTAAGAAAACGTATTGGTCGTGTGGTACTCGCTTATAACCACCAAGGCATGCCATTAACCGCAGATGACTTCAACGTTGCAGGCGCAATGACTGTAACAATGAAAGATTCAATTGAACCAACATTAATGCAAACACTTGAGGGTGTGCCAACGCTGATTCACGCAGGCCCGTTCGCAAACATTGCACATGGTAACTCTTCAATTATTGCCGATAAGATTGCTCTCAAACTGAGTGATTTTGTAGTGACTGAAGGCGGTTTTGGCTCCGACATGGGTTTTGAAAAAGCGTGTAACATCAAAGTTAAAGCATCGAATAAAAAACCTGATTGCGCTGTTATAGTCGCTACATTACGCGGTCTAAAAGCCAACTCAGGCTTATACGATTTAAGACCAGGCACCGCATTACCAGAATCAATCTTCAATGATGACCAAGACGCCCTTATCGCTGGCTTTGAGAATCTGAAATGGCACATCAACAATGTTAAGCAATACCAAGTGCCTGCCGTTGTCGCCATCAACCAATTCCCACAAGATTCGATTCAAGAGTTAAACACATTGAAACAACTGATCACCGACTTTGACCCTAATGTGACCGTTGAAATCAGCGAAGCTTTTGGTAAAGGCGGAGAAGGTGCGACGTTATTAGCTCAAGCCGTGGTCAATGCTTGTGAAAACGAGAGCGACTTTAAACCACTTTATGAATCTGAGCAGAGCTTGGAAGAAAAGTTGATGGCAGTCGCCGAGGTCGGTTACGGCGCAGCAAGTATTTCGCTATCACCTTTAGCCAAGAAACAACTCGCTGAATTCAACCAACATGGATACAGCAGACTGTCGGTATGTTTGGCAAAGACACCGCTATCTATTTCGACTGAAGCACAAGTTAAAGGCGCTCCTACCCAGTTTGATGTTCCTGTTAGAGAACTGAAGCTTTGTGCAGGTGCGGGGTTCATCTACGCTTTGTGTGGCAATGTAATGACTATGCCGGGCTTACCAGATAAACCGGCGTTCATGTCGTTAGATATTGATGAAAAAGGAAATATCGTTGGCCTTAGCTAAATAATGATGGCGAATTAATTTTCGATCTAACCGATATACTTGAACAGTATGCTACTTCGAGCCGTCATTTCTGAACGGAATGGTTGCTCGATTAGCAACCTTAATTGCAAAAAGTTGCACTAAAACCATAGTTATATGCAAAGCTTGTTCTAAGTTCTGGGTCAAGATCACATTAAAAACCCCATAAAATATATAGTATTGCGCTGATTCTTTAAGGACAGTGATGAATACGAGTATAAAAAAACTAGTCAGCCAATTTCTATGTACCATTTTTGCCCTAGGACTAGTCCCTGCCCTCTATATTAATTCTGAATTTGATCGGATAGACGCTCAGCACACGCTAAATATTAAGCAATCAAGTCAAAACCAAATTGAATACAGCTTCCACGAGCTTTCTGTCATCGTAGAGCAGATATCTAACTCCGTTCCCTCTATAGCAAATTCACAAACCCTTCTTCGTGCCATTGAAGAACCCTCAACGATTCACAAAGAAGCGCTGCAAGACTTGTGGGTGATGCTTGCTCGTGGGCAAAAATATTACTCACAACTTCGTTATCTCGATATTCAAGGAAATGAAGTGTTCCGCGTCAACTACAAAGACAGTCAAGCCACAGTCGTTGCAGACAAGGAACTACAAAACAAATCAGCGCGTAGTTACTTTGACACTCTTCAAAAACTAGAAGTTGGGCAAGTCAGTTCAAATGGTATCGATCTAGAAGTCGAATACGGGGAAATAGTCCATCCGTTAATTCCGGCGCTTCGTATCATGACGCCTGTAACATCAAAAGATCGCATCATTGGTTACTTTATTGCTAACCTCAATATGCTCGAAATTTATGATCGCCTGCATTATCAAATCGGAACATCTTCTGCTGTTCCGATACTCCTGAATAAAACAGGCCATGTCATCATGGGACCCAACCCAGAAGAATCATTTGGTCATGTTCTTGAGTCTCGTGCTGAAATCACTTACGCAAAGCGCTACCCAGAATTATGGGAAGCAATTAAAGACAACACTTCCTCTAGCTATTTTGATGGCGAAAACTGGTATTTCCACTCAGATATCAGCCCTAAGATAGATCAGTTTGAAGGCCCTATTTATATGGTTCTTCACGTTAAAAACCATCAGTTTAATAACCAGTATCAACAAGAACGCCACGCTATCATCGTACAGATCATTACCTTGACGATACTGATATCAATGATTTCTGCTGGGTTTGTGCTTTGGAATAGAAACCACAAGAAGAACAGCATCGATAGCCAACTGGCTAAAGCAGCAATGAATGGTATGTCGGCCTTGGTCATCACCGATAGAAACAACCGAATAATCAAAGTAAACCAAGAATTTACCCGCGTAAGTGGTTACAGCCTAGAAGATGTAAAAGGTCACCAACCTTCTATGTTTGCCTCTGGTCGCTACAATCAAGAATTCTACATAAAGATGTGGAGCATTATTACTAAGACCGGTGTATGGGAAGGCGAAGTGGTAAATCGCCGTAAAGACGGTTCTCTGATCACTGAAATACTGCGAATCCAAACGATTAAAGACTCAAAAGATGTAATTCAGTTTTATGTCGCGTCATTTGTCGATATCAGTAAACACAAAGAGCTCGAAAATAAACTAAGAAACCTAAGTGAAAAAGATTCGTTAGCAGGCTGTTGGAACCGTCGCAAGTTCGATCTTGAGCTGCGCGATGAATGCTCTCGTGTTAATCGTTATCCTACTCGCGAGCAGTCGTGTTTAGCTATCTTGGATATTGACTACTTCAAACGCATTAATGACCGATTTGGGCATGACTACGGTGATCGAGTCATTCAAACGGTCGCTAAAGTGCTCCAACGCGAATGTCGTGAAACCGATTTTGTTGCTCGTATTGGTGGTGAAGAGTTTGGTGTTATCCTGCCTCACACCTCAACAGAAGAAGCTGAATACGTCCTTAACAGGTTGAGAGTTGCTGTCAGTCTTGATCTCGACAACGTAGTGACTGTGAGTGGCGGGATCACCAACATCACTAGCGATCCTGCGCTTAACTACAAGTGCGCCGATTTGGCGTTATATGAGGCCAAAGCGGCAGGCCGAAACCAAGTCTGTTTATTTCTAGACAAAGAAATGAGCGAAATCGCCTAGCAAGAATCTACATCGTCCCGCTAGGCTGTTAACCAGACCGAGAGTCATTGACTTAGCAGCCTTATCATTCAGTAACATCACCATTTTGCAATCAGTTAGGTGCCGGGTGGAACTCTAACTTATTCCCTTCGACCACCAGAATACAATCCATGTTCGCCGCATGAGCTGCCTGCTTACCAAGATTGGTATCTTCAAACACAACACATTGCTTAGGTTGTAACCCCATACCGAAACACGCGTCCAAGAAGGTATCTGGATTTGGCTTATGATTCTTCACATCTGTTGCTGTTACTAAGATATCCAGCTTGCTCAAGATATCCGTTTTATCTAATAGCTGTTCTGCGCTTTTGCGCTGGCTGCCTGTCCCTACCGCTATTTTCTTGTTGCCTAGATGTTCGATTAGAAGAGAATGCGTGCAAGGGATAATATCGCCTTTGTCTTCAATCGCCGCAAACGATGCCATCTTAAACGTAGATACCGCTTGTGGGTCGAGTGACAAACCGTATTTACTGTTCACTTCACCCGCTATCTTATAACTCGGCATACCACCTAAGCTGTGCAGCCAAGATGCCTCGAAATGAAAACCGAACTCTTCAGCCGTTTGCTGCCATGCTTTTACATGCGCTGGCATTGTATCGATCAACGTACCGTCCATATCAAAGATTAACCCTTCATACGTCGTTAAATCTATTGTCATCACTACTACCACTCTTTAAGAAAGTTACTGATACCATAACCAATATTCAGTATCATGACCCCATATTACCGTTCAAAATGGAAGTTTATGTTACAAATATCTAACTCTGTTTCGATTCAAGACTGGGAACTCCAGTTAACTGCGATCAGAGCACAAGGAGCCGGCGGCCAAAACGTCAATAAAGTATCGAGCGCGATACATTTACGTTTTGACATCAAGCACTCCACCCTACCTGATTTCTATAAAGAAAAACTCCTCGCACACAAAGATAGCCGCATTACTAAAGATGGCGTGATTATCATTAAGGCGCAGCAGTATAGAACTCAAGAACAAAACCGTGATGATGCTTTGGTGCGTTTGAAAGAACTGATCTTGGAAGCAACAAAGGTTCAAAAAGTAAGACGAGCAACTAAGCCGACGCGTGGCTCTCAAAAAAGACGTTTAGAAGGAAAGAAACAAAGAAGTACCACCAAACAACTGCGCGGAAGAGTAGAATAATTGTTTCATGTCACCCAGTGAACACGTCACCCATGCAACAACCACTCTAACTCTATTTATTTAGATAAAAGACGATACCTATTAGAACAGAACGCTATGGTTGTTTTTTGACTGATAAAATCAGTTTGATCAACAACATTCTCTCTTCGCTGGTCAGTAAACGACTGACCGCTGCAACATCTTCCGCCGTGGCTTGCGATGCACCAACAATATCAAGCACGACATCTAAATCCGTCACTTTCAAGGTTCTTGTGATAGAACGATACTGGGACATTTTGATGTCAGCTTCACCACGTTCAATACGTTGATAGGTTTTTAAACTCATTCCCGCACTTGAGGCCAATTTTTCTTGCGACAAATTGGCGAGCTTTCTGCGATCAATCAGCGCCATTATTATGGGTTCTTGTGACATAAGCTTATCCTCAATAGACAGTTATGACCTAATTTCAGCAAGAAGCAGACCATATTGACTTGTAACGGTTTACATACGCCATCAAAGGCATATTATGCGATTATTAAAAAACGTTACGTTTCATAAACTTTCGCACTTTGATCGGTCGTGAACGTGCAGGCTAGTAAACTTGATTACTTAAGTGTTGGGAAATAATAAAAATTGCAAATTGCGAATAACAAAGACGTCAAATTGGAAATTGCGAATCGTTATACATTGGCATTTCCTTGCATAAAGCACGCTTTAGAATCAGACAATACCCGCAGTCAAATTATCGCGGTACAGCATAGGCTACTCACCTACAAAGAAGTGTTGTTGCACAGGAACATGTTGGAAGATAAGGAATTAAAACGGGCTTTTTCTGCATTGAATCAAAGTGAGAGAAGTGTCGCGCAAAGTGGTATCAAAAGCATCAATGATGCGATAAAAGAGATGGATGAGATTCTAGAAAGGTACAGCCGAAAAGCAGCTGTAGAACTAAGCAACTAAGTAACTAAGCGGGTAAATGACTAAACAGATAAACCTGCAGAAATAAAAAGTCGACGCTATCGTTAGATAAAGCGTCGACTTGTTCAAAACATTGAAGTTCTAACGTTTAACTGCCTTTCTAACACCCGCAATCAACATCAGCATACCTAGCAAACCAAATGAAACACTACCACCACTGCTACCAGAGCCAGATGATGTCCGTGCATTCACATAAGCTGTTCGCTTAGCATCAGTAGAAACAAACTGGGCGGTTTCGGTACCAGCAATAACACTGTCTATCCAAGCTTCATAATCATAAATTTCAGTGAATACCGATGTCACAGTAGCACTACCACCACAAGTATCTGGTCCAAAACTGGTAATACCAACTTGTCTGTAATCAGCACCGTCTTTCCAATACACTGGGCCGCCTGAATCGCCTTGGCACGTACCGCCGTACAAGCCAGAAGCAGCTCTGTCACCAACAAAACAGATTTGATTATCAGTTAACGCAGAACCATCAGTAAAGGCTGAAGCACAAGTAGCGTTATCTACGTAATTCAGGTCAGCCTTCTGCAACAAAGTTGTCCCGTCAAAGCCTGAACGTGTATCACCATGGCCAACAGCAACAAAGTCATTAACACCAATTCGATAGTTCGTGTTTGACGGACGCTTAACAACATCATTAATTGAATCGATATTCAGTGCACTTTCTAGCTTAAGAATCGCAACATCGTTGCGGAGTAGATCACTCAACGCATTTGAATAGTCATTGCGATAGTAAACTTCTGAAACTCGCGCTTTTTGAATGTTACCGTTAGGGAATTGAGACGTATCTTCAATTTGAGGGACTACAGTAGTAAATAGCTGCCCTTCTTCATTGCCGTAAATACAGTGTGCTGCCGTCAGGATATGAGTCGGGTTTAAAATGGTCGCACCACAGTAAGGGCCTTTCGAGTAAACACCATCATAATCAATACGATCAATGAACAAGCTCGCCATTGAAGGAAATTCAGTCACTGAAGCGTTACTACCATTCACGATATAAGGTGTGACACCCACATCAGGAGCACTCTCGGCCGTGTTTTCCGTCGCCAATACACTAGATGTATAAATCAACGGTGCTAAAAGCACTAAAACGGCTTTACGAACCGGACTCACTGTATAGTTCACATTCATAGTTAACTCCTTGTAACCACTACGACTTATTTATAAAAATGATATGTGGCCACCATAACACGGCATAACCCTGAGTATAGTAAGTATTTGTAACGATATGGCCACATCTCTCATTTTATAAACGAAATTCCAGACGACGTATCTTTACCAGTACTCAAAGTTATGTACGTTACCGAATACAAAAAAGCCTACCGTCATACTTCTTAATATAAAGAGGTAAACAATAGGCTTTCATTCAGCTTAGTGGTTTATCTTAAAAGAGATTAGCCACGGTAGTAACGTTGAGGTACGAAAGGCATTTTTTCTACTGTCATTGGTAGCTTCTTGCCACGAACGTCAGCGAATACTTCAGTACCAATTGCTGCTAGATCTGTACGAACGTAAGCCATTGAAACTGGCTTACCAGCGTTAGGGCCAGCAGTACCGCTCGTTACAACGCCAATCTTGTTGTCTTCAGCATCGAACAGCTCTGCGCCTTCACGTACTGGCGCCTTAGTTTGACCCACTAGACCTACACGCTTACGTTGAACATCTTTCGTTGCGATTTGCTCAAGGATGATATCAGCGCCAGGGAAACCGCCTGCACGTTCACCGTCAGTACGACGCACTTTTTGAATACCCCATAGAAGGCTAGCCTCTACTGGTGTTGTCGTTGTGTCTAGGTCGTGACCGTATAGACATAGACCACATTCAAGACGAAGTGAATCACGTGCACCAAGGCCGATCCACTCTACTTCTGCTTCTGATGTTAGCTTACGAGCAAGTGCTTCAGCGTGATCGTTCGGTACTGAAATCTCGTAGCCATCTTCACCCGTGTAACCACTGCGGCTTACGATGCATTCAACGCCATCGATATCGACTTTTTGAACATCCATGAACAGCATGTCGGCAACGCTTGGTTGGAAACGAGCAAGAACTTCAGACGCTTTAGGGCCTTGAAGTGCTAATAGAGCACGATCATCAATCACTTCCATTTCTACGTCAGCTGGAAGGTGCGCAGTTAGATGGTCGATATCTTGTGTCTTACAAGCCGCGTTCACAACAACAAATAGGTGATCGCCTAGGTTAGCAACCATCAGATCATCCATAATGCCGCCCTGCTCGTTAGTAAAAAACGCATAGCGCTGCTTACCAGAAGGAAGGTCAATAATATCTACAGGAACCAAAGATTCTAAGACAGCAGCTGCGTTCGCGCCATGAAGACGAAGTTGCCCCATGTGAGAAACATCAAAAAGACCGGCAGCATCACGAGTGTGTAAGTGCTCTTTCTTTACACCTAGTGGGTACTGAACTGGCATATCGTAGCCAGCGAAAGGAACCATTTTTGCACCCTCTTCAACGTGAAGTGCATGCAGTGGTGTTGTTAGTAGGTCTTGATTAGCGTGTTCTTGAGTCATTTTCTTCTCCATGAAGCGTTGCAGGCTGTCCAAATCGAGTCTGCCGCTTATATCTCTATTTAGAGTCGCTTCTAACGATAAGTTTCATCATTAGTCACCTCAGCGTATTCGCGTCAGTAACCTTGGCGTCTTAACCTTAGAAACAGTAGATAGTAAAAAGTGATGTCTTTTATATAGGCTTATATCGTTAGCTTGATAAATCAGGTTAGCTGTACAAAAGCTCTACAAGTCACTTTCTAAGAATTCACTTCAGTAAACTTCAATCAACATGAGTAAACCGTGTTCACTATAATAAACAAGCCTGCGTCAGTTTTACACCCTTAACAATAGTCAAACAGCTCAAAATGTGACATTTAACAATTTAAAAACAATTATTCGATACATACAAAAACGCGATATTGATGATTATCACACCAATATCGCGTCTAATGCCTAACGTTCGAAACAAAAGCAAACGTTTGCATCCACTATAAGAAATTCTAAGATTGTTAATTTATTTTGCAGTCACCCACAAAATGAGCGCGTCGTCTGCACTGGTCGAGATAAGCATATGGCCCATATTGGCATCGTAATACATGCTATCACCTTCACTCATCGGTACGGGTTCGTAAAATTCTGAGTAGAACATCACATCGCCAGATATGATCATTAAGAACTCTTCCCCATCATGGCGAACCCAATCGTTATACTCTTCAAAAGTACGCGCTCTCACGCGGCTCTTAAACGGCATCATCTTCTTATTAGAAAGCTCTGTGGCAAGTAACTCATGTTCGTAAGTCGGTGTTGGGTGTGGCTTTCCTTGCCCTGCCTTAGTTAAGTCACGACGTCCTGTTGCAACTTTTTTCCTTGGTGGTTCAAAGAGTTGAGGCATGTCAATTTGCAAACCCATCGCCAGTTTTTGCATAGCTTGAAAGGTTGGCGAGATTTGCTCGTTCTCAATTTTACTGAGCGTAGAACGCGCCAAGCCTGTTCTTTGGCTTGCTTCTTCTAGCGTAATCCCAAGCTTGCCGCGGATATCTTTAATGCGCTGGCCAAGCCTAAGTGGTTCAATATTCTGGTCTAACGTTTCCTTCGCCAACGTTAAAGATGGGTACTCATCATAAATGTCTTCTGACATAGGTCCCTCATTAATTTCTTGCTTCCTGTCTATTAATTTCATTGTTGCATGAAGCGCTTTGTTGATTAAAGAGCACACAGAGAAATAAAGCGTGCTCCCCGTAGCAAAACAAGAAAAGTTGTTTCCTATTGGAAATTTTTGTTGAAAATTGATTTTATCGGAGCTATGTTATCGACTTGTTAGATGAAGAGATGCTACTTCAGCTTGCAGCAAATGATAGATTTAACATTTGTAAGAGCTGTTTTTTACCCGAACTTTTGGGAAACAATTCGTGCTGCATTGACCCTACAACGATCGCTTAGACGCTGTAAGAGTATATTTATAACGCAATTCACGTTTATCTATACCTATATAGCGCAAACGATACCGATGCAGAAATCAACTTAAGACCTAATGGACTATAAAAACAATCACCATTAGCTTAATGAAAGGTCTCGACAATGAACGCTTACCAAAACCATAGCTTAGACAGTTTTTTCACTACGAACTTATCTGGTACTGATGACGCAGTATTTGCTGGAATCCAAGCAGAGAACACTCGTCAAAACGAACAAATCGAACTTATTGCTTCTGAGAACATTGTTTCTAAAGCAGTAATGCAAGCTCAAGGCACTTGCCTAACCAACAAATACGCAGAAGGCTACCCAGGCCGTCGCTACTACGGTGGTTGTGAGCACGTAGATACCGTTGAAGCTATCGCGATTGAGCGTGCTAAACAGCTGTTCAAATGTGAATACGTAAACGTACAGCCTCACTCTGGCGCTCAAGCAAACGGCGCAGTTAAACTTGCCCTACTTCAACCTGGCGACACTATCCTAGGTATGTCTCTTGACGCTGGTGGCCACCTTACACACGGTGCGCGCCCTGCAATGTCTGGTAAGTGGTTCAACGCAGTTCAATATGGCGTAGACCGCGACACTCTAGAAATCGATTACGAAGCAGTTCGCGCTTTAGCAATCGAAAGCCAACCTAAAATGATTATTGCTGGTGGTAGTGCTATCCCACGCGTTATTAATTTCGCTAAGTTCCGTGAAATCGCTGACGAAGTTGGCGCTATCCTAATGGTCGATATGGCACACATTGCGGGTCTTATCGCGACAGGTGCTCACCCTAGCCCACTACCACACGCACACGTTGTTACAACAACAACGCACAAAACACTTCGTGGCCCACGCGGCGGTATGATTCTTACGAACCACGAAGACATCAACAAAAAAATCAACTCTGCAGTGTTCCCTGGCCTTCAAGGCGGCCCACTAATGCACGTTATCGCGGCTAAAGCAGTGGCGTTTGGCGAAGCACTTGGCCCAGAATTTAATACTTATATTGATTCAGTGATCGACAACGCAAAAGTTCTTGCTGAAGTGTTGCAAACTCGCGGTTGTGACATTGTGACTGGTGGAACAGACACGCACCTAATGTTGGTTGACCTTCGTCCTAAGGGCTTGAAAGGTAACGTAACTGAAGAAGCATTAGAGCGTGCAGGGATCACATGTAACAAAAATGGCATACCATTCGACACAGAGAAGCCTATGATTACTTCGGGTATTCGTTTAGGTACGCCAGCTGGAACCAGTCGTGGTTTTGGCACTGAAGAATTCAAACTTATCGGTGAATGGATCGGCGATGTACTTGATGGCTTAGTTGAAAGCCCTGAAGGCAATGCTGAAGTTGAGCAACGTGTTCGCAAGCAAGTTAAAGAGCTTTGCAAACGCTTCCCTCTTTATCGTTAAACCGTTTTTAAGATTTAAATTAAAACCTCATAAATTTTTGGAGAATAAGCAATGGACAATACACTAAAGTTTGCAGACAGCCACGAGTGGGTAAAAGACAACGGTGACGGTACTGTAACTATCGGTATTTCTGAGCACGCTCAAGAGATGCTAGGTGACGTTGTGTTTGTTGACCTGCCTGACACTGGAGACGAAATCGAAGCTGGCGAAAGCTTCTCTCTAGTTGAATCAGTGAAAGCAGCTTCTGATATCTACGCACCAATCTCTGGCGAAATCGTAGAAATCAACGAAGAATTAGAAGATAGCCCAGAGTTAATTAACGAAGAATCTTATGAAGGTGGTTGGATTGTTAAAGTGAAGATGTCTGATGCGTCTGAACTAAACAACCTTAAAGATGCGGAAGAATACCTAAGCTCTATCGAAGAAGACTAATAGGTTCCTCATTACGATAAAGCTGCTCTTTGGAGCAGCTTAATTTTAGGGGCTAGCTCACGGCTCCAAAGAGAAAGTAGAACATATCATGACTGAATTACTTCAAAGCCAATTACTAAAAGACTTGGGTACTCAAAACGAGTTTGTTGCTCGTCATAACGGCCCTAATAAAGCAGACCAGCAGAAAATGCTTGAAGCGATCAACGCGACTAGCTTAGACGCACTGATCGACGAAACGGTTCCTGCACAAATCCGTCTTGAAAAACCAATGACACTTGCTGCGCCACTGAGCGAAATGGACATGCTGACCTCTCTTAAAGAGATCGCAAACCTAAACCAAGTGAAACGTACTTTCATTGGCCAAGGCTACTACAACACATTCACTCCAAACGTTATTCTACGTAACGTTTTAGAGAACCCAGGCTGGTACACAGCTTACACACCATACCAACCAGAGATTTCTCAAGGTCGTCTTGAAGCTCTACTCAATTACCAACAAATGGTAATGGACCTAACCGGTATGGAAATCGCGAACGCATCCCTTCTTGATGAAGCGACAGCGGCTGGCGAAGCAATGACACTGTGTAAGCGTGCTGGCAAAAGCAAGAGCAAAGTATTCTTCGTTGCTGACGATGTTCACCCTCAAACACTAGAAGTTGTTAAAACTCGTGCTGAGTACATCGGTTTTGAAGTAATGGTTGGTGCTCTTGAAACACTTCCAGAGCAAGACGTATTTGGTGCGCTTCTTCAATACCCGAGTACAACGGGTGAAGTTCGTGACCTAACAGACATCATTGCGAAAGCTCAAGCTAACAAAACACTGGTTACAGTTGCTACTGACCTACTTGCTTCTGCTCTACTTAAGCCTGCTGGCGAAATGGGCGCGGACGTAGTAATCGGTTCAGCGCAACGTTTCGGCGTTCCTATGGGTTACGGCGGTCCACACGCTGCATTCATGGGTACTCGTGAAAAGCATAAGCGTACAATGCCAGGTCGCGTCATCGGTGTATCTATCGATACTCACGGTAACCAAGCGCTACGTATGGCAATGCAAACTCGTGAGCAACACATCCGCCGCGAGAAAGCGACATCGAACATCTGTACAGCTCAAGCACTTCTAGCAAACATGGCGTCTTTCTACGCGGTTTACCACGGTGCAGAAGGCCTACGTACTATTGCTCGTCGTACACACCACATGACAGCTATCCTAGCGGCTGGCCTGACTAAATCGGGTTACGAGCTAACGAACAACAGCTTCTTCGATACCATCACGATCAACTCTGAAGAGAAGACAGATGCACTGTACGCGAAAGCGCAAGCAGCAGACATCAACCTTCGCCTTCTTAAGGGTAAGATCGGTATCAGCTTAGATGAGACAACAACGATCGACGACGTGAACTCACTGTTTGCAATCTTCGACGTGAAAGAAGACGTTCAAGCACTATCTTCTGACATTGCATCAAACGAGTTTGCAGCAATTCCAGAAAACTGCCGTCGTGAATCAGAGTTCCTAACTCACCCAGTATTCAATACGCACCACAGCGAAACGCAAATGATGCGTTACCTAAAACAGCTTGAGAACAAAGACTTCTCGCTAACGCACGGCATGATCCCACTGGGCAGCTGTACGATGAAGCTGAACGCTGCTGCTGAGATGATTCCAGTAACATGGCCTGAGTTTGGTTCAATTCACCCATTCGCACCTCTTGATCAAGCAGCAGGTTACACAGCGCTAGCAAAAGATCTTAAAGAGAAGCTATGTGAAATCACTGGTTACGACGATTTCTCACTACAACCTAACTCTGGTGCATCTGGTGAATACGCAGGTCTAATCGCGATTCAACGTTACCACGCAAGCCGCGGTGACGCTCACCGTAACGTTTGTCTGATTCCAAGCTCTGCGCACGGTACTAACCCTGCAACGGCATCTATGGTTTCAATGAAGGTAGTGGTTGTTAAGTGTGATGAAGATGGCAACATCGACATGACAGACCTAGCTGCGAAAATCGAGAAGCACAAAGAAAACCTATCAAGCATCATGATCACTTACCCTTCTACGCACGGCGTATACGAAGAGCAAGTGAAAGAAGTATGTGAACAAGTACACGCAGCGGGCGGTCAGGTTTACCTAGACGGCGCGAACATGAACGCTCAAGTAGGTCTAACTTCACCTGGCTTCATCGGTTCAGACGTATCTCACTTGAACCTACACAAGACATTCTGTATCCCACACGGTGGTGGCGGTCCGGGTATGGGTCCTATCGGCGTTAAATCGCACCTAGCACCTTTCCTACCAGGTCACATCGAAAACGGTGTACAAGGTTCTGACTACGCGGTATCAGCTGCAGATCTAGGTAGTGCTTCAATCTTACCTATCTCTTGGGCTTACATCGCAATGATGGGCGAACCTGGCCTAACAGACGCAACGAAAGTCGCGATTCTTAACGCGAACTACGTGATGGAAAAACTACGTCCTCACTACCCTGTTCTTTACCGTGGCACTAACGGCCGTGTAGCGCACGAATGTATTATCGATATTCGTCCGCTTAAAGAAGACACAGGCATCAGCGAAGAAGATATTGCTAAGCGTCTAATGGACTTCGGTTTCCACGCACCTACGATGTCTTTCCCAGTAGCAGGCACGCTAATGGTTGAGCCAACTGAATCTGAAGATTTAGAAGAGCTAGACCGTTTCTGTGAAGCGATGATCGCAATCCGTCACGAAATGGCAGCAGTGAAAGCGGGTGAATGGCCACTAGACAACAACCCTCTAGTGAACGCACCGCACACACAAGTTGACCTTTCAGGCGCAGAATGGGATCGCCCTTACTCTCGCGAACTGGCTTGCTTCCCATCGAAAGCAACGAAGAACTCGAAGTACTGGCCGACTGTTAACCGTGTAGACAACGTATACGGCGACCGTAACCTAATCTGTTCTTGCCCAAGCATCGATAACTACGAAGACTAATTCGTAGCGGCGCAAAGCAGCGAAACATAACAAAAGGCGAACCAAACGGTTCGCCTTTTTGTTGCCTGAAATCCAAGGTTAACAAATGCATTGACCTTACCGTAAGGGAAAGGTTTAAGGTTGATCTAAACCAACACTGAATTAGGAATCAATTATGGGATGTTGTAACAAAGCGCCAAAAGGTGGTGCTCCTCTTGGCTTACTTCTAAAGGTCACGCTTGGGATTGGTCTTTTCGTGTTTCTGCTGTCTTTGTGGCAGTAGAAGACTGATAAAGCTCTTGGTTTGAAACTAAGACGTGATGGTACTTAAAAGTCATGTATCTTGTCGCCATAGTCGTTTGTTAAGCATTTCTTTTTGGTTTCTTACTAGTTCTGACTTCATCAGCTATTGCTTTTAGGGCTACTTCTTGATGCTTCAATATATGCTGTAAATCATTGATAGGTAACATATACTGCTTTCTCATTTCCGATTCTTTATAGGAAGACTTACTTAGTACCTCTTCAGACATGCACTCATCTAATTTAATTTGAAAGCGTAATTCATGAACACTCGCACTATGCATACGTTTTAATCTGTCATCTATTACAAGAAAGTTAATTTGATTTAACTTCAATAGCTCTGAGAATTTGTCATCGAAAGACACAAAGAAGGGCAAAAAGAACGAACCTAAAGCCGTAATTGTTGACATAGTTTCCAGCGTTCGCACATGAGAAATGTCCCACGCCATTCCTTTTAAATCTGACTCAATCTTTTTTGCAACATCGGCTAGAGGACCAAAGAAACGTACACGCTTTGGTTTTTCTAAAAATTGAAGTGCTACAAGCAATTCATATTTTGGTAGTTTACCCAATTGCAACACACAAAAGTCGATCAGTTTGCTAAAGACCTCATCTGGTTTAGTCGGATTTTTCAGCCATAAAATAGCTAATTCAAACAATATAACCTGAGTAAAAACAGCTTTATATTCTCGGTTTTTAACCTCTTCATTGGTAACAAAACTTTCGTAATCCCTCTCTGATTCTTTTAGTAACTCTTGCTCATTACAAATGAACTTCGGTTTATAAGGATCTTTTTCAAAACTATCCCAGTCTATATGATCAAGTTTTTTGAAAGCTAAAATAGTGTTTAAGGGGCGAAGGTTTTTATTGTCTTCACGTGACAGTCTTAAATTCTCGAATAAAAATGGCACTAGGTCTGTCTGAAGCGAATACTCTTTCTTTAGCTTAAGTAAAGTAATAATCCTATCTTGATCTTTCTTATTTATGTTTTCATGATTCACATAAGCCCTCACACGCTCACCAACATTCGAGTCAAAAGAAAAACTCCAATCGATTGGAACTGAAGATGTTCCACCTGTTAAGTGACTTTGAAGAGCCGTAGAGGCAGAGTTGAGAAATACCTTAGGTCCAATAAAAAGAGGGGTTACCCAAGGGGCTTTACTTGTTATATCTTCCAAATTAATATGCAGGCCAGCTGCATTAGCTGACTCTGTAGATATAGCAGTCCGAATATAAACTGCATCCTGCGGTCGAGAAATACCCTCCAACCTCTCTAGGTCACCCTTTACCAGAATGTCATAAATTTCATCTACTACAGGTCTATCCATTTTTTCCTCAAATTTTGAAATGCTTAACAGTTCTTAGACCGAAAAATTCTGCATTTAAATACAGAATTTTCTATCTAGCTCCTTATGCCATCAATTGTACTAGCCTTAGTATATCTATAACAATAGCTTATAGTGCAACCTTAGTGAGAAGCGTAGCAAATACTGAAATTACCTAACCAATATAACGCCCGCCAAATCATAAACTTATGCGCTTTTTAACTGTGTTTTAACCATCAGAACCCTTCCCTATGTCAGAGCTGATTTAACTCTATAAATCCAAAGCTTGACCCTATACGGTAAGGTGTTTATATTGTCGCCCGCCCAACGGGGCACATCCTAAAATGCACACCGGCCATCCTGCCATCATTCGTGTATTTATATTGGTGTTGTGAACTTCCATGCTAACGAAATTTCGTCCTTTTACTCGTGAATCGGGTGCGCTTATGCATCTTTCGATTCCAATCATTTTGACTCAAATAGCTACCCAAGCGATGGGATTTGTCGATACGACAATGGCTGGCCAAGTAAGTCCTGCCGATCTCGCCGCTATTGCACTTGGCACCAGCCTTTGGATTCCTGTGTTGTTGTTGCTACGTGGTGTGATTATGGCGTTAACGCCTGTTGTCGCTTACCACCGCGGTGCTCGTGACTTCCAAAGTATCTCTGTTGAATTCTTCCAGATGGTTTGGTTGGCATTAATTGCTAGCGTACTGCTTATCGCTTACTTGGTGAGTGCGAAACCGATCTTAGAATGGATTGGCGTAGCCACTGAGATCATTCCAATTGGCAGTGACTATGCCTTTGCCCTAGCCTTTGGTGTACCAGGGATTGCCCTGTTCTACACCTTGAACGGCTTCTGTGAAGGCATGAACAACACCAAAGTGCCGATGATCATTTCTGTGGTTGGTTTGTTGGTGAATATTCCGGTCAACTACGTGCTTATTTACGGTAAGTTTGGCTTCCCTGAAATGGGCGCTGTGGGTTGTGGCTGGGCGACAAGCTTAGTGTATTGGCTAATGTCGGGAATGCTGTATTCCTACATTAAAGGTCATCACCACTACAAGACCATTATTAGCTTTGCAGATGCAAAACCAAAAGCGAAAGAGATGCTTCACCTTCTAAGATTAGGTTTACCTATCGGGATGAACATTGCGGTATGTGGCAGTATCTTTGCGGTTATCGCTTTGATGATTGGCCGTATTGGTGCAGAGAACGTGGCAGCCGCACAAATTGCACTTAACATCTCGAGCCTGACTTACGTGATACCAATGAGTATTTCGTTTGGCATTACGATTCGTGTTGGACATGCATTAGGTCAGAAAGACGAACTAAGCGCAATTGAACGCAGTAAAGTCGGTATTTTGGTTGCCGCGTTGATCTCATTGCTTTCGGTTGCGATGTTCCTGTTGTTCCCAGAGTGGATCATTAGACTTTACACCACCGACCCAGCAATTAGCGCAACGGCAGCAGTATTGTTGACCTTTACTGCGATGTACCAATTCAGCGATGCATTACAAACGTCTGCTAACGGCGCACTGCGTGGCTATAAAGATACTAAGATCCCAATGATCTTAGCCATCGCTTCATACTGGGGCTTAGCACTTCCACTCGGCATGGTGTTGGGCTTAACAGACCACATTGTTCCTGCTATGGGTGAGGAAGGATTTTGGATTGGTATCCTAACGGGCTTGAGCGTTTCAGCAACGCTGATGTTAATTCGCTTACGATACGTGATTAAGAAGCGTGACTTGCCACCAACAAGTGCTCCATTGGCAAACTAAGACAAATCATCAAGCTAATACAAAAAAGCGCGTTATTGCTACTCGGCAATAACGCGCTTTTTTATTGAGTTTCTATAAATCAGTTCATGTGTTCGGTTTAACACTCATCGTTAACTACTTGAACTGTACATACACAACCATTAGCTGGGCATGTATCTCCACTTGTTCTACCACCAAAAGAATCATAGAGAACGTAACAACCGGATGGAAGATCGTCTATTATCGCGCCGCCAAGATCTCCAGTGGTAAACGGGTATTCATAACCAACCACTGTATATCTATTAGCAAAGTCAGACGTTAAGCTGTCATCATCTGACAAGGTAAGGAAATCGAGCATGTTCAATTTGTCGCCAGACTCCCCTCGGCTTTCAGGACAAAGTGTACCCCAGTCGACCTCAACGCTACCGATACCAAAATCGATAACATAGTTACTTTGATCACTTGGGTTGCTGGCAGCCGGATCTAATCCGACAATAATCGCTTTAGAGGTTACCTGAGTGATGACCCCTTCCATTGCACCCGCAACACCCTCAAGTACCGCTTCTCTCGCTGACTCTTGGATATTAAGAAACCTCGGAGCTGCCGTAACAGCAAGAATTCCGAGTATGGTGATAACGACGATCAACTCCATTAACGTAAAACCATTTTTCTTCATAACAACCACATCAACCAACAATTAAAGAATATTCAATAAGTGAATGAATTATCAACAACTATACATTGTGGAGAGATGCGTAACACCTTATGTGTCACATCAAAGCTGCTGTTTAGTCGATTTTTTGAACTTGAGCATGTGAGCTAAAGGTAAGTAGCTCATTGTTACTGTCTTATTTATCCACGTTGTTTGGAATAAGCTAAATTGTCACGACATAGCGACGCGGTTACATTCTTCATTTCTGTTTTGCGCTATTGGTGTATCTGCGTTGGCATGTCGCAAAAAAAAGCGCTCATGTATAACATAAGCGCAATTGAATAACTGGAGACTCGACATACCTCTTAAAGATGCATGTTAGAAAATCTAGATTTTAAATGAACCGACATAACGGTCGAGAACTTGTGATAACTCAGCCAATTTCTGACTTGATTGCTCTAACTTCTCACTTGCGTTCAAGCCATTTTTGACTGAACTATTAACCGTATCCATGTTCATGTTTATCTCATTCGCTACCGCTGATTGCTGCTCAGTTGCCGTCGCGACTTGAGTGTTAATATCAAGAATAGCCAATACTTGTGTAGAAATTTTTTCCAAAGCTTGGCGAGCCATTTCCGTTTCGGACGTACCCTCTTCAATTAAGCTCTTACTGTTACTCATCGAGCTGACTGCGTTCTTAGCTTCGGTTTGAAGTTGATTAATCATGGTGTCAATTTCATCGGTCGACTGTGCTGTTTTTGTCGCAAGATTACGAACTTCATCAGCAACGACAGCAAAGCCTCGGCCCGCTTCACCAGCACGCGCAGCTTCGATTGCAGCATTAAGTGCAAGCAAGTTTGTTTGCTCAGAGATACCTCGAATAACGTCAAGAATAGTGCCAATCGACTGAGTATTATCAGCAAGGCTCACGATGATGTTAGAAGCACTATTCATCTCAGCTTCAAGGTTGGCAATCGAAGTTGTGGTCTTCTCGATTGTCTTGTGACCTTCTTGAGTTTCACTCGCGGCCATGTTTGCGGCACTTGCTGCACCTGCCGCGCTAGACGCAATTTCATTAACCGTAGAAATCATTTCATTCATAGACGTCACGACCAACATGGTTTGTTGGTTCTGCTCTTGCCCTCTTTGCAAGGCTTGTTGTGACTGTTCACGAAGACCAATCGCGGTACTGTTTAATTCAACACCCGTGTTCACTGTTTGTGTAATTATCTCGTGTACCTTGCCAACGAACACATTGAAAGCCGATGAAATTTGAGCGACTTCGTCATTCCCTTTGATCGGCAGACGTACTGATAGGTCACCATCACCTTCAGAAATATCGTGTAATGTGTTTTTCAATACCAAGAGAGGTTGCATCAGTTTGCTAAGAAGAAGCGATAAAACAATGAGGCAGACAACAAAAATGAAAACCATTGAAGCAAGCTGGTAGCTAATAATACCATTCGTTGCTTGGCTCACTTCCGTGATCGGAATACCGATATCAAAGGTACCGTACAGCTGACCGTTGACGTAGATAGGTGCCATAATGTCAAACACCCACACTTGTTGAACATCCGCGTACCATTTTGAATACTGTTGGACGCCTTGGGTTGCGCCTTTAACGGTATAGCTATCTTCATAAACTTTATTCAGTTTATTTTTGTCGCTATGCGCAACAGCGCTTACGTTACTATCAATAACAATGGCATAAGTGACATCAGATCGCTGTTTCAGCTCACCCACCAGCTTTTGTAAGTCTTGAACTGGATTATCCGAATTCTCTAAGATATACCCAGCGTTTCCAGCCAAAAATTCAGCTTGAACTTGAGATTTGTTTAATATTATCTCATCAATTTTTTCGCTTGAAATGAAATAGGTTGACGCCATACTCGCAGCGACTGCAATGCCAAACATAATAAAAACGGCAAATAGGATTGTTTTCTTCATTTAGGTTGTCTCGACGCAAGTTTGTTAAAAGTTCTCTAAAGGTTTCAAAAAGCGAAACCAAAGCTCGCACGTTTTATCTCGTGTTAGAGCTCCCCACTAGTCCTTTATCTGTAAAAATCTCGATAACTTTAGCTAAATCATACGAAAAACATATGTTAATCACACTTACCTAACATATGAGTACATTCAACGCGAAACGAGCACTTGGAAATCTGATTAACAAATAACAGCACTGCTTAAGAGGTATAGGTGAATAGCGAGTAGAAAATAGAGGATAGAAAATAAAGAGTAGGTTTCGCGTATTGACCCGCAGAACCAGTACCTTGAGAAATGTTGGAGGCTTGATGCAACCGTTCACTTGTGAGTACTTAATATTCTCGCCTCTAGTTGATGCGACAACAAAAAAGCGAACCTTTGGGTTCGCTTTTTTAGTTAAATTAAGTCGTGTTTATCTGTTTATCGCGAGATAAGATCCAGCTGCAATCATTATCCCACCAGCACTTTGGTTTAATCTTCTATGTGCGCGTGGTGTTTTAAGTAACGCAGACATTCTGCCCGCACCCAAAGCAATCAGCATTAAACCAGACATCAACGCAACAGACGCTAAAACGGACACCAAGACGATATCTTGGGAACGTAAAACCGTCAGATCAACGAAAGTCGGTAAGAACGAAATATAAAACAGAATCACTTTAGGGTTTGATGCAGAGATCAAAAAGCCTTGTGCGAAACTCGCAAGTGCCGATTTCTGACTTTGTTTGGCGGCGAGCTCCGCTGAACCTTGCACTTCAGGCAGACTCTTAAACATCTTGTAGCCCAAGTAAATCAAATAAGCGGCACCAACGTAGCGAATCACCTCAAACGCAAAAGACCAATTATCAGCAATCGTCGCTAGACCAAAACAGGCTAAAACAAGATAAATAAGGTCACTGCATATCATTCCTAACGAAAGAGTGATGCATTTACGCCATCCGTGAACCATACCGCGAGCCAAAATAGCGAATACGCCAGGCCCCGGAGTAATACCAAATATAAACATGGCAATAAAGAATGTAACAGCCCCTTCTAGTGACATCCGCCTACCCTCAAATATCATTCAACATTATTAGTTTCGAACGTATCATGGAGCCTTGATTCGAGTAAAGAACGCTTTTTAACAAGGGCGATTCAAACGATTCATGTTTTGAACAAGTGTCACACGTAATTTCCCCGCTAAGCATGACCCGCAAAGCTAAAAGCTAAACCCAACGTGTTTTTCGTTAAGACATAAAAAAGGCGAACTCTATGGTTCACCTTTGTATTCATTTAAGACTTAAGGCAATTCAGCCTAGTGTCTACCGCCATATAAATCTAGTTAGCTATTGGTGACAACAGTTCCGGGTTTACGACTATATTTCTCACACCGTGTGCATGGTCTTCGTTAAAATCGTTTCCTTCACACCAGTTCCCAACCGTCGCGATATTCACTTTCGCCACTTGTGGACGCACGCTCCAAGTCACTTGGAATGGCGAACCTTGCTCGTTGTAACCAGGGCCCGTTGTAGAACCTGCGTATTGAATCGCTGAACCGGTATCTTGTGGAATGTTTGGAGCTTGGTGCAAACCGTTGACTTTAGAGTGCTTAGCCAGTGCTTCAAAGTCGAGTGCCTTGTCGTCATTTACTAATACGTAAACTTGGGTTTCTACACGCAATTGCGGGTTGGTAATCGCATCGTTGAAGCAAGCGCCAAGCGTTTCACCCGGTTCGACTTGTGCGGTTGAATACACGTAATGCACCTCGATGGTGTCGCCCGAATGCAAAGAACCATGATCGCTCGGACAAACCTTGCCCTCAAATGGTTTCAGCTCAGCAGAACTTAGCTTGCCTGTGTATTTAAAGCCACTCTGGAAACCTTTTCCATCACCGTTACCAGCGTATTGAGTAAACTCGCCACCTTTATGCTCTGCGTTCTTATGGAAGTGAATATTACATAAGTTCATGGCTGTTGAATCTGGCGCATCCGAAAACAGGCGAGCATTAGTACCCTCAAGTGAACCCAAGTCACGAGGAGCTTGTGGGCCAAAACCTTTTCCTTGAGTATTTTCAGATAGATTCGCTCTTTGCTCAGCGATAACACTGTCTGCTACAGACTCATGGCTCCCCTCAGATGCGTTCGCTTGAGCAGCTAACATAACCATCGCGACGCTTAAAAATGCACTCTTATTCTTCATATCTCTTCCCTAGAATATTGATAACAAAACCTAAACAACGGATTTAACCGCAAACATGCTACTATGCTCACAAGTGAATATCAGACATTGTCTTTGTAAGATTAGATTTCACGGCTTACTTTGGGGAGAGTATTAAAACCCTTGATGCATATAACAAGTCAACTACGGTAAATACGGCGTGTCCATTCCAGAATAAACAAATACCTACTTTGCTGACTGTCTCTTGACTCAAGCCGACAGACAAGCAAACGACACGCTATAACCAGAGCTAACAGTAATTTTTTAATATAAAAAAGGCGAACCGTTTGGCCCGCCTTATTGACTGATTCGATGTTCTTGGTTCTGAGCTCTTCGTTCAACCGTGGCCAGTGGCAAAGATTCCAAAGGTCAGGATGTTCAATGTATCTGTCACACCCTCTAACGATTTAATGACTTTCTTAGTCGGCTCATTGTTAAGTAATAGGTAACTTCCAAGCCCTTTCTCATTGTCGGTCTCGACTTTATCTTGAGTCACTTGTTTAGCTGCTACTTTAGAAACATGTACTTCAGAAGCGTGAGTTTGAGATGCACTTCCTTGAGTAGCATTAGCTTGAGAAGCTTCAACTGATTCAGCTTGTCTCTTACCGTTTATATTAGAGCCTTTAATTAAATCAGCATTTGTCTCATCAGTAGACTCAGTAATGACGTTTAGATTCGTCTCGTCTTCAATAGTGTTAGACAGAGTGTCTTCGTTGCTCAATGTCTTTTCATCAATTTGCTCATTACTCGTTGTGGAGCAAGCGGTTAAGAAAAACAGACTAAAGATGAATGTGACTAGGTTTCGCACCATGACGAAAAGGCTCGAATTAATAAAACATTGTTCAATTGTAATTTATTTGTCTTGTTACATCTAGCCCAAGCGGCTTTGGGTGTGAAGTTATCTACTCGTAAACAAACCAAAAATGAAGTTTGACTCTGAAACCTAGTAATTCGAAATCTCAATCAGATTGCCATCAGGGTCTCGAACATAAACGGAGACAATTTTCCCCGTCGCACCTGTTCGTTGTACTGGCCCCTCTTCTATTGTGACCCCTTGAGCTTCAATATGTTCTATCACCGTTGCCATTGGTGTATTGGTGATAAAACAAAGGTCAGCACTACCCGCTTGCACGTGCTGCGCTTTTGGTTCGAACTCATTACCTCGTTGATGAAGGTTTATCTTTTGGCTGCCAAATGATAACGCTAAGCGACCTTCTCCAAATTGGATAGGCTTCATACCTAACACGCGCTGATAGAAATCCACCGTCACGGTTAAGTCTTTAACGGTTAACACCAAGTGATCTAAATGACTGATTTCCAATTTAATCATCCTTGTTTCGTCGTTACTAGATATTGCATGCTGAGTGTCGAATAAGGCTAAGCCATATACTCTAATGTTGGACGTGCTAACACAAGATCAGCATACATCTTCACTTCTCACTTTGAACGAATAAAGGGAGCACAAACTGCACTCCCTTCTCATCGGTTTTAGCTCACTTAAATCACTTTAAGTCGTTTTAACTAGTAACAAGCACCTTCAAATACCCAGTACCAATAATTGTTGAACGGGTCTGCTCCCCAGTTATCCGCAGACGCTGAGAATCTGTTGCCATAATATTGAACTGCCGTACCTGCTGGATAATAGTAGTTTGGGTTCCACTCTTGAAGATTATCACACAAGCCTTGTGGCTCAGGTTTAGGCGCTTCTAAGTCAGCACTAACCGCAACATACGCATCCATCGAGCCTTTAGAGCCAGAAGCCATCACATATATATCAGCACCCTGTACGCCATTTAGACCACAATATTCACGATTACCTTGATTGGTAGAGGCGCAATCGTAATCATTTACTGATGCTGGTCGACCGACTGCAACGTACATGTCTACATCACCGTATCCATTGTAAGTTTGAACCCAAACTTCATCGGCCGGTGCATTCTTAAGTACAAACTGTTGCTGATCATCACCTTCTGCCTGAATAGGTGTCGGCATGTTTATCTCTAGATCCACGACGCCAGGTGTTGGTGTTGGTGGATTAGGATTCGGGTTCGGGTTCGGGTTTGGCAGACCAGAACCACAGTTTTGTACATCAATGCCCACTTCGTTAAATGCAGACTTCACCGCAGAGGTCTCATAACCTAGCTTTTCTGCTGCTTTGCACACCCCATTGGCACCTTGTTGGAAATCCGAGTTTGGTGTCCAGTAAAGTTGGTTCGCGGTTGCGTAAGCCTTAAACGCTTTTTTGATGTCCCAACTGTTGCTTGTTGCTAGGTGGTAGAAGGCTTTATTAAAGATCCCTGAACTATGGTGGACATCAATGCCATTGTAATACTGGTTGATGTGACCGATAGACATACCATCCTGGCTCGGTTTAATGAAATAACGCATTGCATCGCTATGCTTCATTACATGTTCACCCATCTTCCAATTGAAACTACCGTGCACATATTCACTTAACGCTGCTGCTGCCACGTCCGAGAAAGATTCGTTCATTCCGCCCGACATGCCACGATATTCAAGACCCGAGTTTTGCTCAGTAAAGCCGTGACTCACCTCATGAGCAATCACGTCCCACGTCGCTAATGGATACATCGATTGGTTGCCATCACCAAACGTCATTTGGCGACCATCCCAAAATGCGTTTCCATAGTTCGAGCCATAGTGAACACGCATCTTTAACTTTTGTTGAATGGGACGAGTGTTCAACCAATCTTGGTACATGTCGAACACACGTTGACCAAAGTAATGTGCATCGTTCATTGGCGCATACGCACCGTTGACGGCACGATAATTATTAACGTTGCTCCCACCATTATCGTTACAACTAAATTGATGTACCTGACCGGAGCTCTGCTGGTTGTTCATGTTAAGCGTTATTACGTCTTGGCTGTCCATCTGACAGAACGAGTTGACTTGGAACGCGCCAAACTGTGTATTGGAGCCAAAATAGTAACGGCCACTTTTCTGGTTTCCGCCAGGCCCTTCTGCCTCAATGAATGCAATCCCTTCCCACTGGTCGAGCAACTCGCCAGATTTCGCGTCAACGAGTGTAATCGGTCGTGACGGCGCCATACCTTTCGTTTGTAGGAAATCAATCTTATAAATAAGGCGTGCTTGTTGCTGTTCATCAAGCCAAATTCCAAGTTCAGTATTTGGACTGTGAATGGTCGCTGCCGCTACACCTTGATATTGTGATTTAGCAATAGCGAATGCTTGCTGAGCGTTAATCATTGGCAATGTTGAGCCGATATCAGCTTCGATATCCGTTAACACTTGTCCATCTACTGCTTTAGTAATGCCCTTCAGGGAAAGATCAACCACTACCGATTTACCGTAAACCGGAATCCCATAGTGGAGTTGTTTCTTACGTAGGAGTGTTGTTGTACCAGTATCCACACGACTTGCATCTTGGTAAGCAAGTGGTTGGCTTACAGCGGTAAAACCCTGTGTTGTTTGATTGAGTACTGTAGATAAATCGACTTGCGAGTAGTCGACAACATTGGCAGCTTGAGAAGTAAACGCTATCGGAAATAGCATTAGTAAATGTGCACCACGCATACGTCACCTTTATAATTATGTTTTTATAAATTCACCCACTGGATGAGCGCGCATCTTAACGATAGAAACTCCATATAATTAAATACACCTAATTGCATATGTGATATCGATTCAGAACATAGTTCCTAGTACAATTAAAAATGAGAATGGCAGTCAAAAATCAATAATTTCTTATAGTTATCAACAACTCAACAAATAGACCTAAAATATGAAGGGGTATCTGATTTTCGATGATATGCACAAATTTCATGCTTCAAATCGTTACGAGATTCAGTATCGATATCGATTGTTAAATAACAGCACCAACTCACCCTCACAAGATTCAACTCCCGCAGTCACACAAGATGGTATCGAGTAAAATAATGATGAGGGTATGTTGGCGGTGGTTGAGACTTAGTGTTTGGTTTTGTTGAGCGTGTAAGTGACCAAGCTATCGTCCGCTATCTTAAACATCCAAGTATTATCGTTGTCGGTAAACAGATACTCATCCTTGGACGGGGTTTGCGTCAGCTTACCGATGAACTCGGATAACTGAGGCTCGTATATACGAAAACTCCCCTCAGAGGTGTTGATGTCTAAGTCGTTATTCACTTCAATCTGCAACGTTGAGCTAGGCAAGATGTCGGGCAACCAACCTCTATCAAACAAACGATCTTGTTGAGCCAATTCGTAAGTTGCGTACTCGTCACTGACCACGTCAGAACAGCCCGAGGCTAGAAGTAAGATTGGGAGTAATAATTTGGTTTTCATTTAATTCCATCATTTGAAGAAAGGCCTCGTTCACTCGCCCAGCCATAAAAGCATTAAAAAATCAGCAAGCGAGTAACAAGTGCCGTTACAAAAGCGATGTTATAAATTAATCACTATTCCCATTCAACGTAATTGACTTTATTTACATATAACCCACACTCAAACCATTGATAATTTTAATGTTAGACACTGGCATTTGTGTGCTAATAGTCGCCTTGCAATCAGAGTATATTCAGCCCAAACACGCCCTTTACATCAAATAATACATTTGCTGTTCTTTCTCTCGATACCTGCGTGCCTTTACGTAAGATATCAATCAGCTGAGCCTTGTCGTCTAACAGTTCAGTTCGGCGCTTTCTAATCGGTCGAATCATGTCCTGTAGGCATTCTTCCAACACCTTCTTAGTTTGGCCATCACCTAACCCGCCTCTGCGGTAATGATCTTTTAGTTCATTGACAAAGTCAGCGTCAGTATGGAAGGCATCGAGATAAGTAAACACGATGTTCCCTTCTACTTGGCCCGGGTCTTCGATTCTTAGATGATTTGGGTCGGTATACATGGATCTAACTGCTGCACGAATCTCTTTTTCTGTCGCGCCAAGGTTAATAGCGTTGCCCATTGATTTAGACATCTTACTTTTGCCGTCAGTACTCGGAAGGCGTGAAGCATTGCTAAGCAGCGGTTTACACTCATTTAAGATGGGCTTGCCCGCGAGTGAGTTTACTTTTCTCACGATCTCGTTGGTCTGTTCTAGCATTGGCAATTGATCGTCGCCAACAGGAATCAAGGTTGCGTTAAACGCCGTGATATCTGCCGCTTGTGAGATGGGATAAGTCAGAAAGCCAGCAGGGATTGAGCGGCCAAATTCCTTATTCTGAATTTCGCTTTTAACAGTGGGATTGCGTTCCAAGCGAGCAATAGAAACAAGGTTGCTGTAGAACATAGTGAGCTCAGCCAATGCAGGCAGCTGTGATTGGAGACAAATGGTTGTCTTTGTCGGATCGATACCCACTGCAAGATAGTCAGCGACGACATTAAGAATGTTGGACGAAACCTTTGCAGGGTTATGAGCATTGTCGGTGAGCCCCTGCATGTCTGCGACCAGTATTGTTTGGTCGTGATGGTTCTGAAGAGACACGCGTTGCTGTAATGACCCGACATAATGACCAAGATGCAGTGGTCCTGTCGCGCGGTCACCCGTTAAAATAATTTCAGGTTTTTTGGTATCTAGAGTGGTTTTCATAGGTATCTCCAAGTAAAAAGGCTACTGGAGATAAAAAGAGACGACATTCTTGGTGACATTCTTAACTACCTTCCAGCAGCTTAAGAATGTAAGTATTCCGTGCTGCTCTAGATAGAGCACCACCAGAAGAAAATTGAAGTTGAAGCGGAAGTAAATTTCATCCTAAAAACGTATCAATAATGGCCTTGAGCCACAACCATTATTTACACATTGTCTTACTACAGCCAAAAAAACGTTATTCACACAGAGTCGTAATTCTAGCGAACATGGCTTGATTTACTGAAAAGTGCGTATTCAAAAACGCCAATTGCGCGAGTGCCGACTCAGCCGTTCTGTCATAGCCTTGTGTGAACGTTGGCAGTAACTTAGCAAATTGAGGGAAACGCGCCTCTAGCCTTCTATCCGACATAAATTCATCGACGAATTCCGGCTCAGACGTTTCAGTTTGATCGACAAGATCGATCAGACGATCAAGCGCGTAGGATTGAACAAAGCGAGAGCCTGAAAGCTTCTCACCGCGATTATATCGGCTCATGCCCACATAAAGATTGGTTAACGCCTCGCCGATGATCCACTCTTGAGAATTCGTTTCAGCCGCACCTTTTACTGGTGGAACACAACACTGAGTATCAAAGTCGGCTTCCTGCCAAACAATGCGACCTTCAGCAAACGGAATATGCGCTAATTCGTGTGGTTCAAACACGGCAAACTCACAGAATATTCCATCGGCATAAAGTACTTTATAGCCATCGACGGTGTTCCTTACGGCATAGTCGATTGGAAGAATGTCAGATAACCAATGCAAGCTGTCTAAGAAGTATTGTTTGTGCCCTTCTTGGACTATCGCAAAGAAATCCACATCTGAGAACTGATCCAATCGCTCCGTTTCAATACCAACAGAACCTAGCCCCAATAAAGCATGCGCCTTACCAGAAGCTTTCAAAGATTCCCCAATGGCATCTAGGCGCTGTAAGAGTTTTTCTGGTGTATTTGGCTGTTGTGCTTGCATCTCTCTATCCCTATCAAGTTGAATGCCACTCAACCTAACTGATAGTTAGAACATCTATGAAGTCTAATTTATAAAATATGTGTTTTAAGTAACGATCTGCGCAACTTATTGCTTCGTTTAAACTCATAAATCATCAACCAGCGTACGACTTTCTATCTGATTTACACCGAAGACTTTGCTAAATACGCAGCCATTTCTTGCTCTGGCACCATGCCGCCGCCTGTCGCCCAAACAAGATGCGTCGCGTTGGCTAACGTAGAGTCATCAATACCTAACCGCGCCAAATACTCACTGTTGTGTTCAACATGTACAGCTCCCGGCATACCCGCCAGTGCAGAAGGCTCCAATTGAATTCCCTCCGCTCGATTCAGTTCACTTAGCAATTGATACATGCGTTCGTCGGTTAACGTGTAATAGCCGTCGAGTAAACGCTCCATTGCTCTTCCAACAAAACCTGAAGCGCGACCTACTGCGAGTCCGTCTGCGGCAGTAAGGTTATCAATACCCAAATCTTGCACTGCGATTTCATCATGCAAGCCAGTATGGACTCCCAACAACATACAAGGCGAATGTGTGGGTTCTGCAAAGATACAATGTACATGGTCACCAAAAGCCATCTTTAGGCCAAATGCCACACCACCGGGGCCGCCACCTACACCACAAGGCAAATAAACGAACAGCGGATGGTCTTGATCGACCAGAATCTGTTGATGTTCAAATTGTTGTTTTAGCCTTTTCCCTGCCACAGAATATCCAAGGAACAGAGTTTGTGAGTTTTCATCATCAATGAAGAAACAACTCGGGTCTTGCTCCGCTTCTTTACGGCCTTGCTCTACCGCAACACCATAATCTTGCTCGTACTCAACCACATTGACGCCATGCTCACGCAGTTTGTTTTTCTTCCATTCTCTCGCATCGGCAGACATGTGAACCGACACTGTAAAACCTAATTTGGCGCTCATGATACCAATCGACATGCCTAGGTTGCCTGTTGAACCAACGGCAATGCTGTATTGTTTGAAGAAGTCACGAAACTCAGGTTTTAGCAGTTTGCTGTAATCATCGCTCTCACAGAGTAACCCAGCTTCAAACGCTAATTTCTCGGCGTGAGTTAACACTTCGTAGATACCACCACGCGCTTTAATTGAACCCGAGATTGGCAAGTGACTGTCTTTTTTCATCATTAAGCGACCTTTTATCGACGACTGATAATGAACTTCTAATACTGATTTCATCGCTGGCATTTCAATAAGCTCAGACTCAATAATGCCATTGGTCACTTGTGTTTCTGGGAATGCCTGCGCTAGATAAGGGGCAAACCTTTGTAATCGCAGGCTTGCATCTTGAATGTCTTCTTCACTTAACCCCACATAAGGTAAACCCTGTTCTAACGTCGTGATGTTTGGGTTAAACCAACTCACCTCTTGCAAAGCAGTCAGTTGCTCCAACAAAGGAAATTTATTGGTCAGTTCAGCGATATTCAATTCAGTCATGGTTATCTTCTTTGATAAAGGAGCGATCGATGCTTAAAAAAGTAATCAGTTGAACAAAAGTCCAATCGACTCAAATCTAATCACAAGGTTTCGTTGCTATTTAAACGCTATATGACCGTTTGTTCAAACGACAAAAACTCACATTCACATGATGTAGATTCACCTATTATTCCGATTCTTGACTATTTACGTAAAAGAAAGCCACTATGAGTAACTATTATTCACGCGTGGTTTTATAATGTTGTGGTCTGTTCATTCCAACAATGGTGTTTCTAATATGTATAGCCAAGACAATGTGTACTCCAAAAGCCAGCGATTAAACAGTCAACAGCTATCAAAACTGCACACGTTCGAAGTAGCAGCAAGGCATGGTTCATTTTCGTTGGCGGCGCAGGAACTCTCTATGACACCCAGCGCCATATCTCACCGTATCAACAAGCTTGAGCAAGAGATGGATGTTAAGTTGTTTGAACGTGCACACCGCAAGATCTTACTCACCGCCGAAGGCAAACGTATCTATGCCGCGTTGAGTAAAACCTTGAACGACTTAAACCAAGAGATTTTGGATGTTAAGAATGAAGAGGTTTCAGGCACGCTGACGATTTATTCACGCCCGACCTTCGCGCAGAGTTGGTTGGTTCCTCGTGTTGCTGAATTTAAACAGCGCTATCCAGCGATCACACTAAAACTACTCACCGGCAATGAAAACATTAGCTTTCAAGGCCACGGGATTGATATCGCCATCTACTACGATGACCAATTGCCCGATAAGCTTTGCTGCCAAACATTTATGCAAGAAAGTATTACTCCCGTTTGCTCCCAAGAGTATGCAGATAACCATGAGCTTCATAACAACCCTGATAGCTTAATTAACGCGACCTTACTGCACGATAACCAAGCGTGGAATTATGACTCAAGCCACAGCGAGTGGGCAGTATGGGCCAATGCCAACCAATTTGATGAGGTGAGTTCAGAATCCAATATCGAATTCGATCGATCCGATCTAGCTGTATTGGCTGCGATAAATCATGCGGGCGTGGCCATGGGTAGGTATAGCGTGGTTTCTCAATACATTGAGGCTGGCACTCTTATTGCGCCTTTTAACGCACAACCCATTGTGTGCAAACAACAATATTATTTCGCAACGCCGACAGAGCAGCACTCGCCCAAGGTCTCGCTATTTATTGATTGGGTCTTAAAACGAGTGACGTAAATCGTCATAAAGTCAGTGAATGTTGAGGAATAGCAGCGTCATTACCGTTTATATGACTAATTAACCTCTTTTTAACAACGGTAATTGTGCAGCAACTCAATGCCCTGTAGGCTAGCCTCTCTTCTCATAAGCAAACAGTAGAACAACCTATGAGCGCCTCACTTCGTAATAGTATTTTCGTCATGTTAGGGATTCTATTCCTTTCACTTAACCTGCGTGGGCCTTTTACTAGCTTGGCCCCTGTACTTTCTCAGGTTATGGAAGGGCTCAACCTTAACTCTTCTGCTGCTGGATTCTTAACGGCTTTACCGCTGCTCACGTTCGCCTTGTTTTCGCCGTTAGTCACCAAAATATCCCAACGAATCGGCCTTGAGCCAAGCCTGTTGTTAGCATTAGTTTTGATCACGACAGGTATCACGCTGCGCTCTTTTGGAATTATTCCAACCTTATACATCGGTACGGTGATGATAGGAATGGGCATCGCGATTGGTAATGTTCTTCTACCTGTTGTGGTCAAAATCAGTTTTCCGACACGAATTGCTACGGTTACGTCTCTGTATATCTTTACGATGGGTATTGGTTCGACGTTAGGCTCAAGTTTAATGGTGCCATTTTCAGATCTAACCTTATTTACGCTAACGGGTTGGCAATTGGCGCTGTTAATGAATCTCGTGTTTCCAATACTGGCCTTGATGATCTGGCTACCTAAAATCAGAAAACGTTCCTCTTCTGCTACCAATAAGAAGCAAGAAGATAAACCTCTACCGATGAAAAAGATGATTAAGAGTGGTGTTGCGTGGCAAGTGACGCTAGCTCTTGGGCTTAACTCATTTACCTTCTACTCTTTGGCAGGCTGGTTACCACAAATCTTGAACGATCTTGGTTATAGCGAGATCGATGCAGGTTACATCTACGGGTTCCTACAGTTTTCAACCATGGTTCCAGGCCTACTTTTACTGCCATTCTTAGGTAAAAACGATAATCAACAATGGCTCATTACCCTTTGTACTTCGAGCGTGTTTATTGGATTGATTGGCCTACTGTATTTACCTGAGTTTGCGATATTCTGGGTGGGATTATTTGGACTGGCAAACTGTTCGACCTTTATTATTGCGCTTTCTTTTGTGGGTCTGAGAACATCGAACAGCAGCCAAGCGGCTTCACTGTCTGGTATGGCTCAGGGCATTGGTTATGCCTTAGCGGCAACGGGCCCGACTTTGGTCGGTAAGCTTCATGCTTTGACTGATTCTTGGAGTGTGCCCATTCTATTGATCGCTGCGGTCGCGTTTGCTTGTACGATTTTCGCGGCACTGGCCGCAAGAGACAAGAAGATCAATGTATAACAAGACCTCCCAAGCTCATTAATTAGCCGTCACTGTTTTAATGTAATCACTCGGTGTTAGACCGAACTTACCTTTAAAGCGTTGACTAAAACGCCCTTCGGATTGGTATCCACAAGACTGAGCCAACATTGCGACATTCTGTTGGCCATGTTGCATCAAATATAAAGCATGGCTTAAACGTACCTCAGCCAGTACTTCTCGGTACTGCTTCCCTTCGTGTTTGAGTTTTCGAATCAGCGTTGCTCGGCTCATTGCAAAATGTTCTGCAACTGCTTCAAGTGGGTGTTTTTCATCTGGCGAACGTGACAGATAATGACTCAATTTCTGGCTAAAAGAGGCATTAGCGCTCACAAACAACTGGTGCAATGCGCCTTTTTCAGCCAACTGTTGATACAAGCCTAGCAGCCAAAACTGTTGTGTCTCTTTGCTCATGCTCTGCACATCAAATGAAAACAGCGCATTCAGTGATTCTTGCAATGCTCGATCAGCGTCTACAGTTGGTAATGATTCACTGCTTGCCCGTTCCTCGCTCAGTTCAAGCATGGCTTGAGTTGGTTGATAGTGAAAACTGAATACGCGAGACAGAAAACGCCCTTTATGGGGTAAGTTCTCGAAACTCAGCGAAGCAGACGCCTCACACAATAAGAGCTGAGAGTGTGAAAGATCAAATGGCGACTCTTTCCAAAACAATCGCTTACTACCAGTAATGATCTGAATAATACTCGGGGAAAGAATCCTCACATTGCGCAACTTTTGTAGCTGCTCAGCACGAAATGTCGTGACTTGATATTGGTGATTCATCTTTCCCCCTCTCTATACTAAAAAGCTGTGATTATCGTTAGCGAGTATAAGTCGCGGTTAGTTTTGCTTTGTCTAGCGCCATGCTATTCAACGTAAAGCCAACAACGGCAGACGGTGTGTTTTCATCAAGATTCAGTTTGTCTGCTGGCAACGCCCAAACAGTAAACTGGTAACGGTGCATACCGTCGTTTTCTGGAGGGCACGCACCACCAAAACCAACCGTGCCGTAATCGATGCGCCCTTCTTTACCACCCAACTTAGAGATATCGACACCACGAGGCAATTCATTTACCGATGCTGGAATATCAAACGCAACCCAGTGCCAAAAGCCACTCTCAGTCGGTGCGTCAGGATCATAAGCCGTTATCGCGAAGCTTTTGGTTCCTTCAGGTGCATCTTTCCACATCAACTGTGGAGATAGGTTCCCCCCATCACAGCCCCAGCTTGAGTATTCAAATGTTTTAGCCATTGGATGGCCTTCTTGAATATCCTTACTGGTGAGCTCAAACGCTTGTGTGGAGCCTGCCGCTAAAAGACTAAGTACCAATACTGATTTAGTGAATGCTTTCATGATTGTGTTCCTCTGATTAGGTATGAGTTAAGTATATTTACTCACACAGGAATGCGCCAAACATTAAGTATCATATTAACTCAAACACAAGCAACTAATGATACTTTTTGGTTTTATCCCAGTTTAGTCAGGGCTCTATAACGAACAGAACCAACGAAACAAAAAGAAAACAAAAGCAAAACAACCGGAAGTATTAAAACGTTCCGGTTGATCCTTAAATGCGATTTTTCAGTAGCTTAGTAATACGAAACGACTTCACCTTCAATTTTCACTATCTCTCCATCTTTGATAATGGTTGATAGGTACGTTTTTGGTTGAGCCACGATGTTTATATCATCCAATGGGTTAGCCGAATACAGAAGTACGTCAGCCATCGCCCCTTCTTCAATCACGCCCACTTTGCCATAAGGGTTGCGTTTGCCGGTCAGTTGTAGAATTTCGCTGTTAGTACCCGTCGCTTGAATCAAGATCTCTGCTGGTGTGAACCACTTTTCACGTAAAGCCAAGTCCTGTAGTTGTTGCTCTCGGTTATCTAAACCTTCCAACAAATCGGTTCCCCAACCCGTCTTAACATTGTATTTCTTAATATGGTCAAAGATATTGTCTAGATTATCCCAACCTTGCTTAGCTTTAGGGTAACGCGGGTCGCTTTTATCTATCGTGTCGAGTAGCTGTTTAAATACCAACACTTGAATCGAAGTATAAAGCCCTCTGTTGGCAATCATTGCGAATGTCTCTTCATCGGCCATTGCCGCATGCTCGATGGTTTTTACCCCCGCTTTGATGGCTCTTTGAATGCCTTCTGAAGAGTGAGCATGAACCATCACATAAGTACCGTAGTCAGAGGCAACTTTCACTGCCGCTTCTATCTCTTCCAACGTGTATTCGTTCACGTATAGCGGATCGGTGGTAGAGCTAACACCACCCGTTACGGCCATTTTGATTTGTGTGGCGCCTTGGTACAGGTTGTTACGTGCAGCTGCCAATACTTCATCGGTACCGTTCGCTAAAATACCAATGCCCATCTGTTCGATTGGGTCTACTGGACCACCCCACTCTTTAGGTAAGAAGTTCGGGTTTCTGAAATCAATATGCCCTGAGTATTGGCCAATCAGAGCCTGTGATGGATAGATTCTAGGCCCCGGTATGAACTTATTGTCGATGGCCATTTTTAACCCAGCGGAATTCCCTGCCGCGTCTCGAATCGTCGTGACACCACGAAGTAACATGTCTCCAAGTTCATCTACCGCAATCGCATCAACGTATTGGTTTGGTGCTCGTAAAAGTTGGCCTAAAGGGAGTCCGAGCGTTGAGTGCCAATGGTTGTCGATGAGTCCGGGAGTCATGGTTTTCCCTTCGCCATTAATAATCGTCATGTTTGGCAGTGCTGCTAAGTCTTCGCCAATTTGTTTGATGATATTGTCTTCAATGATCACATCCATGCTCTTCTGTAGCTGCTTTGATGTGCCGTCAAAGATGTCTACATCCTGAATAAGAATGTCCGAAGCGAAGCTAGGAGTTTGGACTGCAAGTAAGATGGCGCATGCCAATAATTTTTTCATGAGTAACCTTTACGTCAATTGAAATGAGTCACTGCTCCCCTCTAATATTTACCAACATATGTAGTGGGTGCGTTTTGATGAGGTCACTTTAACGACCAATAAGATCACTAACATCACAATCGAATAAAAACGTCATTAAAATTAAATAAAACAATACAACTCAATCACTTAAATAAAATTCTCAGATGTGGTTTGTGGGTGTTTTATATGTTTTTTATGTGGGTTTGATATCGTAATTTCTTTATCTATCTTTTCGTTGCGTATGGTTCGTCGATAGGTTCAATTTGATGGTGCCGATTTCAGAACTTAACAAGTTCACGATGATTGATTGGCATGCTAATCACAGTTTTAAACAAAAGTGCACTTGTTGACATTCAGGTTACAAAACTTAACCAAAACAATTTAGACTCACCCCAACAACTTTTAACGAGAATGACTGGATGCGCAGGCTGACATTAGCCCTTTGTTTGACCCTTTGGCTCCCTACGCTAGCCAATGCCCAAAGTTTGCAAGACAAGTGGCAAACTCTGTATCAATTGAGCTGGCAATCGTCTCCTATCTCAATTTCTCAGAAAGAGTTAACCCAATACCCGAAAGCACTTCTTCAGGAAAGCAGCCGCTACCCGGACTTCAACAAATTCAGTTGGGAAGACATCGCCGCACTAGCCTCGATACAAGTTCACTGTCAAGCGATTGAAAGCTCCAACCCTTCTTTGAATGATGCCATCGAATTCGAACTCGCTGTGTGTCAACAACAACCCTTGGATTCAATCTGGTTCGCGGCACACTCAAAACGACACCCTGCTGGTGGTAGCTTCGCTGATCGTTACGTAGCTCGTTACCCAGAAAACAATGAACAGATTCATCCGTTTTTGAGTATCAGGAATCCTTTGCATCCGTTATTTTCCAAGCTAGAAAACTTAACCGCACAAGGCAGAGAAGCACTGCTCAATGGATACCGCGCTTGGCAACAAGGTGATGTGCTTTGGTTGAGTGGCGAACAAGGTTGGAAAGCAATTCCATCGGAGATTTGGAAGCCTATTGCCGAGCAACAAGAAGTGACCTTGTCAGGTGAAAGCTGTTCTTTTCGTTACAGTAACCTGTGCCTGAGCGAGTCTAGCAACGACAACCTGATCATGAAAACGTTGATCTTTTTATTGCTGTTAACATTGTTTTCCGGACTCGGTAGAGTCTTATACCTAAGAACAAAACAACGAAAAGAGAGGCAGTTCGTTTTACAGCTTCTTACTCATGAACTGCGCACGCCAATTACTAGCCTAGGTCTAACTGTCGAGATGTTCAGAAATCGTTACGACGATTTTCCCGATGAGACCCAAGGGGCAGTTTGGCGTTTAATCTCAGACTATCAAAGGCTTTCTCAGCTCACCGAAAACAGCAAAGTGTATCTAAGTTCGGATCAGTCTGAACCTTTGTTGAAGCAAAACGCATCATTGGAAGAGTGGCTCGACCATGTCTGCGAAAAGCACAATATTGCTTATCAATGTGAAGCAGGCGAAGTCGAGCTTAACCTGCCTTATTACTGGCTAACCATCTGTTTAGATAACTTGATCAAGAATGCCAAGCAGCACGGACAAGGTAAGGTTTTAGTTAAAGTCATCCTCGCAGATAAACTGAAAATAGAAGTACAAGATGAGGGTCACTTCCCCTCTTTGATACAACGACTTATTTCAAGAACAACACCGTGTGCCAATCACAAACAAGATAATATGGGCATTGGCCTGACTATTGTCGAACACTTGATGAAGCAAGCGAATGGCCGTCTCTTCATTCTCCGTAATCCAACCCGATGTATTTTGGAAATCGCTTATGAACACCCTACTGCTGATTGAAGACGACCAATTGCTTGGGCAAGGCCTCGTCAGCTTCTTCGAGTCCAATGGTTATCAATGCCTTTGGGTGCAAGATGCTCAGAGTGCCAGTAAGCTGTGGTTACGTGCCGATCTCGTGGTGCTTGATCGACAACTTGAAGACGGCGACAGCTTGCGACACTTGCCTAATTGGTTACTGCTCAAAGCGCTACCTGTGATTGTGTTGACCGCCAAAGTTGAAGTTCAACAACGTGTTGAAGGTTTAATGGCAGGTGCCAAAGATTACGTGACTAAGCCATTTTCGAACGATGAATTGCTTGCTAGAGTCATTACGCAACTTCGTCCGTTAGGTGTTAGCCACTTAAATTACGCAAATATCCAAATCAACTTGTCGGAACGGATCGCTTATCTGGATGAAAGTCCAATCACGTTGAAACCTAAAGAGTTTCAGCTATTGGTACTGTTTATTCAGAACCAAAGTCGTGTGTTTCACCGAGATGAGTTGCTCAATAAAATTTGGGGTTATCAAGCCTTCCCAAGCACAAGAACCGTTGATAACCACATACTGCGTTTACGTCAAAAGCTACCAACGCTAAATCTAGAGACGCATCGTGGCGTTGGTTATCGTTTGGCTGGGGAATCACAATGAAAGTAAGCTCTCTAACAGCACTGTTCTGCACATTGCCCTTTGCGTGTAATGCGGCTTGGTTTACAGACACGCCATTGCAACACACCTATCAATCACTGCTCGATAATCAACCGCAAGTGGCATGGCAAGAACTGCAAATCGCGCTTGATCAAGCAGAGCTTAATAGTCAGCTTTGGTTACCCGTTAAACAAGAAATCCTGAGTCGGACTCAATGTGGAAGCACTCTTGAACAAAGTGCTACACCCAACAACCACATTCAAGTCAGCTTCATCAAGCGCCACGGTCTTTCATCACAAGGCTATCAAATCAAAGTGTCTGCAGAGCAACTCAGCGAAGTGTTAGAAGATCAAACACAACGTATTTCTCTGGTCTCACCTGATGGGAAAGTTGTGATCGACGGACAACTCAATTCTGATGTCGAATATCAAGAGATTGAAACCAGTGAGATGTTCATCAAGCCGGAATCGGGTGTTTATCAGTTAACGATAGGTTCGAACAACTACCCTATTATTGTTGCTTTAGACGACAACAAACGATGGCTAACACTCGAAAGCAAACTCAACGACCCTCACATTGTGGTAACGCCACCCAAGGTGATCGACAACTGCCCGGACACCAATGTGAGCTGGCAATGGTTTGATGAAAACTACGATATGTTAGGTTTCAAGGTACCAATCAAGTCACTTGAAACAACAGTTCCGACAGAAAGCCCTTCGGCAACTAAAGCCAAACATTTGAGTGCATCGGTTGAAATGTTTGAATACCAAGGTGCGATTGAAATCCAATATGTACAGCGTGTCGCGGTGCCTTTCTAAGTTAATCTCGCATAAGAAAGCATTAAACACCCAAGGAAAAGAATAGAGACATATAGGTGACAAAGCACTAACACGACTTAGGTGTAATAACCGTACTTACCCTTTACGGAATCTAGATATGGTCAACGTTCGTCATCAACTTAATTTTACGCCTTTTGCTATTGCGGCTCTATTCACGACTTGTGCGCTCTCGGCAAACGCACAAGATAATCAAGTCGCCCTTATCAGCAATAGCCACACCAACAACATAGTATCGATTTCAACAAAAACATTAGCGATAGATTGGAATGGCTTAAGCGTTAATAGCACTGCTTTGACCGTTGATCGTCAACCTCAAAAAGTTACTCACCTAGTCATAGACTCAAAAACCAAGGCATCTTGGACACTCATGCCGAGCGGAATCAATGTTGAAGCTGAGTTGAAGCAAGATAATCTTCTCGTCCAATTCACCTTACCTTCAAACACACAGGTAAAGCGAAACCAACCCATTGAACTCGTTTGGTTTGACCTAGCAGAACAACAAACTCAGACTCTATTCCTGCCCTTTAGTGAGGGGATGCGCGTACCGACCAACAACAAGCAATGGGCCAATTACCTAGTCGAAAACCATTCAGGAAGTAACACCACTCAAGACTTAAAAATGCCATTTTGGACGGTACAACAGAACGATCAATTCATCAGTTATCAGATGATTAACCCAACCAACAACCAATTGTTCTTTTCTGATGCATCGTCGGATACGCCCTCTGATAAGAAGACCAAGATTGATATGAGCGCTTCACACCAATTTACAACGTTGAATCAATCACAGCCTTTTACGGTTCACATAACACTTGGAGACTCTTGGTTAGATGGCGCTAAACTATACCGTGATTGGCGTATTGAGAATGGTCTCTCTGAATCGCTTGTCGAAAAGCAAAAGCGTAACCCAGATGTGAATAAGCTGATCGGCGCAAGCCACGTCTACTTGTTTGGTAAAGATGCTTTAAGTATCCAAGATGTGAGCGATTGGTGGGGATTAAAAGCCTGGTATCTCGAGGACTCTCACTTAAACATTTCAAGTGAAGCAAAGCGAGAGTTATCCCCTCTGTCTAAAGGCAAAGATTGGTTTAGCCAGTATCACAAACAGCTGTTGTTGGACTCTATTAGCCAATCATTGCAAAGCTTGTATCCTGTTGCAACGCCAACACTGGCTGATAACACCGTAAAAGCTCAACACACCGCAGCTCAGAGCAAGAAAAGCTGGTTGATTAAGCGTGCTTCCTCTTATCTCAATGCACCGGATACTTGGGGACAAGCCTTGTCATCAGGCATGGTCAACAATATGAACAAAGTAGGATTAAACAAGCTTTGGTTAGGCTTCGATAGCTGGATGCCAGCATTCTATCAACCGAATGCAGTAGAACTGGCTAAGCAATCAGGTTATCTGGTTGGAACCTATGACTCCTACAACACAGCCATTCCTGCGAAGCTCAATGACAACTGGCTAACCGCCCAATTACCAGAGCCGATGCGTCAAAGTTGCGCGATTAAAATGGCGGATGGCAGTTTGAAAAAAGGATTTCGAGGAAACGGTTTTTACTTGAACCCGAATTGCCATTTGGATTATGTAAAACAGCGCGCTGTAGACATCATGCGTTTTGGTCACTTCAATAGCCTGTTCCTAGATGTTGATGCGACGGCAATGGCGCGTGAGGACTACAGCGATAATAGCAGTGAGTCGGATGTACTTTCTGCCTTCAATAACCGAATGCAGTGGTTAAGCGATCAACCAGATTTGGTGCTTGGTTCTGAAGATGGCAATAGCCTGACGACAAAAGGCATCGCGTTTGCACACGGCTTAGAAACGGTCGGCTTTGGTTGGTCAGACAAAGAGATGAAGGAAAACCTCCAATCACCTTATTACTTGGGTCGTTGGTATCCAGACCATAAACCTGACTTCTTCTTCAAGTCCGCTAAGGTCAAAGAACCCTACAAGTCATTGCTGTTTTCGTCTCAATACCGAATTCCGCTATACCAAGCCGTATTTCACGACGAAGTGATTAACACCCACCACTGGCATTCAGACAGTTTGAAATTCACCAATGTAAAAGCCAATCGTGATTTGACTGCCATGCTTTACAATACGCCAGCGATGGTTCACTTGACGAGAGATGAAGCATTGTCGAGCTCAAGCCCAAGGATTAAGGCATTGAAACACTATCAAGATGGATTTAAGCCAATACACGAACAACTATGGGACAAAGCGCTGGTTGACTTCATATGGTTAGATAAAGACGGCAAGGTTCAACAAACCGTGTTTGATGATGGCAGTAAAATCATTGCCAACTTCTCAGACCAAGCATTTCACCCAAACGGTGTCGATGTTGCGGCAACGTCTATCAAAGCCGTATTAAGTAATGGACAAGTCGTAGAGTGGAAACCAGAGCTCAATTGATCGAACTCTTATTTTTTCGCTAGTGAGTTCTTCAGTTCTTTGGCTTTCTATTTCGGACTAAAGAACTGAATACTTGTGTCGCGACTTAAGAGTGGTTAGAAAAAAGCTACTCATGCTTGCGGCTTTGAAATGCCGTGAGTAGATAATCAATGAATACCTTTTTGCGCTTGGGCATCAGTTGTCTGTCGGCATAAACCAAGCTTACTGAAACTTCCGGCATCTCATATTCTGGCAATAGGCGAACTAACCTACCCGTCTTAAAGTGCTCTCTACAAATAAACTCTGGTAACACCGCTAACCCAAGTCCATCCACACAAGCAGTAAGACACGCAGTAATCGTATTTACCCTCAACTGATAAGGTAAATCGATCAATACCGACTCACCTCCCTCCAACTGCAAATGCCACTTAGGTAAACGAGCAGCTTTATTTACCACTTCAATCAGACGAAATGGAGATTTTAAATCTGAGGGTGTTTTAATTTCTCCAAACTGTTCCAGATATTCAGGGCTTGCCACAAGCGTTCTTTTTGAAGTGGTGAGATATCGAGAAACCAGACTCGAATCCACCAATTCACCAATTTGCGCATATAGATCAATACCCTCTGCAATGATGTCGACTTCTCGATTAGTCAATTCCAAATTCAAAGTCACATTCGGGTGTTCTTTTAAGAAACTGTGAATGTATTGCGCTAACACTTGATGCCCAAGCTCGACAGGAAGCACCACATTAAGAGGGCCTCTGATCAAGTCTTGATTGGCAGAAACCTCTAACTCAGCTTGGTTCATGATCTCTTGCATCTGCATACTTGACTGATAAAAGCGCTCACCCTCTGGCGTTAACACTAAACTTCGTGTCGAACGGGTGATCAACCTCACACCTAAATGCTGTTCTAACTCTGCCAGTTTTCGGCTAACTGTTGATTTAGTCATATTGAGCGCTTCGGCGGCATGCGTAAAACTCCCACAATCAACCACTTGTGTAAAAACAGTCACAGCATTCAAGTCCATACTCGTCTCCCAAACTCGCTATTAGTTAGATTTTTGCAACAGTGTTTCTCTTTTTTCCTATCTTATCAATCAATGAGATTCATTTACAATTCGTTACATCTAAATAAAAGCAAAAAGAGAAAGAGAAATGACAGAGAACAACAACGCTTCGCAACCAGTAAGCACAAAAAAACGTAAAAAAGCACCGCTTATTGCTACTGCGATCATGCTGTCATTGGGCTTAGCAGGCGCTGGATATTGGTATGGCTATGGCCAGTACTTCGAATCTACTGATAACGCCTACCTACAAGGCGACATTACCAATATTAGTCCTAAAGTAAGTGGCTATATCGTTAAGTCTTATGTCAGTGATAACCAATCGGTTAAAGAAGGTGATTTGTTGGTTCAAATCGATGACCGTGATTACCAATCAGCACTCGCTCAAGCCAATGCCCATTTAAGCGTGGTGCAATCAGACGTAAAAAATCTAGTGGCACAACAAACGTTACAACGTAGCAAAATTAACCAAGCAGAAAGCCGTGTCGATTCCGCACAAGCTGAATACGAACGTGCTATTCAGCAAGTGGTACGTTCTCGTAGCTTACTTAAACGTAACTACGCGTCTCAAGATGAAGTCGATAGCATGGCTGCACAGCAAAAAGTCACTCAAGCGGATCTCGAAGAAGCAAAAGCAAACCTCGTTGCGACCAACGATCAATTAACCGTTATTGCTAGTGAGATAGAACAAGCAAACGCATCGGTAACTGAAGCTCAAGCGCAAAGAGATCAAGCACAACTTAACCTTGATTACACCAAAGTTTACGCGCCAACAGACGGTGTAATTGGCAAACGCAGCGTACGTGAAGGCTTGTTGATTCAAGCAGGCGCGCCATTGATGAGTTTAGTACCAAACAACCAAGTGTGGATCGAAGCTAACTTCAAAGAGACACAGCTAAGCGGCATTCATAAAGGTCAATCCGTAGAAGTTGAATTAGATGCCTTCCCGGGACAACCACTCGAAGGCGTTGTCGACAGCTTCTCCCCTGCAACTGGTGCCAAGTTTGCACTCCTACCACCAGAAAACGCGACAGGTAACTTCACTAAAATCGTTCAACGTGTACCGGTGAAAATCATCATTCCAGATCAGCAAGAGTTGAAAGGTCGACTGCTTCCTGGTTTGTCTGTGGTAGCGACCATCGATAAACGAGGCTAGGCCATGAGTAACGCTGGTGTTGTCACCCACACTAATGATGATGGCGAGGTTTCAAGACGTCATTGGATCGCCCTATTTGGCGGTTTGATTGGCGCGTTTATGGCGATCTTAGATATTCAGATCACCAACTCGTCCCTCAAAGATATTCAAGGTGCGCTATCTGCCACCTTAGATGAAAGCTCGTGGATTTCTACGTCTTATCTAGTCGCAGAGATGATTGCTATCCCACTCAGTGGTTGGCTTTCTAAAGCGCTTGGTAAACGTCGTTATATCACGTGGACGACGGCCATTTTCACCATTTCATCTTTGCTGTGTTCGTTCTCTTGGAACATGACCTCGATGATTGTATTCCGTGCGATGCAAGGTTTTAGTGGTGGTGCTTTAATCCCGCTTGCTTTCTCGCTAGTGATTCAGCTTTTGCCTGTCAACAAGCGTGCCGTGGGTATGGCATTGTTCGGCGTAACGGCGACGTTTGCTCCGTCTATTGGCCCAACGTTTGGTGGCTGGTTAACCGAGAACTTCTCGTGGCACTATATTTTCTACATCAATATCCCACCCGCTCTACTCGTGATCACCATGATCCGATATGGCTTGGATGATGAAAAGCTCGACCTTGGCACGTTGAAAAAAGCTGATTGGTTTGGTATCGCGACCATGGCGTTAGGGCTCGGTTGTTTGGAAGTGGTGCTAGAAGAAGGTAACCGTGAAGAGTGGTTCAGTTCGAGCTTCATCATAGGCTTGAGTATTGTGTCTGCAGTGAGCTTAGTTTACTTCGTGATAAACGAACTCCAACACAAAAAACCACTGGTGAATTTGCGGCTATTGCGGGATGGGCAGTTTGCTATGTCTTGTATCGCCTATTTGATTCTAGGGATGGCATTGCTCGGCTCTATCTATGTGCTGCCAATGTATCTCACTCAAATTCAACAATATAACGCAATGGAAATTGGTGAAGTCTTGATGTGGATGGGTTTCCCACAGTTGTTGATATTCCCAATCGTGCCCAAGCTGACGCAAATCATTAAGCCTAAGTACTTAGTGACCTTTGGTTTCGCGATGTTTGGCTTCAGTTGTTACGTGAATACACATATGACGATTGATTTTGGTGGCCAACAATTGATCTTGTCTATGGTTCTGCGTGCTATTGGTAGCCCGTTTATTATGGTTCCGCTGTCTTTGGTTGCGATGAAAAACATCAGCAAAATGGACACACCTGACGCTTCGACCTTAACCAACGTAATGCGTAACTTGGGTGGCGCATTCAGTATTGCGATTATCGCTACGCTTCTGGATAACAAAACGCGCGAGCATTTGGCGCATATCAAAGAGTCGCTGCCTTCGGTGAGCCAATTGGGTTGGCAAACGCTCAAGGATCAACAAGCATTCTTTATTCAGTCAGGCAGTGATGCCGCAACGGCGATGCAACAAGCGCAAGCGAGCTTACTTGGAACCATGCAACGTGACGCCGCTATCATGGCTTATAACGATGTGTTCTTAATGATGACGGCATTCTTAGCATTAGCTGCGGTATTAATCCTTAATATGCGAGATTAGACTTAGAAGCTCCTTTCAGGCTTCCATATCGACAACAAAGCCAAGAATAGAAAGTAAAACAATCGAGTGCAGAATAAAGAGGTAAGCTTATTAGCTTGCCTCTTTTGTTGGTAAAGCTGGTATCACCATACAAAATACAGGTCAAAAAACAGCCATAGAACGGGTTTCATTGATGTTATCGAATACTCTTTAATTACCAATAGTTTATTGAGCGATTACATGTGATCTAGACACCTTGACAATGTGCAACCTGACACCTAAATTAAACATAACATTTGGTATTGAGGAAAATGGATTTGACCTTACCACCAGACCTACGGGTTTTGATTGTCGACGACTCTAAAAGTGCAACGATACTTATCAAGCAACAATTGGCGAGCCTAGGCATTGCACGCGACTGCATTTTTATTGCAACCGATTATCGACAAGCCATTAAAGCGGTCGAGACGCACTCTTTTCATGTACTCCTCATCGATTACCACTTAGAGCAATCCTTTACGGGGTTTGAACTTTTGGGGATCCTGTATCGAAATAGACTTATCGATCATACGGTGGCAACGATATTACTCTCTGGAGACATGCGTCAGGAAACCGTATTAACCGCCCTCTCCGGCGAGGCGCATCATTTCATTTCTAAGCCGATTCATACTCAGTCATTAGGTAAGAAAATTCAAAGTTCGGTGTTCGAGTCGCAGCAAATCGATCAACTAAATCGTCTCTACCCGATTAACACACCAGACTTACTTAAACAGGCGCTCAGCATCCCCAGTAACCAAGTGAATGTTCAGTTCGAAGCGACACTGATTGAACACTTAATTTCAGGTCAAAAATGGGACTTGCTGTCGAATGTTATCACTAACTCGAAAACGAAAATGCACCCAACCAAGTTAGTGGCTGAGGCATTAATTTTAGACAGCTTAGGTAAGCCAAACCTGGCGATAGAGAAACTGCACAATTATCTGATTGTTCAGCCATTATCATTGAACGTGATTGATTGCTTAAGCTGCATCTATGAAAAGCACAAGATGCTGTTACCTGCTCTCAAATTAGCAATTCGCGCATTTGAAATGACACCGAGCATCAGCCACAGAGCAATCAGAGCGATCGACTTAGCTGAAAACTCAGACAATACCCATATGCTAATTAAGCTTGGGGAAATGTATGCGACACACATTTCGTCCGCTGACATTGATCTTATTCATTCCATAGGTACGCATTACGACTCTCTGAAAGCGACCTATCAACGTGAAACTCAAACACAGAACAAACGGATGTTACTTGAGCACGCCAACCAATTTACTGAGCTGGTTAATTTAAAGCTGCCAGCAAAGCTACAACAACAAGTGTTAGCAAGCCTTGCTCTGTTTCAAAGCAGTATATTGCTGATAGAAAACAGCCCATCGGTTGCACATAAAAAAGTAATACGAGCAACCAAGCTTTTATCGAATCAATTCTTCAACCAACCCACTTCGCTGCTCGCTCAGCTGCTGCCTTTGCTCAGTCATTTTGGCGAATACTCTTTATACCACTTAGTCGCAGAATGCCTTAAATCGCGCGGCGAGCAGGTACAGGAACAACTTGCGTCAAACACAGCCGACCCTTCGACCTGCATCAATATTGGAAATTCGGGGTCGATCCAAGAATTAAAAGATTACATTCACAATTACCCCTATTCAGTCGCCGCTAAACTTGACTATCTATATGCCGTCAATAACGCTCAAATAGAAGCAAACCTTAGCGACGAATACATAGAAGAATTGACACAACTAGAACTTCCACCCAGATGGAACCAATGGGTCAGTGATTCATCAAGGTATGGTTTTTCCACTAAACCACCTAGTCCATTTTCAACAAGCAGCCGACAGGAGTCTATATGCTAGATTTTGATGCTTTAAATGCCTACTTAGATAATGACAGAGAAGTAATTTTCGCTGTGCTGTCTGTGTATCAAGAAGACCATGGCAATTCATTAGAAGAGATACAAGAACTGGTACAGCAGCAGGATTGGGGCAAGCTTCATTTTACGGTGCATACATTGAAAGGTATCTTAGCCAGCTTCGGCGAAGAAACGGCCACTGTGGCCTTAGAAAGAGTCGAGCAAAATACGCTTAATAAACTTGCGCCTCAAGATGATGATCTTTCGGTTATCTACAGCGAAGTAAAGATCATTAATCAGCAAATTGATGAAGTGCTTAGCAGTTATTAATAAATTCACTGAGCTTGTTTGACAACAGATTTTCAAACGTTACGCAGTGACCAATATCAGCTGTACAGATTAAAGAGTTGGGGAGCTTTGGCAACATTGAACCTCGACTCTTGCCATTTTCACCTCATTATTCCTTGTCAATTACAGAGTCCAAATACACCTATAAATTCACCTCGCTTATCTACATATAACGATGCATAACACGTGCTTTATAAACCCTGCATGTTCATGTTTTATCTGCAATAACGCCCCTCTCAATAAGATGCAACTTAGTTTAATATTTGTAGTTCTTTTTGTGACAGTAACACACGAAATTGCATTTTATTTATTGGTAAAGAAGAAACTGTTATCTACACTCTAATGAAACCAAGCGTTAATCACTTGGTGGCATAATAATAAAAAAAATAAAACGTTCAGTCGGCTAAAAAAGGACAAGGAAATGAACAATGACAGTTTTGCTGCGTTTCAGGGGCTCACGAATGAAACTCCCATTAAAGAATCATTTTCTACTGCTACAGAACCTTATGCTCACTATCTAAAGGATATTGTGGGCATTGATCTGTTGTCGCGTGAAGATGAATTGTATTACGCAAAGTTGAATCGTGCGGGTGACAAACAAGCGCGCGATGTAATGATCGAATCAAACCTACGCCTCGTTGTAAAAATCGCAAAAAGTTATCTAAAACGCAAAGGCAACAACTTCACACTGCTCGACCTCATCGAAGAAGGGAATATTGGCTTGATCAAGGCCATCGATAAGTACGATCCAGAACCTGGCTATCGTTTTTCGACTTATGCTGTGTGGTGGATTCGCGAAAATATTGAAGCGGCTTTAATGAATAAAGGTCGTACCGTTCGCTTACCTGCTCATGTGTGCAAAGAAATTAATAGCCTTGCATCAAAGAAGCTCGATGTAAGCAAAAAAATGCGTAAAGAAATCTCGATCTCAGAATTATCGAATAGCTCAGGCGTAAAAGCTGAACGTGTCGATCAACTGGTCGCGTTAAGCGGGTTTATTGATGTAACAACAACGGTTGGTATCAGCCACGCACCACTTGTACTTGAACAGTGCGAAAGTGAATACATCCCCGACCCTCAACAAGATTGTGAAGACCAATCATTTACACATGCGCTAGAGCAGATCATAAACACACTGCCACCTAAATTGCAGAAGGTTCTTATTCACCGTTTTGGTTTCTTCGATAACAACGTGAAGACGCTATCCGAAGTGGGAGAAATGTTGGATGTAAATGTGTCTAATGAGCGAGTTAGACAGATGCAGAAAGAAGCGGTCGAGAGAATTCAAAAACGACTGAAATTTGATGGTTGGGTGTAAGTGGCACCTGTATAGAATTAGGTGAAAATAACGGCCAGTAAAAACTGTAACGTTAAGTAAATAAAGAACCTTAAGGGTGAGCCTCAAAGCTTGCCCTTTTTGTTTGCCTACTTTCTTAGCAAACTTAAGTCCTCATAAACATTCAAAACAAGCAATCATGATCAGCGAACCTAGACTGCTTTTAATCACCTTAACGAAGTGGCTCTTTCGCTGCGTAGAATGAGGTAATTAACATAGGTGGTTTCAAGGCAATCTTGTTCCCACAAAGATAGGATACGCTTAGTGGCAAAGTAATAGTCTCTGTTCCTCAATAACATGCCAACAGTGCGGCTAAGTTTCTCAAATCGAACTTGGTCGCTTGCCGAAATGTAATCGTCATCACTTTGAATAATGGGAGCCAAACCATCGGCAAACCAATTATTTAGAATTTCTCGCATCTCCAATTCAGACTCAGGAACATCCACACTCGACAACTCACGATGTTGAGGTGGTGGCACGATGTATCTCGACGCTTGTGGCGAACTGACATATCGATACATGTCGTCCCTCCTTTTAATTAACTCTTCTAATAATTAAGGACATTTTTATCTGTTCTCAAGTTTATTTAGCGAGACAAAAACAAATAAAAAAGCCACGCAAAGGCGACTCTGCATGGCTTTAACGAGGGCAACATTACGCTGCCCTGTCTGATTATAAGTTCAAAGGAGAACTGAACTCGTTAGGTTAAATTGAACTTTGATCGAAGTCGTTGCCTTGATCAGTGCCAGTTTGAGAATCTGAATCGAAGCTTCCAGAGTCGTCCGTGAAGTCAACACCTTGATCTTGACCACCAGAACTTGTCCAATCGCTACCGCCGGATTCCATACCCGCCATGTCTGGTTGCTGCTCTTGGGTAGAACCTTGCATGGTGTATTGATCATCAACCTCAACTTCAACAGAACCGCTCGCGCCGTCAATTGATCCACCCAATTCGTCGTAACCTTGGAATTGGATTTCACTAGTACCTTCGTAGCCCTCCGGAAGTTCAACCGATACAGACTGATCTAAGTTACCGCTGATTGTGAAGCTACCATCACCGTTATCCAGTGCGTTACTCACAGTAGCTCCCTCAGGTAAGCCAGACATTTCAGCATAGTCAACCGATTCGTTACCACTCACCTCATCTGGAATTGAGATAGAGATGGTATCGCCCGGAGCCGCCGTTACATCAGCCACGCTGTCTTCGGCGTCGGCTTCAGTATCTTGAGCTTGGTCATCAGCTTGTTGTGCCACTTCCACTTGCTGCTCTTCTGTTGCTTGAGCAGCTTGAACTTGTGGTTCATCACTTTGTACTGAATCATCGGCTACTTGGATACTTAAGCTATGGCTCGACACCTCACCACCATCGTTAACGTCGACATTCATCGCTAAGTTGCCGTCAAAGTCTTCGTTTGGCCAGTAAGTCCACTCACCTTCGCCAGATTCAGCAAAGAAGCCTGCATCGTTCGCGTCTGCAACATCAACAACTTGTGCAGAATCACTCACGCCTAACTCATCCACCAGCTGTGACTCGGTGATAGTTAGTGATCCGTCATCAGCTAAGACATAACCTTCACTCGCCGCTGCTTCATCGCCACCTTGAATATCCACATTGAAGAAGCTTTCGATGCGATTTTCGCCATCAGTCGCTATAAACCCAACTTGAACATCGCCGGTGTAGTCTTCAGCAGGTGTGAATTGATAGTTACCTTGGTTATCGCTCTCAATTACGCCCTGACCTTCCATCAAGCTCACTGACTCTATGCTCAAGCTATCGCCTTCTGCATCGGTCAGGTTCGCTAACATGTCTTCATCAGTAAACGACAAGGTTGCATCGGCTGCGATTTCAGTGGTTGTGATGCTGTTAACTTCTGGTGCTGCATTCTCTTGTGAATCGCCCTCTTTCACGACCACGCCAGTCTGCTCATCATGAAGCACGCCATCTTTATCAACTACGTAAGCAATGTCTGCTTCGCCAGTGAAACCTGGTGCTGGTGTGAACGTCCAAGTGCCATCGCCATTATCGACAATCTCACCTTGGCTGCGGTCGGCAAGATGAACCAGTTTCACTTCATCGTCGCTGTCTGCATCCACATTCTCAGCCAATCCGATTAGATCATCAGCGGTTAAGATGATGGAATCACCCGCCACGGTCTCGAAGTCACCAGAATCGATGCCATCTTCAAACGCTTCAGGCTCATCTCCGTAATCAACCGTTGTTGCACTTACTGTTACAAAGAACTCACCATGGAAGTCCTCAGGAGGCGTCATTTGAATGTTTGAGATATCCCAGTCGAACAGGTCGATGTATTGACCCGGCTCAGTGATCATCACGGTATTCACACCATCGGTTACCTCGAATCCAACAGGGAAACCTGTCATCACTAGGTTACTTAGCGTTTCTGAATCATCGACTAGTCCAACATTCAATCCTAAGTGACCGGTTTCATCTTCACCGAACACTAATGGACCGTCATGGTCAGTTGAAATAACCGCACCATCTGCGACAGGACGTACGTACACAGGAACATCGAGAACCGTTTCGAATTCACCATCACTCACGACAACTTGTAGGTCAGAGACGCCTGCAAAGTCACCTGTTGGTGTGAATGTCCAAGTACCATCACCGTTGTCTGTTACTTCACCACCATCTTCACCGTCTGCGGTAATAATGCGTGAAACAACAAGGTCAGCAGTATCAATGTCACCGAACAAGTTCATCAAGTCGCCAGCATCGAAGGTGAACGCGCCATCTTCGTTTGTGGTCATCATTGCGTTGCCGACGTTAAACGGTGCGTCGTTAACAGGAATGACATCCACATTCAGCGAGCCATCAACCACTTCTTCACCGTCAGTTGCTTGATAACCGAGTTCTACTAAGCCATTAAAGTCTTGAGTAGTAACTAAGTGATACATGCCGTCTGGTTGCTGAGTTAAGGTCGCATTCGCTGGAGCTCGAACTGTGATGCTCTCGATGCTGATCTCGTCGCCATCAAGGTCTGTGACTTGATCCGCGATGTAAGCTGGGTCAATCACCATGACCACATCTTCTTCGCCTTGCATCTCAATCATTGGTGCTTCAGGTGCATCGTTCACTGGCGTGACATCGATGCTACCGTCGACTGAAATTGTCTCTTGGCCATCACTAACATTAAACGTCATCGGCACATCGCCATTGAAGTTTTCGTTTGGTGTAAATGACCAAGTACCATCTTCGTTGTCTAGCAACTCACCCAAGCTAGGGTCGATTTGTAGACCAGAAGCTGACAGCTCGTCTGCGGTGTTATCTATATCCGTCGCCTGAGCCAACAACATGTCTTGTGTGATAAGAATGGTGCTGTCTTCGGCTGTGGTTAGTTTCACATCCTCCGACTCAGGTCCATCATTCACAGCCAGAACTTCGATGCCTGCCGTTGTTGTCGCTGTTGCACCGTCATCGTCGGTTACAACCACATCTAGGCTGATATCACCGTTAAAGTTCTCACTCGGCGTGAAGGTCACCGAACCATCATCATTTTGAACCAATGCGCCGTCAGAGCCAGTGTAAGTCACGCTTTCAAGCGACACTTCACCATCAACGTCTGAGCTGTTCGCAATCAACTGCTCAGGGCTAATAGTAATCGTGCCATCTTCGTTCATCTGGTAAGACGTTGAACCCGCCACTGGTGCATCATTCACATCCGTTACGGTCACATCAATACTGGCATCGACTGTCTCAGTGCCATCAGACACTGTGAAGCCAAGGTTTACATCGCCATTGAAGTTCTCGTTTGGAGCAAAGCTGTAAGTGCCATCACCGTTATCAGTGAACACACCTTCAGCGCCCGTGTAAGACACATCCGTAATAGACAGGTCATCTCCGTCGATGTCTGCAGCGCCTGCTAGTAAGTCTGCATCCGTGAAGGTTAGCGTTCCATCTTCCTCAACGGTGAAGCTTTGGTCAGCAGCTGTTGGTAAGTCATTAACAGGGTTAACCGTTAAGTCGACGCCTGCTTGAACAGTTTCAAGGCCATCTGACACATCGAAGCTTAGGTCTATGTCGCCGTTGAAGTCAGCATCAGGAGTGATAGTAAATGAACCATCATCGTTCGCTGTTACAGTCGCATTATCGCCTGCAGATAGGTTGCTTGCGGTCAGTGCATCACCATCAACATCGGATGCGTTAGCCAGCAACTGCTCTTGAGATAACGTAATTGAACCGTCTTCATCAACCGAGTAAGCCACGTTTCCAGCCACTGGTGCGTCGTTAACTGCAATGACTTCAATACCAGCGGTAGTCTGAGCCGTTGCACCATCGTCATCAATAACCGTCACATCAAGGTTGATGTCGCCGTTAAAGTTTTCGTTTGGTGCGAACGTTACCGAACCATCTTCATTTTGAACCAAGATACCGTCTGCACCTGAGTAGCTCACGCTATCAAGCGACACTTCACCGTCCACATCGGAGCTATTAGCAATCAACTGCTCAGGGCTCAATGTGATGGTGCCATCTTCGTTCATTTGGTAAGACGTTGCGCCTGCCACTGGAGCATCATTAACGTCTGTTACCGTTACGTCGATATTTGCACCAACCGTCTCTGTACCGTCAGATACTGAGAAGTCCAGACTTACATCACCGTTGAAGTTCTCGTTTGGTGCAAAGGTGTAAGTACCATCGCCATTGTCGGTAAACACACCCTCTGCGCCAGTGTAAGAAACATCGGCAACTGAGAGCTCATCACCATCAATATCAGAAGCACCCGCTAGCAGTTGCTCGTCTGTAAAGGTAAGTGAACCGTCTTCTTCAATGGTGTAAGCGACATCTTCTACAACTGCGATGTCATTCACTGGATTCACAGTAAGGTCGGCTGTTGCAACAACCGTTTCAGTACCATCAGAAAGGTCGAAGCTAAGGTCAATGTCGCCATTGAAGTCAGCATCCGGTGTGATAGTAAATGAACCATCATCGTTTGCCGTTACTGTTGCGTTATCACCCGCGCTTAGGTTCGCAGCGGTGAGAACATCGCCGTCCACATCAGAAGCTTGAGCAAGCAGTTGCTCTTGGCTAAGCGTGATTGAACCATCTTCATCCACTGAGTAAGCCAAATCGCCAGATACTGGAGCATCGTTAACCGCGATAACTTCAATACCCGCGGTGGTTTCAGCCGTTGCACCCTCTTCATCAGCAACGATCACATCTAGACTGACATTACCATTGAAGTTTTCATTTGGTGCGAAGCTGTAAGTACCATCACCATTGTCGGTGAAGATACCGTCGGCACCTGAGTAGGAAACATCGCTAACGGATACATCACCCTCAATATCTGAGCTGTTTGCAAGAAGCTGTGCATCAGAAATAGTAATCACGCTATCTTCGTCAACACTGTAGGTCGTTGAACCTGCAACCGGTAGGTCATTGACGGCAATTACGTCGATGCCAGCGGTTGTTTCAGCGGTTGCGCCATCTTCATCCATAACAGACACATCAAGGCTGATGTCACCGTTGAAGTTTTCGTTTGGCGAGAAGGTGTAAGTACCATCACCATTATCAGTGAACACACCATCTGTGCCGCTGTAGCTGACATCGCTAACAAACACTTCCCCTTCAACATCTGAGCTGTTCGCCAGAAGTTGCGCATCGCTTAGGGTAATGCTGCCATCTTCTTCAACACTGTAAGCGGTGGTTCCAGCAACCGGTACGTCATTAATTGGCACAACTTGAACATCAATATTCGCCGATACAACATCCGTACCGTCACTCACATCGTAAGTTAGGTCGACGCTGCCATTGAAGTTCTCATTTGGAGCGAAGGTATAAGTGCCATCGCCGTTATCCGTAAACACACCTTCGGTGCCTTCGTAGTTAACAGATTCAACAGAAAGGTCGTCGCCATCGATATCCGTTGCACCAGCGAGTAACTGCTCATCAGTGAAGGTTAATGAGCCATCTTCATTGATGATGTAGTCATGGTCGTAAATAACCGAAAGGTCATTAACTGCTGTTACGGTAACGTCAAGTTCCGCAGGTGTAACCCCTCCGTTGCCATCGTCCACGTTGTAGCTAATGGAGAATTCACCGTTGAAGTTCTCTTCCGGAGTAATGGTGTAAGTGCCGTCACCATTGTCAGTGATAAGAGCGTTCTCAATTGAAACATCTCCAACACTTGGTTCGTTACCACCCGTCTCACCAGAATCATCACCTTCATCGCCGGTTAGCAATTCAGAGATATCAATGCTGTTTTCATTCGCAAGCGCTTCTTCTGCCGTTGGCAAATCAAACGCGTTTTGTGTACCGACATCTTGGCTTGGAACAATAACGCCGTTCACGATATCGAATACATGCCAGTGGTCACCCGATGGGTTTTCAGATAAGTCAGGACTAAAGGTTTCAACCAATGTATCGCCAACAAACACCTGAACCTGTACATCTTCAACACCATCCACATCCCAACTTCTGCTGGTGTAGTTGTGTACTGAATAGTGCATGTCAGCATCTTGATAATTTGGAATAGTGATGGTTTCAGGACCACCGCCATTCGTGTCATCCACATCTTGCTGAACGACATTACCTTCGCCCAAATCGTGGCTCATGTCGCGATAGTAAATATGGTCTAGCTCATTGCCATTTTCTGTATCGTAGAGCCATAGATGGTTGTCCATATCACGTGGGCTTTCACCCCATGTGACCACGATACGCATATCTGTTTCTTCAAGTACTTCAGATATTGCAGTTACGCCACCGTTGGTATCTTCACCAGCTGGAACTAGGAAGCTGCTAGTAATAGAGCCTTCTTGTTCAATAGTAACGGTACCTTGGTCAACAACAGGACCGCTCACAGAGTAGTTACCGGATTGATCGGTCACCGCTGTGTAAGAGTGACCCGCATTGTCGGTTAACGTCACATCCGCACCTGCGATTGGATTGCCAGTTTCAGCATCTAACACGGTACCGGTTACGGTTGTTTCATCACCCGGCTCTCCGATAATTGCGGTCATGTCATCGTCTTCGATGTCAGTTGCGAATTGTAGGAGTTCTTCTTGGGTAATGGTGTACGAACCATCCTCTTCAATGGTTATCGCCACATCAGCAGAAACAATTGGCGCGTCGTTAACTGGATCAACGGTTAAGCCCAAGTTAGCGGCAATTGGTGTGTCGCCATCGCTGATGCTGTAGGCAACATCGATGTAGCCATTGAAGTTCTCGCTTGGAGTGATTGAGAACGTGCCATCGCCATTGTCGACAATCGTTGCATCGTCACCCACTAAGGTTAAGTCGGAAGCGACAAGGTCATCGCCCTCAATATCAGCGGCATTCGCAAGTAGCTGCTCCTGCGTGATAGTGATGACATTATCTTCATCAACGTTCGCGTAAACATCGGATGTTGTTGGCAAGTCATTGACTGGGTTTACCGTCAGATCGGCATTCGCCACAATTGACTCAGTGCCATCCGAAATATCAAAGCTTAGGTCGATATCACCATTGAAGTTAGCATCTGGCGTTACCGTAAAGGTGCCATCGCCATTATCAACAACGGATGCATTATCGCCTGCGCTTAGATTGCTTGCAGTCAGGTCATCGCCATCCACATCGGATGCTTGAGATAGCAACTGATCTTGAGTCAGAGTAATAGAACCATCTTCATCAATGCTGTACGCCAAGTCGCCCGATACTGGTGGATCATTAATAGGCAGAACATCAATGCTTGCCGTTGTGGCTGTGGTTGCGCCATCCTCATCGGTCACCACCACATCGAGGCTAACATCGCCATCGAAGTTTGCGTTTGGCGCGAAGCTGAATGTTCCATCGCCATTATCAGTAAAGATGCCGTCAGCGCCTGTGTAGTTAACGCTATCAATCGCCACTTCACCTTCAATATCGGAAGAGTTCGCCAACAGTTGCTCTGCACTGATGGTGATAACTTCGTCTTCATTCACTGAGTAGCTGGTAGAACCTGCGATTGGCGGATCGTTCACCTCAAGTACGGTGATTCCTGCTGTGGTCGCTTCTGTTGCTCCTTCTTCATCGGTAACAACAACCGCTAAGCTCACATCACCATTGAAGTTCTCGTTTGGTGAGAAGGTGTAAGTTCCGTCACCGTTGTCTTCGAACACACCGTCACTGCCAGTGTAAGTCACGCTATCAATCGCAACCTCACCTTCAATGTCTGAAGAGTTGGCTAATAGCTGTTCGTTACTGATCGTGATTGAGTTGTCTTCATGCACAGTGTAAGACGTACCACCCGCCACTGGTGGATCGTTCTCTGGCGTCACACTCACATCAATGTTGGCTTGAACCGTATCTGTGCCATCTGACACATCAAAGCTGAAGTTCACATCACCATTGAAGTTCTCGTTTGGCGCAAAGCTGTAGCTTCCGTCGCCATTATCAGTAAGAACACCATCAGCACCCGTGTATGTCACACCTTCTACCGTCAGGTCATCACCTTCAACATCCGTTGCACCTGTTAACAGGTCAGCGTCAGTGAAGTTAAGAACCCCATCTTCACCAATAGTGAATGCTTGGTCTTGTGGCTCTGGCGCGTCATTGACTGGTGTTACCGTCAAGTCTAGGCCAGCAGCGACCATCTCTTCCCCATCGGTGACATCGTAACTAAACTCGATATTACCGTTAAAGTTTTCACTCGGAGTAATGGTGAAGCTGCCATCGTCGTTCATTTCAACGGTCGCATTTTCGTCATTAGTGGTTAGGTTGATTGCGGATAGATCATCACCATCAATGTCGACAGCGTGCTCTAGCAACTGCTCTTGAGTTAGCGTGATACTGTTGTCTTCGGCCGTAACGGCACTGATGTCACCATCAACTTCTGGAGCATCATTCGCTGGCGAGATGTGAATCGTCACATCTTGTGTTGCCGTTGCGGTGGTGCCCGTATCAACATCAGTCGATGTCGCATTGACCGTTAGTACCACATCACCATTGAAATCACCTGAAGGGATAAACTCTAGCCCTTCTAGCTCGCCTGGTTGCAATGACCATGTGCCATCACCGTTATCGGTACCTGCAGAAAGCGAGCTGCCTTCCGGCACGTCTTCAATCAAGATAGCGAGGTTTTCTGAGCCATCGGTATCAGTTAACGCCGCATCAATATCCAGTGGTACTGGCGTATCTTCGGTACCAATAATTTGGTAATCCGCATCAGACACTGTGATTTCAATGTTATCGATGCCAAACGACTCATCACTCACACCTTGGTTCAAGGTTGAACCGAAGCCTAACTCAAGTTGGCCATCTTCAACTGGTACCGTTAGGTTGATTTGGTGTGCTTGGTCGTTCCAACCACTGAAGCCTTCACCTTGCGACACGCCATGAACGACTTCACCCACTTCATTGCCAGCGGAATCGTACAACGTTGTCGTGCCATCTTCGGTACGGAACGCAGAGTTATCTAACGAGGTAAGCTCTTCGCCACCGACAAAGATTTGGAATGACTCACCATCCCAAGAATCAATTTCGTAGAAACTGAACGAGATATTAACTTCGCTCACATCACTTGGAATGTCGTAAATTTTGCTGACTGCTTCATCGCCACCAGTGCCACCAATACGACCTAGCATGTCACCTGATTCGAAGCCTTGTGAGCTTTCAGTGCCCGCATTCCAGCCGTTCGAGCCAGACTCGAAGTTGTCTGAAGCAATCACCAAGTCAGACGCAATCGACAGCTCTGGCATATCAACCACAGATTGAACATCAATCGTCGCTTCTGCTGGTACTATCGCTGTGCCGTCATTCACATCGAAGGTCACATTCACATTGCCATCGAAGTTTTCATTCGGAGCAAATGTGTAGGTGCCGTCGCCGTTATCAACCAGTGAACCACTGTCAGAAGCGACATTTTCAACCGATAAATTATCGCCATCAATATCGCCTGCATTTTGCAGCAGTTGCTCTTCTGTGAAGGTAAAGCTCGTGTCTTCTTGAGTCACAAACTGTGGCTCACCGACAGTTGGCAAGTCATTGACAGGGTTAACGGTAAGATCAGCCGTTGCTTGAAGCGTCGCATCACCATCGGTAATGTCGAAGTTCAAATCAATGTCGCCATTGAAGTTCGCATCTGGTGTGATAGTAAAGCTACCGTCATCGTTTGCAGTGACGGTCGCATCACCACCAACGGTCAGGTTAGCCGCTGTTAAGTCATCGCCGTCAACATCACTCGCTTGAGCAAGTAATTGCTCTTGGCTCAACGTAATTGAACCATCTTCGTCCACGCTGTACGCCAAGTCGCCCGATACCGGAGCATCGTTCACAGGCAGAACATCAATGTTTGCAGTGGTAGCTGCGGTTGCGCCGTCTTCATCGGTCACTACTACGTCTAGACTTACGTCACCGTCGAAGTTTGCGTTTGGTGCGAAGCTGAATGTTCCATCGCCATTGTCAGTAAATATGCCGTCAGCGCCTGTGTAGTTAACGCTATCAATCGCCACTTCACCTTCAATATCAGAAGAAGCATTCGCCAACAGTTGCTCTGAACTGATGGTGATAACTTCGTCTTCGTTCACTGAGTAGCTGGTTGAACCCGCAATTGGTGGATCATTCACCTCAAGTACAGTAATACCCGCGGTTGTCGCTTCTGTTGCACCTTCTTCATCGGTAACGACAACATCTAGGCTAACTTCACCGTTGAAGTTTTCGTTTGGTGAGAAGGTGTAAGTACCGTCACCGTTGTCTTCAAAGACACCATCAGCGCCAGTGTAAGTCACGCTATCGACTGCCACTTCACCTTCAATGTCTGAAGAGTTAGCGAGTAACTGTTCGTCGCTGATGGTAATTGAGTTGTCTTCATGAACGGTGTAAGACGTGCTCCCCGCAACAGGCGGATCGTTCTCTGGTGTCACGCTGACATCAATGTTGGCTTGAACCGTATCCGTGCCATCTGACACATCAAAACTGAAGTTCACATCACCATTGAAGTTCTCGTTTGGCGCAAAGCTGTAGCTTCCGTCGCCATTGTCAGTAAGAACACCGTCGGCGCCTGTGTAAGTCACGCTTTCAACCGATAGGTCATCCCCATCGATATCGGTAGCACCTGTTAGCAAGTCTTCATCTGTGAAGTTCAAGATGCCGTCTTCGCCAATGCTGAACGTTTGATCTTGTGGTTGTGGAAGGTCATTAACTGGATTAACGGTGAGGTCAGCCGTCGCAACCAGCGTGTCTGTACCGTCGCTAATGTCGAACGTTAGGTCAATGTCGCCATTGAAGTTCGCATCTGGCGTAATGGTAAAGCTACCATCATCGTTAGCAACAACTGTCGCGTCTCCATCAACCATTAAGTTAGAAGCAGTAAGGTCGTCTCCGTCTACATCGTTAGCTTGAGAAAGAAGTTGCTCTTGGCTCAAGGTAATTGAACCGTCTTCCTCTACGCTGTATGCCAAGTCTCCTGATACTGGAACATCATTGATTGGTAAGACATCAACCGTAATATGAGTATCAACTTGAGCGCCGTCTTCATCTTGAATGGTCACATTCAACTGCACTTGGCCGTTGAAGTTTTCATTCGGTGCAAAGCTACATGTGCCGTCACCATTGATTGAGAAGATTCCGTCTGGGCCGTCGTAGTTGATCTCAACAAGTTGTACGTCACCTTCAATATCAGAGGCGTTCAGCAGAACTTGAGACTCATTAAAGGTCAGTACCGAGTCTTCATCGATAGTGTAAGACGTTGGGCCAGCAACTGGCGGATCGTTCACTTCTAGAACCGTAATGCCCGCAGTCGTCGATACGGCTGCATCGTCTTCATCCACAACAACCACATCTAGGCTAACTTCGCCATTAAAGTTTTCGTTTGGAGAGAAGGTGTATGTGCCGTTACCGTTGATTTCAAGCACACCATCACTACCACTGTAAGTCACGCTATCAATCGCTACTTCCCCTTCAATATCTGAAGAGTTCGCTAGCAATTGTTCGTTACTGATCGTGATGGAGTTGTCTTCATGAACCGTGTAAGACGTGCTACCCGCGACAGGTGGATCATTCTCTGGCGTCACGCTGACATCAATGTTAGCGGTTACCGTATCGGTACCATCTGATACATTGAACGAGAAGTTTACATCGCCATTGAAGTTTTCGTTTGGCGCGAAGCTGTATGTACCATCGCCATTATCGGTTAGAACACCATCTGCGCCAGTGTAAGTCACACCTTCAACGCTTAGGTCGTCCCCTTCAATGTCCGTCGCACCTGTTAATAGGTCTTGGTCTGTGAAGGTTAATACACCATCTTCATTGACTGTAAATGCTTGGTCTTGTGCTTCTGGACCATCGTTCACTGGTGAAACAGTTAGCTCTAGATTGGTAGAGACAACATCATCACCATCAGACACATCAAACGTAAAGCTAACATCGCCATTGAAGTCAGCATCTGGCGTTAATGTGTAAGTACCATCACCGTTATCTGTGATAGTTACGCTGTCGTCATCAGTCGCTAAGTTAAGCGCTGTTAGTTGGTCGCCATCTAAATCGCGAGCATTGGCTAACAAGTCTTCTTGCGTGATGATGATAGAGCCATCTTCTTCCACTGTTGCTGCAACAGGAAGTGCTTCAGGTGCATGCTCAATGTGTGCGCCTGTCGCGTTAATGTAGATGGTTTGAGAAACCGTTTCAGAATCATCATTCGATAGCTCTGTTGCGGTTGCGGTTACATGAACTTCAAGCTGTTCGTTGAAGTCTTCTGGTAACTGGATCTGTAGCGCATTTTCGATAGCCGTTGTTGGTAAGTTCACCGTACCATCAGGGCCAACCGTCACTTCACCGCTGTAGATTTGGCTGTTCACTTCACCGACATCGATTGTGAAGTTGAAGTCTGAATAGTCGGCATCACCGCCGCCATACAAATCTTCAAATCCGTAAACGAGTTCGCCGTCTTCATTAACCGTGGTACGCGTATGTTCGATACCATCTTGGTTTAACTGAGAGCTTGAACCACCATGGAAGATCGCGTCGCCATTCTGCCCTTGAACTACGGTTTCAGTTCCATCAGCCGCAACAAATACAAGTTGAGGATCAACCGTATCCATGTTTGCAGGCGAACCATCCGCGGCACGGAACTCGTACTGACCTTCCTGCATCGCGTCAAAGTCATTGTGCTGATGTCCGTTTGGAATCAAGAACAGATTGAAACTTTCACCTTCTTCAACTTGGAAGCTGAACTGGTCTTGTCCTGGAACAAGGTCACCACCGCCACCAACTTGTGATGCGTTTTCGTAAACAACTTCAACACCTGTGATGTTGCCGTCTTCATCGACTTTGTAGTAACCCGCTGCGTTTTGGTATCCCGCAGTTTCACCTTCAAACGTTACTGTGATTTCAGTATCGTTGTAACTGGTGATACCGTTTTCTTGGTCATTCAGAACGCCTTCATTATCGTATTGAATAACCGAACCTTCAGGAACACCATCCACAGTTACCGTCAGTGTCTCTGATAGATCTTGGTCTACTAACGCGGCCGCAATATTAAGCTCAACAATGCCGCCAGGCTCAACCAGAATTGCTTCATCATCAACGTTAACGCCGTCGCCATCGGTTATCACAAGATCCGGCGCATCCGCGACCGCTTCAATATGAACGCTAAGGTCTTGTTCTACCTCATCCGTACCGTCGGTCACAGTAAAGCTAAACTGCAAATCACCACTGAAATGCTCTTCAGGAACGAAGCTAAACGTGCCGTCACCATTGTCGGTGACTGTACCTTCATCACCAGAGTAATTGATGCTGGTAACGCTAAGGTCATCGCCATCAATATCAATCGCACCGCTCAATAGATCTTCTTGAGTGAACAGGATGCTGCCATCCTCTTCAATGTGGTACATGCCTGGGGCAACAATTGGAATGTCATTCACCGGATTCACGGTCAATGTCATGTCATTGACGGTACTGAGTTCACCATCACTCACTTCATACGTGAATGCGATATCACCATTAAAGTTTTCCGACGGTGTCACTGTGTAAGTACCATCGCCATTGTCTACGATACTTGCATTCGGATCGTTGGTTTCTAGCGCGCTCGCAAACAGCTCATCACCATCTTGATCACTCGCGTTCTCCAGCAACATCGCTTGTGTAACGAGAATTGAACCATCTTCGTCGACATCCGCAACCATTGGCGTTGCTTCTGGAGCATCATTAACGAACTCAACTTTTAGGTCGATGTTTGCAGCCACCACGTCGGTGCCGTCACTCACATCAAACGTTAAGTCAACATTGCCGAAGAAGCCCTGCTCTGGCGTTAATGTGTATGTGCCATCACCATTGTCTGTCACATCTACCGTATCACTCGCACTTGTCACGTTCAGTACGGAAAGCTCATCACCTTCAACATCTGTCGCTTGTGCTAATAGTTCAGCTTCTGTAATAGTGATCGCTTGACCATCTTCCGTTGTGAAAGACATGTCTGGAACGTCTGGTGCATCATTGATTGGGTTTACGGTTAGGTTAAGGTCAGCTGCAACAGTTTCGATCGCGTCAGTGACATCGTAAGTAAATTCAATCTCACCAAAGAAATCAGCACTTGGTGTAATCGTGAAACTACCGTCTGAGTTTTCTACGATAACCGCATTTGGATCGTTGGTCGCAAAGTTAACCGCTTCAAGGTTATCGCCATCGACATCCGTTGCATTCGCCAACAGATCCTCTTGAGTGATAGTGATTGAACCATCTTCATCAACAGCGGCTTCAATTGGGCCGCTAACTTCAGGGCCTTCGTTGACAATTTCAACGTCGACTCTAGCGGTACTTGGTGCACTCGCTTGACCGTCACTAATATCGAAAGTCAGATTCACTTCACCGTAGAAGTCCTCTGCAGGTTCGAATGTGAAAGTATTGTCTCCATTGTCCGTTAATGTACCTTGTGATTGGTCAACAAGCAGTAGATTCTCAACATGCAAGATATCGCCATCAACATCGGTCGCGCCAGACAATAGGTCTTTCGCTTCGATGATCATAGAGCCGTTTTCAAGCATTTGGGTGTGCAATGGCTCGCCCGGAACCGGCACATCATTAACAGGTACAACGGTCAGATCTAGATGGGTTGCAACTTCATCGGTGCCATCGAATACCTTGTAATCAATGTCGATTTCACCATTGAAGTTTTCATTCGGCATGAAGGTAAATGTACCATCACCATTGTCGATTAAATCACCGTCATCACCGCCGTAAGTGATGTCAGAAATAGACAGCGCATCACCCTCTACATCTGTAGTGTTCGCCAGTAAATCATCAGCACTGAACGTAATACCTTGGTCTTCGTCTGTCGATAGAACCATTGGACCAGAAACGATTGGCGCATCATTCACCGACTCAAAGTTGATGTTAATGATGTTGTCATCAGTCAGTTCACCATCAGAAACTTGGTAACCCAGCTCAATTTCACCGTAGAAGTTTTCATCTGGTGTCACCGTCCAAGTACCATCACCGTTGTCAGTCAGTGTTGCATGCTCTGAGTTTTCACCCACCAGCTCAAGATTTTGAATATCAAGATCATCGCCATCGATATCTGATGCTTGTGCCAGTAACTGTTCTTCAGTAATCACGACAGAAGCAAACTGAGTTGAACCTTCAGTATCGATAGTGATATTCGGAAGATCAGCCGTTAGCTCGATTTCGTTGTCACCGGCATGGATGTTCAATTCAACCGTTTCGGTGATTTCTGAACCGTCTACGCCAATCGATGTGAACACGGCTTCATCATGACAAGTTTGTGACACTGTCATGTTTTGAACAACATAAGTACCATTTCCTTGAACTGTACCCAGTTCAAAGTAAGACACAGGTTGATCAACGGTTAGCGTGTAGTCTGTCTCGAAAGTACCACGGTCTTCTTTGTGGTAAGTCATCGAGTCAATCATGTCACCGTCTTCATTGAAGGCGCGAATTTCGACTTCAGTAAAGTGACGAGACTCTTCCATGAACCAGCCACCCAAACCATCTAGGTGGAAGCTGATTTCATTGATGTCTTGACCTTCAACCGAGATAGTCAGTTTTTCATCACCACTCAAGCCTTGACGGTCAGTATCACCGATACCATGACCAATGTGCGTATTCCCATTCCATGCACCAAGAGGATCATCGTTACTTTGAACCGTAACCGTTAAGTCGCCATCCGAGAACTCACGAGTGTAAGGGTCAACTTCTGTGCCCCAATCGTCAACGCTCGCGTTATCATCGAAGGTACCAATTTGTGTGGTATGCGTGCCTTCAGCTAAAGCGTCTTCACTTGGTACAAAGCGTACTTCTGTATCGGCAGGAACTTCTTGCCCAACTTCGAGTACTACCCACTCATTATCAAGATTAGCTTCGATAATGCCGTTTTCTGGTGCTTGGTCTAGACGCAGTGCGGGCTCTTCACGAAGCGTTACGCCAACCGTTTGGTCTTCTTGCGCTTGGATGAAGATCTCTTCGCCCGCTTCTGGCGCATCATTAACTGGATTAACCGTTAGGTCGAGTGTGGTCAGGACTTCATTGTCACCATCACTGATGCTGTATGTGAAATCTAACTCGCCATTGAAGTTCTCGGTATGCGTGATAGTGAATGAACCATCGTCATTAGCAACAATTGTCGCGTCAGGGTCGTTGGTTTGAAGGTTAGACGCCGTTAACTCATCACCCTCAACGTCAGTAGCATTCGCAAGCAACTGTTCTTGAGTAATAGTGATTGAATTATCTTCGTCGACTTCGGCTTCAATACCGGACGTTTCAGGGCCGTCATTGACAGCGATGACATCAATGCCCGCTGTCGTTGTCGCCGTTGCACCGTCTTCGTCAACGACAACAACGTTTAGTGAGATGTCTCCGTCGAAGTTTTCATTTGGCGTGAAGGTGTAGGTGCCATTGCCGTTATCAACGAACGAACCATCGTCACCAGCGTAAGTTACACTCGATAGAGCAACATCACCCTCTACATCTGAAGAGTTCGCTAATAGCTGTTCATTACTGATCGTGATTTGGCCATCTTCTTGAACTGTATAAGCTGTCGAGCCCGCTACAGGAGGATCGTTCTCCGGCGTTACACTTACATCAATATGGGCGGCTGTTGAACCCGTGCCATCAGAAACATCAAATGAGAATTGAACATCACCATTGAAGTTCTCGTTTGGTGCAAAGCTGTAAGTGCCGTCACCATTATCACTAAGAACACCATCAGCGCCCGTGTAGAGCACGTTTTCAATCGACAGCTCATCACCATCAATATCTGACGCACCTGCAAGTAGGTCAGCATCGGTAAATAGTAACGTACCGTCTTCTTCAATCGTGAACTGTTGATCTTGTGCTTGTGGCAAGTCATTCAACGGGTTCACTGTGATATCAAGACCAACTTGAACCTCACCACCATCGTTATCGATGATATCGAAACTCAAGTCTAGGTCGCCGTTGTAATCAGCGTCTGGTGTAATGGTGTAGCTACCATCGTCGTTTTGTTGGATGGTTGCGTTTTCATCGGTCGAAAGGTTAATAGCTTCTAGGTTTTCGCTATCAATATCACCAGCTCGCGCCAATAACTGATCTTGGCTTAGTGTGATTGAGCTGTCTTCATTTATGGTGTAAGCCAAATCGCCCGATACTGGTGGATCGTTAATTGGCAGTACATCAACATTAATCTGTGTCTCTACCGTCGCACCATCTTCATCTTGAATGGTCACACCCAGTTGAACCTGACCATTGAAGTTTTCGTTTGGTGCAAAGCTACATGTACCATCACCATTTACAGTGAAGATACCGTCTTCCCCATCGTAATTGATGCCGACTAGTTCTACATCACCTTCAACATCAGAGGCATTCACTAGAATCTGAGATTCGCTGAACGTCAGTACCGAATCTTCATCAATGGTGTATGACGTTGGGCCTGCGACTGGTGGATCATTCACTTCTAGAACGGTAATGCCCGCGGTGGTCTCATCAATCGAACCGTCTTCATCAGCAACAATAACGTCAAGGCTGATATCGCCACTGAAGTTTTCATTAGGAAGGAAGGTATAACTGCCGTCACCATTGTCTTGGAACACACCATCGGTGCCACTGTAAGTCACGCTATCAACCGATACCGCGCCTTCAACGTCAGAAGAGTTTGCTAACAATTGCTCATCAGAAATTGTGATGGCGTTGTCTTCATTGACCATGTACGAGGTAGAGCCCGCAACGGGTGGATCGTTCTCTGGTGTCACGCTCACATCAATGTTTGCACTAACCGTTTCTGTGCCATCAGACACATCGAAACTGAAGTTGACATCACCATTGAAGTTTTCGTTTGGTGCAAAGGTATAAGTACCATCACCATGGTCTGTTAATACACCGTCACCGCCTGTGTAGCTGATGCCTTCTACGGTGAGGTCATCGCCATCAATATCGGTGGCACCGGTAAGTAAATCAGCATCTGTAAATTGCAGCGTACCATCTTCTGCAATACTGAATTGTTGATCTTGAGGAACCGGCAAGTCATTAACTGGATTAACCGTAAGATCGGCGGTAGCTTGAACCGTGTCAGTACCATCCGTGATGTTGAATTGAATATCAACGTCACCATTGAAGTTCGCATCTGGAACAATGGTAAAACTGCCATCATCATTAGCGGTTACCGTTGCGTTTCCATCAACCGTTAGGTCGCTCGCGGTTAGGTCTTCACCTTCAACATCGGACGCTTGAGACAACAGTTGATCTTGGCTCAATGTGATTGAACCGTCTTCGTTTACGTTATAAGCCAAATCACCCGATACTGGTGCATCGTTGATTGGCAGAACATCCACGTTGATGACGGTATCAACTTCTGCACCGTCTTCATCACGAATGGTCACATCAAGTTGAACTTGGCCATTAAAGTTCTCATTCGGAGCAAAGCTGCAAGTGCCATCACCATTTACCGAGAAGATACCGTCAGGGCCGTTGTAGTTAATACCAACAAGCTCAACATCCCCTTCTACATCAGAAGCATTCAGTAGCACTTGTGACTCACTGAAGGTCAGTACTGAGTCTTCATCAATGGTGTAAGACGTTGGGCCTGCGACTGGCGGATCATTCACTTCAAGTACGGTGATACCCGCAGTTGTCGCATCGGTTGCACCTTCTTCATCGGCAACCACTACATCTAGAGCAATTTCACCATTGAAGTTCTCGTTTGGCGAGAAGGTGTAAGTGCCGTTACCGTTGATTTCAAGTACACCATCACTACCCGAGTAAGTCACGCTGTCTATCGATACATCACCTTCAATATCTGAAGATGTTGCCAATAGTTGTGCATCAGAAATGGTAATCGAATTGTCTTCATTAACAGTGTAAGACGTAGAGCCAGCAACTGGCGGATCGTTCTCTGGAGTCACGCTAACATCAATGTTTGCAGACACCGTATCGGTGCCGTCTGAAACATCGAAACTAAAGTTCACGTCGCCATTGAAGTTTTCATTTGGCGCAAAGCTGTATGAGCCGTCACCATGGTCTGTCAGTACCCCATCAGTTCCTTCATAACTGATGCCTTCAACCGTTAAATCATCACCTTCGATATCGTTTGCACCAGTTAGCAGATCTGCATCAGTAAACTGCAGCGTACCGTCTTCTTCAATGCTGAACTGTTGATCTTGGGGAACTGGCAGGTCATTGATTGGGTTAACAGTTAAATCGGCAGAAGCTTGAACCGTGTTAGTGCCATCTGAGATATCAAAGCTGATATCGATGTCGCCATTGAAGTTCTCATCTGGCGTGATGGTAAAGCTGCCATCGTCGTTTTGAGTAACTGTCGCATCGCCACCAACCGTTAGGCCACTAGCAGTTAGGTCATCGCCTTCTACATCTGATGCTTGAGACAGCAATTGCTCTTGGCTTAGACGAATCGAACCGTCTTCATCGACTGAGTAAGCTAAGTCGCCAGATACTGGTGCATCATCAACCGCTGTTACGCTTACATCAATGTTTGCAGCAACCGTGTCTGTACCGTCTGATACATCGAAGCCGAAGTTTACATCACCATTGAAGTTTTCATTCGGAGCAAAGGTATATGTGCCGTTACCGTTATCAGTAAGGATACCGTCGCCACCATCGTAGGTAACGCCTTCAACGGTTAGGTTGTCGCCTTCAATGTCCGTCGCACCGGTTAACAAGTCGGCATCAGTGAAGATCAATGTGCCGTCTTCTTCAACACTGAACTGTTGATCTTGAGGAACTGGCAAGTCATTGATTGGGTTAACGGTTAAGTCAGCAGAAGCTTGAACCGTGTTAGTACCATCTGAAATATCAAAGCTGATATCGATATCGCCATTGAAGTTCTCATCTGGCGTGATGGTAAAACTGCCATCGTCGTTTTGAGTAACTGTCGCATCACCACCAACCGTTAGGCCACTAGCAGTTAGATCATCGCCTTCGACATCAGATGCTTGAGACAGTAATTGCTCTTGGCTTAAACGAATCGAACCGTCTTCATCGACTGAGTATGCAAGGTCGCCAGATACTGGTGCATCATCGACTGCTGTTACGCTTACATCAATGTTTGCAGCAACCGTGTCTGTACCGTCTGATACATCGAAGCTGAAGTTTACGTCACCATTGAAGTTCTCGTTTGGCGCAAAGGTGTACGTGCCATTACCGTTGTCGGTAAGAATACCGTCGCCGCCATCGTAGGTCACACCTTCAACCGTAAGGTTGTCACCTTCAATGTCTGTCGCGCCTGTTAATAGGTCAGCGTCAGTGAAGATAAGTGTGCCGTCTTCTTCAACACTGAACTGTTGATCTTGAGGAACTGGCAGGTCATTGATTGGGTTAACGGTTAAATCGGCAGAAGCTTGAACCGTGTTAGTGCCATCTGAGATATCAAAGCTGATATCAATGTCGCCATTGAAGTTCTCATCTGGCGTGATGGTAAAGCTGCCATCGTCGTTTTGAGTAACTGTCGCATCGCCACCCACCGTTAGGCCACTAGCAGTTAGATCATCGCCTTCTACATCAGATGCTTGAGACAGTAATTGCTCTTGGCTTAGACGAATCGAACCGTCTTCATCGACTGAGTAAGCAAGTTCGCCAGATACTGGTGCATCATCGACTGCTGTTACGCTTACATCGATGTTTGCCGCTACCGTATCGGTACCGTCAGATACATCGAAGCTGAAGTTTACATCACCATTGAAGTTCTCGTTTGGCGCAAAGGTATACGTGCCGTTACCGTTATCAGTAAGAATGCCATCGCCGCCATCGTAGGTAACGCCTTCCACAGTAAGGTTGTCACCTTCAATGTCGGTTGCACCCGTCAGGAGGTCTGCATCCGTGAAAACAAGTGTGCCATCTTCTTCTATTTCAAACGTTTTATCTTCTGGTATAGGTGCGTCATTAATAGGACGAACCGTTAAATCAATTGCGCTACTTATGGTTTCTTGGCCGTCACTGATATCGAAAGTAAGGTCTAGCTCGCCATTAAAGTCAGCGGAAGGTACGACTGTGAACGTACCGTCACCATTATCTTGAACCGTTGCATCTGCGCCAACTTGAACGTTTGAAGCAACAAGCTCATCACCATCAACATCACTTGCGTATTCGAGTAATTGTTCTTGAGTAAATGTTATGGAGCCATCTTCATCCATGATGTAAGCCAGATCTTGTTCAGCCTCCGGAGCATCATTCTCACTTTCCACTTTGATTTTGAACGTTTCACTTGTTGTCTCAGAATCAAAGTCATCTTCAACTTCACTGATGGTCTCTTCGTCAGAAGCTTGAACATCAACGGCGAATGTCTCTTCTACCGTCTGTGAATCTAAATCATCGTCCACTTGTTGGCTATCCGATTCAGAAGACGAAGAATTCGATGCAGCAGCAGTTCTCGCTGCTTCACCTTGTTCGTTATTACCCTCAGCGTTTGAAGAACCGCCCGAACCCGCAGCATTTTCGCCACCGACAGCTTGAGCGCCCGCGCCAGAATTACTGGCACCACCGCCAGCACCTTCTCCGCTACCAGAGGCAACACTGTCGACTACATTCGATTGTTCAGCGTCTGAACCTTCACTGCTTTCTGGAGAGTCTTCTTGTACCGCTCCGCCAGAAGCCGAAGCTTCTTCTGTATTACCAGCACCACTTGGATTGTCTTCCAACGCTTGGTTCACTTCGTCTGCCGCGTCGGTATTTTCAGCACCCGTCGCTACCGTCGACGCAATCGTGTTCTGTTGATTTTGTTGATTCTGCTGTTGGGAGGGCGTACCCGCGTCGTTCGTGTCCGTCTGTTCTACCGCGTCATTGAGATCTTCATTTTGGTTGTTTTGGTTATTTTCGCCTGCCATTACAGCCTCCGTTGCTACTAGCTAACTGATCGTATTTAGAGGCATTAAAGGACACCATTTTGAAAAACCAAGTTTTTATACAACTTTTTTCATATTTTTCTTTTTATGTATAAAGAAGTAAAAAAAATTTGAAAACTGCCTTTAAAGATCCTTACTTATTGTGATTAAAGCAATTAAGGCAGTGGAATGATGATAGACATGACGAATTTGTTGCGTTCAATCGACAACAACCACAAAGGGCTGCAATTGCTGCTAGGCGACTTTTATAAGGACTTTTCGGACGCACCGATGAACATAGAGATGCTTCATAAAGGTAATCGTTTTGATGAACTCAACAATTACTCTAAAAAATTGAAAACCATCTTAACTTTGTTATGCGACCAAGACCTGCCGCCCAAAATGGCCAAGTTGGAACATTTGAGTAAACACGAATTCCCTGCGCCGGAAGCGCTTTTAGAAGATGTGAAAACTGAACTACAAAACGTCAATAGACAAATCAATCACTTGCTGGATATTAAGGAAGTTGTAGATGACGAGTCATCGAGGTAGGTCATGAGCAATAACCAAATAGAGCATCACCTCAGAAAAGCGCTCGTTTCTAACAACGAGGCTTCCAAGGTCACAGCAGATGACACCATCGTGCTTGCAAGTGCGATGACCAGCGTTCACAAGACGTTGCTCATCATTTTTCTACTTGCTTTGGTGGCTATCGCCGTGGCGTCACAAGCACGCATCGACATTGTCGTTTCTGTACGTGGCGAGCTGTTACTAGAGTCTGATGTTGAGAAAGTTCAACACCTAGAAGGCGGTATTTTAGAAGAGCTGTTAGTGAGAAAAGGGGAAGTTGTATATGAAGGCCAACCTATTGCTCGAATCCGCTCACTCGACCGTAACACCCAACTCGATACAGTGAACACCGAAATCATTCAGCTGGAACTCGATAAAATCCGTTATGAAAGCTTGCGTGACATGATCGAACCAAACTTTGCTTCTTACATCGAAAAATACCCAGAACAAGTTCAAGTCAACATGAATACGTGGCAGCAAGAGTTCTCGAAGAACCGCTCCAACGAAGAGCTGATCACTCACGATATTAAACACAAAAACTCTTTGATTGGATCAATGCTAAAGCGTCGTAAAAGCTCAGAGAACCAACTCTCGCTCATTCGCAAACAACTCAACATCAAAAACACGCTTTATAAAGAAGAGATGGCGTCCTATGTCGACGTTCTAAATATGAAAGTACAAGAATCCAACATGGTTCGTGAGATTGAAAACCTTGATGAGTCCGTCATGAACGAACGTTTCCAGCTCGACAAACTCGAAAAACAACATCGAGATTTGGTTGAGAATCGCAACTCTGAGTACCAAGCACAAATCATTCAGGCCAACAAAGACCTCAAACTAAAACGGATCTTGCAACCACAACATTCCGATAAGGTAGATCGCTTAATCGTCTACTCACCAGTGGATGGTGTGGTCGACAAATTACACTTCAACTTCCGTTCTGCGGTAATACCACCCGGCGAGAGTATCGCTGATATTGCGCCAATCAATAACTCTCTACACGGTGAAGCGAAAATTCCGCGTAAAGACATGGGGTTTGTCGAAATTGGTCAAGCGGTAAAAGTAAAAATGGATACTTACAACTTCGCAAAATATGGATTTGTTGAGGGGACCATCGCCTCAATTAGCCGTTCATCATACGAAGAAGAAGATGCCGAATTCTATTTAGCAGAAATTGAGATTGATCGAAATTTTCTTGAGCGAGGAGGCACTCAATACAAATTATCACCTTATATGGAATTTACCGCCGACGTAAAAACCGGCTCGCGTCGCGTGATCGAATACGCAGCAAAACCGGTGATGTCAGCCATCGAAGATGCATTCGATGAGAGGTAATCAATGAGCGGAAAACCTTCTTATAACATTTCCGTACCAGCACTACGTCTGAGCATATTATTCAGCGTAGTACTGGCGGCGCTCGCTTTCTATTTATACTTTTCTTGGTCAAAAGTAGATTCGGTTGCTCAAGTACAAAGCGCCCCACTGCTCATACAAGCTCAGAAGCTTAATCAGACCATCGAACAAGATATTCAAACTCTACAGCAGTGCTTAAGTACCGACACTTGTGGTACTAACGAATTCAATCTAGCTAACTTGAAGCGTGAAATAGATGAATTTAGATCGCTAGCCTCTTTGAACAAAACTGAGTTCAGCTTGGTTGGCGCGACTGAATACACCCAACTTGAATTAGCGATCAATCGCTTTTCCGACAGCACTAAAACACGCAACGACGTACTCGACTTATACCTGTCACTGACGAACAACTACCTACAAATGGACGACAACTATCGCACCATGTTTAACAACCATGCGAGCGACTTGATGTCAGAGAAAAACGAGTTCTTTATCTGGTTGTTTATGGTGGTCGTGATACTGGCAGTAATCACGGTCCTATCAAATTCAGTTGCTATGTTGAAGCTGAAGAAATCCAGCTCTAATGAGCGAGAAATCGACTATGAGTTCGATGCCCTCTATCAAGAGCTGAAACAACTCGACTTACAAAGGCTCGAAGAGCTTCTGAATGAAGTGAGCATCAATCCGAAACAACGCCAGATCTACTCTCATCTCAAGCTGATCTTCAGTAAATTGGAAGACCAAAAGCGCAATAACGACCTCTACAAACAACTGTATGCGCTAATCGGCTATGAGATTCGCGGAATCACCAACACCATCAATGGTGGTGTCCAATATCTGGTTCAAGAAACCGATGAAAACGGCGTATTGATGGCGAAGGATATTACCTCTGCATGTAGCACCCTATCTGAGTTAGCAGAAAACTATAACCGATTGATTTCACAAGGTACGGAAAGTAAGTCGAAGGAATTCTCGCTACTGAGCGTGTTGTCTGAATTGATGATTCATATCAGCGCCAAAGTTCAGAGGAACGAAGGTCAACTCGACTGCTTTATCTCTGATAATTTGCCCAACCGTGTTGAAGGTCAATCCACCAGCTTGTTCTGGATCTTGTTCCTACAGCTTTCTAACGCCATCCAACTTAAATCAAACAAGAAGTTGTTCGTGACAATAGAGTCTGGCGCAGCTTCGGATATGGAAAATACACGTGTCACCATCAACCTGAATTTCCTTTCAACGTTAGATGTCTCTGTTGCCAAGCTCAACAAGCTCCATTGGAGCGATCATAAACACCATACTGCTAACACAGACGACTTAGCGAAAAGCGTATTAAAAGATTACGGGTATTACGAAAGTCACTGGTTCCAATCAGGTACACAGGAACGTTTTCAGATCGAGCTTGATCTCAAGGCGAAGAATTTCCATACAGAGAAAACTCGTTTCGACGGCAAGCGTTTACTGCTGTGCGCCAATACGCAAGTTCGTATCGATGTAATGAAGAAAATGCTCAGTAACTTGGGGCTTGATATCACTGAAATCCGCACTGCAAATGAGTTGTTTTCAGCGGCCAAGACCTTTGGTGAGTACGATGCCATCATGCTGACCGATACCTTTGAACCTAACAAGCTGCCATCACTGAGCAAAACGGTGAAATCTCAACTTAAGAATCATCCGAATACCAAGCTGTTGCTGTCAGTAACCAATACTCAGCATGCACAAGAGTGTCACAGCTTCGTCGATAAGATCATCAACTCCCCTGCGATTCCTTATGAGTTTATTCCGAACTTACTCACCATTATGGAAGCAGAAGCATCAGAAGAGCAGATGGAAAACAGTTCATTCCTTATCGTAGAGGATGACCGAGTTCAACAAATCTTACTTAAACGAATTTTAACCAAACAAGAGTATGAACCAGACACGGTTGGCGATGGTGCCGACGCAGTAGAGCACTTCATGAATAAACGTTCTGACATCATCTTCATGGACTGCATTATGCCGGGTATGGGCGGCATTGAAGCGACCAAACGCATTCGCCAGTTTGAACAAGAGAACGAGAAAAACCCTTGTACCATCATAGGGGCAACCGCATTGACCAGCAGTAACGAACATCAGGCTTGTATTGAAGCCGGAATGGATTACGTGATCAGCAAACCTTACAAAAGCGACCAAATCATCAAGGTGATCAACAAGTATGTGGCGGTACAGAAACTTAACTAGCAGCATCATGGCTGCGCTTGTATTCAGCACGACACCTTCAGCATCGGCAACGACCCTGCTTGAGGCAGTAGAACTCGGCCTGCAAAACAGCCTGTCCCTTCGCGCCAGTGATAAAGGTGTGGAAGAGAACGAATACAACATTGGGATCAGTCGCTCTAAGTTTCTTCCTTCACTCAATGGTGCAGCTGATACCACATGGAATGAGAATGAAACCTTGTTATCGAGCGTGCCCGATGAAACCTCCAGCTATAACTCAAACAGCTACAGCCTTTCCCTTTCCCAGTCGATATTCAATCTTGGTGATATTTTTAAATATGGAACGGCAAAACTCGACTTCAATATTGAAGAAATTAAACACGAGAACAAAATACAGAGCACCATCTCTGAAATCGGCTCTCAATACTTCGAGTATTTGAAAAACAATGCGCAAATAAAAGCGACAAAGGTAGAGCTTAAATCGTCTGAGACTCGTGAACACCAGATGCGACGCAACGTAGAATTGGGGAACACAGCCGCCAGCGAGCTGTACGAAGTTATCGCTCAGAAAGAAGGCGTGTCGAATCGATTAAGAACCTTGCAGAAAGATCGCCGTGTCATTCTCAACGGGCTGTCCATTCAGATTCAGTACCCTATCACTCCATCACAAGATATATACGAAAGTGTGCCATTAAAAGAGATAAACGAAAGCGAACAACACTCAATCATGGATCAAGCATTAAAGCTCAACAACGACTTGTTAGTTGCGAAGAAAAACGTCGAGAGAAGCCGTAGAAGCTTAAAAGAGAGCGGTACAAACTTCTTACCTACCGTGTCGCTTTCAGCCAGTTATCGTCACGATGACGCCAATAACTACGACAAAACCGACATCACTGCGACAGGCGAAAGCAACTCTACCAGTGTTGGCTTGAATCTAGCCTTGCCTATCTTATCTGGTGGTTCTGATTATTACGGATATCAAAAATCATCGACGGCAATTGAACGTACCGAACTGCTTTATCAAGACTCGCTTTACACTACACGTAACAGCGTGAACACCTCTGTGCTCAACATTAACGATTTTTCGCAATCTATAAGCAGTTACGAGAACATCATTCGCGCCAACTATGCGTCTTACAAAGGTATTCAAAGGGCATACCAGTTAGGCACCCGTACGATCACCGATTTGCTTGCCGCAGAAAGTAAGCTCTTCAGCGCCTTAAGAGATTATGAAAGCGCAAGATACGACTACATCATCGAAACCATCAAGCTTGAGCAAGTTAAGGGCGTGCTCTCGATTCAATCGATAGAAAGCATCATGCAATTGATGAGTGATATCGAAGGACGAAACAATCAAGAGTTAGTGCCTAAACACCTTCTCTCAACTGAGTCGTTGAAAACAGGAGGTCGTAATGCAAACTGAGCAGTTTTCTCAAAAGATCAATATGGCAGATAAGTGTTATCTGACTTTCTCTACAATAATTTCCACTCTATTTGGCTTGGTACTGCCCTTCTCCATTCTGATCATTTTCGACCGAGTATTACCCAACCAAGCACAAGATACCTTGTTCTTGCTGTTCGCGATTATCCTGATTTCTATCTTCCTCGACTACCACTTGAAAAATCAGGAAGAGAAGATATCTTCCGTCATCATGAGGCAGTTTGAGACCAACTTAACCAACAAGGTATTCCAATCCATCTGTTTGGCTGAGATCTCTAAATTTCGCCGCTTAGAACCGGGCGAATACCTCGAACGAATCTCAACCATTCCTGAACTGAAAACCTTCTTTGGTGGAGAGTCGGTTCGAGCTCTGATAAACCTTGCCGTCAGCGTCATAACCATCCTCATCATCGGCCTCATCAACATATGGGCTGGCGTGACGCTTCTGATTGCCTCTCTGATCTTGGCCATTTTCGCTTGGAGCCTTTCTAAACAAAAGATTGGCAGCTTACAGAACAAGTCCGATATAGAGGGCTTAACGACGTCCAAGATCATTGAAATCATTTCTAGCCCGCTGGATATCAAAGCGCGAAACATGGAATACCGCGTTGAAAGCCTAATGACACAAATGGTCGAGGAACGTGAAGTTGAAAACATCAAATACGAACAGATTGAATCGAATTTTGGCTTGATCTTAGCGCTCATCCAACAACTCTCGATTGCTTGTGTTGTTGTGGTATTGGCAACAGCCGTGATCAATATGGAGTCGAGCCAAGGCATCATGGCCGCGATCATCATGCTGACCAACCGTTACTTTGCGCCCTACCAACAAGTGATGCGTACCGCGAGCCGTTGGGAGCTAAACAAACTCCATATACAGCGCATCGCCGAGCTTCTTGAACTGGCCGCGTCGGTTGAACATCAACATGAGACGACCGAAGTAGAACGTATTTCTGTTAAATATTCTGAAAAGCAGCGTATCGAATTCGAACTCGGACAAACCTATTTGCTTACTGGGAAAAGTGGCTCCGGTAAGACCCACCTTGCTAACTGTATTACACGTCAGAACAATGATAACAAACTGGACATCATGATTAATGACACGCCTCTGAGTAACGTAAACTACAACGTTTGGCGTAACAGCGTGCTGATGGTCGATAAAACAAGTTCATTCGTGGAAGGAACCATTATTGATAACCTAACCTGTTTCCGTCCAAGCTTGAATAACACCGCTTTCGCCTTATGTGAAACCATGAACATCAAGGCGCAAATTGACGGACTTCCTGCTGGTTTTTATACGGAACTCAAAGGGCACATGCGCAATCCATTCTCTCGCCAAGTGGGATATGCTCTGTTATTAGTCCGAGCCCTGCTCGCCAGTAAACGTGTATTGATATTCGACGATATCGATTGTGTCTTTGACGAAGAGTTTGCGCGCGTCGTGCTGACCAGTACCGCCTATCGTGCGAATGACAAAATCTTAATCATCGCCAGCAATAAGATGGACAAACTTAACCACCGCCTCAAACGTGTCAAGCTTACGGGAGGTGACCAATGAGTATCCTTGTAGACTTCAACAACGTCTCGCAACGTGTTTCGGATTTTGAAGCAAGCGGTTATGACGAGCGTTACAGTCATTCACCTCTGATTCGCGGCTTGGCCTATACCTTGATTGCTCTTGAGTGGGAAGGTACACCCTCTATACTCAGTGACGCCTTTATTCCCAAGCCAAAAGACAGCGACAGCTTTACTGCAACCATAGAACGTCTTGGATACCGTTGTGATGTCACCCAATTAAAAACGCTCGAGAATATCGATAAGTACCCTCACCCGTGCTTTATTGAGATAGAAAATCTTAGCGCCATCTTTTTAGGTACCAAAGATGGAAAGCTGATGTTGTTTGATTACACGAACAACAACACCATTGAGTATCCAATGTGCAAGAAGCCCTGCTTGTTGATTGCAATTAGTGAATATTCCCGCCTGTTCCGCGAACCACCACCGGAATCTCAGGACAGAAGCAATTGGATAAGGTACGCTTTCTATCGTTATAACAATGAACTTAAAAGCCTGATCATTCTTAGCTTCGTGATCAGTATTCTGGGCGCATTACAGCCATTCTTTATCATGAGTGTGTATAACTTCGCGCTTACTTCGAGTTCTCAAGCGACACTCTATTGGTTGACCTTATTTGCCATTATTGTGGGGTTTTCAGAATACTTTTTTAAAAAGATGCGAGTCAACATCATTGCTACCTCCGGTAAAGATCTCGCGGTTCACATATCCCAAGCCGTAATATCGAAACTGCTTTGGCTACCTTACGCAATGACATCAACTGCAGGGGTTTCATCTCAACTGGCGCGATTGAAAGATATCGATACCTTCCGTCGCTTAGTGACCGCTGAATCAACTCTCAGCTACTTTGATATGCCGTTTGTGATTGTTTTTATCATCGCGATTGCCCTAATGTCTGGCACGGCAGCGCTTGTGGTGATGGGCGGATTAATCTTGATGTTGGTGTTCTGTGTGTACTCACGCTATATCTATTCTCAAGCCACATCCAAAAGCTCTCGCGCCAATGCGATGGTCTCTTATCAATGGAATGAAATCCTTCGTGGTATCAAGACCATTCAGGGTTTGCCTTTACTGCGCGTGGTTCAATCTCGTTTTAGTGCCTCACATATGCAAAGCACCAGTGACGCGGAGAACGTTGCTGTAACCAACAGTAAAATTCAGGCTGCTGGCGGTAGTTTGATTCAGGTGATTGGTACGGCAAGTATCGTGACCGCAGTAATCGGCGTAATGGAAGGCACTTCTGATGCGGGCGCGATGCTTGCGACCGTTATTCTCGTTTGGAAAGCACTAGGCCCGATAATGGGCATCTATAACTCGATTTCTAAGTTTCAATCCATCAAGGCTTCGTCGGCACAGATCAACAACTTGATGTCGATGAATGACGATAAACTGACCTTAGAGAAGAGCCCGCCTATTCGCTTGTTCCAAGGAAGCATTGTGGGCAGTGGTGTGAGTCACCGTTACACAGGAGCAGCAACAGGATTAACCAACCTTGGCTTTAAGATACCTCCCAGTGTAAAAGTCGTCATATGTGGACCGACAGGCAGCGGAAAGACCACGCTCATTTCAATCATGGCTGGCTTAGAAGATCGTTATCAAGGTGCGGTGTCTGTCGATGGCTATAACATTAAGCAATTCAACAGCTATCGCTATCGCACGTCGATTAACTACATCCCTTTCAATTTGCACATTTTCGAAGGTTCTTTGGAGACCAATTTCATTTTACACAATGGATTGATTCCGACAGAGAAAATGCAGGAGATGGTGAGCTTCTTCGAGCTAGACGAATGGCTGCCAGAAGGCTTGGCGACTCAATTGAGTGTCGATAAGTGCAAAGGTCTTCCCAATGGCATTCAACAAAAGCTGCGTTTGGCGCTTGGTTTAGGTAACTGTGAACAATCTCTGATAATCATTGATGAACCGTTCAACGGGGCTGAAAATGAAAACGCGCAGTATTTTAACCGCCTGTTCAGCGATAAGTTGCTGAATAAAACAGTCATTTTTTCGACCAATGATCCCGGTTTGATCGCTACTTCCAATATGAGCTTGGTTCTAGAACCTGATGGCAACTTGAAATATTTTGGCTTAACAGACAAATACTTAAACAGTTTGAGTTAAACACGACGATGCTTATTCACAGATCACTCGTTCAATAAATGGATGTAATTGACAAAAACATAAGTGAGAGAGATGATTCGCTCATAAATCACATGTAACAAGGAAGCAAATGTACACATTCGTTGCAGACAAGCTTGATGTCGCTTACTTATCCGCAATTCCTGAAAACCATCAACTTCAGGGCTGCGATGTGCCTGAAGAGGAGATCGAACTTCGAGAGATCGTTGAGGTTTGGTATGAGTGTGCCTTTCTACCCGCTTTCAACCTTCAGAAAGTCGATATCGAGAACAAAGCTGAGCTAACCGTCATACAAACACATGTTTTGAACAACGATACGAGTACGCTCGCTTTCCTACTCAAAAACAGAGTGTACCGCGCCGCGCTAAACAGAATGCTAGGGGTTTGGACATTAGAACCCTCTGCAAAAACGGTGTTAGAGCAACTTCTGTTTGAACTAAGTCTCGATAAAAAGCGCCCTCATTAACTCGCTTTATAAGCTATTCATCAATAAGCATAAAAATTAAACCGACTGACAATCGCTATAAGTTGCTAGTAAGAGAACATATTTCAAAATAAGCTCTGGAATCACAAGAACTTATACCCCTCCCACACTTCCATTAAATTTACCGTTTCAAGGTTTCCATATCCGCATTTTTATTCTACTGTTTTTATATAAAAACAGTTGGATGGATCCTTATATGGCGATTACGGTCTGGAATAACCTTTCAGTCAAACATAAACTCTTTGGCTTAGTTCTACTTCCCATTTCACTACTGCTCTTTCTAGCAGGCAGACAAGCGTATATTTTAACGACTCAGTTAACCGATTTTGAACGAACCAATCAGTTATCTGTGTATCTTCAAGATATTTCGGTCTTATATCGGAGCACTCTGGCTTCTAGCCCTGAAGAATTCGCGACACAAAGCAGCCAAGTAAAGGCAGAACTAAAAACGCTTTCTCCAGCTATATTTTTAAACACCTCTGATGAAATGAACCAACTGGTTGCAGACTTCAGCGAAGCGACTCTATCAACGATGGAAGCGACGGATAGTTACGATAAATTGGATGCACTTGAATGGCAGAGTGATTTGTACAAACAGTTGCTACTTGAGATAGAAAAAGTCCCTTTCGAAAACACCAAGCGTGAAATTCAACAACACCTCACCGCGTTACAACAACTTGAATGGCTGATGTTTTGGTCAAATGAAGAATTTAAACTGGGTACCTCATTGATCGAGATATTCCAAAATAGCCAAGAATACGACCCAGAACTCGCTGAACAGATCAAAACTCTGAGTGAAAGACAACAACTGTTCCTAGAACGCTTTGTGTCATTGAATGCCAACGAACATCAAGTGTCATTGATGGTTGAAGTGTTTAGAAACGATGTGTTTGCTCAAAGCCAAGAGATCCGCAGCGCACTACTCGACCTAAACGCAATCAGCCAACTGGCGCCACAAGAGATTTCTGTCGGATTAGAGGCAATGAGCGCTCGACTCAGCTTATTGCAAAGCCTCGGTAATGTTATCAAGCAAGAGTTCCAACAGGAAGTTGAGCAAGCCATCTATGAAGCGCAAATCCAGCGAACCCTGTTTATCTCGATCGTTGCTTTGCTCGCGACCATTGTGATGGGATTAACCCTAAGCTTGGCACGACAAGTCACCAACAACCTGAATTTGGTGTTAGCTTTCTTGAAAAGCGAAAATGATGAAACTCGACCTTCTTTGGATAAACTGATTCAAGGCAAAGATGAACTCAGCCTATTTGCGCAGCAAGTTGAACGATTGACCATCGAGCGAGAACACGCAAAAGAGAAGCTAACCTTAGCCGTAGAAGACGCAGAGAGAGCCAAAGATCATGCAATACAAGCGAGTAAAGCGAAAAGTAGCTTCTTGGCTAACATGTCACATGAAATTCGCACTCCGTTAAACGGGGTTATCGGTATCTCAGAGATCCTATCGGATACTCCACTTACACCAACACAACGTGATTATGTAGATACAATCGAGACCTCATCTCAATTACTACTAAGCCTGATCAACGACATCTTAGACTTCTCTAAGATTGAATCTGGCATGTTGTTGATAAGCCCGCATTCGGCATCGATTAGAGAATCCATTTACGACATCGCTTCGATTGTTGCGCCTAAAGCCAAGGAGCAGAAAATATCAGTCAACGTCGATATCAGCCCCGACACACCTGCACGCGTGATGATCGATGACCACCGACTAAGACAGATTTTGATGAACTTTATGTCGAACGCAGTGAAGTTCACAGCCGAAGGTGGTGTAACACTATCAATCAAGACACTCGAACAGTCTAACGACAATGTCACCATTCGATTCGCAGTGCGCGACACAGGTATTGGTATCGATAAACAACAACAGAAACAAATATTCGAACCGTTCGCTCAAGAAGATGATTCAACGACCAGACAATTCGGTGGTACTGGTCTTGGGCTTGCGATCAGTACTCAGCTTGTTGAGCTTATGGGTGGTCAGATTCAACTCGACTCAGTCAAAGGTGAAGGCAGTTGTTTCTACTTCGATTTAGCGCTGCCCGTTGATCTGATGCTTCCTAAACCAAGCACAGCATCAGCAAACATCTACATTCTGGGTAATGAAAACATGCTTTCTGAGCGCATAGAAAGAGACCTTAACCTTTATGGTTTAAAGATCACTCAGCAAACCAACAGCGCAGACACCATCAATGAACAAATATCTGTAAAACAGCACAATAAGCCAATCACGGTCATTTTTGCTGAAGACGATTCATTCCAAGCGAGTGACTATTCAGACAGCCTAAATAAACTCCATCAAAATGGCGCGACTATTTGTTTGATTCGATCATTCCTAAGTGACCCTGCAGATATTGGCAACTGTATTACGGCTCAGGTATCGCAACCCCTACTCGGCTTGCGCTTAATTAAAGCCATTGAACTTTGTGACACACAAGGCCTAGCTGAACTATCAGAAGCCAACCAACAAGCCCTGACGATTCAACAAAAAATCCTTATCGTCGAAGACAACAAAATCAACCAAAAGATTGCCGGACTTCACGTAGGAAAAAGTGGCTTCGAGTTCGAGTTTGCGAATAACGGCCAAGAAGCCGTCAACATGTTTACGGCAAACCCTAACTACGCCGTAATACTGATGGATTGTATGATGCCCGTTATGGACGGCTTTGAAGCGACAGGTAATATTCGTCGCGTTGAAAAAGAGACCAATGCGACGCGACGCATCCCTATCATCGCCCTCACAGCAAGTGTGATTGATGACGATATCCAAAAGTGTTTCGATGTAGGCATGGACGACTACGTGCCAAAACCATTCAAATTCGAGATGTTGAAAGAGAAAGTTCTCGCGGCGGTAGAGGCAATGCCATTGCCTGCCACCCATAACACACCTTCAGTATCCACCACCTCAACGGTCACCCCTATTCATAACGCAAAAACAGCCAAGAAAACGCTACCTGAGCAAGCCGAATTGAACGTGATACCAAGCAAATCAGAGAAAATCCTGTTGGTAGAAGACAATCGCGTAAACCAGAAGGTTGCTTCAGTCATGCTAACAAAAGCTGGCTATGCCTTTGAAATTGCAGACAACGGACAAATAGCCGTTGATATGTATCAGAACGACAGTAGCTTCGACATTATTTTAATGGATTGCATGATGCCGGTGATGGACGGCTTCACCGCAACTAAGGAGATTCGCGAACACGAGAAAAACCTAGGCTTAAGCAAAACTCCTATTATCGCGTTAACCGCCAGCGTTATCGATGATGATATTCAAAAGTGCTTTGATTCCGGAATGGATGGGTACGTAGCGAAGCCCGTAAGAAAAGAAAAGCTATTCCACCAAATAGAAAGTGCGACTTGTTAGGAGAAACCAATGGATTGGATCAAAACAATTAAAACGCTCTCGAGCAGAGCGCTGCTATCCGCGGCTATGGGGTTGTTAGGAAGCTTGCTTCTTCTCAATCCGGCTCATGCCGCAGAAGATTATGCAATATTCTCTCTAGACGCAGGGTTTGAAGAGATATCAATAAACAAAGCGAGAAAGCTATACAGAGGAAAAACAAAACGCCTCAACGGCAAACGCGTAGAACTGTCTGATTGGCCTGAAAACAGCGCCGAGAGAGAAAAATTTTATCAACTTTTACTGGGGAAAAATGCAGCCCAAATGAATGCACACTGGGCTGGCTTATCTTTTTCAGGAAAAGCTCGTTATCCAAGAGAAATCAAAACGGCTTCGACAGACAGTTTAGTCGACTGGCTAGACGACAAACCAAACCGTATTGGTTACTCCCCACTCTCTTCGGTTCCTCAAAATGCCAACGTTCTCTACGTTATAAGTTCGGAGAAATAATATGAAAAAAATAATTACGTCAGTGCTATGTGCTTCGATTGCCTCTCCGGCTTTTGCCATTATTGAACTTACCGATAATTTTTCGTTAAGCGGATTCGGTTCTACTTCTTGGGCAACCTCAGATAACGACAATCCACTCATCATCAACCGCGGTTTTACTGATGAAAATTGTTACGACTGCGATACCACATTTGGAGTTCAGTTAGACTACTTCTACAACTCATTCAAAGCTTCTGTGCAAGTTGTCAAACCACCTCAGTATGATTGGAGTGATCCTCAATTAGAGTGGGCTTACGTCGGTTACGAGTTTAATGACTTCGATGTAAGTATTGGACGCTTAAGGCTGCCACTGTTCCTTGCCTCTGAATACTACTATGTCGGCCAAGCCTATATGACAGCAAGACCACCAACAGAGGTATACAATTCCGTATTAGGTATTACTGCCTTCAATGGTATCAAAGTGAGCTGGACTCATGATGTAAGCGATGAAGCTACCCTGCTACTCTCTCCGTTTTTCGGAATTAAAGATAACAATGAAGTCGACTTCAATTCGACAACTGAGCTTGAATTTGAAACCAATCGAATGTTTGGTGCCAACTTGCAATTAAGTGGAGAGGATTATCGTTGGAACTTATCCTTCTTAGATTCAAATTTCGATCAAACGGTTAAGATTAAAAACGTTGGATCTCTTCCAAAACAAGACAACCAACACATCCAACTTTGGTCGTTAGGTGCCGAGTACGAATTTGGTCAAGCAATACTGGCCAGTGAAGGACAAACCAGTGACTTCTCCTCTTCGATGTACGCAAGTTTGGGTTACAGACTCAATTCGTTCACTCCTTACGTCGTTTATGGCGCTGAGTTTGATTCACACGAGCACCTAACAGGAAACAGCTACCTAATTGGTGTGGATTACGATGTGTTACCAAACGTCTCTATCAACGGTGAAGTGCAGTATTTTGAAGCTCGTAAAGCAAACGGGGCGTTTGTCGAAGATTTTAACGCACAGACTGGCTTTGATGACAAAGATGCCGTGCTTTACACCATTATGTTGAGTTTCGTTTTCTAACCTAGAATTAAACAATCACCATTAAAAAAAGCCCAGGGTAATCATTCAACCTTGGGCTTTTTTATCGCTGTAACTGTTCAGTCAAACCTGCCGAAACATAAACCATAACTATCGTTTCGACGGCGAATATTGAGATGGTTTTATTCCAATGTCAGAGCCGTCAGCATTGTGTAAAAAGGCTGCAAACTCACGAACTTCATCGACCTTGCTCGGTCAATCTTAGAGCAAATAAACAGATACCTTAAACGGAGAACGCATGCGAATAGCTACTTTATCTTTAAGTTTGGTTTCAGCGGTCGGTTTCGCGGCTGAGCCAAATCCTTTTCCAATTACGCCCGATGAAACTGGCGAAGAGTTTATGGTAAGTGCAACTAACCCATACGTAAGCAGTACAGGGTATTCGATACTCAAAAAAGGCGGTAACGCAGTCGATGCCATGGTTGCGATGCAGATGACCATGTCGGTGGTAGAACCGGATATGACAGGGATCGGCGGTGGTACTTTTGCGCTGTTTTATCAAAAAGACAAAGACCAATTTCTTGCTCTCGATGGACGTGATGAAGCGCCCTCAAGTGCGACTCCAGATATGTTCATGGAAGGTGGTAAGGCACTCAGTCGAAATGAGATTTTAGGGCCAAGATCTGTTGCAGTTCCCGGCACGCTCCGTTTGCTCTATAGCACTCATCAAGAATACGGAAAACTGCCATGGTCAGAGCTTGTTCAACCTGCCATTGAGCTTGCCAGTAAAGGTTATGCAATGAACAGCTACACCTATGACATCGTGGTTCGTGAGCAAGAACGATTGATTGAAGATCCAGAAATCAAAGCACTCTATTGGAATAACGGCGAAATTAAACCAACAGGCACCTTGATGACCAATTCAGAGCTTGCCAACACACTGACCAATATTGCTCAACAAGGCGATAAGTACCTTTATGGTGGCGAGTTTGGTAAGCACATCGTAGAAACGGTCAACAGCCGTATCGACTCAGACCACGCTAAGCTCTCTATCGAAGACTTTGAGCACTACCACGTTAAACAACGTGATGTCATTGAGAGCGACTATCGAGGCAATAAAATTGTCTCGTTTGGCTACCCTGCCTCTGGTGGCGTGATGGTTGCTCAAAGTCTTGAAATGCTAGAGGCCTACGACTTGGCAGACATGTCAAAAACCGATGTGGAACCTTGGCGCTTAATGACGGAAGCAATGCGAATCGCCAAAGCCGATCGAATCGCTTATGCGGGCGATCCTGATTACGTTGAAGCCCCTGTGAATGCCCTGCTCGACAAATCCTACATCGATGAACGACGCAAACTGATCCCTGAAAGTGGCATTGCTCAAAACAACCCTAAAGCGGGAAAAGTCACCGATACCGAATACGCGCAGTATCAAGGCTTTGAGAGTCAAGATACCGGACACATTTCCATTATCGACAAAGACGGAAATGCGATTGCAATGACAAGTACAGTCGGCACAGGCATGGGTTCAGGAGTAATGGTCGACGGCGTGATTCTTAACGCGCAAATGGCAAACTTCTCAACCAAACCAACCATCAATGGTAAGCCGACACAAAACGCTATCGAAGCAGGCAAACGTCCTCGCTCAGCGATTACGCCGTTAATGGTGATCGACAAAAAAGACGACCTGCGCTTAGTGGTCGGGTCTCCGGGTAGTTCGCAAATCCCAGGTTACGTGTTGAAAACCGTGGTTGGCGTTCTCGATTGGGATCTCTCCGCACAAGAAGCAATTGACCTGCCGAACATTCAGTACGGCACTAAAATTGATCGAACCAAACCTTATGACCCAACAGGTTTATTAGTTGAGAAGAAGACTTACGCTGAAATGCTTGTCCCTGAATTTATGCAGCTTGGTTATCCAGTGCATGTGATTCCAGTAGTCAGCGGTTTGAACGCCATTGAAATCAAAGATGGCAAGATCCATGGCGCAACAGACAGACGTCGCGCATCCACCTCAATGGGCGAATGATTTAACTAAATGGGTGAGCGACTACGTTCACCCACTTTAGACGCTTCCAACTTAAGGCTTGCTTTGAAACACATTCCAAACAGAACTCTATGACCCGTGTTGGTATGGGTTAACACTAAATACAAAAAAGCCAGTCGAACATTTCGACTGGCTTTTCATTAGCGGCTTCTCTATTTACTCATACAAGGATTATGAGCTTGGCGCTACTCGCTTCTCTTTCAGCTGATCAATTACGTAACCCGGTGCCACTTTTGAAAGCTCTGCCAAGCATTCATCCGTTTTTTCATTACCGTAACGTACGTAGATGTCACATACTGCGTATAGCTGCTCTGGTGACCCAGAGATCAAATACGCTTTCTCGAAAGACTTAGTCGACTTATCGATATTCAACTCTTCTTGCAATACTCCATTTAAGTACCAGTAGTAGCTGTTATCCTTCGCAAGTTCTGCTGCCACTTCAATCTCATTTGCCGCAGCACTCTTGTCTTCAAGACGAACCAGTGTCAAAGATTTAGAATAATGCATCGCTGCATTGTCTGGTACGTTCTTCAAACCGCGATCTAGCACTTCAACCGCTTGTTGGTCTTTGCTCTGTGATCGGAAGTTATCAGCATAGCTCAGCCAAACTTGTGGCTCTTCGGGATGAGTTTTGATGAGCTCTAGATAAACCGTTTCCGCCTTATCCCACTCGTTGTGCCAGCGAAGCACATCAGCAAACAACAGTTGAAATTTTTCAGATTCTTGCGTTTCCAAGAAGCTAATCAACTCTTGTACTGGTGGTTCAATTTGTGCTTTTTGTTGGTCATCTAGAACATTAAAGTCACGAATCAGATTTGACGTTGCCGTGTGACGAACCATGGTATCGGTGTCTTTTAACAGTGGCGACACCAATGCCCAGCGATGCTCAAGTTGGTAAGGTTCAGAACCGATCACTGCCGCTTCACGAACTTCAGGGTTTTGATCTTTTAAGCCCCTAGCAACCGCCACCAGCGCATTCTGGCTTGGGTATTTCGCAAGTTCTTGCAATGCACCAGTACGGTTCTCGATCGATTGATTCTGATCTTGTGCCATGTAAGACAATTGTTGAATACGGGATTGAGTGTCCGTCATTTCAAGCACTTGATTGATATTTTGCGCTGGTGCATCAACGGTTTGTTGAACGCTATTGGCTGCCATGGCCGACGTTGAAATCAATGCGGACGTTGAAACCAATAAAGCAACCGCAGTCGCTAAACTCTTCTTCATCATAGTATTACCTTAAACTAGAGAAACTTAGCCTGTCCTTAGACACGTATTTAATTAAAATTCGTTAGGCTCTATAAACCTAGACACTGAGTTAGAACTTGGTCTCAAACGTAGCTTGTTGCGCCCGTTTTGCACGATGCGCCATCAATACTGCATCACTGAATTTGCCATGAGCCACTGGATGCCCCATTGCACGCGCGACGTAAGCCATCGACTTATCAACGTGGGAAAAGAATTTATGCCAACCTGCACACAAATAGTTCAGACCCGGCTCACCAGCACGAGTTTTGATAAAGCGGTTCTTAGGACACTCACCATGACACGCAAACTTGTAGTCACATTGCTGGCATTGACTGGTCAGCGTGCGTGATTTAGCGAAACCAAATTTCTGTTGTGGTGCACTATATGCGAGATCATCAAGCTTCTCGTGGTGGATGTTGCCTATTTTATATTCAGGGTAAACATAGTGGTCACAAGAAAATACGTCGCCGTTAGGCTCCATCGCTAAGCCTTTACCGCAGATCTCATTCAGGGTACAAAGCGGGTTCGGGCGACCAATCCACGTTTCTAAGCTCGCTTCAAAATACTGAACGAACACTTTACCGATGTCGTTTTTCGCCCACTCGTCAAACACAGAGATCAGGAAATTACCCCAAGCCAAATCAGACACACACCAAGATTCCATGATCGAATCTTTATGGCCAGGGATCAAACGCTTGTCACCTTGCTTAAGTTGCTCACTCACTTGAGACGTTTGTGGCGCAACGGTTCTAAAGGTTTTCTGCTCAACGATAGGAATAAACTGCATTTGTGGAGACTTCACCACATCACGCAAGAAGCGATACACTTCGAGTGCATTTTGACTGGTCAGGTTATTCACACAGGTAAGCGTGGCGAATTTCACTTGGTGTTTGTGCAGCAACTCAACAGCCGCCATTACTTGTTTGAAGGTGCCACGCCCGGCTCTGTTGACACGATACGCATTGTGCAGCATTTCAGGGCCATCAATACTCAAACCAATCAGGAAGTTATTCTTTGCTAAGAAACGACCCCAATCGTCATTGAGCAGTGTGCCGTTAGTTTGTAGGTCGTTTGAAATCAACACACCCTTAGGTTGATACTTTTTCTGTAGCTCAACCACACGTTCGAAATACGCTAATCCCAGCATGGTCGGTTCACCGCCCTGCCATGAGAAGATGATTTCAGGGGTATTTTGACCTTCGATGTATTGTCGGATGTAAGTCTCTAACGTCTCATCATCCATTCTTGGAGAACTGCCTTTCTTGTACTCCAACAAATCTTGCTTACTTAGGTAATAACAATATTTACAGTCAATGTTACACGCTGCGCCAATCGGTTTAGCCATAACATGCAAGCGCTTAGACGCTTTACCGTTATATTGTGGACCTTGAGTAATGTGCATGATTTACCTACCTATCTTATTATCTTGTTCCCATCATAATTCCTAATAAAGTCAGTGGCATGTTATACCCTTTATAACCAATAGGAATGACCTTAAACGTTAGAATCACAGCCTATTTCGAACATTTGAGGCACGTGATGAAATTTTTCAATTACAAACATTTAGCAGCAGTTAGCAGCGTCACCATGACTATTTTCCTAAGCGGCTGTGCAAGCGTGCCTACACACCCTATCGCCCAACAAATCGACCAAGAGATGGTGTTGGTTGAAGGCGGTACATTCACCATGGGTTCAAACCTCCCTGAAGCAAGCAAAGCCGAGCGACCTGCACGAGATATAACTGTAGATAGTTTCTACATCGCGAAGTTTGAGGTGACTCAAGAATTGTTCGAATCGGTGATGGGTTCATCTCTCAGTTATTTCCAAAACCCGCAAGTTCCGGTCAATAACCTAAGCTGGCAACAAGCGAACTATTTCGTTGAACAGCTGAACGAACTAACGGGCGAAGAATACCGCCTGCCGACTGAAGCTGAATGGGAATTTGCAGCGAAGGGTGGCAACAAAAGCAAAGGCTATACTTACAGTGGTTCCAACAACTTAGATGATGTTGCGTGGTACTCAGCAAATTCAAAAAATAGCGCGCATCCTGTCGGGCTAAAGAAGCCAAATGAACTAGGCTTATATGACATGACAGGAAACGTTGGTGAGTTTGTCATTGATGCTTTCGATGACACCTTCTACAGATTCGGTCCAACAGACAATCCAAACAATGCTAAACACAGTGACGTTGGTTTATCACACAAATCAGTGCGCGGTGGCAGCTTTGCTTATGACGAAGATGAATCTGAAAGTTACCGTCGTGATTTCGCAAGCCAATCGATCACTATGTCGGATATGGGTCTGCGCCTAGTTAAAGAGGCAGACTAACAAAATACCCCATGGTAGCTGAACAACAGACAACCTCTGCTCAGTGGTTAACCCATGACATTTTGAATAACGAAATTACATTGAATAAGGATACTCTATGCAATACACCAAGCTTTCAGGGCTTACACTTGCGTTACTCTGTGCCTTCCCTGCCTCAGCAACAGAAAAGCCAAATCTAGTCTTACAAATCACGGTAGATGGCCTACGAGCAGATCTTATCGAGCGATATAAGCACAACTTCGGTGAAGGTGGTTTTCGCTACTTAATGGATGACGGTACCTACTACACCAATGCGAACTACCAGCACGGCAACACAGAAACCATTGTCGGTCATGTATCGCTTGCCACAGGCGCTCCACCGAGTGTTCATGGCATGGTAGGGAATGTTTGGTATGACCGTAGTGAAGAACGTTTGGTGTATAACGTAGAAGACGGTAACTACAAGATGCTGACTTCAGGGGCGGGTGTCGACAAAGCAACCGAGATCGACCCAACGCAAAAGACAGCACAAGGCGATGGTCGCTCTCCAGAGCCTATACTTGCTACCACCTTTGGTGACGAACTGATGATTTCCAATAGCGGAAAATCTAAAGTCTTCGGTGTCTCAGTAAAAGATCGAGGCGCGATCTCACTTGCAGGACACAGTGGCAAAGCGTTCTGGTTCTCGAAAGCACAATCGGAATTTGTTACCAGTAATTATTACTATGACGAATATCCAGCTTGGGTATCTCGTTGGAATGAAAAAGAAATTGCAGCCCAATACTCTAAGCAAAAGTGGGAGTTATCATTACCACGTGAAAACTACACCCTGCAAGAACACAACACGGACCACAAGGTTAAGTTAGGCGATTTCCAACGCACTTTCCCTCACCCATACGGCCCAGCAAGCTACAAATACTACAGCACAACATTAACCGTCAGCCCAGCTGGCGATGAGATTACAGAGAACTTTGCAAGCACGCTGTTGATGCAAGAGAAGTTAGGCCAAGGCGACGTCACCGATTACTTATCAGTAAGTTTCTCATCCAACGACTATGTGGTTCACCTCTACGGGCCTGAAAGCTTAGAGACCGAAGACAACCTAATTCGACTTGATAAGACGATCGCTAAGCTTCTTAAAACCGTCGATAACCAAGTTGGCCTTGAGAACACGTTAATTGTACTGTCTGCCGATCACGGTGTACCTGAATCTTCACCTGCGGCAAATGCTCTGGGTTTCAATCAAGCTCAGTACTTCAACAAAGATACGTTGCTGTCGAGTGGCGTAGAGAAACGATTGAAGGATGAGTTTGGTTTATCCAAAGACGCAATACGCTTGTATGCACAGCCTTATATTTATCTGAATCACGATTTAATCGCGGAGAAGAAACTTGACCTGGCTAAAGTTCAGGAAGCGATTGCTGATGAGATTGCCAAAATAAAAGGCGTTGCGTTTGCCGTATCGAGCAGCGATATTGCGACGAACCGAGTCCCTGATACTCATGTAATGCAGCTTATTAAGAACAACTACCACCCTGCTCGTTCTGGCGACGTGTACGTAGTATTTGCTCCACGTAGCTACATTAACGACATGGAAGGCCTTCAAATTGCCTCGACTCATGGTTCACCTTGGAAATACGATACGCATGTACCGGTTATTTTCGCAGGCTATGATGTGGATGCTAAGAAGGTTTCACGTCCAGTCACGCCATACGACATTGCACCGACACTTTCGAACAAATTGGGGATCACTCAACCAAGTGGTTCAATTGGACAAGTGCTAGAAGAAATCACTGAATAATCGAAATCACGGAGTTTGTGAGTCAAACTTCCAAACCCCAAACATAGAAAGAGCCGCTAATCTGCTTAAGCTTCAACAAAGCGAGTTTAAACAGATTTTCGGCTCTTTTTGTAATGCTCGATAGAGTCACGCGAACCTAATTCTTCCCCGAGTAGCGAAACGCTTCTCTGGTTAGCTGATTCAATTGCTCATCAGTCATTTTATTATGTACAACGTTTATTCGGCCCAAATAAACCAACGGAACTTCTGCCTCTCGCTCTTGCAAGTGAAACTTAATCGCTTCAGCCGTCGCCACACCAAGGTCATCACTCATTCTCATTGGTGTCGCATCTAACTCGTCAGAACGAATCTTTTCGATCTCTTTTGCAGTACCGCCCCAACCTGTCACATAAACTTCAGATAACATATCAGCTTTGTTTAAAGCATCTACGGCACCCATGGTCATCGCCGTATTGGCATTGTGAACCATGGTCACCTCAGGAAAGTTACCTAACACTAAGCGAATTCCATCAGCGCCACCTATCTTTTGATACTGTCCGAAGTGCTCATATACCGTTAACCAGTCACCTTTCTCTTCTACACAATCGATGAAACCTTGTGAACGCTGCGTATCAGTGATTCCCGGAATTCCTCTATTGGCAGAAAACTCGACCTCATTTCCTAACTCTTGCACCACATGGTCACACAACACTTCCGCACCCATTGCACTTGAAAAATCAAACCAACTGTCTGGTTGATGTTTCCATTGCTCATTGGGTGTGTGAAAAGCCCAAATAAAGGTTTTGAACTCTGTTGATGCAGACAGTTTCTGGATGTTTCCAGCTTGTATACCCAGTTCAGAAGGACCAAAAATCACAAAGTCATAGGGCATTTCAGAATTTAGCACTTGATCGGTGTATTGAGTCTGTAATGAGTGCTCAATTTGTCTCGAAGTAAACTCTTTAATTTCGAATGGTAGCTCTAAAGCGATCAATCTTTCCTTCAACGCCGTGTAATTTCGCGTCCAAAAGTCAGAAATATCTGCACTTGGGTAAATTAGGGCAATTCTGACCGGTTTTTCTACCGACATTGGAGTTAGCGAGATCGGCTCGCCACTCACAGTCTCTTGAAATTTTTCAAGTTTCTTTACATCAGCCTCCGACCTTACCCCGTCAGCATTGACGTACAAAGGGAGGCAAAAACACGCTGCCAGTAGGGTTGGTAAAACATTTTTATAAATTTGACCCGGCATAACTGTTACCAAATGTTTGAATGTTTATTAACAATATTATAAATATAGAGCGATTATAAGTTAAAGCGTTTTATAAGCCATATGAATAAGAGATTAAATTTTGCGAGTTTGTTGCTCGCTACTACTTGCTACTCTCAGAGTTTTGCGGGTAATCATGAAGACGATTTCTTCCAATATGCTGAAGAAAAAGTGATGCGAGCGGTTTCCAACCAGAGAACTTGGGATGGCCCAATGCAAGGTCCTGCGGTGCGTCATGAAAAAAACGTTATTTTTGTCGCGTCTGACTTGCGCAATGGTGGCGTGTATGGTGTAGGAAAAGGCATATCTGAAGCCATTTCTAACATTAATTGGCACCTTAGGTTCATTGATGGCTTGGGCTCAGAAGTACGCCAAGGTGCGGCGATCAGAAAAGCGATTGGCTTTGAACCCGATGCCATTGTTCTAGGCGGTATCGACGCAGTTCGACACAAAACCATTTTGAGAAAAGCCGAAGATCTAGGGATCGTTGTTATTGGTTGGCACGCCACTGAGCTGGTTGGTGGAAACCCAGATATTGGCTTATACACCAATATCACAACCGACCCTCTTGATGTAGCCGAAATAGCGGCTCTACTCGCTATAGTCAACTCAAATGGCCGTGCCAAAACCGTGGTGTTCACCGACCCTAATTATGAAATAGCGATGATCAAAGCCAACGCTATGGTCAACACGATTAAACGTTGTAACACGTGCGATGTTCTTGAACTGAACTACCTGCCGCTAGAAAAAATCGCCGAACAGATGCCTGCGACATTAAAAATGCTAGAGAAGAAATACGACGAAAAAATCACGCATATACTAGCAATTAACGATCTATACATTGATTACGCTATCCCTTCTCTAGAGTCTAATCTCGAGGAGTACAGACTGATTCCACAAAACATTTCCGCAGGTGACGGAAGTAAAGCCGCATACAAACGAATAAACAGCGGCCAGTTCCAATTGGCTACTGTCCCTGAACCTCTTTATTTACAAGGCTGGCAAATTGTCGACGAGCTCAACCGAGCGTTTAACGACATGCCACCGAGTGGCTACTCTGCCCCTGTTCATCTCGTCACGCCTGATAATGTTGAAGAGCTAATAAGCCAAGAAGACAAAGGTATTTACGACCCTAAAAACGGTTACCGTGAAGCGTATCTGAGAATTTGGAAGCCACAATGAAATTACGTCAGATAAGCATCACCCAACGACTCATCATTTCGAACCTTTTATCGTTATTGATCGTGAGCCTCGCCGTCATCATGGTGATTCGGTCGCTCTATTACGTAGAATCGACGCTCAAAACCGAAACCTCTACACACGTTTCAGAGTTGATAGTGAACTCCGAGATCAGCCGTCGAGTGTTCACTTTGACGTCTCGAGTGAAACTGCTTGAACAAACCTTCTTGTTCAGCGAAACCACCTTGTCTGAAGAAGCGTTTAACGTGGATTTCCAACTGCAACGCCTAAGAGATTTGTCGACCAATGAAGGGTTCTCGCAAAAAATTGATGCCTTTATTAATAACTTCCACCGATTCTTGGGTAGCTCACTGGCACTGAATAGAATATTTAAGCAAACAAATCAAATCGATGCAGCCCTAGCCGCCCAACTAAATCAGCTCGAATTTGCGATAGCCGATAGTAAGCTCAGGCACTTAGACCAACCTAATTTTATCCGTTATAACAATGAATTAGATCTTATCAACATGTTGAGAGAGTCTTTTCTAACTTCAGGAAAAATGGTAGGCGACATACACAGTCGTATCACTCCAGAAACCGAGAAAGTACTGCTTATCGAAGTCGAGAAAGAACTCGATATCTTTTTGCTTCACTTAGAAAACGTTGATATAGAAACACCCGCGGTTATCACCGAGAAGAAGCGAATCAGCCGAACGGTTAAACGATACAACGCCGCTTTGAAACGTATTCGCGCTAACCTCGAACAGCGTTGGTTAGTGATGGCGTCACTCTTAGCAGCACAAAGTGACTTGTTAGAGATGGTAGAAAACACCGAGTTACGTGTCCAAACCCAAGCCTTAGAGTTAACCGACCAACTTGAAAAAGAGATCGGCTTATCAAGGTTAAACGCCATTATCATGAGCTTTTTCGCGATTGTACTGTCGATGCTGTTGGTCAACCACGTGGTTAGACACCACATCAGACAGCCCCTAAATGCTCTTAGGCATGGCTTTGACCGTTTAGAATCCGGTAGCCTCAAAAACCCAATCAACTTGGGCAGAAATGACGAATGGTCTCACTTAGAAAAAGCCTATAACAACATGGCATCGAGGTTGTCTGAAGCCTATTTGGATCTCACGGAGGAAAAGAAGAACTTCGACTTCCTTGCCCATCATGATCCGCTGACCAACTTAGCGAATCGACTATTAGCAACCAAACAGTTAGACAAAGAAATCGAGCGTTCAAGTGAGAACAACGCACCTTTCTTATTGTTTTATCTCGATATTGACGAATTTAAGACCATCAATGACTCGTTAGGCCACGCGCCAGGCGACAACCTATTGGTTAATGTGTCTGACATTCTGAGTAACCTAGTCGGAGACAAAGGCTTCGTTGCTCGAATGGGCGGAGATGAATTCTTGGTCATGTATTCAAACGTTGGTTTGGATGAGGGCGAGCCAATCGCTGATCGCTTGAACCAAGCATTGAGAAAACCTTATTACATTGACGACAACTCTATCTTCGTGTCAGCGAGTATCGGCGTGTGTGAATACCCGACTCACGGTTTAGATCGTGAAACCTTAATTCGAAACGCAGATACCGCCATGTATCACGCCAAACGTAATGGTAGAGACCAATACAGAGTTTATGCTGACGAAATGACCCATGCGGTCAATGACTTAATCGAAACCAATATGGGGCTTCATCAAGCCATCGCCAATGACGAACTGGAAGTCTACTTCCAACCCAAGGTGGATTTAAACTCACAAGACATTATTGGAGCCGAGGCTTTAATTCGATGGAGACATCCCAAGTTAGGGCTACTGCCACCGGTTGATTTTCTTGAAGTCGCCGAGAGAAGTGACTTAATCATCGACATTGATAAGTGGGTCTTTAAGAAAGTCGCCAACCTGATCACCGAGTGGCAGCACGCGGGCTTAGACCTTCAAGGAGTGATTTTCTCCATCAACTTCTCAGCCAGAATGTTCTACATGACCGACCTCGCTGAACAACTGCAAGTGATACTGGACGAAACCGATTGTCAGCCGCATCAGTTGCTACTGGAAATCACTGAAAGAGACATGATGCGTGATTTTGAGACATGCTCAAGGACCATAGAAGTGCTTCATTCGAAGGGGTATAAGATCGCGATTGATGATTTTGGTACAGGTTATTCTTCATTGTCAGTGTTGAAAAATCTGTCTGCTGATTGCGTCAAGTTAGACCGAAGCTTTATTGAAGACATTAACTCGTCAAAAGTCGATTACGAGATCACTTGCGCGGTACTCAAACTCGCACAAATACTGGATTTTTCAGTGATAGCAGAAGGTTTGGAAACTCAAAACCACGTAGAGACCCTGCGTCAGATAGGTTGTAAATATGCTCAAGGCTATTTCTTCGCAAGGCCGTTGCCGATTGATGATTGGGTGTCTTACTTCTTGCTCCACTCAGAACAGAGGCCAAAAGAGGCATAACAGCTGTTAGCTGCATAATAGGTCTTAGCGGCTTAAATGACTACATTGGTTAGAAGTCTTGCCGCAAAGACCGCTTGCCTTAATTCTGGGATATTGGTTTTCTTTCTACGTAGAATCGCGCGAGTGCGGTATCACGGAGTCCTTCTAAGGCTTAGTCGAGGTGTCCTTTGCCGCCGCTTTGATCTTAGCGCGTAACCATTTATGGCTTGGTTCGTTAGTGCGGCTTGGGTGCCAAATCATACACATATCGAGGTCTTCCAAATCAAAGGGCAAAGGCAGTGTTCTTACATTGTACTTTTCAGCAAAACATCGCACCGATGACATTGGAAGCATGCCAATAGCATCAGATCCCTCAATCACAGGGAGCATCTCGACAACACCAGCAGCCCGATACACAACTCTTCGCTTTTCCAAATCACTAAAGTGTTCAGAGCTTAATAAGCTTTTACGTGCATGCCAGCGTGACACCACGACGTGATCGAGAGTAAGAAATTGCTCCATATTGATAGTATCGCTAATTACGGGGTGATCTGAACGGCACACCACCACGAGCTCCTCTGTAGAAACCACCTCGTGCTTGAGCGTGGTTCTTCCTCTTGGCGTCATATCAATGATCACATCGTGTCTTTGGAGCCTCAAGTCCGATTCATAATCTTCTGTAAACAGAGGATGGACTTCTAACGCGATGTTCGGCGCCACTTGGCTAATCAACTGCATGACTCTTGGCACCATTTCGTAGCTTGCCGCAGAAACGCAGGCGATAGAGAAAATACGATTTGATGTTTTTGGGTCAAAGTCTCTTGAAGCCGATAAGGTAGAAGTAAAATTCTTAAGCGCAGCAGCCATTGCAGGGTAAATATCAATAGCAAAAGTGGTCGGCTCTACGCCTGACGTGGTTCGGTGAAACAGTGGTTCGTCATAGATATCTCGCAACCGTGCAAGCGCTTTGCTCACAGCAGGTTGGCTGATATCCATGCGATTAGCAGCCCTAGACAAGTTCTGCTCTTCATAGATAGCAACAAATATAGGAATTAAATTGAGTTCGGTGCTTTTCATACAGTTCCATATTAAAGAAGCAGTTTCCCTATAGTAGAGAAACTGCCGATTATGTTCGATGTGAATTGCTTCAGTTTGTGCAGAATGCCCCGATAAACTCAGAATTTTTATCGGTATTTCAATAAAACGCTTTCCATCACTTTGCAGCACTTTTTATATCAAACGGCTATATTTCTCATCGAACAACTCGTTTAGCCCTCGTATAAAACTAGGTTTTATCTTTTAAGTCTGGCAAAGCTTTAGGGATTCTAAATCGGTCAAAAATCGAACGAGAGTTACTTGGGCTTAATTTGTCGTTGGGTAAGTTACATAAGCCTTGCCATAAACGAGAAAATACGTTTCTATCTTCACGCCCTTGCTGAAGCGCTTCACTATCTTCTAGCCAACGCTTTTGGACATTCAATTTACCAAGTTTCGCTTTACCCAGTTCTAGCTGACTAGTTTGAGTTCGCAACTGACGGTAGATAAAGGTTCTCAATGCTGGCCAATTGTTTTGCTTAAGCAAACGACGCAATACCAACCAGCTTGGTGTTGGTCGGTTTTTGTAATAGCGCTTCGCTGCAACGAATAACATGCCACATAACACCACGGCCAAGCCAACGCTTATAAAGACCGACATGTAAGCTTTGATGAAGGATTGGAGTGTGTGTTTTGCTTCAAACACTTCGCCTTTTATTACCACGCTCTCAAGACGCTGATTTTTGCTGTCCCACCACTGGAATGTGAACTCCGGTAAGGTAAATTCACCCCCTTGCTGAATCACATAAACCGTCTCTTCAATTCTACTGGAACGGTAGTCACCACGTTCTTGTGTGTCATCTAAACGATTAGGCTGAGGGTAAGCTTGATATTGCTGTGTCGATTCATTGGTCAACACATTGGGAAGTAACACCGACAAACTGTCTTTCGCTTTGATCGTCACGGTTCGAGTAACCGCATCACCCACTTTTAAGTCTTCGCTCGAACGTTGCCACTGCTGCTCAACATCCACGTCTGTCGCAGAAAACCAAGGCGATTCATCACTTAACAAACCAGACGGTAATGAGGCTTCAAACTTAATCGGCTGCGTGTAAAGCGTGCCGCCAACGTTTGAACCATCAGGAGCAGAAACTTGGATACGAACCGGTACGGTTGGAATCACAAACTCGCCAGAAGTCATCGGATAAAGCGTCACTTCCCAACGTTGGCGTGACCACGTAGTACCACCGACTCGTTCAGTGTAGTTCGTCGCCAATTGGTTACGCTGCTTTGCAATTACATTGGGGATTTCGATGCTGCCAATTCGCGTACCACCCGTAAGCCAACGAGGGGTCGCCACCTCAATATTCAGAATCACTTGGTCATTAACGCTGACTTTCGCTGGCGTTATCTTATCGCCTGACTTCGGTTTTTCTCCAACCCAAGCGATCAGTTCTACATCACCACTCTTCTGCAGAGCATAGATATCAGCCGCAGAAGCAAGAGTAGGGAAAACCGTGCTAACCAATAGAACCATCGACGCAAGCAAGGTCTTGGTTAGTTTAAAGGACTCTGAGCGCCCTACCTTTGTTTGAACCACTTCAAGAGCTAAATCATGTCGACTCATTGGGTTTGCTCCTGTTTTGGCGTCTGTTCTTGTTTTGGCATCTGCTCTATCGAAGGCGCAGGATCTCTTAACTGAATTTGGAATTTGGATTTCAAGAAGAACTTAGGATCGGCTTCTACGCGCTTCAACCACTTGTCGGCAAGTTCTTGGCTGCCCAAAATCTCATTCGCGTTAAGTGTTTCCTTGAGCATCAATTCCGCTACCGTTTCTTCTTCTGCACCATCACCCGTGCGCGGCTGGTCGTCATCCAACTCTAAAGATTCTTCAGGGCCATCAGTTGTGCCTGATTGGCTTTCACTGGTGCGATTAACCTCTTCGACAATCCCACTAAGCACAGCAAGATTGTTCTCCACATCCGTTCTTAGTTCTGGTGACAGACCCTCTTTCTCGCTTAATGACTTCAAAAGGTCTCGCGCAGCAAGGTATTCTCGTTGTCTGGCTAACGCACTCGCCGAGTTGTATAAACCAAGGGCAGTTTTGGTTTGCAGGAAGGCACTGTGAGCTAACTTAAAATCACGAGCATAGTAGTAAGCCGCGCCTTTTCTCATTGGATCAGTAAAATGTTTTGCCGCTTCAAGGTATTCCTTCTGGTTCAACAAACGTTGGCCTTGTTGGTCGGGCGTTAACCATAAGTCCCACCACCATTGAGCTGTTTTATCCCAAGCCGTAACCGATTCCACCACTACGGGTTTCTCAGCGGTTAAGTTGACTGTTTTCGCTAAGGTGCTTGGAGAATACACACTACCTGTAATCAGCACGCCAACAACACACCACTGAACCAACCACCCTTTTCTGAACCACAACAACATAATAATCGCCATTGGAATGAGCAGACCATAGCCCATGTCTTTCCAAGGCATTGACGATTCGCCGTTGAGCTGCATGTTTCTTTCAACCGCGTTGTTGAGCTGTTGGATATCCGAACCATCAACGGTCACTTCGATCAGTCGTCCACCTGTCTTACTCGCTAAGTTACGCAGTGAATCTAGATCGACAGGATTATCGCTCACCACATTACTGTTTCCTGCGGCTAGAATGAGCAACTGATACGGATTGTCGTTAAAGAAGCTCTCGAACGCTCTGATGGTACTTGGATTTACACCATCCGATACCAACAACACTGACGAACCTAGCTCACCAGATAATTGCTGATTTATGAGTGGCAGAGCTTCTTCTGCTGACTTACCTGATACAGGCATGATGTCAGGTGTGATAGCCGCAAGAAACGGTTCGAATACCTTGCTGTCTTGAGTCACAGGCATTGCAACGTGAGCACTGCCCGCATACACAACCAAACCTGTGTTACCGCCCTTGCGCGCTGCCAGTAAATCTCTAACTTTCTGCTTAGATCGTTCCAAGCGACTCGGTGGTAAGTCTTTAGCCAGCATGGATTCGCTGTTATCAAGCACAACCAACATCGACGCTTTGTCTTCACCAAAAGGCGAAGCCTCACGCTGCCATGTTGGGCCGGAACAGATAATGATGGAGATAGTTACAATCACCACCAATAGCTTCAATGGCAGCTGCTTACGCCAGCCTGTTTCGCCAATGGTCAAGGCATCACGTAAATGCGCGGGAAGAATATCTTTCCACGTCGGCTTCGTTTCTTCTCTCCAACGAACCCATAACAAGAAGAACATCGGAATAAAAGCCAATAACCACAATGGTCGAATAAAGTGAAACTGAGTAAAGAACTGTTGCAACATGAGAGAATCAGGCATCGTTCTCTCCTTTCAAATTTTTCTTTGAAGAAACCAAAAGCGACCTTCTACGGATTGTCGCCAAGCTAAACGCAGTCAAATACATCACAACAACAATGGCCATCAAGTAATGATGTAACCCCTGTTTAGGACGATAAGTCGTACTCTCGTACAGCTGAGGCTCTAGTTCACCGATTTGAGCGTAGGCTTTGGTCAGTTCATCGCGATTGAGCGCTTCAAAGGCTTCACCTCCGGATTCTTGCGCTACACGTTTGATGGTTTCCATATCCAACGCCACTTCTCCCACGGTTTGGGGATCACCCATGGCGATAACGTGAATACGAACGCCTTTCGCCTTGGCTACTTTGGCGGCATCGATAGGTTCGACAAAGCTTCCAGTGTCATTGCCATCAGTTAGCACAATCACAACTTTCTCTTTCACGTTCGCATCAATACTTGAATCTTGAACCGCAGCACTCTGCTTTTCGCTTTGTTCAAACACCTTAATCGCAAGACCAATCGCATCGCCTAAGTGCGTGCTTTGCCCTGCCATCGCGACATCGGTTTGATTAAGCAGTTCAAGCCATACATCTTGGTCGGCAGTAAATGGCGTTTGTACAAACGCCGCATCACCAAACAAGATCAAACCAAGTCGGTCCCCTTTTCGGGTTTTCGCGAAATCGGCTAACACCTCTTTGGTCGCATCTAAGCGAGAGATTTTATCCCCTTGTTTAGAGGTAAAATCTTGTTCAGCCATTGAGCCAGACAAATCAACAACAACCATCACGTCACGACCTAATTGTTCACGAACTTGCGGCTCACCAAGAATGGTTGGTTTCGCTAATGCACAGATCACTAATACCCAGGTAATGATTAGCGTAGTGCGTTGCCACCAGCTTGGTGTTAATTGGCTTGCTCCTTCTGATGGAGCCTCGCCAATCGCCTCTACCAACTCACTGAAAAATGGCACCTTGATGGCCATTTGTTTAGTGCGATAAGCAGGTACGGCAAAATAAACAAGTAAAGGCAAAGGTAGAGCGATGAACCACAGTGGGTGTGCAAATTCAAAGCTGGCAGATAAACTATCAAACATTATCTTGCCCCTCTGGTTTTGCTTGTACATCCGGTTTCGCTTGTAGATCTGGTTTATGAAGTTTTAGCCACATCATCGCGGTTTCAATCACCTCTAAACGCTGTTCAAAGCTCAAACGTACCTTAGGGTCAATTAGGCTCTGCATCCATAATTCCGAGACTTCATCGGCAAAGAACGCATTGCTGTTTTCACTGGTGTTAGCGCTAACAGGCAGATAGGCATTCAAACGGTTCACATAAGCTTGACCAAACAACTTTGCATTGCTGCTGTCTAGGTAACGGAGTGCTACTTTCAGTACCTTGAAGGTTCGTTCGGTTGAGTTTTTGTCTCGTGCATCCAATAGCACGAGCTCTTTAAGCGCTTCTTTGCGATAACGGTTATTCCACCATCTCTGTGCCAAACGATAAGCCAAATAAAAAACGACCAATAACAGAATAACGCCGAGGAACTTCCAACCAATAGTTTGCGGCATCCAGCTCACGCTCTCGGGAATGGCGACATCATGTAGATCGCGAAGGATATAAGTACTTGGAGGCGTATGTTCAACGGCCATCTAACGACCTCCCACCAGCTTTTGAAGCTGAGAAATATGAGTTCCAGACGTATCTAATTCGATATAAGGGAGGTTTTTCATCGCCATTAATTTAGCAAGAGACTGTTTCTGGAGTGCAGCCTTTTGAGCAAGGCTTTCACTTGCGAGGTTAACCTTAGATTGGCTATCGAGATTAAGTTGAAAGCGACCATCACCCACCACCCAATTTGCGCTTGCGAGATCCTGAGGTAATGATTGTTCCAATGGGTCTGTGACCATTATGGCCAAGATATCGTTGTGTTGCTGTAACTGCTTTAATCGGTCTAGATGTTGCTCTTGGCAGTCTCGCCAATCGCTAATAAAGATTAAGGTCGACTGCTTTAATCTCATTCGTTTTATCAGTTCAATCCATTGACTGAACCCGACGCCTTCGCTGTCACTCACATTCACGTCTAAGCTTTGATTTGCTTTAGTAAGGTGCTTTAACTGAGCCAGTAAATCAGACTGTGAACGCTGTGCTTTGGTGTGGAAGAGTTTTTGATGAGAAGCTAAAACAAAGCCAACACGGTCACCATCTTTCAGGACTCGCCATCCACACAATGCCGCGACTTCGGCCGCAACAACCGACTTCATGGTGTTTTGAGAAGCAAAGAACATCGAACTGCGCTGATCGACACAGATCATTACATTTCGGTCTTTCTCTTCGGTATAGCTACGAACATGAGGCTTACCCGTTCGCATCGTAACTTTCCAATCGAGGTTACGAATATCATCACCCAGTTGGTAATGACGTAATTCCTCAAAATTCAAACCACGACCACGAAACAGGGAATTATGTCGGCCCGACAATACACTGCCCGCCTTTAGATGAGGCAACAGAGAAAACGACTCAGCTTGAGCCTGAATTCGCACTAACCTTGAATAATCACAGTACAATCGTGGATCAAGACCTTGCGGTTTGGGAGCTTGTGTTGGCTTCGCCATGACGCCCCCTAGTTATCCAATCTCAACATTATCAAGCAGTTCTTCAACCACTCTTTGATGGTCAACACCATCGGCCAATGCGTCATAAGACAACGAGAATCGATGTCCTAATACGGTTGGTAGCATTGCACGCACATCATCTAACGTGACGTGGTCACGCCCTTGTAACCAAGCATAAGCGCGAGCGCATTTATCCAATGAGATTGACGCTCGTGGGCTGGAACCAATCTCAATCCATTTAGACAAGTTTGATTCTGGGTAACGCTCTGGCTTACGAGTCGCCATAACCAAAGCCACAATGTAGTTTTCAACTAAATCAGAAACCGCAATATCTGGAAGTTGGCGACGAGCTTCAAGTACCAATTCAGGTTCAATATGCTGTGGTGTGACTAATTCTGAACTCGTCTCGCTGCCCAGCTCTTCGCTACGCACCAATCGAATGATGTCGCGCTCAGCTTCGTCTTCTGGGTAGTCAACCGTCACTTTCATAATGAAACGGTCCATTTGCGCCTCAGGCAGTGGATACGTACCTTCTTGTTCAACCGGGTTTTGAGTCGCTAATACCATGAACAAATCTGGAAGGATGTGAGTTTGGCCACCCACAGTTATCGTCCCTTCCGCCATCGCTTCAAGCAGTGCCGCTTGTACCTTTGCGGGCGCACGGTTTACTTCATCGGCCAGAACGATGCTATTGAATATAGGACCCGGTTGGAAATGCAGCTGAGGCTTGCCATCAAGCTCTTGATACACCTCTGTACCTGTCACATCAGATGGCAGCAGGTCAGGCGTAAACTGAATTCGACCAAAACTGGTGTTCAGTAAATTCGCCAATGACTTCACCGAGCGAGTTTTTGCTGTACCGGGAAGCCCTTCTAGAAGCACATGGCCATTGGTCAATAACCCTATAACGAGAGCACGAACGACGTGACTCTGACCGATAACACTTTTCTCTGTCTCTTCAATCAGTTGGTTTATTGCTTGTTGCGCATGGTTCATAGTCTACCTATACAATTTTCAGAAGCCTGAGCATTAAAGTTTAAGTATAAAGTCGAAGGTAATAACTAAAAGTTATATTCGCTATATTCACTTGAGTTAGAAGACTTTAGTAGCGTCGATATACCGACTAAGATTGGCAATGCATGTTCGAAGAACATTTTTATCCCCGGACATAAATAGTTTAGACCAGCTTCGCCATTTGGCGCTGTAAGTAACCGATTTTTTGGACATTCTCCCCAACAGTACTTCAAATATTCACAATTTAAACAGTATTGAGGGAGTGACGACTTTTTAGCCATACCAAAACTGTATTGACGAGTCGAAATAGCTATCTCATTTAGCGGGCGCTCATTGATATTGGCAAGTCGATATTCGGGATACACATAATGGTCACAACTAAACACATCGCCATTATGTTCAATTGCTAAACCTTTTCCGCAGAATTCAGCCGTAACACATAGTTGCGCGGGCATTCCCATGACTTGCGCCACTGCGGTTTCAAACAAGTTAACTAACACTCGGCCAAAATCGTTATTTACCCATTCATTGAAAACTACGACAAGGAATTTCCCCCATTCTGATGCATCAACCGACCAATCGGTAACAACCGACATTAGGTTTCCTGGTTTATCGAGTTCTGAACCAACGCCAGGTTGCATGTTCTCTTTCCAAAAGTGCGGCGCGATTTTCTCAAAAGAACGAGGCTCAACACACGGAGAAAACTGTATATACGTTACGCCAAGTTCTCGTGTGAGAAACCGGTAAACTTCTAATGGATATTGCGAATTAAAACGGTTCACTGTGACTAACGCGTTAAAAGGCACCTTATATTCTTTCATCAAATTAACTGCTTGTATCACACGTTTAAATGTGGGTTTTCCACTTCGTGTCTTGCGGTATTTATCATGAATAAATTCGGGGCCATCAATCGAAAGACCAACTAGAAAGCTATGTTCGACCAAAAACTCACACCAATCTTTATTCAACAATAACCCATTGGTTTGTAAATCGTTCTCGATCCTCATTCCCGTTATCGCGTGCTTTCTTTGAAGTTCAACGATCTTTTTAAAGTAATCCAAGCCCAATAACGTTGGTTCTCCACCTTGCCATGAAAACACCACTTCTTCACCATCGTGGCTTTCGATATAACTCTTTATAAATGCCTCAAGTGTCGCATCATCCATCTTTGGCTGTTTGCTTTGGTTGAGCAATTCGTCCTTGTGCAAATAGAAGCAGTATTGGCAATCGATGTTGCATTTTGCTCCACCCGGTTTAGCCATAACGTGAAAACGTCTATCGACATGGTTATTGCCGTCGTTTGGAAATGCGGTTTTTAATGGCGTTAGATCCATTTGAGTCGTGTGGATGTGAGTTTGTTTTTTCATAGAGAACTATCTCGAAAGCAGATAAAGAAGCAGCGCCCTAATAATCTTATTTGAACGAATTAAGGCACTGTTAATAAATGAATTATTTAGGGACGAACGAGCCTGGAGCCATTCGTGGTGGGTAATCTTCAAATGTATCCATGACCTGTTTCACTTTTTCTACCGCAGGCATCATCAAGAAACTACGTTCGTACATCCAACGATCGTAGCCCATTCCCGTGTCACCACGTTCAAATGGGTCAATACTCAAATCGTAAAATTGAGGAACACGAAGCTTAGTGAACGGTTTTTTCCAAATATCTAATCCAGTTTCATTTTCTTGAATAGCGAAGTGGTATTTGTACTTACCATAACGAAGTGCGAGTAAATCACCATCGTCGCTCCAATAGACAAATTCGTTACGTGCAGACTGATCTGTTTTTCCTGTTAAATAAGGGAGTTGGTTATATCCATCAAGGTGAACGTTGTAGGTTATATCTCCGACTTTCTTACCTTCAAGCAACTCTTCTTTCACATTGCTGTTGCCCGCGGCAGCAACTAACGTTGGTAGAAAATCTTCTAGAGAAACGATGCCATTAAACGTACTGCCTTTTTCGATCTGTTCTGGCCACTTTATCAATGCAGGAACACGGAATCCGCCTTCCCAACCAGTATTTTTCTCACTTCGGAATGGAGTCATGCCAGCATCTGGCCATAGATTGATCATCGGTCCGTTATCGGTGGTGTAAACAACAATCGTATTATCGTCGACTCCAAGCTCTTTGATTTTATCTAACAGATGGCCAATTTGGTCATCGTGTTGCTTCACTCCGTCTGCATAAAAACCCGCGCCAGTTTTACCTTTGTACTCTTCAGGAACATGAGTGAAGTTGTGCATACGAGTGGTATTGAACCAAGTGAAGAACGGTTTATCAGATTTAACTTGCTTCTCGATAAACTGCTCTGTTGCTTCTAAAAATTCATCGTCTATGGTTTCCATGCGCTTACGAGTCAAAGGCCCAGTATCTTCTACCTTGCCGTCTGCATAAGAATGAATTACTCCACGAGGCCCAAACTTTTTCTTGAATTCAGGGTCTTGCGGATAATCATCATTCTCAGGCTCCTCCTCTGCATTTAAGTGATAGAGGTTTCCAAAGAACTCTTCAAAACCATGTTTTGTAGGCAAGTGAGCGTCTCGGTCGCCTAGGTGGTTTTTGCCAAACTGGCCTGTCGCATAACCTAGATCTCGCAATAACGTCGCAATAGTAGGATCTTTCTCTGAAATCCCTTCTTTGGCTCCCGGTAACCCAACTTTAGTAAGGCCTGTTCGTTTCGGCATTTGACCAGTGATAAATGCAGAACGTCCAGCAGTAGAGCTTTGTTGTGCATAAAAATTGGTAAATTTGGCTCCGTCTTTTGCGATGCTATCGATATTAGGAGTGCTGTAAGCCAACATTCCACCATTGTAAGTACTTAAATTCCAATACCCTACATCATCACCAAATATGACGAGGATATTGGGCTGTTCTGCAGAATAGGCCGTGCCAGAAGCTGCACCAAGTGCGAGCGTACAAGCGTTTAAAATAAGTTTCTTGTGAGTTTTTTTATCGTTTTTTTGCATTATAAGCTCCATAAAAACGTCGGGCTAAAGTTCGGTTTGGGTCAAAATACCAAGACTCAATTACGATAAACCTTGCTCAAGAACGGATAAATAGAGTTAAAATACGTTGAAGTATAAATTTAGTTTATGGGTTAAAGAATGGATCTAAATCTAATTCAGACATTTTTAGTCGTGGCGGAATATCACTCTTACACCAAAGCAGCCGATTATTTAGGACTGACGCAACCCGCCGTCAGCGCCTCGATAAAACGGTTAGAACAAGTAGTAGGAAAACAGCTATTCATTAAACAAGGACGCGGAATTCAACCAACTTCAACTGCGTACCAGTTAATGCCTCAATTTCGTCAAGCTGTAAGCATTATCGATAACGCAATCAGTGAACGTACCTCCTTTCAAGTCGGATGTTCAGAGACTTTGCTTCATAGCTTGAGTCCCATAAGCAACGTGACATTTCATGAATCGCCACCAGAAAAATATGTGCTTTTTGAACAAATTCGCCAACAAAAAATGGACCTTATTATTGACACAATTATTACTAAAGATTCAGCTTTTGTTATCGAAGATGCATACGACGAGCCTGCCATGATTATTTGTCGTCAAGAGCACCCTCGAATCCAAGGTTCGTTGAATAAAGATGAGTTTTACAAAGAGAGTCACTGTATTTTTTCAGGTAAATGGAATAACACCACAGGTTTCGAGCAACTGGCAAAAGAGCCATTACGAGAACGGCATGTAGAGCTGGTTACCTCTTCTCTTGCCGGAATGGCAATGTATGTAGCACAAAGGGATTGTTTGGGGGTAGTGGCTCGCTCGTTTGCGATGAAGTGGAGTAAAGCACTCAAGTTGCAAATTCTTGAGTGCCCTGTTGCTGTTGATCGCATCCCATATAAGTTTGTTTACCATAAGCGAGATGAGAAAAATCCAGCCCACCAGCAATTACGAGAGCAAATCAAGAATCAACTTGAATTTGCTCACGCCACACCTATCAATTTATAGAAGATTTTAATTGCGCTATCGCCTCCGGCGGTGCCACTTTGCTCAATGATGAAACACATTGCTCGAACGCTTTCGGCACACCGGGTTGTTGGTAATTACGCGCTAAGATTTCACACTGTGCATACAGGTGTTGTGGATTGCGGCTGAATTGGTAAGCCTTGTGCAATGACTTACTTGCCGCAAGTACGTCCGACTTCTCTAAAGCCAAGCCGTACACATACCAATATTGCGGGTCGGTTTGTGCGGTTTCTGCAGCTTGTTTTAGATAGTTGGTTGCCTGTTTATAATCTTTAACTCGCAACATTGATAACCCTGCACTGTATGGCAGCACACTCGATTTAGGTTGCGCTTGAATGCCTTGTTTCAATGTCGCTAATGCCTTTGGCTCGTCGCCCTGTGCACGATACAAATCAGCCAAATTGGCGTAGCTGTTTTCGAAGTAAGGCTCAATCTCGATAGCACCTTGATAAAACTCAATCGCTTTGTCGTGCTGACCTAAATCTCGGTATACGTTACCTAAGTTCGTGCGGCCAAATCCTCTGTCAGCATTAAATCGTTGTATCTCAATGTACTCTTCAAGCGCTGGCTTGATTTGATCTTTCTGCAGCGGGTTCATCTCCCCCCAATAACGCACAAGCGCGCCTGCGGTTTCGGAACGAATCGACAATACAGGGTCCTTTAATAGTGGCTCTAGGATCTGCCAGCGATCAGTGAATGGGAAGCCCGACGAGCCTTGCACCACACCCAAGCGGATCATTTCATCATCGTGTTTCACCGCTCTTGCTAATGAGATGAGCGTGTTCTTGCCCGTGTTACCACCCAAGCGTTCTAAACTCGAAGCTCGAATGATATTGCTTAAGCTTGAATCCTGAGCTGAATACGCCAATGCATCTTCTGCGCCTCTGTGCCCTATTGAATCCGCGTAAAAAGCAACGGCAAAGTGTTGCTGGTTACGATACTTAGAATCTGGGAACCACTTGCCAATTTGCTGATCGGCCCATTGATCAGTTTGGTCTTCATGACAGCTAGTGCACACGTTCGGTGTTTTAATGTGTTGGCTAATATCAGGGCGTGGAATATGCCAGCTATGGTCACGCCTCGGATCGACTTCCATGTACGTCGTTTCTGGCATGTGACAAGTGGTACATTGTGAAGCTTCGGTATTGGCTTCATGGAATGTGTGCTTTTCAGGTGTGTATTCGGAAGCAATGTGACACTGGCTACACACGGCTTCTTCGGCAATTTTCAGCTCTGCAGTATGGGGATCGTGACAGTTAGTACAAGTGACACCTTTCTCTGCCATCACTGATTGTAAGAAAGATCCGTAAACGTAATCCTCATCGTAGATTTGACCATCGTTGTGGTAAAGCTCAGGGGTAATCAGGCTCAGACGATACTTATCAAAGAATGAACCGTTAACGTGATCACCGGTTTCATTCAATTGAGTGCGTCGGCTATGGCACTGAGCACAAGTCTGAACTTGATTGGTGTGGATGATGTCTTTTGGTTGTAGGGTTGAGTTGCCCTCTTGGTAAATCCACTCTTTCACCGACTTCGACAAATCACGGTCGAAACCATAATGCGCCGAAATTTGAACGTCCTTCCCGCCGCTGGCTTTTGCTGACTGATCTTTGGTCAATTGAGCTTTTGCTAGCTGGGCTTGCTCAACGTGCTCACTCGCAGGGCCATGACACGCCTCACAACCAACATTAATCTCGGACCAAGTGGTGTTGTAAGTATTGCTTGCGCTGTCGTAGTTCTTTTCTAGATTTGTTGAATGGCAGTCTGCACACATGAAGTTCCAGTTCTGGCCACTGTTGGTCCAGTAAAACTCATCGGTGTTGGTGGTATCAGGGTAAAGGTGAAACCAGCGTTGGCCGCCATCGTCCTCGGTGCGAGAATCCCAAGCGAAAGGAATCAACTGTACGCGTCCGTCTTCAAACTCAACCATGTACTGTTGCAGAGGTTCAAAGGCGAAGGTATAGCTGATTTTGTAATCTTTGAATTGGCCATCCGGCCCTTCGATGTTGACCCAAAACTCTTCTCCCTTGCGAAAAAAACGGTTGGGCTTTCCTTTATGAGTAACGGTTTGATCGTTGAAGTCGCCCAAAACGGACTCATCAGTCGCGTGTTTCATCGCCATATCATGATGAGAGCCTTGCCACGCTTCCACTTCTTCGCTGTGACAGTCAACGCATGCTTCAGAACCGACATAAGTAGCCTTGGAAGAGTTGGCATCTGAAGTTTCTGAACCGATAAGCGAAGCTTCAGTAGTCGTCGGAGCTTGTTCATTAGCATACACATTGACACTGAGTGTCGACAACATAGGTAAAGACAACATTGCGGATAATACTGCAACTCGCTGGTGTTTCAATCCGTTCACTAGTGAGCACAACCATGCAGACATAACATTCCTTGTTTTTATACATCCTTATGCTTAATAAGGTAGACGTAAAAACAATGAATTTACAATTATTTAGTGGCAGTGAGCTTGATTGTTGTGACTCATATTCACGACTGGTATTTACTCATCGATATGCGCATAAAAAAAGAGCTCCGAAGAGCTCTTTCGTGTTAGCAGTTTCATCAAACTATCAGTTTCAATAAACCAAAGCTTACTTATTATGGTTCTCTTGAAGTTTCTCCATAACCTGATCCAAGCTAAAGCTCGCTGCTTTTTGACGTGGTGGATATTCAGCAAAGGTTTCTAAGAACTTGCCAACATACGCTTGTGCAGGTACAAACATATAAGCATGGTCTAACAACCAGTCATAGTAAGTATTCGATGTTATATCTGCGTTTTCGTATGGGTCCATACGGAGGTTAAACAGCTTAGGAAGACGTAAAGTTACAAACGGTTCTGCCCAGATTTGCATGGTACCCGTTGCACGCTGCTCCATGAACACCGCTTTCCATTGATTGTAACGAAGTGCCGCAAGGTCACCGTCATCGGTAAAGTAGAAGATCTCCGAACGACGGCCTTTCTCTTCTTCACCGGTTAGGTAAGGAAGGAAGTTGTAACCATCTAGGTGCACTTTAAACGTTTTATCACCCGCAGTATGGCCTTTCAGTAGTTTCTCTTTGATCTGATCATCACCAGCGGCTGCAACGAAGGTTGGCATCCAGTCCATGTGGTGCATGATTTCATTTGAAACACTGCCCGGTTCAATCTTTCCTGGCCAACGAACCATTGCTGGTACACGGTATGCGCCTTCCCAGTTGGTGTTTTTCTCACCACGGAACGGCGTTGTACCGGCATCAGGCCAAGAGTTCATGTGTGGACCGTTGTCCGTTGAGTAGAAAACGATGGTGTTGTCTTTGATTCCCAACTCATCCACTTGCTTCAATAGTTGTCCAACGTGTCGATCGTGCTCAACCATACCATCAGCGTAGTTACTGATACCGGTTACGCCTTTGCTATCTGGCTGCACATGCGTTCTAAAGTGCATTCTTGTTGCGTTCCACCAAACGAAGAATGGTTTGTCCGCTTTCACTGCGCGATCCATGAAATCAAGTGCCGCGTCTAGTGTTTCTTCATCGACCGTTTCCATACGCTTACGCGTTAGTGGGCCTGTGTCTTCAATCTTGCCATCGGCGAATGATTTGATGACACCGCGAGGGCCAAATTTCTTACGAAACTCTGGATCAGTTGGGTAATCTTCATTCTCCGGTTCTTCTTCAGCATTCAGGTGGTAAAGGTTGCCAAAAAATTCGTCAAACCCGTGTGCTGTTGGAAGGAATTCATCTTTATCGCCAAGGTGGTTTTTACCAAATTGACCTGTCATGTAACCCATAGGTTTAAGCATTTCTGCAATCGTTGCATCCTCCGCTTGCAAACCAATGTCTGCTCCTGGAAGGCCTACTTTACTCAAACCCGTTCTAAGAACACTTTGACCCGTGATGAACGTTGAGCGACCTGCGGTACAAGACTGCTCAGCGTAATAATCGGTAAACATCATGCCTTCTTTGGCGATGCTATCAATATTTGGAGTGCGGTAGCCCATTAAGCCAAATGTGTACGCACTCACATTGGATTGACCAATATCGTCCCCCCAAATGACCAATATATTTGGCTTTTCTGCTGCAAAAGTGGCGCTAGACGCGGCCATCATTGCTGTACCCAAAATCGCTAATCGACGTTTAGCGCCATACTTCGCTGTCATAGAAACCTCTTCGTAAGTTATTTGCATCCTGCCCTACAACGTATAGTTCATTTTTTGCGCATACGCGAGATTACCTAAGCTATTAATCTTTTTGTCATTTTTATTGAGATATGGAAACAGAAGTCATCGATAAGGTTTACGGCATCAAACATGATAAGGATCACACATACAAACTAAGGGGTTATTCTGGCAACACACTGGAACTGATATGAATCAATAAGTTAACTAGACATCATAACGATTGGTTATAAGCACTATAAAAGGACGGAACGGAATTTTGGGAATAACATTTGCTCATCGATGTGTTGCTCTAACGCATTAATCTTAAAAGTGAATCGGAGTCCTTATGGGTACTAAAATTAATAAACTAGCATTAGGTGTTGGCTTATTAGCAGCTTCTTCAGCGGCAACAGCAGCAGAAAAACCAAACATTCTTGCTATCTGGGGTGATGACATTGGTGTATTCAACATCAGTGCATACAACAACGGTATGATGGGTTACGAAACACCTAACATCGACCGTATTGCTAACGAAGGCGCACTATTTACTGACCACTACGGTCAACAATCGTGTACTGCTGGCCGTGCTGCATTCCTAACCGGTCAAGAACCTTTCCGTACAGGTCTACTGACTATCGGTATGCCGGGCTCTGACCACGGTATCCCTGATTGGGCTCCAACTATCGCAGACCTTCTTAAAGAACAGGGCTACATGACAGCTCAGTTCGGTAAAAACCACATGGGTGACCAAGATAAGCATCTTCCAACAAACCACGGTTTCGACCAGTTCTTTGGTAACCTTTATCACCTAAATGCGGAAGAAGAGCCGGAAACATACTACTACCCTAAAGACCCAGAGTTCCGTAAGAACTTTGGCCCTCGTGGTGTAATCAAGTCGACTTCTGACGGTAAGATTGAAGATACAGGCCCTATGACGCGTAAGCGTATGGAGCACGCGGATGAAGAGTTCCTAGAAGAATCTTTAGCATTCATGGAAAAAGCAGTGAAAGCTGACAAACCATTCTTCATCTGGCACAACACGACTCGTATGCACGTGTGGACTCGTCTACAAGAGAAGTATCAAGGTAAATCTGGTATCAGCATCTACGCAGACGGCATGCTAGAGCACGATGACCAAGTCGGTATCCTTCTAGATAAGCTTGATGAGCTTAAGATCGCAGACAACACTATCGTAATCTACTCTACCGATAACGGTGCAGAGACAGTATCTTGGCCTGATGGTGGTGCAACTTACTTCCACGGTGAGAAAGGTACAACTTACGAAGGCGGTATGCGCGTTCCTCAGTTAGTTCGCTGGCCTGGCACTATCAAACCGGGAACTAAGATCAACGACATCATGAGCCACCAAGACTGGATCCCGACTCTTCTAGCAGCCGCTGGTGATGATAAAGTGGTTGAGAAACTGGCTTCTGATAAAGGGGCGACTTACAACGGCAAAAATTGGCGTGTGCACCTAGATGGTTACAACTTCCTACCTTACTTCGAAGGTAAAGAAGAAAAAGGCCCTCGTGACAGCATGCTTTACTTCTCTGCAAACGCTGAGTTAAATGCGGTACGTTGGAATGACTTCAAGATCTCATTCGCAGTTATGGACGGTAACATCACAAACGCCGTGCGTTTCCAACCAAACTGGCCTCAAGTTGTACACCTACGTGCTGACCCATTCGAAAAAGCACCACATGAATCTGGCATGTACCTACGTTGGATGGCAGACAATATGTGGCTATTCGTACCAGTAGGCGGCAAAGTACAAGAGTTCATGAACACGCTACCTGACTACCCAATGCAGAACAGCCAAGTACTGAACCCTGGTAACTTCAACCAGAATGCTTACATGCTTCAAGGTAAACTTAAGCAACTAGAAGCAGCCGCTGCACAAGCTAAATAATTATTAGCTAGCGCTGATAAAAGTAAGACAAAGCCGTGATAGCTCAACCGCTACCACGGCTTTTCTGCCTTTTGTCCTTCAAGCAATTGGAGCGGCCAAGTACTTGTAACGATCAACTTACCTAACAACCCTAAGTACCGAGCATTAGGCTCCTCTTTTAAAACCCTTCCTACCAAACGAAGCTCTACTTCTTGGGCTTGCAACATTTTCATTATGCCACTAGGTTTATATTAATAATACGTAATATGAGTAGGCTCAGACGGATTTTGAGTCGGTAAATGATCGGAATTGAGATGGAACTTACGTTATGAGAACGCCATATTTAGCAGGAATCAGTATAACTGTCCTTTGCGTTTTAATCGCCATACTGGTCTATGACGCCTCCTCTTCAGATATGCACGCTTCATTTGAACCCATTGAGAATCAACGTCATGAAAGCGACCACGATGACGCACATTCTTCAGCCCACATCTCCACTTCAGATGCACAAGACACCAAACAGGCGGCATTTTCAGACCAAAAAATATTCCCTATTCCTCACTCGCCCGAAATAGATCATGAATTGGCTAAAATAGGTTGGACACTATTTAAAGACCCGAATTTGTCGTCCAACCGCAGTGTCAGCTGTGAAAGCTGTCATAGTTTACAAACTAACGGGGCTGAAGTAATTCCTGTGTCTATTGGCGTTAATGGAGCGGGGATGCGAAATTCACTCACCGTTTTTAACACTGTCTTTAACTATCGATTCTTTTGGGATGGTCGGGTAAACAACCTTGCTGACCAAATCGACGGCCCTGTACACAACGTCGATGAAATGGATTCCAATTGGGAACTCATTACCAATTACGTATCCCAATCGGACGACTACATCAATATGTTCCAAGCGGCACAACTACCTATTGAAACTGCATCAATAAAGTTAGCGTTGATTGAATTCATGCAGGGGTTAACCACCCCTGATGCGCCATTTGACCAGTATTTAAGGGGGGATATAAATGCCCTTTCCGACGCCGCACAACGAGGGTGGGAAACCTTCCAAAGTGAGGGCTGTATCCGTTGTCATCAAGGCACCAATATTGGCGGGGGTATGGTGATGCGATTTGGATATTTTGGCTTATCAAAGACAGGTTCCGAACGAAGTGAAGATCAAGGCCGCTTTATGTTTACCGCTCAACCACAAGACAAGCACTTATTCCGGGTTGCTAGCCTGAGAAACGTCGCAATCACAGCACCCTACTTTCACGATGGACAAACCGCTACGCTAGAAGAGGCGATTAAGATTATGGGAGAGAGCCAGTTAGGAAAAACATTTGAAGACCAAACCATTAGCGACATCAAAACCTTTCTAGAAACCCTCACCGGTGACCGCCCTCAAATGCTAGTGGAGTTTGAAAATGAATAAAATCAGACTCATCTTTTTACTGTTTATCTCGCTATTTGTGGGCTTAGTCAGCTTTATCATGCTGACCTATTTTGAGCATGAGAAAGTCACTAAATATGGGGAATCTGTCCGTGAACTCGGACATGAAGTACTAGAAATGCGCGATCAGATAACCAATGCGGCTCTCGCGGGGATCTCGAACCCTTATCAAATGACGGCAAATTTAGTCACCCTAGAAAAAGAACTACAATTGCTCAAAGGTAGCTATCAAGGTACTAATATCCACTCAGTGTTCTTTCGAGGCTTACAAACCCCGGAATTACTTGAGCGTTTCCACACCGCTTCTATAGCGAACGTGGATACGCTAGACAACCTCGTCGGATTGAGTGTTGCCCGTCAATTCATTCTGCAATCCCTAACTCTACAACTCACAGAAACAGGATCAAGAAATGGCTCACACAATATTGACGCGATCTCATCATCAAACATAAATGTTCAAAGTGAGCTACTCGCTAGCGTGCTGTTTGCAGGAACACAGATTCAACATCAAGGCATAAACTCAGATTTGGCTAATCTGTCTAAAACGTTTACTGAGCTTAATGAGCAACAGAGCCAACTGCTATCACGAGTGCTTTCGGTCCATAGCATGGAATACCTTGAGCAGATTGAACATCAATTTACCGATGTTCAAGACCAGCTTAAAAGCATCATCGTTAAACTCATCATCACATTGGCGCTACTCACCTTTGCCTTCTCATTCACCCTCTTTATCCTGCGTGTCTTTGAGTTAAAGCGAAACAACCTCTCCTATCAAGAAGCCGCAGACAAAGCGGAAAAAGCCAACGAAGCCAAGTCATTATTCCTTGCTACCATGAGCCATGAATTACGAACGCCAATGAATGGCGTGTTAGGCATCGCGCAGATCATCAAAGAAGATTCACAAAGCGCCGACACTCGCAAGCAAGCGCAAATCATCATCGATTCAGGTCAACACCTCGTTACCATATTGAATGACATTCTCGACTTTTCTAAGGTTGAACAAGGAAAAATGGAGCTTGAATACAGCCCATTCTCAGTCAAAGACGTGGTTACACACCTTGATAAAACATTGACGCCACTTGCCACTGACAAAGGCCTCGATTTTGTCATCAAGGACAGCATCCCTGCCAATATTCAGTTGGTGGGAGACCCCGCACGTACCCGTCAGATTTTATTTAATTTGGCAGGTAATGCAGTCAAATTTACTGAGTCAGGCAAGGTCGAAGTGGAGTTTTTGATTGCACCGACAACCCCGCCAAGCGTGAATATTTTGGTGACTGATACTGGTATTGGCATTGCAGAAGACAAGATCGACCATATATTCACAGCCTTTGAACAAGCCGAGCTTTCAACGACACGTAAATTTGGCGGAACAGGGTTAGGACTGTCGATTGTGAAACAATTAGTCGAACTGATGGGCGGAAGTATTGTAGTCACTAGCCAACTGAATGCAGGTACTCAATTCGCTATCTCTTTGCCGTTAGAAATGCACGAACTAGAAGAGAAAATCGTCGTTCAAACACCAATCCGAACCCATCAGACTCTCGATAACTTCTCAGTATTATTAGTCGAAGACAACAAGATCAACGCGATGGTAATCAGGAAGTTCTGTGAATCTATCAACTTAACGGTTGAGAACGCCTACGATGGTTTACAAGCTTTAGACAAACTAGCCTCAAACCAATATGACTTAATCATCATGGACAATCACATGCCGAACATGAGCGGTATTGAGGCGATTCAAAAAATCCGCAACGAACTCAAGCTAACTACCGTGGTTTTCGCGTGTACAGCCGATGTGTTTAAAGAGGCGCACGATGAATTTATTCTGTCAGGGGCTGATTTCGTACTCACCAAACCATTGCAGAAAAACAGCTTACAAAACGCCATTAATGAGTTTCATCACCAATTTGAGGTTAACCGACATAACTCGGCTAATGTACACAACCGTCCAAACAAAGATGAAAGCAATATCACCATATTGACACGTCTGCCGAAGAACAAGTTACCACTCACAGAAGAAGAGGTTTCACGCAGTCTATTGCTGACTAGCGGTAAGATGGAAACAGGTGAGAAACTCGACTGCTTGACCTCTCTCGTCGAGGAGCTAGAGAACGAAATTGACGAATTGATAGAGTTATTTTCTAGCGCCAGACCGGATGATCTCTGCAGAACCTTAAACGCAGTCAGAGCGATTGCATCAAGGTTTGAGATGACAGAGGTACTTGAGCTTGCAGTTTCCGCAGAACAGGTAACCGAGCATCACACAATGCCTGAGGCCGAATTACTTCAGCAATTGATCAATCGATTGATGGTTAACAGCCACCAAGCAACACGCTTAATACAAAAACTCAATCAGCAAGCTAATACAACGGGAAATGAGGCATCGAAATAATATGGGGAGCGATAACGATTAGCGACATCGTATATCGCGTTATTAAGCACGGTTTATGCTTTCAAGTCTTATCCTTACGTTAAGTTTCGGTGAATTTTTCCAAATCGAGACAAGGTAACTTGAAATACTTTTTTATGCATGCGAGTGTAGAACAATTTACTCAAATAACTGTATGACTATGAAAACATTACAATCCATTGCGCTGCTTTCCACAATTATCGCAGCACCACAAGTGTTAGCTGACGTAACAATTGAAGTTCCTTCTAGCGCAGATGCTTTAGTCGAAGTCTTAGCTGTAAATGAGGCTAAACCTGATCTCGACGGTGGTTTCTTCTCTTCGAGCAAAACGATCACCGTTCCAGATGGCGTGAACCAAATCGTTTTCAAATATCAACTTGCTTTTAGCCAAGGCAACGACCGTGAGTTTGTCGACAGCGATACAATTATTGCTACTTTTGACGCAACAGACACCGCATTGACGTTCGACATGCCTAAGTTCCGTAACACCAACGAAGCGAAAAAAGGCTTTCAAAACTTAGATTGGAAACTGGTTGATGAAAACCAAAATGCAATCAGTGTTAAGCAAGACAAACTAATCAAAGATGGCATGCAGATTGGTCGTAAGTACCCGCAAGAAGCGAAAGAATATAACCAAAAAGGCGGCATTGCTGCTTTAACTATGGGTACAGCAGCTGGCGCAACGGCAGCGGTTGTTCAACCTGTAACACTACCAGCAAAGATTGATGCCAACGCTGCTAACACGGCCGAAGAAATGCTCTACTTCTGGTACGACAAAGCAGACGCTGAAACTAAGCAAAAATTCAAAGATTACGTGAACAAGTAACCTTACTTGTGTCACTTAATACTTGTTTCACTTAAAAAGAAAAGAAGCTGGCATATTGCCAGCTTCTTTTTTATCTCAACATTCATTATTGATCTAAAGCAAACGCAAGACTAATCGATTGATATTGCTTCACCATTTACTCTAGCAGGCCAACCCAACTGTTTGTATTCGACAGCCAACAAATACGCACAACGACTTGAGATCGTTGTCTTAATCCAGTCACCTATCCCACACACTTTGTATTCCAATACGGCCATTTTCATAACTACATTACTCACTAAATTTAAATTTTATAAATATCAGGCGTAAGTTATCGATATTAGTGAGCTATGTATGTTCCCAAAAGAACACAAGACCATGATTTACTCATAAAGAGGGACTTAGAACGCCAAAACATCTCGATAACGAAATGTTGTTAATCAAATGAAAATCAACACTATTGCGACTTCATTTTCGCCATAGGGTCACGAATCATCAAATTCATTGGAGAAATACGCTCATATAAACCCTCGACATCCGAAATAAACACCTTGCCCCGCTGAATTTTCACCATGCCTAATTGTTCAATTCCCTTTAATACTTCGTTTAATCTAGGCCTGGATATACCAGTGATGGTGCTCAGTTGGCTTTGTGAAATGTTGATACTGAGTGTTGCACCTGCAATATTAGTTTGGCGAGCCGCCAATTCTAACAATACATAAATCGTTTTTTGTTCTTTCTCATGAATAGACGATAAGAAAGCTTGAATCCAAATAGATTGGGCTTTAGCGCCACTATGAAGAAGCCATTTAAATACCATGCACTTTTTTTCAGCGAGCTCTAATATCTTGTCTGAAGGGAAAAGTACCATTGTGATGGGCTCAACCTCTTCAGCTATAGCAAAAAGGTTATAGTCAACATGAACCGACAGCGCACCGATCCAATCGCCTTTACCTACAACCCCACCCGACAGACTTTTCAAATTCTCAGTTGAAAAGCAGATACCAGCCGAACCGGTAAGAATATAAAAAACCCCCGGGAGATTTTGAAATTTTTTCGTAATCTCAAGGCTATGTATACCCGTTTTTAAAACGGCTATTTCGAGCAGACTGTCTATAAAGTCTTGCGGCAAATCACAAGGCCACTGAATTTGTTCACCGATTATTGGGTCTAACAACGATTTATACCTCCTTCGAAAATATCTATACAACGTTAACGCTATACCTCTACATCATCTTTAAATGTAGTACATCATTACGAGGGCAATATGATTTATATCTAAATAAAATCATATATCTTAGTAGCTTAACTCATAGACTTAGTTAACGAGTGATGCGCAACCCAAAATAAAAATGACCAACAGTGGCTGGTCATTTGGTAGTTCTAGATGACGGGGCACTAAAAGCTATAAGCCATAAGCCATAAGCTACCTTTTAGTGATCTACCTGTTAGTAAACGAGTCTATTCAATATTAACAACACAGTTCACCGGCTTGCTCAAGATACGCTTGAACCGTACCTCGGTACTGCTGCTTCAACGACTCTTCGATAAAGCTCGCTTCAATAGCATTCAAAGTAAACTGCGCCAACTCTTGCTGCGTCATCTCATGAGCTTGGTTCACTGCGTTGAAGTTATCCGACATGTAGCCACCAAAGTATGCTGGATCATCTGAGTTAATTGTAACGGCAACACCTTTTCTCAACAGATCCACAATGTTGTGGTCTTCCATTACAGCGAATACTCGTAGTTTGATGTTAGATAATGGACACACGGTCAGCGGCATTTTCGTCTCAATCAATTCGGCAATCAAAGCGTCATCAGCCATACACTGCACACCATGATCGACACGACTCACACTGAGCATCTCAATCGCATCGACGATGTTTTGAGCTGGTCCTTCTTCCCCTGCATGAGCCACAGTCAAAAAGCCCGCCTGTTTGGCTTGCTGGAATACGCGCTGAAACTTCTCTGGTGGGTGTCCTAGCTCTGAAGAATCTAGTCCAACACCAATGATTTTATCTTGGTGTTTTAGCACGTCGGCGAACGTTTGAATCGCGCTCTCTTCAGACAGGTGACGCAAAAAACAGGCAATAATTTGCGAGGTAATACCCAGCGCTTTTTGCCCCTGTTCAAGTGCACGATGAATGCCGTTAATTACCGTGTCGAATGTAATACCACGATCAGTATGTGTCTGAGGATCAAAGAAGATTTCGGTATGAATAACATTATCGGCTTTACAGCGCTCTAAGTACGCCCATGTTAGGTCATAGAAGTCTTGTTCAGTGCGCAGCGCATCAGCACCTTGATAGTAAATATCGAGAAATGATTGCAAATCATTAAATTCGTATGCGCGTCTTAATTGCTCTGGGGATGAATAAGGCAGGTCGATGCCGTTACGTTGAGCGAGTCGGAAAAGCAACTCAGGTTCGAGTGAGCCTTCAATGTGTAAATGCAGCTCTACTTTTGGAAGCCCTTGAATAAATACGTTCATATTTCACCTACTATGGATTTTAGGTGTGCACTTACTCTGAATAATAGACAAGATGTTTTTGAACGCCATTACAAAGAGTAAGAACACAATTGTGATCTAAACCCTTCGTAATCAGCACTTTGCGGGAGCTGGTAGAGACCCCCAAACCATATCATTGGGGTTATACGAAGCAAACGGTTGCTACTATATACAGTTAAATCGTAATTTCACTAACCAATTACTCAATAAATTCGGGGCGCAGGACCTAGTTTATTCAGAACAACATTCGACTCTTTGGTTGACATGCTTTGGTTATTACCGCTATTTTTGTCTTAAACAACCAATGACGGTCAATATGAAAGATAACCAATTCGATAGCTTTGAAGATCTGCTTTCCCACCAAACCAACATTTTGACCGCTTGCCAACCCAAAGATTTCGATAGCACTTTTGCCTTGCTGGCAAGAGAAGCGTTAACTTGGTTTAAACTCGACAGGCTTACCCTCTTTCCAAATTCTATGATTCTTTTGGACACAGGCAAGAGTATCTCTGTATCCAAATCAGATACTCCACCACTTGAAATGGGACGCTTTCTAAAAGGTAATTATCTTGATTATCTTAAGCTTTTGCGTTCAAAAAAGTGTTGGCAGTTATTCCCTGAAGAAACCCTCAAAAGCCACAAGGTCGACCCATTACGTGTACTTTATGAAGAAGGTGCAAATTGGCATGGGATTGTGAGCCTTTCGTTATTTGGACAACAATGGGGCGCTATCGGTTTCTCACGCTTTAACCGTTACGACACACCGATTGAAACGACGGACATGACACGAATCAAGCTGCTCAGTGACATTTGGCTCTGCTTTTGGCAGCACTCTAAAATGACGCGCAGTGTCACCAGCGATGAAGCCGACAACATCAACGAAAGTGAAAAGCTACTGTTGCTGACCAAAAAGCAATGTACGGTTCTGACTCAATTAGCACAGGGTTATACTGCTAAGCAATGTGCGGAGATTCTGTTTCTAAGCCCACGAACAATTGAATCCCACAAATACCGCATGCTAGATATTCTCGAACTCGAGAACCACACTGAACTGATTCAATTTGCGCTGCGTAACGGCTTTGGGATCGACAACAATTAGTGCTCTCATTATAAAAAGCCCCAAACAACGAAATGTTTAGGGCTTTGTTCAACCGATATTACCGATATTATTTCGCCTGTTAAATCCAGACGAGTCGCTCATGATCAAAGGCAGTCAGGTCTAATTCTCGACATCAGCAACATATCGATGTATTTCCCGTTTTTGAAGGTGCTCAGCCTTTTGGTGCCTTCTAGTTCAAAACCTACGCCTTTATATAAAGCAATCGCACCGTGATTATCGGCATGGACCTCTAACTCAAGGCGAACGAGGTTTAGCCAGTTATCGGCTTGATTGATTGCTTCTTGCATTAAGGTCTTACCGACCCCTTTGCCGTGCATGTCCGGGTTAATCGCTATCGCAAGGCCAGCGCAATGTCTGTCTCTTACTTTGGTGGTCATGAATAAAGTAATGTGGCCCACGACTTTGCCAGACACTTCTGCAACTAAAGTGAAATGGTCTGAGTGACCAAACAGTCGCTCCACTTGATCAGAGCTAAGGAAAGGCTTTTGTGAAGTATTCTCTAATACTGACGAGTGTCGATAAATATCAAAAATATCTTGGTTGTCGGTGGGTTCAAGATGTCTAATTTGTATTTCCAAAGCGCTTCCTTATTATCTGATCCTAGATGTAAACTATTTTTCATATTACGGATAGCAACGAGCACCTACAACCTTAAAGATTATAAGTGCTCGAAATAATTAAATAGACAATAAAAATCAACTAAATCCTAGCTTTAGATAACCATTCACAATGCCTAACCCTTAGAACTTATAGTCGACACCAACGCTCGCGAGTACCTGTTCGGAATTATAGAAGTCGATATTGGAATCAATAGTTCTTAAACCCAGTAAGGTGATAAACGACCAATCTTCATAGCCCATCAAGCCACCAAATTCATAAGCTAAAAATGCGCCGTATTCGTTCTCTTCACGCGCTTTGCCATAAATCGGGTTTACTTCATCGTACTGACGATCACTAGCATCTAAAGTGACAACAAAACCATGACGACCGATTCTCTTCGCGTAATTCAATTCAATACCGTAGCTGTCAAAGCTGAGTGCGCCGCCTTCTGCATCTGAATTGAAATACACCATAGAAGGCACTAGCAAACCTGATTGGCTTGGCAATATGAAGCGGTAGCCAGCTTTGGCATACAGATAAGTTCTTTCCCTATCTAAAAGCGCTGCCTTTTCTGGCGATATGGATAGATTGCCTAGGGTTCCCGACAACTCATCATCAACGTCAGATTGACCAATCGCGAAATCTGTTTGGAAAGCGGTTCCTCCGATATTAGTCAGTTGCAGTCGTCCAACATTACCCTTCACATCGGTTTCGTTTCGATCAACACCAACGGCATAAGGATCAGACCAAGCTTTACCAGAAATAAGCGTCGGTAACACAGAGACGTCTAATATGGTCCCGCCAGAGAGTTGATGTCGATAACCAATCTCAAACGCAATGGTACCCGTTGCAATATCCTCTCGCGTCGTACCGGCATAAACTTGATGAGTAAGGGATTCACCAAAGGTATATTGAACGGTTCCAAGAAAACCCAGTAACCCTTGGTTTTCGCTATCTCCTTCCATGGTATTGCTTGTTTGATTCGAATTTTGTTCGGTACTCAAATTGCTGCTATCTGAGTAAAAACCGGCCAAAACACTGAAGTTACCGCTGAAGCCTTCACTTGGAGCAAGGCCACTATAAGCGGGCATTGAAGCAAATGCCGAAAACATAACTGGTAAAACGAACCTCATATTCACATCCATTATTTGAATAATCACTCGTTAACTATAACTACACAAATAGAATTATAACAAGTATTTAACCATGAGAATGAGTTTCGTCTGGTGACTTCGACAACCGTAGCAAGTGGCTTAAGACTACAATAAGTTGATCTATCGCTTTTAAGCTTTCGTAATACATCTCGGAAATAACAGACAAACTCAAAGGACTACAATATGTTGAATCATTTAAGTAAGACTCTGTCAGTACTAGTTGCAACGTTGCTTTTTACAGCTTTTGCTCACGCTAACCACCACGAAATGAAGAAAGACATCGTTGATGTCGCGGCGGAAAATGGCTCTTTCACAACTTTAGTGGCGGCGGTAAAAGCGGCAGGCTTGGTAGACACGCTGAAAGGCGATGGTCCGTTCACTGTATTTGCGCCCACTGATGAAGCTTTCGCTGCATTGCCAGAGGGAACGGTCGAAATGTTGTTGAAGCCGGAAAACAAAGACAAGCTAGTCGCTATACTCACCTACCATGTGGTTCCAGGAAAAATAATGGCGGCTGAAGTAATGAAGCTGAGTAGTGCAGAAACAGTGCAAGGTGAGGCCGTAATGGTAGCAATTGACGACGGGAATGTAATGATCAACAAGGCTAAGGTCGTGATCCCAGACGTTAAAGCGAGCAATGGTGTAATTCATGTCATTGATGCGGTTTTACTGCCTAAGTAATCAAGCTATTTGACAGAAAATCAAAACAAAAATTCTTCAAGGGTGTGACAAGTTCACACCCTTCTTATATTTCTCTACCTAGTCAATATCAGTATCAAGCGGTACTGTTAGGACTTCATCTGTTGCTACACAAATAAGCGCCCAAACACCAGAAACGCCGCCATTGACACCACCTTGGTGAAAACCACTACCCAGATACAATCACCAATACTTGAATGCGTCGCCTTCCCGAGCAAGAATACAAACAGAATAAGCCCTAGAACCCAGCCCACTGTTGGAATCAATGACACCAAAGCAACGATAACGGCAATACTAAGCAGGGATTTAAAGTCAGCCACGACGAAAGACATTTTTGACGCGATATACATGCAACATGCTGTGATTAATGCGTCCATCACAAATGCTAAAGCTTCTATTCCCACTTCATTTCCTCTAACCAAACAATCGAGGTCAATATTATCGGTCACGCTATGAATTTTCATTGTAGAAAGACAATTACCGAAGCAATAACTGTAACAAAATTGAGACTTTCGTTGTTTTAGATAGAGACCTATTTTTCTTTGCTGTCGAACCCTTTAACTAACGCACCAGCGCGCGCTTTGTTGGCTTCTTGATAGGTACTGAACGCGTCATCGTACTTCCCTCCGAACAAACAAAGAAAAGAATTAATGACGAATGAAAAGAATGAGATGACGACGACAAAGAGAGGAAACAGACCCGAGACCCCGGCATCTAAGGCTAGAACCCCAACACCAAAGGACAACATCGACACTAATGTATATAGTTTAGACCGACTCACATGACTCATGAACAACACTCCTTGTATTCACTCAATGTTTAGATTAGACAAATTACCTTGCACACAATTTGAACTCATCGACAATATCAATAGATCGGAAAAAGTTATCCTTAAAAAGGTTTATTAATATTTCAAAGTAAGTCTCGATCTTCTAAAAACGCTCGCCCACTTATTCGACCACCTTCTCCATCACGTAATTGGTGAGCTTTACGCCACGCATCTCAACTTCCTGCTCATTGACGACCGTAAAGCCAAGGTGCTCATAGAAAGGTCTAGCGGTAATGCTCACCTCTGAAAAGTATCGAGAGACACCACGCACGGAACCGATTTGGAATACATGCTCCATCAAAGCTCTCCCAACCCCCTTCCCTTGATATTCATGATGACAGAAGAAGTGATCAATCAAGCCGTTTGGTTGTAGGTCAGTATAACCAACAACGCGACCGTCCAACTCCGCTACAAAGGGTTGTATGCGATGCAGGCACTTTTGCCACAGCTCAGAGTCAAAATCACTTGGCGCCCAAGCCTCGACTTGCTCTTGAGAATAGTCACGAACGTTAATATTTCGGACGGTATGGAAATAGATCTCCCATAATGCTTTGGCATCACTCGCTTGGTAATTTCGAATTCTAACCACGACACACCCCTTTCATGTCTTGTTGATTTTCCATCTTACTGTTTACTAACGATGTTAACGATAAAACACAGCCAGCCAAATAGTCACAGCATCTTTGTCCGTACCAAGAACCTTGTGCTTTTCTCTCGCGGCAATATTGATGTAATCCCCTTTAGACAAGGTAACGACACGTCCGTCTTCGAACTCAATAACACCTTGCCCTTCTAGCACCATAACCCATTCGTTTTCATCTTGGTCATACCAACCTTGTTCTGGAGAACTGTGCCCATGAGATAGTATTCTTTCAATCCGCACATTCTCAGTAGCAATGATGTCGTTGAAGATTTCGTTGGGTATTGACGAAGGCACATCCGAGTAGATATTTGACATCGCTCTCTCCTAATCCTTGTTAGATGAATATGGTGCAGTACTTTATCGTTTTATCTAAAGCCTAGCTTCCTGAGCTCCTAAACTATAAACCCTAAGCCACAGCACTTTTTCTGAAATAGAATCGGTAGTAGCCCACTAAGTTACTGCAGATAAACAGCGCTTCCATCAGAACCGCTGTTGGCGAGCCAACTAAATAATTGTGAACCAACCAAAAGCTAGTCCCTATGATCATCAGTTCTCTTAATCGACGGTCATCTTTATTAAACGCCGCAAACGTTTGAAACATCGAAGCACAACAACTTAATACACTGATCAGCCCTGAGTAAGTAAAGGCTGTCGCAACCAGCGACATGGAACAGAACAAATATTTAAATTTGGGTGACGTAGAAAACACGCTCGTCAAATATCGAATGGTCGCGATGATCATCAAACTTGCCGCCGTCCATTGTTCGAGCAAAATGAAATGGCTAGAAATAAGAACACCTGCAAAAAACAAGCATGTGACGATTTTCTTCCTTTCCTTAAATTGGAATGACAATAAATCGAAACAAATAGCGATCGCGACGAGTACTTGAGACAGATAAAAGGCTGACACGATGATTCCTTAAGTAGTGACCTAGCAGATTTAAATTATGACGTTTCCGTTCTAAATAACGACATTGCTGTTTTATGAATGATATTGAAGTTTAGACTTTTAAGGTACCGCTGATTACGGTGGTTGCAGACCCTATCAGTTTTATACGACCATTCGGCAATAGCTCTGTCGATACATACCCACCGCGGCGCGACGCTTGGTAAGCATTGAAATGCGCTTTGTTTAGTTTCTCTGACCAGTATTGTGTGAGAGCGCAATGCGCTGAACCCGTAACGGGATCTTCGTTAACACCAACCCACGGCGCAAAATAGCGCGAAACAAAATCAAGCTCAGAGTTCGACGATAATGCCGTCACAACGACGCCTCGACCTTTAATACGCTTTAGAGCATCAAAGTTTGGTGCTAAATCTAATAAAACTTGTTCGCTGACAACCTCAATAAACTGCTTGGTATCGAACTCACTGTATGACACGACTTGGTCTTCACACAGCCCTAAATATTCCAGCAAATCTTTATTAGCATCCAATCCAAGATCAAGCACAGTACTTGGGAAGTCGAGCTCGATTGTGGAGTCACAAACTGTGGCAGATAGCTCCCCTGAAAGCGTATCAAACGTCACAACCTCACCCACATTGACTAACCCTCTTTCCTTCATCACATGTGCTGTTGCCAACGTACCGTGTCCGCACAGTTTCACTTCAACTTCTGGTGTGAACCATTTCAACGTCATCGTATTGAGGGCTAAGAATGCCGTTTCTGATACTGCCATCTCTTCAGCAATCGAATACATCAACGACTCTTCTAAAGGTTCTTGTGAAATACAAACCCCAGCAGGGTTTCCTTTAAAAGCTTGTGTTGTAAACGAGTCCACTTGATATATATCTAAAACCACAACGGCTCCTAATGCTGAAACATATAATCTTGACTGCCACAATAAGTACAAATGCTCCGTGCTACAAGGAGTTAGCCGCAGCTTATCCGAGATATCACGTAACGATCAGAAAAAGGGAACTACAGATGATAAGAACCTTAGATACGAATATGTTGAAATTGCCAAAATTGTAATGGTTTAGACACGAGGAAGGTTTTAGCCGTGAAGACTAGTAGATACTGAAAATTAAGAGGAGAAGCGATATGCATAAACATTATCGTGGCGGATACGCTGGGCATCGCACCACTGGCTTAATCGATAGACCATTACATCTAAATCAGAACTTAGCCTGTTAACAAGGTTACTGACGCACCAATGCCGACTTAACAATCGTTAACCCTAAAAGACCAAGCATTACCCCTGTCACCTTATCAATGTAATAGGCAGCGCGCGTAAACTCTCGTCGAACTTTAGGTGCAGATAAAAGGAAGATAATCGCGGCATCCCACACAAACACAACCACTGTCATCCAAATACCTAACCCTAATTTAAACATGAAACCCACCTCATTATTCAGTACAACCGTGAATAAGCTCAAATAGAACAAAAGGTTTTTAGGATTAAGGATTCCCGATAGAAAACCCGTAACAAATTCTTTAAGAAAAGTGGTTTGAATGGAGACACCTTCTTCGACAACATCGATATTACTGTAATTACATTTTTTCGCTCTTATCGCTTGAACAGCAAGGTACACCAGAAACAAACCGCCAATAATTTTTAAAGCGATCATCACTGAAACCGAAGCTGCCAAAATAGAACCGACCCCAATAAGACACAAACCAATATAAACCGCATTCGCACTGGCAATGCCAAATGCAACACCCAACGCTTTTTTGCCTTTATTTCGAACCGCACTCTTCACCACGATGACAAAATCTGGACCGGGGCTTAACAACGCTAAAAAATGAGCAATCGCCACGGTAACAAAAATCCCGACTAAACCGGCATCCATAAATCAATGTCCTTATTGTAAAATTTAATGCATTATTATTGCATAAATACAACAAACATGTTCGAGTGGTTAAACGTTAATATACCAATGCCAAAACAATCAGACCGACTACTCATTTTCATCTATACCAGACTCAGATGAATTCAACCTTAGGGCTTTGAATCATTCGATAAATATTTATATGTTTCGATAACGAAAGCTAAGTACTCCGCTGATTTTTGCTTAGTGATCTTGTGCACAGAACTGATTTGTCGTTCCAATTGGTTTGCAAAAAGTTGGTATTTGCATGCAATGCATGAAGTTGAAGTAAAATTAGAGGCCTAAATTTGAACTATGTCGCAAAATTTAGGCTACGATTTAGTTAGTCACGGTACGAAAGGAATCGGTCAGTGAAGACATTCAATGTTTTAGTTGTTGCGTCATCATCCTTTTTAACTGGCACAGTGTTTAGCCAACAAAACGATATTTATATCTACAATTGGGATGAATTTTTATCCGACAGTGTGATTACCCAATTAAGCGATACCTATGATATTTCGTTGAAACAACAATATTTCTCTGATGAGTCTATTAGGGACGAAGTGTTACTGAGCGAACGTCGAGGCGCATTTGAGCTAGTGATTATAGAAAGTGTAAAGCTCAATGCGTTAGCCAAGCAGAACCTATTTCATAATCTAAGTGAAATACAACAATCCATTGCAGGTAACATTGATTCACGATGGGTTGATGGGTGTGGCGAATATGGCATCCCCTACGCTTGGGGAACATCGGGCATTTTGTACCGCAGTGATAAAGTCGACACGCCAACTTCTTGGACAACCATTCTGGAACCTGATTCAAAGAATAGTGGACGCATAAGTATGTACTACGAACCAACGGATTTGGTGAGTACCGCATTGCTCGCTAATCAATTTGATCCCTTCACCAACAACGAGCAGGAACTTCGCCTCGCCTACAAAACTCTACAAGCTCAAAAGCCTCATCTTGAAAGCAGTGAATACGTCATCGATTATATTCACCAACCCGAACGTCTCGCTAACATCGACTTCGCCTACGGGTATTCTGGAGACAGTTATGCGTTGAATGATGCCGACCCTGATGCATCTTGGGCTTACATCGTTCCTCAAGAAGGCACTACGTTATGGTTAGAGTGCATTGCAGCTATCAACAATGGCGAATTATCTCCACAAGCAAAAACCATTCTCTCATTCCTATCGCAACCCGATATCGCCGCTCAAAATGCGATGGACTCATGGTTTGCGACACCAAGCTCAAAAGCAAAAGCGCTGACTTCTCAAGAGTATCAAAATGATCCTGAGCTTTTCCCTAGCAAAGAGGTATTAGAACGCAGTTATCTGTATCAGCAACTCGAACCCAATAGCATTCAAATTCGTAACCGTATTGTCGACAGTTTGAGATAATTAATGCCTGTATTGAAGAAGCTTTATTTTGTACTCATTCCCACGCTATTGTTCGTTTTTACAATTGGTGGGATGGTTACCTATAACTTAGCCTCTAACCACGCGAAACACATGTACTTAGATGAAGTGCAATCCGACGTAAATACAGCGCTAGTGGCGGCTGAGTACGAACAACTTGGTTTATCTTTGCTAGTAAAAGATATTGGTTCGTCACTGCAGTTCTTGCGATATATTCAAAACCCAGGTGACTACACCACCCTATCTCTATTAGAGAAAAGAGTGCTTCGAGTCTTAAACCAAAGTCACGTTAATCAATTTGGTCAACGTAATATCTATGTCGTTGACCCCAAGTTCACTCTCACACTTTCGACATTACGAGCTGACCCTTTCGAAGGCTTAAAGATCCCTGACAACATCTACGAGAAAGTCTTCGATATCTATACCTCTCTGATTAATAAGAACGACTTATCCCAAGAAGGTTTCTCTTATATCTCGGTAAGCGGCGAACTAAGATACGCCTATGTCGCAGCCATCGACCCTTACTTACTCCCCCAAGACAAACGCGCGAACGAAAGCTTAAACCGATACATATTGATTGCAGATGGTCCGTTAAAACAGCTGTCTAACTTGCTTATTAAATACAACGATGATGACAATATGCAGCTTCTGATTGAACCTTCATCAGATACTGAACATGTCGAAAACACTCAGTTCGTTATCAAGTCATTTGAACAAACCAAAGACAGCATTAAAGTTGAGATGAACAGTCGCCACTTCCTCGCTCAAGTTAATATTCGCGAAAAAAAATTCAATCAGGAAAAATCCATTATCGCTCAGCAGACCTTGCTTGGTGGCTTGACGACACTATTCACTATTATGCTCATCGTACACATGGTCGTACGGTATCAATTAGTGCGTCCACTCAAAGACTTGTTGCACGAAATCTCCATTGGCGGACTCAAACTCAGATATTTTAAACGGTCATCCGGACAAAGTGAGATCGACGGACTTAAAAACGCCTACATTGACTCACTAACGGAATTGAAATTCGAAGCCGAATTCGATCAATTAACCAAATTAGCGAACCGACGCTCATTTATTCGACACCTCGATGTACGTATAAAAAGCTCAATGAGCCCACACTGTTACTTGGTTTGCTGGGACATTATCGACTTTCGTAAAATCAATGATTTATACGGTGCAAAGGTGGGTGACAATGTACTCGTTAGTCTGGCCAAAACACTAAGAGAAACCTTGCAGAATCAACAATCCTCTTTCGGCTTTAGTTGCAGCGACTATTCAATCGCAAGGCTTGGAGGAAACCAATTCATTGCCATATTGGAAATGGGTGAACACCAATCAATAAACGAAGAAATTGAGAACATTAACAACACCCTAACGGGTACGACTTTCCTAGATTACTATGGGTTCAGGCTTTCAATTGCAACTGGTGTACTACCCGTCGATACCCCTAAGTTCGAGGAGATATGGCACCGATGTATTGATGAGATGTTGATTAATGCTAAGGATCATAGCGACGGAGATAGCCGGATTGTTTACGGCGAAGAACTACTTCATTCACTTGAAAGGCATGATGTTATCGAGAAAAGGCTATTAGAGTGCTGCGCGAGTGATAACTTTGAACTTCGCTTTATGCCTATTTTCAATGCTAAGACACTTCAGATTGACGGAGCAGAATGTCTGATTCGCTGCCCTGCTCTATTTGATATAAAGGCTGGGCCGGATGAGTTCATTCCAGCCGCAGAGAAAAGTAATTTAATATCCAAACTCGACATGTGGGTGATTAGTACCGCAATCAAAAGCTATAAAGAACTGTCGGAGATTCACCAATACAAAGGCACCTTGTCCATTAACATCTCAGCGATGGAGCTCTACAACCGTAACTTTGCCGATAATATTAGAAAGGTACTCGAACGTTATCAAGTTCCTCCTGGCAACATCATTATAGAAATTACCGAAACCAGTTACGTTAAAAGCAGCAAACTTACCGTGCAGACCATTGAGAGTATCAGAAGCTTAGGTTTAAAAGTTTCCCTCGACGACTTCGGTACGGGTTACACGGCGTTTAACCAACTTCTTCATTACCCTGTCGATGAACTTAAAATTGATAAGAGCTTTATCGATAATATCGTCGACGACAAAGCTGACCGCAAGATGGTCGAGTCTATGGTTAACTTAGGGCACTCTTGTGACACCTTCGTTGTTGGCGAAGGTGTCGAATCTCTCGAACAGTATCATCACCTTCGAAAAGCCAACTGCGACCTAATACAAGGGTATTTCTTTAGCCAACCACTGACTTATATTGAGTTCATTGAATTTGTCCGTGACCATAATCCACAAGCCATCCTAGACCAGCAATCGCTTTTAGAACCAAGCTCTAACGAAAGGATTGTGGCACTTAATCAGAAACAGTAGTCGTATTTCGAAAAGCATGACTACTTAATAACCACGACCAAACCGCCTCTCTTTTATCATCTAAATAAACCTCGACAATGAGCACAGACTCACCCAGAAAGATTCAAATAACAATACCTACAGACAAACCCAAGTAAACAAAGGAAGACCCCTCTCTGATCATAAGGCAACATATTAACGAGGGTAACAAGCTAATAAACTAGTTAATAAGCTAGTGGACTTAGCTTGGCCAGTTTCACTTGACCACTACACAGTTTCATTAAAGCGTCTAACGTAGAAATACAGGGCCATTAGGATGAGGTATCAGTAAGGAGGGATAGAAACGAGACTAAACCTTATAGAAGCTTAGCCTTGCATCGAAGTCAGTAGCTCCATCATGTCTTTGGAGCTTATGTTTTTCTTATGTCTCACTACGGCGTCTATCATCAACTCTAAGTTACCCGCCGAAATGTAATCACTGAGCACATCGTTGAATTTTTCCTGAATTTCATCACTCGCGTACAAATGATCTGGAATGAAGAATAAGAACTGGCTTCCACTGCTACGGAATGAAATGGTGCTTTCAGGGATCTTGGCGGTGAGGGATTTGGCAGCCGAACTCACCACGAGATCACCATATTCAAGTCCATATTTTTGGTTAATTTCACTTAGGTTTCTGATGCGTACGAAGTAAAGGTCAAAGTTGTTGTCTTTCGGATAGTTGTTTTTGACGAACTTCATCAATGACACTCGATTTCGAAAGCCTGTGATGAAATCAGTTGAGTAGAGCTTTCTTTTAACAGAGAAATCCACATAGAAAATAGCCCCCGTCATCAGCAAAATCACAACTAGGAATAGACTACTGATTTGATGCACCATGACTAACTTATCAACCATCGAGGTGTTTTCTTCAATTACCGGGCTTTGTAAGCGAAACTTGTCGTTAATGAAGTCTACAAGTGTGTGATAACAAATATCGACCTTTTTTTGCAGAGATTCTTTAGGTAGTACACCTTGGTTAACTAATTTAATGGAGGATTCCAAGCTCTTAAACTTATCAAATTCTGTGGTGAAATAAGGTTTAAAGTTCGCCGATTTAATGAAATTGGAAGACTCAGTGCTATTAATCAATATATCAAAACGACTCCAAGTAATATCGTACGCTAACCATAACTCATCATAATCGATGGTGTCAGAGCGACTGACCATCAAGAAGTTAGCGTATTCTTTTACTAGCTGAAAAACGAACCACGTTGCTTCATTTTGTCGATTCGAAAAACTCTTATTGATGTCGTTAATGCGCGTGACACTGTAGATATTTACGGTGAGTACCACTGCCGCCAAAGATAACACGACAATTTTAATGGCAGCCAATGACAGCAGCTTTTTCATAGTAATCCCTTACAAATGAATATCTCGTATCTGCCAAATCATCTTGGCATGGAAGTCTGTGTTATCAATGTCTGGAGTCGAAGAAAGCGGATAGATCAACCAATATGGACCTTTGTCCCTAACCGACATAAATTGGCCATTTTGTTTAATCGCAATGATCGGTTGGTAATCATAGAAGTCTTCTTTAGGAACAGCGATTTTGTAGTCGTTCAATGCAACAAAAGTGACTTGCGATGAGATAGGCAAGTCCATGGTTTCGAGTATAGTTTGCAAGGTTACGCCGCTATAAACCAACTCTCCATCAACCCACGGTAACGTCGTCGTTATTTCTTTTTGAGGAAGCAATAACAGCTGTTCTCTACTTAATTGATGTTTTTGCCCTAAGTGGTCGAATACGGTGAGTTCTGATGCCGCGAAAATAGAAAATGAACACAATGAAAGTATAAACAGAAGTGCAGTTCTCATTTTAAACTCCATTTTAAAAGGTCACTAATTTGAGTCTAGTTCATATTCGCCATTTAATTGGTGTAAGTCGTTCGCTAATTTCAGTCCACCTTCCACGTTTCTCCTATATTCCATGAAATCCCATAACCCTCGGTTTACCGTGCTATTAGCGCTGCTCGATTTAAATAAAAACAGCTTTTTTGTGGTTAATAAGTAATCCAATTCCCGTGATGAATACGTAGTGACCGATAAAATTGACAATAAAAATGAGTAACTGAGTAGCGAGAACGCTTATGCATGCATAACCTTTACACCAAGGTGAGTGTTTTCTGAGGTTCATCAAGCACTCGCTCTTTTCTTCAATAAGGGAATACGTAATGAGATTAAATAAGCAAAAGTTTAACCCCATAACCGCACTTTCCATTCTGCTAATGACGGCTGTCATGAATCCAGTTTACGCAGAATCTAACGACGAGCAGTTCGAGTTAGGAAAACAAAAAGCCAAGGTGTGTATGACTTGTCATGGCGTTGATGGTATCTCAACTCAAGACCCCTATCCGAACCTTCGTGGCCAAAAAATAGGGTATCTCATTTCCTCACTAAAAGATTATCAGACAAGGGAAAGAACCAGTGGTTTGGCGATTCTCATGCAGCAACAAGCCGACACACTTTCAGATCAGGACATCCGAGATATCTCCTACTTCTATTCAATGCTCGGCAAGGAATCAAGTTCAGTTAGCGACTCAAAAACAGACAGTAATTCAAAACTGTAGGAAAGGAGCCTTGTTATGGAACAAGTGACAACGCAGTACAGCATCAAGGTCGTGAGATACTTTATCATCGCCTCTTTAATCTGGGCGATTGTGGGTATGATCATCGGCGTGATCCTCGCCGCTCAATTGTATTGGCCTGTGCTCAATTTCGATTCTCAATATTTCCAATTTGGTCGTCTTCGCCCTCTGCATACCTCAGGCGTTATCTATGGGTTTGTGGTGAATATTTTAATGGGGACTTCACTCTATATTGCCCAACGAACTGGCCATTGCGAGCTGTTCAATAAAAGCCTGTCGTGGATGGTCTTTTGGGGATGGCAATTTATTCTACTACTCGCGGTCATCTCCTTGCCTGGGGGCCACACCAGCTCAAAAGAGTATGCGGAACTTGAATGGCCAATCGACTTAATGATTGTACTGGTTTGGGTGCTCTATGCAGTGTTGTTCTTTGGCACCCTTGCCAAGCGGAAAGTGAGCCATATCTTCGTGGCTAACTGGTTTTTTGCTGCTTTCATTATCGTTGTTGCCATGATTTTCATTGTGAACAATCTTGCGATGCCGGTCTCGGCTATGAAGTCCTACTCTGTATTCGCAGGTGCTCAAGATGCGATTGTTCAATGGTGGTGGGGACATAATGCCGTTGGTTTCTTACTGACCGCTGGTGTGATTGGTATGAATTACTATTTCATACCCAAAGCAGCGGACCGACCTATCTATTCGTACCGCTTGTCTGTGATCCATTTTTGGGGCTTGGTCGGCTTTTACACGTGGGCCGGAACGCACCACTTAGTCTACTCTTCCGTTCCCATCTGGATTCAGAACATCGGAATCGTGATGTCATTGATCCTGTGGCTCCCTTCCTGGGCTGGTGCTTTCAATAGCGCAATGACCCTTCTACAAAACAAAGAAAAGCTGAAGTCCGACTACATTCTTTTATTCTTTTTCTCAGCGATTCTTTACTACTGCTTAGCAACATTCGAAGGCCCGTTACTTGCTATCCGCTGGTTCAACATGGTGGCACACAACACCGAATGGATAATCGGCCACGTACATTCCGCAGCACTCGGATGGGTGGGAATGTCAGGGATAGCGGTTTTTTACTACTTCATTCCGCGCTTGTGGGGCCAAACCGATCTTTGGTCACGACGACTGATTAAGTGGCACTTCTGGCTTGCCCATGCTGGCGTCGCCATTTATGCGATTGCGCTTTGGGTCGCGGGTATCGGCGAAGGTTATATGTGGCTCGCCCAAAATGAAAATGGCGAACTAATATACAGCTTTGTAGAGGCTATGGACTTTAAAGCACCTTGGTTGTTCTTACGATTCTTTGGTGGTGCACTGTTTGTTCTGGGTTTATTCCTAATGGCATTTAACTTATTTAAAACCGTTCGTATGCCAGTAGTACATAACGCTAAACACGCCGTTAATGAGGGAGCTTAAATGATGAGTAAAGACTTTACACATTCAATCGTCATTTTAATTTTGACCACCGTTGTCGTCGCTTCCTTCTCTCTGTTGGTTTGGGTAGTGCCTAGCATTGTCCGTGGAGACGACATTGCCAAAGGCAGTTTAGCGATGCCACTCACACCTCTTGAGTTAGCAGGACGAGACATCTACATCAGTGAAGGCTGTCATGTGTGCCATACACAAATGGTTCGCCCTCTAGAGCCTGAAGTGAAGCGTAATGGTCGTCCGAACAAAGAAGCAGACGACATCTACGAATTTCCTAACTTGTGGGGTTCTAAGCGCACGGGGCCGGACCTCACTAACTTAGGAAGAAAATATTCTGACCAGTGGCATGCTATTCATCTAATTGACCCTCGAAAAGTCGTACCGACATCGATCATGCCCGCCTACCCTTGGTTATTTGAACAGACTCTGTCAGGTGACGACATAAGCGACAAAATGGAGACCCTCCGCATACTTGGCGTTCCTTATACTGACCAAGAAATAGGCGATGCCAGATTACAAGTAAGAGGAAAAACCAAAGGTGAAGCTCTGATCCGCTATCTACAAAGCCTTGGTAAAGATACGTCACAGGAGGTATCACAATGAGTGCATTTTGGAATCTATGGGCGGTAATTTTAACCTTAATCTTCTTCGTTCTTATGGTGTCTGTTATCGTTAAATATTGGCGTAGCAATCACCAAGCCGATCAAGACCACACCCTTGGCACTTTTGATGGGATTGAAGAAAAAGATGCGCCACCGCCAAAACTACTCTTTGTTAGCTATGCTATTTCCTTTCTATTGTCTGCTGGCTATTTGGTGCTCTACCCCGGGCTTGGTGAATGGGAAGGGTTAGTCGATTGGAAGCAAAGTGACGACAAACTCAGCTCACCCAGCACAACGTTAAACGAGCAATTCTCTCAAACAACGGAAACCACCCTCGAAGGATTGTCTGGCATACCCGAAATAGTAAACAGCGGACAAATCTTGTTCCAAACTCACTGCGCGGCTTGTCATCGTGACAACGCTCAAGGTCAGAAACACTTCCCTAACCTTATTGACCAAGAATGGCTATATGGTGGTAGTGATGAAGCGATCATTCATTCGATCGCCAAAGGGCGAAATGGCGCGATGCCGGGTTGGAGCGAGATAATGCGCCCCGATGAAGTGGCTAAGGTTTCTTATTACTTAGCTTCGCTCAATCAACGCCATACTGATGTTCCAGAAGTAAAAGTGAAAGTCGGCAAAGAGCTCTTTGCGAAATACTGCTCGTCTTGTCACGCCGATGGTTCTATCGCGAATCCGGCGATCGGCGTACCTGATCTTTCCGACGATATCTGGCTGCACGGAGGGAGTATTGAAGAGATACAACACACTATCAACAAAGGCTTGAACAACCTGATGCCTGCGTTTGATAAACAGCTTACGGAGAATGAGATATTCGCACTGGGTGCTTACATCCGACATGCGGGATCAGAGCAGCAGCAAAGACTCGCGAACCTAGAAGCTCAGTCTGTTGAACGTGGTGAATATCTCGCTTATGCCGGTGACTGTGTCGCTTGTCATAGTGCAGAAGGTGGCGAACCTTTTGCTGGCGGGCTTCCTTTTGTGACACCTTTTGGCACCGTCTATTCAACCAATATTACGCCCCACACAACAGAAGGTATTGGTACTTATGACTTTGATGATTTCCGAGCCGCATTAGTTGCAGGTAAAGGTAAGAATGGTTACCTGTACCCTGCAATGCCTTACACCTCTTATCAATACCTCACCGACCAAGACATGGTCGATTTGTGGGAATACATGCAGTCAATCACCGCGGTGCCTCGCCGCAATGACGACAACAGCATGATGTTCCCATCGAATATACGTCTAGGTCTGCTCGGGTGGAACATTGTGTTCATGGATACCGACCCGATCGACTACCAAGTGCCCGAAGAGCTTAAAACGGAAGTCGAAAACGTTGAGAAATGGCAGCAAGGGAAATATTGGGTGGCTGGCCTTGGACACTGCTCTGAGTGCCACACCCCGCGAAACATTGCTCAAGCTCTGATACCAGAACGTATTTTCCAAGGCAACTTGATTGACGGTTGGAATGCGCCCGATATCACGGCCAACGAACTGTATGTTGATGGTTGGGATGAAGCGACACTGACCGATTTCTTACACACAGGTCACTCAGACAAAGGGACTGCTTTTGCCGGCATGGCAGACGTAGTGAAAAACAGCCTTAGCCTGATGACACGTGAAGATATCGAGTCGATGTCCTATTACCTACTCAGTGGTGACATCAACAACACCATCAGTAGCGACGCAGTTCCGTTGAAGCCTAAAGGGTTTGATGAAGACTCTTACGCGACTGACATTTACACCACTTATCGCCAGACATGTGGAGCTTGTCATGGAGACGATGGTAAAGGACGTGACCCTATCGCCCCTACTCTGTTGAACAACGGTATCATCATGCACAGCGATCCATTCAACACCATCGCGGTAACCGTGCGTGGCCTACAACCCACCTATCTCGACAAAGACAGAAACTTCATGCCAATGGCAAGCTTTGAAGATGTGCTGTCGGATCAAAGGTTGGCTGAGTTGATCACCTTCGTGCGATTGCACCTTGGAGATAGAGAGGAACCAGTAACGGCAGAGCACGTTCGAGAGGTAAGAGAAACGCTTGAAGCTGCAGGTTACGCAGGAGGGTTACACACCACACCTGAAATGTACGAAAGTCGAGATAAGAATATTAACATTCGTTAGTCGACAAACAGACCACGCAGGAGGCCAAATTCAGGCCTCCTGCCTTTTATTAATAAAGCAGTTTTTAATAGAACGGTCTCCAATACAACTGTATTTGAGTACAGACGAGCTTTGATACAACCGTGTTTTTGATATTCTAATCACACTCAACCTCGACACTTTATCCACCAAACGTTTTAACTAACTGATTACATAATAAAGTCAATTCACACATAATGAGATCGATATCCCAGAACAAAGATGTGACTAAGTGCATAATCTTCATTATTTTATAAAGATGTACTAAGGGACCGTCTATGGATACAACAACTCTCATCTACGATACATTGGAAGGGTTATCGAGCGCAGAGCCTCAACAGCACGCTCAAATTCGCCAAAATCTATACAACCAATTAGATTTATCATTTGAGAAGCAGTTAGCCTTGTATTCAAATGTCCTAGGACCAGCCAGTGCAGGCCGTTTAACCGACCTTGAAAGTGCGGTCACTTCCGCATGTAAGATTGTTGGTTTGAAGAAATAACCAGCCTTGATACTCAGTATCTCTTTCTAAAAAATTAAAACGCTGCGAATCCGCAGCGTTTTTTGTTTTACCACCGCAAGTACTTCCATACATAGACCTAACTCCCAGCTTCAAATTTTTGCTTCCTAGCAGCCAAACCGTATTGATAACGGTTCTCGACAAGTCCAATTCTCTCTGTTTTTCAAGTTACACGCATTCTCATTTGGTTAATCTTATGTTCCATTTTTAACAGGTGTGTAACCATCATAATAGCGCTAATGTTAGTAGCACGTTAACCACACACCGGATGGAAGAATCATGAGAGTACTTATTGAATATACACAAACAGGCAAATATCGTGATCATGCGTGGGAAGCACTAACTATTCGTTCGAAAGGCGAAATTCAAGCTGTGACTCCCTCTTATGCGGCTCAACTTATCGAACAGAACCGCGCCAGCTTATCGACTACTGAAAATCAAGATATCGTCATCCAACCATAATGAGTTTAGGAACTATCCCTCCCGGTTCTTAAACTCTCTGTTTTACTCGCTTTAGTAATCAATACGATACTGAGTAAAAACAGAGTTTGATGACATAAAAAAACGCTGCACGGATGCAGCGTTTTCTTGTTTCTAGCGAATCTTATTTCTAACGTAGATATAGATAGCCTCTAGCGTACATAGCTTTACGTAGACAGTTTGACTATTTTGGCAGGTTCTCTAACGCTTCAACCATCGTCATTAATTTATCTACAATTCGTTCGCCATCGACTCTCAAGCCATTGTGTTCATACTCGTTAGTGATCCACGCTTTTGAGTTTGGAATGTTCGCCAGCGTTTCACGGCTGTAATCCAGTTCTACATACATATCATCCGCGTAAACTGCGCATGCCATTGGAACCGTATTCTTATTCAGCTGCTCTGCGTTGTACAAAGAGCCCCAGTCCGACTTCTCGGCCAACATGTTTGCCGCTTCACGCAGTGGTTTCAACGTTTCTAGTTGGTCGAACATCCATGGGTACACCATTTCTCCGGTAAACCAGAACTCGCTACCTGATTGGTAGTTAAAGTGTGGGTACTGCTCGCGTACTCGGTGTGCAGACCAGTTAGACGCTGCACCTTGGCAGTAAATCGATTCATGCAAAATAGCGTAGATTGGGTTCGTTAGGTAGCCCTGCTCTTGCTGCATTTGATTTAAGAAACTGTAGCTCAGCTGCTTGCTTCCTTTCACTTCAACAAACGCACTCTCCAGTGTGAAATACATTGGAAGGTTTGCTTCGCCGCCACCAAGATTAATGCCGATCAACTGGAACTGTTCAACGGTAAACACCTGACCGTTTGGCAGTCTCACATCATTGTTAAGCAGGTAATCAGAGATCTCACGACACATAGCTTGTGCTTGTGGGAACTGAGCAAAGAAGGCTCTGTTTTTGTCCTCTACACGCTTGTAAGTCGCACGATAAACATCGTCAGCTTCTCGTTCAATAGAAGGAATGCCGCCCGTCACATAACAACGCTGCAAGCTCTGTGGGAACAGTGACAAATAGCTCAGTGTACAGAAGCCACCAAAGCTTTGACCAATCGTCGACCATTGCTTAACACCAAACTGTTCACGAATCGCTTCAGCGTCACGAACGATGTTATCCGCTCTGAAATGCGTTAAGTACTCAACTTGTTGTTCTGGAGACTGAAGGGCCAACGTTTCATGGCTGATCACCGTGCTGTTGCCTGTACCACGCTGGTCCAGAAGCAGAACACGATAGTTTTGTAATGCACGCTTTAGCCAACCTGATTGACCGCTCACTCGTGGAGATGGAAAGCCTGGGCCGCCCTGAAAGTAGATAAGCCACGGCAGCTCTTGCGCATCTTTAGCGAGATCAACCAGCTCACGTGCGAAGACTTGGATCTGTTGTCCATCTTTGGCTTGGTAATCGAGAGGCAACTCAAAAGAGTGCTGACGATACAGGGTGGTTCCATCAATAAAGTTAGCTTGCACGCTTCATTCCTTTTTATCTGATTCTAAAGTCATCGGTACGAATAAAAACGGCGCCCTTTGGCACCTTTCAGTTAGCAAGATACGCATAGTAGCTTGTAAATGAAACCGTTTGTTGAACATGAATGTGAGGGTGCTTCGTTTAATTGTTCAATTACCTCTCAACGGGTAACAACGTGTGTCAAAACAGTCAGTTTAGAATAGGTAGATCCAGCGAGAGATCAAAAGAATGAGGTAAAGCAAATCCAAAGCGTGAGGCAAATAAAAAGAGCTTAACGAGGTGAGGATTCGTTAAGCTCTTTGGTTTTATCTGTGTTGATAAACTAACCGAATTACTCGCTGTTAATCTATCGAACCTGTTAGTTCTAATGAACCTATTAAATCTAGCGACTACGAAGCCGTCAGTTCACCTGCACCTTGAGTCGAGCGTTCGCTACTCTGAACTAGGATTGCGGTAGCGGTCTCTTTCAGTGCCGCCCACTCCCCATCATCAACCTCAATACCATCGTTCCACGCTTTCTCTTGAGTTTTAAAAAGCGCTTCTGATTCAATGTGTGTTTGGTAGCCATCTGACAAACGTTCGATATCGAAATCCTGGACGGAAAGTTCGATGGTCATATTGTGGATATGTTCGTACGATGTCAGTGGCAAATCTGATAAAAACAGTTCTGGAGCAACGCAACCACGATTAAGAACATACAAAGTACTCTTAGGGTTAGAGCCGTTATCCCAACGTGCCATGCACGCAATACCTTTTGCTGCCAGTTTTACAAGCTCGCTGTACGCCAACCAACGGTTGTGGCAGTTATTTAGCTCAATTCTCAGCGTCTTTTTACCGACCATTTTTTCAATGGCGTAATCCATCACCACTGGCAGGTGGCACGCTAAACTCGCCTTATGCAGGTCGACTTCAACCGTGTTATCGCTGCGTACTTGAATGTCTACAGGGCAATCGTCTTCTAGCCCAATGAAGTTGCTCGCATTGTTAAAATGACGAACACCATCCAAACCCACCATTTGTAAATCTGCCACCATGTTCGCTATCACATCAGCTTCACCACATGTACGACGCATACCTAAAAAGGCTTTATTAACGGCCGCTACCAGTTCATTGTGAGAAACGATCATAACGATTTACCTCCATGTTGAGCGTTGATATTTGTAGTAGCTTTTTGTGAGTCAGCGAGCTCTGCTTCACTTGGTGCTTCACTTGGTAAGACTGGGAACACCCATTCGTCCTGATGAATTTCATCAAGCAGTGGCGCACCTTGGAAAAACGTCACTCGTACCCAGCGATCTGAGCGAGGATCAAACTTAGTCGCACCAAACATCGCAAGCTTACAGCGCAACAAGTGCATTGGTGGTGAATCTTGGTGCAACACATTCATTTGAATGTCGCCCATCGCTTTGTTACCCAGCGTCCACACACGGCGCGCGATTGCACGGTGTTGCGGCTGTTTAACAAGGAATTCGGCCAATGAAAGCTCAGGCGCAAATTGCAATAAAGCATGGTACAAACGGTAAGCTTGACGACCGATATCCAACGGCAATTCACGCTCTTCACCCAACTCTTCGCCTCGAACTCCGAGCCTTGGCTCTTCTTTGTCTTGAGAGCGATACCAGAACCAGTAGTTGTTTTCTGCTTCAGTAAAGTCGGTCGTGATCGCCCAACGGTACTTTTCTTCTAATACAACCAGAAGGTCTTGAATCTTTTTGCCGCTAGGAAGCGACAGTGTTTCGCTGCAATTCATTTGCTCTTGATGGGCGTCCACTAATTCTGGGTACAATTCCATCAAGCATGAGATAAGGATTTCTTGGGCTTCCATACTCATTTGCTTTGATTGCTCGACTAACTGCGCCCATGTATCACACTGGCTGACAGACGTTTCTAGCGATTGCTCTGTTTCTTTCAAATCATCAACAGCAGCTTTGTTTAGCTCTTGCTGTGTTTCATTGATGGTAACGACTTGTTCTAAATGACAAATCGCTTTTTTAACTAATGTACGCAGTGGCTCAATCAACGCCGTATCAGTCTGACTGGACAACACGTCCGCCAATGCATGTTCACGGGTTGTCATCCACTGATCGACAATACTTGGGTGGTTAATCAGGTATGGCGCCATGCCTAAGCCTGTCGCGTTACCAACGCCTAGGTAGCGTTGTAATCCACGATGTAAAGCAATCGCTTGTTCGCCGCCTTGTTGTTCTGCTAGGTAATGAACCCAATCTAGGCTGAACTCACGCAGCATATAAACCGCACACATTTGTGCACTGAACGACTGATTGAAATCTTCATTTTTTTCTAAGATTTTAAAGTCAGCGATGCCAAATTTGCCATTACCATAAACGGCAGTGGTTCGCAGGATGTAGCCTACTTCAGCCAGTTCTTTGGGCGTTGGTTGAACACCTTTAGCCAAGTGACTAACGATATGTTCAAACACACGTACACTTTTGTTTGCACGCGCTAAAACAAGCACATTGTTAGGATTACGGCCGGCTTCTTGAAGCGGTACATTCGCACGAAGTCTTTCAAGCAGGGTGACATCAACATCACCAAGAACAAGCGCAAACGTTACGTCCCACTTTTCAGCTATTACACGGTCATTTCGTTCGTCATCTGCAATTTCATCGCAAAAAACAACCAAATGATAAACATGGTTTGGCGTTGCTAGCTTATAGATAACATGACCAAAACCCTGAGCGTCTAATTGCCATTCATGTTTTGTCACTTTCCATTCTTGCTGCGCCATTTTACGAATCAGAGTTCTCACGAAGCTGATGCGTGTTTGGTGCATCGCACCTAGCCTTTCCGGTGCCATGACGACTGTTGCGTCACGTAATGCTGATTCAGTGTAGGTAGAACGATGTGCATCCATTTTGCTCACCACCTTATAGTTATAGGATTTTGCTAGCCATTCAGAACCGATCGTTGCCGTCATTTGAAGCATTCGTTGTTACAGTATGCTGGTTAGCTTTCACGTTATGTGGGGCAAGCGAGCTCACCCCTTATTATTTGTCCTGACTAGATCGATTGACCTAAATACTTTGCCGTCCGATGTATTTTCACCAGTTCGGGTTTGCTGTTCCTTTCGGAATTTTGGATCAGCCTTCTTTCAAAGGCTGATTTGTTCTTATTTAATTTCTTACAGTCTCTTTTTTACAGAGATCTTGCCTCACAGAGCTCTTTTCTTTAAAAAAACCAGCTTTTTAAAAACCCTGTTCTTTTGCCATCTTGATTGCGATTTGAGGCGCATTCCAGAGCGATGGCAGTAAGATTAAGGACACCGGTACCGCTGTGATAACAATGAACGATTGCAGCGCTGAAATACCGCCAGAACCTAGGGAAATCAGAATCAACGCTGTTACCCCCATCATCACACCCCAGAAAGTACGAATAATTGCATTCGGTTCTGTCTCACCACTGATAACCACACTGATGGTGTAAGTCATCGAGTCACCGGTCGTTACGATGAAGATCGTGGTTAAGATCAAGAACAGAATAGAGATAAGCATCGGCATAGGTAGCTGCTGAGTTACCGCCAGTAGTGCGCCTGGTAAGTTGAAGCCTTCGAACGCTTTACTTACGCTGCCTGGATCTGCAATTTCAAACGCAAGACCAGAGCCACCAACAATCGTGAACCAGAAGCAAGTTACAAACGGTGCGATAAGGCTAATGGTTGATACCAATTGGCGAATACTACGACCGCGTGAAATACGAGCGATGAAGATTGCCATCATTGGGCCGTAACCTAAGAACCAACCCCAGAAGAACACCGTCCACCAGCTTAACCAACCTTCATCACCACGGTATGTTGCCATTGGGATGAAGTTATCTATCATGCTGCCTACACCTTGAATGTAGCCATTGAAGATGAAGTTCGTTGGACCGAAGATAAGGATGTAAACCATCAATGCCATTGCTAAAATTACGTTGTAACGGCTTAGCATTTGCATTCCGCGGTTAAGACCACTTAATGCCGACAATGTGTAAAGCACGATAGCGAACAAGATGATGATTAGTTGTGTTGTGAAGCCATCTGGAATACCAAACAATTCGTTCAGAGCGTAGCTGACTTGCAAGCCTAAGAAACCAATCGGACCGATAGTACCCGCCGCTACAGCGACAATACAACATGCATCAATCAGTGCGCCGGTATGGCCTTTCAGTGCTCTTTCGCCCAAAACTGGGTAAAGCAAAATACGAGGTTTAAGAGGCAAACCTTTGTCGTAGTGAAGGTGCATAACCACGATAGACGTTAAGCTGCCCACAATTGCCCATGCGAGGAAACCCCAGTGCATGAATGATTGTGATAACGCATTCACTGCGCCTTGCTGTGCGTTTTCTTGTGCGCCATACAACGGCGGTGGGTTAACGTAGTGTGCGATAGGCTCTGCTGCTGCCCAAAATACACCGCCACCCGCAAGTAACGTACAGAAGATGATAGCCATCCAACGGAAGCCATCCATTTCAGGTTTCGCGATGCCGCCTAGGATAACCTTGCCTGTTCGCCCTGCCGCCAGGCCAAGACCAATAAGAAAAGTCAGAAGAAGAAGCATTTGCCAATAAGGGCCGAACACTTTTACAGACCATGCAAAGCCCGTGTTTACTAGGGTAGAGAGTAGCTCCCCGTCAAACAAAGCAAGTGTTACGAACAGAGCGATAAAACCGCCGCTGTACCAAAGTGCTGGGTTGGTTAGTCCTAATTTGTCTGAAGTAGATTCAGACTGAGGTTTTTTGCTTGCTGTGTTTGCTTGACCCGCATTTACGTTTGAAGATTTCACGCTATTGGTTAAATCAGACATACTCTGACTCCAGAGGTTTCTTTGCAGCTGTCATTTTAATGATGACTACAAGAGGTGTATTTAACACCTGCCCTATTGTTTTTTGTGTTGGGCAGGCTAATCCATGTTTGGGTTACCGCGTTGCGAAATAGACCGTTGTTCCTTTTGAATAGTTAAATTGGTTACAACAGCACTTCTAAATGAAGGTTAATTAGAAGGCTGCTAATTCAATGATTACTAGTGAGAAAGCACCTAACCCTTGCTTTGAGGCTCTAGGCCATCTTTCAAGAAGTTAAACCAGTTTTCTCCCAAGACTTGCCCAGCTTCAGACTCGCTGAAACCATGGCGCATCAATCCGTTATAAATATTTTCCATACCCGCACTACCACAGAACCAAGGCAACGCATCTGGCCAACCTGAGTTGTTCGCAGAGCCTTCACCGTAGTCCATTGCTTTAGACCAACGACCATTTCTCATCCATTCAAGAACGGCTTGAGGTTGGTTTAAGCATAGGTCACTACCAATACCTAGGTGTTCTACGCCAACCATGTCAGCGGTCGTCGCAACCATTTGGCAGAAATCTTCCAACGTACATTGGCTGCCATTTGGTAGGTGGAATGGGTACAAGCTGAATCCGATTAGGCCACCGCGTGCGGTTAGGGCTTTAATCACATCATTTGATTTGTTTCGTAGTGCATCATGAGCAAACGTTGGGTTCGCATGGCTGATACAAATAGGACGAGAAGATAGGTCAATCGCCTCAAGCGTTGAACGCTCGGCACTGTGAGACATATCGATGATCATGCCCACTCGGTTCATCTCTTCGATCGCTTGCTTACCAAAGCGCGTGATGCCTGTGTCGTTCTTCTCGTAGCAACCCGTCGCCAATAAGCTCTGGTTGTTGTAAGTAAGCTGCATGATCAAAAGACCTTGCTGACGCATTACTTCGATAAGACCAATCTCATCATCGATTGGAGAACAGTTTTGAGCACCTAGAAAAATGCCGACTTTGCCTGTCGCTTTTGCAGTTTCAACATCAGCCATTGAATGAATCGGCATGATAATGTCTGCATTCTGCTCGAATCTTAAGTTCCATTCTGCAAAGCGAGATAAGGTTTCACGAGCTGTCTCGTGGTAAACCGCGGTAGCGTGAACTGCTGTAATGCCGCTCGCCTTTAGTGTTTGGAAATATTCTCTGTTCCAATTGCAGTATTGCAATCCATCTATAACAATCCGTTGCTGGTACATAACCACTCCTATTGAAAGCTCAGTGTTCTAGCTCGGTTTTGAAAACACGCTCAAATAACATGTTTTCAAAAATGGGTTAAATCACTTGTCTAATTTCGTTTGCTGCTTTGGTTGGGATGTTGGCCTGACTCTGTGAATCAGGCCAATTCGATAGCTGGATAGCTTGGGACTTAATATCCTCAGCTATCCAATTCTTATATAGAGAGTTGATTAGTAAGGACGCTGGTAAGCTGTCTTCACGACTGTGTAGAACTCTTTCGCGTACTGACCTTGCTCACGAGGACCGAAGCTAGACTCTTTACGACCACCAAACGGTACGTGGTAATCAGTGCCTGCTGTTGGTAGGTTCACCATCACACAACCTGTTTGCGCTTGTTGCTTGAACATTGCGCTAGTACGTAGGCTTTGAGTAATGATGCCGCCCGTTAGACCAAAGCGAGTATCGTTTGTTGTCGCGATAGCTTCTTCTAGGTCAGCTACACGAATCACGCTTGCCATTGGTGCAAACACTTCTTCTTGGTTCACTTCCCAATCGTTCTTAGTATTCAAGAACAGCGTTGGAGACATGTAGAAGCCTTCGTGTTTCATGCTTAGGCGTTCGCCACCAAATGCTAGCTCACCGCCGCTTTGACGTGCTTTCTCAACCCAACCTAGGTTTGCTTCAAGTTGGTTACCATCGACAACAGGGCCCATGAATACGCCGTCTTCTAGTGCGTGACCCACTTTAAGCTCGCTCATACGCTTGATTAGTGCTTCAACGTATTGGTCGTGAATGCCATCCATAACCACTAGACGAGAAGATGCTGTACATTTTTGACCTGCGCCAGAGAATGAACCTGCGATAGTCGCATCAACAGCTGTTTGGATATCAGCATCATCAGCAACCACAAGTGCGTTCTTACTGCCCATTTCTAATTGGCAACGAACGAAGTTTGGCGCTGTAGCCGCCGCAACCTTACGACCTGTATCAACAGAACCAGTAAAGCTCACACCGTTCACTTCTTTAGAGTTGATCAGTGCATCACCTACTTTCGAACCGCTACCTAGAACAAGGTTGAACGTGCCTGCCGGCATGCCTTGACGGTGGATAATCTCGGTTAACGCAACCGCACTTGCTGGTGTTAGGTTTGCTGGTTTCCAGATAACGCTGTTACCGAAAGCCAATGCTGGAGCGATTTTCCAAGCTGCTGTTGCTGTTGGGAAGTTCCAAGGAGAGATGATGCCGATAACACCCACCGCTTCACGAGTCACTTCGACAGAAACGCCTGGGCGTACTGATTCTGCGTTGTCACCAATTTGACGAAGCACTTCAGCCGCAAAGTACTGGAAGAATCGACCTGCACGGTAAATTTCGCCACGACCTTCAGCAAAAGGCTTACCTTCTTCACGAGAAAGCAACGTACCTAGCTCATCACAACGTGCAATCAGCTCATCACCAATCGCTTGAAGTACTGCTTGCTTACGTTCAATCGGCGTTTTTTCCCACTCTGGTTGAGCGTGCTTCGCCGCTGAAATCGCTTGTTGAACTTGGTCAGCACTTGCTTGTGCAAAGTTACCGATGTTTTCAGAAATATCTGATGGGTTAATGTTCGCAACGGTGCTTACACCCGCTTGCCATTCGCCGCCAATGTAAAGTGCGTTTTCTGCTTGAACATTCTGTAATTGAGTCATCATTCTGTCCTTGTAACGGTTAGGTTGCGTTTGAGCCTGGCAACCATCTGATTAATGAATAAAACGTTAATTTATATAAGAAATAACGTTTAAATCTTGTATCTAAAACTGAACCAAGACGCTTGTATCAATAAAGATCTTTACAGACAAATAGCTTTAATCCGCAAATTGCCTCAGTTCACAGTATCTTTATTCAGGTTGAGAGGCTGATGCGTAAACCACGAACTCAACCAACATTTCTTCTCTTGCCAACCCTGCAACGACGACCGCAGCACGGTTTGGATAAGGTGCATTGAAGTATTCTCCGTATACGCTGTTTACCGTTTTTAGATATTCACGGTCTGTCACGTAAATCAGAACTTGCAGCACTGAATCCATAGATTCGCCTGCACACTCCAACGTATGAACAAGGTTGTTAAAAGTCTGACGCGTTTGCGCTTCGATACCGCCTTCTACTACTGCGCCAGTTTCATCAATTGGAATCTGCGCTGTGTATAGAGTTCCGTTATTAACGATTGCCCACTCTAGTGGTGCTTTTGAAGCGAAAAGCTCGGTTTTTACTGGGTGTTTTTTAGTTTGTGCGTTCACGATTCCATCCAACTTTGTAACAACTATGTTTCAAGATGGTTAAATACTGCACCTTGACGACTGATAAATCTAACGGTAAATTTTGTGCATTTGATAAATAAAATCTATCACCTTGCGAAATGTAAGGTATAGCAAGGGCTAGAGAAGGATCAGTGCCATGAGTATTAAGCTACAACAGTTAAAACATTTTGTTTTAGTGGTCGAAGAAGGCGGATTTCGAGCAGCATCTCACCGCGCAAATCGCTCGCAAGCGGCACTTTCTACGTCGATAAAAGAGCTAGAAAAAATACTTGGTCAGCCACTGTTTGAAACAGGCAACAAATCAACCCTGACACCTTTCGGGGAAATATGCCTGCCAAAAATCATTCAATTCCTGAATGTTTACAAAGCATTAGACAATGACCTACGCGCAGCCGCGGCAGGACAACAAGGAAGAGTTCGAATAGCAAGCGTGCCATCAGTAGCGGCAAAATTAATCCCTAGTGTTTTAGGGGCTTTTTGTGAACAGTACCCGAATGTTGAGGTAAGCTTGATTGATGATAACGCGGCGGGCGTAGAAGCAAGATTACTGTCTGGAGAGGTGGATGTTGCCCTCGGAAACAGCTCCCATTTAGAAGAAGAGAGCATCGATTTCACGCCATTACTCTCAGATCCTATCGGTGTGGTCTGCCTCAAGGACAACCCCATCGCCTCTCAACGAGAGGGAATAGAATGGCAAACTTTGTTAAAACAACCCTTCATTCGCAACGGGACTTGTACCCTACTTGACCCAACGCCTGCAAGAATGCTCAGCGAACAAGCTTTGTATTCAGTCGAAAACATTACTTCGTTGTTTTCGGTGTTAGAGCTCGGGATAGGCGTGACCACGCTGCCTAAACTGGCTTTCCCAACCAATGAAACCCGCTTGGTGTGGATTCCGTTGATTGACCCGCCTTTACAGCGTCAAATCGGTATTTTCAGATTGTCTGATCGTACGATCTCGCCACAAGCGCAGGCTTTTCATGACTTATGTATTCAATATTTAAGTTATGAGGACTAATAGAGGGGCATGATTGAGTTTGTTTGCTTAAAAAGCGGTTGTTAGAGCAACACATCAAGAAATTTCAGCTCGAATCTCCAGACTTTGGTCTTTCTATCTTGGGCTTAGGGCCCTAACCTTCAGATTTTTGCCCTATCTTCAGCTCCTTACATCCATGTGAGGAGTTGAATTTCTTCCATCATATTCATCTTAAACGCCGATTTATCCGTTTCGAATCGCTTGAAAGACGTTAAGAATGAAGTCGTGACAAACTATTTTGAAAAATAATCACTTCCAGATAGAGAACGCCGTATAGATAAATAACTCAATGCACGAAGGCTTTCATCGCTGACTAAAACTGACTTTATCCACTTGTAGAATGGCACTCAATAATCAACTTATAAATGACGCTAAGTGTTTGAATATGCTTAATTGATAAGATCGTAACTTGCCAAATTTACGTCTAACATTTTCACATAAAAACGCCCCTTTCCGCTGAAAATAAAGCATTTAAAATTTTCATGAATAAAGTTATTCAACTATTACTTTCATAAATGAAAAACACTCATTTCAAAAATGGAATTATTGATGTCGATTTTTGTCGTTTTGATCACATAATTTTAGGCGTAGTTTATATTTTGTCGGAACGATAGCGAATTAGTTTTTATCGTTTAATTTCGTCAGGAAATATAAAGCCAGAAAGATTATTTCTTTGTTAACAAGTCAAATTGCTATTAACAAGTAAGTGCTAGTAACAAAACATATTCAAACTGTGTTTTATATTAACTTACACTGTTAAATATAGGGTTTTATTATGAGGCTTAATGGGATAAGTAGCGACATCCTTGTTGCTGCTAAAAGAGTTGTTCTCTGCCAAATAGTATTAGCCGTCGGTGTAGTTTTATATGAAGTGTTTTTTGGTAATAAAGTAGATATGGAGTCTTCAGCTTTGGGTGTCGTAATCGCGATGTTACCACCGCTGTTTGGTTTTATATATGCAAGCCTAAAGGTGCACAAGAATCCTAATTATAGTTTACGTGACTTAATGCAAATGAGTCGTGTCGTGAAAATAACCTATACGTTCTTAATGTTTATCTTGGCATTCCAGTTTTTTAAATTGGATAACCCAGTAATATTATACGCATACATTTTCACAATGATTGGGTACTTCTTAACACCATTTATTACTGCCTCTACAAGATCGGAGTACGTGTAGTATGGATCAAGTCACTACCGCTCACGAATACATAGAGCATCACTTAACCTTCTTAACTACAGGTGATGGTTTCTGGGCGTTCAACATTGACTCAATGTTGATATCTTGGATTACGGGATTATTGTTTATTGGAGCTTTTCGATATGTAGTGACCAAGGGCACTAGCGGTGTTCCAGGTCGTTTTCAATGTTTTATCGAGCTTATCTTTGATTTCGTTAACAACCTAGTCAAAGAGATTTTCCAAGCGGAGGATAAATTAATAGGACCACTGGCATTAACCACTTTTGTTTGGGTGTTGTTAATGAATGCAGTCGACCTATTACCAATTGATTTAATACCAGGGTTAACTCGTGTAATGGGTTTAGAACACTTTAGAGATCTACCGACAGCGGATGTAAATATCCCAATGTCGATGGCACTCGGTGTGTTTATTCTACTGTTAACTTATACGTTGAAAAATAAAGGTTTGAAAGGCTTTATCAAAGAGCTCACTACTCAGCCATTTGATAACCCTCTTTTATATCCTGTTAACTTCGTTCTTGAATTAATAACATTAATTTCAAAGCCAATATCACTAGGCTTACGATTATTCGGAAATATGTATGCAGGCGAGATGATATTCATCCTTATCGCACTAATGCCTTGGTGGATGCAATGGGCACTCAGTGTTCCATGGGCCTTATTCCACATATTAATCGTATTCTTGCAAGCATTTATATTTATGGTACTGACCGTTGTTTATTTAGCAATGGCAACAGAAGAACACCATTAATTAATAACTAAAAATTAACTAACAAATTATTTATCGGAGATACAAATGGATATCGTAAGCGCAGTTTTATATGTAGCAGGTGCATTACTGATCGGTTTAGGTGCAGCGGGTGCAGCATCTGGTATTGGTAACTTAGCAGGTAAATACCTTGAAGGTGTTGCTCGTCAACCAGACCTTACTCCAATGCTTCGTACTCAATTCTTCATCATGATGGGCCTTGTGGATGCTGTACCGATGATCGGTGTTGGTATCGGTCTATACATCATCTTTGCCGTTGCTTAATTAAAAGCTTTGAAAAGATCGATTTGTAAATAATCAAGATTTAGTGAGGAAGGTATGAATTTAAATGCCAGCATGTTTGGTCAAGCAATCTCATTCGTGATTTTTGTTTGGCTATGCATGAAATATGTATGGCCCCCTCTCACCGCGATGTTAGACGAGCGCCAAAAAGAAATCGCTGATGGTTTACGCCACTCAGAGAATGCAGCGAAAGAGCTAGAACTAGCAAAATCAAATGGCGCACAACTCGTCGCAGATGCGAAAAAAAATGTGACCGAACTGATTGAGCAAGGCAAAAAACGCCGCAACGAAATCATCACCTTAGCTCACCAAGAAGGTGAGCAAGAAAAAGCGCGCATCTTAGAGCAAGGTAGAGCTGAGCTAGAAGGCGAACGTCAAAAGTTACGCCGTGAACTTCAGGCGGATATGGCAGACGCTGTTATTCAAAGTGCACAGAAATTGATCAGCAAAAACCTAGATTCTGAAACGAACCGAGCGTTAGTTGATCAAATGATAAGCGAACTCTAAACGGAGGCAATATGTCAGATTACACCAATATTGCTCATCCCTACGCTAAAGCATCGTTCGACTTTGCTTTAGGTGAAAACAAGTTACAAGAGTGGCACTCAATGCTGTCCATTCTGGTGACGGTAGCGGAAGAAGAAACGATCGCTAAGCAGATTTCATCAGCAGAAGGTGTTCACACACAGCAATCTGAAGAACTGGTCAATCTCATCATTCACGTTTGCCAAGGACTTGTTGATGACCACGTCATTAATCTCATTAAAGTCTTGGCTGAGAATGGCCGTCTTGCAGTGATCAGAGACTTGTTTAACTTGTTCAGCGACCTAAAGGACGAACATGAACGTGTAATCCCTGTCACTGTCACCAGTTCAGAATTGCTTACACAAGATCAAGTTACATCACTCACTGCTGCACTTGAGAAGAAATTAGAGCGTCAGGTTGAAATGGAACAGGTTATTGATGACTCGCTGGTTGGCGGGATCGTAATCAAGGCGGGTGAAACCGTCATCGATGGTTCTTTGAACACATCAATTAACCGATTGGCTCATCAACTTCACGCGAGATAGGTAACAATTATGCAATTAAATTCAAATGAAATCAGCGATCTGATTAAAGATCGCATCTCGAAATTTAATGTGAGCACCGAAGCTCGCAACGAAGGCACTATAGTCTCGGTTCGTGACGGCATCATTACCATAAACGGCCTTGCGGATGTCATGCAGGGTGAGATGATCGAGCTTCCAGGTGGCAAATACGCTCTTGCTCTTAACCTTGACACGCACTCAGTCGGTGCCGTGGTTATGGGTCCCTACACTGACCTCTCGGAAGGTATGAAAGTGAAAGGGACAGGTCGTATCTTGGAAGTACCCGTAGGTAATGGACTTCTTGGCCGTGTAGTGAACACACTAGGTGAGCCAATCGATGGCAAAGGCCCAGTGAGTTGTGACCGACTCGACCCTGTAGAAGTAATTGCACCCGGCGTAATCGAGCGTAAGTCCGTCGATCAGCCGATTCAAACCGGTTATAAAGCCGTTGATACCATGGTGCCTATCGGTCGTGGTCAACGTGAACTTATCATCGGTGACCGTCAGACTGGTAAAACAGCGTTAGCTATCGATGCGATCATCAATCAGAAAGATTCTGGCATCAAATGTGTTTACGTGGCTATTGGCCAGAAAGCCTCTACTATCGCAAACGTTGTTCGTAAACTCGAAGACCACGATGCGCTTAAAAACACCATCGTTGTTGTTGCATCAGCATCAGAATCAGCCGCTCTTCAATACCTTGCTCCTTATGCGGGTTGCACCATGGGTGAATACTTCCGTGACCGCGGTGAAGATGCACTGATTATCTACGATGACCTATCAAAACAAGCCGTCGCTTACCGTCAAATCTCATTGCTACTTAAACGCCCACCGGGTCGTGAAGCCTTCCCTGGCGACGTATTCTACCTCCACTCACGCCTACTAGAACGTGCGGCACGAGTAAATGCGGAATACGTTGAGAAGTTCACAAATGGTGAAGTGAAAGGCCAAACAGGTTCATTAACCGCGCTTCCGATCATTGAAACTCAAGCGGGTGACGTATCGGCGTTTGTACCAACCAACGTAATCTCAATTACTGATGGTCAGGTATTCCTACAAACCCAACTATTCAACTCAGGTCTACGTCCTGCTGTTGACCCAGGTATCTCGGTATCTCGTGTGGGTGGTGCAGCGCAGTGCAAGATCATCAAGAAACTGTCTGGTGGTATTCGTACATCGTTAGCTCAATACCGTGAGCTAGCGGCATTTGCTCAGTTCTCTTCTGACCTAGACGACATGACGCGCAAGCAGCTTGATCATGGTGAGCGAGTAACCGAACTGATGAAACAAAAGCAATACTCGCCGATGTCTGTCGCTGAGCAAGCAACGGTTATCTACGCAGCAGAAAAAGGCTATTTGGCTGACGTAGAGTTGCACAAAGTTGCACGTTTTGAAGAAGAGTTAATTGCTTACGCGAAAGGTCAAAACCCAGAGTTGTTCGACACCATCAACGCAAATGGTGATTACAACGATGAAATTGATGGCGCTCTTGCAAAGCTTCTCGGTGACTTTGTAGCGTTGAAAGCTTGGTAAACGCTCCGGTTTGTTGGCTGGAAATCAAAACAAATTAGGAGCAGATAATGGCAAATACTAAAGAAATTCGCACCAAGATAGGCAGTGTTAGTAACACTCAGAAAATCACCAGTGCAATGGAGATGGTTGCGGCAAGTAAGATGCGTAAGGTTCAAGACAATATGACGCTAACACGTCCATATGCCGAGAACATGCGCAAAGTTATCTCTCATGTCGCATCAGGGTCGCTGGAATACCAGCACCCCTACCTTCAACAGCGTGAACCAAAACGCGTTGCTTACATCATTATTTCGTCCGATCGAGGCTTATGTGGTGGCTTGAACTCGAATTTGTTCAAGAAAGTGTTAGAAGAAATGGAGATGTGGCGTACCAAAGGCGTTGAAGTAGAAACGACCTTAATTGGTTCAAAAGCTATCTCATTTTTCCAACGCAGCGGCAATGTTATCGCGCAAACGTCAGGCCTTGGTGACGCGCCTAAATTAGAAGACATTTTAGGTACGGTTAACGCGATGCTAGGGCATTACGACGACGAAAAAATCGACAGTTTGTATCTCGTGTATAACCAGTTCATCAACACCATGGTTCAAGAACCAACGACCTTGCAGTTGCTGCCCCACCCTTCAGATTCTGAGGCCGATGGAGGCGCGAAAAAAGCACGTCGTTGGGACTACATCTACGAACAAGCACCAAGAGACATCCTCTCTGAGCTGTTACATCGATACATTGAATCGCAAGTGTATCAAGGCATCGTAGAGAGCATTGCCTGTGAGCAAGCAGCCCGAATGGTGGCCATGAAAGCGGCGACCGATAACGCAGGCCAACTCATCGATGATTTGCAGTTGGTATACAACAAAGCGCGACAGGCTGCCATTACCCAAGAACTGAGTGAAATAGTCTCAGGAGCTCAAGCTGTCTAAGGGCAGAAAAGAGTGGGTTAAGAATAGAATTTGAGGATTTAGAGATGAGTGTTGGAAAAATAGTTAAAGTTATCGGCGCGGTGGTAGACGTCGAGTTCAGCGGCGGCAACAGCCCACGCGTGTATGATGCATTGAAAGTGACGAGCGAGGAAGCAAGCTCTCTCGTATTGGAAGTTCAGCAACAACTGGGTGGCAGTATCGTTCGTTGTATTGCAATGGGTACGTCAGATGGCTTGCGCCGCGGCCTAACTGTTGAAAACACAGGTTCTCCAATCACCGTTCCTGTGGGCGAAGAAACCTTAGGCCGTATCATGAACGTTCTTGGTCAGCCTATCGATGAATGTGGTGAAATCGGTCAGAAAGAAAGCTACGAAATTCACCGTGAAGCACCCTCTTATGAAGAACAAGCAAACAGCACTGAACTTCTTGAGACCGGCGTTAAGGTTATCGACCTTATTTGTCCGTTCGCAAAAGGCGGTAAAATTGGTCTGTTCGGTGGTGCTGGCGTAGGTAAAACCGTCAACATGATGGAGCTTATCAACAACATCGCAAAAGCCCACTCAGGTCTCTCTGTATTTACCGGTGTTGGTGAGCGTACTCGTGAAGGTAACGACTTCTACTACGAGATGAAAGAAGCGGGTGTACTAGACAAAGTAGCCATGGTTTACGGCCAAATGAACGAGCCACCGGGAAACCGTCTACGTGTTGCACTTACAGGCCTGACTATGGCTGAGCGCTTCCGTGATGAAGGTCGTGACGTACTGTTGTTCATTGATAACATCTACCGTTACACGCTTGCGGGGACTGAGGTGTCAGCACTGTTAGGTCGTATGCCTTCAGCAGTAGGTTACCAACCAACACTCGCTGAAGAGATGGGTGTGCTTCAAGAGCGTATCACTTCGACTAGACAAGGTTCTATCACGTCTATCCAAGCGGTTTACGTACCTGCGGATGACTTGACCGATCCATCACCAGCAACAACCTTTGCTCACTTAGATGCGACCGTTGTACTGTCTCGTAATATCGCTGCATTAGGCCTCTACCCTGCAATCGACCCATTGGATTCAACATCTCGCCAATTGGACCCGCTTGTGGTTGGTCAAGAGCACTACGACATTGCACAAAAAGTCCAAACAACGCTACAACGCTACAAAGAGCTAAAAGACATCATCGCGATTCTTGGTATGGATGAGCTGTCGACTGAAGACAAACAGACCGTATCTCGCGCTCGTAAGATTGAACGTTTCTTAACTCAGCCTTACCACGTAGCCGAAGTGTTTACCGGTCAGAAAGGTGTATTTGTACCGCTAAGCGAAACACTAAGAGGCTTTAAAGGCCTGTTAGGCGGCGAATATGACGATATCCCAGAGCAAGCATTCTTGTACTGTGGTTCTATCGACGAAGTGCTTAACAAAGCAAAATCACTCTAAGAGGTAGGTGCACCATGGCTATCGGAATTACAGATAATACATTTCAACTTAATATTGTAAGTGCGGAAGGTACGCTGTTTTCAGGTCCAGCGTATGCCCTAGCCGTTTCTGGCGCTGATGGTGAGCTGGGGATCCGCCCCGGTCACTCCCCGCTTCTCAGTAAAATAAAGCCAGGCGTGACAGTGTTTGTCACAGACCCTAAATCAGAGGGGCAAGTGCTTTATGTTTCTGGCGGGATGCTAGAAGTTCAGCCGGATGTGGTAACGGTGTTAGCCGATACTGCCTTGCACGGCCAAGATATTGACCGCGCTCGCGCAGAAGAAGCGAAATATGCCGCTCTAGAAAATATCAATAAGGGCAATGTAGACATCAACTTTGCACAAGCTCAGCTTGAACTCGCAAAAGCCGTTGCTCAGCTTCGCGCATCAGAACTCGATGTCTTCTCGCACTCGACACTGAGAATAAAACTTAGATGCTTAACGCTTAGTGCTTAGTGCTTGATGTGTAAATAGTCTACCCACTTAAAAACAGTTTAAGTGGGTAGACTACATCAGGAACCCTTCTCTCCTTTCCAGCTTCCCCTCCCTTTCAACCGTCCCTAGTACATCCTTTTCCACCAGCGTTTACACCATTATTTTTCAGCAAAACGCGCTTGGTGCGGATCAAGTTCATGACCAAGAGGTTGTGTGAGTGAATGATATAATTCTGGCTTACGTCCACGAATCCAGCGTCTGCCAGTACACATGTCTAACTCTTCTGCTTTTAGCTCTGCAATCACCATATCGTTATCAACACTATCGGTCTCAGCAATGATTTCACCATAAGGGCTGAGGATCATCGCATTGCCTGTTCTTACTTCATCCATATCAACGCCGACACCATTACTAAACACCACAAACATACCGTTGTCGTGCGCTCTTGCAGGCAACCAACGCATTAACCACTCGCGTCCATTCTTGCCCTGCATTTCAGCACGAATCGCCTCTGGGTTTTCATCTCGGTTAAACCATAATTCAGGGTCAATTCGCTTCATCGCATTCGGGCTTCGTGAATGACAACCGCCCGTTTGGTGTGGCGCAATCAAAATATCGGCGCCTTTCAATGCGGTGATTCGAACGTTCTCAACCAAGTTGTTATCCCAACAAATCAAGATACCGACTTTGCAGCCATGCGGCGTATCGAACACCGTGTATTGGTCTCCACTGCTCATGTGAGGGCTAACGAAGGTATGCAGTTTACGATGTTTCTGCACCTCGCCATTAGGCATTGCAAATACGTAGCTGTTGTATAACTCGCCATCAGTACCCTGCTCTATCAAGCCCGCGCCAACGCTCATGCCAAATTGCGTTGCCAACGAAATGAGTTTTTGAGTGGATTCACCGCTTGGTACGGGTTCCGCTAGCACTTCAATTTCATCGCGAGATAAAGCAGACACATGCCAGTAGCCAGTGATGCACATCTCAGGAAAACTGATGATCTCCACGTCACTGTCCACAGCCTTTTGAACGTATTGCTCTATAACCGATAAGTTATACGCCTTATCACCTGCGTGGTGGTTAAATTGAACCGACGCTACTTTGATGTCTTTCTTCATGATTCGTCCTCAAGCTTTGCTTTATCTGATTGGTATGAACCTAGTATAAAAAATCAATTCAATTCCATATAATGAAACATATTCTCAATTCAATGAGCATTTGGAATGGAATTTGATCTACTGAAGGCATTTTGTCAGCTCGCTAAATCGGGCAATTACCGTTTGGCGTCAGAGCAGCTCTACATCACTCAATCGGCACTCACTAAAAAGATTCAACGACTTGAATCCAACATTGGGGCATCTTTGTTTTCTCGTGGCAGGAATGGCGCAGAACTCACGCATGCGGGGAAAACGTTACTGGCAGAAGCCCAACGTTTGGTTCATTCAATGCAAGCGTTTGAACAACTGTCAGGCTCGGTGGTGAACGGAACTCAGGGGCATTTAAACATTGGCTTTGGCGTGTCTACATATCATGAAGCACCCAAGCTTATTGCCGCTTATAAACAACGATACTCAGACGTTCATATCACGTTAAATGACACACCTTCCAAGCAACAGACGGACGAACTGTCAAACCATGAACTCGATATCAGCTTCAATCGGATACCAGAATCATCGGATTTAGAAAGCCTAACACTGTTCAATGATTCGCTTGTGATTGCGATACACAAAGATCTTCTCAAGCAAGCGCCAAGCAAAAATCTCGTCGTCTCTGAGTTATCGAAATGGCCTTATCTAAAGCTTGCCCAACATCGCGGCCCCGGATTAGACAGACAGATTCAACAATATTGCCTTGCAAATAAAATCGACTTATCAAAGACGCAAGAAGCCGATGATATCCTGACCCTGCTTGCCTTGGTTTCTGCCAATATCGGCTTCACCATTGTACCTAGCAGTGCTCAGTTCATTAGCAATACCGATGTGGAATTCATTACTTTAGAAGGTGAATACGCCACTTGGCCCGTCGGATTGATATGGAATGGGAAGAGTGAAAGTCCACTCAGGGATAGGTTTGTGGAGTTTGTGACCCAACAGATGGGAAACGAATCATGAGTCAGCAAAGGGTTTTCATGTTCAAGTAGAGTGACAAGACACTCTACTCATAAAAAACCGGCTTCTGCCGTTAACTATAAAGATTCAGGCAGACTTGCTTTAAACCAGCTACAAATATGATGCGCGACCACCTTAGGCTGTTCCATTGTCGATAGATGACCACAATCAGGAATTACATGAAGTGATACCTGCTTTATGTGTTTTGCCATTAACAGGTGATTATCGATTGGGCATAACAGGTCATCTTTCCCAGTAATGATCAACGTCGGAACCTGAATATCGGCCAATAGTGGTCTCGCATCAGGACGAGTCGCCAACGCCTGAGCGTGAGCCTCAAACCTTTCCATGCCGATGTTATTCGCCATTTGCGTGATTCTTTGAGTAAGCATTTGGTTCGCTAGCTGATTAGGGTGAATGAGCACTGGCATCAAAATATCAGGTGTTATCGATTCAAACTCCCCGGCTTTTGCTTTATCTACCAGAGTATTTCTTTTTTCAGAAACCTCCGGTTTTTCATCGGCGGCATTAGTATCCATTAAGATCAAGCCTTTCACCCGCTCAGGTGCTTGTCTAAACACTTCAAACGCGAGGATTCCCCCCATAGATAATCCACCGAGAACAAAGCTTTCAGGGGCATTTTCTAAGACCTTCCTTGCCAAAGCTTGCATGGATGTTTGCGTTCCTAAGTCACAAGTAAAAGGAGCCACCCAGTCGGGCAGCTCTTTATTGACGTCTTGGAACAACGTTTCATCACACAACAAACCAGGTAGCCATAATAGTGGTACTTCTGGTTTCATCATTCGTTATCCTACAAAGCTTGTGGTTGGTCAGAACCAAGAACGACATAAGTAAAGCTAGTCCCACGTAGGTTTTCAAGGCTGTATGACGCGCCATCTGGAACGCTGAACACATCACCGGTGGTCAGGACGACTTGTGCTTGCTCGCCGTCTTGAACGATGTTTAACAAAGTGTCACCTTCAAAGTTAATCAGCACCTGCTTCTCACTGCGTTTATGTACTGGGATGCTCGCACCTTCAGTCAGTTCATAAGCCATGATACTCACGTCATCTACGCTTTTAACTTGGAAGTCATAGCCAGATGATGGGTGTCCTGTTAACGCAAACTGCTTAACGCCAGGCTTGTCAAAATCACCCGACACTTCTCGGTAATCCTTTTTCAGCGCAACAAATGGCATCATCTGTTCAGCCGTGTAGGTATCAAATTGACCAAGCTCATCTGCCGTTAACAGTGGCATCAGATCGGAGTCATTTGGAACGGTATCACCGTCAATGGTATCAACCAGTGTGCCGTCTGCTTTCAGGTATAAACCGTAACCTTGGCTATCGGTAATCACACTCGGGTGCCAAACCACGCCACCACCGGAATTATCACCACCTAACACAGAATACATAAAGCCGTAATCGCGCCCTACCACCTCAAAACCTCTGAAAAGGTTAGTAGGAATAGAGATAACATCACCATGTGACAACACAGCTTCATTTTCACCCTCATTGCCCCAATAAAATCTGAATTGACCTTTGAAGACAACGAACAGTTCTGCGGTATGGTGTGAATGCAGAGAGTTCTTGATACCCGGAGGCTGACCAGCTGCACCGATGTTAAAACCAGCCGTTTCACGAATATGAACATGCTGACGACTGCTTTCCGCGACTCCGGCACCAATAATGCAGAAGTTATCTTTTAGATCGCTGCCTGGAGTGCGCGCATCGATGAATGCACTCGTACCAGGAATCAGTTCCATGTAGCGGACTAAATTGTTATTAATTTTATGTTGTAGGGTCATTCTAAATTCCTTTTTACCTAACCTACGCTCTAGTTAATTCCCCCCAAAGCGCTGATGTTAGGTGCGTAAGCCGCGAACCGCAGCTTTACATTAATTACCTAACGGCCTGCCACCATCGACTGCAACGGTGTTACCAGTTGAAAATGTCAGTAGTTCTGCTGCTGCATAAACGGCATTCGCAACCTCGAGATCACTCGCCAATCGTTTTAGCGGTGTTGATTGCTCTTGCGCGTTACGCCACTCATCATCGAGACCTTTGACAAATTCGGTGTCCACTAGGCCTGGAGCCACTGCAAGCACTCGAATATCAGGAGACAAGGCACGCGCTAAAGATCGCGTCATATTCTCAACTGCAGACTTACTCGCGCAGTAAGCCACGTTACTGCCCATTGCCGTTTGTGCCGCAATTGAAGTGATGTTCACCACGCAACCTTTAGCGCTCCGTAGTAAAGGTTCGAATGCACGTACCATTGCGAATGGAGCTCGCACGTTTACACGGAAGATTTTATCTATCAGCTCATCATTGAGTGACCCTAAATCACTGTGCGCGACAAACTTGGTCATGCCAGCACAGTTCACTAACAAGTCTAAAGAAGTTGACGACTCTTTAACTTGTGCCGCTAACGCACCAATTGCAGAACTGTCTTCAACGTTCAGCTGATACATAGCGTGGCCTGAGCCTTCCAAGGTATCTAAGATCGTTTGAGCTGCACTTTCGTTGCTGTTGTAGGTAAACACAACACGGTAGCCAGATTGCGCGAGCTTGTGACATATGGCGGCACCAATGCCGCCACTGCCGCCTGTAACTAAGGCAAGTTTCGTCATGTTATGCCTCTACCAATTTTTCTTTGTAACGACGAACACGGATATCAGCTTGCTCTTTATGGCCAGCGAAACCTTCTAGTGCACATAAGCGAGAGCAGTATTCACCGACTTTCAACGACGCTGATTCTGTTACACGCTGGTAAGTACACGTTTTAATGAATTTACCGACCCAAAGACCGCCCGTGTAACGCGCTGCTTTATTCGTTGGCAAAGTGTGGTTAGTGCCGATGCATTTATCACCGTAAGAAACATTAGTCTCACGGCCTAAGAACAACGCACCGTAGTTCGTCATGTTGTCTAAGAAGTACTTAGGATCTTTTGTCATAACTTGTACGTGCTCAGAAGCAAGATCATCGGCCACTTCAACCATCTCTTCATAGCTGTCACAAAGGATAACTTGTCCGTAATTTTCCCAAGCCTTACCTGCAATTTCAGCAGTAGGAAGAATAGTCAGCTGACGCTCAACTTCTTTTACCGTCTCTTTTGCAAATGTTTCACTGTTCGTCAAAAGAACAGCTGGAGAGTTATAACCGTGCTCAGCCTGACCCAATAGGTCCGCTGCGGCTAATTCAGGGTCACAACCTTCTTCATCAGCAATAACCAATGTTTCTGTTGGACCAGCAAACAAATCGATACCAACACGACCGAACAGTTGGCGTTTTGCTTCTGCAACAAAAGCATTACCTGGACCAACAATCATATCGACCGGGGCAATCGTCTCGGTACCAAGAGCCATCGCCCCAACCGCTTGAACGCCACCGAAGCAGTAAATTTCGTCTGCACCCGCCATCGCCATAGCGGCAACAATCGCTACATTTGGTTGACCATTAAAAGGAGGAGCGCAAGCAATAACGCGTTTCACACCAGCGACTTTTGCAGTAAGAACACTCATGTGCGCAGAGGCTACCAATGGGTATTTACCTCCTGGGATGTAACAACCAACACTGTTTACCGGAACATTTTTGTGTCCTAGTACGACACCGGGCATCGTTTCAACTTCAACATCGTGCATTGAGTCACGTTGGATCTGTGCAAAATTACGTACTTGTGTTTGTGCGAATTCAATATCGTGCTTAGTTGATTCATCCAATGCGTCCACACATGCCTGAATTTGCTCATCGGTTAAACGAAACTGCTCAGGAGACCAGTTATCAAATTTCTCTGAAAGTTCACGAACTGCACTGTCACCTTTCTTTTCGATGTCAGAAAGAATGTTCTCAACCGTTTGACGTACTTGCGCGTTGTTTGATGCCGATGCTTCTTCAGTGATGCCGTGTTTTAGAATGCGAGCCATGCGTAATTCTCCTTGTGGCGTATGCCGAGTTTTTGTTAATTGCTATTAATTTCAGAGGTTATTTTTTGTTTTTGTATGTTTTTGGATACGAATGCAAAATAAACATAAACATTTTTTTAACACTTGGCAAATCACTATTTAACATGAGCAATAATTACTAAGTCACTGTTTTAATGAACTAAAATCATAAAAATAGACTAAATAACGACATGGTATGTTTGAAAAACAATCAATTAATGCCATATTGATCACATTGTTTTTACTCTTTTTTTACAACAACACATGTTAAGTTTTGCATACCTTTGCAATGGAGAGTAAAACAAATGGAAAACTTCAAAGACATACTGAAAAACACAGACCGACTCGGAACGTTCGTAAAAACACCCCATCCACACATCATTGAGGTGCTTGCATTAGCTGAGCTGCCTTTCGTTGTTTTGGATGCTGAGCACGCACCGTTTGATCGTTCATCATTGGATAGCTGTATTCTTGCCGCTCGAGCCAATCAACTGCCCTGCATAGTTCGAGTTCAAGATAGCCAGCCATCAACCTTATTGAATGCTTTAGATTGTGGTGCGACGGGCATTCAAATCCCTCACGTGTGCAGTGCTGAACAAGCTGAGAAGCTAGTAAAGATGTCTCATTACGGAGAAGGAGGACGCGGCTATGCTGGTTCGAGTCGCGCTGCGAAATACGCAACGAAACCAATGGCTAACCACCTAAAAGACAGTAAGAACAACACAGTGGTGATCGCCCAAATTGAAGACCCAGAAGGCGTAATCAATGCCGATACCATTGCAGCTGTTGACGGTATCGATGCCCTGTTCATCGGCCAAGTAGACTTGGCCGTATCTTATGGCGCTGAGAGCGTAAATGACGAATGTGTTCGAGAAGCGAGCATAAAAATAATCAAAGCAGGTCAACAAGTTAACAAACCTGTAGGTATGTTTGTTGCGAATGCTCAAGCGGCTCGCAACTGGAAAGAGCTTGGAGTCAGTTTCTTTTGTGTGGGCTCTGAACACAAAATGATCATTGATGGCTTTCGAAATGAGCAAAGCGTCATGAATTCATAAATTTTCGTTGTGATTTCAAATGTTACACGTATTGTAATTATCAAACCGAGCTCATTTAGTATCGTGCTGCGCTTGGATTTATCGCGATATAAGGAGATTCCCCATAAAAGCGAAAGTTACCTCTATTGATGTCGCCAAAATGCTCGGCGTTTCTCAATCTACCGTTTCTAGGGCATTTAGCCCAACCGCAAGTATTAGCGAAAAGAAACGCAAAATGGTTATGGATGCTGCCACCAAACTTGGTTACACGCCGAATGCCATCGCTCGTGGGCTCATTTCCAATCGCTCAGGATTAGTCGCAATCGCACTTGATAGCGAGTCGAACCCAATGTACGACTTGCAATCGCGTGCACTTGCGATGGAAATCCAAAAGCGTGGCGGTCAAGTTGTTCTTTGCCCTATCGACAAAGATGACTTAGATCTCGCCATCTCACGAGCGATTGAGTACCAAGTTGACGGTTTGATCATCGCCACCAGTCGACTGACTTCACGTGCGTTTGCACAATGTGAGAAGTTTGGCGTTCACTTGAGCCTAATTAACCGATATACCGAAGGCATCAACGCGAATAGCGCAGGCTTAGATAACCAAAAAGCAGGTATACAAGCCGCAGACTACTTACTTGATAAAGGCTATAAACAATTAGCTTACGTGAGTGGCGATGCCGGATCGATGACCAGTGACAAGCGTTGGTTAGGTTTTGCTGAAACCGTGAAAGCACGTGAGGCAGCGTCACCTATCTTCATCAATTCCAAGTACAGTTTTGAAGCAGGATTAGAAGCGGCCAAAGAGTTGATAGAACACACGTCAAAACCTGACGCTGTATTCTGCGCCAATGATATCCTCGCAATGGGCGTAATGGATGGCCTAAGACAATTGGGCTTTAGTATTCCTGGGGACTTTGCTGTTATGGGTGTCGACGATATCCCAATGGCATCATGGCCTAGCTATGATCTCACCACCATCGCGCAACCAATCGATAAGATTGTTCAAAGTGCCGTAGAAGACTTAATGCAACGTATCAATGAAAACATGGACGCGGAAGGTACATACCTATTAGAACCTGGCATCATTATCGAACGCGGTAGTACTGCACTTAGCCAATAAATCCTTTCTCGTTACACCAATAAAATCCGCTGTGATTGGTGTGCTATACGGATTGTTTTTCGGCATGTTTGTCTACATAGAGTTGGATTCCAAAAAAGATCGTGATGATAGTGAATCTAGCCATCGGGTTTGTTACTCCCCCACTCGGCGCCAACTTATTTATGGCCAGTCAGGTGGGTAACGTGCCGATTGAATCCTTGTCTCGGACGATTTTAGGTTGGATTGGTACCATGCTCGCCGCTTTGATGATCATTACCTTTATTCCAGCGATATCACTGTACCTTCCAGAGTTATTGTCTTAAGCGCTCTCATGAACAAAGCCACTTGATATTCACCTTTGAGTGGCTTTTTCAATCCAACCATCCCCAAACTTATTGTTGCATGCGAACCCATTTTTAATTAAACAAATCCAAACAAAAAATTAACAAACTGAGTAGGATTCCATCGTATAAGAATCATTACTCTAAATTTTCTCTCGTGATCACTTCGATATAGCAAATCGTCACAGAGCATTCTCTGATTTAATACCCACCTCGCCATACCACATAAAATCACAACAAATACAAGAACTTATGTAGATTTACGTTACATTTAAACCTAATCATCTTGTTCATACACACTCGATAAACAGTGAACCATCACTCAATTATCTTACAGAGAACCGTATTTTGAGAGTTGTTAAAAAACAGATCTAACCCACAATAAAGAAACATATACAAAACACTCAATTGACATAACAGCAACAAAAAGCAATATTGGATACGTAACCAAAAATAACCCAATAACTAATTTTATGACGCATCAGGAGATGATTAATGGCTATGGTTGGCTTTGATTCTAAATGGCAAGATTTTCCAGACTACATATTAGGTATCACTAAAGAAATTTGGGAAGATCGAGGTCTGAGTACTCTACATAACTATTACTCACCTGACATTATCGTCCGTACACCACTCTCCATCACAAAGGGAAACGAAAAAGTCATCAGCGCGACCATGGGCACGCTAGCTGAGTTCCCGAACCGAACCTTATTAGGTGAAGACGTTATTTGGTCAGGGACTCCTGAGCAAGGCATGCTTTCATCACATCGAATCATTTCAACAGCCACTCACACTAATGATGGTGTATTTGGTAAAGCTACGAACAAAACACTTAAGTTTCGAATTATCGCAGACTGCCATGCCATCAATAACCAAATCAATGACGAGTGGATGATCCGAGACATTGCTGCAATCTCAAACCAACTAGGTATGACGTCAAAAGAGTACGCTCGTCAACAAATCGAAATAGAGGGTGGCGTTGAACAATGCCCATACCCTTTCACTCCCCAAGTCGACATACAAGGCCCTTACCTTGGCGTGGGTAACGACAATGAATACGGTCAGCGCTATGAAGACATACTGCGACGTGTAATGAGTGCTGAGTTCTCAGTAATACCAAAGGAATATGACCGAGCTTGTATCGGTGAATACACGGGTGGTCAAACTGCGCTCTCTCATAATGAGATAGACCAGTTTTGGATGTCACTACGCTCTTCCTTTCCGAACGCTGAGTTCAAAATTCACCACCGTATTGGTCGCAATGACGAAATGATGTCCCCACGTGCTGCTATTCGTTGGTCGCTACAAGGCAAGCATGAAGGTTACGGCATGTTTGGAAAGCCTACAGGAAAAGACGTCTACATCATGGGAATCAGCCATGCAGAGTTTGGGCCTTGGGGTCTACGCAGAGAGTTTACTCTACTTGATGAAAGTGCTGTCTGGAAACAGATTTTAATCCAAATCGGTTAACCATATAAGGAAGTATTATGTTGAACAGCTTGATAGAAAATTTCTACAAAACCTATTTTAACGCTCACTCTTCAGAACGGACTCAAGTCGCCCACGAGATGCTAAATGCTGACGTTAAATGGTGTGTCGCTCATCCGATTAACGACGTCTCTGGTGTCGATGAGACTGAGCAAGCGTTTCTATTACCGCTAATAAACTCGCTACCTGATGTTGAACGACGCCCTTCAATCATTATGCAAGGTGAATACGAAGGCCGCACTTGGGTAAACTCTACGGGTTATTTTGTCGGCACATTTGCACAACCGTTATTTGGTATTCCAGCAACAGGTAAAACGCTCTACTTGCGCTACACCGAAATGGTTTGCACCCAAGATGGTCAAATTATTGAATCCTATCTAATCCCTGATTTTATTGATGCAATGAGCCAAGCTGGCGTTAATCCGTTACGCAAAAGCCTAGGTCATACTGGATTAATCCCTACCCCAGCAACTCAAGACGGAATACAGACAGGTAGCATCGCAGCGGAAGAGAGTGAGAAAAGCCAAAAGCTAGTACTAGACATGCTGGCTTGCTTGGGTCGATTTGACGGCAAGCGTCTTGATTCAATGGATCTAGAAAACTACTGGCATGACGACTTTATGTGGTACGGACCTGCTGCGATCGGTACGACACGTGGTATCCAAGGTTTCCGAGACCACCATCAAGGACCGTTTGTATTTGCCTTCCCTGATCGAAGTGTCGATATAGAGCTCAATATTTTGTCCAAAAATGACTACGTATCCACAGGTGGTTGGCCACACATGCACGGTACGCATACTGGCACCAGTGGCTGGTTAGGATTAGCACCTACAGGCAAGCACATCGAGCTTCGCGTTATGGATATCTGGCGACGAGAAGGCGAATTACTCAAAGAAAACTGGGTCGCTATCGATATAGCACACATATTGAAACAGCTTGGTTACGATCTGTTTGAGCAAATGGAAGAACAATTAAAAGGACGTGAGCATGTATGAGTTTGGAGCTTTAAACTGGACAATTCTCGGTACTTATATCGTCCTTACTTTAGTTATGGGTGCACTAGTTGGTAGACGTGTTACTTCCGCTAACCAATTTGCATTAGGCGATAGAAATATTCCATGGTGGGCCATCGGTATTTCCGTTGTGTGTACCTATGTTAGTGCAATGTCTTTCTTGGGTGGGCCGGCTTGGTCTTATAAAGAAGGCTTGTCGGTGATCGCTATCCACCTAAACTACCCTTTGGTGATTTTCTTTATCGTTGCTGTGTTTATGCCGTTTTTCTACAACAACGGCCTCACTTCAATTTATGAATATCAAGAACGACGCTTTGGTAAAGCCTCGCGTATCACTCTGTCTTTGATTTTCTTAATTAAACAGGCGATAAGCTCAGCAGCGGTCTTGTATGCGACCTCATTAATCCTCGAGTTCATTACCGGTATCGATGTTACTTACTGCATCGTCATTGTCACTGTTATCGCGCTGATCTATACCGTAATGGGGGGAATTGCCGCCGTTATTTGGACAGATGTCATTCAAGCGGTCATTTTGTTTCTTGGGGCATTCATCATTATCGAAGCCGTTTGGAATGGCATGCCACAACCAATGACCGAAGTGATGCAAGATCTAAAGTCACAAGGCATGACGAATGCATTACAAACTAATTTAGATTTAAGCCAAGTTACCACGGTATGGGCTGGCGTTATCGCAATGACGATGTTCCACACTACTGTGTATGGCGGTAACCAAATGATGGTTCAACGCTGTATGGCGGCTAAAAGTATGGGTGATGCGAAAAAAGCGATGCTAATGATGGGTTATGTTGCTTTCTTCATCTACTTCGTATTCATTCTATTAGGCGTGTTATTCAACGCTTATTACGATGGTAAAGAGTTTGAAAATGGCAACACCATTATCCTGCACTATGCTAGCGAATATGGTATGCCAGGGCTGATGGGGATTATCGCTGCGGCTATTCTTGCAGCAAGTATGTCAAGCCTAGATTCCGCCTTTAACTCTATGGCTACCGTCTCTGTGACTGACTTCTATAAACGCTTTTATAAGAAAAATGAGTCAGAGGAACATTACCTCAAAGCATCGCGTTTCTTCACGGTTATGTGGGCGTTATGTATTATCATTCCAGCCTTCATGTTTGCGACCAGCACCGGCTCAGTTTTAGAAATATTAAGTAAAGCGGGTTCATATTTTGTGGGTGCAAACTTCTGTATGTTCGTTCTTGGCTTCTACTCTAAACATATTACAGAAAAGGGACTATTAATTGGTGTCGCTGCGGGCTTCGTGGCGATTTGGTATGTAGCGGTAGCGACTGATATTGCTTGGCCTTGGTACTGTGTTATCGGGGTCTTAGTTAATGCTATTGTCGCGTACGCAGCAAGCTTACTGCTAACCGGAAAACAGACAAAAATGCACCTCTACACAATCAAAGGTCAACAAGCAGAGTACACGCGTTTGAACAAACCGATCAAAGAAGACGGTTGGTATGTTGTTCCGGGTAAAGTCGATGCACCTTGTTGGGGATTACTCGTGATGTTTGTATTCTCGCTCGTTCTACTGTGGGGGATTAACGAGTTCATTGAGAATGCACCGATGTTGATTAACTTTATCCGTATCTGCTCTGTCATTGTTGCGGCAAGTGTCATAGGTTATATGATTTACTCATTCAAGCGATCTAAGACGTCAAATGAAGTAGAACAAACCAGCTAGAGTTATCCTCAAATTAAACTAGCTCCAACAAAAAAGGCTCACTAGATAGTGAGCCTTTTTATGTCTATTCAACGCAAAACCGAGGTTTAACGTTGCTTCAGTCTTAAAAGAACAACGTTAGAAGAATTCAATCGAGTTACGGCCACTTTTGTCGTCACGTTGTGGCTTAGGCGTATCCGCTTTCTTTTTCGGTTTGTTTTCTTTCTTCTTCTCTTTTTTCTCTTTCTTCGGTTCAGCCGTTGCGCTTAGCATTTCTGCTTTGCTTTTCTTAGATTCTTTCTTCTTAGAATCCTTTTTAGACTGACCTTTCTTCGCCTTGTTATCTTTTTTAGGCGCTTCTTTCTTTTTCGGCTTGTCTGATTCTTCTTGTACTGGCTGATCACATACCACTACATAGTATTCTTGGTTGAATTCAAAGAAGTCGCCATCGTACATTTTACGACGCTTACGCGTTTCCAGCTCACCATTTACCGCTACGTAGCCTTCAGAGATAATGTGTTTAGCTTCACCGCCACCACTCACTAAGTTAGCAATTTTAAACACTTTGTAGAGTTCGATTGGCTGTGATGAAACATCAATACCAATGGCTTCAATCTCAATCTCTTCGCCTTCTTCGCCAAGCTCTTGGCCTTCGTAATCAGCGTCTTCGTAATGTTCTTGGTCCATGGTGACCTCTACCTAAATATGTACTTCTGAAATATTGGGCGCAGTGTAATCTTAAAACAAGTAAATGACCATGCCCGATTAATGTATACAGTCTTATATTGTAATTGCTTTCAGCCCACCAATTACACTCAAAAACAAAAAAGCTCATGCGCAATATCGACAGCGTATGAGCTCAAATCAGATAATGATCTTAGGGATCATATAAACCTAAAACTAAGATAGACTGATAACAGGAGTAAATTTAAACATATCTTGGAAGGTACAAAACTCCACAGGGCCATGCGTCAAAGAGCCAAACGATTGAGCTAGACGCTCACCAATACGCTTCGCAGTTTGTTGTAATTCAATCTTATCTTGTTCTTCCAACTCTATAACGCGATAGCTCAAGGTAATATGAAAGTGATAGTCATCGAAATCAGGTACGTTAATACCTGTGGCGGCTTTTAGCGCTTCACGACACTGCTTCAGAGCTTGAGTAGACTGATCGTTAGCCGGTTTAATACGAATCGCAGTACCGCCAATCGGGCAGTTGTAAACGTAGTCATACATCATTTCAAAACCGCCTTGCGCACCTACTTGGCTTGCTTCAGTCGCGAACAAGTCGGTTGTTTCCGAAAGATCGGCGGTTAGGTCTAGCTTCGATGTCCACTTATGCGCTTCACGAATTTGATCGCAAACCCCTTCAAATACCGTCATGTGCATACTTGAAATCGGCAAGAAAGAAAATTTATCACCACAATTCATCGACTTAAGTTGGTCTTGCGCCCAACGTAATTCGTCAATTAAAGGCAACGATTGATCAAGGTGACAAATAAAAGTATTGCCAGGGAATGTTCTTACGCTTCCATCTTCATGGAACTTCACACCCACACTTGGTGCATATTTCATAACAATTATCCGATGTTTTTATTAAATACCTAGCGTGCGAAATACTGGGAACATGCATGCCCCATAGGTATTTAGCGACGATCCAATTTTTGAAGGAGAGAATTGAGCCATTGCATATGAGCGTTCAGCTTCTTCCCAAACCTTGTCTAATGCGACTTCATCAATAACGGCTTGGCTGATATGTTGAGGGCAAGAACCACCAATTACTATACAATCTGGGTCGAACCAACCTAAAGTGACAACTAACATAGGCTTAAGCTGAGCAGCGGCAAAACGCACCCATTTTGATACCACAGGGTTATCTAACCCCGGAATATCTTCAGGACCATCCACTTCCAGTCCTGATGCCGCCAGTTGATCCAATAAGCCACGAATAGTGGGCTTATTTTCTTCGCCAAGCAGGTTGAAGTATGTGCCGATTTCACCCGCATTATGCCGACTGCCTCGGTAAAGTTTACGGTTGATGATCACACCGCCCCCCACACCATGACCTAACTCAAACAGCACCATGTTTTTTACTTCTGGCCACTGACCAGAATAAAACTCACCTACAACAGCAACATTACAGTCATTATCGATCCAGACTGGCCATTCAAATACGTCACCAAAGATGCTTGCTAAATCGACCCCTCGCCAATGTCCCATCTGAATAATAGTACGAATCGACTTACCATCACCTTCAGAAGGCCCAGGCATAGAAACACCAATCCCCAAGATGCGTGCATTTTGGATTTTATGTTTATCAACCAATACGTCTATTTGAGCCTTAATGTTCTTAAGTACATCTATAATTGGCGCATCTTCGGCGTAATCGATGGTTTCAGTATCAATCACTTCACCGCAGAAGTTTGCCAAAGCGACTTCAATTCGGTGAATATGGAAAGCGATACCAAATGAAAATGCTGCGTATGGGTTCAACTGCAACGGAATGATGGGCTGGCCACGACCAACTTTTTCTCTTGGTCCTTCTTTAATCATGTTCATTGCCAGTAACTCTTTAGAAATACTGGTCACAGAGCCACTACGCAAACCTGTTTTTTCAACAATTTTTGCGCGTGGTACCGAGCTATGCTGTCGACAAACCGCCAGTAATTTCTTCTGTCCTGGAGTCAATTCTAGTTGTAATGGTTTTATCGGAGTTAACATGTTCAGTTGTTCTCTATTTATGGTTCAATCAATTTATTAGGCGGTGTCGCATGATGGGTTCATCAATAACAAAGTCGGATTTAAATCGCTTCCATACCGGCTTCGTGTACTAGCTCTTTCAACATATCAATATCGTCGTGGCTAATCATATCAATGAGGCCTTCGCTCAACCATTGAATAATTTCACTATGTACGTCGTAGCCATAATATTGATTAAACCATTGAGTTGGTTTCATATTTTTGTCTTTGTTTGGCAAATACAGACGTGTGGTTAAACCTGAGCTTTTATAACCTTCGAGTACACTTCGCGTTGTATAAGGGTATTCCACACACACAGCAGAAGCATTCGATTCCAATACGGCATTTAATTGATTTTGGTAGCGAGCAAGCGTCACCACTTGTAGCTGAATGCTTGGTACACACTCTTTCACAAGGTTAACTAACGTATGATCAAATCCCAACAATTGGATGTGATCTAGTGCATTCGGAGTTTGTTCAATTAATACCGTAAGCTTTTCTGCAAAGCGATGGTGATTGCGCCTTTGTTTCGCTTCAACAATCAGCCCAACACCATGTTCAATTGCCCACTCAAGTACTTCACTAAACTTGGGAATTGAAGTCTTTTCAAATGACGAATGGAACCAACCACCGAAATCCAACGCTTCTAATTCTGCCAACGTCATTTGCTCAACATAACCGCTCCCATCAGAAGTACGGTTAACGCTTGGATCATGAATCACCACCAGCTCTTCATCGTCTGTCATCGCGATATCAATTTCAATACAGCTGGTATTTCTCTCAACAGCGCTAATAAAAGCAGGCATGGTATTTTCAGGGCAACGAATGCAATCGCCTCGATGGCTATTTACTAGAACCTGTCCTTTTTTTGCCACATCAAAACTGAACATAAAACACCATCAATTAAACTACTTAAAAAAGTTTAATCTAGAATAGCGAAATATTACGCTTACTGTCAACGAAGAAGCGCCTACAAAACCCGAAAATAAAAAACCATTTAAAACAATTACTTATTAAACTTTCCGTGATCGATGAATGATTTTTACGCGAAAATACTCGATCGATAATAAAACTGAAATAAACTACAAATAATCTATCTGGAAATTTAAACTTTTTAAAAAAGGTTAATCATGGCAATTTTGGAACTTCGTTCTGTCACGAAAACTTATGGTGATTTTTACGCATCAAAAGAGATCTCATTCTCTGTAGAACAAGGCGAGTTTGTCACGCTACTTGGCCCAAGTGGTTGTGGTAAAACAACATTGCTGAAAATGATTGGAGGATTTCAAACACCAACATCCGGTGAAATTTTGATGAACGACCGCGTTGTTAATCAAATCCCTCCAGAGAAACGTGAAACAGCAATGTGTTTTCAATCTTATGCTTTGTTCCCACATTTAAGTGTTTCTCACAATATCTGCTTCGGTATGGTTCAGCAGAAGATCGACAAGAACGAGCAAAAACGCCGCTTAGCTGAGATTTTATCTCAGGTTGGTTTGGTTGAGCACAAAGACAAATTGCCAGCACAGTTATCAGGAGGTCAACAACAGCGTGTCGCATTGGCTCGTGCCATGGTAACTCGCCCTGACATCATTCTTTTTGATGAACCTTTATCTAACCTTGATGCAAAAATGCGTGAAGGTGTACGTTTCGAAATTAAAGAACTGCAACGCCAACACAGCCTAACGTCTATCTATGTCACACACGACCAAGCTGAAGCGCTAGCGATGAGTGACCGGATTGTAGTGCTTAATGGTGGCAACATAGAACAGATAGGTACACCTGAAGATATCTATTACCGCCCAGCTAACCGCTTTGTTGCCGACTTCATCGGTGCTGCCAATATTCATCAAGCCTATGTAGAACAAACTTCGGAAAACAACCAATACCGCGTGAGTTGTAACATGGGTGAATTTGTCGTTGAATCATCAGAAAAACCACAAGCCAATGAAGTTTTTGTTTGCTGGCGCCCTGAAGATGCAGGAATTTGTAAAAAGGGTGAAGCCAACAGCTTTGACGTGACTGTTGAATCGTCAGCTTTCCAAGGAAATAATTTAGATGTATTTGGTTTTGTTGGAACAGATACAAAGCAAAGAATTCGCCTTCAACTAGGCGGAAGAGTATCAGCAGAACCAGGTGAAATCATTCATGTAAAACTGCCTGAATTTGGCATGCGCTTCTTAGAGGGAGTGAATGGATGAATATAAAGCCCTATTTACTGCTCATTCCTGGGGTCGGCACTATCACCTTACTCATGGGAAGTGCTTTGTACGTAGTAATCGCGCAGAGCTTTGGACTCTTTAGTGTCATGGGAGAAACCAACGGGACACTAGAATACTGGCAAACAACTCTTAGCGACCCAATTTTATGGCGCTCAGTGGCTTACTCATTAAGAACTTCAGTGCTCGGTACATTAGGCGCAGTCATGCTAGCCTACCCTATTGCACTTTGGCTACACAAACCAATGCCTGGTAAGCCTGCCATTATTGGTGTACTTCGTGCCCCTATGTTTGTTCCAGGATTGGTCGCAGCGTTTCTACTTATGAACGTGATCGCTTACCACGGTATTTTCAACGAGTCATTACTAGCTCTCGGCATTATTGATAAGCCGATGCGTCTATCCAACGACAAGTTCGGTTGGAGTATTGTGGTATTGCAAGTTTGGAAAAACTTACCCTTTGCCCTAATCCTGATCAGCGGCTCAATTGCCAGTATCCGTGGCGATCTAATGGATGCAGCTCTAGACCTTGGTGCCACTCGTTGGGCAAGATTCTGTCAGGTGATTTTTCCGTTAACAATTCCAGCACTACAAGCTGCATCTATTCTGATTTTCATTGGCGCACTTGGTGATTTCTCGTTTGCTTCCGTAGCAGGTTCACGTAGTAGCTACTCACTGGCTATGTTAATGAACATTACTGCAACCCAATACTACGAATGGGAAAACTCCGCAGTCATTGCCATGGTGATCATGATACTTGCCGGTTTGTCTGCCGTTGTCCTGACTTTACTTACTCAACCATTTGCTACACGTAAAAGCGTTGTTGTGGATATGGAGAAAGCATCATGAGTCGCCTGCGCAACTTAACGAACACCCAATGGGTCATGTTGATCTCGATTAGCTTCTTTATACTAGTGAATTTGCTTTGGCTCGGTGTGCCATTTGCTATGGCTATCATTTGGTCTCTAGTAGATCCAAACCACCCATGGAGCTACCCAGACCTACTTCCGCAAGTTTTATCGTTTGGACGTTGGATAGAAGTATGGGAAACCACCTCTCTACCAGAAGCCCTACGTAACAGTTACTCTGTTGCTCCTGCCGTTGCTATCTTAACCATAACTCTAGCGATGCCGACCGCGTACGCATTTGGACGTATGGAGTTTCGCGGTAAAAAGTTGGCCGAGATGGTGTCACTACTGCCTATGGTTATGCCTTCTATGATTTTAGCGGTCTTTTTTAGTGCGATGCTCCTTGAGCTGGGTCTAACCGATCCATACGTAAACATTGTCATTGCGCATACAGTACTGGCTCTGCCTTACGCAATTCGTATTTTGTCAGCAGGCTTTAAAGCCATTCCACAAGATTTGATTGATGCCTGTTCAGACATGGGAGCTGGTAAAATTGGTACTTTCAAACACGCATTCTTGCCGATGCTAAAACCAAGCTTACTTGCATCATCAATCTTCTGCTTGGTAATCAGTATTGAGGAGTTCAACATGTCTTACGTACTGGGTGCCCCTGACTTTATTACCGTTCCAACAATCTTATATTCGTTTTTGGGTTACTCATTTATCAGACCTGATGCTGCCGTTGTATCACTGATTCTAGTCATTCCAAATGTACTACTAATGTTACTAATTGAACGTTTATTGAAAGGAAATTACTTGTCTCAATCGACGGGTAAAGCTTAATTTCGTGAGGATACAATGAAAAAAACTCTACTAGCAGCACTACTTAGCACCACAGCATTTTCTAGTTTTGCATACGATGTGAATACAATGACGTGGGATGAAATTGAATCTAAGGCAAAAGAAGAAGGCTCGGTGACTTTCTCTGTATGGTACCTACAACCAGGTTGGAGAAAGTTCGTCAAAAGCTTTGAAGAAGAGACTGGCATTAAAGTTCGTATCCCAGAAGGTACTCACGATGGTAACCGTAACAAGCTTCAAGCTGAAAGCCGTCGTGATAAAGGCTCAATGGATGTCGTAGCACTTGGCCCAACAGCGTTGAACACATTCAAACTAGAAAACACGCTGTTAAGCTTAAATAAGCTTCCAGAAATTCAAAAGCTGAACCAGGCGGCAGAAGGGATTAACTCTAAAGGCTATGGCGTCACGTTCTGGGGTAACCAAACCGGTCTAGCTTACGATCCTAGCCGTATCAAAGAGTCTGATTTACCACAGACCTTTGAAGAGATGGAAAGCTACATCAAAAGCAACCCAATGGCATTTGGTGTGAACGATCCAAACGGTGGTGGTGCAGGTCAGCGCTTTATCGAATCCAGCATCCGTCACGTATCGGGTGATTTTGACATGACGAACAAACTAGATAAAAAAGTCGTGAAATCTTGGGCTCAAACTTGGGATTGGTTTGAAGCTAACGAAGAAGACATGCTTATCACAGCATCCAACGCAGATAGCCTAACTCGTATTAATGACGGTGAAATTACATTAGCACCGGCATGGGAAGACCACTTAGCTGGTTTACAGAAACGAGGCGCAATCACAGATCGCATTAAGTTCTATATCCCTGAATTTGGCATGTCTGGCGGTGGTAACTTTGTCACTGTAGCGAAAAACAGCCAGCATCAAGCCGCATCACTCGTCTTTATCAACTGGTTGACGTCAGCAGACACACAAACGGCATTGAACGCTGAGTTTGGCACTGCGCCACAACACCCAGATGCAGACTCTTCTAAGGCGCTGATCTCACAAGATATGCGCAACAACTCAACCGAACCGTTTAACTCTGAGTACAGTGCTTATCTGAAGAAGCAATTCACTCGTAATGTACTAATGCGTTAAATTTAGATATTTCGATGCAATGCCTTAGCCTTTACCAGTAATTAAAACTAAAAAAGAACGATACGCTAAGTATCGTTCTTTTTTATTAGGCATTGTACAAACATGAATAAAGTCAGTTTATGTTAGATAGCGAAACTAACTGCTGCGTATATTCATGCTGGGGATTGCCGAATAAAGTTTCCGTATCGCCTTTCTCAATCACCTCGCCTGCTTTCATGACAATAGTGTAATGACACAAGGATTTCACGACATTCAAATCATGACTGATAAAGAGATAAGTCAGACCATACTTTTCTTGAAGTGACTTCAGCAAATCCAGCACCTGCGCTTGAACGGTTCTGTCGAGTGACGATGTTGGTTCATCTAGCAAGATAAACTCTGGCTTCAGAATCAAAGCACGAGCAATCGCGATACGCTGCCTTTGGCCGCCAGAGAACTCATTTGGGTAACGGTGACGAGTTTCTGGGTCTAGGTCGACCTCTTTCATTACGTCGCAGATGCGTTGGTCAAGCTCGTTCTCATCCAATTGTTGATGCACTAACAAACCCTCGCCAATCACTTGAGCGACTGACATTCTTGGATTCAACGCCGAGAATGGGTCTTGAAAGACCACTTGCATACGGCTTCGAAACGGTAGCATCTGTTGACGGTTTAAGCCTTGAATTTGTTCGTCAGCGTAGGTAATTGAACCTTCACTCTCCACCAACTTCAATATCGCCATACCAGTTGTTGATTTACCAGAGCCACTCTCTCCAACTAGACCGATTGAGTGCCCCTTTTTCAAGCTGAACTCCATGTCGGTGACTGCTTTAACATGCGAAATAGTCCGCTTGAATAAGCCTCCCGTAATTGGGAACCAAACACGCAGTTGGTCGACGTTGAGCAGAGGTTCACTTTGCGGAGAAACTGGAACGGGCAAGCCTTTAGGGTCAGAGTTGATAAGCTTTTGTGTGTAAGGGTGCGCAGGCGCGTTGAAGAGTGTTTTACAGTCATTGCTTTCAACTAAGCGGCCATCTTTCATTACCGCCACTCTGTCAGCAATTTTACGAACGATACTCAAATCATGAGTGATAAAGAGCATCGCCATACCGAGTTCTTGTTGCAGGTCTTTCAACAAATCCAAAATCTGCGCTTGTACCGATACATCCAATGCTGTCGTGGGTTCATCAGCGATAAGTAGCTCAGGTTCGTTGATTAGTGCCATTGCGATCATCACGCGTTGACGCTCTCCACCAGACAACTCATGCGGGTAGGCTGAAATCTTTTGCTCTGGGTATCGAATGCCAACCTTTGAAAGCCACTCTATCGCCAAGGCTTGCGCTTTATTGGTTCGCATTCCTCGGTGAATAGAAAGAGTTTCAACCAGTTGCTTGCCGACTCGATGAAGTGGATTAAGCGAAACCATAGGCTCTTGGAAGATCATTCCAATACGGCCACCACGAATCCCGCGCAGCTGTCTTTCAGAACAACTCAGGATATCGGTACCAGAGAAGTTAATCTTACCGTTTAAGTAGTGCGACGAACCTTTAGGCAAAAGTTTTAGAATCGAGTTAGCTGTAACCGATTTACCGGAGCCACTCTCGCCCACCAGCGCGAGTGTCTCACCTTTGTATATCTCCAACGAGACATCTTGCGTCACTTGTTCTATCGAGTCTTTACGCCCGAAACCGACAGACAATTCATCTATGGTCAGAACTGGAGATACATTAGAAGCCTCTGCTGTTGACCCTGAAGTAGGAGCTGTATTTGAAGTCATAACTTATCCTTACTTCTGTTGATGTGGGTCGAAGGCATCACGTACCGCTTCACCAACGAAGACAAGTAACGTAAGCATCAGTGAAAGCACGACGAAGGCAGAAATACCAAGCCAAGGCGCTTGCAAGTTAGCTTTACCTTGCGCCAATAGCTCACCTAATGAAGGCGAACCCGCAGGAAGACCAAAGCCTAAGAAATCTAACGACGTTAATGTGGTGACTGATCCAGAAAGAATAAACGGCATCATGGTTAACGAAGCAACCATCGCGTTGGGTAGCATGTGACGAAGCATAATGCGTTTGTCGTCAACACCCATGGCTTGCGCGGCGCGCACATAATCGAAGTTTCGGCAGCGTAAGAATTCTGCTCGCACGATGCCGACTAAACTCATCCAACTGAACAGCACCATAATTCCGAGCAACCACCAGAAATTAGGTTCGATAAAACTGGAAAGGATAATCAGCAAGAACAGAGTCGGCATGCCAGACCAAACTTCAATGAAGCGCTGCCCGAACAAGTCGACCCAACCACCGTAGTAACCTTGTGTCGCTCCGACTACGACACCGACCACACTCGATACTATCGTCAGAATAAAACCAAACAGAACCGAAATACGGAAGCCATAAATGATACGAGCTAATACATCTCGCCCTTTATCATCGGTTCCTAGCCAGTTCACCGAATCGGGTTCCGATGGCACCGCGCCGGAAATATCGAAGTTTATCGTGTCGTAGCTAAACGGAATGATTGGCCACACAATGTATCCGCTGTCTTCAATGAGTTCGATAACATATGGGTCTTTGTAGTCGGCTTCGGTTTCAAACTCGCCACCAAATTCTGTTTCGGCATATTCATTGAGAACAGGCACAAACCACTGATTATCATAAGAAACCAATAATGGCTTATCGTTGGCAATGATCTCAGCGAACAGGCTCAAGCCAAACAAGATGGTAAATATCCAAAGGGATATAAAACCACGTTTGTTTGCTTTAAAACGTAACCAACGAGCTTCTGCTAAAGGGTTGTTAAACATTTATTATCAATACCTTGTTATTCGTTCGCCATTAACGCGCTTCAAAATCAATTCGAGGATCAACCCAGGTATACGTTAGGTCGGAGATAATGCTCAGCACCAAGCCAAGCAAGGTCATGATATAGAGAGAGCTGAACACCACGGGATAATCTCGTTGAATGGTCGATTCAAAGCCAAGCAAACCGATGCCTTCGAGTGAAAACATCACTTCAATCAACATAGAACCCGTGAAGAAAATACTAATAAATGCGCTTGGGAAGCCCGCAATAATGATCAGCATGGCGTTACGGAAAACGTGCTTGTAGAGAATACTGCTCTCGTCCAAGCCTTTCGCTCTCGCGGTCACCACATATTGCTTATTGATCTCATCAAGGAAGGAGTTTTTGGTCAGCATGCTCAGTGTGGCAAAGCCGCCGATGACCATCGCAAAAATAGGCAATGCTAAGTGCCAGAAATAGTCGCCAATTTGCTGATACCAATTAAGCTGATCAAAGTTACTCGATACCAAGCCACGCAATGGGAACCAACTGAAGTAGTTACCACTCGCGAACAAAATAATCAGGATAATCGCAAACAAGAAGCCCGGAACGGCATAGCCAACAATCACGACCGCACTCGACCAAATATCGAAGCGAGAACCATGATGTATCGCCTTCATGATGCCTAAGGGTATTGAAATCACATAGATGATCAACGTGCTCCACAACCCTAAGGAAATGGAGACAGGTAAACGCTCGATGATTAAATCAATCACGTTACCGCCCTTAAACAGGCTTTCACCAAAGTTAAAGGTCGCGTAATTTTTCAACATGTCGAAGTAGCGAACATGAATCGGCTTATCAAAACCAAACTGCTTTTTGATCTCTTCAACCACTTCAGGATCAAGTCCGCGAGAGCCTTTATAGCCACTGGCAGAAGCTTGGTCACTTTCACTTAAATCAACTTCTTGTCCACCACCAGAAAAGCGCTCCATGATTCCAGAGTTATGCCCTTCTAACTGAGCAACGGCTTGCTCCACCGGACCTCCTGGAGCAATCTGGATAATGAAAAAGTTGATGGTGATGATCGCCCACAGCGTGGGGATCACTAACAGTAAACGTCGAAATATATACGCGGCCATGCTAACTAACTCCTAGCGACGTTTTTCAGGAAGCAATGCCGCCTTCTCTTCTGAAATCCACCATGTATCGATACCTAAATCGTATTTAGGCAATACATCTGGACGCTCAAACTTGTCCCACATTGCAACGCGATATTCACCAACGTGCCATTGAGGGATGTTGTAGAAATTCCACTGCAATACACGGTCTAGCGAACGACCTAACGTAAGAAGCTTTTCAGGATCCTGTTGGTTACGCGCAATTTCTTCTGTTAACGCGTCAACCACTGGATCCATCACACCGGCAGTATTGTAAGTAGAATCAATGTAGTTAGAGTTCCAAACAATCATTAAGTTCGGGCTAGGATAAGGGTTTGCAGAAAATGACGAAGACACCATATCGAAATCGCGGTCACGTAAGCGCTTGATGTACTGGGTGGTATCGATGGTACGGATCTTCATTTCGATACCCATGCGTTTCAGGTTCTTTTGAACAGGTGTTGCGATACGTTCTGTGGTTGGGCTGTAAATCAGCAACTCAAATGACATCGGCTTGCCGGTCTTTTCGTTGGTCATGACTTTGTCTTTTAGCACCCAACCGGCCTCTTTCAATAACTTGAAAGCGGTACGCATTTGGCTACGAATACGGCCACTGCCATCGGTGACTGATGGCTGGAACTCTTCGGTAAACACTCGCGGTGGAATTTGGTCTTTGTATTGAGACAACAATTCAACTTCAGCTTCGCTTGGTAAACCTTTCGCTTCATAGTCGGTGTTTTGGAAGTAACTACGAGTACGCTTGTACTGGCCATAAAACATGTTCTTATTCATCCACTCAAAGTCCATCGCGTAGGTTAACGCTTCTCGAACTTTAGGATCTGAGAACACAGGAGATTGAATATTGAAGACAAAACCTTGAGTCGTCTCTGGCTTCTCATGGTTGATCTCTTCTTTAATAATGTAGCCTTTGTCGAAGTTTGCGCCCGTGTATGAATTGGCCCAGAACTTAGCCGAGTTTTCGGTTCGAAGATCGAACTCCCCTGCTTTGAACGCTTCCAGCATTACCGTGTCATCGCGATAGTAATCGTACTGCACTTGCTTGAAGTTATTACGACCAACGTTAACGGGTAGATCCGCAGCCCAGTAATTTTCATCTAAACCGTATGTAACGCTTTGACCCGATTTATAGCTGATGATCTTATAGGGACCACTGCCTACTGGTGGCTCACTTAGAGGTTCAGACAGTTTTCTATCTTTCCAGAAATGTTTTGGTAATACGCGAGTACTTTGCGCAAAGCTAAACAGCTTCTCGCGGTTTGGCTTGTTCATCTCAATACGAACAACCGAATCAGAAACAGCCGTTACAGACTCGATTTCTTTGTAATACACACGATATTGAGGCACACCTTCTTTCGAAAACTTGTCAAAGGTGAAGGCAACATCGTGAGCCGTGATTGGTTTACCATCTTGGAATTTAGCATTTGGGTTAATGTCGATTTCCATCCAAGTGAAATCACTGGCGTAGCGAACCTTTGAAGCGATCAATGGATAATACGCATCAATCTCGTCACTCGGAGAAAACATCAAAGTATCGTAAATCTCACCCGTATAGCTGGCAGCAACGCCGCGAGAGCCGAATCGATTAAAGCTATCGTACGTACCTATGCTGCCATAAGTCACCTTGCCTTGCTTTGGCGCATCAGGGTTAACGTAATCGAAGTGAGTGAAGTCGACAGGATATTTCGCTTCACCAAAACCGACCAGTTGCGTGGTTTCAATAACGGTGACAGCGGGAGTTGATTCGGTATCAGAGGCGTAAGTAACGGAGGGATATAGAGCAATAAGCGGCAGCATAACTGCACATGACTTCAAATTAGACCTGAAAAACTGAGTGCGCTGCGAGGCTTTGCTTCGGAAATCTGTTCCCATTTGACTCTCCCTTCAAATGTTATGAATTCGATATTCAACTTGATTAACCGGCTTTGAATGCACACCGTTAAAACAAGTATAGGTTCAAATCTAACATCATGTAATAACTAATAAAACCATCAGCACTCCATCTCTGACGGTTTATTTACAAATTACTCGGTTCAGTCTAAAGAATAAAACGCGCTAGAACAAAAGCCGAACAAGTAGCTAGCGCGTGATTGTGTAAGATTAACGATTAGATGTTGGTATTAACTACTGCACGAGATACGCGTCAAAGATAAGTTGACCAATTTCGTTAATCACCTTGTCACGTTCTTGGATAGTGAATTCAGTTTCTGTAAGAGAGATGCTGATGATCAACGGAGATCGATTTTCACTCCAAACCATAGCTGTAATAGCGCGAGAACCATAAGCGCCCGCTCCCGACCTGTCCGCAATACTCCAATCATTGGGTAAGATAGAACGCAGCATTCCGTCAGAAACTTTGTTGCCCATCATCCAGTTCTTTAACTTCAACTTAGACTCTTGTGACAGCGTATTTCCGTATACCAACTCATTTAACGTAACTACCATACTATTCGGTGTCGTAGTATCACGAACGTCGCCTGGTCGAGCATGGTTCAACTCTGGTTCCATATGATCAAGACGAGTATTACTGTCACCAGCTAAACGCAGGAACTCTGTTAAGCCATTAGGACCACCCACACCAGTTAAAACGACATTCGCTGCCGTGTTGTCGCTCATCGTCATGGTTGCCGTACATGCATTTTCAAGTGAAAGTTCTTTGCCTACTAAGTGTTTAGTCACTGGAGACCAAACAATCAAATCGTCTGACTCGATATCCACCTTTAAGCCTAAATCTAACCCTTCATTTTCAAAGTCATAGAGAAGATTTGCACAAGCTAGGGTTTTAAAGGTACTCATCATCGGAAAGCGTTCGTCGCCCTTATAACTCCATGTTTGCTTAGTTGCAGAATCATAAACAGCAATACCAATGCGTGCCGATACACGAGATTCAATTTGCTCAATAGATTGAGGTTCTAAGGAATGACTCAACGATGACGTAGAAAAGAAAACGCTCAACAACACAAGAGCGAGAGAAGTATATTTTTTCATTGTGAAACCATAAAAAAACGATCGATTGATCGTATATAAAATTAAACTCGACACCTAAAGAGCATCGAATTGAGAGAATCTAAGCAGAAAGCGACAACCTTCGCTAGATCAAATGAAAATAACTAACTAAATCCGAACAATATCTCAGTATTTTAGATATCCTTAAAAGAGTGATTTCAATAGGATTCAACCTTGAACAAACCAAACCAAATAACATTCTCAACGTTCAACCTTTTGAACTACCTCGAACCTCCGAATGCTTATTATGATTTTGAGAACATCTACAGCTTCGAGGAATGGCAGAAGAAGCAACATTGGATGGCTGAAGCGATTAAATCATTAGATTGCGATGTGATTGGCTTCCAAGAGATATTTAGCCCGCAGTCTTTAGAGCAGTTAATGAATGATCTAGGTTATCCGTACTTTGCGGTTGTCGATTACCCGCATGTTGAAGATGATTACCTGTATACCTCGCCTGTCGTCGGTATCGCCTCTCGCTACCCGATTGAAAAAGTACAGCCGGTTAAACCAGATTCAGAGTTGCTGTCAGCCTTCAATCTTAGTGACAATTTTTCATTCAACCGAACGCCTGTTCATGCGACCATTACGCTTCCTCACTTAGGCTCGACTGATTGTTACGTTGTGCACTTTAAATCGCAACGTCCTACCGAACCCAAAACTGAACAACTAAAATCCTGTAGCCGCTCAGCAGATCAAAAGCCGCAAAGTGACACACTGGTTAAGCTTCATCAAGAACAACTTGGCTCTTGGCTATCGAGTGTGCAGCGCGGTCTAGAAGCTCAGATGCTGCATCAATACATCACCAATCAGCGCTATCAAACCGATCAGCCAGTGGTGTTAATGGGTGACTTTAACAAACCACTGTTTCACGATGAGTTCAAAGGACTGTTGAGCTATTCACTGAATCGAGATGAAGCGAGTAGACATTGGTTATCGCACTTCCGCTTAAAAGACAGCTGGGATCTCTATCATCAATTGCATGAAGAAGATTTGCTCGAACAACGCAAACCAACGCACTACTACGGTGCTTCTGGATCTGTACTGGACTACATTTTGATGTCCAATGAGTTCGATTGTCAGAACTCATCAAGCTTGATGGAGATCTCTCGCTACACAGTGCTCGACCATCACCTTATCAACCCAAGTTTTGAACACGACCAATTCAGTACTGACCATGCCATCGTTGCTGTCACCGCTCATATCCGTGAAGCCTAGCTATTCGATTACATCTTCAATCTGATTCACAAAAGATAAGCATTAAAAAAGCCGCAGTTAAAACTGCGGCTTTCCACTTTAGCTAAACGGGTTGAGCCAACCGACGCCCCATTTAGAAACCGATTTTCCGTTTAGCAAAGTGTGAAACTTCAAACCCATACACCAAGTAACAACCAATCTCAGCGGCTAACCCGAACGCTCGACAATCATCTTAGTATGGCGTTTTTCTCTTACTACGATTAGTCATATGATCATAAAAGTAGATGGTATGAAATTTCTGCATAGGCTCGGTAAAAAGTATAGCTTTATCTAACTCAAACCTTCTCTGAAGGTTTATTTCGGTGTTAAATGTGTATCGGTGTTCATAATGACGAAATGCAACAGTGTCATTTGAAATCAAAAAATGAAATGCATCGTGCGTTTTATTTAACTCATATATCTGTCTTGCCAGTCGCCTAGTGCCATCATTAACATAATCACCGTCACCATTTAGAGAATTAACTGTGATTTTAATATGATCCTTTTGGGTCTTTCCATTAACTTCTCTGTAAGAATGTTCAAAACAATAAACTTTACCATTGTCTTCTTTTATTATTCCAACAGGGTCAGGAGCATACATATAGGTTTCTTCAACACCACTACAAAAATTTCCCATACCAACCAAAGGAATATTTTTTCCTCTATATTCTTTGTAAAGTCCAAACTTACCCGGATTTTGAGCTCTTATATCTTGTTTTATTTCGTTAAAAAATATATGACCGTTGATGTAAGATATACTACTTGATTCAGTCTCACTAAATACTGAAATCCAAACCCAAGGTTCAGACTCCTCACTATCAATATTAAACTTCACAATTGGCTTCATGTGGTAAATCTGAGAAAGAAATCTATCTTTATCCTTCGATGCATCATAAAGATCGCAATTTCCGAGAAAGTAATTGCCATATAGGTCTGGTTGCCTTCCATAGTCAATAGGATGACATTCGAAATCATCATACATTGCCAAAATAACATTACCATCATCTACAGCAAGAATACTCGCGTCTTTTACGTCAGCTTTCACCTTAACTTTTCCATCCAAAGTTATTACATTAAGCTTATGATATTTCGTAAAATAAGCAATGTGCTTGCCATCTGTATGGAAACTATAAGGCGAATTCTCTTCCTCAATTGTATATTTTTTTCCATCTGCGGTTACGTAGAAAAATTCAGAGCCTGTATTGATAACAACCACATCACCAACGAGCTTAGCTTGCATGAATTCGACTCGTAAAGAGTCCATTGCATCTAGTTCGTATGTCACGTGACTCCCGTCATTAATATAGGTAATCATACTTGTCAACCTATCGTCATATTCGTAGCTATAAACTGACGATAAAAATATACTTTCAGAAATGACATTTATAGAATTTATAAAACCATCAACACCCTCAAATATATTTATTTTTTCTGAATCAATACTGTGTATTGACTGTGACATACTGTAATAACCCATACTGTCTGATCTAAAGACACTATCTTTACTAACGTTTGACACTAATGGTATAACCTTTAACACCTCATAATTTAATTCTTCTTGCTCTTTTTCTTTGGGCTCAAAATTTCCGCTGCCATCACCACACCCAGTTATGATTAACATGGCCAATAATATTAATGTTATTTTTTTCATTTTAAAATTCCCAAACCAAAGCTATATAATTTCATATCTATTGGAAGCTATTAACTGACTTATATTTGTGGCTTTATATATTTAATTAAAAATCTTGAATTAATTTTCTTGGGTCACCACGTCACCACCCCAAACTTCGAGCACGGGCTATTCAATACTGATCATGCAGTTGTGAGGACACACGAAGACAGTCTGTTTAATAAGACGTAGCTAACGTTAGATACAATAAAGCCGCGAGAAGAATCGCGGCTAGCCGAATTATCAGCCGTTGCTCATTCCAATGGGACTAAAAGTGGTAAGTACCAGCAACAAAGAAAGAACCAAGCGTCATAGAGTATGTTTGTTCGTCGAAATGTTTAAAGTCAAAAATATCAGACTCATAACCAACGCGGAAACTGATTCCCTCAACAACTCTTGGGGTATATTCAACACCTAAGCCAATACGAAGCGCTTCACCTGAGTCATTAACCTTAGGTAACTCTTTGTCCAAAATTTTTGCGACTAAACGTGCAGACTCAGCATATTCATGATCGAGTTCGATGTAGCTTAAGCCAATAATACCGTATGGTCGGATCCCATTGTTAAACGTGTACCCAATGTTACCCGACAAACTGTACGCTTTCGGCGACCAAGTCATCACTGTATGACCATCAGATTTGGTCTTTACATCACCGTAGTTTGTATACTGCAATTCAAGAGAAGCAATTCTATTGAACTTATAGCCTGCAATAAGGTGGTAAGTGTTGTCATCCGCTTTCATTGAAGTTGGGGTTGAGCGGTAATCATACATTCCGCCATCATCAATATCAGCAGAACCAACGCCACCACCAAAGTAATAACCTCGCTCGCCAGAAACCGCCAGATTGCTAAAGCATGCAAACATCATTGCGATGCTTAGAATAAATTTGTTGTTCATTACTGCTTGACCTTAATTAGTGCAAATCAAAATTGTTGCAACTTCCCTGCTACACAATCTTGTTAGATTTATCCGACACCCCGTCGAATTCGCCAGCAGGTTAAGCTCACCGAAAACAAAAAAATAAATAAAAATATAATTACTTTGTAATTTCAAACAACAGAATCAGTAAAAACAAAGTAAGCACATGATTAATAAGAAAATAAAAAACATACATTTCGAGAAGAAATCCTCTCGCCGATTTTCAAACCATCCCATCTTTAGATTTTATTCGCGCGGACTTACGCATGCTTACTTTCAACAGTGACGTTTTTTTGCATAATCCGCGCGCTTTGATCATTCGCACACTTAGATAGCAGCACAACCATATTCAATCTCCACCATTCAAAATAAGATGAACAACAACACAATGAACCAGACCATAGACCTCAACGGCTTAATCATTGATATCGACTCTCGAACCATTACTAATCAACAGGGAAACAAAATCACTTTGCGCCCTCACCTATTAGCAGTGCTCTGTTTATTGTTAGAAAATGCGGGAAGACCCATTTCGAGAGAACACATCATTGATATCTGTTGGGGCGGTCAACTCTCCTCTCCCCACATTCTGGCCAACGTCGTTTATAACCTACGTAACGTCTTTGCACGTTTGAGAGTTCCACACATCCAGATAATTACCATCAATAAGTTTGGTTACGCGTTATCGATTGAACCCACCTAAGAGAATTGGGGAAGTATCAATTAACGCAAACGACATGAAGAGAACACCCTTAACACTCCCCTTGTAACCTTACTTCTGTGGACGATTGAAACACGCACTATGAGCTCGTTTTATTCGTGTTTATGCAACTAATCGAGGTGACTAAGATCACCAAAAAACGCCCCATCGAAACGTTTCGATGATCATTATCACACTCTAAAACAATCAAACGTGCAAATGATAAATCAAACACTATTATCACTATCGAAACGTTTCGATGGCTTTTTCTTGAGTTGTTCTCAACCCATTAAGCGTTATTTTTCGATAGGTCGTGATATGAAAAAAAGTACTCTAATTAATTCTGAACTCTCTTACTTAGTGGCGACTCTTGGCCACACAGATGAAATCACGATTTGTGACGCGGGCTTGCCGATTCCAGATCACGTAACTCGCATTGATCTTGCCTTAACTCATGGTGTTCCGAGCTTTCAGCAAACGGTAAAAACCATGCTGGATGAATCTCAAATTGAAGGCGTTGTGATTGCAGAAGAGTTTGCGAAAGTCAGCCCAGAGCACCACGCTGCGCTGATTGATTTAATCAAAACAGAAGAAGCGCATTGCGGAAAATCACTTTCGATTACTTACATCACTCATGAAGAATTCAAAGAGCGCACGCATGAAAGCCGCGCGGTTATCCGCACAGGTGAATGCACGCCTTACGCTAATGTCATTTTCCAAGCTGGCGTAACCTTTTAACTTAAGCAAAACGCAACGACAGCTCAGTGTCATCACTGAACCAAAACAATCAAATACAACTGGCCCCGAGTAAAGGAACCGACATGACTCAAGCCATTTTAGAACTTAGCTCAATTGAGAAAGCCTTCCCTGGTGTGAAAGCACTGGATAAGGCAAGCCTCAACGTTTATCCAGGACGCGTAATGGCGTTAATGGGCGAAAACGGTGCAGGTAAATCAACGCTCATGAAAGTGCTCACCGGCATTTACCACTTGGATGGCGGCACTATCGCCTACCAAGGTAAACCCGCGGCATTTAAAGGACCGCGTGATTCACAACAAGCTGGCATTAGTATCATTCACCAAGAATTGAACCTAATTCCAGAGCTAACCATCGCCGAGAACATCTTCTTAGGTCGTGAAATCACGGGCACTATGGGTCGCATCTTGTGGAACGAAATGTACCAAGAAGCGGACAAGCTACTTAAACGTCTTAATGTAAAACACAGCTCGAAAACACTTTTAGGTCAGTTAAGCCTTGGTGAGCAGCAAATGGTAGAGATCGCGAAAGCTCTATCGTTTGAATCTAAGGTCATCATCATGGATGAACCAACGGATGCATTAACCGATACCGAAACTGAGTCGCTATTTAAGGTGATTAACGAGCTGCGTTCTGAAGGCTGCGGCATTGTTTATATCTCTCACCGCCTGAAAGAGATCTTCGAGATTTGTGATGACATCACGGTGCTTCGTGACGGTAAATTCATTGGTCAGTGTGAAGTTAAAGACACCGACGAAGATGGCCTGATCGAAATGATGGTTGGCCGTAAGCTAGACGAACAATACCCACGTATCGGGCAGAGCCACGGTGAAACCTGTCTTGAAGTGATTGGCCTGACGGGTTCTGGTGTTCATGACGTGAGCTTTACTCTAAAGCGCGGCGAAATCCTGGGTGTATCTGGCCTAATGGGCGCGGGTCGTACCGAACTGATGAAAGTGATTTACGGTGCCCTTCCAAGTGAACGCGGCGTCATCAACCTAGAAAACAAAACCATCAACCCTGTAAGCCCGAAAGACGGCTTGGCCAATGGCATTGCTTACATCTCTGAAGACCGTAAAGGCGATGGCCTTGTACTAGGACTTTCAGTGAAAGAAAACATGTCGTTATGTGCACTGGACCTACTGACAAAGAGCGGTCAAATCCAACATAAAGACGAAGTGATTGCAGTTGATGACTTCATCAAGCTATTCAACATCAAAACCCCGACTCGCGAACAGATTATTGGCAACCTTTCTGGTGGTAACCAACAGAAAGTGGCTATCGCTAAGGGCTTGATGACCAAACCAAAAGTACTGATTCTCGACGAGCCAACGCGTGGTGTCGATGTCGGTGCGAAGAAAGAGATTTACCAACTCATTAATAAGTTTAAAGCCGACGGCATGAGCATTATTTTGGTTTCATCTGAAATGCCAGAAGTGTTAGGAATGAGTGACCGCATCATGGTGATGCATGAAGGCCGTGTAAGCGGTGAATTTGATGCTAAAGAAGCAAACCAAGAATTATTACTGGCGTGTGCGGTCGGTAAAAAGATCAACGAGGACGCAGCATGAGTACTAAAACCATGAGCAAAACAACTGAAGCTCCAAAGAAAAAACCGTTAATCAGCAAAGAATGGCTGATTGATCAAAAGTCATTAATTGCTTTGATCTTCCTGATTGTTGTCGTTTCTTTCTTAAACCCAAACTTTTTTACTGTCGATAACATCCTAAACATTTTGCGCCAAACCTCGGTTAACGCAATCATAGCTGTAGGTATGACGCTGGTTATCTTAACCGCAGGTATCGACTTGAGTGTTGGTTCTGTACTGGCACTTTGTGGCGCGTTCGCGGCCAGCATGATTGGCATGGAAATCCCAGTGATGATTGCAGTGCCAACCGCTCTAGTAGCAGGTGCAGCATTGGGTGCAATCAGTGGCGTGATTATCGCCAAGGGTAAGGTTCAAGCCTTCATCGCAACGCTTGTAACAATGACTCTATTACGCGGCGTAACCATGGTTTACACCGATGGTCGTCCTATCTCTACTGGCTTTACTGACACAGCAGACGCGTTCGCTTGGTTCGGTACAGGCTACGCAATGGGCATCCCAGTTCCAGTATGGATCATGGTCGTGGTATTCGCTGCGGTATGGTACCTACTGAACCACACACGCTTTGGTCGTTACGTTTACGCACTGGGTGGCAACGAATCAGCAACTCGCCTATCAGGCATCGACGTAGACAAAGTAAAAATCGGCGTTTACGCAATCTGTGGTCTGCTAGCAGCAGTGGCAGGCATCATCGTGGCATCTCGTTTGTCATCAGCTCAGCCAACCGCAGGTATGGGTTATGAGCTAGATGCCATTGCAGCCGTAGTTCTTGGCGGCACAAGCTTGGCCGGCGGTCGTGGTCGCATCATGGGCACATTGATTGGTGCTCTGATTATCGGCTTCCTAAACAACGCCCTAAACCTATTAGACGTATCTTCTTACTACCAGATGATTGCAAAAGCAGTGGTTATTCTTCTGGCGGTATTGGTCGACAACAAAAACAAATAAAACCTATTCACATCCTAGGTTAATACAAGTAACACCCTGTTTTATCTTAAAAAATATTAGAATCTATAAATAATGTAACTACGAGCTAGGACTCACCTCCTAGCTCACCCTACACAAAGGACTTACACCATGAAAAAATTAGCGACTCTTATTTCTGCTGCTCTTCTTTCTACAACGGTATCTGTGTCTGCACAGGCGCAAGATACAATGGCAATCGTTCTGTCTACATTGAACAACCCATTCTTCGTAACCATGAAAGATGGCGCAGAAGCGAAAGCAGAAGAGCTAGGCTACAAGCTTATCGTTCTTGATTCTCAAAACGACCCAAGCAAAGAGCTTTCGAACATTGAAGATCTAACCATTCGTGGTGTTAAAGCAATCCTGATTAACCCAACGGATTCAGACGCTGTGTCTAACGCTATTCGTATTGCTAACCGCTCAAACATCCCAGTATTAACGCTAGACCGTGGTGCAAGCCGTGGTGACGTAGTGAGCCACATTGCTTCTGATAACGTAATCGGCGGTGAAATGGCGGGTCACTACATCATGGAAAAAGTGGGCGAAAAAGCGAAAGTAATCCAACTTGAAGGTATCGCAGGTACTTCAGCAGCTCGTGAACGTGGTGAAGGCTTCATGAACGCAGTAAACGGCAGCGACCTTGAGCTTCTTGCAAGCCAACCAGCTGATTTCGACCGTACTAAAGGTCTGAACGTAATGGAAAACTTGCTTGCTGCAAACCCAGACGTACAAGCTGTATTCGCTCAAAACGATGAAATGGCACTGGGTGCACTTCGCGCAGTTCAAGCTTCAGGTAAAGACGTAATGATCGTTGGCTTTGATGGTACAGAAGACGGCATCGCTGCAGTTAACCGCGGCCTACTAGGCGCAACGGTTGCACAACAGCCTGACCTAATCGGTTCTCTAGGTATCGAAATGGCAGACAAAGTACTGAAAGGCGAAACAGTAGAAGAGTACGTACCAGTACCTCTAAAAATCATCGCTAAGTAATAGTTACTAGATAACGCGATATAAAGCAGGGGTCCCCTATCCCCTGCTTTACTTAACTCACTAGCTCACTGACTCAAGACAAAAAGCAAAAAACCGACAGTGCATCGCTGTTTCTCATCCGCCGCCAACAAAGCGAGCAATTTACGTAATGAGAATTTACGTAATGAGAATTAACGTAATGAGAAAGACCCATGCATTTTCAAATACGATATATCATAAGGCTCGTATCATGACTCAACTGATTGTTTTAGGTAGCGTTAACGCTGACCACGTACTGCAAGTTCCTTCGTTCCCTCGTCCGGGTGAAACCTTGATTGGCGGTAACTATCAGGTCATCCCTGGCGGCAAAGGCGCAAACCAAGCGGTAGCCGCTGCGCGATTAAACGCAGACATTGGCTTTATCGCCTGTGTCGGTGACGACCCATTTGGCATCAATATTCGCCAAGATTTCGCCAAAGACGGCATCAACATCGATAGTGTTATCGTTGCAGACAACACACCGACAGGCATCGCGATGATCCAAGTATCAGCAACAGGTGAAAACAGTATTTGCCTTTCTGCTGAAGCCAACAACAAGCTGACTTGCGATCAAATCGAACCGCACCTAGAGAAGATTCGCGGTGCTAAATACCTTCTAACTCAGCTTGAAACACCGATTGAAGGCATTGAATATGCTGCAAAAGTAGCAAAAGAGAGCGGCACTCAAGTTATTCTTAACCCGGCTCCTGCACGTCCATTATCGGATTCATTGCTTGCTTGTGTTGATGTGATTACACCTAACGAAACCGAAGCTGAAGTACTAACAGGCATTACCGTGACTGACAGCGCATCCGCTCATCAGGCAGCTTTGGCTTTGCACGCGAAAGGCATCGAGACTGTGATGATCACACTTGGCGCAAAAGGCGTTTGGGTAAGTAAAAACGACAAGGGTGAGCTAATCGCAGGGTTCCGCGTTGAAGCAACGGACACAACCGCTGCGGGTGACACCTTCAACGGTGCATTGGTAACAGGCTTACTTGAAGACATGCCACTTGAGCGTGCGATTAAGTTTGCTCATGCCGCGGCTGCTATTTCAGTGACTCGCTTTGGTGCACAAACCTCCATTCCAAGCCGTTCTGAAACCGATACATTTTTGTCAGAGCAATTATCTGCCTAACTTGATACCCATTTGAAGGCTTAACTCCTGAGCGAAACCGCAGTTAACGGATGTTAACCTTCAATTTCGGTAACAACAAATAACAAGCATAAGCCCCTGTTTTCGGGCAGAATATCGCGCAACGTGGCAAGTTACTCCCACAAGGATTTTTT
>NZ_JBYMCW010000003.1:0-174268 GCF_057785995.1 Vibrio sp. QJM3NY_15
ATGGATAATCAACACACTACTACGACATTTCAAGCGCTTAAAACCGGTGCCGACGCGTACATTCAGCGCCGTAACCAACGTTTATTAGCCAATCACCGCAAAGAACTTCGTAACTTTACCCGAGCAGAAGCATCTGCCTACCTTGGTATTGATGCCAAAACGCTTGATCGGTATGTTACTGCAGCTGAAATCGATCCACGTCGCCATGAAGACTCACAATGGTCGATTGATATTGCAGAAATGTACAAAGTGCGTGACTTACTGCCAGAGAACCTACGTAAAGACGCTAAGTTCATACGCAGCGACCAGCAAAAGACGCAAGTAATGGTGATCCAGAACCAAAAAGGTGGTGTAGGAAAAACGGTTTCTGCCGCAACTATCGCTTCAGGTTTAGCAACCGAATTCCATCAAGAGTACCGCGTTGGCTTAATCGACATGGACGGCCAAGCCACGCTGTCGATGTACTATGCACCCGAAGCGGACCAAGAAGGCAATTTGTCTGTTGGGGATCTGATGATGCAAACATTCGACCTTGATGAAGGCGAAACTGTTGAACAAGTCATCTCTGAAGCCTTTTTGGAGACGACCATTCCTAACCTGCGCATTTTACCTGCAGCACAAAGTGACCGCGCGATGGAAGGTTGGTTTCATGAGCAAGTGTTCAGCCAAACTTTAGCGTCCCCCTACTCTTTGCTTAAAGACATCATTGATAGCGTTAAAGGTGAGTTCGACATCATCATTATCGACACCCCACCCTCTCTGGGCTATGCGACCTTTAACGCGTACTTTGCCGCAACAAATGTGGTGTTTCCGTTGTCGATTACCGAAAATGACATTGACGCGACTTGTTCTTACTTCAGCTATATCCCACAAGTATGGGCATTGTTAGAAAACGCTAACCATGAAGGCTATGACTTCATGAAAATATTACTCACTAACCATCGCGATAGCTCAACCACTACCGAGTTAATGAACAACCTGTACGACCACTTCTCCCCTTACTTGTACTCCAAAGAGTTTAAGCACAGTGAAGCCGTCCGTCAGTCATCTTCCCTACTCTCGACGGTGTTTGACATGTCGAAAAGTGAATACCCGAAAAGCAAAGCAACGTTCCAAAGCGCGCAACAAAATAGCTATGAAGTTACCAGCCAGATCTTGCGCGATATTCTGAACGTTTGGCGTGAACAGGAGAACAAGTAATGGCAAAGAAACGTGGCGGTAGCCCTCTAGGTAATGCACCTGGTTCAGCGCAAGCACAACAATCAGCGGCCAAAGCAAACTTAGATACTCTAACATCGCAACTCAACACAGAATTAGAGAAAAGTGGCCAGAATGCCGCCGAGTATCTACAGAAAAAATTCGGCCTAGAATCGGTAGGTCAAAAGATGGTGTGGCAACTGGCATCTGGTACGACTGCGACTTTTAACGAAGTTACCTTGTCATACGAACAGGTAAAGCAAAACACTGTAGTTACGTTTGATGTTAATGGCCGCGACCAGTCTTTGTTAACCAAAGAGTCCTTAGTAGATTTAGACTCGTTAGAGTTCCAACAGTTTTACCCAGCCGTAGGCCGCGAAATAGATGGCCACATTGATGTTCTTGATGGGTCTCGCCGCCGTGCTTGGTTTTTACTTCAAGAAGGTCGTGTAAAAACATTCCGAATTCTCGTCACCCAAGACGAACTTTCGACAGCTGATGCAAAAGCGCTTGCCAAGCAGTTACAAACAGCTAAAGAACACAATCAACGTGAGATTGGCTTGCAGTGCCAAATACTGATGAAGAGTGGTGAGCTTACTCAAGAAGATACGGCAAAAATATTGAACCTTAGCCGTCAAGCGGTGGGCCGTGCGCTGAAAGCTGCCAGTATTGATAGTAAGCTAATCGCCCTATTCCCTGTTGTTAATGACTTGTCTCACACAGATTACTCTATCCTGGCTAAAGTGATGAAAGCGTTTACTGATGACAAGAAAGCTCTGAGTAGCTTCATCAAAAAAATAGCGAGTAAAGCTGTCAATGCTCAGCCTGAGCAGAGCCAAGAAGATGTCAAAGATGATCTAATTTCTTTCATCAAAACCGAGTTAAAGATCGTCGAAACCAAACAAGAACCAGACAAAGCAGTAGTGACTCCTCTAGCTGAATTCGATAGCAAAGGCATGTTCGCGCGTAAAAAAGTGAAAGGCCGTAACTTCTCATATGAGTTTGGGCGGTTGTCGAAGGAATTACAGGCGGAACTGGATACTGCAATTCAAGAAGTACTAAAGAAGAAATAATAAAACGCCAGCTCTAGTAGCTAGCGTTTTTAATTGGTGGAGCAAACAGCGTAGCATTACTAGCCCAAATTCACTTGAACCAGCTTAGTGTCGCCTAGGTTTGTAGTCACCTGCTGCTCCGCTGGCGCTGTACCTACTACCTGTTCGCTAATCCACTTCACTGCTAATGTCGCTAGGAATGTTCCCATGTATCCTCCCATTAATGGTATGTAATAGACCTCAAGGAGCGAAACGACAGCAAGGGTTACCAGTTGCATCAGGCTGATGCGTAATTCTTACTCGATGATAATACAGCATTCTCGCCATATGAAACTCAATATCATTTAATAGTTGAAACTCGTTTCGCTGTTCATGAAGGACCAAGTTTGTTCAATCTCTAGCAAGCTTTTGGTCGACAGTGTGGCCATGATATCGTAGGAAAATACTGATCGCGCCCTTTGGGTGCGCACATATGATCATGTACGCCAGATGCGGCTATCGGTGTTTTAAGTGACATTACAAAATCTGCGAACTTTGCCTAATAACTTTCTCGGCGTCAGTTCTTGACGCTCTCGCTATAAACGTAACAAGGTCTAGTAAAACTATGACAATTTCTTTTCAGTACCCCTCACCAGCCAATTGGCAAGATTTCGAACGTATGCTTCGCGACCTCTACTTTGAGCTTGATGTTGAGATCTCTGGCAGTTCTGGGCAAGCTCAATATGGTATCGATTTGGTTGACGCCAATAATAACATTGTCATTCAGGCTAAAAAGCGGGCAATCCACAGAGATCCTATAAATATCAAGGAGATCATTGAGTGGGCGGAAAAGGCCGAAGAGTATTACGCAAAGGCTCCGTTCTAACACCTATATATTGTGACGACACAGCTGCGTGACATAAACCTTCAGACAGAACTGAAAACATACTTACAGAAGACCCCCCTACGGTATAATGTCCGCATACTCTTTTGGGATGATCTGGAAGACAAATTAAACCAGATGCCGGAGCTGGTGCGAAAATATTACCTTACCGAGCTATATGACGATGAAACTATCGCGCAGTATAAGCAATTTTCGCTTGACCATTACATCCAGTTCACACTGTTTGGTAAATACATCCTCTCGGACGGCCGACAATGGCCGACTGTTAATAAACTGGTGAATAATCTGAAATGGCTTATTCACCCAAGCTATGACTACCTACAAAACCACGCCTCTTTACTTAAAGATCTGGCTCCTTTAGCCCAATGGGTGCTACTTATGGGGCGCGAGTTCAAGGAATTCGAAAAGCATATTAATGGCGGCTTTAACAAAAATTATATCCTGCCAGTCGAGTGGCGTAGCACCCATCTACATCGATTACGAGATCACGACTTGGTTTCAGTACTGGAAACGGAGCGGGAATATTTGAATTTTATTAGGGCGATTAATAGATTATTGATATACACGGAAAAGCACCCTAACCATAATGATTGGAACCAAAGTGATAAGTTTAAGAGCCTCGGTAAAGCTGCGTATCATGCGACTGAGGAATTTAAAGTTTGTATGGCTGATAATGCAGAGTCTTTAGCGGCCTATGAATCGTTACAAGCAAATCTTAAATCTCGTGGGTTTGACCCCATGCAACTGCTCGCAAACGGTCCGAAAACCAACTGTTACTTTGGCTACTACGGTTACAGTTATACTGGCGACAGCTCAATCGGTGATGTATACATTACTACCTTGCCCCATGTTGATGCGGGATATAACAATTATCTCGTTCTTAAAGATGCGAAGAAAAGAAACTACATAAGTAACTCAAAGACTTATTATACGATGTGGCCTGAACACAGAGCTTCGGAGATGAAGTAGTTTTGAGGCATCTAAAGATATTGTAGAACTGATTGGTGAAGCGTTATGACATCCTATCTCATCTCCCCTTAAGCGCCGCTCTGATCATATGGGAAACGGTGGGGGGTACACGAATTCGCACACCAAAGATGTAAAAGTTTCAAAGGTATAGTATTTGCAGCAACACAGAGTGCAAAGGCGATAAGGCAAGATAAAAATTCGTTAGGTAACATGATAGTAGCTAAGAAATTACAGATCAGGAGTAGGCTGCGATGGACCCGACAACTCGAATCTGGACTATTCCGATTTGCCTAAATGATTCGTCATTCTTGCCAGAAAAGACCAATAACTATTATAGGCTTAACTTGCTCGCATCATTAAAGTAGTTACAAATATTCTGTGTCGGATACTGACCTGAACCAACGATGTATGAACTGTATTCCTCAGTGAACAAGTAAACAACAAACATATCTTCATCTCTGATATTTACCTGTGTTTGAGTAATCTTAGTGTATATGTAGCTATTACTCGGCTTGTTACTAGTAAATAGTGTGCCACCTTTTCCACCATTAACTACTGACAATTTCATTTCCAACATTCGACCATAGCGCTCCATTAAGAGCTTTTCATCACTATCATCAATAGCGAGAGCTATTATCTGTTCAATTATACTTTTAACCTCTTGAGCAGCAAAAATCCAATCAGTTCTCTTTAATGAAAGAGCGAATTTTTTTTTGCTAACAGAAATTTTGTCTGATGAGTTCACATTGATCACTTTTTCTGAGATCAAGGTACCTACAACCAATTCAACAGATTCTTTAATTGAATCACGGTACTGAAAGCTCAATGCACTCTTAGCAATATCTCTCGATGACTTAGCCATGTCTGATGCTCTCTTGGTCGCAACTGCTGAAGCTATAGCACCAACACTCGCAAGTAATGCTCCTATTACAGATAGCCAAGCAATCAGGTTAGATGTGTCTTCCATATTGTTTAAAATACCTTTTACCGCAGTTAGTAGACTAGATGTAAGCTGTGGGTTATGCAGCAAAACACTAAAGCCAATGTAAAATAGCATTAACAATACCAAGCTAACTCGAGCTTTAAAAATTCGTAAAAGCACTGAAAACCTATACTCCAACCATTAAAGAATGATTATTCCACATTTAAGTTATGTTTTGTTAAATTCGACCTTCAAATGCTAGCATACATGTCTGTGAACAAAACTATGTAGAGCGACATCATCTTTAAACCACTCATTGGAGTTTATGGATTATCTTTAGTAAAAAATTCTCTTAGCTTTGTGTCTAACATTGATAATGCACTTCAATTTGTTTCCGAAAACACCTATACGTCGCTATTTTTGAGTAATACGGGCCCCATAAAGTTGTCAATGCTCAGCCTGAGCATTGACAACTTTCCCCACAGTTAGATCAACCTAAAGCGATTAGTTTTCCATTCAAGCGCATCAATCACACCTTCTTGATACATGCCTCCCCAGTTAAAAAAAAAGGGGCAAAGCCAGTACTACCAGTAAGGTGGGATAGGGCAATGCACACCACTACAACCCCAGCTGAAATGGCATATTCGATAGGGTCACCGGTTCGAAATCGACCTCCAAATAGGTGGAATCGCCTATCACTGTAGGGCGAAAAAGGTACCCCAGACACTGTCATCGCATCAGTCAATATATGGCTAACGCCACCCCAAGCAAATGCCATACCGATCCCGTGATAATCCCAAACCAAGGTAAAGGCTAGAGCAGCTAGTAACCAATGCGTAAAAACATGTGGGGGTCCTCGATGTTTTATATGTCGATTACCAACCTTAAGTACATATTCAAACCAATCAGGGGCCGTTGCACCGGCGACACACACAGCAACATGAGGCGGTGATACCACAGCACAAATCGCGCCAGCAATTAAGGTGTGATTAAGCCATTTCATTGTTGTTTGATATCGGAAGTAGGGCGTGGAAGGAAAGCGAGTTTTTGAAGGTAATGGTTCATCTGTTCAGTATACGAGGCTTCACACATCGCGACCAAAGCTAAACGGTGCTCAACAATTTTGGCTTCATGCGCCAAAACATCTCGATGAGAAGAAGCCACTTTTTCGAGCAAAGCGACTTGCTCGGATACGTTAGCCACCCCTTTTTTAACTCTCAGTTGAGCTCTGGCCTCCAACGAAAGATAAAGCCCTATTAAGCGGTAGGCATAATTTCTATCAGCTAAGGATTGAGTAAAGCTTGCGACAGAGGTAGCTGTAGCGGTACGACGTTGATATTCCCATTGACGCTCCCGTGATTGTTCCGTCGTTGAGTAAAGTGGCATCTTGCCGACAATCCCGATGTAATGCTCTGTGATCTCAGGCCAACCTTCTGAGTCATATTCATCAATGTTGGATTTCATACCCGCAACTAGGTTTAGATCGAGTTTAAATTTACTCTTTTCTGGATAGCACTTGAGAACGGTATTAAAAATCGCATCCGGATCCACTTTTGGTGCCGGCGTGAGGGCAGGGGTTGGGACGTTATAGTGGGGAGCTTGGCCTTTTAAAGTAGGAAGCTCGTAGGGCTTAATCTCTGGCGGCAACACCTCAGCCTCTTCCCAAGGCACATTAATCCCCCAATCATTGCCGTAGGCGGCACTGAACGCGCATAAACTAATCCATATAAGGAAAACATTAATCAGCACGCGTCGACCTTCTTCCAGTGCCTAACATCTGCAGACCACCGATTACAGCGCCGGCTTCCCATGCTCCGGCCACAACACACATCGCCACCATGAACCAAATCAAGGCTTTGGTCGTGTCGTAACTTACATCACTCTCTAAGTTAATTCGCTGTGGAGAACGGCGCTCAACGATAGGCCGAAAAGAAGGAGGAAGCCGTCCTTCCTCGCTTGATGCCATTAACCAAACTTTGGAAGACAGTAAACATTTGCGTGCTATTTGTGCTTTCCGGCCAGTCAGCTTATGCGCATCATCGATAAAAAGTAAGGCTTGGGTTTCAAGAAGGTAATCAGCTAAGAGATCCGCCTTAAGCTGCAAGTTGAGCTTCCCCCAGGGCGTATAATCTTCTGATTGAACTTCTTTGTCTTGGTGCCATTTTGCAATGCCTTTCACCTCCACCCAACTTGATAAAGGCATCAGCCCCTCAAGTAAAATAGGTTGCGGCTTTTTCCCCCAGATTTCGTGTCGGCTATCCTTTAAGCGCATGAGCCAGCGGCTTTTACCTGAATCATGCGCTCCAGTAATTAGCTGACACTCCTTCCGGCGCAAGCTGGTTTCTTTACGATCACGACTTGGCGCAAAGCGTCTTGGTGCATCAACAATCAATGGTGTCACATAACGTGTTCCATCTCTTCGCACTCGTTTATGATCGGTTCTGAGTTTCAAAAATCGCATTCTATTCCGTCCTTACTTATCCAGAATAAGTCACCGTATTAGAAACTGAAAAGAACAAATAGCTCGTTTCGAGCTTATTCAAAACTCCATGTAATTGACATGTTTATAAGCAAACCAAAAATAAAGTATTGAGCGAAGAACTGCTGTAAAAACCGCGCACAGAAAAAAATTTTCATGTGAAACATAGGGGTAAACAACAAAGACAAGAGAGACAACAACAACCAAACACCCAGATGCACGAATTATACGGTCATTTAATTCGTTCACATTTATGACAGGCTGGGTGATGCAACATAAAAACGTTAACATCAACCAAAGACCATCTTTCATTTTATTGTTGGTTTTTCAGTCTCATACTTCATCAAGCGCGTATTTATACGACAGATTAATTAGGGCTGGGCATAGTCGCTTGGCTCGCCACAACATTGCAGGTCAAGACGTCACTCTTTCCCCTTTCTAAATAAGTTTGTGTACCACTTTATCAATCTTCTTATCTAGCGAATTCATCACTGAGAGCTTGTTTTTATCTAAATCTATGAACCTAGATTTAGCGTGTCCCCGTCTAGACACTATGACACTGTCACTTACTATTTCTTTTACCAAGTCTTAGAACTTAGCTCCACCCACTTATTTTATATCGCTGGCGAACACCCGCAACGATCAGGGTAGTAAGACCCTAAAATGCAGGTACACAATAAAAAGTTAAACGATCAAATAAGGAATAAATGAATAATCAAGCGATCAAAAGTCTATAGATTCATAAAATGAAACATATCAATTACATAAGGTTTATGATGGATATCAGCGAATTTGAAAATAATATGGTTAGAGTATTAACACCTACTTAACAGTTAACATCAAAGCTCTCTAGAGATTTGGGGTTAACTGTTAAGTCACCGGCTGAACCTCAGTGAAGTTGGTATTATTTAAAACTAGATCCTTAAGGTTCTAGTTTCTTAGATAGGTGTTAAAGGTATCAACATCAACCGAAATCATATAAATAGTTACCGATTTAATATGAACATCTACCGATAAAATATCAATATTTAACGATCAATGATGTAAACATTTACCGAAATAAATAAGTTAAGTATGAACATTTACCGATCTTAAAGATAGAATGATCATGATCTGCATAGTTCGTAGATCAGCTATAAATAAAAACCAATTATATAACCTTAAATAGCGTTAATCGGCTTCCTTAGGCCTCATGGAAGATCTTTATCACATAACTAAACATTTACCGAATACAGTGATTATTTGCCGAAGTTTATAGTTGTTTTATGTGAGCAAGTATAGATATCTACCGAACAGAGTGAGTTAATGAAGACTATCTGTTAAAATAATACTATCGCATTATTAGGTAATGATCATGGCTTCAACATCTAGCTCTAGTTTGACAGTTATTAATGAAGAGGACCGTAAGAACCGGTTCATCTCATCCATTCTATTTTCGAGAGCTACCATCTTTCATCCAGCTTCACGCTTAACATCCACAATGCAATCCAAACTCATCGAGATTGCACAAAGCGGCGGTACCGATCCTAACTATCCGTTAGAAAGCGTTAACATCAATAGCTATGGAAAAAACTTTAGAGTTGACCTGCATGTTGATTACTTACTGCAGCCCCATCGCGATATTTTAGAAACCATGTTGGCGTATGCTCAAACGATTCAACTAGACGACACTTCCTATAATGCCGGCGCACGTTTAACCTGGTCGCAGGTATACCAAACCATCACTGATGGCGATATCTCAGATACTCAACAAGATGGTTTTGATTCATTTATCGATCGTGACGCGACCGTTCTATCAATGAGCATGTATGAATTAGCAACCCGAATGGGCATGGCGACCACTCGCGCGAACTACGATCAAATAGAGCGTCGCATTACTCAATTAGCAACGGCCCACTTGGTGATCAATGAACTTGATGAAGAGCAGAATGTAGTAGGCAAAAAGCCATTAGAGTTTGTTCAAGACTACCGATTTTATTGTGATCGAAGTAAGTTCAAAACAGGTCGTAAAAACAGTAAGAACCTCACTAATCATGTGTTCTTAGTGCCAGATATGCGTTTACTGCAAGCAATACGCGACCATGGTTACTACTATCGATTAGAACAACACAAAATGACCAACTACAGTAAACCGTCGGTTCGTTCATTTTTAAAATACATCACTACGCATAAAGCTGAATTTTTACACAACAAGAAGTTTGAGTGGGCACTTGATAGCTACATTCAATCTATTGCTTCTAAAGTCAGTCATAGCTTCCGTAGTGATCTCAGAAAAGATTTGTTGGCCAATGCCGTACAAATTGAAAAAGATTTCAGCCTTCAATTTCGCGACGTTGGTAATAGCATACAAATATTTTATATAGGGGAGGGTGAATCATGATCACTCAATCTCTTGATAGCTTGATGTCTTCACCTGAAAGTCAGAACTTAAGCTTCAGTTTGAAAGGTTTACTTAAAGGACATGTAGGCATGCTGATTGCCGCGCCTAACGTTGGTAAATCTCATCTGGCTCTTTGCATAGCAATGGAACACGCTTCTTCAATGTCTTTACTCGGGATGAGTGCAGCCGACAAACCCGCAAAAACTTTGGTATTGAGTTCAGAAGACGGAGCCGGCGTGATTCAATCTCGCATGAAAGAAAAGTTGGCTAATTGCACTGCCACTATAAAGTCAGAGCTAAAAAACAATCTCCACTTTCTTACTGATCTTGAACCGATAGTGATTCCACCAGATAGTTCGGTCCAAGAACAGACAGAACATAAACAGTATTTAGAACAACTCAAACAAACCTTCTCTGAATTTGACTTAGTGATCGTCGACACTGTAACGGAATCAATAGGCCGTTGTGAGGAAGTAAAACACGATCGCTTAATCAAAAATGTTTTTCAGAGCCTTGCCAGTGAATCAGGTGCCAGTTTGTTGCTTATTCATCATGTTAATAAAGATGAAATCCGCGGTAACCAAGAAATTACCATGGCCTCAGGTGCCGGTTTAACATCGATAATGCGACTAACAAAGTGCTTGTTTACGCTAAAGAGAAACAAAGAATCGTTGTCGATTAAATATCTTAAGAGCAATTACTTACCTGAAAATGAAAATCAAGAGTTCGCGGTTGAAGTGAGACAAAGCCTCACCATTAATCCACAGGTCTTCAGTTTGAAATCGAAGGCGTCTAAGCCTGCGCGTTCCGCGCAAAGCATCAAGCAGAGCCCTAAAAAAATCACGCTGCCCGGGATGATTCCAGAACAAGAAGAAATTGAAGAGCGTAAAAACCTCAGGGACGTTTTGTAAGCGACCTCTCACACTTTCAAACAGCACCGACATTCGGTGCTGTTTTTTTATCTGACACAGTTCGCACTCTTTGTTACCTGTCCATATTTTTTCGCGCAGCTTGTCCAATTTGGATCGCCTTTAGTTAAGGAGGAAGCATGGCGAACTATGCGTATTTAAGAATCTCATCAGACAGCCAAGATGTGGCAAACCAAAAGCACGGGATCTATGACTACACCAATAAGGTTGGGATTGGCCATTTGGTGTTTGTTGAAGACGTGGTGACAGGCAAGAAAAAATGGCGGCAACGTAAATTAGGTGCGTTAGTGGAGGGCATGGCGAGCGGAGATTGCATCGTATTTGCTGAAGTCAGTCGAATTGCGCGTTCTACTTTACAAGTGCTTGAGGTTCTCGAAGTGTGTATGGAAAAGAAGATCAATGTCTACATCGCCAAACAGAATTTACAGCTAGATGGCTCAATGCAATCTCGCATAACCGCAACTGTACTAGGACTTGCGGCAGAGATAGAGCGTGAGTTTATCTCGATGAGAACTAAGGAAGCGCTTGCCGCTAGAAAGAAAAATGGCATGATTCTCGGAAGGCCGAAGGGCCAAGCTGAGAAGCTGAAGCTCGATGTTAAACGTGAACAAATAGAGAAGTATTTAAAGATGGGTTTGGGTATTCGACCTACGGCGAAATTGATTAATGAAGCGCCGAGCACGCTGCGTGACTATATGAAGCGACGCGGGTTAACCCTTAAATTAGCTTAAGGGTTAAGAGAGTAGTGAAAAGTGCTTGGCTGGCGACATGTGCTTACCAAGAACGGCTGCAATCACAATGTGATTTTGCTTTTGGATGTAATAAATCACATGGTGTTTTAAAGGAAACCGGAAGTAGTTTTGTCCCAGTTCAGAAACTTCTATGCCAAGCAGCTGATTATTCGCCAGTAATTCCATTGATTGCTTGAGCTCTGAAAAGTAAGTCGTCCATTGTGTTTGCCCCCATCGCTCTAATGTATAGCGACGAATCTCAATGAGATCAGATTGCGCTGCAGAAGAAAGCTTGTAGTGCATCATTAATCAAATTTACCTTGGTCAAGTGCGTTCATGAAGTCATTACCGTCGACCAAGTTATCTGATAGAGCATCGGCCTCTGCTTGTTCGAAGCGTGATTTCACCACCATCAATTTGAGTGCTTCAAGTTGTTCATATTCTTCACAAGACATCATCACCGCAACGGGTGAACCGTTCTTATTAATTTGTACAGGTTCACGTTGAACCTTCATCAGTAAGTCACCAAATTTAGTTTTAGCTGTATTAGCAGTAAGTGATTGCATAATATTCTCCTTTTCGTTCATTATAAACGAATCGAATGATTTGACCAATTTGTATGATTCTGTGATTAGAGGTAATCTAATCTAATGTAATGTCCATAAAGGTGTGATTTCTCGTTGATTCGGTATAGTTTTTGGTTGAATTAAAAAGATGTTAATTTACGCGGGGAGCGCACTTAAAAGCGTCACAAACTTACCAGAAAGTATGGAAGCATTGCCTTGATCAAGTGTCCGAAACCTTTGCTATGAGTGTTTGAGGCGCTCTGAGTACTGTTTCTTACAACAAACTCGCGGATTTTACATAACAGGAATAATGAACACCACTTTTGTGAGCCCCCGATAGTAATGTCCGGTTTGACCCATTTAGAAATGTCCTCTTTTATGTCTTATCACCTAAAGAGGATTCACCGGAATGTTGATAACCATGAGCACCAAAGAACTAGAAAAAATCAAAATATTGCAAGACGTGATCGAGCGTCGAATACGTCAGTGTGATGCCGCAAAGCGATTAAACATATCCCCTAGACAAGTGCGGCGACTAGTCAGGAAATTAGAGCAAAGCGGTCCATCATCGATCGTTCATAAGGCCAGAGGTAAACCAAGCAATCGATGCCACTTACCTGAATACCGCCTGACAGTCTTAAATACGATTAGAGAACACTACCCAGACTTCCCTCCCACTTTCGCCAAAGAGAAGCTATTAGAGTGTCATAACCTTCCTGTAGGACTAGAAACGCTGCGTAATTGGATGATTGCGGACTTGATCTGGAAACCAAGATCTCAACGTAAACCAAAGGTTTACCAACCACGGCATCGACGTGACTGTTTGGGAGAGCTTATTCAAATTGACGGTTCACATCATGATTGGTTTGAAGGTCGTCGCCCTAAATGCTGCTTGCTCGTCTTTATCGATGATGCCACAGGTCGCCTGATGAACCTACGATTCAGCGAAACGGAATCCGTCATTGATTATATGGTTACTACACGTGAATACGTCGAAGCTCACGGAAAGCCACAGGCGTTCTACAGTGACCGGCACGCAATATTTCACTCCAGCACCAAAAAAGGAATAGAGGCTAAAAACTCGACTCAATTTGGTCGTTCATTAAAAGAGCTCGGCATCGAGCTCTTTTGCGCCAATAGCTCACAAGCTAAAGGTCGAGTCGAACGAGCCAATTTAACGCTCCAGAATCGCTTGGTGAAGGAAATGAGGTTAAGAAAACTAGACACGATAGCCGACGCCAATCTATGGCTACCCGAGTTCATGGCGGATTTTAATCGCCGCTTTGCAAAAACAGCAAACTACCCGAAAGATATGCACCGCCCATTAAGAGAAGATGTGCATGAACTCTACGATATTTTTTCGTGGCAAGTTGTACGCAAGCTATCAAATGCCTTGACGTTCCAATACAACCAAGTTGTTTACTTGATTGATAATACAGAAGAAAATTCAAAACTAGTAAAAGAAAATATACTCATCTTAGAACATTTAGATGGACTAATAAGCGTACGCTATGGCCATAGCTCATTAAAATTCAAGATATTCGACAAACTAGAAAAGGTGTCACAAGGTCAAGTAGTCGATAACAAGAGACTTGGTCAGGTATTGCTGTTTGCCAAAGATAAGCAAGATGAGTTTGAAGCTAAGAACAAACGTAAGAGGAACTCAAACGCGGTCAGTATTGTTGGTCAGAGACAAGCAATGAATGAGCAGCTAAGAGCATTAAATCCAGTCCTCCTTGAACCAGACCAATTCACCGCCAGCCACTCAAGTTAACTCAATTTATTTTCTCCCCAAAGCGGACATTTCTAATGGGGAGAGAAGAGGACATTTCTATCGGGGATTGACACAAACACAAACCAACCTTTTTGTTAGAACCCCTTAATCATTGTTGCAATGGTTAAGGGGTTTTTTAAATCAATGTTCATTAAGGTGTAACTTTATGGACATTGCTCACAATCATCTCATAACTGTTCAGTTAGTCTTTATAATTTAAAGTGAACATGTACACTTGTGTGTCAAGATCTTTTAGTTCACTTTTAGGCCATTTTATGAAAATTGGTTATGCTCGTGTTAGCACCCAAGACCAAACGCTCGATATTCAACTTGAACAGCTTAAACGTATTGGTTGTGACAAAATTTACCAAGAGCAAGCGAGCGGTAAATCCTCTGATAGAGAACAGCTTAATCTGTTGCTTGATTTTGCAAGGGAGGGAGATGTTATTCATGTTACCAAAGTCGACCGCATTGCTCGAAATACCATTGATGCTTTGCAAATTGCCGATCAGCTAGCGCAAAAGAAAGCGGGTTTGGTGTTTCATGATTTGGGGGATTTAGATATCAATAGCGATGTAGGTAGAGTCATTTATACGACCATATCGGCATTTGCTGAAATGGAAAGAAAACGAATATTACAGCGTTGTAATGAAGGCAGAGAGCGTGCTCGCTCTGAAGGGAGGCATCTTGGCCGATTTCCTAATAAGACGCTTCATACGCGTATTCAAGAGCTTGCAGACCAAGGAATGAACAAGCATGCGATCAGTAAAGAGTTAGAGTGCAGCAGGACTACGGTCTATAAGGTTTTAGGAAAAAATATCTCTCTTTAGAATCGCGAATAAAGCTGTTCGTTAAATGAGTAAAGAGCTGACTCTACATGCAAGTATATAGCAGCCAGCACGAACCTATCCCTTGATGAAATAAATTTTCAGAATTTTAATTTAATTATTGTTGCAATGATTAAGAGGCAGAGAGAATGAAAAGAGCAAGAATGAGCCAGGTTCAAAAAGAGGTCTTAAGATGTTTGGCCAAGGCGTTCATCAAAGGAGTAAAAGAAGGTAAGTCAACCGTCATCAACCTGGCCGTCAATCAAGTGCTTGGGAGAGATATTCACCCGAACAACTTCCGAGTTTCATGTAAAGCTCTTGAAGAGTGTGGACTGGTTATGCGCAAAAAAGTGGAGCTAGATTGGTACATCAATATAACGCCAGAGGGGTTTGATAAGGCACTCACCTGGCTTGATTAAACGATACATAAACGATACTTCTGAAACTCATTTTTGGACAAAAGTTTGTCAACGATTTGCCTAAGTTAGCAATCTATGAATAACTACAGATATAAAAATGCCGCTTAACTCAATGTCCAGTATTATTGGTGCAGATCACCGATCATGAGCAAACAGTCAAAGCTAAACTGTAAAGTGTTTGGGAGTTAAACAGCGATAGTCATATTTGAAACATTATGTAAGGTCACCTAATTTAACGAGTCGTACGTTTCGACGGTGAACTCTTGAACGTCATACGTCACCTTAATTTAGAAAGAGCTAATTTAACTATCTTCATTAAATTTTATTTCGAAAAAATACAAATAAATTCATAATGTTGCCATTCTTCAATATATTATTTATTGACTTATTTTGAAGGCTCTTCTATATGTTATTATCCCTCCCCGTATGCATTGCTGTGCATATAAATTGTTAACAAATTAACTTATGGATTGAATTATGTATACACAACCTAAAGGATTAAGCCTCAAAGAAGCTGGTTTTTTTGATGATTTAGCTTCTGTTATTGGTGAAGAATTTATTTCAACAAAAAGAACAGCTAAATCAGCAATGTTAAAAGAACACCTCCAGTCTTCTGCTTCTTCATTCTCAGACTTTCTAAATCAACCTCATGACCAATATGTACCTGGTTCAAATCCAAGTACAAATACTTCTCTTGATTCAGAAGAAGCAATAAAAGAAGGTCAAGAGGGTGTTGACAGATACCAAGCCACTTCTGAACCTACACAAAAAGAAATCGAAGAAATGGCAGCGGTTTTTCAAGACTACCCGTCTCAAGCAGTATCAACGTTACTCAATGCGGCACGAGTTGAATCAGGATGGGATCCCATTTCTGGTAATAGCGAAGACAGTGCGAAAGGGTTTGCAAAATATACAAGTTTTGTTTCCAACATATCGCTTTTCGAAATTGTAACTGTTGATTCAAAAGAATTACATTATGAAGAAAAAAATTATAAAGATCTTATTGCTAAAGCAGCAAACGCAGTCACTAGTATCTTTACAGGAGATCCAAAAAAAATAACTTCGTCATTCACTGACCTAGCTGTGGCCTGTACAAGTCAATCAAATACTAAAAATACTGCTACAACATTTGCACAAAATGAAATCACCACCGAGAGTATGGGCAGAGATGTATGGTATTCACTTGGCTATACTTGGATGCAAATGGAATACAGTGAAAACAGTGGGAAAAGTGCTCCAGCTAATGAGTTTAAATCAACAACAAAAGTAATTGGAGCCAAGTTTAAATTTTCTTCTTTGTTATTAACTAAAACAATGGCAGAAAAATTAGCCCGTTTACAATATGGGGTTTGTTCTCTGGAAGAGTTTAATAAATCGATAACAACACCAACGGCTCCACAATCAAAAACTTGTCTCCGGTAGTAGGGTAGCCCGAGTAACTATGCATTACTCGGGCACACATCAGGATATGGTAGTACTGTTACCTGTCCAGATACACAAGTGATGTCACGAAGATGAGGTGAATTGGTCACTGTTAATAGGTAATCCGAAGCTAATTTTTTTAGTTCAATTGTGGTGGTAGTGACCATCTGAACTTACAGCAAATGCGTAACCACGAAATTGCGCTAGTAGTAAAATTAAAGCATCCAATTCGGCGTTGTGTTAGGTGTTTTCCCAGTAAAACTAACTTAAAAAAACACCACATTACGGGGATTTACAACTAACAGCACTATAAAAGCCGATAACTTTTGATAAGGCAAACGCCCATTAAAAGAATGTGTATGAGCTTCTGCTCTAAACCATAAAGGGGCAGCAATTGGTTAGATTAAATACTCTAAATTGTGTGCGCTACATGAACCAGATCCTTAAGCGAATCCAAGCCACAGCATGAATTACATCAATTTTCGTCGTCGGCAGATTTTAAGGTGGTTTCATGATAAATTTGGCAGAATTATTACGTCTCTTAACTATCCCCAACCTTTATGAATGACCAACTAACACCCATCAACAAAGACCACTTAAAAAAGCTTATTCGAGCAGAATTGGAACCGACATGGTTAGATAAACAATTACCTAACCCTGATATGTCTTGGGTGACGCCAGCGGTATTTGAAATATTGTTTACGGAGTTGATAACTCATACTCGCGGTAATCAGTCAAAGTCAGCAAGGATTTTAGGTATCAATAGAGGTAGTTTTAGCAAAAAATTAAACCTGATCACAACTCGTAAATTTGGATTGTATGAGAGCCAGTAAGTTCGTATCAAGCTTATTTGTACCCTGCTATTCTGGTCTAATGCTGAGGGTGCAGAACTTAATCAACTGTCGTTGTCTCTCAAGAAGTCTATGGTGGCTTATCTTATTCTCGCTTCAAAATATCAGGCGGTAATATAGTCAGATTGCAAAGTAACTATCGCTGCACTGATTATGAACGGTATTTTTTCTTTGAGTCCTACATTCTCCTATGTATAGCATTGTTGCTATACATTAATTTCTTGGTTTTAATTCACTGGATTAAGTACATTAAGTACATTAAGTCTTTCCACTACTGCTCAATGTTATAGAACGGGTCTTGATTTTTTTGATTGGAGTGGGTGAGAGTTATCTCCATAAATTAAAGAGTAAAACTATGTATAGCATCAGTGTTATACATAGTTTTTACGACCTTTATTAGCCCCAAGTTTGAGCTTTGCCATCGTTATCCCCTCCCCCGCATGTGTGGTCTACGAGATGATAGACATTTGAATTTTTTCTATTCATTTGTATCGTTTATAAAAACTATCAAGGGTATTGAATCAGGTTCAAAGTCCAATTGTTCAGGTGTAATACCAAGTGCATCAGAAATCTTTAATAAGACAGATCGCTTGTTAATCCTCTCTGAACAGTATTGACTGACTCTAGCTTGGGATACGTTTAACTTTTCAGCTAACTCGCACTGAGAAATGCCAAGGTAGTTTAGCCAAGCCTTTAAGGCCGAGTCTTTATCCTTTGAAAGTTCTCTAACTTTTAGGGGAATTTTTAAGTCTTCCTGTCGCTGTTGCATTGGTATAGCTCCAGAGATGAAAGTTATGTATAGCATTGATGCTATACATAACTACTATCTGATCATGTTTAGTTTTACTTGCTTTATAGCGTCCACTATATCCTCGTGACTTTGCTTCTTAAGTAAGTAAACGGCAGCGCGTACCAGTTTTGTATCGTTAATTTCTCTTTCGCTTCCAAGTTCAGTTATAACTAATTCTAGGTTGTTGGTTTTTATATCATTAGCAAGTTCGGTTATTCCAGTGCGTTCGTTGTTGGAAAATCGAATTGGTAGCGGATTGATTTTTGTTGTGGGTTTCGTCGCGAAAATATTACTCTTACTTTCTTGTTTAACCGGCTTCTCTGATTGGCTAATTTTCCGCTCCAGCATTTTCACTTGAGCTCGCTCTGCACCTGTCAGTTTCTTTTTTTGTTTTAACTCTGCGAGTAGCTGGACGTCTTTATTCATTGATGACCTCCTTTGCTAGCTCTTTATAGTAACGTGCAGCTACATGGCCACGGTTAATTACACTTGCTGGCTCATGCTCCATTTCTGCCTCCGTAAATAGGCTGCGATCCCAAATGGTGGTTTTTGCTGTGTTGTTTGGCCACCTTTCCGCTAAATACCCAGTACCGTAATCAAGAGCTTTTTTTGCTGTTTTACTTATCTTAGAAGGAATCACTAAAAACTTTATTTCATTTTCTTCCACGAATTTCACATCTTGGATGTGTTCAAGGAGTGTCTCTACGCCGTCAAGACTGTGCTCTTTATATTCAGTTGGGAATAGATATTCTGTAGCAGCCATTACAGCATTTAGTCCAAGAACAGAGGTTCCTGGGTTGGTGTCTATTAGTATGAAATCATAACAACCTTGAAGCTTTTCTAAATGCAGCTTTAATCGTTCCTCTCGACGTGTAAGAGAAATCATGTCCATATCAAGCTTCGTCATTATATCGCCCCGGCGCCCAGGGATGATATGTAGGTGCTCTTGTGCTTGCCCATTAATGATTGCAGGGTAAATTGATTTTTTAATATCGAATTTTCGATCAAGAAGTGCATCTCCAATGTAATATTCTGAATCTTCACATCCGTAAAATTTTGTACTATCGCCTTGACCGTCGAAATCTAAGATAAGGACACGTTGTCCTTGTTGGCTGAGTTCATAGCCGAGGTTTACGGTTGTTGTTGTTTTTGTTACTCCCCCTTTTCGGCAGCCGATCATTATGATTCTAGTTGAATTGTCTTTGAGTGTTGTCATGTTTAAGCCCTATGTATAGCATTGATGCTATACGTATTATATGTGAGTGTTTTATTTATGTATAGCAAAAGTGCTATACATACTTCAATTAAACCTGAACTTATGTATAGCGCCAATGCTATACATGATTATTGGTGGTGTTTTTTTGTTTTATAATAATGGTTTAAGTGTTTTTTTGATTGGGGTCTAGTGTGATAATTTGATAATTTGATAATTTGATAATTTGATAATTTGATAATTTGATAATTTGATTGAGTGGTGTGGCTGGAAATTTGCTTAATGCGACTCTTGATTCAAACTTAAATATTGATTTACTGGTTTTATGTACAGTATTATATGGGCATGTTGATATTAGAAAATTCGGTTTCTGCCTCGATCACTGGTTTTGAAAACCCTACACTCACGTTTCGTAAGAAAGCCCTTAACTTGAGTCAGATGTTTGTCCATGCTCCTTCATCTATGTTTTTGATTGAGAGCACGACTGAGTATGTATGTTCTGGAATTGCTATCGGTGATTGGCTACTCATTGATGCCTCACGACAGCCACTAGTGAACGATATAGTTTTGGTTGAGCAGTTTGATGAACGATATTGTGTGAGTTGGCCTCAGCTTTATGCACACATGAAGCATGCCTGCCATGGTCAGAATGATCTCTTAGTGATAGGGGTGGTCACAGTATCTATCCATCACTTTCGTAAACCTATTTCATTGCCTGCACACAACAGTCTAATAGATATTGATCTGCACTCTCTACTCATTGATGTTGAGCACTCTACTTTGATTTGTAAGGCGGACGGCGAATCTATGAGGCCCTACATATTCCACCATGATTTAATGCTATTGGAGCGTCATTTAAAGCCTGGTGATGACGATGTTTGTATTCTTGCACTTAATCATGATCTAGTTTGCAAGCGTGTTCATTTAAGTTCTAGATTACTATCGTCAGACAATCCCGCCTATCCAGATTACCGGGTGACTGAATCCGATTACTTAAGATTGCACGGCGTTGTTCGTTACAGCTTTCGATTACATAGGGATGTTCTATGTACGGACTCATAGACGGCACCTAATTACCAACACAGGTGTCTTCTGAAATAAATCTGGAAAGCTACAGAGAAAAAGATTTTAGAGCCTTTTCCAGAAAAATAGGAATTGTGAACAATTCCCCCTAATTTTGAGTGTTTATATTACTAATTTCCAGAAAATTTGGAACTCTCAAGATACCTTTTTAAATTACACTGTATTGCAGTGGTCTCGTAACGAGAATATCTGTTTGCATCGCTGCGCATGGAATATTGTGGTCTTATTTTTACATCAATCTATTGATTTGCGTTTCGAATTAGTACTGTGCAGTCGTCCGTAAATATTAAGGTTTCAAGGTGTTCGTTTACAGCTTCTTCGGTTAAAGGTTCCGGAAGTTGTGCTGGGTGGTAGCTCCAAAACCCATCGGATGCAAGAATCAATGGCTTGTTTAGATCAAGTTGGAGAGCTTTATAAGTTGGCCTACTGAAGCGGACGCCTTTAAGAACATTGAACAACGTATGGCGATCGGGATCAGTACATAACATCTTTTCATCACAGCCCTCGCTCCTGTAAGTTAAGCTATGTGGATAGGTTAACCATGTTATGTCATTACCTTCTATAGTCCCAATGCGGCAGTCACCCAGATAAAAGCAGTGCTGTATATTCTCTTCAATGACTAGTAGTAAAAAACTGCCTTTCGAGTAAATAAAGTCACGGTGAATCTGTCTATGGACATGCTTTATGAGAGCTTGAATGTCATCTTCTGTCGCAGGGCCTTGTGCAGCTAACCATTGAGCACGCAATAGTGAACAAAATGAAGCAACAAAATCACCACTGCTTTTTGCATTAGTTGAGCCATCAGCAATTATCCAAAACTCTTTGCCATCATCGCTTTTACAGTAGGCGGAAAAATCTTGGTTAACAGGTCGCTCTGTTCCTTTGAGCGTCGAGGATATTAATTTACTATCCATTTTCTATCCCCACGATACCATCAATCTGCTCATGCAGATATTCCATACGGCCTTCATCTCCATTTGTTGTACTTTGTAGAAGATAATCAAAGTCGGTGTGATTGCGTACTGTATCGAGTTCAATAGATATATAAGAGAGCATTTCCTTATCGGCTGTTCGAATGTCTTCAATAAGTGTATCTCGACCATCAATTAAGCTCACGATGTCTTCTAAATCACGACTTTCCCATAAGAAGTCAGCACCTCGACCTTTGAATGCTTCAAGCTTAGTTGCTAAGAAGTAGGCTGGAGTAAGAAGGCGGATTATCAAGCCTGGTTTCAATTCGTAATCTTGAGCATGTTCTAATGCTGCAGCATACCAACGATTGGTGAATCCAAGCGTCTCATCAGTTGGCATGAAATCAACTTGAATATCATCAAGCCACTTACGGCATATTACATTGTCCTCAGGATTTTCGATGAAGCCACGCTCGCGTAGTGTTTGCTCAAATTCCGCATTCTGGAAGTAACCAAGCGCACTAACGATTAAATCGACGTCATCTGTTGAGCGTACTGATTCTTGCGCAAGCTCATCTGTAAGGAGAAAGCCTGTAGTTGCCCCACCAACAAAAGCCGTTTTACTTAAAAGGTCTGACCCAAGCGCTTCAGCTACTTGTATTACCATACCTTTAAGTTTTTCAAAGGTGGATTGATTCATTGGAATAGTCTCTCTTTAAACATCTTAATTGCCAAATTGCTTTCTCTTGCATTCCCTATGCGGATTGCATCCAAAAGAGCTAAGTATGCGTAAACTTCACTATCTCGTCTAACGGCAAGTGGTACAGACTTATAGAGGGGTTCAATAGCTTGCCCCATATCTTTCCCTCTAGGATCTGGCCAAACCATCTTTAAGTCACCTCCAGATAAGAGTTTACTTTGCAGTACAGGCGCAGAGAAAGTAGTCGGTATGCCTCGTGTTACCTGAGCTGATTTTACAGGAAAAACGTATTTAAAGCCGTGCGTGATAAATTCGTCAAATGCTCTTTTATTCGCTTCAGGTCTACCAGTTAATCGATTGATCTTGGCCAGTTTTACATCGATGCATCGCTTTAAACTTTTACTGATCTCACTTTTACTGATTCCTAGCTCTTCGGATAGGCCACGAAGAGTGAACAGGCGCTCGTAACTATCTGAAGACTCGAATATGGCATCAATGTGATTCAGCTCAGTATCTAATTCACTTTCATCAAGCCAACCAACAAGGTTTGAACTAGTGTTGTTAGTTACAATATCATCAACTTTCAAGTTACCTAAGCAGATAAGCTTAACAAGCAATAAAACATCTTGACTTTTCATTGTGGGCTAAACCTCATTTGTCCATAATTTGCAAATCGTGGACAAGTGTTGTTCTTTTCGTTTGCTTATGTCAAGTTTTTTATGGATATCTGTCAAAGTAATTTTGAAAGCGGTAAGAACAACTAAACCCCAACGCTAGTGGCTTCTGAAATAAACCTGGAAAGGTTTAAATGATAAGGTGTTATAGCCTTTTCCTGAAAAATGTTGATTATCTATTTCTAACCATTATAAAGGTAATACCATGTAAGCCTAGGGCTATGAAAACTTCTAGCCCGATTGCCTACTTTTAGATACACCAACGCTTTTCGATATTTGCCCTTCAAATTTTTTTAAGAAGCCATCAACATTTAGTCCAGCGAAAAATGCGATTACATAGAAAAGGTGCTGAGGGTTTGCTGCTTCTTTCACTCCAACTGTAACTAGGCCTATTTGAAGAACGAAAAAAGTTATTCCGCCAAGAATTAAGGACACGAGTGGCCTTAAAAAATACCAAGTAACCCAATTAGTATCCCATTGCTTTCTAACGCACTTGTTAAGGTAAACCGCCCTCAAGCAGTAAGTGACTCCTCCTGTTAGGCCGAATAACACACATTCCACAATTAGTTGATTTACTTTCACCCAGTCAGGTAAAGCTCCTTTAGACGCGGCTATAAAGTAAATTAATGGAAGAATTAATAAGGCTACTAAGTAGGAAATAACCCGCTTAACCCATGTAGGTTTTTCTTTTTCCATTACATCACTGTTACTCTGTTTATCATTTGTTAACTCAGGCATTTAATCAATACTCCTTTATTATCAGAGGCTTCTGTTAAGGCCAATGAGAAGATTTAAATCTTCCTTTCCCCTTATCAGCATTATAAATGGTAGGACTTGTTCTGATTCTTTTATAATATCTTGATAAGTGGAAACATCACGATCTGACTCATTAGCTGAGGAGTTGGGATGACTGTGCCAAGTACCTAAAGGTACTAACATACCGCGTGATGATTGCTCTATGGTATCAATCTCTGGGTCACTTTCTATTGCTTCTAGCTCCAGATACGAGGGACTTGATTTAAACTTCCCTTCAGATGCGAACACAATAGAAACTCTATGTGTTTCTAAACTAAACAAACCGAGAAGATATCCTCCAGCTTCTCTTGGGCTATGCTTTTCAAGAGTTAAATCAATCTTGTTAATAACACTTTGATGAATAGAAACTTTCCATTCTATCCCTTCGTTATCTTTAACAGTTTTTGAAAGGAAAGTGAGATTTTTTTCATTACCTACTTCCTTATACCCTTTAGGGAAGCCATTCTTATCTAATATGTTTATTCCAATCAATGGTTTAGGTTTTTCGAATTGTTGTTTTAAGGCTGGAACCATTGAAGATGCATGGTTTAAGATTGATGACCAAGGTAGCTCTAATGTTTCACTGCTACAACTTAATCCAACTAGTTTGGAACTAAGCGTAGACTGTCGATTAAGCCAGTTTTGTATGTCACTGTCATTTTGAGATAACAAAAGTAGGAATGCATCTAAATCAAGAATATCAGGGGTGCCGGACTGAGGTTGTGTTTGAATTATACCAACCCTGCCTTCATCTGATATGTATACACGAGAAACAGGGCAATTCGGCTTACTCTGCCAGTACTTTTCCAGATCGCTTGCTGTCGCATCGATGATATGTAAAGCCTGTTGAACAGTTTTCTGGTCTTGGTGTAGAGAAAAGTTATGTGATTTAATTGATACACATTTTTCGTGTGTAGTGGACATACTTTTTATGTGTTTTCCCACCAAGTTTGCTTTTGTTATTAGTATAGGGACGTCAAAGGTTGAGTGTACAGATACATGCCTAGCTGTATTGTGGGCTTCTAGGCAATCTATATCCCATAGCGTTATGTCCGAATGTCCTAAACGTGCAATTTGATCTGCAATAGTTGAGCCCAGAGAGCCACAACCTATGATACCAATGTTTCCAGCGACTGGATCGTATCCAGATATGTCACCCAGCTCTTTACCTGTAATTTCCGAACGTAATGATAAAAACTGAACGGAGATGCTTGATTTAGTTTTATGGATAAAAAATGGCAGTAATTCTATTTTTCTATGTTCTTCATCTTCAGAAAGTCCCATTATCTCTTTAATTAAAGGTAACGGTCTGCGATGAGCGATAAGCACGATGACTCCTTGATCACCATTCGATTCACCGAACTCTTTCTCAATCGCACTTAATGTATTTTGAAAGGACTCGTAATCTGAATACTCCCTTAAGTCTTCAAATGTGTTGATTTTGTGGGGAGTATGGTAGCTATCAATCCTATCTATCGGTGGAGTGCTCAGAACAATTTTGAGAGTGATAAGTTCTTTGCTTTCAAGATCGACAGGTTGCGCAAGCCTGTCTTGTTTCTTGGGTAGGAAGTCAGGGTTAATTACTTTTCTGTTAAGAGTTTTAAAGCCTCTTGAGAAGCCGACTATATTTTCTTTATTTAGCTTAAAGAAGAAACCTTTGCCTTCGGCAACATATACACTATTCTCATTTTTTGGATTTGCCACCATCTCTTGTAGCTTTGGGACATCCATATGAAAACTGACAAAGCTCGTTCTTGGTGATGGTTCCCATCCATCTTTATTTAGGAGACCAAGTGAGGCGTCTTCAAGCCAACCTTGCAGTATTTGTATGGTTTCCAGTATTCCTTTTTGCTTATAGAGCGTATCCGTTCCACCTTTACGCCACAAACAAAGAGATGCTGGTTCTCCTTTTTTTACAGGGTTGAGGTGGGGCAGATCATTAGGAAAACTTTCCCTAGTAGCTAAAATTTTAGGGGCATTTCGTTCTCGTTTATTTAAGTAGACCAATGTTATTTTCTCAGGACAGCGAATCCTGATATCTAACACTTGTGCATATTGAATGAAGCCTAAGTTAAAAGATACGTGGACTTCGTCGTCGGCGAGCTCAGTAACTAAATTCGTCACATCATCGTGTAAATTTAACTGTCTTATATCGTAATTGAGCCAATCTTGGACAGTGCTCATTACATACAGCCATATTTGGTTGTTGAACTAAGGGCAGCTCTTTTAGTCTGAGAGTTTTTTTTCTTCTCTAAGTGAATGCCTTTATCGTTAAGTGTGAAGGTTACTGGCGCTTCTTTCCCATCGTTGTGGGTCGATGTGCAAAAAAAACGACTGCTCGCGTCGTCGTCGGCTGAGTTCTCTATGATTTTTATCCACTGACCTTTAGCTTGGTAATGTGGTGGATTGTCATCATTTCTTTTAATTTCTTTCGATGATGATACAACGAAGGCATTACCCACTTTGTTACTAAGTGCACTTATAGCTTTGTCATTATCTATATACTTGCCACCCTTAACTGTCCTATCTTCTTTAGCTCCGAGCGGAGTCATACTACAATGGTGAGGAGCGGTGCATAAACTCCACTCTAGATGTTCTATTTCGTAGTCACCATCTAAGCGCTCCCAAACTTCGCATTCAGCATCTCCACCTAGTAATATTTTTGACTTTGTAGCAGTTGAAGAGCTTTGGTATGTCCATTGAATAACGATACTACTATTGTTGCGACTTTCCCCGTTTACTTCTTCACTATTTGGTGCAAGGACTATTCCTGATAATTTATTGTCAATAGAGAGTTCATCCCCCTCAGAGACTACGATTAGGCGATTGCCATCTTTAGACTTCGTATCGCCTGTTAGCTTATGTCTTCGCTGAATTTCATTAATAATAGCTTTAGAGGCCTCTGTACCTTCTTCGTTCAAGGCTCTATCTGTACAAACAATTTCGTTTATGAGAAGTTTATCGTCACTTTGTTTCCAATTTTCAGGTTTTCCACAATGGAACAGTTCTGCGAAGCCCAAAACATGGTCTTGGTCTTGATGAGTTGATATGAAAAGGCTTAGCTTATTGTTACTACAAGCGTCTTTGATATCGGGTGCGATATCATAAGAATCTTCCGAAGACGTACGGTATTTTATATCTGTAAGTACGGTATTATCCCCTGATTTTATTAGGATGCAGTCGCCATTTCCGACAGGAAGATATTTTATAAAGTCGCTCATATACTAAACCTCTAACTTGTTGTGAAATCAAAATAATAGCGCTTAGTTTTATATGAGGGAGGTGGTTGAGTTTTTCAAGTGTTTAACCTTTCTAATAATAAGGATAATTATACTTGCTCATTGAGTGTCCATTAAAGGTGTACAACACAGGTGAAGTTTGAAATAAGCTTAGAAATACGCAAGAAAGCCTATGTAGCGATAGTGACTGCTCTAGTGACAATTAGGTTTGCTCCTCTTTCCTAAAATTATCCTTCGGCACCCGCCCTATGTAGTGGTCAAGTAAAACTGGCCACAGTTTTATAAGGGAACCAAAACTGTCGTTCCGACTCATTTGGTGTTAATCCACCATTGTATTGATGTGGACGATGCTGGTTGTAATAACCAACCAGATAATCCGTTATTGCTTTCTGTGCCTCTGTAAAACTTCTATAGCCATTCTTTGGTACCCATTCCGTTTTTAAACTTCTGAACACTCGCTCCATAGGGCTATTATCCCAACAGTTCCCTCGACGACTCATACTTTGAGTGATTCGATATCGCCATAGCAACTGACGATATTTTTTACTCGTATAGTGGCAACCTTGATCCGAGTGGAACATTACACCAGACGGCTTTCCGCGGCTCTCATTGGCCATGGTCAGCGCCTTACCTGTCAATGCGCTATCTGGTGAGTTAGACATTACCCAGCCGATGACTTTTCGTGCGAACAAGTCAATAACAACTGCTAGATAAGACCATCTCTGTCCCGTCCAGATGTAGGTCACATCGCCGCACCAGACTTGGTTCGGTTCAGTCACCGCGAACTGACGATTTAACCGGTTAGGTATATGAACATGTTCCTGTTGTGTTTTTTTGTACGTATGTTTTGGTAGTTGGCAACTGACTAAGTTTAGCTCTTTCATGAACTTACTCGCTCGGTAACGACTAAGTGAAATGCCTCTCGCTGTTACTATGTCAGCAATGGTTCTCGCTCCAGCGGAACCATTGCTCAACTCATAAGCTCGGCGAACTTCAGCACGGACAAGCACATGCTCTGACGACAGAGATTTATCCCTATTTACCCAATAACGATAACTACTGTGATGAACCCTGAACACTTCGCAAAGCCGTTTCACAGCATAACTCTTCTTGAGTTTCTCGATCATCGAGAACCGTTCAGGGAGTCTGACATCAAGAGAGCCGTAGCCTTTTTTAGAATTTCCTTTTCTTCTTCAATGCGTTTGATTTTCTTTTTAAGGTCACGAATTTCTCTTTGCTCTGGAGTGAGTGGTGATGAATTGGGTGCCTTACCCGCTCTTTCAGCTTTGAGTTGCCTAACCCAGCTTTCTAACGTAGTTTTTCCAATCCCCATCGCTTCGCAGGTTTCTTTATAGGAACGTCCCTGGTCAAGCACTAGCTGAGCGCATTCAAGTTTAAATTCTGGGTTAAAAGTGCGTCTTTCACGCTTAGTCATAATGTCACCTGTTTTAGTATCGAGATGATCATACATCACCTCTTAATCAGGTGGCCAAATTCACTATGCCACTACACTACAACATGATGCCAAGGTTTAGTTGTGAATCGTATCTAACGTTATCAAAAAATACCGAGTGGTAAGGAAAAGGAAGTGCGAAGTATTTTCTTTTTGTTACTGCTGTGCAGGTAGGGCGTAGCCCGTAGGACGGCATAGAGTCCTCACATTTAGAGCTTGAAAGCGTTAGCGAGTAGTCCTTAGTCATTGTTAGCGTGTAGCTGACGCATAATTACTGTTGATTAACATCAATCACTTTACCCTGTTTTTAACCGAAAGTGTTTTTTGAGGGTAGAGAGTTTGAGCGTCGCTAAAGCTTATGGATTTAAAGTGGCTGTACTGAATATCTTTGATTAATTTAGTGTTCAAACTTTTATGTGTAAATGCACAGTAAATATGTAAGTTCTTGGTGGCTATAGAGGATAGAGCACTCTCAAGTTGAGTTTCAGTAACAATGTAAATCAAAGGGGGTGTTTCGGAACACCTCATATAACCATCAGCCTCGTAAGAGCAGGTTTCTGATTGCTTGTGTCTCTGCATTGTAAACTGGCGTCCGTAAAGGTTTTGGGTGAACTTTACCTTACCATTAGGATGGAAGGCTCCGTGTTACAGGATGTTTTAATGGCGAGTATCGCTGTATATTATACTAGACCTAAATCCGGATTTGGGTGGAAAAATGAATAATGACCTACTTGGTCAGACTAGCTTTGGAATGCGTTGTCCTATGGGAAAGCTTTCATTCAAGGTTGAAGTTGGGCATTTAGTCGTGCACCAGTCTACCCAAGGTAACCCCGAGAAATAGAAAGGTCTTCTTCAATCGTATAATCGTTCTCACTCTCGATGCAATAAAAGGTGAATGACTTCATCTTATCTTCCTGGGCAACTTCAACGCGATAAAAGCCTTTGGTTATTGTCTTCATCAAACCCTTGCTTTACGCTTTTTTCTTTCATGTAAAGCGTGTCCCGTTCGATTTCTTTTTCGAGTTTTTCCAGCATAGATGGAAACTGATGCTGCTCAAATAATTCCGTTAACATGAGTCAGCCTGTGAAAATTTGGCTTGATACTCGAGATTCAGTCGATTGACATCCCATAGTTTTTCTTCAATGTTGCCAGTTGCACTGCGGCCAATGCTGAGCATTCTCCTCAGCAATCTTATCAATTTGTCTAATTTCTTGCCCTAGATGGTTTTGATCTGCTCCAGTATGACTGGACACTTCACTAAGCGACATTTTGCTTTTCAAATTTCATTGGGTTAAATACCCAAGAACACTGTGCCTTCTCGTTCGATTATAATCAACCTCCATGTACTCGAAGATCGTTTGGCGCATTTGCTCTCTCGTCATTCTCGTATTCATAGGCCAACCAATAACTTGCCGTCCAAAACTGCTGGTGTGGATCAATATTTACCTTCCCTCAATAAGAGACTGAATATCATAACAATAAGGGTGGAAGGTAGGTAAAAGTCGAAAAGTCCTGCACAACCCCATACCGCTCTTTTCAGCGGCCATATTGAAAGTACTCAGAGCCCTCATCTTGCTGAGCCATACCATCCGGATGAAAGTGACCAGCGTTTCGCCGTTGGAGCACGAAAGCTCACCAAAAAATGATATCTCTAAGCGCCTGCAACCAGTAGAGCCAAGTCGTGATGTTGCCCTATCAGGATCAACATCTGTGGAAAATATTGTCGTGATTGCCGCTCATGTAAAAGCAAGAGCAAGACATTCCAGTGTTTGGCTAGAACTGACGGTTTTGTTCCCAGAAACAGAACTCAATAAGCCGTACTGGGGGCAAGGCATCGCGAGAGGTCATGTGATTACTGAGACGAATAAAGTAGGGCTGAATAGTCGTGCTGTCGTCATGGGGTGGGTGACAGATAGCCATCAATATATCGAAGTATAAAGAGTTGATACCCCCTAATTATAAAATGGAGACTTAAATAATGAAATATCTCTCACACTATATTCAAGACAAACAAACTCAGGCTTTTAATGAGACCGGGGCGTTCTTTGCTTTTTCTAATCAACAGTTCGATGATGAAAAAAAAGAGGGCTTGAAATACGCGTCGCTAGGTATGGGTTTAATATGTCCCACCGATAACGCGAAGCAATTAATGACTCGTTTAGATTCCATCGCTCAAGAAGGGATCGCCGAAGATATCAAAGAGAACGGGAAAAAGGCGATCATTCGTCGTGAGTTATTTAATCATGAGTGTTTCTACACCAATGATATTTGTGATTGTGTGGAAAAGCTCGAAGGGTATGGCATCACTTACGATGAAATTCATGAAGTGTTTAATCATATTCGTAAAACGGAAGACGTTTATTAAGCGTGAAAATTAAAGCGCCTTGATATTTGTTCCATCAAATATCAAGGCATGTTCAATTACATCGGAGTTAGATTTAATGAACATTCTGAATGCTACACATGATAGAGAAGAAACGAAAGCAAAATGTTACTTTTGTACGGCCGTGCCGTTTTCGTTGGGTAAAGTGGTCTATACGCAAGGTATTGAGCAGTTATTAGATAATAATGTCGGTGCTAACTTGTCGATTTATTTGCAGCGTCACCAAAGTGGAGATTGGGGAGAGACTTGCATTGAAGATAAAATCACCAATGACGAAGCAACCAAAACAGGTGAGCGAGTGATATCGAATTATACGATTTGTGATCAATCGGTTTGGATAATAACTGAACGTGACCGCAGCGTGACCACAATTTTATTACCTTGTGAATATTGATATCTCAATGGGATGGCATAAAATGAGAGTCCTATTATTAGGGCTCTTTTTTATGATGAAACCATTACTTTATCTTTCGTTGTTATCGCCGTGTTTCAGTTGGGCTTTTTGCTTTGATGAGGCAGGGCGATTTTATAATGTCGATCCACAGCTTTTAAAATCCATTGCAACGGTAGAGAGCAGCTTAAAACCGAACGCGTACAATGAAAATAAAAATAGAGTCGGTGAGGTGGTTAGTCGTGACTTTGGATTGATGCAAATTAATTCCCATTGGTTTGATCGACTATCCGAATTTAATGTGAATGAAACAAACATCTATAATCCTTGCTTTAATGTTCATCTTGGCGCGTGGGTATTAAGTTCTAATTTTTCTAGTCATGGTTATAACTGGAACAGCGTCGGCGCGTATAATGCGGGTTTTTCCAAACGCACCGAGAGCGCCAGAAAAATATACATCCAAAAAGTCCAATCGGTTTATTTTAAGATGAACGTTCAATAAAAGGCCTTGCACCATAATGGTGCGAGGCCTTCAGCTTTTCCTCTCGCTTTCTTCCTTCAATTTCCAGATCCCCCGCATCCCTCGTTCGTCAGATTCATTCGCCACCTGGTCGGCTTTTGTCTTTCGCTGTCAGTTTTTTCCCGTCGCTTTGATTAGGGACTCAGATCATTCGTTCTGAGTTGTTGGTTAGTTGAGTTGGTGACCACACACCACGGCACATTGATTTCAATGTGAATGGTTGTCTGTGAGAAATATAAAGGCAATAAAAACAATACCTTACAGTTGGTATTGGAGGCAAAGTAGAGCGTGAAAAAATTTTCAAAATCTCAACTAATTAGCCGCTAAAATCCCAGTGTAAAAATATGTAATCACATTGAATTATCATTGACGCCTTTCTGTGTAAGGGATTGCGGTGATTTCTATCTAAATTCAATGGGGTTTAATTGAATTGTTATTTATCCCTTTGGCAATAAGGTTGTAGCTGTTTTTTTAAAACTAAGTACAATGGGTTTACATTGAGAATTTATTGGGTTTCATTGGGGTTTAAAAGTGGACTTCATTGACATTCATTGAGGAGAAAAGGCTAAATTATGTCGCGTTCTTACCCTTTACAAAGCTCCCTTCGAGGGAAGCTAGAGCAAGATTTTAAGAAATTCAGAGACAGAGAAAAGTTAAGTGATGCCGAGGCAACTCGTCAGCTTTTTACCTTGGCGTTGCGCATCAAACTGAATGACAGTGACGATGAGCGGCCGTCGAACCGTGAGTTGATGGAAGAAACGTATCGTAGGGTTAGGCAGGTACAAGGCGTGCTAAATTTAAATTTGGCGCATAGCTTTGATGGGGAGGGATATTATAAGAATAAAGCGGATTCGATTGAGCAAAGAAAATCCAACACCGCTTTGGTTGATAAAAGCGTCGACGAGTATCTTGAAGGCGAAAAAAAAGGGTAGCCACTGGCTACCCTTATATTATCGCTCTAACTCTCTGTCGATTTCTCTGTCTTCCCAATGGCTCTCTTTCTCTGAGTGATTCAATGCCATCTCTTGTTGAGGTGAATATTCTTTTGGCCCAAAGTGGTCGAGCGATTGGCTGTCGGTTTCTTTTTTCTCATTATAGTTGAGGGTATCTAATTCGCTCTCTTGATGAGAAGTGTGCGTCTCATTTAATTCAAGGCTATGTGCGCTGTTATCTCGCTCTAGTTTATCAATGCACGATTTAATGTCCTCTTTAAGGTTATCGTCTGACATGAATTGAATGTCTCGACCGTTAAAGTTCTCGACGATTTTCTCAATGTTATTCGGGTTTAAATCGTGGTTGCCTTGATTTAATACAATAATGATGTTCTGTCTCAGTTCATCGGTGGAGATGTTTTGAATGTCGTTTTTATGATTGACATTGATAATGTCAATCTGCCCTTGGGTTTGGTCTCGAATTAAAAACGAGTTTTCTATCGATGTGCTGATGATGGTGGTGTTTAAATTCTCTCCTTGATGGAATTGTGTTAATTGTTTGGACTTTGTGCCTAGGGTTCTTGGATTAATGTCTAGGGAGGTGTCTTTATTGCCTTGAGTATCTAAATAGGTCACTTCAATGGCTTTGGTTTCACCTTCTTTATTGTGGATGTTGGTTAACATCGCAGGATGAAGAGATCTATCTTCGGATGAATAGACCGCAGGGTGGAACTTAACCTGGTTATTTTCAATGTTATTGACACCGAGCTTGTTTAAGTACGTTTGGGCCAGTGTGTTATCCATCGGTAAGCTTTGATTGATATAATCTTTAGCCCGCTCTTCAAACTGCGCAATATGCCTTGGGGTGGTGCTCAGTAATTTGTCGTGTTTATTGTTTTCCTCCAATTGATATTTATCTGGCTCATTGAGCATCTTGTGCGCTTCATTCATCGCGGCTTTATAATTCATTTCCTTATGACTCATAATAAGGTTAATCAATGCGCCTTTTTCGCCTGTGGTGTAGTCTTTGAAATACCCTCGATGCTCTCCGGTTAAGGTCACTTTAATGGCGGATTTACCAATGCCAAAGGTTAAATAATCCCGGTCTGATTTGGATTGATTCGGCTGGCCTAATAACTGAATGGCGAGGCTTTCGGTGTATTTGGGTAGTTGCGTATTGATGTGCTCCTTAAATGTGTTGTAGTCAAAGTCACCGCTTTTATTTTGGAACCGGATGTCCTCATGAGGGAGGGCATTACGGTTAAAGTAAGTGGTGTCTTTGGGTGGGATTTGGTTGAGGGTTTCTATCGCACTGGCTTTGTGGCTCTCTTTAGAAAGCCAGCTTTTGACCAATTGTTTGGTGTTGTCGGTATAGAGCCGAATGTGCTGACTGGCACGAGTCACATCGATACCAGCGCGTCTTAAGTTGGTCAGTGCGCCTTTGCTTTGTATCGCGCTAATGACGTGTTGATGGGTGGACCCTTGCGCCATGTCTGCGGTCCGACTGTAAGCGTAGTCCCAGTGCCCGTCTTTAAGCGCATTAGGGTTAAGGTTGAGTGTTTGTCCTGTCTTAGATTGAGCGATAACATTGTCTGTTGTCGCTTGCGTGATGCGGTACTCCACGTTGGCTTTAATGCCGCGCTCTTTATCGGTAAAACGGGTGATGATTTTATCACCGGTTGAAAGTGGCTTTTCTGACGTAGAGAACAGGGTGGTGAAACGGTGGTCACGGTTACGCGGTAAGAACGGCCTTGCCTTACCTGTACTCGCATCTTGAAGTGTTACTACGCCATGCTCTGAATCCACGTGAGTGATTGTCGCGTACTCACCGGGCTTGGTGCTCAGTATCAAGCCTTTTTGATACGGCATCATGGTGGTGAGCTCCTCTCCCGTCGCGCCGATTGAGCGTAGCCTCGTTGCGATGACGTTCTCTTTGCCTAATTCACTCTTTTTCATCAAACCGACACGGATGTGTTCGGTGATGGTGTCTCGCTCCTGGTTGGTGTACGCGATAATCAGTGTGTTGTCTCGCGTTTCGGGGGTGCGCTCTAAATAGTCTTTGGCGACCACATAAGGCAGCTTCTCTGTGGCGGTGAGCTGCGCTCTGCGTCGGTCTTTGTCGTTTTCATCCAGCGTAGAAATGACATGTTGACTGTTGCCTTGGGTATCAGGGATTTGCTGCTGGAGTTTATCTAGGGCGCTCTGTGGCTGCTTATCAATGATGTTTTGCGCTGCATTAAGTAGATTATCGTTTTGCTGACGGATGATGTCGGTCATGTAAGCGGTATCGATGCGGCCTTGGCTTATGGCCAACTCAAAGGGTTTACCGGCACTGAGCGATAACAGCTGCTCTTTATCGCCCAATTTGGCTGTTTTGGACTGACTGTCATTGACCAGCTTTGTGAACTCATCGGCTTGCTTGTTGCTGACCATGGAGCTTTCATCGAGAAAGAACAAGGTGTGTTGGTAGTCGCTGGCATCGCGGTTTCCTTGTCGGATGTCAGAGAGCAAACTTTCCAGGGTTTGCGCTTTCACGCCTTTGCTTTCGAGCTCTGCCACGGCAGCGTGCGTGGGCGCAAGACCGATGACACTTTGCTCTGGTTGCTGGCTGGCTTCTTTGACTAACTGGATAAGTTCAATGTTCGATTCAAGCATGGTGGACTTACCTGTACCGGCTAACCCTTGGATGGCCACAAAGCTGTCCTTGGTGGTTGAGATGAGGGTGATGGTGTCCTTTTGCCCTTGGGTTAGGCGAGGCTTGGTATCGAGAAAGTCTTGCACCTGCTTAGGCGTTGCAAAAGGTTGATGTTGGTCTTTACCATCATCGATGTTTTGCAAGATGCGCTTTTCAGTTTCTAGCGCGGCGTGCGTCGTCCAGCGTGTGCCGTCACTGTACTCTGCAGAGAGGGTGTCGCTGCGTTTAGTCAGCTCTGTTTCAACCTGCTCTTTAGTAATAGAGCCTCCGGCTTCTTCAAAGGCGTAACGCACCGCTTCCACCACTAAGGCTTTTTGGCTAAACGCCGCTTCTCGCTCTGAGAGGTGGTTCAGGGCAAAGCTGACCGCTTTTTCGATGAGTGGGGCGTTTTGCGCTTTGGCTAGTGCTGACAGCGCCTGACTGACATCCTGTTTTAGCCAATCTTGGGTGGCGTCGTTTAGGTAGCGGTCGTTGATGTTTTGCGTCTGCAGTACGCGCTCAATGGCTGACGGGGAGACCTGCTCTTTTTCAAGTGCGCTTTGGGCTTTGTCTGGTTTGTCGGTGAAGATATCAAGGCGCTCTGTTTTTTCAGTCAGGTCGTTTATCAGGGGCTTAGATAGGGTAAACGCTTTGCCAGACAGTAAGGTATGGGCTTTTGGCTCAATATGGTGGGCGCCGTGAACGTAGTCGTATTGCAGCGGCGCGTCTTTTAAGCTCTCTAAGTTGACGCGCTGCGTTTCCCCTTTGCTCTCAAGCGTGAGGCTTTCTTTGTCAATGTGAGTGACAAGGTAGCTTTGGTTCGCGTCCAAGCCAGCAGGGAAGTGTTTGCCTAATGTTCGAAGGCGTTCGCCTTGGGCGATGTTGAGACTTTGCGGTTTATTGATTTGCATCTTCATGTGCTTAAAGGCGCGACTGGACGGGTCAAAGGTGTGTGACTGTCCATCGTGTTTGCTGAGTGCGGTCATGGTGTTGCTCTCTTTATCGATACTGGCGATGACAAAACTCTGAGGTTTGTTTTTCTCCCAATGGGTGAGTGTCATGCCAGGTTTGTAGTGTTGAACGAGGGGTTGCTGCGCTTTAGAGAGGTGGTGAAGGGTTTGAGTGAATAGGGTGGTTTCGTGTCTGGCGAGGGCGCCGGTATTTTTCAGTTGGCCCCGTATCGCTTCGGTTAACCGCCGCTGCTCGACGCTGGAGGTGGCAATCACTTGCGTGTTGGCTTTATCGGGGAGGTCTGAGTACACCCGCGCTATCCTTTCGGTATCATTGTCATGCAGTTTTACGTTGGTATGGCTGGCTCGCTTGCCAACCCAAGAATGACTCTCCACATTGCCTTTTTGATACAGCGAGATAGCGTTATTGGCTTTAAATCCCTGACGGCTTGATACACGATTAAGCATCACTACTTTACTGCTCGATTGTTTGGCTTTATCGGTGAGGGCTAACAGCTCATTCGCGCTCATCTTATGGGCGTCATCGATGAGCAAGACGTCTTTATTGGTCAGCGGCGTATCGCTTTGCAATAAGCTGTGGGTGGTGTGGCGCTGCTCTGGTGAAAAGAGCTGACCGACCCAGGCGCTGAGAGTTTGACTCTTACGCTGGACGCTCTCCATGCCTTCAGCCTTAGCTTTCACGCTTTGGGAGACCAATTGGACACGCTTACCGCTGTGATTGCCTACGTTGAGTAGCTGCTGCGCAATACCCTGTGATGAGCCGTGTACATTCACCACATGGAACTGTTTGGTGGAGTGGTACAGGTCGGTCAGTATACGCTGCTGGTTTTCAGGGATAGCGAGCTTGTTGAGCGTGCTGGATTCAACGTGGGTGCGCATGTGATGCGCCCGGCCTTGGGTGCTGTCGATAAGCGCTTGTTCGTTATCAATTAAGCCTTTGGTGGTGTATTGCCCTTTTTGATTGAGTCCTATCAAGTCGCCCTGTTTAATCATTTCATCCGCGACTTTTTTGATATCAATAGCGTTGAGTTGCACGCCGCCTTTGGTGAATTCTGAGGCGGTGAGTTCAATGATTTTTTCTAGGTGTAACGCGGTGCTGTATTGCCCTAGATGGTCAATGGCTCTGCTGATGGCGGCTTTGGTTTCACCAAATAGTGGGGTGTTTTGCGCTTCTTTCACTTGTTGCGCCATGGTGACAAGCTGGTCGGGCTCATACCCTTGCTCTTTTACGGTGCTTTGCCACTGTTTGTTGAGGCTGTCACTGCTCTGGTAGGTTTTGCTTTTACGAGTATCGAGGTTTGCTACGTCTTTCGCCGCGCGAGAGTCAAAGCCTAAATCGAGTGTGCGTTGGTCAATTTGCTGTTTGCGAGTGGACGACGCATCAAGAATAGGCTGAGGGACACCGGTGATTTCGAACTGACCGTTGCCGACGCCTCGCGTGGAATAACCGAGTGTTTCTGCCTCTTTAGCTAATTGGCTCTGGTACAAGATACCGTAGTATTTTTGGAAGTTGTAAATACGCTCGCCAGTGCCGTTAATCACGCCCCCTTTTTGTTTTAGGCTGGATGCAAGCGTGCGAAGTTTTCCTTCTTGATCGCGCGTCATGTTAGCGGCTAGCGCGTGAGAGTGGACCTGTGGGTCGTTTTCACGGCTGGTCTTATGGCGTACGACTGCGAATATCATCGAGTCGGTGTTGTGAAACTCGCGCGCTCCTTCTTTGTTGATGGTAGTGAATTGTGCCACGTCTTTTTCGAGCTCTGTTAAGGCAAGTTTTACAGCGTTATTGTGCGCTTCAATAAGTCGATGGTCGCCACTTACAAGCGCAAGAACGCTGACGGTTTTAGGTGCAGAAAAGGTCAGGTCGAAGCCCGATTTATGATCATTTCGTTTCCCTTTAATGGTTTCACTACCCAGGTTGCCAGAGAGTACCGATTCTAGGGTGGCTTGCTCTACGGGTTTTCCCGCCAATCCTGCTTCGATGGCCAGCTTGCCATGCCAGAAGGTGTTTTCTTCCTGGTCTTGCTCCTTGAGGTAGTAGTTATCGCCGGCGTCTTTTTCTAAAGAGACGTCAGGTAGGTCTTTGGGGTTTTCTTCGGTGAGGTAATATTTGGCAGCGCCAGAAGCGGATTTCAATGGGCTAATAGAAAGCATGAGTATTTTCCTTGTGCAACGCAAATCGCCGCTAGCAGCAAAACTGAGCGGTGGTAATAACGGGAGGTGGAATTACAAAGCCTTGCCATTGCAAGGATTTTTATAGTGATGATTCGAGATGATAAGGCTCTATGTACGTTTCTAGTGCACTATAACTAAATGTTTAGTAGTAACTAAGATTGAGTCAGTGCACTTTTTGACACGATAAGTGCCAAGTACAGGCAAGTCATGCCTATCGAATGCAATAAACCAAATAACGAGTACTCCATGCTGATGCTCAGGAGTAAAGCGAATCCTGCAGAGGTGAGTACAATGTAGTGAGGCGTGTTGGGGCGTTTTTTAACAAAAACCACCACGAGGTGCTTCAAACCATACAGTAATAAAGAGCCCGTGGTCGCGATGAAAAGTTGCGTCCATTGAAATGGACTCTCGGTGATCTGCATAAGACAAAGTGCGGAAAATAAGAGCGAGACGACCAAGGTCTCGAAGATGAATCTAGACAAACTCGGTAACATGAAAATACCTACTAGACTTGGGATGCAATGACCTATTTCTGTCTTGTGTGGCTCTCGACTATTTGGTGCGCTATTCAACCATATCGCCCGCTTCCATCTCTATTTCCGGCGAGATGGCTTGCTCTTCAATGGTGCGTTGCGCTTGCTCCTGGTACTCGTGATTTTCTTGAGCCTTTGACTCGACCATCGCTTGCACGGTGTCACTTTGCATCGCTTCTTTCATTTGGCTTGCCTCGTTGAGCATCTCTTCTTTTGAATCGAACTTGGCTTGTTGCAGGTCGAGAAGGGGTTGCTGCTCTTCTTTAGATAGGTGAAGGCTCGGTGCGACGCTTTCGTAGTAGGTGGCTTGGGCATAGGCCTCCTGCATAGGCTGTGACAATGTCACGCTACGTTTGTTGAAAGAAGGGCAGATGTCTTTCATGACATCGAACTCCAAATCCAGTTTAGTGATGAGATCGACACCTGGCGTGCGTAAGTAACATTGCAAATCATCCAAAGCTTGGATCTCACTCGGCGAGACCACCGGTCTTGTGACCGTTTGATGGCCCAATGACACGCCATCACGCAGCGTGTTCGCACCGTACGACACGTTTTCTTTAGAAATATCGACTTCTTGCTCCCCCAAGTCTTTGGAAGAGATTTGCGCCATTTGTGCGGAAGGAGCACGAAAGAAAAAGCGCGTGTTCAACAAATCAAACATCTCATCGGCGGCGTTCTTGCCATAGGTTTTCACCAACTGCGCGTACGATTGGATACCAATTAAGTAGCACCCGCCAAATTTTCTCACTTCGGCTATGATGGAACCCAATTCTGGCAGTTTGTGAAGGCTGGGCATTTCATCCATCAAGACCCAAATGCGGCGGTCTTCATCGGCTTCTAATCCTAAAATGGCGTTGGACGCGATAGCCAACCACATGGAGATGAGCGGTCGCAGTGACGCATGCTGCTGCGCGTTACTCGATAAGAACAAAAACCCGGTTTGCTTATCGTCTTGCACCCAGTCTGTAATAGAAAACTTCTTCTGCAGCGCTTCGTCTCGATGCTCATCATCAAGACCGTCTAAAAAACGCATGCTTTTCATGTAGGTGGCCAACACCGACTTGATGGAAATCGCGGTTTTCTTGATGTCCTTCGATGCCAGGGCCGCCGCCTCGGTGCCTTCAAGAAAATTACCCAATGCTTCAAGCTCACTGGTCAAAATTAAACTCAATAGGCGTGCGGTCGTCGCGGGTTGATTGTCTTGGCTCATGCGAAAGGCGGTGGATGAAAAAATGGTGCGCGCTGAGTCAACCCAAAACGGATCGCCATCACCGTGTTGTGGGATGAGGGCCGCGGCCATGTTCTCAAAGTCGGGGGCGTCTTTCGCGTCGCACCACACGTCCCAATTCGCGCATCGAGCATCAAACGGATTCAATATGACGTCGGTCTCAGGGCGGTAGAATTTACTGGTGAACACACACCCTTTGTCGTAAATGATGGCTTTGTCGCCACGCGCTCGTATCCATCGCACCAGTTTGCGGATCATCACTGATTTACCCGCGCCCGTGGTGCCATCAATGAGCAGATGTTGCACCTCAAACGATTGTTTGAGCAGCGCATGGCCATCAATCTTAAATTTAGAAATGGTGCCATCGCCATAACCGCGTTTACGGTTCACTTTAGCGCGCTTAATTTGCCTCTTAGTTAAGACTTGTGGCTCAACCAGGCGAAAACCACGCACATGAAAGTCTTCACTCTGTTTCTCGCCTTGCTCTTTGAAAAAACGCTGCAGCAAATAAAAGATGAAGAATCCGACCAACATCGAAATGAGGTAGTAGACTTGGAAGTTGCGCCACACCTCGGCGTGAATATCGAGAAGCACGACATTTTCAAGCTGAGACGCGAGCGTGGACTGGTAGCGCTCACCGTCCCACACCGTGGTCACCAAGCTGTCTAATGGTTTGCCGAACTTAGCGTATAAAATGTTCCGCCAGTAATAGAACTCACCCCAAAAGGCGTGACGCGGAGCTTGCCACAGTGTCAGGGCGAGGGTAGCCAATAACATCCCAAAACCAATGAACTTGATGAGGGTGTTGTTGACTTGAAAGAACATTCGAATGGAATGGAAGGTGACTTGGCCACCTCGGGTAAAATGGTTACTTTTCTTACGGGTACGCATCGTCGCTCCTTATTTAAGAGTTGGCGTTGAAGGTAAAGTGGTGAAATGAACGTATTCACTGCCATTCAAAGGAAAGGCCGCGCTTACGCCATGATTTTCATTGGGGATTTGATACACTGTGCGACTGATTGGATAAACAGAGCGCTTTGATGAGTCAAAATTTAAAACACTACCTAGCTCTGGATGAGCTGGTTACCCATTCACTGCTGACGCTCTATTGCACTATGAGTCAGCAAGGCGGGTTTTGGACGGTCAAGAAACGCAATGCATTCTTGGTGAAATACCTCAAACCGAAAGTAAAGCAGGCTCAATTCTCTGTGTGCAAGAACGACCTAAAAACCATGCTCACTATTGGTCGCCAAACCAGAGGTAATCTTGAGCAAAAGTTGTGGGCGGTCAATCAACTGAACCTTGAGTATCAGGCTCGATTGTCCCAGGCGGATGAACTCTATCTCATGCTGACAGACCTCAATGAGCAGCACCAATTTCCTTCCGAGATTGACCATCCCGACAAAGCGAGAGAGGAGGAGACCTTGTATATGACCCAGTCAGAAATTGAAGAGGGGTTTGATAAAGACAATAACCAAATTAAACCCTTGGTGATGACTGTCAAAACGACGCGCCTCAAAGCGCTGACTGAGGCCGTGCAAGCCAAAGGTGTCTATCGCGTAGAAATCGAGCATGTGGATGAGCATGAAGTGATTCACTTACTCTTGCATCGCATTTCCTCCCCAAAAAGTGAGCGATAAGCGCGTTGTTGGACAATGACCTCTTCATTTCTCCCCCTCTATGTCATCTCAGCTTTTATATGAGACCCAGTTAACAAAGCATCACTACTTTCAAATGAATTTTGACACACACTTCGACAAGCATTATATATGCAGCCGCTTAGTCATATAAAAATTCAACAATAAATAGGCTTAACATGAACCCAATGATTAAAACGTTACTGAACATTCGCACTTTGCGAGCATTCTCTCGAGAATTAACTTTTGAGCAGCTTGAAGACGCACTGGATAAATTAACAACCGTGTATCTGGAACGCCAGGAAAGCGAAGAAGTTGAACGTGAAGCGCGCGCAGAAAAAGAGGCCAAAGTGGCTGAAATGGCAAAACAAATGTCAGAGATTGGAATAGGGGTAGAGGACTTACTGGCAGCGCTCTCTGGACAGCCAAAAACAAAAAAAATTCGTCAATCAAGACCCGCAAAATACCAATACACTGATGAGAGCGGCACTGAAAAAACATGGACAGGACAAGGTCGCACACCTTCGGGCATTCAAACGAAATTAGATGCGGGTCAATCCATGGATGATTTTTTGATTAATCGCTAGTTTCTTTTACTCAAAAAAAGCGCCCCTGCAGACGACTATAACGGTCATACTTGATCTACTCGATGCCCTTGGCTCAGCAAAAAGTCAGGGCAATGGACAGAGCCCCCATGACTTAGCGCTGGCAAACACATATCAATATTACAAAGCATTAAACGAAAGGTGGTTTAATGCTCTATTGCCCCTTTATATGGTAACAAGCCACGAAAGACTTCCATCACCTTCAATTACAGTAATTATAAATAAAGAGGGCTTCAGAGCTTTGGCTCGTTGTTTGTCGTTTTTATAAATATAGTCACACAGTTTCAATCAAATGGATTAACTCATTGCGCCTTTGGTTAGAAACGACCGACCAGTGTACACCTTGTATCGCTCCCTCTAGAATCCAAAGCAGTTCAAGTTTAACGGGAACATTATGCGAAGCTCGAATGGCGAGGAAAGCGTTGGCTGCGCCAACACGATATAAACACTCAACAGAATCAATACCAGCCTTTCTGAGCATCCGTTCTGTGCTTGCTTGAAAGTTCGGTAATACTCTCAATTTAACGGGGAAAGATAAACGTTTTGATAACCCTCTATTCTGGGAATCGTTCAGTGCACCTTTAGCTAATTGAAGCACTTGGTTGCGATCCTTCAATACATCATTAGGTAGGATGTAATAAGAGGTGACAACCCGACCCGTCCGTTTTGTATAAGAAAAGGGCTGAAATCCACGCTTTTCAAACACTTTTTTTTGGCTTTCATTCGCTCTTATGCATAATCGTTGTTCCGCAACGAAAGCAAAAACTGTCTTATCTGAAAATAAACCAAATCCGCCGAACATAGAGTGCGATGTTATGCTTCCTAATGGTGATAATAGATCCATGTAATATTTCAAAAAATTGTTAGGCATGCTAATGAGTACTGTAATGTTTAACCTCATGTTGAGAGGAGATATGATTTAACTATTTTATGGGCTAATGCAAAGAAAAAGCATGATCGAGTTCTCACATTAATCGCCCATTTGGAGCCCCGAATAACATGACCATAATACGGTGATCTGCGTATCACCTCGATAACAAGGAAAGGGCCGAGAAGTAGAGGGGAAGTGAGAGAAAAATATAAAATAACTTCAAAACCCGTCCGGTTCTTACCATCAATAAAGTAGCCCACAGAGACGGTCCACTAAAATTTTCTGAGACGAAAAAAATAGGGGTTGGTCGCTCTCAGTGAGCTAGGGTTATCGATTAAAAACGAAAATACTTCTGACGCACTGCGTTTGTCTGGCTCACTCTACTTACTACATGCAAGCATATAGCTGGTAGAGCGAACCTTGATTTATTCCATAACACGAAAGTGGGGTGGGTAAAGTCGTACAGCGTTGGGAAAGTGAACCCATTGAATGTTCTGCTTGTTCAGGGGTCTCACAAGGGTTGATTGTTTTTATAACTCAGGAAAAAATTTCTTAAGATCACGATGTAGATTAGCTGGGCAATCTCCAATTGCGATCCAATAGTCAACAATACCTTTGATTTTGCCGATATCTGCATGACCGTTGTCATGCATAATTTTCATTAACTCTAAAGTCGGAATAGACTTCACTTCAAACGCTTCGGCTAACTCAGCCATGTCTTGATCATCTGTCACCACAGGAATATCTAACTCTAGCGCATACGCAATGTAGAGGGCATCAACCTTTGAGGGGCCAGGTAAGTCCGTCGTAACGTAATCCCAGATATATGAAAATGAGTGGTTTATTGCATTTTTTTGTTTGCGCCCTATTGTAGGGAAATGCTTTCTGTTCTCTTCATATTCTTCTTCATTGACCCATGGGAACTTTGAATTTAATCGACGATTACCAAGTTCCTCATTGAGTTCAGGGAGGATATAAAGACAGTAATCGTCGTCACCAAAAGAAACAAACAATAATGGTCGAATTGATTGGGCTAATCTGAGGTATGAATTGGTATCAACTAAGACTTTAGACTGGGGCATTTAAGTCAACTCAGAATAGATACTACGTGCATCCAATAGTGGCATATCTGTTACTGATTGAACAAAACCAGGGCCTTTTCTCTCCTCTTTGAGGTATCTTTTTAGCAAATCAAAGAAAGGCGTTTCAAAAGCTTTCTCTGACTTAGTAATAAAATCACGAGCATCAAGCTCAGAGATATTACCTAGTAAAGCTTCACTTAAATTACTAAATTTCTTATTAAAATTCGTAATAGCACCATAAAAAGATTTAGGTAGGTCTATTTCCTGAACTTTGGCATTCAACGCATATTTATTCACTTGGCCCAGTACTGTATAAGGTGAAATACATTGACTATTTGCGATCTCTAATATTTTTGAAATTTTGGCTGAACTCGATCCTAGCTTGAAAATATCTAGATATGTTTTTTTTGCTAATTCATTAGGGAAAAGTAGAGCACCAGCAAAGTCATCTGCAAAATCTTCTGCTTCATCACCCGACAAAGATGGAGACAAACAGTGTCCTAGTTCATGTGCCATCCAGAATTTAAAATCATGAATATTTGTATCTAAATTAAGATATACCCATGTGGTTTGAGAGTCAGGGAGATGTATATGAATAGCATTTTCATGACGCTGCTTTGTCCCCCAGAGTACCGGAACAACTACGGCTTGTAGTTCGCTAAAGCGACGTATTAAATGGTCAAAATCTACAGTTTCAGTTTCACTAAGGTTTATATCTTTTCGTACTTTCGCTGTAACTTTACGCAAATACTCATAGTCACATGTTGGAGACTTTAAGATCGGCGGCATTTCTAATGTTTCGAAAGGTAAATAAGGAACTAAATGACGTAAAAATCGCCCTGTCTCTTGCGCTTTCTCAACATGGTGATCCTTTGTTTTTGTCCCTGCTTTCTTGCGAAAGGCAATTACAGGGGCATGAGGATCTTCATTGATAACAAGATCGGCGAAACTCAGCTTTAGTAGTTTACCAAGCTGTAGCAACTTATTAGGACGAGGGAATGACTTCTCATTTAACCACTGAGAAACAGCCTCTTTACTGACACCTAAGCTATCTGAAACAGCTGTCTGTGTTAAACCAGCTGATTCCATTGCACTCAAGGCGTTTTGAATATTTAATTTCTTTTTCATGGCCGAAGTATATTGTTGAACAGCCAGTCAGTCAAGTTTAGTCAAGTTACAGAACCTGTAACTTGACTAATTTTATCCCAGATCAATTAAACTCTTTTTCGACTACTACAGAGACAGCTAAACACCTCGCATTCGGAACTCTTCCAGCTTTGGCGTTTGTTTAATATCACCAGCAGTAAGACTAGCCCTCGTCAGTCGCCTAACTTGAGTGCCAGTGGCGGGGGAAGAATATCTTCGTTGTTATCACCCATGAAAAAGGCACGCCGTGTGGCGTGCCTTTTTAGAGTGTGGTTGGCGTTAAGGAGGCTAGTAGTTAAAGCCCACCAAACGGTGCGATTGCGGCACTTGGTCGTAACACGGGTATTTAGTTTGTAAGCCATACATAATCAAGCCTGTTGTATAACTAAACGCAGCAACACCATCAAACTCATCGAAAGCTTTTGGATCGTGTTTTAAATCTCTTTCTAATGCCTCCCAAATGATGTTCTCTATGAACTCGGTTGGGTTTTTCGCGTTGTGACTGACCGTTTTCAAGCTGCCGCCGGCTGGACAAAACCACGGCACCACATTGGTCTGAATTTGTTGGTTAATACTGCCGATGTGCGCGGCCTGCATTCCCCATAAAAACGCTTTGAGCTTAGCGTGCTGTTCGGTGCCAGGTTGGTCAAGGTAGCGGATGAAATAGGACAGGTTGTCGACCTGATCCATCTTCTCTTGCTTATATTCTGATAAGTCATCCGATTGGTATCTGGTGTTCAGTTTCACGATAAGCTGCTCTAACGCGGGGCTTTTGTGCCACGGTTGCGCTATAGCTGGTAGGCTCACCAACACACTGATTAAACCGCCTATTATCCATTTCATACATTACTCCAACCCTCACCAATATAGACACCATATTAACATAATTTACTATGTGTTTAAATATACAGCGCTGTGTTTTTAACCATTATCTTTAGGCGGCATGAGGGGATAGCCCGCAGTGGGATAACTGGCCACTTCAGTCGATTTAATGGGGGTGGTATCAACTTCCGCCTCGACTTTCTTTTGCACTCCATGATTGCCTTCGACGGTCGGCGTTGGGGCCGTTTGCACCTCATTTTGCAAATGTCCCGCGTAGAGTAAAGCATTCCCTTTCACGTTATGGTAAGTGCTGTCGACAAACAACTCGCCACTCTCATTGACCTTAAACATGTCAGCAGCCACCTCCTGTGTTTTGGCTAACGATTGTTCAGCGCCTGTATTAGCCAGCGTTTTTTGCTCAGGCGTGAGCGTTGGCGTTTGCCCTAAGTCCTTGGGTTGATACAAAGATTTGAGCTCATTGAGTGACGCTTTTGAGGTATTGACGCCGTATTGTTCCTGGAAGCCATCGGTACGGGTGTAATCCTCAAAAGCGCGCCTAACGTCTTGCATGTCTTCCGGCTGACTGGCGTTCATCAAGCGTGCCATTTCTTCTGTGTCTCCGCGTGTCGATTTCTCTAAATATTGCTGGAAACCGGTGATGGCACTGGCACTGAAATTCACCGTGTCGTTTTTCAGTCTCGATTGCATGTGGCTTAGACTGTCGACCTGTGCGTTCGATTCATTGACCGCGGCCGCGGTTTGTTGAGTGCGCTGCGCATTGATCGCAAAGTCGTGCGCGTATTGCTCAGCTTCACTGCGATTTTCTTTCGCATCGAGTGTGCGGCCTGCGCGCTGCATCTCCGTCGCCCCTTCACTGTATTGCGAAGTCGCTTGGGATAGGGCTTGTTTCTGCTCCGCGTTCATGTGACTGAATGACTCTCTATCCTCCTCACTCCAACTGGCACCGGCTTTGGCGCTCGTCCCAAAGAATTTCGGGGTGCCCACTTCAACGCCGGCATTTTTCGCCGCCACATACGCCTGCGCTTGATCATGCGTCCAGCCCATGGTCTCAGACACACTCTGAATCGCCGAGTCCATTTTCGAGTGGGATTGACTGATTTGTCCTTCGGTCGACATCGTTTGACCGTCGCCATAAGAGCGGTTTTTACTCCAGTTGTCGTTCCAGCGGTCACTTTGCTGGAAGCCTTTCGAGAAGCTGTCGTTGAAACTGTTCATATTCTGCGTCTGCGCGGTTTTTGCGTCCGAATATTGGTCGTTGACGCTGTTTTGCAGCATGTTCGAGGCTTGCGCTTGCCATAAGGGTTTGGATTCCGCTTCCTGCGCGTTATACAGCCTGCGGCCATCTTCATTTTGTAAGCTCGTGATGCTTGAGCCATCCCGCTGCTGCGCGGTGTTCATCCCGGTTCTTAGCAGCATGTTGTCATCAAACTTGTTGGCTGAGGTGTTATTGAGGCTGTGGTTTTGCATTTGCAGATTACCAAAGTCCATGTTACCGGTGGAAGACGCCGCAGAGACGCGGGCGTTGGTGCTGTTGATCATCCCCGCCAGTTGGTAGTTCATGGCTTGCGCAGCGGCCACGCCCCCTTGCAATATTTTCCCCGCAAGCACTGGAATGGTCATCATCAAAAACCCGGCCATGTAGCCGTAGCGCATGTGCAGCTCATCAATCGCATTGCTGTTCGATAATGAAAGTCCTCGCATTGGATTCGCGGTCGCGCTTGAGTGCGACTCAAGAGTCCACGTCATGATCGCATTGAGTATCGCAAACAGGGCCGGCCAAGTGGCGAGGTAGGCGAACGTCTTGATGTAGTTGGTCAGAACCATCTTGGTGAGCGCCGGAATGAGCGCCGCCGCCGCGACCATGAACCCTAGACAGCTAAACAGGGTAAAGAGCATCGTGTGCAACATCGGGATAAACTCTCTGGCCTGCATACCAAGGGTCGCCCACATCGAGGTTTGCTGCATTTTGTTCGAGGTGTACGCGTAATTCATCGCACTGGCGGACGGGTCGAGGGTGTTAATGCTGTAACGCATCGCGTTCATCGCCATGTTGTGCTTGAGGACATCGACCGCGTTGTTGCTGATACCAATGAATTTCTGATAACTGTTCGACATCGCATTTTTTACGTGCGCCTTATAGGTCGACGCTTTGTCGCCGTGCAGGTAAGTCGCAATCAAATCGAGCTCAATCGCCGCGGAGGTGGTGAATTTGGCCTTGATGTCAGGGTACACCTCTTCGCAGGTTTTAAAGGTTTGATTGAGATCGTTGAGTATCACACCGCGCAGTGGGCTCATGTTTTTGGTATCTAAGAAAGCAAACGTGTCCGGCGCGTTCATGAGTGCGTTCCAGGTGTACTTTTTATTGATTTGGATGTCGCCAATAATGCAGTTTTGGAAAAAGTCATTCCATAAACGGCGCAGCGCCACGTCTTTTAAATCACTTTGACGCGACAACTGATACAACTCGGACCCAAACATCATGCCGGTGCGACCGTAACGCTCATCGTCGGTGGTGGTAAAAATGGACTCGATGGCGTCGGCTGTACCGACCATCATGGTCGAAAAGAACCACGTCGGCAGGGCAATGAGATAGGGCACGTTGGCCACCGAATACCCCGCCGTTGGCTCGGTCTTATCAATGACTTGCATGGTGACGGTTTGTTTTATCAACATCGAAGGCACCAGGGCGAACACAATGGCCCAAATGTAGATGTGTTTGGGGTTACGTGTCGCCACAAAGTACGCGTAGGTCATCGCGGCGCCTATCATCAAAGAGATGGACATCATTGAGGCGAACGATTGGCTGACAAAAAAAGTGGCGATGGCATTGAGCGCCTTTTGTATCGCCGCGCCTTGGGTGTAAGTGTAATATTCGAGTGTCACATTAGCCTCCAAAGGACAGGTTCTGCAGCAGTTGTTTGTTGATTTTGCTCATCGCTTCCGAGTCGCTCTCTTTATACGCCTGCGTCAATTGCTCTTGGGTCAATATCACGCGTTTCGCTTTGTCTGAGAGTCCATTGGTGAAGTCGCGAGCGCGATCGATGTCTGACATGATTAAAGCGATGTCCTTGCTGTCCACTTGCGTGTGGTTCAGTGACGTGGTCACCACCGTCAGCATGTTTCTGAGGTAGCGGGTCAGCAACTCAACCGAGATGACGCGCGCGTACGCCGAAAAGTTCGGGTAACGGTTGCTTCTGACTGAGCCGATGAACACCGCCAGTACCGGCGTGTCGGTGTACTCCAAAAAGCTTTTTTGATTGTCGGTGAGCTCCGTATCATTGGCGACACTGATGTATAAGGCTTCTAACGTTTGACGAATACGCACTTCGAGCCCTTTGTCTTGCGCTAAAGTCAGCTCTTTTTTCTGCGGAGACAAACAGGCTTTCTCATCGGTGTTATCACACTTGTAATACTCAATCTTCCCCCCTTTGAGCATCGCGTCCACCAAGTTATTGTTGTCCGCTAACAAGGAGGCGTAGTATTTGGGGCGACCGTTTGCGTCATAAATATACGTCCCTGACAGGCTCATCAAAAATTCAGCCAGCGCTTTATCTCCCGCTAACCAGCCATTTTTAAGCGCCGCTGACCAAACGATGTTGTGGCTGGTCTTGGCGATGTCTTCCAACCCAGCACTGCCATCCGCGCGAGCGCGTGCGACCTGTGCGTTCGACTGACCGCCCACACCACACTCCACTTGCGCGCCGACCCAATCATCAAACACGTTGCCTTTGGTGCCGATAGTGGCGCAGACGTGCTTTTTCGCCGCCGGACCGCCAAAGGTAGCGGCCAGTCCACTGACCCCCGCCTGCGCCGCTTCACAAGAGTTGATCGACTGATTGAGAAACTTATCGGCAATGTTTTGCAGGTTGTCACGAATTTGTTTGATTTGCGGCGCCCAGACTTGAAGCGCCAGGTCGACCGCAAACGGCGCCGCGTTTTGCACCACCGCTTTGCCAAATTGCACGAGACCGTCGGCGTTGATATGAGAAAATCCCCCCATGAAGGCGTCAATCCCGCCACAACCCATTGAGACCTCGGGCAAGTGCACGCTCATGAGCTGCGCACTTTTTATAGGGGTGCGAGCATACAAAGAGCCGCCATTGTAATAATTCGCGGCTTGGCCTTTGAAAGCATTGGGGTGGGTAACATTGGCGTTGTAACCGAGACCATTAAAAAAACCGTCTAACGACGAATTGACGCCGCCGGCGTAGGAAGCGCCAGTGAGTAACCCGCTGAGCATCAAAGCGATAAGACGGGCTCGCCCTGGTGGGGTGTGGTGAGGTCGGATCATCGTATGGCCTCTAAGGTGTCGGCATCGCTTAAAATGTGGCGAATGCTGGTTTCTAACTGCACCTCCGACACATCGCCAATAGACACGCGCACAAACTTCTGAGAATTGACGTTTATCAAAAACGTCGCGGGTACCGTGATGTTGCGGGGAGTGTCAAAAAACATCTGACTCACCGCGGGCGTCGCCGGAATAGGGACGGGGTAATGAGGAACGGCTTGGCCATCCAGCGAAAAGGCGTACGTCTGCAGTTGTTGCCGATGGGTCACTCGTTTGAGTTTCGGTGCAAAACGGTGGCAATAAGGGCAATCACTGCGAAAGAAGAACACCATCGCGTAATCGTCATTGGGCGCAGCCTGCACCGTAGCGAAAGGCGAAAGCAGCAAAAAGAGTAAAGTAAGGGTGCGTATCAACATGATGATGTTCTCTTGGTTTACCGTCATTTAAGGACGTGAAGGCGCAAAACAGGGGGAGAGATTTGAAGCGGCAAGACTCTGCGCGCTAAAAATCGGGCGTTTGATAGTCATTGGCGACGTTGTAGAAACGCCCCAACAACGCGGTTTGTGAAATAAACCCGTAAGCAAGCGGCTTCATCTCACCCGTATTGGGGTTGACTAAAATCAGGGCAGGCGCATAAGGCACCTCGACTTTGTTGTCGTTATTGCGGTTATCTCGAATACCGGAGACAAAGGTCTTATCACGCGATAATCCTAAAATCTCAATCCCGTGCGTATCGGAAAAGGCTTGCAGCGACGGGGCCAATTGCTGACTGAGACTGTCTTGGCCGTCATACACAAAGAAAAAACCCCAACCTTCGTCGCGCATGTGCGCCACGGCGTCGATTTTCTTCTCCCGTTCGAGCTTGTGATAGGTGCCGCGCGCCGCAAATTCAGCCGGGCGATCTTTGAGGTAAGAGAGCTCAGGGTGTTGGAGTAATACCTTTTTGAACGTCATGCCCGTTTCACTGGTGCGCTCACCAATGTATTGGTGAAGTTGCATGACCGTCTTGAGCTTGTCCTCGTCTTTCGAATGGATGGTGGCGTCGTTGAGCGCTTCCTTGTACGTCTCATGAAACCAGTCCATCTGTTCGGTAGCGCTCATGATCCTCGTGGTGGTATTGGGCTCAAGGGGTTTTGGGGGCGGCGGGGTTAAGGTTGGGGCCGCATGGGGCTCGTTATACCACTTCCAACCTTGCGGGTTAGACGAGGCTTGGGCGCTGAACGCGCCCATCACTCCCAACATCAGGGCGACCCTCACCAAAGGGGTCGAAAAAGAGGGCATCACGTTATGGATCTCCTAAAGCACTGGATAACCGATGTTGAATTTCTTGGCTAGACGGCAAGTGGGTGCTGCTGTTCATCTCACCAAAGAAATCCGAGAAATCGATATCTTCAAAGTTAATTTGCTGCATCTGCTCTGGGGTGATCGCCCCGCAGATGGGCACCTTAGCGGTGCCCAAGCTCAATCCCAGTTGGTCGCGCGTTCCTTGCTCTTGAATAATGCGCGCCAATAAGCTGTCGAACACGCAATAGGTTCTCTTCTTGCGTAAGCATTGCCCGAGCACTTTTTCTGCGCAGTAACTGCCGAGATAAATGGTCAACTTGTCATCTTTCGCTTTACCCAGGGCTTTTTCTTCTTCGCTGCACTGAGCGAGCCCCACATCGGTGCCCCAACCGCCATCTTTACAGCAGTCCGAAATGCCGAGCATTTTTTTGGTGCACTTCTGACCTTGCCCAGTAAAGATGAGAGGCGGATCACCGAGCCCTTCTGCCGCTTTGGCCAGCGCCGCTAAAGCCGCCGCCGATTCATTAAAATCACTGGAGGGCTCAGGCGTGCCCGCATAGCAATCACCGTCGAGACAAAAACTTTCTTCGCCACAGGTTAAGTTGGTGGCGCTGCAGCGCTTCTCTGGGCAGGATTTTTTGAGCTCTTCCTCGATGCACACGCCTTTTTGTTTGGCACTGCAATGCGTCGCGGTGGTGGTGCAATCGGTCGGCAGCGCATTACACGTATTGTCCCGCGTGCATTGGTGGTTAACTTGGTACTTCCAGCAATCGAGCGTGGTGGGCACGCCGTTAATACGGCGTGTGCCTCGCCCCTCTACACAGGTTTGGGACACGACTTGACACTCACTTAATAGGTTGCAATGAGTGGTCCAGGTGAGGGTGTTTTTGATGCAGTTACCGCCGGATAGGGTGTAGCCTGAACGACAAGAGAGTGAAGCCCGCTGGCTTTCTGGAACAGGGCCGCAGATCCCATAAGTATGTCTGTCTCTATCCCTACGCCCACATGAACGCTGGTTCGACTTGTTAAGCGGGCCTAATGAGAAACCAGAAGAGGGATGCACATATTTCCCATCCCAACGCCATAGGTCACTATCCCAAGGACACCCCCCTTTTTTGACTTGGTTATAACCGTCATAGCGACACTCTGTCACCGTGCGATGACACATGTGTCCGCTTCGAGACCACCCTGATGGGCAACTGTAAATCACAGGAGACGTGACCGCGGTGAACGTCGGCATTTTAGTGCAAGGCACGGTGTTATTGGTCGGTTGACGACACACTTTGGGAATGTCATCGATGACGCATTGCGTCGCGTTATCACAATCCACGTATTGATTGGATAAGCCATGAGATATCTCATAGGCATTATCCTGGACCATGAGCGCAAATTCATACGCGGGGTCGCTTTTCACATCCGGTCGGCCTTTATCAAAACGGGTTTGCACGGCTTGCGCCTTATCATTGGACTGATAATGAGTGCGCGCGTTTGCGTCCATATTGCCGTCGTTCAGCTGAGCCTGCTCAGGGTTACGCAGATCATTGTCACACCCTTGCCCCGCGCAGTAATCCCCCACATCGAGCTTCCCCTTTGCCGTTGAAGGGATATTTTTCTGTGCGCTTTTCACCCAATCTACATTGTCGTAATAATGGTCGCCTTGGCTTGCGAATGCGCCGCTAACGATGGCCAGGCTCGCGATCAATAGAACGTGTTTCACGGCTGCCTCCTTAAGACGGCATTCACCACCTCGGGATTGTCACCACGAGCCAATTGATTCAGCGCATCGGGGATCGATAGGTTGCCTTTAATGAGGTCATAGTCCGTTTCATTGCACGGCTGCTTGGGTAAGCACTTGCCGGGTTTTACCGCCACAAACGTTGGCACTTCAGTCACCGAAAAGGTCCGAAACCACTCAGGGTTAATGGCAAAACCACTTTGAATGGGTTGGTCTGGTTGATGGGTTTTCAGTAGCGATTGAATGCGCCTTGCGGTCGCCGGAAAACCGCTTGGCAACACACCGCGTATCACCAAAGGCACTTGCCATTGCTCACTTTGTTTTAAAAGCGCGCGCAAGGACGCCTCTGGCATGGTCAAAGACACAAACACCATGACCCCCGTTGGGGCAGCTTTGGGGTTTTGCGTTGGATCGGGAATATCAATGACGCGCTTAAGGTGTTGGGGTTTGAGCTTGTCTTGCCAAAAACGTGCCATAGCTTTCGCATCAGATGCTATCTCATCGCTGGCGCGTGGCTGGGATTGAAGATGACGTTCGAGCTCTGACGGCATGGCTGTTTGCACCATTGTTTTTTCAAGCTCGGTGAATGCTTGAAGCTCTTCTTGAGTGTACGCGTGACACAGCGTCGCCGCGCACAAGGCAGCCGTGGCGACTAGGGAGTGCAAGGGGGACATAAAAACCTCAAATAAATAAAAGCTCCACGCAAGCGTGGTACTCCTTTTGACGGGGCAGGCAAGCCTACCCAGCCAAAAGCGAGCTCAGGTTAAAGAAACACGCAATTGCGCTTACGCCACTGAACGTAACCGAAGTTATCGCCCGTAGTGGGGTTATCGTGGCCCATTTCCCAAATGGTGGTCGTCGTGGTGTAAGGGTGACACCATGCGGCGTCCGTGATCGGCGCGCTCATTTGATAACGGTATCGAGACTTGGGTAAGATTGGCGTCGGGTATTGATAACAGACCGCCCCATCTTCGCCGCGCGTCTCCCACACCATCCCTTGCCGGTGCAACTTGTAATTGAGCCGCTCCATAATGAGGGTGCCCGCTTGTATCGGGGTGTCTCGATAGTTGGTGTTGCCCGTTAACGGGTAAGCGCTGCCTTGAGAGCCCAAACACCAAAACAAAAAATCAAACGGGAGCACCACATTGGTCGTGGTGGCAATGGACTCCGGTACGCACGCTAACTGCGCAATGGGGTTACCAAACAAAATCGCTTCGGGGTTTAAGATAAACGCCAGCTCGTCGTCGTCCCACAGAGGGTCGACCTCGGTCAGGTAGGCCACATCAAAGTTATCGGTGGCCATGCACGCCGCCGATTGCATCAATTGCAGCCAGTAGATGAGGGGGTATTTGTACCAGTGCGCGTGATAAAACCCGCCATCACTCGAACCGGAATCGCGCGCGGTGGTTCGACCGCCGAGTTTTTGCTGATTGGCGCCGGCCAGTTGCATCCCCATATTGACCATGCAATAAGGCACCCGCGTCACATCGGTCAGCGCGTACGGCTCCCAATAACCAATGTTTAAACCAATTTGCATGAAAATCGGCGGCGGTTTTGGGCAAAACGAGATCGGCATTGTGGGGTTGTTGGTGTCAGGGTAAATGGACGGAATGAGGGGTACAGAGCCCAGCGTCATCGGAAATAGGCAGCTCCAACACACGTCGGTGATGGGGTTGATAAATCGGCTGACGCACGCGGGCCCTCCGGCCTTCGCGGTCGAACTGACCAACAAGGCGCCGCACAGGGCCAGTAACCCGAGGAAAGGTCGGATTTTCATGGTGACTCTCCCACAACAATGTGTTGCACATCAAACTCTTGAACGCGCCATGCGTGCCCCGACTGCTCGACAAGACTGGGCACCGCTTGGATGTGAAGCCGGTCGCTGAGCGTCCCTTGTTGGTCGAAGTACATGCGGGTCTTGAATCGTTTGGCCGCCTGATTGGGGCTGCCACCGGTTAAAATGTAGCGAAGGGGCTTGGCGTGCTCTAGGTTGGCCACGAACTCGACTTGCTTGGCATCACGCGCATCAAAAAAAACCAGCACGTTTGAATACTCAAACTGCGGTAATTTTGCGCCCGTTGGCCAAGTGCGGGTATCAAAGGGATTCACTCGCGTCCCCGCTTTGGCAAAGACTCGCCCCTGGGCGTCGGTTAAATCCTTGGGCACCGTGATGCTGGGATCCACCAAAAACGTTTTGGGGGTGGTCGTGGTCGATAAGGAAAGCGGCGGCGGCGTTTCCACGCTTTGTTTCACTTGCTCAGCAAACTCGGTTTGCATTTGCTCAAGTTTGCCCGTTGCCTCGAAGTGTTTAAGCCGCGCCTCTATCCACGTCAGCATGTCGATTTCGCCAATCGGGAACGTCGGTCCCATTCGACCTAAGTCCTTCGCCACCGCCCCTAACGAAAGCAGCAGGGCGAAGACCATCATCAGGTGTCGCATACTGACTCCTACGGCTCATAGCGCTCAACAATGGCACGTTGGATGTGTGCGGTGATGTCCGGTGTGCCGCCGACGACCGCGGCGCTGACCAACACCACTTGCCCTTGCTCAGTGGCGTAACGCGCCACTTCTTCGTTCATGACACGAGCAAAGTGCGCCAATTTATCCGTTTGCTCAGGCAGAGAAAGGGGGGATTTCAGCAATTCTTTATGGTATTGGTCGAGGGTGCTTTTTACGTCCATGCTGACTAAGGGAGGCGGCGACTCCAGCGCTAAGGTGGTCACCACCGAGGAGGCAATACTCACGCACGCCACTATAAATAGGCCATGTAAATCAAACGTCATGGGAAACCCCTTGTGCTTTTTGTTGAAGCGCTTGCTGATAGTCGGCGATTTCTTGACCGTAGAAATGTTGCGCGGTCGCTTCTATCGCTTCGATACTCGGCATGCCTTGTTTCACTAAGTTTTCGCAGTATTCAAATTCGGTCGCTTCGGTGCTGTAGCACGCTCGCGTAAACGGATCGGAAAACACGCGGTGATAGGTGGTGTGGCCACCGGCTTTGATGCGCACGCAGCTGTACCCGGCGTCCCCAGCTCGTGGGAAACTTTTGATGATCCCTTGCTCCATTTCGTTGAACGCCTTGGGGTTGTCTTGCAAAAACTTTTCAAAGCCTTCGCCTTGGCGCAGCGTAATGTGAATGTCGGAATTATCGTAAGAGGCGCGCGCTTCTTCGTTCACAAAAAAGTCCCCAATACCTTGGGTCACCGTACAAAATGATCCCCCAAATTTACGCGCGGTTCGATAACCGGTGTTAATGAAACTGCGCGTCTGGGCGTTGGTGCCTGACATCAAGCTCCACGCCTCTTCGATGATGCACATTTTGGGGGTTGAGCGAGAGCCTGAGAGGTACATCTGCTGGTTGATGGACACAATCAGCGCAAACACCACCGGACGCAGCACATCTTCAGGGAACCCTTCAAGCTCTAGGGTGGTGATATCCACCGTGGGATCGAGCATTGAGGGCTTATTGAACGTGTCGCCATAAATGCCCTTTGCGCAATATTTATTCAGTTGTACGGCGATGTCTCGAATACGGCGATCGTGGCCATGTTCATCGGCCAACGTAAACAACTGCGCTTGGACGTCATCCACAATCGTTATGGTGCCATTGTCCTCCCACGCCCGTAAAATGGCGTCACCCAGCACCGCCATCTGATAGCCTTCCAATTCAGCATGAGGCGACGCGATGGTCGCGAACAAGGCGGTGATGTTGCTGAGCGCTTCTTTCATCGGGTCGACGTTCTCTCCGTCGACCGGCTCGTGATGCGCGCTGTTTTTGACTTGTTCTAGATGGGTAAACGGATTAAGGAAAATATTGGTGTGATTGAGGTAGGTGCCCCCGAGCATCAGGGTGAGCTTTTTGTAACTGTCCCCTTTGTCGAGGATCCAACACTTCCCCCCTTTGGCGTAGACGCTGCGCACCAAGCCCTGGGTAAAAAAGCTTTTTCCCGCCCCTGAGCCGCCGGTTAAGGCGATATTTTTGTTGTCACTGCCACAATGAAAGGGATCAAAAAACGAGATTTGCCCGCGCATCGTCGGCAGCAACATGCCACTGACCAGGCGTTTAAAATCGAGCACCATCGGAAAGAAATTGACCACGTTGGCACTTTTTAACGTTCGGACGCGACCCGCTCGACCACAATCCTCCCACACGCCTTCGCTCATTAAAAACGGCAGCGCACTGAGCACGCTTTGACTTTGCATCATGATTTGCTCTTTGATGTCGAGTCCCGTGGCCGAAAACGCTTCTTTGGCCGATTGCACATCGTGGCGCTGCTGCGCTTTATGGGTAAACAAGGTCAAGTTCAACACCATCGAGCACACCGAGGTCGCTTTGTCGGCCAACCCCTTTTGCAAGGCCGTGCGCTCTTCCAACTCTTCACCCGCGGTGGGCGAAAACATGGCCATCGGAGATTTCAGTGTTTTGGTCAAATCATTAATTTTCTTGTTGTTCTCGTGCTCAAAATTACCCGTGACGTTGTGACGAAAACTCAACGACAACACATGTGGGCACGTCAACATGCGCGAGACATTACGAATCGACGCAAACGCTTCGGGCATCGCGTACAACCGAAAGTCGGTGGGGGCTCGAGAGAGTCCCATGCACACGGTGCGCCCGCGCGTCTCTTGACCGAAAGGATTGGTGTGACGCGTTGCAATGTGATCCCGTTTGATTATCATCTCGGTATCCGGCGACAGCACTTGGCGGTTGATCGGATCGAACGGGTTGTAGTCACGCTCAATCGGGCGGTCTTGCTTGGCATCAAAGTTCAAGAGATCACCCGCAAAGGTAATGAGCCCTTTGGGGTCGACCCGCGCGGTCTCAACACCGAGTTGCAACAGCGCCGTTTCCATCGCCGCGCGCACATCATCCAACTTATCGGTCTTTTTCTCTTTCGTCGACACGAAGAAATACGCGTCGTAATCGCGTAAATCAAACTTATGTCGCTGACGATGGAAAAACCCTTTCGCCGCAGAAAACCCCGCGTAGCGCACTTCTTCTTCGGCTAAGCGCTGGCAAATACCGCCTCGCTTGGCCATGATGTCCCCATTGGCTTCTAAGTAATGCGCGACTCGATTGTGACCAAACATCGACAATTGATAATCCCACTTATCGCCTTGAGGGAAATCCATCACCATCTTGTTGAGCGACATCACCAATTCGTCATTGGCCCCGCCAAGCACCGTCAGCTTAAGCGCAAAGCCATACGATTTTCGGTTATGAAAGAGTTGGGTCTGCGCATCAAAGTCGCGGTACGGCAATTCATGATGGAAGTGGTTTTGATGCTGATTGGCGTCGGCGACTAAACCGCCAAGCCCCAACGAAGGTTTACGTTTCAACAGTTGACTGAGCATGCTTAATCCTTCCAGATAGCATTAGCGGGACGCCCAGACCAACGACTTTCATCGAGTATCACGTAAATATCCGTGGTGTCGACGTAATGCCCGAGCGTGTCCGTGAATGGGAAAATGGTGATCTTTCTCACCGTATCTTGAGTGCGTTTAGGCACCCCTTGACGATCACGCCGCGGCAACGTTAAGAACACATTGTCAGGGGCCGCCTGCGCCGCAGACACTGGGGAGGTCCCCATCGGTTGGCGCCGTATCTCATCCATGGTGGTGCAACCGGATGTGCCGCCCACCTGCGTACAACTGAAATCTTCGCCCAGGCCTGCCGCGCAGCCACCGAGCAACAAGGGTAAAAACACAATGAGTTTGTGCATGACGTTTCCTTATTTTTGACCAAACGGCGACGACGGCACTTGGATGCCTTGCGCGTTGATTTGGTTCGCTAATGGGTTCTGAGTCACGTTGCTGATCACTTCCATGAGTTGATTCGATTGAGAGGACTGCTCTTGGGCTTGGGCCTGTTCATACTCGGCCGCTTCCAGCGGATCGAGCGGGAACCCCTCCAGAAAGACGATGTTGACCACCGAGCCTGGATTGATTTCAACAATGGGGTGATACATTTCTGCCAGCCCGATGTAGTAATCGGCCAACTTCGCGCCCACCGACGCGGTGGCATTCCCCAACAAGTTGAGGCCAATGTCTTGGCCCGAGACGCTGCTCGTTGAGCCAAGCGCCGAGGTAGACGTGGTTTCCGACAAACCTTTACCGGCTTCCCCAAGCCCCGTCAAAATGCCAGAGATACCAGCCATCTGTACCACTTTGCCATTTTTTAAAATGGTGGTACCGCGAATGCCGTTACGACCAAAATTGAACACCGTGCCTTTGACCGCCACGTCCAAAATGTCTTTATTGTCGAAGATACAACTCATGCGGTGAGTCCGAACAATGCCCCGTGACGACGAGATTTCCCCGTAGGTCGCCCCTGTGATGGTGCAATCTTTGAGTTTGGAGGGCTTACCATTGGGTAAGATGCCGTTGTTCAAGGTCTGAAAGACCATGGGGGTGGTATCGCCTTGCCCTAAAACGCCCGCATTCGCGTCCGCGCCGCCCGTCACGACCGCCGTGACAAACGTGCCCGTCGGGACATAATTGTCCGTGGTTCGGCGGGGCACTTCGGTCTCTTCCTGCCACGAAAAATCTGTGCTATCAAACTGATGCTGAGCAAAGGAGCGTTGCTGGCGTGGGAGGTAAGCCAGAGTGTCGAGGTTGGGGTTGTTGTCTGAGGAAGGCAAAGGCCGAGGAGGGAGCCTCGCTTGTCCAAACGTCTCATCGCCGCCCACCAGGGGATACGCGGCCTCACCGCCATCATTGAACCCATCCACAGGCGGTGAAGCCGGGCTTTGCATCGCCGCCATCTTCGCTTTCAGCTCGTCCACCGTGCTTTGCATTTCACGTCGCACCTTGTCTTCCACCAAAGACGCGGTGTCCAACTTGGCGCTGCGGATACGCTGCTCGGTCTCTTTCTTAAACCCTTGCATCTTCCCTTTAAGATCGCGCATCTCTTTGGTGAGCGTGGCAATCAACATCTGTTGCTGAGTGAGGGCCGACTGGTTGTCTTTTTCTGTGAAGCCTTTATCCACGATGGCCCCAAACTCCACCGCTGTCGTGGGCGCCACTTTGACCGTTTTAGGACGGGTGTACTGGTACACCCCAAGGACGGCCAACACGAGAAACAAGACAATCACGGACGTAATGTGTTGATTGCGCTTGGTGGTCTCGGCGTTGATGTCTCCGCCACGGTCAAAATCGCCCTCTTTATCGCTAAAAAAGCGCTCTCTGAATTTATCGAACATCGCTCACCCCTCCACCCGTGATCAGGTAAAGCTGAGTGCTCTCGTTGGGGCCAAGCGTTAAACGGTCGAGCGCCGCACTGCGCGCCGCGTAACTGTAAAACTGCGCCGTGGTCAACGTGACGGTCTCATTAGAGCGGTTTTGGACCTCGTAAATGATCCCCGAGTAGTCTTGCCCGACAAACACCACTTGCGGAATAAGGGGTAAGGCACCCTCGTCAGGCGGTAACGTTTCAGGGTCGACCGGATGCACAGTGAAACCGGAAATTGGCGTCCCATCGAATTGCCAATGCATCATTTGTTTGGTGAATTCGGCCAGCGCTGAGGGGTAATCAAACGCACGGTCAAACACTGAAGGTTGTTGACGCGCTCTGTCCGAGGGTAAAAACTCCGTGACTACCGACGGCGTCGCTTTCGGGCTCACAAACAGGGAGAAGACTCGCCCCTTACTGGTCGTGACATGAACATTGAACGGCAATTGAATGTTGATTTTCAGCGACACCGAGCCCGTTTTATCCTTTTGATTGGCGGTCGTGGTACAAAAGCCACTGGGGCAGGTGATGTTGACGATTTTATCGTCCTTGACCATCAAACGGTTGATGTTAAGGGAAGACAGGGTGACGGGGATGGTGTCCCCATCGTTAAAATCAATTTCTCGTTTCGCCACATTGTCGGCCAGCGATAACGGGCTTGATAAGGCCGCCAGTAACGGCACTAAGGTCAGCAGGCGTTTCACGAGGGTTCTCCTTCTCTTTTAATACCAATCAGCTCCAGTACCCCATGGGGGTACGCCATTTGCACGACATACGTGACTTTCTCAGGCGCTAAGTCGCGGTCACCCACAGACTTGTAGAGCGTGCCGGTCTGTTTAAACTGCATCGTTCCCAACGCCACTAAGGCGCCATCTTTATCCGCCACAAATCGACTGGAGATGTTGCTGGTCGTGATTTGTTGCGCGTCCGACAGCAAGGTCGGTTGAACCGCCGACCAGGACTCAGCGGGCACATAATCGAGCAGTAACCCGTATTGACGAGAGACGCTGGCGGGGGTGATGTCGTATTTCAGGTGTAAGAAGTAACTGCCCATCAACATCAAGTACGATTCATCCACGTCGCCATTGGACACCGAAAACGCTTGTGAGAGCGTCGGCGGAATCAGCGTTCGGCTCTCTTTGAGTGAGAGGTAGGTCAACGCCGCCGCGAGCACCACACAGGCGAAGCTGGCGGTGAAAAAGCCCACCGCCAAAAATACGTTGAGCATCTTACTCATCGCCAACAGGTCTTTTTTGTTCGAAATTTCCATACGACTCCTTAAGACAACCAATAGCGTTTAATCGCCGGTGGGGTATGTTTGAACAGCATTTGATTAATCGAAGCGCTGCCCCACCAATAAAGGGCGTAGGCGACGATGTGTTCACCGTATTGCGTTTTTATGTACCTCAATCCCATAAACCAAGCCGCCGCGAGGACAAAACCAATCGCGTAGTGTTTGGCAAAAAAGCCAAGCGCAAAGATGCACACCGCAGGAAGGAGCTCTTCTCTTGGAAGGCCGCACAGGCGTTTGCCTGAATTGAGGTACTTGGGGATCGCGTAATACTGCGCTTTATTTTCCATGTCATCGCCGCCTTATGATTACGCTAAGCCAACCAGTGGCTTCACCACCTCCCAGAACATCATGCCGCCTGCAAAGCCGCCGACGGCGCCAAACCAGTTGCGCGAGGTAATGCCGACCACCGCCGCGCTGAGCGCGGAAAAGCCGAGCATCGCGGTTTCAATCCCCGAATCATCGCCCGCGGTTTCTTTCACCATGTCTTTACCCGTGGCAAATAAGTCGGCGGCAAGAGCAGGCTGGGCCAGGGCAACCGATAGAATGGCCACGCCTGCCAGCAATGGCAGGGGTTTAAGAGGTATTTTTTTAACTTGCATAGGAAAATTTCCTTACTTTTAAGGTACTAGGACGCCGCGACGCGGCGCCAAAAAGCGACCAGCCGAAAGACCGGAAGAGTTTACTCACGCGGTTAAGCGCAAAAGAGAATAGATAAAGGGGGGGGGGGGGGGGAGATTAAGGTCACCGGCCACTGAGGTGACCCGGAAAAACGGATAACCCTAAGATACCAACGAAGACGTAACGAACTTCAATCCGCGATTACGACTCATGTGTTGTTTCCAGTTTCGAGGGCTTATTTCAGTATTCTTGAGTTTACGATAGCGTTTTTTTTGAGCATTACAGGATATTGGAGGCGTGAGATGAGCCGAGTACTGGGCTTGTTTTTGAATGGCAACTAAATGAACGCCTTTACAATAAAAAGGAAAAGAAAGGCGCTCAGTCAGAGGGAGTAAGGCCGCGAACGCAATGTGCTCCCCCCCGACATGACCCAACTTTTTAGCGTCAATAAAATCGCCTTGTTCAACAAAACGACCTAACAAATCCGTCGCTTCATCTTCACTACAATACCCATATACAATTTGCATCATGCACACTCCTTTTTAGGACATTCTTTTTCTCTTTAACAAAAGAAAAAGAATGGGCTCTCTTTCAAGAGCCGTGCTACAAACTGGCTTGAGCATTCTTGTAGTAGAATGCGCACATCCAAAGGATGTGAGGTCTGGTATTCCCAAGTAACTCTGTTTCACCCCTCAACCAGCACGCTTAATTGAGTAGAAAAACAGCCTTGGACGTCGCCCCAGTGATGGCTCCTGAATTTATTAGGCATATTACGCACGCCTGCGCCCCTCTGCGGCGCTTTCTGCAATAGTGAAGGCAGCCCACCTTCGAGTCTCATGATGAGACTTCACTCCTAATCTGAACTCACACAAGGAGCGAGATAAAACTAGATTTTGTCGAGCCCATTATCGGGAGACAAAATGTCATTCTGCTTGTCAGTTGGTAAACGATAAAACGCACGCAACACAAACAGAGCCTCAATGCGTTTGCTTCGACCATACGCCGATGCTGACCCTTCCAAGCGAATATTGGTCTCATGATCGAGCGCCACGGTTAGCTGGGTACTCTTCTTATTTTCTTGTTTCATAATTACTATCCATGCCTGATCATTTGATCAGCACTATTGATAGTAAACGAGTAGAATAACTATGTAAAGTTTAGCTTTAAAATTAAAGCTAAACAGGGATATTTAAAGAGATACTATTCCTAATAGATAGGAGAATTAGAGAAGTATTATTTAACATTCTGGAAAGCACTGATGTCACTAGGGTATCGAATTAAAAAAGCTCGAGAAAATAATTTAGATATATCCAAGAAAGAGCTGGCTCAGCTATTAGGAGTTAGTCAATCAGCGGTCAATCAATGGGAAAATGATGTTAATTTACCCTCTCAAAAAAGATTGATAGAACTATGTGGCATACTCAATGAGAGTTATGAGTGGCTAATTAATGGAGTAAAACATACAAATAAAGATGATTTATTTGAAGTTCCATTTTACGAAGATATTCACTGTAGTGCAGGTGTCGGCTGTTATAATAGCCATTCTGATGTTTTAATGATAAGTGGTCATTTAATCCCTATACCTCCAGAGGATATAGCGAAAAATACTATCGCGCTTCGAGTACATGGTGATTCAATGGAACCCGCAATATCTGATAATGGTGTCGTGTTCATAGACACCTCGGATACAAAAATCATAGATGGTAAAATATATGTTTATAAAAAAGACGATGTACTGAGAGTTAAGCGTTTTGAACATACAGTTAATGGCTTAATGATAAAGAGCTTGAACCAAGAATATGCAGATGAAAGGGTGACACATAAAGAATTTAGTCAATCTTGCATCATTGGACGAGTGCTATACAGTATAAATAAGTTTTAAAGCAAAACTTTATTTGAAAAATAAGCAATAAAAGCTTAAAATGTGTTTATGTTCTTGGAGCAAAAGTGCATTACATAGCACGTTACTACATAGTTTTCTATGTAGTGTATTTTTCAAGAGTTAGAATGTGTCGGGTGTGAGAACCTAACTATATAGCATTTGCAAAAAGCCGTCTTACCCGAAGAGTAGACGGCTTTTTTGTTCTTAAAATTCAGGCCATTTGATCTTTTCTACGATCTTATGTACATTATAGATTCATTGTATGGACTCTCAATCCAAACAACCTTCTAAATCTCTTCGGAATCTAAAATGAAAAAATTAATCTATAGTTGCATACTGCAACTAACTCTAAACAGACACAGTCAGCATTCACATTCAACCAGTGTTCAAAGACACTTATGGTCAGATGTAGAAGGTCTGTGTCATGACAACATCTGATCAAACCCTAAAGTTTCTCGAACATCACAACCAACTGACTAATGCAGTTGCTTGCGATGAAAGCATCCCAGCAGATGAGAAATCCTTATTGATTGCTATATCCACCTTTTACAACCTTTCTAATCAATGCGCGTTCCCAAGCCGAAAGCAGATCGCGGCAAGAATGGGGCGTTGCGTCAATTACGTCACTGAATTAATCAGTAAAGCAAAAAAATCCGGACGACTAATATCAACCGCTCAATTCATTCTGATTGAAGGCGAGTCTGCACCACGACAAATTGCTAACAAGTACGAGTTTGTCCTTGAGAAGTTTGGACTGTTCTACAGCAAAGCAAAAGCAATGCTCAACCGTAACCTAAGAAAGAAAAACAAAGAAAACAAAGCAACTCAACAAGCAGCTTCTTCTAGAGTTGATCATATCAATCAGCTTCTCGATGACGCCCATATTTCTGATATACCTGAATGGGAAGATTACACTCCTCCTGAATAACCCCTTTAAATTTCATTCATACCGTTAGTTTGGTAGGACTCAATACACCTGGAATAAATCCAGTGTGATCTTCTTCTCAAAATACGATTCATCACCATACCCATTAAGTAAAAATCCCTCTGAAATTTCTATCAAAATCGCCAAAAACTCATAGTTCTCCTCCCCCCTAAAGATTTTATTACATGGATTCCTAAAGAATTATTGAAAGGGAACCCTACAGATAAACAGGTAAGCAAAACATAAGAATTAATAGACAAAGAGCGGTATTCACTCAGATTTGAGTGTGGGGAACTTTCGTGAGGAACGAGCGAATAGTTATCCATCGCCCAAATCCGACAAGCGTAGCGCGTCAGTTTTGTACGAATGATTAACTTGATCGATCTATAAAAGAAGTGGCTTTACAGTGACAGTGCCATAGAAAAAGATTTGCGATATTCCGCTTGCTCACCCTCCGACTGGCTACGCCAGCTACGGGATTGCGCCGAGCGGTGAAAGTACTTAAATAACTAAAAGTTATCCATTCGTTCTAATTCAGTTCGTTGTGAATCTCCATGCCGTATCACGAGGTTAATTCAACGGTCTATCAACCTGTTGCAAGCCATTCAATGCTAAGTAGTTGATCATGGTCATCTCTTTTTACAACAAGGTTAATATTAAACTGGTTAACCATAGGGGGATAACATAATATGTATTCCCTTGAATATGACGTTTATGTTTCATATTAGTATTTTGAAAAATCAGCCTTTAGAGGTACCTAGTGGATCAGGTTGCAAACTATAGATATAAGACTTTAAATCGAATCGGCAATGGTGGCTTTGGTTACGTAGATAGAATCGAATTGTTCAATCTAAGTGAAACCCATTCGGGCTTTTATGCTAGAAAAGTACTAGACCCTAAAGTTGATCTGAAGATGTATAAAGAGCGCTTCATAAGGGAAGTGATTAGCCAAAGCAAGTGTCAGCATCACAATATAGTCAGTATCTACATTTGTGATCTTTTCAACACAGAAACACCTTCCTTTATTATGGAACTTGCTGAATGTGATTTGCAGTCGCTTCTTTCTACAGACCTCTCAGAAGATGAAAAAATGAAGATCATTTCAATGGTTTGCGAAGGTGTAGCTCACATTCATAGGTTGGGCTATCTTCATCGCGATATCAAACCATGTAACATCTTGCGCTATGGAAACGGGGTTTATAAGATTTCGGATTTCGGTCTAGTCCGAAAGACTATCCCAAGTGGTGAATCTGATGTACTAACCTCTTTGAATATTAGACTAGGTACCGACAACTTTGTAGCTCCTGAGCTTATGTATATCGGTAGCGATTACACGGAAAAGTCGGACATTTTCGCCATAGGTAAAGTTTTCGAACAATTACAAGTCAAAGACCCCGCACTAAAAAAAATCATAGCAACGTGTATAAAAATGGACCCTGAAAACCGCTACTCTTCTGTCGAAGAGCTCAAAACTGCATTAGAGTCTTTATCTAAGGTGGCTGCTTAATGATTAAAATTATTGAAAGTTCATGCTTCACTTTTGGGAAGTCTGTAGAAAAAACTAACCAAGATGCAATGTTAGCGCCTAAAACAATAGCAGGTGGTGTGTTTTTCGCGGTAGCTGACGGTGTTGGTTCATATAAAGGAGCAGAGTTGGCTTCTTTATCAGCTGTAGAATACCTTAACCAAATCGAATCGGTTGGCCATATAACTGATTATACGACGGTGTTTAAGGATATACTCAATAAAATAAAAGAATTGTCTCAGTACGATTCTGCTTACGAACGTGCTTCTACTACATTAACTTATTACTTCGTTGAACCTCGAGGGCTACATATCGGTCATATCGGAGACTGTAGAGCGTATGTTAAACAAGGTAAGAAATTAAAGCAGTTGACTAAAGACCATACTCAGCATCAAAAATTCCTTGATGAAAAACTCTTTACCAAGTCTCAACTTAAGAACGTAAAAGGTAAAAACATTATTACCACTGCTATCTCGCAAGTCGTTTCGATGGACCCGAGTAATTATTTTATTCCTATTGATGACCTCGAATTAGATAACGATACTTTGTCTCTTTACATAATGAGCGATGGTGCCCATTCATTTTGGGAGCAATCACCAAGGTTTTCAGAAAGAACAATGGATAGTGTTACAAAAATGTCAGCCAGCCTACAGCGTAGAATAGAACGTAAAGGACCTGTTGATGATTATACTTTCGTTGCTTGCAAACTTCAGTTTGATCGTCCTTTCGAGTCAATGTTTTAACTTTGTCTATTAAATTATCCTAGTAAATAAAAAAGCCGAACCCTCTCGATAAAGGTTCGGCTTCTTTCTCCTTGATATGACCCAAAAGGAGGACTGGATACTTAAACAAGGACTTTCATCGTTCCAGTCACAACCACCATATCAACAAGTATCAGATCATGTTAGCTGGCATCAATTAGCTTTGAACTTGCAATCAGGAAAACCATACTTTTCTCATCCTATTTTTTGATGTGGCTATCGCTCTAGCAAGTCCAAGCAAATGAGTTGAAGTCTTGAGCTCCAATTCAGACTGAATCCCTAATAGCGCAATCCCTCCGAGGGGCTGCGCCGAGTGGATGAATTGAAACTAATCTTTTTTGATGATATCCAAAAAAGACTACGATACCAGTGCTAACTTATTCAGTAAAAACAATGAGTAAAGATTCACCCTCTACCCTCTACCTTCTGTCTGGTATGCTCAAAAAATAGCCACAAACTATGAGAGGTTTCTATCTCCATAGCTCTTTTAATATAAAATATTAAATTGGTAAGAAAATGCATAACGAGAAATCAATTACACTCGTTTCTGAGGTCATCGAGCGCAGCTTCACGAGCGATTTTCATTGCTTAATTGCATTGATTCAGCATCTCGGTGCTCATGAAAAGTGGAACAGTAGAACACCAAGAAATATTGCTGATAGTATTGGCTTGGATAAGGTAGATGTAGAGAATGTTCTTGACGGATATCCTGCATTTTTTAGAAAGTCCTCTAACCTAAGTGCTCAGAAAGAACCTTTGTACTCTCTGCATATCAGGTATGCGAGAAGAACTAAAAAACAAATTGAAGGAGAGGGAGGCCTCAAGGAATGGTCAGCACCATTATCCTCTGAAGAAATGCAGACACTCCTTAACCTAGTAACAAATATGATTGGTTTAGAGGCAGAGAATAGACGTCTTAAAGAAGACTCAAGGCACAACAATATGAAGGTTTGGGTTGCGCTGACTGGCGCTTTTGCAACGGCAATTGCGGCAATTTTAGCGCAGATTGTCAGTAGTGGCTCTTAAAAGGAATAGTTATGAAACTCACAAAATTCCGAGTTAGAAATTTTCGTTCAATCAATGATAGCGGTGAGATTACGACAGACAACTTAACTGCAATACTAGGTCGTAATGAAAGTGGCAAGTCAAATATATTACTCGCTCTTCAACACTTAAACCCTTCAGGCGGTATGACAGAGATTGAAGCTATAAAGAACTTTCCTCGCCATCGCAGACTTGGAGAACAGGACGAAAATACACGGTTCCTTGATACTGAATGGACGTTGTCGCAACAGGAAAGAGAGTCCCTGTCTTCTATTTTTCCTAGAGCGTCTGAAGTTTCAACCGTCACGATTGCTCGTCGATATGGAAAAACAAAATACATAGGTTTGGTTGGCTTAAAAGACCAGAGCTTAGATGTAAAAGCAATAAACAGAATTATTGATAAGATCGTTACGCTCCTAGATGCTCTAAAAAACGAGGATAACGCTGAAAATGTCAAAGCCGTAGTACAAGAGGTCGACATGTTGAAAGCAACTGAGGCTCTCTCTGTTGAGACCTGGTTGGAAGCAGTTTTAGGCCGATATGATCATACGCTTAGAGATGCTGCACAATACACGTTAGAGAGGCAAGACGACTACCTCGACCTTAAAGATGACTTCGCACAAATAGTGACAGCTTTAAATGATGGTGAACAAGAGAAAAAAGCTCGTGAGTTTATAGTGGAATGCCTCCCTATTTTTGTTTACATCGATGAATACCCACATTTGGATGGACATCAGAACCTCGGCACTCTTAGTCAGCATCGACAAAATAGCCAGCTGACTGCAGAAGACGAAGGTTTCATTAAATTGTGTAAAGTTGCGGATATAGATCCAATTAAGCTCCAAGAGTTAGCGTCAGATCCTGAGACACGAAACCAACTAGTTAACAGGGCAGGGGCTGTTGTTACCAGTGAGATTAGACGCTTATGGACAGACCGTGAGTTGAAAGTCCGTTTCAATTTGGATGGCAACTATTTCGATACGTATATATCCGATCCGACGTCTACTTATGATGTTGAAGTTAATCTGAACGAAAGGAGCCGAGGGTTTAGGTGGTTTTTTTCATTCTACATTACGTTTTTTGCAGATACACATGGCGGTGATGCAGAGAATGCTATCATTCTTTTGGATGAACCTGGGCTATACCTACATGCAAAATCCCAAAGTGATCTGTTAAAGCATCTTGATGAAGACTTTAGCAATCAGATTATTTATACAACGCACTCACCTTTCCTAGTCCCGACAAAACAACTTTCCACAGTCAAGACTGTGAATATATGCCAAGAAAAAGGAACAACAGTTACTAACGACCCCACAGGTGATTCAACTACGCTATTCCCTTTGCAAGCGGCACTCGGGTATGAAGTTTCTCAGTCGTTATTTATTGGCTCAAACAATTTGGTTGTCGAGGGGGTTACTGATTTTTGGTATCTGTCATCGATGTCTGAGTACCTGAAATCGTTGGGTAGGACAGGTTTGATGGATAAGATAACTATAACTCCAGCTGGCGGAGCTCAAAAAATACCATATCTGGTAAGTTTATTGTCTTCTCAACATCTTAATTTATTGGTGTTGCTCGATCATGAAAAAGAAGCACTTGCCACTAAAAACGATCTGATAACTAATCACAAACTAACTAAAAGGAACGTCATTTTAGTATCTGAAGCAACAGAGAACGACGTTGCTGAATTAGATATTGAAGACCTATTTGGTCCCGAGTACTTCCTTTCTCTGGCAGAAGAAGCCTATAGAGGCGAGGTAACCACCGATGACCTCACATACAACGATAAGATTCCAAGGGTCTGCAAACGATTCGAAAAAGCGATGAAAGATTCCGGTATCAAGAAACAATTTGTGAAAGCAAAGCCTGCGAGATTATTTATGAGTAAACTCTCAGAAGGTAAAGGTAGCAATCTTCCAGAAGAAGTAATTTATAGCTTTGAGTCACTATTCAAACTTATCAATAAACGAATGAAATAGTGAAGGATAGGGGAATTCAAGATTCAGTGGGATATCATTATTTAAATGAATTGACAATTATATGGGATATTTGCCATACTGAGTGTGTAGAAGGGTTTGATATGTAATCTGCATCTGGCTTGATTACATATTTGTAAGCTACCTATGGCTAGCCAGAAAGTCATAGTAAGTTGTTAAGGTTAACCACCTGTCCCGACCCCATAGAGCTAAGGGAACGCCACGAACAACACCTATTAAGAAAAAAGCCGACACGTAGTGTCGGCTTTTTTCGTTCTATTGTCCCGTCCTGAAATGTGTTTACACATTGAGGACGAATTATGACTACTTCAAATAATACCTACGTTAAGCGCACTCAGCGTGATTACACACTAGGCTTTAAATTACAGGTCGTCGCCGCTGTAGAAAGAGGCGATATGACATATAAACAAGCCCAAACCATTTATGGTATCCAAGGCCGTTCAACTGTTTTAACTTGGCTTCGAAAGCACGGTAAGATGAATTGGGCGCAAACTCCAAGGATGAATACCATGCACCAATCAATTAAGCCTAAAGAGTCACCAGCACAGAAAATAAAGCGCCTTGAGAAAGAGCTGGAAGACGAAAAAATAAAGAATCTCTTTTTAAATAGAGTGGTTGATATTCTTGATACTGAACACGGAACTAGCCTCAGAAAAAAGTATCTCGCCAAGGAGCAAGAAGTCTTCAAGAACAGGACGGAATAAGTTTAGTTCGAGTATGTAAGCTATGCGGGATATCGAGACAAAGCGTTTATCAACGAGAAAAGCGAGCTGTTCATCGCCAGTTGGAACTTAAACCCATCAAACAAATGGTGTTGGATATTAGACGTTATATGCCTCGGGTTGGCACTAGAAAACTCTACTTTTTACTTAAGCCAAAGTTGCAAGAACAAGGCATCAAGCTAGGTCGAGATGCTCTTTTCAACTACTTACGTGATGAACGATTATTGGTAAGACCTAAACGTAGTTTTACAAAAACGACAAACAGTAAGCATTGGATGAAAAAACATCCGAACTTATTAAAGAACTACAAACCATGCAATCCAGAGGGTGTGTTAGTAAGTGACATTACCTATATCCAATCAGATGAAGGAGTTCACTATCTCTCATTGGTAACTGATGCGTTTAGTCGGAAAATTATGGGCTACGAGCTAAGCAACGAAATGAAGGCGACGGATGTTGTAAAAGCGCTAGATATGGCTATTAAGGGACGTCAATATCATCGTTCGTGTATCCATCACTCTGATCGTGGTCTCCAGTATTGCTCAGGTGTTTATCAAGATAAGTTGAAAAGTAGCGGCATAAGCCCCTCGATGACAGACGGTTATGACTGCTATCAAAATGCATTAGCAGAGAGAGTAAATGGAATACTGAAACAAGAGTTCTTACTTGATAAGTGTAAAAACCTCGGAGAGCTTAAACAACTAGTAAAAGAGTCTATAAGTACCTATAACAACATGAGGCCGCACCTTAGTCTCAGGATGAAAACTCCAAATGAGGTGCATGAAAAAAGCCAACAGCTGACGCTGTTGACTTAGTAGAAATACTGTCAACGTATTTTAGGACGAGACATATAACTCTAGATTCCCCATAACATTACCTGGATGAGCTTTCTTATCGTAGGCAGTAATGATGTTGTAAAAAGGCTCTTCGTTTTGAGGCTCTTTTAAATCGACGACGACCATACCGGTATTTGATTCGACTATTAATGGCTTGTTGGGGCTCTTTTTAGGGTCAATTATCACCTCTGCCCCTACCTGAAGAACGCTTTCAATAAACTTAACCACATCCTCTGCATTTTGAGAGTTTAGTTCATCCCCGTGCTTGTCCCAGATGTGCCGTAGCCCAAAAGCTCCTTTAGGTTCGTGATGGTTATGGCTATAGAAACCACTATCGCCTAGTTTTAGATGTATTTCCCCTTTTGGAAAATTATCATTCAACTTAGGAATAGTTCCAAAAGACAAATCACCTTTATTATTCGTAACCCTTGAGTTCTTCATGTTTTTCTTGTCAAGGACGTCATTGTCGATGTCTGTTGGATTGAAAATATTCATTTTGTCTTGGATGATGAAGAATTATTCAGAATCATACCAACTATTTCAAACGTATGCCCCCACTTACTTTTAATTATTCATTGTTGCAATGATTAATTTTTGAGTCTCTACTTAATTTTAGTGACTGTCCATGAAGGTGTGATTTCTCGTTGATTCGGTATAGTTTTTGGTTGAATTAAAAAGATGTTAATTTACGCGGGGAGCGCACTTAAAAGCGTCACAAACTTACCAGAAAGTATGGAAGCATTGCCTTGATCAAGTGTCCGAAACCTTTGCTATGAGTGTTTGAGGCGCTCTGAGTACTGTTTCTTACAACAAACTCGCGGATTTTACATAACAGGAATAATGAACACCACTTTTTTTTAACGAGTGTGATCAGATATTCAAATATTTATTATTTCACTCTAATCGGGCATAATATTAAGTCAGCTTGGGGTTGTTTATACAATCCCTAAGAAGGCGAAGGGGCATGCTCCTTCGCCCTTTTTAATCAGGTTATTTTATGGAGTTAAGGATGATTTATAGATGGGCTCTTTTTCGCCATAAGTATTCTTTTTTAGGTGCTGTCTGCGAATTGTTTGTTGTAGCGCTATTCCTTTTTTCAATAGCGTTACCTCTTATCTCTGAAACTTTACTTAGTCTACAAATCTCATCAGCGTTATGGGTTTTCTGTTTTATCTCATTTTTTGTTTTTTCTCGAAGTGACAAATTACGCAGATCTATGCATGGTTAGTGTGTTTATTTTACGTAACGTCACTTAGTGCGCACCCAAACACAAACCAACCTTTTTGTTAGAACCCCTTAATCATTGTTGCAATGGTTAAGGGGTTTTTTAAATCAATGTTCATTAAGGTGTACCTATAATTACATTTAGAAGTTCACACTGTTTGATTTTAAGTAATGCAACCCCGTTACTTTCAGCAACTATCTCATAGAAAATATTACTAAATGTAGATGTCCAAACTATGTTGTTATCAAAACCTAACGATTCATGCGTTTTAGTAAGGAAGTATCGTTCAAAATAAATTAAAGGTAGTTTCATGAAGTAATAGTTTTTATCATTAACTTTGTTAATTTTAGAGATAATTCCTTCAGCTAGGAAATAATAGGATTTATCTCCAGGTATTGAATATATTGATTCCATGCCATTAAGTATCAAATTTAAGTTAATAATTTCATCGTGACCGGTTTTTATATTTAACTGATATTCGGGTGAATGCCAGCGAAGTAGTTTTTTAATTATTACTTTAGATTTGTACTTGCTGATCTTTGCTTCTTTGCTAACAAATTTTGTATAGTTATAGATTCTATCTTGCACGTATTTTAAGTCATAGCGATCAATTTTACTAATATCATTTGCAATTAGTATTCTAATTAATGGGGAGTCTACTTGATTTTTTATGTCTTCAACTATCTCAATGTAGGACTTTTTCTCATAAATGAACTTATATAATATGTAATGAGACTTTGTAAGAGGAATTCCAGCCTCCCTAGCTAATATCCTAGATTGAAGCTGTAGTTTTTTTATAATTCGATCACTTTGGTCTTTATTCATGATAGGTTTCCCAATGTTAAAATTTATATTTATCGCTATCACTTCCCGATAATTAGCTAAATATAAAAATAACCATTTGGTTTACTATTCTTGAATTTACTGTTTGAGGCTCTCTATAGATTTGGCGGGAAGTCCACGTATAGCCTCAGGATACGCTACTTAACTATATTATTTTTTTTGGTATTAGTCAAAGTTCCTCCTTGAAGTCCTGAATAACTAAGATCGCCAAAAAAAAGTTTATATAAGTTAATTAATTAGGTAACGAAAAATAGCGCAATGAAATGACTGTTTTGTTGCGCTATGAAAACTATTGTTTATAATTTAATTTGTTGAAAAGTAAGGTTTATTTTTTGTACTGGTGAAGTGTTGGTCGTGCCGTGGTTTTATGGCGTTGTTGCCTAAATCGAATTGAACCTTTTTCTATAACTGTGATCTGATCCCATGTAGCAGATGCATGGGATAGGTAAGTCGAAAAAGAAGATAACTAACTGGAGTTAATACTACAAAGCTCTATGCAAATGAGAGTCAGTTACATTCTGGGTGGATGACTCGCTATTGATGCAGATACGCGTGAAATCATTAGTGCATAGATAAGCATGGTCAATGTCGGAGATAGTGAAGTACTACCAGCGTAACTCCCCCGCTTCGAAGGAAGGTCCGTGCGGTATCAGGTGGCGGCACTTATGATTCTAAAGAGTGTCTGTACTGGTCAACAAATTCCGGGTATTGACTTAAGCCGATTTTCGATATTTACTGGCGACAGCCCATTATTTTCTTGATGAGGCCGTTGCCGATTGTAGTAACTCATCAGGTAATGGTTGATGTCTTTCTGGCTTGAGCTTGTGTCAGGTAACCTGTTGCTGTATCCACTCGGTTTCCAAGCAAATAGCCTTTCCATGGGAGCGTTGTCCCAATAATTACCACGACGGCTCATGCTTTGAGTTATACGATATCGCCAAAGTCTTTGACGATATCTACGGCTGTTATACTGATACCCTTGATCTGAATGGAACATCACGTTTTCGGACATCTCTGTTGTTTCTAGGCCATATCCAAAGCGATTTACAATGTTTCTAAAGCAGGAAAAATGAAATTTATTATATTCAAGGTAGCAAGGAAGCGTTTACATACTTCAAACCGCGATTGCGACTGACGTGTTACTTCCCATTTTAAGGTGACATCGTGGTGTTCTTGAGTTTACGATAGTGCTTTTTCGAGCATATTTTGAGGTCGGGGGAGGTGAGACGATGGAGTGATTGGGCTTGTTTTTGAAACGAAATGAACACAATTTCCAATATAAAGGAAAGAAGAGACGGCCAGTAAAAGGCAAGAAAGCAGCAAACGCTATGTGCTCACACCTGACAGTCTTCATACATAATTTTTCCTAAATAGGTAAAACCTCAATGGCCGAGTTCAGAATGAAAAATCACTGAGTCATCTGTTAGTTACAGAAAACCTTGGGTTTGAGATAGGCTCTAATTAATTTAACATAATGTATATAATACGCAGTTGACATGTGAGCCCCCGATAGTAATGTCCGGTTTGACCCATTTAGAAATGTCCTCTTTTATGTCTTATCACCTAAAGAGGATTCACCGGAATGTTGATAACCATGAGCACCAAAGAACTAGAAAAAATCAAAATATTGCAAGACGTGATCGAGCGTCGAATACGTCAGTGTGATGCCGCAAAGCGATTAAACATATCCCCTAGACAAGTGCGGCGACTAGTCAGGAAATTAGAGCAAAGCGGTCCATCATCGATCGTTCATAAGGCCAGAGGTAAACCAAGCAATCGATGCCACTTACCTGAATACCGCCTGACAGTCTTAAATACGATTAGAGAACACTACCCAGACTTCCCTCCCACTTTCGCCAAAGAGAAGCTATTAGAGTGTCATAACCTTCCTGTAGGACTAGAAACGCTGCGTAATTGGATGATTGCGGACTTGATCTGGAAACCAAGATCTCAACGTAAACCAAAGGTTTACCAACCACGGCATCGACGTGACTGTTTGGGAGAGCTTATTCAAATTGACGGTTCACATCATGATTGGTTTGAAGGTCGTCGCCCTAAATGCTGCTTGCTCGTCTTTATCGATGATGCCACAGGTCGCCTGATGAACCTACGATTCAGCGAAACGGAATCCGTCATTGATTATATGGTTACTACACGTGAATACGTCGAAGCTCACGGAAAGCCACAGGCGTTCTACAGTGACCGGCACGCAATATTTCACTCCAGCACCAAAAAAGGAATAGAGGCTAAAAACTCGACTCAATTTGGTCGTTCATTAAAAGAGCTCGGCATCGAGCTCTTTTGCGCCAATAGCTCACAAGCTAAAGGTCGAGTCGAACGAGCCAATTTAACGCTCCAGAATCGCTTGGTGAAGGAAATGAGGTTAAGAAAACTAGACACGATAGCCGACGCCAATCTATGGCTACCCGAGTTCATGGCGGATTTTAATCGCCGCTTTGCAAAAACAGCAAACTACCCGAAAGATATGCACCGCCCATTAAGAGAAGATGTGCATGAACTCTACGATATTTTTTCGTGGCAAGTTGTACGCAAGCTATCAAATGCCTTGACGTTCCAATACAACCAAGTTGTTTACTTGATTGATAATACAGAAGAAAATTCAAAACTAGTAAAAGAAAATATACTCATCTTAGAACATTTAGATGGACTAATAAGCGTACGCTATGGCCATAGCTCATTAAAATTCAAGATATTCGACAAACTAGAAAAGGTGTCACAAGGTCAAGTAGTCGATAACAAGAGACTTGGTCAGGTATTGCTGTTTGCCAAAGATAAGCAAGATGAGTTTGAAGCTAAGAACAAACGTAAGAGGAACTCAAACGCGGTCAGTATTGTTGGTCAGAGACAAGCAATGAATGAGCAGCTAAGAGCATTAAATCCAGTCCTCCTTGAACCAGACCAATTCACCGCCAGCCACTCAAGTTAACTCAATTTATTTTCTCCCCAAAGCGGACATTTCTAATGGGGAGAGAAGAGGACATTTCTATCGGGGATTGACATGACATGACTTGTAGGCCCCAGATAGTAATGTCACTTTTGAGCTAGATTAAAATGTCACCTTAGTGCTGGTTGCTGGCTACATTTCATGTACCAGCTTCGGTTACTAAGGACTACTGAGATGTTGATTGCCATGAGTGAAAAAGAAATTAGTCGATTCAAAGTTATTCAAGACGTCTGTGAACATCGTTTGCGTCGTACTGATGCGGCAGAGATACTTTCGTTAAGTGAGCGTCAAGTTCAAAGGTTAATGAACAAACTACGCGAACATGGTGCGGCTAGTTTAACCCATGCTTCTAGAGGTAAACCCAGTAATCGACGTTATTCTGACGAGTATCGCAAAGAGATTCTTTCGACTATCCATAAATACTATTCTGATTTCTCGCCCACATTTGCACGTGAAAAGATCATAGAAAATCATAATTTAGCTATCTCGTTAGAAACACTTCGCCAATGGATGATCGCCGACAACCTTTGGATCCCGCACTCACAACGAAAACCTAGAGTCTATCAACCTCGTTACCGTCGAGACTGTCTTGGAGAATTGATTCAGATAGATGGCTCACATCATGACTGGTTTGAGGGCCGCAGCGACAAATGCTGCCTACTAGTGTTCATTGATGATGCGACTGGCCGCTTGATGAACCTAAGATTCAGTGAGACAGAATCCGCGTTTGATTACATGCTGACCACGCGTGAATACCTTAATGAGCACGGTAAACCCATCGCATTTTACAGTGACAAGCACTCGATTTTTCGAGTGAATCAGGAGAAACACAAACAAGTTGGCCAAACTCAATACGGGCGCGTGTTGAAAGAACTGGCCATAGAACTCATCTGTGCCAACAGCTCCCAAGCCAAAGGACGCGTGGAGCGAGCCAACCTCACGCTGCAAGACCGGCTGGTTAAAGAGATGCGCTTACAAGGTATCGACACCATCGAACAAGCCAACGCCTGGCTTCCCTACTTCATCGCCGATTTTAACCATCGCTTTGCTAAGCCCGCTCAATACCCAAAAGACATGCATCGTCCGGTTCGAGAGTCCAAGCAAGAACTCGACGATATTTTCAGTTGGCAAGAAACCCGCAAGCTCTCAAAGTCGCTGACATTTCAATACGATAAAGTGATCTATCTCATTGAACCTACTGAAGAAAACAGCCGACTCGCGCACGAACACGTCAAGATACTCGACTACCCAAACGGTGAAATCGCCACCCAATACGGGCATCTAAAACTCGAATTCAAAACCTTCGACAAACTCGAGCACGTTCAACAAGCCCAAATTGTCGACAACAAACGCCTCGGGCAAGTTTTAAAGTTTGCTCAGCAACAACAAGAAGAATTCGAACCATTCAAAGCCTCCAGTCGAAAGACCTAACAACGGGACATTTTAAAATGGGATTGACAATAATAAACTATTGATTTTAATAGAAATTAAGTGATATTTAACGTAGGACCTGTTTGGGTTTTATATAATTAATAGATTAATTATTTTAATTTCCACCCCTCAATGTGCTGTAAATTTTCTAAGGTTATTTGTTATTTTGTTGTTATTTTGTTGTTATTTTGTTGTTATTTATGGATTTTTCATATCTGCGTATTAAGGTGATGATATCACCTCTAACTAGGTGGCCAAATTAACTATGCCACTACAAATCAGCTTCTTGGACGCCATACCTTAAGGCTTTCAATACTTTTTGATATCGCTTGTTTTTTATCTATGTCTTTTAACATGACTAGTTGCTCTTCTTTCTCAACTGTAGATGCCCTTAAAGTTTCCTTGTTATTTAATACTTGCCAAGTAGACACTAAAGTCCCTGTTCTTCCTGCACCATAACCGCAATATACATAAGTATTATTCCCTTTAATGGACGTTAACGCTTGTAGTAATTGCTCTCTATCTGGGACTGAAAAATCCTCTGTTTTTATATGAATATATTTTATCCCTGCCTTAGCCAAAGACTTCGTTTCTGAGTGACTGAGTTCAATTGAATTAAGACTAATAACTTGATTAAAACCCTGACCCTTAAGAAAATTAATCGCGTCAACAGACATTTTTTGGGAACTGTCGACTTTATGATAATGAGGAGCAGCTCCTCTAGATAAAACTCCAGGCTCTACTGACACGAAGTTTCTAAAGATCTTCTGTCCATTGATATTGAGGTCACCTTTAAAGCCTTTTAGGGCATTTATTTTTGGAAGATCCTTTAAATTTGGCTGCTTTGACTTTATCGCATCTTCAGTTAATGGAAGATCTTCGATCCATTTTGCGACGCGTTTCCCTTTAGATTTAGACAATACCCCAACCTCCGCTACAGAAGTTAAATGAGCGATTTCATGCTCAGGACCTGATGAATCTGAAGTGCGCGGTGTAAGCAAGTCAATATTACTTTTTAAAAGAAAGGTAACTTTTTCTCTAGCTTGTTTCCCTTTTATCTTCTTGGCAACATCAAAAGCCGATTTTAGGACTGTAAGTTTATCCTGTGGGTTGGATACATTAAGTATTTTTTTAACCATTTTGTTTATGGTTTTTTCAGACACGGGGTTTGAGGTCCAACGGAACGAAAGTGTACGATTAGATAGTTAAATTATTGATTTTATATGCATTTCCCTCAATTTATCTTATTCATTTCAGCAATGAATAAGATGGCGAGCTGAATATCTTCAATTTATTGCCGAGAGTGATGTTTTGGAACAATAAAGTTTGTACACTGTTGAAAAAGTTTGTACATACATGTTATTTGGAATAATAAAGTTTGTACACTAGGCTATAATATATTTTATCGAATTAGATAGAGTATGCGTTGTGGCTGGACGAAGAAAACTTGAAAAGCTCGCTGATTTCAAGCGGGCTTTAAAACAAAAATATGGCTTAGGTGAAGGAGCTAATTACACTCCTTGGATAAGAGTTCAGGATGTTAAGTCTCATGGTCACAGCGGTAAGATTGACGGAATAAAATCGGGACGAACTCACCATACCTTATCTGAGCAAGAGACATGTTTTTTCTATTTAGCTGAGTTTTCCGATTCAGTTACCGATATTCGAGAGCAGTTTCCTCTGCTTCCTCTCACTCTCTCATTAAAAATATCTAAGCTGCTTGATGTTGAGCATCCTAAGCACCCAATAACCAAAGCCCCAATCATCATGACCACTGATTTCCTTTTAACCTGTAGTGATGGAAAGCGGATTTGGTATGAAGCTGTTTCTGTGAAGCCTAGTGAAAAGCTTTCAGATAAAAGGACGGCAGAAAAGCTCGATATTGAAAGAGTTTGGTGGGAGTTATTAGGTATTCCATTTCACATATTTTGCCTGTCAGAACTGAATCAGATTAAGTCAAAGAATATTCAATGGATTACCGATCCTAAACGTAAGAGTTACTCATCACCTTCGAATAAAGTTAGAGAAGAAGCCAAGCGTATATTGACGGTGGGAACAATGCAATTAAGCGATGTTTGTGACATGTTTTCTAATCAAGTCGGCATGTCGAATGATGATGCATTGATTTTGTTAAAGTATTTAATAGCTGATAAAGAAGTTATTGTAGATTTGGCGCGGCCCATAGTTCTATCTGGGATGATAGAAATTGTTCAAGTTAAGATGGATGGGAAATCACAGCAATATGCAAGTTGAATTAAATAGTGTTTGGCGAGTTCATAACTTAGATGGTCTTGAGGATGGTCTTTACAGGGTTTTGCAACTATATACAAAGGAACATATCGTCATTCTTTTTCCTTTGCTCGAATCAAAGGCTTTGCAACGACCACTTAAGCTTGATTTTGACTTTTTTAATGAGGCCATTAAAACGGGTAATTCCGAATTGAGTTCATATGAGCTTCCGTATTATCAATTGCAGTCAGAAGACGATATTTCAGAGAGTTATCTTGTAAAAAGAGATGAAAAATATCGACTTATTAGTGAATTAGCATCTGATCCATATTTTTTGCTAAATTTGGTTGAGCAACCTCGTAGTAAAGCTGTTTCGACACACGCGAAAGCCCGCAACACATATATCCAGAATATCTATCGAGCACTAAATCTTTATTGGAAATATGGTCAAGAGCGAAATGCACTTTTACCGAGCTATAAGAACTCTGGGGGTAGAGGTAAATCAAGAGTAGCTGGTGTAACAAAGCGTGGTTCTCCGATACAACTCTCCAGTCCAAGTATTGAAGTTCCTGAAGGTGTTAATACTACTGAGCACGATAAAACTTTGTTTCTTAAGGCGATGAAGAAGTTTGGACTCAAAGGTGAAAAAGTTAAGTTCAGTCGTGTATATGACAAAATGCTCAAAGAATATTATGCAGAGGAGCTAATTGCTGCTGAATTTGAGTCACGAGAAGCGTTAGTACCTAATTACCGAGCGTTTGTTTATTGGGCCAAAAAACTAGTTCCAGCACAAATTCTAATACGTAAACAAACAAATCAGGGTGACTTTGACCGCAATAAGCGAGGTTTAAAAGGTTCTGCTACCGATCATACAGAAGTTCCTGGCAGTTGCTTTGAATTGGATGCAACAGTTTTGGATGTACATATCGTATCTGACTTTCAGAGACATCATGTATTGGGGAGACCAACCGTTTATTGTGTAGTTGATAAAGAAAGTCGAATGATTGTCGGGCTGCATGTCTCCATGGAATATGCTTCTTGGAGGGCTGGTCGGCAGGCTTTAATTAACAGCTTTACCTCTAAGAAAGAGTATTGCGCAGAATTTGGTATTGAAATAGAAGAAGCTGATTGGCCTTGTAACCACATACCTCAACGATTGCTTTGTGATCGAGGAGAGTTTATTTGTCAGGATGCCGAAAGTCTCGCTGTGCCATTGATTGGCCACTTGAGTATTGCTCCCCCATACAGGGCGGAATTGAAAGGCATAGTCGAACATCGTTTCAATATATTGAACGAGAAATTAGTCCATGAGCTGCTAGGGACTACGAAAGGACGGCATTACATCAGAAGTGATAGAGACCCAAGGTTAGATGCTACTTTTACGCTCAGAGAAATAACCAAGCTCCTTATTGATGAAGTTTTAGAGCACAACAGTTCAATTTTTAAAGATTTAGCTAAGCAAAGTACATTACTTATTGAGTCAGGGTTTTCTCCAACCCCTCTAAACTATTGGAATCTACATGTTAAAGCACAGCGTCATGCTTTAAGTCGAGCAGACGAGGCTCATATTCGTTCTCGCCTATTACCAACAGTAAAAGTGACCATGACAGGCAAAGGAATTCGGCTGAACGATCAAATGTATTATGAGTCAGATCATGCTGATTTTGATACTTGGAAAGTAATCGCGAGAAATAATGGTTCATGGCAACTAGATGCTTTAGTTGATCATGATAATTCAAGCTTCATATTTGTCAGGCTTGAGGAAGTTAGTGGTTTTACCCGATGTTACTTGATGAAGGAGTCGGCTAATTTTGCTCATAGGCATCAAGCAGACATCCTGTATTTTGAAGATTGGATTAAGTTGGAAAAAAACAAAGCTAAGCCAACATCGAAATCGATAGAGCGTCACCAGAGAAGAAATCAGGTTATCGAAACTGCAAAAGAAGAAGCGGCATTGGCTCCATCGTTGAGTTCAAAATCTGAGAGAACAAAGGGCATGAAAGCAAGGAGAAGGGAAGCTATTCTTGCACAGAGGATTGAGGACGGAGAATCTCAACCTCATCAAGCTAAGCCTGATATGGAATCAGATATACCCAGTAAACACCTAGATGACAAGAAGAAAAAAGTAATTTCAATGCTCAAGCGAAAAAGGGCCAACGATAATGAGATGTGAAGAAGCCACTTATCATGAAGCGATATTACCCGAGCATCGTGGTAATCCTTTGATTGAAGCTTTGCCACCTAAGGTTGAGGATGATGAGTTAGTTATTAAGCTGAGTAATTATCCTGAGAGGTTCGTTGAGGAAACAAAGTTAGAGGCAATTGAAAGGTTGGACTATCTCACCCGATTAAAAGCGTTGAGGCAGCCACTACCTCTCTATTTTGATGTATTTAGGGCCATCGAAATAGCGATCAAAGAGGGATATTCAGCAAAAAATCCTTTATCTCCCACAACAATGAACTATCTACATTATTCTTTAGATAATCGACCTGATGTTGAACCCCGAACAGGCTTTTTTGAACCTAAAGGCAGTGGAATAACAATAATTGGTGAAAGCGGAGTAGGTAAAACCTGCATGCTTGAACAGGTACTCAACTGCTTTCCAGATGTCATCGAACACCGATATTACCAAAATAAAGTATTAGCAATTCCGCAAGTTGTTTGGATTAAAGTAGATTGTCCCGATGACTCAAGTGTGAAGGGACTCTGCCATCGCATCTTAGAGCAAATAGATCAAAAACTAGGACACCCTCCAACAAAACCTGCGGGAACGATAGCTCTTTTACTTCAACAAATTGAATCGAAAATGAAATCAAATTTCCTCGGGATTTTGGTTATTGATGAAATGCAAAACCTAAACCTTGCTAAAGCAGGCGGTGCTGATCGACTTTTAGGCTTTTTGCATAACTTAGTTAACAATTTAGGTATTCCGATACTTTTCTGTGCAAATCCTCCATTCGATGAACTTCTCAGCAAGAGTTTTAAATCAGCGCGACGTGCGGAAAGTAGTGGCTATTTCGATGTAGAACTAATGACGAATGATGAAGAGTGGGAATTGTTCGTGGATGAACTTTGGTGTTTACAGTGGACGAATGTTGAAACGCCGTTGACCCCAAGTTTGAACAATAAACTATACTCACTGTCTGCTGGTAATATGGATTTGGCTGTTCGAGTTTATTATTCAGCTCAAAAGGCAATTATTGGTTCTTCAGACGAGAGGATTACTGAAGAGGTTCTTGATCTTGGAGCCAGTATTGCTATACGGGCAACGAAAAATCTCACAGAAGAAATGAGAAAGAAACACGCGATTTCTATCCTAAAAAGAAATCGAAAAGATGGTCATACTGAACCGAACAGCCATCGACGTGAAGATGTTTCAACGAAAGAAGTCATCAATACCAAATCTAAAGTGGTAACGATACCAGGAGACTTGACTCGTCCACATCATCCTGAGTTCATTGGCGAACTAACGGAACTTATTTTTTCAGAGAGTTTGAGTGATCGGATATTGGATACTAATCTGATCCATAGGGCTTCTCAGGATAGTGATCCACTTGAAAGCCTAAGGGCTTCGGGTGTTTTGTGTGACGACCCATTGGAGACGTTTAGTTAGAATTTAGCTGTATGGCGAACCTATCGGAGGTGATATGCGTTTACCTGATGCATTACCCGATGAGCTACTGTTTAGTCGAATGATTAGATATTGCAATGTAGGTGCGGTTCCCATATCTGAATTTCTCAAAAGCGTATACGGAGACCATAGAGCAAGTATTAACCCAATACTTACTGCTGGTTTAAGTTCGCTTTCAAGTCTGTACAATGAGAACAATAATGACCTGCTAATGGGGCAAACTCTTGCTCCATTGTTTATGCATTATTACCCGCAATACAAAGCCAAATTATCAGAAGCTATATTCTCAACGGATAATTATTCGGCGATTCGTTTAAGCCAGCTCTCGTGCGTGAGAGAACATAGCGAATTAACTCTCAAACTGTGCCCAGTCTGCATTCAAGAAGATATCAGACAATTTGGAGTGGCTTATTGGCATCGAGTTCATCAAATACCTGCTATCGAATCTTGTTGTGATCATCAGCAGCAACTAGTGCATGTTCGCCTTCCTAAACGATTAAAGTTATCAGTTGGGTATCCTTCTTCTTTTGAAGCCGAGTATCACGAAAGTAGCGATGAAAGCTTTCGTTTGGCGCAGTTTTCTCGGCAAGTACTTCGAGAACAATCAAACAATATTTCTACATTTAGGTCGGCTAGTTACTCAGACAAATTATCGAATCTTGGCTATGTGACCAAGGGTGGTTGAATTCGCAGGGTAAAGTTACTCTCTGACTTTTATTCTTTTACAAGCCGATTGCATTTTCTATCTTCAGACGTTCTACCATCATCCGAATCGGATTATAAGTACATTACCAATTTGCTGTATAACCAATATTCACAGCATATTTTTAAGTATTTGATATTTGAATACTGGTTATCAAAGCAGAAGGTAAGGGCTAAAACAACACCAGAAGTACGCAGTGAAGGTTGTGTCGTTAGTATCTCTAGCGTAGAGCAAGAATGTTTGTCGTTGTTAAAAGAAGGATTACCAATTTCTTCAATAAGTAAGCAAACTGGCAAGAGTAGAACTTATGTGAAGTCAGTCGCTTACTCGTCGGATATGGAAGATTTGTTTGAGCCTATTAAGTTAAAAGCATCCGTCAGAGAGCAAGTTATTGCACTTGCATGGAAAGGTTTCCATCGTTCTGTGATCGCCAAATGTGTATCTGTATCAACAGGAAGTGTCGAAATGTTGATTTCTAGCGTAAATGGGTTGGTTAAGTGGAGACGGCAGTGTAAGCATGAATCGAAACGGCGACGCTACAAATCTCAGATACTTCGATACCGACACAATGACCCGTTAAAGATTAGAAAAGAGATAAAGCGAGATTGCAATGCAGCGTTTTACTGGCTATATCATCATGAACCTGAATGGCTTGAATCCGTATTACCTAAGCCATCCCACCCACATCGCTATCCTCGGGTTAAGCAGAAATAACTCAATGCGGAATCTGACTTGATAGATTCCGCAAGCTTTAGGCAGAAGTTTTGTTTTCTGATAAAAAATACAGTAGAAGAAAAGTGTACAAATCATTGACGTAGGTATGACTCCATATTAATATGGAGTCATTACGTTATCTGTAGACGCTCTACTGCATTTATTTGGCGTGATTGGCAAGGTTCAGGCGGCCACCTGAACCTTATCTAAACCTCAATACGACGATTAGACATATAGGAGATTTATTTATGCATCAAGATTACCAAATAACTGCGCGTGTGCAAGAAATTACAACCACTTTCATTCAGAAAAAACTTCTGAATGAAGATAGTTACCCTCAAAACATTCAAGAAACCGTTGTTCCTATTAGTGGAAAAGCTCAAAAGCGTGCGAAATATCAGTTCCCAATATCGGCAGAAGAAAACGACTCGATTATTTGTGAATATGATCGTGTGATGAATATTTATAACAAGCATCACTATGGCACACGAAAGAAGCTCACAGTAACAATGGAGCAGTGGTTTTTGGACGAAGCAAAGCGGTATGGATGGGCAGATGCAAAGTTTTACAAATGTGATGGTTCGACTAAAAAAGCCTGTTTTCTAGTGAAGGAAGCCGATTCGGAGAGTTCTTATGATTCAAAACACTAATCTTCGATTACTCAGTGAAGTAGCCGATATTCGAACTGGGTACACATTTAGAGAAAAGGTGGAAGAAGTTGAGGCAGAAACTGGCAGTGCTCGTATTGCTCAGATTAAAGATGTGCGTGAGATAGCCGAAACTTCAAATTCCTTCTTGCTTGATCCAAGCAAACTGCCAGCTATTGACTGGCAGGGTAAAGATAAAGCGTTAGTCGAGTCTGGAACTGTAATACTGCCTTCAAGAGGTTCGAGGGGCGGTTACTTCCAAGCATCCTGTGTTGTTGATAATGCGGAAGATTCATTACCTTTGGTGGTAACGAGTCAGTTCTTAGTGATTACACCAACGGTTGAGGTACTACCCGAATTCTTGTGTTGGTCATTAAACCAACCTTCAATTCAATTTTTATTATCTGAAGGTGCGGGCAGTCAGGGATCATCTATGGCTGTCATGCTTAAAACATCTATTGGCAATGAGATAAAGCTCAATATCCCACCTATCGAGACACAGAAGAAGATACTTCACCTCAATCAATTATGGGAAAAAGAGCAGGCATTAACCCAAGCACTGCTAATGAATCGAAAAACAATGCTTCAAGGCATGTTTCAACAATTACTTAATGAGAATAAATAACGATGAATACCCCAATCAACCAAGATCAAATCAACAAAGCCGTCTGGGCAGCCTGCGACACCTTCCGCGGCACCGTAGATCCATCAATCTATAAAGACTTCATCTTAACCATGCTGTTCCTTAAATACATTTCTGATGTGCATCAAGATAAAGTGGATGAGCTGGCTAAAGAGTACGGTGACGAGCCTGAATTGATTGCAGCAATGATGGAAACTCAGTCTTTTAAGATCCCAACAGGTTCAACGTTCTGGGATTTATACGAAGCTCGCCATGAAGCAGGTAACGGTTCACGTATCGACCAAGCCCTGCATGCGATTGAAGAAGCCAATGGCACTAAGCTTAAAAACGTGTTCCAAGACATCAGCTTTAACACAGACAAGCTCGGTGATGAAAAGCAGAAGAACGACATCCTGCGTCATCTACTGGAAGACTTTGGTAAAGAGACCCTAAACCTTCGCCCAAGCCGCGTGGGTACATTAGATGTTATAGGCAACGCTTACGAATACTTGATTAAACATTTCGCAGCGGGTAGCGGTAAATCAGCGGGGGAGTTCTATACCCCACCAGAAGTTTCTGACCTTTTATCTATCATTCTAGAGCCACAACAAGGCGACACAATTTGCGACCCTGCATGTGGTTCAGGCTCACTATTGATGAAATGCGGCAAGCAAGTTCAAAACAACTTTTCTGGTTCTAAGCAGTACGCGCTGTTCGGCCAAGAAGCAATTGGCTCTACTTGGTCATTAGCGAAGATGAACATGTTCCTACATGGTGAAGATAACCACCGCATTGAATGGGGCGATACTATTCGCAACCCTAAGCTGCAAGACAAAGAAGGCGGCCTGCTGCACTTTGATGTGGTAACAGCAAACCCTCCATTCTCGTTAGATAAATGGGGCTTTGAGGATGCTGGTAATGATCATTTTGGTCGCTTCCGCCGTGGTATTCCGCCAAAGACCAAAGGTGACTATGCGTTTATCTCACACATGATTGAAACGCTTAAACCGCAATCTGGACGTATGGGCGTGGTAGTGCCTCACGGTGTGCTATTCCGCGCTTCATCTGAAGGTAAAATCCGTAAACAACTGATTGATGAAAACCTGTTAGACACAGTAATTGGCCTACCGGAAAAGCTGTTCTTTGGTACAGGGATTCCAGCGGCAATCCTTCTGTTCAAAAAGCAGAAATATGATAACAAGGTACTGTTTATTGATGCCTCTCGTGAGTTCAAGTCAGGTAAAAACCAAAACCAGATCACACCATACAATATTCAAAAGATTGTTGATACCTACAAGGCACGTGAAACCACAGACAAATACTCATACCTAGCGACCCTAGAAGAGATTGCCGAGAACGACTACAACCTGAATATTCCTCGTTATGTAGATACCTTTGAGGAAGAAGAAGAGATCGACCTAGTTGCTGTTCGCACAGAACGTTTGGCACTGCAAAATGAACTAGCTGACCTTGAAGCTGAAATGGCGGGTTACCTAAAGGAGATAGGTTATGGTGCCTAATGGTTGGGAGGTTAAACCACTATCAAGCATTACTAAGTGGTCATCAGGCGGAACTCCATCAAAAAGCAACCCTGATTATTGGAGTGGTGAAATTCCTTGGATTAGCGCAGCTTCAATGCGAGGGCATTATTTTAATAAGTCTGAGCTAAAAATAACTGATTTAGCTGTCAGTAACGGTGCGAAAATGGCACCTAAAGATAGCCTACTGCTGCTTGTTCGAGGCAGCATGCTTTGGAATAAAATTCCTGTGGGTATCGCAGCAAGAAGAGTGTCGTTTAATCAAGATGTAAAGTGTCTTATTCCTCATGCAGACGAACTAACTACAGAGTTTTTACTGTATTGGTTTTTAACCTATGAACATCGTTTGATGAACATGGTGACAGGTACAGGAATTGGTGCTGGTAAGTTAGATACTACAGACCTGCAAGGTTTAGACGTATTTCTTCCACCACTCCCAGAACAACGCAAAATCTCCAAAATCCTATCAGCATGGGACAAAGCGATTGCTACCACAGAAAAGCTGATTGATGTCAGCAAGCAGCAAAAAAAAGCCTTAATGCAGCAGTTGTTGACGGGGCAAAAGCGTTTGCTTGACCCTGAAACGGGTAAAGCGTTTGTGGGGGAGTGGCGTAAATCTAAAACACCTTATGAAAGTTTACCTAACGACTGGTCTGAATTAGCTCTAGAGAAACTATCATCGTTTATAACAAAAGGAGCAACTCCAACGACTTATGGTTTTGAATGGCAAGAATATGGCATTCCGTTTCTAAGAAGTGAATGTGTAGGTAAAAATGGGTTTAAAGAGTCAGGGCTCAACTATATTTGCGATGCTGCACATGAAGCAATGGCGAGATCTAAAGTGTATCCAGGAGATATTTTAATTACGATTACTGGTAACGTTGGAAGAGTTTGTCGATTGCCAAATAAGTATCCTCAAGCAAATATTAATCAGCACATAGCAAAAGTAACATTAAAAGATGAAAACGTTTGTAGCGACTTCATTTTCTACTGCTTGCAAGATAATAAATATCAATCCAACTTTGAGAGAATTACGACAGGTCAAGCATATCCACAAATAAGTTTGGTACAAGTTAGAAACACTATCGTTCCTTTACCACCTATTTCTGAACAACAAAAAATCGCCTCAGTCCTCACCGCTGCCGACAAAGAAATCGAGTTGTTAGAAGCCAAGCTTGCGCACTTCAAGCAAGAGAAAAAGGCGTTGATGCAGCAACTTTTAACAGGTAAGCGTCACGTATCCCTGTCATCTTAGAGCCTGTCGCCTAGTGGTAAATGCTAAGAATACATTAACGTAGCTTTGGTTACTGCATAAAAATAACACTATTTTGGGCTGCTAATGTGGCCCATTTTGTCATTCAGTTGGTGCCAGCATTGTCTGGTTAGGTTAGGTAACATTGACAACTTTACACCTCGGCAAAGTGAAATGGTTTGGTGGTCATAACAGTAAAACAGACCGCGAAAACGATTTTGGCTTCATTTCTATGGATAATGGAGAGAGCGCTTTTGTTCACAAATCATCACTAGAAAACTGCTCATCTCTAGAAGAGGGCGATTCGGTTCTATTTACTCAAGTTGCTGGAAAAAAGGGAATTAAAGCAGAAAGCGTAACGAGACTGTTTCCATTTAACGAAGATATTCTTAATATTTTTGTTTTTGGTATCACTGATGAAGAGCTAAAAAAAGGCCGAGAGGGATCGATAGCCCCGCTATTGGCATACCTGTTACAAGAGCCATCGCTGCTCAATCTTAAAAATAATTCAGAGCTAAAGGATTGCTTAAAAAGTTTATGTGAAAGTGAGTACGGACATAAATTTATCTGTACTCTCTCTTTGGAGAGTTCACATAAACAATCGATTGCGGAATTGATCTGTGATTGCAAAAATTGGAGTGTGCTTTTTGATAACGCAGGGTTTAGCAAGCTCGGTTTCTCCGACAGCATTGCCACTCTTGGTTACGCGCTTTTGTCACCCAACTATATAACGTCAAACCTTGCTACTCTTAGTGAGCATTTATTGGCGATATCAGAAGCCGAACGTATCAATGCTTTAACACAGTTGAATAACGCCCTTTCATTAAGTGCGGTGTTGTACTTAATTTTTAGTTGTGCAGCACCACATCCTAAACATTGGGAGAAAGAGAAAGGGCAATTTGGTAACCAAGTACCTTTTTCTACTTTGTTGAACCTGTTTGTTGAAGGAACTGTGAGTCGCGAAAATCAGGTTGAGGTAGATGATTTTGTTCGTGATATTTACAGAGAACGATTTGACTCATTTTCTGATTATTGCCAGCACCCTGTAATAGCGCCAATCATTAAGCCCTGTTTGATTAAACGGAAAATGTTTTTTAAAGACATGAGCTTTATCGGTGACGTTCAAAATGATAAAGCGTTGTGGCACGACCCTGAAATGTGGTTCTTGAGTGAGAGTTTACCTTTGATTTTTGCAGGCAACGGCCATGATGATATTGAAAAAGTGATTCTTCATAAACTTTGGCAAGCTATATTAACGAAACACATTGATATCGAGCACTCAGCGTTGTTTAAGCTTTTTCCTCAATGTAATACTTTAAAGTACCGTTACCCCCACATGCACCTTTCCTGTGAAGCATTCCACTGGACTCCAAAAGAGGGGGCGGCGCGTTTTTTGTGTCGCTCACAAGAGTGTCATGATCCCCAAGTGATGCCTGATCTCACAAAACCCTATTTTGATTTTTCGGTATTTGATTGGCTGGCGCATTATGGCATCAACTATGCGGTAGAGAGTGCCCCTTCAAAGCGTGACTTCTCAATCAAACTTGCGGGTTATGTAAACAGAATTCGTGAGTTACATTCGAGATTGAACTGCCGTTGTTGCGGCAATTTGATGATACCTGATATGAAGTACGCGAGGGTGGAAGTTAAGACTATCGACCCTAACACCAAACAATTAATAACAACTCCTGTGAACGCGGCCTATCGATTAACGGTATTTAGTTGTAACACAGAAGGATGCGGTGCATTTGGTCAAAAATATTATATAAATCATTGTTTATATTACAAATGCCATGAACTTATTGATAGCCGAGAAATTACAGATAAGTGTAGCGAGGGACGTTATATATGCACGTGTGGTGCATGTTGCAACAAGCATGCTGACAGAGAACAGAACGTGGGCATGTTAGCAAACTCGCCTCTTAAACACCGTGAGTTATATAAAGACTCGCCTTCAATTCGAAATGTTCGGAACTGGGATTGAGAAAAAGAAAATGAATCAGTTGGCAAATTTTAAAGAAGAATTCAGTTCAAAAATTCCTGCACTAACCTTGCTTACCAATCTTGGCTACCAATTTATTCCGCCGGGTGAATGCATGGCTATGCGTGGCAATCTCTCCACGGTGATTTTGCCTGACGTTTTACGTGATGTGTTGAAACACAAAACCTACTCATTCATGGGCAAAGATCACCCGTTATCAGAAGCAGCTATCGATAAAATTGTCCACGAGTTAGCTAACCCAGCTATGAATGAAGGGCTGAAAGCAGCGAATGAAAAACTCTATAACGCACTGACCTACGGCATTGGTGTGACCGAATTTGTTGATGGTAAGAAAGCCAGCCCAACCATCAATGTCATTGACTGGCAAACGCCTAACAATAACCAGTTTCACTTCACCGAAGAACTTGTCGTTGAAAATGCTCATGGTACTGCCAACCGAATTCCAGACATTGTTTGCTTTGTAAATGGCCTGCCTTGGGTCGTGATTGAAGCCAAACGTCCTGATTCGTCCCACGGAGGTAAGCCGACCGTCGCTGAGGGTATTTCTCAAAATATTCGCAATCAGAAGGTCGATGAGATCCCTCATTTGTTTGCTTATAGCCAACTATTACTGTCGGTTAATGGTCACGAAGGTTTATACGGAACGTGTGGTACGCCAAGTAAGTTCTGGGCAAAGTGGAAAGAAGAAGAGATCACCGAAGCCACTTTTGAGCGCTTAAAGAACAAGCCTCTTGAGCAAAACAGCCTAGATAGAATCTTTGGTCATCGCCCAGCTAAAGTACGTGATGAATATTTATCGCTGATTGTTGGCGGTGAGTTAGTGGTGACAGACCAAGACCGCTTATTGGTTTCACTACTGCGTCATGACCGACTACTGGAAATGACTCAGCTATTCACCCTGTTTGATAAAAAAGCGGGCAAGATTGTTGCCCGTTATCAGCAAGTATTCGGCATCAAAGCCTTGATTGAACGTGTGACCTCTTTTGATGAGAAAGGCGCACGTAATGGCGGTGTGATATGGCATACCACAGGTTCTGGTAAGTCGTTCACCATGGTGTTCTTATCGAAGGCACTCATATGGATTAAAGAACTGGCTAAATGTCGAGTAGTGGTCGTAACCGACCGTGTTGATTTAGAAGACCAACTAGCGAGTACCTTTGCCTCTGGTGGTGCGCTATCAGAAAAAGATCGTAAAGCCTCGATGGCAACAACAGGGCGACGTCTTGCCGAGCAAATCGGTAAAGGTAATGAGCGTATTATTTTCTCCATCATCAATAAGTTTGGTACAGCGATTGAGTTGGAAGAATGTTACAACGATAGTCCAGATATGATCGTTCTAGTCGATGAAGGCCACCGCAGCCAAAACGGTGAGAATAATATTCGTATGCAGCAAGCTCTACCGAAAGCCGCTTATATCGGCTTTACAGGTACACCGTTGTTACAAGACGACAAGACTGAAAACAAGTTTGGCAAAATCATCCACTCCTACACTATGCAGCAAGCTGTGGAAGACAAAACCGTCACGCCACTCTTGTATGAAGAGCGTGTGCCAGATCTGAGCACCAACGATAAAGCATTAGATGCATGGTTTGATCGAATCACCGATAAGCTGACCGAAAAACAGCGCACCGACTTGAAGAGGAAGTTCGCTCAGAAAGGTCAGATCTATCAAACCGAGGGGCGAATCGAGCTTATTGCTCATGATATTTCGGATCATTTCCAAAACTTTAAGCGTCAGGGCTTAAAAGGCCAGCTTGCTTGTGACTCTAAAGCCTCTGCAATCCAATATAAGAAGCTTCTCGATAAAATAGGCAAGGTAACCTCGGTTGTTGCTATGTCTTCGCCTGATACGCGAGAGGGGCACGATACAGTTGATGGTGAAAGCACGGATATCGTTCAGAATTGGTGGAAAGAGAATGTACTCAGCTCTGATTTTGGTCAAGATGAAAAAGCTTACACTAAACATATTATCGAAGAGTTCGGTAAGGATGATGGCCCTGACATTATGATCGTGGTTGATAAGCTACTAACAGGCTTTGATGAGCCAAAGAACACCGTGCTTTACATCGATAAGCCGTTGAAGCAACACAATCTGATCCAAGCCATTGCTCGGGTAAACCGTCTGCATCAGAAGAAAGAGTTCGGTTACCTCATCGACTACCGTGGCATTTTGAAAGAATTGGATGCCACCATTGCCGACTATCAAGATCTTGCCGATCGTACTCAAGGTGGTTTTGATATTGAAGACTTAAAAGGTCTTTATAATCGTATGGATACGGAATACAAAAAACTACCCGGTTTATACAGTGAGCTGTGGGTAATTTTTGCCGAAGTATCCAACAAACAAGATGGCCCAGCACTACGGCAAGTGCTCGCTCCGAAAATTGATACCATTGATGGGCAACTTACCGATACCAACCAGAAAAAACGTGATGACTTCGACTCTACGCTCACTGCTTTTTCAAATTGTTTAAAAGTGGCACTGCAATCCGCAACTTACTTTGAAGATAAAAGCTTTGACGATAAGCGCGACCTCTATAAGAAAACGCTCAAGTCCATGGCTGAATTACGTAAGCAAGTTCGTGAAGATGCCGAAGAAACTATTGATTACGATGAGTATGCTGAAAATATCCGCACCATGTTCGATAAGCATATTGCAGGTGTTGAAATTGAAGAATCGAAAGGCGTTTACCTAGTTGGGAATATGGGGAGGGATATTAAGCCTGAGCAATTCACCGACGATGAAGCCCGCAACCAAAAAGATAAGATCACTGGTCGTGTTACTAAAATGATCGAACAAGACCTTGCCGATGACCCGTATGCCCAAGAATACTTCTCGAAACTGCTTAGGCAAGCAATTCAACAAGCAAAAGAGATGTTCGATGCACCTGTAAAGCAATATCTGCTATTTGCTGATTTTGAAGAGCAGGTAAAAGAACGTGATGTAGAAGGTATGCCAGCGGATCGCTTCTCAGAACTCGACCCTAAAATAAAACGACACGTACAGGCATTCTATGGTCTGTTCCCTCATCATTTAGGGGATCATGTTTTGTCAGAAGATAAGTGCTTTAACTATGCGTTGCAAATCGATGAAATCGTTACCGCCGCTGTTGCTGAGTTTTCCATTAATCCTCAAGAAATAGAGAATCAGATCCGACGTAAGTTAATCCCTGTGTTGTTCAAAGCGGTAGGCATGGATAAAACCCAAGCCATCATTACCGATGTCATCAAAATTACCCGCCTTGGCGTGTCAGGACATCATTAATGACGTCGGTAAGTTCCAGTGAAGGCAATAAAGAAGAATACAGCTTCGTCTATGGCGACGAAGCTTTGTGTTACGAAGTCGTCCGCAAACCTCATTTGGACGGTAAGAAACGTAAAATCACCATAAAGGTTCATCCTAATTGTGAGGTGGTGATTACTGCTCCAGAAGATGCAGAGCGTAACGACATTCATCAAGCTGTGATGAAGCGTGCTTCGTGGATTTACGATGCATTGAAAGACTTCCGCAGCCACTTAGAATACGTCCAACCTAAACACTACGTCAGCGGTGAAATGCAGTTCTACCTTGGTCGTCGTTATGTATTGAAGATCGTGGAAGATGCCAAAGCACTACCAACAGTAAAAATGACTCGCGGTAAATTACTGGTCACCTTAACTCGGTTTAACGATGACAAAACAGCCATGGTTCGAGCATTAGTGCGTAACTGGTACAAGGTACGTGCGGAGCGTATTTTCCATGAACGTTTATCTGAATTGCTTCCGCAAGCCACTTGGGTTGATGGCATACCGAGCTTTCGTGTTCTTCCCATGAGTAAACAATGGGGAAGCTGCTCGGCCAAAGGCAACTTGATGCTCAACCCACATCTAATTAAAGCCTCCAAAGAATGCATTGACTACGTGATCCTCCATGAGCTTTGCCACATCGCAGAGCATAACCACAGCGAGAAATTTTGGCGCTTACTGACGAGTGTTATGCCGCATTGGAAAGAAGTGAAAAGCAAGCTCGATGGCATGGCGGAGTTGTATTTGAATGAGTAGCAGCCCAGAATTTATTCAGTTGTTGAGAGACCAATCTCCTCATGATGAATCTCTTCATAGTACGTTATTAAGAGCATTATGGGCTTATGACCCAAATGTTAAACCAATAGGAATTATTGGTAATTCAGGAGGTTGGATAAATAGCCCTTTTGTTCAGAAGGATTATGAACATATTTTTTATAGGTATCCTGATCATGTATTGTTAGAAATTATTGACGTGGAATTATCTGTAAACGGTAAGGGCAATTTACTCTTTGATAACCCCACCAATTATACGTCGCAAATAAAGCCAACTTTCTTTAGTGGTCGGAGATCAAGAATGAGGGCTACCTCGAATCTTGATATAAGATATTGCCAATTCTGTATTGAAGAGGGAATTAAGAAGGTTGGTTATGGTTACTTTCGTCATTTCTGGAGCGCTTCTGATAAGTGCCTAATACATAATAAACCTTTAGAAAGGCTCCCCGAATTGGGATTCAATAAGTCATTAAAGATAGTAAAGAAACTACTGAAAGGAAAGGGATTCAATCACCCTCTGAAAGCTAAAGGAGTTCAGTCAACGTCTACAAGATCTAGGAGCTTTAAAATTCATGATACTTGGGATACAAGAGACCAGTATTTCTTTCCAATAAAATTTGCTCCAGGTTGCCTTATGAAAGACTTTGCCGAGTGGATTTGGGAAAGCTACCATGAGTTTAAAGACCCAGAGTTGAAAAGTTTTGCTGAGAAAGTTTCTGGCCAATACCTTCATAAGTTTCGGGAAATGTATGAATTTGATTATCGGAAAGATTTTTCTGGTGTGTATTTGCTATGCTCTTCATTTGAAGCTGAAAAGCTAAATGAATTTTTTGCTGAGAATATAACTTTAATTTGGCTAGATCTTGGGCCAAGAAAGCAGGGGCGGTTGAAAGAAGTTTTTGCTAAAAAGAAAGGGGAAAACTGTGAAACATGTAAAAAGAAGTCTTGCCACCTTAAAGGCACTAAAGAACTTCGTGAGGTTGATCCTCAAAAAATTTCACTTCAATACCTTTGTGAGAATAGTTATACGCTATCAAGAATAGTGATGCAGCAGCGCCCGATAGCGGTTCTTGGTGGCTCTGTATGGGGTGCATTGGATGTGATGGTTAACCCCTCAGAAAAGCTGAAAATATCAGCACATCAAGTTAGGTTGGGAGATGATAGAGAATGAATCTGATATTCTTAACAATATAGTGTACAAACTTTATTATTCCAATCTTGATTTAGTGTACAAACTTTATTGTGCCTAAACAAGTGACCGTGTCGCTCGTTAGTTCGCTGTTATTAACATTCGATTTTTCACTATGAGCCTTTGGCTAGTCAAAATGTCATTTAAAGCAGTGAATTGACCAAAACGCCTTTCTAGGAATAATAAACACCTGAAATTATTGGTATGCTCATTACTGAATATAATAATGAGCAACTGACTGATGGCTAAAGACAATTACCCTTTCCCTCATTCCCGGTCGATGTATTGGTCTGATCCAAGTACGACGACAACCTATAATGAAGCGGTCGCCATGTTTGAGGCGCAAACCGAACAACAACAAAAGATGATGAAAAACCCTATCGTCGCGCCTAAAACTCAAACATTGATAGACCAAAAGCAAGCGCAAGCTGAAACTGTTGCGAAAATGAGACAAGAGACGGCCTCCTTCGCTCCTAGCTCCTCTCCTTCTCCGAGTTTAGGGAGTATACCCACGTCTTCCCCTCTAGCGTCTCCAGAACGGAATGTTCTCTCTGAAATTCCTACCGAGGTTTGTCTCGATAATGTGTTTATGCTTGGTTGGTATCAGGTTGAAGAAACAGGGCAACTAGATTTGATGTGGGATGGGCTCTTTACCCCAGAGACTTCTCAGAAAACAATCAATTTCATTAAAGGTCAGAATCGACATTTGAATTCTTATGTAAGGCAGGGAGAGATAGTTGTTCTACCGACAATGAAACCTGTTGAGGAGAAAGATAAGCAAGCTCTCAAGGATTTAAAAGAGGAGGCTCAAGCCGCGAGTACTGAACTGGCTAAGCTGAACAATGAAGAAGTGGCGACATTGCATCGTCACTTTGATTTATTCTCCCATCAGTTAGAAAAACGCATCAGAGAGGATGGATTACCGAGTGATTATTATGCTCAGGTGTCTACTGGCGTTGGGGCTACGGCTGCGATTGTTGAGCAGAACTTAAAGAACATCCAAAATGTTGTTTTAGAGATTAATGATTTGTATGCGTCACAAGTGGCTATGGCGAGCCGAACCGGTGGAATGAATTACGGTTCGTTTATCGCAGAGCGAGCGACGTTATTTCAAAAGTTGGACGGCTCGTTTGCGATGCTCTCCAAGCGCAGTGTCCAAATCCCAGCTTATCGTCAGGTTAAGCGTAATTTAAAGCTCTCCACTAAATCGGTAATTCATCACGCGGATGAAATATTGAAATCGGGTTTTGTGCCAAGTCTTGGAAAGAAAACCGCGAATATTGCTAAGGGTATCTCTGCTGCGAGAGGGTTAGGTTATATCGGTCTAGGTATTGGCGTTGCGAGTGGCGTAGACAGCATTTATGAAGCTTGCAAAGTAGGCGGCTCTGGCGAATGCGGAAAGACAACGACCCGTGAAGTTTGGGGGTTTATTGGTGGTTGGTATGGAGGGGTTAAAGGAGGCTCTGTCGGTGTTGGCATTGCTTTGGCTGTTGCTGTGACGGCATCCGCCCCTGTGCTGGCTATTGCTGTTATTAGTGGTGCTGTTGTTGGCGGTGCTGTAGGTGGCGTTGCGGGAGCTGCATCAGGTAAAGCCTTAGGTGACTTTATATACGAAAGTGTTGAAGAAGCTTTGGAGTAAATAAGTGTTGAATTGGTTAGTGGTTATTTTGGGAGCTTATGCTACCGCTTGGGCTGTTCCAGCAGTTATTATGAACGCTATCGTGTCTTTAGGTAGCTTTAAGCATATTATTTTTATTGATCAGCAGCTAGCAAAAGACCTAGATAAATATTATGACGAAAAAGGCTATATGCGGCCTAGATATCAAGCATCTTGGGAGATTGGTAGTCGCTGTTTTGATTATTGGGTTAAGTATCCATTTATTCGTAAACGATCCACCACTGACTCTGTAAAGTTTAAGGTATTTATGTGGATTAATACATTAGGAATGTGGAGTGTGATTATGGTTTGTTTTTTAGCTTTTATTAAAAGAGGGCTAGGTATTTCATTCTGATTTAACTTAAATGCTTTAGTGCATATAAATAACCCCTCAAACAAGCGCAAGTTCACTACTTGCGCTACTCCCAACAGATCAGTAAAGACCTTATTGAAATATAACGAAGGATAGAACATAGCTGTCAGCCTTTATAAATAAAGGGCTGACAGCTTACATTAGACTTTTCGCTAAAATGGGCGCAAACCCCATCAATGTAAAATTACCTCATGAAATGTCGTTTAATATCTTATAAACCGTTGACCTAGCAATTTTTAATTGACGTGCAATTTGCGTAGCTCCAATGCCACCTTTATATAAATCATGTACTTGTTTTCTATCAATAGAGCGTTTACGACCAAACTTAATTCCTTTTAGCCTAGCTTCTTGCCGCCCCTCATTCGTTCGCTCCAATATTCTTTGTCGTTCAGCTTGGGCTACGGCGGATAAGATGGTGACCACCATCTTTCCCATTTCGCCTTCAGTGCTGATCCCATCATCTAAAAACTTGATGGCCACACCTATACCATCAAATATTTTTATCAAACTGATCATATCCGCGGTATCACGACCTAATCGGTCCAACTTTTTGACTAGAATCACATCACCTTCTTCCACTTTCATTTGAAGTAATTTGAGTCCTTTCCTCTGATGGCTACTGCCGGAAGCTTTGTCGCTAAAAATTCTACTCGGTTTCACGCCTGCACTTTTTAGCGCCTTAATTTGAATATCGAGTGATTGTTGATTGGTCGATACGCGAGCATACCCAAATAACCTCAAAACTGTCTCCTATATCGAATAGTAGACACTTCTTGTCTACTATTCGATTTTGTCGATTAAATAGACACTTATAAGCATCTGTTTTATGGTGTCTTCTAAATTATAACATTTCGGACAGTTGCGAGATTGTTAATTTTGAATCTGTGGGGAAAGAGTATGCCAGTAGATTTTTTGACCGATGAACAAAAGCAAAACTATGGGTGTTACGCTGCTGAGCCAAATGATGTTCAACTGGCTCGTTACTTTCATCTTGATGAGAGAGATCTGGCATTTATCCAGCAGTGTCGTGGGAAGCACAACCGGCTAGGTATTGCACTGCAACTGACCACTGTTCGGTTTCTCGGTACGTTCGTTACCGACTTAGCTCCGATTTACCCCAGTGTAAAACAGTTTGTCGCGAAACAAATTGGAGTCCGTCACACACAAGTGCTAATGCGTTATGCTCTACGCCCCACAACTCATCGTGAACATACCTTTCTAATTAAAGAGCATTACGGTTATCGTAATTTTGGTAGTTTTCCTTGGTCCTTTCGTTTAAAGAGGCAACTATTCACTCGAGCATGGTTGAGTAATGAACGTCCAGGGCTCATGTTTGATTTTGCTACCGCTTGGTTACTTCAAAATAAGGTGTTGCTACCTGGCGCCACAACATTAGTTCGCTTAATTAGTGAAATTAGAGAGCGAGCACAAAAAAGGCTTTGGAAGCAATTGGCTTCTCTTCCTACCCAATGGCAAAGCGCTCAGCTGCTTGAGTTATTGGAAGTTCCAGAGGGGCTGCGTTTATCACGACTTGAATTATTAAGAAAAGGACCCACCAATATTAGTGGTCCTTCCGTTCTGAGCGCGCTCTCTCAATATTCTACTCTACGTAACTTAGAAATTTCTAAACTGAATTTTACAGGCCTTCCCCTTATACAACTTCGTAATTTGGCTCGCTATGCGGGGATGGTTTCTGTTAAGTATATTTCTCGAATGCCAGAGGAACGAAAACTTGCCGTGTTAACTGCTTTTGTCAAAGCACAAGAGATCATTGCTTTGGATGATGCCATTGATGTACTTGATATGTTGATCACTGACATCACACGTGAAGCAAAAAAAATCGGTCAAAAAAAGCGACTGAGGACATTAAAAGATCTTGATAGAGCGGCTCTGCTTTTAGCAAGAGCCTGTTCTGTTTTATTTGATGAAAATACAGATGACGAGATGCTTAGAAAGTCGATATTTAAGCGAGTATCGGAAGAGAACTTACTTAAGTCTGTAGAAAAAATAAATGAGATCGCTCGCCCACAAAACAACTATTTCTATGACGAAATGGTTGAACAATATGGGCGCGTCAAACGTTTTTTACCGACAGTTTTAGAGGAACTTCATTTTTCAGCGGTTACCGCTGGGGAGAACATGCTGGAAAGTATCCACTATCTTACTGAGCTAAAAAAGACCAAAAAGAGATTTTTAGATGGAGCGCCTGAGCACATAGTTAAAGCATCATGGAAAAGGCTCGTATACGATGGTGACGGCCGCACCCAGCGTGCTGGTTACTCTTTGTGTTTCTTAGAGCGTTTGCAAGACTCATTGCGTCGCAGAGATGTCTGGGTAACTGATAGTGACCGTTGGGGAAACCCCAGAGAAAAGCTCTTGCATGGTGAGGCGTGGCAAGCTCAACGGGTTCCTGTTTGTCGGGCACTTGGCCACTCAACTAATGGTCACGAAGCCATGCAGCAGCTCGCGAGACAATTGGATGAAACATGGAGAGAAGTTGCTGAAAGGTTTGATGAAAACACAGAAGTTAGTATCTGTACCGATGGCAAGCACCCATCTTTGACCATTATGAATTTAGATAAACTAGAAGAGCCTCTGTCATTAAAGGCACTCAACCATCGAGTCAAACAATTGATCCCGCCAGTCGATTTAACGGAGTTATTATTAGAAGTTGATGCTTGGACAGGTTTTACGCAAGAATTTACCCACGTAAGAGAGTCCGAAGCGAGAGCTCAAGGTTTACACATAAGTGTATGTGCAGTGTTGATGGCTGAAGCTTGCAATATCGGTCTTGAACCACTGATCAAATCCAATGTTCCTGCCTTAACTCGTCACAGATTAAGTTGGGTTAAACAAAATTACGTTCGAGCTGAAACATTAACTAATGCGAATACTAGACTCGTTAATTTCCATATAAAACAACCGTTGACAAGTGCTTGGGGAGACGGAAATGTAGCTTCCGCAGATGGAATGCGTTTAATAGCCTCCGCAAAAACAGTAAATGCAGGTCCGAACCGAAAGTTCTTTGGCTCTGGACGTGGAATTACTTGGTACAATTTCATATCAGATAAATATTCTGGCTTTCATGGAATTGTGGTGACGGGAACGTTACGAGACTCACTTTATGTATTGGAAGGAATACTTGAGCAACAGACGGGGCTCAACCCAACTGAGATCATGACAGATACTGCTGGCGCTAGCGATATTATATTTGGTTTATTCTGGCTGTTAGGGTATCAGTTCTCCCCTCGATTGGCTGATGCAGGAGAGGCGGTATTTTGGCGAGTAGACAAGTTTGCTGATTATGGTCTGTTAGATGATTTAGCTCGAAGCTGCACGGATCTTTCAAAAGCCGAAGAACAGTGGGATGAAATGATGCGAACCGCTGGATCGTTGAAGCTTGGCACCATTCGGGCATCCGAATTGGTTCGCTCTTTGCTCAAGAGCAGCCGTCCATCAGGCTTAGCTCAAGGCATTATGGACGTTGGCAGAGTAAACAAAACATTGTACTTGCTTAATTATATAGACGATGAAGATTATCGTCGCAGGATTTTAACACAACTCAATAGGGGAGAAGGTCGGCACGCAGTCGCTAGAGCAGTTTGCTATGGTCAACGTGGAGAAATCAAAAAGCGTTATCGAGAGGGGCAAGAAGATCAGCTAGGCGCTTTAGGCATCGTTACCAATGCCATCGTGTTATGGAACACTCTCTATATGCAGGAAGCATTAAATTGGAAGCGGTCCAATAATGAAGAAATTATAGAAGAAGATATTTCTCGGTTATCCCCACTAATATACAAGCATATCAATATGTTAGGTCATTATACCTTTACGTTGCCGGAAGACTTAGAGAAAGGAGAGTTAAGATCCTTGAACGTTGGTGAAGGTGATAAAAACCGAGTCGAATTCGAATTGTAGTAGATTAAAAATCAATGACTTAACCCTCTAAACGTACACTTTCGTTCCGTTGGACCTCAAACCCCGACACCGTTTTATTATTTAATTTGCATGTCACAGCTTCATCCAATGAATGATGATTGGTGATTCTATTCGAGATACCCATATCGTTTTGATGCCCAACTTAAGGCACCCTCCGTTGTAGTGATAAAATTAAAGCTCAACATTTTTCGATCATAAATAGCAAGATAACCTTGCTAAAAATCCTTTTACTTTTTGTCGACCCATTACTTTGTAATTGCGTGACTCGCCATAAGTACTGATATGGCAAACTTGTAATGTGTTCTTTGCTAGGTCAGTAGCAACAATGTTTTTAGTCAATTCAATATAGTGAAGTCCTTTTTATCAAGTGTCTCGCTCAAGTTTAGCTCGACCGAAAGAGGAGTGGATTCCACACGTCAGGATAGTTTTCACTGTAAAAACTTTGTATTACCTATATTGAAATGCAGGCATCAGCTCACCTCAGATTAATCCCAAAAACATGCTATATTGATTTAAAACGTACGTTGCAAAGATGCATTATGTCTTTTAGGCCAGCCTCAAGTAGAGGGAATATTTACCATGCATTCAATCAACCGAACTAATGAATTTTTGTGAAAAAACACAAGTTACATGAGAGAGGGGGTAGTGCCTGCGACTTTTTATGAGCATTTTTACCAAAATCTATTACGATTGCCCATCGTATTTGATCAAATGCCAATAACGATTACTTATCTTGCTTTGCGATATTGAAGATTTTTTAGAAGACTTTCCTGCCCCAAGAGAAAAGAACAAAGTCATTTATCCTTTTCCATCACTCATATTCATGTCTCTTTGTGCGGCTTTGTTGCGTAATTAAATTTAGAGATAGAGGTTCCCCATTTCGCATGTTTTTTAGCCAAGACGATAAGTTTCAGGCATACCTAACCCAGTAAGCTTGTTCAACGCTTTTATCATCGCTCAAGTTTCTCTCACCTGGGCATTGTAATTTCTTAAGCTTAATCGTCCTCTCCTAGCAACTGTTTAACTCGATGCATCGCGGTTTCTGACAGTGAGCGTCTGTGGTATCCATACCGCTCATTCCAATACTTATTTGAGCCGTATAACTTCTGGCAACCCACTGCGAGATTTCGAGAGTGACCACGCTCCCAGAGGGCTGCCCCTTCTCTTGGGGGAATAAGCGCAACGGCTCGCTCAATCTTAATAGCAGCGTGACAAGCTCTCGTGTCGTAAGCGCCATCACCAGACACCTCAAGGATACTTTGGTTTGTTTATTTCAGTAAGTTCGGAAGGACTTCGCCATCTGTAACCGTCGATAAACTTAGCTCGGCTGCAATAATTTTATGAGCTTGCATCGACTTAGATATGCAGCTTCCGCCAGACTCTCCGCTTGCCATCCGTCCCGTGTTTTTTGACTTTCCATTCACCTTCGCCATAAACCTTAAGGCCAGTTGCATCAATGGTTAGGTGTTGTATCGTTCCTCTCGTTTTAGTCTTAAATGAGACCACAAATTGCTTTGCTCTACGACTGATATAAGTGTAATACGGACAACTTAATGGAACGTGGGCAAGTCTAAATATCGAGTCGATAAATCCTTGCAGCGCTCTCACGCTTCACCATGAGCGCAGTCGTGAGAGCTTAATAACGAACCGACGAGGCCTCCGCGCTTATTCTGTTTGCTTTGCGCCCACCCGCTTATCGCCTCTTTATCAATCCAAAAGGCCAGAGAACCACGGTTAATGAGTGATTGGTTGTATTGCTTCCAGTTGGTTGTTTTGTAACGAGGTTTAGGCATGAGGCTACGAGATATAGTGTAAGCGTCTTTAAATCGACTCATTCAATCCTTTCAATAAACGTCGTAACCTTTAACTTTGATCGTTAAAGGTACTCGAAAATGTCTCAGCATAGATCTCAACAAGAATGGCTACGCCTTGTGCAGAAGTATTACAATGGTGAACAGCCATCCTCTACGTTACCCACGGAATTACGCCTTGAAGCGGGGGCATGCTCTCTTCATGTGCCTCGTGATGTACACCTCAGTGGCTCGGCCTTCTATTGAAGGAGCTTGCTGTTGTATGAAAATGTTTACTGATACCTCTGTTATCTATCCCCACAAAGCCCCCGTCGATTTTAGACAGTGCTTCAACATTACTGGAACAGTTCGGTATTGGACCATGTGTAGCTGCGACATTGTTGGTTACAGCAGGTGATAACCCACAGAGATTATGCAAAGAGTCTGCATTTGCAGCATTTTGTGGAGTGAGTCCGCTACAAGCTTCGTCAGGAAAGACATCCCGACATCGACTAAACCGTGGGGGATCAAGAGAGGCCAATAATGCATTATGGACAGTAGCTTTGATAAGAATGAGAAGTGATCCTAGAACAAAATTATATGTAGCGAGGAGAAGCGGAGAAGGACTTTCGACAAAAGAAATACAAAGGTGTTTGAAACGCTATATCGTTCGTGAACTTTACCCCATTATATTGAAAGATCTTTCTGTTATGACATAAGTGTTGACATAGGAGCGTCATAGCCTTATCAAGCGAGTCTTCAGTAGTTTGAAAACGGAATGGGTACCAACGAATGGCTATAGAAGTTTTACAGAGGCGCACCAAGCAATAACAGATTATCTGGTTGGTTATTACAATCAACATCGGCCACATCAAGACAATAGTGGATTAACACCGAATGAGTCAGAGCGACAATTCTGGTTTACCCATAAAACCGTGGCCAGTTTTACTTGATCACTTCAGGTCAACGACTTTACAGCGTCTGTCTCGCTTACATTTGATGAGTATAGAATGAGTGCACTTTTCGAGCGTTACAGACTGTACGGGTTGACCTTTAAAGTTAAATAGAGCGGAAGATAATAACGACAAACTACAACAATAAGAGAGAAGACGGGAAGTGATTATAAATCAATGTATTATTGATTTTCAATTGATTTATTGATAATTTGTAGTCTAGTTGTATATGGTCGCGTGTGCATACTTCGCTTGAAATATTATATTGTAATACCTACTTTGCCCACTCACACCCAGTCTGAGAGTGGGCTTTTTTTACGTTGGCATACCTGTAGTTATTCATGGCTTGCTAAATTAGCAAAAGCACTGAAAAATAGGTGCGCCTTAGCTTGCATAAGAACAAATTAAGACGCGAACGCATCATTGAGTACTAAGGCTTAAATAATACGATGCGCATTCAGAAGGTAACTGAAAAAAGCAAACAATTCCATACTTACCAAGAATGCTATTACCTCACTCAATTTAATCGCATAACTGAGGAAGCGAGTCTAAGAGTGGGCCAGTAGTATTTGCCATCAAACCTCTCCGCCACAGCAAACTAAACTTGTGAGCAAATCTCAATACATGTCTGATGTTTTAATTGTAAATAAGATCAATTGAAAATCTGTTGATTTGACACCATATAAAGAGTTCTGCATCTATATTATGATTCATAATGGACTTTGTTGCGTAATTCAATTGTAAGCGTCTGCGAACCGACTCATTGACTTTCTAATATCAACTAAGATACCGTCAACTAAGGCGGTACCTGTCATTCTGAACGCTATTCGGGGGCGGGGGACTCGTCCGAATTTGGCATGTTCCAAGGAAGAAGATGACCATGGTCGTCCTCACTCTTCAGTTTCGGGATTTCTCGCAGGTAAGGAATCTCAATGTTTCCTGACCTGAACAATCGCGGCATGACTCATGCCAGAATGAGTGCCTGACTGACCTAACTTCTGTCCTACAATTTAAAGTCGAGTGTTAATTGAACACTTTCACACTGTTTTCGCTATTTCAGATACACTCATCCTACGAAAAATCTAAATTGACCTGATTTGGGATTGAATGAGGGCGTGATGGACCAACTCCGACAGCGGCTCTCCGACTCTAAAACGAATGAATGTTAAGCTGTGACCACAAAGAATGCACTCAAACGGGTCAACCTTCACATAGCCTTTTAGTATGGCGGCGTAACCGGACATTTCTGGTGAGTCTTTAGGTGCGATGCCTAAGGCATCGTAGACCTTAGGGAGCATCTCACCACGGCGTCGGTTCGATAGAAAACCAAAGTATCGAATCATTCTGAAGTGCTTATCAGGGATATGCTCAATCATGCGCTCTATCAGTGCTTCTGGACTCAAAAATGAGGGATTCCGTCCATTCCTATGGTTAAGATAATCAAACGTCACTAAGCCTCCCTGGAAATCATGTCGTAACCTAGACGCAGATATAGGTGGCCGCTTTAGGTATCAACCCATGTAGGTCATGGTGGGGGTCACATTGGCCGTTTTCTTAGCAAAGTGTAGCTTCCATCGACGGCATATTGGCTGGTTAGAAATCGTGACCAATCTTGCTCATTGCGAATATAAGGGCAGCCCTCTCCACTCAAATCTAACTCTGATTAATTGGAGCTAAGAAGTTGAGTGATGGCGGCACGCCAACACTTCTCAGTAGTCTTAGCTTTAAAGACAATGGGCTTCCACAGGCCTGTCCTCTTACATAAACCTCCACGTGTGACAGACAAATGGATGTGCACATTCCAATTCAGCTTTCTTCCGTAGGTGTGAAGTACACAGAACACGCCGATATCCATATCCAGTTGCTTTGCCCATCCTAAGAAGATTTGGCGCACAACTAAAGAGATGATTGAGAAGAAAACGATTATCCCGAAAAATAGGCCACAACTGCTGCAAAAGCGAGATTTACACGTCTGGTGAATGTATTTGTGATGGGTGCAGTTGGCATGGCTGCATCGATACTCTTTAGAGCCAAAAGCGGCGGTACTGCAAGCGAGCATCTTGGTGACGTTTTCAATGACGACGGTTCGGAGGGGTTCCCCGATGTTTATTGAGATAGTTCAGCCAAGTATCGTTGGCATTGAAGAGTTGTTTGATGGGCTTGTTCGGATGCATTACCTATAGAGTAAGCGATTCATGCACAACACTCTAGTCGGTTGAGTCTCTTTGTTTTCGGCCATAGGCCGCTCAGGCGACACCGTCGCCGGTTCGTAGGTCTCATCCATCCGCCACGAAACGGCAACAGGCATCTTCCTTCGGCGTGCTCGGTGCTCCAATCGTGGGGCGTATTTGATGACCCACAGATTGATGGTCGAGTGATCAATATCGATACCTCGCTCAGTGCGTATCTCTTCGATTTTACGGTAGCTCAGCTTATAAGAAACGTAATAACGAACAGCCTGAAGAATGATGTCGGAAGGAAAGTGACGACCTGTAAATTTGATAGTCATAGCGTTGGCAGTGGTGAATTTTGATGAAGAGCTTAACCGATCACTCCTGTTTGCGACAGAACCCAATATCTTACAAACGGTCAGTTACCTTGGCCGCTACCTGAAATGCCCGTCGGCTTCGTGTCTACGCCATTACAGCAAAGGCGGCATGTTGACGTTTGATTATCTGAATCACCGCACAGGACTAAACACCTACTTGTGCATAACTAAGACTATTTATTTATTCCTAGATCTGTCAGTAATTTTTCAAGTTCCAATTTGTCTACTTTGGATACACACTGTTGGATTGGAGCTTCTTCTTTGAAGCGATAAGCACCACAATACATAAACCGATCAAATAGTTCATCAATTTGGGATGTAGTTGGAATGCTTCTTCCAGTACGACGTATTTCATCATCCACTAATGCATCTATCTTTTCATAACTCACTGTTTTCTTTTTGTTCTCGTAATTTTTACTTTCGATCGTTGTTCCCAGTGGATGAATAACACCGATAATCGGTTTCCCATTGCTATAAACCATAGAGAAGAATGAGCTAACCCCTGATTCAAATGGCTCTACCAGCACCTCATCTTTCACATGCTGAAACCATTCTTTTTTATCGTTTTGTCTCCATTTTTTTCTGAGATACTAAACTTACGCTCTGGATAGCATCTAATATGCTGCTCAACTAATTGATACTTAGTATCTTTATCACAATCGTGCCACAAACGTTCACATATCATACTTACCTGTTGCTTTCCTTTTAATATCTCCCATAGGTCCCTACCATTTGGTTGATTAGGCGAACTTATGTTAATTTCACTCGTACTCGCATTGGAGAAGCAATTCAATGATAAGGCCGGATTCATATTCAATATCCTCTTCTAGATTAGTGTTTTAATTTTTAAGGTCATAGGACGAACGAGAGGTGATAATTGTATCCTTTTCTAATTGCACCTCATCAATACCGACTAATGAACATAGGCTGCCTACTGCAGCAACTAACGACTTGTTAGTTTTACTGTTTATAAAAGGCATAGACAGGTATCTTCCTGTCTATGCACCCAGATAAACTACTCTACGTTTGCCATCTGTCCCGTGTTTTTTTACTTTCTATTCACCTTCGCCATAAAATTTAAGGCCAGTGCATTAATGGCTAGGTGCTGTATTGCTCTTCTCGCTTTAGTCTTAAATGAGACCTCAACTTGCTTTGCTCTACGACTGATACAGGTATAATGCGGACAACGGAACATGGGCTAGTTTAAATATCGAGTCGATGAACCCTTGTAGCACTCTTAGCTGCAGAGAAAACTTGTTTCACCATGAGTGCAGTCGTAATAGCGAGATTACTGAATCGATGTGGCCTTCCGTGTTTATTCTGTTTGCTTTGCGCCCAGCCACTTATCGCTTCCTTATCAATCCCAGTAAATCCCAGACGATTTTAAAAAATTCAAAATTGAAACGATCCTTAATATCCTCGGTCACATGGGGCTTGATAACGTCGATGTCTGGTTTATTTGAAGACGAGACCGATCAAGTGCCTTGTGCTAATCATCTATTATCACACATACCATGAACCATTCCGCCCATTGGCATGATGAGAAATAGTTACCTTACTGAAACGAGATCCTTGTCGTGCGTAATCATAAAGATGCTCAGGGAGCTCGTGCTGTGAAAAATAATCTTATTTTCTGAGCCGTTGTGACTTGCCCTAAACCAGGATAATCACTACAGCCTTTATCGCGTATCGATGGGGATATTTATAAAAAGAAAGAATTGACAGGTACCGATTTAGGGGGCGGTACCTGAGGAATCTTGAGCTCGTTAGATGAGGGCCAGTGTTATCCAGGGAGGCTAATAGTAATTGTAGTTAGAGGATTGGACGTTAGACTTCACAAGTTCAGCTAGAATATTGAATGACTTTAACCGTGAATTATTGTCATTTTTGCTAGCCAATCTGCCCTTTTGCAAGGCTTCGACAATTTCGTCAGGTTTAGTTCCTATATAAAACTCCTCCCCGGATCTAGATGTCACTGTGACCGTATCTAATAGTGGAAGAAGCTCTTTAAATTTCTCGACGTTTTCCATATCTCGATATGCTTCATCGTGTTTGTCCAAGGGCGTTCTTCTTGCGCCATCAGGTACTGCTTTTCCCTCATCAATCTGTTTTAGTGCTGACTCATATCTTGTAAATATCCCTATTCGGCTTAATGATTTATCCACGGCCAACACTTTTAAGTTAGTCTTCAATCCACTGTTTTTACAGTCAGTCAGAACGTTTGATATCGAGTGCTGTTGATCTAACATGGAGCGTTGTATCACCATGTTAAATTTATTTCTAAGCGCGTGCTTTATTAAACCTTCACATAGAAACAATGCCGTTTGTTGACAGTTTGGCACTGTGCCTGGATGTCCACTCCTTGCCAACTCCGAATAGCCTGGAATATATTTTTTCAGATCATCGTAATCAACCACCACGCAGTTACCACTGAATTGTTTAGAACAAGTTTTTGTCGCGGTCGATTTTCCGGCTCCCATTTGGCCTGTAATGACAAAGGCACTCGGATTTTCTTGAGAGGTCACGTCTTGACACAGTTCTTTTTTAACATGTTCTAGCAACTCTGATTTATTAGTAGGCTCATTGAGATACCTACTATCACCTGTCACTTGACGCTGGCGGAGATCCAAAGCACTTTTTGTTTCATTGGCCGATGTATTCTTTCGTAAATTAGTAATTTGTTTGACCGCTAGCGTTTCCGTTAGTGAGCATGCCCGTTTGAGGGGACGGTTCAGAGTAGACGTTTTTAGTATTCTCATAATCAACTTTTATTAAAAATTCGTTCAATCGGTATTGCCCAAATGCCCAAAGAATAGCGTTGTAGTATGCACTATTCTCTCACATATGATCAGATACCCTAGTACTCCTAATTAGGCGTGATCACTTTCAAAAAATCATGTCATTATTATTGAATAATAATGTAAAAATGAGGCACTTCACTCGGGGTTATGTAGATTAAAGTTTCCACAAAATGTCGGATTAAATTGGGGCCGATGAGTACGAGTCTCACTGACTTATTTAGCTAGCTCAACCCTTTTTTTGTTGAGATATAAAGGTTATATTTATGCTCTTGATAAACGTGTTCTGACTCGTACTGGGATTAACAGAGTGTCTTTGTGTTGACCTGTCATCACGGTTTTCAAGTTATCAACGACCAACTTCTGTGACCTAATAGGAGCATTGTCTTGCACTATCTTTATCTCGTCCAGAGCTGGATACTGAGGGTAGAATGATGGTTGAAATACATACTACTAATCCACTTAAATTAGGTGTGGACACGCGTCTAGATAAGCATGTGGCTGTGCTTCTTAGTGCTAGGAGTCAGCATGTAGATACAACAGAATTTCCTGTTTGTGAGCAAGGATCTCAAGAACTATTTGGCTGGTGCCGTTCATTCGGTCAATTGATCGAAGCAGATATTGAAGGTACAAGCTCTTATGGTGTTGGTCTTTGCCGTTTTCTAGAGCAATCGAACGTCTGTGTTTATGAAGTCAATTGACCTAATCGACCGAAAATGCAGCTAGATCGGTACTAGCCAAGGGATCTACAGCGACACCTAAGTCGCATGACGGTAAAGTTGAAGCTCTTCGCTATTTTATGGTGGTACGAAGAGGCTCTGTAAAATCAAGGGCTCAGAATGCAAATCAGATTCGTGCATTACTTTACTAGTCACTGCGCCTGAATGTATTAAACAAATGTACTATGTTCCCTCGACGTTTCAATGCATTCAAGCCTGCCTATCGCTTGAATCTACTTCCGAAGATCCTCTTTCATACGCACTCATATCAGCACTTAAGATGCTAGCTCATCGATGGCAAGACCTAACCGATGAACCACATACAATAGACAAAGTATTACGGAAGCTCACTAAAGAAAGTGCTTCAACATTACTGGAACAGTTCGGTATTGGACCATGTGTAGCTGCGACATTGTTGGTTACAGCAGGTGATAACCCACAGATATTAGGCAAAGAGTCTGCATTTGCAGCACTTTGTGGAGTGAGTCCGCTACAAGCTTCGTCAGGAAAGACATCCCGACACCGACTAAACCGTGAGGGATCAAGAGAGGCCAATAATGCATTATGGACAGTAGATTTGATAAGGATGAGAAGTGATCCTAGAACAAAATTATATGTAGCGAGGAGAATCGGAGAAGGCCTTTCGACAAAAGAAATACAAAGGTGTTTGAAACACTATATCGTTCGTGAACTTTACCCCATTATATTGAAAGATCTTTCTGTTATGACATAAATGCTGACATAGGAGCGTCATAGCCTTATCAAGCGAGTCTTCAGTAGTTTGAAAACGGAATGGGTACCAACGAATGGCTATAGAAGTTTTACAGAGGCGCACCAAGCAATAACAGATTATCTGGTTGGTTATTACAATCAACATCGGCCACATCAAGACAATGGTGGATTAACACCTAATGAGTCAGAGCGACAATTCTGGTTTACCCATAAAACCGTGACCAGTTTTACATGACCACTTCATTTACACTAAAAAATCCAGAAAAGAACGTAACTATAGAGTTTTTCGGGATATTTCTGAAATACTCACAAGAGGTTTGCTGTTGGTGGGGAGATAATGAAGAATCCTGTAATTCAATGCTTTAAGGTACTTATGCCATTAACAATCTTGTCACCAGTTATCTCCACACCTTCCATTTTACCAGTAAGTAGTAATTCAGAATCTTCTTCCCTTTTCAGTCGGTCAGTTAATAAAGTGTTTAATACCAGCCAACAATTACCATTGCCTTCTGGTGGGAAATTGAAATCGGAAGAGATTAATAAAAAAAACACACTAGGTAAAAATGCTAAAAAAAAAGCAAATGTTGCTGGTGCTGTTAAGACAGTGATTGCAGATAACAAGAAAAAGGCACAAGAGGCTGGGGATATTGTTCGGAGAGTTGTTTCAGTTAGGTCCATTCAACCAGGCATTATCCATACTAGAATAAAACATAATGACCAAAATTTAATGTTTGCAGATCACAGTCGTTTATCCAAAATTATGGCTAATGTGCAAAAAGATGCTCAGTATGACTCTCTATTAACAATTAATAGTCGTTCTAATGTAGATGTTTTGGCTATTAAAGATGACCAAGCGCCGACAAATCCCTCAAGCATAATTCAAGGAAATACCATTAGAAAAGGTACTACTTTTATAAATGGTGGTTTTTTTGTACATAGAGACGGATTGAAAACCACTAATGGTATCCCTGCCCCAATAGGATATACAGTTGGTGAAACCAAAGGAAAAGAAAACACAATCCCAGTCCCTAATATGTGGAAAACTGACTATGGAACATTAACAGACAAAGATGGTCAGATCATTCTCACGTCAGGCCCTATTTTAAAAAGTGAATCTGAATTTACAGGTAATAGGTTCACCTATTTTATTGACTCAGAGAAAACACCAAACAAATTAAATACATATGCTGGGTCTTTAACCCACTCAAGTAATAGGAATGAACGCGCTGCCATAACTTTGAATAACGATAACAGTGTTAGAATGCATACGATAACAACAAAAGGGGGGGATAGAGATTTAGGAATGACTATGAAGCAATGGAATAACACAGTAAGTACTATGTCTACCCCTAATGATGAATCATTAAATTTAGATGGTGCAGCATCAATTGCCATGGGTTTTATTGAAGGTGATAGGATTACGAAAATATCTAAAGGTGGAGGTGAAAATTCAAAAGAAAGAGATCTAGCTGACATTGTAATTACAAGTCGATAATATTAAATCATATATACATCTCAATATTTGACGTAACGTCACTTAATCCAAACTTTTAGCTAGTGTGACTTTACTCGTCGCATTAGCTCTTCACAATGAAATTTTTCATACCTATAATTAATGTGGTTTTTATGAAAGCAAGCAATTAAGTCGATAGGTCAATCAGTGCACTAAAAACAGATGGTAATATATTCAATCAACTATTTGTATCTAAAATATCAAATGTAGAAATTAGCTCCGTAGAAAGAAAATCACTACCAGAGGTAGATCTATTAAAGAATGCCCACATTGAGGTTATCAAATTAAAAGCTAATAAAGGCTCCTTAGGTAATTTAGGACTTGAGGTGATAAATAAGCGTAGTTTTGGCATTGCTAGCATGGATAAGGGGTTGTTTATCACCTCAAAAGGACAGACCAAAGAAAAAGTACTTAATGTACATGAAGGAAAACCGCTGAAAGGGAATACTGTGCACAGTGATTGGAATCGAAGAAGAGCACCATCGGATAGGCACAGTTTAAATATTTCAAGCGTTGCTAAGCCTTCTAGAATAGATAGTGATGGTAATCTAATTGGTAAACTCATTCAAGGCAAGACTACGGCTCAATAACTCTTTGTTTTTAAACAAGATTCAATGCTAGAGACAACATTTCCTCGGTCTGGGTTTCAGATTGAATACAAGAGTGAAATTTTTGACTCAAAGGGAACAAAAATAGAATCAGGTGAAGTTGAAATTCCTCCTGGCTCTGATGTGTATGCAATATTGAGCATAAAAAAATCACCAAGTAACGTCACCATGGATGCAGTTATAGTAGAGAAAGGTACTGGAGAGATTATTGAAGCAATGTGGAAAGTAAGTCGTGCCCCTCAAATCATTGGGTCTGAACTTAAGTGGAATATTGATCTCATATAGGTATGCGCTTCTCCTTCGGCGGGCTTATTGCAAAAACTCACGTCCCGCCAAACGTTAGCTGTGATTCATCGCGCCTGACACTTCAATTATCCTAAAGCAAAAATTATCTCACCCACTCTATTTAGATCATAAAGGGACATTTCTATTTGGGAGGCATTTAAAATGGGCTTTACAAAGACAATCAGCCTCAGAACGTAGCGGTAGAGTATTTTCAGAATACTTCAGGAATAGTCTCGTGAAATTAGTCGTGGTATGGGGGATTATTAGCGTGATAAAAATTTATTTAATGGTATTTTATGCCGGTTGTTAATAATTTTCGAGCTCACGTACTGAATCACTCAAGTGCGGCAGAAAAAATGGGTAAACATGATCTTGCTTGTAAGATTATGAGTGTAAAGCAAGAAAAAAACGAAGGTAAGTGTTTAAATCTTTTAGATAAAGTCCAGTGCAATGCGGAAAAGCTGAACAAGTTATTGGATAAGCAGGAAAAATATCAGAAATTAACGGCGACTATAAAATCGTCATATAAAACAGAAATGACCTCTGCTCAATTTCTGAGTCAACTAACTTCTAAGTTAAACGGAGCTCCTGAATTGTTAAAGACTGAGGGGATTTTTAGGCTATCTGTAACTGCAGGTGGCCCCACAGCGCAAGCTATCCTAGCTACTGATAATATGGAGTCATTAGTAGGTAAATGTGGTGAAGAGCCTGGTATCATAATTTCCAGTGTTATAAAAAAGGAATTTGAAAATGCATTGACAGTTGAAGATAAAGCTAATATCAGTAAGTTGGTTGATAAATTCTCCAAGGATAAAAAACTCATACCGTCACTGAGTGAGCTCCCAGAGCCATTGGGTGACGTAATTACTACTTTCCAATGGGTTGCTAAGTATTCTGATATTAATAAAATGCCGGCAGATAATTTAAGCTCCATAATGGCGATGAAACTAATTGATAAAAATGAGGAAATTTCAAAGTATAAAGACTTTATAAATAGGTGTATTGAGCAAAAGGTAACCGTTGAGACCCTGTAAATAATTCTGTGTAACTACTCTTGGTTACAAGTATTCAGTTAATCGATCTTCGAACATAATCATAAAACGGTTTAGAGCTTGCTTCCAGTGATGGATTAGCATTGTCCACCTCTTGGAAGCATCCATTATCGCTAGGTACACCACCTTTTTAGCCAATTCATTTGTCGGGAACAGTTTATGTTTCTTGGTCGCTTTTCTGATCACTCTGTTCAGAGATTCAATCTCATTCGCTGTATAGATAGCTCTACGGATATCTTGAGGGTGCTATTCATTCCATTTATCACCAAAGTGCTCTAGCGCCAACAGAGCTTAATCTTCAGTCGTAGCTTGATAGATTTCCTTTAAGTCTGCGGTAGTGGTTTTGTAGTCTTTCCACTGAACGTATTTCATTGAGTTTCGTACCATGTGTACGATACAGAGCTGGATTTGAGTTTTTGGATAAACTGCATTGATGGCATTAGGAAAGCCCTTGAGGGCATCAACACAAGCGATGAGGATATCATTCACACCTCAAGAAGTTCTTTCGACCTTCCATATCGACGCCGAGAGTAAGGTAAATGGTTTTGTTGATGTGGTCGCACCTTCACAACAATGCAGTTCAGGTAAGCGATGGGGTAAACCGAATCAAGAGGGCGAGCTTGCCACTCAACAACTTGTTCTAAAACAGCATCAGTGGTTTTAGATATTAGTGTAGCGGTCAAGTAAAACTGGCCACAGTATTATAAGGGAACCAGAACTGTCGTTCCGACTCATTTGGTGTTAATCCACCATTGTATCGATGCGGACGATGCTCAACCAGGTAATCCGTTATTGCTTTCTGTGCCTCTGTAAAACTTCTATAGCCATTCGTTGGTACCCATTCCGTTTTTAAAATTTCTGAACACTCGCTCCATAGGGCTATTATCCCATCAGTTCCCTCGACGACTCATACTTTGAGTGATTCGATATCTCCATAGCAACTGACGATATTTTTTACTCGTGTAGTGGCAACCTTGATCCGAGTGGAACATTACACCAGACGGCCTTCCGCGGCTCTCATTGCCCAACCGATGACTTTTCGTGCCAACAAGTCAATAACAACGGCTAGATAAGACCATCTCTCTCCCGTCCAGATGTAAGTCACATCGCCGCGAACTGACGATTTAACCGGTTAGGTATATGAACACGTTCCTGCTGTGTTTTTTTGTACGTATGTTTTGGTGGTTGGCAACTGACTAAGTCTAGTTCTTTCATGAACTTGCTCGCTCGGTAACGACTAAGTCGAATACCTCTCGCTGTGACTATGTCAGCAATGGTTCTCGCTCCAGCGGAACCATTGCTCAGCTCATAAGATCGGCGAACTTCGGCACGAACAAGCACATGCTCTGACGACAGAGATTTATCTCTATTTGCCCAATGACGATAACTACTGCGATGAATCCCGAACACTTCGCAAAGCCGTTTCACAGCATAACTCTTCTTGAGTTTTTCGAGCATCGAGAACCGTTCAGGGAGTCTGACATCAAGAGAGCCGTAGCCTTTTTTAGAATTTCCTTTTCTTCATCAATCCAAAAGGCCAGAGAACCACGATTAATGAGTGATTGTATTGCTCCCAGTTAGTTGTTTTGTAAAGAGATTTAGGCATGAGGCTACGAGATATAGTGGACGTAACTGATCAGATCGTTGGGCTTATTTGGTTGTCGTTATTGATCTATTCACTCGTAAACCGTCTGGTTGGGTAATATCTCGTTCACCAGATAGTGAGTTAACGAGTAAAGCACTTAAGATGGCTTATGAGCATCGTGGGAAACCACGAGGAGTCATGTTTCATAGCTATTAAGATAGCCACTATACAAGTAGAGAATACCGAAAAACGTTATAGCGCTATTAGATTAAGCAGAGCTTATATCAGAGAGGGAATTGTTGAGATAACGCTCCGATGGATGCTTATTCAGAAGCTTTAAGCCAAAAATGGGTACCAACATATAGGGTTCAAAGTTTGGCTGATGATAGACACTCTATTGTTAAGTACTACAGCCAGGTATGTCCCATCAATACAACGCTGGGCTAACACCCAATGAGTCGGAAAGACAGTCTTAGGAAACTTATAAAACTGTGGGGAATTTTCGTTGATTACTACACTAAGCTAAATTGATGTAGGTAAAAGCTACAGACATAGGCAACATACTGGTGACTCCGAGATCAATCGTTTTAAAGTAATTGAAGATTTTCGCCACTGTATAACCCAGTTCGATAAAATTCAAAGGGCATGAGTTGACTCGCGTTCTAATAGACGTTTTTGTTAAAAAGCCGTAATCCTCAAGAGTTCTCCTTGAATTATTGAAAATTAGTTTATAACCCTACCTTGTCCTCGCCTCTAATCCCTTTAAGGGGCGACCCTCGAGCTGTTTTTATCGGAATTATCAACCTCACGACGCAAGGTTAACGCTGGTAATACCTTCAGCGTTTTCGGTGCACTCTGCACACCTCTAAAGTGAGCGTATACCGTGACAGAACCTTCCTTTCGAGCAAAACCTGTTCGCTCTTTTTCTGAAATATACAAGATCTCCGGATCCATGGATTCAAACGTGAGCTCAGATAAGGCTGAAATGTTCACACTGGATGGTTGGCTATGCGCGGCAATCTCTTGTGAGTCATCAAACAAAGCTTCCATTTCAGCGAACACCTCAAACGTGACGGTGCTATTCACAGGTAACGTGTCACTGTCGACTGTGACGAGCAAGCTGCGGATCTGAAATGAACGCGTTTTCACCTCCACGTTACCGAGGTCGACCTCTTCGAACAGGGCCTTGTCTTTACAACCGACCAATAATACACCGGTGATGAGTAACGCGCTTATCCATTCTGTGGTAGTTCTGTTTTTTTTCATCCTTAATTTCCTTATGACGTTTCAATGGACTAAGAAGAATATATACATTATGGTCTTAGATTAATAATGATAAGTTACGAAGGTAAATATGAAAGAAAACACCCGAGTGACAAAAAATTCAATCTTCCACTCTTAACGAGGGGCTGTTACAAAAACTGATTTACTCTCTCGGATAGCCATTTGTTTGCTGCAAATAGTATCAATATCATTATTAATGAAGGAAGAGCTCTCCTGCAGTTACTCTTTTCCCCGTCACGGCGTAATCAAAAATCAAATTGCCCCTTTTTGAGTATCCAGATGACTTTGAATTCTTGAACCGTTGACTAGGTCCGCTTTCGTGTCTTGAAGCTACTGGTGGTAATAGTCTGATTCAATACCATTGTTCAGGGCTTTACTTTAACTGTTTGATTTTAGGAGTTGTGGACTAGTTGGAAATGGGCTCATTTTCGTGCAAAAAATTAGTTTTTACTTACTTCATTACAAGGCAGCGTTAGCTTTCTTCACAGGAAGTTTTCCCCCATGAGGGAGTGAATCATATTTACCGTGCCACATACCCCATGTGAGATGGCCACGATATGACAGAGATCTTAATAGCCACTAAAGAGACTGCCCAATGGATTTCCCTCTCTTCGTGATGAACAACATTTCATTCTGCTTCAGGTCGTAGGAAAGAAGGGTGCTCTAGTATCTGACCTAGACATAGGGGTGAAGTGGCATAGTGAATTTGGCCACCTGATTAAGAGGTGATGTATGATCATCTCGATACTAAAACAGGTGACAATATGACTAAGCGTGAAAGGCGCACTTTCAACCCAGAATTCAAGCTTGAATACGCTCAACTAGTGCTTGGCCAGGGACGTATCTACAAAGAAACCTGCGAAGCGATGGGCATTGGAATAACAACGTTAGAAAGCTGGGTAAGGCAACTCAAAATTGAAAGAGCCGGTAAGGCTCCCAATGAAGTGGTCAAGTAAAACCGTGGCCAGTTTTACTTGACCACTTCAGGGATTCAAATTAATAGAGTACACATCAGATTGTACTAAGTATTCCTAGCTTTGACTTCAACAAGTAATTGCCTTGATAACATTAAAATTTCTTGATGTTCTGGGGCCAACTCTGCCAGCTTAATCGCTGTTTCCACCGACTCAACAGCGTCCGCATATTCCTTTAATGTTAAATAACATTGCCCTAAACGAAAGCAAGTCGCTGGGTTTGTCGCATCAAAAAGCCATGAACGAATATAGAAACTAATGGCCTCTTGTTCCTCATTTAACGCATGGTAAGTCATTGCTAAAGCGAATGAGTAGGTAGCATTAAATGGCAGTTGTATTACTGCAACGGTAAAAAAGTCTAACGCTGTAATGTAATCTTTCGCATTAAATGCTCGAACGCCTTGTTGATATGTCAAATTAGCCATGTGTGTATCTTCACTCTGCAGTAATTCAGGTGCTGATACCAACCCATGTTTAACTTGAACTAGTGTTTGCTGTAAATTAGTCATTATAGGTTAGTCGACTCCATTTCATTATTTCCAGATTCATCATGCTGAAAATGACCGTTAATATTAAGGTCACGCTCAGATTGAGAAAGCTCAATTTTACTAGCAGCTGTCTCTAGAACTAGAGTTGCCCCTTCTGTAGCATGAGTCCAGTGCGGGGCCGCAACAGTAGAGTGGCTAACGTCCGAACCTGATGCAGCAACAGAGTGTCCAATGTCTGAACCTGCAGTAGCAGTATTAGCTGCAAAGGCTGCAATCGCCCCCATAAATAAACCAATACGCAAACCTGAGGAAATACCATTGGACATCTTCCTGTGCTTATCACCACATACTTTATTTATAAGGTAGCCTAAGCTGTCGTTGGCAAATGGTTTTTCTTTGTTATTTCGGGTCTTATATGCTCGTAAAGCATCGGCCGCTCCAAGGGCAGCATTAATGCCAGCAAATACAGTGGTCGCGATTAAAGGTGCTGTTCCCCCGGTGGCCGCACATGCGACTGTACCAGCGATGAAGCCTATTGTTGCCAACGTGCCACCTATAACCTTAGGTACAACTCCATCAGGTAGGTTATCATAAGCCAGTTTAATTGCCTCTTTGACATTACCTTTCTTAAAGCTTTTCAAAAAACTCTTTTTTACATGAATTGCCTGTTCAGGTTCAACGTTATTTCTCTCTGCTATTTCTAATTTCTCTTGAGCCTTATCAATACTACGTTCTGATGCTGTAAATTCTGCAGATGGTAGAGGTGTGCTGGCGATTGTGCTTTGGAAGCTAGCTACATTATTATTAATCGTAGGTGCAACGCTATTGGCAGTTCCTTTGACTAATCTGGGTAATGTTTTTATTGTTTTATTGTTTTATTTTCGGGGACTCTTTTAACGCCGTTAGTTTTGAATGTTAACTCTACCTGTGAATTTTCTGGGCTTAACGATTGATAATTTAATGTAAGAACGTTATTATTTATCATGAAAACTAAAACCTTTGGTTGATCTAGATCTGTGTTGAAAACGAAATAGCCTGTCATATATTTGAGGTGACTTATTGGAGTATTTCACTATTGATACGCAATTTTAGGGAAGGTTTTCGCCTCCAAAAAAATAAGTTTAATCACTATGATTTTTATAGTTTACGTTTGTGATCCTTTTCTCAATTTAAACTAAAATTGATATTGCATTATCATCTATCGATTTTCATCAGAATTTAAAAGAAAACAATTGAATAAGTTACTCCCCCATTTTTAAATGTGAATGTAACCAATTGATTTTTTGACTTCCCAAAAAATATTTAAGCTAATTGAAATGAGCTTCGCCCAATTTTGGGCACGGAGTTAAATTCCCCCCCAATACTAACGAAGTGAAAAACTGGAATTAAACACTTTCTAAATGCAAAGCAGACTTATTTTTTTATTGAATTTCAAGTGACGCTTTAATACAGAGAGGTTATCAGTAAACGGAAAAATTACCATGTTCAAAGGCCGTTGATTGGACAAAAAGAAGAGTTGAAGGATTAAAGAAAATTGCTACGAATTTATGCTTGATCACCAATTATATCTTAATGTTGTCTGTATCTCAGGTTTATACAGCATGAAGCGATAGGATTTTCACATTGAGTCTTTTTATTAATATTGGTGGAGATATATTGCGGGGAGGCAGCTTTGGTCAGTAAACCACAACATCTGATAAAGAGAATACCTAAACTGTAAATCAACCAGTATAGGTATTCATTAACAGGGAAAATAACCGTTCTGAAATAGTAAAAATTAATTCTCTTGGTTATTACCTTCCTTTTGCGCCTTAAACAGAGGGCTATTCGTCATAGCCTCATTCACCGATAGGAGCATTGCACGTTGTGTTTTGTCTTTAGGCGTTGAGGTACCTTTAGTTTTATTATTGTTTTTGCTGAATGAATCGTCTACTTGGACTGTTGCCCACACTTTTTTCTCATCAGAAAGTGTTTTCTTTGGTGGCGGTGGCGGTGGCGGTGGTATGTGTCCTGGTTTAAAATTAGGATTAGGTATTGGTTCATCGTTTGACGTTAATGCTATATTTCCATCTTCGTTTTTTAGTTTTTGTAGTCGTTTCTCTTCTTGTTCTTCTCTATTTTTTACATCCAAAGCTTTCTTTTGTTCTAGATTTAACAAGCTATTCTTGGATGTCATTTCAGAGAATACCTTCTCTTGAAGAGCCTTGAATGTTGGGTTTTTATCAAGACGATTCTGCGCGGATGCTCGATTTGATAAGCTATCAGCGCTTGTTGGTTGCAGATCTGTCTTATCTTTAGGTGCATCAGGTGCATCGGCTTTTACCGAAGGTGAGGTAGTTGATAAGTTATCAGCGCTTGTTGGTTGCAGATCTGTCTTATCTTTAGGTGCATCAGGTGCATCGCTTTTACCGAAGGTGAGGTAGTTGATAAGTTATTACCGCTTGCTTGCTGCGAAGCTACCTTGGTATTAGGTGTATGACTCTTAGGAACGTTGGGCCTCTTTTTGTTAGAACGTAATCCAAAAAAAACCGCTATGGATCTCAATATAGATTTAGGTACATTTGAAATTTTACGTACATTAAAAATAGATTTTTTGGGGGAGCTATTTCCATCAATTGAAGTGTGGCTCTGAGGGGGAAGGATTTTCAAAATTCAGACCTCTATATAAAAATGGTAGTGAGAGTTATTCCATTCGAATACACTCTATTAAGTAATTAATGGCAAGATGAGAAAAGTGCAGCTTGCATACTCCATTACTCTCTCCCCACCATTTATAGTGATATAGTAGTTATCGCTCCTACTAAGCTAAATTTTTAACTGGTGCGCCAAATTATTAAAGGTATTAAATTTGTCAGATAATTTCCGTTCAAGGTGCGTCATATCTTCTCCAAGTTCGGCATACACGATGACCTTGTCTTTCTGGACATTCATAAACAGCTCTTCATCATTGGCTAATGCTTCAATAAACTTCTCAGCTTTAAAAGAAACGACTCTCGGATCCCTAAATGGTATTTCAATATAGGTATGCAGTTTTTTTTCATGAAAACTCACATAAATTTCTTCCCCTCCAGACAGCTCTATCACAATAGGCTCATTGCCTTCCACTCTGGAGAGTAATGTGGGTGCGACTCCTAAATTCTTCACTAATGATTCAAAGACGACTTCTCTTAACTGTTTCAAAAATGTTTCCTCTTAACTATTAAATGAATTCAGTTCCAACATCATAAGTGCCGGAACAACATGTGAAATTGTTCGTAAATGCCGCCTCCCATCTGCGTCAACAGCACCATAAATACCACGAGTTTTGATGCCATCGGTAAGCCGGGATCTTGAACGCTAAACACCGTTTGTAACATACCGACTAATACTCCAGTAACCACAAAACTGAGTGAAAAAATAATGATCGCGTCTTTCACTATACCTAAACAGGCGGCGGTCACATCAAGTACGGTCATGCTTTACCTCGCAATATTCTTTCATCTCTCCACCTTCAAATTCAAACAGGTAGTATCTATTTCGGTACAACACTCGATAACTCTTGATTTTATGTGTCTCATAAAACAGACAATCGCTCAGCGCAAACGCGCGTGGAACGGCTTGATAAGAAGCATTTAGTTGAGCTTCAATGTGCCATTTCACCATGCGTTCCCCTGAAATACGTGGCTGATTTATTTGAGTTATGGCGATAGGCTTTTTTATCACAACAGTGTCATTAGAGGAGAAAGGTATTCCCCCAAGCGTCTGTACGATTGACAGGTTGTAAGCCAAATTCTGATTTTCTAGCTCGGATTTTTCGTCTCGACGCCAGCTCTTCTTTACTTGACCAAATTTATTCTTATGTCGAGTAAACGTTTGAGTTCTAGCCAGCTCTTTGACTAAGCGTTGCTTCTCAACCAGACGATTTACCTTTTTGTCCTCGCTATCCTGCTCTGAGACCTCTCCATCAGTCGTCTCTGTGTTAGCGTCGTTTGTCGCATCAAGTTCATCTTCAAAATTACAACTTTCGCTGACTCTATTCAGTAACAAATTTACAGGGGTAATTTCCATTATGGCTCCTTATCTCTAATCAGATCTCGCAGTTCACCCAATGCATCTTTTCGTTTCTCCAACTGTTTTTTTTTCGCTTCGCTAGCTTCTAATTCGCTAGCTAATACGTCGTTTTTTTGCTGCTTGATAGATACTTCAAAAAAGAATGATTCAATATGTGACTTACAATCTTCCCGTCGCAGAAACAGGCGCTCCAATGCGTTGTTTTCATGGATAACATTGAGCGACTTTAGCGTAATTTGTTCTTGTTCAATCTGAGACCATAACGTTTGGATTTGGTTAAGAACCGTTTGGCGCTCCTTTTTGAGCTTGATGATTTTACGCTGCTGCTTACCAATTCGAATATCAATAATGTCAATAAGCTGACCGAATTCGACCCATTGCTTCGAGGGTTTCTTCATATTCTACTCCGTCAAAGCCCTGCTTTAGAAACTCCATGATGTAAGGGTACCGTTCAATTGCCTCATCGGTTTCCAAATCGTTGCCTTTTTCGTATTCACCCACTCGAATAAGCAGTTCAACATTAAAGTACCGATACACCATGTCTTTGATCGACTCGGACATGCTGACGTATTCGGCGTCTTGGACTTTGTTCTGTAGACGACTTTTGCTTTTCAGCACATCAATGGCTGGATAGCGGCCTGTTGACGCAATGGTCGTTGAATAAACCAAGTGCCCATCAATCAGCGATTTTACTTCGTGGGCAATTGGGTCTTCATCGATTTCCTTTTCAATCAGTACGGTAAAAATACCCGTTACTGAACCATGAATTGAGTTACCGCAGCTTTCTACTAGACGCGACAACGCAAGGGAAACTCCTATGGGGATCCCGCCTTCTATCGGGGTGCCATCCAACATAGCCTGTGCACGCGCAAAACGTGTTAACGAATCGAAATACAATACGACTTTTTTCCCTTGCTCCATAAAGTGTCGTGCTATCGAGACAGCAACCAACCCAGATCGAACTTTTTCCAATGGGTTAGCTTCCGACGTCGAAACAATTGTGATGGACTTTTGGATCACCTCTGGCCCGATTTCGCCTTCCAGAAACTCCACCACTTCTCGGGCTCGTTCACCGATCATCGCGAAGATAACCACGTCGGCGTCCATATTATTGGCCATAATCGAAACGGTGGTGGTTTTCCCCGCCCCAGCAGGGGCAAACAAACCTAAACGCTGACCTTCACCAATAGTGAACAGCCCATCGATGACCTTCAATTTTGTTGGAAACACATTCGTAATCGGCGCTCTCATAGCCAATGGTATAGGATCAACGGCAATGGGCAAGTCCAGATAGTCTCCAGGTTGACCGAGATACTCTTGACCATACAAGGTCTGACCGTAGCAATTGATCACTTTGCCCACCAACTCTTGTTCGTTGAGTGGGAAACAAAAACGATTTGGGGTGATCTCAATTTTCCCTCCCCTTGGTACTGCGCCTGGTTGGAGTAGTTTAATTTCCACCCGGTGCCCAAGTACTTTGACCACCTCCCCCCTAATACGTTGTCCGTCTACCGTATGAATAAAACATTCTTGGCCGACAAAGGTGTCGATGGAGGCATGACAGGTAACCGTATCTTGACAAGACTCTATAACTTTAAAGTAATGCTCAAACATCACTCGATCACCTTGAAAGAAAGGGAGATGTAACGCTTATATTTGCGCTTGGTTTCGTGTGTGTTCTTAAACAACACGCCCAAAAAAGGAATACTGGATAAAACGGGAACTCCCACTTCCGTGGACTGTGTCACCGTGTTGTCAAAACCACCTAAAATCACCGTTTGATCTTTTTTAATATAGACTTCGGACTCTAGAGATTGCGAGCTGACTTTCGGTGGTTCAATCGACTGACTGCCTTCGTCATCTTCATCGTCATCTAAACTCTCTTCTTTATATTCCACCTTCGCTTGGACTCGCCCAGAAGGAAGCAAACGCCCAGTGACATAAATACTGTTATCCGCTTCGATCTCTTGTGTTTGAACCTGTTTTTCTGAGATCAAACTGATGGTCGCTGTTTCCTTTCGGCCAAAGTGACCTTGCTGGTTTTCCAGCACCAGCAAGTTCGTCTCATAGACACCATGTGCCAAGCCATTTGATGTGGTCGCTTGGAACCCTTTCATAAACGTTTTGGTTTCGCTAAAGGGCAATGAGAGTACATCGTATATCCCTTGTGAACCATTGAGCAGACTACTGTCTGGTCCTATCGTTTCATTGCGGTCTACAGCCACGTCATACACTTTCACAGAAAATAATAGCTGCTGACTTTTAATGTCAATCAAGGCTGCAATGCGTTTAGCCAACTTCACTTCTGCGGGTGTCCCACGAATCAAGAGTGCGTTAGCAGAAGGCAGCACCTGAACTTTCGAGGTTTTTTCTTCCTCATCTAGGGCCTGTTTGTCGCCGTCACTAAGTTTCACTTTATAGGCTTTTTCTAGCACCTGCCGATCACTGATGTTTTCAAACTGGCCAATATTTGTGATGGCAGCTGCGATGAGCGACTGCGCACCAGGGAAGTTGACATTGCCGTCAAAAGTCTCAATGCTTCGATCTACGACTGACAAGTAATCAAAGTTAATCCGGGCAAGCTCAAGCTTATTCCCATTTTCCAAAAACTGGTTTTTGTCTACCATCGCCGCATAGCTGACTGCGTCGTTTACAAATTCTCGGGTCCCAGAAAATAAAACCGAGTGTCCTCGTTCAACGCTCGCCATTTTGACTGTCGAACTGGTCAAAAACGTGCGTTTTAGCTCGCCAAGTAAAGCGCTTGGTCGAATGTTTTTTGGTCGATACGAATAATTGATGTACGCTTCTCCGTACTGCACTCGCAGTGTACTTCCGTAGATATACCAATCAAAATCGTAGACTTGCGATAGCTGAGAGAGTAGCGCTTTACCTTCGCCCGACAGTGGACGAGAAATCACTTGTCTGCCGACCTCACCATCCAAATCGTCCACAAACTTTAGTTTCATGTCTTTGGCAATGGCACTCAACGCTTGACCGACATTCATATCTTGCTGCTTGAAAAAGACGTTAGCGTGGGCATAACCGGTCACCATGCATAACGCAAACAGCCATATTTTAAGTTTCATTGAAAATCTCTTCTAACCGTTGCTGGTCTTGCTTCATTTGACGAATAGTTTCATTGATAATAGTCTGTTCTAAAACCATTTCCACTGCTTCTTCGTCTCCAAGAACCTCATCAGAACTGCCGTTTTCACAGCCCTCAGGCGTATCTTTTTTTTGAGCAAGTTCGTTGGTTATCGTTTCAAAATCACTCGGTTCTTCGTAAGTACTGGTCGCCTGGCCGAGACCTTGCGTTTGTATGTTATTCATACCCTACCTTTTGCATTAACTGTTTAAAGACATAGAACTGGTCGTTTAAAAACCAAAGGTTTAACAAAATCACCACCAACACTGCTTTTATGTTGGGTGTCACGAATTGGGATAGTGATGCCTTTTTAAAAAACAAATCGACATAACCACAGCACACCGTGATGGCAATCATCAAGACAATGTATTTGCCAGACACCACGACCAACATGCACAGGCTGTCAGTAATCAAGAAAAATAAGTGTTCAAAATCGGTGTGTATCCCGATGGACGTAGGCGAATTCAAGAGTTGAATGAACGGCCTGAATAGAGCTCCGTCTGCCAATGCGTAATATACAAACAGCAAGCTACTTATCTTTGCGAGTGATTCGGATTCGTCTGTAAAACGTTTGTCTTGCACCGACTGTTCGTTGAGAAGCAATAGTTGTTGGATCACACTACCCACAGTGCCACCTAACAAGTACGGAACAGACATCAATAAAGCGAACATGACCACTGCGACCACCCAACCAAGATTGAGATCAGTCAACGCCTGTTGGTTATCCAAAAACATGGCACATGCAATTGCGATAGCCAGACAACAAATGTTGTCCAAATAGAGCCGGGTAGGCTCATACACTTTCAAAAACAAAAACAGCCCAGCAAAGAGCATCCAATTGGGAAATAGCAAGCTCTCCATGCTATCCCATCGCCCTAAACAACATAGTCCAACTGTCAGAGAAGTAAAAAATCGCCAGCTTAATCGGTGTCGAAATAACCGTTGGTGAAAGCATCGTCATACCAACGCCACTCAACACCACCGCAATCAAAAAGTCGATACTGACGAATACCATGTAGATCTTAAGGCCCATTTCAAAACCTTGGTACAAATCTAAGATCAAATTACCCAAGAAGTACTTAAACGTATCCGCATTGCTATCAAAGTTTAGAGGGAGCTCTATCATCCCCATCAAAGTGTCAGTGTTATCCTTTGCACGTTCTAGCAACTCAGGAAAGTACTCAAACAAGTGAGCGACCAAATAATACATCGTGATGTTTTGAGGTTGGTCTTGGTTTTGCATTTCCTGAATATCCAGAGAGAAGGCCTGTTCTTCCCCTTGTTGTTCGGAGAAATACGGTTTAATTCTCTCTAGGCCGGGGGTAATGTCGGGCCAAATACTGTTCAGAGCCATCAATGCCGCTAACAAATTAACGACAATCGATGGAGGAATTTGTTGTGTACCTACCGCATTTTTGATGATGTTTAGAACAATGTTGTATTTAACAAACCCCGAAAAACAAATAAATAGGACAGTAGACACCATTGCTAAGGTCAATAATACGATTAAGTTCGCCCCTGAAAAGGCATTATCTGGATTTAACAGTTCTATCATGACAACCTCTAATAGGTCGCAGGGCGTTAGCCCTGCAACGGTTAAATATTACGCGCCGCAGCAACAATGGAATCTTTGACCCCTTTCAGGGTAGAAGTCCCCGTTTGCGCGGCAATACTTTGGTCAGCCATTAACTGCTGAAGCTCTAAAGACTGAGAAGCCGACATTTCAAGGACTCCATCATCATTTGTATTGTCCGTAATAAAATTTTCTACATCGCTATCCGCAGATTGAATAAAACCCTCAAAGGCATCAGCTACGTCACTAGTTGTCAATTGACCAGGGCGTAACAAGCCATTATCAATACCGTCAGGCATCAGTCCCTCCTGAATTAGATATTACGCGCTGCAGCAACAATGGAATCTTTGACCCCTTTCAGGGTAGAAGTCCCCGTTTGCGCAGCAATACTTTGGTCAGCCATTAACTGCTGAAGCTCTAAAGATTGAGAAGCCGACATTTCAAGGACTCCATCAGCATTTGTATTGCTCGTAATAAATGTTTCTACATCGTCATCCGCAGATTGAATAAAGCTCTCAAAACTATCTGCGACATCCGCTGTTGTTAATTCTCTATCGGCGGTTGGCGCTGCTACTCTCATTTCTGACATGGTTTCTTTCCTTTATGTAGATTAACTAAAAAGATGCAGTACTGTGCTGCAAAGAGCGTAATTTACCCTCCCATTCCAAGTCATAGGAAGTGAATAAACGTGATAAATCACCCCTTTCATAGGTTGGCCAGAAATAGTCAGAATCTCTCACTTTTTTCACTCTGGATAAGTCCTAATCACGCTCATCATGAAGAAACTAAGTTACTGTATTTTCTGCTATCGTTATAACCATTGAATCCGTGGATAGTCCCGTAATCATACGTGTGCCAGTACACTGGCTTGCTTTGGCAATCTCCTGCGTTCATGTTCACCCTTGGATTCATTGGCTAAGTGGAGGGCGATATCCGTTACGACCTCACAAAGATAAATGCAAGAAACCCTTTGTGTTTGCTTTCAAGGCATAGGCCACTTTGTAACGACATCTTTCTTGGTATGCTTACAGCCAAAGCAGTATTCCATCTATGCGTTTTCAATCCATGTAAACGGGACGGAGATACAGAATGAAGTGGCATAGTGAATTTGGTCACCTGATTAAGAGGTGATGTATGATCATCACAATACTTAAAAAGGTGACATTGTAATTAATCATGAAAGACGCACTTTTAACCCCTGGATTAAAACTGAATGCGTCCAGCTAGTGCTTGACCAAGGACGTGCCTACAAAAACTTGCGAAACAAGAAGCATTGGCAAATGCGCATTAGAAAGTTGGGTAAGACTACTCAAAGCAGAAAGAGCTGAAAACACACCAAGTACGTCACCACTCACCCAGAACAAAGAGAAATCCGTGATCTTAAAAAGAAAATTAAGCGCATTGAGGAAGAAAAAGAAATATAAAAAAGGCTACAACCGCTCTCTCGATGTCAGACTCCCTGAACATTTCTCTATGATCGAGAAGCTCAAGAAGAGTTATGCAGTAAAAGGGCTTTGCGAAGTGTTCGGGGTTCATCGCAGTAACTACCATTACTGGGTGAATAAAGAGAGAACTCTGTCGTCTGAGTTTAGCAACGGTTCCACTGGAGAGAGAACCATTGCGGACATAATGACGGCAAGAGGTGTGGCGATGTAACCTATATCTGGACGGACGGTAGAACGCATTGACTGGCAAGGCATTAGTAATGGCGTGGTCTAGAAGGAACGAGGTGACTCCCTCTGGATAGCCTACATGTGGGGTAGCGTGAACGTGCTCTACTACCCCTCTCAAGGTGTTTTTAGTAACGACGATCTGGACACGATAATTTTACTTGAACAGGGCTTCTACCTGAACAGTAAAAGGATTGCGCCCGTCATGAGAGAGGCTAAAAGCGATGCGGAAAAGAGGCTCAAAAAGTTCCGTCGGGTGATAACGGCATCTTTCACCTCGAGGCTACCCACATAACTGCCGGACACAAACTTGGATTGCCCTCGTGTCTTTTTTTTATTGTTTATCTGTTTAATGTTAAGCGAAGGCATCTTCTCGTAAGAATATTCAAATATGGTTCTATCCTCACAAATCAGCATGTATCCTTCTTTAGGGATAGTTTTAATCTCACACGATAAAGATTCTAATCGGGCCAACGATTTTCTAAGGTTTGATATCGCCTTAGTGAGTGAAGTGTCACTTACGAACACTTTGCCCCACACCTGTTCATGCATTCGTTCTTTACTGATCACCTCATTAGTGTGGATACATAGCAACTTAAGGATTTCTGCTTCTCGTCCTCCGAGCGTGATATTCCGTTCTGGTGAGACCACTTCTCGCTTTAGCACGTCAAAAACCGTCTGATTTCCTAGCACATAATTTCTAATCATAAATTAAACTTTTACCGTCATTTCATTTTCGACACTTAGTTATGTGTTCGATCTCAGCCCCCACTTGCCTTTGACAAGCGAAAATACTTTCACTACAAAACCACCTTGAATTGCGTCTGTTTCTAGAACGCGACGTGATGTAGATCATATTGCATTATTTATCACACAAAGAGACAAGAAAATCCTTGGAAAATTTATGAAATCTCAATCCAACGGAATCAAAACTTCTAAAAAAAGGCAGGGCCTAAGCCCTGCCAATACCTTCTTTATTTTTCACACAACTAGCTGTTTTGCTGGTTAATCTCTTCGATTAGCACACCGTACCCATCATCAACTTTGATCAGGGTACCAGTGGCGATCAATTCATTACCACTTTTCAACATTACGGAAGATTGAACAAAGTCCGTCAGCGGTTTAACCTGACCTTTGTGTAAATGGTTGAGTTGTTCGAGCGTCAAGGTGGTGTGCCCGATCACAACATCGATTGCAATTTTCATAGTTTACCCCTGTGTAACGGCGACAATCGCACGACGGACATCACGAATTTCTTCCTGCGCAGAAGTGATCTCGGTCATGACGTTCTTAAATTCTTGCTCCTTGGTGTCCAAATCCACTTGGATCGTGTCACAGTACGCCGTCATGGTGGCGTTTAATTCTTGAAGTTCACCATAGTTTACTTCCGTCATTTTCGAAATAGTGAGATTTCTGCCGGTGATGACTTCGATACCATCAGGGTTTCCTAAATCTTCTCTAATCAAACGATCTATTTCTGTCAAATAACTGTCAGAGTTGAAATCGCCTAGAAGCGTTGTTGTGTCATTCGAGTTGGGATCTGTAAACGCAATGTTGTCCTGCATGACCAGCCCCCAAAGGCGGTTAATTTCAGCAATCGCATTGGACATTACCTCAATTTCTTGCGCCATGGCATCCGCTTTGGCCGTTTGGACTTCGATGTAGTCAGATAAAATTTTATCGATCAGATCTAACGGGTCTGTGGCTCCGGGAGTAAATAAGGACACGGATTCAGAGCCACTGTCTTTCGAATTCATCATACGCTGAACTGATGGGTGATTTAATACCATTTGCTCTAGAGATGCATCGGGAGCGTTAACATGTACCCTCGAAGCCATTTCTGGAAAAGTCGCGAACTGCTGTATTGACATACTTTTTCTCCTATTGATTTTGGATATAATAAATTCGGGTTTTAGGACCATCCTTAAAGATGACCTTTTCACGCGTGATGGCTTGTACCACACCAAGGTTTGGAACAAGACTTCCTTCCCAATAACGGCTGCTCGTATCGTAGATGTAGCGCACCGATTGAGTGGAATAAAAAATGGCGTAAGGAAAGGCATCCGCCTCAATGCGTTCATGACTGTCATCAAATGACTTGAGGCGTTTCGCTATATCATCCAACCCATGCTTCTTTAAGACAAGTGTGGCCCGTTCAGTATCTGACACTCGCCAGCTTTGACCATCTTTGACGAAACTTACTCCAGATTGGCCAAATAACGACATGACTTGATTATCGATTTCGCCAGTGTGTACCCGAATTTGATCACGACCTTTTTTGCTTGTGAACGAGTAGTCGATAGGTAGCTCAGTATCAGAGGAGACTATCTCCGCCGACAGCTGAGACATTCGTAAATACTTCTCATTTTTAATAACGGTCATATTCGCGCTCAAATACTTCGGCAAACCATTTAACACTGTTTCATCGTAGACGTATAAGCGATGGCCTTTGATATATCCGGAATCGATTTGCTTCCAATAATCAGCTATCAACGTTGTCTGATGGGCCTGCCACCACATGATCCCGCCTGTGGTCAAGATGGTATTTAGCACCAGGCTGATCAGGACCAGAGGTTGGTATTGCTTAAAACGATATCGACGAAGTCTCGGGGCTCGTTGCCCTTGTTGATAGACAAAGAAAGTAAGTCCTTGGTATTGATAGATACGATTCGCTATGAGCCGCTTACGCCTATCTTTACGATAGAAGCCTTGGGCGTACAGCCGTTCTCCATCAAAATCTAATGTGATCAACTTGTCTTTTGATAAATATTCGGGTACCTGCAATACATCCTGTTGGTCAGATTCTGTTGAACCAGTCACACACAAAGACTTTTCTAACGGGAGTGTCACCCCGTTGAGGTGCCCACTAATTATTTCAAACAACCACATAGCGTTTACAGCTCTTCTTTCAATTGTCGTATGGTGGTGACAGTTTGGCTCAAGACATCGAGTATTTGTTGAGGGTGCTTAGGCATAGGTCGATGACGAACAAAAAATAGTTTGGAATCAAACAACATAGCAATATAACCGTCCTTCGTTAGTCCGAAGTGGGCGTTCAACTTAAGTGCCCCTCGTTCATCAATGAATCCCTCCAGTGCTGCCAGCACAATAACCTGCCCATCAAGTCCAACGCTGGCGCCGTTTTCGATTCGACACTGCAATCCATCATAGGTACAGACTAATGCATCTCCCGTTCGAAAAGACATTGTTGTCCCTCGTGCCAGTTGTGCTACTTCACTCATTAATAACGAAAATTGTTGATTCTTCATCGTGTCTCTAACATCATTTCAATCATAAAACGTCGCTGAGAAATACGCTCCTCAGCACTTGGTAATCCGTTTTCTACGCTACCGCGCAACGAGATAGGTATTTGATGCACGCCCTCTTCCCTTAAAAACTCTTTGACGACCTGGGCACGCGCATTAGCCAAAGACTGGTTGTTTGAGTAACCACCTGACGAGTCGGCCACACCATATATTCGAATATGTGTTACCTGCCATTTATGGGCTTGTACCACGACCTTTTGCAATGTCCTTTTGCCCGGTTCAGTTAGTTGGTATTCGTTGACCGGAAATAAATCCGTAAAAGTGAATCGATACCGACCGTTGTCCAACTGTGTGGTGCTTACACCGTCGACGGCTAACCATGCCGCCTTATCAAGCCCTTGAGAGCCTCTTGACGACACAATATTGGAAAAGACCGAATAGTCGCCATCACAGCTGTACACTTCCAACACTCCATAGGTATTGAGATTAGCCATATAAAAACGATTGGACTCCACTGGCTGTGCGACCTCTACGCACGCCGTTAGGTGAGGTGAACCTCTAATAAAACTTGGATTCTGGCGTACCCAGAACTGAAAACTGTCGACGTCTGTTACCTTATGATACATCATATTGTAAATATCTGACTGCCACTCATAATCTAAAATAGGGTGGTCATCGTGAATTTTTGACGTGCTACAGGCGCAAAGGTTTAATGCCATAAGGCTTACTATCGTCATTCTCAATTTAATTTCCACGCTTCTTCTGCCTTTTTAATGTTGAAATGATCACAGCGACATCTCGATAAAACTCTTTTGGAATGTATGCGTCCCCTGTCTTCATCACTTTATAAACCGCTCTCGCCAGAGGTTTGTTCTCGATAATAGGTACATTAAGAGCGACCAGCCGCTGACGTTCTTCTCTTGCTAAACTGTCGGTACGGATTGTCAATACAAGCGGGGCTTTATCAATGCCTGGCTCATAGCAAATTGGCACTAAGATGTGCGTCGGGTTTGCCAAAGCAAATGTTGGTTTGCGCCCTTTTGTGATTGGACTATCCATGACTTCACGCATTCGCCGCCTTCGTTCTGACTTGATCTCTGGTGACCCTTCGGTTTCTTTCATCTCGTTTTTCATTTCAGTAAAGGTCATACGATTTTTTTTATGAAAATGAAATCGTTCCACAAGATAATCGACGCATCCTACGCACACGCCATAGACCACAAACGCCGCTGAAGACAACCCAACAAAACTCATCAAGTAATAGATAAAGTAGCTCTGATTGTTCATTTCACGGAGTGAAGTCAGATCTCCACCCACCACGTCAAAGATGTATTTCAACAAAAAAAGTAAAAACAATAGCTCTAGCACTTTACGCAACGCCTTAGACATAGCTTCGAGACCAAAGATATTTTTAAACCCTGTGACAGGGTTTATTTTTTCCATTTTAAATCCTAGGGATTCTGTGTTCACCACGGTATTATTAAGGACAACCCAATTTAAAAGTGTTACCACCAACTTAAGCCCCACCAAACCAGCAATTGCCCACCCAATCGTGTCTATCATTGACGATAGGCCAATGCCAACGTCAGCATAGAGCATCATTTCGATCCATTGATTAATATGCTCAAAAGCAAGAAAAATGGACGCAATGAAAATAAAAGTAAACACCACCAGTTCGAGTGTCGGTTGTGCCAACTCTGTTTTAGGAAACTGACCTTTCTTCTTTAAACCGCGGAGCTTTTTTGCCGTCGGCGGGTACTTTTTGGGTTCTGAGGACTCCACAGTGACTCCTATTGAGCGATTTGTATCACGTCCGACGTTGCCACACAGCTAGAGTCTGCGATGTCGCCATGGCTACAAACTGGCAAGGTCGATACTACTTGATAGAGAAACGACTTCACCATATTCACCTCCGGATCGTTCACGACCAAGGTAGGCAGACAACGATGCAATTCAGTTAAGCGAATTAGCTCCTGTCGAAGCCCTTGTTGGACTTCGATCATTCGGTTGATGTCTTCGATTTCTCCTGCGACAAACGACTCGATCTGTTCGGTGATCTCCGGCGGCAGCAACGCAACATGAATTTGATTGTGCGAATTAATCAAACGTGAGGTAATCTCATATTTCGCCTGAGAGCGAATACGGTTTAACCAGTTTTTGGGTTCATTTTCGATTCTTGACCAATAAATCAGAGCCTCAAAAAAACTAATTCGATCTAAAAAGAACTCAGGAGCACGAAGCATCTCTTTCAGGACATCATGTACTCGATTAAGCCCAATGGCAGAATCAATTTCTCCTTTCATTACTTCGCTTTGCTGCGCTAATCCGTCAATCACATTACTAGTAAATTGCAGATTGTATTTTTCTATCAAGCGTTTTCTTAAAAAATATGAAACTATCTGCGACAAATCCTCTGTGACATTTTCGTGATGCATAAAAAGTCCATCATTCATTATTTCCACGATATCCTCCGCCGTGTCATGGCGAAACTGGTACATACAAATGTCGGCGATGTACACTTCCAAGTCGTACTCAGATTTGTCGTCAACAATCATCGCGGGAGCACCAAGCGTTTGCCCCCATAAAGCGTCTTCCAGAGCCTTTAAGCGTTGATGGATCACACCTTGATGATTATCCTCTCGTACCACAAATTTAAGCGATTCAAACAATCCACTGCCTTTTTCCTCAAAGCTGGTTATGCCCTCAGGGAGCGCCTGCTTATGTCGTAATAAATACGCCCCAAAAGCACAGAGTATCGCTAACGGCAAACAAACGAACAATAATTCAACATTGAGAGCTCCCAAAATAAGAACGACGCCTGCTATCATCATGAGGCTTTTCCAGAAAACGCCAATCTGCGTCATTAACTGCGCTATAAACGGTTTCGATTCTTCCTCTGCACCTTTAATTCGAGTCAAATACACACCGCAGGCCATCGACAACAATAGACTAGGTATTTGCGATACTAGCCCGTCACCAATGGTCAAGACAGAGAATCGACTAACACTTTCCGACAACGACAAATCAAATTGATTGATACCCACATAAATACCACCAAATAAGTTGACCAAACTAATGAGTATCCCGGCAATTGAGTCTCCTTTGACGAACTTCATCGCGCCATCCAACGACCCAAATAGTTTATTTTCGGTACTGAGGTTAGCTCGCAATGTTTGCGCTTGCTCTCCGGAGATCAAGCCACTTTTTAAATCGCCATCTATCGTCATTTGACGGCCTGGCAACGCATCAAGTGAAAAGCGTGCACCTACTTCGGCAACTCGTTCCCCACCTTTTGTCACGACGAGAAATTGCACAATGGTAATGATGATAAAAATCAACAACCCCGATACTAAGTTACCGCCCATTACAAACTGACCGACCGTTTCGATCACGTCTCCTACGTCCTCGTTGGCAATAATGTTTCTCGTCGTAGCAATAGACAGCAGCAATCGAAAGGTTGTCAACAACAACACAACTGTTGGGAGAAAGGTGACTTTTAATGGTTCATCATTTTCTAACATGATGATCATCAGAAATACTGAACTAATGAAGCTCAACAGGATAAACGCATCAATCACTTCACCCGGCAGTGTGAATAAAATGATGGTGGGCAATAACAGGGCTAGAATGACGCTACTCGGATTAAACAAAAACGCTGGATTTTTAAAGAATTTCATCACAGAGTATCCAAGCTCTTTCTTAGTTTCTCGATAAGTTCGGACGTATTGATACAAATCAATCGTTCATCATTTTCGATCGATAAGGTCACCCCCGTCTCCGATGTTACCTTGTCTACCTTCAAACCGTGGCTTACATCGTCAATTTCTGAGTGCAGAGCATCTACTAAGTACTGAATTAAAGTTTCATCCTGACTGAAACTGACTAATCGCGACTGGATAGCGCCGACCATTGAACATTTCAATTCACCTTTCAACGCCTGCAAGATGTGGCTTTGCTCTGTCAATAGAGCCGACAGTTTATCCTCAGCCTCGGTGAGCCATTGACTTTGTTTGGCGTTCCAACTTTCCAACGTTTCGTTAAAAACCAGAGCAATGTGAGCATTCAAGGTCTGTTCCTTCTCCTCAATAAGCTGCAACACTTCTTGCTCTAGAATGGACTGGTATTCGTCAACGCGCCCCTTCAAGTTATCCAGAAGAGATTGAGCTTGCTGATACAAGTGTAATTCAGACTTTTTTACCACATTCGACCGACGGTCTCGTTTTAAGCTAATTTGTGGAATTGCACGCTGTGCCGATTCTATTTCTATATACACGCTTCACCTCATCTCTTGAGCGAGCAGTAATATAACCAAACTTCACCATCGCACTCAAAAGAAAAAAAAAGACTAAACCTGAAGGATCGAGATTTAGTCTTACGTAACATGATGCTTTTTTCTATAACGATGCTCTCTTGCGCTCGTAAACCATTTTTTCCCGGTTCAAAGGATAAGATGCTCTATGTCCCATCAAAACTAGACTGAGCCGGGTCTCGCTCTTATCATTGGACGTGTCTTTTTCAGGTTTTTTTAGGGAAAACTTCTCTATATTGTTGAATAGTCGTTTTGAACTATTACTGTGCTGTCCTCCAGGGAGGGATTGTGCTGAACCTGGACTTAAAATTACAGGGGGAGCATCACTGTTCGCCGCTTGTTTAACTTGTTTCAAGGTGGCCTCATTACTGTAGACTGCTCCTTTTGAACTATTACTGTGCAGACCTCCAGGGAGGGATTGTGCTGAACCTGGACTTAAAATTACAGGGGGAGCATCACTGTTCGCCGCTTGTTTAACTTGTTTCAAGGTGGCCTCATTACTGTAGACTGCTCCTTTTGAACTATTACTGTGCAGACCTCCAGGGAGGGCTTGTGCTGAACCTGGGCTTAAAATGACGGGAGAACCTTCACTGCTTTGTTCCCTGCCGCTAACTTTATTAGTCCCTACCCCAGAGTTGGCCGTATCTTTGTCGGGCTCAATGCCCTCGTTTGTTGAGGGCTCTGATCTCTTACCAAGTTGTTGAACAAATGTTGACTGGGTATTCTCATTTATAGCCCCTTGCTGCGCTGACGGCGCCGCTTCGGGTAAACCTGCACCATCACTATGTTTATGGGGAACGTTCTGTTCGTAATCACGTCGTGATGTCTCAATACTATCTTGGATCGTAATAGGCTTAAGCGTCCATTGGCCTCTGTCTTCTTTATACCAAGTGTGAGTTCCCCCAACCTTGACTGAACCTTTCTTAACTTTTTCATCAGCATAAGATTGCTGCGACTCTTTAACACTGGCGTCATTAAACGTACTGAAGCCTTTGCCGCGATGATACGCCGCTTCGGGTAAACCAGTTATAATGGCCTTTGCGCCATCACTGAAAGTGACCTGATGAGCATCCACTTCATCAACCATCAACTCCTCCGCAATTTCGACGCCTGACTCGCTGGTTTGTGTGTTAACGCCTCTAGATACCTGATCCGCGGTCATCTTCGTGATATTTGTCACCGACACTTTGTTATCTTGGATAACTTGGTCAGTCTGTTGTTCAGAGTCTTTTTTCGTTGTCCCTTTTCTTGCATTGTCATCCGGTGCCACCGACTGTTCGGGAGCTTGCTGGAAATAGATATTACCGCTGATGATAATGTTCGGCGCGTAATTGATATTGACAGGTGCAAAGGTAAAATTACCGCCTTTTCCATTGAATGAGAACTGACCTGGCGGCTTATCTTTCTTATCCTCGCCCTCCTCATCGTTACTCGGACTTTCCTCCGAATTGGGGGGCGTGGGTTTAGGAGGCACCTGACTACCTGAAGAGGTTGGTTGGTCCGAATCCGGTTCCTCTAAGTCCGGCTTAGCCTGATTGGTGTTGTTATCCCCGACCAAGAACCCTTGCCCTCCATACGTCGCCATGCATATTGCATTTAAGTAGGCAGGCGCAAACACTAGCCCAACAGGGCCAGCGAGAATACCGAATGTGAGAGCCCCAATAGAACAGGCTCCTAAATGGACCTTAGCTTTCGTTTTGTTACTGTACTTATTCGATGTGGAACGCTTCGACTTAGCATCGTCTCCTTTGGAGGACGATTGGGTTTCGTTTGTTTTTTCACTCTGGCCTTCTAGTAGAGCTGGCTCAACCGAAACAGAATCTGGTGCCCGCTTCCACTCTGGGGTTACTAACGGATTTTTGGATGAAGACAACAACGATGGCTCGCTGTTTGCCGACTGTAAATCCTCATGGCCAGTTACTTTAGATGAACTAGCATCGGGGGAATTTGGGGCTACTGTTTCTGCTATACGCATATTAAAACCTCATGGCTTCAAATAAATTAATAGTCCAACGTCGAAGATCTTCATTTGGAATACTCTTTTCTTCTGCCGCTAACGTAAGAAATCCATCAATCCGGATAAGGGCGCTCCCTTCTCCTTGCTCAAACTGACTCAACAGCCTTAAAACGTGGTCGATGTTCACGACATGAACTAACTGAAAAAATGGAACGATCGGAAGCAAAACATGATCGAGATTGTGGCTGAACACATCTCGTTCATTCCGCTCGAGTCGCAATAGAAACTGTTCTATGGGGCTAAGCACAGGCATTTACTTGGGGTACACTAGCACTAAGTCATGTGCAGTCAGAGTGGCTATTTCTTCGGTGTGTAACGCCGTTTCAAAAGGAGCCCAACTAACAGACAGTTTGAGCTGTTCAGAGATCTCTTGTTTTTTTGTGCGCAAGAAGGCTTCCTCCACAAAAAGTTTCTTTACTTTCAAGGCTCCCTTCATTGTAAACTCACCTAAGCAAAACTGTGCTTCAACCAAAGGTAGGAATTCATGCGCATCTTCGTCCACATAGCGTATACCACTGACTCCATACTTCGCGGCCTTCTGAGCTAAAAGGTAGGACACGTATTCAGAGTCAAGGTGCTGGATATCCAACGCTAATAGCCGTTGAATGTCCTCAATGGGCACATACCCTTCGGCTTCAATCCCCTGATGGCTCAACTGAAAAATGACGCCAGTCATCGGTAGCTTTGCGTTTGGTTGTACGCCATGAAATTCTATCTCGACGGCGCCGTTGTTAAATACATGGCCCGCTACACTATTGAGGGTGTCAAGCGACTGACGAGACAGCTGCGCTGCCGGCTCTACTATTGCGATCTGATTTTTCATTATTGTTTACCTGTTACGAGATAGTAGCGCCAACACATCTCTACTCATTAAAAACTCTTTGTCACCGATCCACTCCCTGATCCCCGTTGGCGTTTGAGATACAAATTCATAAAGTATCTGATACGCTTGTTTGGAGGCAACCGATTTGAAATCTGCCTTCTGCACTAAGGTGAGAATAAAGGTTATATTGTGAAACTCGCTGTTTAAAATACCATCAACAAGAATAGCTTGTACGGTCTGCTCCGAATACTCTCGCAGCAGAGCGAACCATTCGATAACTTCCTTTTTACTCAGAAGCGCGTCTGCTTCACTAACATTATTCCAACTTAAACGTTTTGATTTATTGGCAATTAACGCATAGGGATCCCAAGAAGTGTTGAGTAAATTACAATGTCCGATCCGCTTTTTATTCATCGGTGTCTTCCTGATGTTCATCGGTGTCCCTCGGCGGTTTTTTGCTTGGCTTATCATAGCGACGACATAGCACCAACATAGACAACAACCCTTCCAGGTAGTGGTCATAAGCAATGAGCTGTTGCAGAGATTCGCTACTGGGTTCCGAATCATCATTGAGTGTTGCCAAAATCTGCTCATATTTACCAAGGGTCTTCTTCACTGACGCTGGGTACAAATGTTGACTTTGCTGAGCGGCTTGCAGAATGAATAATTGGGCTTCGCTTAAAGATTCGGCTTCTGGCAAGGCGTCAGCAAACCCCTGCCAATCACGTAAAGCTCTAAGCTGATAACTATTAATCATTTTGACAAACTGGCGCTGGTTTTGTGGTGACATAGCTTTACGTCGAACACGAAAAATACGAGGGTATTTCCGTTGACGTTTTTCAATGCCTTTGACATCACGTACTCGCTTGAGCTTGCCCTCATCCCGCGTTTGCTTAACGGGTGATCCTCTCGATACTCGCTCGGTTCGTTGTGGGATGGAAATCGAAATGTTTCGCATAGTATAAAATGAGCGGGCACGCCCGCTCATTCCCTATTATCGGTTCGTGACTAGGCTCGCTTTCGCGATCGAATCCAAGATCTCATTTAGCTTAGCCGTCTCTTGAGTCAGATTTTGGATGTATTGGTCTAGCTGAGAATCGAATTTCTCCTTCATGTCTTTGGTTGCCTGCGTCTCTTCCTGATTTCGGATCTGCGCCGAATTTTGGATTTCATTGACATTACCCACAACGCCTTGCGCCATTTCAGCACCTTGTGAGACCCCTCGATATTTCCCGGTACGCGCATCCTGCAAGCGTGCCGCGTAATCATTGCGAGATGTGGCATCCAAAGATTTTACCGTAGTGGTCTTGTCGCCAGACATGCTTTGTACGTGTTTGTCTTGTAATGTTTTAGGCTGAGCCATACGCACTGTTGCAAACGTCGACACGCCCATCGTGACAATTGATGCGGCTAAAGTAATACCGAACTTTGTCTGCGCATCACGGCATTTGTCCGCCGCCAACGAGACAGCTAAATCACAAGTTGCGGAAGCTTCATTGATACGGTTTTGCATCACTTGCGATCGAAGTTCATGAGAAGACTCGATGATTTGTGTCATCAGAGCAAGCAGATCCGCCATGGTTACGCTACTATGGGGATCGACTGACTCAGCCGATATTGAAGTTTCGTGTGCAGTACTCGAAGACTCGCTTAAGCGGTTTAGATTCTCATCAGCAACTAAAAAATCACCTCTCGCAAAAGCCACAGACAATTGGACAAGGTCATTCATTTGACTATTCGTGACACTTGTCTCTGTACCCACTAAAGCCTTAGCGACTAACTGCATCTGGTTTTGCAATTCCAAATTGCGACCAACAAGGGGAGACGAAGTAACAATCCCTGGCACTTCACTAACTGTCATCATATTGATATTGTTTGTTGTCATTTTTTCACCCGCTTGGTTACATATGGATTGAAATCATTTTTTCGTTAAAGTCGTGATGATCTGTATTGGTTTTGAACATGGATTCGAACGCGTGAGAAACAGCACGCATCGCTTGATTCAACATATTCATAATCTGTTGTATGCGCGTTTCCAATTCTTCTTGCTTCGCCTGATTGACCTCTAAATCTTTCATAATGTCCGCTGATTTCACGCCGTAGCCAGCGCTGACAATGGAGGCGGAGCTAGAGCCTACTTCGGCCGCCTGGCTCATTCGAGAGGCTCGTAGTGAAGCTTTATCACTGTTGACCATAAAATCCTTAAGATTTTCGGCGATATCGTCAAGCATCTTGCCAGCCTTTTCCGTCATTTTACATAGAGGGCGCATTGCCTTCATTGATGTCACAATATTCTTGAGCTCCCCGACTTTTGACATCATCGCTGTTGCCGAGCGGACAGGAGCTTTACTTGCTACATTTGCCGCTGTGCTAGCCACTTTAGAAGCCATTTTTGATGTTGCTTGACCTAACTTAGTTACGATCTTGGCTGGGTTAAAACTTAACACCATACTGGCCATACCAATCGCCAATTGAAGTCCCATCGTTACCTTGGCGCGTGTTTCTTCTGGAACACCTGCCGCTTTCATGATTTCATCCGCGACTTTAGGAACAACCAAGCTAGCGACCATAGTAACAACCATCACCGCAGCCATCGCAGGATTAAACGGCGCGATTACGATCGCAGCAATAAAGCCTAGTGCCATGGCAAACTTGCCAAAAAAGCCTTTCTTTTTCTGAGCTTTTTGCTGCTCATTGATATCGCTCTCACGTTGCTCAAGCTGTTTGATTTGCGATTGTTTTTGGACTTCAATTAATGATTTTTTCGCTTCGGAGTTTCCCTTAGCCGTACCCGATACGGCATTCGCAACTTCTTTCATTTGGTCTTCGACTAAACGCCAAAGCCCACTTAGCGAAACCGCACTTCCAGGAAGAGGCTCTCCTGGAGAAACCGTGTCGGACGACTTACCTTGAGTCGATTCACTGGCAGTGTTAGACGATTCCTCATCCACAGGAATTACATAAGATGTGGCTGTGATGGTATTCATGAATGTACTCATTGTTTTCTCTTCATGTTATTGGCTAGGAATAAGCAAGTTTTCAACCTGTCTGTGTACTCTGATAGAGCGGCATGTCCCCAGCATGGTCATGCCTTTTTAAATTAAAACCTGAGTGCCGTGCACAACAAATTCTTCATTAGGTGTTCTGAGCAATGGCCATTTGTTCGTCACGGCAAATTTTCTGCCAGTACAATAAGGTCTGTTGAAGCATTTTTACTTGATCGCCAATACGGTTGACTTCTTCTATTTCATCTTCGGTTAGGTCTCTTGGAGGGAAACTGTTGAGTGTAAACACTAGATCTTCAGCGGAGATACCTGTGCTACCCTCGCCATTGCAACCAATCCAATCAGGGTATCGATTTTCTTCACAGTGCTCGTCCGAGCCCTCATGACCATGCATTCCTTCTTTGGGGATCCATCCATCGACGTTAGTCATGAGGTACATTCCAAGCCCTCCATCATCCAACCCCAGCAACTCTTCAAAATCTGAAACATCACCGGTGATCAATTGATCCCACTCTTCTGCTGTAATATTTCCTTCTTCAGCGGCATCGGAAATAATAAATATTTTCAGAATAGGACTTAATTGTTCACATTGTTTCGCTTCAAATTCATCTGACCCGTTAATAAATCCGTCAGGATCGCTCCAATAGTCATTGGCGCACTGCTCTAGATCTCTTTTGTTATTATCATCACTATAAAATTCCACGATTTGAGCAGTCAGAGAAGTGTTCGGAATTGGGTTGGGAATTTTCGACTCTAACCTTGGTATAAGACTATCCAGAAACCAAGCAATGACTTTTTCTGGCGGATAATTACCATAATCACCATACGGGTTATGTTGACCGCTACCAAAAAACTCGGTAATCTTCGAGGCATATTTCTTATCGATTTCGGAGGGATCCAACCCCCATTCCTCTTCATGTAGTGTCAAATCGATGATCAGTAACTGCATTAAATCTTCGTATTCTGTTCCCTCTACTCCATCCACTAAAATGGATTCATAGATCATATCCAACATTGGTTCTAATACAGCAGCCCCCCCTTCAGTCCACGCATTTATAGCTTCCAATTGCTTCCCATAAGCTTCAATACTCGCTGCTAATAACAAGGAAATAGAATCTTCTGGGTTAGAGCTCATCATTTGAGCAACAATTTCTTTTTGGTGTAAAGATGCCGCCATCAATGCTTCAGTAGCCCCTTTAGACGTCGCGAAAACCGTCTGCATTTCAAGCGTATCAACGATGTTTTCTGACTCGCCTATCAGATTATTAAGTTTATTTAACTCTAACTGTTTCCTCTGAGATGAGTGGCTTTCACTGAACCCTGAATTCTCCAGTCGAACCGAATTAATATTGAACATTTAATTTCACCTTTAACTGGAATTAGTAATACTTTTTTATTTAGGAGATTCACTTAATAATAACTACGTCAGGGTATTACTAATTTGTAATTAACATTTATTTATTATTTAAGTATTACGTGCAATGGCCATTTGTTCGTCACGGCAAATTTTCAGCCAGTACAATAAGGTCTGTTGAAGCATTTTCACTTGATCGCCAATACGGTTGACTTCTTCAATTTCTTCTTCTTTAAGTTCTCTTCCCGGAAAATCGCTAAAAAAACGATCGAAGTATCCTGCCTCATAGCCAAAACCATCTGGGGCTTGGTAATCCCAATAACCTGTCTCTTCCTGGTAATCCCAATAACCTTCACCTGTATTATGGGGGGGTTGATTCACGAAAATATAGTGTATGAGGTTATCGTACTCGTCATTAGGATTAACAAGTTGTTCAATGGTTTCTCGATTTCCTGACAAAATTAGCTCCCACTCATCTGGTGATACTTCCTCCCCCCCTGCATAAATACCTAATACCGTTAAAGTAAGCATAGGAGAAATATAATCATCATCTTCGATATCCCCATTATTGTCATAATGTTCATCACTCATTCCCTCAATAATTTTCTGTTCTCCACCATTTGTTTCGATAACATCAAATATATCGGCCATCAAAGAATTATTAGGAGCTCTGTCATATAATGTCTGATATACCGTTTCATAAGCATCTATTATTAGTTGTTGATTTTTTTCGTCAAAATAATCGTGATGGTTTCCGCTTCCCGTGAACTCAAGGATTATTCCTACGGCGTCCATGAACTCAGTATCGTTTAATAAATCTCCCAAACCATAATCTTCAGCATTAAGCAAAAAATCGATAAGAACTAACTGAAACAAATCCTCTAGAAACAAATAAGGGTCTTGGTTTTCTCTTTGACAAATATATTCAAAAATCATGGGAAGGTACGCATCAACGACTGCAACGCCCCCTTCGGTCCAAGCATTAATGTCCTCTAATTGCTTCCCATAAGCTTCAATACTTGCTGCTAATGCCAAGGAAATAGAATCTTCTGGGTTAGAGCTCATCATTTGAGCAACGATTTCTTTTTGGTGTACGGATGCCGCCATCAATGCTTCAGTAGCCCCTTTAGACGTCGCGAAAACCGTCTGCATTTCAAGCGTATCAGCCATGTTTTCTGACTCGCCTGTCAGATTATTAAGTTTATTTAACACTAACTGTAACGACGGTTTCTTTGGAACGAAAGGTCCTTCCCCGGAAGCTACAGCATTCAATTGAAGAGTATTAATATTAAGCATAAAACTATCCACGTTATTATTTAATTTTCAAGAGAAATAAGGGTTAAGCTGTTGTTTAAGGTAACAATATCGTTGAGAGAAAAACTCACTTAAGTTCTCCGGCTTCACGATCAACAACATTGATGATGCCTCCAGTTTTTGACCCAATTTATAGTGACATAATGCTATATTTAGGACTGTCTCATCCAAATCATTACTGGGATAGGTTTTGAGTATGTTCAACATATCCAGTGCCTTTTGGAACTGTTTCTTTTCCAGATAAAGCGACGCTAAACATCCGGCACCTCGATGGTCGTAGGGGTTTAAAGCACTGTATGCGGAAAATATAATCTCAGCTTCCTTAAACTGAAACTGGTTGTAAAACTCCACACCCATTTGAAATATGGCCTTGAGCTGGGAGATAGACACTTTACTTGATCGTCGTATTGCAGCGATCTCCTGCTCTACCATTTTATTCTCAAGCAACGCGTAAAATTCCTCACCCGTTTCACCCAAGTCGATTAATTTGGACTTCATACATAAACCTTGTTATTACTTTTTGCGACCTTTATCGTCACAAACATTTATTCGAAACGCGTGACACTAAGTTACGCACGCGACCAGGGGATCTCACTGACAGAACCTCTTGGGGTAAGGCCATATCCAAACGGAGCGCCCATACGGCAGCTTGACGACGATTTTGGAGTTTAAGAACCAGCAAACCTAACTCTCTAGGACTAAGTGTGTAGTTCAATGAATCAAAGCCCACCGTATCTGACCATAGAGATAACTCCTGCCCCAACTGTTGGCGCAGAGCGCATATTTTTGATACGCAAGCTGCCTGTTTAGCCGCCTGATACTCGACAAGCGCACCGAGTGTATCTACCGTCGAGCGGACGTCTCGTACCTTGTTTGCAAAACACAGACTCACTTCATCTTCCGAAAGCTTACTCAACAGTAAAAAAACGTCTTGAGGCACTTGCTTGCTAGCTAAACAACGATGCAGCAGTACTTGGTGTCGACGCTTAATCTTGTTCATCGCTCAAGTCACTGTCATTAACACTTTGAACAAAGTAGCTAATGGTCAGCTTGTCGCCATCCTCAACCACTCCTTTCAAGAAACGTTCGATGTTATGTTTGTTGGCGGTATCAATTCCCGCTAGGCTTATCACCAATACGGAGATACGTTTGTTCTTATCCCCCGTTACCACCACGTTGGCTCTAAGTATTCCAGGAATAACACTGAGTTTGTTGTAAATTTCGCGGCCTTCTAACAGGTTACCTTTAACCATTTCCAGCTTACTCAAACTTGCAAACTTGGACTCCAGTAACTCATTCAAATCCTCTTTCTGAAAGTAGGCATTAAACTGGGTGAGTATTTCACGTGCTTTAGCTTCTAAGTTGTCGTCTACGCTAACTAAGTAAGTGTCTTTTTCCTGACTCAACACCGCTTTAACTTTGTTATGCGCGAGCAAAACAACGACCTTATTTGCCATATCCGACGATTCAAACTTCGCGATTGTGGCACCACCTTGATCACTACAGCCCGTCAAGAGCACAAGTAACGCGCAGACAAACATTCTCATCATTGTGCCTTCATCACTTCATTAATTGCACTGGCTGACTTCGAGGCGACTTTAGTCACGATTTCTTGAAACATCGTGTAGTGAAACATAGATTGCTGTAACGCTAATGTGTCCACGGTGGTAATAGTTTGATTGGTGTTGATTTTATCCATCTGATTCAGGATCTCCTGAAACCCGTCACCTACATTATTAAACGTCTCTTCCATAACTGACGGTTGAATTTGCTCAATGCCAAGACTCTGCATATCGGTACCTATTTAAATTCGTCGTAAATTGTCGACCTACAAAAACTTTAAAGAGATCACGCCCTCACATCCAATGGATAAAGCTGAATATTTATGAATCTTCTTTACATCTTAAATAAAACCCATAATTACAGTCGGTTAAAAGCAAAATCCAATCCATAATCATCCTGTACACTGAACAAAGACTCACAAGAATTTCTTAGAGGGTTCCGTCGGCCCACTCCTAATATTGATTAACTCAATAGCAAGAGCATCACCGTTGACTATGGGACTTCCGTGATGTCGGCCCATCTTAATCGGAGAACTGTTGGAAACGGGTATTCCGACCTGAAACGCTTGATGATTGTGTCAGAAGGCGAGTTGAATCATCACAAGTCACTCGGACTTAGATATAGTAAGATCGACAGTATCTAAGATTGATGTTTCAGCGAATCAATAAATATCTTCACCGTGGCCTCTGCCCTTTGCTCTTTTGTCGAAATGTAATTCGCGTAATCAGCGACATTGGGTCGCTTATAAACCGGTAACTCACTCGGTTTAAACAGTTTGTACATTCCGGCTTGTTGATATTGATAGCCAAAATGGTCTAGTCCCAACATTTCTCTTGCCGTAACCGTTAACTGTTTGGTGTTGGGATTCAGTAACTGCTTCGGTTCAATTTTGCTCACAACCCTAAATGTTGCGTTTCTATGGATGCCACCTAGGATCCAGCAATCATTCAAGATCAAAGACCACCTGTCCATTTTTAATACATTCCCGTGTCGCTTATTATCCGTGTTTAAATGCTGAGCATCAGACATATTTCCGACTTTGTTATATAAATCAGCCCAAATTAAATGATTGCCTCTCCCTATTGCCATATCTCCCTTCGAGAGATACGACTTTTGATATGCAACCCAGCAATGTTCGATAAACTCACTTTCATCAAGCTTACCCTGCAGTCCAATGTCAGACATATAGTCCCACTTTTCAGGTAAGTAGTTTAATAGGTCTTGAGCTAAGGTTTTTCTCGTGTAGGACATATTAGCCTGCTCAAGATTGTCATTCAGATGTTCACCATTTTTAATTGCGGAAATAGTATTGGCTTTAATTCGATTAATGCCATCTGAGGTATGTGTTGCAGGGCGAGCGATATTCTGACTTCTGGAACGGGGTGTTACGAACATGCGTAACCTCAGGAGTGGTTTCGAGATCCGACTTTCTTTTACAATCAAGCAATAATCCTTGATTATCTATACAGCTATTAATTACATACATGGTTTAAATTCCCGACGATCGACAATAACTCATGTGGCCCACCGAAAGTTAGCCAACGGTTTGTTCATATAAAAAGGTAAATATATTTATTGATATTTAAGTTCGATGTAAGGCCCAAAGTCAGGCCAACCTCTTCGTAATACAGATTTTCTAAATGACCGTTGAAAACCTACATAGACTTGACGTTTGGCGCAAAAAGACAAATTCGGCTTATCATCTCCGACAACATCAATTCAACGTTCCTTACTCACTAACATTTTGAGCAATCAGCTTACTCAGCTTACTCAGCTTACTCAGCTTACTCAGCTTACTCAGCTTACTCAGCTTTACTTATTTAGCCTCATGGGCTCAACATTGACAATTGAATAAATATGGGGAAATAGGACATCACCCGTTTTCTGGTCGCTGAAACGTAAAGTAATTACGGCTTCTTCTGCAGTCATCGACTTATTTTCAATTTATACTGAACAGTTCTTTGTTATCGCAATACTCTCATCAGACGGTTACCCGCACATAAGCTTTTTATCATGGTTCTGGAATACATAATTAATATTAATGGATAGTTTTGGGGAGCTTAAAGAGAAAAAACATGACTATATTGAATCAATATGAAGGAAAGTTGAGGGGGCATTTGTGTCGGAAATAACCTTAGAGTTCACTCATAACGAGCTTTTAGTTGAGGATAAGTAACGTGCCTGAATGGTCACTATATTCTCCCTTATCCCAAACCAACTTTCAGTCCTCTCCCAATAAAGTAATTGATTCAACGCACGGTTCATTCACGCTCAATTATGTACTGCTTTGGTGAACCAAAAACCGAGGTTTTGACTGGTATTCCCCCTTAAAACGTCCGTAGATGTTCTTACGTAAGCCCATAGCCGGCCGCTAATAATTCATGTTTTTTAGACGCTGATGCTCGCTTTTTACGACATAAATACGTTTTCACCATAGCGTTGGTGACACACAAACAGGATGTCCGAGAAACACTGCCTGGTTTTAATATGCCCAGCCACAATGTTATTTGGGAAAGCCCCAACCACCCTTTCGTGACAATGTAACTCGTAAAATTTAAAATATTGTTTGCATTCAAGTCAACAACGCAACATCTACGCATACGCCACCATATTGATGTAAGATATCGTCTCTCACAATCTTTAAAGCAACCGCAGTGTCCCTTTTCGTCCTCTGGTATTGATAGGCGTTCCGATTCATCAGCCTTATATCATGGCGATCGGATAAATCTTTCACTTGAATATTGCTGAGCACTTGTAAGTTGGTAACCAGCTCATTAAAACGTTTTAGATCGCTGATGACTCCCCCTGTATGATAATAACCTTGAGCACCCATAGTTGGTGGGAAACGCCTTAAATTTGAATTAACCTTTGCGCGACTCGCGCACTCTTTTGTGTTGTTAGATAGATTATCAGTGAGGCTAATTTCACTGCTATCCAATTCATTTCGGTTGCCTGTATCAAAGAGCTTTGAGTCGACCCACAGATAGACAGTTACGTCGGATTTTTTATGCACCCATTCTTTAATCCGCTCGCATTGTACCGCTTTGGGTAGAGGTGCAACCCAAATTAAATGAATGTTCGTCGGCACTGGGTAAGATAACTCTTTCGAGGGGATGGGGAGATTTTTGGTGTCTAGTTGTACTGTCGTCATAGCCTTTATATAACACGCTCTGTGCGCTTCTCTAGTGAATCATCGCAGCAGTTTGACTCGGCCTTATCGTTAATCCAAATGGTTAATTGTTTATTTTTTTGAAATATCATGACCTTCTAAAAGCGGCCAATATCGCACCTTCCTCGCTTACGTATTTAACATAAAAATAATGGACATATTGACAATGCGACCCTTTGGTATCAATCACACAACACAATTATAGTATTATATACCATCCCTTACTCACACTATCTGACCTCTCACATTTCTCACAATATTTCACATCTTCTCACTAGCCAAAACTAAAACAATATTGTTATATTTAGGCATGAAAACCCTATTAATTTGGAGTTCATCAGAAATGAAAATAAAAACTACAGTTACCCCTGTCCTTGATCATAATAGAACAGATAACGAACCAACTATACCTGTTAAAATAAAGGCGCTTCACAACATAGAGAAAGAGACAATTTTTTTAAAAAAAATTAAATTAATTAATAACATGCGGAGTGATGTTAAAGAAAGCCTCAACAAAATATCACTAAAAAACGGTTCTGAAAGCAACATAGCGGTTGAACAAGATTTTGTTTCATAAATCAAGGAACTAAACCTTCAACTCACGATCTGATCAACTAAGTTCAGTCAAAGACTTAGATGAATGACCAAGCTTTTCTATAAAACAACTAACTGGAAGCAATATAATCAAGCTTTAATCAATCGTGGGTCGCTTAAGAGGCGCACCAACAATAGCAACAAACAAATCAAGATGGTCGTGGAAGACCTCGTTTATTTGGTGACTAGCCATTTACGACGGCTCTTATCGTCAAACGCTTATTTTCAATGTCGTTGAGAGTTCATCAATACTATTTTTAAGCGCGCTCAGGTACCGTAGTCATGTCCTCATTATTCATGCATTCGCAATTCGAAGCAAAACGGTCATAGTTCCGTTAAGATCAGCCTTCAGGGAGAAAGCTTTAACCTAGCAAGCAGTCAGTGGTCAAATAAGAACTGGAAAAAGAAGTACGGCTATCATAAATACCCTCTTTCAGAGACCGTAATTTATCCCTCATGGGTTTATTTTCACAGAAATCCATTAGTCGACACCTATAAATTGGTGAAAGATAATCAATTCGTCGTGGGTTCGATTTTTACACAATAGTGCCTGCAATACCTACATTTTTATTTAAACATGGTGATAATAATGCGTATTTTTGGTCAAACAATTAACTCCAATATTTTCTCGAAGAGTGATAAAAGTCATACGTCAGCTTTACCTAAATGGAAAGAACTTCAAAGTCAGACACTTAAGACTGCCAATGACGCTAGGAAAAGTGGACGTAATCTAATTAACACAAGACATATAGACTCTAAACAATTTTTAGTGCATACCATTCGCGACTTTAAAAATGAATCGCCACTCTTAACCCAAAATGCTGAAAAGCTATTATCCACATGGGATGTTATCAGTACCTCGGTTGTGCAGACGGGAGAACACTCAAGATCACAATGGGCTGATGTAGGCTTGATACTTGCCACACCACCTCAAAATGTCATTTCAACTTCCCCACATGATGTGATGTTTCAAAATCATGCTGGAAATAAGCCGGGAGAACCCCAAAATACATATGCACTCACGGAAAGCTACTTCAAAGGCCAAGGGAAAAAGGGATACACTCCTAATGGTGGCACATATGCCCAAATTGATACACCTAGGAATGTAATCGAAAAAACGAACGGAAAACATAACGAAATACTTGTAGTAGGAAAACCAAACATCCGGACTTATGAAGGTTATAAAGGTACGGATACATTAAAAGTTTGCGGAATATATTGTCATCAAATGCTTAATAATGATAAAGAAAATAATACAAAGGTTCATCAGGAAAACAATAAACTGATCGAGAATTTATTGAAAGTAAATCCAGGGTTGACGGTTTTTAAAGAATTCACATGGACTGGAGATCTAACAATGAACAATTCTTCTAAAATAAATAGCTACATAAATACATTTAAGTAGTATTGAATTTTATCTAGATAAAATAACTGATGGTCAAGGGATGTCTCTCGAGACATCCCTTGAGTTCAATAACAAAACAATTCATAGCCCGATGCAAGTTTTGAGTCGATTTTTTCCACAGACACAGCGAAACCGGCTTTGTTGCGTAGTTCAGTTTAGAAACAGAGCCGGCCCGTTTCGTGTATTTCTTAATCAACACGACGAGTTTCAGGCATACCTAACCCCGTAAATTTGTTCAACGCTTCTATTATTGCGTAAGATTCCCCCGTCTGTATATTGTAATTTCTTAAGCTCAATCATCCCCTAGTAACGGTTTAACTCGATACATCGCGGTTTCTGAGAGTAGGCGATTGTGGTAACCAAAACGTTTTCTTCATCAATCCAAAATGTCAGAAAGGCTACGAAAGATAGTGGACGTAGGTAGCTGGTCAGATCGTTATGGATTTAGTTCCAGTGAATTACGCAACAAAACCCATTGGAGTTAATCCTATCGTAAGCGTCTACGAACCGACTCATTGACTTTCTAATATCAACACAGGTACCGCCAACTAAGGCGGTATCTGTCATTCTGAACGCTATTCGGGGAGGGGGACTAGTCTGTTTTTGGCATATTCCAAGGAAGAAGATGACCATGGTCCTCCTCACTCTTCAGTTTCGGGATTTCTCGTAGCACGTATTCGAGGTACTCATACGGCTCACAGTCGTTAGCCTTCGCGGTTTCGATAAGACTGTACAGCACAGCACTGGCGCGGGCTCCATTATGAGTCTTAGAGAACAACCAGTTGTTCCGCCCTACCGTGAACGGACGTACTGAACGTTCCGCTCGGTTATTATCCATGCTTAACCGACCATCATCGATAACTCGTACTAGCTTCGACCATTGATTGAGACTGTAGCTAATCGCCTCTCCCAGTTTACTTTTAGGGGGCACCTGAGTGACCGATTTATCTAACCACGCTTTGAACTCATTGAGCAGAGATTGAGTATTTGACTGGCGGGTTGCATATCGCTCTTCCCTCGTCTTATCTTTGAGTGCTTGTTCAACACGATAGAGCTTTTGGAACCAACTGACTGCCCACTGGATTTTACCCCCTTTTCCTTGCTTGCCTTTTGGTTGGCTCTGCTCTGCCTCTATGAACTTGCGTCTTGCATGGGCCCAGCAACCCACCAACTTCGCCTCTGTCTTTTCATACGCTTTATACCCATCAACATGGAGGTATCCAGTGTAGTTTGACAGGTACCATTCAGGGCAGTGGTGACCGCGACTCCCTTCCTGGTAGTCGAACAAGACGATACCGGGGGATTTCGCATTCCCTCCTCGGTCCGGACCACACCCATACAACCAGATGTAACTTTTCTTTCTTTCGTCATCGAGCACGGTCAACGTGGTCTCGTCCGCGAACAGAACATCTTGAGCAAGGAGGCTTTCTTTCAGTAAGGCGATTAACGGCTCTACCTTATCAGCGCAACGCAGTATCCACTGACTCATCGTTTTTCGGCTGAGCGCTAACCCATATTGTCTGAACAACGATTCTTGACGATAGAGAGGCAGGGCATAGTGGTATTTATTCGTGATGATTTGCGCAAGCAAAGAGGGCGTCGCGATGCTTTTCGGGATAATCGATGCTGGCGGTGAAGCCATTGCAACAACGCTCTTCTCTCCTAACGCATCACATTGACGACAGACGTACTTGGGCCTTTCGGTGACTTCGACATACAACCTGGCTGGGATATACACCAGTTTTTCACTAGTGCTTTGTCCCATCCTGCAGAGCATCGACTGGCAACACGAGCAGGTTTTTTCTGCTTCTGGTATGTCCACCACAACTCGCTCTCGTGGTAAGCCTTCGGGAAGCTTCGGGCGACCACGACGTTTTGTCTCGGATGAAGTACTTTTCGCGTCCGATGTTTCATCATTCTGATTGCTGGTCGCTTCATCTTCACCTGTCGTATCGGCATGAGTCTCCGCCTCATTGAACTCTAAGTCCTGAGGGGCAGGGTTTCACTACTGCTACCAAAGCGTTTACGCCGCGCTAGGTTGAGTTTTTCAACCAGCGATTGGATAGTTATTTCGCTCTCGTTTAGAGATTGGCGAAGTGTGAGTACCGTAGATTCAAGCTCAGTCACTTTTGAACGTAAGAGCGTTAGCTCATCTGGATTATTTTTATTTGGCATATAAGGAAGATCGCAGAGTTACGCGAAAGTTCCTTATCCGCTATTATTTTGTAATTTAATTAAGACTTTGGTAATTCAATGTTTGATGGGGTTTCATTTTTTCAATGTCGAGTCCATCAAGCAACCAATGCCACTGCTCTTCCGTTAGTGAGAGGGTTTTCCCTGGCATTTTTCTTGGCCAAGCGAACTTGTCTTTTTCGAGTCGCTTTTGCCAGAGGCAAAAGCCATTACGCTGCCAGTAGAGAACTTTGAGCTTATCCCGCGTGCGATTACAGAAGACGAATAGCGCTTCGGAGAAGGGATTAAGGTTCATATTCTGTTCAACAATAAAGCTCAAGCCATTAATGCCCTTTCTAAAATCGACGGGCGCTTTGTGGAGATAGATAACAGAGATATCAGGGAGCATTTTCATACAACAGCAAGCTCCTTCAATAGAAGGCCGAGCCACTGAGGTGTTACATCACGAGGTATATGAAGAGAGCATGCCCCCGCTTCAAGGCGTAATTCCGTAGGTAACGTAGAGGTAGGCCGTTGCTCGGTTTTGGTGTTTGGCTTAGCTGTTTTTTCAACAACAATGAATTCAGAAAGTGAATCTTCTCGTTTTTTAGGCATGTTGACTAAGTGGTGTAGTTTGCGACGGTTGTTGTCAAACGTTTTTGGGTGAAGATTGTGCTCTAAACAAAACTGAGCGGCAGACTGCTCACTATTGTAATACTTCTGCACAAGGCGTAGCCATTCTTGCTGAGGTCTATGCTGAGACATTTTCGAGTACCTTTAACGATCAAAGTTAAAGGTTACGACGTTTATTAAAAAGATTGAATGAGTCGATTTAAAGACGCTTACTATTAAACCGTAATGAAGCGCACGGTTGTGCGCTTTTTTATGTATCAGTCACAGAGTGGCGAATCGCCATTTCCTTACAGATTCGAAAATCCGCTATAGCAAGGGGCAGCAGTAAAAACACAAGCGCAACCAAGAACACCAATAACTGGGAATTTCGTCAGAAAAGAGCTATTAATAATAAAACAGTGCCACAAATTAAGGGCTAATATTAATGATATCAGGTATTTCAAAAAGAAAAATCTTACTTACCTTAGGGGGCGCAATAGTTATTGGTGTCGCCTCATTTGAGGTTACACTCTACACATATTCTACGTTGTTTAAACAAAACTTTCAGAGCGCGTTTCACAAAGAATTTCAACAGCAGCTTAACGACACCTCACAGCGAATTATCACTTTATCGTCTGATTTAAGTATTTGCGATAAAGATGCCATAGTTAGACTAAGAGACGAAGAATTCTTTGACTTGAACTCTCGACTAATTGGCTGGTTAGAGGATAACCGTCAGGCGTGTACCAGCCGCCCCGGTTACAGCCATGTGATGATTGACAAGCCTAATATTCTGAATCGATATATTTACGAAGAAGACATGGAGTTAGACATAATATCACTGCTTAATGGTCGCTCGCAGCTCATGTTGGCGAAAAACATCGGTGACAAACGTTGGTTCTCATTACTAGAGCCATGGACTTTGTATTTTAGTGCTCATGACTGCCAAAATTGCGCATCGGTCAGCATTGGAAAGCAACCTGGTCATCCGGTGGGTTTTTACCTAGGGGACATCCCTGTTTCGTTCAAGTTCAACATCAAGACCATCCACACCTTTTATGCTAAGCATGCCTTCATTTGGAGTGTGGTTTCCATCTTTTTCTATATATTTGCCTTTGGCTATATCTCGATTTGGAGGACAAACCAACATCAATCGCCCAAAAACCGTCTAAAGCTAGCCATTCATAATCACGAAATCGTACCGCATTTTCAGTTAATTGTGGATTCAAGAGACAATAAGAGACAACACTGCGAAGTACTTGCACGTTGGACACACGGCAAGGGGATCATGATGCCCAACGTATTTATTCCGTTGGCAGAATCAACGGGATACATTGATTTAATTACCATATCCTTACTTAATCAAACACGGAAAATGGTAAAAGAGAATAATACGATATGTCAGTCAATTATCTTCAGTTTTAATCTCACGCCTTCTCAACTCGATCGTCCTGAATTTGTGCAAGAGCTGCTGGATTTTTGTCATCCGTCTCCCCCATTTAAACTCGCTTTCGAAATCACCGAAAGGGAACCATTTAAAGATCCTAAACAAGCACGATTAATAATGGATAAGTTCTCCCAGTTCGGTGTTATTTTCGAACTTGATGATGCCGGGACAGGGTATGGAAGCTTCTCATACATACAAGAATTAGGTTTTGATATTCTAAAAATTGACAAAATGTTTGTTGACACGATTATGTCAGACAACATCAAGATTAACGTCTTAGACGGCATCATTGAATTTGGACACACTGCAAATATCACTATGATAGCTGAAGGTGTAGAGTATGAAGAACAGGCAGATTACTTACGAAAAAAGGGCGTATTTCTGCATCAAGGCTATTACTATTCGAAGCCATTAAATCAAAAGGCATTTTTGAACAACCTGTCCACCACAGAGCTCGTTAACTAAGTGCTGCAAGTAGTGACCATAGCCTTGTTCGTTGAATTAATGGTTGAATAAAGAGGATGTAGACAGAGACGTAGAACATTACGCATTACGTAACTCTGTTCATCCACTTAGATTCCGATCCGAAAAGCCGCCACTGCATTTCTATGCTGGGTGCAGAGGTTTTTCAACATTGGTTGAACGAGTTGAAGGGGGTCACCGCGTATAAAATGCAGTCATTAGGTCAATTTTTGGCTTCTTAGAGGAATATTTCAAGCATGAAGGTTGCAATGAACTCTGAATAAAACGCAAGTAATTAAGGTATTTCCTTAGTGAATTATGCTCTGCAGGAAATAAAACAAAAACGGTGATAATTGAGATGGTTTAGTCACGCAACATACACAAACTACCGCTTTATTGCTGAACCCAACTTTCCTCTCTTCATCTTGGGAGAGCTTTCAGAGAGCAAAGCCAGCCTCACTAGCTCGATTCACTTATTACCTCCACTCTACCACATAGTGTCTATGTGGTTCGGAGGTCAGACCTACATGAGTATCTATAGCTTCATCTAAGTTTTATATCATTGTTGTATTTGGTCACAATGGGAGAGTTTGAGTTTGAGTTTGAGTTTGAAACCGTTAGTAAAGAACATTGCTTTACCAGTTTTATTACAACAAGATACCCCGCTATCACTGGTTATATGAACCATATCTACAGTAAAACCATTACCTTCTTTTTCAGAAAAAACGAGCGAAAACCTTAGTTAAACACTGAGCAGCAAGGCAATCTTGGAGAATTGTGTGATACCGCCCTTTAATGGCGACTAGAAATATTGATTTGTGATTTAGCCCTATCTATAGTGAATGAAAATAAATCTCTATAATTTATAATATGAATGCATTTGATAAGTTCCTACAAAATAACGTTTTAGTCACCCTCTCAAAGAAAGATTTATTGATTCAACTCCAGTTGGGACACGAAGAATTTCACGGTTTGGATTCCCTAACCTTAAGCCGTTGGGTCAAGGGTTCCTCAAAACCCAGTATTCACAAACAATTGTTAATTGCCCAATCATGCCAGTGCCTTCCCGCGTACATAGACGCTTTTGAGGAGGCCAAAATCAGTAACCCCGATGAACGCATTTTCACCAATTTTCTCAATCGCTTTGATTCACCTTACCACCAAATATTAGCGTATGAAAATCAGGAATACTTATTCCATCATCAGGGGAAAAACACGGATCTTTATCCTTACGTAAAACGCTTCTCAGACAAGATCGGCGCATCAAAGCGGATAACCGAGCAAGTTCATAGCAGCAATGTCCACGTCAACGCAGAGCTATTGGCTATTGGCGAGAAAGACAATGCAGGGATAGAATCGTTTGTCTGGATGCTGCACGGGTTTAACGCACATTTAGATTGCATCGGTTTCGCTAGGAATGAGCAGGATTATTCGGAAAAAAACTGTGTCGCGGTGACGTTAACCTACTATCGCTCATCTGAACATTTTTTCTTATTATGTGGATTGTTCACCAACTTAATACTCGAACGTTACCCCAAGAAAAAAAAAGTGGTCATTGTGTTTCGAGGTCGGGAAGGCTTAATGTTTGCTGAAGCACTAGGAGGGCAATCGATTTGCTCATTACCTGATGCAAAGTTTGGCAATTTATACATCCATGAATTTGATTTTCTGCGGTTACTTGCCAATCCTATCATCCTAAACACCGCCAAGCGCTACTCTCAAACGTATCGGGATCATATAGAGACCCTCATGACGCAACCGATTCCAATAAGCGACCTCGGCTAACACATATGGTCTCTATCAGGGACATCATTAATCAAACCTCTATGAGAGAGGTACTGATTACCCAGATGAAAAAAGCTGAACACTTATGATTTCCTCCGATAGCGGCTGGCTCAGCCCATTATCGATGTCGGCATGATCATAAAAAATGATTCATATCAAGTGAATGTGAAATATTTTCATTTTTTTGTGACCTTACATCAAATTCAGTTCAACTCTATACTTTCCTCATACCACCGCACTTAACGAGAAACCACTTCATGAGAACATCGTATTCACTGGGTAATAACATCACATTTAGCTATCCTAAACGCGAAATCCAAACGGACACGGGCGTCATTAAGCTTGGTGGTCGAGAGGCAAACATAATGCTGTTGCTCCTGGAGTCACCCAATACTCTGTTATCCAAACAATTCATCAATGATGAGGTTTGGGGCAACATCTTGGTCGCCGAGACATCTTTGACCAAAGCGATTTCTAACATCCGAAAAGCGCTTGCGCACCACTTAGATATCAACTGTGAGCTCAAGACCTTTCCGAAACAAGGTTATATGCTAGCCATAGATAACGATGTTCTCGAACCTACGGTCATCTCGGATGAAGCGTTGCACTCTGAATCAATTTCGCCAAATTGTGCCTTGATATCAGAGAGCGAAGCTCCATTATCCGAATTAAGTGGCGAGCGTCAGGCTTCTTTCTTTGGAGCCTTGGGTCTTTTACCGGTTGCATTCGTTGCGTTCTCTGCTTCCATCGCCACCGTGTTGGCCGAAGTGGCAGCGGTCAGACTGCATCTTTTCTAAAAGGGTTGTTGCAAAAAATGATTTGAAGTCTGGAATGGACATTTTAACGCCCCATTTTAGGCGTAAACGTCGAAGACATCGTACAATTCATTAATTCTCCTGTACTTGGTCTTTTTCCGTCACGACGTAACTAGAAATCAAATTGCCCCTTGTTAAGCCTCCGTATGGTTTCAAATCCTTGACTAGTTAATTTCCGTATCTTGAAGCCATTGGTCGCAACAACTCGTTTTTAAATCGGCGTATGATACGATTCAATGCCGCTCTTCAAATACTTAACCTGCCGATGCTCGGCATCTTCGTGCAAGCAGTCTTTTGATTACGCTAATGGGTGAAATGAAAATCTAACGATAAAGATAGTACCGCTTGCCTTTGACCTTAACGTAGGTCTCATCCAGTTACCATGAGCTATCGATCAGCGGCGTAATTTATTACGTAAAGCGGCACTGTATTGAATAAATCCGCGGACACGCCAAAGAATGGTGTCAAGGGCAGAAGTATTTCCATTTGAATTCGGATTTGGCCATAAGACAAAAATCGGCAGAAGGTCATACATCAGTTTGTACCTTCCCCGAGTTTTTGCAATAGCCTGATTTATTATCTACCCTATCAGGATAAATAGTTGTCACTATTAATATCGTCAAGTTGCACTCTAACTAAACTCTTGAGCGTTCGACGAGCTTCATGTTCATTCATTGAATCGAAAGTCTTATGTTTTAGTGCATCATTAAGTATAATCCGCTGATGTTTCTTTGGTTTCATCAATTGGTTAATTAAATCTGAAGAATTATTTACAAATTCTTTGAACACGGAATACTGTTCAAAATTCATGATTGCCGATTCAATATACCCACCACAATGGTTTTTAATACCCCTATCAACTTTGTCTTTAGGAAGTACACAATAGTCAGAGTTTCCGTCTTTGACAAACTTTTCTGCAGCTCGCCACAACTGAAAAACCTGAAATTCTCGAGGGCCAAACTGAAGCTCGCCTAATTCAAATTGATAAGCCTCAGCTGTACCATCTAACATCAGAGAAGCTTGCTTAAATAAGATCTGTGCAAATGACCAACTATCAACACTTTCATCAGCATTAAATTTATTATTGCTACCCATACTCGATAGACCTTCAGGCGAGGCATACGTTTCGTGCCCAGAGCGGTAAGCAGAGCCGATTGAGGATGCTTCTCCGAAATCTATTAATTTCAGACATTCTGTATTTTTGTCATACATAACATTCGACGGCTTTATATCGTTATGACTAAAGCCTGCAAGACTTACCGATTGGATAGACTTCAATAATTCTTTATTTAAGTACAAGATCGTATTCAAGTACTCGCCAATATATATTTTTTTGCTCAATAATGATGAAGCTAACAAGTTTTCTACCTCAGAAAGATCAAAACCATCAATATACTCCAAAGCCAAGTTTTCGACATCTTGAGATTCTCTGATTCTCACAACACAATTTAAATTTTTTAGTTCTTTAAGTATTTGAGCCTCCTTGTCGAGAGATTGTCTATCACAAATATTATTCGCAAACTTAATAACTGTATTTGTATTATTTTTTAAAAAAACACTACCATGCCCTCCTCTAGCGATAAGGCGCATACTCGTATTATCTACTTGCTTAATAGAAGTGATATCACTTGCAAACTCTGAGTTGTCATTTTTGTTATTCTCGTTTTGAACAGACCCGTCGAGGCCTAATAGCAAAGCATCTCTTATCATAAAAAATCAGATATTAGTAATATGAAAGCTTACTCTAGCACTTAAATCTGCCGCACTTACAAGGCTGTTTTTGAAATATTTTGAAATATATGTTCATCGCGATTTTCTGGGGAAAGGCACTTCTACCTTCAAGAAAAAATTGGTCTAACGACAGCATATTCAATTAGTTTAAATAAAATTTCCACCGACGCTTTATCAGAATAAATCACCTCGTTAATGATTGTAATAAATAAACTCGGTAACTAAAACTTGGGGCCGCGTCAGACTATATTTTTACCTTGGAAGTTGACATAATATTTCAGAAAATATCTCGTGTTAATTTTGATCAGGTAGGGAAAATGAATGTCCCATTAACTATTAGTTAACATACCCAATATGAAATTTTTTATTTTAGACCGATCTTTTGTTTCCATAGAACAAAATAAGAAACTAGCGGAGAGGAAGATAGATGTAACCAAAATCTCGCATAACCAAAATTATAATAATAAAACGTTGGTATTTCGTTCATTACATGGAGTAGACGTAAATTTTACCGACATTTCTGAATTAAAGCATGATTCAACCGATGGCAATGAAAATAAAAATTGGCCGTTCGAACTGGCTATTGAAAATAAAGAAATGACGAAGGTACCGCCGGTTAAAAATTCTTCCCAGACGCTCGATCATATCAAACGATTGGTGGTAATTGGCGAAAGTTTGTCGGATTCTGAGGGGCGTATGAAATCGAAAACTCTTGGAATTATGCTGTCATCCAGACAATACAATAAAGGCCGGTTTACTAACGGTTTCGTTTGGGCGGATTTTATTTCATCAGGCGCCTATTTGAAGAAACACATGAAGGATGATGAGACGCGTAACAATTTTAAGTTGCTTAACTATGCAGAGGGCGGAGCTGTTACCGGTAATTACTCAAAATTAAACCCGACGTTCTGGTTTATTTCCAACATGAAGCGACAAATTCATAAACATGAAAAAAAAGAAGGTTTCTTGAATGGGGATATGGTGATATTGGCACTTAGCGCAAATGATTATATGACGTTTGATAAACACGATGTGAAGAAGGTGATCAACTGCTATGAAAAAGAAATCACTAAAATGGTGGAATCTAAAGGGGTAAAAAACATTCTAGTTACTGGAATTCCAGACCTATCGACGACTGCGCATGCACAGAAAGAAAATAGGAAGTATAGGGATGAAGTGTCAGGTATTTCTAATTACCACAATAAGCTTCTCCAGGATAAATTGGAGGGGTTGCAAAAAAAATTTGCGAAAAAGGGGGTGAAGATAGGCTTCTTTGATTTTAGCGGGGAGTTAAAGGAGCAAATAAAGACGGCTAAAGAAATTGGATACGATACAACTATTGAGAACCAGGCTGGTTACATAGATTTACCTCGTGTATTTGGTTTTAAAGACAACAGTCAACCCTTTAACCCTTTAACCCTGCACATCGCCATGTTTTCCATGATGAAGTGCACCCGAGTCAGGAAGTACATCAGGTACTGGCATCACGTATGTGCGACTTTATCATTTCGGAATTTGGTCGGTCAAATAAAACGACTTAACCTAAATTTGGGCAAAAAACGAACTAAAGGCTGGTTCAGTAAGCAGACCTTTCAATTTAAAAGGACTAATCCTTAAGGAACCAGCTCAGCATAAGCGAGTAGAGGCAGTAATAGAGGAGGCTATTGCAAAAACTCGGGGGAGTTACGAGCTGATGTATAATCTTCTGCCGATTCTCGTCTTATGGCCAAATCCGAATTAAAATGGAAACACTTCGCCCTTGACACCATTCTCTGGTGTGTCCGTTGATTTACTCAATACAGTGCCGCTTTACGTAAGCAATTACGCTGCTGATCGATAGGTCATAGTAACTGGATGAGATCTACGTTAAGTTCAAAAGCAAGCGGTAGTATCTTTTATAGGGCTATTGAAACGTTAGATTTTCATTTCACCCATAAGCGTAATCAAGAGACCGCTTACACGAAGATGCTGAGCATCGGCAGGTTAAGTATTTGTAGAACGGCACTCAAGCATATCATACGCCGATTTACAAACGAATTGTTGCCACCAATGATTTCAAGATATGAAACGAGTCTGCTTAACTAGTCAAGGATTTGAAACCATACGGAGCGGAGGCTAACAAGGGGCAATTTGATTTCTAGTTACGTCGTGACGGTAAAAGAACAAGTACATGAGAATTAATAAGTTGTACGATGTCTTCGACGTTTATGACTAGAATTGGGCGATAAAATGTCCATTCCAGATTTCAAACTATTTTTTCAACAACCCTTTTAGAAAAGATGCAGCCTGACCGCTGCTACTTCGGCTAACACGGTGACGATGGAAGCAGAGAACGCAACGAATGCAACCGGTAAAAGACCCAAGGCTCCAAAGAAAGAAGCCTGACGCTCGCCACTTAATTCGGATAATGGAGCTTCGCTCTCTGATATCAAGGCACAATTTGGCGAAATTGATTCAGAGTGCAACGCTTCATCCGAGATGACCGTAGGTTCGAGAACATCGTTATCTATGGCTAGCATATAACCTTGTTTCGGAAAGGTCTTGAGCTCACAGTTGATATCTAAGTGGTGCGCAAGCGCTTTTCGGATGTTAGAAATCGCTTTGGTCAAAGATGTCTCGGCGACCAAGATGTTGCCCCAAACCTCATCATTGATGAATTGTTTGGATAACAGAGTATTGGGTGACTCCAGGAGCAACAGCATTATGTTTGCCTCTCGACCACCAAGCTTAATGACGCCCGTGTCCGTTTGGATTTCGCGTTTAGGATAGCTAAATGTGATGTTATTACCCAGTGAATACGATGTTCTCATGAAGTGGTTTCTCGTTAAGTGCGGTGGTATGAGGAAAGTATAGAGTTGAACTAAATCTGATGTAAGGTCACAAAAAAATGAAAATATTTCACATTCACTTGATATGAATCATTTTTTGTGAGTTTATTCCCATTGATGGTGAGCTTAGCCAGTCGTTATCGGAGGAAACCATAAGTGTTCAGCTTTTTTCATATGGGTAATCATTGCCTCTCTCATAGAGGTTTGATTAGGCTTATTGAAAAAATCAGTTCAAGTATGAAACTACCATAACCTGAAGTTAGTCGCGGTAAGTCAATGAAACGCTTCGTGCCTCAAGTTATTCTGTGGTGCATACGTTAGTACGGTTCTCTAACCATGAGTACAACAACCATCAGTGATATGCTGCAGCTGTAGGATGGCGTGGCAATCTAGGCCACTCGATGCCATTATCCTATCGTTTATCTCGACTGTATTGTGTTCAAGATCCGCCAAGACAAGCGTATTACCAATAAATCGACCTTCCTCGCTCTAGGTGTTAACACCTATGGTCAGAAAGAGTTAATGGGCATGTGGATAGCAGAAAACGAGGGTGCTAAGTTTTGGCTGAGTGTTCTAACTGAACTCAATCAACGTGGTGTACCTAGTAATCAAAGACGCAAGCAAGAAATGGACGATGCCCATTCAAAACTGGCGTCAGGCTATGAGTCGGTTTATTATCGAGTTCGAGGAACGTCTCGAAAAGCACGTTAACTAAATGGCAGTTACACAGAATTTGTTGCAGCCTCGGTTTTACATCAAAGGGGCTTTGTTGCGTAATTCAGTTTAGAGACAGAGCAGCCCCGTTTCGGGTGTTTTTTAGTCAACACGACACGTTTCAGGCATACCTAGCCCAGTAAGTTTGTTCAACGCTTTTATCATTGCGTAAGTTTCCCCCACCTGTGCATTGTAATTTCTTAAGCTCAATCGTCCCCCTAGCAACTGTTTAACTCAATACATTGCGGTTTCTGAGAGTGAGCGTTTGTGGTAACCATACCGCTCTTTCCAATACTTATTTGAGCCGTATAACTTTTGACAACCCACGCCGAGATTTCGGGGATGACCGCGCTCCCCCCTTCTCTTGGAGGAATAAGCGCAACTACTCGCTTAATCTTAATCGCATCGTGACAGGCTCTCGTTTCATAAGCACCATCACCTGACACATCGCTCCTATTTTCTGTTCTCTTGCTCTGCTCTACGACGTATACTGGTGTAATGCGGACAACTTAGTGGTACATGGGCTAGCATAAATATTGAGCTGATAAACCCTTGAAGCGCTATCGTGATAGCTAAACTACTGAATCGACGAGGCCTCCCGCGCTTATTCTGTTTGCTTTGCGCCCAGCCACTCATCACTTTTTCATCAATCAAAAAGGTCAGAGAACCACGGTTAATGAGTGATTGGTTGTACGGCTTCCAGTTGGTTGTTTTATAACGTGATCTGGGCATAAAGCTACGAGAGGGACTGAATGTAGCGGATCAGATCGTAGTTATGGATTCAGTTCCAAAGCCTCACTGACATCCACATTGAGTACTTAGACGAATACTAAACCCCATCAGCACCAAACACTGGAGATATCGTCGAGAAATAGATCCTATTCCGTTCTGAAACTAACCTCGCAGAAATTGATGACTCAACGAATAACATCAAACTGAAGTTTGAATACTCCATAATGGTATTCCCATCAAACTCAATAAAAGGCTTCACTGAACATCTAGGCTTTTCATTGAGTATTGATAGAGCAGGTCAAATCCAAGAACTTCAAGGCACAAGCAACCGGAATAGTCCGAATTAGTCAAATGGCGGCAACGGGGCTTCAGCCTCATGCCAAAATAAATCAGCTCTTTTTGTATATCGTTCGCTAAAAGACACCTCTGGACTGAATGGGTATTTCAACGTGCCTTTCATCTTCTCAAAAGCCCTTTCTGCCACTTCCAACGAAACTTGTGAATGAGGATTAATCATCAGTTCCGCCGTTCTAAGTTCTTCGCTCTCCATTAGCGTTGAGTACGACGTTTCAGCCCCCGTGAAGGGCCCTAGCGCGAACATAATGTCTTCTGGCGGAATATTTAAGGTCGCAATCTCACTGAGAGACTTCCCTCTCAACAACGTATCCACCGACTTCCCACCATGATTCAACTCTATCGCATACACATAGCCACGTTGATTATGTAATGCGTAGTTGACCGCAATACGTTGATCGGTTGTGGTTGAAATCACGCCGCGGATCCCACGAGTATGGTGAGCATGCCTAATATACTCAATCGGCTCTACTTTACGATTGAAACCAGAGTGAAATAATTCATCCGGTAGGCGGTTATCGCCTCGAAAGACTAATGAGCCTCTCACCTCGGGATCGTAATTGCGATAAAATGGAAGGGAGCGAATTTCCTGCTGTGCTCTAGCACTCACTTCATGAAGCTTGTCGACGTCGGTTAGGTAAGCATAGGGGTCGACCTTCTGCTCTAGCTCGAAAAAATCTTTCAATGCTTCGTCTTCTCGTCCTCCCCCCATATCAGCGTAGCCAGATCCACCCATGCCAGGGCGTTCTGGCAAATCTTCCGGTAAGAATAGTTCAGGTAACGTACTTCTCTCGCTTTCAGAAGTCACATCATTGTTGACGACATCACCTCCCCCTCTTAGTCCAGCATTCTCTAGCCATTGTACTTCTCCAGTATCAGGGTTAACGGTTCTGACGATACGCGTGTCCGTTATTAATCGCCCACTAGAAGGATCGACTTCGCGATAGTAAGCAAACCCATCTGAACGAAGTAAAGTACTTCGACCACTATTGGTTAACTTGACACCTAAGAGCTCTTCGCTTGTTTGAGGGTGCACGATTAAACGAGGCATCGAGGTGAATCCTTCCATCTCTTCGATGGGAAAACCAAAGTTGGCCACCATAACATTAGGGAGAGACTCTGTCGCAATTTCAGTCGCTTCTGCTAATGCACGACCATATTGAGCAAGGGCGGGCAAAAGCGTCGTCGCTCCAATGATCGCGGCGTTGATTGAGCTCATCTTTGTGCCTTCTAAACGTTCTTGCAATGTGTCACCGTGTAACGCTTTGTCAAGACTCAATCCAAACAGGTTTGCACTTAAACCAATGTTCAATGGAATACCCATCTCAGGAGCAATAACCTCAACCACCGGCAATAGGGTCATGACGCTATAAGCCACAGAAAGTAGGTAGTCGCGTTGTGCCTCAAGATCAGATTTGATCATGGTATCTCCGTCACTGACTAAACGCGATTTCATCTGTTCCGTCATTCGAGCAAACACATTCCCGTCGATACGATGACGCTTCATCATCATATAGCCCTCCGACCAATTATCCGTGGCAAATGCTTTTAAGGCCGTATCCACACCGGAATACGTTGCGCCATCTTGCCTTAAATAAAGGCTGAAATGTGACTGTAAATGTTTTCGGTTTGAGGGACTTCTTAAACTCTTGAATAAGTGTTTTTTGAGCTGACGTTCACTGCGGTACGCCCAAAATGGTTGCTGAGCGCCTGGAGTATAGAGCAAGCCCCCTTGGCCGTCTTTAGACTCAATCAATAAGATATCAGTCGAGTCATAACCGTAGACATCAAAACGATACACACTGACCTCTCTTCTTTGAGAAGAAGAGAGTGTGGCGATGGCGAGTTGATACTGAGCTTGGTTGAGCAAACCATGATGGTACTGCTGATAGGCTGAAAAGGCGTAACTGTCTCTCACTAGTTGGGTGTAGCGTGTTGTATTCTCCGACCAAAACGTTGTTAACGCCTCACTATAAACGCCTTGAATATCTAACTCGTTGTAAGCGATATTCCACAGGGTCGATGAAAGTAAGCGGACTTCATTTTTTTCATCGAACGCTTCACCAGTCGCACCTTGTGTATAGATCCCAGTATCAACATTGATGGTGCCAGGATACGAGTCTCGATAACGACTGAAGGCATTAAGCATAACCGCTTGAGTGAGTGTATAAGATTCGCTTGGGTGCTCGTAATGAGCCCAACCATTATAAGTTCGATGACTACTCTGGGCCCCGTCAAAGTGGTGATAAAAAACTGCATCAGGATCAATATCATGGTACCCGTGTTGAGTTAATACTTCTTTTATCTTATCTGACGCCACTCGTATAGGGTCTGGCAAGGAAAGAATCATGTGCGCGTAATCTTTCGCAAAATCAAGCCGCCACGCTTTATCAAAGGGAGGGAGGGACTCAAACGGTAAAGAGGTGTTAACACTGACGTTATCCTTAGCAAGAGCGGGATTGTTTGACGTCATGAAAGCTATGCTCATAGCAAGGACAAGCATTATTTTTTTATACATAAATTGCCTTTATGGTGAAGATATTTTTCTAGAGTGAGAACAGGCGCTGTCGGGTTATTATCCGACATATCAAAAGCATTACACTCTATTTTTTACGACATCAAAGTCTTGATGTTTCACGAAAGAAAGATGTTTAATGCGGATTCTATTTTGGTCAAATAAGGCACCAGTACGTTCAACCTATAGGATAAAAAGACTGAGATAGGTGCTCGTCACCAAGACCAGAAATAGCTTAGAAAGAGCGGTTCGAATAGCAAGACCTTGAATAAATTGATTCAAATGATTCGAAGTTGCGAAACTACGTCCTCCCCAATCGATACTTTTTAGGTTAAAGCACAAACTAAGGAAAAGAAGATGACTGGCCGTTACGATGCGAGCATGGAAAAAGTCATCGGCTCCAATCGCAATCAAAAATGAGGCTAAATGGCCAATAATCAATGTCAACTTGGGTAAGACAGCACGATACTCCACCAACAAAAGTTGTATCAACCAAACACCATAAATAACACTTAACTGCCAAGGTATCGCCTTGCCAACTAATAATAGTTTTCCCTCACAAAGTAGGCTCGTTTGCTCACCAGAGCACATCCAATGCGCGATCGTCGCTGCAAGCACCACCGAAATAAGCATCGAGAGATACGCTTTCTTTTTGAACTGCACCAAGATAAAACCAACGGATTGGAGAACAAAAAACACCATCAACCCTTTATCAAAGTCCGTTAGGCTGAGCCACTGGCTCACCGCGAGAAAACACAACAAGTTAAACCCCGTCTCTAAGCACAGGATACGCTTTATCTCGCCCGCATTTTCAACAGGTTGAGTCAACGGCCAAAACAGCAAAGGCAGCACTAATGTGAGCATTAACGCAAACCAAATCGAGCTCTGTACAAGCCAATAAAAACCATAGCCATACACACCACACAGAGTTAAGAATAAGCCGGAGGATAAGGGAGAATACAAGGCAGATTTCATGCATTTTGCTCCTTATAGCAGGCCGCGCGCTCGGCTAGATCCATCATACACAGATTGGCTGTTTCAATGCATCGCTCTAATGTCACAGGCACTCGCCAAGTTTGTCTCGGGTCCGACAAATATTCCCCGCTTAAGAAAACGTTCGAGAAGTTTTGCACAGTGGTCGTCAACGCATTCTGAGAGGTCGGTTGAGTTAACGCGTGTTGCAGAACCCAATGGCGAGCCTGTCCTCGTTCATTAATAACGGCATCGCCATAAAAGTGATCGGCATATAAGGTGTTTAACTCTTCTGGCGTGACCATTTTCGCACCGAGGCCCACCCTAAACCCTTGGTAAGCAGGGTGCTCTAATAAGTCTAATCGCCCAAGAACTTGATACAATAGTTCATCTCTCACTTGATCTTCAGTGCAGGACAGCATCGGTTTTTGGTAGAGGAGACCTCGAGCTTTATCGAGTGCCGTCGCCGTCACCGACAGGCACGTTGTCTCCCCTTTTGAGTGAGAACGAGTAGTCACGTGATAGCTCAATCCCCAAGGAGAATCGAGTACCAAACCAACTGTCCTGCCCTTCAATGCGTCAGGTCTTCGAGAAAAATAAAACTGAAACCCGTGGCTCAGTACGAATTCATAACTCAACGCAGAGCTTATCTCTGAAAGTAGAGACTGGGTAACGTGAGCTGGGAGTGCCAACACGTAAAAATCGGCCTGAACGGAACGTTCACCTTGCAAAAGGACGCCGTCTATACGAGTTCGAGCTTTATTGGGATAAAGAGATTTCACTTTATGACCAAGGTGAAATTGAACACCTTGCTTTTGTAGGTAATGAGTCAGTGGGGAGATAAGTGCATCGCTAATCGGCTCCTTCATCCCCAAACTGTACGCTTCGGGGGCTAAACCGTGCAACTCTCCCACTTTATTATTGAGCAAATCCAACACCGCCAAGGCTGGTGTATTGTCGGTGGCTCCAATCCAACCTAATAATACCGGTCGGAGGAAAGCTGCCAGTCGCGGCCTGGAGTCATAGGAGAAAAAGTCACTCACAGAAACACCAAGTAACGCCTCCGTTGTGTAAGGCTTTTGTAATTGTGACTTAAACCAGAGCGTATCCGTCAATGATACTTGAGCGTAAATCATTGAATAAGCGGATTTTGCATCATCCCATAGCTTTTCCAAGCGGGTAAAGTAGCCACGTTGAAACTGCATTGTCTTGTTACTTTGTGCCCACGAAAACTGGACGAGCTCCTGAGGGTAAAGCGAATCCAAACAACTTCCAGAGCCCGAAGGGATCTCTTTCAGAAAATTAATCAAATTATGATTTTTCGCAAAAAACTGTCGATGAGTGAGTTCGTGAACCGCACCGCTCTCATCGACCGTTCCGATACACTTACCTCCGGTGAAGAGCTCTTTGTCGTAAATGGCAACATCAAAACCGTGTTTGACACAATTATGAGCCATTGCTAAGCCAGAAATACCCGCCCCGAAAATGGCAACTTTGGAACGTAAAGGAGTCGCGTTGTCACAAGCGATGACTCCCGTTTCTTTAATGACATCACAAGTCATACGGCCTCCTCTAAGTAATCTAATGCTTGCGATGTTGGGGGAAGGATGCCGTCTTTAGACTGAACAATAAAGCCGATAATGCCGGTCACAAAGCCAATAACACTTTTCATTTAAATTTTGTCCATTGTTAATATTGGGAACATTCCCAATGTGAAGGTTACCTCAAATTAAAATAAGCAACAATATGCATTTCAACTGATTCTTTGAGAAGGTGGCTTGTAGTGATTGGTACGATGAGTAATCAATTAAGTTATCTAAGGCTTTATTTAGTGCCGTCTCTCTACGGAGCATTGACCTAAGATTGGGACAGGCTTATATCAACTCTAACAAACATTAATCATGAAAAAACCAGCAGCGATTACTACTGGCTTACTAAAAACCTCAACCTCTTTTAGAAGAAGCTGTTACTTTTTTTCTAATGTTAATTCAATGCCATTGATTAAATTGAATAAAATCTAACAAGGCGCTCGCTGTAAGATAAATCAGCAGGAGTATAATTGAGCTCCACGGTAATATTTCCTGAGAGTTCTCCGTCAGCTTTGTAGACAGGGCAAGAGGCAATATCTGACAAGTAAGACTCTTCCATTGGCTCACTAAAGTAATAGATCTTCTGTAGGTTACATTCGCCAACTTTCATCCCCAAAGATTCAACTTGTGAACGCTGATGATAATAATGCGGACTAATATCAAGCAAAGATTCAGGTGTATGGGTAGATATTTCGCTGGTATAGGTCTCATTGAACTCTCGCCCTGCGATAAATTTTTCGTTATCTACACTGTAAAGTACGTTGAGATGCCAATAGATCAATTCAGATTCGTCACTCGTTGAGTTCCCCGGTTTCGAATAAACACACAAGATCTGGCTATGCGGAATTTCCAAACCTTGATTGAATTGAATATCACTGAGGAGAGTATTGATACCACAACGATGCAAAGTAAAACCATTTTGCATCATCGATTCGGTAACTTGTTTATTTGATTGGTATTTGAGGTAGACCCCCTCAGGTGAATTACTGGTGATAATGTCACTTTCATTGGCATAAGCAAGCGTGCTTAAGCAGGCAGTTACAGACACTAAAAATATTGTTCTTTTCATTGTTATTTATCCTTTATGATTGGCGAAAGGAAAATAACCTATAAACAAAATATGACACTTAATTCATATGTTATTTGTGATCTGGGTAGCGAATATTAATTGACTCTGTGAATGTTTGAGCTTTTCATTGGCGTTGTTACGTAAATCGATGAAAGTAAGTCATAGAGCGACGATTTGATCAGCTACGTTCACTTCATGTCCAAGCCTCGTTACAAAACAACCAAGCTCTCATTAGCCGTGGCTTTCTGGCCTTTTGGATTGATGAAGAAGCGATTGGCTCAATAGGAAATTACTCTTCATCCTTGTTATTAGGGAAGCCAAACTTGTACACTTACTTTAGCTTCACATCGGCGCAACTAAATGCACACCTTCAACCGATCAAAAAATCAAAAAATCAAAAAAAATCCCTCACTTTTCACTACCAACATCGAAAATCGAGGTATATACTATTTCTTATCCCTACATGGAGACAGAA
>NZ_JBYMCW010000004.1:0-56889 GCF_057785995.1 Vibrio sp. QJM3NY_15
CTCTTCGGGGCTTGTGCTGAGTTTTTGCATGGCCACAATCAACACACCAAGCAGCAAGACAACAAGTAACCATGCCCACTTTTTCGCGTGCGCTAGGCTCCTTTCTTTAAGTGTACTCACAAGCTACCCCTTCCCTCGCGTCACAAAGTCCGTGCGTTTGACTTCCACGGTGACATCATCCAAATGCAGCCTTAAACGTGGGTAGATACCAGTGATTTTGTACATGCCGTACGCGTCGTCATATTTCATTGGCGCAATGGCGGCTTTCCCTCCAATTTGCGTTTCAATGCTTAAAATGCCGCGATTGGGGTTTGCCAGGCGAATGTAAGTAAATTGACCATCGTCATACGCGTCCGACACCACATTTTGACCAATAAAACCGTCACCGTCATCCCATTGGTAACGGGTGTAAATGCGATAACGGTATTTACGCAGCGCCTCAATGATGGCGCGGTTTTTCTCTTCCTTGCGGTGCGTATTGACGGTCTTGAGTTCAAGCTTTAAACGTTCAATGGTCGCCTGCGCCTGCGGGGCAACCGAAGGCGTCGTCGCCACTTTTTGTGTTTGCACAAAAGAAGAGACCGCTTGCTTTGTCTGCGCGTCCATAAACCCGCGAGTCTTCACAAGCACACAGGTTTGATTTTTATTGGCAGGCACCCTGTTAGCTTGAATGTCGAACACTTGGCCATCATCAGTAAACGCATAGATATTGGTACTTTCCCCTTCTTTGACGGCGCTATTGGGCTTGATGAGGAGCTGATTGGTGCCCACTATGCCGGTCACGTCCCACAAAAACGCATTCGACGTCGTCGGGGGGCTGATTAAATTGGCCGGCAACTGAACGCGGGCGCCTAAATATCTGGCCGCCTTCACGGTAATGATTTCTCCCGATTGGTGCGGCAAAGGTTGACACGCTTTTGCCATCACACCGACCGAAAAAAGGCCGCTTAAGCAAGCGACCCAGTGACAAAATTTCATATTATGTTCGCTCCTTATTGAGCTGATACGATAAAACGGTTAATCCAATGGGGTTTAACCGCAAGGCGTCTAAGTCATCTTTGGCCAGCTCCGCTTTGTCTTTGAGCTGCCACAAGACAGAAAGCACCAACTTTTCAGGCGCAAGCTTACGCCCTCCTTTAATCAGCGTTCGTGTTAAGTACACGTTACTGCGAATGGACACGCTTTGGTCTTGCTCGCTGCGCGACCACATCACTTCGTCGTAATGCTCAACGCCGCGCTCAATATCAATCACCGCTTGGTTACCGGATTTCTCTAGCGCTTTCATTTTCGATAGGGCATCAAACCCCTGCGGATCAATAAAATCCGCCGCTAAAGTGGGTGACATAAAGACACTGGCTTCCCCCCAGTCGGTTTTTATCGTCGGGGGATTCACCCCAAAGCGTGCAATAGCAAAACGCTGCAACAGGGCATCAATGGTCGTTTTAAAAAACAGTTGTTGGTCTTGTGGTTGATAATCCACCACCGACCAACCGCCCGCAGGCTCTAATTTCACATACACAATTTCTTTGTTATTACCCGCCTTTTCAAACGCGTAAAACAAAAAAAAGAGCATCACTAACACCACCATCGTGAGCCCTAACACCGCCACAAACCAGCGATTACGCTCAGTACGTAAACGCGGTTTATCGACATGGGTTTCTTTGGGCGTATCGGCTCGAATCACCGGTTCCATCGTTAACCTCCTGTAAATCGTTTCGATAATAGTTTGGCGAGTTTCATACTGCCCTTAGACATCGCTCGGGTGCCGCTAGGTGACACCACACTCGCCGTCAAGGCGCTTGATAGACTGATACTAGAAAGGACAATTAAGACAGAGAGCACCATCGTAACCAAAAGCTCTAAGCTGTCGGTCGGTGAGAAAGGCACATCACGAGCCCCACCTTTAGACAAGCACGAGGTCACCTTTCCTCCCGAACATTGCAATAAACCTGATACAGTAAATTGCGCTTGAATGGCGAGCCCCGCGAGCACGCCCGCCGCCCGAACGACGACCAGGAGCACCAAGCTGCCTAACGTGAATTTGAGCCAGCCATCAAAAAAAGGCCGCGTAATGGGATGTGCGACCATGGGGACAAAAATCAGTCCCAGTATTTTGGCCAAAAACAAACACCAAACCGCCCATGAACCCACTAAAAAAAGCGCAATGGAAAGTAAAATGCCAATCAATTGCCAAATGGCGTACATGAACGCGTCCCCGATCGACACATCCCACAAACTGACCTCTTCTTGGTATATGCCATCCAAAGCATGGTTTATCAGCTTAAACAAAAACATCGAATCTCGCGTGCCAGTACCTATCTGCAAAATCAGCAAGCCCACGTTGTCCATGGTCTCAAACAGCACATCAAAGATGGCGTTATATGAAAAATAAATCGACGCGGACAAAAACACCGTGAGGGTGCATTGAATGATGCTCTCCGGCTCCCAACCAATCAGCATGAAGCGGGCAATTTCGGTAAAGATCAACACCACACACAAAGTCACCAATAGTGAAACACTGAACGACATCATGTCAGGATTGTTCATCACCTTATCGACAAACTCGTGCACCACCGTGGAAAAGGTTTGCCTAAACACACTGTCAGCACTCATCGGATTGGCCTCTCATCAATATCAACGCCTTCTGTACGGGCTTGTGCGACCCGCTCTAAACGAGCTTGCTGAGACTTTAAAACCCCTTGTGCGACGCGATTATCGAGCTGAGCACTGCCCGCATACTGCGAGAGCGCCATGTCATTGCGTAAACTGAGTTGGTCGATGATGACCTGATTTTGCTCCACCAAGGTTTGTAAGGTCGCCAGCTCACTCTCATTGCCCAAACTCAAGCGCAATTGGTCTAACTGCGCTTGGTCTTGAGAAAGGGCGGATTGCCTGGATTGGTAATACTCAATATTGGCGCCTTGCCGATGCGCCTCCCCCGCCTGTAAGTATTGGCGTTGCTGCGCATCCGAGTAGCCTCCTGTCGCTTGGCGTGACAGTTGCTCATACTCTGATTCGTTAGGAAGACGCCCATAACGCGCCTCTACGATGGCGTTATTTTGCGTTTCTTGTTGCCCTGCGTATTGCAAGCCACGGCGACGCAGCTCGCGCTCTAGTGCGGCATAATCACGGCGGTCGATTTTGCCCTTGAGCCCTTCGACTTGATTGAGCAACGTTTGGTACTCTCGCAATGTTTGCTCGTATTCCTGAATAGAAATCACCAAATCATTGCCCGCAATACCGGTTTGATTGAGGATTTGTGAATACTCTTTCAGTAGGGTGGAGTATTGCGTGACCATTTGCAGTAAGTTGGCCACATCGACCACCGGAAACCCCGATGCGTGGGAGGGAGAGGAAAAACCAAGGACGCTGCTGACCAGCAGCGCCATAGGGGTGTATTTCATAATAACGTTCCTTACTTTAGGTTGAGCTCCTCACAAAGGCGGTCAATGGCCACGTCCACATCGTCCTCCTGTGCAAACACCGCTTGCGCGCGAGCCGCTTCATGAGGTCTGGAGGTGGCGATCACATATTGCTCCGGCTCAACAAACAGGTTAATGACTTTGGCGATGCCCTTATCGGGCTGCTTAATGAACGCTTGTTGCTTCGGAATGAGGGATTGAATGGCATCGAGCTCTGCGGGTTTGAGCATCGGAAAAGCGTGTTGATACTCTTCACGGCTCATTTCAGGGTCGGCCATAAACCAAAAGGTCGTCGCGGCGCTTCGCAGCGTGCTCCACTCTTCTAAATCACTGTAGTGTTTCGGACTTTGCGTCCAAAACCCCATGCCGCCGCCATGCTTAAACCACGTTCGTGCTTTCGCAATGGCAAACTCGGCCGCCCCTTTTTGAGACAATACGTATTGGCATTCATCGATTTCAAAAAATTTAGGCACGCTGCGGTGCTTGGCATTCTCAAAGAGACGAACGCTACGAAAAAAGATTTCCGTATTCACCAACTCCGCAAGCTTAGGCGAATCCTTTACCCCTTCGGTGTTGTACACCGAATATGGCTTGTCTATCGCCCCGATGGCGTCTACATCGTTATCAAACAAGTTCCCGTAAATACCCCCGCGCTTAAATTTGGCGAGTTTTTCATGCAGAGACGGTGGGCACTTACCCAGCATCGCAGAAAAACTGCCCAGCTTGCCGGTTTGCGCCATGGTGTGAATGATGGCCTCTTCAAGCTTCGGCTGCTCAATGGCCGTTAAGGTTTGAAGCTCTACACTGTCATTGAGTAACAGCATGCCTTGAATCAATCCCAGCATATGACGAACAAAGACGTCATCCCCTGCCCCAACGCTCATCGAGAAAGGATTGAACCCCTTTGAGGTACTGGCGTCCTTTAAGCAAAAGAGACCGGCGTCGTCTTTAAAAAAGTGCGCCAGAGGCTCACTCCCTGCATCAATATCGAGCGCACAATAACGCCCGCCCAGTTTGACAAAGTGATTGGCCACACACTGCTTGAGAAAGGTCTTACCGCTTCGCGTCGGACCCGTCCCCAGCACCAGGCACTTGTCACCAATGAAGGGCGTGTAGTGAAAAGGCACCCCATCATCACTCTCAAAGACATAGAGCGCCTCCTCTTGCTTACTACCCAGTTCAAAAGTCGGAAAACCTTCATGACTGCGAAAAAACAGCGATAACGCAGCGGCTTGGCTCGCATTCAAATCACAATGCCGAATGGGCGTTTCATTCGCCCCTAACAGCATCGAACGGTGGGCGTGTACCAGTCCTTGGGTCTCCCATAACAAAGAGAAGTCTGAGTTTTCTAAGAGTGCATTCATGGTTTTCACTTGAGCGTCCAACCGTACTCGGTCAGTATCAAACACCACCACATAAGAGAGCCACGAACCGTACTTGTCATCGTCACGACTCATGCGGTCTAAATCAAGGAGTACCGCGTTGAGATGAGGATTGGTTTGCAATCGTTGCAACACGGCACCAGAGCCAACGTCGCCTTTCATTAAATCGGTGAAGCGAGTTTGAGAGCGAAACAACGCGTCTTCTTCGTCTTTGAGCATCGCACGCTTTTGCTGCTTGGAGTACGGCGCAAAACGCGTAAAAAAGAGGTAATTGCCTTTTTCAGAGACCGGCCTTGCATCACTGGCCCATGCGCATTCTGGCGTGTGCGTCATCCCCACACCTTGCACGGCCGCGATGCGCGCATAAACGGTGTGCTGATGAGACAGTTTGAGGTAATCCACGCCTTCAATGTGTACCCCCGCCACATCCCCCGTCGCTAAGCGTGCATCCCAATCTTGACTAGGCGCATGCCGCGTGTGTTGATTCAGATAACAAGACTCCAACGTCAGCAAGGCTTGTTGAAAATGAAATAACTGGCTCGCATTCAAACGCGGATTGTCCAGCGAACAAAACGACAATCCCAGCGAGAGCGACGACAACACATCGTCTAACTGGCTGATTTGTTCAATCAGCGCCCGCTCATCAAATAACGCGCCTTCTCGATACGATAAGGCTTGCTTCAATGTGCGGCGTTTATCTTTGTTGAAGACGGCTTGAAGGCACAAGGTCACAAACTCGCGACCCATATCGGTATAGTCGGTTAACTCATGCAGTTCAACCACCCACACCAAGCGCGATTGATACAGCTCACGCTGGGTATTTAAAAACTGGGCACGCCTTGAAGACACCAATTGAGCGCGAGGGTTATCTCGATGTTCAAACGATAAAGGGGGGCATCGGTAATGAACGTAATATTGTGAAAACGTCACCTCAAAGGGTAACCGTTGGATCACGTTACGGAGCAACGTCGTGATGGCCGTTTTTTCGGTGGGATTCAATAAGGCTGGCTCGACACCCGACAATTCAATCGCCCCGAGTGCGCCCCCACGATAGGTTAAGACGGTCGATTCATCGACCGCCCCATAGGTTTGAATAGATTGATTGGCCGCTTGCATTTAGAACCCTTTGAGCCAGGTAATGACGAGGCTTAAACTGAACAGAGCAATCGCCCCCACACACACTCGAAACAACCAGGCTAACGCCTCTCCCCCCGCTTTTGGGGCGATAACCCATAGGAAGATGGCACCGGCTGCCGACATGAAGATGACAAATAAGGTGCCCGTGCCCCCTAGAAAATCGACCACTTCTTGTAAAAAGTTGGCAAATTTGGCAAACACACCGCTGCCCCCTCCACCCAGAGAGACGGACGCGTGCGCCTGAGCTGAAATCAGCATTGAACCCAGCAGCCAGTAAACCGCATTAATTTTTTTTTGAACGTTTATCATGTTGATGTTTCCATTGTTGGTAAGGCATGACACCACGTTGAGTCATGATGAACATGCGTTTTTTCAGTAAGGTTTCTTTGGTGAACTTGCCAAAATAGGCGTGTAGCCACAGCTCCCACGCCCGAAGGTCGTGTTTGTGCGCCCAGCGAAGGGGCGAAAAAATCGCGACGCAGCAAAGACCGCCTATCAAGAGCCCCAACAGCCACCCTAAATGCACCAGTGCAAGCAGCAGCAAAAAGCCACCACACAAGGCCGCTAAAGCAAAAATTTTCAGAGGGAGACCAAAGAGAATGACTTCTTGTTGTTTGTGGGCGTGTTGAAGTTTGAGGTTATCCGCGTGTTTCAATGAGGTGTCCCTCCTGCCAGCGGTGATACTGGTTGCCAGCATTGGCGGCTTTATCTTCATCAAGCGCCATGAGTATCTGCTCAGGCATCGAGATGCCAAAGCGAGCCAACACAATCAGGAAAACATCAAAAGATTTAGGATGAGGAGCATCTTCAAACAAGTTTGAGTATTGCAGCTCATCGCTTTTTTCAATGACAAGAAAGAAACCTTGCAGTGGCCTATCCCAACCACAAAGCACGTGATAACCACGAGCATTAAAAGAATGTTGTGACATAACGCGTCCTACCTGTGACTAAAGCGGTCTTGAATGTCTTTATTTCCCACCACGTACAACCCATCCTCCAGTTCTAACCCCGCAGCTTTAAGCTCTTCTCGGATTTCAATCTGACGTCTAGCGGCGCAGCGGCGAGCCTGTTGTTCTGCTGACTCTTTCTTACTCTGTGTCTTCATACTTTCTCCATTTGGTCAGCCGCGTAATTCGCCGTTTGAGCGAGCACTCGGCACGTCTGAGATAATGCCCCTTGCTCCGCCGGTGTTAAACGCTCACCGTCGACAGGGATAGCGGTCTGTTCAATGACGTCAACCCAAAACTTGAGCTCTTGAATGAGGGTCATTTCTTTCTCCTTATCACGCTAAAGACAACAATGAATCGCTCGCATACTTCAAACCACGATTACGGCTCACGTGTTGTTTCCAATTTTGAGGGGTCATGGTGGTGTTATTGAGTTTACGGTAACGTTTTTTGCGCGCGTTATTTGAGGTAGGGGGAGTGAGACGATTAACTGATTGTGCTTGTTTTTGAACGGCAACGATATGAACGCCCTTCCAATAGAAAGGAAAGGAGAGGCGCCCAGTAAAAGAGAGCAAGGCGGCAAACGCAATGTGTTCACGCCCAACCGTACCCAGCTTTTTTACGTTGATAAAATCACCTTGTTCAACAAAGCGACCTAACAAATTAACCGCATCATCTTCACTACAATATCCGTACACAATCTGCATGTTCACACTCCTTTTAGGACATTGTTTTGGTCTTTGAAAAGAACAAAACAATGGGCTCTCTTTCAAGAGCCGTGCTACAAACTGGCTTGAGCATTCTTGTAGTAGAATGCGCACATCCAAGGGATGTGGTGTCTGGTATTCCCAAGTAACTCTGTTTCACCACTCAACCAGCACGCTTAATTGAGTAGAAAAACAGCCTTGGACGTCGCCCCAGATAAGGCTCCTGAATTTGTTAGGCATATTACGCACGCCTGCGCCCCTCTGCGGCGCTTTTTGCAGTAGTGAAGGCAGCCCACCTTCGAGTCTCATGATGAGACTTCACTCCTAATCTGAACTCACACAAGGAGCGAGATAAAACTAGATTTTGTCGAGCCCATTATCGGGAGACAAAATGTCATTCTGCTTGTCGGTTGGTAAGCGATAAAACGCACGCAACACAAACAGAGCTTCAATTCGTTTGCTTCGACCATAGGCCGATGCTGACCCTTCCAAGCGAATATTGGTCTCATGATCGAGCGCCACGGTTAGCTGGGTACTTTTGCTAATATCTTGTTTCATAAAAACTCTATCCATACCTGATCATTTGATCAGTGCGGTGAATCATAAAACCACAAAAGACCAAAATCAAGTCTAACTTTAAAAAATAAAGTTTCATTTGAATATAACTTATCACTATATTACGTAAATTATACTAATGAAAAATATTGGTGAAAGAATAAAAACCCTCCGATTAAACAGAGGATTACCCCAAAAAGAACTTGCCAAATTGGTTAATGTTTCATCTACTGCCATATCCCAATGGGAAAGAGGTGAAACAGAGCCAAGAGCAAAGTATTTACCCAAATTATGTCAAGCCTTAAATACAACAATAGACTGGTTAACATTAGCAATTAGAGAACCATTCATTGTTCCAGAGGGAATGAATAGCTGCCTTAATGTACCTTTTTACCCAGACATTACAGCAGCAGGTGGAGGAGGAAGCTTTAATGAAGACGAGACAACAACATCAACCCCAATCCCCATTAACATAATAAAAAATAGAGATATCAGAAGCATATGTTGTTTAACGGTAACTGGAGAAAGCATGGAACCTATACTTTCTGACGGTTCACTTATAGCAATAGATAGGTCAGAAACAAAAATTAAAGACGGGAAAATATATGTTTTTAAGCAAAATGGCTTACTAAGAGTAAAGCAGTTAAAACTAACTCCTTTTGAGGTCATTGTTTCTAGCTTTAACCCCGCATACAAAGATGAAGTTTATCCTGTAGAGGGTTCAGATGAGCTTTCCTTAATTGGAAGAGTATTTTGGTTTTCTTCTATAATTTAAGTTAATCTTCACTAGAAAAAAAAATTAGAACTAGTACAATAACGTCATACTTTAAAGCAAAAAGTGCATTACATAGCACACTACTACATAGTTTTCTATGTAGTGTATTTTTTAAAGTTAGAATGTGTTGAGGGTGGTACCTCAACTAGATAGCATTCGCATGAAGCCGCCCTTCCGAAAGTGGGCGGCTTTTTTGTATTTAAAGATCAACTATTTGATCTTTAAATGTATATCTTATACATTAGAGTTTCTACATCTTGACTACCAATCTAGATGACTACATAAAACTTTCGGAATCAAAGCCATGAAAAATCAACCTAGTTGCGTTCTGCAACTCATTCAAAATAGACACAGCCAGTATTCACATTCAACCAGTGTTCAAACACATTTATGGTCGAATGTAGAAGGTGTGTGTCATGACCTCATCTAATCAAACCCTAAAGTTTCTCGAACACCACAATCAACTGACTAACGCAGTTGCTTGCGATGAAAGCATTCCAGCAGATGAGAAATCCTTATTGATCGCTATATCCACCTTTTACAACCTTTCCAATCAATGCGCGTTCCCAAGCCGAAAGCAGATCGCCGCAAGAATGGGGCGTTGCGTCAATTACGTCACTGAATTAATCAGTAAAGCAAAAAAATCTGGTCGATTAATATCAACCGCTCAATTCGTTCTGATTGAAGGCGAGTCAGCACCAAGACAAATTGCTAACAAGTACGAATTTGTCCTTGAGAAGTTTGGACTGTTCTACAGCAAAGCAAAAGCAATGCTCAACCGTAACCTAAGAAAAAAGAGCAAAGAAAACAAAGCAACTCAACAAGCAGCTTCTTCTAGAGTTGATCATATCAATCAGCTTCTCGATGAAGCCCAGACTTCTGATATACCAGAATGGGAAGATTACACTCCTCCTGAATAACCCCTTTAAATTTATTCATACCGTTAGCTTGGTAGGCTCCACTACACCTGGAATAAATTCAGTGTGATCTTCTTCTCAAAATACTATTCATCACCACACCCATTAAGTAAAAATTCCTCTGAAATTCCTATCACAATCGCCAAAAACTCATAGCTCTCCTGCCCCCTAAAGATTTTCATATAGGAATTCCTAAAGAATTATTGAAAGGGAACCCTACAGATAAACAGGTAAGCAAAACAAGAGAATCAATAGACATAAGAATTAACTAACAAAAGAGCAGTCATACCTGATTTGTGTGTGGGTAACTTTCGTGAGGAACGAGCGAATAGTTATCCATCGCCCAAATCCGACAAGCGTAGCGCGTCAGTTCAGTACGTATGTTTAACTTGATCGATCTATAAAAGAAGTGGCTTTACAGTGACAGTGCCATAGAAAAAGATTTGCAATATTCCGCTTGCTCACCCTCCGACTGGCTACGCCAGCTACGGGATTGCGCCGAGCGGTTCAGTATTCGATATTTAGGACTTTGTTTTATCTGGATATATTACTCCCAATACCTTACTTCGTAATTTCCCGTTAGATACGGTGCAAACTGATCAATACACACGTACAATCCACGCCAACATTAGACACCTATTTATATAAATCATGACTAAATCCGTAGAACCAAACATTGCAGACCTAGCGAATAGCTGGCTAAAAAACCATAAACTGGATTACAAACTAGAACAAGAAAGCCTTAACTCAGAGATTGATAAGGCTCTGAATGATTACTTTACAAAGAGTGGCGGACAAGGCGGAAATAGACCGGATGCTAAGCTTTTACTGGAAGATTCATTAACCAATAACTATCCAGTTCTGATTGAGTACAAAGGCTTACAAGGCAAACTGGTTAAGCTAGATAGTAACGGCAACGTTGATAATAGGAATGCGAAAGGTGAGCCTAACCTAAAGAACATCAATGCTTTTGCGGTTAATGGGGCTGTTCACTACGCTAATGCAGTTCTACACCACACTAGCTATACAGACATAATCGCAATTGGTGTCACGGGTTACAAAGATGAGTCAGACAACCTAAAGCATGAAATAGGCGTTTACTACGTATCCAAGCACAACCTTGGGGCAGGTCAAAAGGTCGGTGAATATAGCGACCTATCGTTCCTATCATCAAAACACTTCGACAACTTTATTCAGAAAGTTAAATCTCTCAACCTATCTCAAGATGAGCTAGACAAGCTCAAGCAACAACGAGAGAAAGAGATTGATATTAGCTTAACTCGTCTTAACAATGACATTTACCAAAATGAAAAAGGATTAGGTGAAAACGATAGAGTTTACCTAGTAGCAGCTTCAATCATGGCTACGTTAGGTGTAGCAGGAAAAGTAAGACCATTAGAAAAGTCTGAATTACTTTCGTCCCAAGAAGAAGGTAATCGAGACGGTGATATATTACTTCGCAAGATCAAAGCATTCTTAGGAGAAAAAAATATCCCTCGTGAAAAGCGAGATTTAATCCTAAGAACTCTCAACAACACACTAACGACTGAAAACATCAATAAGGTCAAAGACGGTGAAAGCCAGCTAAAGCGAGTGTTCACAAAGATTGTTGACGACTTAGGTATCTATTACAAAATTGGGTTAACGACTGACTTCACAGGCAAACTTTTCAATGAAATGTACGGCTGGTTAGGCTTTTCTCAAGACAAGCTAAACGATGTAGTTCTCACACCGTCTTATGTTTCAACGCTGCTTGCTAGATTAGCTCGTGTAAACAAAGATTCTTACGTTTGGGACTTTGCCACTGGCTCAGCTGGTTTACTTGTAGCTGCCATGAATGAAATGCTAAACGATGCAAAACAAACGATAACTTCACCAGAAGAACTAGCCAGAAAAGAGGCTCAAATTAAAGCAGAGCAGCTTTTAGGGTTAGAAATGCTATCAAGTGTCTACATGCTTGCAGTATTAAACATGATCTTGATGGGAGACGGTAGCTCTAACGTTCTAAATGGCGACTCTCTCATTTTTGACGGTAAGTATGGATTCGGTAAAACCAATGAACTATTCCCAGCCGATGCTTTTGTTTTAAACCCACCATACTCTGCTACTGGTAACGGGATGAACTTTGTTCACAAAGCATTAAGTATGATGAATAAAGGCTATGCTGCGATCATAATTCAAAGCTCCGCTGGCACTGGTAAAGCAAAAAATTTAAACCAACAGATACTACAAACAAACACACTCATCGCCAGTATCAAGATGCCGATAGATCTCTTCATTGGTAAGGCGAGTGTTCAGACTTATGTGTATGTATTTAAGGTTGGAGAAGCTCACCATAAAGATGAGATGGTGAAGTTTATCGACTTCTCTAGTGATGGATACACTCGCACCAATCGAAAGAAAGCCAGCAATAACTTAAAAGATACCGATCAAGCCCAAGCTAGATATGAGGAGCTTGTGAGTCTTGTTCGCTTCGGTAAAAGCAAACTAAGCCTGTTTACTGAAAGTGAGTATTACGAGAACACGATAGATCCTAAAAATGGTGCCGATTGGAATCAAAGTATTCCCATTGATACCAAACCAACCATTGCTGATTTCAAAAAGACAGTGAGCGACTACCTCGCATGGGAAGTCAGCAACCTACTAAAACAAAAAGGGGATGATTCGGGAAAGTAATCACCTCACTTAACAATAAACTAGAAAGTGTTGAGTGGGGGGAGTTTAACTTAAAATCTTTATTTGGTTTAGCCACTAGAGGTAAACGTTTAAAAAGCTCAGATAGAATTAAAGGCGATCTACCTTTCGTGACAGCAGGTGAAGCAAATGAAGGTATATCTGACTTCATTTCCAATAAAGTCGATGTTTTTTCAAAAAACACGATAACAATCGATATGTTTGGCTCTGCTAAATATAGAAACTATTCTTATGGCGGTGATGACCATATTGCTGTCATTCATACAGAAAGAGTCCCAAAATCAGCAGTGATTTTTTTAACTTCAGCAATACACAAAGTATCTAATGCGGGGCAGTTTAATTATGGTAGAAACTTCTATGCTAAAGATGCTGACGCACTGAACATCAAGCTTCCAACCAAAGATGGAAAACCTGATTTTGAGTTCATGGAGAATTTCATAGCGGAGCTAGAGGCGGAGCGTATAGCGGAGCTAGAGGCTTACTTAGAAGTGACAGGGTTATCTGATTGTGAGCTAACGAAAGATGAGCGAAAGGCTTTGGATGAGTATGGTTCTCTAACCTTTGAAGACTTTAGTATTACTGATGTTTTTGATATCAAAAACACAAAAAATATTTTATCCCGAGACATCACCCCTAATAGTGGGACAGTGCCGTACTTATGTGCAAGTGCTGACGATAATGCAATCAGCTCTTATATATCTTACGATAACAAATTGTTAGATAAAGGCGATTGTATATTTATTGGAGGGAAGACTTTTGTTGTTACATATCAGGAATATGACTTCTTTTCTAATGACAGTCACAACCTGACACTAACCTTAAAGAACAATGATTACAGATCAAAACTATCTCAGATTTACTTATCTACTTGTGTAAGAAAGAGTCTAAGTCACAAGTATTCTTGGGGGGATAGTATTAGTAACAGGAAAATTCAAAAGGATAATATCCGATTGCCATCAACCAGCAAAAAAGTGGATTACTCATCAATGGAGCTACTCATATCTGCAATCCAAAAGATTGTGATCAAGGATGTAGTCGAATATGCAGATTCAAAAATACAAGCCCATAAAGAAGTAATCTACTCGTAGAATGCAAAAAAAGAGTGTCCCTAACGGGCACTCTTAATACACTTTAATTCAATCGCTGATTTGAAATTTAAGACAGCTTTTCACAAAGCCGAATCACTTCACTGCGTAAATCCCTGATAGATAATAAGCATGTCTCGATGAAAGGTAAGCGTCTAATAGGGTCAATCTACATAAAGGTACGCAATGCGACATAGGGGCATGGCTGAGTTCTAACTCGCATGATTGCCTGTCATGTATCCTGATTCAGTGTTGTGACCCATACCAAGGTGCTCCCAAATCTTTCTTTTCCAATTAATCATTGTTGCAATGATTAAGGCGCATTCCTCACTTCGTTTACCGACTGTCCACTAAGGTGTAACTTTATGGACATTACTCACAATCATCTAATAATTGTTCAGTTAGTCTTTATAATTTAAAGTGAACATGTACACTTGTGTGTAAATATCTTTAAGTTCACTTTTAGGCCATTTTATGAAAATTGGTTATGCTCGTGTTAGCACCCAAGACCAAACGCTCGATGTTCAACTTGAACAACTTAAACGTATTGGTTGTGACAAAATTTACCAAGAGCAAGCGAGCGGTAAATCCTCTGATAGAGAACAGCTTAACCTGTTGCTGGATTTTGCAAGGGAGGGAGATGTTATTCATGTGACCAAAGTCGACCGCATTGCTCGAAATACCATCGATGCTTTGCAAATTGCCGATCAGCTAGCGCAAAAAAAAGCGGGTTTGGTGTTTCATGACTTGGGGGATTTAGATATCAATAGCGATGTAGGTCGAGTTATTTACACGACCATATCGGCGTTTGCTGAAATGGAAAGAAAACGAATCTTACAGCGCTGTAATGAGGGAAGGGAGCGTGTACGCTCTGAAGGAAGGCATCTTGGCCGATTTCCTAATAAGACGCTTCATACACGTATTCAAGAGCTTGCAGAGCAAGGTATGAATAAACATGCGATCAGTAAAGAGTTAGAATGCAGTCGAACTACTGTTTATAAAGTTCTAGAAGGTGTAAAGATAAATAGTTGACACCTGTTACGTTGCGGGTTACATTGTGAGGGTTGCAAATACCGACCTCTATGTGAACTGCGTAGGCAAAATATATTCAATAGCTAGGTACGAGTTCTTTGATAACAAAAAAAATTAAAAGGAATATCAAATGGATATCATTAGCTTAATGAAAATATTTAACAACTGCCTATGGAGGATCTCATTTTGGCTATCAAAAATTTTTCGCATAAAGGGCTTAAGCAATTTTACTATGACGGAAACGAAAGTGGCTTAAATCCAAATCACATCGATAGCATTGCGTTTATACTGGATGCTGTAGAAGCTTCACACCACCCTAAAGATCTGAAAGCAATTTATAGAGATAAATTTTCTGAAAAGAAAGGTTCTGGTAAAGGGGTTTACAGTATAAAAGTTAATGGAAATTGGCGAATAACTTTTCAAATACAAGATGAAGGCGCTGAATTTCTTGATTATATCGATTATCACGGGAAAAAAATAAAAGCCCGATAGCTGCCTAATAAAAGATTAGGTTACGGGTCACGATACATGTGACCTTAGCCTATCTCGTTACATACAAGATAGGCTTTAGGAGAGTAGAAATGAGAATGACGAGAAAACCATCACATCCAGGTAAGTTTTTTAAACACACTATTTTGGATGAAAGAGGAATATCAATTACCGAAGCAGCAGTGAACTTAGGTGTAACAAGAAAAGCACTAAGTGAATTTGTTAACGGTAAAGCCAAATGCTCACATGCAATGGCTAGACGCCTAGCAGAAACGACCGGAACTGGCGTTGGCATTTGGATTATGATGCAAGCTAAATTAGATACTTGGGAAGCTGAAAGCATGGAAATAGAAACTCCAATTATCCCATTTAAAACACAAGCTCAAGCTTAATTTTTAATGAGAAAAATATAAATAACACCAAATAGTAAAAGTAGAATCCCAATAAAAACGACTCTCAATAAGGAGTCGTTTTTGTGTTTAATGCACAATATGTTATAGCCAACTTTTGAGTGGTTTTTGCACGCTTCCTTTCTCTAATAGCTACGAGATCGCAAAAATCACTCACTTTCTTCTTCTAAATTCCTCTGAAAGTTAATGACAGAAGTGTTTTCATGTCACCGCTATCTCACTTCCTAAGCCTAAAAGTGATCGGTTTTTCTATCGCTCTTTAGCAAAATGGAATCATCTTATTCATTGTAGCAATGGATAAATCCGGTGTAATCTTAATCATTTCAACAATGAATAAGATTATGACTAGATTTAGTGCTGTTCAAAAAGAGATTTTAATTATTTTGACCAAAGCCTTTATTGGTGGGGTTAAAGAAGCGAAATCTACAGATGTAAACGCTCTGGTAAATATGAACCTCAAAAAAGACATTCATCCCAATAACTTCCGTACATCTTGCAAGACTCTGGAAGGACGAGAGCTGGTACAAAGGCGTAAAGAGGAATTTGATTGGTTTATCAATATTGCTCCAGACGGGTTTGAAAAAGCCTTGGGGTGGATAAATGAAGATAAGAAGCAATATGGTATTAACCCATAGACCTCTTAAATACTCCCCTAACTTTTGTTTTAGCATTATGTTGTTTTTATTATTAAGATAATATATTATTAATTTAATATCTTAATAATATATTGAGGCGTCATATGGGAAAGGTTATCTTACTTGGGCATCAAAAAGGGGGGGTTGGTAAAAGCAACACCGCCGCAAATTTAGCTGTCGCAATCTCGAAAGAAAGATTTAATGGAGAAACTGATGATATTTTACTTATCGATGCAGACCCGCAAGCAACTTTATATCGATGGGCGCAACGTAGAGAAGAGTTAGATAAAGTGAATGCTTTTCCTTGTATTCGTTTAGATGGAAACGTTACAAAGCAAATAAAACGTGAATCTGAAAAATATAGTTACGTAATTGTAGATGCTGCCGGTCGTGATAGTAGAGAAATGCGTTCTGCTATGTTAGCCGCTGACTTGATGTTAATGCCAACAAAGGCCAGCTTGTCTGATTTAGAGCTATTAGAGCACATGGCCGATACAATTGAGGCTGCTCGTGATTACAACTCCGATCTTAAGGTTGGTGTTTTTATAAACATGTCGCCTACAAATAGCCAGTCAGAGAAAAAGGTAGCCAAAGAATTATTAAGAGAATTTCCTGAGTTTGTATTATTGAATACGGTAGTGTCAGAGCGCAAAGCGCATCGTGATGCATGGTCTGAGGCTGTGGGTGTTCATGAATGGAAAGATAGCAAAGCTAAGGCAGAAATCAGTTGTTTATTAAAGGATGTACAAAATGAAATTGAGTCGTAATTCTTTAAAGATGAGTGAGAAAAAAGTTAAAGATGCAGAAGCTTTTATTGAGGCTTCAGAACCTAATGCTTCCTCTTCTGAGGGGAGGGGACGCCCTCGACAATCTAGTGAGCTGACAAAACCGGTATCGATATCTTTAACAAATACGGATAAAAGAACATTAGACGATCAGTTTAAGAGGTTTAACTCATTATCTTATAAAATGCAGTTAGATGATGAAAAAACACTGAATAGGAGCGATATCATCAGGATAGTTGCAAATAAATTAGCAGAGATGGATGACGAAGAGTTAATTAAATTCTTAAGATAATAAGATAATAAGATAATAAGATAATAAGATAATAAGATAATAGGTGTAGGTTGAGATAAATATGAAGAAGACCTCTATTTATTGCTTAGATACTAAACATTTGTAATACTGTGTTTACTGCATATCGCATGTAGTGGGCTATTTTATAGCGACAACCAGTTTATCTGGTTCACTAACCAATTTAATCTCATAGGGAATCGTCCCTATGGGCGCTTCTCCTGAGTAAGGAGACTATAATGGATAAAGAGATGGAAACCGTACAGATTCCTGCTGATAAGTTAGTCGATGCATTGCTTCATATGAAGCAATTTGAGCATCACTACGCGACTCAGGAATCGGTTGATAATCTTAAAGAATCAGTTCGAGAGTTAAAGTCTGATACTAATAAGCGTTTTGACCAGGTCGATAAACGCTTTGATAAGTTAGAAGGTAAGTTAGATCGCTTACAGTGGTTTATCTTAGCTTCCGTTCTTACTCTTTTTTTTAAAGAACAGATTTTTTCTTTGTTCATCTAAACTAACCTCAATATTCATAGCGGAACTACTCCGTGTCTATGCCAGTTTGTCTGGCTTAGGCCAAACGAATTAGCAATTTTAATTATTAATTCAATGTGGGGAAGACTATGAACACTTCATCAATTGCATGTGCTTTAGACTTTATATTTGAATCAAAACCATCAAAATTAACAACACATTATCACATGAAATTAGGGGCTTACCTCTCTTTTGCGCATGACGATGTTTACATTTGGTGTTGTGTTAATGAAGCTTGGATAGAAAGTTCGATTGATATTCAAGATGCATTAACTTTTAACTTTGAGGAAATGACATCCAATGGCTTATCTTGTATCGGGAAATCCCTTTGCATTTGTGGCGGTGATGCTTTGATTAATTTGAGTCGTAGTGGCGTTTTTACTGCTGAATGTAAAAGTTGTAACTTTTCTGTTGAGTTGGCTGAAAATGATGCTTTAGCTTGTATAAAGTAAACTAACCTATCTGAATAGCGGATCACCGCTGCTAACGCCATTTCGTATGGCATTAGCCAGCGAATTAGGCGTACCCTAATGTGAGGTCTTCTATGCACCAATCAATTAAAAATGCCGACATAGAACACGTATTGAAAGATATGTACTTTGCGACCATATCGCAGACTTACATCAATTTCACTCGTGCCATCGACTTACTTTTCACTAGATACACAAGTAGTTCTATTTGCGTTACTTCTAGCCATGAAAAGCAAGTAAAAGCGTTCAATACACCAATCAAAACAAAAAATGCGACACTGGCTTTTACGTTACACGTATGCGGCTTATATGCTCGTCATGCGAAAAAGCGGGGTGATAAGTCCACGATGCGTTTGTGTGAAAATTGCGCGAAATGTATCGAAGACCATTTACCTGGTTGTGACGAACAAAAAGCCATCTCAACTGTGTTAATGCAATTGAGAGAGCAACCGTCCATTTTTTAACCTAGCGGGCTACTCCGCGCTAATGTCATTCGCTTGGCATTGGCCAGCGAATTATTTTATTAATAATTTAGGAGCAATGCATGTTAGTAATTACATCAGAATCTGAATATAAAGAAGCGGAGCAAAATTTTATCTCATTTTGTGAGCATCCTCTTTTTGGTGAGTGTCCAGAACACGAAAATGAATCCGAAGAAATGATGGCAGCATTAGATAAATGGCGGAAAGAGAACCCAATCTAAGGGAGCTACTCGATGCGATCTGACGTTCAAAATGTGCACCAATCAAATAACTTGTTCAGATAAAAGCGTTTAGCGATTTTACTGATACGTCCAACCATACGGGAAATTACTCCCGTATGGGGGTAGTTTTTCTCATAGAGTGAGAAAAATCATGACGAAATCTACGAAGAAAACAGTAAGCAAAACACCCCGCGATTTTCATCAAGAGGTGACTAATCAAATTATCGAAGCGCTAGAGGCGGGTGTGAAACCTTGGGCTTGTCCTTGGGATGTAACTCAGTCCGACGGTCTACCTTGTAACTTTTCAACAAGTAACACGTATTCAGGAATGAATGTGATGTTGCTTTGGATGAGTGCTCAAATGAATCAATTTAGCTCGAATCAATGGCTAACTTTCAAGCAAGCATTAGATCTTGGGGGGAACGTTATTAAAGGTGAAAAGGGGACGCATATTACTTTTTACAAGTCTTTGGAAAAAGAAAAGACAGTGAATGGTAAAGAGAAAATCGAAACGATTCCTATGTTGAAAACGTTTGTTGTTTTCAACCTGGATCAGATTGAGGGGATCACCAAACCAGAGCCTAAAACGGATCTGAGAGGTGAGCTTGATTTGAGGGAGGATGTGGAGGATTTCTTTAAAGCGACGGGAGCAACCATCAACTACGTCGGTCAGAAGGCTTTCTTTCGACCATCGACGGATGAGATTGTTATCCCAGAGCGTGAACGCTTTGAATCAACCGCCAATCTTTATGCTACCGTGCTGCACGAACTGACGCATTGGACGGGGCACAAATCTCGACTTAATCGTACAAAGGGAAGCAAGTTCGGTGATAAAGATTACGCGTTTGAGGAGCTCGTTGCAGAACTCGGATCGGCTTTTTTAATGGCAGATTTTGGGGTTGTGGGCGATGTTCAACATGAATCTTACATTGCGAATTGGCTTGAGGTTTTAAAAAATGATAAACGATTCATTTTTAAGGCGGCGAGTCAGGCATCAAAAGCGTTTACTCATTTAAAAGAGTACGTTGAAGATGAAAGCGACAATCAATTAAAAGCTGCATAAATTCAATATTTTACTTTAATTAATGACACTATTAAATCTATACTCATTAAAACGCCCAATAGTTCGCTATTGGGTTTTTTTATGCTCCATCGTAAATTAAGGGGGAGTTTGCCTCTTGCTCTGAGAAGGTTTTGCCCCAAAATTGGTTTCGCTAAAAAGTCCACAATCACAGTCGATTATTTTTTGACCTAACAGAGCTAATCTGAAACCCAAACTCATAAAGAACTAAAAATGGGTATCAGAGTGCAGTTCTTAGTTCAAAGAAACTCAATGAATTTTGCTCTACAAACCACTCTTAAAGCGTCACAAACTTACAAGGCGTTATGGAAGCATATCGCCTTGATCAAGTGTCCCAAATTTTCGCTAAGAGCGTTTGAGGGGCTCCGAGGCGTATTTTTGGTAGCTAACTCGCCTGTTTTACATAATAGGAATAATGAACACCTAATTTGTTGTTATACGTTATTTGCTGATTTTGCTCCGCTGTTAAGGAAGGCGTTTTTCTTTTTCCAGAGTGGTTTTAAATAGCTCTGCTTCAAATGAAGTTAGATTGCCCCCACGCTCTGTAAAGCCAGCTTCTTGATTTAGCTTGGATATGATCTTTATTGCTTCGATCCCTAACAGTGAATGTTGATATTGTCGCTCTTTGTAAAATTCAAAGTATTCAGGAGGGCTTGAATGTTCGCCTGCGTTATCGATTTTTGAATTAGCAAAATGTATTTTGTTAGGAAATCCTAAAATTTCATTCATTAGATTGGCGTTTATCGATTGCCAATCTACGTCTTGATCAAGCGGCAGAAGTTCAGGTTTGGACGCTTGTGGACTATGAGCACCATCTAATCCCGCTTGCCCCATAAACGTCCCATCATCTTGTACCACTTTTGCACAGCCCTCCACGAAGATTTCAAGCGTGTTCACGACTTTAGTTGCTAGATATTCCCTCCTTTTTTTAGTTCTTTCTTTAGTGTTAATTTTAGATGTTAGAAACTTTTTTACTTCGATTAAAATAGTGCCACAATCCATCCACTACCCCCTTTCGGACAGTAGGCTTTTGCATTGGGCTGCAATTCTATTTTCTTTTATCTTTGTGAAATGAGCGCAAAATCCCCACACGCAATTATCAAAACCGTTTTCTGTTATTTTTATATCACCTTCCATAGTGGTCACCATTTTATCATTACTAATAACTACAGGTGTTGATTTGTAGTTAGCTGCTTGTTCCCAGCAAACCTCACCAGTTCCATCATCGCGTATTAACAAGTATTGAGCTTGGTTCGCGTCATTAGAGAACCAGTAGCCAGAAAGTTCAGGTCTAGGAGTTGGGTTGTATTTTCCAGCAATATTTGATGTAGATACGCATCCTATTAGTGCCGTTGCTCCTAGTAAATAGGTTAAAAGTTTCGCATTGAATGATATTTTTAAGCTTAAGTGCATGTTCATTTCTACTTTCTCTTTTTTCATTGATTACTGAGAAAGTTTACATGAAGCAATCGACAAGTAAAGTCTATTTGAATCATGTAGTTACGGTGTGTAATGTTAGAATTTACACGACTGTGTAATATTAGGTTTTAACTTTATTTAAGCTTTGTTTTTTTGAAAATCGGGCTTTATCACATTGTGTCATTTAACGTAATGGCACTTAGTGCGAACCCAGATTTAGATACAAAATCGGCTCCCAATAGGGAGCCGTTCTTCGTTGTAGGTGCGCGATTGAACATAATAGGAATAATAACCACCAGATTTGTCAATCCCCGATAGAAATGTCCTCTTCTCTCCCCATTAGAAATGTCCGCTTTGGGGAGAAAATAAATTGAGTTAACTTGAGTGGCTGGCGGTGAATTGGTCTGGTTCAAGGAGGACTGGATTTAATGCTCTTAGCTGCTCATTCATTGCTTGTCTCTGACCAACAATACTGACCGCGTTTGAGTTCCTCTTACGTTTGTTCTTAGCTTCAAACTCATCTTGCTTATCTTTGGCAAACAGCAATACCTGACCAAGTCTCTTGTTATCGACTACTTGACCTTGTGACACCTTTTCTAGTTTGTCGAATATCTTGAATTTTAATGAGCTATGGCCATAGCGTACGCTTATTAGTCCATCTAAATGTTCTAAGATGAGTATATTTTCTTTTACTAGTTTTGAATTTTCTTCTGTATTATCAATCAAGTAAACAACTTGGTTGTATTGGAACGTCAAGGCATTTGATAGCTTGCGTACAACTTGCCACGAAAAAATATCGTAGAGTTCATGCACATCTTCTCTTAATGGGCGGTGCATATCTTTCGGGTAGTTTGCTGTTTTTGCAAAGCGGCGATTAAAATCCGCCATGAACTCGGGTAGCCATAGATTGGCGTCGGCTATCGTGTCTAGTTTTCTTAACCTCATTTCCTTCACCAAGCGATTCTGGAGCGTTAAATTGGCTCGTTCGACTCGACCTTTAGCTTGTGAGCTATTGGCGCAAAAGAGCTCGATGCCGAGCTCTTTTAATGAACGACCAAATTGAGTCGAGTTTTTAGCCTCTATTCCTTTTTTGGTGCTGGAGTGAAATATTGCGTGCCGGTCACTGTAGAACGCCTGTGGCTTTCCGTGAGCTTCGACGTATTCACGTGTAGTAACCATATAATCAATGACGGATTCCGTTTCGCTGAATCGTAGGTTCATCAGGCGACCTGTGGCATCATCGATAAAGACGAGCAAGCAGCATTTAGGGCGACGACCTTCAAACCAATCATGATGTGAACCGTCAATTTGAATAAGCTCTCCCAAACAGTCACGTCGATGCCGTGGTTGGTAAACCTTTGGTTTACGTTGAGATCTTGGTTTCCAGATCAAGTCCGCAATCATCCAATTACGCAGCGTTTCTAGTCCTACAGGAAGGTTATGACACTCTAATAGCTTCTCTTTGGCGAAAGTGGGAGGGAAGTCTGGGTAGTGTTCTCTAATCGTATTTAAGACTGTCAGGCGGTATTCAGGTAAGTGGCATCGATTGCTTGGTTTACCTCTGGCCTTATGAACGATCGATGATGGACCGCTTTGCTCTAATTTCCTGACTAGTCGCCGCACTTGTCTAGGGGATATGTTTAATCGCTTTGCGGCATCACACTGACGTATTCGACGCTCGATCACGTCTTGCAATATTTTGATTTTTTCTAGTTCTTTGGTGCTCATGGTTATCAACATTCCGGTGAATCCTCTTTAGGTGATAAGACATAAAAGAGGACATTTCTAAATGGGTCAAACCGGACATTACTATCGGGGGCTCACAAGATTTTCAGCTAAAAACTCGAACTTTAAATCTCTGTTATGATATCGATTTAGTGCTTTTCGTTAAGCCATTTTTTGATTAAAAGGGAGTTGTGTCTATGAAGTTTAAAGTAATTAGTACATTGAGTAATGAGAATGATATTGAGTTAGATGTGGTTCCTAGGATTGGTGAGTCTGTCGAGGGATGTGAGGTATTAGGTGTAAACTACCTTACTGATTCTGATTATGTAGCTGAACTTAAACTCAAAACAATTCCTGATACGGTTCCATATACACCCATAGGTCAACCAGTAAGTAGTAGAACGAAAAAAATAGGTAATTAAATGGCTAGTAAAAAACCAACAATGATATTGCTATCTAAAACAGATTTAACTCAAAAAGAAGTTGAGCAATTATCAGATTCTGATGCATGGGCACTGATTTACTCGCTTAGAGCTAAAAAAGTTAAGGACGAGCGTCTACAAGTTTGTTTTACAGGTTTTGGAGTTTCTGAAAAGGAAAGCTTAATCGAACTGGCATCACAGCATAATTTTAATGTCGTAAAGTCTGTGACGAAAAAACTGGACTTTTTAGTCGGCGGGATTAGCGCAGGTCCCCAAAAAATTGAAAAAGCTGAGTTGCAAGGGGTTCAGTTTTTAACAGCAGATCAATTTTCCACTTTAGTTACGACTGGTGAAATTGAGCATCTTTAATGTGACCCAATAGGTCTCAAGGCTGCAATTTAACGTAACGTAACTTAGTGCACCTAAACCAATACTTTTGCTAGTGCGATGCTACTCATCGCACTAGCTCTTCACAAGTAGATTTGACATACCCCTAGTTATTGATGGTTTTCTAATTTAGCAAAAGCACTGGCAAGGTTTTGTCCAAAAATCAGTTAACCTAGGTCTTGCTCGGTATGTGATCGGTAACTTTAATGTTTTCCGACGTTATGCTCCACAGTCATGATGACTATGGCCGTGGAGCAAAACAAAAGCTTAAGGGTTCACCTGAGCTTTCAATTCTTTCCCTGCTTTAAACGTTGGGCTTTTTGATGCTGAAATTTGAATGACTTCACCGGTCTTCGGGTTGCGTCCTTCGCGAGCTGCGCGGTGGGTGATCTTGAATGCCCCAAAGCCCACCAAAGTCACGTCGTCGCCGTCGGCTAATGTGGTGGTAATGCCATCGATGATGGCTTTGAGTGCGGCATCAGCCTCTTTTTTATTGATGTCGGCTTTCTCTGCAATATGATCAACTAATTCTTTACGGTTCATCTCATTTCCTTGTTTAGTCGTTGGTTTTTCTGTTTCATCCCACTTGCCTGTCGCATAACGAAAGGCAAGGAGTTTATCGACAACGTCGCTAATTTCTATTTTAAAGGTGCTTTCTGTGGCTTGATTGGTGGCGCTTGTTTTTGCTGCTGGTAAAGATCGCATGTAAACGGTTTCTGACTTAATAGTCTTTTTTTCCTTATCCAAGTAGCGGATATTATAGACTGCCATAAAACTCCTATTTAAAATTAAAGTACGCCTTTATCCCGATCTGGATTCCCGTCTTTGTCAAAAAATCGAACTTTGCACGCGGGGAAACCACTGCATCCCCACCAAAATGAACCTTCACGTTTACCGGCTCGACGAATCAACCCTTTATTGCACTCAGGGCAGGATTCAGTGTCGCTGGCTTGAGGCTGAGGTGTTTTCGGTTTGGGGTTTAAGTTAGGTTTACCATTATCATCAGGAAAAGTGGTTTTGCAATCCGGATAACGGTTGCAGGCATGAAACGCTCCGTTCTTCCCTTTTCGTTTGAGTAATAACCCTTCATTACAACTCGGACAGGTTATCCCATCCTTAATGGTGATAGGCACCCCTTCGGTTTTGACTTGGTTCACGCGCTCATGGATATACGTGTCTACCGTTTTAACGAACTCAGCGACGCTGTACTGTCCTTTACCTATCTTGTCTAAGTCACCCTCCCAAATCGCAGAAATATCCGGCATGATGATTTCAGGCGGCAATAAGGCACAGAACTCTTGTCCAGATTCTGTCGTTTTATAGACAGGGTTCTTATAGCCTTTCTCCTTTTGCACGCTAATGAGGTGCTTGAGGCTACCCAGCTTCTCGATGTGGCCACTTCGCGTTGCCTCTGTACCAATAGAGCCGTTCTCGCCTTTGGTGTTTTTGTCTTTGGCTTCAAGTTGCTTTCGTAACGCGGGATCTTGCACAAACTTGGCCGCTTCCGTCATAGCTTTCAAAAGACTGGCATCATCAAAGTACTTAGGCGGTTGAGTTTCTTTGGTCAGCATGTCTAGGCTTTCGCACACACCGGCATCACCTTGCTGTAAAGGTTTTAAATCATCGGTGTTGTCATTGGGCTTGTCTTCATTGTCACCCTTAAAAAGCGTTTCCCACCCTAGTGTCAGTCTTGTGGTTTGTGTGGCGCGGTAAATGCGCCCTAAACAGCAACCAATGTCTACCGTCACTTTCTCTCGTACGGACTCAGGGTAGAACAGACCGACAAAGTGTTTAGAGACGAGCTCATAGATGTTTCTCTCCTTATCAGACAGCGCAATGCCTACGCCGTCTTTTTCTGTTGGAATGATGGCGTGATGCGCTTCTATTTTTGAACCGTCAAAGGCTTTATGAGTTGAGGTCGGTTCTACGGACTGGATAGATGCGGCCAGGTTTGGGCTGGTTTTTTGAATGGCGCTCAGGATGTTGGCTGCATTCTCTAAATGCGCTTCAGATAGATATTGGTTATCACTTCGAGGGTACGTCAGTAATTGATGGGTTTCATACAACTTTTGAACAATATCGAGGGTTTCTTTGGGTTTGTAACCCCACTTCTTTGACGCCGTAATTTGCAGTTTGGATAAGTTAAAAGGCATGGGCGGCTGACGCTTTTCTTCTTTGACTTCCCGTTTTTCTACGGTGCCTTTTTCACCTTTGTCTGCGTCCTTAATGACTTCGAGTTGAAACCGGTCAATCATTCGGCTTTTATCATCGAGTTCAAGCTCATCGTGGGGCTGTAATTTGCCTTTTACCTTTAATCCTTCGATATCAAAGGTGCCGTAGAGCTCATAATAATGGCTTTTTTCATGATTCTGGTTGGCCAAGGTACGCTGATTCACCATACCGACCAAAGAGCTGATGACACGACCAATGTTGAGAACGTTATCAAACCCTTTCTCTCTTGCTTTGAGTGTATAAGAGCGCGTTAGGTTATATCCAAACGATTGGTCAGCAACAGAGCGTGCCAAAGCTTTGTTCGTCTGCGGTCTGAATTTCTCATTAGGCTGCATGTTGGCCAACGCCGCTTTGACGGGTTTATCGTTTAAATCAGCAATCAATAGACGTTGCACCGGCTTCTTGTTGCCAACGTGATCTAGGATTTCATCGATGAGTAAGCAGCCTTCCGGATCGGGATCACCGGCGTGAACAATCGAGTCCGCTTTTTTGATGAAACCAATCACTGTATCGAGCTGCTTTTTAGAATCGGAACGAGGTTTATATTGTGGAGGGAATCGAGTTTGAATCGGTAGACTGTCTAGTGTCCAGCGTTTGAGGTTACTGTCGTAGTCTTCGGGATCTTTGAGGGACAGCAAATGGCCAAAACACCACGTGACAATGTCACTCCCTTTTTCGTAATAGCCGGCTTTTTTATCGGTCGTTGGGTTGCCGCCAAGTCCTTTAAAGATGGCGGTAGCCAGGGATGGTTTTTCTGCGATGAATACGCGCATAAGATTTTCTCCAGATAGCATTAGCCCTCAGCGAGAGAGCTGATAGTTAAGATTTTAAGGGATTAGTTACTTTGAGTGAGTTGGCTGACTTCGGCTAAGGTAAAAATGGACACCATGCTGCGATACTTTTCAAAGTCATGACGTGAGTTATCAAAGGGAATGAATTTAATGTTATCAAATCGCCGGTTGAGCATTTTTTTATATTCTTCATCTCGAACCACGTAGATCACATGCCCCCAAAAACCTTTGCTTTTGGCTTGGATGTGACTCTTCATAATTGAGCGGTATCGGATGGGTGTTTTGAGCGTCAATTCTGTCTCAATAGCAACCATTCCTCCTGAAGGTGGGCTGACGATGGCATCGGGACGATGAGAGATAGGATACATTTTTTTAAACGTATGACGGTCAGCATTAGTCCAACCTGTCCAATTCAAATGTTTAAGTGCAATGAAAACTCTTTGGTTCATTAATGTGTGATTAAGCGTGACTAAACTAATTCTACTTGGTGTAAAGCAGTGCATTGGTGCGTGATCACTGTCGCCGACTAGATGTATTCCTTTGTCGGTTATCCCCCATAGTGAAATTTTACATGTGTCTAATGTCAGTGAATGTTTTTCTAATAATCTCTTATTGACCATTCTCTTTAACAACCGAGAAAGGTTGGGTTGCTTTATTTTAATCAGGGCCATTAAGTTATCAAAGTTACTGTATATCTCTTGATGCAAAAACGAAAGTACACTCATTTCAAGTTTTTTCCCTTGTAGTAAAGCGTCATTTATATGCATACCTTTATTCATTTATGCCCTCCAATTTTTTACGTTCAACATGAAACACTTGGTTTTTGGTTGCAATGCTGTGAATCAAACTACTCATGGATTGAAGCAATGCTGCTCGACATTCCAAGAAGTCGCTGTCCGAGAGTTCTTCATTGTGTTGCGCTCGATGTAAGTCCAAGAGGTAGTCATTGGCGGATGAAAATGTTTTTAATAAAAGCCCCGTGCTGCGGCATAAGCGTTTATCGTCGATCTTCATTTCAAGGCGGTGTTTTTCTGCTACAAACGGCACCAGATTGATATCACCCCATTCACTTTTTCTCTTCGAGTGCTCAGTCTGGATGCTTTTTCTTACCGCGCGGATCTCTTGCAGGAATATTTCTAGTGCGTCTCGGCAAAAAATTGGATTGGGATTTTTGGGGTTCGTGGAAAATGCTTCAACCGAGAAAAGCGCATTAATGGCAAATTGGCCGTCGTAAGCTTTTGACTTAGAGGAGCCAGATTGATAAACCGATCTATCCCAAAGGTGTATGAGTGGTTTAAATTGAAGTTGGTGCATGTTAGTTCCTTACCTTAGCTGTTTTTTAATGCTTCTAACCCTGCATGACAAGCGTCCTCAGAGGCTTTATTTTCTTGCGGGGATTCTTGTTGATGCGTTTTATTTGATGGGTTATTGGTTGGTGATGAAGGGGGGAGATTTGCTGTATTGGGAGACTCATCGCCACTCGTTGTGTCTTTCTTTATCGTTTCAAAGGCCATGTCATGTTGTGTTTCTTCTGAATCGTTTTCGTTGGTGATCTTGTCACTTGTTACTACTTCAAAATTGTACATTGCGTCTTCCACCTCACTATTCTCAGTGCTGCTACTTTCGGTTGTCTCAGTCGTTTCATTTTGCTGAGGTAATGGCTCGTCAAGATCTTGATGAAGTGTCGACGTTTGTTCGTGATGAGCATCTTCTGTTAATTCGTCGGATTGATTTGAGGTGGGGGTCGCTGTATTTATGGTCTCCTCTTCGCTGACTTTTAATTCTCTTTGTCGTACGACCTCAAAGTTTTCAAGCGTGCTCTTTTTCACTTTTATGGGGGAAATTAATGAGGGTTTGGGTACTTCGGTTGCTGTGAATATATAACTCACAAAAGGCGGCAAGTTGAGCAGCATGTTGGTATCAACAAAGTATCGTTCAGCCAGCCTTATGTTTCGACGACCTTCTACCGTTTCGGTAAGGGCGGCGTTTAACTCCACCGTACGGCTTTCATCATCCACTAAAATAGTGCCGGACATTTTCGCTACCCATTCGGCGGTTTCGGGATCTTGAAGTTTGTACACCAACTTAAATTTTGTGTTTTCTACGACCGCTCCGACGACCGCATCACTGTTTAAATCAGCAGGGCAATCTCGTAAATCAGCAACAGATTGATGTGCCAAAAACATGTGAATGCCTTTATCTCGCGCTGCCCCTAAGCCTTCCATTGCCGCTTTTGAAATGTGATATTTCAATTCATCCAAGAAAATGGCGATGGGCTTTGGGGTGCTGTTGACGCGGTCGCGCATCTCTGCGAGTTGAAACAGTCGAATCAAAATCATTTTTTGTGTCATGATGATTTTTGCGTTTCTGAGTGATCCAATGATGTAACAACAACCGCCCTCATCAAATATGGATTGCATGTTTAAACCGTCAGGGGCGTTAACAGAATTCACCTCTGAGAGTTCTTCCATCTTTCCATAGAATGCCTTAACGGTATCTTTCATTCCTTGAACATGAGCGGAATTAAATAAGCCAGTGAACGTTTCGCGCTCTTCTTCCGTTGCTTTTTGTGGGGATTGCCTTGCCGCTTTACGGTCGTCAATTCGATAGAAGTCGGCAATGTCACCTTTCTCTGCAAAGCTAAACCCCGCAACCAACAGTTCTTCAATCTGTTCGGGGGTTGCGCCCGCCAATAAATTCAGTTGCGGTAACGGACTATTAAGGTCGATAAGGTGAAACGGTTTACCTGCTTTTTCGCATGCGGCTTTGAGAAGATGCGGTGCCCATTCATCGTTTTTTGGATCGAGTACAAACACGCCTTCTTCGGCTTGAATTAGTTGGTACAAAATCAAACCCGATGCCACACCTTTACCTGCGCCTGTCGTCCCTAAAATGTCGGCATGTTGTTTTTGCAGATCTTTTAAAGGGATATATTGCGGTTGTCTGTTAACGTCTAACCCGACAAATACGCCCTTTTTTAAATCGATGTGATCTTCGGGATCGTAGTCCACCGTTTCGGGTAAGTAGTCACGAACATTTCGTACGTCGGTGCGTTCGTCACGTGCGACTTCGGTTCGCTTGGTGTGCTTTATTTTGAGTTGGTTAATTTTGCCTGATAGGTGACGACGTCCCCACCAGTGGGTAAATATACCGGCTCCAAAGATAGGGATTAAAAGCCACTCTGAGAGAGAGTAATGGAGATTAACGAGTGGCGCACCGTGAAGCGCTTTTGCCCAATTGATCAAAGCGGGAATGCTCAAGTTAGAGAGTGTTCCAAAGATAAACAGTAGCACTCCGGCTGCAATGATGATCCTTCGAAACCACGTGTCGAGATCGTCTCTTTCTGGTTTGTCGAAGTACATAACAGGAATAAATAAGCCAGACAAAAAGCTCAGCAGCGCCCCCCAATAAAAGGTAAACAGATACAGCGATGAAAAGATATTCATCACTAAAACGTAAAATTGATATTCGATGCGGTCTAACATGGTTATCCTTTTATTAACTAAAAAACCGATATGTAATACCGATATGTAAAACTGATATATGGTCATATCGGTTTCACATATCGGTTCTGTATATCGGAAAAGCGCCCTAAATCGTTTTCTGGACGAAAACTCAGCGGGTTATCCCTAAAGGGATAATCATTTACAAAACTGCGTTTTTTCAATGGATTAGAAAATAAAGCCCTCGTCCTGAACGTCCTCAAACTTTACTTTCCAATCTAAGAGCAAAAGAAGCCGAAAACCGTATCGCTACGCGAGACCAAGCACTTTAGGAAGGTGAAATAGTCCTCATTTGGCGGTCGCAAGCTCCTTTGCTCAAATTCCTCCTTTTCAACTAACCTAAGATGCTTGGTCTCGCCTGCTCAACGGTTTTCGGGGGCAAGCCCCCAAAACAAAAATCGACCTCTGGAGAGGTCTCGCTATTCCGCTGGACGCGGGCGTTTTGTTTCGGCTCCCCCACGTCAATCTGCGGTCGTGGGCTCCCTTGCTTGACGCTCTTTCGCTTCAATCTGCGGTCGGGGCTCCCTTGCTTGAAGTGCTCCGGCTGAACGCCTTTGCATTCAAAAAAAAGTCATTCCCGAGTCCTGATGGCCTCCCCGCAGAGGGGGCGCTCGTTTCCCCTAAAGGGGGCGCGGGAATGATTTTTGAACTAGGGCTACGGATTCGCTTCAAGCGGAGCTTGAGACTCTTCACGTAGCAAAAACCTTCACCTTCAACGCCTCAGTCAAACGCCTACGTGGGGGCATGGAATGCCCGAATACCCACTTCGTCGTTCTCGTTCGTTGTTGTCGGTTTGGTTTTTTGCGCCCTCTTAATGCGTCTGACTTTCTGCTTTCTTTAACAATCCTAGGGGATTGAAAGAATCAGAAAGTCGGCATTAAACGGTGACGCAAGGAAGTACTTTGACGTGAAGTCAAAGCAAAGTTGTGCGAGTTGAATAGGAAGTGAAAAGTCGAAAATCTTGTGTGTGGTAAGGGAGGATGTTGACAAGATTTGGTGTTACTCAGATTGTAAAAAATCGGCCAACTCGTAACCTTCATCAAGCAGACTTTGCAGCTCTTGTGGTACTTCACCTTCACCATTCCAACGTTTGTTATCGTCAAAAATGTAACAAGGTTTCGTTTTTTCAGTGGACGACTTTTTTACTTTACGGGGTTTCTTGGAGGGCTTCATTAGCGACGCTAACTTGTCAAAGTTGAGCCCCTTTTCAAGAATTTGAGTGCGTATAGCTTCCAATTCTTGGCGCTCTTTTTCTTCGGCTTCCGCTTCTAGTTGAGTGTTCAGTTCCTTCTCATCTTTGACGCTTTGCAGTGTCTCTATAATGCGAGTGAGTTGTGTTAACTCGGTGTCTTTAAAAAACACATTCGCTTGTCGTTTATTGCTGAGTTTCTTGATGATGTCTTGCATTGAACATTCCTTTAACGTGTATTGAGCTATTGAATTGAGAGAGGAGCAATGTGAGTGAGTTTAGGAGTGTTATCTGGAAACAAACTGTTGCTATAGATAACTATTGGCCGTCCTTTGGGGAGTTCAGTGCAGATCATTTTACTGAGCATGTCTGGGTTAATATCATCAGGTACGGTGATAACAAATGGCTTACTCAGCCCTTGATTTTCGAATTCATTATGAACGTTTACAAGAGATTCATTAAAAGTAATCCCGACAGTTTTTTTATGTTTCATAGGTCTTCTTCCTAATTAAAAGATCTTGCTTTAAAGCGTTTATTTCATCGCAACTCGGTAGATGAGAAGGTGAAGTTTTTAGTATTGATTCAAATTTATTTAATAGATAATCCGCAGTTTCTAAATCTTGAATAAGGCGGCTCGGAGAGAGTTGACCATCAACCGCTTCTTTAGCTATGTGCTCGATTACATCTGAGGTTTTCCAACCAGTCTCGATGATACTATTCAAGACTTCGCTATCTAGATCATCTAGGTTGACCGTATATCTCAGTAAAGCTTCGACTATAAGGCTGCGAACTCGAACAACTTGAAAGGCCAGTGTATTAAGGAGGCAATTTTCATACTTTCCTGTTGTTGGCTTTGCTCTCTCCCAGTCTTCACAATGAAGATCTACGACTGGTGACGCGTCTACTAATATCGTTGGTATGACTAAGGAACTATTTAACGATTTCGCTTCATGTGAGCTTGAGATTAAATTAGGGGCGACAATATGAAGTTTTTGAAGCAGCTTTAGAGCGAACTTTTGGATGGATAACTTATTCATAGGTATCCTCCGGCAGTCTACTTTTGTCTTCGTTAAAGTCGATAACTCCAGAGCACATTGCATAGTCAATGAGACACGCCATCATCGGTTTTGGCATTTGTTCATCAGTAAGTTGATATTGCACTCGGCTATCCCAAGAATCCCCTCGTTTGTAGTAAAAGCTACGAGTTAAACCGTTCTTATCTAATGTGATGCCGTGAAAGCAAGGGGGAACACCTTGTTCAAAGTAGATGTCCTGATCTTCTTTTGGGATGGAGGCTAACAATCGATTAAAGTAACGACAGGTCAGTGCAAATCTCTTTTGATTGAATAACCCTTTCTCTTCGTCACCGGTAAAGGGGTTTGAGGTCCAACGGAACGAAAGTGTACGTTTAGAGGGTTAAGTCATTGATTTTTAATCTACTACAATTCGAATTCGACTCGGTTTTTATCACCTTCACCAACGTTCAAGGATCTTAACTCTCCTTTCTCTAAGTCTTCCGGCAACGTAAAGGTATAATGACCTAACATATTGATATGCTTGTATATTAGTGGGGATAACCGAGAAATATCTTCTTCTATAATTTCTTCATTATTGGACCGCTTCCAATTTAATGCTTCCTGCATATAGAGAGTGTTCCATAACACGATGGCATTGGTAACGATGCCTAAAGCGCCTAGCTGATCTTCTTGCCCCTCTCGATAACGCTTTTTGATTTCTCCACGTTGACCATAGCAAACTGCTCTAGCGACTGCGTGCCGACCTTCTCCCCTATTGAGTTGTGTTAAAATCCTGCGACGATAATCTTCATCGTCTATATAATTAAGCAAGTACAATGTTTTGTTTACTCTGCCAACGTCCATAATGCCTTGAGCTAAGCCTGATGGACGGCTGCTCTTGAGCAAAGAGCGAACCAATTCGGATGCCCGAATGGTGCCAAGCTTCAACGATCCAGCGGTTCGCATCATTTCATCCCACTGTTCTTCGGCTTTTGAAAGATCCGTGCAGCTTCGAGCTAAATCATCTAACAGACCATAATCAGCAAACTTGTCTACTCGCCAAAATACCGCCTCTCCTGCATCAGCCAATCGAGGGGAGAACTGATACCCTAACAGCCAGAATAAACCAAATATAATATCGCTAGCGCCAGCAGTATCTGTCATGATCTCAGTTGGGTTGAGCCCCGTCTGTTGCTCAAGTATTCCTTCCAATACATAAAGTGAGTCTCGTAACGTTCCCGTCACCACAATTCCATGAAAGCCAGAATATTTATCTGATATGAAATTGTACCAAGTAATTCCACGTCCAGAGCCAAAGAACTTTCGGTTCGGACCTGCATTTACTGTTTTTGCGGAGGCTATTAAACGCATTCCATCTGCGGAAGCTACATTTCCGTCTCCCCAAGCACTTGTCAACGGTTGTTTTATATGGAAATTAACGAGTCTAGTATTCGCATTAGTTAATGTTTCAGCTCGAACGTAATTTTGTTTAACCCAACTTAATCTGTGACGAGTTAAGGCAGGAACATTGGATTTGATCAGTGGTTCAAGACCGATATTGCAAGCTTCAGCCATCAACACTGCACATACACTTATGTGTAAACCTTGAGCTCTCGCTTCGGACTCTCTTACGTGGGTAAATTCTTGCGTAAAACCTGTCCAAGCATCAACTTCTAATAATAACTCCGTTAAATCGACTGGCGGGATCAATTGTTTGACTCGATGGTTGAGTGCCTTTAATGACAGAGGCTCTTCTAGTTTATCTAAATTCATAATGGTCAAAGATGGGTGCTTGCCATCGGTACAGATACTAACTTCTGTGTTTTCATCAAACCTTTCAGCAACTTCTCTCCATGTTTCATCCAATTGTCTCGCGAGCTGCTGCATGGCTTCGTGACCATTAGTTGAGTGGCCAAGTGCCCGACAAACAGGAACCCGTTGAGCTTGCCACGCCTCACCATGCAAGAGCTTTTCTCTGGGGTTTCCCCAACGGTCACTATCAGTTACCCAGACATCTCTGCGACGCAATGAGTCTTGCAAACGCTCTAAGAAACACAAAGAGTAACCAGCACGCTGGGTGCGGCCGTCACCATCGTATACGAGCCTTTTCCATGATGCTTTAACTATGTGCTCAGGCGCTCCATCTAAAAATCTCTTTTTGGTCTTTTTTAGCTCAGTAAGATAGTGGATACTTTCCAGCATGTTCTCCCCAGCGGTAACCGCTGAAAAATGAAGTTCCTCTAAAACTGTCGGTAAAAAACGTTTGACGCGCCCATATTGTTCAACCATTTCGTCATAGAAATAGTTGTTTTGTGGGCGAGCGATCTCATTTATTTTTTCTACAGACTTAAGTAAGTTCTCTTCCGATACTCGCTTAAATATCGACTTTCTAAGCATCTCGTCATCTGTATTTTCATCAAATAAAACAGAACAGGCTCTTGCTAAAAGCAGAGCCGCTCTATCAAGATCTTTTAATGTCCTCAGTCGCTTTTTTTGACCGATTTTTTTTGCTTCACGTGTGATGTCAGTGATCAACATATCAAGTACATCAATGGCATCATCCAAAGCAATGATCTCTTGTGCTTTGACAAAAGCAGTTAACACGGCAAGTTTTCGTTCCTCTGGCATTCGAGAAATATACTTAACAGAAACCATCCCCGCATAGCGAGCCAAATTACGAAGTTGTATAAGGGGAAGGCCTGTAAAATTCAGTTTAGAAATTTCTAAGTTACGTAGAGTAGAATATTGAGAGAGCGCGCTCAGAACGGAAGGACCACTAATATTGGTGGGTCCTTTTCTTAATAATTCAAGTCGTGATAAACGCAGCCCCTCTGGAACTTCCAATAACTCAAGCAGCTGAGCGCTTTGCCATTGGGTAGGAAGAGAAGCCAATTGCTTCCAAAGCCTTTTTTGTGCTCGCTCTCTAATTTCACTAATTAAGCGAACTAATGTTGTGGCGCCAGGTAGCAACACCTTATTTTGAAGTAACCAAGCGGTAGCAAAATCAAACATGAGCCCTGGACGTTCATTACTCAACCATGCTCGAGTGAATAGTTGCCTCTTTAAACGAAAGGACCAAGGAAAACTACCAAAATTACGATAACCGTAATGCTCTTTAATTAGAAAGGTATGTTCACGATGAGTTGTGGGGCGTAGAGCATAACGCATTAGCACTTGTGTGTGACGGACTCCAATTTGTTTCGCGACAAACTGTTTTACACTGGGGTAAATCGGAGCTAAGTCGGTAACGAACGTACCGAGAAACCGAACAGTGGTCAGTTGCAGTGCAATACCTAGCCGGTTGTGCTTCCCACGACACTGCTGGATAAATGCCAGATCTCTCTCATCAAGATGAAAGTAACGAGCCAGTTGAACATCATTTGGCTCAGCAGCGTAACACCCATAGTTTTGCTTTTGTTCATCGGTCAAAAAATCTACTGGCATACTCTTTCCCCACAGATTCAAAATTAACAATCTCGCAACTGTCCGAAATGTTATAATTTAGAAGACACCATAAAACAGATGCTTATAAGTGTCTATTTAATCGACAAAATCGAATAGTAGACAAGAAGTGTCTACTATTCGATATAGGAGACAGTTTTGAGGTTATTTGGGTATGCTCGCGTATCGACCAATCAACAATCACTCGATATTCAAATTAAGGCGCTAAAAAGTGCAGGCGTGAAACCGAGTAGAATTTTTAGCGACAAAGCTTCCGGCAGTAGCCATCAGAGGAAAGGACTCAAATTACTTCAAATGAAAGTGGAAGAAGGTGATGTGATTCTAGTCAAAAAGTTGGACCGATTAGGTCGTGATACCGCGGATATGATCAGTTTGATAAAAATATTTGATGGTATAGGTGTGGCCATCAAGTTTTTAGATGATGGGATCAGCACTGAAGGCGAAATGGGAAAGATGGTGGTCACCATCTTATCCGCCGTAGCCCAAGCTGAACGACAAAGAATATTGGAGCGAACGAATGAGGGGCGGCAAGAAGCTAGGCTAAAAGGAATTAAGTTTGGTCGTAAACGCTCTATTGATAGAAAACAAGTACATGATTTATATAAAGGTGGCATTGGAGCTACGCAAATTGCACGTCAATTAAAAATTGCTAGGTCAACGGTTTATAAGATATTAAACGACATTTCATGAGGTAATTTTACATTGATGGGGTTTGCGCCCATTTTAGCGAAAAGTCTAATGTAAGCTGTCAGCCCTTTATTTATAAAGGCTGACAGCTATGTTCTATCCTTCGTTATATTTCAATAAGGTCTTTACTGATCTGTTGGGAGTAGCGCAAGTAGTGAACTTGCGCTTGTTTGAGGGGTTATTTATATGCACTAAAGCATTTAAGTTAAATCAGAATGAAATACCTAGCCCTCTTTTAATAAAAGCTAAAAAACAAACCATAATCACACTCCACATTCCTAATGTATTAATCCACATAAATACCTTAAACTTTACAGAGTCAGTGGTGGATCGTTTACGAATAAATGGATACTTAACCCAATAATCAAAACAGCGACTACCAATCTCCCAAGATGCTTGATATCTAGGCCGCATATAGCCTTTTTCGTCATAATATTTATCTAGGTCTTTTGCTAGCTGCTGATCAATAAAAATAATATGCTTAAAGCTACCTAAAGACACGATAGCGTTCATAATAACTGCTGGAACAGCCCAAGCGGTAGCATAAGCTCCCAAAATAACCACTAACCAATTCAACACTTATTTACTCCAAAGCTTCTTCAACACTTTCGTATATAAAGTCACCTAAGGCTTTACCTGATGCAGCTCCCGCAACGCCACCTACAGCACCGCCAACAACAGCACCACTAATAACAGCAATAGCCAGCACAGGGGCGGATGCCGTCACAGCAACAGCCAAAGCAATGCCAACACCGACAGAGCCTCCTTTAACCCCTCCATACCAACCACCAATAAACCCCCAAACTTCACGGGTCGTTGTCTTTCCGCATTCGCCAGAGCCGCCTACTTTGCAAGCTTCATAAATGCTGTCTACGCCACTCGCAACGCCAATACCTAGACCGATATAACCTAACCCTCTCGCAGCAGAGATACCCTTAGCAATATTCGCGGTTTTCTTTCCAAGACTTGGCACAAAACCCGATTTCAATATTTCATCCGCGTGATGAATTACCGATTTAGTGGAGAGCTTTAAATTACGCTTAACCTGACGATAAGCTGGGATTTGGACACTGCGCTTGGAGAGCATCGCAAACGAGCCGTCCAACTTTTGAAATAACGTCGCTCGCTCTGCGATAAACGAACCGTAATTCATTCCACCGGTTCGGCTCGCCATAGCCACTTGTGACGCATACAAATCATTAATCTCTAAAACAACATTTTGGATGTTCTTTAAGTTCTGCTCAACAATCGCAGCCGTAGCCCCAACGCCAGTAGACACCTGAGCATAATAATCACTCGGTAATCCATCCTCTCTGATGCGTTTTTCTAACTGATGGGAGAATAAATCAAAGTGACGATGCAATGTCGCCACTTCTTCATTGTTCAGCTTAGCCAGTTCAGTACTCGCGGCTTGAGCCTCCTCTTTTAAATCCTTGAGAGCTTGCTTATCTTTCTCCTCAACAGGTTTCATTGTCGGTAGAACAACTATCTCTCCCTGCCTTACATAAGAATTCAAATGTCGATTCTGACCTTTAATGAAATTGATTGTTTTCTGAGAAGTCTCTGGGGTAAAGAGCCCATCCCACATCAAATCTAGTTGCCCTGTTTCTTCAACCTGATACCAACCAAGCATAAACACATTATCGAGACAAACCTCGGTAGGAATTTCAGAGAGAACATTCCGTTCTGGAGACGCTAGAGGGGAAGACGTGGGTATACTCCCTAAACTCGGAGAAGGAGAGGAGCTAGGAGCGAAGGAGGCCGTCTCTTGTCTCATTTTCGCAACAGTTTCAGCTTGCGCTTGCTTTTGGTCTATCAATGTTTGAGTTTTAGGCGCGACGATAGGGTTTTTCATCATCTTTTGTTGTTGTTCGGTTTGCGCCTCAAACATGGCGACCGCTTCATTATAGGTTGTCGTCGTACTTGGATCAGACCAATACATCGACCGGGAATGAGGGAAAGGGTAATTGTCTTTAGCCATCAGTCAGTTGCTCATTATTATATTCAGTAATGAGCATACCAATAATTTCAGGTGTTTATTATTCCTAGAAAGGCGTTTTGGTCAATTCACTGCTTTAAATGACATTTTGACTAGCCAAAGGCTCATAGTGAAAAATCGAATGTTAATAACAGCGAACTAACGAGCGACACGGTCACTCTCGGCAATAAATTGAAGATATTCAGCTCGCCATCTTATTCATTGCTGAAATGAATAAGATAAATTGAGGGAAATGCATATAAAATCAATAATTTAACTATCTAATCGTACACTTTCGTTCCGTTGGACCTCAAACCCCGTAAACGCGAAGTCACCGCCCTTTTCAAGTTTGAATGTAAACTCCGTAAAAACATGAGCTCGCGATGGTTTTGTCAGTAAGTTGAAGTTAGAGCGGGCACGGTATATTTGGTGCTTTTCTTTCTCGATGTAAATCTCAAGCACACCCTCAAAGTCATTCAACTCTTCATAGGTGTGGCGTATCCGCCCCATAATGAAAGTGTCACCTATCCGCATTTCTCTTATTCTTGCGCGAAAATACAAAGGCATACGGCAATATCTTAAAAAGTCATACCCTGCCATTCTTTGATAGACTGTTTGATGCAGCTTATTAAGTTTAGCTTGATGCTCTTTCCACTCTTGCTCTAGTGCTTCTTCTTCGGATTTTGATAGCGGTATTTCGTTCATGTTGGCCTCTCTGTTTATCATGGTATTCATCCACCACACCCTGCTGGACAGCAATCAATATCAATGCCGTGAGAGCAATATTGAATGTCATCATCCCAACCCGACGCTGAAATGGGTGCATGATTGGGTGGCTCATGTACGTAGTCATGCTTTTTGGCAAGAGCAATTACGTTATCCCTTTCGTTGTTAGGTAAACGTTCTAAAAGCGCATCGACGGATGATTGAAAACGTTGGCTATAGAGTTCATAACTGAGTCCACAGCCTTGATGAGCCTCTTTGGCCAACTGCTCGATGAGTGATGGGTAATCTGGTTTTTCAATGGTCATGAATCTATCCTTTTAAGGGAGGAGTGAGTCGTTCCATTGAACTTAAATAATGGAACCAGTGTGCCATTCGTCACTTCCGCTATCTCCGTGATTTTTCGTCCGTAACGTTCATGCCTACTGGCATGAACGAACACATCAACGTTTCCGGTGATTTGCTTGTGTGCCAAATCAAAATCAATCATCCCTTGCGACGCGATTAAATATTGAAGGCGTGACAGTGCATCATCACAACCGTTTGCATGAATCGTGGTCATACAACCACTGTGACCGGTGTTGATGGCTTGCAAAAAAGCGTCAGCCGCGCTGCTTTTTCTTATCTCACCCACCCAAATTCTATCTGGCCTCATCCGTAAGGAGGTTTCGATTAGGGTTTTCATTTCCACGTCGCTATCGCTTCGTTTAGGGGACTCAAGCGAAACCGCATAGGGAAGCCAGTCGATATATAACTCTTGCGTGTCTTCGCAAATAATGACTCGCTCGGTCAGGGGGATGTAACGCGCTAAGGCGCGTAACAATGTTGTTTTACCGCTCCCTGTGTTGCCAGAAACAATGATGTTCTTACCCACTTTGATTGCTTCAATTAAGTAATCAAGCATGTCTTGATTCAACGCTCCGAAACCGACCAACTGCTCCGCACTTATGTGCTGTTTAGGGGCAATTCGTAACGTCATCGTTGCGCCTTGTGGTGTCACATCAGGCAGAGTGGCGCACACCCTTGAGCAATCAGGAAGGCGCGCATCGAGAATAGGAGAAGAAGAATTGAGCGGTTGGTTGAGTGCGGTACTCAGTTGAATGATGAAGTCTTGAAAGGATTGGTTACTGTCAAAAGTGATGGTTGTTTTTTCTAACCGCCCGTTTCTCTCTATTGATATAGAGTCAAAACGGTCGACGAATATTTCCGTCGTATCAGGGTTTTCATACAACTCTCTGAGTGGCGTGAAATATTCCTCTACCCAGGACCATTGGTACTCTTTCTCTACCGGAACTTCACCAAACACCGTGTTTATTGTGTTTGGCATGATTAACCTTCCCGTTGGTTTTCTAGTGAATCTAATCGACGATACCAATCCGCCGTTTCTCGTTCTTCTTCAAGCTGTTCACGAATCCAATTAGGATTACATTTTGTTAAATCGTACGACTTAAGGAGTTCAAACTCGTTATTTACACCAAAGGAGGCATAGCCTTTTTCACAGCCTATACCTATTGATTTTTCGGATACCGCTACCAAGTCGGTCACCGTTATTTCGTCGCCCCCGAGAGGGCAACGAATGGTCATGCCAATGGTAATTTGGTGTGCTGTAATTGTTCTCTTTTGCATATGTTCACCTGTTAAAATCAAATGTTTGAAATATTCAGATGCTCATTTTTCGCACTCAGTGCGTTTAAGAGGTGGTTGAGCATATAAACCACATCCATGCTATCAAGAACGCCAATTTGAATATGACCAACGCGCAAAGAGTCTAAACAGTTGGTTTTGTCGGGAATATCTACTCCACCGTCGGTTATCGTAATTTCTAGCTGGGTATCTAGTTTTGCATCATTAATATATAAAACGTGGAAACATCCTGTCCCTACTCGATACGCACCGACTTTAATCTCTGTCGGTACAATATGACCCATAATGCTCTCCGTGAACGTTCTCAATGAGCTTTCATAGGTTGAGGCTATATTTGGCCTAAATACAGGATTAAACATAAAGTAAGCCTCTAAATTTTTTGCGGGCGATGATGTTTATTGCGTCTGACATGGTATCTTCGATTCCTGTTAGCTATTTTTGACGGTGCTGGATTTGCATTTCTGTTGCTGTGATAGTGTTCAATTCAATCTGGCACTCCTTATCTTCTTTTAACCCCCTTTGAACATCATCAAGACATAGCCGGTAGGCTTGTCTTTGGATTGTTAACAGCTGCTCTAAATCAATTGGCATTGGCTTAGAGAGCGGCATGGTTGCATGAGCATGAAAACTCAAAGCTACAGCCAATATTGATAATTTATGAATGTTTTTCATGGGGTTATTTATTTAATGGTTCGCTTTAATATCTAACACCTTGTTATCCACCGTTTCGGTGGGTAACTCAGTAATAGTGTGTGTTTCCAAAGCGTTGACCATTGCGATAGACCTCCGTATATCGCAACGTCTTTGTGCAGTGCTTTGGGGTGCGTGAACGTTCACCATCACGGTTCGATATTCGACACGTCGTGTCTTTAATGATGGTCTCAGGATGCGTTTTCCATTGAACGCATATCGTCCTTGAGTTGTTGCTGTTACTCCCTGTATCTCTTGTCTTAATGCACTCTTTATAAGCGCCTATTTGAGCTGCGAAACCGGTCTTTGAATCGAAATTATCGGTGGTACTTCCGCTATCCGTCTTGGAGAGGCATGAAGAGAAGCTAGGTAAGGCCGGCTTAAAACGTTTGATGCGTTTTTTAAATGCCTTTTTTGAGTCACTACACCCTTGCCCAAATCCTGTCGGCAAGCACATCCAAATACCGCACTCAGCATCACTCGCTGCGTTGACTTGTGAGCTGTAACCGGTGGAAGTGAAAGCCAAAAGGAGGGGCGAAAAGGTCATTGAGAGGAGGAGTTTTATCGAGTTTTTATTCATTTGTTCCATCAGGTGTCCTTTCATTTCAATTGTTCATAATGAGCCACTACTCGACTGACGTAGTGCTGCGTTTCTTTAAAGGGCGGAATGCCCCCGTACTTTCGAACGTTACCCTCCCCCGCGTTATAAGCCGCTAAAGCAAGCCGAACATCATCGTATTGATTGAGTAATCGGGCGAGTAAGGCGGTGCCTCTCCCTACATTGGAATCCACATCAAAAGGGTCGATACCCACGCTGTTCATGTCCATCAATTGCATTAAACCTTTTGCCCCTTTGGGGCTCTGAGCGCGCGCTTCAAAACGGCTCTCTTGAGTAATGACCGCTATCACCAACTCTGGAGGCACTTGATAGTGCTTTGCGTACTTATTGATGGTCTCGCAATAACGAAGGCAGCCTTTGACTTTGGACGTGCCACTTGAGAGTGGCCACCCTTGCGATGAAGACCAACCGCTATAATCTCGACCAGCACTGTGAACGAATGACGAGAGTAAAAAAACAGACATAAAAAGGGGGATTAAAATAAGGCAACGTCGCTTCATGCTTCCTCTCAGGTGATGTGGGGTATTTTCTGGTAAACTCTTGTTTCAATTGAATAGATAGAATGAGTTCATGAGTCGAAACCTTAAACACTATCAAGCCCTTGATGAGCTTGTGACTAATGCGCTGCTCGCGCTTTATTGCACCATGAGTCAGCAAGGCGGGTTCTGGACAACGAAAAAAAGAAATGAACTGTTAGTGAAATTCATTAAACCGAAACTGAAAAAGCCTCAGTTTTTGACGTGTAAAAATGAAATCAAAACCATGCTCAGTATTGGGCGCCGCGCAACTGGCAGCCTTGAGCAAAAGTTATGGGATATCAATCGACTTAACCTTGAGTACCAGGCTAAGTTTTCACAGGCGGATGAACTCTACATCATGTTGAGCGGTCTATTTGAGCAGCATCAATTCCCCTCGATGCTGGAAGATTCAGAAAAAGACCTTGAAAGGGATACGCTCTACATGAAAGAGAAAGGCATTGAGAATGGGTTTGATGAAGACAACAACCAAATCAAACCATTGGCCATGACTGTGATAACCGAACGCTTGAAAGCACTCATTGAAGCGGTGCAGGCCAATGGCATTTATCGCGTGGCAGTCGACCATGTGGATGAACATGAAGTGATCCATCTTTTATTGCATAGAAAGAAATAAGCGTTGCTGCAGCATAGCCATTTCCATCTATGCTTCTTTTTTGCCTTGGGTGTAACGATGCTCAGCTAAATAACCGTTTTCAACCTTCATTGAAAGCTTGCCCTGGTGGCAACGAATACCAAAACTCGTATGGCCAAGTAAGTCATCAAGAAATTGCGCATTCTCTATTCGCAATTTAGGTTTTCCCATGAATCTTTTGAAGTTGGCATTGATTAAGCTTGGTTTGGACACAGGCATAAAGGATCAGGTGTTATTAGTCAGTACGCTCATGATAAACGAATCCACTTTATTATGCAGCAGAGCCAGTATAAGGGCGCTCACTAAAGCAACACTTCCTATTCGCTAAAATTTTCAAAGCCATGAATTCAGAAATAATGAATCTCAGGGGATTTGGGGAAGCATTTATGCTCTAGCGAGCGAACTCGGTTTTTGAAGTTGTTGGGGTAAGGTTTATGGGAATACACATTTCCCCGAAAAGTTCATTCTGATCAGGACTCTATACCGTCCTACGGGCTACGCCCTACCTGCATAGCAGATAGCATAAGAAAAGGCTTCGCTTATTTCCTTATGCTATCCACTCTAACTAAGAGCGAAGAGTAAGAAGTAATCGATACTGCCTTGATAAATCCGAGTGTTGAAGTATGTTCTCTCGTTTGATGTGTTTGTAATAACACAACACGAGAAACTCAAGCGGCGAACGCCAATAAGAGTGATAAGAAGCCTCGATATGAACAGGAAGCTTTTTCAACTGCTCCATATTACGAAGTGAACCCTGCTTGGCTAATAAAGGCGACGTCAGTATGAGTGATTGACCATTGTATTTCGGAAGTAACTCAATTAACAATTCAAGCTCTCGATACGTGTCTCTTGTGAAAGGCTGAATTAAACTTGATAGATGAACATGATATTGGTTACTTCTCAATGAAGGCGTGAGGCTCAATAAGGTTAATTCATTAAGGTTAATAGTCACGCTGTAACAAAAACCTATCCACACAGAGAAAAAAAGAACGCCTCCATTGATATACCAAGGGAGGTGAAGTGGCACTAACCATACCGCGATGACCAGCAAAATGACGATACCTTTGATACCCCGTATCAGATTTACCTTAGTTGAGGGGACATGTGAAAAGGTCAGTAATCTATATAGGAAAATGAACAGTAAAAGTGTGTTGATAAAAAGTATCACAATATTATCCAATAAGGTTCAGTGTGACGGCAATAAGCAACGCTTGTTGGGGCAAGGTGAAGCCGACAATTGAACGACGTGAAAGCGTCAGGTTGTTCCATCCCACCGCTGGCCTTCGCGGTACAACAAATAACCGCGATGATGCGTTTTTCTGAGCAGTCGTATGGCTTGACGGTAAGTGGTGTGTATCACGCGCCAATCATTCCCATCAAGCATTTCAAGTACCACAGGGTCGTTGATTTTGTAATCCATAACTCACCTTACTTCTGTCTTAAACGTCCAAACACAGCTAATCCAAGTAGAGATAAAAAGCCAAGAGAACCACCGCTGCCGCCAGAGCTTGGGGTCGTTGTCGGAGGTGGAACCGGCGTTGGTGTAACAGGATTGATATCAATCACTTCATTGGTGGTTAGGTGCAGTTGGCCAGAGCCCGTTACATTCAGTTCATACGTACAAGTATCGAAAGCATTAATCGTTGGTAAAGTTTGACATGTACCACCCGTGATCGTGACGTCACCGGCTACATAAGCGGCATCCACCACGGCATTTTGATGTAAAGACTGAACCTTAATCGTTTGAGTGCCCGTGCCTTTCAGAACCGTTGGGTAATGCCAACCATTGATTTTTTCGAGTAAAAAGTCTTTAGCGTAGTGAAGGTCTGTACCATACGTGCCAAGAATACTCCCCCCCAAAAGGACTCCCACAACTTTATCGTTTTTTAACCACGCCCCCCCACTATCTCCTTGAATAGTTTCTCCTGAGACAGCTTGTGATGTAATTAACGTATCAGTGAAAATTGCTAATTTATCGACCACCAGTTCTGCATAAGCTAATGGGTTACTGGCGCTCACACCATCACCAAAACCATATGTCTTAATCGAATCTCCAATCGCCACAGTCGGTGTGTTAAAATCCGCAAAATAACGAATATTTTGTGTCTTAGCATTTTGAGGTAACGTCCATATAGATACATCGTATTGAGATCCAGAGCTTGAGTACAAATAGCTAGGGTGATCGTCACGAGCCACGGCATCCGTAACTGTACCGTCAGCAAAGGTAATACTAGTTAAAACTGTACAATGAGCCGCAGTTAACAGTTGATTGCCTCCGACAATCATTCCGGTGCAGTTGTTTTTAACCATGTCATCAAAATCATTTTGCCAATCCACATTGGTGCCATTGGTAATAGCAAAAACAGGGCTAGATAAGAGAGACAGAGCAAGTACGATGGGTGTTTTTTTCATGACCGCATTCCTTTATTAGTAGAGTTCTATTATAACAATTAAGTACCTTAATTATCTGATTAAATAGGCTTTTATCTATGATCTTTTGTTCTGATTTTGCCTTTCTTATGATCGAAGGTTATATGAAGCAAGAGGCGTACATGCCTCTTGCTTTTTTAGTTACTTTGTCTCCCAACAAATGGCTTTAGCAGAGACGGCGCACCCCCCACAACTCGCCCGTCCAGAAGTTAATTTCCAGTATCCACTCGATTGATAGACATGCGCATCTGTTCCTTTTAATCCTCGACCATAATATCCACTGACTTTACTCAAAGCACATGCCCAACCATTGGTTGGCTTAAGCGTTTTAGTGATGACCGAAGTTGTCTCCCCCCCTGTAGAATACTCCACCACTTGACCGGGAGTTGACGGAGAATAATTTGGTTTTATTGGACTACTATGTCGCGCCATATGGGCGGCATTCCTTTCTAAATCTAGCTTTCGTTTCGGTGCATCGGCGGCGTACACATCATCCAATGTTACTTTGGATGATGCGGGCAGCGCTAACGTGGCCACCATGATAGTGGTGATGATTGGGTACAGCCGTTTTTTCATCGTCATTTCCTTTTCGTTGTTAGCGACAATACGCGGTTAATAACGCTTCGCCGCTGGTTAATATGGTCTCTCGACCGGTACTGTTTATCTTGACGCTGATCGATATTCCAACTCGCCATCGGGTAGCCGTTTGCGACAAGATGTAAGGTTTCAATCCACCAAGGAGGGTGTAATAACGGGTATCAACGTCAATACTTGAAATCGATAGGTTCGCTTGTGCCGTTTGACCTCGGATACACTGAGGTTTGTCTACCCAATCCCCATGTTTCGCGGTAGTGGATTCTGACAATTTTGAGCTCACCGGTATTTGCGAGCCATTACTGGCTCGAAGTGACACATCTTTGGTGTTGGTGATACCAAAGTTTCCCCCAATATCCCAATCCCCAAGCAGCGTCGAATCATCCCCACTGCGTTTGACCAACCCGTCGTAAGCAAAGGCTTTATCGGGACGGTCAATGCGAAGGGTGATGAGGTTATTCGGCTCATCAAACACAATGCTTGGGATTTTTGAGAACAGACTTAAGGTAGCGGCGCGTTCGTACTTATAAGCGTCATCGCTCGCGGGAGGCAGTTTGATATCAAGCTCCGCGCGATAAAAATCAGGGTTAGACGGCGTTCCACCTACCCCGACGATTCGGTAGTCACTATTGTTTATCTTCCCCCAAGGGGTTTGGTCGTAAGGTTTGCAGCGCCCCGCTGCATTGTCAGTAGTCGAACAAGGCGCATAAAACTCCGGCACGAGACTGTCCAATCGGCTAGGAAAAAGTGCACTTTGATCAATGGCGATGCCTTTTTGAAATTGTCTTGCTGTGTACGCGTGTATTTGCTGGCGTAAGTGCAGTACATGGTGATAAAACGAGTTAGCGTTGGCTTGAACGTTGCGCTTTTCCTGCATGTTCGCCCACTGAATGCCGACCAGTGAGAGAAAACCAAACACCACCATCATTGATATGATGATAAAGCCTTGTTGTTTGTTTCTTCGGTGCATCATTTTAAGCATCCTGTTGTTGTGTCCCAATGCGCCCAATCGGGTAGGTCGACGACTAAGGGCGTAAAATAAATCAAGACCTTAGACGGCGATATCCGCTCAGGGGCGGAATACGCGGCGACCGTATTCAATGAATGGGGGCGCGTTAGGGTGACGCTCACCTCGATACCGATAGGCGGCGTATTGGAAGCGGCACTTTGTCGATACCCCACTTGGTAATGCGCCAGTCCATCGGGTGTTAAAGGGGGTAAATCAGAGAGGGACAGCGCCGTTTGAGGTAAACAGCGCGTGGTTAATACTTGTTGGTAGTAATGCGCTTCACTTTGCTCTTGAAGCTGCATGACAGTGCGGTCAATTTGAACGGCTTCGGTGAGTGTCAGGGCTTTAGGTAATAACACCGCAAGGGTGGCCGCAATCGCGACGACCCACACCCCATAAGTCATCACCACGTCCATCAATAAGAATCCACGTTGACGCCTTATTGGCATAGAGCCTCCTTGCCTTAGAGCCTGCGCGAGCGCAGACTCCAAAGCGATGATTAAAAGGTCATCGTGATATCGGTGCCCGTGGTGGCAATGGTCGAGCAACCCGCTGCCTCGATACAGTTACCACGTGTGGCCGCTGACATGGTGTTACTTAAGCTCACTACGCGGTCGGGGTCTGAGGGTAAGGTGGCCTTCACATCAAAAAGCCCTTTTGAACCCGTGTTCACGGTCACCGCCCAATCCCCGCCGAATGGGTTCGTCGATTTACCATCGTTTGCCGTGCCACACACACTGTTCGATAACTCGCCATCAAGGCAGACTTTATTGAGGCTGACCGTATCAAAGTTAGGACGACTCTTTTTCCACGCGACCGTCGCCTGGACAATCTCCGAAACTTGAGATTGAAATTGCACTTTGTTCCATTGATATTGCAGCTTAGGGACTTGCGCGATGATGAACACCAAAGCTAACGCCACAAACCCCACCGCAATGAGATTGTCCATGATGGCCGCGCCTTGTTGTTTGCGACCTAAACGAGTAGAGCTTAGTTTCATTGTCTTTTTCATGATGTTTCCTTTTTAAATTAAACGAGTGGCGATGTTGAAAAACAGCAACACCGCGCCAAAAATGAGCAACATGCCCGTGAGCGCCGCCATCAACTTGAAGCCAATCAGCCCCATGGATTTCAGCGTGTTGATTTCTTGATGCAATTTTGCAGCGTGCATCGATGCCGATTGTTTTAACGTGGCCGTCGTATCCCCAATACCGCCCAACACTTTCAGACTGTCCATCTCTTCTTCAAGCAATAAGCCGGTATCAAAAATATGCCCAACATTGGTTTCACCTCGCCCAATGTTTTGCAGCATTAGTCCAATATGAGCCGCCACATACGTAGGGGCATGAGATTGGTAGAGGGTGAGCGCTTGTTTGAGCGATACCCCTATCGCGATTTGGTGCGCGGTCGCCGTTAATAAGTTGGTGCAGTGAATGTGGCGGTATTGGCGGTAAATCGGCCAATTATCGACACGGGAGCGAAAATGCCCTGTCCAGCGCCCAAGAGATAGCCCAAGCGCGGCGGTCAGTAGCGCAAAGAACGTGAAGATAAACAGGCCATAGTCCAACCAGAACAAACCAAAAACATCAGCCGCTAGGCTCAATGCATCCCACCTTGTACGGGGAAGTTGCGCCTCTAAGGCTGGAAATAGCAGGGCACTGGCCATCGCACTCAAAGCCAAGACCGCCATCATCCCAAGCGTCGGCTTAATCAATACCACGGCGAGAGAGCCGGTACTCGATTTAGCCATGTGCAGCGCGGCAAGCGCGTCACTGACGCCTTGAGTAAAACGACCAGCACGATCGCCAGAGAGCAGCGCCAAATAGGCCGTGTTGGTCAAATAAGGCTCCAATCCCTGACAAAATGATCGACCTTGTTTGAGAGTCTGGGCGCAGACTTGCCCAACCGCCTTCTCCTTTTTACTGCCAAATTTCACCAATTGCTGCGCGATGGCTTTTTGTGGCATCCCCGCCTTCGCGAGCCGTTCAATGGTGCCCATTAAGCGCACTTGCTCTTGAGGGTTAAGTCGAACGCTCATCCTTCACCTCCTCCCATAAGCCTTGGTACACGGCGTTCGTGTCTTTAGGAAACAGACCATCAACGCGCCCAGCCGCACTGAAAATATCCACTTCCCCTCTTAATATCTTCAAGTTGGCATGGTCAACCACGCTCTTGAATCCTTTGACTTTCAGCGCCTTTAACCACGCCAGATAATCTCGCGATAATATGAGGGCGCGGTCGTCATCATCGAGCACCACCATTTCAATTAACGTGGTGCGACCTTTTTCCCCTTCAACGCACTGCGAGCAACCTTCGGGGTTGCGAAAGCGCAGCGATTTTGGGTTAAATGAAGCCATCGATGCTTGCCATATAGCAAAGTGCGTTTTTTGTTGCTCTGACCACGTTTCCTTTGCCTGCTCTAGCAATAAGGCGCAATGAGGACATACGGTTCGAACCAGCGTTTGATATATCCACAATTTCATTAAATCCGGCGCCGCCAGTAGGGCACTGGGAACGAGCATTTGCTCGTTAAGGGTGTGAGCAATACCGACCGCACTGGAGGTGTGCAGCGTGGAAAACATGATTTGTCCCGTCTCCCCTTTTCGGCATACGTCCATAGCCCCGACTCCGTCTCGCACCTCACCGTGCGATTCAATATCGACGTCGTGCCGAAGCAGCGCTTTGGTGTACGCATTAAAGTGGTTGTCTTGACCTTGTTTTGCGGTCACGGACGTTTGAATCACCCCCAAATCAAACTCAACCGGATCTTCCACCGTGTTAATGGAGCGGCCTTGCCTTTTCATTTCACTGAGCGCCGCCGCAATCGTGGTACTTTTCCCAGAGCTCGTTTGACCCGCAATCAAACAAATGCCGCTGGCGCTGTTCATGAAGTCGCGCATCACATTGACGTGTCCGGCCTCCCAGCCAATGTTGTCTAACATCGGGATTGAGGTTTCCTTATTGAGCCAACGAAGCGTACATTGACCGCCTTTGTCTTTGGCAGGAATGTACGCGAGTCGCCACTGGGTCTCCCTTTTCCCATTGGGTGTATCAAGCGGTAATGACAATCGTCCATTGTTGATGGTGCCCACATGAAAATCGTCATCTTTGTCTTCACACAGCTCATTAAAGAGGTAACCAATCAGCAATTCGCCGTACTCATATTCGCCAATCGGCTTCATGAGTTCCGTCATGCGGCCATCGACGCGCACCTCGATGCGAGTTTGATGTTTGAACAATTCAATATGAATATCAGAGCTGCCTTTCAAGACCGCTTGTTCAAGCACGCGCTTTGCCCGAGTGGCGGTTTCTGATTGCTGCAAAAGAGAAGTGGAAGGCGCCGCCGGCACCTCCTTGCTGATGTCTGTGAGCCATTGAGTAATGTGCGAACGCGAGGTGAAACGCACGAGTAAATCGGGCTCAAAATCAAACCCAAACTGCTCAGGGTTGGCTTTCACCAGTTGTTTGATGCTTTCAATGGCGGGGCTATCAAAATCACACGTTTGCAACGTGCCATCGGCCATCAATACCGTGTCTTGAGAGGTGAAATAGAGCGTTTTAAGCGTGTCAGTTTGCAGGATTTGCTCAGCGTTCATCGATGACCTCCTCACTCACGGGGCGCGATTGGATCACATACTTCACGTGCTCTTGCCCGCTTTTATCAAGGAGAACGACGGTATTTTTCGTCAGGCGATGGACTTTCACATCTTGTATCCACGCCCCCTCTTTCACAGGGAAAAGCTCCCCTCCGAACTCAAACCAGGCACTGCTGTGTTGCTTGCCCTTAACAATGCTTTTGAGCTGCAATTTAGCCACTTGCTCACGCGCCGTGGGCGGCTCCGATAACACAGGGCGCTCAATGACGATAGGCTTCCTATCTAAGGCGTCTTGAAGCGCTTTCGCACTCTGAGTTTCGCTGAGTTTCGCTTTGTTGGCCGCGTCACTAAGCGTACTTTGATATTGAGACTCTAACGCCGTTAACGCGCGCTGAGTCGCTTGAGGCAAGGTCAGTGACACTGTTACCGTTTTTGAAGGCAAGTTTAACGCTTGAGTGTCAATAAGCACGGGCGTAGGGGCTAGGTTCACGCTGGCTCCTGCCGATACGACTTGAGGAGGAGGTGACACCGTCACAAGGTCACGCGGCGGCGTATCACCTATCTCCTCAAAGAGTGGGTCTTCTAATGACGCCGGCTTAGGAGGCGGAGGACTTTCAAATAACATCGGCGCCGTATCATAAATCAGCCACCCAAGCATGAGCGCCGCCAACACCCCCATCGCCACGGTTTTCTTATTGACTCGCTTTAACGTCGAGTCCGTTTTTTTATCGGTCATGATTGACCCCTTGTACTGTTATTTTTAACGTTAATTGAGAGACAGCGTCGCCACTGAGCGTCATGTCAAACGCCGTTACCGTAATAAAAGACGCGTTCAGAATGGGCGCCATTAACGCCAAGGCGCCTAACTCTCCCGTCATCGTCAGAGTAAAAGGATGCGCCCTCACTTCACCATGAGAGACCTCCGGCTCGGCCTTGACGTCGACACCAAATGGCTCAAGCGCATCAATGACATCAGGTAAAAATGCGGCCACATCGACGTCATGCCATGGCGCCGTCGGTAAAATAGGCGAACGCAGTTGAGCCCGATGCTCATCCCATTGGCTTTGCCTTGTCTCTCCTTTTGATGCCCAATCGCGGCGGGTTTTGAGTCTTGAATCGCCTTTTCCCACGGTTCCAATCAAAAGATTGGCCTTGGGATCGAGTGTGATCGTACTCAGCACCATCGCGCTGGGTAAGGTTTGCGCCTCAATGGCCATCGCGACGGCATTCAGAATGAGCGGATACGCCAACGGTTGACGCATAAAGGTGGCCTTGAAGGTCTCTTTTTCCGTCAGCGTGGGCACGCTCTGTGCTTGAGTGGACGTGGCGTCAGAGGGCGGTGATAAAACCCACCATCCGCCCGCGAGCACGCCGCCAATGAGCCCGATAACCCCCAAGGTTTGTGTACGCTTTTTCATGCCTTTGGACGCGGCGGGAGCAAGCGTAAACGCTTGCCAGTCACCGGGTTCAATGGGGGGCACTTGGATTTGCTTATCAGGAAAGAAGGGAAGCGCAGGCTCACTGTCCTGGCCTTCTTCTTTCTTTTTTGTCACCAGAAGGTGCTCGGCATGATGAAGTTCGTAGGCAAACAGCGCTTCTAATGAGGCCACAGAGCCGATGTGCTCTCGCACCAACACGCCATGGTCAAAGGCGCAGCCATACCAGAGTTCGTCGAACGGCTGAAAAAAAATCAGGGTGCCTATGGCGTCCCCTGATTTTTCTAATTGCTGCTTAAGCGCATCCCCAAGCCTCACGGCGGGGGCGTCATGATAGGAGCGGATAAACGTCCCTCCCTCCTCTTCACTCACCCATTCATACGCGGCGGGGGTCTGCTTTCGATGGCGTTTAAGCTGTTTTTTGTCGCGTAAAATCACGCGATGCGGTAACTGCATAATGCCTCCTTATTTCACTTTTCTAGGCGTGAGCAACACTAAGGTTTCCACCGACGTATCTTGACTGCCTGTCCCGCCCAATAAGTCAGACCAGAAGTTTTTGGTCTTCTCCGCCACTTTTGAGGTCTGCTTCACCGACGCGATCACATAGGTCTGCCCATAACGTAATTTATTGGCAAAGGTGATCTCCGATTTTTGCTTCGTTAAAAAGCCCAAATCGATGTTTTCCACGGTCTGAGTCTCTCGCGCTGTGATTTTTTGAAGCTGGCCGGAGAGGCGCAGCCACACATACTCAGGCTGCACATTCGCGGTCGCCATAAAGTCCACCCCTTCCACCTCTTCGCGGCGTGTCACACTGGCTGAGACCACGCCCTCACTGCTTTCAGACGACGCCTCATAGATATAAGGCTCAAGCGTTTGCTGCGTGATGCGTGCCGGTTGATTGTTGAGCACCATGGCCGTGATAGGCGTTTGTGTTGAGACGCTGCCTTGCTTCTCTAGTACTTTGATGAGCGCTTCCGTGCCTGACCACTTGCCAGAGCCCTGAAAAGCCACGCCATACCCCGCTTGCTTGGACACGGTATTGGTGCCTGGTATAAAAAATTGCACCAGCCCGTCACCGGTATCTCGTACCACATTCCAATCCACGCCGCGCTCAGTCCCTAAGTTCGAGCGAAACTCAAGAACTTGCACATCGAGCACCACCTGTTTGGACAGTTCAGCCTGATAATGATCAATCAAGGTTTGCACGGCCAGCATTTGGTCTGGTGTCGCGGTTACCGTGATCGAACTTAAGCTGACGGAGGCCGAGACTGCACCTTGTGCTTTTTCACCTCCGCCCAGCAGAGATTTAATGTCATTAGCCACTTCGGTGGTGATGTCCACATCCGAATACTTCACGTTCAGGTATTGACCTTCAATGGTCGCTTCCCCTTCGGTTTGACTGCCCTGTGAGCCGAGTTGTCCATACATTTTTCCCGTGGGAATGTTCAGCGAAAAGGTGCGCGTCACACTCGCCGAGACCTCAAGGCGCCCCGCTCGATGTTCAATGCTGTACCCCACCTCACGCGATAATAGGTTGAGCACATCTTCTCGCGCGTTCGAATAGTTCAAGGTCACCGGAAGATTGGGGTTAATGCCTTCACCAAAAAAGACGGGCGTGTCGACGCCTGCCATGATTTCTTCCAGCACCACCGATAACGGCATCTCACTGACGTTCACGGTGATGGTCTCTTTCATCCATTCATGGCCTTTAGGCTGTGTCAGCAGAGCGAACGATTGAGGCGGCTTACTGATGCGAGTCACCTTCGCTTTTTCAATAAAAGTACTCTTGTCTGCGATCTCTTGTTGCACCGCCTTATTGCGTTCGATGTTGTCTTGATATTCTTGTGACGCGCAACCAGCTAACACCAACGCGCTCATTAATAGGGGTATCCACCTCATAAGGCTTCCTCAATAAAGACCTGTCCGGTCGAATCCAAAATAGACGCCGTGACGGGGTAACCGTCTAAGACCGTCGCCAACGCACCGTCAATGTCATCCCATGGCGTCAACAGGTAATAATCGGCGCTAAATTGATAATCATTGCTTGCGAGCCAAGAGCGCTTATGCGTCAACGACTCGCCCCAACGTAACTCGTAATTGAGCACCACTTGTTTCACCACCTCACGTAAGGATTGGCCACTGACGTACGTCAGGCGCGCTTTCCCGTCAAAGTCGTACACCCCTGCCACGGGCTGACCCTGGTAAGTGGTTTGCACCAAGTGCAGTTTGAAGCCCTGTTGCTTTTGAATGTCATCCCAGATTTTTTTAAAGCTACCGGTAAAGGCTTGTTTTTCCATCGGCGCATCCAAAAGCGCTTGATGCTCGGGCGTGATTGACCACGCGACATTGCGATAGCCTTCGCTTTTTAGCCAACGACGCAGCGCACTGCCGAGCGGCTCCCCCTCATACACCACGTACGTGGCCATGGGTTGAATCGCGCGTTTGGAAGGCTCAGAAGATGAGGCGCTTAAACGGGTATCGGCAAGCTGAACACTTTCAAGCCGCGATAGATCACGTTCAACCAGATTGACGTTGTCCAATTCAAAATATTCCCCTTGTCCGGTGTACGTCGGAGTTGAACACCCCGCAAGCAAGACGCAGGCGCCACCGATTAATAAGAGTTTGTTCATAGCAGCACCCCCTTTGAAAACGTAATGAGTTTGTGCTCTCTGTCCACAATGAGGCTGTTGCCTTCACCGATTAACAGTTGAAGCGCGTGTGTCACGGGCATCGTACGGTGCATCTTAGCCGCCGTCGGGATAGGCTTAATCAATATCCCCTGCGCACTTTTCGGGGCGGGGTAATCCGTCACAATGTGGTACCCCAAAGGTTCAAGTAACCACGTGGCCGCCTCACCGACCGTCCTCACCTCTGGCGGGTAAAGCGTGCGAGCGGACACTTGTAGCGTGTCCACGTCAGGCAGTGGCATGGCAAAAGCATGAGGGGCAATCACGCCCCCCAAGATCAATAATGTCCTTGTTAATTTCACAGATAGTCCTCGTAGATGTTTCGCCAAGGCTTGAGGAAGACCTCATCCTCGATGATGATGTTCATGCTTTGGCCTGAACGAATGACGTTCGTTGGCCGCAGTTGAAGGTATTTTTGAACGTGTGGCGCCAGTTGATCACGCAGCCCTTGCGCCACTTCTAACTCATAGCTGCTGTCAGAGTCGTTGCCGGTTCCCTCATAAGAGGTGTTATTGGCCACCAACGCATACGCGGCGACGCCCAAAAATTGTTCCATCCAGTGATGGTCAACTTGGTCGCTGATGCCCCCCATGCCCTCACGGTCGAGACCGCTCGATTTACTGGTATCAATCTTGTTGCCGTCGGGCAGCACTATCCATGGCACGCTCATCCCGACCACACTATTAATGGCCTCATTCGCGCCGCTCATACGAAAACTCTTAATAATGAGTTCTGAGCCTTTGGGAATGAGCACCCACGTTTGGGTGACGTCCATGACGTCTTGAGACACCACCGCCTTAAACGTGCCTAAGCGGTCGCTGTTGGCTTTCATGACGGTGACCGCCGGTATAATGGTGCCGATGGGCAGCGTCAGCAGCCCTTCGGTGGACGCGTTATAACGGTTTTCATCGGTATAACCGACGATGGCCTCGGGCGGCGGGGTAAATTGCGCCTGCATCGCGGTGATGGCTTCCTCGCCGTCCCCCATCGAATATTGCCCTGATTGAATGCGCTCTTTCAGTTTCGCCAGCTCAGCCAATCTCGATTTCAGGTTTCGTCGCTGCGCATCGGTGGAGAGCAAATCCTCACGATCGCCAAGTACATTCGCTTGAACGGCAATAGGAGAAGGCGCTTGGGTCAATGTCGGCGCCTCAGACACCCCATTAGAGCGTCGCCATGGACTGCTCGCCGCTTGCTGAGCACGATAATATTCTTGCACTTGCTGCTGCTCACGGGCGCGTACCAACGCGTCAGGCACCTCGGGTAACACTTCCTCTACCTTTTGAGCGACTTTCGTGTCTTCGGTCAAGGACGCCACGGTGTCCACCGCCAGCTCGCGCTCGGTGGTGATCCCCTCAATGCTCTCACGTACCGACGGGGTTTGGCTTTGGGGCTCGGCCTGTGGCGACGTGGGCGCAACCACCTGCGC